>NZ_SAIT01000042.1 GCF_004360145.1 Aliiroseovarius marinus | reverse complement strand
TTCGAGCGCCCGATCTACGCTGGCAACGCCATGCAGACCGTCAAGTCGTCGGACGCCAAGAAGGTCATCACCTTCCGCACGTCGACCTTTGACGCCGCTGGCGAAGGCGGCTCGGCTGCTGTTGAAAGCATCGGCGCTGCTGACAATCCCGGCCTGTCGGAATGGGTTGAAGACAAGGTTGCCGAAAGCGACCGCCCCGAGTTGACCTCGGCTGGCGTTGTCGTGTCGGGTGGCCGTGGCGTTGGCTCGGAAGAGGACTTCGCCCTGATCGAGAAACTGGCTGACAAGCTGGGCGCCGCCGTTGGCGCGTCGCG
>NZ_SAIT01000041.1 GCF_004360145.1 Aliiroseovarius marinus | reverse complement strand
AGCGGCGCAGGGTTTGCAACTCTTCCGGCATCTCCCAATCAGCCAGGGGCGCGGCCTGATCCAGCGCACCAGGCTTGCGCTCCAATAGGGCAAAGTAATGCACCGGGTTGAAGACCATCTGCTCACGTTCATAACAGCGCGGATGGCGTGCGATAATCTCACCGCCACAGCCAATCTCAACCACATCCACAAAGGCCCGGATCGTCACATCCCGGAAGCCATAGGTGCTGGGGACCGAGTAGTCGTTGGTCCTGTAGCGCACCAGGGATTGTGAACTCACGCGACCGGTGGCTTTGGCGCAGGCCTCATAGGGAGCGGCGGGCAAGGGCCGCATCGCGGCAAGATCACGCTGCAGGCGTTCTTCAATGGTCTCCGTGTGCCCATGCAGGATGGCCGA
>NZ_SAIT01000040.1 GCF_004360145.1 Aliiroseovarius marinus | reverse complement strand
CCGGAAACGCGGTCAATCTCAATGGGAAATGGGATCAGTCCTCGGGACGTCTGCGTCTTAGCCTAAACCACCAAATGCCCCCGGCAATCAGTATCGGCAGCGTGAATATCCCATACATACCTAGCATAATTAGCAGCGATGGGGTCAAAACGGCAGGGTGGTTGAAATCATCGCAATACGCAGGACCATTGGGAAACCAGCATAGTGAGACGAATCTCAACACCACTCCAAGCAACAGAAAGCTCAATGGAGAGGCTCCAGCGATCATCAAGGATATGGCGAGACGGCGTTTGTGACGCCATTTCGCGACAGTAGAATTGAGCGGGTCGTTGGACTGAGTCATAGAAACAGGGTAGGCTAAATTAGCTCTGATACCCTTGATTTATCGCAAGCGCGCAATGGTACCACGATTTTCGTGGGTCGCCTTGATGTCGAGGAAGCAAAGTTCATCGGCACCGGCGGCATCATAGGCGCGCGCCTGTTCCACCGGGTCACCCGCGTCGATCAGATCGACGAAGTTGACGCCTTTCACCGT
>NZ_SAIT01000039.1 GCF_004360145.1 Aliiroseovarius marinus | reverse complement strand
GCTGTGGACGAGTACATCCCGACCCCGGATCGTCCGGTTGACGGCGACTTCCTGCTGCCGATCGAAGACGTGTTCTCGATCTCGGGCCGCGGTACCGTTGTAACCGGTCGTGTTGAGCGTGGTGTTGTGAACGTTGGCGACGAGATCGAAATCGTTGGCATCAAGGACACTCAGAAAACCACCTGTACCGGTGTTGAAATGTTCCGCAAGCTGCTGGATCGCGGTGAAGCCGGCGACAACGTTGGTGTTCTGCTGCGCGGTATCGACCGTGAGAAAGTTGAGCGTGGCCAGGTTCTGTGTAAGCCGGGTTCGGTAACCCCGCACACCAAGTTCGAAGCCGAGGTCTACATCCTGACCAAGGAAGAAGGCGGCCGTCACACCCCGTTCTTCGCGAACTACCGTCCGCAGTTCTACTTCCGTACCACCGACGTGACCGGTACCGTTGAGCTGCCTGCTGGCACCGAAATGGTTATGCCGGGCGACAACCTGAAGTTCAACGTCGAGCTGATCGCTCCGATCGCCATGGAAGAGAAGCTGCGCTTCGCTATCCGTGAAGGCGGCCGCACCGTTGGTTCGGGCGTTGTGTCGAAAATCATCGAGTAAGAACGCACCGCGTTCTTACGGCGACAGGTGAATTG
>NZ_SAIT01000038.1 GCF_004360145.1 Aliiroseovarius marinus | reverse complement strand
TGAGTTGCCGGTTCTATGCGCGGCGGTACGCGTGGCGCTACAAAAGCGGGCCATTGCCTTTGATGCGATCAAACATCTGGCGCTGTGTCAGGTCGAGCGCCGACCCGCACGGCTCGATCTGTCGCTCTACCCCTATCTTCCGAGAGCGGCTGTAGAAACGACCAAGCCTTCCAGCTACATGGCGCTCCTGTCGGAGGGCGCAGTATGAACGATACCCCCGATATCCTGCTGGGCCATCATCTCAAGAAGCTCAAGCTGCCCACCATGCTGCGCGAGTATGAGAAGGTGGCACGTCAATGCGCAGTCGAAGGGTTGGATCACATCCAGTTCCTGCTGCGCCTGACCGAGCTGGAGCTGATCGACCGGGAACGACGCATGGTGGAACGCCGGATCAAAGCTGCGAAGTTCCCGGCACCCAAGAGCCTGGACAGCTTCGACTTCAAGGCGATCCCCGCCCTCAACAAGGTGCAGGTGCTGGACCTGGCCCGCTGTGGCTGGATCGAGCGCCGGGAGAATGTCATTGCTCTGGGACCCTCTGGCACGGGTAAAACCCATGTCGCCCTCGGTCTTGGCCTTGCGGCCTGCCAAAAGGGATTACCCGTGCGCTTCATCACCGCCGCCGCGCTCGTGCACGAACTGATCGAGGCGCGCGATGAGAAACGCCTCCTACGGCTGCAAAAGCAGATGCTCGCCCCAAAGCTTCTGATCATCGACGAACTGGGCTTCGTACCCCTGAGCAAAACCGGCGCGGAACTGCTCTTCG
>NZ_SAIT01000037.1 GCF_004360145.1 Aliiroseovarius marinus | reverse complement strand
GGCGGCGCTACCGTGGTCCAATATTGCGCCGCCCTTTATAGCCCATCTGGCATGACACACGCCTTGGTGTTGAATACTGTTTTTCCCGTGTACAACGCGCCATGTAGAAACACCACGAAACTGTTTCTGGCAGCGATAGCCTTTGAGTAGACCGAGGTAGCAACCGCTTGCCTTGCAATGGCGCTCATATTCGGCCCCGTGTCGGCATTGTCCGTTGGGTCAAGGCAGAA
Organism: Aliiroseovarius marinus; assembly: GCF_004360145.1. Taxonomy (GTDB): domain Bacteria; phylum Pseudomonadota; class Alphaproteobacteria; order Rhodobacterales; family Rhodobacteraceae; genus Aliiroseovarius; species Aliiroseovarius marinus. Next base: position 539 of record NZ_SAIT01000037.1, on the reverse strand, counting down.
AGAGTTGAATCCCAATGCATACCAGGCTTGGGTGCTGTTCTTCATATTTTTTTGAATGCAGCCTATGAAACTGTCATGGATTTGCGGATCAACAAATAAAAATTCATCCACATCGACTCTGATCACCGCATCATAGTAGCGGTACAAAGATTTCTGCAGCTCAGCTAAGGCGTGTTGACGGTTTCCCTCAAACCCCTTTACCTGATGCCTTGGGAACGTGATGTGACTTGCCCCCGGGGTGATGTCACGATGGCGTTCATCAAATCCATGAGACACTACATAAAGATTTTCGTAGCCGACAAGATCACCATAGTGGTGATACCATTTTTCCAACATGGCGTATTCTTGGTAAGCCATTGTAATCGCTGCTATTCTCATAATGACATCCCATAGAAAGCTTGTAGACGGCTGTCATAAGGCCATAGGGCCTCAGAAAGCGCAACATCAAATCCGATCTGATATCTAAACGGTGCGGAAGGCGGTTAATTCAACAACTCCCCCCTCGAACGCCAAACGCCGGCAGCTTATTCAGCTACCGG
>NZ_SAIT01000036.1 GCF_004360145.1 Aliiroseovarius marinus | reverse complement strand
GGCCCCATCGGAAGGTTTCTTCGTAGAACCACGCTAAGGAAGAACGAAGCCTGAACATGGTTTATGGCGCGGTGTTTCTGATGATTTTGTAAGCTGTTGATCTGCCTATGCCGAGATGTTTTGCGGCCTGGGCGACGGATTTTCCGGCGCTGACAAGATCTCGGAGGGCTGAGATTGTCTCGGGCTGCAATGGCGGCCGCCCAGGGGTGCGGCCATGCTTTCGGGCGTTGACCAGGCCATCTTTGGTGCGTTCTGAGATCAGACGGCGCTCGAAATGCGCGATGGCCCCGAAGACGTGGAATACGAGTTCGCCAGCGGCGGATGTTGTGTCGATCCGTTCCTCAAGGCTGATCAGATTGATCTCCCTGGCCTTGAGGTCATCGACGGTTTCCAGAAGTTCCTTGAGCGACCGGCCCAAGCGATCGAGACGGATGACAGCGAGCGTATCGTTGGGCCTGGCCTGATCAAGCAAGGCCACCAGACCAGGCCGGTTGAACGTCTTGCCGGAGATCACGTCTTCGAACACGCGAATGGCACCGTGTTGCAGCAGCCGGTCTTTTTGGCCGGACAGGTCTTGGTCGGCGGTCGAGACCCTTGCGTATCCGAGGATGTCGCCGGGTCGGGTCATTGCTACTTGAACATCCAAACGCGGCTTTACTCTCTGCTTCTAAAGTAGTTAGCGATTGCCATGAAGCCAAAGAAGATGGCGGCATAGATTGCCGTTTGGGTAAGCGTGAACCCAAAATCCAAGAAATAGCCAAGGCCCGCGTAGATTGCTGTGGAGATGAGAGTTACGAAAAACGCACTAAGAGCTGCTTGTTTCATACAGATGTCATGTCTCCAAAACG
>NZ_SAIT01000035.1 GCF_004360145.1 Aliiroseovarius marinus | reverse complement strand
GCGGCGCTACCGTGGTCCAATATTGCGCCGCCCTTTATAGTATTGTCTCTGATTTGGATTTAATCCTCAGATGCAAATCGGTTCAGGCACGCGGGCGGTAGTTTGAAATGCACGAAAGGAATTCGGATGCGCTTGATCTTCGGACTGGTCTTGGCGGTCGGCATCGGCCTGGCTGGCTTTGCCGTATACATGGCGCGCGATTTTATCGGAGGGTATCAAGCCCAGCTGGATGCCGAACGTGCAGCGCGCAGCGCAATCGTCCCCACTGTTGATGTCTTTGTGGTCAACAGGTCCCTAAGATATGGCCAGCAACTTACGGCTGAAGACATTCGCCCCGTGAAATGGCCCGAGAACGCCATTCCGGAAGGCACATTCCGGACCATGGAAGAGATTTTCCCCGAAGGCGAACGTAATTTCCGCACCGTGCTTCGCGCGATGGAAAAAGACGAAGCCGTGTTGGCGGTCAAGGTGTCGAAGCCCGGCGCAGATGCCGGGGTGTCGTCGCGCCTGAGCCAAGGCATGCGTGCTTTTGCCATTCGCGTCGACGTCAGCTCGGGTGTATCGGGCTTTCTGCGCCCGGGTGACCGCGTAGATGTGTACTGGTCGGGCACCGGCGTGAATGAAGCGGGTGTGACCGAGGCCATTACCAAGCTGATTCTGGCCAGCGTCGATTTGATTGCTGTTGACCAGATCGCGGACAGCGATCGAACTGGCCCGACCATCGCACGAACCATCACTGTCGAAGTCACACCGCGACAAGTTGCTGCGCTGGCACAGGCCCAGGCAAGCGGACGACTGTCGCTGGCCCTGGTTGGCGCGCAGGATGAAACCACCACCACAGCTGTCGAAGTTGGTCAGGGCGAAATCATTGGCGAGATCAACACGCCCAAGGCGCAAAGCTGTACGGTCCGCACCCGCCGCGGTGCCGAGATCATCGAAACTCCCATTCCCTGCCCTAACTAAGGCAAGCCAGAATAGACGCGCCCGGGGCTTAAACAGAATAAGTGTTGCGTTAGGCACACATAAGCCCCGGTCTTAACGTCATTGAATGTTGATTTTTCAATCAATCCGCCGCAGTGTTGCGACTAATAAGCGGTGATTGCCCCGAAAAGAGGGCTACATTGTCAACGAGCAAAGGGGAAATCCTGTCTTCATCGGGGACCCCAGAACATACGTGATCAGAGAGGCAGGATCACATGAAGATCGATCGTTTTATCAAGGCGGCCCTATTGGGTCTGTCGTTAGGAGTTGGAACCGCACCTGTAGCAGGTTTTGCGGAAACTCTTCGTGTTACTGACACTGGCCCATCGCGCGCATTGAAGGTTCCGATGAACCGCGCCGTGGTCGTGGAAAGTGACAACCCGTTTGCAGAACTTTCCATTGCAAACCCCGGTATCGCAGACATCTCGACCCTGTCGGACCGCACAATCTATGTGCTGGGTAAGGCGCCCGGACGCACAACCCTGACCCTTTTGGGGCCAGATGGAAAGCTTCTGAGCAACGTCGAAGTGCACGTCACACCGGACATCAGCGAATTTAAAGAGCGTCTGCGCCAGATCCTTCCCGGTGAAGGCATTGAAGTGCGCACCGCCAACGACGGCATCGTGCTGTCGGGCGTTGTCAGCTCTCCTCAGCAGATGACGCTGGCACTTGATCTGGCGAACCGCTACGCCCCCGAGCGCGTATCTAATATGATGAGCGTCGGCGGCACTCAGCAGGTCATGCTGAAAGTACGCTTTGCCGAAATGGCCCGCTCGGTCCGTAAAGCTCTGTCAAGCTCGGTCACCTTCGGGAACCCGGTCGGCAGCGGCGTTAACATCGGTGCTTCCGGTGGTACTTGGCTGCAGAACGGCAACAACCTTCCGGATAACGAAGTTATTACCGTCAGCGGTGACCAAGAAGGTGTGATGAGCATCGGCTTTGGTGCTGGCAGCTTCCGTGTCGGCGTTCTGCTTGAAGCCCTTGAATCTAAAGGCGCTGTGCGCACGCTGGCCGAACCCAACCTGACCGCCCTGTCGGGACAGGAAGCATCGTTCCTGGCCGGTGGCGAATTCCCGATCCCGGTCGCACAGGATGATGGTGCAATTGCAGTCAGCTACAAGCCCTTTGGTGTTGAACTGAACTTCACGCCGACGGTGCTGACGGACGACGTGATCAACCTGCAGCTTAAAGCCGCAGTATCGGGCCTGGACAGCTCGGTTAGCTACCAGAACGGTGGCTTGATCCTGAACTCGTTCCGTCGCCGCGAGACGTCGACAACGGTTGAACTGCGCGACGGCGAAAGCTTCGCCATTGCCGGCCTGATCGAAGACGACTTCCAGGACGCAATCGGTGCGGTTCCGTGGCTTGGCGATCTGCCGGTTCTGGGCGCCCTCTTCCGCTCGACCGAATACGAACGCCGCCAATCCGAACTGGTCATCATCGTGTCGGCCCATCTGGTCTCGCCCACCCGTGGTGAGTTCCTGGCCGTCCCCACCGACCGCATTCGTCCCCCGTCCGAAAAAGACCTGTTCCTGTTTGGTCAAACGGCAAAAGCCGCTGCCCCGCAGACTGGCGTTGCCGCAGAGATCGCCAAACAAGACTTTTCGGGCTCTTACGGCTACGTGATGGAATAAGGATCGCGCTATGAAACGGATCAAACCAATTGAGCCTCCCCAACTGAACTGGTCCGCCCCTATGTTTAGGA
>NZ_SAIT01000034.1 GCF_004360145.1 Aliiroseovarius marinus | reverse complement strand
GCATCCATTTGGTATACAGCGGCATACCGCAGACATATCTGGCATTGTGGGATTCTGTATTGCCGGGTGCTGGGGCTGCATCACACTCGAATTCGTAGGGATCGTCATGAGCTTGTACACCGACTACCTAAATGAGATTGAAGCGCGTAAGGGCGAGGGTTTGAACCCCAAGCCGATCGACGACGGCGCACTGGTGGGGGAACTGATCGAACAGATCAAGGACACCGGGCATGCTGAGCGCGAAGCATCGCTGAACTTCTTTATTTACAACACGCTTCCGGGCACGACGAGCGCGGCTGGCGTGAAGGCGGCGTTCCTGAAAGAGATCATCCTGGGCGTCAGCTCGGTTGACGAGATCTCGCCGGAATTTGCGTTTGAACTGCTGTCGCACATGAAGGGCGGCCCGTCGGTCGAGGTGCTGCTGGATCTGGCGCTGGGCCATGATCAGGCGATTGCTGCGCAGGCGGCTGAGGTGCTGAAGACCCAGGTGTTCCTGTATGAGGCTGACACCGCGCGTCTGGCCGAAGCGCTTGAGGATGGCAACGCCATCGCCAAGGACATTCTGGAAAGCTATGCCAAGGCCGAGTTCTTCACCAAGCTGCCGGACGTGGAGGAAGAGGTTCAGGTTGTCACCTACATCGCCGGCGAAGGCGATATCTCGACCGACCTTCTGTCGCCGGGCGCCGAGGCGCACTCGCGTGCGGACCGCGAGCTGCACGGCAAGTGCATGATCTCGGAAGCCGCCCAGAAAGAGATTGAAGCCCTGAAGCTGCAGCATCCGGACAAGCGCGTGATGCTGATCGCGGAAAAAGGCACGATGGGCGTTGGCTCGTCGCGCATGTCGGGCGTGAACAACGTGGCGCTGTGGACCGGTAAACAGGCCAGCCCCTATGTGCCCTTCGTGAACTACGCGCCTGTTGTGGCCGGCACCAACGGCATCTCGCCGATCTTCCTGACCACTGTGGGCGTGACCGGCGGCATTGGTCTGGACCTGAAGAACTGGGTCAAGAAGCTGGACGCCGATGGCAACCCGGTGCTGAACAATGACGGCAACCCGGTTCTGGAAGAGAAGTACTCGGTCGAGACCGGCACGGTTCTGAAGATCAACACCAAGACCCATAAGCTGCTGAGCGAAGACGGCGAAGAGCTGGTGGACGTCTCGTCGTCCTTCACGCCGCAGAAGATGGAGTTCATGAAGGCGGGCGGCTCTTACGCCATCGTCTTCGGCAAGAAGCTGCAGACATTTGCGGCGGAAGCTCTGGGTGTTGAGGCCCCGCAGGTCTTTGCACCCTCGAAAGAGGTCAGCCATGAAGGTCAGGGCCTGACCGCGGTTGAGAAGATCTTCAACAAGAACGCTGTTGGCGCCACGCCGGGCAAGACCCTGCATGCTGGCTCGGACGTGCGTGTGAAGGTCAACATCGTGGGCTCGCAGGACACCACCGGCCTGATGACGATGCAGGAACTGGAAGCGATGGCCGCGACCGTTGTGTCGCCCAGCGTGGACGGTGCCTATCAGTCGGGCTGTCACACCGCGTCGGTTTGGGATGCCAAGGCGCAAGCCAACACCCCGCGCCTGATGAAGTTTATGAACGACTTCGGTCTGGTCACTGGCCGTGACCCGAAGGGCGAATACCACGCGATGACCGACGTGATCCACAAGGTGCTGAACGACATCACCGTGTCGGATTGGGACATCATCATCGGCGGCGACAGCCACACCCGTATGTCCAAAGGCGTGGCCTTTGGTGCGGACTCGGGCACGGTTGCGCTGGCGCTGGCCACTGGGGAAGCCTCCATGCCGATCCCGGAATCGGTCAAAGTGACCTTCAAGGGGCAGATGGCCGATCACATGGACTTCCGCGACGTGGTGCATGCCACCCAGCAGCAGATGCTGGCCCAGCATGGCGACAACGTCTTCCAGGGCCGCGTGATCGAGGTGCATATCGGCACCCTGCTGGCCGACCAGGCCTTTACCTTCACCGACTGGACGGCCGAGATGAAAGCCAAGGCGTCGGTCTGTATCTCGAATGACGAGACGCTGATCGGGTCGCTGGAACTGGCCAAGTCGCGCATCCAGATCATGATCGACAAGGGCATGGAGCATGAGAATGGCATGCTGCAAAGCCTGATCGACAAGGCCGATGCGCGCATCGCCGAGATCAAGTCCGGTGAAAAGCCTGCTCTGACCCCGGATGACAATGCCAAGTACTTCGCCGAGGTCGTGGTTGATCTGGACCAGATCGTCGAGCCGATGATCGCGGACCCGGATGTGAATAACGCTGATGTGTCCAAGCGCTATACCCACGACACGATCCGTCCGATCTCGTTCTACAAGGCTGAGAAGCATGTGGATCTGGGCTTTGTGGGCTCGTGCATGGTGCACAAGGGCGACATCAAGATCGTGGCGCAGATGCTGAAGAACCTCGAGAAAGCCAAAGGCAAGGTCGAGTTCAAGGCGCCGCTGGTGGTTGCCGCGCCGACCTACAACATCATCGACGAGCTGAAGGAAGAGGGCGACTGGGAAGTGCTCGAGAAGTACTCGGGCTTCGAGTTCGACGACCTGTTCCCGAAACAGCAGGCCCGCACCGAGTACGAGAACATCCTCTATCTCGAGCGCCCCGGCTGTAACCTCTGCATGGGCAACCAGGAAAAAGCCGCCAAGGGCGACACGGTTCTGGCCACCTCGACCCGCCTGTTCCAGGGCCGCGTCGTGGCGGATGCACCGGACAAGAAAGGCGAAAGCCTGCTGGCCTCGACCCCGGTCGTCGTCCTGTCCGCCATCCTGGGCCGCACCCCCACGCTGGAAGAATACAAGGCCGCCGTCGAAGGCATCGACCTGACCAAGTTCGCCCCGCCGCTGGAAATCCCGGCAGGCACCAAGTCGGCACACTTCTAAAACCGGCAGCGGTGAGAAACGGAAAGGGCGGGGAAATTCCCCGCCCTTT
>NZ_SAIT01000033.1 GCF_004360145.1 Aliiroseovarius marinus | reverse complement strand
TTCCTTAGCGTGGTTCTACGAAGAAACCTTCCGATGGGGCCATATCAATTGATGAATGTTTTTGGCCGGTCCGACATAGGGTCAGACGTGTCTGAGCAGCTTCATCGATGAACAAGAAACCCGTTGTTCAAGCCCATGAACCTGTCCGGAGGGTGCTGACGTCGGTGCTGGGACAACTTACTGGTTGCACTGCCCCAGCAAATTTAATAGCCGCAGGATGATCACTCTATCAAGAATATAGTATCTGCAGAAAAACCGTTGCCACGTATGTAAGAGGTTCTCGAATATGACCGTTGATGTCAGCATTATTGTCCCCTGCTACAATACCTCACAATATATCGAGCAGTGCTTGCGTTCGGCATTAGAACAGAAGGATGTGAACTGTGAAGTCATCCTGATTGATGACTGCAGTACCGATAACTCGCTTGAAATTGTAAAGCATCTGGCAACCGAGTTTGATAATCTTCTTATTCTGGAGAACGACGAAAACATAGGGCAGGCCATATCTCGAAACCGGGGTTTGGATGTCGCAACTGGGCGCTATGTCGCGATGCTCGATTCTGATGATTGGTATGTCGATGAATTGGTGCTGAGTAGATGGGTTGCTCATGCGAAAACGACAAAAAGCGACATGTGCATCGGTCACTATCTTCGATTGAAAGAGAATGGTGAAATCGAAACGATTGAGCAATCTGATGTACTTAAAGGTGTAACTGGAACGGTCGAAACACATCCCGAGTTTACAAATATCGGCATGCAGTGGCAGATACTTTTCGAACGTTCATTCCTTGAGCGACATTCTATTCGTTATTCAGATCGCCTTCGCCAACGCGAAGACCGCGTATTCTTTACGTGGGCGATGATGCTTGCTGAACGGATGAGCATTATCGATATGCCGATACTGGTTTATCGCGAACACGAAAACAGCACCATGAAACGAGTGACTTGGGATCAGTTCGAGATGTTTTCCACGCATATGGAGATCGTCAGTGAGAACTATGATCAAGTGCGTGCGGCTGGACGCAATATTCGGGAGTTTTCTGATGCCAATGCAGTTAGGTACTGGATTGCAATGCTCCGCAATTGGGCGCCGTTAATCCAATCCGAACTTTCCACGGTTGATAAGTACACAACGATCGGCGACCTTTCTCCGAAGCTTCAGACCTATTTTACCAATCTACAAAAGCTTACACACAAGGATAACATCCTTTACCAAAACCCACATTTCTCAAGCCGACACCGAGTCGCCGATTGGGTATTCGAAGGTGATCTGGATATCGCACGAATTTGCATCAAGGCGAGTAGGTTTGACCTGCTGCGCCGCGTCTTGAACCGTGAGCGACTGAATCTGGCACAAGTGCACGAGCTGTACGAGCTTGAAAGCTTTGATTGGGCGCAAGAATGCCTTACGCATTATCTTCGGTTCCATAGAAACGCCATTGACAGTAGCTTGAAGCCTTCGAGGCCTGCAGGCGAGTTACTTGCAGGTGTAGAACGGCTAGTACTGCACCTTGGCCAACCGAAAACCGGCACGTCCGCTATTCAGGATATGTTGGAGATCCACAGGCGGGATCTTTCCAAAAAGGGCGTGCTTTATCCGGTTACCGGCGTGGGTCGCGAGCGTGGTGAAAGACGGATGCGGTCTGCGGGTCATTCTGCCTATTTGAAAGCGCTACTTGGTATTACAGCAGATGCGGAAATCTTTAACGCATTCCAAGACCAACTTGCCTATGAGATCGAAGCGCAGCCTGTAAAGGTTCACACCGTTGTTATGTCGGCTGAAAGCGTATTATCGCATTTGTACTTCGAGGATAGTGACTTTGCCGATCTTGAGGAAATCGTCCATAAGATCACACGCGAACTTGGCTTTCCCAAGATTGAGATTGTCGCGCTTTTCCGCGAGCCGCAAAGCTGGCTAAGATCGATGTACCGAGAGGTCATCTCGTCCATCCACAATGATAAATTCTTAAGTCCTGCTGAGTTTCAAGAGCAACTTAGCGGCAATGGAATGCTGCAGTTTGATAAGATTCGAAGAACTCTTCAAACTGCACCCAACGTTGTGCGCACCCATTTCGACAGCTACGAAGTGGTGAAACAAGAAGGATCAGGAAAGTGGTTTTCCAGCATCCTAGGAGATAAGTATTTCGAAGGCTTGGAACTTACTTTTCGGCCAGTGAACGTCGCGCTCTCTGATGCACAGGCATTCGCCGTGATGCAAAGTAAAGCTTTGTGGACCTCGCGCAACCAGCGCGAAGAATTGTTGCGCAACATCAGCCAGAACGAGGCGCTTCGATCCTCAAACTTCCGGCTATTCCAATCCAAACAGGATGAAGAGCTTTCGGGCCAAGAGTGGTTTGACCACCAGAGGACGAAAGATGGATCGCCACAAATCGGGAACGTCCTTCCCTTTGATCTGTTTCAGGCGTCCTGCGCACATTCAGCTCAGTTTCGGTATGACAACGTGCGTTGGACTATGGAGCAGCTGAAGCATGAGCCAGGACGTTTTGCAGAAACCAAAAACCGTCTGAATGAAATGTCATTTGCTCATGGGCGATACACAAAGCTCAAAGAAAGCTGGATTGGCACCCTTTCAAAGCCACTCCTGAAGCTTGTCCGCCTCGTTCGACGCGCTCTGAACTGAACCGCCTTCGCAATGATCATCTGGTGAAAGATAGTAGATAAGAAGCTTAGGGATAAGATATTCTAGGTAAACCATCTACTTGCTATGATTCAGAGGGCTGAATTTGAAGACGACACTAAGTAAGTGCAAAGCTCGGCCTTTTCAGCAAAGCGCGCGGTAACCAAGGAGTGCTGCGAACATTACCCTACGCCAAACGAAAGAACTGAGGATGTTTCCTAATAGCCCATTCGACAAGTGCAGCGTGGCTGTAATGCACAATGGTTCAAGCGAGCAAATTATCTGTCTGGTGAACTATTATTTGAACCTTGGGGTCGACCACGTCTTTCTTTACGCAGAAAGTAACTATGAGTTTGACCACGTTAAATTGACTATTGTCAGATGCGACGCGGATTATTGGAATTCCCGGTTTGGCGTGGGAAGCAATGTAGAAGCGCGTCAGGTTGATTGCTATTTGGATGCAGCCAAACGAGCCGAAGAAGTTGGGAGTAGATGGCTCCTATGTCATGATGGGGATGAACTGGTCCAAGTGACACAATCGGTCGGCGCGCTGTTTGAAGCTGCTGGTTCCAGCACTCAGGCGATTACTTTCCGCACGAAAGAAATGCGTTTCAGCCCTCAGGACGATATTCATCATCCGTTCGGCGCAACATTGTCGCTTGCTAAAATCTCGCCTGTTGACTTCAGCCTGTATGAGTTCTTCGGGGCGTATGCATGTTTGCTGCGAAACGGGTTTTGGGGGCACACTAAAGGCAAAACTGTTTACCGGTTGCCCCTTTCAAGCTTCAACATCAGCGTTCATGGTCCTTTGGACGGTCACAGCGCGAAGACAGCCAGCTATGCCGAGGGATGCCTTCTACATTTTGACTCTTCCAGCTTTGGGCTTTGGAAGAAGAAATGGTTTGATCGGATAAATGGCACAGTAGTCGCTGCAGGTATGAGCCCTGTAAGAAAAGAACAGGCGCTTCTGATCAAATCGCAGGCGCAGCGAGGTGAAAATGCCTTAGAAAAACTCTATCGAGATTTCTTTGTTCTGCCGTCAGATCAGGCTGCGAGATTGCGCTCAGAAAACCTTTTGGCTGAGGTGAATATCGGGGCACTTATTTCTTCCCCAATCAAGAATAAGCCCTGTCCCGACGTGGTAGAACTCTCGCTAGACCCTGTAGCGAAGTATACGGGCCCCGAGATCAACATAGCATATGTCACCGACCGGGACGCTTTGACATCAACATTTGCGTCCATGCTGTCAGTTGTTGGCGGCGTATCTGAAAATACCAGCATCCGCTTCTTCGTACTTGCTGACCAAATCCACGATGAGCAATTAAGCTGTTTAAGACAGATCAAGAACCTTGATGCTGTGGAAGAGATTGAGATATTTGACATTAGTGGCGATCTTGACCGGATCATAGGTAAGAACTCCGCCAACCGGTCAGAGATTGGTCTGACACTGATCAATCGGTATGTAGATGTCGAGCGGCTGCTGTTCTTAAGTCCTGACGTTTTTGTCAAAAGCGATTTGGGCAGCCTGTTTCGGTTACGTATGAACGACTGCTTGATTGCAGGAATTTCTGATGAACACGCATCCGGGGTTGCGCCTGATGCTGCAGATCCACAGCATGGTGCAGGTAACAGCAAGGGCACGTCAGAAAACGCTTCTATTGGAACAGAGCTGTTGCTGTTCAATTTCAGCCATAGTGACTTTTTGCGCGCGTTCTATGACATGAAGTCTCGGGCTATGGATAAAGGGCTGTCTGAATTCAATGGATGCAAGGCTGCCTTGAATAGCGCGTTTCGCGATCGTCGGCTTCTTCTAGACCATGAAAAAAGCGACCTGATAGACAAACTAGATGTCCATAGTGCGGCGCAATCTGAGCGTGGTGAGACCGGCAACGACGCTTTTGCCCTGCGTTTGATCAGCGACTTCGAGAAGCGCTTCGGGATCTCGTTTGAGTTAGAAGCCCTTGCCAACAGAACGCGACAACATGCCGGTCGTAGGGTGGATCTGAGGGGCTGGTTGGTAAACAAAGTTTATGTCCGGATACGTCGCCTTCTTAAGTCGATCACCAGCATTTTGGCATAGCTTATTCATGCCGCGTCCCGCCTTAACGGCGTCCTGGGTTCAAACCGTCTGATTGGCCTTTTACGGCTGCGAGGGTGGCGGGCAGGCGCCAATTTATTGGGCGCTGGTTTGGATATTTGGTCAATATTGCGGCAGTTGCCGTTTCTTGCATCGGATCCGACTGGCTTTGCGTGAGTTCCCGCAAGATGGCTTGCTATATCGCGGCTATGTCTCACCCTTTGAAAATTGTCATCGTAGAACAGCACAAAGAGCGTGCCGAGGAAGTCACCGAGGCGCTTTGCCATGGTGGCTGGGCAGATGTGGCAATCATCTCGGATGACAGTCATCTTGCTGCGGCTTTGTCCGAACATGACCCGGACATTGTGCTGATTGATCTGAGCAACCCCCGTCGGGATACTTTGGAGGCGCTCAGCGAGGTATCCGGCGCGCATCAGCGGCCAGTTGCCATGTTTGTGGATCAAAGTAACCCCGAGCTTTCGGCCGCGGCGGTACGTGCAGGTCTAAGCGCCTATGTCGTGGGGGGGCTTTCTGGCGACCGCATTCGCCCCATTCTTGAAACGGCCATCGCGCGGTTCCGCATGATGAGCCAGATGCAGTCTGAACTGGAAGCGGCCAAGCAGGCTTTGGAGAACCGGAAAACCATTGATCGCGCCAAGGGTCTTTTGATCCGCGCCAAGGGGCTGAGCGAAGAAGAAGCGTATCAGTTGATGCGCAAATCCGCGATGGATCAGGGCAAACGCATGATTGATGTCGCCCAAGCTTTGATCACGGCAGCGGAGTTGTTGCGATGACGTTACGCACGGTTCAGTGCGGGTTTGTTCCGCTTGTCGATTGCGCGCCATTAGGCCCCATCGGAAGGTTTCTTCGTAGAACCACGCTAAG
>NZ_SAIT01000032.1 GCF_004360145.1 Aliiroseovarius marinus | reverse complement strand
GCGGTGAGAAACGGAAAGGGCGGGGAAATTCCCCGCCCTTTCGCGTTGATCAGCTCTGAATTGCCATGTCACTGAACGGAGGAAATCCCGGACGAAATCCGCGGGTTTTTGTGAGGTGCGTGGCCTTCAATGTCGGCCACGTGGATCACAGCGGATCGCGCCCTGAAAAAACTTTCGTATTCATTTGCAGAAAGCTTTGCGTTCCACGGTGTCATTCAACTACTGGATGGGACATGTACGACGCGAGAACCATACTTGTAGCAACGGCAATCGTTTTTGGAACGGGAGCCTTCTGGGGGTTCTATTGGCTGCCAGTTCGTGCGCTGACAGATTTGGGGTTGCCGGGGGCATGGGGAACGGTCGCAATCACGTTCGCAGCGACGGTTGTGCTGTCGCCCGTCGCGTTTGTAAATTGGCGGAGCTACAGTCAATCCAGCCCCGTTGCCCTTCTCTCTGTCGCACTAGGCGGTGCAGCTTTCGCGCTTTACTCGGTTGGTTTCGTCTACGGTCGGGTCGCGATCATCATCCTGCTTTACTTCCTGACACCGATCTGGAGCACGTTGATCGGTCGCTATGTGATGGGGTGGGCCACGCCGCGTTTGCGCGTTCTTGCCATCGCGGTTGGTTTGGCGGGGCTTACCGTGATGCTGAGCGCGAATGGAGAAGTGCCTCTGCCAAAAGGCGTAGGCGAGTGGATGGCCCTTTTGGCTGGGTTGCTCTGGTCGATTTCCACCACTGGGATCCGGGCGAAGTCGACCCTCAGGCCGATCGAGGCAGCGTTCATCTTTGCGTTTGGCGCAACGATTGCGGCCCTCGTTCTTGCGCCCTTCCTAGAGGCCTGGCCAGGCCGGACGCTTCTTGAGGATCTCTGGCAAATATTGGGCTTGGCGTTCGTGACCGGTGCCATCTGGTGGGTGCTGTCAATCGCGAGCTTGATGTGGGCGACCGTTCGATTGGAGCCCGCGCGTGTTGGCATTCTTTTGATGGCTGAGGTGCTTGTTGGGGCGCTTTCCGCAGCGTTGCTCGCAAACGAGCACCTGACATTTGTCGAGATTATTGGCGGAGCGATGGTTTTGTGCGCGGGCATCCTTGAGGTTTGGCCCGTGCGTCGTACCGGTTCCGCGCGCACCCATTAATGTTCCAGAACAGAGCATTCCAAGTTGGTGATAATCGCAGTTCTGGCTTACTAGCCTTTCGTGTTCAAGGTTACAGGGCGGAGATGTCTCCGCCCTGCGCTGCATTCTGTCGTGCTTACGCGTTCAACAACAAATGCTGGCGTTCCCACGGCGAGATTTCGCGCTGGTATTCCTCGTTCTCGGCCCATTTGATGTCCGAGTAGAGCTTGCAGAACTCTTCGCCCAGAACATCGCGCATCTCTTTTGCCTCGTCGAATAGCTCCAACGCAGCGCGCAGGGACGCGGGTAGGGGATCTTGCACTTCCCAGACCTCTTTAACGGCTTCGGCGCGCGGCTCGACCTTGTTCTTCATGCCCAGATAGCCACAGGCCAGCGAGGCCGCGATCGAGATATAGGGGTTCGCGTCCATCCCGATCACGCGGTTTTCCAGACGGCGCGCGGCTGGGCTGGAATGCGGGACGCGCAGGCCTGTCGTGCGGTTGTCGCTGGCCCATTCAAGGTTCGCGGGCGCCGATTGTCCGTCGACAGTGATCCGCCGGAACGAGTTCACGTAGGGCGCAAACAGCGGCACCACATCCATGATGTATTTCTGCGATCCGCCGATGAACCAGCGGAACAAGTCCGAGGCTGATCCGTCTTCGTTTGAGAAGATATTCTTGCCCGTCTCTGCGTCTACGATCGACTGGTGCACATGCATAGCGCTACCCGGCTCGTCGCGGATCGGCTTGGCCATGAAGGTAGCGAAGACGCCGTTTTTCAGGGCAGCTTCGCGGATGGTGCGTTTGAACAGGAAGACCTGATCGGCCAGATTGATCGGGTCGCCGTGGTTTAGGTTGATCTCGATCTGACCGGCGCCGCCTTCCTGAATGACCGTGTCGATTTCAAGCCCCTGTGCTTCGGCAAAGTCATAGATCGTGTCGATCACCGGGCCGTATTCGTCGACAGCAGACATCGAATAAACCTGACGACTGGCGCCTTTGCGTCCGGTGCGGCCGATGGGTGGCTCAATCGGCTCATTGGGGTCGTGGTTGGGCTTGGTCAGATAGAACTCAAGCTCGGGCGCGATGACGGGTTTCCAGCCCTTCGCGGTGTAAAGATCAACAACGCGCCGCAACAGCCCGCGCGGCGAAACCGCCAGCGCCGAGCCGTCGCGGTTATACATGTCACAGATGACCTGCAGCGTGACATCTTCCGACCATGGCACAGCGCAGGCCGTAGACATATCAGCGCGCAGCACGACATCCCGTTCAACCCACTGGTTTTCAATGTCCATATCGACATATTCGCCAGAAATCGTCTGATAAAACAGAGAGATAGGCAGGGCCAGATCGGTCGCAGGATCAAACTTCGCGGCAGGCATCGCCTTCCCGCGCGAGGTTCCGACAATGTCGGGGATGATGCACTCCACTTCTTCGATGCGACGCCCATCTGCGTAGGCGACAAAATCAGCGGACAAGTTCTGGGCCCAATCCAAGGGGCGCTTTCGTGACATCAAAACCTCCTTCGGCGTCGGATGTCACGCGACGCCGGATTTCATAACAATAGTTCGTGCTGAATATTTGATCAAATTATTGAGAAGGTCAATGGCTCGTTTTCGTCTGCGCTTTTCGCTCGTACGCGGGAACGCTTCGCGCTAGGCTCCGATAAAATATCCAATCTGGGGAGATTTGAGACATGAAAACATTGATGACGATCCTCTGTGCGTCGCTGGCAGGTAGCGCAGCTTTTGCAGCTGACCATTGCGCCGCTGGTAAGACGCTGACCGACGGCGTGCTGACCATCGCCACCGGCAATCCCGCCTATTACCCGTGGGTCATGGACGACGCCCCCGAAAGCAAGCAGGGGTTCGAGGCCGCTGTGGCCTATGCCGTTGCCAATGAGATGGGCTTTGCGGATGACGCAGTGACCTGGGTGCGTACGTCGTTTGACGAGGCAATCCAACCCGGCGCGAAGAATTTCGACTTCAACCTGCAGCAATACTCGATCACACCCGAACGGGAAGAGACAGTCGATTTCTCGCTGCCCTATTACAGCTCGGCGATGGCCATCCTGACTACCCAATCGGTGGCCGAGAAGATGGGCGAGCCGACGATGGAGGCTTTGAAGGGGCTGCTTTGGGGCGCAGGGGCTTCGCATACGGGCGCATCAATGGTGGGCGAGGTGATCGCCCCGGATCAGGACGTGCTGCTGTATAACGACAACACCGATGTGACCGCGGCGCTGCAAGCCAACCAGATTGATGCGGCACTGTTTGACCTGCCGACCGCGCTCTACCTGTCTGCTGTTGTGGTCGAGAACGGCGCGCTTCTGGGCCAATTCCCGGCAGATCGCTCGGAAAACCCGGACCAGTTTGGCCTGCTGATGGCCGATGGCAGCGCCTTGAAGCCGTGTGTGGATGAGGCGATCCAAGCCCTGACGGATAGCGGCAAATTGGCCGAGATCGAGGCCGAGTGGCTGCAAGGCGCCACTGGCGTTCCGGTCATTCAGTAAGGCGGATAGCACGCAGAATGACGAAGGCAGACGAAAACCCGGCGATGCCGGGGCGGCGCGCGCAGTATGAAGCTGCGTTGCGCCGCCGTTCTATGTGGGTCGCGGGTGTCTCGACCAGTTTGGTATTTCTGGCCATTCTGGTGCTGGTGCCTCTGGCACCCGGCTGGGAGGCCGTGAAAAAAAGCTTCTTCAACTGGGGTGTCTTTTCCAAGACCTTCCCGGGGCTGTTGGACGCCTTTCTATTGGATATCGCCATCTTCGCATGGTGCGCGCCGCTGATCGCGCTGCTGGGACTGTTCGTTGCGATCTGCCGCGACATCCAAAAGCCCGCGCTCTACCCGCTGCGCCTGTTCGCAACTGTCTATACCGACGTGTTTCGCGGGTTGCCGGTCATTCTGGTCATCTATCTGGTGGGCTTCGGCATTCCCGGTCTGGGCCTGCCGCGCCCGTGGAACTCGCCCTATATCTGGGGCTCTTTGGCGCTGATCCTCGTCTATGCCGCCTATGTGGCCGAGGTCATTCGATCGGGCATCGGCTCGATCCACAAAAGCCAAAGCTCGGCGGCGCTGTCGCTGGGCCTGTCGAACGCCGACACCATGCGCTATGTGATCCTGCCGCAAGCCCTGCGTAACGTGCTGCCCGCCAATATGAACCTTGTGGTTGCGCTGCAAAAAGACGTGGCGCTTCTGTCCTTCGTTGGGCCGGTCGAGATCTTTCGGCAGGCAGGCGTCTATAAATCGCTCTACGCCAATTTCACGCCCTATGTGGGGGCGGCGATTATCTTTCTGGCGATCACCATCCCGATGACGCGGTTTGCTGATCACTTGATGAACAAACGCCGCAAGCAGGAGCAGTAAGCCCATGCTGTCGCTACGAAATATCCAGAAGAGCTTCGGCGATCATCACGTGCTGCGCGGCATCGATCTTGAGGTTGCGAAGGGCGAGATGGTGTGCCTGATCGGCGCGTCTGGTTCGGGCAAGTCGACGCTTCTGCGGGCGGTGAACCTGTTGGACCCCGTCGATGATGGCGAGATCTGGTTTGATGGCGTGGACATTGCCGAGCCAGGGCTGGACCCGCAGCCGATCCGCCAGCGCATCGGGCTGGTGTTCCAGTCCTTCAACCTGTTTCCCCATATGTCGGCGGCGGAGAACGTCATGCTTGCCCCGCGCCGGGTGAAGGGCCTGTCCCGTGCTGCACAACGGGGCCGTGTCGAGGAATTGTTCGACCGTTTCGGCCTCGGCCATCGGATCGACCACTATCCCGACCAGCTCTCAGGTGGGCAGCAACAGCGCGTGGCGATCATCCGTGCGCTCGCCATGCAGCCTGACATCCTGCTGTTTGACGAGATCACATCCGCGCTCGACCCCGAACTTGTGGCCGAGGTTCTGGACGTGTTGCGCAGCTTGCGTGCCGAGGGCATGACCATGATCCTCGCCACCCACGAAATGGGCTTCGCGCGCGAGCTGGCGGACAAGGTGTGTTTCTTGGAAAGCGGTCGTATTCTGGAGGAGGGCACACCGGCCCAAATCTTCGACGCCCCGCGTGAAGAGCGGACACGGCAGTTCTTGTCTCAGGTATTGTAGAGGCAGGCAGGCTTAACGCCAGAAAGCAGCCCACTCGGTCAGATCAAGGAATTTCTTGGCGAGAAACAGTAGGTTTTCGGCGTCCCAGACCACAACATCCAGCCCGATCAGCAGCAGGATCACTGCGCCCAGAATGATGGCCAACTGATTAGTCACGTAGAAGCTCCTGCCTGTTGTTAGCGATTATGCAAGCCGCACCGGTGGGGGCAAGGTAAAACACGCAGGTTAAAGAAAACCCCCAAGGGCAGGGCCATTGGGGGTTCTCAGAGTTGCATTTTCAGGGGTGGCTTACAGCGAGCCCATCTTCACGGCCAGATCGCCCATGCGGGTCGAGAAGCCCCATTCGTTGTCGTACCAGGCCAGAACGCGCACCAGACGACCGCCGATGACCTTGGTCTGGTCAGCTGCAAAGATCGAGCTTTCTTCGGTGTGGTTGAAGTCAGTCGAGACCAGTTTCTCTTCCGTGTAGCCCAAAACGCCTTTCATGGCGCCCTGCGACTGCTCTTTCATCACGGCGTTCACGTCTTCGACGGTCACGTCCTTTTCGACCACAACGGTCAGGTCCACGGCCGAGACATTCGGGGTCGGAACGCGGACAGCCGAACCGTCCAGCTTGCCCTTCAGGGCGGGCAGAACCTCGCCCAGAGCTTTCGCGGCACCGGTCGAGGTCGGGATCATCGACATGGCGGCGGCGCGGGCGCGGTACAGGTCTTTGTGGCGACGGTCCAGCGTCGGCTGGTCGCCGGTGTAGGCGTGGATCGTGGTCATGATGCCGCTTTCGATGCCGAAGGCGTTCAGCAGAACTTTGGCCACCGGGGCCAGACAGTTGGTGGTGCAAGAGCCGTTCGATACCATCACGTCGGAGGCTTCCAGCATCTCTTCGTTCACGCCGCAGACGATGGTTTTGTCCACATTGGTGCCGGGGGCCGACAGCAGGACTTTCTTGGCGCCACGCTCGAGGTGCGGTTTGGCCTTGATGCCGTCGTTGAAGTTGCCGGTGCATTCCAGAACAACGTCACAGCCGTCCCAGTCCAGCTCGTTCATGTCATAGGTCGACATCATCTGCATCGGGCCTTGGCCCACGTCCATGGTGCCATCGCCCAGAACGACGTCGTTCGGGAAGCGGCCATGCACGCTGTCATATTTCAGAAGATGCGCTGCGGTTTCCAGCGGGCCGGTCGCGTTGACCTTGACCACTTGGATGTCTTCGCGTCCCGATGCAGCGATTTGCGCCAGGGTGCAGCGGCCGATACGACCAAATCCGTTGATACCGACTTTGACGGTCATGGGTGTTTCCTCTTTCTCATGGCGGCATGCGTGTACCGCGAGGGGTGTTCAGACTTGCACGCGGTATACCGTTGACTGCAGGGCCACCCAACCCAGAAAACACCTTCCGTAGCAGCATGATAGCGAAAACATATGTTATCCCATGCGTAGGGCCTACAGGTTAGCGCAAACCTTCACGGGGGCGAATTATTCTAGCGGACAGACAGTCCTGCCCTTGCCCTTCAGGGTGGTTTCGCTAGATTCGCCCCAAGATGAGTACAATGAGAGTGAAGGCGGTACGATGAGCGGTTTGATTGCACTTCTGGACGACGTGGCGGGCATCGCGAAAGTCGCGGCAGCGTCAATTGACGATGTCGCGGGGCAGGCGGCCAAGGCCAGTGCCAAAGCGGCGGGTGCGGTGATCGACGATGCTGCGGTGACGCCGAAATATGTGCAGGGTTTCGAAGCCAAGCGCGAGCTGCCGATTATTGGGCGCATCGCGTGGGGCTCGATCAAAAACAAGCTGATCATTCTTCTTCCTATCGCGCTGCTTCTTTCCGCCTTTGCGTCCTGGGCGATTGCACCACTTCTGATGCTGGGCGGGGCCTATCTGTGTTTTGAAGGGGCCGAAAAAGTCTGGCATACGCTTTTCCCGCACGAGCATACGTGGGATCACGCCGAACATGACGAAGGCGATCCAGCCCATCTGGAAGAAGCAAAGATTGCCGGTGCGATCAAAACCGATTTCATCCTGTCGGCTGAAATCATGACCATCATCCTGTCAGGTATCCCGAACAGTAATTTCTGGATGGAGGCCGCCACGCTGGCGGTCGCGGCTGTGGGCATCACTGTGGCGGTCTATGGCTCTGTTGCGTTGATCGTGAAGGCGGATGACTTCGGCCTCTATCTGGCCAATAACGCGCGGCTTTCGGTGACGCAGGCGCTGGGGCGCGGGATCGTGAAGGCGATGCCTTATGTCATGAAACTACTGACCATTGTGGGCACTGCGGCAATGATCTGGGTCGGCGGCTCGATCATCGTGCATGGGCTGCACGAGCTGGGCTGGCATCTACCCTATGACACCATTCATCACATGGCCGTGGCTGCCGCCCATGCGGTGCCGCAATTCGCGGGCGCGGTGGAATGGGCCGTCACGGCGGCACTGGATGGCGTGCTGGGCCTTGCGCTTGGCGTGCTGATCATTCCCTTGGCAACATGGGTGATCGGCCCGATCTGGGGCGCGATCTTCAAGGGCAAAGCTTAAGTTGTCGGCTTTGACCGGCTGAGCAAAAACAGCCCGCTGAGGACAATGACAGCACTGCCTGCCAGCGTCATCATGTCTGGGCGTTCGTGGAACTATAAAGGGCGGCGCAATATTGGACCACGGTAGCGC
>NZ_SAIT01000031.1 GCF_004360145.1 Aliiroseovarius marinus | reverse complement strand
CGCCGCCCTACTGGCCCACTTTTGCGCCGCCCTTGACACCCCAAGACGCTTTGAATTTTTTTCGATCAAAATCAGTTGTTAGATAATCACCCTCGAACCAATCTCGAATGGCACCCTCAATTGCTTGAAGTTGACTTTGGGTGGGCAAATTCCCAATTGCCCGACCATAGCGTCGATATCGCTTGTTGTGATCAAGGCAATAGGTTGAAAGGTTATAGCGTTGACGGTCGCAATTTGAAATCGAGCAAACCTTACGTTTGTTCTCTGCTGCATAGGCTTCCCGTTTTTGATTTCGGTACTCCCTAGAGGCTGCACTGCGACCACCAAAGGTGACAGGAAGATTAGGCTTTTTTGTCATCACATTTCGTGAAAACAGAAAGACGAAGAACACCATCACTTGGTGTCTTTCGATTGGGTCCACCGCTTCTAATCGTAACTCCAACCCTCTCAAGTTGGTGTCTGGCGTATGAATTCTCGGGGTATAACGCTTGTTTGGCATAGGTTCGCCAATCGCAGTTGTTCATACCAAGTTCGTGTCGGACATTTGAAGGAAGATAATCACCGTCAGGCTTTTCAGCGAAATAAGAGCAGAGTGCTGCTGTCGTATATTTATGGTGCATGGTTACTTTTGTTGTTTGTGCTTGGACCCACAAATGGCATGGATCGAAAGAAGTTTTGAGCGAACCAAAATCCAATTGATCATGGCTGCGTTCAGCATCATCAGGTCCACCTCAGGAAACCTCGCGTCCATCATGAAGCCATGACAGGTAGTTCAGAGCGGATGTAGCTAGCAGACGTTCAGGAAACCTGAGTTTCCATGGGGGCGAGGAGGGATCTTCAAAAGTGACAAGGAAATCACCTTTTTCCGTTTTGGTAACTGATCCTGAGTTTCTTGAGTCTTTGCTAACGAGGCGGTTCGCCATGTTTTCAGCGTGAGAGACGGAGCGGAGATTAGATGGGCGATTGTCAAATGGAATGCGGTTGATGTGATCAATGACCCTTGGTGGTTCTTCATGATGTACCAAGAGCCAAATCAAGCGGTGCACGAGAAACCTGACCCGCCCTAGTTCTGGATGAGTGATCCCGGCGATGATATGAGGCATCTTAGGGCACGGGTTTTTACCGACCTTTCGTCCCGCGTGTTGATCGTTCCATGCATTCCATCTTCCTTCACTCTGGAAGTGGTGTCGGGGACGTTCTTTCCACGTCAGATAGCCTTGCTCTATGTGCGATGTGTCGAAGCAATCATGGAGGAAGGCTAGGTTTCCTGACTGAAGAAGTTGTTGGGTTTTTGTCAAAATAATTTCCTTTTCGTTCAAAGCGATAAGCGTCCCACCGATTTGCTCGGTGAGTTGATAGGATTTTTCAAGTTGGATTTAGGAGGTAGTGAGGTTCCCTTTATATAGGGTGTCCCCGCTTTTCCTCGTGACGCAGAGGGTCAGACTGCGAGTTCTTGTGTAGGCGTGGTGGGGCGGATCTTGTTTGGGTATTCGTCACCAGAATTATACCAAGGGTGAACATTGGGCCTGTCCGAGAAGTCCCCTTTATTTAGGGTGTCCCCGCTTTTTCTTTTTAGGAAGCCTCGGCCATTATCTGTAGTCCCATCCTCCTCAATCACGCCAGTGGGTGGCTCAGGGACTTCACCACGGACGACAAGGGCAATAGGTGCAGCCCAAGGTGACCAGAGGGTATAGCGATTTGCCGCTTGCGAAATGGTGCAGTAGACGCCGGGTGAACTTCTAAAGAAAAGCCATCGATCGTTGGGATTTGGTTTGATGAGCTTTGGCGTTGTCAGAATATCTCGAACGAGAGGCGAGTGTCCGTCTCGTGCCAATCGAATGATCGTCTCAAGGTAACCCAGCCGTTCTCCGGGGGGCATGGTGTAAAGGCGCTCAGCCATCCTCATCGCTAGCTCAAACTTTCTTGCCTGATCTTGCGCCTTAGAAATGCTGTTAGCAGCGTTGACGGGCTGGATTTCTCTAGCTTTGCGCTTCTTTTCTCGGTCGCGACAACGGGGAGAGCAGTATGTCTTATTGGACCTGTAAGGAAACAGGTTTCCGCAAGATGGACAAAGGGAGTGGGAGGGCGGAGAAGCATTCTCCCCCGTCAGAGTTTCTATCAGTGCATTCAATGTGCTTCGTGTCGTTGTTTGGTTTGGGTGAGATCAGAACTGGTAGATGATCAGTTCACCTTGGGAGTCTTTGGTTAGACCCAACCCAGCTACCTTCAGTGCGACCTGAGCAGGATTTGATGCTCGCATGGTCAATAGTCGGTTTAGATGGGTGGACCCTGTTTTGGGGTCGGTGGTTTTCAAACTGGCTTCGTATAAGGACATGGTTGTCTTGCCTCCAAGTAGTTGGTGTTGAAAAAGGGGATAGAGACCGTTGGGTAGCGGTCAGGAAAAGAGCGATTCCGCATGGGAAAGCGGAGCTGCAATGCGCTGTCTCTCCATATGGCGGGTAAATTCAGATCTCGCTGAGTGGATCGGCAATGGCGAGTTTTGCGCTCTTCATATGAGGTGTTTATTGCCGCGCCTGATTGAAGAGGCGTCAAAGCGGCATCTCTGTAGTAGGTGTTAATTCACTTCAGCCGGATAGGCAGAGCCGATCAATGAGTGTGCTGTGTTCAATATGACGTCTTAATTAGTAGCGACCAATTGAAGGTTCGTTGAATCTACATCTCCATAGTGCTGGTTTATTGGCTAAGGCAGTGTTGGTGCGTGTCTCCATAGGGTAACTTTTCTCACTGAATCGCACAAAACCCTGACAAGCACCTATTTAACTATCTGTTTTATAAGGAATGACTGCGAGTATTTCTCATCGAACCACCTGCGTATGACTCTGTTCGAAAGCGGTATTCAGGGCAGGAAGATGGGTTGTTTGTCCTAGGTTTGCCCATGGGGGTGCCGGGGGAAGATGCCGAGGCGACACACCGATATACAGTTGCAGACTTTCTCCCAAGAACTCGTCCCTTTTCGGTTGAGCGATACAACTAAAGCGGTAAATACTGTTCGAGTATAAATAATAAGGGAAAGATACTGTGACTAAAACATATTCGACCGATGAGGTGTCCATCGACCACGCCAATTTGCTGGTATTAAGAGAGCAGGGCAAACTACAGCTTGGCATGAATAATGAAATGGCAATGAAGCTCGTAGCTGCGGGTCACGGGCCAAAGAAAGGAGGCGTGAATGCAGCGACAAACTTCTTCACTTGGCTGGCATTGGGAGTATTCGTCGTATCTATCTATTACAGCTTTACCGATAGGTGGTGGTGGTTCATCCTAGGTTTCTTTGTGATGCGTCTGATTTGGAATGCAGTCAAAAGCTCAACACCCGACAACCTTTTAGATGCGGCAATGTACGATTCTGAATTCTATGAAAAGCTTCGAACAGCAGGTATTTGGCTCTACCAGATGGATGAGGAAGTAGCTCGGGAGTATACAGTTGCGAGCTAAACCGGAACTTCGACATTCTTGATGGTTGGGAAGGGAGGGCCAGCGGTTCGGCTAGCCCTCTCAGGAACTGTTCTACGCCCAACTCAAAACAACTCAGATTGCGAGTCAGAAGGACGCATTCAGACCTCCACCAAGCTCAACATTAAGCGCCTCGAAGGTGATCTTGACGATCTCACTGAGGTCGCCTCGCTTGGCGTAGACAGACAAGCCAATGTCGTCGCTGTTAGAATGCCCTACAGCTAAGTTTCTGGCCTCTTTGGCAACACCCGCATTTACCAAAGCTGAAACAGTAGATCGGCGGAATGAGTGCATATCCCACTGATCATTATCAGGGAGGGTCTTACGGGCCTTCTCTAGTGCTTTGCCGAGATAGTGACTGAGATACCTGTCATAACCGCCGCGTAGTAGGCGAGGGAAAAGGATACCTTTGTTCTCGGGGCATGAAGGCTCAGTGATCTTAGCTCGTCCTATAGCTCCTCTAAGCAACTCGCAGTCGTCTTCACCAACGATCATCACTAGACGGTTTCCGGCCTCAGTCTTTGCCTCACGGATCGACAAGCGAATATGATCACCGTGATCGTCTATGTCATGGAGGTGAAGCCCCGCGATTTCCCCAAGTCTGCATCCGGTCACCCAAAGCAACCTGACAGTGACATACATTTCGAATTGGTATTTGAGGCGGTTGTTGCTGGCGATGTAGCTAAGCAGGGCTTCCGCTTCGTCTCTGGTAACTGGCCTAAGGTTCTTTCGCCGGGGATCCACTTTTTTACTTTGACCTGCCAATCGACGCAGCAGGGAAGAAAACGGGTTCTTCATATCCTGATCGACAAGTCCCCAATGTTCCAAGACGCGCCAATATGAGGCGAGACAGATTTGATGTGTAGACAAGCTTCGGTGAGATAGAGGTTTCCCGGTGCGTTCTGAGGGAGTGACCTTGAGGTGATCAATGTACTGCAGCGCCATCGCGCGGTTGATCTTGGTTACATCGGTGTTGCCCGAGAATTCTTCAAATCGCTCTAGGATGCGGCGGTATCTGTGACGCGTTGCATTCTTGATGCCATCGCTTTCGGACAACCAGCGTTGGGCTGTCTCTCTTACAGTTGTTCCTGTCTGTTGTCTTTTAGTTGGCGCTGGGCGAACTTGATGTTCCCCAAAGAGGTTCGCTTTGATTTCTGCAAGCACTTCTGATCGGTTTGCTAAGGCTTCTGCTAAGTCGGTCGTTCCGAGTGATCGAATGATCTCTTTCTTGCCGACAACAGATTGGATTTCGGTGGGTACAGAGTACCGCAACGAGTAAACGCTGCCACGCTTGAAGATGCCCTTGGGAAGTGTGCGGGTCATAGCTCAATTCTCCCTTACGTTGGAGAGAGCAAACCCTTGAAAACGTTGGAAAATGGTGGGCGACCTTGGAATCGAACCAAGCGTGAGTCGCCTCGAGGGAGTTACAGTCCCCTGCCACACCTTGCGGCCTGTCGCCCACTTTTTCCTGCGCTATCTGCGCTGAACGTGGGGCTAGGTATCGCGGGCAGCGGGCCGCGTCAATACGAAAAATCACCCAAATGCACTTGTCTCTCAGAAAGGCTTGGCGCATTGTCCGGGCCTTGAAAAACTTCCAGCGGATCGCGTGATGAAAAAGCCAAAATGGGTCGTCAAAAAGGAAAAAGACAAGCGTCAGGCGGCGGCTGAAACCGTGTGGCTTTTCGGGTTGCATGCGGTGCGTGATGCGCTGATGAACCCCGATCGCGAGCGGCTGCGGTTGATCGTAACGAAGAACGCATCCGACAAGCTGGCGGACGCGATCGAGACCTCGGGTATGACGCCAGAAATGGCGGACCCGCGCAAGTTTCCGGCCCCGATTGACCCCAATTCGGTCCACCAGGGCGCGGCGCTTGAAGTGAAGCCTCTGAACTGGGGTGACTTCGCCAGTCGCGTGATTGGGGGCGAAGGCAAAATGCCTGTCGTGGTCATGCTCGACCGCGTGACGGACCCGCATAATGTCGGCGCGATTCTGCGCTCGGCCGAGGTATTTGGGGCAAGTGCAGTCGTTGGCACGAAACATGGGGCAGCCCCGGAGACGGGCGCGCTGGCCAAGACGGCTTCGGGCGCGCTTGAACGTCAACCCTATCTGCGCGTGCGCAATCTGGCAGAAGCGATGGAAGAACTGCGTGACATGGGCTTTGTGGTCCTTGGCATGGATGGTGAGGCAGACGAGACCATTGAAGACGCGCTGGCCGCCCGCCCGGATCGCCCGGTTGCACTGGTCATGGGGGCCGAAGGGCCGGGGCTGCGCGAAAAGACCAAGGCGACCTGCGACGCGCTGGTGAAGATCCCATTCGCACGCGATTTTGGCTCGCTCAATGTGTCAAACGCGGCGGCAGTCGCACTTTATGCTACCCGCCTCACGCGGTGATCACCTTGTTGTGGGTGGGGCTGTAATATCCGCCTGGGCAGCGCAGATTAAGGACAACCGAATAGGAGGTCCCAATGTCGAAACTGTCCCTGTCCCGCCGTCATGTACTGTCCGGTCTGATCGCTGTCCCCGTTGGAGCGACGCTTCTGACCCGCCCGGCCTTTGCCGCCAACCCGCCCGTCTATGCCGAAGATGACATCGCGTGGGACGGGCATGACCCAGTGGCGTTTTTCACCAAGGGTGCACCGACGCCGGGCGTGGCCGAGTTCTCGTTGGACTATGAAGGTGCGACGGTCTTGTTTTCCAGCGCCGAGACCCGCGACATGTTCGCGGCCGATCCCGCCAAATACGCCCCGCAATTCGGTGGCTACTGCGCCTATGCGGCCAGCAAAGGCTATATCGCCCCCACCGTGCCCGAGGCCTGGACCGTCTATGACGACAAGCTTTACCTGAATTTCAGCCTGCGTGCGCGCGAGCTGTGGTCGCAGGACATTCCCGGCAATATCGCCAAAGGCAACGCGAATTGGCCGGGTATTCTTGAGGGCTGATGTCTGACGGGTGGATCACAAGTGTATTACCAGCCCTTCCAATTCCGCCCCGCCATCATATCTGAATAACAGAGGCCAGGCTGTGGAACGCCTGAAACCTCATTCACTGTCCCTCGTTCCACCAACTGCGCCCGAGGAAATACTCCCCTCGGGCGCTTTTTCTATTGTGGGCTTGGAAATCTGTGCGGTGGTGCTTAGCTGGGCGGTATGACCCAGACAGATATCGACACCCGCCTTCGTACCATCCTGACCTCGACCCGCGTGATCGGCCTTGTGGGCCTGTCGCACAAGCCCGAGCGCGCATCGTATCGCGTTGCCCGTTTTCTGACCGAGAAAGGCTATCGTGTGATTGGTGTAAACCCCGGATTGGCCGGGCAAGAGATGTTTGGCGAGACGGTCGTCGCGTCGATTGCGGATCTGCCGGAAGAGACGGACATGATCGACCTGTTCCGCCGCTCTGAAGCGATTGAGCCGCTTGTGGACGAGGCGCTGGCACATCTGCCGAACCTGCGCACGGTCTGGATGCAGTTGGAGATTTTCAACGCGCCCGCGCGGGCCAAGGCCGAAGCGCTCGGGATTGAAGTGGTCGAGGATCGCTGCCCGGCGATCGAATATCCACGCCTGATTGGTGCGGGAGCTTTGGCGGAACTGGTGGGATAGGGGGCTTTGCCCCCGCACCAAATCAGTGATTTGGCGCTCCCCCAAGGTATTTAGTGCAAGAGGATGGGGGCTTAGGGCTGGCGCGCGGCTTTTTCTGCGATGCCTGAGGTGCCTTCCCGACGTTCCAGTTCGGCCAGAACGTCCTCAAGCGCCACATCGCGGGCGGCGAGCATGACCAGAAGGTGATAGAGTACGTCCGCGGCCTCGTAGGTCAGGTTCTCACGGTCGTTTTTCGCGGCGGCGATAATGGCCTCGATGGCTTCTTCCCCGAACTTCTCGGCGCATTTTTCCGGGCCTTTGGCCAGCAGTTTGGCGGTCCAGCTGCTGTCGGGATCTGCGGCTTTGCGCGCCTCGATGGTGGCGGCCAGTTGGGTCAGGATGCTCATGTCAGCCTCATCGGGATGCCAGCGGCGGCCATGTGTTCCTTGGCCTCGCGGATGGTGTAGTCGCCAAAGTGGAAGATGGATGCCGCCAGCACGGCGCTTGCCCCGCCTTCGGTCACGCCTTCGACAAGGTGGTCCAGATTGCCAACCCCGCCTGAGGCGATGACCGGCACATGCACGGCGTCCGAAATGGCGCGGGTCAGAGGCAGGTTGAAGCCTGCGCGGGTGCCGTCGCGGTCCATTGAGGTCAACAGAATTTCGCCTGCGCCCTTCTGTTCCATCAGTTTGGCAAATTCGACCGCATCAATGGGGTTGCCGTCTTTATCCAACGCCGGTTTGCGCCCGCCATGGGTGAAGATGCCCCATTTGTTGGGATTGCCGTCTGCGTCATGGCCAATGGTCTTGGCGTCGATGGCAACCACGATGCACTGGCTGCCGAAACGATCAGCAGAGCGTGCGATCACGTCTGGGTCAGCTACGGCGGCCGAGTTGAAGCTGACCTTGTCAGCCCCCGCCAACAACAGGTCGCGCACGTCTTCCGGGCTGCGTACCCCGCCTCCGATGGTGAGCGGCATGAAGCATTGCTCGGCCGTGCGGGTGGCCAGATCATACATGGTGCCGCGGTTTTCGTGGGTGGCTTTGATGTCGAGGAAGCAGAGTTCATCGGCACCGGCGGCGTCATAGGCGCGCGCCTGTTCCACAGGGTCGCCCGCGTCGATCAGATCGACGAAGTTGACGCCTTTCACCGT
>NZ_SAIT01000030.1 GCF_004360145.1 Aliiroseovarius marinus | reverse complement strand
TACGCCGCCCTACTGGCCCACTTTTGCGCCGCCCTTGACAGCGAAGTGATCAGCCTATGACCGCAACTGAAATCAATGATGCGCTCGGCCTACCCAAACAAACCGTGCATCGACTGTGCGCGACACTTGAGCAAAACGGCTTCATCGCGCGGATTGGGAGTTCAAAGAAGTATCAAGTTGCAAGGCGGCTACGTGAGCTAGGATCAGGGCTTCTGCACAACTCACGCGACCACATCGTTAGACGACAGATCCTCAAGGAGCTCGCAAACCGCGTGGGAGAAACAGTCAACTACGTCATCCCTGAGGATGAAGGCATGCGATACCTTGACCGGGTTGAAACCGACTGGGCCTTTCGCATTCAGTTGCCAATCGGAACCAACGTGCCATTTCATTGTACTGCAAGCGGCAAATGTTTCCTGGCGAGCCTACCCACAAGACAACAAGAAAGCTTGGTTGAGAATTTGAACCTTAAAGCCATGACCAAGCAAACGCACGTTTCTGCGGACACGTTGCTAGAGGAGTTGGCTGACATTCGTAGACAGAAATACTCGCTGGACAGCGAAGAGTTCCTCGACGGAATGATCGCCCTAGCAGTTCCAGTCACAGACGCGAATGGTCGTTTTATTGCATCGATTGCAATGCATGGCCCAACCCAAAGGCTATCCCAAGACCTTTTGGTGTCTCAAGTGGATCTCATTCAAAATGCGGCTAGTCGACTTAGCAAAGTGCTTTTTTCCGAATAGTTCATTCCGATAATGTCCCGCCTCATCGGCACGCCGGTACCTGAACGCGACCAGTCTTCGAAATGAGTACCCCGTCTAGGTCTGTCTCCGTATTTGGTAGCGAGAGATTTCTGAGTGCCCCCCCTCAAAGCGACTGCGTACAAGCTTTTTGGGTAAGGTGCGCGCCTTCTCTTACACGGGTCCGTTACCTCTGGTAGTGGCGTATTGCGCTGACAAAAATTATTATTGTGCACGCTAACAATTTTTTCTAGTGTCCCTGCAGTGCGACGTCAGACGATGGCGGAGCGACACCTGCAAGTCTGCAAGAGATGCGGCAAACACTTAGACGGGGCGAACCTTGTTCAACAAACAACCACCCCTCGAAATCAAAGAGTGCTTCTTTGCCGAATTTTGTGGTCAAAACAAACAAATACAACAGCTTGCAGACAACCCTTACTGACAGCGAGGTCATTATGAAAAAATCTTCAGCAATCCTGGCGGTTGCGGCGCTTGTTTCTTCAACCGCCATGGTCAACGCCGAAACCCTGAAATGGGCACGGGCGGGCGACGCTCTGACGTTGGATCCGCATTCGCAGAACGAAGGCCCCAGCCATACCATGCGTCACCAGATGTATGAGCCGCTGATCATCCGCGACACAAGCGGTGCATTCGTGCCGACACTGGCCACCGACTGGGCCCCCAGCGCTGACAATCCCAACGTTTGGGTGTTCAACCTGCGTAAAGGTGTAAAGTTCCACGATGGCGCGGACTTCACCGCAGAAGACGTGGTGTTCAGCTTCGAGCGTGCAAAGCAGCCGAACTCGGATATGAAAGAGCTGATTGGCTCGATCACCGCCGTGCGCGCTGTTGACGACCACACGGTCGAGATCGAGACCGACGGTCCGAACCCGATCCTGCCGTCGAACTTGACCAACCTGTTCATGATGGACAAGGGCTGGACCGAGGCGAACAACACCGTCAACGTGCAGGACTTCGAAGGTGGCGAGATCACCTATGCCACCACCAATGTGAACGGCACCGGCGCTTACAAACTGGTCAGCCGCGAGCCTGACGTGAAAACCGTCATGGTGCGCAACGAAGAGTACTGGGGCCGCAACGACTTCCCGATGGAAGTCAGCGAGATCATCTATACCCCGATCCAGAACGCCGCGACCCGCGTTGCAGCCCTTCTGTCGGGTGAAGTGAACTTCCTGCAGGACATGCCGGTACAGGATTTGGCCCGCGTGGACAGCGCCGATGGCCTGATGGTCAAGCAGGCGCCGCAGAACCGCGTGATCTTCTTTGGTATGAACCAAGGTGCGGATGACATCGAAGCCGACAACGTAGAAGGCAAAAACCCGCTGGCAGACGTGCGCGTACGCAAGGCGATGTCGATGGCAATCAACCGCGACGCCATCCGTCAGGTTGTTATGCGTGGCCAATCGCAGCCTGCTGGCATGATCGCACCGCCCTTCGTGAACGGCTGGACGGCTGCAATGGACGGTGAAAGCTCGACCGATCTGGACGGCGCCAAGGCTCTGATGGCCGAAGCTGGTTACGGCGACGGGTTCTCGATCCGTCTGGACTGCCCGAATGACCGCTACATCAACGACGAAGCGATCTGTCAGGCCGCCGTTGGCATGCTGGGTCAGATCGGCATCACCGTGAACCTGGACGCCATTCCGAAGGCACAGCACTTCCCGAAGATCACCGACGGCAAGACCGACTTCTACATGCTGGGCTGGGGTGTTCCGACCTACGATTCCGAGTACATCTTCAACTTCCTGGTTCACGGTCGTGAAAGCGATATCGGCACCTGGAACGGTACCGGCTTCAACAACGCGGACCTGAACGCGACGATCAAGTCGCTGGCCTCGAACACCGATCTGGACGCCCGTAACGCGGACATCGCCAGCATCTGGCGCGTGGTTCAGGACGAGCAGCTGTATATCCCGATCCACCACCAGGTGCTGAACTGGGGTATGGCCGACAACGTTGGCATCGAGGTTGATCCCGAAGACCAGCCCCGCGTCAAGTTCTTCACCATGAAGTAACCGATCTGGGCCGCCTGTCTGATGCGGGCGGCCCATTTCTGCCGGGTACGGGGTTCTCTTGTCCTGGCACTCTTTCGTGATCCATCAAATCAACGCGTGACCTCCACGCGTGCTGGCACAAGAAAGCCCCTGCGATGTTGCCATTCATCTTAAAACGCGTTTTCCAGTCTATTCTGGTTCTGGTCATCACCGGCGCTATTGCGTTTTCCATGTTCACCTTCGTGGGTGACCCGATTGACAACATGCTGGGTCAGGAACGCACGATGGAAGACGTCGAACGTCTTCGCGCGCAACTTGGCCTCGATAAGCCGATTCCCGTGCAGTATTTCAAATTCCTGAATGAAGCGGCCCAAGGCAACTTTGGCGTCAGCTATCGTCAGGGCCGCGAAGTGTCCGAGATCATCATGGAGCGCGCACCCGCCACGCTGGAGCTTGCCGCTTTGTCCGCTGTATTCGCCGTTGTAATGGGGATTGCGCTGGGTGTGTTCACCGCCATTCGCCGCGACGGCTTCGCCGCCCATTTCATCATGTCCGCCTCGCTGATCGGGGTATCCTTGCCGACCTTCCTGATCGGGATCCTGCTGATCTATCTGTTCTCGGTTGAGCTTGGCTGGCTGCCCAGCTTCGGCCGCGGTGAGGTGGTCGAGATCGGCGGATGGACCACAGGATTCCTGACGGAATCCGGCCGCAAGGCACTGATTTTGCCCGCGATTACACTGGGGCTGTATCAAATGACGCTGATCATGCGTCTGGTGCGTTCCGAGATGTTGGAAGTGCTGCGCCAAGACTATATCCGCTTTGCCCGCGCACGCGGTCTAAGCGAGCGCGTGATCAATTTCCGCCATGCGCTTAAGAACACCATGGTACCGGTCATCACCGTGATTGGTCTGCAACTGGGCGCGATCATCGCCTTTGCGATCATCACCGAGACCGTTTTTCAGTGGCCCGGCCTTGGGCTTCTGTTCATCAACGCAATTCAGTTCGTCGATATTCCGGTCATGGCCGCATATCTGATGATGATTTCGGTGATGTTCGTCGTGATCAACCTGCTGGTTGATATCCTCTATGCCTTCATCGATCCACGTCTAAGGGTGAGTGCCAAGTGACCGATCAACCCATCTCTCCGCAAAAAGAGGCGCCCTCTGCGACGTCATCTCGGATGCGTCGTATGCTAGACAGCGACTTCTATTATGCCTTCCGTCATTCGCCCGTCGCGATCGTGTCGGCTATCGTGTCGATTGTGCTGATCCTGTCAGCCGTGTTCGCACCGTTTATTGCCCCCTATAACCCGTTTGATCCCACATCGTTGAACCTGATGAACGGGTTCACGCCTCCGATGGAGCCGAACGCCTTTACCGGCGAGACCTTCCTGATGGGCACCGATGACCAAGGGCGGGACGTGTTCTCGACCATCCTTTACGGCATGCGGATTTCGCTGTTCGTCGGCTTTGCCGCGGTGCTGTTCGCGGTGGTTCTTGGGATCCTTCTGGGTCTTCTGGCTGGGTATTTCGGTGGCTGGGTCGACAGTTTCATCATGCGGGCGGCTGACGTGCAACTGACCTTCCCATCGATCCTTGTGGCGATGCTGATCTTCGGTATTGCCAAGGGGATCACCCCGGTGGAACACCGCGACCAGATGGCGATCTGGGTGCTGATCCTTGCCATTGGTCTAAGTGACTGGGTGCAGTTTGCGCGCGTCGTGCGCGGGGCCACTCTGGTGGAAAAGAACAAGGATTACGTGTCGGCTGCCCGCCTGATCGGACGCCGCCCGTCCGCCATCATGCTGCGGCACATCCTGCCCAACATCCTGTCACCGGTATTGGTGATTGCCACCATCTCGTTGGCGCTGGCGATCATCGCCGAGGCGACACTGAGTTTCCTAGGGGTGGGTGCACCGCCCACGCAACCCTCGCTGGGGACGTTGATCCGCATCGGCCAAGGCTACCTGTTCTCAGGCGAATGGTGGATCCTGTTCTTCCCGGCCTGCACCCTTCTGGCCCTTGCGCTGAGTGTAAACATGCTGGGCGACTGGCTGCGTGATGTATTGAACCCGAGGCTGAAATGACCGAACCCGTACTCTCCATCCGCAACCTGACGGTTGAAATCCCCACCCGTCGAGGGCTGTTCAAGCCCGTTCAGAATGTCAGCTATGACATTTACCCCGGCGAAATTCGTGGTGTGGTCGGCGAAAGTGGTGCCGGCAAGTCGATGACGGGCAATGCTGTCATCGGTCTGCTCGATGATCCCGCGCGCGTGGCGTCTGGGGAAATCTGGCTGAAGGGCCGCCGCATCGACAACCTGAGCCGCGAGGAAAAGCGCGCCATTCGTGGGCGCGAGATCGGCATGATCTTTCAGGATCCCCTGACTTCGCTCAACCCGCTGTTTACCATCGGCGAACAGCTGGTCGAAACCATTCAACTGCATCTCAAGGTCTCGGCTGCCGAGGCCAAGGAACGCGCGCTTGCCCTGTTGGATCGGGTGTCGATCCCAGATCCAAAGACGCGCTTTGACCAGTATCCGCACCAGTTCTCGGGCGGGATGCGCCAGAGGGTCGTAATCGCGCTGGCTTTGTGCTCGGAACCGTCGGTGATCGTGGCAGACGAGCCAACGACGGCGCTGGATGTGTCCATTCAGGCGCAGGTGCTGGACTTGATCAAGGAACTGGCCTCTGAGACGCAGGTGGGCGTGATCCTTGTGACGCACGACATGGGCGTCATTGCCGACACGACAGAACAGGTCACGGTGATGTATTCCGGCGAAGTCGTGGAAAACGGCCCGACTGATGAGGTGCTCAGCGCACCCGAACACGAATATACCAAATCGCTGATCTCGGCCGTGCCCCGTCCACAGGTCAAGCTGCACCGCTTCCCGCAGGTCAGTTACGGCGGTCGCGAAACCACGTTCAAGATCGAAGACCTTGCCCGTAACTGGCACAAGCCAGAACCGTCCAAGTCCGGCAAGCTGGTCGAGGTCAACGGCATCACCAAGAAGTTCCTTGAAAAATCCGCCATTTTGCCGTCGCAGCGCACCTATTTCACTGCCGTCGATAACGTGTCCTTCGACATCAAGGATGGCGAGGTGTTCGGCCTTGTCGGGGAAAGCGGATCGGGAAAATCCACGGTCGCGCGCATGATCGGTACGCTGTTGCCGGTTGATGGGGGCCACGTCAAATTCGACGGCGATGATGTGACCGAGATGTCGGCGCAGGGCATTGCGAACTATCGCAAGCAGATCCAGATGATCTTTCAGGATCCGTTTTCCAGCCTGAACCCGCGCATGAAAGTGGAAAGCATCGTGGCCGAGCCGCTTTTGCATCACAAGATCTTGCCACCGGATCAGATTAGCGCGCGCGTGCATGAGCTACTGGACCGTGTCGGCCTGACGCGCGCGGCAGCCACCAAGTATCCGCACGAGTTTTCCGGCGGGCAGCGGCAGCGCATCTCGATCGCGCGCGCCTTGGCAACGCAACCACGCTTCCTGATCTGCGACGAGCCCACCAGTGCGTTGGACGTGTCCATTCAGGCGCAAATCCTGAACATCCTGAAGGATCTGCAAGAGCATCTGGGCCTGACCATGCTGTTCATCAGCCACGACCTTCCGGTTGTGCGCCAGATGTGCGACCGCGTGGGCGTGATGAAGCAGGGTCAGCTGATCGAGGTGCAGGACACCGAAACGCTGTTTGCCAAGCCCGAGCAGGAATATACCGCCCAATTGCTCGATCTTATGCCCCGATTGGCACAGTTGTCGGGCTGACGGGTGCGGTGCTCTTGCATACCCTCGGCCTTCTGCGTAGGCCTTGGCTTTACCAAGCGTAAAGGGGGGTAGCATTTTGGCGTCAGATCAACTCGAACGGGCCAAGCTGGGCAACTTGATCCGCAAGTGCCGTAAGAAGCGCATGCTGACCTTGAAAGAGCTGTGCGACAAGGCCGGTCTGTCGGTTGGGTATCTGTCGCAGGTCGAACGGGGCAATGCGACACCGTCGCTTGGGACCTTGGCCCAGATTGCACGGGCGCTTGATCTGGGACTGGATTATTTTGTGACCCGCCCCAAGCCGGGGGACGCGGTGTCCTATGCCGAACAGCGGCGCAAGTTTTCGATCTCGGAAAGCAGCGTGACGTACGAGGCGCTGAGCGCAGATTTTCCGGGCCATGAACTGTCCGCCTACATCATGCATTGCCCTCCGGGATTTCAGTCCGAGACCTTCCAGCATGAGGGCGAGGAATTCATCTATGTCCTCAGCGGATCGATCGAACAAAGCCTGGATGGCGAGGCCTTCACCCTGAACGAAGGCGACAGCCTGCATTTCAACGGTATGACGCCGCATTCGTGGAAGACTTTGGGCGACACTCCTGCCCGCATGCTGTGGACCGGAACCTTGGTTGTCTTGCAAGGCGAGCAGAAAAGCCGATTGCCGGGGCATCGCAGCTGACCCCACCCCGATAGACCACCACCGAGGAGAAGTTCTATGTCTGATTTGGTAGCAAACAGGTTATCGCGCCTTCGCGAGCGCATGACCGACACCAACACGGATATGGTCGCTCTTGGGCCGGGTAGCCATATGCAGTGGCTTCTTGGATTGAACCCGCATGGGGATGAGCGCCCGGTTATGGCGATTGTTACGGCGGACCACATTGGTGTGCTGATGCCCCTGTTGAACGCCGAAGCTTCGCGCGCGCAATGTGCGGATGTGCCGTTTTATGAATGGAGCGATGGGGACGGTCCACTGGGGGCTCTGACACAGCTTTTGACCGATGCAAACGCCCTTCGTTCGGGTCTGAATATCGTGCTGGACGAGATGATGCGCACGGATTTCTCGTTCCTGCTGCTGGACCAGCTTGACGCCCCCACGCACCGTTTCACGCTGGACACGGTTGGTTTCCTGCGTGCCGAGAAAGACGCCGAAGAACGCAAGTTATTGCGCGACAGTGCCCTATTGAATGATTCTGCTTTTGAGCGCGCATTTAGCGCCTTACGTACTGGGATGACCGAGCGTGACGTGCGCGATATCATTGTTGATCACTACAAGGAAAACGGGGCGCAGGCGGCCTTTTGCATTGTCGCCTTTGGCAAGAACAGCGCTTACCCGCACCACCACACCAGTTCGGATACCTTGCAGCCCGATATGGCGGTGCTGATTGATGCCGGGTGCCGCTTGCAGGGGTATCCGTCGGATATGACCCGCTGTGCCTGGTACGGTGACACGTCGAGTGCTCGCTTCAATGAGATTGCCGGCATTGTTGAACAAGCGGCGAAAGCCGCGGAGACTGCCGCAACGCCCGGGACCCTGTGTAGCGATGTAGACAAGGCCGCCCGAACGGTGATCGAGGACGCGGGTTACGGGCCGGAATACCTGCACCGCACAGGTCACGGCCTGGGCGTAGACGTGCACGAACCGCCGTATATCGCCTCGAACTATCCCGAGCCCTTGCGGGTTGGAAACGTGTTCTCGATTGAGCCTGGGATCTACCTGAATGACGAGTTTGGGATCCGGCTAGAAGACGTTGCATTCCTGCATCCAGACGGAGTCGAGATTCTGTCCGAGATGCCACGCACCGTGCGCCTGCTGCCCGTCAGAGATTGAGAACTCTAGCCACCCCGAAAGGGGCCAGGGAGCGTGTGCGTTAGCCCGTTTACCAGAATCCAAGGAAAGGTCGACGAGCTATACTTCGAAGACTGAAACTCCCGAAGAATTTCTCACCATCCCCAAAGCCGCTGGTCTGTTGGGTATCCCCACGACAACCGGACATGTGACATCACCGCCAAGCGGATGATCTCGGGACTGGTTTGAAAGTACCTAAAAGGAAGGCGTTTAGACTTAGCCAGACGCTAAATCAGCACCCTGCTTGCCTCAAACCGTTTCCCCTGACACTGCCTTGCCGCACACGCGCCCGCCCCCCGATCCCGCACTGCATGATTTTTCAACGAGCTGCACAAGAAAGGGGCGAAATCACCCTTATTTCTGTCCGCACTGCTTCAATTGGGGCAGTGCCATGGACCTTACCGGGTCTTTGCCAAAACTAGCTTTATGAGCGACGATTCTATTTTTGATGAAATGTTGGGCCACGATCAGAATGTGCGCGGTCCCTATCAACAATTCGATCAATGGTTCGAGGATGAAGACCCCAAACGCTTGCGCGCCAAGCAGCGCGAGGCGGAAGAACTGTTTCGCCTGACCGGCATCACGTTCAACGTGTATGGGCGGGCGGAAGCGGAAGAACGGTTGATCCCCTTCGATATCATCCCCCGCATCATATCAGGAAGCGAATGGGCAAGGCTCAGCCGCGGAATTGAACAGCGGGTCCGGGCCATCAATGCGTTTCTCCACGACATTTACCACGGGCAGGAAATCGTGAAAGCTGGACGTATCCCGCTGGAAATGATTGCCAAGAACAGCGCGTTCGAGCCCAGCATGATCGGCCTTCGGCCACCGGGCGATATCTATACGCACATCGTTGGCATCGATCTGGTGCGCACCGGGCCGGTGTCAAGGGCGGCGCAAAAGTGGGCCAGTAGGGCGGCG
>NZ_SAIT01000029.1 GCF_004360145.1 Aliiroseovarius marinus | reverse complement strand
GCGGCGCTACCGTGGTCCAATATTGCGCCGCCCTTTATAAATATGCAGACAAGGACGGCCAGCTGCATTCTATGAAACGTCCTATGCTTGCCTTGCCCGCACTAGACGACGCAGCATTCGCCGCGGTCGCGCCAAACAAGACTGTCTCCGCCCGTGTAACAGAGCTTCAGATCTCTGAACTCCAAGAAACCGCACGCCGCCATGCTGAGCGCGGCGAATGGGACCAGGTCGACGAGGTAATCGCCAAAGCAAGAGACATGGCCAAGGAAAGCCCTTGGTTGCGCTCCAATGTTGAGGCTCTTGAACGCTATGCAAAGCGGCGTGAACGGGCGCGGTTTTCTAAAGAAGCAATGTATAGCTCAAGTCGCTTAAATGCTCGCTTGGCGGATCGAGCCGAAGCGTTTGCCTCTTATGAGCCCCGCCTGGAAGCCAGTAAGCCCGCGTATCTTCGCCGAAAATCTGAGCGGGGAAAGCAATTTAAATCAGATTGAATACTCGGGAATTCGCCGCTACCGAAATAAAGACCTATTTGCTTCGTCACTTTTCGGGCTCCAGCCTGTAGGGAATCCCATGCGCTTTGCAACACCAGCTAGTCCCGTAAATATTTCATTGTAAGCTTGTTCAAGGGCCACCACGTCCTGCAACTGTGCCCAGTCCAAACCAAGGTCAGTTGCGTACTCATCCAGAACGGTACGCCATGCAGATTCTGCTTTACCGGTAAACTTACGAGCGTGGTGTGCCAGTTGACTGTGCTGGTGCGCGAGTTTCGAAACGAATGAAAGTTCAGGCAACAGATCGCTTTTCTCAGCATTCAAGAAGCTCTCTGTCGGGGTTAGGTTCCAGAAACTGTCATGCGCCACGAATGCTCGGGGCAAGAAATGATCCAACTCGAAACTTGCTGGATCGATCAAATTTCCACTATAGATCGAGATAACGCCCTGCTCCTGGATAATCGGCCTCCAAAGGTTTCGTTGGAATGTCAAAGGAGGCCTTCTGAGCGCGGGCGTGATCTTCTCAACGAGCCCAGGGACATTTGGGTTTTTGCGTTCCAAGAAACGGAGCCAAATGGCATCGCTCCAACCCTGGACTATAATCAAGTTGCGATCCAAGTATTCAACCCACGCGGGGTGGAACTCGATTCCGTCATCGAGCACCTTGAAGATCGGTTGCGCTACTGAAAAACGGTTTCGGCTAAGTTTTTCAATGGTTCGATCAACTTGATGATCTGGCAAGCCTTTTGTTTCTTGCGCAAACCATGGTCTGAGAAACCGCTGGGGTACGTATCGTAAAAGAGGGTCTCTCCCGGTCTTCATGACCACTCCTTCAAATGCACGCCTTAACTTTCCAGGATCACGCCGAAGAACTGCTTCGTCGAGGGCTCCTGTAATCCGTGCAACGACATCGTCCTGGACACTAAAATGGAGACGGTAATGAAACCCAGGCCACCAGGCCTCTTCCATCATACCAACGGCCAAGCTAGCGAAGTCCATTTTAAGTCTTCCGCGTTTGACGCCGTCTCGCAGCAAAACTCGAAAAAAGAGGTGTTTGTAACTAGTGGTAACTGAGCGAAATGTTTGTGCAAGTGGCATGGGATCTAGGCGGTCCGATCTCGGCAAGCCGGAGTTGCTCCGCGGCGTCATCACCAGTGAAATACCCCCAGCCTAGATCCAATCATTGTTCCGTCCGGTCCTAGATCAATTGAAACCGGCAATTCCAAAGCCGTTTTTTAATGGAAGACCGCTCTAGCGAACAGTAAGGCGACGTCATACTGTATTCATGTTGTCAGACCGCCATTAGAAAGGCAATGTGATGCACGCGGTGGGCTTAGGAAAGGAGGTGGCTGGTAACCTTTATTTGCATCGAGAGGCGATTGCGGGGCTTGGTCCTGAAGCAGGAGCAGAGATATGGGCGGCCGAGGCAGTCGCGTGCGCATCTCAATGGAACGTCGTCAAACTCAGCAATACGAAACCTAAGAAAATATCGTTCCTAACCTATGAGGATTTCGAAAGGCCGTTTCCAGCTTTACTCGAGAGTATCACCGTTAATCTTGAGAGCGGAACAGCATTTCGACGCTCGTACTGGACACGCACGAATCCGCCAGTACTTCATAGAAAAGAGCTTCTGCTTCCAGTGGATCACCCGAGGCTCGAAGAATACAGCCAACTTACTCAAAGCCTCGAGCGCATAGGGCTCCTTAAGGAAACGAGCTCCATTGGGACCAAACTTGCATGGGAACAGCGTCTACGTGAGGCGGGTGTTAAGATAGTCGGCCATGCAATTGAGCAACTCGACGAGGCAACTTCACCGCCGGATGTAAGGATCCAACGCCATCTGGCGGCGATCCGACGGGACGGGCTCTCCTCACCTGTTCAGGCGTTGATCCGATACGGCTTGATTGACGAAAAGACCACGGTTTTTGATTACGGTTGCGGATTCGGTTCAGATGTCGAAGGCCTTCGAACTGCTGGCATTTCAGCCGCCGGTTGGGATCCATACTACGCACCTGATGAACCTCTTGAATCAGCCCATGTGGTAAACCTTGGCTTTGTTCTAAACGTCATCGAGTCTCCTGCCGAACGGCAGGACGTCCTTCGGTCGGCCTTTGCCCTTGCGCGTCGGTGCCTCGCGATTGCCGTCATCACCTCCAGCCGAGCTCGAACAGATTGCTGCCAGGCCTATGGAGACGGGCACGTGACGCGCCTTGGGACGTTTCAGAAATTCTACCGTCCGGCGGAACTAAAGGATTTCATTGAGGTCACGCTTGGCAGAGAGGCTTTCCCGACCGGCCCAGGCCTCTTCTTCGTATTTTCAGATCCTGTAGCGGAACAGTCCTATCTGCTGTCTCGGCAAACCCGGAGGACCTCCTCTAGGCTCTCTATCGCCGCCCGACGTAAGGAGGCACGTGAAGCGGCGTTCGAGGCTCTTCGACCCGTCCTTGAATCGATTGCTTCAACAGCAGAAGATCTTGGGAGGTGGCCTGTTCCAAGCGAACTTCCAAATGAAATCACTGATGCACTGGAACAAGCCAAGACTTCTGCCGCAAGGGCGATTCACCTGGCCGGCAGCCTATCTGACCCAGAAATACTAGAACAGGCAGCAAAGCAGCGTCAGGAAGATATCACCGTCTACCTGGCACTCAATGAATTCAATCGCCGAAAGAACTATCGCGATCTGCCGGAGAGGTTACAGCGGGATATTCGTGCAATCTTCGGAAGCTACGCGAAGGCACAAACGGCCGCACGTGAACTACTGTTTTCGCTCGCAGATAGTAGCTCTCTTCTTAAGGCGGCTCAGAAGACTTCTAGCGATGGCCTCGGGCACCTTGACGTTGATGCCAACTACTGGGTCTGCACTGAACTAATACCTCGACTTCCGGCAGAGCTACGCTGTTTCGCTGGCTGCGCCGAGAAATACGCCGGTGGCTTAGAAGAGATGCAGCTCGTCAAAATGCACCTTCTATCAGGCAAGCTGACTGGCTTCCAATATACGGATTTTGACCTCTCGCCGCTTCCGCGCCTCGAGGTACGAATAAAAGTGGATCTGCGCAGACAAAGGATTTCAGATTTTGATCATAGCGACGAAGATCAACGTTTGCTTCTGAAATCAAGGTTCATGGCGCCCGACCAATCCGACTACGAACGTCAGAAACAATTCGATGCGCAAGCCGTTGATTTCGGTTTGAGCGAGCTCGGAAGCCGAGCCACGGGACAGGAAATCACCACAGTCGCGGAAGCTGCAGGAGGCTTCTTGAAAGGTTGGAAGTGGGAACAAATTAACGACCAAACCCAACAGTGACCTTTCATGCGTTGTCATGATGTTCCGCATGAGCCGCAACCGCCGAGTACGAGTGACCATTGCAGAATACATCAAGACCGATGCCTATGAAGCAACTAGACAAAAGGTCTTGACTACCTAGGCTGGTCGACAAAATTCAGAAAGGGATTCGAGACAACAATGGCAATGCCCTCATTCAAAGAGATCTGTAGTAGTAACCGTTTCATCATCCCAGTAAATCAACGGGGATTTAGCTGGACGAAGCGAGAACTCAACGATCTACTAAATGACCTTACCCTCATGGAAGGTCATTCTCACTACCTCGGACCACTGATTGTGACGAAAACAAGCAATCATTATCAGGACGATGAATTCACAAACATCGTCGAATACACACTTGAAGATGGGCAGCAACGCGTGACGGCTTTGCTAATTCTAGCCAACGAAATCGTGAACCGCTTGCAAGCTCTAGAAGGCAGCGAGACCGTACAAAGTAAAGAATTGAAAAACCTAGTATATTTTCAAAAGGGTGGAAATACTAAGAGACGACTTAAAAACGAAAATCCGGATCTAGATCAGTACCTTTCCTATATACTAACGGGTACACCGTCACCGCCTGCCGATCGGACGCCCCCTATGAGAGCGCTGGACAGCGTTAAGCAGGAAGCGCAAGCGTTTTTTGCATCGAAGGATGTTGCTGAATTACTAAAGTGGAAGGCGAAAATCCAAAACCAATCAAAGATCATTTTCGTGGACCTAGCGAGTGAAAATATCAACCGCTACTTAGCTTTTGACGCAATTAACTCCCGCGGCCTTCCTCTAAGTGAATTTGATAAAATTAAGAACTTTTGCATTCTAGTAGCAACAACTCGCAATTTACCGGTTAGTGTGGAAGATGCATGGTATAAAGCGCTAACGCATCTTGAGAGCTTTGAACTTAGGAACCGGAGTGATGAAGCTGCCTTTATCTCTGAGCTCTTTAGTTCTTGTTTTAACTCATCAATTGGACAGAAAGGCGTCCATGAAGCCTTTGTAGATAGATTCCGAAAACTTCTCTCCCAAGAAGACGCCGCGCTTCAAAATGATTTCGAAAGATTTATTGGATTATGGGAGCCGTATGCAAAATCGTTTGGTTTCATTTCGACTTCGAAAAGGGAACATCACTACGGTTCTCTTTGTACAACCGAGGCTGGGAACTGGCTTGACCGCCTCGACAACATGGATCTTGCAACGATTGTGCGTCCGGTTTTGGCAGCATCCCACTATCGGATGTCTGGTTCGGACTTTGAAAAAATCGCCAGAGCTTGCGAGATTTATGTATTCCGAATTTATGCTGTAATGCGGCGACGTAAGGACATGAATTCAAAGAGTCACATCAACATTTCCCATACGCTACTCAATCCAGGCCAGTCAGCTGACTGGGTTCTTCAAAACCTGTGTAAACTATTAGATGCCACAGCGCCAATGAAGAGGATTATCGAGACTTTATCCGATGGCAATCCAAAGTACGCCTATGATCCACAAGTCTCTGGTTGGGGGCATTGCTACTACTTTCTGTATGAATACGAGATTAACTATTCACCCGCTGGGGTCGCGCCCTTCCGCTGGGGAAAAGCAAAACAAGAAAAAATCAACACTCAGGAACACATTCTACCTCAAGCTCACAGAGATGGAGGCTGGTGGGAAAGCCACTGGCCAAATGAAGCGCGAGCCGAAGCGTTTAAGCATCGCCTTGGGAATCTGGTCCTAACACCCAACAATAGTGCCCTTGGCCGTAAACCAATATCTGAAAAGCTCTCTGGCCCTGGGAGCCACCATTTCGATCATGCGAACGCGACAAATACTGAAAAGCGGATAGTAAAATTCTCTGACGGAGCAAATTGGCAAGAAGAAAATATTCTGGCCCGAGAATTTGAGTTGATTGAGTTTGCGGCCCGTCGCTGGGGAATGCCTTGCTGCAGTGACAACGGCGTCGTTGAACTTCCAGAAGAGTTCAATGATGCGGAAGGGAACCCAAGAACTATTGAGATCAATGAGGCCGGCTGTATCGCTTCTTCAACTAGCTTGAATGATGACGAGACCTCCGAGCACGTTGAAACACAAGATCTCGAGCCCGATAGTGACAACAATAATGAGGCGCTATAGAAAAAAATTAATGAAAGAAGAAACCTCTTCGCCCTCAGAGCTTGGACGGCTGTACCCGTTGAGGGATACGCCGTCCGGAGAGTTCGCGCATTACGCATACTGACATTGTTCGTTCAGGCCCTATGCTTACGTGTAGCGGCTGTTCTGAGCCGTAGTAATACAAGCGATCGTACCGCAGAGACGCTACAATGTAGCGTGCGACTTCGATCGAAGCCTGGCCAGGCACTCGAAAATCTGCCGCCTGACCGA
The DNA here is from genome assembly GCF_004360145.1 of Aliiroseovarius marinus. Classification (GTDB taxonomy): domain Bacteria; phylum Pseudomonadota; class Alphaproteobacteria; order Rhodobacterales; family Rhodobacteraceae; genus Aliiroseovarius; species Aliiroseovarius marinus. The sequence goes on along the minus strand of NZ_SAIT01000029.1, from coordinate 15,129 downwards.
GCCGAGGACAAAGGAACTCACCGGAGGGAAGTCGTTCGTATCCCGCATGTTGATCAAGTTGCGGAGCAATCTGACGACGAATCTTTCTGGTTAACGCTGAACCCGCGAACCCGTAGGTCAGCTCAACCTTCCCATACTTGGCCATAACAGGCTCAAGAATTTCTTCACATAGCTCAGATATCGCGCGATACGTGTCGAGTTCTAGTGGAACGTTTTCAACCTGAGTATGTCGCCAAGTTGAGCTGCAGTGGCACAGGTCTGCGTACGTGAAGTGTTTGCTCGCGTGATCCTTGAGCTCCGGTAGATTGACCACGCTAGGCCGCTGCAGGCTTGGTGGTTTCACCCAGCTTATGAGCAAGACCACCAATGGAACGAACATTTCGATCGGATGCAAGGTAGCCGAGCCCACGATGTAGGTGCAGACGGAACTGGTCATGAACCGTTGCATGGTCGAGCCCGAGTCCGTCCTGCAAACAGCGTTGTTTGATCAAAGCCAAGTATAGCTCGTGATGAACGCCACCAAAGACACGCCACGCGATCTCCACAGCAGGCTCCCCTTTGAACTGGCGTGCTGGGGGTTTGGTCGGTTCGGCAAGAGATACACAAAGTGCCCAACGGCAGAGGACATTCCAGGTCTCAATGCCAGTGTGTCGCTTCAGTCGAATCAACTGTTCACGCCCTTGATCATCGATGCGAACGGTATCGATCATCGTCATGCAGCCTCCATCCCAGCGTCCTTAACAAAGGCATAGCCAGGCTCCACCTGGCTGCTTTTCCTAGCGCTGTCGTAGGTGATTGTGAAACTCCTAGTAATATGAGGCGCCAGCTTCTGGAAAAGCCGCCCATCGATCTCTTCATCTGTTGAGAGAAGGATCACCTGTTCCCCGGCACAAGGGAAGTACCGCTCTGCGAGCCGCGCACGATGCTGGGAATCCAGTCGCCCAAGCGGAGTGTCGATGACCGTTGGAGCTGCCTGACCCGACGCTCTCGCCAAAGACCATAGCAATGCAACGGCAAAGAGCTGGCGCTCCCCGGCCGAAAGCTGGTCGGGAGAAACTATATGGCCATCGCTGCCATGGAGTTCGATCGCAAATGTCTTTGGGTCGATCGCGACGCTGGCGACCAAGTCGTGCTTGCGGAACAATGCTTGGAGCCCGTCGAGCATAAAATTCTCGATCCGCTGGATGTGATGTTGGATTACCTCGGTGGCAAAAAGCGAAAGTGTTCGGCGCACTCCAGAAGAATGTTGCAGGAGCCTTCCAGCATCTTCGCGCTGTAGCTGAATGCTGACCATCTTTTCCAGCTTAGACTTGTAACGGCTACGTGCGGCTTCCAAACCTCTGTCCGCCTGTTCACTTTCTTCCATGGAGCGATTGAGCTCTGATTCAGCTTGCTTAGATGAAACTTCGGCCGCCGACACGTCCTTAAGTAGCGGAGCGACACTCTCTACTGCTGGAATAGAGGCCAGTTTGCGCTCAAGATCGTCCCGCTTCTTTTCAAGATTTTCCAGGCGCTCGAGCAAGGCGTTTCGCGTCTTCAAAATATCATCCCGACCTTGGCCGCACAGGGTCGTCAATGCGTCGCGGGAACTAGAACTCAGATGCAAATGCGTTTCCTGGGAAGCCGTCAGTTCTAGATTTTCACAATCCTGGCGGAAGAACGACGCGACCTCCTTAAGGACCTGATCTGCAGCGCCGAGATCCGTAATCTTTGCTAGGGCTCGCTGATCGCGTTCTGCAAGATGCGATAGCAGCGCTCGCGTAGCTTCAATTTCAGCTTCCTGACCTGCGCGCTGGGAAACAGTCTGAAGCAGACCGGTAACAAGCATTAGCGGAGCCCCTTCACCAGCCCACGATCTGAGATCTTTTCTCGCGTGCTCAAGTGCCTCATCTAGGCGCGCTTTTTCGGCAGTCATGGCTTCACGCGCTTCAAAAAGATTGCCGCCCTCGGCCTCAAACGCAGTTCGGGCACGCTGAAGCACGAGGTTGCCTCTTTCCGCCGCAACGCGGGCGCTGGCCACACTCTCATTTGCTGAACGCGCTCGTTTTTCGGCGTCTTGCAGATCTGCTTCTGCTACATCCAGCTCTTCTCGCATATCTGCGCTACTGCTTTCCGCAAGTTTTCGCGCCTCAAGAACTTCGAGATCAACCTTCAAGCGCTCTACGATATCCAGGCCGAGAAGCGCGTTAATCCCCGTACCTATGATTTCCGACGAGCGATCAAGATCGGCGAAGTGTTCGATCTTCTCTCCGTCAAAGAAAAACAATGGCGCGATACGTGGAGGAAGGAGCTCCTCTATGAATTCGTCCCACTGTGAAGTCAGGACCCGGTCAAGGTGTCCATCTACAACAACCTCAAAGACCTCACGTACTCGGCGGTTACTGACGGACCATGAGCGTCGGATTTCGAATACTTGCTCACGCCCATCCATCGCACGCCGAAAGATGACTTTGACCTCAGCGCCATCACTCAACGGGGCTGTCCTATTGATGGCATTACGAAGGTAGTCATCATACGCCCCTGCTCCGCGAAGCTGCCCCCGGGCCATTTTTCCAAAGAAAGCGAGTTGAAGGGCTTCTAGGAATGTTGTTTTACCGGCTCCGTTTTGAGCACCGATCAAAATGATCGGCTTGTTAACCGATTCAGGCGTTAGCGCGAAGCGGTGACGCCCTCGATAAACACCAAAATTGTGCAGTGTGATTTCGTCAAGGATCATTCGGCAGCCTCCGGATTCTGAAATTTGGCAAGCTCACCGAGTTCTGCTTGAAGAGCTTTTGCAGCTTCACCACTACTACCGCTTGCCTCGCCGACTGCCTCCAGCAATGCCCCTAGATTGCGGCGTCGCGCAGCCCTCGCAGTTGCATCTTCAACATCATTATAAAATCCTCGCTTGAAGGCTTCCTCCAGACGTTCGAAAAGTTTAGCCCGCCGGCCAGAGGATCGATAGCTTCGCTGAACCTGGAGGAGCTCGCGAACAAGCTCGAAGTGGATTTGATCGTCACCGGCTACCCGCTTGAGAATGTCCATTTCAGTCGCCCCGAATGGCTGCGAGTCATCTAGCCTCTTGACGCCGAACTTCCGACCAGTCGTTTCTTCATAGATCACAGGCAACCGATCCTCGACTTCGTATTTCTCCATCACCCATATCCTGCGAATTTCGTGAAGTTCGTCGCGAGTGATTAGCTCTATGCCGCGAACCTCTGGCGGTGCCTTCGGGTGATTTCGCACGACCTCTTGTGCGGTCAGAAGGCGGCGCAACCAATCTTCGCGCGTTGCCTGTGTGTACGGGCCCGGAATTGGCCGGGTGTCCTTGTTGAACAGCTGAACTGTTCCACTCATCCTGCGAAAATCGCGCTTATCATGGTCTGGCTCATCAAGCGCGTTTCGCAGCTCCAATAGCGGCGCCATCCACTCCTTTTCTTCGTCGTTCTGAATCATCGCGGACATAGACTTGTCCTGTTCGACAAGCGTACAAACCCAGCAGCCAAAGCGGCTATCGCCGCAACTTGGCGTTGAGGTGTCAAGAACGACCGGGCACTCAGCATCCGGCGAAGCTCCCTGATACATGCTCAACAAAGCTTTGTTGTCGTGCCCCCAGGGATTTTTGACTTGGAGCAAAAACAACCAGACGTCGTCATTGGTCCATTCTGAAATCGGGCTGTAAATAAAGGCGTTTGGAAGCGAACTATGCGAACTTAGATTCTCGCGGACTCTCCCTTCATCACTTGCTGCCATGCGAGCTGCGCGAACACTACTCTCAGCTTTGCGCGTGCCGAGTACAACAATTGCTTCGCCATTTTGCTTGACCACATCGGAAATAAATCGATCCGCTGGGGTTATCTTCATACGCTCAGTGCACCATCGGAACTTTGGACGAGGAGCAGGATAACCCCGACCGATGAGATTGACCCAGAAAGTGTTTTGAACATCAGGGGTGAGCTTATGTGGATAGATGGGCAGCCGCTCGTGTACTGCGCTTTCTCCCATCACCTCATGAGAGCGATCGACCCAAGCCGCAACCACTGGATTCTCCACCAGTGTGTCCGTCGAAATAACGTGAATTGGCTTCTGAAGATCCGTTTGGGCAAGCTTCGAAAGCGCCAACCAGACCAGCTGCAATACTGCTGTAGAGTCTTTACCACCGCTGTAGCCAATAACCCAAGGAATCTGGTCTGCTAGATATATCTTCTGGATCTGCTCAATTTCTTGGGCAAGCTTTTCTTTGAAACCTTCCGATTTAAAAACGGATTGTCTTGTGGTTCTAGGTGCTTCGCTCATAATCCCCCCGCTCAAATGCATCCTCAATACGCTGATCTTCCGGCGACAAATCTAGCCCCATACTTTTCTTGATGTAGTTCGCGGTCAAAACAACGTTCTGTGTCGCCTTTGAAAGGCGCCCGCCAACTACCGCACGACCCGCCCATATTGGGCTGTTTCGTGACCAATCAGTTTTCGAAAGTGCCTTCAGCCTATTCTTCCAGTCTTGCGGCGCGTCGCGCATTAGGGCGGAACCTGACTTGCCGATAGCGTTGAGCACCACAGCATGAGAATGGATGAGGTCCTGCCGCACCTCACTTGCCGGTATCTGTCCGCGCCGAACTTGGCTCCACTCGGGCAACTGTTTTGCGACCTCTTCCCAGAACCTCCGAGCCCTTGACAGGTCAGCTTCGATATCGTCTCCGTTTGCGTCTGCCAAAAGGGCATTAGTCGCTTGGTAGATTGCACTGAATGTGAAGAGCCGTCGAGAACGAGCCGAAAGTGTACTTCTTTCCATTTCGACAAGATCGCGGAACGGTTCGGCTTCAAGGACAAGCCGCCGCGTCAACTCCGCCGATTTATCTCTATGATCGTAAAGCAAAGAAATCGAGGTCGAGGGGCGGATCGCATACCGATTTAAGTCCGCGAACATCTGTTGGGAACGCTCCAATCCAATGTCGCTGAAGAAGACGACTGCGATGCTTTCGTCTGCTAGTTTAGGGTTAAGCTTCAACGCAGTCTCGATCGCCGCACGTCTATGTTGACCATCATTAATTATGAACGTTCCAGACATCGGAATTCGCAGGACACCCAATCGATCGTTATCTTGCGACACAGGCTCAAACTCTAAATCGGCATCGACCGAAGCCGTCAAAGCCGAGAAGACATAGCCGTCTGGATGTTCGGTGATGTATCTTGCCATCTCTGGAATTCGTGCCTTGTTCAGCGTACGTTGTGATCGCAGTTCGGGGGTAAGCTCTTCCTCGTCAAAGAGAAAAATCTTTGGGATCAGGCGCAGAGGGCACATCGAGACATAGTATTCCCGGCCGGCTTGGATGCCGCGGATGGCTGGAAATGCATAGTGGAAGGTGCTGTCCATGGTACCTCTCTAACTAGCCATTACATGCTCAATCACAAACAGTTTGTCAAATGGAATTGCAAACAAATAACGTACAGGTTAGCAATGTCACAGAAGGGTATCTTCCCACCAATGAATGAAGTCGGAGTGCGAATTTTCAATGCCAATCTACCTGGACAATAACGCCACGACGCCCTTGGAGCCAGAAGTGCGGGACGTCATGTTTCACTACTTCGATGCGGAGTATGGCAATGCCGGAAGTCGAACACATGAATATGGTGCGCGCGCAAACAAAGCTGTGCAACTAGCTAGGGAGCAGATCGCCGTGCTGGCGGACGCCGACCCTTCGGAAGTACTCTTCACATCAGGGGCTACAGAAGCGAACAACCTGGCAATCCTCGGCATGGCCGACCATGGTCGTCGCAGTGGCAGAAAACATCTCGTTACCACTGCGATTGAGCACAAAGCCGTATTGGAGCCAATGCGGGCACTAGAGGCACAAGGTTTTGAACTTACTGTAGTAGGTGTTGGTGAGTCTGGGCGAGCCTCGCCAAAGGATGTCCTTGCTGCTGTTCGGGACGACACACTACTTATATCGCTAATGCATGCCAACAATGAGACCGGCATTCTACAACCCATTGAAGACGTGGCCGACGGTCTACAAGGTCATCCCGCGTTTTTCCATGTAGACGCGGTTCAAGGTTTTGGCAAAGAACTTAACGGCCCGCGAAATAAGAGGATCGATATGCTCTCGGTAAGCGCGCACAAACTCTTTGGGCCAAAAGGTGTCGGCGCACTCATTGCACGGAAGCGCGGATATCAGCGCCCCCCCATTTCACCTATAGCCTATGGCGGAGGGCAGGAGCGAGGTCTGCGACCGGGGACTTTGCCAGTTCCCTTGATTGCGGGCTTCGGCACCGCCGCAGCGATTGCTTTGCGCGACCACCGGCTACGCAAGAAAGCATGTTCTGCCGAGCGTCAAAGGGCCCTTTCTGTTTTTGGTGCTCTTGATCCAATCGTGATTGGGGACCAGTCCTTCGTGTTGGACCACGTACTTGCAATTGGCTTTAAAGGCGTGGATTCCGAGGCTTTGATGCTCGCGCTACGAGACAAAGTATCAATCTCTAACGGTTCAGCCTGCACGTCTGCGAGGCGCGAAGCCTCCCATGTTCTTACGGCAATGGGCTTGCACCCCGATGCGCTTGATGCAGTCGTTCGCTTTTCTTGGAGCCATCTGCAAACGGGCACGCCCTGGGCAGAACTAGCGCAGGAGATCAGCGCATTGCGCATCAATGCATGATAAATGCATGGGTAATTGAGTTCATTTACCAGGAGTCACAATCACAAATCGCCTTCGGGAACAAACCGCAGAGGCTCCCGACGAAAACTGGGGACGCAGACAGTCCATCACCCCGACCGAAGCCGAAAGACTTTACTGCCCCAGGTCCAACATGTGAATAGTCTCACTGGTTGCTGGTGAAGAGTTCAAACGAAGTGAAACTAAACCTCCGACAAGTCGGTAATTTCGCTGAGGATGCTGTCATCTTTTTGCTCCTCCAGGACGAGCCTAATCAATCCATCTTCAAGATCAGCCCCCCCCTGAAATACCTCATGGTTAATGATTTCGAGCCCACCACAGGCATATTCCTCAAAGATCCGTACTCGTTCATCGCTACGTTCCGTCGCCATGATCATAGGATCGTCATCTGATGCCGAAATTCCAATTACATCGATCGCCATTTGATCGAATTCTTCCCCAAAAGTCTGCATATTGATTGGCTCAGAAGTTTTTTCAAATGACACGCGTTTATCTCGGCTCAACCCCAAGCAAGCTGCAAACACAATAGCGTCTTTGAGCGTTGGAAAGATGTTCGTTTGCTCCTTCAGCAACCTGAGCAATTCATCGTACTGTTTGGGCCTGCGCACTCGATCAGCCATGATACCCCTCCTCAACTTTAGTATATTCATATTCTGATCCTGGCCGAGCGTAATAGGAGTCCAATCCCTCACGAACTTTCGGAGCAAAATAGATTAGAGATTGATGCTTCCCGACACGCTTCTCACATTCTTCCTGAACTTCTCCGTCCCATTGTGACTTTGAAACGAGCAAGATAATTTGCTGTGCCAACTCCGGAATGTGCCTCGCAATCAACGTACGATAGTCTGGATCGAGTGCGCCAAATGGTGAGTCCATAATAATGGGGAAGACGCCACCCTTAAAAAAAGTTGAGTCTTTCAAGGACTGTTCATGTGCCAAGCTCACAATGCTTGCAACAAAGCTTAAACTGGTGACTTGGCTTTCTCCAGTCGACTTTTCGTGGACAATCTGAGGACCTACACCGGGTACGTCTTTAATCACCCTAAGGCAATAATCGTCGTCAATTTCCGCTCTGTAATCCTTCTTTAGAATGTTCTGAAAGGTTTCGTTTACGCGTTTGCTCAACTTCTGCTTCGTTTGCTCAGCTAGTGCATCGTGCAGTTCTTCCAAAACTCGTGCAGCCTCTTCAACGACGGTGTGTCGTTTGGAGGCCAAAGCAACCTTTCCAGACTTTTCTTCCTGCTCCTTTCTTTCCTTTTGAACTTGCTCCAGCTCGGTTCTCGCTTCTTCAAGCCTTCCTCGCAGAAGCCCTCGATGCCCGACAGCATTGTCACGGTCGATTTCACATTGTCTCCGACGAGCTTCAAGTTGGGTGACGTCTTCAAGTTCGGAATCAGAAACCTTGCTACTGATTTCACTCAGGGCGCCTTCGAGTTCCTCTCTAGTGTCATCCAGACTTTTGCGGTCTGCAAGGAGATCCAAAAGCGACTGATACATGTCGTTTCTCGCCCAACCGAACTGACCTAGAGCTCCGGAAGTCCTGGTGAAAGCCTCTTCAATTCCTTCGGGTGAAGCCTTGTCTCGATACCTGTGGACATTTTGGTATGGCTCTTCGCCCTCCACCAAATCGGTGCCGCAAATACAGTTCCCCTTATCAAGTAGATCGTCAATAAACTGCCTCTTGATCGCGTATGGAAGCTCACCTTTCTGACGGCGCTCCTCCAAAATTCCGCTCACATGAGGTGCTGCGTCATGCAGGAAAGCCAAGAATCCCCGTGTTCCTATAACGTGCTTGATTTTTCGAGAAGTCTCCTGGAAAGCCTCCCTATTTGACGACAGACTTTCATTCAGTCGATTTCGTTCTTCTTGGAGCGCCGCTACGTCCTTGATCGATAGCAACCGCTTTTCGACTACCTGTATGGTCTCCTCAAAACCGGCAATATTGTCATCTTCCGAAGTAATATTACTCTTGATCTTCTCAATTTTCTCATCAAGCAAACCTTCCTTCTCTATCAAATCCTTTAAAAGTCCGGATGCTCCTTCACTCATCTGCTTATTAAAATGTTTTCGAACACGTCCGCTCAGATGTGTGCGCCCACGCTCCATAATCTCCAATCCCATCAAATTCCGAATTGCATCTCGGATTTCATGAGAGGCACTCTCATAGGCAAGCTTCTCAATCCGTTCTCCGTTGAAAAAGAAATAGCTGTGCATTCCTTCGGGCAGAATTTGATTGATTTGCGTGCCGGGGTTCTTCGACTTTTCGAAACCACCTCCGGCCGCAATCCAGGACAACTCGAAAACATTACCACCGACTGGTTCAACACTATTGTTTCCTAGTTTCTTATACTCTTGAGATCGATCAGCTTTGTAATTTCGCCCATCGTGCTCGAATTCGACTGTGACCCGCAACGAGATAACGTCGCCATCATCAGAGGTTGAAATGGCATGCTCGTTTAAAATATTTTTTTCACCCGTATCAAAGTCCGTCCTGCCGTAGAAACACCACTTGAAAGCGTTTAGAATTGACGTCTTTCCAGCACCATTTTCACCATGCACAACAGAAATGTTCTCATGATCATCAACGCTAAAGCTCAACTTCTGCGAACCAACAAATTGACGGAAATTGGAAATGTTTATCGAGGAGATTTTCAACTTTTCACCTCCTTCTCGACCAAATTTATGATACGATTGCAGATATCGCTTTCCTGGGTGGAGCTAAGCTTTCTAAAGTGCTGATACTCCCTCTCATTTTTTAGTACTTGCTCGATAATCGACCTTATCTGAGGAGTAGTTTCACTAAGGATTTCTTTTGGTGATTTGCTCATGTCATTCTCACAGATGTAGAAGGTGTAGCTTGGCTTTTATGTCATTCAGCTGGCTAAGTGCTTCACCTTTGTTTAACGCCATATCGGCAAATTCGTTTACTCGGTCCATTTCTTTGGCCACCAAGTTCCTTTCTACTTTTGAGACCGCACCGTTGCCATCTCTGAGTTCTTCAAGATCCGGCACAGCAATGAAGTCGTATATTGCAGCCTCAGTTTTTCCCGGAGATTTCCTAAGCACCCGCCCTCTTCTTTGGACAAACTGCCGAGGATTTGTCGAAGATGCCAGAATGTAGGCGGTTTCTGTCCGGGGCACGTCAACACCTTCATCAAGGCATCGAATGGCGGCGAGCACTTGAAGCTCGCCGCTGGTAAACTCTTCGAGAAGGGCCTTCCGTTGGTCTGTGTTTTCGTTGGCAGTAAACTTGTTTGCCCGCATCTTAAGATCACGGCCAACGAGCCTAACCACTTGCTCGATCTGCCGCTCTCCGTCCTCTTTGGCATCGCCACAATAGACCAAATTGTATGAAGAGTCAGACCTCTCTGCGAGCAAGCCTTTGAGCAACTCCGTTTTGCTACGTAACTTTGAAACAAGCCTCGCTCTCTTTATCAAGAGAGTCTTTAGAACGTCATCTAGCTCATTGTCGTCACTCGCGGTTCGAGCGTATGCTTTCGCGATCTTATCAGATATATCTTTGTACTCAGCCATTTCGTCTTCTGAAAACGGCGAAAGAATCGGGTAGTAACGATATGGACAAAGAAATCCTCTGCCAATGGCATCCTTTAGGCTAAACTCGAAAATTGGCTTCCCAAAGTAGTCTTCAATGGCCTTTGTTCCCACCTCGTCTCCATGGCGAACCGGCGTCGCAGACAAACCCATGCGAAACGAAAAATTTTCTGGTAGGTGTTGGCTGTAGTAGGGCGCGCCTAAATTGTGAACTTCATCCGCGATCAACAATGAATTACGAGGTAGTTTCTCGAGAAGTTCTTGAAAAGCTAGGCTTGAAAATGTGTCATTAACGGCGACAAATACGACAGTATTTTCAAGATTGGCCTTTTGATTTGTGACTTTTTTTTCAGCAGTCCGGATCCATTTGTTCACCCCCCCGTAGCATAGAACCGGTGAAAAATTGAAACTTCGTGCCTCTTCGATCCACTGGTCGGCCAAGTGTTGATAAGGAACTGTTATGACAATAGCCAAACTATTACTCGTATCTTCCGCTCGGTTGGCGATGCGGGAAGCAGCGGACAGTGCCGTCACAGTCTTTCCTGAACCGGTTGCCATGGCGAGCAAGCCGCGCCCCTTGTTATTTAGCCACGCATCGACTGCATCTTCCTGATAGTCGCGCAACTTGTCATGTTCGTCCAACAAGTAGTGCGGTGGGCCATAGTGCGGCCAACGTTCTGATTTAATTCGATACGGCCTAGATGCCGAGTGGGTATGCTCAATGTATTTTGAGAGCGCCTTCTCTGAAGCAGAGTAGATTTGAATGTTAGGGTCCAATCCAGACCACATATTCTCGAAGTCTCGCTCAATCTCTTCGATCCGTGCAGCAGCCTCTTCCGACCTCTGCCCATCGTATATGTCGATTTTTTCCCAATTGGTTTTTGCAGCAGCGGTGTGGTTATAACTTCCACTGAACCCGATTTTGCTGCCTTCCGAATCCGAGAACACACCCATCTTTGCATGCATCATGCCAGAGAGAGATGATTTTGGGATGGCCACTCGAAATTCCATAATGTGGTCGCGTATCATCCAGGAGATCACGGACCGAGTATCCGATTGGAGCTCTTCAAAAAGGCGCTCGAACGATTGTTCGATAAGACTCTCAGTGTGCGCTTCAGAGTTCTCCGTCTGGAGAACGGAAAAGTCTTCTTCACTTAGAATTGGGGAGACTATCCATCTTACCTTTCCTCCATTTAGCGCGAATTTCGCAATACCGGCTGCAGCATCTCGCACCCAGTTGCTGGAGAAAAAGCCTACCGCTACGTCGTAGGTTTGCGCACACGACAGCACTGGATTGAAGAACGTAACTATTGGGTCCGCGTTGGTCGTTCGAACGGACAAGGGAAGCTGCAGATCTTGAAACAACCGATTGCTCATTCAAAATCCGACAAAATATCCGAAATTAGATCCAGTTCCCCGTCGCCAAGGTCGCCAGAACTATCCCACTCTTCGCGAGGCATCATAAAGCGAAAATCGAGCTTCTGTAGGCGCTTCTCAAATTCTGAAAGATTGCTTTCGGCGAGAAAGTTCTCTGCCAAGCTTCCGTTGATTTGGTCCTCAAGTGCTTCTTGAAACTTTCGTTCGTATGCAAGTATAGCCTCATCTACGTCGCGAAGGCTAATTCGGTCTTCATTTCTAGATATGCAGTGCTGTTTTTGAACGAACGAAATCAAAGTTGGCATTGGTATATCGATCCTGATCGAACGCAAGCGCACGCTCAAAACAGGGAATGTCGTCTCCCCAGGCAAGAGAGATAGTATGATTGCATTGAGTAGTTTGGTTGTTTTCTCCTCACCTCCCAAGACGCGATCCTGCATGTCAAAGTGCCCACGCGACGACGCAATAATTTCGGGGTTTTTCAAAAGCGAGAATGAAATTGAGGTATCCAGAACCTCGCGAGTTGACGAAATTCGCCTCTTTATTTCCGTGATCGATAGCGGGCCATGCTTTCTGACTAAATCTTCGATGGTGTCATCAAGGAGCTCAAAATGCCCCTGAAATTGTGGGTCTAGAAGCCCAACCATTAGGCCGCGTCGACAATCAAATCTCTCGTCATCCTGGCAGATGCCTAGAAGCATGTAGGGAGTTAACACTTGGCAAATTTGATCATCCAGGCGCGGCAAAATTAATCGAAACAGAACCTTGGCTGAAATGAAATTGTTCTCCCGTAGAAGGACAGCTTCGCTCGCATCTCGAACTTCTGCAATTTCACTGGGTGAGAGTATGATATTTTCATAGAGATCATAGGTCCCTCTATCTACGATAAGAGCCTCTTCTAATCTTTGGAGTGTCGCGCTTATCGCGTGAACGGACATTTTCTCTTTAAATACAGCGCTGTGTCGAGCTTCTAGCTCAGCCAATTGCAGTGCATGTCCGGCGGTTCGTAACAAGATGACGAGACGGGTAGAGGCAGACAAGCCTGATATTTTCTCTACTGTGTCCCCATATACTACTGCATTGAAGTTAGTCTGCAATTCTCTTTGAATGGCCTCCCTCGACAAATGTGGGAGGACATTGCTCAGGTAAGTCAAGGTGATCGGCCACTTCGCTCCTTGGATTGCCTGCTTAATGCTCTGAGTAACTGAGACATCAAGTGAGCTATGTTTCGAAAGATCAGAAACGGCTTCCTCAACCTCTTCCTCAGAAAGTCTAGGAGAAACCCAAATGAGAAGACCACTGGGGAGAGTGCGTTGATTGGAAAACGCCTGTAGGTATTTTTCAATCTCGTTGAAGACAACGTCTATGGCCAATGTCGCTCTACCAGACAGCTTCCGCTGCCAACCATGTAGCATCTGCTCGGTGACAACATCGCCTGAAGTAGAGAGCTCATTCCAAACACCACTTGACTTAATCCTCAAATACAACTGCATTGCATAAACAATCGCGGGCGATTTTAGTTTACGCTTTGCCTTAACTTCAATTTGCCGTATCCTCTCTCGTGTGACGTCGTACCGCCCAGCAATTACCTCGAGAGTTTGTTTGGATTGGGTTCTGAGGCCAAACCTGCTTTCAACAATGTCCAACTCTCTGTTAGTCAGAGCATCGTTCAATAGTCTGTCAAACGTGGCGTTAGGTCGTTCGACCAGTTCAGTATGAACATCATAATCAAATGACGCACGCTGAGCCACTTCGAGAGTTGAGATTTTTCCGTCTTCCCACGCCAGCGAAACTTTGTTTGCAGCGTCCTCAATGACGTCTGGGCTTACACCAGTCGCACTGTTCATTATGATGGTTTCGCAGAGTACTTCTGATTGGTCGTCATCAATTCCAACCAATCTGAACACTACAGCGACTGCCTGTTTTACGCGACTTTTCAATTCCTTGACAGTAGACCTTCCGGTACCTTGATGCTGAAGAGCTTGATGCTCCAATTTATCGAGATTTCTAATTGCCCAACCCAGACCCCGATTGTGAGGGGCCAATGTTTGATCCATTTTTTTTAAGAGTGTCTTAAGTCGTGGTGACGTTGGGACGCCACCTATTAATTGCAAAAAATCAAATGAATTTAGGGATGTGATCAGTTTTTCGACATTTCCCGTTTCCAGTGCCCCTCCTGTCAGAAGATGAATTTCCCGTTCAGAATCCACGGCTGGGGCCAGGATAACATTCGTGAGGAGCTCCTCGAGCTCATTGACAGATTTATTGCCTATGTTCTGCAGTCTTTTGAAGCGCTCGCGACGAACGGATGGTGGTAATCTCAGATAATCCTCCACTGTGCTTACTGGAAGACTGGTCGTATCCGAGGCGAGTTTCAACGCATTGCGAAGCCGTACGGACACGTTCTGTGCAAGCACGTATTCCAATAGGTCTGTATTACCATTCTTTTCATGGGGACAGGATGATGTATCAGGTTTCAATACCCGTTCAGTTTGAACATTTTCCTCAAGTTGATCTCGCTTGTCATATTCAGTTCCGATTGCTTTTTGGGGCTGATTTTTACTAACGGCCACACCAGCTTCTTTTTCCGGGTCCTTTCTAAAGATTTCGACCGTGGCCTCGTCCGCCTCGCAATATACCCTATCTCGATCTTCCAAAGGGAGATCAGTTGTCACTTGAGCAACATGTTCTCCTTGAATGAGATCACCTCGAGCGGAACCCGGCGCTTCGTCACGAGTGTGGCAGTCACCTACATTTGTCTCGTTATCATCGATTTCCTCCGGGTCCCCAGCATATGATTCAGCAGCATCGAGTATTTTCCTCACGCGCACGCGGAGCTCGCGCGCTCGTATAGTTTTGCGGTTTTCCAGTTCTTCAAATAAGGTTTTGAGCATTTTTTTATTGCCCTGGATGGTCGGCAGTAGTCTCTCGAGATCGTCGATCTTTTTGTTAAAGAAAGGGCGCGATGGCTTGTCTGGTTCGACCACCTCATTGGCTGTCTGTATGTGCGCGTGAGTGCTTTCTGCCTTCTCACCCAAGGTCGGAGAGCTTTCAGATTTCCTGATACCAAAAATCCGTTTCCAAGCCTTCAATCGAGCTCTCCTTAAGTGCCTTCCTTCTACTAAGCTACTTCGTCGCCAGCGAAGGTACCTAGATCTATTAAAAGTAGCCCACAAGCGGTTGAGACACTAGCGCATTTTTTTGCCAACTTTCTGTTGAGCATATCATTTTTCCCCGCTGCCCTTGACCTAGGATCAGTGCGAATTGAGTTCAGCTGGATGGCGCCGATCCGGCAACCGAAGCTGGATGCTTTCACGGATCAGATTGATCATTGGCTTGCCGCGCACAAAGGACTCTCCCACAATGAGCGTCACACAGCCAAGCGGATCACTACAATGCCGTCAGGCCGCGCAGCGCATTGGTCTACTGTCCACCTGCGCCAGAAAGCATCGTGCCGATGGACCAGAGACCAACGATGCACTAACATTTAGACCGGACCACCCGAAGGGTGTCAAGGGCGGCGCAAAAGTGGGCCAGTAGGGCGGCG
>NZ_SAIT01000028.1 GCF_004360145.1 Aliiroseovarius marinus | reverse complement strand
GCGGCGCTACCGTGGTCCAATATTGCGCCGCCCTTTATAAACGTGTCCATCATGACGTTGTCCCCCAAAGCGGAAGTCGCAAAACACCCGAAAGACAGGCAAAAGCTCAGAACCGCTGCGCGTGTTTTCATTGGCCGTCATCCAGTTTCAAAGTGCGTGTTCATAACACCTTTGCTTGGCCGGCCGATCTTTCAAGGATCTGTCCGTGGCTGTGTCCAACAGCCCCAGGTCGCTTCAGAAAAGGTATCAAAAAAACCTCGTCCTACGTCGCCCCGCGAGTGGTCCAAGGGCACCGCAGAAACGTAGTAGAGAGGATAGGAGAGACTTAAATGACCCGACTGGCCCTGTTGTCCGCCCTCATCGCGATTGCCCTTGTGGTGAAAGCACTAGAGCTCACCGCACCCACGGCGGGGGCTTTGACATGACTTCCGCTAACAAAGAGACGCCCCCGAAAGCGACCCTGTTTTACGACGGATCTTGCCCCCTGTGCGCGTCGGAAATCGGGTACTACAAACGGGTGGACCGTGATCAGGTGCTGGACTTTGTTGACGTATCCTCCGAGCACTTCTCGGGGGACGACAGGATCAATCGCACTGACGCAATGGCACGGTTTCATGTCCGACTGTCGGACGGCCAGCAAGTGTCGGGTGCGCGCGCCTTCGTCGAGGTATGGCGCGTCATCCCGGGATGGCGCTGGTTGGCGCGGCTGGCACGTCTACCGGGCGCTGTGCTGGTTCTGGAAGCATGCTACCGTTTCTTCCTAAGGCTACGGCCCCTGATCGTCAGGGCTTTCAGCGGTTACAAAAGGATAGTTGGTAGATCATCATGAAGACCTATGGCTCGTTTCTTGTTTTCCTTCTGTTGGTCATGGGGGGCGGCATTGCAATCGGTACGCTCACCGCGCCGGGCGCGTGGTACGCTGACCTGCAAAAGCCGTTTTTCAACCCGCCCAACTGGGTATTCGGACCAGTCTGGACGGTGTTGTATCTTGCAATCGCCTATGTGGGCTGGCGGGTATGGCGGCATGACAGCCGCTCCACTTTACTGCGGCTCTGGATCATCCAGATGGGTTTGAATTTCCTGTGGTCGCCGGTGTTCTTCGCCGCCCAGATGCCCGCACTGGCGCTTGCCATCATCCTGTGCCTGCTTCTGACCATCGCAAGCTTCATTCGCGCTGCCTGGCGTCCCGACCGCCAGTCCGCCCTGCTCTTCGTCCCGTACCTTGTGTGGGTGGGCTTTGCGTCCGCCCTGAATGCCGCAATCGTTTCTCTCAACTAAAAAGGATCCTGACCTTGGAAAGCCATGCCCTTGTCATCGGCGCCTCGGGCGGTATCGGAGCGGCTGTGGCAGATGCGCTGAAGGCGCGCGGGAATCGCGTCACTTGTCTTTCCCGGTCGCAAGATGGCTTGGATATCACGTGCGAAGATGCTGTGTCAGAAACCCTCGGGCGTCTCGAACCCCAGTTTGACCGGATCATCGTCGCAACCGGCATCCTGTCCAGCGACCGCGGGCCAGAAAAATCGCTGCTGGCGTTGTCCGCCGACGAGATGGCGCATCTGTTTGCGGTGAACACGATCGGACCCGCTTTGATCCTGAAGCACGCCAAACGCCTGTTGCCACGCGACCGTAGGGCGGTATTTGCGGCCCTTTCGGCGCGTGTCGGGTCGATCGGGGACAATGGTCTGGGCGGCTGGTATTCATATCGCGCGTCGAAAGCGGCCCTTAATCAAGTGATCAGAACGGCTTCAATCGAATTGAAACGCACACACAAGCACCTGATTTGCACGGCCTTGCATCCCGGCACAGTTGCGACGGAATTCACACGCAACTACCCGCAACACAAGACGGTTCCACCGCACGAGGCCGCAAGCAATCTGCTGACCGTTGTCGACACCCTTACGCCTGATGACAGCGGACAGTTTTTCGATTGGGCCGGGAAACCGGTACCGTGGTAGGCGCACCGACTGATCCACATTCCCGTCCGGAAACGGCATAAGCCGCCGAGACACTCGGCGGCTTACTCTGTTTAAGGCAAATGCCCAGCTTAGTGGAACTTCTTGATCTCGCCGGATTTCAGGCGCGACAGATAGCTGTCCAGCTCGCCTTTCACCACTGGCATCAGGAAGTAGAGCGCGACGATGTTCACAACTGCCATCGCAAAGATCGCTGCGTCCGAGAAATCGATGACTGGGCCAAGGTTGGCCGAGGCGCCGATCACCACGAAGATGCAGAAGATGACCTTGAACACCAGTTCCTTGGTCTGCCCTTCACCGAACAGGAAGGTCCAGGCCTTCAGGCCGTAGTAGGACCAGCTGATCATGGTCGAGAAGGCAAACAGGATCACCGCAATCGCCAAGATGTACTTGAAGAACGGAATGGCCGACGAGAACGCTGCAGATGTGAGCGCGACGCCTTTGTTGCCATCAACCGTCTGAATGGTCGATGCGCCTTCGTCCAGCAGGTACATGCCGGTGTTCGGATCGCTGATCAGCTGACCGGTGATGATGATCACCAGAGCCGTCATGGTGCAGATCACGACAGTATCGATGAACGGCTCAAGCAGAGACACGAACCCTTCCGTGATCGGTTCCTTAGTGCGCACGGCCGAGTGGGCAATCGCGGCGGAACCAACACCAGCTTCGTTCGAGAACGCAGCCCGTTTGAAGCCTTGGATCAGCGCACCAACCATACCACCAGCGACACCGGCTCCGGTAAAGGCACCGGCAAAGATCTGACCAAAGGCCCAGCCGATCATGTTTGCGTTCATGATCAGGATAACCAGCGCGGTCAGGACATAAAGAACGCCCATGAACGGCACGACTTTCTCGGTCACTTTGGCGATGGACTTCAGACCGCCAACGATTACCGCAAATACAATTGCCGCAAAGACCAGACCGGTGATCCAGCCCGGGTAGTCGCCAACCACGTTTGCGATCTGCGCATGGGCTTGGTTGGCTTGGAACATGTTCCCGCCACCAAATGCACCAAGGATACAGAAGACCGAGAACAGAACCGCCATGAAGCCGCCTGCGGGCAGGCCGCGTTCTGCGAAGCCTTTGGTCATGTAGTACATCGGGCCACCGGACACAGTGCCGTCTTCGTATTCATTCCGGTACTTCACACCCAGCGTACATTCGGTGAATTTCGACGCCATGCCCATGAGGCCTGCGAGGATCATCCAGAATGTTGCACCCGGTCCGCCGATGCCAACGGCTACGGCCACACCGGCAATGTTGCCAAGACCCACGGTGCCCGACAGTGCGGTGGCGAGCGCTTGGAAGTGGCTGACCTCGCCCGCGTCATTGGGATCCGAGTAGTCCCCTTTGACCAGCGAGATCGAGTGCGGGAACGCCCGGAACTGGATGAACCCGAAATAGAGCGTGAACACAGTTGCTGCGATCACCAGCCACATCACGATCCACGGAAACGAGGTTCCGGGAAATGGGCTGAAGATAAAGCTGACAAACCATCCGGTCGCGCTTGCGAAGCCTTCATTGATGGTTTGGTCCAATGATTGAGCCATGGCCGGCGCAGATGCTGCCAGCACGGCGGGAGCAGCCAGAGCTGCCGCCTTAATTTGATTGGTCATGATGTTTCCTGTTCGCTTAAGGCACAATGGTCACAGGCACAGGTGCTGCCTGAGCAAGGCTGATGGCAACGGAGCCGAAAACGCGCGACGAAAGGCCGGGCTCTCCATTGCGGCCGATTACGATCTGGTCAGCGCCACTTTCAGTCGCAATCTCACCTAGGGTCGTGGCGATATTGCCGTATTTCAGCGCAGTATCGATTTCCAGCCCGCTGTCTTTCAAGCTGTCGACAGCCGGTGCAAGGATCGCAGCTTCTGCGCGATCCAGTTCTTCACCACGCCGCTTGTGACGCTCTTCCAGTTCAGTTGGGGTCAGAAACGAGTATGGCGACCATTCCAACACATGGGCGACGACAATGCTGCCGCCTTGCGCTTTGGCCAGATCCGTTGCAAATGCGAGCGCCGCATTGGCGCTGTCACTGCCGTCATAGCCGACGACGATCTTGTGGGACATCTTTCCCTCCCTTTGGTTGTTTGTCCGTTTCAGGACAGCTTTAGGTTAGCGCAACCGATACGAGAAAGGTTCTCCCATTTCTTGATATTTAGGAAATTTTCTGGAAATATTTCGACACCTGAATTGTAAGTGAGAAATTTTCCTATGGATCAGCTCAATATCCGCATTCTTTCCATACTTCAGAAAGACGGCCAAATCTCGATGGCGCGTCTGTCAGAACAGGTCGGACTTTCGCTGTCGGCCTGCCACCGGCGGGTCAAGATGCTTGAGACGGAAGGCAAGATTTCTCACTACGCCGCGCGCCTGAATCGCAAGAAGGTTGGATTGGAAATTCAGGTGTTCATCGAGGCCAAGCTGACAAGCCAACGGCGCGAACATATCGAAGCGTTCGAAAAGGCCATTCACGAGATGCCAGAGGTTCTGGAATGCCACCTGATTTCTGGTGAATCAGATTATCTGATCCGTGTCGCAGCGCGAAACACCGAAGACTACGAATCCCTGTACCGCGAACGCCTGTCCCTCATCCCTTCTGTCGCACAGATGAAGACGCTGCTGTGCCTGTCGACGGTGAAAGAGTTCCGCGGGTTTTACCTGACCGCGTGACACGGGACGGCATCAAAAAAATAGCCGCAGGATGCGCGCTGTTTGGGGCTTGAACACTGCGACACAATGGTCATGGTGTCGCAGATTGTCGGAAGCTATTATCCGCCAAGCGATGTAGGGGAACTCATGAACCGCAGGAATGTCATACGAGCTGTGCTGGCTCTGACGATTCTCGTCAGTGTGTTCCTGCGACCGCCCGGCACGATGCTGGTGATGGACGGTGATACGATCACCTACGAGATCTGTACCGGCGGTGACATGGAAACCGTCACCATCACGCTTGACGGCGAGACGCAGCAAGAAATCGACCTTGGGTGTGATTTCTTTGCAGCGCAAATCGGTGCGCTTCTGTCTGGCGCCCCCACCATCGACCCCACGGACGCCGAGGTCACCCGCCTTGTGTCCATGTCGGCGATCCATCTGCACATCGCGCAGACCACCAAAACCTCGAACACACCGCGCGCCCCTCCGGTCCTGAGCTGACTTCGCCCCAATACGAATTCAACTCACAAGGACTACGTTCATGAAACTCCTGACCAAGGCCGCACGGTTTACCGTGGCCGCTTCGCTTGCCATGCCGCTGGCTTTTGCCCCGGCCTTTGCTGAAACGTCGCTGACCATCGCCGTGAAATCCGACCGCTATAGCGTGAAATCGGACAAGTTCACCTTCACCACCCGCCGCCCGGCTGCACAGATCGCAGAACCCGCAGTGCGCCCCGATGCCGACTTCAACCCCAGCCCGCTTTTGTTCAGCGACTGGAACTACGTCGAGGGCGTCTATACCGTCACCCTGCAAGACGGCGTGACCTTCTCGGACGGCACCCCTTGGAATGCTGATACTGCCATTGCGTCGTTCAAACAGTATGACAAGAACAAGTCGGAGTTCCTGCAGCTTGATCAGGAAAGCTTCACCAAGCTGGGCGATCACCAGATCTCGTTCCGGTCCGAAGTGGACTCGGCCTTGGTGATCGAAAACATGACCCACCGTGGCACATCGCTGTTCCTGCCAAGCGAGGATATGGCCGAAAACCCGATCGGCACCGGCCCGTATCTGCTGGAAAGCTACGAGCCCAAGCAGCAGATCACCGTGGTGCGCAACCCAGATTACTGGGGCGAGGCGCCCAATGTGGATCGCATGACCTTCCGCTTCATCGGCGACGACAATGTGCGCATGTTGGCGCTGCAAAATGGCGAGGTCGACGTAATCGGCGAGGTGACCCCTCAGATGATGCTGTCAATGCCAAAGGACGGCTCGGTCGTGCTGCATGAAAGCCGCCCGATCCGCTATGCGGCTTTGATGTTCAACATGCAGGGCAAGGCACCGTTCGACATCGCCAGCGACGTGCGGGTCCGCAAGGCACTCGCCCATGCCATTGACCGTGCAACCCTGGCCCAAGTGCTGTGGGATGGACGCGGCAAGCCCGCCAAGACCATTCTGCCCGGCTGGATGTTCAATATGGGTGACGACCATGCCGAAGGTTTCTCGTACGATCTTTCGCATGCCAACGCACTTCTGGACGAGGCTGGCTGGACCATGGGCGCAGATGGCGTACGTGAAAAAGACGGGCGCAAACTGGCGCTGCGCATGGTGTCGGCCTATCCGAATGTCTCGACCGTGAAACCGATGCCGGAAATGCTGGACCAGATGTTCGCGGCCATTGGTGTCGACATCGAAAATATCGAGATCGAAGATAGCGGCGTCTACTACGACAACTACTTCAAGACAGGCGAAGCGGACATCTATCTGGAATACGCGTCGAACAACAACACCGACCCGACCTATCTGCTGTACAACGTGTTCACCACCATGAGCCCGTGGGGCTATGCGGTGACGTCGCCGGGCGGAAATGTGGATGAGCTGGCCGCGGCCTCGCGCGTTGCGAAAAGCCGCGACGAGGTGATCGAGCTTGTGCGTCAGGCCTATCGCGCCGTGATCGACGAACATGTCTCGACCATTCCGGTTCTGACCGTGCCCAATTTCGTCCTGTCGCGCCCCGGCATCGACGTGAAGATGTCGGAATACGCGGACTGGATCGAATATGGTCACACGACCTTCACCAACTAAGCGGGTCTATTGAGAAAGGCAGGGCCCCTTGGGGCTCTGCTGCTCGGATGTTCTTATGCTGCGTTTCATCTTAGTCCGCCTTGCCGCTGCATTGCCCACTTTGCTGGGCATGTCCTTCGTGGCCTTCGCCATCGTGGCCCTTGCGCCGGGGGATCCGGTGATGATGGAGCTGCGCGCCATGGGCATCGTGCCCAAGCCGGAAGACATCGCCGCGATCCAAGCGGAGTATGGCCTGGATAAGCCTTTCTTCGCGCGCTATTTTGACTGGCTCGGCCGTGCCGTTCGGTTCGAGTTCGGCACCTCCGTTGCCACTGGCCGCACCGTGATGGCCGAGATCATGATCCACCTGCCCGCAACGCTGGCGCTTGCGATCAGCGCGCTTCTGGGCGCCATCGTCATTTCGCTGACACTGGGCAGCCTTGCCGCAATGGCCGGGCAGTTCGCAGGCGCAGGGCTGCGCGGGGTGACGGTCTTGCTGGTCTCGGTGCCATCGTTTTGGCTTGCCCTGCTGTTGATCTACATCTTTGTGCTGAGACTTGGCTGGGCGCGGTTGGTCGGGGACGGCTCCCTTTCCGATCTAATCTTGCCCGCCGTCACCCTAAGCCTCGCGGTTGGCGCTGCACTTGGGCGCATGGTCTATGAACGCATTCGGTCCGAGATGAGCGAAGACTATGTCCGACTTGCAATCGCCAAAGGCCTTGGCCCGATGCAGATCCTGATCGGCCATATTGCACCGCGCATCGCGGGACCTCTGGCGACGGCATGGGCCAACGCGTTTGGCGGGCTTCTGGGGGGAACGGTCATCGTCGAAAGCATTTTCGGCTGGCCCGGATTGGGGCAACTCATACTCGAGGCCATTGCCCAACGGGATTTCCCAGTGATCCAAGCCTACCTCGTCTTTATGGGGCTGATCTTCTTTGTCACCAGCCTGATCGCCGATCTCGCCGTGGTCCTATCGGACCCGCAACTGCGTAGAAGGTATTCGGATGAGTAATCAAACCCTGCGCATCCCGGCCTTGCGGATATTGCCGCGACTGACGTGGTTGACCCGGACTGGCCGCCATCCGATCGGCCTTGCCCTTGGGATCATGTTGCTTGTGGGCTTTGCCTTGATCGGGCTGTTGCCCGCACTGCTGGATCTGCCTGCGCCCGAGCATATGGACCTGCTGGCCCGTCTATCGCCCCCATCGGCCGCCCATCCACTGGGGACGGATCATCTGGGGCGGGACGTGCTTGCCCGTCTGATCGGCGCGGTGCCTGTGTCGCTTGGGGCAGCGCTGTCAGCCATGGTGGCAATCTTGGCGATTTCTTTGCCTTGGGGCGTCATTGCCGCGTTGGCCGGCGGGCGAACCGATGCGGTCATGATGCGCCTTGCCGACATCATCATGGCCTTTCCCATGCTGGTTCTGGCGCTGGCCATCATCGGTTTCATGGGCGCATCGCTTGAGGCCTCGATCCTGGGGGTAGCCGCTGCTTGGTGGCCCTCGAATGCGCGTCTGGTGCGGGCGCTGGTCCTGTCAGCAAGCCACCGAGACTTCGTTCGGGCGGCTTATCTGTCTGGCGCCTCGCGCATGCGCGTGGTGCTGCGCCATGTTCTGCCCCAAATCCTTCCGCCGCTGGCCGTGATCATCTCGCTCGAGACGGCATCCGTACTGCTGGCCCTGTCATCGCTCAGCTTTCTGGGCATCGGCGCCCAGCCCCCGACCCCGGAATGGGGCGCGATGCTGAACGAAGCGCGCCCGTTTTTCGCACAGGCACCACATATGCTGATTGCACCGGGGCTGGCGGTGACCTTCGCCGTCCTCGCCTTCAATCTGGTGGGGGAAGGCCTGCAATCTGTGCTCGACAAAAGGGAGCCGTACCGATGGTAGATGCGTTGCAGGTCAGCGGCCTTACGGTTTCCATCCCCGGGTCCGCGCCACTGCTGAACGGGGTGGAGTTCTCGATCCGCGCAGGGGAACGTGTTGGTCTTGTTGGGCCAAGCGGCTGCGGCAAGTCCTTAACGGCTGCGGCGCTTACCGGGCTGTTGCGCCCCCCTCTTGTGCGGACGGGCGGCACGATCCGGATCGACGGCCAAGAAGTGGGCAATGCCTCCCCACGCACATGGCGCACGCTGCGCGGGCGCGGCATCTTCCAGATTTTTCAAAGCCCTGGAACCGCACTAACCCCGACACGCCGCATTGGGGCACAACTTGCTGAGGCGGCAAAGATCGCTGTCAACGCGTCAGACGCGACTGTTGCGCGCGCGCTGGAAACCGTGTCGCTCGCCCCGCCTGTGGCCGGGCTGTTCCCCTATCAATTGTCCGGTGGCATGAAGCAACGGGTGCTGATCGCCATGGCGCTGATCCTGCGCCCACGCATCCTGATCGCAGACGAGCCGACGACCGGGCTTGATGTCCTGACCGAGCGCGACGTCCTTGCAGCCCTCAACACGATGGCCGAAGAAACCGGCGCTGCCCTTCTGTTCATCAGCCACGATCTGCGCGCAGTGGCCGAGGTGGCCAACCGCACCCTTGTCATGGAGAACGGGCAGCTTGTCGAGGATGCCCCGCTCGCCGCGCTGGCACAGTCCACCGCGCCCGCAGCCCGCAAACTTGCCGAGGCAGCCGCGGCGCTGCAAGCCGCATGTTGAGGGTTCGCGGTCTCTCAAAGCAGTTCCACGGGCGGGACGTGCTGCGCGACATCGATCTGACGATACAGGCAGGCGAGGTCGTCGGATTGATCGGCCATTCGGGCGCGGGCAAGTCGACCCTCGCGCGCTGTCTTGTGGGGCTGGAACAGGCCACACAGGGGGAAATCCTGTTGCGCGGCGCGCAGGTCAAACCCGGCGAAGGCGCAGAACGCCAACAGATCCAATATCTGTGGCAAGATCCGACCCAGTCTCTTAGCCCCTACCTGACGGCGAAGGGAGCGGTGATGGAAACGCTGACGGGATTTGGCGTCGGGGCGGCATCGGGACGAGATGCCCGCGCCACAGACCTTCTAACCTCGCTCGGCATTCCCCAAACACTGCACAAACGGCGCCCACATGCCTTGTCTGGCGGACAAAACCAGCGCGTGGCACTTGCCCGTGCCCTTGCCGCGGAACCCCAAGTTCTCATCCTTGACGAGCCTCTATCCTCGCTGGATTTGGCAACGCAGGTCAGCACGATTTCGGTGCTGCGGGACATCCACGCTACAACCAGTCTGACCATGCTGATCGTCAGCCACGACCTTGCACCGCTACGCCAGCTGGCGGACCGCATTCTTGTTCTGGACGATGCCCAGATCGTCGAAGACATTCCCATGCACCGTTTTGCGCAGGAAGCGTCGCACCCGCTTGCGAAGGCCTATGCGGACACGATCTGACGAAGCTCAGCTCAGCAGTTGACGCAGGTGGTGAATGGCCCGTTGCGCGCGTTCCTCGCGAAACACCTTCGAGGGTTGTGGCAGGCGACCGATGACACGGCGGATCTGCTGGTCACCGATCAGCAAATCCAGATAAAGACCGACCGCCGCCTCGGCCTGTTCGAAGCAAAGCTGGCCGTCCGCTCGTGCCCGTAGCAGAACTTGTTCCAGCAGCGGGAAAACCGTTTCGCGACCGGCCTTGGACAGTGCGGCGCCAAGTTCACCACTGCTATCTGCCGCAGCCGCGCGATTCAGGGCGACCGCGCGGTCGCCGGTCAGCAGGTCCAGCAGCTTCGGGCCGAGCGTCCCCAAGATTGCCAACGCGTCGTGATCGGTTTCCAGCTCGGCTTCGAGATGGGATTTCACCTCTTCCGCATTGCGACTGACAAGCGCCTGAAACAGGCCCAGCTTGTCGCCATACCAGTTGTATAGCGTCTCGTTCGAGGCACGGGCCTGTCGCGCGATGCCTTGCATGGACGTCCCCGCATACCCCTTGGCCTCGAGCACTTCATAGGCGGCGGTCTCGATCTGTTGCTGGCGTTGCGAGCGTTTGTCTTCGCGCAAAATCTTTCTCCTGTCCTGTTGACAGCATCCGTAACTCAAATTACGGATATGTACAACCGTAACCGTAATTACGCTTTTAGGAGGCAATGACATGACACACTCCAACCGCCACGCAATGGCCGCACTCACCACGCTGATCGTGCTGCAAGGGATCATGCTGTCCGCGCTGTACGCAGGGATCAAACCGCACCCGCCCGTAGCCACCCCGCTGTTCGGAATCGCGCCGTTTCTTGGGGCGTCGATCTCGGTCGCCTTATCAGGAATCATGGTGCAACCGCTGGGCAGCTTCTCGGGGCGTGGGCTAAGCGTCCTTGCTGCGCTAATGGCGCTGGTGTCCTTTGGACCGCAGAAATATTTCGACGCGCAGTTCGGCCTGATCTGGCCAGCAGTCATTCTGGGTCAGATCGCGGTCGTAGTGATCTTTGTGCAGGTCGTCAAAGCGGCCCGCGCAAAGAGCGTACACGCCGAAAACGCGAACTGTCACCCCGGGTGCGCCTGATGACCCGCTTGCTTGTGCCAATGTCGATGCTCTCACTTCTGAGCATCGGCGCCATCTTTGGCTTCTTCTACGCTTGGGTCTGTTCCACCATGTGGGGGCTGGATGCGGCGGACCCTCGGGTCTCGATCGCGGCCATGAAGGCGATGAACGCGTCAGTCCGAAACGCCGTCTTCTTTCCGGCCTTTTTCCTGACGCCAATTATCCTTGCGACCACGGCTGGCATCGCGGCACTGCAACGCAAGAAACGCGCTGCGGCTTTGTTCGCAGCCTCTGCCGCTCTGTATGTCGCGGGCGCCCTTTTGGTCACGGCCACCATCAATGTCCCCATGAACGAAGCACTTGCCGAAATTGCTGTGCCAACCGACTTCGGCGCGGCGCAAAGGGTCTGGCAGGACTATTCCGCGCCGTGGCAATTCTGGAACACGCTCCGAACAGTGGTCAGCGGTGTCTGCCTTCTTCTGACCGGGCTCGCCATCCAATCTCTCAGTACAAGGACTGCATGATGGACATTTCTCTTCTGACATTTTCCCTGATGGCCGTTGTCGTGGTCATGACGCCCGGACCAACCGTTCTGCTTGCCCTGTCGAACGGGTCACGATTTGGGTTCACCGCAGCGGGATACGGCATTGCCGGGGCAGCTATCTCGGACGCGGTTCTTATTGCGGCCGCCGGGGTCGGACTGGGGGCGGTCTTGGCGGCCTCGGGATTTGTGTTCAATGTCGTGAAGTGGGTCGGGGTGGCCTATCTGATCTGGCTGGGCGTGCAGATGTTGCGCACGTCAGGGGAGTTGCACCTGCGAGATCACCCTGCGGGCGACCAAAACCCGGACAAACCTCGCCCGTATCCGGCCATCTTCCGCAAAAGCTTTCTGGTCGCCGTCACGAACCCCAAAGGCCTTCTGTTTTTCACGGCCTTCCTGCCCCAGTTTCTGACCCCCGAAGAGCCGATGCTGATGCAATATGTGACGCTGGCGATAGTCTTCATCGCGATCGATGTGGCGGTGATGGCGGCCTATGCCACGCTGGGTGCGCGGGCGATGACATTCCTAAGTGCCCGCGGTGCCCTGTGGATCGACCGCGTCTGTGGTGGGTTTCTGGTGACACTTGGCCTGGGCCTCGCGTTTCTAAGGCGCAGTGCTGCCTAGCGAGGGGCTTGCGGCCAGGGCATGTCCTTCAGCCACCCACCGCAGAGCTTAGGCGCCCTCGACTTCTGCGACGCTCGAGGGCGCCTCTCCTTTCGCCAGGACAAGCCCTTCATCCAACCAGCCCGTCACGCCGCCAATCAGCTCTTTCACCGGGCGACCCAGTTTGGCCAGACGCACGGCAGCCTTGTTGGCACCGTTGCAATGCGGGCCGGCGCAATAAACGACAAACAGCGTGTCATCAGGCCATTCCGACATCTTGCGCGCAGTGATCTTGCCATGGGGCAGCAAGATAGCACCGGGGATATGTCCTGCGGCGTAAAGCGCCGGGCCACGCACATCCAGAACCACGAAGTCACCCGCCCCTTTGGAAAGCGCGTCATGCGTATCCCAGCAATCCGTTTCAAAGGTCAGGCGCGCCTCAAAATGGGCAAGCGCATCGGCGCTGGCGGCAGCAGGGATGGCGGCGACGGGGCTTGGGGTCTTCGACATAAAAGGCTCCTGTTCTTGGTGTTGACCCCATGCTTGCGCGAATGCTGCAATTCGCGATACTGGCCATAATGACAATGATCGGTCGGATTTTGCCAAATGCACGAAAAAGCCCCCATTCAAGTCTGCATCCTCGCTTATGATGGGCTCTGCACCTTTGAATTCGGCATCGCGGTCGAGGCCTTCGCCCTGCCGCGCAGTGAATTTGACCGCTGGTATGACACCCGGACCATCGCTGCCGAACCGGGCCGGATTACTGGTCTTGGTGGCGTAGTGATTGAGGCGGATCACGATCTTCGGGCGTTGGCGAAAGCGGACATCATCATGATCCCCGGCTGGAAGGGGGTGGACGTGCCCGTGCCTGACGATCTGGTCGCTGCCTTGCGCAAGGCGCATCACAATGGTGCGCGGATCGCGACGATTTGCTCGGGCGTGTTCGTTCTGGCTGCGACAGGCCTTCTTGATGGGCGGCGCGCGACGACCCATTGGCGCTATGCCGAACTGCTCGCCCAGCGCTTCCCGGACATCATCGTCGAGCCGGATGTGCTTTTCGTCGATGAGGGCAGTTTGCTCAGCTCTGCCGGGTCGGCGGCGGGGCTAGATCTCTGCTTGCACATCATCCGACGAGATTTCGGCGTCGATCATGCCAATGCCGTTGCCCGTCGGCTGGTTCTACCCGCGCAACGCGAAGGCGGCCAACGCCAGTTCGTGCCCCGCCCCGTGCCGCCCGAACGAGGCGGGCGCATTGCCCCCTTGCTTGACACAATGCGGTCAACGCTGGACGAGCCTTGGCCGATGGCCCGCATGGCGAATGTTGCGGGCCTGTCCCAGCGCACCCTCGCGCGACGGTTCCACGAAGCGACCGGCAAAACGCCGGGTGCTTGGCTGACCGCAACCCGGGTCGCCCGCGCCGTTGAGCTATTGGAAACGACGGACCTATCGCTGACGGACGTGGCAAGCGCCAGCGGGTTCGGATCGTCCGAAACCTTCCGCCGCGAATTCCGGTTGGCACAAGGTGCGACGCCTTCACAATTCCGGCGCGCGTTCGGGCAAGCCACTGCATAGTCCACGCGCCCTCGCAGCGTCACGGTGGGTCGGGATTGCGTTGGAAGCCGTCAGTGCGGTGCCCGAATTTGAGTTGTTCAACGGGCCATCGACGCGAAACGGCGCCAACGCGCGCGCCGCGACATCTACGGCAGGTTGCATCGAGACACGATATGGATCAGTCTACGCGTGTGAAAGCACCATTGTTATTACTCGCCTATCTCGCAGTTGTCGTCCTGCCCTTGATCATCTCTTGGAGTGTCGGGGGGCCGCCGCGCCCGTTCCAGCAAGAGCTTGCATCGGGTCTGGGGATGTTGGCGTTTTCGATCATCCTTGTGGAGTTCGTTCTCTCCGGTCGGTTCAAGCGCGTGTCCAATGGCATAGGCATGGATGTGACCATGCGGTTCCATCAGGTGATGGCGCGTGCGGCGTTGATCTTTGCGCTTGTGCACCCCTTTCTGTACGGCGCAACGCCGTCCGGCGGCGCGCGACCATGGGATCCAACGCGTCAACTTACGCTTACCACGGACATCCTTTATCTTTCATCCGGGATTGCGGCCTTCGTGCTTTTGCCAAGCGTCGTGTTGTTTGCGGTATTCCGCAAACAGCTAGACTGGAAATATGAAAGCTGGCGCCTGCTTCATGGCCTTGGCGTCATCTTGGTTGCGCTACTTTTACTGCACCACACCGTGTATGCGGGTCGGTACGGATCGCAACCGATCATGACATGGGTTTGGCTGGTTATGACCGGTCTGGCCATCGCATCGCTGTTCTACGTCTACCTACTGATGCCCTTCCTCAAGAAGGCGAACGCATGGCGCGTCTCCAGCGTCGTCCAGTTATCGCCAAGGCAATGGGAACTGACCATTGCGCCCGACGATGGAGCGGGTCTTGCGTATTCGGCGGGGCAGTTCGCTTGGATCAACGTTGGCCATAGCCCGTTTTCGCTCCACGAGAACCCATTCTCTATTTCCTCGGCACCGGCGTCCGGAGACAAGGTGTCCTTCATCATCAAAGAGCTGGGGGATTTCACCCAGACCATAGGCCAGATCAAACCGGGGACGGTCGTCTATCTTGATGGCGCATATGGGAGCCTGTCGATCGACGGCCACACCGAACCCGGGGTAGCCATGATCGCCGGCGGCGTCGGCATCGCGCCGCTGCTCGGCATCCTAAGGCAGATGCGCCTGTCTGAAGATCCGCGCCCGGTAAAAGTTATCTACGGCAACCGAAGCGTCGACCAGATTGTCCATCGCGATGAGCTTGATGCCGAGGACGCACACTATGTTCTGTCCGAACCACCCGAAAACTGGGAGGGTGCGAAGGGCCTGATTACGCCAGCACTGCTTGATGACGTTTTCTCCGAGACCGAGATCAAAGAATGGGTGTTCGTGATCTGTGGCCCCGCCAAGATGATGGACGTCGTTGAAGACCACCTGATCAGCCGGGGGGCTCCTTCACGTCGCATTCTGACAGAGCGGTTTGACTATGATTGACCCCATGCGCAATACGAACTCGCGGCGGCGCCTATCCCTCGTGATCTGGGGGCTGAACATCATCCTATGTTTAACCCTTGTGGCGTTCGCCTTTCGTTGATCCCGGTTCTGAAACTCTGCAAGGAGGATCACCACGTTAGCCAACGGCGCACGAAGGGATTGTTGCGACGCACGAACACCCGTCGAACCTCATCCCCTGCAAGGATCAGCAGCGCAAAGGGAACCGAAAGTGCAAGGTGCCACATTTCCAGCGGGGCCGTTCCGAAGAACGTATTGAAGGCCGGGATGTAGCTGATGCTGGCCAGAAGCAACAGTTCGAAACCAATTCCAACCAGAACAAGCGGGTTCGAGAACAGCCCGACCGAAAAAAGGCTTTGCGTGCGTGTTCGACAGATGATCACGTCGGCCACCTGACAGATAATGATCGACGCGAAGAACCCGGTGATGGCGGTGCGGTACAGGGGATCGCTGTTGGCAAGGTCCTGCCCCCATTCCCAGCCACCCGAATACAGGATGGTGAAATAGGTAAAAAAGCCAGCAGCGGCCTGCAGCATTCCGACGATACCGTAACTCATCAACAGCAGGTTCCGGCTCAGCAGCCGTTCACCGCGCGGACGCGGCTTGCGTTTCATGACATCGGTTTCCGGCCTCTCAGCGCCCAGCCCCAGCGCGGGCAGGATATCGGTACCAAGGTCAATCGACAGGATCAGGATGACCGTCAACGGCAGGGGAATATCCAGCAAGACAAAGGCCACGAAGGGCAGAATTTCCGGAATGTTCGAGGTCAGGATGTAGGCGATGAACTTCTTGATGTTGTCAAAGATCGTCCGCCCCTCTTCGACGGCGGCAACAATGGTGGCAAAGTTGTCGTCCATTAGCACCATGTTCGAGGCTTCTTTGGCGACCTCGGTGCCGCCCACGCCCATGGCCACGCCCATATCCGCGTGTTTCAACGCAGGGGCGTCATTCACGCCATCCCCGGTGACGGTGACGATCTCGCCCAAGGACTGCAACGCCTGCACGACCTGCAATTTTTGAGACGGCGCAATCCGGGCGAAGATGATCTCGGGTTCGGTCCGCAGGACATCCTGAAGCTCTGCATCGTCCATCAGCGAAAGCTCGTCGCCCTGAACCACCCGCCCGTGTTTGCTCATCAGTCCGATCTGGCAGGCGATCGTTTTCGCGGTCAGGCCGAAATCACCGGTCAGCATGATGACACGAATGCCTGCGGAATGGCAGCGCGCAAGGGCATCGGGCACTTCGGGCCGGGGCGGGTCGATCATCCCGGTCAGACCCAGAAAGACGTACCCCTCTTCCGGCACATCCCCGCGGTCACATGCGCGGGCCGCGAAGGCAAGGCCACGCTCGCCCCGGCCTGCCAGCATACGGAACTGCTGAATGACCTCGGCTTCGCGTTCCTTGGTCAGAGGGTATTCCTGACCGTTCAGCGCGATGCGATCGCACATCGCAAGAACGACCTCGGGCGCGCCTTTCAGATAGGCTTGCGGACCATCCCCGGCGTCTGTGACTGTGATCATACGCTTGGTGACAGAGTTGAAAGGCTGCTCGGCGATCTCCTCGACCGTGCGCAGGGCCTTCACATCCGCATGCTCGCGGGCATAAAGCAGCAACGCCCCTTCGGTGGCGTCCCCAGAAAACCCGTCCTCGGTCAGATAGGCATTGTTGCAGACGCACATGACCTTCAGCAACCGGTCAAAGACCGCGACCCCCTTCACCAGTGGATCGGTCGCCGGGTATTCTTCGCCCCCCAGGACGACAGTGTTCACGCCCAACCGGTTTTGGGTCAGCGTCCCGGTCTTGTCGGTGCAAATCACCGTCGTCGATCCAAGCGTTTCGACACTTTCCAAGTTCTTGATCAGCGCATTTTTCTGCGCCATTCGACGGCTTGCCATGGTCAGGCTGAGTGTCACTGTCGGCAACAACCCTTCAGGGACATTTGCCACGATGATGCCAATCGCAAAGATCAGGCTGCCGATCCAACTGTTCCCGATCGCAACAGAGATGGCGAAAAAGCTGACGCCCAGAAAAATTGCGATGAAGCTGATGACTTTGATGAAATAGCTCAGCTCTTTGTGGATCGGCGTCTCGTGCGCATCCGTGGCTTTCGTCAGCTCCACGATGCTGCCGATCTGGGTGCTCATGCCGGTTTCAACCAGCACAACCGTGCCCTCGCCATTCTGCACAAGCGAGCCCGAGAACACCATATTCGGGCTTTCCAAGACAGCATCCGCCTGTCCGCCTTCGTCCAGCAGCTGCGGTTCGCTTTCGCCGGTCAGGCTGGAGTTGTCGACCTTCAGCTCTTTGGCTGCGATCAAGCGACCATCGGCGGGCACACGGTCGCCTTCGTTCAGGATGATCACATCCCCTGGCACAAGTTCGGACGCGGCGACCTCTTGCGGTTGACCATCGCGCAGTGCGGTAATCATCGAGGGCAGCATGCTTTTGAAGCTGTCCATGATCCGTTCGCTCTGATGCTCTTGGAAATACGTGAATGTCGCGTTCAGAAGAACGACGGCGATCAGGGCGATTGCGATGTAAAGGTTGCCTTGGCCGGGATCCATGCGCTCGGCAGTCATGGCCAAGGCCCCGCCGACAATCAAAAGCAGTGCGAAGAAATTCTTGAATTGTAGAAGGAACTTAACGATTTCCGGAGTGTCCTTTGACACCCTCAATTCGTTGCGGCCGTAGTGTTCCAGACGTGATTGCGCCTCGTCAGAGGTCAGTCCATCGGTCGCGCTGCGAAGATCTTCCAAAACGCGCGCCAACGATCCCGTATGCCAGTCTGCCATAATGTGCCTGTCTTTTTGTGCTCGTTCTTTGTTCTCTTCCTGCTGCGCTGGGTCCATTTAGGCCTAGGCTTGCCCCAGAATGCAAGCACAGCGACATCGCAGCCTAAACAGACTGTAACTTCATCCCACATCGCGGGCGTTGTTCGTTTCGGCAAGTGCGCCAAAGCGGCCTATGAGGTTTTGGGGAAATCAGACGACGAGCAGAAGAAATCTGCGTCGTCACATGTCGCCACGCGCGACCAAAAGACCGCGCGGCCCGTTCTTAGGATCTGTCGAGTGCATTCATCCAGAAGAACGCCAGACCGCGCTGGTCGTGTTTTATGCTGTGAACGTCAGCGGCCCGGATTACGGCTGATATGGCAGCGACGAGTGGTGCAGAACGATGCGCAACACGCCATCTGCATCTTTCTTGTAGCCGAAGCTTTTGTCGACCTTGGTGACATTGCCGTTCTTGTCGGTCAGCATGATCCAGCCCATCCACATCGCCACATCGCCTTCGATGAACTCGGCCGAGGTCACGCTTTCCATCGAGCGCCACCCCTGAATCGCAAACCCGCCATCCAGCGGATATTCCTCTGAGTGCCCACAAAAGTAAGCCAGCGCTCCGGCTTTGGTTGTGCGAAAGGTCTGATCCCCGCTTGCCATGGTGGGTTTGAAAAGGACAGGACCCAGTGCATGCCCATACACCGCATCCAGATGCGCACCAGCAACCTCACGTGCCGCGTCAATGCCACCGTCCTCGAATGCTTTCGAGATAGCAACTTTTCCATTGCCCCAAGCCTCGCGGGCGGCCTTCAGTTCTTCGGTGGTGATCGGCATGGTCGCGTCCTTTCCTGTATTTCGTTTCGCACTATGTAGTTGGCGTAGCGTCACTTGCAATACAAGAGGTTCGCGGCGTCAAACCTCTTCTTCTGGGTCGAAAACGGGGTCCAGAACCAGCAACAGGCGCGTTTCTCCGCTGCCCTCGATCGGTGGGGATCGGTGTAACAGGCCCGAGGCGGGTTGTTCCGGCCACCGGGTTCCGCGCAACAGGATGGGTGCGCTTGCCGGTACAGTGAAGATGCGCTTAGGGTCTTTGCCGCCTTGTGCGGTGCCGTATTGCGTTCCCGTCCCGCGATAGGTGCAGACCAAGCGTGCGGTGACGGCATCGACGTGAAACTTCCGACAGGCATTAGTGTTCACGACATCCAGGCGCACCCGCAGGAAGCGCGCCCGCATCAGTTCCGCAAAGATTGTCGCCAGTGCCGAGATGTCGTCGATCAACATATCTCGTTCAGGGCAATCTGGCGTGCCAGAGCCATCACAAACGTGGCGCACAGCATCCGAGATTGCATCCGGTCGAAGGATCATTCGGGCCTTCGGCAGAAGGCCGGAGTCCAGCCCGTCGATCCAGTCT
Organism: Aliiroseovarius marinus; assembly: GCF_004360145.1. Classification (GTDB taxonomy): domain Bacteria; phylum Pseudomonadota; class Alphaproteobacteria; order Rhodobacterales; family Rhodobacteraceae; genus Aliiroseovarius; species Aliiroseovarius marinus. The sequence goes on along the minus strand of NZ_SAIT01000028.1, from coordinate 2,129 downwards.
TGAAACGAGGGCAACGGCGTGCGCTGCCAGATTGCGGCGGCAATGCCCGGACGGTGGATCGCCGATAAGTCTTGGGCCGTGTCGGTCAGGTGCACCCCTAAAGGCGCATCCTGCAACATCTGCTCCAAAAGCGCGGCGGTCATCAGCGCTGCCCCCAGCGCGGGAAGGTGTCGGGTAGATCCTCCCATTCTTCTGGACGGAACTCATCTGCATCCAGAAGGGCCGCATTCAGGCGCGCCTTGATGGCATCTTCATCATAACCAGTTCCGATGAATACGATCTCTTGTCGACGATCACCCCACGGCTCGACCCAATTGCGGGCAATCTCCGCCTGCGCCTCGGGATGGGTCGGCAGACGCTCCTCGGGAAGCGATGCCCACCACAGACCCAACGGCTTGACCGAGGACAACGCCCCGGCAAGGCTGAACTCGGCCGCCCATTGCGGCCGCGTGGCGATCCAGAAATGCCCCTTGGCGCGGATCACGCCGGGCAGATCGCCGTTCAACACTTCCAGCAGCCGTTCAGGATGGAACGGCGCGCGGGCGTGGTAGGCGAACGAGGTGATGCCGTATTCTTCATCCTCGGGCGTGTGGTTGGCAAAACCGTACAGTTCTTTGGCCCACATCGGGTGTTCGTGCGCAGTGTCGAAATCGAACAGACCGGTGTCCAATATGGCGTCGGCTGGCACGTCCGAGTGGTTGGTCTCGATAATCTTCGCGTCTCCGTTTAGGGCACGGATGATCTTGCGAGCGTTGTCGGTGCGCTCAGGCCCCGCATCTGCAACCTTGTTCAAGATCACCACATCGGCGAACTCGATCTGTTCGGTCAGCAGACTGACCAGACTGCGGTCATCTTGTTCGCCTAGACTTTCGCCCCGGTCGGTCAGAAAATCGTGGCTCGAGAAATCCTGAAGCAGGTTCACCGCATCGACCACCGTGACCATCGTGTCCAGCCGCGCCACATCCGACAGGCTTTCCCCGAATTCGTCGCGGAAATCGAAAGTTGCGGCGACGGGCAGAGGTTCGGAAATCCCGGTGGACTCAATGAGCAGATAATCAAAACGTCCTTCTTCGGACAGGTGACGCACCTCTTTCAGCAGGTCATCGCGCAGGGTGCAGCAGATGCAGCCGTTCGACATCTCGACCAGCGTTTCTTCCTGGCGCGACAGCTCGGTGCCTTCGCGCACCAGGTCGGCGTCGATGTTCACCTCGGACATGTCGTTGACGATCACGGCAACGCGGCGCCCGTCGCGATTATTCAAAACACGGTTCAGAAGGGTCGTTTTTCCGGCCCCAAGAAACCCGGACAGAACGGTCACAGGCAGGCGGGGATCGTTAATCGGCGTATCTTTCATGGCGTGTAACTCTCTTTTGTAAGGGAAGGTTAGGCGCGCAGCATGTTCAAGCTGTGCTCTAGCTCGGCACGTGGGATGTCGCGGGCAATAACGACGATGCGCGAACGGCGATCATCGGACGGCCAATCTTTGACCGGGAGCGGAGGATCAAAGATGTTTTGGACTCCGTGGAAAACGAAGGGCGCGTCGATGCCCTTAAGGAACACCACACCCTTGACCCGCAGCAGGTTGGGCCCACGCTTTGCGGTCAACGTGTTCAGCCAGTCGTCGAACACTTGGTCGGTCAAAGGCGCGTCCAAGATGATCGACGCGGTTTCGATACGAGCGTCATGGCGGGAATGGGACATGGGCGTTGACGGCGATGCGGCCAAGCCCGACAGATTTGCGAAAGGATCGGCAACAGATGCGGCGGCGGTGTTGCCCGACATCACATGAACCGGAGCAGCTGGCGCGTCGCGCCCGGTCGTCCACGACAATACGTCGTCCCGAGCAGCCCCTTTCCGCAACCCGCTGAGGCCCCAAAGCTTTCCAGCCACCCCTTCCCCACGCAAAGCGTGCAAAATACGCGCGGTGGAATTCAACGCCCGCAGTCGTTCTTCGAACATCACAACCCGTTCTGGGGCAACGAGATCTGCTTTACTCAACACAAGCAGGTCCGCCATCGCGACCTGCGAAACGGCCTCGAATTGATCGTCTAGTGTCTTGGGACCGTTCGCAGCATCCACAACTGTGACAACTATAAAGGGCGGCGCAATATTGGACCACGGTAGCGCCG
>NZ_SAIT01000027.1 GCF_004360145.1 Aliiroseovarius marinus | reverse complement strand
CGCACCGCGTTCTTACGGCGACAGGTGAATTGACGCAGTCAAATCGCCGAGAGCCTGAGAGATGAAGAAGATTAGAAAGGGGCGCTCGCTAGAGCGCCCTTTTTGCGAGGGGGAAAGATCTATCAAAATGCGGATCAGACGCAGAGGATTAGTTTCGGATCTCAATCACGCGACCACCGGCGAGGTCAGCAGGAAAGATTGCATTGGCATGTGCCAGTTCGCGGAACAGGACGCCATTGCATATCCCAACCTGATAGGCTTGGAACAGCTCTCCGGTTTGCAATGCGCGTAAGTTGAACGCGACCAATGGTGGCGAAGCTCGAAGAGCGTCGATGGTTGCCTTGCTGCCGCATAGCGTCGCGCCCGCGCCAAGCTCATCAAGGCTGCGCGCTGGACTGTTGTCAGGGACGACAACATACCCTTGAACGCGTGTGACCTGTGGTTGCTTCGGCGCTGGGTCTGGATTCAGTCCGGTTGTAAGCCAGTAGATCAAAACCGCTGTCAGAACCGCAAGCGATAGCTTCGAAAACCAATTTGCCATGATCCCCTCGCATTTTGCTTCAGGTTAGAGGGTACACGTATTAGTCCAGCCTATCATTGCGGTGAATCAATCGTGTCAGCCAGATGTGAGTGATCGATGTCAAACGATCATGGGCGCGCGATTTGGGCAGGTTCGACTTCGCACTTCTGTGTAAAATGCCCCGCCCGGTCTGTGTTCGGGTGCTTTTGCAACGTCCAGAATTGTTCGGCCATGGGTTTTGTGACATCAAAGCCAGCGGCGGTCAGCCGCTGCTTTGCACGTTCAAGCAGGTCCAGGCGTTGTTCGTGCGTCCGCGGCGTGACCATCCCGATGTTCAACGCGTCGTCGTCGATCTGCTTGGTGTTCAGAAAGACCATCGTATGCCCGGGCACGCTGGCCACGGGGGTAAAATAATCGGCCAGAAGTTCCATCTGCATGGCAATCCAGGGCAGGCGCCAGAACAGATAGTCCTGCTGTACCACCAGCGACTGGCCGGGAATGAGTGACGGAAAGAAGGTGCGGGTCATCGCGTCCATTGTCTGAACGGATTTCGACGCATCCATGACCAAGATCTCGATCGGGCCTTCGTCCCAGATTTGTTCCTCGATCTGGCCCGGATGCAGTGCGATGCGTTCGGTCCAGGGCGTTAGAAGGTCGATCGCCAGATCCAGAGTTTTACTTCCCTCGAACGGCGCGACGCCTTGTGCGTAAAGGATGTGTTCTTTCGCGGCTTCATTTGCGCCGAACCGGTCATAGGCGTGGATCAGGCCGGTGTGGCCCGCAAGTTGGTGTCCGGCGGCCAGCCGCGCAGTCGACCCACCGACGAAGCAGCCCAGATCAACGACGGCGCCCTTGTCCTGCATCCATTCCGACGTGGCCCAGAAATAGAAACGCTGCTCTTCCGGGGCCAACATGGTCGGCACCTTTGCCGCTTGCGCCAGCAAGGCTGGATCAAGCGCGTCCCACGGGTCGTCTTTGAAAATCGCTGGATCGGTCATTGCAGAACCTGTTTTTAAGCTTACGTGGAAGATAGCACCAAAAATGTCAACGAAAGCTCTTGATAATCCGGGCGCGCTGGCATAATCGCTGTCTCGGTCCTAGGGGTATAGCTCAGTTGGTAGAGCGACGGTCTCCAAAACCGTAGGTCGCGGGTTCGAACCCTGCTGCCCCTGCCACCACCTTCACCAACAGTGACGATCCAGCGATGCACCGCTTAGCGGTCCCGTGCCTGTTGTCGTGATGCATGGTCCGCGTTACATGCCATAGCATGAGTATTTTGCGTTCAACCCTTCTGTCCCTTCCGGTGATTGCCGCCTCGGCCCTGCCGCTCGCAAGTCATCCGCACGTGTTCATCGATGCTGGTGCGAATCTGTTGTTCGACGATGCGGGGCAATTGGCCGGAGTGCGGGTGTTTTGGGCGTATGACGAGTTCTATTCGTTGCTTATGGTCGAAGATAACGGTCTGGATGCGGACGGGGATGGCGTTCCCGAGCAAGCCGCCTTGGACGCCTATGCAGGCAAGGATGTGGACTGGGCCGCAGGATTTCCCGGTGATCTATATTTGCAGAACGCAGGCGCGGATGTAGCTCTGTCCGGGCCGGTCGAGCACGGCATGCGCTACGAGGATGGGCGCGTGATCAGCTGGCACATCCGCCCGCTGGAGACTCGTCTTTCGGTCGGTGTGGATCCTTTGTTGGTGCAGATCTATGACCCCACCTTTTTTGTGGCCTATGACGTGGTTCTACCGGTCACCGTTCAGGGGCGGGACAGTTGCAGTGTCGCGCAGGTGCCAGCAGATTTGAATGCCGCCTATGACAAGGTGGAGAGCCTGCTTTATGGCCCCGACAGCGTCGAGTATTCCGAGGATAGTTATCCCGAGGTGGGCGATTTGTTTGCCGATCAGTTGTTGCTGACATGCTCCGAGTAATCTCAATCCTATCCCTTGTCATTCTGGTGGTCGGTGTCGCGCTGTGGGCCACCGGCGCGCTGGAGGGCGTGTCGGCCTGGGCGGCAGACTGGCAGCGGCAAGTGCAGACTTCGATGGCACGCGGATTGCGCGCGCTCAGGGCAGGGGAGCCGGGCGCGTTGCTTGCGCTTTTGACAATCTGTTTTTCCTACGGGTTCTTTCACGCGGTCGGGCCGGGGCACGGTAAGGTGTTGATCGGGGGGTATTCTTTGGCCTCGCGCGCGACCATGTGGCGGATGTCCTTGGTGGCGTTGCTGTCCTCGCTTGCGCAGGGGATGAGCGCTATCCTGCTGGTGTTTGCAGGCGTGCTGGTCCTGAACCTGACGCGCCAGCAGATGGTCGGACTGGCCGAGGATTGGTTTGCCGATGCGAGCTATGGTGCGATTGCGTTGATCGGGCTTTATCTGTTGGTGCGGGGTGCGCGGAAGCTGTTGCGGATTGCGCGAGCCGAAGCACATTCGCACGACCACGACCACGACCACGACCACGACCACGACCACGACCACGACCACGACCACCATCATCATGATCATCATGACCACGATCATCCGGATCCCAACTTCTGCCACGACTGCGGACATGCGCACGCGCCCGGCCTTCATGATGTGGAAGCCGCCGGAAACTGGCGCGAGTTGGCGGTCCTGATCGCGGGCGTTGCCATCCGACCCTGCACGGGCGCGCTGTTCCTTTTGGTGCTCACATGGCAGATGGGCTTGGTCTGGCAGGGCATACTGGGCGTTGTCGCGATGGCGTTGGGAACTGCTAGCGTGACCATTGTCACGGCCTTAGTCGCGGTCGGGCTGCGCGGAGGACTGTTGGCGGGGCTTCTTGAAGGCGGTGGTTCACTGGCCGCACGCGCTGTCCCCCTGTTGGAAATCGCCGCTGGCGCGCTGGTTGTGATCGTCGCTTTAGGCCTTTTAGGCGTGGTTTGACGGTGAAGGCTTGAAAACCCCGTGCGCATTGCGTAATTGACCGCCTATCATATGAAAGGCCGAAAACAGATGACCAATCCGTTGCAATTCATCCAGCAAGTGCGCGCCGAGGTGTCCAAAGTCACCTGGCCGACCCGCCGTGAGGTTATGTTGACCACCGGTATGGTGTTCGTGCTGGCTGCTCTTACGGCATTGTTCTTTTCGCTTGTGGACCTTGGCATCCGCAGCGGTCTGTCCGCCGTGCTGGGCTACTTCGGCTAACGCTCGGTCTTTGCCCTTGAAATGAGCGTATTTCGGGGGTAGTTCGGGCATCACTTCGGGAAGGGCGTGTGGCGAATCAAGTTGCACGCCGATTTTTTGTTCCCGGAAACGAAATTGAAAATGTCCCTTCGGGGCGCAGGAATGCAGAGGCTGACATGGCGAAACGGTGGTATTCGGTAAGCGTGCTGTCGAACTTCGAAAAGAAGATCGCAGAGGCAATCCGTGCTTCGGTCGAAGAAAAAGGTCTTGAGGACCAGATCGACGAAGTGCTGGTGCCGACCGAAGAGGTCATCGAGGTGCGCCGCGGCAAGAAGGTCACGACCGAGCGTCGCTTCATGCCGGGTTACGTTCTGGTCCACATGGAAATGTCGGACGAGGGCTATCACCTGATCATGTCGATCAACCGCGTCACCGGCTTCTTGGGTCCGCAGGGTCGTCCGATGCCGATGCGTGACGCCGAAGTTCAGGGCATCCTGGGCCGCGTCGAAGAAGGCGCCGAGGCACCGAAGCTGATGATCAGCTTCGAAATCGGCGAGAAAGTCGCCGTGACCGACGGCGCGTTCGAAGGCTTCGACGGTCTGGTCGAAGAAGTGGACGAAGAAGGCCAGCGCCTGAAGGTGGCTGTGTCGATCTTTGGCCGGGAAACCCCGGTCGAACTGGATTACACGCAGGTCTCGAAGCAGGGCTGACGTGTTGAAGACGCGGGAGGGGCGGTGATCGCGATCACCAATCCAGACCGCGGCAATGAGAAGGCGAAGGGACGCGTCCCCGAGCTGTTGTTAAAGGAGAAGCCAAATGGCTAAAAAACTCGCTGGCACGATGAAACTGCAGGTTCCTGCAGGTCAAGCCAACCCCAGCCCGCCCGTCGGCCCCGCACTGGGTCAGCGCGGCATCAACATCATGGAATTCTGCAAGGCGTTCAACGCCAAGACGCAGGATCTGGAGCCCGGCGCGCCGTGCCCGACCGTGATCACCTACTACCAGGACAAGTCCTTCTCGATGGACATCAAGACGCCCCCCGCGTCGTACTTCCTGCGTAAGGCTGCCAAGCTGAAGTCGGGTGCAAACAACCCCGGTCGCGAGACCGTTGGCACCGTGACTGCTGCTCAGGTGAAAGAAATCGCCGAAGCAAAAATGAAAGATCTGAACGCAAACGACATCGACGCTGCGATGCAGATCATCCTGGGCTCGGCCCGCTCCATGGGCATTGAGGTGAAGTAAGATGGCAAAACTGGGTAAACGTACCGCTGCCGCTCGCGAAGCCTTCGCCGGCAAAGAAAACCTGAGCGTTGAAGACGCTGTTGCACTGGTTAAGGGCAACGCCAACGCCAAGTTCGACGAAACCATCGAAATCGCAATGGCGCTGGGTGTTGACACCCGTCACGCTGACCAGATGGTCCGCGGCGTTATCGGCCTGCCGAACGGCACCGGTAAAACCATGCGCGTTGCCGTGTTTGCTCGTGGCCCGAAAGCTGAAGAGGCTCAGGCTGCTGGTGCAGACATCGTTGGTGCAGAAGACCTGATGGAAACCATTCAGGGCGGCACCATCGAATTCGATCGCTGCATTGCCACCCCTGACATGATGCCGATCGTTGGCCGTCTGGGTAAAGTTCTGGGTCCGCGCAACCTGATGCCGAACCCGAAAGTGGGCACCGTGACCATGGACGTCAAAGCAGCTGTTGAAGCTGCCAAGGGCGGCGAAGTTCAGTTCAAGGCTGAAAAAGGTGGCGTGGTTCACGCTGGCCTGGGCAAAGCCTCGTTCGACGAAGCCAAGCTGGTTGAAAACGTGCGCGCCTTTGTGGACGCCGTTCAGAAAGCCAAGCCCTCGGGCGCCAAAGGCACCTACATGAAGAAAATCTCGCTGAGCTCGACCATGGGCCCGGGCGTAACGCTGGACGTGGACAACGCCACCGGCAACTGAGTTTCTTCAGTCTGAATTCAGAAAAGGGCGTCCTGATCGGGCGCCCTTTTTTCATGCGGTTCGTATGAGAATTTTGAGAAGTCGGGATTCTGTGCTAGGGTCATCGCACTGGGCGTCCGGGGTTTCTTGACCGAGCGCCCTGTTAGGGGTTGGAAAACCCTTCGAAACGTCCTAAATAGACCGAGCATTCCAGCGTTCGATTCGTCGTGCGCTGTTTTGCGTTTCGTCCGAGACGGTGGGTGACGCCGGTGGGCCAAGCTGAAAAGCGACCGCGCACAAGTGTCATAATTCCTGCCTGAGATGGGAAATGGACAAAAGAATTCTCACGGCCGCTTGGCCTTGGGGCGATTTTGCGAAGGACCCTTATCGCGGACCCGATTGCCGGGTTTTCCTTGAAAACTCGGTAAAATATGAGCCGGAGGGGTCAAACCCTCCATACTTGGAGTGAAACTGTGGATAGAGCACAAAAAGAAAAAGTGGTCGAAGAACTCGGCCAAATCTTTGAAAGCTCTGGCGTCGTTGTGGTTGCCCACTACGCCGGTCTCACGGTTGCTGAAATGCAGGACCTGCGTTCGCAAATGCGCGAAGCTGGCGGGTCGGTGCGTGTTGCCAAGAACAGGCTCGCCAAAATCGCCCTTGAAGGTAAGCCGGCCGCTTCGATCGCCGACTATCTGACGGGTATGACCGTTCTTGCCTATTCCGAAGATCCTGTGGCTGCGGCCAAGGTCATGGATAAGTACGCCAAAGATAACGAGAAGCTCGTGATCCTTGGTGGTGCTATGGGCGAGGATGCTCTGGATCCGGCTGGTGTTAAAGCCGTCGCCGCTATGCCGTCGCGTGAAGAGCTTATTGCTTCGATCGCTGGCTGTATCGGTGCACCTGCTTCGAACATCGCTGGGGCCATTGGCGCACCTGCTTCGAACATCGCATCCATCCTCGAAACCATCGAGGAAAAGGCTGCTTAAGCAATCAGAGACCAGCGGAGCGGAAAATCGCCTCACGTTGGAACACATCTAAATACGGAAAGAAGTCAAATGGCTGATCTGAAAAAACTTGCTGAAGAGATCGTGGGTCTGACCCTGCTTGAAGCACAAGAACTGAAAACCATCCTCAAAGACGAGTATGGCATCGAGCCCGCCGCTGGCGGCGCAGTTGTAATGGCAGCTGGCGGCGACGCCGGTGGCGCAGCAGCTGAAGAAAAAACCGAGTTCGACGTTGTTCTGAAGAACGCCGGCGCCTCGAAAATCAACGTGATCAAAGAAGTTCGCGGCATCACCGGTCTTGGCCTGAAAGAAGCCAAAGAGCTGGTCGAAGCTGGCGGCAAGATCAAAGAAGGCGTTGACAAAGCAGAAGCAGAAGACGTGAAAGCCAAGCTGGAAGCAGCTGGCGCAGAAGTCGAACTGGCTTAAGCTTTACGCTTTTGGGCCCACGGTGGCCCACAAAATCAAGGCTGGGCCCGGAGAAATCCGGGTCCAGCCGAACCTGTCTTGAAGAGGGCCTGAATGCAGGCGTTGTTCTGGGAAAGGTTCAATGGATCGGGAGGGAACCCTTGGGCGGGTTTCCATGAATTGGTTCGAACCCCCGTCTCGGACGAGGTGTCGCCGGCGACCCAACGGTTGGCGCCTCAGTTGAGAAATGAAAGGTAAATACCTTATGGCGCAGACCTATCTTGGCCAGAAACGCTTGCGTAAGTACTACGGCAAAATCCGTGAAGTTCTGGAAATGCCGAACCTGATCGAGGTTCAGAAAAGCTCGTACGACCTTTTCCTGAATTCCGGCGATCAGCCCGAGCCGATGGACGGCGAAGGCATCAATGCTGTTTTCCAGTCGGTTTTCCCGATTAAAGATTTTAACGAAACCTCGATCCTCGAGTTCGTGAAATATGAGCTGGAAGAGCCGAAATTTGACGTTGAAGAATGCCAACAGCGCGACCTGACCTATTCGGCACCGCTGAAGGTTACCCTGCGTCTGATCGTGTTTGATGTGGACGAAGACACTGGCGCGAAGTCGGTAAAAGACATCAAAGAACAAGACGTGTTCATGGGCGACATGCCCCTGATGACGCCGAACGGCACCTTTGTCGTCAACGGCACCGAGCGCGTGATCGTTTCCCAGATGCACCGTTCGCCGGGCGTATTCTTCGACCACGACAAGGGCAAGACGCACTCGTCGGGCAAACTGCTGTTCGCCTGCCGCATCATTCCCTACCGTGGTTCGTGGCTGGACTTCGAATTCGACGCCAAAGACATCGTCTTTGCCCGTATCGACCGTCGCCGCAAACTGCCTGTGACCACCCTGCTGTATGCGCTGGGTCTGGACCAGGAAGGCATCTGTGACGCGTATTACGACACCGTTCAGTTCAAGCTGAAGAAGAACAAAGGTTGGGTCACCAAGTTCTTCCCCGAGCGCGTTGCCGGCACCCGTCCGGTACAGGATCTGATCGACGCCAAAACCGGTGAAGTGATTGCCGAAGCTGGCAAGAAGGTCACCCCGCGCGCCGTCAAGAAGCTGATGGAATCGGGCGAAGTCACCGACCTGTTGGTGCCGTTCGACAGCATCGTTGGTCGATTTGTCGCCAAAGACATCATCAACGAAGAAACCGGCGCGATCTATGTCGAAGCCGGTGACGAGCTGACGCTTGAGCACGACAAAGACGGCGAGCTGATCGGCGGTTCGCTGAAAGAGCTGCTGGATGCGGGCATCACCGACATCCCGGTTCTGGACATCGACAACGTGAACGTGGGTGCCTACATCCGCAACACGATGGCCGCTGACAAAAACATGGGTCGCGAAACCGCGCTTATGGACATCTACCGCGTCATGCGCCCGGGCGAGCCGCCCACGGTTGAAGCGGCTTCGGCTCTGTTTGACACGCTGTTCTTCGACAGCGAGCGTTACGACCTGTCGGCTGTTGGTCGCGTGAAGATGAACATGCGTCTGGCTCTGGATGCGGAAGACACCCAGCGCACCCTGCGTCGCGAAGACATCATCGCCTGTATCAAGGCGCTGGTAGACCTGCGTGACGGTCGTGGCGACGTCGACGACATCGACCACCTGGGCAACCGTCGTGTACGTTCGGTCGGCGAACTGATGGAAAACCAGTACCGCGTTGGCCTTCTGCGCATGGAGCGCGCGATCAAGGAACGTATGTCCTCGGTCGAGATCGACACCGTGATGCCGCAAGACCTGATCAACGCGAAACCGGCTGCTGCCGCTGTTCGCGAGTTCTTCGGCTCGTCGCAGCTGTCGCAGTTCATGGACCAAACGAACCCGCTGTCGGAAGTCACCCACAAACGCCGCCTGTCGGCGCTTGGGCCGGGTGGTCTGACCCGCGAACGTGCTGGCTTCGAGGTGCGTGACGTTCACGCCACCCACTATGGCCGTATGTGTCCGATTGAAACGCCGGAAGGGCCGAACATTGGTCTGATCAACTCGCTGGCCACCTTTGCCCGCGTGAACAAGTACGGCTTCATCGAAACCCCGTATCGCAAGGTTGTGGACGGCAAGGTCACGGACGAAGTGAACTATATGTCCGCCACCGAAGAGATGCGTCACACTGTGGCTCAGGCCAACGCGCATCTGGATGCGGATGGTCGTTTCGAGAACGATCTGGTGAACACCCGTCAGTCGGGCGAATACACCATGGCGCCGCGCGACAACGTTGACCTGATTGACGTATCGCCGAAGCAGCTGGTCTCGGTTGCTGCATCGCTGATCCCATTCCTTGAAAACGACGATGCTAACCGCGCTCTGATGGGTTCGAACATGCAACGTCAGGCAGTTCCGCTGCTGCGTGCCGAAGCTCCGTTTGTGGGCACCGGTATTGAAGGCAAGGTTGCCATCGACTCGGGCGCGGCCATTCAGGCCAAGCGCGGCGGGATCATCGACCAGGTGGACGCCACCCGTATCGTGATCCGTGCCACCGAAGATCTGGGTCTGGGCGACGCTGGCGTTGACATCTACCGTCTGCGCAAGTTCCAGCGTTCGAACCAGAACACCTGCATCAACCAGCGTCCGCTGGTGAAAGTAGGCCAGAAGGTTTCGAAAGGCGAAGTGGTTGCCGATGGTCCGTCCACCGATATGGGCGAACTGGCACTGGGTAAAAACGTGGTCGTCGCGTTCATGCCTTGGAACGGCTACAACTACGAAGACTCGATCCTGATCTCGGAACGTATCGCACGTGATGACGTCTTCACTTCGGTACACATCGAAGAGTTTGAAGTCGCTGCCCGTGACACCAAGCTTGGGCCGGAAGAAATCACCCGCGACATCCCGAACGTCGGTGAAGAAGCGCTGCGCAACCTCGACGAGGCTGGCATCGTTTACATCGGTGCGGATGTAGAACCGGGCGACATTCTGGTTGGTAAGATCACCCCGAAAGGCGAAAGCCCGATGACGCCGGAAGAAAAGCTTCTGCGCGCCATCTTCGGTGAAAAAGCTTCGGACGTACGCGACACGTCGCTGCGCGTGAAGCCGGGTGACTTCGGTACCGTTGTTGAGGTCCGTGTCTTCAACCGCCACGGGGTTGAGAAAGACGAACGTGCCCTTCAGATCGAGCGTGAAGAGGTCGAAAGCCTTGCCCGCGACCGTGATGACGAGCTGCACATTCTGGAGCGCAACATCTATGCCCGCCTGAAGGACATGATCCTGGGCAAAGTGGCTGTCAAAGGCCCGAAAGGCGTGAAAGCCGGTTCGACCATCTCGGAAGAGCTGCTGGAAGGTCTGTCGCGCGGTCAGTGGTGGCAACTGGCGCTTGAGGACGAAGACGATGCGAAAATCGTTGAAGCCCTGAACGAACAGTTCGAAGCCCAGAAACGTGCTCTGGATGCGCGCTTTGAAGACAAGGTCGAAAAAGTCCGTCGTGGCGACGACCTGCCGCCGGGTGTGATGAAGATGGTCAAAGTCTTCGTTGCCGTGAAGCGTAAGCTTCAGCCGGGCGACAAGATGGCCGGTCGTCACGGGAACAAAGGTGTTATTTCCAAGGTTGTACCGATGGAAGACATGCCGTTCCTTGCCGATGGTACGCCGGTTGACTTCTGTCTGAACCCGCTGGGCGTTCCGTCGCGTATGAACGTTGGTCAGATCCTTGAAACCCACATGGGTTGGGCCGCACGCGGACTGGGTCTGAACATCGACGAAGCTCTGGGCGAGTATCGTCGTTCGGGCGACCTGACCCCGGTTCGTGAAGCTATGCGCATCGCCTATGGCGAAGATGTCTACGAAGAAGGCATCTCGGGCATGGACGAGGACGAACTGGTGGATGCAGCGGGCAATGTGACCCGCGGTGTTCCGATCGCGACCCCGGTCTTCGATGGTGCCAAGGAAGCAGACGTCAACAACGCTCTGGAACGTGCTGGTTTCGACACCTCGGGTCAGTCGGTCCTGTTTGACGGCCGCACCGGCGAGCAATTCGCACGTCCGGTTACGGTCGGCGTGAAGTACCTGCTGAAACTGCACCACCTGGTCGACGACAAGATCCACGCCCGTTCGACTGGCCCGTACTCGCTTGTTACCCAGCAGCCGCTGGGTGGTAAGGCGCAGTTCGGTGGTCAGCGCTTCGGTGAGATGGAAGTCTGGGCTCTGGAAGCATATGGCGCGGCTTACACGCTGCAAGAGATGCTTACCGTCAAGTCGGATGACGTTGCTGGCCGTACCAAAGTGTACGAGAGCATCGTCAAAGGCGAGGACAACTTCGAAGCCGGTGTACCGGAATCGTTCAACGTTCTTGTCAAAGAAGTCCGCGGCCTCGGCCTCAACATGGAACTCCTGGATGCGGAGGGCGAGGAGTAAGGCGCCCGCCTTACCCCTCCCACCCTTCCCCTGATTAAAGGAAACGCAAAATGAACCAGGAACTGACAACCAACCCGTTCAACCCGCTGGCCGCCCCCAAGGTGTTTGACGAGATCAAAGTCTCTCTCGCTAGCCCGGAACGGATCCTTTCGTGGTCGTATGGCGAAATCAAAAAGCCCGAGACCATCAACTATCGTACCTTCAAGCCCGAGCGTGACGGCCTGTTCTGTGCCCGTATCTTTGGCCCGGTCAAAGACTACGAATGCCTGTGCGGCAAATATAAGCGCATGAAGTATCGCGGCGTTGTCTGCGAGAAATGTGGTGTTGAAGTTACCCTTCAGAAAGTACGCCGCGAGCGTATGGGCCATATCGAGCTGGCAGCCCCTGTCGCTCACATCTGGTTCCTGAAGTCGCTGCCGTCGCGCATCGGCCTCATGCTGGACATGACCCTGCGTGATCTGGAACGCATCCTGTACTTCGAAAACTACGTTGTGATCGAGCCTGGTCTGACGGACCTTCAGTATGGTCAGCTGATGACCGAAGAAGAGTTCATGGACGCCCAGGACACCTATGGCATGGACGCCTTCACCGCCAATATCGGTGCTGAAGCCATCCGCGAAATGCTGTCGGCGATCGATCTGGAAGCCGAAGCCGAGCAGCTGCGCGCTGATCTGGCCGAAGCAACCGGTGAACTGAAGCCCAAGAAGATCATCAAGCGTCTGAAGATCGTTGAGTCGTTCATTGAATCGGGCAACCGTCCCGAATGGATGATCCTGACCGTGATCCCGGTCATCCCGCCCGAGCTGCGCCCGCTGGTGCCGCTGGACGGTGGCCGTTTCGCGACCTCGGATCTGAACGATCTGTATCGCCGCGTGATCAACCGGAACAACCGTCTGAAGCGTCTGATCGAGCTGCGCGCCCCTGACATCATCGTCCGCAACGAAAAGCGGATGCTGCAGGAATCCGTCGATGCTCTGTTCGACAACGGCCGTCGTGGCCGCGTGATCACCGGCGCCAACAAGCGTCCGCTGAAATCGCTGTCGGACATGCTGAAAGGTAAACAGGGTCGTTTCCGTCAAAACCTTTTGGGTAAGCGCGTCGACTTCTCGGGCCGTTCGGTCATTGTGACCGGTCCGGAACTGAAGCTGCACCAATGTGGTCTGCCGAAGAAGATGGCGCTGGAGCTGTTCAAGCCGTTCATCTATTCGCGCCTTGAAGCCAAAGGCCTGTCTTCCACTGTGAAGCAAGCCAAGAAACTGGTGGAAAAAGAGCGTCCCGAAGTTTGGGATATTCTGGACGAAGTGATCCGCGAACACCCGGTCATGCTGAACCGTGCACCTACGCTGCACCGTCTTGGCATTCAGGCGTTCGAACCGGTTCTGATCGAAGGTAAAGCCATCCAGCTGCACCCGCTTGTTTGTTCGGCGTTCAACGCTGACTTCGACGGTGACCAGATGGCTGTTCACGTGCCGCTGTCGCTTGAAGCCCAGCTGGAAGCACGCGTCCTGATGATGTCGACGAACAACGTTCTGTCGCCGGCCAACGGCGCACCGATCATCGTTCCGTCGCAGGATATGATCCTTGGCCTTTACTACATCTCGATGGAGCGTGAAGGCATGAAGGGCGAGGGCATGGTGTTCTCGGACGTGGACGAAGTGATCCACGCGCTGGACGCTGGCGAAGTGCACCTGCACGCTAAGGTTCAGGCGCGTCTGCCGCAGGTGGATGCCGAAGGCAATGTCGTCATGCAGCGTTTCGAAACCACGCCGGGCCGTATCCGTCTGGGCGCGCTTCTGCCGCAGAACAACAAGGCGCCGTTTAGCCTTGTGAACCGTCTGCTGCGTAAGAAAGAAGTGCAGCAGGTCATCGACACCGTCTACCGTTACTGCGGTCAGAAAGAGTCGGTTATCTTCTGTGACCAGATCATGTCGATGGGCTTCAAGGAAGCGTTCAAGGCTGGCATCTCGTTCGGTAAGGATGACATGGTTATTCCGGACACCAAATGGCCGATCGTGGACGAAACCCGCGATCAGGTTAAGGGGTTCGAACAGCAGTACATGGACGGTCTGATCACGCTGGGCGAGAAGTACAACAAAGTTGTCGACGCCTGGTCGAAGTGTAACGACAAAGTCACCGACGCCATGATGGACACCATCTCGGCGAACAAACGCGCTGAAGACGGCTCGGAAATGGAACCGAACTCGGTTTACATGATGGCCCACTCGGGTGCGCGTGGCTCGGTTACGCAGATGAAACAGCTGGGCGGCATGCGCGGCCTGATGGCCAAGCCTTCGGGCGAGATTATCGAAACGCCGATTATCTCGAACTTTAAAGAAGGCCTGACCGTGCTCGAGTACTTCAACTCGACCCACGGTGCCCGTAAGGGTCTGTCGGATACCGCTCTGAAAACCGCGAACTCGGGTTACCTGACCCGTCGTCTGGTTGACGTGGCACAGGACTGCATCGTGCGCGAGCAGGACTGCGGCACCGAAAACTCGATCACCGCAGAAGCGGCTGTAAACGACGGTGAAGTTGTGGCCTCGCTGGCGGAGCGCATTCTGGGTCGTGTTGCGGCCGAGGACGTTCTGGTTCCGGGCACCGAAGAAGTTCTGGTTGCCAAGAACGAGATCATCGACGAACGCAAAGCAGATGCCGTGGAAGAGGCTGGCCTGACCGCCATCCGTATTCGCAGCCCGCTGACCTGTGAAAGCGAAGAAGGCGTCTGCGCCAACTGCTACGGTCGTGACCTGGCGCGCGGTACCAAGGTGAACATCGGTGAAGCTGTCGGCATTATCGCTGCGCAGTCGATCGGTGAACCCGGCACGCAGCTGACCATGCGTACGTTCCACATTGGTGGTGTTGCGCAAGGTGGCCAGCAGTCGTTCCAGGAAGCCAACCAAGAAGGCAAGATCGAGTATCGCAACGCGTCGGTACTGGAAAACCGTGATGGCGAAATCGTCGTTATGGGCCGCAACATGGTTATGGCCATCATGGGCGACAACGGTGAAGAACGTGCTTCGTTCAAGATCGGCTACGGTTCGAAACTGTTCGTCAAAGATGGTGCCGACGTGGCTCGTGGCGACAAGCTGTTCGAATGGGACCCGTTCACTCTGCCGATCATCGCCGAGAAAGACGGTACCGCGAAGTTCGTTGACCTTGTCAGCGGCATCTCGGTTCGTGACGAAACCGATGACGCAACTGGCATGACACAGAAGATCGTGTCGGACTGGCGTTCGGCGCCGAAAGGCAACGAGCTGAAGCCGGAAGTGATCCTGGTCGCAGAAGATGGCGAGCCGGTCCGCAACGATGCGGGCAACCCGGTTCACTATCCGATGTCGGTTGACGCCATTCTGTCGGTCGAAGACGGTCAAGGCGTGAAAGCTGGTGACGTTGTTGCGCGTATCCCGCGTGAAGGTGCGAAGACGAAAGACATCACCGGTGGTCTGCCGCGTGTTGCTGAACTGTTCGAAGCCCGTCGTCCGAAAGATCACGCGATCATCGCTGAAATCGATGGTTACGTGCGCTTTGGCCGCGACTACAAGAACAAGCGTCGCATCTCGATCGAGCCGGCAGATGAGTCGATGGAAACCGTGGAATACATGGTGCCCAAAGGCAAACACATCCCGGTTGCCGAAGGTGATTTCATCCAGAAGGGTGAATACATCATGGACGGTAACCCGGCGCCGCACGACATCCTGTCCATCATGGGTGTCGAGGCTCTGGCTGACTATATGATCGACGAAGTTCAGGACGTGTATCGTCTGCAGGGCGTGAAGATCAACGACAAGCACATCGAAGTGATCGTGCGCCAGATGCTGCAGAAATGGGAGATCCTGGATTCGGGTGAAACCACGCTGCTGAAGGGCGAGCACGTCGATAAGGCCGAGTTCATGGCTGCGAACGAAAAAGCCGCCGCTGAAGGGCGTCGTCTGGCCTCGGCCGAGCCGATCCTGTTGGGGATCACCAAGGCTTCGCTGCAGACCCGTTCGTTCATCTCGGCTGCGTCGTTCCAGGAAACCACCCGCGTTCTGACCGAGGCTTCGGTTCAGGGCAAACGCGACAAGCTGGTTGGCCTGAAAGAGAACGTGATCGTGGGTCGTCTGATCCCGGCTGGTACCGGTGGGGCAACCCAGCAGGTCCGCGCCATCGCTCAGAAGCGCGACCAGAAGGTGATCGAAGAAGCCCGCGCCGAGGCCGAAGCCGCAGCTGCACTGGCTGCTCCGGTCGAGGACGTGTTCGGCGATGCACCCGAAGACGATCTGGGTCTGGTCGACACCCCGGAAATGGGTGGCGACGAGCAGCCCTGATCGGCGCTGACATAAGATTTGGAAAGCCCCGCCTTGTGCGGGGCTTTTCTTTTTGGGCTTGGCCCATTCGGAAAACGCTGTTTAGGTGTCCGAACGCATTCAAGGATCTACTCCACCATGCCTTCGGACAACTTCAAAGCCGCCGCGCTGATGACCGGCTCGATGGCTGGCTACACGTTCAATGACGCTTGTATGAAAGTGTTGTCGACAACTATGCCGCTGGAACAGGCGGTGTTCTTACGGGGTGTTTTGACCTGCGTACTGCTCTACGTTTTGGGGCGCTACTTGGGCACATTGAGGTTCAACCTGACGCGCCGGGAATGGAAGCTGATCGGGTTGCGCTGTGTTGGCGAAATCGGCGCAACCTATTGTTTTCTCACGGCATTGTTTCACATGCCCATCGCCAACGTCACCGCGATCCTTCAGGTCTTGCCGTTGGTCATCGCGCTGGCCGCATGGGCTTTCTTATCCGAGCCTTTGGGCTGGCGGCGGTTGGCAGCGATCGGTGTGGGCTTCATCGGCGTGCTTTTGATCATCCAACCCGGCGCAGGCTTCTCGGTCTGGTCGCTTTATGCGCTGGCCGCGGTCGGTTTCATCACCTTCCGCGATCTGGTGGTGCGGAAACTGTCGCCCGAAACGCCGTCGATGACCGTGGCAATCATGGCGGCGTTGTCGATCACCATAGGATTTGGTGTCGCATCTGTTGGCGTGGACTGGGCGCCCGTTGATGGCTGGTCGGCGACCATGCTGGGTATGGCGGCTTTCTTTGTTTTCTTGGGCTACCTCTTCTCGGTCATGGTGATGCGCGTCGGGGACATCGCCTTCGCGGCGCCCTTCCGCTACACGGGTCTGATCTGGGCGCTGATCCTTGGGCTGGTCTTGTTCAATGAATGGCCAAACCAACTGACCTTGATCGGCGCAGCGATTGTTGTTGGCACCGGCCTCTTCACCCTGTTTCGTGAGCGCAAAGCGGCACAAAGCGTAGCACGTTAGGCTGTCTGGTTTCGAGGCTCTGGCTTCGGAAGGCTCTGCGCCATGTCCTTGTGGTAGATGAACCGCGGATCTTTCTGGTGGTTGTCCCCGCGCTTCGCACACATCGCTTTCACCAGATCGGCACAGCACAGATGGTGCAGGCGTAGAACGCCTGGGATCGCGACAAGCTTGGCATATTCCGCATCGAACCGATCTTTGAAGGCCAGCGTAGACGTGTTCTCGACGCTGGTGTGATTGAAACGGTTGAAGAAATCATCCGTATAGCGATTGACCGACCCGGCGGACCCTGGGCTGCCTTTCTTGAAGGCAAACTGCTCTTTCGTTTGCAGGATGTAGTGGTTCAGATGCGCCGCCTTATGTGTGACCAGCTTGTGATGAGATCCGTTCAGCGCGTTCAGGGTGGGGTGGAAATCCTCGAACCAGCTTTCGTCTGAGAAGACCCAGTGATTGCTGCCCGTGTCCCACTTCCCTTCACCGCGCCAGAATTTCGGAGCATGTGAGCGCAGCCGTCCAAACTCCAACGGTTTATAGACGAAGCTTTTCACGCAGTTGTTTTGCCGGGCCTTTTCTGGTGCGCTTTTCAGGAAGCGTTGGTGGACGAACCGGTCCTCCCATTGATCCTCGTCCCCTGTGCCGAAGATCAGCCAATGAATGGACATGCCGCGGAACCGTTCCTCGGCGCCATTTCCGATCAACTCGTCAATGGTGCCATTGCCCTTACGGATCACCAGATATTCGTCCACATCGCACGAAAACATCCAGTCGCACTCTTTCAAAAAGGGATGCGAGCGCGCCGCCTTGTAGGCCGAGCCCAAAGGCGTCTCGTCCGGTTTTGGGTGGTGCCGTTTTGCAGCCAGAACACCATGACGTTCCAACAGTCGCAAAAGCTGCGGCATGCGGTCGGTGCAGTCGTTATGCATGATCAGGAACTTCTCGAAACCAAGCATCCGGTTCCACGCCAACCATTCCAACACGAACGCCCCTTCGTTTCGCATGCAGGCCAGCATCAAAGTGCCCTTCATTTGAAACTCCTGGTCTTGAACAATCAGCTTTCGGCAGCCTACAAGGGGGCAGGCCGCGCTGCAATGCAGAGGGCCCGCTGTTGACAGCGCCGTCGACTCCCCTTATACGCGCGAGCATCCAGCTGGGTGTACCCCGGCTATCCAAGTATTGAGGGATCAAGTTCGGGCTACTTTGAAGCACCGATCCTCTGTGAACCAACCGCGACGTTTGCCTCGGAATGGAAACGCTCGCGGGTTTTCGTTTTGCGGGCGCGTGTGGGGCAACCTGTCACAAACTTGTAACGCGAAACAGATTTAACCGCGTGGGGGCTTCCCTGCGTAGACTGAGTTGAGAAACGGGAAAAGAGCCCTATGCCAACGATCCAACAGCTGATCCGCAAGCCGCGTCAGCCCAAAGTCAAGCGTTCCAAGTCGCAGCACCTGGAATCTTGCCCCCAGAAGCGCGGTGTATGTACCCGCGTTTACACCACGACCCCGAAAAAGCCGAACTCGGCTATGCGTAAAGTTGCGAAGGTTCGCCTGACCAACGGCTTCGAGGTTATCTCCTACATCCCCGGTGAAAGCCACAACCTTCAGGAGCACTCGGTGGTTCTGATCCGTGGCGGTCGTGTAAAAGACCTTCCGGGTGTCCGCTACCACATCCTGCGTGGTGTTCTGGATACCCAGGGCGTCAAAGACCGTAAGCAACGTCGTTCGAAATACGGCGCCAAGCGTCCGAAGTAAGGAGAGTCAGATATGTCTCGTCGTCACGCCGCTGAGAAGCGCCAGGTCCTGCCCGATGCCAAATTTGGTGATGTGGTTCTGACCAAGTTCATGAACAACCTGATGATCGATGGTAAAAAATCGGTTGCAGAGAAAATCGTCTATAACGCGCTGGATCGCGTTGAAGACAAAGTCAAGCGTGCCCCCGTGGAAGTGTTCCACGAAGCGCTGGACAACGTAAAACCGTCGGTCGAAGTTCGCTCGCGCCGCGTAGGTGGTGCCACCTACCAGGTTCCGGTTGAAGTTCGCCCCGAGCGTCGCGAAGCTCTGGCCATCCGCTGGCTGATCTCGGCTGCTCGTAACCGCAACGAGAACACCATGGAAGAGCGTCTTGCCGGCGAACTTCTGGACGCTGTGAACTCGCGCGGTACTGCCGTTAAGAAACGCGAAGACACTCACAAAATGGCCGACGCGAACAAAGCGTTCAGCCATTACCGCTGGTAACGCCAAGGAAGGACGAACACCATGGCACGCGAATATCCGCTCGAGCTGTACCGCAACTTCGGTATTATGGCTCACATCGACGCAGGTAAAACCACCTGCTCCGAGCGTATCCTGTACTACACCGGCAAATCCCACAACATCGGTGAGGTGCACGATGGTGCAGCCACCATGGACTGGATGGAGCAGGAGCAGGAACGCGGCATCACCATCACGTCGGCTGCGACGACCACTTTCTGGGAACGCACCGAAGACGGTGAAACCGCTCAGACGCCCAAGCACCGCATGAACATCATCGACACCCCCGGCCACGTTGACTTCACCATTGAAGTTGAGCGTTCGCTGGCGGTTCTCGACGGTGCTGTTTGTGTTCTGGACGCCAACGCTGGTGTTGAACCCCAGACCGAAACCGTGTGGCGTCAGGCTGACCGCTACAAGGTTCCGCGCATGGTGTTCGTCAACAAGATGGACAAGATCGGCGCTGACTTCTTCAACTGTGTGAACATGATCGAAGACCGCACCGGCGCACGCGCTGTTCCGGTTGGTATTCCGATCGGCGCAGAGTCGGAGCTGGAAGGCCTGATCGATCTGGTCAACATGGAAGAGTGGCTGTGGCAGGGTGAAGACCTTGGCGCATCGTGGATCAAAGCACCGATCCGTGACAGCCTGTCGGACATGGCCAACGAGTGGCGCGAGAAGATGATCGAAGCCGCCGTCGAGCAAGACGACGACGCGATGGAAGCCTATCTGGAAGGGAACGAGCCCGATGCAGATACCCTGCGCAAACTGCTGCGCAAAGGTACTCTGGCACTGGACTTCGTTCCGGTTCTGGGTGGTTCGGCTTTCAAAAACAAAGGTGTCCAGCCGCTGCTGAACGCTGTGATCGACTATCTGCCCAGCCCGCTGGACGTTGTGGATTACATGGGCTTCAAACCCGGTGACGAAGAAGAAACCCGTGACATCGCCCGCCGTGCGGACGACGACATGGCCTTCTCGGCTCTGGCGTTCAAAATCATGAACGACCCCTTCGTTGGCTCGCTGACCTTCACCCGTATCTACTCGGGCGTTCTGAACAAGGGCGACAGCATCCTGAACTCGACCAAAGGCAAAAAAGAACGCGTTGGTCGTATGATGATGATGCACTCGAACGATCGTGAAGAGATCGAAGAAGCATTCGCAGGCGACATCATCGCGCTGGCCGGTCTGAAAGACACGACCACCGGTGACACTCTGTGTGACGCGAAAGATCCGGTTGTTCTGGAAACCATGACCTTCCCCGATCCGGTTATCGAGATCGCGGTTGAGCCGAAGACCAAAGGCGACCAGGAAAAAATGTCGCAAGGTCTGGCACGTCTGGCCGCTGAAGACCCCTCGTTCCGCGTGGAAACTGACCTGGAATCGGGCCAGACCATCATGAAGGGCATGGGCGAACTTCACCTGGACATCCTGGTGGACCGTCTGAAGCGCGAATTCAAAGTGGAAGCCAACATTGGTGCCCCGCAGGTTGCTTACCGCGAGACCATCTCGAAAGCGGTCGAGCACACCTACACCCACAAGAAACAGTCGGGTGGTTCGGGTCAGTACGCTGAAGTCAAAATGGAAATCATGCCGACTGAAGCTGGTGAAGGCTATTCGTTCGAAAGCCGCATCGTTGGTGGTGCTGTTCCGAAGGAATACATCCCGGGTGTTGAAAAAGGCATCAACTCGGTTATGGACAGCGGCCCCCTGGCTGGCTTCCCCGTAATCGACTTCAAGGTTGCCCTGATCGACGGTAAGTTCCACGACGTTGACTCGTCGGTTCTGGCCTTCGAAATCGCTGCCCGTATGTGTATGCGCGAAGGTATGCGTCTGGCTGGCGCCAAGCTGCTTGAGCCCATCATGAAAGTGGAAGTCATCACGCCCGAGGAATACACCGGTGGTATCATCGGCGACCTGACCTCGCGTCGTGGTCAAGTGGCAGGCCAAGAGCCGCGCGGCAACGCCGTTGCGATCGACGCCAACGTTCCGCTGGCCAACATGTTCGGCTACATCAACACGCTGCGCTCGATGTCTTCGGGCCGTGCGCAGTTCACGATGCAGTTCTCGCACTACGATCCGGTTCCGCAGAACATCTCGGACGAAATTCAGGCGAAATACGCCTAAGTTCGAGTGGTGGATCAACCGTGTATTTGAAGGGTTCGAACATACTCTATGCGCCTGTGCCTAAGTGCGCATGCTCGTCGCTGAAAGATTTCTGCGCACACGTAGAGTATGGGACGCCCTTCAAAGACACGGAATTCGCCGCGGATGGTAGAAAGCTTCATGGAGTTTTCCGTTCGGTCAGGTTTGCGCGCCTGAAAGGGCAAGGGCCTGAAACGGCATGGAAGTTTGCCGTTATCCGCCATCCGGTGGATCGAATTGTCTCCTGTTACGAGCAAAAAGTCATTGATGGCGCGTTTGCTATCGAGCAGGTGCCTGAAGACGAACTGAAAAAAAAGGGACTCAGCCGAAAGCCAAGTTTGGCTGAGTTCGTCGAGCGGCTCTCTGGTTATCAATCGGTGAGCAAGATCATCAAAAAACATTCGCTGCCGCTGACGTATTTCTTGGGGGAAGACCCAGATTTCTTTGACAGGATATATAATATGTCGGAGATAACTGAGGCCTTTTCGGACATTAACGAACGTGCCGGAACCCAAGTGCTGCCCAAAAGGCGAAATTCGTCGCATAAGCGTGTGAATGCTGAAGATGTGAACGCTGAAGTCTGTCGGATGATTTTAGAAAAGTACCGGACAGATATCGAAATATTCGGACCATATCTCGGTTCGAGCAAATTTGCGGTTGCAAATGATTGTGCCGCGACCATCAAAAGGAGGCCATCATGGCTAAGGAAAAGTTTGAACGCGGTAAACCGCACGTTAACATCGGCACGATTGGTCACGTTGACCACGGCAAGACGACGCTGACGGCAGCGATCACCAAATTCTTTGGTGACTTCAAAGCATACGACGAGATCGACGGTGCACCGGAAGAGAAAGCCCGCGGCATCACCATCTCGACCGCACACGTTGAGTACGAGACCGAGAACCGTCACTACGCACACGTTGACTGCCCCGGCCACGCCGACTACGTCAAGAACATGATCACCGGTGCGGCCCAGATGGACGGCGGCATTCTGGTTGTGAACGCAGCTGACGGCCCCATGCCGCAGACCCGCGAGCACATCCTGCTGGCGCGTCAGGTTGGTGTACCTGCGCTGGTTGTTTTCATGAACAAAGTTGACCAGGTAGACGACGAAGAGCTGCTCGAGCTGGTTGAGATGGAAGTTCGTGAACTGATGAACGAATACGACTTCCCGGGCGACGACATGCCGATCATCGCAGGTTCGGCTCTGGCCGCTATGGAAGGCAAGAACCCGGAAATCGGTGAAGAGAAAATCCGCGAGCTGATGGCTGCTGTGGACGAGTACATCCCGACCCCGGATCGTCCGGTTGA
>NZ_SAIT01000026.1 GCF_004360145.1 Aliiroseovarius marinus | reverse complement strand
CGCCGCCCTACTGGCCCACTTTTGCGCCGCCCTTGACACCGACAGCGTGCTTTCTTTCACGTCCGGCGAATAGACATCATCGGCACCCGCTTCCAACGCGGCAATCCGGGTGTGCTGGCTGTCCTTGTCGGCAAACAAGATGACCGGAATGGTGTGCAGGTTTGCGTCCTTTTTCAGAGCGCTGCAGATCGTCAGGCTTTGACCAGATTGTCCGCGTCCCAAGATGATCAGGTCAGGCTGCGCCCGCCGCGCTGTTTCCAGCACGTCGTCGATCCGCTCGACCTGAATCACATCATATCCTGACACAGTGAACTTCACCTTCAGGACGATGCGATTGGTCGCAAGATCGTCTGCTATCAAGATCCTTCCGCTCATCAGGCCGTTTCGCTAAATGTTGAATTGAGTTGGAGATATCCTGGGGCGGATTGGTTAAGAAATCCTTTCCAAATAAAAAGGAGTGTTAAATTGACGTCGGATCAGGCCGAACGGATTGCGCTGAATATGCTGGCTTGGCTGGTGTCAAATGACGAACTCTTGCCGATTTTCATGGGGGCGACCGGGGCAGGGCAGGACACGTTGCGGGATCGCGCGGGCGACCCCGAGTTTCTTGCTGCGATGCTCGATTTTCTGATGATGGATGATCAATGGGTCATGCAAGCATGTGACGCACAGGGGCTGGCCTATGATCAGGTTGCGCAGGTCAGACACGCTTTGCCGGGCGGATCAGAAATGCACTGGACCTGATGGGCTGATCTGGGCAGTGTGGCGTTGAACGCAGCTAGGAGCACCCATGATGATCAAGGCCCTTCTCTTTGACAAGGACGGCACGCTTTTCCAGTTCAAGGCCACGTGGGAGGCTTGGGCACATGCGGTGCTTTTGCGCCTGACGAACGGTGATCATGCGCACGCGGCCGAGGTGGGCCGGGATATCGGGTTCGATATGGAGACGCAGTCATTCGCGCGTGACAGCGTGGTGATCGCCGGCACTCCGGCCGAAATCGTCTCGGCGCTGCAAAGGCATTTCGACATGTCAGCTGACGCGCTGGAAACCATTCTTAACGACGAGGCTGAAACCGCGCCTCAGGTCGAAGCGGTCGCCTTGGTGCCCTTGATGGAAAAGCTGCGTGCCCGTGGGTTGGCCTTGGGCGTTGCGACCAACGATGCCGAGCGCCCTGCGCGACAGCATCTGGAAGGGGCAGGCGTGTCGGATCTGTTCGATTTCATCTCAGGGTATGACAGCGGAAATGGTGTCAAGCCGGACGCCGCCCCCTGCCTGGCCTTCGCGCGGAAAGTGGATGTGCAGTCGGATCAGGTTGCGATGGTTGGAGACAGCCTGCATGACCTCAAGGCCGGACGCGCGGCTGGGATGCGGACCATTGGCGTGCTGACCGGGTTGGCGACCCTAGACGAGCTGGCGCCATTTGCGGATGTGGTGCTGGATCACATCGGGCAGATCCCGACCTGGTTGGACCAACAGGCCTAGCGGATCCACGCGGCTTTCCGAATTGTTAAGATTTGAGCTCTAGAACATCACCGTGAAGTGACGCGTGTGATGATGATGCATGGCCTGATTCTGTGGATATTCGAAGCCTTTGTGCGCCTGACCTATGGGGATCAGGTGTGGGAGAAGGTGCTGACGGATCTTGATCTTCAGGTTCAATCCGTCGAACCGATGTTTCACTATGATGTCCAAATCGGCCTTTCCATCCTAAGGCAGCTATCGATCGAACAAAGTCGTGACCGAAACTCAATATTGGAAGACTTCGGCACCTTCCTCGTCACCGACCCTCGGGTAGAACGCGTGCGGCGTTTGCTGCGGTTTGGCGGGGTTGAATACACGGATTTCCTGCACTCGCTGGAAGATCTCAAGGGACGTGCGCGTTTGGCGGTTCCGGACCTGACCCTGCCGGACATACAGGTAGACGAAGTCCAGCCGCATGTGTTTCAGATCACATGCGAAAACACCCCCAAAGGTGCCCCGTATGTTCTGTTGGGGGCCTTGCGTGCGCTGGCGGACGACTATGGTTCACTTGCATATCTCGAGATATTGGCTGAGCAACAGGACAATGCTGTCATAACCGTCAGCTTGTTGGAGCGTCAGCACGCCGAAGGGCGTGAATTTGTGTGGGCAACGGACGGTGCTCCATGAATATCGAACGTCCCATTCCCTTTACCTGTGGTGCCCTGGATCATGTGCTTCCTTTGCACATGATCATCGACGGTTCCGGGGTGGTACGCCACGCAGGGCCAACGATCCAAAAAGTGTTTGGCAGACGCAAGGTTTTAGGCCGGAATGTATTTGGTTTGCTCGAGCTCCGGCGTCCCAGAAGCATCTCGCGGATCGAAGATGTCGCCAAGATTGATGCGAGACGGGTGCAGTTGAAAATCCGGGATGAATACCGCATGTCGGTAACCGGTGCGGTGACCGTGATGCCGGATCTGGACAGTGTGCTGCTTAACCTGTCCTTTGGGTATTCCATATCCGAAGCGGTCGCGCGCTATGAACTAACTGGCTCGGATTTTGCGCCTACTGACTTAGCGGTTGAGATGCTGTACCTGGTTGAAGCGAAGTCTGCCGTGATGGAGATCGCCACCCAGTTGGCGCATCGTCTTCAGGGCGAAAAGGAAGTTGCCCAGACACAGGCGTTGACGGATGGCTTGACCGGTCTTGCTAATCGGCGCGCCCTTGAACTGCGGTTAGAGCGGCAGTTTTTGCGGGGGGTGCCATTCTCGTTGATGCATCTCGATCTGGATTTCTTCAAATCGGTTAATGACACATATGGTCACGCGGCGGGGGACGCCGTGCTCGAATCTGTCGCCCAGATCCTGCGGGAAGAAACTCGTAAAGAGGATCTTGTCGCGCGGGTTGGTGGGGACGAGTTCGTGATTGTTTTGGACAATCAGGTCTATCCAACGCGGTTGGAAAAAATATCCACGCGTCTGATCAGGCGGATCGAAAGCCCAATATTGTTTCAGGACCAAGAATGCCGGGTGTCGGCCAGTATTGGTGTTGTACCGTCGACAAACTATGCAAACCCGGATCAAACCAGAATGGCCGAGGATGCGGACAAGGCGCTTTATGCATCGAAACACGCTGGGCGGGCAGGATTTACGATTGCGGGGCGGCCTGATGTGGTGGGGCGTTCTCTGATTGATTGACAGCTGCCGAGGCAGGCCTTAGCACGGCGTTAATCCCCTTGCGTCAGAGGCCCCTATGCCATTGCTATCGCGTGTAATAACTCGTTCCATGGTCGCTGCAGTTGGACTCTCACTGATGCCGATTGGCGGGGCTGCCCAGACAGGAGAAATCATCCGTTCTATCCTTGGGCGCCCGCTGAATAGCGCGCAGGTGTCTGAAGTCTATATTCACGCAGATGGGTCGCTTGAAGGGGTGTTTAATGGCATCTCTTTTGCAGGCACATGGACCTTGGAAGGCGGGAAATACTGCCGACAATTCACGCGAGGTCTGACAGGCGCCCCAATGTGCATGTCCGTGAGTGCAGAATACGCCCCCGATGGTGAGGTTCGTGTTGTAATCTTCGAGGGACCGGGTGGTCGCGCGAAGTTTAACGTCGGACACTGAAGACACGGCTGAACGCCAATCCCAATAAGCGACGTCTTTCCATCTGCTGATTTTAGGAGATCCAACTGGCAGCCCGTAGGGGAATCGAACCCCTCTTTCCAGGTTGAAAACCTGGCGTCCTAACCGATAGACGAACGGGCCACTCTGTTGGTAGGCGGCTTATAAGGCGAGCCGAATTGTGAGTGCAAGTACTGAAATGCGGGAAAGTTAAAAAAATCTCGAAGCGGAAATCAGACTGTACGCATACGATACCCAGTGGTGCAGAACTTTATTCTCGATTTTGGGGAATGTGGCAGCCCGTAGGGGAATCGAACCCCTCTTTCCAGGTTGAAAACCTGGCGTCCTAACCGATAGACGAACGGGCCACGCTGTGGTGAGGGGTTTCTATGTCAAAGCCCCAAGTCGTGCAAGAGGCATTTTCACTTTTTTCGGCAATCGGAAAATATATTATTTTCAGGCCTTTGCGGCATCTTCCAAGCGAAGCTGCGGGCTGAGCCGTCCCTGCCATTGATTTACTTCGAGTCGTCCCGCCAAATGGAATCTGGCGCCCCCATGCTGTTCCAGCATGGGGCCAAGCGGTCCGTCAAAGGCACCAAAGGCAATCGCGTCGATCCGCGTGCCCAGACCGTCGCCAAAGCTGACCTTCAGATGATTTTGGCCGACTCGTTTGGCAAACAGGATCTGCACATCCGGAAAGGCAAAGCGTGGGGCAGGGGCCGAGGCGCCGAACGGGCCGGCCTCTTCCAGTTGTTCGATCAGATCGACCGATGCTGCAGATGGCATAAGGATACCATCCAGCTTCAGGTCCGCGGCGCCCAGATCTCCGGCCCCCTGCTTTTCCATAAGCTCGCTGAGGCGCGCCATGGCAGGTTCCAATTGGTCGCGGGTCAGGCTGAGGCCAGCTGCCATTTTATGCCCGCCGCCTTTTTCGATCAGACCGTCTGCAGCCAGCTTCTGAATCGCCGCGCCAAGATCGATGCCGGTGACAGATCGCCCTGATCCCTTGCCGTCATCCCCATCAAATCCAATGACAATCGCGGGGCGGTTGGTGGCTTCTTTCAGGCGGCTGGCGACAATGCCGACGACACCGGGATGCCAGCCGTCCCCTGCGGCCCAGACCAGCGGGGCATCTAGCCCGCGATCCTCGGCCTGATCTATGGCCAGCTCTTGTACGCGGGCCTCGATTTCACGGCGTTCGGCGTTGAGTTCGTTCAGCCTTTCGGCGATCGACTGGGCTTCATTCGCATCGGTTGTGGACAGCAAGCGCGCGCCCAAATCCGCCTTGCCAATCCGTCCGCCAGCGTTCACGCGCGGGCCCAGAAGATAGCCCAGATGATAGGCGCGGGGGGCTTCGTTCAGGCCAGCGGCATCCGCCAGCGCGACCATGCCGGGGCGCGCGCGACGGGCCATGATTTTCAGCCCTTGGCGCACAAGCGCGCGGTTGGCGTCAATCAGCGGGGCGACGTCGGCCACGGTGCCAAGCGCCACAAGATCGAGCATCGAGATCAGGTCCGGCCCCGCCCGCCCGGCCTCGCGCAGCAGGCGGCCCAGTTCGACCAGCACAAGGAACACCACGCCGGCCGCGCAGAGGTATCCCGGCGCGTCGGCCTCGTCCTGTCGGTTCGGGTTCACCACGGCGATGGCGTCCGGAAGCGTTTCGGCCCCAAGGTGGTGGTCCAGCACGATCACATCGGCGCCCTTCGCACAAGCGGCAGCGATGGGATCAAAGCTGAGCGTGCCGCAATCCACGCAAATGATCAGGCTGTGATCGGTGGCCAGTTTCTCCATCGCGGGTGTGTTCGGGCCATAGCCCTCTTCAATCCGGTCGGGGATATAAAGCGTCACCTGCCGGTTAAACTGTCGAAACCAGTCGATCAGCAAGGTTGCCGACGTCGCGCCATCCACGTCGTAGTCGGCGAAAATGGCGACCCGCTCGGATTGGTCCAGAGCGGTCAGGATGCGGGCAGCGGCTTTGTCCATATCTTTCAGCTTGCGCGGATCGGGCAGAAGATCGCGCAGAGTAGGGTCCAGAAAACCGGTCGCCTCGTGCGGGGGGATGCCGCGTTGGGCCAGAAGTGTACACAGGGCAGCAGGCAGTTGGGTGTGCTGGCCAATTGCCTCGGCCTGACGTTCGACCTCGGTCGTGGGACCAAGCCATTTGCGCCCGGTCAGAGAGCTTTCGACCCCAAGGAATGCGCTCATGCAAGCACCTGATCGGTGGGGACTACGGTGGCGAATTCGCCGTTCAACTGGTCCAGAGCTGCGGTATGGATGTCCTCAGCGGATGGGGCTGGTCCATCGCGCCAGGCGCTGTCCGCATTGCCCGTGAAGGCCGCGCAGGCGTCGTGGACCAGCGTCACGTCAAAGCCCAGATTGGCCGCCATGCGGGTGGTGGTCGAGACACAATGAGGGGTCGTCAGGCCACAGATTGTGATCCTCTCAACCCCATGCTTTCGCAGCATTTTTTCAAGATCTGTGCCGATGAAACCCGAGTTCACATTCTTGGCCATGACCGTCTCGCCCTCGCGTGGCGAAACCATGGATTTCAGCGCCACAAGTCCCCCATCCGGGTTCAGCGGGCTGTCTGGCGTGGTCGACAGGTGCTGAATGTGAAAGACGGGCGCATTTTGCGCCCGCCAATGGGTCAGAAGCCGGGCGGCGTTGGCCTCGGCATCCGGATTGTTGCGCGTGCCCCAGAACGGGTCGTCAAACCCTTCCTGAATGTCGATCAGGATCAGGGCGCCCAGCATCAAGCGACCGGGTTGCGATAGATCATGCGACGAACCGAGCCGGTTTTCGAACGCATCAGCAGCGTTTCAGTGGTCAGCCAGCCGGGCTCGCGTTTGATGCCCGAAACGATCGAGCCATCGGTCACGCCGGTTGCGGCAAAGATCACGTCAGCGGTGACCATCTCGTCGCGCGAATAGATGCGGTCCAGATCGGTAATGCCGGCTTTGGCGGCGCGGCCACGTTCGTCATCGTTGCGGAAGGTCAGCTGACCCCACATCTGGCCGCCCATGCATTTCAGCGCAGACGCTGCCAGAACGCCCTCGGGCGCACCGCCGCGGCCCATGTACATGTCGATGCCGGTGATGTCGGCTTCGGCACAGTGGATCACGCCTGCGACGTCACCATCGGTGATCAGGCGGATCGCAGCACCGGTCGAGCGGATGCCTTCGATCATTTCTTCGTGGCGCGGACGCTCCAGAACACAAACGGTGATGTCCTTGGTCTCGCAACCTTTGGCCTTGGCCAGAGCCTCAACACGCTCTTTCGGCGACATGGCCAGCGACACGACGTCCTTGGGATAGCCCGGGCCGATGGCCAGCTTTTCCATATAGACGTCGGGGGCGTGCAGCAGAGTGCCGCGCGGTGCCATGGCGATCACGGTCAGCGCGTTCGGCATGTCTTTGGCGGTCAGCGTGGTGCCTTCCAGCGGGTCCAGCGCGATGTCCACGGCGGGACCTTCACCGGTGCCAACCTCTTCGCCGATATACAGCATCGGGGCTTCATCGCGTTCACCTTCGCCGATCACAACGGTGCCTTGGATGTCCAGCAGGTTCAACTGGTCGCGCATGGCGTTCACGGCGGCTTGGTCTGCGGCTTTTTCGTCCCCGCGACCCACAAGGTCGGCACTGGCCGTGGCGGCGGCTTCGGAAACACGGGCCAGACCAAGCGAAAGCATACGGTCGGCGAATACGACTTTATCGGCCATAAGGGGCAATCCTCACTGTCTCTAGTTGCTTTCCGGTTTAAGGGCCGGTGGGGGCAGGGGCAAGGGCATTACGCGACGAAAAGGCACGGTTGCGAAGGATTCAGGTAGCAAAGCGCAGGTCGGGGCTGCGGATGAGCCCCTGAAACAGAAGCGCAATCATGGTCCCATTCAGGATGTGCCAGATGAAGTGGGTGCCGATCGGCCAGATCTCGCACAGGTGCATGTCAAACGTGCGGAAGGTGAGCGAGATCATGAAGATCACCGTGGCCGCGGTGATCCACGGCGCAATTTCGTGTCCGTTGCGGCGGGTCAGGAAGGTGAACGCCAATAGCGCCAGCACGGCGGGCAGATACTGCTCGGACCCGTTAAGCAGGCTGTTTGCCTCGGCGTGATCATGGGTGTCTTCGCCTGAGATCGAGGGAGCGACGGGCGTAACCTCTTCGGTCGCAACGCTGTCGCTGGTTTGGTTGCCAGAACCATCGCCCCCAAAGGCAAACAGCACCGCAATGATGGCGGCTACGACAGCCAAACCGATCCCGATGCGGCCAGGGCGAATACCTGCCACCCGGCGCAGGGCGGCCAAAACGAACAGCAGGACGAAGGTCCAGATTGGGATCACATCCGCCAGACTGGACCATGCATTCGCAAAGGTATGAAACAGGAAGCTGCCAATGCCAATCATGCCAGCCAGCAAGATCAGGACCATGGTCATCGGGTCCAGCCGATCCCGGCGCTTGGCCTCGATCCAGCCCCAAAGGGCAGCAAGGATGAAGGCCAGATTCGAGATCGCATTGAGCGGTTCAGCCCAGAAGGCCGCGCTGACGCGTTCGCAGTAGATATCGATTGGGGTGAACCAGTCCATGAGCGCCTCCAATGGGTGAGGTCACTCTGACTGGACCAGCGGGGCCGGTCCAGTGCCAAGCAAGCTGACGTTGCGCGAGGTCGCTTACAGCTCTTCGATGCGGATCGCGACGGGTTCGCCGTCGACCACGCCGGTTTCCGCGAAGCCCTTGATCGCGGCGTCCAGCGCGTCGCGGGTGCATTTGTGCGTGACGATCAGCACAGGGGCCAGTTTCTCGTTGTGGCTGGTCTGGCGCATCCGGTTGATCGAGACGCCAGCATCGCCCAGAACCGAGGCGACCTTTGCCATCGCGCCGGGTTTGTCCAAGAGGAACAGGCGCAGGTAATAGGGCGCAGGTTTGGCGGCCTTGGCGCCGGTCACGGGGCGCAGGGTTGTCGCTGGTTGTCCGAAGGTCGGGATATTGATCCCACGCGCGATGTCCATCACGTCGCCCATCACGGCGCTGGCGGTCGGGCCTTCACCCGCGCCGGGTCCGCGTAGGACGACCTGCTCGACCGCGTCACCTTCAATGACGACCATATTGGTGCCGCCTTCCAACTGCCCCAGAGGCGAGCTTGCGGGCACAAGGCAGGGCGACATGCGCTGCTCCAGTCCGCGGCCCGTCATTTGGGCAACACCCAGAAGCTTGATGCGGAAGCCCATTTCGGCAGCATGTTCAATGTCTTCCAGCTGAATGCGCTGGATGCCTTCCAGCTCGACCGCGTCGAAATTGACCTGCGTCCCGAAGGCAATCGAGGACAGGATCGACAGTTTGTGACCGGCGTCGATGCCGCCCACGTCGAGGTTCGGATCGGCCTCCAGATAGCCCAGCTCGGCGCATTCATCGAACAGCGCGTTATAGCCGCGGCCGGTGGCCTGCATCTGGGTCAGGATGTAGTTGCAGGTGCCGTTCATCACGCCCATGACGCGGGTGATTTCGTTCCCGGCCAGACCTTCCAGCAGCGACTTGATGATCGGAATGCCGCCAGCCACAGCGGCTTCATAGCGGATACGCACGCCTGCTTCTTCAGCGGCCAGCGCCAGTTCCTGCCCGTGATGGGCCAGAAGCGCTTTGTTCGCAGTAACGATGTCTTTTCCGGCGGCAATTGCAGCCTCGACCGAGTCCTTCGCCGGGCCTTCGTCGCCGCCCATCAGTTCGACAAACACGTCCACATCATCGCGTTTGGCCAACACGACGGGATCGTCTTCCCACGCATAACCCGACAGATCGACGCCACGATCCTTGTCCTTCGAGCGGGCAGAGACGGCGGTGATCACCACCGGACGTCCAGCGCGATCTTGCAGAAGTGCGGCCTGACGTCGGATGATCTTCACCACGCCGATACCGACGGTGCCAAGACCTGCAATTCCAAGGCGCAGGGGGGCGGTATCAGTCATGTCAGTCTCCGTCGGCTGGTGTGTCGTCCCGGGACGTGTATCCAAAGCGGCAAGGCTGTGCAATCCACGGCTTGCGGGAGGGGCCTAATTTCTTGGGAGTGTCGCTTAGCGCCGTGCCAATGCTGCTTGCATTCGCCCACGTGTTTGCCCATCGATGACCGATGCGCGGCGTAGGCGGCCCGCGCGGGCTCGCAGGGCGGCAGCACGGCTGGCCAAAGATCCGGTGCCATAGTCGCCCTGATCGGCGGGAAGTTGTCCAAGGATATCGTTCATCGACACGATCTGCGGGTAGGGGGCGTTTGCGGCAGCGCCGTCGGCGAAATCCGGAATGTCCGAGCACGCCACCAGAACGCCGAACCCAAGAAATAGGCAGGTCTTAAGCGGTCGGGTCATACGGCGGCGGTCCTTCAAGCTGTCGTCACGGCGACCATAGACAGGGTGGGCTGGCGCTGCAAGGCAGCATGGTATTTGCGGCAGCGGGTGGCGGGACGTTGCGAAACTTTGGGGTGAAACGCTTGGATATGAACGATTGTTCAGTTACCAATCTGGTATGGCGCGTAAAACCGGATCACACAGCGAAATCACAGGCCCCCGTGTGCGCGCGGCGGCGCTGACCTTGTTTGCCCGTCACGGCTTTGCGGCCGTGTCGATGCGCCAGATCGCGCGCGAAGTGGGCGTGCAGGCCGGTGCTTTGTACCTGTATACGAAGGACAAGCAAAGCCTGCTCTTCGATCTGATGCGCACCCATATGGACGAGCTTTTGGCTGCGTGGGTGGACGAGCCCAAGGGGGACACTGCTCTGGATGCGCTCGAAGCTTTCTCGCGCTTCCACATCCGCTTTCACCTTGAACGCCCCGATGCTGTTTTCATCGCCTACATGGAATTGCGCAACCTGACGGACGAGAACTTCGCCGCGATCGAGGCGCTGCGCCGTCAGTATGAAGGCGAGTTAGAGGCGATCTTGCGGGCAGGCCAAGAGGCAGGCGAACTGGACCTGTCCGACATCCGCCTGAGTTCCATGGCGATCATCGCCATGCTGACCGGGGTGAACACTTGGTATCGCGAGGGCGGTCGTCTGTCGCGCGAAGCGGTGGCTGATCGCTATTGGGATATGGTGCGCGGGGCGGTTGGCGCATAGACTGGACTCTACCCGCCAACGACCCGATATATAGATCATGTCTCTGCCACCCGGTTTCCTTGATGAACTGCGCACGCGCCTTAGCCTGACCCAAGTCGTCGGGCGCAAGGTCATGTGGGATCAGCGCAAATCCAATCAGGCCAAGGGTGATATGTGGGCGCCTTGCCCCTTCCATCAGGAAAAAACCGCGTCTTTTCATGTGGATGACCAGAAGGGGTTCTATTACTGCTTTGGCTGTCACGCGAAGGGTGACGCGATCTCTTTCGTGAAAGAGACCGAGAATGTCTCGTTCATCGAAGCGGTCGAAATCCTTGCCGGTGAGGCCGGGATGAAAATGCCCGCCCGCGATCCCAAGGCGCAGGAAAAGGCGGATCGGCGGACACAACTGGTCGAGGTGATGGAGATGGCGGTTAGCCACTTCCGGCTGATGCTAAAGACCGGTGCGGGGGCTGAGGCGCGCGAGTATCTGACTCGGCGCGGGCTGAATGAAGCCGCGCTGGACCGCTGGGAAATCGGCTTTGCGCCAGATGCGTGGCAGGGGCTGTGGGATCACCTGAAGGGCAAGAATGTCGAGGATGATTTGATCCTTGGGGCGGGTCTTGCCAAACCCAGCCAGAAGGGTGGCAAGCCCTATGACTCGTTCCGGGGACGCATCATGTTTCCGATCCGCGACGCACGCGGGCGGGCGATTGCCTTTGGCGGGCGGGCGATGGACCCGAATGACAACGCGAAATACCTGAACTCGCCCGAGACCGAGCTGTTCGACAAGGGGCGCAACCTCTATAACCAAGCTCCCGCCCGCGAGGCTGCTGGCAAAGGCCAACCGCTGATCGTGGCCGAGGGCTATATGGACGTGATCGCCCTGTCCGAGGCCGGGTTCAACGCCACGGTCGCCCCGCTGGGCACCGCGATCACCGAAGACCAGTTACGGCTGCTCTGGCGCATCGCGCCCGAGCCGATCATTGCGCTGGATGGCGATACGGCAGGTCTGCGCGCGGCGATGCGCGTCATCGACTTGGCGCTGCCGATGCTGGAGGCCGGTCAAAGTCTTCGCTTCTCGATCATGCCAGAAGGCAAGGATCCTGATGACCTGTTGAAGGAAAGCGGGGCCAGCGCGATGCAAACGCTGATCGACGGGGCCATGCCCATGGTCGATCTGCTCTGGCGACGCGAGACCGAGGGCAAGGTTTTCGACAGCCCCGAACGCAAAGCCGCGCTGGATAAGGATCTACGCACTGCGATTGCGCGCATTCAAGATCCCTCGATCCGCAACCATTATGGTCAGGCGATCAAAGACAAGCGGTGGGAGCTGTTCCGCGCGCGCCCCTCGGGGCAGGGGGGCAAACGCCCGTGGCAGCCCGGCGCAAAGCGCGGCTGGCAGGCAATGCCGCCCGTTTTGGCCTCGACCAAGGGGTCTGTATTGGCCAATGCGGATGAGCGCGCGCAAGACGCCCTGCGCGAGGCCGTCATTCTGGCGATCCTGATCCGCCGTCCCGATATGCTAGATCAGGTGGAAAGCCGGATGGAGCGGCTGGACATGGTCGGCCCGGATCACGACACTTTGCTGCGCTGTGTCCTGACCACGGCGCATCATGGCGCAGAGGCGTTGGAGGAGCGGCTGTTGAACAGCGTGGGGGGCGATGTGCTCGACCGGCTGTTTTCCCTCAATCATGTACGGATCACCCCCGCCATTCGGATGAGCAACGATGACGAGATCGTGCTGGCTTGCCTGACCGAAGAGCTGACCAAACTGGAAGCCAAGCGCGGCGTGGCGCGTGAAATCCGGGATGCCGAGGCGGACATGGATGCGTTGCCGGATGAGGGCGTCACGTGGCGTCTGGGGCAGGCGGCCGAGGCACGCAACAAGGCGCTGCGCAGCCAAACCGAGGACAAAACCACCTATGAAGTTGCTGACAACGGGTCGCTGATGGACCGTGAAGAGCTAGAGCAACGCGACCGCGTCTTCGACAGCATCACCTTCGAGAAAAAGAGATAACGCGCGATTGGGGCCTGATCCGCAGGGCGCAAACTCGGTTCGCGTAGAAAAAGTCACTGAAGCGCACGTCAGGCCCGGTCGTCTGCTTGCAAACAGCCCGTAAAGCACCCACCTTACCTTTGTGGACGAATCACTGATTCGAATCAGGATCGTTCAACCCGAATCACCCAAGCGCGGGTGGCTGAGGACAAGGGACGCCTTGTCAGACCAGATCAGCCCATCCCGCGCCTTTCGTGCAAGGAGAGCCCATGGCTGCCAAAGACACCGCCAACGATCAAAAAGACGAGCAGCACGCCGAGCCGATGACGGACATGTCGCAAGCTGCGGTCAAAAAGATGATCGCCGAAGCGCGCGAGCGTGGCTACATCACTTACGATCAGCTGAACCAAGTGCTGCCGCCTGAGCAGGTTAGCTCGGAACAGATCGAAGACGTGATGTCGATGCTGTCGGAAATGGGCATCAACATCATCGAAGATGAAGAGGCGGAAGAGGAAGAGAAGGGCTCGACCGAAGTTGTCGTGAAAAACGCGGGCGGCGAAGTGGCCGTCGCGGGCGCCGAGACCGAAAAGCTCGACCGCACCGACGACCCGGTCCGCATGTATCTGCGCGAAATGGGCTCGGTCGAACTGCTGAGCCGTGAAGGCGAGATCGCGATTGCGAAACGGATCGAGGCCGGTCGCAACACGATGATCGCGGGCCTGTGTGAAAGCCCGCTGACCTTCCAGGCGATCACAATCTGGCGCGAAGAACTTCTGAACGAAGACATTCTGTTGCGCGATGTGATCGACCTTGATGCGACCTTCGGCAACCAGCTGGATGACGACGAGGAAGAAGACGTCGCGCCTGCTGCCAATGGCGCTGCCCCTGCCGAGAAGAAAGAAAAGGCGCAGGAACTCGACGCGGACGGCAATCCGATCAACAACGACGACGACGATGACGACGAGGATGAAGCCGCCAACATGTCGCTGGCTGCGATGGAAGCCGCGCTGAAGCCGCGCGTGCTGGAAACCCTCGAACTGATCGCGCGTGACTACGAGCAGCTGTCGGAAATGCAGGATCTGCGGATGTCCGCGACCCTGAACGAAGATGACAGCTTCTCGAAAAAAGAAGAGGGCGCCTATCAGAAGCTGCGCTCGGAAATCGTGCTGCTGGTGAACGAATTGCACTTGCACAACAACCGTATCGAAGCGCTGGTCGACCAGCTGTACGGCATCAACCGCCGCATCATGTCGATCGACTCGTCGATGGTGAAACTGGCTGACCAAGCGCGCATCAACCGCCGTGAGTTCATCGAAGCCTATCGCGGTCGCGAGCTGGACCCGACTTGGCTGGACGAGATGGGCGAGAAGACCGGCCGCGCATGGCAAAGCTTCATCGAACGCTCGACCGACAAGGTTGAAAAGCTGCGCGGTGACATGGCCCAAGTTGGTCAGTATGTCGGCGTCGACATCCCTGAATTCCGCCGCATCGTGCAGCAGGTTCAGAAGGGTGAAAAAGAGGCGCGTCAGGCCAAGAAGGAAATGGTGGAAGCCAACCTGCGTCTGGTGATCTCGATCGCGAAAAAGTACACCAATCGCGGCCTGCAATTCCTTGATCTTATTCAGGAAGGTAACATCGGCCTAATGAAGGCGGTGGACAAGTTTGAATACCGCCGCGGCTACAAGTTCTCGACCTATGCAACGTGGTGGATCCGTCAGGCGATCACCCGCTCGATCGCGGATCAGGCGCGCACGATCCGTATTCCTGTCCACATGATCGAAACGATCAACAAGCTGGTCCGTACCGGTCGCCAGATGCTGCACGAGATCGGCCGCGAGCCGACCCCGGAAGAGCTGGCCGAGAAGCTGCAGATGCCGCTTGAGAAGGTCCGCAAGGTGATGAAGATCGCCAAGGAGCCGATCAGCCTTGAGACCCCGATTGGCGACGAAGAAGACAGCCAATTGGGTGATTTCATCGAGGACAAGAATGCCGTGCTGCCGCTGGACAGCGCCATTCAGGAAAACCTCAAAGAGACCACGACCCGCGTGCTGGCCTCGCTTACCCCGCGTGAAGAACGCGTGCTGCGGATGCGTTTTGGCATCGGCATGAACACTGACCACACGCTGGAAGAGGTTGGTCAGCAGTTCAGCGTAACCCGCGAACGGATCCGTCAGATCGAGGCAAAGGCGCTGCGCAAGCTGAAGCACCCCAGCCGGTCGCGTAAGCTGCGCTCGTTCTTGGATCAGTAAGCTTCCTGCTTCGGAAGAAAATTAGAAAACGCCTCGCATTTGCGGGGCGTTTTGTCTTTTGAGGGGCGGGAACAGCCACAGCGCTGGAGCATGGGCAGCGAGATCAATTATTGCGGGAATGCTGTGAGGTTTCCTTCAACTTCCTGGATTTTGAGCACGCAGTTGAACAAATTGTTTCCATTCAATTTTCCAAAAAACACGCATAACGATTTTGAAATCAGGCAAATGTGTGGCACAAATAAGGCGGGGAATGCTCACGCCAGTTTATTACCGCTGGCATAACGCTGGGTGAATTTGATGTATGATGTTGTGAGGGAAAAGCCATTGGCCCTTGAGCCTGAATGGCAAGTAGATGAGCCGACAAAGGGCAAATTTGCGAAACAGGCGCCGGTATCCGTGCGTTTGGGTCGTGAACTTGCGCTGAAAAACCTGCAAAAACGGAAGCAGTCGGGACGGGCCGTGAAACGCCCTTCGCTGTCGGCTTTGTAGCAGGTCTAAGCGGCTCGGGAACCGACCGGGGAATTGGGCGCAGCGTTTCGGCGTTGTGGCAAGGGGTCTCGGTCGGTTAAGGAAAAAACCAGCGTCCTTTTCGGCGCTGGTTTTTCTGTTTTCGGGGGACGCATGACCGGTTTGTTCGAGATCTCAACACAGGGGCAGGGCCTCTATGAGTTTACCACTAAGGTGCAGGACTGGGTGCGTGGGCAGAAAGTCGAAGACGGGCTTCTGACCCTGTTCGTGCGCCACACCTCGTGTTCGCTACTGATCCAGGAAAACGCCGATCCCGAGGTCCAGACCGATCTGCGCAACTTCTTTCACCGCTTGGTCCCGCCGACGACTGATCCCTCCATGTCTTATCTGACACATACCTATGAGGGCCCCGATGACATGCCGGCTCACATCAAGGCGGCCATGATGCCGGTCAGCCTGTCTATCCCCGTCATGAACGGGCGTTTGGCCTTGGGGACCTGGCAGGGGATCTATCTGTTTGAACATCGCAACGCCCCGCATCAGCGGCAGGTAGCGGTGCATCTCAGCCGGTAAAGCGGTCTATTGATACCGATCAAGGCGCCAAGCCCCGCCACGACCTAACCTACCTACACTCGGAATTACTTTTGAATAAGGTAATTTCACAGGTTCAGAAGTAGTTCCGCCAATTCAACTGGGAGGAATTAAGATGAAGTCTGTGTTTCTGAAGTTGGTTGCCGGTAGTTTTGTTTTAATAGGCCTGTCGACGGTTCCAGCCGTCGCGCAGCCCGAGGAGGCCATGTTTGGCAAGGCGTTGTTCGTCGAGAATTGCGCTGCCTGTCATGGTGCGGATGGCATGGGAAGCGGGCCGGTCTCGGCTTTGTTCGCCGAGCAGCCGCGCGATCTTCGTGTGCTGTCCAAAAAGAACAACGGTATCTTTCCGTTCTCCGAGGTCTATCAGTCCATCAATGGGCGCCGCGAGATCGCCGGGCATGGCACGACGGACATGCCGGTTTGGGGGGATTTGTTCATGGTCGATGCCGGACCAAGCACCTTTCATCCAGGCGTGAACGCCGAAGAGATCGTGCAAGGGCGTATTCTGTCCTTGGTCTATTATCTTCAGACCATCCAAGAATAAGGGCGCGATGTGCCATCGGGGCGGGCGTTATCACACGGGATAACGCCCGCTTCATTTTGGGGCATGGATTTCCCCCTACACAAGACCTAGGCGCTGCCCTATAGTGCCTGTGGATAAGTGGTCAAACCCACACCAACGGGGAACAGTGAAGAAAAGGGGTCGCCAATGCGCTGTCCGTTTTGCGGAAATATCGACACTCAGGTGAAAGACAGCCGACCGGCCGAAGATCATGTGGCGATCCGCCGCCGTCGCTTTTGCCCCGCCTGTGGTGGGCGCTTCACGACTTACGAGCGGGTGCAGTTGCGCGATCTGGTGGTGATCAAATCGAACGGTCGCCGCGAGGATTTTGACCGCGAAAAGCTGGAGCGCTCGATCCGCATTTCGATGCAGAAACGCCCGGTTGAACCGGAACGCATTGATCAGATGATCTCGGGCATCGTGCGCCGCTTGGAAAGCATGGGCGAGACTGACATACAGTCGAAAACCATTGGCGAGATCGTGATGGAGGCTTTGGCCCGCATCGACACCGTCGCTTATGTGCGATTTGCCAGTGTTTACAAGAACTTCCAGGCGGCTGACGATTTCGACAAATTCGTCAGCGAACTGCGCCCGGATATCCCCACGGAAGACGAGTAACCCCCGATGACGCCGGAAAATTCAGGCGCAGATCTTCGGTATATGCGCCTGGCCCTGTCGCTTGCGCGGCGCGGGCTTGGACGTGTGTGGCCGAACCCTGCGGTAGGCTGTGTGATCGTGAACGGCGGGCGGATCGTCGGGCGGGGCTGGACCCAACCAAGCGGGCGTCCGCATGCCGAAGTCGTGGCACTGGCGCAGGCCAAAGACGCCGCACGCGGCGCAACAGCCTATGTCACGTTGGAGCCTTGCGCCCATCACGGGAAAACACCGCCTTGTGCCGAGGCTCTGATCGCTGCGGGGATCGCGCGCGTCGTCTGCGCGCTGGGGGATCCTGATCCGCGCGTGGATGGCGGCGGCTTTGACATGCTGCGCGCCGCAGGGATCGAGGTGCAAACCGGGCTGTGCGAGGATGAGGCGCGTGTCGATCAGGCGGGGTTCCTTAGCCGTGTCACGCAAGGCCGTCCCATGCTGACCCTGAAACTGGCCAGCAGCTTTGACGGGCGGATTGCGACGGCCAGCGGCGAAAGCCAATGGATCACCGGACCCGAGGCGCGGCGTCATGTGCACGCCATGCGCGCCAGCCATGATGCCGTGATGGTGGGCGCTGGAACGGCACGTGATGACGATCCTTCGCTGACCGTGCGTGGATTGGGCATGGATCACCAGCCCGTACGCGTGGTTCTGTCCCGCCACTTGGATCTGCCCTTGGACAGTCAGCTTGGCCGCTCGGCGCGCGAGGTTCCTGTCTGGATTTGCCACGGTCACCGCGCCGCGCCCGAGCTGATCGCTGCGTGGAAAGGTATGGGTGCCGAGCTGATCGAGGTAGATGAAGCGCAGGGGACGCTCGACCCAACCTCGGTTCTGCAAGCGCTTGGAGACCGTGGCCTGACCCGCGTCTATTGCGAAGGGGGCGGGGGGCTTGCCGCCTCGCTTCTGGGGGCAGGGTTGGTAGATGAACTGGTGGGCTATGGCGCAGGTTTGGCGATTGGGGCCGAAGGACGTCCGTCTTTGGCCGCGATGGGGCTAAGTCGATTGGCCGAAGCACCCCGGTTCGATCTGGTGGAATGTCGCGATATAGGCGGCGACGTGCTGCACCGCTGGCGACGGAAGGCCTAGCGCCACAGATAGGCGTAGCTGGCGAACAGTCCTTGTAGCTTGGCCAACAACCGGGTTCCGCGTCGCCCTTTGGGGATCTCGCCTGAGGTCAGCCGATCCACCACCACTTCAACCGGACAAGCCGTTTTTGTGATGGGATCGAAGTAGCGCGGATAGTCGATCAGGACAGCGTGGGTCAGCGCGATCAGATCTGGACGGGTCTGCCGCCGCTCGGGCACCTGTCCCAGATCCGTGGTCAGCCCCCAACCAGCATAAAACGGCGCGCCCAGACAGGTGACGGGCACCCCGCGCAACAGTGCCTCGAACCCCATGGTTGAGGTCATGGTCCACAGCGCGTCCACATGGTCCAGCAGCGCAATCGGGTCGGCTTGATCCGCGATCAGGTTGGCGTATTTCGCGGCCTCCTCCGGTGGAATCCGACCTTCTCGCAGGCCCGCTTCCACATCCGGGTGGGGCTTATAAATGATCACGGCGTTCGGATTGTCGGCACGCGTGCGTTTTAAGAGGTTCAGATTGGTCGAGACCTCTGACGTGCCCAATCGGATCGATGCATCGTCTTCCACCTGACCCGGCACAAGGATACGTGGTCCTTCTGGCAGCGTATCCAACCCGGCGGGCAGGGGGCGCTTCAGATTGTATTTGCCCAAACGGTTCTCGGTGATCTTCGTGATGAGGCGTTCGGCGCGGTCCCGGGCGTGATCGGGCAGGGCGGTCGCCGCCGCGATATGCCGCTCTAACCGGCTTTCGCGTGTCGGGTCATAGTAGATGCCCAGATCATCGCGTACCAAGGACAGAGGGGGCACAAGCTCGGCCCCCAATCCACGCGAGCGCAGGAAACCATCTTCGATGCGCAGCGGTTGGCGATGCGTGCTGTGGGCAGGCTCTTCCTTTCCGGCCCAGACCATCAGGGGGCGTTCGAGCGTCTCGGCCCCCTCGGATGCGCGCGGGGCAGTGTCATCAAAGACAATCGGGGCGTCGCCCTTGAAAAACTCGGCCAAGGGGCGGCGTTTCCACAGGCGCATACCGCTGGCGACATAGCCCTGATGGTCCTCGCGCCACGCGCGGGCGCGCGCTTCGAGCGTATCCAAAACCTGCTCGATCTCGCACAGCTCATTGCGATAGGGATCGTACCACGTGGGATAGAGCATCATCGCGCCGGCAAATAACTGCGCGCGAGTTAGGGTCCGACCGCGCCGGTTCACCGGCTGTCGGTCTTCAGTTAGGCCCCAGCCCGCATAGAAAGGCTGGCCAAAGACATGGGGCTTGTGACCGGCCAGAATGGCCTCGAACCCCATGCCCGAACTGACGGTGTAGACGGCCATCGCCCCATCCAGCAGCGCCCAGGGGCTGACGGGATCAGTGATCAGCTGCACCTGTGCGTTCTCGTCCTCGGGTCCGTAATGTCCGGTGCGATGACCCGCCTGCGTTTCGGGGTGGGTCTTGATCAGGATGCGCGCATGGGGATGTTCCAGCCGCGCGGCCACCAGCATGTCGCGGAAGGTTGCTTCCGTCGCACCTCCATAGCGGATCGAGGCATCCCCTGCTGTCTGGTCCAGCACCAGCACATAGGGCGCATCGGGGACGGGCAGATCGGGGTGGAAGGCGTTGTATTTTGACAGGTGGCCAGATTTCATCCGGTCCATTGCCGCACGCGCCCGCTTCAGAAGCGCACTGTCATCCA
Source organism: Aliiroseovarius marinus (assembly GCF_004360145.1). GTDB lineage: Bacteria > Pseudomonadota > Alphaproteobacteria > Rhodobacterales > Rhodobacteraceae > Aliiroseovarius > Aliiroseovarius marinus. The sequence goes on along the minus strand of NZ_SAIT01000026.1, from coordinate 10,998 downwards.
GCGGGTCGTGTTTCAGGATCTGCTCAAGCCGAGAGGGCGCGGATCCGTCGAAATGCACCCCCAGATCATCCAGCATCAGGCCCAAGGGCGGCTCGCCAGACCGACCGGGGTGGACCGAACGCAGGAAAGCGTCTTCGACCCTGAGCACGGGATTTTTCCGACGTGAAGCGACGGCCTCGCCCCGGCCCGAGGTTGGGCTTTTTCCCCATGTCCCAACCCAATCCCCATCACCGGGCAGGCCAAGCCGGATCTGCCAGCCCGCAAGCTCTAGAATGCGTTTCACGCGCGGCTGGGTCAGAAAGCCGCCATTGTAAACGAAAAGCCGCCGGGGATGTGATGACCCGGCGGCTTTTTGTATCTTGATGTCGTCACACACGGGCAGAGGCCCGATTACTCGTTCAGGCTATTGTTAAGGGCCGCGATAGACCCGGCGGTGGACAATGTGCCCGTGAACGCCGTCAGCACCTTGGACCACTGGGTGTAAGGGGCGTCGGTGACATAGACCGTGTCGCCGTCGCGGATCCCGAAATCTCGGGCCAGAAACAATCCGTTGGCCTCGGTCAGGTTCATTACATAGATCATGCGCTGCGGTCCGGTCAGATCTGTGCGCCCCAGAACCGAATTGGCAATTTCCGGGGTCTCATCACGCAGGACGAACACGCCTTTCGGGTCGGCAGCCGACGAGGATAGGCCACCCACTTGCGCGATGGCCTCGACGGCCGACAGCGTCTGGCTGGCAAACCCGACGCGGGTTTGAGTGCCGGTTGCGCCAAGGGCGGTAAAGGTACGGGGATCAGCCTCGACCAGAATGCGGTCGCCGCCACGCAAAGCAATATCCATCTCGGGATGGGTGAACAGGTCTTCAAACCAGATCTCGCCCACTTTTGCGCCGCGGATCACTTTGACCTTTGCAATCTCAGGCTCAATCGAGACGCCGCCGGCGCGCGCCAGCATGGCGTTCAGCGTGCGGGTGGGGCGCTCAATCGGATAGACGCCTTGGCCGCTGACAGACCCTGTCACCGATACGGTGGCACCATCGCCCGCGGTGCGGCGTACGGTGACTTGCGGATCCGGGGTTTGCTCGGCCAGCTTCCGGGTGATGACACGACGAATGGCTTCGGGGGAATTGCCCGCTGCTTTCACGCGGCCCGCGTAAGGAATGAAGATATAGCCTTCGCCATCGACCTGCACATGCTCAAGCGCGGCAGGGGCCCCAGCCGTCGTCAGGATGCCGTCTTCGACGTTTTCCCAGATCGAGATGGTCAGTGTGTCGCCTGCCCGAATCGTGTCCGACCCGACCAGCCCGCGGTTCTGGAATTCCGGGCTGAAGCCAAGCGGCGGCACCACAGCGGTTGCACGGGTAACATGGTCCGTGACGACTACGATATGGGCATTGCCATTCTTCTGAACCGAGCCAGCATAGAGTTCTTGCTTGGTCGGACCCGTACGGGGAAGCCCACAGGCACCGAGCGCAATAACGGCCGTCGCCAAGATCAAGTGCTTGGCCCAATTGGATTTTCTTTTTGTCACTGCCCGTCCACCATACATGGAATTATGATTCATTTTCCGAAGGTTAGCGTGACATTGAACAAAATTCCAGAAAAGGGACCGTCAGGTCACTTGACCACGCTCAACTGTTGCCGAGGTGCCGCTGTCCCCTGTTCCAGTGCCTGATAGGGATCATCGGGCGATAGCATCATGTCCACCACTTGGCGCAGCAATTGACGTCGTCCTCGCGCAGAATAGAACCCGCCCGCGACCTGGCTGGTCTCCAGTAGGAAGTGCCGATAGTCGCGATAGGCGCGTTTGTCGGGCCGGGTGGGGATGTCAAAGAACTCGGACAAGGGCTGTTCTGACACGAACTCGGGCTTGGCATAGACCGCATTGCCGAACAGCTTCAGCGGAAGCCCGCGCCACAACACCTGCTGGGCGGCGGTCGAGTTGATCGTCACGGCAGAGCGTGCGTGATCCAGCAGCTTAGCCAGTTTCCCACCACGCACATAGTGGACGCGATCTGCGATGCCGTGCGCCTGCGCCAACCTGCGGATCTCGCGCCGTTGCGGTACACGACCGTCTTCCAGTGGATGAGCTTTGAAGACCAGATGATGGTGGGTGGGGGCGCCATCCGCAAAGCCAGCAATCACCAGTTCCAGAAACTCGGTCATGGTGGAAAATGGGCTGTGCATCTGGAAGCTTGAATCATGCTCCAGCTGCAGAAGCGCCAGATGGTACGGGAAGCCGCCATAACGGATGCGTAGCGTGGCGCGGATGCGGTCTGCGGCAATGACAGGCATCAGGACAAGGCGCTGAAGATACAGAAGAAACTCTTTACCCACACCGATAGACCGGTGGGGTCTAAAATTGCGATAGCGCTGGTTCAGAAACATGACGAACCAGTGATAGAGCGCGCCGTAGAAGACGTGATGGCGCATGTCGCCCCAATGGGCGGGGGCCTCGGGCATATCCGGCTCGGCGTCTTCAAGAATGCGCTGCATCTGCAGCACGTCATAGTCCATCAGGCGTGAATTGCCATTAGAGCCGTCCCGCTCGTACGTCACCCAATAGGGGCGCAGATAGCCTTCTTCGAAGACATGAATGGTTAAACCCTGTGCACGTGCTCGTTCCACGGCTTGGGCGTGAATGGGGCGGGTATCACCATACAGCACGATATCCGTGATCCCGTGCGCCTCGACAATCTGGTCGAACTGGCCAATCCATTGATCTTGCGGAGCGGTGAATGGAATGAAGCTTGCCATATCAGGCCAGAACGCCTGATCGCCACGGTTAAACCCGACACGCCACACCTTGGCCCCCGATCGGCGCAGCATCTTCGCGAGCCGTCCGAAGAAAGGCCCGTGTGGACCTTGTAGGAAAAGGAAGTTTCGGTTTTCGCCCGTGATGCGCGCCATGCCTGCCAATCACCAAATCACTATCAGCGTTATTCGCCTTATAGGCCTACAAAAAGAGGGTTACAGGGGAATTAACAATGGCATGCGGCAAAAATTGGGCCGAGCAGAGGAATTTCTCGACGGAGGTGGATTGGCCGGTGCAACGCATCATGGCTTCAATCCGGGTCGCGTTTCCGCTACAGCAGTGACATCAACCCGATGCAGGAGGCGACATGTTCACTGGGATCATCACCGATGTGGGGCGCGTAGAGGCGCTGGAGCAAGCAGGCGACATGCGCGCGCGGATCGTGACTGCCTATGACACTGCCGGAATTGATCTGGGGGCCTCGATCGCTTCGGACGGGGTGTGCCTGACGGTCGTGGCTATGGGCGATAACTGGTATGACGTTGATATTTCGGCAGAAACAGTCTCGAAGACCAATCTGGGCGATTGGGAAGTTGGTCGCCGCGTGAACCTTGAACGTGCCCTGAAAGTGGGCGACGAACTGGGCGGGCACATCGTGTCTGGTCATGTCGATGGCGTCGCTGAAATCGTGTCGATGCATGTAGAAGGCGACAGCACCCGCGTACGCTTCCGCGCCCCATCTGAACTGGCGCGATTCATCGCCCCAAAAGGCTCGGTTGCGCTGAACGGCACCTCGCTGACCGTGAACGAGGTCGAAGGCGACGAGTTTGGCGTGAACCTGATTTCGCACACCAAAGAGGTGACGAATTGGGGTCAGGCGCAGGTGGGGGATCGCATCAACCTCGAGATCGACACGCTGGCGCGCTATGTGGCCCGGCTGGCGGATTACGGAAAATCCTGATCTCTGTTTGAAATATTCGTATATGGGCATATGATCGGCGAAAATCCTTTGTGACGGAGATCGCCCATGTCCCTTATTCGCCCCACTCGCCGTGATCTTCTGCGCCTCGCCGCAGTTGCGCCTGCCTTTGCCATGCCTGCCGCCGCGCGGGCGATGCTGGGCGCGCCGACGGATGGCAATCCGGCACATTTCAGTTTCACGCTGGGGCAGGCGAAGATCACCATCGTGTCGGACGGCTATTTCACCATTCCGTTTGGCGGACAGGCGATGAACGCGCCTGAGGATGAAAAGCTGGCCTTCATGGCCGCACATTACATCGACCCCGAGGTCGGCTATTCCCACACCAACCACATGTATATCGAGCTGGGCGACGCAAAAGTCTTGGTGGATGTGGGCTCGGGCACCCGCTGGTTCGATACTACGGGCCGGTTGATGGAGAACCTCGAAACCGCCGGGATCGATCCGATGGGCATCACCCATGTCGCGATCACCCACGCACACCCCGATCACATCTGGGGTGTGCGCGATGACTTCGACGAGCCCATCATCCCCGACGCGGAATACGTGATGGGGCAGGCCGAGCATACACATTGGCTGCAAGACGGTCTGGTGGATCGCGTCGCGCCCGAAAACCAGCAATTCGTGCTGGGGGCCGTGAACTCGATCAATACCGAGGGGTTAGAGTGGACCTTGGCCGCAAATGATCACGAGCTTGCACCGGGCATTCGCCTGATCGACACGCCCGGCCACACGCCCGGCCATATGTCGGTGGCGGTGGAAAGCGACGGCCAACAGCTGATCGCGCTGGGCGATTGTATGACCCATGCGATTCTGAACTTCGCGCATCCCGAATGGTATTCCGAGCGCGATTCCGATGGGGCGCAAACCGGGGCCACCCGCAACCGCCTGCTGGACATGGCGGCCACAGATCGGATCGCTGTTTTGGGCTATCACTTCCCGTTCCCCGGCGTGGGTCATGTGCGCCGCGACGGAGACGCCTATCAGTTCGTTCCGGCGCTCTGGCAGTTCTAAATCGCCCTTGAAATATCTGGAATAATTGTCAAATCTTCCTCTGATTGAATGGAGGTTGATTTGACAAATTCTAAAGGTCCAGCGCTGAACACTGCGCTTTTGATCGATGGAGAGAATATTTCTAGTGCCATGGCAAGCAAGCTTTTATCTGTGGCGCGTAGATTTGGCGACGTTGTTATCAATCGAGTGTATGGTAACTTCGCTAATTTGAAAGGTTGGAGTTCTGTTGCTGGAGTAAGGATTGTTCATTCCGGTTCTGGAAAGAACGCGGCCGACATCGCATTGGCCCTTGACGCTGTGGAATTGAGTTTCGAGCGCAAAGTCGACGTGTTCGTATTGGCAAGTTCGGATGGTGACTTCGTGCACGTCGCAACCCGACTACGTGAACGTGGATTTAAAGTCGTTGGATTGGGTGAAATCAAAGCTCCCGATAGTTTTCGCAAGGCTTGCAGCCAGTGGGTTCCAGTCGAAACTATGAGTGTCGCCAAACCAAGTGTATCCGTTTCGCCCACTCCTCAGCAGGTTAAGAACTGCGTAACGACGTTTAAGAACGGTGCAGTGCATTCGGAACTTAGGCCTCAGACGCTTCAATCGTCCGCTCAAGCACAGCACGCCAAAGCATCGTTTGATGAAGAGGTGCTTCGTATCGTTGGCGAACACCCGCAGGGGATCACCACTTCAGAGATCAACAAGATTGTTCGGGCTGCGGGAATTGGTAAAATATCCGAGCAAACACAAAAAACTTGGGCATCTTATTTCAAAGCTCGAGAGGAAATCTTCGATATCGCTGGGAAAGGTCAGCAAGCCTTGGTGACGGCGCGTTAGAACTCTTCTCTGCCGCCTTTGGGCTGGCAATGGGCGCGTGGCTGCGGTAGTCACGCGCAAGCCTGAAGGGGAACGCGCCATGTCTGAAAGCACCACCTACGAAACACCCGGTCCAGTCGAAGCTGGATTGTCCGATGCCATCGCCTCGGCGGAAGAGATCATTGCCGAGGCCCGCGCGGGTCGGATCTATATCCTTGTCGATCACGAAGACCGTGAAAACGAAGGCGATTTCGTCATCCCCGCGGATGCTTGCGACGCGGCTGCGATCAATTTCATGGCCACCCATGGTCGCGGGCTGATCTGCCTGCCGATGGAAGCCAAGCGTGTGGACGAGCTGGGCCTGCCGATGATGGCAATGCACAATTCCTCGCGTCACGAAACCGCGTTCACCGTGTCGATTGAAGCGCGTGAAGGCGTGTCGACCGGCATTTCTGCTGCTGACCGTGCGCTGACCGTCGCCACCGCCATTAACCCCGACAATGGCCCGGCCGAAATCGCCACCCCCGGTCACGTCTTCCCGCTGCGTGCGCGCAACGGTGGTGTGCTGGTGCGTGCAGGTCATACGGAAGCGGCCGTGGACATCTCGCGCCTTGCAGGCCGCAATCCCTCGGGCGTGATCTGCGAGATCATGAATGAAGACGGCACCATGGCGCGTCTGCCGGAACTGGTTGAGATTGCGAAGAAACATGCGATCAAAATCGGCACGATCTCGGACCTGATCGCCTATCGCCGCCGCCACGACAATCTGGTGCGTGAAACGGGCCGCGAGACCATCACCTCGGAGTTCGGTGGTGAATGGGAGATGCGCATCTTCACCGACATGACGCACGAGATTGAGCATGTGGTGCTGATCAAGGGCGACATTTCGACCGATGAACCTGTACTGGTCCGCACCCACGCCCTGCAAGAAGCGCAGGACGTGCTGGGTCTTGGCCCGAAACCGGCCGACGAACTGCCGCGCGCGATGCAGATCATCGCGGACGAAGGCAGGGGCGTGGTCTGCCTGTTCCGTGAGCCACGCAAGACGCTGCATGCAGACGAGGAAGAAGGCCCGCGTACCGTGCGCCAAATCGGTCTGGGCTCGCAAATCTTGTCGACGCTGGGTCTGAACGAGATGGTTCTTTTGACCGACAGCCCCGAAACCCGCTATGTGGGTCTGGACGCCTATGGGCTGACCATCACCGGCACCCGCCCTATTCAGAAGGACTGAACCATGGCCACCGCTGAACAGCATTACATTCTGGACCGCCCCAGCTTTGATAAGCCGGTGAAGATCCTGATCGTCGTCGCGCCGTACTATAAAGACATCGCGGACAATCTGGTTGCGGGCGCCAAGGCAGAAATCGAGGCCGCTGGCGGCACGTGGGATCTGGTGGAAGTGCCCGGTGCGCTGGAAGTGCCCACCGCGATCTCGATGGCGGATCGCCTGTCGAACTTCGACGGCTATGTGGCGCTGGGCTGTGTGATCCGCGGCGAGACCACCCATTATGAAACCGTCTGCAACGACAGCTCGCGCGCCATTCAGTTGATGGGTCTGAACGGGCTGTGCATCGGTAACGGCATCCTGACCGTGGAAAACCGCCCGCAGGCCGAAGTCCGCGCGGATGTGAACGATCAAAATAAAGGCGGCGGGGCTGCTGCTGCGGCCTTGCATCTGGTCGCGCTTTCGCGCAAATGGGCGTCTTCAAGCAAGGGTGTCGGGTTCAAGTCGATCTCGGATTCGATCAAACTTGCTGGTGACACGAAGGATACCCCAACCGCATGACGCTTTCCGGCAACCAGAAACGCAAGATGAAATCCGCCGCCCGCTTGTTCGCGGTGCAGGCGTTGTTTCAGATGGAGGCTGCGGGCCAGACCATGGACCGCGTGATGGTCGAGTTCGAAGACCATCGTTTTGGCGAAGAGTTCGACGACTACACCATGGCCGAGGGCGATAGCCGTCTGTTCCGCAAGCTGGTGGGCGACGCGGTGAACCATCAGGCCAAGATCGACCAAATGACCGATCGCGCGTTGGTGGCCAAATGGCCGATCGCACGGATCGACCCGACCCTGCGCGCGCTGTTCCGTGCGGCAGGTGCCGAGATGGTCGAAGGCGACACGCCCCCCAAAGTGGTGATCACCGAGTTCGTTGATGTGGCGCGGGCCTTCTTCCCGGAAGGGGACGAGGCGAAGTTCACCAACGCGGTTCTGGATCACATGGCGCGCGAGGCGAAGCCGGAAGCGTTCTGAGTTTCCTTCGGAAAGCACTTGATTTCAGAGGCCATTGGGATGCGACCCATTGGCCTCTTTTCATTTGGGGCAGGGGCTTCCATACTGGCCATATTCACCGAGGGGAATGTGACATGCCGAAACTCGTCCGCGTCTATATCAAGAACGTCCTGATCGGATTTGCGTTGTCTGCCGCGTTCGTTGCGGCGCTGCTTTATACGAATGTCGGCAATCTGTGGCACCTGATCTCGACTTCGGACATGGGGTGGATCGCGGTGTTGATGCTGTTCATGTTCAACGGGATCGTCTTTGCCGGCGTCCAGTTCGCCTTCGTTATCATGCGAATGGAACAACGTGACGACACGCCGAAAGGCGGCAAGCGTCAGCCTGTCATCACCGGCGAACCTGCCCGCGTGAAAGTGGCCGCCAACCGCTGAGCCTCTTGCAGGGGGCGGAATTTGCGGCCATGATTCCCCATCATTGAAAGGGATCCCATGGCAGGCGGTTGGGCGCGCGATGGCGCGGTAAGCGAACAGATTGAAGCATCGGTTTCCGACGAGCTGGCTCGCATGAAGGCCAAGGCGCAACCCGTGGGCGAAAGCTTCACCCATTGCGCAGAATGCGATGAGGAAATCCCCCAAGCCCGACGCGAGGCCTTGCCCGGTGTGAAGCTGTGTATCGACTGCGTGCAGGAACGGGATGCAGCGTTCAAGATGCGCCCGGGCATCAATCGGCGCGGATCCAAGGACAGCCAGTTAAAGTAACTCCATCAATTTCAATAATTTGAGTTTTCCGAGAAACTAATGACAAACGACATTTCGGCGTTGTTCCAAAAGTTAACCGCCCAAATTCGAGAAGCGCTCGACCCATTGGGCTACAGAGATGCTGAGCATGGAGCGTTTATTACAGGCCATGTCCCCCATGTGGCGCCTTACGCATATCTAGCAAATGTTTACGCGGGGTTAGACGAAAGCGGACTTGAAGCGGCAGAAGCTGAATGTGGCCGCTTTATCCCGGAAGTGTATCGCGCATTCTTGCGACACACGAACGGCCTTAGGCTTGGACAGCTCAGCCTCCATGGAACAACTTTCGGGTCGATAGATAGGACTGACTATCTGGTAGGGCAACCAATCAGTCTTTCCTATCAAAACGTCCACGAACGTCCTGACTATATTCCCAATGGGCATTTGGGGATCGGGGCGATGAACGGCGCGTGGTATTCGCAAGGTCACCTCTACCTCGCCTCTACTGGTGAGGTGGAAATGTACCATCGCGACGCGAATCTATTAGGCGCGCGATGGGCATCTTTCGAGGAGTTTCTTGAGAGCGAAATCCCACGCCAGCTGTCCTTATATGATGCTGACGGACGGATTAAACCGGATGTGAAGCAGCTTCCGGGGGATACCGAAACTTGGGAAGAAATCGCGAAAGCTAAGAAAAGTGAACAAGCTCGAGCATCTGGTCTTCGCGGCAAGATTGCGGGGATGTTCAGGCGGTAGGTTTCAAGCAGAGAAACAAAACCCGAATACTTCCATAACAGAATTTGTAGTGCTAAAAACCTGTCAGGACACGGCGATGGCGTCGCCGCGAGGGTAGCCTCGGTTCCTTTTCCACGCTCCTGTACGCCGGGACTTTCAATCGGGAGATTGAAGGCCCCGCCTTGCCTCCCACCAGATAGGAGGAATCCATGGCCTGGTCGCCGGACAAAACTGAAGTCAAAAGCTGGAATGAATGGGACACGCTGCGCCATGTGATCGTGGGCCGTGCCGATGATTGCCACATCCCGCCGGAAGAGCCCGCGCTGGATGCGAAAGTGCCGGAAGACAGCGATATGCGGGGCCAGTGGGGCCGCCGCCCGCAGGAAACCATCGACCGCGCGAACGAGTTGTTGGACAACTTTGCAGATCAGCTGCGTAAGCGCGGTGTGCGCGTGGACCGTCCAGTCTCGATCGACCATTCGCAGCCCGTGACCACGCCGGACTTCCACACGGACAGCCAGTTCGGTTGCATGCCGCCGCGCGATGTGCTGCTGACCGTCGGGCACGAGATGCTGGAAGCGACCATGTCGTACCGCTGCCGCTGGTTCGAGTATCTGAACTATCGTCCGCTTCTGAAGCAGTACTGGGAAGAAGACCCAAACTTCCGTCACGAGGCCGCGCCGAAGCCGCGTCTGACCGATGCCGATTACCACCCGGATTACCTGTCGGACAAAATCGGCGTCGAGAAGCGTTTGCAGTGGGCCGCCGAGAAGTTCTTTGTGACGACCGAGGAAGAGCCTCTGTTCGATGCCGCCGATGTCTTGCGGTTTGGTAAGGATCTGGTCGTTCAGCACGGGTTCACCACCAACCTGAAGGGCATCGAGTGGCTGCGCCGTCATTTCCCCGATCACCGTGTACACACGGTGAACTTCCCCGGCGACCCTTACCCGATCCACATCGACGCGACCTTTACCCCGCTGCGCCCGGGCCTGATCCTGAACAACCCGCAGCGCCGTCTGCCAGAAGAGCAGCGCGGGATGTTTGAAAAGAACGGGTGGGAGATCGTGGACGCGGCCCAACCCGCCCATAACACGCCGCCGCCGCTGTGTTATTCCTCGACATGGCTGTCGATGAACGTGCTGGTGCTGGACCCGAAAACCGTCTGTGTTGAAAAGTCCGAGGTCTATCAGGCCGAGCAGATGGACAAACTGGGTATGGAAGTGGTCGAGGTCGATCTACGCGACGCGTACGCGTTCGGCGGCGGTCTGCACTGCTGTACAGCAGACGTCTACCGCGATGGCGACTGCGAGGATTACTTCCCGAAGCAGTAAGTCCTGAACTTAGAAAATAACAAACCCGCGCTTAACGGCGCGGGTTTGTTATTTTAGGGGTAGGGCGCTTGCAGCGCACGATTACCACTCTAGCGCCTGCAGTGCGTAGTGCTATCTTTACTTATCAGCGACATTTTGGTCTCGGACGCGAAGGTCACCTTTACCTTGTCATTGAGACTATGCTCCAACAGATTTGCCCGGATGTCACGGGCAAACCGGCTGCGACGCATATCGCGCCCATTTACCCTGAGAGATCGGACAACTGCCGACTTGGGCCGGTCGTACAGATAGCCATCTTTGAAAGCCCAGTTAGACCGATATTTCACCTTAGCGGTGGCCTCTAGCTCGGGATCTTTGAAGTTCAATGTCTGTCAAGGGCGGCGCAAAAGTGGGCCAGTAGGGCGGCGTA
>NZ_SAIT01000025.1 GCF_004360145.1 Aliiroseovarius marinus | reverse complement strand
GGCGGCGCTACCGTGGTCCAATATTGCGCCGCCCTTTATAGGCACGCCGGATCAGGCGCGCGAAGTTGGTGCGCTGATGTATGTCGGCCAACCGGAATATGACGCGGGTTATGCCGCTGGCCTGCGCGCCAAGGGCGACGGGGTTGGCTCGTTCCTCTGCGTGAACCACTATATTTCTTCTCCGTCGTCGACCGAGCGTTGTCAGGGCTTCGCAGACGGTCTGGGCGTCGATCTGGGGAACCAGATGATCGACTCGGGCCAAGACCCGGCTGAAATCAAGAACCGCGTGCTGGCATATCTGTCGGCCAACCCCAACACCGACGCCGTGCTGACGCTGGGCCCGACATCGGCTGACCCGACCCTGCTGGCTCTGGACGAGAACGGCATGGCCGGTGATATCTATTTCGGCACGTTCGACCTTGGCGAAGAGATCGTCAAAGGCATCAAAGGCGGTGTGATCAACTGGGGTATCGACCAGCAACCCTTCTTGCAGGCCTACCTGCCGGTTGTGGTTCTGACCAACTACCACCGCTATGGCGTATTGCCGGGCAACAACATCAACTCCGGCCCCGGTTTCGTGACAGCGGACGGCCTGGAGAAGGTTGAAATGTTCGCAGGCGAATACCGCTGATATTCTCCCAAAGGGCGGCCGGAGCAATTTGGCCGCCCTTATTCCATCCTGAACAAGGAATCAGAGGATTACCATGTCCAATGCACCCACCGAAACTGCGGTCGACGAACGGATCAAGACACGGTCCCGCTTCCGCGAAGCGATGATCCGCCCGGAACTGGGCGGGATTGTCGGCACCGTTGCCGTATTCACCTTCTTCCTGCTGTTTGCTTTTGACAGCGGCATGTTCAACTCGCAGGGCGTCATGAACTGGACGACAGTGTCTGCCCAATTCATGATCATCGCTGTAGGCGCCTGTCTTCTGATGATTGCAGGCGAGTTCGACCTGTCGGTTGGTTCGATGATCGGTTTTGCGGGCATGCTGATCGCCATCTTCAGTGTGACGCTCAGCTGGCCGGTCTGGCTTGCAATCCTGACGACGTTTGCTCTGTGCATCGCGATCGGGGCGCTGAACGGTTACATCGTGATCCGCACCGGGCTGCCAAGCTTTATCGTGACACTTGCCTTTCTGTTTATCCTGCGCGGCTTTGCGATCTTCCTGCCTCAGGTAATCGAGCGCAAAACCATCATTGGCGGGATCAAAGACGTGGCCGAGGGGGATTGGCTTGCGCCGATCTTTGGCGGCAAGATTTTCACGGGTCTGTTCCAGTGGATGGGTGACACGGGCATCATCGCAGTGTTCGAGCGCGGTAGCCGCAAAGGCCAGCCTGTCGTTGATGGTATTCCCATGCTGGTCGTTTGGGCCATCATCCTTGTGATCTTTGGACATATTCTTCTGACCAAAACCAAGTTTGGGAACTGGATCTTTGCTGCAGGCGGCGACGCCGAGGCCGCCCGCAATTCAGGTGTGCCGGTCAACAAGGTCAAGGTCCTTATGTTCATGTTCACCGCGTTCTGCGCCACTGTGTTTGCAGTCTGTCAGGTGATGGAGTTTGGCTCGGCTGGTGCTGACCGCGGAGTTCTTAAGGAATTCGAGGCGATTATTGCCGTGGTCATCGGCGGCGCGTTGCTAACCGGTGGTTACGGGTCGGTACTTGGCGCAGCTCTTGGAGCGCTGATCTTTGGCGTCGTGCAGCAGGGCTTGTTCTTTGCGGGCGTCGAAAGCAGCTTGTTCCGCGTGTTCCTTGGGGTGATCCTTTTGGGTGCCGTGATCCTGAACACCTATATTCGTCGCATTATCACGGGGGAGCGTTGATATGAATCCGGAAAAAGCTCCAATCATCCAGATGAAGAACATCGAGAAGCATTTCGGCAGCGTGATTGCGCTGGCGGGTGTCTCGCTCGAGGTTTTCCCCGGGGAATGCCACTGCCTTCTTGGCGACAACGGCGCCGGCAAATCGACCTTAATCAAAACCATGTCCGGCGTGCATCAGCCGACCCATGGCGAGATCTATTTCGAGGGCAAGCCGATGAGCTTTGGCGATCCGCGCGATGCGATCTCGGCAGGGATTGCGACGGTGCACCAGCACCTTGCGATGATCCCTCTGATGTCGGTTAGCCGCAATTTCTTCATGGGCAACGAGCCGGTGAAGAAGGTCGGGCCGATGAAGTTCTTTGACCATGAACGTGCCAATCAGGTCACCATGGACGAGATGCGCAAGATGGGCATCAATCTGCGTGGACCGGATCAGGCCGTGGGCACTCTGTCTGGTGGTGAACGTCAGACCGTTGCCATTGCCCGCGCAGTGCATTTCGGCGCCAAGGTATTGATCCTGGACGAGCCGACCTCGGCCCTTGGTGTGCGCCAGACGGCAAACGTACTGGCCACGATCGACAAGGTCCGAAAGCAGGGGATTGCCGTGGTCTTTATCACGCACAACGTACGCCACGCGCTGGCGGTCGGGGACCGGTTCACAATGCTTAATCGCGGCCAGACGCTGGGGACTGCGCAACGCGGGCAGATTACTCCCGAGGAACTGCAGGACCTCATGGCTGGCGGTCAAGAGCTTGTCGCCCTGGAAGGCAGTCTTGGTGGTACCGTGTAGGATCTGATGGCCCTGTAAGATTAGGACAAAGCAGAGAAAAGCAAAGAAAAGGCGAAGCTTTCAGGCTTCGCCTTTTCTTGGATGTAGATGATGCACTCCGACGGTTTTGAACAGCCTTGTCAGAGCGATGGTGCTTGAGGAGGGCAGGGTGGTTTCGTCGCGTTGCGCGATGACCATGCGCAGCCTGTCAAACAGAGATCAGTTTAAGCGCAACCGACCCGTCGCTTTTTCGAGTGGCGCGGTCGTTGTGCGGGATAAAAAGACAGTCAGGCTGGCCTAGCTGAGACTGGTTGGAAAACGTCTGACAACACAGATCAGCCGCGACAACGTCGACCGCCTGTCCGTCTTAAATGCCGAGTGAAAATCTAGGGGCAGTCCCTGTTTGGGACTGCCTTCTAGTCGTCTAAAGATCCGTGGATCGCGAATTGCTCTAGTCCGGCATCCTGCGGCTGGATCACGCGATAGGCTTCCCGGACACCCGCGGGAGTTAGCTCCCGGGCAACGGTCAGCAAGGTGTTGGGATCGTGATCTTCACAAAGCTCGGCCATATGCGCGATTTCTTCGGCGGCCACGGATCGTGCGGCGGCGATGTCTGGCGCGCCGTAATAGGTCACGAAATGCTGCGCCAGCAGGTCGGTCAGCGCCTCGACCTCGGTAGGTTCGATCTGTGTGACGGCAACAAAAGTCACACGCCCCGAGGTCTCTAAGCCGAACCATCCATTCGAGAACGCCTGACGCGCTTTGCCCTCAAGATCGCCCTCGGTCCAGTTCGAAAACTCGAACCCGCCCGAGATACACCACTCCCCGGTACGTGCTGGATTGTGAAAGACCCTCTGGTCGCTTTCGTCAAAGTGAATGGCACGTGCCAGTTGCATCAGGGGGTCTCCAACACTGTGGTGAGCGGGATCAGGTGAGTGGTATCAGCGGCGCGCAGAAGCATGCCGAACTGTTCGTCGACACCCAAGAACGTGCCCGACAGATCGCCTTGGGTTAGGTCTTCGCCCACACCATGGGCCAACCCGCGCCATTCCGCATGAACGGGTTTCGTGCCCTCGTCTTCCCAACGAGCAATCCAGTTGAAACTGTGCCGCGCCCAGGCTTCCAACAGCAGCGGCGGCGACACGTCCGCGCAGCCTTCCGAGAACAAGGCGGTGTCTTCCGGGGTGATGCCGGGATCGTCACCAAGGGGCATCAAGACAAGGTCAAAGCCGATCACAAGCCAGTCGGGCGTTTCAGCGGCGTCATCGGTGCTGGCCATGGCCCGCATCCGCCCGCAACGCGCGCCGTTGACGCGGAGTGTGCCGTTCCATTCCAAATGAACGGAGACTTCTGGCGGGGCCAGTGCCCCCAGCGCGTTTTGAAAGCCGATCCCGCAGGTAGGAAGCATCGTCATCGCGTCACCAAGCGGGACCTCGGGCGCGAACACCAGCGCGGCGCTCATCTTGTCCGCGTCGATGCGGTAGACGATCAAGCCCGCATCGCATCCCATCGTCGCTTTGACACAGGCAACTGCAAAGGGATCATCGTCGCCCGTCACTTCGAGCCCCGACATCATAGGAGGGAAGGTCAGATCGCTCATGCGTTTACCTTGGACGTGATGGCCCGTGCGACGTCATGGAAGGCCTGCGCCTGTGTGCTGTCGGGTTTGGACACAACGATGGGCGCTCCGCCGTCCGCAGCCAGACGAATATCCAGATGCAAGGGCACCTCGGCCAGCAACGGGACGCCCAACTTGGCCGCTTCGGCCGAGACGCCGCCATGGCCAAACACATGCTCTTCATGGCCACAGGCCGAGCAGATATGCGTCGACATGTTCTCAATCATCCCAAGGATCGGAACGTTCAACTGGTTGAACATGTCGATCCCCTTGCGCGCGTCGATCAGCGCTACGTCCTGTGGGGTCGAGACGATGATCGCGCCGTCCACCTGCGCTTTCTGGGCAAGGGTCATCTGGACGTCCCCCGTCCCGGGCGGAAGGTCCACAAGCAGCACATCCAACGCACCCCATTGCACCTGCATCATCATCTGCTGAAGCGCGCCCATCAGCATGGGGCCGCGCCAGACAACAGCCTGATCGTCATTGGTCATCAAGCCGATCGACATCATCGTCACGCCGTGGTTGCGCATCGGCAGGATGGTCTTCCCATCGGGGCTGGACGGGCGACCGGAAATGCCCAGCATCCGGGGCTGAGAGGGTCCATAGACATCCGCGTCCAGCAGCCCGACGCGCACGCCTTGCGCGGCTAGGGCGCAGGCCAGGTTCGCTGAAACCGTCGACTTTCCAACACCGCCCTTGCCGGATGCAATCGCGATGATGCGCTCGACCCCTGGGATCTTTTCTGGGCCTTTCGGCGGTGCCTTCTTGCCCAGCTTCAGATCCGGCGGGGCAGGCTGTGCGCTATGCCCGGTCAACACCACCGACACCGCGCCGACGCCGGGCAGAGCCTTGATCAACGTCTCTGCCTTGGCGCGAAGCGGTTCATAGGCTTGGGCTTTGGCGGGGTCGATCTCCATCACGAAGCGCACCGTGTCGCCATCGACATTCAACGCCCGGACCACACCGCTTGCCACGATGTCGCCTTGCCCAGACGGATCAGCAAGTGTTTTCAAGGCCGCAAGGACGGCATCACGTTCAACTGCCACGATCAGTCCTGCCCTTGAATCGTGCCGGTCACGACATGTTCCATTTCAAGCCCGTCGATGGTGATCACCGCCTTGGCTTCGAAGGTTTTGCCCGCGGTCTCGGCGTCGCGCATCGCTTGTTCGATTGCCTGTTGCGAGGTCACTCCGACCTGCTTCAGAAACTTGCGCATCGACATGTTGAAATCATCGCTCATTTTGGTGTCCTTTCGTCGATTGTTGACGTGGCGGCTGTGAGATCCCTACCATTACACATGGCAAAGGCATTCACTTTCGTTTGTTATGTTGCGGCTATGATCCTTGGACAAGCCGGGATTGTCCATGCGGATGAACGGCTTGTGCGAATGGCTATGCCCGCCGAACTGGTCGAGACCGGCTTGCCGAAATATCTTCTGCCGCGGTTTTCCTTGAAAACGCAGGTGCGGGTGACGGTGGTTGCACCTGGCGACGAGGCGGAAATCTTGATCGGGTCCGTCGGGCGCCCGGTGTTCCACGGAATTGGCCAGACGTGGCATCTGGAGCTTGTCGCCACCGACCATGCCGGGGCACAGAAATTCTCGGATTGGATCACGTCCGAGGTCGGGCAGCGTGCCGTCGTCGGATACGTTGTCGACGGCGCGCAACTTTTCGAACTGCCGCAAGAAGCCGCGCCCCAAGAAGTTGTCGCAAGCTATGAGGGCGACGCCGCGCTTGGAGCCGTGCGCGCAGAAGAGATGTGCGGCCGTTGCCATGTGGTCGACGCGGCGAAGCGGATGAACTCGATCGGTTCCACGCCCTCGTTCTTCGCGCTGCGCAGTCTGACAGATTGGGAGGATCGCTTCCAAACCTTCTATGTCCTCAATCCCCACCCGGCCTTCACGCAGATCAAGGACGTGACTCCACCGTTCCCGGTCGACCGGCCATCGCCGATCGTGCCCGTCGTTATGACGCTGGACGACATGGATGCCATCCTTGCCTTTGTTGCCGCGCTTGCGCCGGCTGATCTTGGGGCCCCATTGCAGCATCAGTGATCGCGGCGCTTACTAAGGTAGTCGTCCGTCGTGCGCGGACGTGGACGCTCCGCCCCTTGGAACGGGTTGTTTTCCGAATGAAACTGGGCGTTTACGCGGCAGTTGTCGCACATCTGGATCATCCGCGCGGCCTCGGGCTTGGCGAACATCGAATGCTTGCCGGCCAGCTGCTCGGTGATCCGTTCGATCGTCGATTTCACCCCAAACAGCGCACCGCATTCGATGCAGGCAAAGGGCTCTTCTTCGTTCAGCACGACCTGTTCCAAAGCACTGTCCTCTAGGTTGAGGCGAGGCTCATAGGAAATCGCATCCTCAGGGCAGACATTGTGGCACAGACCGCATTGCAGACAGGCGTCTTCCTGAAACCGCAGCTGCGGAAGGTCCGGATTGTCCCCCAGCGCCCCAGATGGGCAGAGCGAGACGCAGGACAGGCACAGGGTGCAGCTATCGGTATCCACCAGCACCGCGCCATAGGGGGCATCGTCTGGCAGCGACAGGCTGTCTGCCTCGGGGTTCAGCGCCTTGGCCGCCATGCGCGTCACCTGCCGCCGAGTGCCCATCGGGCGGACAGGCGTGTCAATTGGCGCAGGGTGGGCCGCTTCAAAGAGACTGTCGGATAGCGCATCGGGATCTTGTGTGTCGATCACGTCGACCGCGTCGGGTGTGGCTATGGCCTGCGCCAGATCGACCTCTTTTTGCAGCGGGTCGCGTTCGGTGGTGGGCGCCACGAGGACCGACACTTTGGCAAACCCCGCAGCCAGTGCACACAGGATTTCCGCATGCCCAAACGCGTTCAACGCGTCAACTTCCAGCGGAATAACATCGGCCGGAAGGCCACGGCCATGACGTGCGGCCAGTTTGACCATTTCGCTGCCATAGCTGTTCAACACAAGAAGGCGCGGAGCTGTACCGCCTGCGGCCAAGAAGGCTTGGGCAAGCGTCTGAACGCGCCGCATCGTGGCGTCCACCGGCGGGGCGTCATAGGTGATCGCGCCGGACGGGCAAAGGGCCGAGCAGGTTCCGCAACCTGCACAGACCATCGGATCAATCGTAACATGGTCGCCGTTCGGAGTGATCGCCCCGGTCGGGCAATTGTCCAAGCAATTCGAGCACCCAATTTGTTCAGCCCGGGAATGGGCACACAGCATTGGCTCGAGCTTCACATAGAGGGGCTTTTCGAACGTGCCGACAAGGTGCGACGCCTGAAGGATCGCATTGCTGACGGCGCCGATGCTTCCGGGATCTGCACGCAGGTAGCCTTCACGCTTTTCAGGCGCAGGGAACAGCGGCGTAGCGCCCGACAGATCCAGAATGATATCGCACTGAGACCGCGCGCCGTTGCGTGGTGCGGACCAAATGCGTTCTCCGCGCCCTGCAAGCGAGGGCTGCTTTAGGGCATCAATGCGGACCTCAAACTGCCCCAGCGCACCCTTAGCTGATTTCAGATGACCGCGCAGAACATCATAGTCGCGGGCGTCAATCGGCGCGGCATCATCGGTTAACAGGACGCTGACACTCAGATAGTCCTTGAGTTGATCGGCGGCTGCGAAGGCGATGTCACTAGCGCCGATGATCAAGCACAGACCTTCCGAAATCACATCAACGGTTTTGGTCGCTGCAGCCGGTAAAACCGCCTCGGCCACAAGTGCGGACATTTTGGGCAGTTTTGACCCCGCATCATCGGACCACCCAGCCCGATCACGCAGGTCAAGGAAGGCCGGGGTTGGGGCCTCTAGCTCGGCGGCGAGTTCCTCGAAAAAGGCCTGCTCTTGGCCGCAGCAAAAAATAGCATTCCCGTCAGCGATGGCCTTCGCGGCCTGTTCCGTTTGGGTGGTGCAAAGCCCCGAATGCACCTTCGAGCAGGCCAGCCCGGTGGTCTTCGACAACGCCTCTGCGTCAAGTTCAAAAGTCTCTGAACAGTTGCATAAAATCAGTGACTTATCCATGTTTCCTCCGCTGCTGGAATGCCGCATTCTAGGGCCTTTTCCAAGCTTGATTTGGACATAGCTAGGCATGATTCCTTGGTGCCGTAAACCGAGTTTGTTGCCGGGCTTTCCGGCAAAACACCCCGAATCAATTGCTGATTCTGGGCTGATTTTGTCGCCTTTATGAAAACCAACCAAAACGCTCAAGTTAGACAATTCGTCACTCGTGCGCCGCGGGTTCGGTGGTGCCTACCCAAAATGTCCGGGCGGTGCGAATAATGCAGATGTTCAGGACATAGGCCTTTGAACACCATTCCCAATCCGCCAAAAATATAGGCGTGGCACTGAGAAGAACGCCCGGGAGGAAAAAAGATTAACCCTGAACGCTATGACGTTTTGCCGTTAGGCATTGTGATCCGACGCTCGCCGGGGGTGACCCGTTGGGCGCAGT
This sequence comes from Aliiroseovarius marinus, assembly GCF_004360145.1. GTDB lineage: Bacteria > Pseudomonadota > Alphaproteobacteria > Rhodobacterales > Rhodobacteraceae > Aliiroseovarius > Aliiroseovarius marinus. Next base: position 22,579 of record NZ_SAIT01000025.1, on the reverse strand, counting down.
GGTCGTGGAAAGCCACGGGTGTTCTGCCCGGGGCAGGTGATGCGGATTGGCGGGAAATTCGGTCGGACGGGGATGTCACAGAATTCCATGCCGGGACGTTGCCGCTCGAGATGCACGGGGCGGATTCCGAGGCCTACATGCATGGCCTCTCGGCCGAGGTGCCCTGCGTCTACGTTGTCCTGCGTGAGACTGACGTCACGGACAAACCGTTCGAGGTGCTGCTGGTGACCGCGTCCCCATACGAGGCGCAGGACTATGCTGACAACGGCGAGGATCTGGTCGAGAAGATCCCGATGCCGGAGGGACTGGTCGCTTGGGTGCGGGATTTTGCCTTGGCCCATCACGAGGATGAAGAGTTCAAGAAACGCCGTCGTGACAAGAAGCGGATCGACAAGGTCGAAGACGGGATCGGCGACGAGCGGATTTCGCAGATGACGGATGTGTACCGGTCGCCCAGCTCTGCCAAGCGGGGGAGGTTGCATTGAGCGATTTCTGGAGCAGACGGAAGGCCGCTGTCGAGGCCGAGCAGGAAGCCGACATTCGGGCCGAAGAAGCGCGTGTCGTTGAAGAGCGCGAGGCCGAACTGGCCGAGAAGTCGGATCAGGAGATCCTTGAGGAACTGGGTCTGCCTGACCCGGATACCCTGAGCGAAGGGGATGATTTCAAAGTCTTTCTTAGCGAAACGATCCCCGCCCGCATCCGCACCCGCGCCATCCGCCGCCTTTGGCTTACAAATCCTGTTTTGGCAAATGTCGATGGTCTGGTAGACTACGGTGAGGACTTCACCGATGCCGCGATGGTCGTCGAGCATATGCAGACGACCTATCAAGTCGGGAAGGGCATGGCACGCCATCTGGAAGAGATGGCGCGGCAGGCCGAGGAAGAGCAGCAAGAAAACGTAGAGGCGGCGGAGGACGCGCCGGAAGCTCTTGATGAAGAGCTTGAGGTGGTTTCGCCTGAACCGACGGAAGTGGTCTCGGAAGAGCCCGAGGCCGAACCGGTCGTCGTGGCTTTTGACGACGGTGCCGAATTTTCGGAAGCTCCCCGGAGACGGATGCGCTTTGCATTCGATGAACAAGGGGAAGAAGCATGACAGAGGAGACGTCGATGACAGCGCAAACCGCGCAGATTGCCATCGCAGAAGAGGACCGCTTGCGGGCGGACCTTTATAACTTTTTGGGTGTGTTGTTGGCCGGACCTCCGGATCAGATGGTTCTGGACCAGACCGCTGGCCTATCGGGCGATGACAGTCCGTTGGGAACTGGCGTGAACGCACTTGCAAAGATTGCCAAGCTGTCCAAGCCCAAGGCGGTGGAAAGTGAGTTTAACCGTCTGTTCATCGGCCTCGGACGGGGCGAGCTGTTGCCCTACGCCAGCTATTACTTGACCGGGTTTCTGAACGAAAAACCGCTGGCCACCCTGCGGCAGGACATGGCCGCACGCGGCCTAACCCGGGCAGAGAATGTGTACGAGCCCGAAGACAACATTGCCTCGCTCATGGAGATGATGGGCGCGCTGATCGTTGGTCGCTTCGGAGATCCAGCGACGCTGGAAGATCAACGCACCTTCTTCAACCGACACATCGCGCCTTGGGCAGGGCATTTTTTCAGTGATTTGGAAGCCGCCAAGAACTCGGTCTTCTACGCAGCGGTTGGCCAGGTTGGCCGGGCGTTCATGGAGATCGAAGCAGAAGGCTTCCGGATGACCGCGGAGTAATCCGCATTTCAGGGCGGGCAACCGCCATAACCAAGGGGAGGAGAACTCTCATGACCAAGAAGACCGAGGATGGCACCAGCCGCCGCGATTTTCTGAAGATGGCCACGACCTCGGCGCCGCTTGCGGCGGTTGCGGTTGCGACCAGCGGGACAGCGGCGGAAGCCGCACAGCCGGATCTGTCGTCTAACAAGATGCAGGATACGGCACATACCCGCGCCTACTATGACAACGCCCGGTTCTGATCGGACGTTGAAACTCTGCCTGCGGCGACTGGTTGCGTGACGCCCGACTGCCAAAGGTTTTCGTTAACCCAGCAAGCCCAATGAGGCTAGCAAGGGAGGTTTAAATGCTTAGGAAAAAGACCAACGGGGTTGCGCGACGCCCCCAGCGGACAAGTATCCTGTCTGACATCGCAGAGAAATCTGTCGATCGCCGCGCGTTCTTGCGGGGCTCGGGCCTGGCCATCGGTGGCCTTGCCGCAATCAGCGCCACGGGTGGCACCGTGTCCGCAGCCAATGCTGCGACCGCCGCCACTGGGGCTGTCGAGACCGTCAAGTCCGTCTGCACCCACTGCTCGGTCGGTTGTACCGTCGTAGCAGAGGTTTCGAACGGCGTTTGGATCGGGCAAGAGCCCGGTTGGGATAGCCCGTTCAACCTTGGCGCCCACTGCGCCAAAGGGGCATCGGTTCGTGAACACGCCCACGGCGAGCGCCGTCTCAAATACCCGATGAAGAAAGAGGGTGGTGAGTGGAAGCGCATCAGCTGGGAGCAAGCGATCAACGAGATCGGCGACGGCATGATGAAGATCCGCGAAGAAAGCGGACCTGACAGTGTCTATTGGCTTGGCTCGGCCAAGCACAACAACGAACAGGCGTACCTGTTCCGCAAGTTTGCTGCCTATTGGGGCACCAACAACGTGGACCACCAGGCGCGTATCTGTCACTCGACCACGGTTGCCGGTGTTGCAAACACCTGGGGCTATGGTGCGATGACGAACTCGTACAATGACATCCACAACTCCAAGGCCATCTTCATCATCGGCGGCAACCCGGCGGAAGCACACCCCGTGTCGCTTCTGCATGTGTTGAAAGCCAAGGAAGAAAACAACGCGCCGCTGATTGTCTGCGACCCGCGCTTCACGCGCACCGCAGCCCACGCGGACGAGTATGTTCGCTTCCGTCCGGGCACAGATGTCGCTCTGATTTGGGGGATCCTGTACCACATCTTCGAAAACGGATGGGAAGACAAAGAGTTCATCCGCACCCGTGTGTGGGGCATGGACCAGATCCGTGACGAAGTGAAGAAATGGACCCCGGAAGAGGTCGAGCGCGTTACCGGCACCCCCGGGTCGCAGCTGAAGCGTGTTGCACGCACCATGGCCAATAACCGTCCTGGCACGGTGATCTGGTGTATGGGTGGTACGCAGCACACCAATGGTAACAACAACACCCGCGCCTACTGCGTCCTGCAGTTGGCCCTTGGCAACATGGGCGCTTCGGGTGGCGGTACAAACATCTTCCGTGGCCACGACAACGTACAGGGCGCCACCGACTTGGGCGTGCTGTCGCACACCCTGCCGGGCTATTACGGCCTGTCGAAAGGGGCCTGGGCCCACTGGGCACGCGTCTGGGAAGAAGATGGCGAATGGCTGAGCGGCCAATTTGCCAAGACCACCGGTGCTGACGGCAAAGAAAAGTCGCTTCAGAACCTGACCGGTATTCCCGTGTCGCGTTGGATCGATGGTGTTCTTGAAGATCCCGAAAACATGGACAACCCGGACACTGTACGGGCCATGGTTCTTTGGGGTCACGCGCCGAACTCGCAGACCCGCGGTAAGGAAATGAAGACCGCGATGGAGAAGCTGGACATGCTGGTCGTTGTCGACCCGTATCCCACCGTCTCTGCCGTGCTTCATGACCGCACCGATGGGGTGTATCTGCTGCCAGCCTGTACTCAGTTCGAAACCCGTGGCTCGGTCACGGCGTCGAACCGCTCGTTCCAGTGGCGCGACAAGATCGTCGATCCGCTGTTCGAAAGTAAGACCGACCACGAGATCATGGGCATGTTCGCGAACAAGTTCGGCTGGGCGGATCGCTTCTTCCGCAACATCGAAATGGAAGACGAGAACACGCCGAATGTCGAAAGCATCACGCGCGAGTTCAACAAGGGTCTGTGGACGATCGGCTATACGGGTCAAAGCCCCGAGCGGATCAAGCTTCACATGGCGAACCAGCACACCTTCGACCGCACCACGCTGCGTGCGATTGGTGGCCCGGCCGATGGGGACTATTATGGTCTGCCGTGGCCCTGCTGGGGCACTGCCGATATGAAGCACCCGGGAACGCCCAACCTCTATGACATGTCCAAACCTGTCTCTGAGGGTGGCCTGACCTTCCGTGCCCGTTTCGGTGTGGAACGTGATGGCGACAACCTTCTGGCCGACGGTGTCTACTCGGCGAATTCGGAAATCCAAGACGGATATCCAGAGTTCACCATGCAGATGCTGATGGACCTGGGTTGGGATGCTGATCTGACCGACGAAGAGCGCGCCTCGATCGAGGCCGTGGCCGGTCCGAAGACCAACTGGAAGACCGACCTGTCAGGTGGCATCCAGCGTGTCGCGATCAAGCACGAATGTGCACCCTTCGGGAACGCCAAGGCGCGTGCCGTTGTGTGGACCTTCCCGGATCCGATCCCGCTGCACCGCGAGCCGCTTTACACGCCGCGTCGCGATCTGGTTGCCGATTACCCGACCTACGAAGACCGCAAGTTCTATCGTCTGCCGACCATGTATGCGTCGATCCAGAAGCAGGACTTCTCGAAAGACTACCCGATCATTCTGACTTCGGGTCGTCTGGTCGAGTACGAAGGGGGCGGCGACGAAACTCGTTCGAACCCGTGGCTGGCGGAACTCCAGCAAGACATGTTCGTCGAAATTAACCCGCGTGACGCCAATAACCTTGGTGTGCGGGACGGCGCGCAGGTCTGGGTCGAGGGTGCCGAAGGCGCCAAGGTCAAGGTCATGGCAATGGTCACCGAACGGGTCGGCGAGGGCGTAGCCTTCATGCCGTTCCACTTCGGCGGTCACTTTGAAGGGAAGGACCTTCGGGACAAGTATCCTGACGGCGCCGATCCTTACGTGCTTGGTGAATCCACCAACACGGCGCAGACCTATGGCTATGACTCGGTCACTCAAATGCAGGAGACGAAATGTACTCTCTGCAAGATCTCAGCAGCATAAGGAGAACGGAAAATGGCAAGAGCTAAGTTCCTTTGTGACGCCGAACGCTGCATCGAGTGCAACGCTTGCGTTACCGCCTGTAAGAACGAGCACGAGGTGCCTTGGGGCATCAACCGCCGTCGGGTTGTAACCATTCAGGACGGTAAACCGGGCGAGCGTTCGATCTCGGTGGCCTGTATGCATTGCTCGGATGCACCCTGTATGGCGGTGTGCCCGGTCGACTGCTTCTATCAAAACGAAGAAGGCGTCGTCCTGCACTCGAAAGACCTGTGCATCGGGTGTGGCTACTGCTTCTATGCGTGCCCCTTCGGCGCGCCGCAGTATCCGCAGGCTGGCAACTTCGGGTCGCGCGGCAAGATGGACAAATGTACCTTCTGTGCTGGTGGCCCCGAAGAAAACCACTCGACCGCCGAGTTCGCCAAGTACGGCCGCAACCGGATTGCAGAAGGCAAACTGCCGATCTGCGCCGAAATGTGCTCGACCAAGGCGCTTCTGGCAGGGGATGGCGACATTGTGTCGGCCATCTACCGCGAGCGCGTGGTGGCCCGTGGCTTCGGCTCGGGTGCCTGGGGTTGGGGTACGGCCTATGACCAGAAAGACGGCTAATCCCGTCTTGACTTGGTAACGACGGGTGGCCCTTTCGGGGGCCACCTACCAACACTCGTACAAATACCTGAAAGGGGGGTGCCAATGCTGCGCCTTGTACTCGCGTTCCTGCTTTCCGTAACGATCGGGTCGGCTGCCTTGGCGCAGTCCACTGACCGAGAGGCGACGGGTGGGGCTCAAACGCTTGAAGATATTATGGCCCGTCAACAGGGTCAGTCTATCGACGATGCATTTCGTCGGAACGCCACGGGTGATGCAGACACTGCGGCGGCCAGTTCGGCCCAGTTGGGTACGCTTGGCGGCGCCTCGGATCCCGAGGTCTGGCGCGCGCTACGCTATGGGTCGGCTGATATCACCGTGTCCTCGGGCGGAGAAGTCGCTTCCGTCCTGATCCAGGATGGCGGGATGCGCTGGCTTGAATGGCGTAAAGGCGCGCTGCGTCAATATGGCGGCTGGTTGCTGCTTGGTACGATTGCGCTGTTGGCGGTGTTCTTCGTGCTGCGTGGACGCATCAAAATTGACGAGCCGATGACCGGTCGAACAGTGACCCGCTTCCAAGCGATCGAGCGCTTCGGCCACTGGTTGCTGGCGGGATCGTTCATCATCCTTGGGCTGACCGGCTTGGCGGTTCTCTTTGGCCGCGTCTTCATCGCGCCTATGATGGGCAAAGAATTCAACGCCACCCTTCTGAGCTTCAGCAAGCTTGTCCACAATAACGTGGCCTGGGCCTTTATCGTGGGGCTGGTCATGATCTTCGTGATGTGGGTCGTTCATAACATTCCCAACCGCACCGACCTGACGTGGCTGCGTCAAGCGGGAGGGATCATCGGCAAGGCACACCCGCCGGCCAAGAAGTTCAACGCAGGTCAGAAACTGATCTTCTGGTCGGTTATCCTGTTCGGCGTGTCTATCTCGCTGTCCGGCGTGGCGCTTCTGTTCCCGTTCGAGCTGCAATTGTTTGCAAAGACATTCAGCGTGCTGAATAGCACGGGTCTGCCTGAATTGTTGGGCTTTGGCGTCCTGCCCGAGCAACTCTCACCGCATGAAGAGATGCAGTATTCGCAGCTTTGGCACGCGATTGCGGCGTTCATTCTGATGGCGATCATTCTGGCGCATATCTATATCGGCTCGATCGGTATGGAAGGGGCGTTTGATGCCATGGGCTCGGGCGAAGTGGACGAAGCCTGGGCACACCAGCACCACTCGATCTGGCTGGAGGAGATCAAAGAAAAAGCCGACAAGGTTGAGGGGAGCGAGGCAACCCCGGCCGAGTGATGCGCATCCGTTGCGCGCATATGTTGGCGTTGATGATCTGGGCTGCCGCGCCGTCGGCGGCTCAGGACTTCACGACGCTGAAAGGGCATGGCGGGCCTGTGATGGGCATCGCCGTAGCGCCTGACGGGCAAGTTGTTACCGCCAGTTTCGACAACTCGGTCGGCGTGTGGACGGGGCGCGATCCCAAATGGCTGGAGGCCCATGATGCCGCCGTGAATGACGTGGCTGTTGGCCCGAAGGGCCCAGTATCAGTCGGCGATGATTTTGCGGTCTACGCGTGGACTGACGATGGTGCGCGCAAACTGGGCGTGCACAAAGGCAAAGTTGCGGATGTCAAAGTGTCGCCGGACGGTGCGCTTGTAGCCACGGCAAGCTGGGATGGGACAGTTGGGCTGTGGGATTTTGCCGGAACTGGCACACGCCGGGACCTCTCTGTGGGCGCTGTGAACGACGTTGTTTTCGCGGCCGATGGCAACAGCCTGTTTGCCGCAGGGGCAAGCGGCGCGATCCTTGAGATAAAGGCAGACGGACCCGAAAAACGCGTATTGGTCGAGAATGGCTTTGGCGTGAACGTCCTGTCTTTGGCGCCGGATATGACATGGTTGGCCTATGGCGCTGTCGACGGGGTGACACATGTGATTGATCCAGACACCGGGGATCTGATCGCGGATTTCTCGCTGGACCGCAGGCCAATTCTGGCGATGGCCCATCATGTTGCCACCAACCAGCTGGCTGTGGGCGATGGGGAAGGATTCATCATGGTCGTCGACACAGCCGACTGGCGGATCACCCGGTCTTTTCAAGCCACCCGTAGTGGTCCGATCTGGGCGCTGGCGTATGATCCCACAGGGGAAACGATCTATGCTGGCGGATTGGATGACGTGGTCTATGCATGGCCCGTCGCGCTGTTGGACGAGTATGACGCAGTGGCCGGGCAGGAGCGCAGCTTTTTGCGCTCCGTAGAAGACATGCCCAACGGCGAGCGCCAGTTCATGCGCAAATGCTCGATTTGCCACGCGTTGGAAAACGGTGTCTCACGCAAGGCGGGGCCGACGCTGTATCACCTGTTCGGACGGCCAGCCGGAACGGTCGAGGGCTATCGCTATTCAGACATCCTTGACGGATCTGACATCATCTGGACGGGCGAGACGATCGACAAGTTGTTCGATCTCGGACCAGATCACTACATACCTGGCTCGAAGATGCCGATGCAGCGGATCACCGCCGCACAGGACCGGGCCGACCTGATTGAGTTTCTCAAAACCGCGACCAAGTGAAAGGAAGCAAAATGAAAGAGATCGTGGCAAGCTTTGTCGCTATCATTGTGTTGGGCGTTGCAGCGAATTACGCTTTGAAAGAAGTCGGGTTCTCGTCGTCCCAGAAGAACTCGAGCGAAGCAGTACGACTGGACTAGGGTCTCGGATGAACACGGTGCAAACTGACACCTACGATACAAAATTGGCCGACGCCTCGATCCTTGTGATCGATGACGAACCGGGAATGCGTAACTTCCTCACAAAGATCCTGTCACCGCGCTGTCGACGGGTGGAACAGGCGGAAGGGCCGAAGCAGGCCAGCGCCATTCTGGATACGTCGCATTTTGATCTGATCATTGTCGACAACATCATGCCGGGTCAGACCGGATTGGAATGGTTGCAGGAACAACGCCGTGTCGGGTTGTTTGCCGACACCATTCTGATTACCGCCTATGCGGATCTGGAGACGGCGATCAAGGCCTTGCGGATCGGGGTCACGGACTTCGTCTTGAAGCCGTTCCGGGCGAACCAAATCCTGAACGCCGTGTCACAGGCGTTAGATCGCAAGCATCTGCGGCGCGAGAACTCGCTTTTGCGCCATGCGCTAACCTCAGGGCAACCCTCGATCCGGGGACGACTTTTGGGGAACTCGCCCGCCATCTCTCAGGTGCGCGATACACTGCATAAGCTGGCGCCGCTGCCAACCTCGGTGCTTTTCACCGGGCCCAGCGGGGCAGGGAAGGAAGTTGCAGCACGCACGCTGCATTCGCTGTCTCCGAGAAGCGAAAACCCCTTTGTGGCCATCAATTGCGCGGCCATTCCGCCTGATCTGGCAGCGCAGGAGTTTTTCGGCCTCGTGGATGGGGGCGAGACCAAGCGCGACGGGCTGTTTCTGAACGCGGATGGCGGAACGCTGTTCTTGGACGAAATCGCCCAGATGCCCGACATTGTTCAGGTGGCGTTGCTGCGTGTGCTGGAAGACAAGCGGATACGGCCCGTTGGGGCCGAGCGGGAAATCCCGCTGGATTTGCGCTTTATGTTCGCCACCAACGCGGATCTGGAAGAGGCCGTGAAGAACGGCCAGATGCGGGCGGATCTGTATCACCGGATCAACGTCCTTCAGATCGAGATGCCGTCCCTGAAAATGCGGGCCGAAGATATCGTCGAGCTGGCGGCGCTTTTCGTGGAAGAGTTTTCCACGGCGCTGGGCGTTCCGGCGTTGGAACTGGATGACCAAACGCTGCTGAAGATGAGCCGCTATGAGTGGCCGGGCAACGTCCGAGAGCTGCGCAATATGATTGAGCGCTCTGTCATTCTGAACGGCTTCCCTGAAGAGTTCTCGGGCGATGGAAAGATTACCGGGGTCGAGGCGATCGAGACCTTGGAGCTGGTCACCCAGCGCCACATCGTGAATGTGCTGGACGCGTGCGGCGGGAACAGGGCCGAGGCCGCACGTCGCTTGGGCGTCTCGCGCAAGACCATCGACCGAAAGTTTGCGACCTGGGGCGCTGGGGCCGACTGAGCGCCTTTAGGCTTGTGTGTCCGGCAGCCAAACCGTGAAAACCGCTCCGCCCTCGGGGCGGTTTTTGACCGAGATCAGCCCGCCTGCTTTCTGAATGATCGTCTGGCTGATCGACAGCCCCAAGCCCGTGCCTTCAGCGGATTTGGTGGTCAGGAATGGATCGAACACGGATTTCAAATGCTCTTCAGGAATTCCAGGGCCCGTGTCAGCCACCGTTAGACAGAAGCCACCCTTGCCGTCGCGGACCTCGTCGAAGGTGGAAATGGTCAGGTCGCCCTGATCCCCCATGGCCTGCACGGCGTTGATGAACAGGTTGATCACCACTTGCTGCAGTTCACCCGGATCGATCCGGACCTGCGTGGTGGCTTGAAAGTCGCGCGACACGTTGATGTCTTGTTTCGAATACTGGTGGCTGACCAGCACCAAGCTGTCGTTGATCAAAGGTGTCGGATCAATGCTTTCGGCGAAATCGCCAAACTCGCTGGGGCGGGCAAATTGCAGAAGTTTTCCGACAATCCCACCGATCCGCACGATTTGCCGGTCGATCAGGTTTAGCTCAGTCTCGATCGGTTCAATTTGCGCGCCCAGAGACTCGCGGATGACGTCGACATTGCCCTGGATCACGGCCACCGGGTTGTTGATCTCGTGGGCAACGCCTGCGGTGATTTCTCCGATCGAGGCAAGCTTTTCGGACATGACAAGTTGTTGGAACGTATCCTCGAGCTTCTTATTGGCCTCATGCAGCTCGGCCGTGCGGCGTTCGACGCGTTCTTCCAGCTCGGTGGCCCATGACCTGAGGGCGCGGTCGCGCTCTTGCACCTGATCCAGCAGCTCATCCAAATGCGTTGCAACCTGCCCAATTTCGTCCTTCGAGCCCACATTGCCAATCCGCGCGTGCAAATTGCCTTGTTCTACACGCGACATGGTTTTGGTCATGCGCTCGAGCGGAGAGAAGATACCCTTGGCCAGAAACAGGAACAGCGGCGCAGACAGGGCAACAACCGCGGCAAATGCCCCAAGAACGACCCAGTAGGCGGATCTTTTGGCGGCTTGGAAGGGCGCTTCCAGAAAGCCGACATAGAGCATTCCGACACGGCCACCGAAGCTGTCGGTGATCGGAAGATAGCCGGAAATATACCAGTCATTCACAACGAAGGCGCGGTCCAGCCAAATTCGGCCGTCATCCAGAACCGCGCTGCGCACCGCAGCCGACACGCGCGTTCCCAAAGCGCGGACATCCTCGAACAAGCGGACATTGGTCGACACACGGACATCTTCCAGAAACAAGGTCGCGGTACCTTGGCGGTTGGGGGTGCCGTCCTCTTGGCTTTGGTAGACGAGCGCGTTGATCGTGTCGATGAACTGCAGGTTCCGGTTCAACAGGATCCCCCCGACCAGCACGCCCTCGAACCCGTCGATCAATACGGGCGCTGCGCTGTGAACCACCATGCCACGATCTTCGACAGTTCTGTCGGACGGCACGGCGGCTTCAGTTGGGATCAGCGGAATGCGCGCTTGTGCCTCGAGGGCAGGAGAGAGGCTTTCAAGATCTGACGCCGAAAGGATATCAATCTGCGTATCCAGCGTGCCCTGTTCGGCGTTTGCGACAACGGGCCAACGGGCAGAAAGCTCGATCACCTGATCGCGAGGAAGGAAGTAGAGGAAGTCGAGCGAAAGGCGTGTGCGTGCGTCTTCAAGATAGGAGGTGACGCTACGCGCGCCCTGTTGGGTGGCTTCAAGAAAGGATGTGGATTCGGAAATCGCCAGCACGCCAGCCCCGGTGCCGGCCATGATCTGACCCAGATATTGCTCGGCGATGCGCAAGTCACTGTCGACCTTGGCGATCAACACATCATCGTAATCCGAAGTCCATCGGGTCATCGCCAAAACCAGCAAAAGTGGCATCAAGACGACGAGCGGCAGAAGTGCGAGCACAAGTATGCGAAGACGGACGGATTTCAAGACGGCTCCATCCCGTGGGGCGTGCCCAACGTATCACGTGAGGCACCGGTAACGCGCCCGCAGATGAAGATATCCCTCAATACAAAAATCGTCGGTATTCCCTGCACTTACCTTAATGGTTCAAGTGTTCACAATATCACTTTTCCCGCAGAAAACAAACGCGGTTGCGCTGTGAATGAGGGGCAGGGATACGGATGTAAGGCGGGCGTTCCGCTGCATTGCTCGCGTCCAGCGACTGTCACCAGTATGCGCCCTGACCGTATCTTCACTTGACGTCTGGCGGCGCGCTGCGCACACAGGGAAAAACGGAGCAGACAATGAGCACACTTCTCGGCGCAAGCCGCTTTATGGTCATCCTCGCTGTGATTGGCGCACTTTTGGCGGCGACCACCCTGATTGTCTATGGGCTGCTCGAGACGGTGCAGCTGATCTTGAACACCATTCAGGGTGGTGAAGTGACGCGAAAGATTGCGAAAAGCCTTGCGCTGGAGTTCATTGAAATCATTGATCTCTTCCTTCTCGGGACGGTGTTTTACATCGTCGCGATTGGGCTGTACGAGCTTTTCATCAGCACGAATGTGAAACTGCCAAGCTGGCTGACGATCAACAATCTGGATGATCTAAAGAACAAGCTGATTGCGGTCGTTGTCGTCGTTCTGGGCGTGCTTTTCCTGGGCCAAGTGGTCAGCTGGGATGGTGAACGCGATCTGCTTGGCTATGGCGCGGCCGTTGCGCTTGTCATTGGCGCGCTCAGCTATTTCCTGTCTCACAAGACTGGTGGCAATTCCAAGTAGGGAATAGCGGTCTGCCCGCAGCCGGAATTGGTCTAGAAATCAAGACCGAGGTCTACCGTACGCGCCGAATGGGTAAGCGCGCCGGACGAGATGTAGTCTACGCCTGTCGCCGCGATCGAGGCGATCCGATCCAGCGTCACGTTCCCCGACGCTTCGGTCGCCATCCGGCCATCCACCATCGCGACGGCTTCGCGCAGAGTGTCGTTGTCCATGTTGTCCAACAGCACGACAGAGGCACCGCCGACCTCAAGCACTTCGGCCAGTTGGTCCAGCCGATCCACTTCGATCTCGACCGCCATCATGTGGCTGGCATGGGCTTTGGTGGCTTCCAGAACCTGACGTACACCACCCGCGGCCGCGATGTGGTTGTCCTTGATCAGAATGGCGTCGGACAGCGAATAGCGGTGGTTGAACCCGCCGCCATGCAGCACGGCCAGTTTTTCGACCAGACGCAGGCCGGGTGTGGTCTTGCGCGTACAGGTGACGCGGGCAGTGGTGCCGTTGGTCTCGGCCACGAAGCCAGCGGTCTTTGTGGCGATGCCGGTCAGGCGACCTGCAAAGTTCAGCGCGACGCGTTCGCCAGACAGGATCGATGCAGCCGATCCTTTGATGGTCATCAGCGTGTCGCCCTTCTGGCAGGTCTGGCCATCCGCGATATGGGTGATGACCTGAAGCGACGGGTCGACCAGTCGGAACGCAATCTCGGCGACTTGCATGCCCGAGACAACCGCATCTTCGCGCGCATTCAGGCGAGCGTCATAAGTGGTGTCCGCCGGGATCACCGCGCGGGTGGTCACGTCGCCATAGCTGCCAAGATCCTCCATCAATGCGTTGCGGATCATCGGTTCAAGGACAAGGTCGGGGACGGATGAGAAACTCATGACAGCTCCTTACAAGCTTGCGCGCGGATGGCGAGCGCATCAGAAAGATACATTTCGGATCGTGTGCCCGGACCCGGGGCAGGTGCGGGAAAGTCGGACCTCTCGTGCGCGCCGCGGCTTTCTTCGCGCACCAGCGCGCCGGCGGCAATCAGGGTGGCCGTGGCGCACATGTTCAAGAAGGACGGGCTGTTTCCATGTGCCTGTTCCAGCGCCGCGATGATCTGAAGCGCCTTGGTCAGCCCCTCGCGATCCCGGACCACGCCGACCAGCTGGGTCATGGTCTCGCGCAGCTTCTTCACCGCGTCCGGGGCAGGGCGCGCGCCGCCGTCGTCGAAGGTTAGCTTTAGCAACGGGGCGTCTTTGTGCGACGTCAGCGTCTTGGCAATGCCTTCGGCGCAAATGCGGGCATAAACGAGCGCCTCGAGCAGCCCGTTCGAGGCCAAACGGTTGGCGCCGTGCAGCCCGGTCGAGGAGGCCTCGCCGCAGACCCACAACCCATCGATGCTGGCGCGTCCCTTGGTGTCGGTCGCGATGCCGCCCATGTGGTAATGCGCGGCGGGGGCGACCGGGATCGGCTCTTTCGCCGGGTCAATGTCGTTGCGCGCACAGTATTCCGCGACGGACGGGAATTGCGTCTTGATCGCTTCGCCCAGCACCTCGCGTGTGTCGAGCATGGGGCGATTGCCCGCCTTCACTTCGGCATAGATCGCGCGGGCCACAACATCGCGCGGGGCCAGTTCGGCGTCCGGATGGACGGCTTGCATGAAACGCTCGCCATGTTTGTTGATCAGGATCGCTCCTTCGCCGCGCAGGGCTTCGGTCGCCAAGGGCGCCGGGTCTTCGCCCACATCCATCGCGGTCGGGTGAAACTGGACAAACTCAGCATCAGCAATCAACGCGCCCGCGCGTGCGGCCATACCGATAACCTGTCCACGAATGCGTGGCGGGTTGGTGGTCAGTGCATAAAGCCCGCCCGAGCCGCCTCCAGCCAGCAGGATGGCAGGGCTGCGCAGCATCACAGGGGCCGAGCGCCCTTCGCTTGCGTCTTGAATGGCGACCCCGGTGACGCGACCGTCCTGAACTTCAAGGTCCAGCGCCATTGTGCCTTCCAGCACTTGGATCGACGGCGTTTCGCGTACCTGTTCGATCAGCGCGGCCATGATCTGCGCGCCGGCCTGATCCCCCTTTACCCGGACAACGCGGGCGAAACTGTGTGCCGCTTCGCGTGACAACACATAATCGCCGTCTTCGGTCCGGTCGAAAGGTGTGCCCATCGTTGTCAGGTCGAGGATGTAGTCGCGCGCCTCGCGCGTCACCAGGTCCGCCACCTTCGGATCAACCGTCCCCGCACCTGCGTTCACGGTGTCGTTGGCATGGTTTTCCGGGCTGTCCGCCGCATCCATTGCCGCAGCCACGCCGCCCTGCGCCCAAGCCGAGCTTGCGCCTTCGCCCAAGGTTTCGGGCGAGATCATCACCACCGGATGCGGCGCCAGCTTCAACGCAGCATAGAGGGCGCCCAGACCGGCGCCCACGATGATAACGCGATCGGTGGTGAGGGTTTTCATGTCAGATCAGAGACCCAGTTTTTTCGACAGGTCAATCATGGCCTGCACGGAAAGGCGGGCTTTCTCGGCCACGGCGGGATCAACCTCGACCTGACCTTCCATCGTGTGCAGCACATAGAGGATCTTTTCGAGCGTGATCTTCTTCATGTAGGGGCACATGTTGCAGGGACCGACAAAATCGACCTCGGGCAGTTCATCGGCGATGTTCGAGGCCATCGAGCATTCGGTGATCAGCATCGCCTTTTCCGGCTTCTCATCCGTCACGTATTTCAGGATGCCGCTGGTCGAGCCCGAGAAATCAGCCTCGGCCACAACGTCTGGCGGGCATTCCGGGTGCGCAATCAGGCGGGTGCCGGGATTCCATTCGCGGAAGTCGCGCAGGTCTTTTGCGGTGTATTGTTCATGTACGATGCACGAGCCAGGCCAGTAGACGACGTTCTTGTCTGCCTCGTTGGCAACGTTCTGCGCCAGATACTGGTCGGGCGTCATGATAACGGTGTCGCTCTCCATCGCGTTCACGATCTGAACCGCGTTCGACGAGGTGCAGCAGATATCCGAGGCGGCTTTTACCTCGGCAGTGGTGTTCACGTAGGACACGACCGGGGCACCGGGGTATTTGGCGCGCATCTCTTCAATGCCGTCGGCCGTGATGCTTTCTGCCAGCGAACAACCTGCTTCCATGTCCGGCATCAGGACCGTCTTCTCAGGGCTCAGGATTTTCGAGGTTTCGGCCATGAAGTGCACACCGGCCTGAACGATCACGTCTGCCTCGACCTCGCTGGCCTTCATCGCCAACTGCAGGCTGTCGCCCACGAAATCCGACACGCCGTGGAAGATCTCGGGCGTCATATAGTTGTGGCCCAGAATGACCGCATTGCGTTCCTTCTTCAGCGCATTGATCGCCTTGATATAGGGCGCGTAGATCGCGAAATCCGGAGGCGTCACCACGCGGTCCATCCGCGCATAGATATCCTGCATTTCGCTGGCCAGTTCAGGCGAGGGCGTCAGATCATAGTGGTCAGACAGAGTGCTGCGTACAACGGAAAGATCAAGCAAGTCGGTCACCTTGTTAGATAGTTGCGGTTGTCTATAGCGGCAGAAATCCAGAAATACAGCCGCTTTTAAGGGCGATCGGCGAATAATGGGTGTGATAAACGCTTCGTTTGTTCCCGATCAGAAACGTTAGCGATCACGCACGCAGGATCATGTGTTTCTGTCGATCTGCACCAGTTGCCCTAATTTGTGTGTGTGCCAAGGCGGCGGATCTATACGCGAGCGATTCACGAGCGGACCCAGCATCAGACGCAGGGGCGACTGCATTTCCCACCGTGTTCTATCTGCGCTCTCGGGTCGAAACAGCGCTTGCAAATCATGCGGCAAGCACTAGACCTTACGACCGTGTGTTAACTCGTATATTGTGGTGTTTTATTGTTTTTATTGAGCTTGGATTCCAAGAACTATGACACATGCTGCTCAAAGCAATTCCATGGGGCTGGCCGAAGGCGACAAGGGTGACAAAGGCCGGTGTGCCATCGTAACCGGCGGGTCCGAAGGTATCGGATTGGCGACATCGCGGGCTTTAGCTGCGAATGGAGCCTATGTCTTCATGTTGGGGCGCGACGCTGCAAAAATGCAGACCGCCATCGCGGAAACAGACCCTGCTATCGCTGATCGTCTTGTGCCCTTCATCGGAGACGTCACGGATGCATCCACCCGGCAAGCGCTGGTCGCGGCAACTGTTGAACGTTTCGGCGGCCCCGACATTCTGGTGAACAATGCCGGCGGCGGCAGTGAAAACAGATTTCTAGAGGACATTGATCAGGATGATTTTCACCGAGTCATGGCGCTAAATCTGGACAGCAGCTTTGATCTATGTCGGTTGGTTGTGCCCTTCATGAAGGCCCGAAACTTCGGCCGTATTATCAACGTTTCCTCGGTCGCTGGCCGGGATGCGGGCAGGTTGTCGGGGCCACAATATGCCGCTGCTAAGGCGGGCATGATCGGGATGAGCCGCCATTTGTCGCGTGACCTCGGGCCGTTTGGCATCACCGTGAATTCCGTTGCGCCGGGCTTTGTCATGACGGATCGCGCCTATCGCAAATGGGAAAAGCGCAGTGATAAAGAGCGTGCCGCCATGCTGGACGGGGTGCCCGCAGGTCGCTTTGGCACGCCGGAAGAGATCGCCGCCGCCGTGCTTTACTTTGCAAGCGAGCTGTCAGGCTACACGAACGGCGCATGTCTGGATGTGAACGGGGGAAGCTTTCGGGCATGACGGACGGTGCAGCAACAATAGGCGATCAGTTGGTCTCTTCACTTGCGGATCTCGGGTGTGACCATGTCTTCACCCTGCCATCTGCGAATGTTGATCCCCTGTTGAAGTGTCTGGCGTCCAGCCAGACCACCCCCGTATTGGTCGCCAATGAAATGTCGGCCGGTTTCATGGCCGATGGATACGCGCGCATCACAGGAACCCCCGGCGCGGCTTTGGTCGGCGGCGGGATTGCGTCGCTTTACGTGTTGCCTGCTCTCGTGAATGCGCGGGTCGAAGGTGTGCCGGTATTGCTGATGACAGGCGACGTGCCGGAAGACTTCTATAAGGATGTGCCGTTTCAAAGTGCCCGCCATGACGGGACAAGAAGCGATGCCACGTTCCGCGAGGCTCTGGGGCCGGAGTGTTGTTTCAAATTTGGTACCGCGTTGAAGGATATGCCCACTGTCGCGAAACGATTGGGCGCTGGGAAGCCGGTTTACGTTTCTGTCCCTTATGATGTGCAGGGGGAACCCGACATCACTCCGCGCGATAAAGAGCCTGAGGCGCAGAGCGGGCTAGAACGCGATGACCTCCTGGCGGTGCAGCGTGTGGCGGGTAGGCTGCGCACAGCAAGGCACCCCATCGTGGTGCTGGGGCCGCGCATGGCGCATGTGCTGGGCAAGGACGCGCTTGTCGAACAGCTGATTCAGTGCGGCATGCGCGTGGCGACCAGTATTGGCGCGTTGGGCTTGGTCCGCCATGACGCCGACGGGTATCTTGGTGTGTTCGGGTATAGTGGAGCAGACACTGCACGACACGCCATTCTGGATCCCGCATGCGATATGATCCTCTATCTCGGGGGACGACCGGGACAACGCGATGGGGCAGGGTGGAGCAAACGTCTGTCTGAGCAGCCTGATCTGCTTGCGCGGATCGATACCTTGGGATCTGCCCCGTTAGAGCTGCCAACTTTCGCGGACCTCGCGCCGCAGGACTTTTCTGATGCGATTGATGCACTGCTGGTGGAACTGAGCCGGCAAAGTCCTGACGAGCCTTCGGGGCCGTCACAGGGACACCGCCGGACGGAACATCACCCCGCCGATCTGATGGAGCACTGCATCGCGCAAACTCAAACGCATTTCGGATCAGAGCTGGTCGCCTTTGTAGATGCCGGCCTGCATCGGGGTGCCGCGATCCGGGCGTGGCGCAGCACTGGTCAGAATGACTTTCACATGTCGGCCGAGCAAGCCCCCATGGGATGGGCCATTGCCGCCTCTATCGGGGCGAGTTTCGGACAGCGCGACACGCGGATACTCTGCATCACGGGCGATGGCTGTATGCATTTGCTGGGACAAGAGATCGCGACAGCCGCGCGGTATCAATCGCCGGTTCTATTCCTCGTGGCAAACAACGGGGGGCTTGGCAGCATTAGCCGCCGTGCGCAGACCGAAGACGAGGCGCAGGCGCTGGCTGACCGTACGCGCGTGGACTGGGTTGCATTTGCCGGAACGCTGGGTGTTCAGGGCGCCACTGCGCAAGATGCCGAAAGCCTGCAATCGGCATTAGAGCAAGCTAGCGCCGCCACCGGCCCTTTCCTGATCGATCTGCGCCTGCCCGCAGAGACGCGTCAGGGCAAGATCGATCCGCGTGCGATCTTTTTAGGAGCGTAAGATGAGCAGTGGCCCCCTGACAAAAACCTTGTGGGACCAGCTGGCCTTGGTCGCAACAGCGCATCCCGATGTGCCCGCGATCGATGATTTGCACCGCGCGCCCTTAAGCTTCTCAGATCTGATGAGGGCGCAGGACCGCCTTGTGAACGCCTGTGCGCAAGCGGGTATTGGACAGGGAACCCCTGTATGCATCTGGATCGATAACCGCGCTGATGCGGCTGTCGTGATTACGGCGCTTGCGCGCCGCGGCGCGGTCTTCCCGCTGGCCGACACCATGAATGCCTCATTAGTGCAACGCGCGCTGGATCAGATCCCGGATATGGTTCTGTTGCATGACGGGTCCGCGCCGGATTGGGCGACAGAGACGATAACTGCTAACGGCTGTGCGATTGTCGAGCTCCATCGCACGGGCGCGTGGGATTGGACGGTGTCGAATATGGTCGAAAGTGATGCGGACAAGCGGGTGCGTTCACGCGATTTGTCAGATGTCGCTGTTCTGCTCAGCACCAGCGGCTCGACAGGGCTGCCCAAGATCGTTCCCGTCACCAGCGACGCCATCGCCGTGGTTGTCCAGCGCGCCGCCAAGGGGCTTGAACTGCTGCCCGGTGAAAAGACGTTGAATGTCATGGCGTTGAACCACGTGCATGGTTTGATCTCGGGCGTGTTTCTGCCGTGGGTCGCTGGCTGTGGCACGGTGATGCCCGGCCCATATCGCGCAACGGATTTTCTGGGCTGGTTGACCCGAGCGCGGCCGAATTGGATGTCTTGTTCGCCGGCAATCTACGCAGACATCCTGCGACGTGCCGAGGCTGAGGGGCTGGCGCTCGATACGTGTGGTTTGCGGCTTGTCCGCTGCGGATCCGCCGCGCTGAACAGCACGTTGCGCGACCGGATCAAGCAGGCCTTCAAGGTCCCGCTGCTCGAGGCCTATGGCATGTCCGAGGCGCTCCAGATCACGGGCGTCCCCTTTGCAGACCCGCGCGAGGGCACAGTCGGCACCGCCATTGCGGATGAAATCGGCATCTTTGATGGCGCAGACAGGCTTGCCACCGGGCAGATCGGCGAGATTTGTCTGCGTGGGCGCACGGTCATGTCGGGCTATCTGGGCGATGCGCAGACCGCGCAGGATGGGTGGTTTCGGACGGGCGACTTGGGATATCTGGACGAAGACGGCTTTCTTCGGGTCTGCGGGCGCAGCGGCGACCAGATCATTGTGGGTGGCGAAAATGTCGCCCCGCAGGAGGTCGAAGAGGAAATTGCCAAGCTTCCAGGGGTTGCAGAAGTTGCGGTCTTTGCGGCCGAGCATCCCACCTTTGGCGAGCAGATCGCGGCAGCGGTCGTGCTTGATCCCGATGCCAACATGAACGCGCGGGATCTGCGCGACGTACTATCAACTCGTTTGCCGCGTCACAAAGTGCCATCGCAGATCGTGTTCCCCGACGCGCTGCCCGTTGGTCGGACGGGCAAGGTTGTGCGCTCGGATCTGGCGCAATACTTTCAAAATCAGCTTAATGAGTTGCAAAGTAAAAGCGTAGACACAGGCAAGCAGCCCGGAAGCGCATTGGAAGCTTGGTTGCTGCAGGAGTTCTCGCAAGCGTTGCGTGGGGCGGACATTGGCGTTGATAGCGACTTTTTCGCCTTTGGCGGCACCAGCCTTGATGCGGTCGAGTTGATGCTGTCCTTGGAACAACGTCTGGACGAAACCATCCACGTCGCGCTTCTGTTTTCGGCCCCGACCGTGGCCGAGTTGGCAAAGCGGATGGTGCAGGATTATCCCAAAGCCCTGATTGCGGCAGAGCTAATCGACGCGGCGTCTGTCACGTCGGCTAATCGCGCTCATGGTGAGAGCTCGTTCGATCTTTTCCGCGGATCGCTTCCAGTGCTGCCCCAGACATCCGAAGCGCCGTCCAAGCAGCAACCGGTGTTCATCCTCAGCGCCCCGCGATGTGGTTCGACTCTGCTGCGCGTAATGCTGGCAGGGCACCCGGATCTATTTGCGCCGCCCGAGTTGAGATTGATGAATTTCGCGGATCTGTCCGATTGGCACCAAAGCCTTGATGGAAAGTTCCGGTTTTTCCGGGATGGCTTGGTGCAGGCGGTTATGGCGGCGACGGATGTGTCAGAAGATCAGGCACGCGCAACGCTCGAGGATTTCGCAGCGCAAGGGTGGCCTTCGTCTCGGGTTCTGACTTGGCTTCAGGATCAACTGCCCGGGCGCAAACTTGTCGACAAAACGCCGATCTACGCGCTGACCCCTTCAGTCTTGTCGCGTATCCTCGACTGCTATCCGAGGGCGCGGTTTATTGTGCTGCACCGAAATCCGGTCGACATGGTGAAGTCCTATGAACATGCTCGGATGCACCAAATCTGGATGTACCCCTTCACGGGGGCGCCTGCCGAACTGGCCGAAAACATATGGCGGCAGACCTATCAGACGATTGATGCGTTCAAAGATCGCGTTGGGCATCGGCGGATCATGCATGTCTCGTTTGAGACGCTTGTGAGCGAGCCTGAAATCCTGATGCCGAAGATCTGCCGGTTTTTGCGCGTGCCATATGATCCGGCCGTGTTGACCCCCCACACAGATAAAGAGCGGCGTATGGTCGAAGGCTTGGGGTCGGCCGCCCGAATGATTGGCGATCCGCGGTTTGCAAAGCATCAGAAGATCGATGCCTCCCGTGCGGTGTCGGGTTCGGAATTGCCAGCCAACGTGTTGGCGGAAGAAACACGGGCATTGGCGTCACGGCTTGGGTACGGGACCCGCGGCGAAAGCATGCCTGAGGCGTCGATTATCCAGCGTATGCGGTTCATGACGGCGGATTGGGGGAGAAACGCAGAGCGCTTGGGTGATTTTGCGTTTGGTCGAAACCTTGCGGGCCAGAAGGCTCCTCTGTTTTGGGTGTGCCAGCTGGATCTGGAAGGGGAAAGACTTGGTCAGTCTTTGGGTGAAGACCGACCTCTCGTTTACCTCCGTTCGGGCGACTATCTGGTCAACCGGTATGACAAGGCGATGGACGATCTGGCCAAGCACTATGCCCAGACCATTTCTAACATACAGCCGACCGGCCCGATTACCATTGGCGGGAATTGTCAGGGGGCAGAACTGGCGCGTGCCACGGCCAAGCAGCTTCGCGCCCTCGGTCGAGAGATCGCGCTCTTGATCGCGTTGGATGCTGATTTTGACGATCCGTTTCCGGTCCCGACTGCCTTTGTTTTTGGCAAAACGAGCCGCTTGAATCCTTTGCGCAAGAATGGGCATCGACGGGCCGTCTGGAAGGCGATGTATCCATCCTACAGCGTGGATTTCTTGCCGTGCGGGCACGGAGAATATTTCGACGTCGAGACCAAGATGGTGGAACGGTTATCGGCAATTCTGATTGCGCGCACCTCTCCGGTGGCGCGATTTGGCTGGCTACATGGCGTTCAACATCGTGCGCGCGCTGCCCTGAGTAGACCCCGACGAGACAGTTAACCTTGCACCAGATCCCGCGTATGCCGCCGGTGGTTCCCTTCGGGGTCGGCACCTCGCTTGATGTTCACGGTCGATCCGATGAACATCATGAGCTCGGGGAAGGCGGTCGATATCAACTAGGCTAGGGCAACCGGCCTTTGCCAAGGGACAAACGATATGATTTTCCGGCATCTTGGCGGCTATGACCGCCCCACGGCAGCCTTTGCGGCCATGCCCGGCGTCTTGCATCTGGCACGCGCCTTGGTGGTCTGACGCGGCGCGACACGATCCTGCGGCACCGTAGTTAGAGCCTATTCCAACCCGCAATCGGAGGGGATTGTGGGGGAGGCATCCATTTGGTATACAGCGGCATACCGCAGACATATCTG
>NZ_SAIT01000024.1 GCF_004360145.1 Aliiroseovarius marinus | reverse complement strand
GCGGCGCTACCGTGGTCCAATATTGCGCCGCCCTTTATAACATGATGCCCTGCATATCGATAAGCCAAATCCTTTTGTTCTTTTTTGGCATCCAGCACAGGCCTCGCCCCCTTGGGTAGGGAGCGAAACAGACCTGTGTTCAGGGTGACAGGATCCACCAAAGCAAATTCAGGCAGCGTTACCATGGGATGTCACCGTTATCGATGTCATCACCACCTTTACGGCGCTTTCTGGTCCTACCACTATTCGTGGATCTTGGAGGAACCTGACCAACCAGAACGCCGTGTTCATCACGTGTCAGCCAGATGTCGTGAGTGTTGGCAATGTGATTACATTTGACGAGATCCAGTTTGACCCATGATTTTCGATTGTCTTGGTCAACTTCATAGTTGGCAAGTTCCGCTTCTGACATGACTGCCATGTTTGCCTGCCAGCGAGCATTGTCAGACCAAGCGGAACTGCCACGAATGCCCTGTGCTGTGCTGTTGCCATTCAGGACGCTGCTTTTGTTCGCATGATGCAGGATGAGCGTTGCGCAGCCCACTTTGCGGTTCAGCTGTTCGAGCTGATGCAGCACCTTCGATGCAACCGCCGAGCAGCTCTCGTTCAAACCACTCAAAGCTCGGTTCAGCGTATCAATTACAAGAAGAACTGGCTTGCGAACATCCAAGTATTCTTCGAGTGCTTGAAAAACCATACTTGGAAGCGAGCCATCAGCCATCGTCAGCGAAAAGCCACGACCTGATGCATCAAACACATCAAAATTTTGCTCGATGTTCGCTTTGTCTTCATCTGTCAGATACTCACGCAAAGCATAGAGCCGATGATGAAGCACTGCCCCACCGTCTTCAAGCGACAGGAAGCATACTGGCCCTTTTTTGAACTCTTGCCCAGAAAACAGCCCAAAGACATCACGTCCCGCTGCAATCGAGATGCAGAATTCAAGAGCCAAGAAGGATTTGCCTACGGAACCCGGGGCAACCAGCAGGCCTACTGTGCCAGCCAGTAATCCCGGCAACACAAAATCGAGCTCCTTCGGTTTGGTTCCAATTACATTCGAGACATCAAGTCTCCAATCTCTAAAATTATAACTCATTTAAATACTCCATATTAAAAGTTATGAAGTATCTATATCATATTAATTTAATAAATCAATAATAAATATTAATTAAGTGTTATTTATTTTTATTTACTATTATTATTAATTACTTACAAAAGACCAGAAGTCACTTTTTCTCAAGCTTTGCAAGCTCGGGTGCAATAAGTGGGTGCTTGATGCTAAACTTATCGAATTTAATCTCTTTAACGTCCTCCAAATAGCTGACGAGCCAACCTGGAACCCTTCCAGCACCACCCCAAGTTTCACTTTGGTTGTTAGGGTTCACATAAACTTTGCCCTTTTTGTTGCTGTCCGCTTTGTTTGATTTTCCTAAAGAAGGGGCAACGCCAAGTTGCTCCAAGACTTCTTCCAAAGAAAAATTACTTTTCTTGATTGCAGCAGAAATGTCAGCTGCGAGCTTCGCAAGCTCGTCATCTTTTTTCTTCTGAAGAATTTTCTGGGCTTCTTCGATGTGCTTAGCAAGCTCATCGGGCTGCATTTCACTAATGTCTTTTGTCATAGCCTTAATGTCCTTCGGTGAAGATTTGTCCGCACGTTAGAAGATGTCGTACTCTGTGTCTACGGATCACGTTCAGGCAAAGGTTAAACGAACAATCTATGCGATGTATGATGATCGTTGTGCAGTAGCTCACTGCACGTCAGTGGCCCTGCAATGTGCAAGACGTTTCGGTGCAAGATAAAAGGATTTTTGTGGTGCCCCCAGAGAGACTCGAACTCCCGACCCACTGATTCATACCACTACGACTTTAGCCGCCACGCCCGAGGGCGCTTTGTGGTCTGGACTTTCCCTTCACCATAGCCGGTTGGCCGTAGGTGGGTGCCGTCAAGTCTCTACACGTTCCATCCGGCTTGCGCCGAAAGGCTTCGCTCGGGATTGCCAACAGCTTTCGCTGCTAAGGTTTCCCCGAATTTGACACCAGTTCACCTCATCATTTCCAATGAGGGCTGCAACTTACTCCAGTTTGAGCCTGAAGCTACGCTACAAATCAGTTGCTCTACCAGCTGAGCTATAGGGGCACATTTACAAAAGTGTTAGGCGAAGTAAGCACCAAGTTAGGCCCCTTGACCATACCTAACTGCTTACAACGCATCGCCCATGTAACAAACAACCAAATGGGCATCAAGAGATAACTGATTACATCCTTAGTTCTTTTTCGGGCTGCACCCAACCAACCTTGTAAACTACGAGAAATTCCAGACATTGGTAGTATAGAAGGTAGTATGCCGCACTCGAGAAGCAGAAAGATTATAACCTTATCTTACTGTTTTTGCTTATATTTCTTACATTTTGTGAGTGAATTTTTCAAATTTGGGCCACTGCTTACAAATCAGTTGCTCTACCAGCTGAGCTATAGGGGCACTCGGGCACGATCTACGTGCTTCTTTTGGAAGGTGCAAGCAAAATTCAGCGGCGGCTGGCGCGGGCCATCAGGGCGACGGCGCAAAGGCCGACGGCGATCACCATCAATGCTGGCGGGGCGGCTTGTCCCAGTTGTTCAAGCGACGCCTGTTCATAAACGCGCGTGGCCAGCGTGCCGTAGTTGAAGGGGCGCAAAAGCAGGGTAGCGGGCAGCTCTTTTACGCTGTCCACAAAGACCAGCAGAAGCGCTGTGCCGACCGAGCCACGAATCAACGGGAAATAGACTTCGGCCAGAGCGCCGCGGGCCGAACGGCCAAGAGACCGAGCTGCCATGGGGATATTGGGCGAAACACGCTCGATTGCGGCATCCGTCGCGCCTTGGGCAATCGCGAAGAACCGCACGCAATAGGCATAGATCACGGCAAAGGCGGTGCCGGTCATGACCAGCCCGGGATCCCAGCCCGTGACGGCCAGAACGCCGTCCGCCATCGCGTTATCCGCAGCCGCCATCGGGATCAGGATGCCGATGCCCAGCACAGCCCCGGGGGCGGCATAGCCGATGGTGGTCAGCGGCATCAGTTTGCGGGCCAAGGCGCTGCCGGACAGACGCACGCCGTATACAAGGAACAGCGCGCCCAACACGGTGACAAGGGCTGCGACAGACCCTACAGTCAGCGTGTGCACCAAGGCCGAGAGCAGTCCGTTCGACAGCCAGTATTCCGGCTTGGCCAGCGCGTGCGAGAACAGCACGGCGACAGGCAACACGAAGCCGATCACGAAGGGAACAGCGCACAGGAACAGGGCTGCCAATCCGCCCAACCGCCCCAAGGCACGCGGCTCGACCGGACGGCTTTGGCGTGACATGCGATAGAACCGGCTGCGCGAGCGGCCCAGCTTTTCAAGCGCGGCCAGCAGGAAGACGAAGCCGAGGATGACCAAGGCGATTTGGGCCGCGCCCCCGGCGTTGTGGCTTTCCAGCCAGACGGTAAAAATGCCCGTGGTCAGGGTTTGGACGGCGAAGTAGTCGACGACACCAAAATCCGAGACCGTCTCCATCATCACGATGGCGACACCTGCTGCGATCGCAGGGCGTGCCAAGGGAAGACCAACACGCCAGAACCGGGCAAAGGGCCCTGCCCCCAAGGCGCGGGCGACCTCGTAGGCATCAGCGGATTGCTCGCGAAACGCAGCGCGGGCCAGTAGGAAGACATAAGGGTTTAGTGCGGCCGCCAACACTACGATGGCGGCCCAGCGCGAGCGGATCTCGGGGAACCAATAGTCGCGGGCACTCTCCCAGCCGAACACGGCCCTCAGACCGGTTTGAAGCGGTCCCGCATACTCCAGAAAGTCGACCAGCGCATAGGCGCCGACATAGGCGGGGATCGCCAAGGGCGTCAGCAAAAGCCACTCGAGCCAGCGCGCACCGGGGAAGCGGTACATGGTGATCAGCCATGCCGACCCGGTCCCAACGGCGGCAGACAGTAAACCCACCGACAACGAGATGATCACCGTGTTACTCACATAGCGCGGCAAGGTCGTCGCCATCAAATGCGGCCATGCATTTTCCTCGGGCGTCAGCGCCAGCCATAGGATCGACAGGATCGGCATGAGGACCAGCGCGGCAATCATAAATGCCCCGACAGACCAGATATTTAGCCGATACCCAGCGCGTCTTGGCGCCTCTATCCGAGTCTTTTGCTCAACCATGTATCGGCTTTAACCTGAAACTTGTTTAACTGTCCAGAAATCCCCAGTATGTTTTACTCCGGCAGGGCAAGAGAACACAGGCGACAGATGAAAATCGCAATCCATATCGGCGCACATTGCACAGATGACGACCTTCTAACGAAATCGCTTCTGAAGAACGCGGGGCAGCTGTTTCAACAAGGGATCGCCGTCCCCGGCCCCACGCGGTATCGCGGGCTTCTGGGTCAGATCATGGTCAAGCTGAAGGGCAGCGTGGCCAGCGCCGACACGCAAGATATGCTGATTGACGAGCTGATTGATTCCAAAGAAGCCGATCGGATCATTCTGGGCCATGAGCATTCGATGGGGGTGCATCACCGCGCGATTGAAGGCGGGCGCCTTTACCCCTTGGCGTCGCGCAACACGTCCTGGATGCGCAACCTGTTCCCCGACCATGATGTCAGTTATTTCATGGGGATCAGCAACATTGCCAATTTCATGCCCGACCTCGCTGCCCGACTGGATGACGAGAAGCGCGAGCTGATGCTGGGCTCGGCAGATCCGCGTGATCTGTTCTGGGCTGACGTGATCGAGAATATTCGCGAGGCCAATCCCGAGACACCGATCACGGTCTGGTGCAATGAGGATACACCGTTGATCTGGCCAGATGTCATGCAGGCCATCGCGGGCTTGGACAGCGAGAACAAACTTGAACGCGGCAGCTTGGACATTCTGGAGCGGATCACCAAACCCGAGGGGATGACCCGGCTCCGCACGTATTTGCGCGAAAACCCTTTCCAGAACGAAGTGCACCGCCGCCGGATCCTTGCCGCGTTCCTGGACAAGTTTGCAAAGGACGGCGCGGTCGAGCACGAGATCGGGCTGTCGGGCTGGACACAGGATTTGGTCGACGAGCTGACCGAAAACTACGAAAGCGACATCAAGGATATCGCCAAAATCCCAGGCGTCACTGTCCTGAGCCCATAAAAAAAGGGCCCCAAAGGGCCCCTTCCGATCCGATATGTGGCGGGCTTACATGCCCAGCGCTTCCTTATACATATCCAGAACTGCTTCTTCCTCGGCGATATCGTTGGCGTCGCGCTTACGCAGGGCGATCAACTTGCGCATGACCTTGGTGTCGTAACCACGACCTTTGGCCTCTGCCATCACCTCTTTTTGCTGATCCGCAATGTCCTTTTTCTCCATGTCCAAACGCTCGATGCGTTCGATGAACTGGCGAAGCTCGTCTGCGGTGACGCGATAGCTGCTTTGGGTCTGATGATCGTCCATGGGGCCCTCTTACCTGTGATGATTGCCCGCGAAACGTGACAGGCGATGTTGAAACCCGATTTAGCCCGACAGGGGATCACCTTCAAGACCTCTCAGGGCTTGCACAGCGGCATCCCGCGCGGTAGGCGCTGAGAAACCAAAAAGGAGACCGCCATGGACTGGCTGATCATCGTAGGAGCAATCATGTCGGTTATCGGCCTTGCAGGGCTGGTGGCCAGCGCGTTGAAGGTCATGAAGGCCAAACGTGAAGGGCTGGAAGATGCCGAACTGCGCGCGCGCATTCAAAAAGCCATGGCGCTGAACATGGGCGCGCTGGGTCTGTCCGTGCTGGGCCTGATGTGCGTCATCCTAGGCGTGTCGCTGGGCTGACATTCCGATGGGGCCGCCCTGGCCCCATCCGTCGCTTTAGGTGATCGGGGTCACAGATCCCCGAATTTCTTGCCGTTCTTGATCAGCTCGTCAAACAGTGGCGACGGCGCCCAGAAGCGCGGCTCTTCCACTTGCCAGCCGGTCAGCGCGTTCTTCACAGCCAGTAGACCGGCCTGATCGGCCGCCATCATCGGGCCACCGCGATGGCGCGGGAAGCCGTAGCCATAGAGCAGCACCACATCCACATCGGACGGACGCAGCGCGACCCCTTCCGCCACAAGACGCGCGCCTTCGTTCGCCATGGCAAACAGGCAGCGCTCTTGGATTTCCTGCTGGGTGAAACTGCGCGGGGTGATCCCTTGGATCCGGCGCTCTTCTTCGATGATCGCCAAGACGTCGGGATTTTCGACCGGGCCACCTTCTTGATCGTGGATGTAGTACCCCCGGCCCGCTTTCTGGCCGAACCAACCTTGCTCGCAGATCTTGTCCCCAATCGAGACATAGCGATCCTCCGGTGCCCGCGTGGCGGCAAGACGCTTGCGCCGCGCCCACGAGATGTCCAGCCCGGCCATGTCCAACACTTGATACGGGCCGATCGGGAATCCATAAGCGCGCATCGCCGCGTCAATCTGGGCCGGCGTCGCACCATCTTCCAGCATGAAATCCGCCGCCAGACGATAGGCCGCCAGCACGCGGTTGCCGATAAAGCCATCGGCGACCCCTGCCCGCACCGGCACTTTGCGTAGCTTGCGGGCCAATTCAAACCCGGTCGCGACCACGTTGGGATCGGTCTTCTCGCCAACCACGATTTCCAGCAGCTTCATGATGTGCGCGGGCGAGAAGAAGTGATAGCCAACCACATCCTGTGGACGCGAGATTGTCGCCGCCAGCGCGTCGATATCCAGATACGAAGTGTTCGTCGCAAGGATCCCGCCCGGCTTCATCACCGCATCCAACTGGGCGAACACGTTGCGCTTGACGTCCTCGTCTTCAAACACAGCCTCGATGATCAGATCGACCGGTGCCAGATGCTGCATATTGGTGGTGCCGGTCAGGCGCGACAGGCGTTCTTCGCCAGTGGCAGCGTCGATGCGCCCTTTGGCGACAGACTTGCCATAGTTCGCGACGATACGCTGAACGCCGCGCTCCAAGCCCTCTTGATCGCGTTCGACCAGAACAACAGGGAAGCCTGCATCCAGACAGGCAATCGCAATGCCCGCTCCCATGGTGCCCGCGCCGACCACGCCAATGGTCGAGACCGGACGCAGAGTCGCGCCTTTGAGCTCGGGCACTTTCGCGGCGCGGCGTTCAGCGAAGAAGGCATGGCGCATAGCGGTCGCCTCGGGGCCTGTTTCGCATTCGTCAAAGGCGGCGCGCTCTTTGGCGATGCCCGCTTCGAACGGCAAGATCTGCGCGGCTTCGACACAGTTGATGATCTCGGCCACCGAGGGCTGCGGATCGTTTTTCATCTTCTCACGGCGGGCGGCGATGGCGTTCGCATATCCTACCGGATCTTGCAGACCCTCAGCGCGCGCGCGCGTCGGCCGGGTTTTGCCGCCATCTGCGATCACCTGCTCTGCCATCGCGACAGCGGCGCCTGCAACATCGTCATTCGCGATCTGGTCCACAAGGCCAAGGCTAAGCGCTTTCTGCGCCGGAATTGGCTTGCCTGTCAGCATCATGTCCAAAGCCGCGTCGGCGCCGACGATGCGTGGGACTCGCTGTGTCCCGCCCCCGCCCGGAAGTACGCCCAATTTCACCTCGGGCAGACCCAGCCGAGCGCCGCGCAGCACGACGCGATAGTGGCATGCCAGCGCCAGCTCAAATCCGCCGCCAAGCGCATTGCCATGCACGGCAGCAATC
The DNA here is from genome assembly GCF_004360145.1 of Aliiroseovarius marinus. GTDB lineage: Bacteria > Pseudomonadota > Alphaproteobacteria > Rhodobacterales > Rhodobacteraceae > Aliiroseovarius > Aliiroseovarius marinus. The sequence continues at coordinate 25,867 of NZ_SAIT01000024.1, read as the reverse complement.
GTGGGTTTTGGGCTGTTTTCCAGCAAATCGCACACCTGCGATAGGATCGGCGTCTCGCGTGGACGGCCAAACTCGCGCACATCCGCGCCTGCCGGGAAGGTCCGCCCTGCGGCGGTCAGCACAATGGCCTTCACCGCGTCGTCCGCGATCGCGGCCTGAATGGTTTCGGACAGGCCGGAACGTACCGCGTGGCTAAGGGCATTGACTGGCGGGTTTTCGATGGTGATGACCGCAACAGTGTTTTCGACGCGCAGGGTGACAGGCTCGGACATGGTTCCTCCGTAATCAGTTGCCCTTTAGGGGCAGAACAGGGGCAACCTTGTCAATGGCTGATGGCGATGTCACACCATCTTTCCCGACCGTTTGGTCGGATTTGTCACAAAAAGTGACTGCGACGCCCGCTCAAACGGGCATGTTGTCGAACAGGTCGTCGGAATCATCCTCTTCAAGTTCGCTCTCGAAGCGGCGGATATCTTCGGGCACCGGCAGGCCCAGTTTATCCAACTCGGCGATCTTTTCGCGCAGCTGTTCTTGCAGGACGTGGCGGTCCTCGGGGCGTTTTGCGATTTCGTCCAAGATCAAACTGATCGAGGCTTTAAGCTCTTCAAATGCCATTGCATCCTCTCCTTTATGCCATCAGATGGACGATCCCATCTGGGAAACGATCGCCGCCCCTCCACTGGCGGCGATCGTCCTTATGCGTGCTTCGCGGCGCAGTCGCGGCAGAAGGGCGTGTGCGGCAGCACGTTCAGCCGCTCGGCCGAGATTTCGTTGCCACATTCGACACAATAGCCGAACTCGCCCTCATCCATGCGGGCAAAAGCGGCCTGAATCATGGCGATTTCATTCTGGCCGGAATTTCCCAGACCTTCCAAAACCTCATCTTCTTCGCGCTCAACTGCCAGTTCTTCCCAGTCCTTCGACTGGTGGCTGTCCAACTCGTCTTCAATTTCGTGAAGGCGCTTGTCCAATTCTTTCATCCGCGCGTTCAGAATATCACGGTACCTGTTCACATCTACCATAGTGTTCTCCTTTGCCCTGACTTTGAAACGAGACAGGGCGCGTTGCATTGATACAGGTCAAGCAATTTCAGGCTTTAGGGGGTCGGCATATCTGCCTGTGCAGGGGGCGACGACGCGGGGGCTGTGGTCGCGCCCGCGAGCGTCTGCTCAGGCATCATTGGCACCACGCGGGGATCGGTCGCGGGGCCAATTCGCAGGGCGCGCTGGCCGTGCATTCGCCCCAATCGGCAGGTGGTCACAACCTCACCGTCAGGATCCAGCAGCGCCACCTGTCCCAGCGCCTGAAGCGGTACAGGGATCACCATTCCAACTTCCAGATTTGCCACGTCCGTGACGGGCAGATGGACCTGATGCAAAATCGCCCGCAGTTCTGCCCGGCAGCTCATCGCCACGTCTGCGATTGTGTGCTCTGGCGCGTCCCTGTCGGGCGCAGGGCTTTGCTTGGTGCTGGCCGGGGCTTCGCACGGTAGGATCACGGTCAACACGCCCTGTTTTGCGCCACCCGCAAGATCCAGTTCGGCCCGAAACGTATGATAGTGAACGTTTGCCAGCGTCAACGAGATGACTTCGGGATCCATAATCGGCAACGCATAACGATAACCCGAGACCTGAGGAACGATGTCCAGTTTCGCGCCATGCGCCTCGACCTCGAAACACTCCATCATGCGATCCACAAAATCGGCGCAGATGGCCGCATCAGTCCGCGTCGGCGCACGATCCGTGACCGCGGCTTTGGAGACATTCCCGATCGTCTGGGCCTCGACCAATCCAGCCATTAAACTAAGGTCCAGAACGGCCAGACCGAAGCTGCTGTCCGGTCCTTCGACCAGACACAGAAGCGCGTTGTCTGGCAGATCATCCAACACCTCGTCCAGCACCGCCTTGCCTTGGTCGACTGACGACACCGCGATCAGAACACGAGCCACATCCTGCCCCGCGCGCCGCAGTGCATTGCCCAACGCCCCCGTCGCCGAGAGGCGCGGAATATCCGAAGACGGCTGCCCTGCCCCGGCTTTGCGTTGCAACACGCTGAATGTGTCTGGATCGGCCATGTCAGTTCCACGCGATAGATCGCTTCGACACTGCCAAGACAAGGTTTATAAATGATTGATGTCTGACGGCCATGTGCGGCCAAATGGGGATTGCGTGCCAATTGGCAGTGTCACGCGGAACGCGGCCCCACTTTGCCCCGGCAGATAGGTGATGGACCCATCCAATTTGTCCATGATCTCGCGGCAAATGGCCAAGCCAAGGCCCGCACCGCCTGCGGCCGCCTGATCGGACAGGCGCGAGAACTTCTCGAAAATCATCGACTGGCTTTCCAAGGGCACACCGCTGCCATTGTCGACGAAATCCACTTGCAGCCGCCCGCCGCGTTGGCGCACGCGGATCGCCAACCGCTTGTCCTTGGCATCGCAGTATTTCGCGGCGTTTGAAATCAGGTTGATGAACACCTGCGCCAGCCGGTCTGTATCCGTATACAGCGCCACCCCCTCGTCCGAACGATTGCGGTGGATATGCATCTTTTCCTGATCAATGACCGAGCTTGTGGCCGCAATCGCGCGGTCCAGCACCTCGCGCATCACCTCGCGCCGCGGATAGAGCTGCACCTGACCATTTTCCAACACGCTGAGATCCAGAAGGTCGTCCAGCAGCCGCGTCAGGCGCACGCTTTCGTCATGGATGATCGAGGCGTGCCGCGCGGCGGCCTCGGGATCATTTGCCCCTCCATCCCGCAGGATTTCCGAAAACGCCCGGATCGAGGTCATGGGCGTGCGCAATTCGTGGCTGATCTGGCTGAGGAACGCGTCCTTCTGGATCGACAGCTGGGTCAGCTTTTCGTTCACCTCGGACAGCTGGCGCGCTGTGGTGGTCAGCTCCAACTGCTTGGCTTCCAGTTGCGAGGTCTGCTCCAGCATCTGCTGGGTTTCATCCGCCACGGCCAGCAAGTCATCCACCGACACGGTCGTACCGCCCAAGATCTGCCCAATCATGGCGTGGGCGGTTGCGGTGCCGACAAGACCCGATAGCTCGCGCTCCAATCGCCCAATGAAATCCGGGGTCGTGTCTGGCAGATAGCCCTGTTTCCCCTGCTGTTCGGCCTGCGCCTGAAACCACGCCTGCGCCTGATCCGAGCCCATGATTTCTTGCGCCATCACCAACAGGTCTTCCGACGTGGCCGCGTTGAAACTACGCCCGCGAGCCGGGCCGGATTGGTCCAGCACATTGACAAACTGGGCCGCCTGCAAACGCTCGAGCGGGCTGGGGAAGGACAGTAGCGAGACCGAGACGAACACCGAACAGTTCAGGATCAAAGACCAAAACAGCGCGTGCACGACCGGGTCCAGCCCATCTACACCGAACAAGGCCTGCGGGCGCAGGGCCGCGATCCCCCACGGGCCGTCTGCCAACATCGAGGCGCTCATCACGCCCGCCTCGCCGAAGCTGGGCAAGAACAGCGTGTAGGCCCAAATGACAAAGCCAGTGATCAGGCCCGCCACGGCCCCGCTGCGCGACGCGCCGCGCCAGAACAACCCGCCAGCCATCGCGGGCAGCACCTGTGCGACGCCAGCAAACGAGATCAGACCGATGGCCGCCAATGCGGCCCCCCCGCCCGAAATGCGGTAATAGAAATAGCCCAGCGCAAGGATGCCCACGATGGACAAGCGACGGGCTGAGAGCAGGATCTGACGGGCGTCTCGGTATTCTGACGCGTCCACGCCAAGCCGGGTCGACAGCCACAAAGGCATGATGATGTGGTTCGACACCATCGTCGCCAGCGCGATCGAGGCCACGATCACCATCGAGGTGGCCGAGCTGAAACCGCCAAGGAAGGCCAGCATCGCCAGCCCGTCCCTCTCGAAGTAAAGCGGCAGAGTCAGCACAAAGAGGTCGGGGTTTTCGCCCTTTGGCAAGATCGCCAAGCCCACAACGGCGATGGGAATGACGAAAAGGCTCATCAGGAACAGATACAGCGGGAACGCCCACGAGGCTGTGGCCAGCTGCCGTTCATCCACATTCTCAACCACCAGAACCTGGAACATGCGCGGCAGGGTCAGGAAGGCGGCTGCAGATAGAAAGGTCAGACCGACCCAGCGCCCGCCTTGCAGGGACCACGCGCCCTCGGGGGCGGCTTGAATGGCCTGTTGTATCGCGGCGGAAATGCCCTGCGACCCGCCGCCAATGCCCCAAACCACGAAGATCCCGACCGCCATCAGCGCGACAAGCTTCACCACGGCCTCGACCGCGATGGCGGTGACAACACCGTGATGGCGTTCATTCACGTCAAGGTTTCGCGTCCCAAAGAGGATCGTAAACAGGGCCAGTCCGCCGGCCACCCAAATCGCAGTTTGCTCAAGGTCTGGAATGACCCACCCCGCAGACCGGTCGCGGGCAAAGACGGCGAAGGACAGCGTCACGGATTGCAGCTGGAGCGCGATATAGGGCGTCGTGCCGATCACCGCGATCAGGGTCACCAGCACGCCCAACAAGTTTGACTTGCCATAGCGGGACGAGACCAAGTCGGCGATCGACGTCACGCGCTGGCTGCGCCCTACCCGCACCAGTTTGCGCAGGAACCACCACCATCCAATCATCACCAAGGTCGGACCTAGATAGATGGTCACGAACTCCAACCCCGAGCGCGCCGCGTATCCGACCGCGCCATAGAAGGTCCACGCGGTACAATAGACCGACAGCGACAGCGTGTAGATCATCGGGGACGAGAGGAACCGCACCTTGCTGCGCCGCGCGCGTTTGTCGGCCACAAACGCCACCAGAAACAACATGATGACATAAAGGAAGCAGACCCCGACAAGCGTGTTGAATGTCAGCATTAGCGGCGCCCTGCCGGGTCTTCCGAGGGTGCAAGCGGTTTGGACTGCGAACCGATGGGGCGTTGCTCGGCGTCACGTCCAAGATGGCGGGCCAGCAACATGGCAGACAGGATCAGGATGAACCAAGACGAAAAGACAAACGCAAGGCGCACCGACCCGATCTCTCCCCCAACCATCAGGGGCAAAAGAAACAGAACCACACCCAGCAGAGGCAGCAGTCGCGCGGCATCCTCGACTCGGCGCCGGCGATAGCTTTGGCGCGCTAGGAACAAGGGTTCACGCTGGGACCTCATGCGTGGTTAGCCTCCAACCAGCTCGCGCAGGTTCGTCAGTATTTCAGAATTCGAGAAGGGTTTGGTCATGAACCGGTTCACACCCAGCCGCTCGGCAAGATCGCGGTCTGTTTTCTGCCCGCGTGCGGTCAGCATCAAAACCGGAAGTGCGCGGGTGTCATCGGCGCTGCGCAGGTCCTGTAGAATGTCATAGCCCGACTTGCCGGGCAGCATCACGTCAAGGATCAGAACATCGGGTTTGGCATCCCGCACAGCCTGAACCGCAGTTGTGCCACTGGCATGGGTCGAGACGCTCCAACCGTCGCGACTAAGGATAAAGCTGATGGCCTCGGCGATGTTCGGTTCATCCTCGATGACCAGCACCTGTCTTTTCATAAGCCCCTCCCCCGGGATGCGACATGCCCGCACCGTCCAGCGACTATCGCCAAGATCATGGCCGCAATCAAGTAAAACACGCCTGAACGGCCGGGATGCGGCCTTGAAATAACGGCAAAATTACCCGGCCGACAGGATTGTCGCCTCGCGGCGGGCGGCACAATCAGTGCGTGGGCACACCCGACAGGTGGAACCGACTTCGATCGGGGCAGCATGGGACAGCGCGTCGCCATCCAGCGCGTCGTCCAATTCGCGGATCAGCATATAAGCCTCGTAGACGGGTGGGCGGTCAAAGGACAGCGCATCCTGCTGCACGCACACCGCCTGACAGACATGGCGACGACGCGCGCCTCCAGGCTGACGGACCACGGCACGAATAGGGCGTTCCGGCTGCGCCAAAGCTTGGAACAGCGGCCAGTACGGACAGGCCGCGCCAAAGCGCGGCAAGGCAAACCCCGGCACGGCTTTGCGGACGACCAAGGCACCCGCGCCATCGCAGCTTATAAGCCCCGCCACCGTCCCATCCGAGGTCGGCGGCAAAAAGGCGATGCGTCGCATGACAGACGGCAAGGATTGCCGGAACTCGCGGGCCAGAGCCGCCGGATCCCACCTATGCGCCGTGCGCGCGGTCTGGAAGGCCTGTATGGGCATCGCCTCTGCATCTTCGATATATTGCAACAGGAAATGCCGCGCCATGTCCTGTGCCTCGCGCGAGGTCAGCGCCGCGCTTTCCGCAATCACCGCCGCAATGGCCTGATCCCGCGCACCAGCCTTCCACGCAGATGGGGCTTCAAGGTCGGGGAAGAAGTGGTCGTTCGCATCCAGAAATGTCGCCAGCTCTTCCGACGGCCCAATGGGGACAACCTCTTCGCTGCTGCCCGCATCCAAGAATTCGACCAAGCCCTGCGCGGCACTGGATAGGCGCATCCCCTCGTCCCGCATGTTGCGCAGGAAGCGATCCTGCCATTCCTGATCAACCTCGCCACCGCCGGACAGAATGGCGGCGGTCGACCGGATCGCGGTCACCGCCGAGATTACTTCGTGCAAAGACGCGGCCAATTCAGGGTCATGGGTCAGGCGATCAGACAGTGCCTCGACCATCTGTTCAAGTTCTTGGATCCGCTGGTTCTGCGCCATAACCAACGACGCCCAACCGGGAAATCGCCCTGCAAAATCCTCGGACCGGTCAAGTTCTGCCTGCGCTTGCGGCAGTCGTTTGTCCGCCTCGCTCAGCGCACCTAACAGCGCCGCCTCGGCGCCTTCTGCCAGCACGGCCGGATCGGTCTTCAGCGCCTTCGCCAGAGCTTCTAGAAGACTGTCCCCCACCCGGCGGCGGTTATGCTCGATCAGGTTCAGATAGGCAGCGGAAATCCCGACCTCTTTGGCAAGCGCAGCTTGCTTCAGGCCCAGCACAAGCCTACGTTCGCGAATTCGGCTTCCGGTTAGTCTGGAATGCGGCATAGATCGTCACTTTGCGATGCGTTCATGGGGGCCGGCGGCGTTTTCAATTTACACCAGAACCCTTCAAGTGTGTTTACAAAAAGATTATGCCTTTGTAGCGCCTTAACATGCATTTTTCAAAGGTGAACGTGAATACAATTCCACATTAACAAATCTACAGAAGACACCGCCCGAATTGGGTGGCAAATTCCCGCCGGGATCTGGCCGCACTGCGCCGATATGTGTCCTTGACCTTCAAATCCCCTAGAAAGAGTATGAAAACAGCCTTTCATCCTGGAGGATAACATGAAGAAATCCGTACTGACCCTTGCTTGTGTGGCCTCGCTGGCGCTGACCGCCTGCATGAGCCGCCCGCTGACCGATCAAGAGAAAACCATCATCGGTGGCGTCGCCGGTATCGGTGCCGGCCTGATCACCGCCAACGCCATTGGCGCTAACAAGAACTGGACGGTTCTGACCACGCTGGCCGGCGCTGCCGCTGGCATCATGGTGGCCCGCAACTATCACACCAACCAGTGCGCCTATTCGAATGGCGACGGCACCTATCGCACCGCGCCCTGCCCGGTCTGATCAGGACAGCATAAAACAAAAAAGGCGCGCCAGACACGGCGCGCCTTTTTTATTCACACAGCTTGCGCAGCTCGGTTTTCAACACTTTGCCATAGTTGTTCTTGGGCAGCTCAGGCAGCGCAAAATAGACTTTGGGCCGCTTGAACCGGGCAATGTTTTCAAGACAGTGCGCGTCCAGCGCGGCCTCGTTCAACGCAACCCCTTCCACCAGCACAACGAACGCCACCACGTCTTCGCCCCACTCGGCACTTGGGCGACCGACCACGCTGACCTCGTGCACATCCGGGTGGGTCAGCAGCGCCTCTTCCACCTCGCGCGGGTAGATGTTTGTCCCGCCCGAGATGATCACGTCTTTCGACCGGTCCCGCATGGTCAGATAGCCGTCTTCGTCCAGAAACCCCATGTCGCCGGTCATCAGCCAGCCATTCACCAGCGTTTTCGCGGTGGCCTCGGGATTATTCCAATAGCCGGGCATGACGGGGGTGCCGCGCACCATGATCTCGCCCACCCCTCCGGGGGGCAAGGGCTGGCCCGCCTCGTCGCCGATCCGCACCTCAACCACGCTTTGCGCCCGCCCGACCGAGGCCAGACGGTCGCGCCAGCGCGGATGCGCGCGGTCGGCGACGTCATCCCGCGGCAAGGCCGTGATTGCCATCGGGCATTCGCCCTGCCCATAAATCTGTACGAAGCGCGGCCCAAACCAGTCGACGGCATCTTCGATATCCGCCAGATACATGGGGCCACCGCCATAGACGATGGTCTTGATCCCCTCGCCGCGCCGCCCCGCCGCTTTCGCGATATCCGTAAACCGCCGCACCATCGTGGGCGCCATAAACATCTGGAGCGGGCCTTGTGCCTCCGCCGTGTCCAAAAGCTCAATCTCGTCAAATCCACCCGAGGCAGGCGTTATGTGCCGCGCCCCGCGCGCCACGTGGATCGGTGAATAGATCCCGGCCCCGTGGCTCATCGGCGCCATATAGAAGACCCCATCATCGGGCGAAACGTCGTCGCAATCCAACAAATAGGACAAAGAGGTCGAGCGGATCATCTCGTGACTGATATAGACGCCTTTGGGCTGCCCGGTTGTACCGGATGTATAGAACAGCCACGCCAAATCAGATCCCGCGCGCTCGGCCACCGGCAGCGGCTCGTGCATGAACAGTTCGACAAATTCAGGGCGTTCGACGCGAACAAGGGGAACGTCGGTCACGTCGGCAAGCCCATCGGCTAAGTCATCCGTCACCAAGACCAGCTTGGCGCCCGAGTTCTCGAGGATAAAAGCAGCCTCTTTCGGGTGGAGCTTGGCATTGATCGGCACCACCGCCGCACCCAACCCCCACACGCCGTAGAATCCCAACAGATATTGCGGACAGTTCTTCATGAACAGAGCCACGCGGTCGCCGGGGCCTACCCCACGCGCGGCCAAACCCGCCGCCAGCCCCTGCGCCGCGCGGAAAAACCCATCATAGGTAAAAATCTGATCACCCCCGCGAAACACTGCGGGCCGGTCGCCATGCACTTGTGCTGTGCGCTCTAGCCAATGCGCCAGATTCATGAGACCTCCCTTTCATCACGATCGACCAAACGACTATCGGACGACATTTTATGTCCATGCAAGCCCCGTATAACTACGCAACTGTTTGAATTGTCGTCAAAGCTTTGGCAGAGTGGGGCCATGACGCAGATGGATCTTGCCTTCATGTACGCGCCCACAGGGCTTGCGCTGACCGAAAACAGGATCGTGCGCCAATGCAACTTGCGTTTTGCCGAGATGTTCGGGGCCGAGGTCGACAGCTTCAAAGACATGCCACTGGAACGGCTGTACCCATCCCTGAAAGACTATGAAAAAGTGGCGCGAGTCGGGGGCGATATCCTGCGTGAAACCGGGCGCTATGAAGACGAGCGCGTGATGCGACGGCTGGATGGCGACATGTTCTGGTGTCGCGTACGCGGCACCAGCTTGACGCCTGACGACCCGTTCCGCCAAGGCGTTTGGAGCTTTGCCGACCTATCGGCCGAACGCCCTGTGGTCGAACTGACGCCCCGCGAACGCGACGTGGCCATCCTGACCTGTCAGGGCAAGACGTCGAAAGAGATCGGCCTGTCGTTGGGGCTGAGCTATCGCACCGTCGAAGCACATCGCGCGCGGCTGTTGCAAAAGTTCGGCGCCCGCAAACTGCCCGAGCTTGTGGCGAAGTTCTCGGGCATGCCGCTGTAAGACTTCGTTTAGACCGCGTTAACCTTCGTGAACATTTTCCACCAGATCTTAAGCCTCTGGCAACTTTTGGCTGGATAAACTGCCACATGGTGGGGGCTCCGCAGGTAACGGAGCTTGAAATGGAATTTACAGTACCCTCCCCCTTGGGGGCGCAGGCCACATTGATGGCGCAGAGGTCCGTGCGTCCGGCCCCTGACCCGAACCGCGTGGAAAAATCGCCCACAGCCGGCGAAACCCGCGCGGATGCCCATAACACGCAGGAACATGGCAACACGCAGGCATTGACCGACAGCCGAAAACACACTGCAATCGAGCCGCCTCCGGACCCGAACCAACCGGTCGGACCGCCGCCAACCTTCCAGATGAACGTGTTGGAAATGGAACGCGAGTTGCACCAGCGTCTGGCACAGATCGAACTGGCACGGTCTCTGTCTGAGAGCCAGGAGCCCCAGCCCGAACAACTCACCGACGTGGACGAGGCGCCAGATACGCCCGAGATCCGTCAGGACGACAGCCCCCCCCAATCTGACGACCCGGTTTCGACGGAGGCTGCCCAGAATTCCTGACCGATATCGGGCGATTTTCCGATTTCGCTGCCCTTCTTGCTTTTCTCCCCTTACGTAGCGTCTTATAAGCGTTGCAATGACGTGAAGCCTGCATAGATAGACAGGCAGACAATCTAGGGCGAGGACCTATGGCCAAGAAAAATCACGAAACCGATGTGGCATTCATCGAAGCGCTGGCGAAACTGCTTCAGGAAAACGACCTGACCGAGCTGGAAGTCATGCGCGACTATGGCGAAAACGACAGCCTGAACGTACGCGTCAGCCGCGCGAAAGAGGTTGTACAGCAGATCGCAGCCCCCGTTGCCGCTGCGGCCCCTGCACCCGTAGCCGCCGCTGCCGCCCCGGCAGCCGCACCCGCCGCAGACGCTCCGGCCGCGGCTTCTGACGATCCGGCAAGCCACCCCGGCGCCGTTCCATCGCCGATGGTCGGCACCGCCTACCTTCAGGCAGAGCCCGGCAGCCCGTCCTTCGTCAACGTGGGCGATACCGTGTCGGAAGGCCAGACCCTGCTGATCGTGGAAGCCATGAAGACCATGAACCAGATCCCGGCCCCGCGTGCAGGTAAAGTGACCCGCATTCTGGTCGAAGATGGCTCGCCGGTCGAATTTGGCGCGCCGCTGATGATCATCGAATAAGGGGCGGATCATGGCCCAGTTCGATAAAATCCTAATTGCCAACCGGGGCGAGATTGCGATGCGCGTGATCCGTGCCGCCCGCGAGATGGGCATCAAAACCGTTGCCGTGCATTCGACCGCTGATGTGGACGCGATGCATGTGCGCATGGCAGATGAAAGCGTCTGTATCGGCCCCAACGCCGGCGCCGACAGCTATCTGTCGATCCCCGCGATCATCGCCGCTTGCGAAATCACCGGCGCACAAGCTGTGCACCCCGGTTACGGCTTCCTGTCGGAAAACGCGACCTTCGTGCAGGCCTTGGAAGATCACGAGATCACCTTCATCGGCCCCTCGGCCGAGCACATCCGCATGATGGGCGACAAGATCACCGCGAAAGACACCGCGATCAAGCTGGGCATTCCGGTTGTTCCGGGCTCGGACGGTGGTGTGCCTGACATCGAAAGCGCGCGCAAAACCGCGGCCGAGATGGGCTATCCGGTCATCATCAAAGCCACCGCAGGTGGTGGCGGACGCGGCATGAAAGTGGCCGAGACCGAGGCCGACATCGACACCGCGTTCTCGACCGCGCGCTCGGAAGCGAAAGCCGCCTTCGGCAATGACGAAGTCTATATGGAGAAATACCTCCAAAAGCCGCGTCACATCGAAGTGCAGGTCTTTGGCGACGGCCAAGGCGGCGGCGTGCATCTGGCGGAACGTGACTGCTCCTTGCAGCGTCGTCACCAGAAGGTGTTTGAAGAGGCCCCTGGCCCCTCGATCACCCCGGAAGAGCGTGAAAAGATTGGTACAATCTGCGCCAACGCTGTGGCCGAAATGGGCTATTCCGGCGCTGGTACGATCGAGTTCCTCTATGAAGATGGCGAGTTCTATTTCATTGAAATGAACACCCGTCTGCAGGTGGAACACCCCGTTACCGAATATATCTTCGATGTTGATCTGGTCCGCGAACAGATCCTTGTGGCGGAAGGCAACAAGCTGTCCTTCGCCCAGTCGGATCTGGTGGTGAACGGCCACGCGATCGAGGTCCGCCTGAACGCCGAGCGTCTGCCGAACTTCACCCCCAGCCCGGGTAAGATCACCCAGTATCACGCCCCCGGCGGTTTAGGTGTACGGATGGATAGCGCGCTCTATGACGGCTATTCGATCCCGCCCTATTACGACAGCCTGATCGGCAAGCTGATCGTGCATGGCCGCGACCGCCCCGAAGCACTGGCACGTCTGAGCCGCGCCTTGGGCGAGCTGATCATCGATGGGATTGAAACCACGGTGCCGCTGTTCGACATGCTGCTGGCCGAGGCCGACATCCACTCGGGTGACTACAATATCCACTGGCTGGAACGCTGGTTGGACGAAAACATGGGGTAAGGGCCATTGGCCCACCCCACCCCTCCTCCTCTCACCGCAGAACTGCTGTTGAAAGCCTATGCTATGGGTGTCTTTCCCATGGCCGAAGGGCGCGATGATCCCGAAATCTTCTGGGTCGATCCAAAACTTCGCGGGATCTTTCCGCTGGACAGCTTTCACATCTCGCGCAGCCTTGCCCGCACGATCCGCCGCACGCCTTATCAGGTCACCCTGAACCGGGATTTTGCGGGGACTGTTGCGGGATGTGCTGACCGGGAGGAAACCTGGATCAACGACACAATTTTCGCGCTGTATGCTCAGTTGTACCGGATGGGCCACGCCCATTCGCTTGAGCTGTGGGAGGGCGACGCGCTGATCGGAGGCGTCTATGGGGTTACGCTGGGCAGGGCGTTTTTTGGGGAAAGCATGTTCTCGCGCCGTCGGGACGCCTCAAAGATCGCACTTGCCTATCTGGTGACCCATCTACGGGCCTGCGGCTTTACGCTGTTCGACACGCAGTTCCTAACCCCGCATCTGGCCAGTTTGGGCGCGGTCGAGATCCCGCGCGCGGCCTATCATCAGCTGTTGAGAACTGCGTTGGAGGGTCAAGCCGACCTGACATGTCGCCCCCTGCCAGACGCTTATTCGGTGACGCAGCGCAACACCCAGACGTCATAGCGCGGGTGGTCAAGCGCGTTCAGCGCAGGCGAGGATGCGATCATCCAGCCTTCGAACGTGGTCTCTTCTGCATTGCCATCGCGTACCACCAGCCACGCAAAGGCGTCGCCCGAGGGGTTGTCGGTGGGATAGCGGCATTCGCCCAAGGTGACGCGCAGACGGCCCAGTTCGACCGTGTCGCCCACGTTCATCTTGAAGTCCACGGGCGTGCCCGACACCTTGTCCAATCCACGCAGAAGGGCACCCGACGCCTTTGCGGTTTCGGCCCAAGCCGTGCCGGCCGCGAACAACGCGGCGGACAGGATGACAGCAGCGCGGATCACTCGGCGCTATCCTCGCCACCGGCGACGTATTTCAGCAATAGCTGCACAAGGCTGACCGAGCCTTGAGTGTCTTCGATCTCGGCACCCGGCTCTAGATTGAAGGGCGATCCGCCGGGCAAAAGCTCGACGAAATTACCGCCCAGAAGGCCTTCGGACGAGATGATGATGGCGGTGTCTTCCGGCAAAGCTACGTCAGACTGCACGGTGAAATCCGCGTCGGCCCGAAACGTGTCCGGGTTCAGCGTGATGTCGGTCACTGTGCCAACCTTAACGCCGCCCAGACGCACATCCGTCCCGACCGAGATACCATCCGCCGTCCGGAAAGACGCGGTATAGCTGGTGGTCGTTCCCGTCCCAGACAGGCCCACAATCTGGCCTGCATACAGCAGGAACCCAACGGCAACCGCCAGCACGATGCTGCCGGTGACGACCTCGGTTGTGTGGGTATTGCTCATGCGAAATCTCCCTCACTCAGAGGACTGATCGTCGAAACTAGCTTACTCAGGCTGCCAAGCTTCATAATCGCTACGCTCGACCGGGGCGGCCTGCCGCAGGGACCCAACCGGCGCATAGGCCAGCGCCGTACCGGTCAGGTTATCCTGATGCGGCTTTTCCCAGTCCTTGTGGACCAGCGGCTTGTCTTCCGGGCAGTTGTCAAACGTGTGGTGCAGCCAGCCATGCCATTCGGGGCTGACGCGGCTTGCCTCGGGCTCGCCGTTATAGATCACCCAGCGGCGGCTGTCGTCTTGGTTGCGATAGAAGACATTGCCCTGATCGTCCTGCCCGACTTTCACGCCCTTACGGCGTGTGAACAGCCAGGTTCCGATCGTCTCACTGTGGTACCATGTCAGAAGCGAAAGAAGCCGCATGTCGATCTCCGAAATTTCTTACACTTGATATGGCCCAAGCTGGTGCGAAGGTCCAGAGCTTTGCCCGTCAATCCACGTTCCATGCGCGATTTGAGGCCAGTTTCGTGCGCAGGCAGGCCTTAAAAGGAAAAGCCACCGCGCAGGGCGATGGCTTTGTAATGATTTCGGGAATCAGTTTGCGCGCTTAGCTGGCGGTCACTTCTTCCTTCGCGGTGTCCGCGTAGATGATCAGCGGCTTCGCGTCCGAGGTCACCGCCTCGTCATTCACGACCACTTCGTCCACGTTCTCAAGTCCCGGCAGTTCGAACATCGTGTCCAGCAGGATGTCTTCCATGATCGAGCGCAGCCCGCGCGCGCCGGTCTTGCGTTCAATAGCCCGTTTCGCGATGGCTTTCAGCGCATCCTCGGTAAAGGTCAGCTGCGCGTCTTCCAGTTCGAACAGGCGCTGGTACTGTTTGACCAAGGCGTTCTTCGGCGCGGTCAGGATGGTAACCAGAGCATCCGCGTCCAGATCTTCCAGCGTTGCAATCACCGGCAAACGGCCAACGAATTCCGGAATTAGACCGAATTTCAGCAGGTCTTCAGGCTCAAGCTCTTTGAACAGCTCGCCCACACCACGGTCGTCATTTTCGCGCACATCAGCGCCAAAGCCCATGGCCGAGCCCTTGCCGCGCTGTGCGATGATCTTATCCAGACCCGCGAACGCGCCGCCACAGATGAACAGGATGTTCGTGGTGTCCACTTGCAGGAATTCCTGCTGCGGGTGCTTGCGGCCACCTTGCGGCGGAACCGAGGCAACGGTGCCTTCCATGATCTTCAAGAGCGCTTGCTGCACACCCTCGCCCGATACGTCGCGGGTGATCGAGGGGTTGTCCGACTTGCGGGTAATCTTGTCGACCTCGTCGATATAAACGATGCCGCGCTGTGCGCGCTCGACATTGTATTCCGACGCCTGCAGCAGCTTCAGAATGATGTTTTCCACGTCCTCGCCCACGTAACCGGCTTCGGTCAGTGTGGTGGCGTCTGCCATGGTAAAGGGCACGTCCAGAATGCGCGCGAGCGTTTGGGCCAGCAACGTCTTACCGCAGCCCGTCGGCCCGATCAGCATGATGTTGGACTTCGCCAGCTCAATCTCGTCGCCATTGGCGGCGGCGTGGTTCAAACGCTTGTAGTGGTTGTGCACGGCCACAGACAGCACACGTTTCGCATGCCCCTGCCCGATCACGTAATCATCCAGAACCTGGCAGATTTCCGAAGGTGTCGGCACCCCGTCCGAGGACTTCAGCCCCGACGACTTGGTTTCTTCACGGATGATGTCCATGCACAGCTCAACGCATTCATCACAGATAAACACCGTCGGCCCCGCAATCAGCTTGCGCACCTCGTGCTGGCTTTTGCCGCAGAACGAGCAGTAAAGCGTGTTCTTGCTGTCACCAGAGGAATTATTCGCCATAGTCCAGTCCCATTAGGCCGGATACCGACCCCGTTAAGCCCTTCCGGGCGGTCTTTGCCCCTTCCCCCAGCTTAGGCCAGGGTCGGGGTATTCACAATCAGCTTTTTGAAAGGCCCGCGATGGGCCCTTCAAGATCAGGCCTCGGCGTCGTCGCCTTTGGCACGGTTCTCGACGATCTCGTCAATCAGACCCCAGTCTTTAGCGGCCTCGGGGTCCATGAAGTTGTCACGCTCCAGCGCGTCAACCACGGCTTCCATTTTCTGACCCGTGTGCTTCACATAGATCCCGTTCAGGCGGTCTTTCAGCTTCTGGGTTTCCTGTGCGTGGATCATGATATCCGTCGCCTGCCCCTGATAGCCGCCCGAAGGCTGGTGCACCATGATGCGCGAATTGGGAAGCGAGAAGCGCATACCGCTTTCACCAGCAGCCAGCAGCAACGATCCCATCGACGCGGCCTGACCAATCACCAAGGTCGACACTTTGGGTTTGATGTATTGCATCGTGTCATAGATCGACAGCCCCGAGGTCACCACGCCACCCGGCGAGTTGATGTACATCGAAATCTCTTTGTTCGGGTTCTCAGCCTCGAGGTGCAGAAGCTGCGCCACGATCAGGCTGGACATGCCGTCATGCACCGGGCCGGACAGGAAAATGATCCGTTCCTTCAACAGGCGCGAGAAAATGTCATAGGCCCGTTCCCCGCGCGAGGTCTGCTCGACCACCATCGGGACAAGGGTGTTCATATAGGTATCAATCGGATCGTGCATGTCGCCTGCTTTCTCTTCGCGCCAAAGCCCGTTCTGGGCACCTGATGCCAACCTAGTCCTGTGTTTGGGGGGCTGCAAGGGGCCGAAGCAATCCGGCTGCGCACTCCGTCACACATTTCGGACAGAGTTGCCGGAAAACGGTTAATAAATTCCTTTTCCAGGCACCGTCAGGACAACAATTTGCAAAAGAAAAGGCGCCTGAAAGGCGCCTGATCTTTTTCAGTTTTTCTGTAGCAATCAGCCCGGGGACATCCCGCGCAGGCGCTCGGAGCGGCGGCGCAGCAATTCGACCGTGGTCAGAAGCGCGATCGAGATGGCCACCAGGATCGTGGCAACCGCCAGAATGGTCGGGCTGATCTGCTCGCGCAAGCCGGTGAACATCTGCCATGGCAGCGTCTGCTGTTTGGCCGAGCCCACGAAGATCACCACAACAACTTCGTCGAACGAGGTGATGAAGGCAAACAGCGCACCCGAGATCACGCCCGGCAGGATCAGCGGCATCTGCACGCGGAAGAAGGTGGTTACCGGATCCGCGCCCATGTTGGCCGCTGCACGGGTCAGCGAGCGGTCAAAGCCCACCAGCGTTGCAGTCACGGTGATGATCACGAAGGGAATGCCCAGTGCAGCGTGCGCCAGCACAACACCCCAATAGGTGCCGGCCAGACCGATGCGGGAATAGAAGAAGTACATCCCGGCTGCCGAGATAATCAGCGGAACGATCATCGGCGAGATCAGCGTGGCCATGATGGCACGGCGAGCCGGCACGTGCGGCTGGCTCAGGCCAATCGCAGCCAAGGTGCCCAGCGACACGGACAGCAGCGTGGCGGCCGGTGCGATCTTGATCGAGTTCCACAGGGCATCCTGCCAATCCGGGTTCCCGAAGAAGTCACGATAGTGCTTCAGCGAATACCCTGCCGGATCGAAACTCAGCATTTCTTTCGTGAAGGTAAAGAAATCCTGCGAGTTGAAGCTAAGCGGGATCACCACGACGATGGGAGCGATCAGGAAGAAGAAGATCAGTCCACAGATCACGCGGAAGGTATAGTGCCAGACCCGCTGGCCGGTGGTTGCATATGGAGGAAGTGCCATGTCCGTTACCCCAGCTTCACGTTGTCAATGCCGACGATCTTGTCATACGCCCAGTACAGGACCAGAACGACCGCCAGAAGGATTGCGCCCAGTGCCGAGGCCAGACCCCAGTTCAACGAGCTTGAGATGTGGAAGGCAATCTGGTTCGAGATGAACGTGCCTTTCGTACCCCCGACCAATGCCGGCGTAATGTAGTAACCGATCGCCAAGATGAACACGAGGATCGAGCCTGCACCGATACCCGGTACGGTCTGCGGGAAGTAGACCCTCCAGAACGCGGTCCAGTCAGTTGCGCCAAGGCTTTTCGCAGCGCGCAGATAGCTGGGCGGGATGGTCTGCATCACCGAATACATCGGCAGGATCATGAACGGCAGCAGAATGTGGGTCATCGCCACGATCGTACCGAACTGGTTGTTGATGATCACAAGTCGTGCGCTGTCATCCACAAGGCCGATCCAGACAAGGATGTCGTTGATCACGCCCTGTTGCTGCAGCAGGATTTTCCATGCCGAGGTCCGCACCAGAAGTGACGTCCAGAAGGGCAAAAGCACTAGGATCATCAGAATGTTGGCTTTGCGCATTGGCAGGTTCGCAAGGATCCACGCCACCGGATAGGCCAGAATGATACAGCACACGGTAATCGCCAGCGACATCCACAGCGTCCGTCCCAAGAGGTTCATATAGATCCGCTCGGCCTCGGGGCGCAGTTCTGCACCGTCGGTGCCCACGCGCATGTCCACTGCGTTCAGGAAGTAACCCTGTGTCACACGCGGCGAATAGGTCTGGATGGTGCGCCAGTTATCGATGTCACCCCAGTCTTTGTTGATGTCGATCAACTCGTCTTTCCACGAGGCAACGCCCTCGATGTCGAACTTCTTGGCCTTGCGCCCAGTCTTACGGAACAGCGACGCGATGCCGGGGTTCTCATAGTTAAGGCGTGTGCCGACCTTGGTGTGGGTCTTGGCAGCAGCAGCCTCTTTCAGGTCGGCAGCCATCGCGGCATAGACGGCCTCACTTGGAAGGTCCCCACTCTCCGCATCCCAGTCGGCAATCGCGACAACGGTGCGCGGCAGCGTGTCGGCCACGATCCCGTTCTTCACCGAACGATAGAGCATGTCTGCAACCGGCAGGATGAAGCTGATCAGAATGAACAGCAAAAGCGGGGCAATCAGCATCAAGGCCCGCAGTTTCTGTCGCCGCAAGGCGCGCGCAAGGCTGCGCTTCAGCGGCGTTCCATCTGCGGCCAGAACCGGGCCGCCGGTATCAGTTGTATCGCTCATATCTTCCCTGTCGGCTGTTGCCGTTTCTTGGTTTCAGTCAGCTAAATTGACAAACAAATCAGATAGATAAATAGGGGGTGAAGGAGGCCCGAAGGCCCCCTTCGCATTCAAATTACTTGGCCAGCCAAGCTTCGAATTTTGCGTTCAGATCGTCACGGTTGTCTGCCCACCATTCGTAGTCATACACGTGAACGTTGCCCGAGTTTGCAGGGTCGGTCGGCATGTGCGGCGCCATGTCGATGCCCAGTTCGGCGTGCTTACCAACCAGCGGAGCCGACGACTTACGGGCCGGGCCGTACGAGATGTAGGCAGCCTGATCAGCCAGACGCTGGGTGTCGGTTGCGAACTTCAGGAAGTCCATAACGCGGGCTTTGCGGTCTGCCGGCAGACCAGCGGGAACAACCCAACCGTCAAGGTCGAACGACTGCATGTCCCACAGCATTTCGATCGGCTGGTTCTGCTCGGCGATGGCCGAGAACAGGCGACCGTTGAAGGTCGAACCGAAGACAACTTCGCCGTCAGCCAGCAGCTGCGGGGTTTCTGCACCAGCGGTCCACCAGACAACCTGGTCTTTGATGGTGTCCAGTTTGGCCAGAGCGCGCTCCATGCCACCGTCTTCGCCCAGAACGTCATAGATCTCGTCCTTGGCAACGCCGTCGCAGTACAGAGCCCATTCTACGTTGTCGATCGGACGCTTCTGCAGAGCACGCTTGCCCGGCCAGGTGTCCAGATCGAAGATGGCGCAAACGCTGTCGGGCTTGGTTTCGCCAACCAGGTCTTTGCGGTAGCCGAAGGTGGTCGAGTAAACGATCTGCGGTACAAAGCAGTCCGAAACCAGAAGGTCGCCGAAGTCGTCCGACGCCGAGGTGCCATCGGGGGCAGCGGCCAGATCTTCGTCGTGGTTCAGCTCTTCTGCCAAACCTTCGTCACACAGACGCATCGAGTCCGAAGCAACAGCGTCAACAAGGTCCCAGGTGACGTTACCAGCTTCGTTCATGGCGCGCAGCTTGGCCACGGCTTCAGCCGAGCTTTCGTCCCAAGTGACTTTCACTTCCGGGTGCATCTTCAGATACGGTTCGACATAGGCCTTCACCTGGCTGGCCTGATAGGCACCACCCCAGGACACCAGCGTCAGTTCGTTGGCCATATCCTCGGCGGTTGCCACATTGCCGGCAAGCGTCAGGGCCGAGGTGGCCATAAACATCTTCGCAAGTTTCATACTTTAATTCTCCCTAGTTAGCCCGTTTGGTTGGTCGGAATTGCAAGACGGGCTGCATGGCAATTCCCTGGCAAGATGCCCGGGGCCGTGTTGCCACGCCCCCGCAGCAATTCTGATTATGCGTCCAGCGCGCGGCAGTCCTGCGACAGCCAGCCGATCTCGATCTGCTGACCCGGTTTCAGGCGCTCGACGTCCGGTGCGTTACGGGTCTTGATGATGAACTCATCATTGCCAGCGACGCGCAGACGGGTGCGGAAAATGTCGCCCATATAGATGAACTCAAGCACTTCGGCTTTCAGCGTATGGGCGCCTTCCTGCAGGCGTTCTTTGTTGTATTCGACACGCTCGGGACGGATCGACACTTTGGTGCGCTCGCCGACCTTCGAGACGTTGATCGGGGTCGCGTCCAGCTCTTCCCCGTCGTCCAGACGGACCACACAGGTATCGCCCGAGATCTCGGTCACAACGCCTTCCAAGGTGTTGTTCTCACCAATGAATTGCGCAACGAAGCTGTTTTCCGGCTTTTCGTACAGCAGGTCCGGCGGCGCCAGCTGCTGAATGCGGCCATCGTCAAATACCGCCACGTTGTCGGACATGGTCAGCGCTTCGGTCTGGTCGTGCGTCACGTAGACCGTGGTGATGCCCAGATTATGTGCCAGATCGGTAATTTCGAACTGCATCTTTTCGCGCAATTGCTTATCCAGTGCGCCCAGCGGTTCGTCCATCAGAACCAGTTCGGGCTCAAACACCAGCGCACGGGCAAGCGCCACACGCTGCTGCTGACCACCGGACAGTTGCGACGGACGACGGCCGCCAAAGGCCCCCATCTCCACCATGTCCAGTGCACGCTTGATTTTCTCTTCACGCTCGGATTTGCCCATCTTCCGGACTTCCAGCGGGAAGGCCAGGTTTTCGGCAATCGTCATGTGCGGGAACAGCGCATAGTTCTGGAACACCATGCCAATACCACGCTTATGCGGCGGGATGTTGTTGATCGGTTGACCACCCAGGCGAATATCACCGTGGGTTGCGGTCTCGAAACCGGCCAGCATCATCAAGCAGGTGGTTTTCCCGGAGCCAGACGGCCCAAGCATGGTAAGAAACTCGCCCTTCGCGATCGACAGGTTCAGGTCTTTAACAACCAGTGTTTCCCCGTCGTAGCTTTTTTGGACACGATCAAAAACGACAAACCCGTCGTCGGTAACAGCTTCAGCCAAGTGACCCCCCTGGTCTATGTTCTTTTTTATCTTGCACCAGCCAACACGAAGAAATGAGCGATATCAACAGTCAATTCGACTGAATTCCTACTGTCTGACAATTAATTGTGCTTTTCTGCGCGCGCATTACACACCAAAGCTTAACTGTCAGTTCGCGCCAAACCTCTTTTTATAAACGCTTCACCCTGCCGTTTTCTGACCTTGGGGAAAGCCGTTGATTGGTGACCGGGCGGCAGGGGCAAATCTACGCTTGCAACTGTTCTGCCGCCCGGGTTTCTCTCTTTACTCTGAGTAAATCACACCGTCAGGATGACACTCGCGCGACCCTTCAGGGCAATTTTACGCCAGAATCAGTTCCTATCGCGAAATGATGTTATGACCCGGGCCATAGGGGAAGCCGGTGATGTTCTCGGCACCGTCCTCTCCGACCACCAGAATATCATGTTCACGATAACCGCCAGCACCTGCTGTGCCTTCCGGCAGGAACAGCATCGGCTCCATCGACACAACCATGCCGGGTTCCAGCACGGTGTCGATGTCCTCTCGCAGCTCCAACCCAGCCTCGCGGCCATAGTAGTGCGACAACACGCCAAACGAGTGACCGTAGCCGAAAGAGCGATACTGCAGCAGGCCTTCGCTTTCGAAGAACTTGTTGATTTCGGCGGTGATGCCCGAGCAAGTCGCACCCGGCTTGATCAGCGAAATACCCAGCTCGTGCGCAGCAACGTTGGCCTCCCAAATCCGCAGGCTTTCCGCATCCGGCTCGCCGACGAACAGCGTGCGTTCCAGCGCGGTGTAGTAGCCCGAGATCATCGGGAAGGTGTTCAGCGACAGGATATCGCCGCCCTCCAGCTTGCGCGTGGTGACTGGGTTGTGGGCGCCATCGGTGTTGATGCCCGACTGGAACCAGACCCACGTGTCGCGAATTTCGCTATCGGGATGGGCGCGCGAGATCTCAAGCTCCATCGCGTCCCGACCCGCCATAGCGATGTCAATCTCGCGGGCGCCAACGCGGATCGCGTCGTGAATGGCGGCCCCGCCGACATCCGCAATGCGCGCGCCTTCGCGGATCAGCGCGATTTCCTCGGCCGACTTGATCATGCGGGCCTGCATCGTGTCACCAGCAATGTCGGTAAAGGTGCTGTCCGACAGGAACTCTTCCGCCAGACCACGCTGTGCCAAGGTCATGTGGTCGCCTTCGATCCCGACCGACTTGGCGTTGCCGACAAGGCTTTTTACAGCGCGCCAATAGTTGTTGCGCTCCCAATCGGTGTAAATGACGTTGTCACCGTAGCAGCGGCGCCACGGCTGGCCTGCGTCGATATTGGCCGACACCGTGGTCGAGCGATCTGCGGTCACCACCAGGGCATAGGGGCGACCAAAGGCACAATACAGAAAGCCTGAATAATAGGCGATGTTGTGCATCGAGCTGAAGACAACAGCTTCGACACCACGAGCGGCCATGATCTTGCGCAGACCGGCCAAGCGGCGTTCATATTCCGCATCCGAGAAAGGCAGCGGGGCTTTTTCACCGTTTTCACAAACAAAATACTGAGGGCGTGACATATCACATCTCTCCATCTTCCGAGGCCGGGACGTGAATGGGATATGCCCGGCCAACCAAACTCCCCGGCGTCCAGGGCAGTTGATCTCCGGACCGGTGTGCATGTGGCACACAGGGCAGCGACGCCATCGCTGCGGATGGGGAAGTTGTGGCCGTGAAAGTGGATTCTGTCAACTGGCTTCGTGCATGTCCCGGTCAGGCCAGATCTGCTGAATACCCCCCTGCCCCATAACGCGCACGCCATCGGTGGACACCGCCACCGCAGGCAGCGCGCCTGTCTGAAAGGCTCCGGTATCAACCGAGATGCGTCCCTGACGGACCATCACGTTGGGCACAATCGTGTGGCCATGCACCACCCAGACCCCATCGGCCCGCGGCCGCGTCCTGAAATCGGCGTGGCCCCAGATCAACACGTCGTCCTCTTGGTCGGTGATCGACGTGGTAGGGTCCGCACCCGCATGCACCACTGCAACATTTCCGGTTTGCCACAGGTTGGGCAGAGATCGCAGAAAGCCCAATGCCTCGTCCCCCATCTCCATCTTCAACCGCTCACGCACCATCAGAACGCGGTCCCCACGCATGTCCAGCTTCGTGGCACGGATGCCAAAACTGTTCAGCGTGGCAAGCCCGCCATTCGCGAACCAGACCGGCGCGTTCATTGGCGGGTTATCTAGAAAGTTCAGCAAAAGCTGTTCGTGGTTTCCGCGCAGACAGGTGACATCACGCGGGTCCGACGCTTGCAGCGCCATCAACCGGCTCAGCACCCCCGCGCTGTGCGGGCCGCGATCCATGTAGTCTCCGACAAAGACAAGGGGCAGATCGGCGTGCTTCGGGTCATCTGCGATGCGATCTAATGTGGCGTCGAGCGCATCGAGCTGCCCGTGGATATCCCCAATCACCAGAAAAGGCTGATCCGGGGCCAGTGGCGCGTTAAATTCTGCGCCGCCCCCGAACTTTTGAAACAGGTTGTTTAGAAACGTTCCCATTCCGCTCTTTCTTACCGTGTCGCGTTACCAATCACCGTTTGCAAACAGTCACCCAGCGCCTGCGTGCGCTCTGTGGCCCAAGTCGGGTCCACCAAGAAACACAGGCTGGTGTCGCCCAAATCCCGCGCCACCGGAAGCGGCGCATCTGGTCCCAAACCATAGCGCGTGAAGGTGCCTTCGCGATAGATCTCGGAACAACTCCCCGAGAAGATCGGGAACCCGCCCCCCGAGACCTCGGCGATGATACGGTCGCGGCTCCAATCGTTTTTCAACGCTTCAGGGCGCACGAAGGCATAGAAACGGTAGTAAGCGTGGGTCAGATCGTCCGGCACATCGGGCAGACGGATCGCCTCCAACCCAGAGAGCGCCCGCGCCAGAATACCCGCGTTCGCCGTGCGATGTGCCCGCCAGTCAGCCAACCGCTTCAACTGCACCCGCCCGATGGCCGCCGACGGCCCGGTCATGCGCAGGTTCGTGCCCGGCCCAGCCCCGTGCAGCCACCGAAAGCCCGGAGGGTGCTCGGTGTTGAACACCACATCATAGTCCTTGCCGTGATCCTTGAAGCTCCACGCTTTGGACCAGAGGTCTCGGTCGGCAGTGGTCAACATACCGCCCTCGCCACCCGTGGTCATAATCTTGTCCTGGCAGAAGGAAAACGACCCGAAAGTGCCGAAGCCGCCCACATGTTGCTCCCCGATCATCGCACCATGCGCCTGCGCGCAATCTTCAATCACCCACAAATCATGCGCCCGCGCCAGATCCATGATCGCGGCCATATCGCAAGGCCAGCCGCCCAGATGTACGGGGATGATCCCTTTGGTGCGGGGCGTGATCAGGGGGGCGATGGTGTCGGCGGTGATGTTCTGGCTGTCGGGGTCCACATCCGCGAAGACCGGCACACCGCCTTTCAGGGACACCGAACTGGCCGAGGCAATGAAGCTGCGGGGTGTGACGATAACTTCGTCCCCATCGGACAGGCCCAGCACATGCAGGGCCGCGTCCAGCGTGACGGTGCCGTTCGCCATCGCAATCGCGTGGGGGACGCCGAACCAATCGGCAAACTCTTCCTCGAAGGCCCACACATCGGGGCCGGTCCACGCGTTCACCTTGCCCGAGCGCAACACCTCGGTCACGGCAGCGATCTGTTCTTCGTCGAATACGGGCCAGTTGGACATGGAACCCTCCCTCAGATCACGCTGCGCACAAGGACAAAGCCCTCGGCTGCAGGACGGTGTACCGTGGCCCCGCGCAGGGTTGCCAAGGCACGAAGCGCGTTGACCGAGCGTTCATGCGGCGGCTCTTTCACTTGGCTTGCAAACATCTGGAAGGCCTCCAGCTTGCGGTCGAGCGTCGCGGACACGTCGATGAACACATTCGGCACGAAAGCGGGCGTCAGATAGGGCGCGTTCCAGTTGGTTTCCGACAGCGTTTCATAGGCCATGATCGTCGTCGGATAGTCCTGCTGATGCGGACGACTGGCGACCAGAGTGGAGAGGAACGACAGCTGGTGATCCATATGAATGTCGCCCGGATGGGTCACGAATATCAGCCCCGGCGCAAGATCGCGCACAAGCTTGCCCAGCCCCGCGTTCAATCCGCCATGCGGATGCTCGGCCAGTTCGGCAGCGGGGAAGTCCAGCCAATGGGTCTTGGCCACGCCCAGATGATCATGGGCAGCGCGGGCCTCGGCCCGGACGCGGGCGGTCATGTCTTCGGTAAAGAGCGGCAACCCCCCTTTGGTGACCACTGCCACATGCACCTCGCGGCCCTCATCGGCCAGCCGCGCGATCGTGCCGCCGACGCCCAGCACCTCGTCATCGGGATGGGGGGCAATCACCAGAACCGGTGCGTTGGGATCGCCGCCAAATGCGGTCGAGGCAAGCGTGCTCATGTCGTCATCTTTCCAAGTTTACTATGTATTTTCGGAGGCACCTCCGCCCCCTGCCAATCAAGAATATCAATACAGTTTCCGTCACCGCAGGCGACCGTGAAGGTCCGTCCATCGATGTCCTGCACCTGCCCGGGCAGGCCGATGTAATAGCCCGCGCGCGGTGTGTGTCGTACTGTCAAGGGCGGCGCAAAAGTGGGCCAGTAGGGCGGCGTA
>NZ_SAIT01000023.1 GCF_004360145.1 Aliiroseovarius marinus | reverse complement strand
GCGGTGAGAAACGGAAAGGGCGGGGAAATTCCCCGCCCTTTTTTTGGGGTTCCAGATGTGGCCGGCAGTGCAGCTAAACCGCCGACATGAACATGGCCCTGATCAGGCCCGTTCTTTACCGGTCGGATAAAGCGACATAGTCGCGTTTTTCGGGGCCGTTATAGAGCGTGAGGGGGCGGATCAGGATGTTCTGGCGCTGTTGTTCAAGACATTGAACCAGCCACCCGGGCATACGGCCAATGGCGAAGATCGGGACGTATAGATCCATCGGAATGCCGTGCAGCTGATAGACCACACCCGAGTAGAAATCGACATTCACGTTCAGCCCGTGCCGAGAATAGGGCTTCATCGCATCGACAACAGCTTGAAGGATTTCGTACCATTCTGGTGCGCCCATTTCCTCGCCCAATTGCTTCACGCCATCCCGCATGTGGCGGGCGCGTGGATCCTCGGTGCGATAGACGCGGTGACCAAATCCGGTGACGGCCTCGCGGTTTTCGCGCTTCGATTTGACGTAAGCGGCGGCGTTTGCGGGGTCTTGGATCTCGTGCACCATTTTCATGACATCCTCGGCGGCACCGCCATGGGCTGGGCCCGCCAGCGTCGACAGTGCCGTGACCATCGCGCCATGCAGATTGGCTTCGGTCCCCACGGTGACGCGGGCCGCGAAGCTCGAGGCATTTGCGCCGTGTTCGGCGTGCAGGATAAAATCGACATCCGCCAGACGCACGGCTTCGGGAGAGGGCAGTTCCCCTTTCAACATCCACAACCAGTTGGCGGCATGCGACAGGGACGGGTCGGCGGCGACGGGTTCGCGTCCGTTGCGCAGGGCTTCGTGTGCTGCGATGATCATCGGCACCTGCGCGATCAAACGGATGCCGTTCGTCAGGAAGCCGTCTTCGCCCTTCTCGGCACTGCCGGGTTCAAGTGCGGCCAAGGCTGAGACGGCTGTGCGCAGCACATCCATCGGATGCCCATCTTTGCAGGCACGGATGATGTCATAGACCTCTTGTGGCAGTTCGCGTGCGGCCTTCAGTTGCGCATCAAAACTGGCAAACTGCTCTGCGGTCGGCAGCTCGCCGTGGATCAGAAGAAAGCAGACCTCTTCGAAGCTGGAATGGGTTGCCAGATCGTGAATGCTGTACCCGCGATACAGAAGCTCGCCCTTGGATCCGTCGATATGCGACACGCCAGAGCGCTCAAAGTAAATCCCCTTGAGGCCACGGTTGATTTTTACATCCTCGGTCATTGTTCATTCCTTGGGTTTGCAGGCGCAGGGACCTGTACGGGGTGTGATCACTAAACGTGACTCTGGCGGGTTTGGGTGTCTCCTAACATCTCCGTCCCGAGAGTGCTAATCGACTTTGCGGGCAACCGAACGTATTGCCTTCCAAGACGCGCTGCGGGGGGGGGGTGCGTCGGGTTGACCCGAACGCCCCGTTTCTTAATTCCGGCAGATTTCGAGACAGGCACGCAAGCCATGCGCGCCGGTTTCAAAATAGAGGCGCCCACCATGTTGTTCGGCAACCGTTGCCACGATGGTCAGGCCCAGCCCGAACCCATCCACGGCTTGCGTGTTTTCCCCCCGCTTGAACGGCGCGACCACGGCTTCGATGTCTTCGGCGGACATGCCCGATCCTTCGTCCTCGACCACGATGGTGGCGTGATCGGCGTTTGCCGTCAGCTCGACCGTGGCGCGGCGACCGTATTTCAACGCGTTCTCGATCAGGTTCGATATGGCGCGTTTCAGGGACACAGGGCGGGCGGTGATCAGGATGCGTTGGATGTTGGGCAGCGCCACATGGCCGGGGGTTGCGGCAAACACCGAGCGTCCCCCTTCGACCGAGGGCCGCTCGAGCGTGCGGATCGCGACGGGCTGGTCCAAGTCTTCGTAATCCGCAACGAGCGCCTCGATCATCGAGGTCAGTGATACCTGCCGCGGGTTTTCTTCATTTAACTCGGCGCGGGTATAGGTCAGCACGCTTTCGATCATCTCGGTCATGCTGTCGATATCAGCTTCGAACTTGTCGCGCAGATCGGCGTCCTCGATCAGCGCGGTACGCAGGCGCAAGCGGGTGGCAGGGGTGCCAAGGTCATGGCTAACGCCGGATAGAACGGTCGCGCGTTTGGACAGTTGGGCGCGCTCATCTTCCAGATAGCTGTTCACCGCCAGAACGATGTCGCGCAGCTCTTCCGGTCCTTGCACGGCATAGCTTTCCGGCCCACCCAGACGGCGTCGATTGTGCAGGGCCCGCGCAAAGCGGTCAAAATAGGCCGATGTATCACGCACCACCGTGGCAAGGATGGCCAAGGCGACCAGACACATCAGAACGGCCAACACGCGCATATCTTTGGGCGCTGCGCCGCAGCCCCAGACCGCGCGCCCGTCGATGCGCAGCCATGGTTGTGTCCCCATGCGGGCAAAGAGGATCGGTTCGCTGCAATAGGTCGCGAGCAGGCGCGTGACATTGCCGAACTTCTGGGCGGCGGGCTGGCCTTCGTTCGAGACAAGTTCAGACACCGAATATTGCAGGTTCTCGGACACGATGCCGAGGACCAGGGTTTCGCCGGATACCGGATCCCGGCCCGGACCCTTGATTGACACATTGGTGGTGAAGGCGGGCTTGGGGATGTCGGGCAGGCGCGAAAACTCGCCGCGGCTGGCCAGAATTTCATCCATCGCGTTCAGCGAAGTGATGTGGATGCCTTCAGGCGGCTCGGCACCCGTGCGCAGGGATTCATAAAGCGCGATGCCGGTGACATAGCTGCCGGTCAGGTGTTCCTGCCACGAGCGGTTTGACGCAAACCACAACCATGCCGAGATGAATGCCATCGCGAACGAGACCACGACCAGCGTGATCCCAAGGGTTTGCAGACGAAACCCCTTGCTCATGCGCTGTCCTCGGTCGAGACATCGGCGGCGAACACATAGCCGATGCCGCGTTCGGTGCGCAGAAGTTCAGGGGATTTGGGGTCGGTCTCGATTTTGCCGCGTAGACGTCCTACAAGGACGTCGATGGCCCGGCCAGAGCCTTCGGGCGGGGTTCCCTGTGCCTCTCCGGTGACATCAAGGGCATTCGCGATCTCATCACGGGTTAGGGGGATGTGCGGGTTGGCCAGAAGGACCTTTAGCAGCGCGGTTTCCTTGCGCGACAGGGCAACCTGATAGCCTTGCGGCGAGGTCACCTCGTCCCGTTTGGCATCATAGTGCCAGCCGGCAAAGCGAAAGACCGACACGCTGCGGCGATACACAAGCGAGGCGCTGCGATTGGCGCGGTGCAAGACGGCGCGCACGCGGGCCAGTAGCAGTTCGGGGTTGAAGGGCTTGGCGATATAGTCGTCCGCGCCGACCTCGTAGCCCTTCATACGGTGGTGATCAGCTGACAGGGCGGACACCAGAATGACGGGCACGTCCTGTTCCTTACGCAGGCGTGCACAGATCTCGACGCCGTTCTCATCCGCCAGCATCACGTCCAACAGGATCAGGTCCACGCGTCCGCCTTTCAGGTGGTGACGGATCGCGTCCTCGGTCTCGCAGGGGAACGCCATGAACCCGTTCTGTTGTAGAAACTGGGTCATCATGCTGCGCGTTTCTGCGTCATCATCGACGACAAGCAGTCGTGGAATCGCCATGCGATATGCCTCCCTTCGGCAAATATGCCGTCCTCACCATCTGTGTGTTTGTAACAGCGTGCAACAAAATCAAGGCTTGCGTAACATCATGTAACAAAAGGCTCGAAAAACTAACTTCAGCTGCAATCTGGCCCTGTTTCTAGCATTGCGCAAAGAGGGGTTCAGTCGGCAAGCTTGGGTTAGCGCTACCTAATCGGGTGGCCAATGGGAGGAAAAATCTAATGAAGACATCCGTATTCGCGGCCGTTTCGGCCATTGCAATCACCTGCGCCATGCCCGCAGTCGCCGAGCCTCAGGCCGAGGTTCTGCACTGGTGGACCTCGGGCGGTGAAGCCAAATCCGTCGCCGTTCTGCAGCAAGAGTTTGCAGACAATGGCGGCACCTGGACCGACATGCCGGTTGCCGGTGGCGGTGGCGATGCAGCCATGACCGCCCTGCGCGCACGTGTTCTGTCGGGCAACGCACCGACCGCCGTTCAGCTGAAAGGCCCAGCCATTCAGGAATGGTATGAAGAAGGCGTTCTGGCTGACATTTCGGCCGTTGCAGAAGCCGAAGGCTGGGCGGACGTACTGCCTGCCTCGATCGCTGGTCACATGATGTGTGAAGGCACATGGTGTGCAGCCCCCGTCAACGTACACCGTGTTGACTGGATCTGGGCCAACGCTGACGTTCTGGAAGCCAATGGCATCGCCATGCCCTCCACTTGGGACGAGTTCAACGCCGCCGCTGACAAACTGGCAGCCGCTGGTATCACCCCGCTGGCCCATGGTGGTCAGGCATGGCAGGATGCCACCGTGTTCGAAGCTGTTGCATTGGGCATCCTTGGCGCCGACGGCTTCAAGAAAGCCTTTGTTGATCTGGACATGGACACTCTGAAATCTGACGGCATGGTCGCTGTCTTTGACCAGATGCGCAAAATGCGTGGCTATGTTGACGACAACTTCTCGGGCCGTGATTGGAACCTTGCCACGGCGATGGTCATGAATGGCGAAGCCGCCTTCCAGATCATGGGCGACTGGGCAAAGGGTGAGTTCCTTGCCGCTGGCAAAGCACCGGGCGAAGATTTCCTGTGTGCCTCGGTGCCGGGTGACGGCTTCCTGTACAACGTCGACAGCTTTGCCATGTTCAACGTGGATGGCGACGACAAGAAAGCCGGCCAGGACCTTCTGTCCAAGCTGATCGTTGGTCAGAACTTCCAGAAAGTGTTCAACCTGAACAAAGGGTCGATCCCGGCGCGTGTAGACGTGGCTCTGGACGACTTCGACAGCTGTGCTCACCTGTCCGCCAAAGACATGAGCGAAAGCTCGGACAACGGTTCGCTGCTGCCCAGCTATGCCCACGGCATGGCGCTGCGTGGTGCGCAGTCGGGTGCCATCACCGACGTGGTGACTGCGCACTTCAACTCGGACATGTCCTCGGCTGATGCTGTGAACATGCTGGCCGACGCTGTCGCCAACTCCATGTAAATCTCCCTGGCCTCGCGTCTGGTCACAGATGCGGGGCCTCCTTCTATTCAGGGAACGTTACAATGACCGAATGGCTTGAACGTCATGTCCCCAAGATGGTGCTTGCACCCTCTTTCGCCGCCATCCTCGTTTTCGTTTACGGCTTCATCGCCTGGACCGCTTGGGTGTCTCTGACCCGCTCGCGGCTGCTGCCGAAATACGAGATCGAGGGCCTTATCCAATACGAGCGCCTGTTTGCGTCGCCCCGGTTTGACACTGCGATGGTGAACCTTTTCATCTTCGGCACGCTGTTCATCATCATCTCGATGGTACTGGGCCTGCTGATCGCCATCCTGCTGGACCAGAAAATCCGCACCGAAGGCGTGTTGCGCACGATCTATCTTTACCCCATGGCGCTATCGATGATCGTCACCGGTACCGCGTGGAAGTGGATCATGAACCCCGGACTGGGCATCGAAAAGATGGTCCGCGACTGGGGGTTTGAAAACTTCAGTTTCGACTGGGTCATTGATCCCGATATGGCCATCTACGCCGTCGTGATCGCCGGTGTCTGGCAAGCCTCGGGCTTTGTTATGGCACTTTTCTTGGCTGGTCTGCGCAGCGTGGACGGGGAAATCATCAAGGCCGCACAGGTCGATGGGATCCCCAACTGGCGCATCTATTCCGCCATCATCATCCCGTCGATGGCCCCGATCTTCTTGTCAGCCTTCATCGTGCTGGCCCACCTTGCGATCAAGAGCTTCGACCTTGTCATCGCACTGACCGGAGGCGGTCCCGGCTATGCCACCGACCTGCCTGCAACCTACATGTACGCGATGGCGTTCTCGCGCGGCGATATCGGGCAAGCGGCAAGCTCTGCCATGGTCATGATGGCCGTCGTCTTCGCGATCATCGTTCCCTACCTCTACTCTGAACTGAGGACGAAACATGACTGATATTGCGCTTACCACCGCTCACAGCCCATCGCGCAATTGGGGTCGTATCGCCCTGCGCTGGCTTCTGTTCACCTTGCTTGGCCTGTTTGCCCTGTTCTATCTGATGCCGCTTTTCGTGATGGTCACGACCTCGCTGAAAAGTCTGGAAGAGATCCGCACCGGCAGCCTTGTGGCCTTCCCCCGGGAAGTCACGTTCGAGGCCTGGCGGACCGCATGGTCCGGCGCCTGTACCGGCATCCAGTGTGAAGGCCTGCGCCCTTACTTCTGGAACTCGGTGATCCTGGCGATCCCGGCGGTTCTGATCTCGACCATCCTTGGGGCGCTTAATGGCTATGTCATCGCCCAGTGGAAGTTCAAAGGCGCGAACCTGATCTTCTCGCTAATGCTGTTTGGGTGCTTTATCCCGTTTCAGGTGGTGCTGCTGCCGATGGCGCGGACACTGGGCATCATGGGCATCGCGGGGACCATCCCGGGGCTTATCTTCGTCCACGTCATCTATGGTATCGGCTTCACCACGCTCTTTTTCCGCAACTACTATGTCACCATTCCGCAAGAGCTGGTGAAGGCGGCAAAAGTGGATGGCGCGGGCTTCTTCCGGATCTTCTGGTCGATCTTCCTGCCCCTGTCGCTGCCGATCATCGTCGTGACCGTCATCTGGCAGTTCACCCAGATCTGGAATGACTTCCTATTCGGGGTCAGCTTCAGTCAGGCCGGAACCCAACCCGTCACTGTGGCGCTGAACAACATCGTAAACTCGACCACCGGCGTGAAGGAATACAACGTGGATATGGCTGCTGCGATCATCGCCGCCCTTCCCACACTCCTCGTCTATGTCGTCGCCGGCAAATACTTCATCCGCGGACTGACCGCGGGCTCCGTGAAAGGCTAAACCCATGGCTCCTATTCTGGATATCAAAAACCTCTACAAGAACTATGGGTCCGTCGAGATCCTGAAAGACATCAATGTCGCGATCGAACCGGGAGATTTCTTGGTCCTCGTTGGCCCCTCGGGCTGCGGCAAGTCCACGCTGTTGAACTGCATCGCAGGGCTTGAGCCGATCACCAGCGGCTCGATCGGCATCGGTGGGCGCGATATGACCGAGGTCAGCCCGAAAGACCGCGACATCGCGATGGTGTTCCAGTCCTATGCGCTTTACCCGACCATGTCGGTGGCCAAGAACATCACCTTCGGCATGAAAGTGCGCGGTGTGGACGCGGCAACGCAGGAAAAGAAGCTGAACGAGGTGGCACAGCAATTGCAGATCGAACCGCTTCTTCAGCGTCGCCCGGGCCAGCTGTCCGGTGGTCAGCGTCAGCGTGTCGCGATGGGCCGGGCACTGGTGCGTGATCCCAAGCTCTTCCTGTTTGACGAGCCGCTGTCGAACCTTGACGCCAAGTTGCGGGTCGAGATGCGGACCGAGATCAAGAAGCTGCACCACAACCTGAACGCCACCATGGTCTATGTGACCCATGACCAGATCGAGGCAATGACGCTGGCGACCAAGATTGTTGTCCTGAAGGGTGGGATCGTGCAGCAGATCGGCAGCCCGGCTGAGATCTACAACAAACCCGCGAACCTTTTCGTGGCGGACTTCATGGGTAGCCCGGCGATGAACCTGATCCCGGCGCGCGCCAAGGCCAATGGCTCCGGCACGAAGATCGAGATCGAACGCGCTGGCGCGGCCCCGTTGGTCCTGACCGATACCCACGCCAAAGACCTGCCCGAGGACGTCATTCTGGGCCTGCGCCCCGAAGACATCGCCGAAGCGGGCTTCCGCGCCGGTGAGGACGTGCAAGAGGCCGATTGCCTGATCGACATGGTCGAACCGGCTGGCGCCGACACCTATGTAGTGTCGCAACTGGGCGGCAAACAGGTCACAGCGCGCCTGCACGCTGAAACCAACGCGCGTTCGGGTGAGACTTTGCCGCTGGCGTTTGACCTTAGCAAAGTGTCCTACTTTGCGCCCGAAAGCGGAGAGCGCCTGAATTGACCGGTGACAGGCTTGTTGCCGATATCGGCGGGACCAACACCCGTTTGGGGTTGGCCCGCGCAGGGCAGCTGATCACTGCATCGGTTGAAAACTTTCGCAACGATGACTTTGCACGCTTCGACGATGTGCTAGCGCACTACCTGTCCAGACGGGTGGGGGCACAGATCGCTGACGCGGTCATCGCGGTTGCGGGGCCTGTCCATGGCGGACAGGCTTGCCTGACCAACCGGGACTGGCATTTTGATGAGGCGCAACTGTCGCGCAGCCTTGGCGGGCGTCCAGTGTCTCTGCTGAACGATCTGGCAGCCCTTGGGCAGGCCAGCGGATCCCTCGGGTCTGATAGTCTTGATGCCATCATTGCCGCGGATGCCGAGGCCAAGGGCGAAACGCAGGCTCTGGTGGTCGGGATCGGAACCGGGTTCAACGTGTCCCCGGTGATGATGTCGCAGGGCAGGGTGGTTCAGTTGGACGTGGAGTACGGGCATATCTGCCTTCCCGCCGACATCGCGACGCAATTGTCCGCGCGATATGGGCTGCAGGCGGTCGCGTTCACGACCATTGAAGAGGTGTTCTCGGGCCGAGGCTATGCCGCCCTTCATGCGCTGGAGGAAGCGCGGGCCGTCCCCGTGACGGATGGTGCCACGGCAGTGCAGACCTGCGTGCAACAGGAGTTTCAGGTCTTTTATGCCGGGCTACTTGCAGTGCTCACACGAAACCTAATGCTGGCGTTCCTGCCCAGACGGGGGATTTTCTTTGCCGGGGGCGTGGCAAGGAACCTACTGGCGACCTCAGCCAAGGCAACCTTCGTCGATATCGTGAGGAAGCAGTTTGACTTAAACACCGTTGGCGCAGTTCCGGTCCACAATATCCTGGATGATGCGGCGGCGCTGAAAGGGTGCGCGGTCTACGCGCGCTAGGCGCTGCTTGGCCCTTAGGGCAGGGGGCTATACGGTTTTGTCGTCAATTAGCGGGCTTGGACGGGCGAACTTTTCGAGATCCGATTGCTTGGTAATCGTGATCTTGCTACCGTCCACCTCGACACCATAAGGTTTTAGGGACTTGAAGGCGCGGCTCAGGTTTTCGGGCGTCATGTTCAAATAGGACGCCAGCCGCTTCTTTTCCGTCTGCAATTCGAATTCGGGCCCGCCGCCTTCGCGGGTCTGCTGACGCAGCAGGTAGTTGGCCAGACGCTCTAGTGATGTGCGCAGCTTAAGATCCTTGGTCTTCTTTATCGACGCGCGATAGCCCGAGGCGAGCTCGCACACGATGGCGCGCGCGAAGTTGTTGTCCGCGTCAAAGATCCGGCGCACGTCTTCGCTTGGGATCAGAACCACGCGGCTTTTCTCGAGCGTGCGTGCGGACATCAGGTTTGGCGCATCGCGCAAGGTGGCCGCCAAAATGAAGGTCGAGATCGGACGGATGATCGCCACGCTGGTTTCGCGGTTATTCCAGCGGGCGAACAGCTCGACCGAGCCATCAACAACCACATGCAGAAAGTCGCTGGAATCGCCTTCCGTGATCAGTTCGATCTGCGGCGGAAACGTCTGAAGGTACGACGCGTGCATCAACGACTGGAAGTTCTCGTCGGACATTTCCGAGAACAAGTCGAGCTTGCGAATATCTGGTCGATGCGATTCGGGCATGGCGGATTTACTGGCTTTCTGATTTTGAAAAATTCTTAACTGCTGCGATTGATAAATGTCAAACCTTCGTTTGTTTTCTTTCGCCCTTCAACTTGCAGTTCAGTGGTGGCTGGCTTGAGGGATTTTGGTAAGTGGTTTATTTTAAAGGACAAATTATATTTTTTGACTTGGATCAAAACAAACTGCGCAGCCCTCGCAGACGTTGTCCCCATCGAAAGCGACCGCAGGCCTATCCTGAAAGGGTCGGGGCTGAAGGTCGAAAAGGGGACAAAAGAAATGGAAATTCAGAATAAGGCCACAAGCCTTTGGAGTAACTTCTTCAACGTCCGAATGGTGCAAATCAGAACCTTCCACATGACGTGGTTTGCGTTCTTCTCGTGCTTCTTTGCATGGTTCGGTATCGCGCCCTTGATGATCATCGTGCGCGATGAGCTTGGGTTTACGAAATCGCAGGTTGGCTGGACGATCATTGCCTCGGTGGCAATGACGATCGTCGGGCGCTTCTTTATTGGGTGGCTGTGTGACCGGATCGGTCCAAGGCTTGCCTATACTTGGCTGTTGATCCTTGGCGCCTTCCCGGTGGCCGGGATTGGCTTGGCCGATAGCTTCGAAAGCTTCCTGTTCTTCCGCCTGCTGATCGGCATGATCGGTGCGGCCTTCGTGATTACGCAGTATCACACCACTGTCATGTTCGCGCCGAACGTGGTGGGGACGGCCAACGCAACCAGCGCAGGCTGGGGTAACCTGGGTGGCGGTGTCACGCAGTTTGCCATGCCGCTGGTCTTCTCGATCTTCATCACGCTGGGCTTCACGGATGCCTCCAGCTGGCGTTTGTCCATGGTGGTTGTAGGCTGTGTGATCTTCGTGGTCGGCATCGCGTACTTCTTCCTGACGCAAGACGCCCCGGACGGGAACTTCAAAGAGCTGCGCGAAAAAGGCCAGCTTGAAGACAAGAAAAAGGTCACTGGCGCCTACTTTAAAGCCATGGCCGACTATCGCGTCTGGGTTCTGTTCTTTATCTACGCTGCTTGCTTCGGCATCGAACTGACCGTCAACAACGTCGCCGCGCTGTACTTCTATGACTACTTCGATGGCCTGACGCTGGTGACGGCCGGTCTGATCGCGGCCTCGTTCGGTCTGATGAACATCTTCGCCCGTACGCTGGGCGGAATCTTCGGCGACAACTTCGCATCGCTCTGGGGCCTGCGCGGCCGGACATTCTGGCTGTTCATCGTTCTGCTGGGTGAGGGCCTTGCCCTGATGCTGTTCAGCCGCATGGACGTGCTGTTCCTGGCGATCCCGATGCTGATCATCTTCTCGCTGTTCACGCAGATGTCGGAAGGCGCGACATACTCGGTCGTTCCCTTCGTCAACAAGAAAGCGCTGGGCGCTGTGGCAGGCATCGTGGGTGCTGGCGGCAACGCAGGCGCCGTGGCTGCAGGCTTCCTGTTCAAAGGCGAAATGGCCTGGAACAACGCCTTCTTCGTGATCGGCATCATGGTCTGCTGTGCCTCGGTTCTGGCCCTGTTCATCCGCTTCTCGCCAGAGAAAGAAGCCGAGGAACGTGCGCTCTTTGAAAAAGCTCAGCTTGACGGGTTGGAGCTTCGCGCCGCCCGCGCCGTGAACGCGGTGACTGAATCGCGCGCCGTGATCGAGGAATACAACCGCACGCACGCTGAAAAAGTCTGAACAAAGAATATGGTGGGCCGCCTGTCCCGGTGGCCCGCCCAATCAAACCCTGAGGAGGGACTGTCGTGGGACAAGATCTAAGAAACTGGACACCGGATGATGAGGCCTTCTGGGCGTCCACCGGTAAGTCCATTGCCAACCGAAATCTGTGGATTTCCATTCCCAGCCTGCTGTGCGGCTTTGCTGTCTGGCTGTACTGGGGCATCATCACTGTTCAGATGCTTAATCTGGGCTTCGAGTTTGCAAAATCCGACCTGTTTACGCTGGGCGCAATCGCTGGTCTGACCGGTGCAACACTGCGTATTCCGTCGACCTTCTTTATCCGGATCGCGGGTGGCCGAAACACCATTGTGTTCACCACAGCACTTCTGATGATCCCGGCTGCTGGTGCTGGTCTGGCGCTGCAGAACCCCGATACGCCTCTGTGGTATTTCCAGATCCTGGCCTTCCTGTCGGGTATCGGCGGCGGTAACTTCTCGTCCTCGATGTCGAACATCAGCTTCTTCTACCCGAAGAAAATTCAGGGCTACGCCCTGGGTATGAACGCGGGTCTGGGGAACTTCGGTGTGACCACCATGCAGATCCTGATCCCGCTGGCGATGACCATGGGTATCTTCGGTGGCGAAAGCCGCACGCTGGTGAACACCTCGGGTACGCTGATCGGTAAAATCCCTGCCGGAACCGAGACTTACATCCAGAACGCTGGCCTGATCTGGCTGGTCTTCCTGATCCCGCTGGCGATCATTGGCTGGATGGGGATGAACAACATCCGTGACGAGCACGTCTCGCCGAACATCCCCAACCCGCTTGGCGCATTCGCCACGATCTCGGGCATGTTGCTGATCGGTTTCATCACCGCTGCCTTTGGCCTGTGGCTGCTGCTGCCGGGCACGGAAGGTGGTCTGCCGACGTCGGGCATGGGTGTATCGAAATGGATCGTTTTGCCGATCGTTATCGCCCTGACCGTGCTGGGTCTGAAAATGATCCCCGGTGCTGTCGGTCAAAACCTGAGCCGCCAGTACAAGATCTTTGGCAACAAGCACACTTGGGCCATGACGATCATCTACACCATGACTTTTGGTTCGTTCATCGGCTACTCGGCCGCTCTGGCACTGACCATCAAAGTTGTGTTCGGCTTCAGCCACGTCGAGGTTGACGGTGTGATGACCCACGACATGGTAAACCCCAACGGCCCGTCGGCCCTGATGTTTGCCTGGATGGGCCCATTCATCGGCGCTCTGATCCGTCCGCTGGGTGGTATGTGGGCTGACAAAGCCGGTGGCGCGAAAGTGACCCAGATTATCTCGGTCGTCATGGTCGCCTCGGCACTGGGTGTCGCCTACTTCATCCAGCAGGCCTATTCGTCGGCAACTCCGGAACAATACTTCTACCCGTTCCTGGGTCTGTTCCTGATCCTGTTCGCCGCAACGGGTATCGGCAATGGCTCGACTTTCCGCACCATCGCGATGGTGTTCAACAAAGAACAGGCTGGTCCTGCTCTGGGTTGGACCGCTGCGGTTGCTGCTTACGGCGCATTCATCATCCCCAAAGTGTTTGGTGAACAGCTGAAGGCCGGAACGCCTGAATACGCACTGTACGGCTTCGCGATCTTCTATGCGGTCTGCATCGCCATCAACTGGTGGTTCTACCTGCGCCCCGGCGCCTACGTGAAGAACCCCTGATATGCACGCCCGCCTATCCCGGCCCCGTGCCGGGGTAGGCCAGCCAACCTAGGAGAAATCAGATGAGCCACCTGCTCGACAGACTGAACTTCTTCCAGTCCAAAGAACTGGAACAGTTTTCTAACGGTCACGGCCAAGTGACCAACGAAAACCGCGACTGGGAGGACACCTATCGGAATCGCTGGCGCCACGACAAAGTTGTGCGCTCGACCCACGGGGTGAACTGTACCGGATCGTGTTCGTGGAAGATCTACGTGAAATCCGGGATCGTCACTTGGGAAACCCAACAGACCGATTACCCGCGTACGCGCCCTGATCTGCCCAACCACGAACCGCGCGGCTGTGCCCGTGGTGCGTCCTACAGCTGGTATCTGTATTCCGCGAACCGCGTGAAGAACCCGCTGGTCCGTGGACGTCTGATGAAAGTATGGCGCCGGATGCGCCAGACCATGTCGCCGATCGAGGCCTGGACCGCGATCCAGAACGACCCGATCCTGCGCGACTCGTATGTAAAGACCCGCGGTAAGGGTGGCTTTGTCCGCGCAAGCTGGGATGAAGCGACCGAGATTACCGCCGCCGCCAACGCCTACACCGCCAAGAAATACGGCCCCGACCGCGTGATCGGCTTTTCGCCCATCCCGGCCATGTCGATGATTTCTTATGCCGCTGGTGCGCGTTACCTGAGCCTGATTGGCGGGGTCTGCGGATCCTTCTATGACTGGTATTGTGACCTTCCGCCGGCCTCGCCCATGACATGGGGTGAACAGACCGACGTGCCGGAATCGGCTGACTGGTACAACGCTGGCTATCTGCTGCTCTGGGGCTCGAACGTGCCGCAAACGCGGACGCCTGATGCGCACTTCTATACCGAGGCGCGTTACCGCGGCACCAAGTCCGCCGTCATCTGCCCCGACTATTCGGAAGCCGCCAAATTTGGCGACGTCTGGCTGAACGTCAAACAGGGTACCGACGCCGCACTGGCGATGGCCTTTGGCCACGTGATCCTGCGCGAATTCCACTTGGATAACCAAGTCGAGTATTTCGAGGATTATTGCCGCAAGTATTCCGACTTCCCGATGCTGGTGAAGCTGGAAGACAAGAACGGCAAGCTGGTTCCTGGCCGCTTCCTGCGTGCTGACGATCTGGACGGCAAACTGGGTGAAGACAATAACCCGGAATGGAAAACCGTTGCTCTGGATGAAAAATCCGGTGGTCTGGTCGCGCCCAACGGCTCGATCGGATATCGCTGGGGCGAAGACGGGGAATGGAACCTCGAAGAACGCGCCAACAAATCCGACACCGATCTGAAAATGACGCTGATCGGCGATGGCGACCATGATCGCGTTGCTGGCGTGGACTTCCCCTATTTCGGTGCTGGCGCGACCGAGCAGTTCTCGACCGGCGATGACCGTCCTGACGTTCTGACCCGCAACATTCCGATCCGCGAAGTTCAGACCAAAGATGGCGTGATCCGCGTGGCCACTGTCTTTGACCTGTTCTGCGCCAACTATGGCCTGGATCGTGGTCTGGGCGGCGACTGGGTTGCCAAGGACTATAACGAAGACGTGCCGGGCACCCCCGCCTGGGCCGAGAAGATCACCGGCGTATCCGCTGACAAGATCGTCCACGTCGCCCGTGAATTCGCGCAGAACGCCGAGAAGACCAACGGTAAGTCGATGATCATCATCGGCGCTGCGATGAACCACTGGTACCACATGGACATGAACTATCGCGGCGTGATCAACATGCTGATCATGTGCGGCTGTGTCGGTCAGTCCGGCGGCGGTTGGGCCCACTATGTGGGTCAGGAAAAACTGCGTCCGCAGACCGGTTGGTTGCCGCTGGCATTCGCGCTCGATTGGGGCCGTCCGCCGCGTCACATGAACTCGACCTCGATGTGGTATGCGCATTCGGATCAGTGGCGTTACGAGACCCTGACCGCAAGCGAGATCGTGTCGCCCACCGCACCGGAAGGTGACTGGGATGCCTCGATGATCGACTTCAACATCCGTGCAGAACGCATGGGCTGGTTGCCGTCGGCACCGCAGCTGAAAACCAACCCGCTGGAGGTGGCCAAACAGGCTAAAGACGCGGGCATGGAAATCCCTGCCTATGTGGCGCAGCAGCTGAAATCTGGCGATCTGGAAATGTCCTGCGAGGACCCGGATGCACCGGAAAACTGGCCGCGCAACCTGTTTGTCTGGCGCTCGAACCTGCTGGGTTCGTCGGGCAAGGGGCACGAGTACTTCCTGAAGCACCTCTTGGGCACCGATCACGGTGTTCTGGGCAAGGATCTTGGGGAAGAAGGCGCGCAGCTTCCGAAAGAAGCCAAGTGGCACGAGGATGCGCCCGAAGGCAAGCTGGACCTGTTGGTCACGCTGGACTTCCGCATGTCGACCACTGCGGTCTATTCGGACATCGTTCTGCCCACGGCCTCGTGGTACGAAAAGAATGACCTGAACACCTCGGACATGCACCCGTTCATCCACCCGCTTCAGGCGGCCGTGGACCCGGCTTACGAAAGCAAGTCGGACTGGGAGATCTTCAAGTCCATCGCCCACAAGTTCCAGGAAGTTGCCCCGGAAATTCTGGGTGTGGAGACGGATATCGTTCAGGTGCCGCTTCTGCATGACACCCCGGGTGAGCTGGCGCAGGATCAGGTGCGGGATTGGAAGAAGGGCGAATGTGACCTTATTCCGGGCAAGACCGCGCCGAACTATGTGCCGGTGGAACGCGACTATACCGCGATCTATGACCGCTTTGTGGCCCTTGGTCCGCTTCTGGACAAGCTGGGGAATGGCGGTAAAGGCATCATGGTCGACGCCAAGCACGAAGTGCAGCACCTGCGCGAACTGAATGGCGTGCACGAGGACGGCCCCGCCAAGGGTCAGCCGAAGATCGTGACCGACATTGATGCGACTGAGGTCGTCTTGATGCTGGCGCCGGAAACCAACGGCGAGGTTGCTGTCAAAGCTTGGGACAGCCTGTCCAAAGCAACCGGTCGTGATCACACCCATCTGGCCAAGCCGAAGGAAGACGAAAAGATCCGGTTCCGCGACATCGCCGCGCAACCCCGCAAGATCATCTCGTCGCCCACATGGTCGGGTCTGGAAAGTGAAGAGGTCTGCTATAACGCGGGCTACACCAACGTGCACGAACTGATCCCGTGGCGGACCCTGACGGGTCGTCAACAGACCTATCAGGATCACCAGTGGATGTTGGCCTTCGGTGAAGGCTTCCTGTCCTATCGCCCCCCCGTCGACCTGAAAACGATTACCGACGAGGTGCATAGCGAGAAAGACTGGCCGCATGTGGTGCTGAACTTCATCACGCCGCACCAGAAATGGGGTATCCACTCGACCTATTCCGACAACCTTCACATGCTGACGCTGAACCGCGGGGGCCCGGTGATCTGGATCTCGGAAAACGATGCGAAATCGGCAGGTATTGTCGATAACGATTGGGTCGAGCTCTACAACTCGAACGGCGCCCTGACGGCCCGTGCGGTTGTCAGTCAGCGGATGAAGGACGGAACGACCTTCATGTATCATGCGCAAGAGAAAATCGTGAACACGCCCGGGTCTGAGAAGACCGGCAAACGCGGCGGCATTCACAACTCGGTCACGCGTGCGACGCTGAAGCCCACTCACATGATCGGCGGCTATGCCCAGCAATCTTACGGTTTCAACTACTACGGCACCGTTGGTGCGAACCGCGATGAATTCGTCGTGGTGCGCAAGATGAAGAAGGTTGACTGGCTCGACCGTGAAGCGACCCCGAATAAGGAGGCAGCAGAATGAAGGTACGTGCTCAAATCGGCATGGTGTTGAACCTTGATAAATGTATCGGGTGCCACACCTGCTCTGTGACGTGTAAGAACGTCTGGACCTCGCGCGATGGTGTTGAATATGCATGGTTCAACAACGTGGAAAGCAAACCGGGTACCGGCTATCCGACCGACTGGGAAAACCAGGCACGTTGGAACGGTGGCTGGGAACGCACCAAATCGGGCAAGTTGCAGCCCAAACAGGGGTCGAAATGGCGGATCTTGGCGAATATCTTCGCCAACCCCGACCTGCCCGAGATCGACGACTACTATGAGCCGTTCGATTTCGACTATGACCACCTGAAGTCGGCCCCCGAAATGGAGGCCTTCCCGACCGCACGCCCGCGTTCCAAGATCACTGGCGAACGGATTGAGAAGATCGAAAAGGGACCGAACTGGGAAGAAATCCTGGGCGGCGAGTTCTCGAAACGTGGTGAAGACTACAACTTCGAAGGTGTGCAAAAGCAGATCTACGGGGAATACGAGAACACCTTCATGATGTATCTCCCCCGTCTGTGCGAACACTGCCTGAACCCGGCCTGTGCGGCTTCGTGTCCCTCGGGCGCGATCTATAAGCGCGAGGAAGACGGCATCGTTCTGATCGACCAAGAGAAGTGTCGCGGTTGGCGGATGTGTGTCTCGGGCTGTCCTTACAAAAAGGTCTACTATAACTGGTCGACCGGTAAGTCCGAGAAATGCACCCTGTGCTATCCGCGTATCGAAAGCGGCAATCCGACCGTCTGTTCGGAAACCTGCGTGGGCCGGATCCGCTATCTGGGTGTGATGCTCTATGATGCCGACAAGATCGAGGAAGCCGCGAATGCGGAAGCCACCACCGATCTTTATGACGCACAGCTGGGTGTCTTCCTTGACCCGAATGATCCCGAGGTGATTGCCGCCGCAGCGCGCGACGGTGTTCCGCAGGATTGGATCAAGGCAGCTCAAGAAAGCCCGGTCTGGAAGATGGCGATGGAGTGGAAAGTAGCCTTCCCGCTGCACCCCGAATATCGCACCCTTCCGATGGTCTGGTATATCCCGCCACTCAGCCCGATCCAGAACGCAGCCGAAGCAGGTGCAATCGGCACCGACGGCGCAATGCCCGACGTCCAGAACCTGCGGATCCCGGTGAAGTATCTGGCCAACATGCTGACCGCCGGCGACGAAGCCCCCGTGGTCACAGCGTTGGAGCGGATGCTGGGGATGCGGGCCTACATGCGATCGAAAACCATCGAGGGCGTGACGGACGAGGGTCTGGCGCAGCGCGTCGGTCTGTCGGGTCGCACCATCGAGGACATGTATAAAATCATGGCCTTGGCTGACTACGAAGACCGTTTCGTGATCCCGACCACACACCGTGAACAAGTCGAAGACGCTTACGATCTGCGCGGCGGCTGCGGCTTCACCGACACCAATGGCTGTTCCGGTGGAACGTCCAAGGCCTCGCTGTTTGGCGGTGCCAAGAAAGCCCTGAAAATGCCGTCGGAGGTGATGTAATGGACCGTACCTTTAAAGCCATCTCGCTGGTTCTAAGCTACCCCACTCGCGAACTGCAGCAGGCCATGCCGGAAATCGGCGCGGTGCTGGCATCGGACAGCCGTCTGACGGCGGCTGCCCGGCGCGACCTGCGGCCCTTGGTTGATGCCTTGGGCACGCAGGACATTTATGACCTGGAAGAGCAGTATGTGCTGCTCTTCGACCGCTCGCGCACTTTGTCGCTGAACCTGTTTGAACATGTTCACGGCGAAAGCCGCGATCGGGGCGGGGCGATGGTGTCGCTGGTCGAGATGTATCGCGAGGCCGGGTTCGATCCGGTGTCGAGCGAACTGCCCGACCACCTGCCTGTTCTGTTGGAATTCCTGTCCACGCGTCCCTATGCCGAGGG
Organism: Aliiroseovarius marinus; assembly: GCF_004360145.1. Taxonomy (GTDB): domain Bacteria; phylum Pseudomonadota; class Alphaproteobacteria; order Rhodobacterales; family Rhodobacteraceae; genus Aliiroseovarius; species Aliiroseovarius marinus. Next base: position 17,342 of record NZ_SAIT01000023.1, on the reverse strand, counting down.
ACAGGATACCCTGGCGGACGCGGCGCATATTCTGGAGGCGTTGAGTGAACGACTGGCTCGACGTGACAGCCCATATGCTGCCGTGTTCGCCGCTTTGTTGCAGCTTTCTGGCGTAAAAGCCGACAAAGAAGCCGTGGCCGAGTTGCTGGAACAGCCCGAGGTCGATCCAAACGATCTGGAGGCACTGGACGAGATCTGGGAGGAAAGCGAAGTCCGCTTCGGCCCCGATCCCAACGCCGGTTGCCCACAAGTGCGCGACATGCTGGCGCGCATGGATGAACCCAAATCAGACACAGCAGCCCGCGCCCCCGGCGTGGCTGCGGAATGATGGAGGCGGAAATGCATAATTTCTTCTTTGGAATCTTCCCCTATATCGCCTTGGGCGTGGGGATCATGGGAAGCATCGCGCGCTATGACCGCGATCCTTTCACCTGGAAAACCTCGTCTTCCCAGATGTTGCGTCGCAAGCAGCTGGTGATGGGCTCGATCCTGTTCCATGTTGGCGTTCTGGTCATCTTCTTCGGCCATCTCATCGGTCTTCTGACTCCGATCTGGATCTTCGACGCAATGGGCATCAGCCACGGCGCGAAACAACTTCTGGCCGTTGTTGCCGGTGGCATCGCAGGCGTCATGGCGCTGGTGGGCGGCGGTATGCTGTTCCACCGTCGCTGGACTGATCCGCGCATCCGCCAGACCTCGAGCTTCTGGGACATTGCCATTCTGGGCATGCTTCTGGCGCAACTGGTGCTGGGCCTTGGCACGATCTTCGTCTCGCTGGGTCACCTGGACGGGCACGAGATGGTCAAGTTCATGTCCTGGGCACAGGGGATCTTCACCTTTGATGGTGCGGCTGCCAGCTATATCGCGGACGTGTCGTGGGTCTTCAAACTGCACCTGTTCCTTGGGCTGACAATTATCCTTGTCTTCCCGTTCACCCGACTGGTGCACATGCTGTCGGTGCCCGTGCGCTATATCTGGCGTCCCGGCTATCAGGTGGTGCGTTCGCGCCGTCAGAAACCTGCAAACCCTGCGGAGTAAAAGACCATGAATGCGGCCTTGTTCCCCGATCTCGTCGTCAATGGTGAAACCGTCCCTCATGCGGTTGTCGCCGCCGAGGCGCAGAACCACGACGCCCCCACCGGCAAGCCCGGCATCGCTTGGCGCAAGGCAGCGAATGCTGTCGCCGTGCGGACCCTTCTTTTGCAAGAAGCCCGCAAGCGCCAGATCACGGCCGAGCCGGCTGAGGTCGCTCGGGGCCGCTTTGAAACAGACGAGGAGGCCCTGATCCGGGGCCTTCTCGAAACCGAAGTCGAGGTCGCAGCACCCGGCGAAGACGCTGTGCAGGCCGAATGGTCCCGCGACCCATCCCGTTTTCGTGCGCCGCCGCTTTGGGAGGTCTCACACATCCTGATCGCCTGCGACCCGCGTGATCAGGCCGAAACAGACGCTGCAAAAGCCCGCGCCGATCAGGTGCTGGCCGCCGTGATCGCAAACCCGCGCAAGTTCGCGCATATCGCCGAAGAGCACAGCGATTGCGGCTCCAAATCCTCGGGCGGGGTGCTGGGCCAGCTTGGACCGGGCGACACCGTGCCCGAGTTCGAAAAAGCGCTGCGCGGACTCGCAAGCGGAGAGATTACGAACGAACCCGTTCTGACCCGCCACGGCTGGCACATCATCCGGATGGATGCCGCCGAAGACGGAGCGGAACTGCCGTATCACACAGTTCAACCGCGCATTGCCGAGGCGATGGAAAAAGCCGCATGGGCGAAAGGCGCACGCGCTTTCGTGGCCGAACTTGCCGCCAAGGCCGAGATCACAGGCGCGGATTTGAAACCGGTGGAGTGATCCAACGGGATCACGTCCACGGAAAGGAAATGACATGAAGATTGCCTACACGATGTCCACGGGCCGCGGTGACACCGATGAGTTGCTGCTGGAATTGGCGAACCGGCTGGCCTCGTACGGCTGGCGTCTGGGCGGCATTGTCCAGATCAACACCGAGCGCGACTATGACGGGCCATGCGACATGGACGTCAAAGTGCTGCCCGAAGGCCCCGTCCTGCGCATCTCGCAGAACCTTGGACAGAACTCACGCGGGTGTCGGCTGGATGCAGGCGCGCTTGAGGCATCGGTCGGGTTGGCCGAGGCTGAATTGACCAAAGGCATTGACTGCCTGATCATCAACAAGTTCGGCAAACAAGAGGCCGACGGGCGCGGGTTTCGCGATGTGATTGCCAAGGCGCTTGCGGACGATATTCCGGTGTTGGTCGGCCTCAATGACCTGAACCGCGAGGCGTTTGAGGCCTACACGGCAGGCATGGCCACCCAACTCGACGGCAACATCGCCGCGCTGGAAGGCTGGTTTCTGGAGCAATCCAACGACTTGAAATGCGCCTAACGCGCGGGCAGGTCATCCCCGGCTTCGGATTGCACTTGGCGTGGTGCCGAACCACCGATTGAACGCGCGGAAAAACGCGCTGGGTTCGGCATAGCCCACCTGACGGGCGATCTCGGACACGGGAAGGTCGGTTTTCTTCAGAAGCGAGATCGCAAGATTGCGGCGGCGCTCTTCCTTGATCTCGCCAAAGCTCTGGCCTTCTTCTTTGAGGCGCCGATGCAGGGTCGAGGTGGACATGCCCAGCTTCGCGGCCATCGCGTCCACGCTGTCCCAGGCGTCTGTTGTGCCCGCCGACAGCTCTTTGATGATCTGCGCCTTGATGCCGTCCCCGTGGCGATAGCCGGTCAGGAAGGCGGTCGGCGCGGACTTCAAAAACTGCTTCAACGCGCGGTCAGACCGGTTGATCGGCTTTCGCAAGTATTTCCGTTCAATGACCATCTGAGCGCAGTCCGCGTTGAACTGGACGGGCACCCCAAAAAAGTCGCCGTAGTCGTTGGTCCATGCGGGTTCGGCACAGGGAAACTGGATGTGCCGAATGGGGATGCGCGTGCCGATCAGCCAGCAATTCAGCGCATGCAGAATGGTGAAATAGAGCCGGTACGAGAAGGCCGATTTGACCGGGCCATGTTCGGACAGCGAGACGATGGCCTGTCGGCCCTCGATGCTTAGCTTGCCCGCCGGATCCTCTAAAACGATCGTCAAGAAACGCAGCGCGCGCGCCATCGCGACCTCAAGGGTAGGGGCGTGGCGGGTGGCATGACCCAGAATAGTAAAACTGCCCGGGCGCATGGGGCGGGCGGCAAGGCCGAAGAACTCGTCCTGCATGCGAAAGGACAGCTCCAACCAGATCTGACCGAACTGAGCCGCTGTTAGCTGGCTTAGATCCTCGGGCGTGATGCCAAGGCTGCCCAGCAGGGCGTCCATATCTACCCCGGCGTTGCGCCCACAGTCGATCGCTTCGTTCACGAAGGCGCGGGGGATGGTGCTGGTTTTCGGCATGGCATTTCCTGTCAGTTATGTGAAAGATACTGGCATCGCTTACAACTTTCTTCAATTGTATAGTCCCGATCCAACCCGCCCGGATTCGCCGTGGGCCAAGACCAGTCGGCAGATAGGAGACATGACATGCTTGACGAAACCCAATCCGCCATTCGCGACATGGCTGCGCAGTTCGCTCAGGACCGCCTGTGGCCCGGCGCGGAAGAACGTGATCGCACCGGCAACTTCCCCCGCGAACAGCTGACCGAGATGGGCGAGCTGGGCTTCTTGGGCATGCTGGTCCCGGAAGAGTATGGCGGGATCGAACTGGATGCCGTGACCTATGCAAGCGTGGTCGAGGAAGTTGCTGCTGGAGACGGTGCGTGCTCGACGATCTTGTCCGTGCACAGCTCGGTCGGGTGTGGACCCATCGTGAAATACGGCACCGAAGAGCAGAAGCAGAAATACCTGCCGAAACTGGCCAGCGGCGAGTGGATCGGCGGATTTGCCCTGACCGAACCTCAGGCCGGATCGGACGCGTCGAAACTGCGCACCACTGCGGTTCTGGACGGCGATCACTATGTGCTGAACGGCGCGAAGCAATTCATTTCTTCGGGTAAGAACGGCAAAGTGATCATCGTGTTCGCCGTGACTGACAAGGATGCCGGATCGAAGGGCATCAGTGCCTTTATCGTCGAGACCGACACCCCCGGATACGAGGTTGTTCGGGTTGAGGAAAAGCTGGGTCTGCATTCGTCGGACACCTGCCAGCTGTCGTTTGAGGACATGCGCATTCCTAAGGAAAATCTACTGGGCGCTGAAGGCGAAGGCTATAAAATCGCCCTAGCGAACCTTGAGGGCGGGCGCATCGGGATTGCCTCGCAAGCGGTTGGTATGGCGCGGAAATCGCTGGAGCTGGCCATCGAGTATGCGCAGGAGCGCAAGGCGTTCGGCAAGGAAATCGCTCAGCACCAAGCGGTTGGGTTCCGTCTGGCGGATATGGCCACAAAGGTCGAAGCCGCACGTCAACTGGTGCAGCATGCCGCCCGCCGTCGTGACGCTGGTTTGCCCGCGCTGCGTGAAGCCTCGATGGCGAAACTGTTCGCCACGGAAATGGCGGAAGAGGTCTGCTCGGCCGCGATCCAGACCTTTGGCGGCTACGGCTATCTGAGCGACTACCCGGTCGAGCGGATTTACCGCGATGTCCGCGTGGCGCAGATCTATGAAGGCACCAGCGACATTCAGCGCCTTGTGATTGCGCGGGATCTGATCGCCAATCCCGGCCCCCGCTAATACCTGACAGATAGTGGTGCCATGTCGAACGACATGGCGCCTCGCTTTACGTCTGGAGCGTCAAGGCCATCTGGTTTTGGCGCTCGATCACTTTGGGCAAGTCTACGGTCGTCATGTGGCCATCCCGCACGATCTGCCGCCCTTCGACGAACAGATGTTTGACCCGCGTTGGACCGGCAAGAAGCAGGGCGGCGGGATCCCAGCTACCTGCGCTTTCGATACCGGACACGTCCCAAACCGCGATGTCCGCCCGTTTGCCCACAGCAAGCCGTCCGCAATCACGGCGCCCTAGAACATCTGCGCCGCCCCGGGTTGCGATCTCAAGCGCTTCGCGGGCAGACATGGCGTCTGCCCCATTTGCGACGCGCTGCAACAGCATGGATTGCCGCGCTTCCAAGATCAGGTTCCCCGCATCATTACTGGCGGATCCATCGACACCCAGCCCCACCGGCACACCCGCATCGCGCATCTGACGCACCGGCGCGATCCCGCTGCCCAACCGGCAGTTCGAGCACGGGCAGTGCGCAACACCGGTCTTGCTGCGGGCAAAGAGGTCAATCTCTTGCCCATCCAGTTTCACGCAATGGGCGTGCCAGACGTCGTCGCCGGTCCAGCCAAGGTCCTCGGCATATTGACCGGGGCGGCAGCCGAATTTTTCGAGCGAATAGGCAATGTCTTCGTCGTTTTCGGCCAGATGGGTATGCAGCATGACGCCCTTGTCCCGCGCCAGCAGGGCGGCGTCGCGCATGAGGTCTCGGCTGACAGAAAATGGCGAGCACGGCGCCAGACCCACACGCACCATCGCGCCCTCGCGGGGATCGTGGAAGGCATCGACCACGCGGATCGAGTCCTCCAGAATGGCGCTTTCCTTCTCGACCAGACTGTCCGGGGGCAACCCTCCGTCGCTTTCTCCGATGCTCATCGACCCGCGCGTCGGGTGGAAGCGCAGCCCAACCTCTTGCGCGGCAGCGATTGTGTCATCAAGGCGCGCGCCATTGGGGTAGAGATACAGGTGATCAGAGCTGAGCGTGCATCCGGACAGCGCCAGTTCGGCCAGCCCGACTTGGGCCGAGATAAACATCTCTTCCGGACCAAAACGGGACCAGATTGGATAGAGCGTCTGAAGCCAGCCAAACAGCAAAGCATCCTGTCCGCCCGGCACCGCGCGGGTCAGGGTTTGATAGAGGTGATGGTGCGTGTTCACCAGCCCGGGCGTCACCACGCATCCACGCGCGTCATGGATGTCGCCGTTGCTTGTCAGTCCGGTGCCGATCTCGGTGATAACACCATCGCGCACGCGGATATCCGCGCCCGACAGCTCGGTCCTTGTGTCATCCATCGTCAGGATGGTGTCGGCATTTCGAAGTAGGATTTCGGTCATGTTTGCCCCTTTTGATCAGCCCGTCTCAGAAGGGATTGGCAGAGGCGATGGAAAACGGGGCAAGAACCGCCTCTGTCATGACAGTAAGCTTGAAAGTGTGTGCTGAGTCAAACGCACTGGCGGGAACACCCGGCAGGTCGCGCTGGCCGCCCTTATCCGGCCAGCTTGCCTGCCAGATACCGAACCGCTTTGGTTAGCGTTTCAATCTGCGGATAGTCCGCCTCGGGGATCGATATGCCCAGCCGCGCGTCCAGGGCGGTGACCAGACTCAGGATGTCCATCGAGTCGAGCTCGAGGTCATCCTGCAGATGATCGTCGTCCGACACGTCGCTTGGGTCGATGTCAGGGGCGACCTTATTGATCTCATTCAGAAAAAGGTCTCGGATCTCTTGCTCGGTCATAGCTCCTCCGGTTTTGACAGAATGTCTTCTAAGGTCGTCAGGAATTTGGACCCTTGCCGCCCGTCACAGACGCGGTGGTCGGCAGAGAGCGTGAAACGTGTCACCTCTCGTGGCACAACCGTATCCCCCGAGACCCAAGGCCGGATCTGAGGGGCGCCGACGGCCAGAAGGGCGACCTGCGGGGGAAAGATCACGCCGGTCATCGCCTCGGCCCCTTTTTCGCCAAGGCTGGAGACGGTCAGGGTCCCACGGGTCATCTCCGACCCTCGCAAACGGCCTGCACGCGCCCGGGTGACAAGGTCGCGCATGTCGGCCATGACCTCGTCCAGCGTCATGGTGTCGGTCTGATGCAACGCGGGGGCTACCAAACCGCCGCCTCGCAAGGCGATGGCAACGCCGATATTGATCTCGTCCGATAGGATGAACGCATCTTCGGCGAAGTGCCCGTTCAAGGCCTTGACCGAGCGTAGCGCCAGCGCGGTGGCTTTGACGATCGCGGCGCCCAGTAAAACGCGTTCGGAGGGCGGGCGGTCGGCGTTACGCGCGCTCAGCCATTCCGACAGGTGCTGCGTGTCGATATTGTGCGAAACCGAGAAATGCGGGATCTCGCGTTTGGAACGCACCATCGCGGCGGCCACGGCCTTGCGCATCTCGGACAAGCCACCCTTCGTCGGTGGGGCTGTGGGCGTGGTCTGCGCCTGTGCCTCGACATCCGCCAACACAACTGCCCCATCCGGGCCACTGCCATCTATGGTCGACAGGTCGATCCCCCGTTCCTGTGCCGCAAGACGTGCGGCGGGGCTGGCGCGGGTGTCCGTTGTGGGGATAGGGGGTGCCTGTGGCGTTGCCTTATGGGGCTTTGCGACAACAGCGGGCGCTTCAAGCGGCTCGGGGGCAGGGGCGCTTGCCACGGGGTCTTCCGTGCCGAACCGCGCCAGTTCTTCGCCGACTGGAACGGTTTGGCCAATGTTGGCAAGCAGCTCGGACACAATGCCGGTCTCAAAGCTTTCGATCTCGATCGCGCCTTTCTGCGTTTCGACGACGGCGACGACATCACCCCGGTGCACCTCGTCCCCCGGTTTGATCAGCCATTCGACCAGTGTTCCGGCTTCCATGTCCGCACCCAGCGAAGGCATTCGAAAGACACTCATGTCACCCGCGCCCCATGGTTGCTTTCACCGCCGCGACTATCGCGGGCACCTGCGGGATCGAGGCATCCTCAAGGTGCTTCGGATAAGGAATCGGCACTTCTGCGGCGCAGACCCGGCCGACCGGTGCATCCATCGTCCAGAACACCTGTTCCGTGATCCGCGCCGAGATTTCTGCCGCCAACGATCCGCTACGCCAGCCCTCGTCCACGATGATCGCGCGGCGGGTGCGGGCGACCGACGTCATGATGGTCGCGTCATCCAAGGGGCGGAGCGATCTGAGGTCGATCACCTCGGCGTCGATCCCGTCGTTCGCAAGCGCCTCTGCCGCGTCGAGTGTTTTGTAAAGCGAGCCGCCGTACGTGATCAGCGTGACGTCCTTGCCCGGCCGACGGATTGCCGCCTTCGAAATGTCGACAGGCCCTGCGTTCTCATCGATCTTGCCAGCCCGGTTGTAGAGCATCACGTTCTCGAAAATCAGCACGGGGTCGGGGTCCTGCAAGGCGGTCCACAACATTCCGCGCGCATCTTCCAGCGTGGCCGGGGCGAGCACCTTCAGGCCCGGGATATGGGCATACCAGCCCTCAAGGCTGTGCGAATGCTGGGCGGCCAATTGCTTACCCGCACCGGTTGCCATCCGAATGACCACCGGCACGCCGAACTGGCCGCCAGACATATGGCGCAGGGTGGCAGCGGTGTTCAGGATTTGGTCGAGCGCCAGCAGGCTGAAATTGACCGTCATCAATTCGACAATCGGGCGCATCCCCGCGCAGGCCGCGCCAATGCCTGCCCCGGTGAAGCCGGACTCGGACAAGGGCGTGTCGCGGATGCGATCCGGACCAAACGTCTCCATCAAGCCCTTCGACACCGCGTAGCAGCCACCATAAGCGCCCACATCCTCGCCCATCAGGAAGACCCGCTCGTCGCGCGTCATCGCGTCCGAGATCGCGGCGCGTACGGCTTCGCGATAGGTGGTGTCGACCAGTGTGCCCGAAGGCGCCGTGACCTCAGCCGGAGGGGCCGATGGGGCCATGACGTCCTTGGTCAGCGTCTCGACGGGCTCCCACGTGCCGGCTTCGGCAAATGCGACGGCCTCGTCTATCTCCGCCGCGACCTCTGCCTCGATCGCGGCGATCTCGTCCTCGTGGATCAGCCCGTTGACCAGAAGCCAGGTTTGGAACCTAACGATGGGTCCTTTTGCACGCCACGTTTCGACCTCGTCCTTGTCGCGGTAAAGCTGCGCGTCGAACATCGAATGCGGGCGGAAGCGATAGGTGCGGCATTCCAGAAATACCGGCTGTCCGGTGGTGCGAATGTGGTCCAGCGCGTGCATCGCTGCGGCTTCGACCGCGACGATATCCATGCCATCGACCACGCGCGCCTCGACGCCATAAGCGGCGGCCTTGGCACTGATGTCAGTCTCGGATTCCGAGCGTTCCAGCGCGGTGCCCATCGCGTAGCCGTTGTTTTCGCAGACGAACAGAACCGGAAGCTGCCACAGGGCGGCAAGGTTCATGGATTCGTGGAATTCGCCTTCGGCCACCGCGCCTTCACCAAAGAAACAGGCCGTGACCGCGCGGTCGCCCCGCATATGATCGGCCAGCGCCAAGCCCGTCGCCAAGGGAAGCCCGCCGCCCACGATGGCGTTCCCACCATAGAAGTTCGTTGCCGCATCAAAGAGGTGCATGGACCCGCCACGCCCGCCCGAGCAGCCTTCGGCCTTGCCATACATCTCGGCCATGACAGACGACATCGAGACGCCCCGCATAAGCGCATGACCATGTTCGCGGTAGGTGGCCACGACGCGATCTTCTGCGGTCAGGCAGGGAATGATCCCTGCCGCGATGGCCTCTTCCCCGTCATAGAGATGCAGGAAGCCGCGGATCTTTTCTTGCGTGTACAGCTCGGCGCATTTGTCTTCGAAACGGCGGATGCGGATCATGTCCTGCAGCAGCCGACGCACATGGGCGTGGTCCAGTTTGGGTTTCTTGGCGGTCATTTTTCATCCACCTCCAATGTCGAGATATCGCCCTCGGGCAGGCCCAGTTCACGCGCTTTCAACAGCCGACGCATAATCTTGCCGGACCTTGTTTTGGGCAGAGATTCACGGAAAACAATTTCGCGCGGGGCGACGGCGGCCCCAAGACGCTTGCGGGCAAGCCCGCGGATGTCACGTTCAAGGTCTTCGCTTGGGGTCTGGCCGGGGTTCAGGGTCACATAGGCTTTGACGACTTCCCCGGCTGTTTCGTCTGGGATGCCAATCGCGGCGGCCTCGGCCACGCTGTCATGTTCGATCAGCGCACTTTCGACCTCGAACGGGCCGATCAGGTGGCCCGAGGACTTTATTAAGTCATCAGCACGCCCAACGAACCAGAAATACCCATCCGCATCCCGCATGGCGAGGTCGCCGGACAGGTACCAGCCGTCTTGGAAGCATTTGTCATAGCGCGCTTGTTCGTGAAGATAGGTCCGCATCATCGAGGGCCAGCCGGGACGCAACGCAAGCTCGCCGATCTCGCCATCACCCAGTTCGCGTAGGCCACCATTGTCTTTCTCGACGATGCCCGCGTGGATGCCGGGCATGGGCTTGCCCATTGATCCCGGCTTGATGTCTTGCGCCCGCGTGTTGGCGATCATGATGCCGCCGGTTTCCGTCTGCCACCAATTGTCGTGGAAGGGCAGGCCGAACACCTCGTGCGACCAGATCACGGCCTCGGGGTTGAGCGGTTCGCCGACGCTGGCCAAAAACTGAAGCGCGCTGAAGTCGAAACCCTTGGTGGCTTCTTTGCCCGCGCGCATCATCATCCGGATGGCGGTCGGGGCCGAGTACCAGATGGCCACGCGTTCTTGTTCAAGGATCCCGTACCAGCGCTCGAGGTTGAACTCGGCCTCGTCAATGATCATCGTCACGCGGTTCACCAGCGGGGAAATGATCCCATAGGTGGTTCCGGTTACCCAACCCGGATCGGCGGTGCACCAGTAGGTCACGCCGGGTTGAAGCTCTAACGCATAGCGCCCGGACATCGCGTGATACAGAACCGCCTCGTGCACATGGACCGCGCCTTTCGGTTTTCCGGTTGTGCCCGACGTAAAGTGGATCAGGGCAGGGTCTTCGGGCTGCGTCCGAACGGCTTGGAAATCGGGTGAGGCATCGTCGAGCGCCGGACCAAGCGCCACGCATCCTTCGGGCGCATCATCGCCAACAATCAGGACCAACTGCAGCGACGGGATCTCGTCCCGCCACGCGGCGATCTTGCGTTTGTAGAGAGACTTCGTCGTGACCAACACATTCGCGTCACCGATCTCCATCCGCGTGCGAATGGGTTCGGGACCGAAAGCGGCAAAGAGGGGCGTGAAGACCATTCCGGCCTTCAAGGTGCCAAGGGCGGCAGCATACAGCTCGGGCCGACGGCCGATGGCGACGAAGACGCGCGCGCCTTTGGTCAGCCCATGGGCGTGTAGCAAGTTGGCAAAGCGTGACGACATCTGGGCAAGTTCGCGATAACTGATCGCCTTGCGCTCGTCTGTCTTTGACAGCCAGACCAACGCAATCTGATCGCCGTGCCCCTGGTCGACGTGACGGTCGACAGCTTCGAACCCGATGTTGATGGCATCACCCGGTAGCCCAGTCAGAAGTTCGCGGCCAAGGTCATGCGCCGAGCGCGTGTCGCCCAGTTCAGCCGGGCGCCAGCATGCCACCGCGCAGTCTTCGGGTGTTTTCCCGATAGTGCACATTGTGGTGTCCTCCCACCTGAAGCTTGGCGGCTGACGGCAGTGGAGGACAATGATTCAAATCAAGTCACGTTTTTCGTATCAATTTCAGGCAGGTCTAGACAGCAAGCCCGGCGCGTAGACCTTCAAGAACGGCTTCTTCGGCGGTGCGCGGTGCGATGCAGTCCCCGACCAGATGGTGTTCCAGACCCATTTTGCGGACCATGTCTTCGACAGCATTCGAGGGCGTGTGACCCTGACATAGAACCAGCGTGTCGACATCCTCGCAGATCACGGCCTCGTTGCTCATGATGTGTTGTAGGTAAACGCTGTCCTCGTCCGCGCCGAACAGGCGCGAGTAGGGCAGCATCTCGACCCCAAGCCCGTGCAACCGGCCGATGCTGGCATCGCGCACATACATCTGGATCGTCTGTCCGGGCATATAGCCGTTCACCGCAAGCTTCACGGAATGGCCGTTCTGCGCCAGCAGTTCGGCGACCCCGATCCCAATCCAGTCGGCCCGCCAATCGGCCACGATGACCGACTTTCCGACAGTCACCTGTCCCTGCAACACCTGCCACGCATCGACGACATGTGCGTCGTCGCGGCCTTCGAAATCGGGCCAACGCGGCGTGGCGCCCGTTGCGATGATGATGGCATCCGGGGCGAACTTGGTGATCGCGTCTTCGTCGACCCTGACCCCCTTGCGGATGTCGACACTGGCCAGTTCCATCTCGCGGGTGAGGTTTGTGATGATGCCGCCGAACTCAGCCCGATGCGGCAGCATCTGGGCAAGGCGGGCTTGTCCGCCCAGCTGTGGGTCGCGCTCGAACAGGGCAACCTCGTGACCGCGGGCGGCTGCTACAGCCGCCGCTTTCATGCCGCCCGGGCCGCCGCCGATGACCATGATCCGCCGCTTTGACGGCGCTGGTGGGAAGGTGCCGTATTGCAACTCGCGGCCACTGACAGGGTTCTGAATGCACGAGATCGGATACCCGTCGTGGAAATGCCCGATACAGGCCTGATTGCAGCCGATGCAGGCCCGAATGTCGTCGATGCGGCCCTCGCGTGCTTTCTCGCCCATCTCGGGATCGCAGATCATCGCGCGGGTCATGCCGCACAAATCGGCCTGCCCCGAGGCGACGATGCGTTCGGCGTCCTGTGGTTGGTTGATGCGCCCGGTGACGATGGTCGTCACCCCGGTGCGTTCGCGGATGGCCTGACCAAGCGGCGCTGTATAGCCGACCTCTTCGAACATTGGCGGCGCGATGTGGACCGATCCGGCCAAGGTGGCGGACGAGCCTGCCACCACGCTGAAATAGTCGATCACTTCGTCCGCTGCGATCCGCTCGCAGGCCTCCAGCATTGCGCTTTGATCCATCCCCTCATGGCTTAGTTCGTTGCCCGACAGGCGCAGGCCAATCACGAAACCCGGGCTGGTCTTGGTGCGGATGTTCGCGGCGATGTCCCGAATGAAGCGGGTGCGGTTGTCCAGCGAGCCACCATAGGCGTCGTCGCGCTGGTTGACCTGTGGGTTCAGGAACTGTGCCGGAAGATAGCCATGAGACGCGACGATCTCGACCCCGTCGAGCCCCGCTTTGGCCATCCGTGCTGCCGCATCGCCATGGGCCGCGATCACCTCGGCCACCATTTCGGGCGTCATCGGGCGCGGCATCACATGGAAGCGTTCATTCGGGGTGGGGGAGGCGCTGTAAGACACCGGCGCTGTGCCGTCTTCCGAGGCCAGCATCTCGCGTCCCGGGTGGAACAGTTGGGCAATCAATCCGGTGCCATGGCTGTGGATCACCTCGGCCAACTTGGCATAGCCAGGAATGCAATCATCGGTGTCGACGCGGATCGGATCGGCCACGAAAACGGCTCTGGAATGCACCAAGGCCACTTCGGTCATGATCAGCCCGGCGCCACCACGGGCGCGAGCTTCGTGATAGGCGATCATCCGGTCACCGATGCGGCCACCCTCGTTCAGATGGGTTTCGTGCCCCGTGGACACGATCCGGTTGCGCAATGTCAGGCCACCGATGGTGATTGGCGAAAACAGGTGCGGGAAATGTGCGTGGCTCATACGAGGGGGTCCTGTCTGGGAAGTTGCGTCAAAAGTTCGGTGGGGTGATCGCCCAGATCACAACGGTTTCGTCTTGTGTCGGGTTCCGGTAGCGGTGCGGCGTTGCGCTGTCGAAGGCAAAGCTGTCGCCTTCCTTCAGGTGATACAGCGTGTCTCCGACCCAAAGGTCCAAGGCGCCGCGGATCACGACGCCTGCTTCTTCACCTTCGTGATGATAGGCATTTTCTACCCCGCTTCCGGCTGGGAACCGGCAGGACAGAAGCTCAAGCTTGCCACCCAGCCCGGGGGTAAGAAGCTCGTCGCGGATACCGTCATCGTAGTCGATGGAACGTCGGTCCTGCCGCCGCACCACATGGGTGTTTCTTTGCGCGTCCCCTGTGTTTGTGCCGGGAAAGAACCACCCAACAGAAACGCCCAACGCGCGGCTGATCTTGAACAATGCCGTGACCGAGGGGCGGTTCTGGCCCCGTTCGATCTGGCTGATGAACCCGTTTGACAGGCCGGTCGCCTGTCCCAACTGGCCAAGCGTCATGCGCTTCGCTTTTCGCAGCGCCTTGATCTCTTCCCCCAAGCGCGGATCGAACCGAGAGGTTTCTACCGCCTCGATGTCCAAAGGGGATGAGATAACTGTTCCTTCATAGTGGTTGGGCATTCAGAGCACTTTGCGTTTGTAAAAATATGAAGCAATTATTTTACAAGTATAAAAATTGTCAACGATTCTATCACCTGCGCGACAGGGCAGGACTTGCAGCACTTTGCGCTATTATGATCCGGATCAAAGCCCGGAAGAATTGAGAATGCTGGAATAGCTAGAATGGAACTATCTGGAATCTTGGTAACCTTGGGCGCGCTCTTTCTGGCGGGCCTTGCGGCAGACGAACTGGGGCGCGTAACGCGTCTTCCCCGGGTCACCCTGCTTTTGCTTCTCGGCGTTGCGATCGGGAACGAGGGGTTGGATCTGGTGCCGGATGATGTTGCCCAGTGGTTTGACGAGCTTTCCATCGTCGCCCTGACCATGGTGGCCTTCCTGTTGGGCGGATCACTGACACGAAAGAACTTCGCACGTCACGGAGTTGCGATCTTCACGATCTCTTTGGCGGTTGTGTGTGCCACCCTTCTTGTCGTCACGCCCGGATTGTGGGCTTTGGGAATGGCGCCAGAACTCGCTTTGGTTTTGGCCGCCATCGCCACAGCGACGGCGCCCGCCGCAATGGCAGATGTCATTCATCAATCGGGGATCAAAAATGGGTTCACGGAAACGCTGAAGGGCATTGTTGCCGTTGACGATGTCTGGGGGTTGATCGTGTTCAGCGTCGTGCTGGTTATGATCGGCCAAGCAACCGGGTGGGGCAGTGTTCTAAGCGGGGCGGCATGGGATCTAGGCGGCGCAATTGCGCTTGGGTGTGTTCTTGGCGCCCCCGCTGCGTATTTGACCGGGCGGCTGAAACCGGGCGAGCCCCAACAGGCCGAGGCGATCGGGATCGTCTTTCTGACCGCTGGATTTGCCCTGTGGCTGGAAGTTTCGTTCCTGATCACCGGCATGACGGTCGGCGCCATCATCGCGAATTTCGCAAAACACCACGACCGCGCCTTTCACGAGATTGAGCACATTCAATGGCCGTTTATGATCCTGTTTTTCCTGCTGGCAGGTGCGTTGCTAGAAGTGGATGCGCTGGTGCTTCTGGGGTGGACAGGTGTTGGATTTCTTCTGCTGCGCATTGCGGGGCGGTTTGTCGGAGGGGTCATTGGAGCTCTGCTTGGTCGGGTGCCGGGCAGCGAGGTGGGCTGGTACGGTCCCGCGCTGTTGCCACAGGCCGGTGTTGCCGTCGGTATGGCGCTGGTCGCGGGCGAGCAATTTCCGGAATGGGCTTCGGTCATCATGGCTTTCACCATCGCAAGCACGGTGGTGTTCGAAATCATCGGCCCACCGCTGACACTTTTGGCCATTCGCAAGGTGTCCAACACGCGTTGAAGCAAAAAAGGGCCACATCGCGCGGCCCTTTTTTTACTGTGTGTTGCAGGGTTTAGTCGACCTGCTTGCCGGGCTTCTGCAAAAATAGCGCGTCGAAGGTATAAACCAGAATGGCTGCACCCACCGCGCCCATCACGGCAATGCCCAAAAGGATGATCAGGTCAATCGGTCCACCGATATCCGAGAAGGCAGAGTGGGTCATTTTCTGTACGAAGATCACGGCGATCACCGCCCCAAAGGGCATCGACAGCTGGGCGCGCAAGAACTTGCGCCAGCTGACCGCACGATCGCGGATCAGCACATAGAAATAGGCCAGTGTAATCACCGCCGCGACAATCACCATGACCCAGAACAGGGTGGGGCCGAAGATTTCTTCAAAGACGGCGATCAAGGTGCCAAAGGTAAGTTCTTTCAAGGGTCAAATCCTCCTTACGCGTCGCCACGGATCATGGCGTTATAGGTGGCTTTCAGGGCGACTTCTTTCATCAGCCAGCTGATCCATAGCTCTTCCAAGGGCGCGATCACGCCGGGGAAGCTGGGGGTCAGGTCGTTGTTGTAATCGAACTCGATCAGCATCGCGCGGCCCACACGGGTGATCAGCGGGCAGGATGTGTAGCCGTTATAGCTCGCGTCGCTCTTGGTGCCTGCGATCTGCGCGATCAGATGCTCCTCGACCACCGGCACCTGCCATTTGGCACTGGCCGCGGTCTTGCCTTTCGGAACGCCCGCGATGTCACCCACGGCGAAGACGTTGTCGAAGAAATTGTGACGCAGGGTGTGCTTGTCGACCGTGGCCCAGCCGCGTCCGTCCCAGCTGCCGGGATCGGTCAGGGCCGAGTTGCGGACCACGTCGGGCGCCTGCTGCGGCGGCACGATGTGCAGATAGTCATAGGGCATCTCTGCATCGCCGTTCTCGGTCGCGAAGGTGGCCATCTTCTTGCCCGCATCCACCGATTTCAGAACATGGCTGTAATGCGGTGTGATTTCGCGCTGGCCAAACAGCATCCGCAGCTTTTCCGAGATGATCGGAACGCCAAACAGCGCCTTGTTGTGGGCCATATAGTTGATGTCCAGCTTGGTGGTGCCGGATTTGCGGGCGATGTCGTCGATCAGGAAGGTGTGTTTGATCGGCGCGCCTGCGCATTTCATCTCGGTCGCAGGGCGGGTGAAGATGCCGACGCCGCCGTCTTCGGTATAGCGGCCCGCGGCCTCCCACGTCTTGGCGGCGTAGTCCGGCCCGGCATAGAGCGAGCCGATGCCGTTTTTGCCGATCATGTCCATCTCGAAGCCTTCGATGGCGTCGTAGTTCAGGACAAGGCCGGTGGCCAGCACCAGAAAGTCATAAGGAACAGTCTTGCCGCTTTCGGTCATGACCTTGTTGCCATCGGGGTCGATTTCGGCCGCGCGTTCCGCAATCCAGGTGATGTCCTTCGGCAGCCAGTCGCCGGTTTGCGAGACCGAGTACTTGGCCGGTTTCAAGCCCGCCGCGATCAGCGAGAAGCCGGGCTGGTACCAATGTTCCTTGCGCGGGTCGATGATGGTGATCGTGGCGCCGTTCAGGCGGCGCGACAGGCGGTTGGCCAGCGCGGTGCCAGCGGCACCCGCGCCAAGGATGACGATCCGGGCTTTGGTGTCGATGGGGGCAGGGGCGGCTGTTGCACCGGCACCTGCGGCCATTAGGGCACCAGCGCCTGCGGCAAATCCAAGAAATCCGCGGCGTGTGGCGGTGAAGTTGTGGGACATGAGCGACCTCCAATCAGGCAATGCTTCGTTCTGAGCGCCTCTCTACGCCTGTTAAGTATTCACGTCCATGAATGTGTTAAGGGATTGGGGGTGGCCTAATGACGCAGTGAGATTGCGGTGGGATCAGTTCGTAAAACTGTGTATGAAGCGGCAGGGCGGTTGTTCTGACGCCTTAGTAGATATTGCAGCGCTCGCATCCATTTGGTATACAGCGGCATACCGCAGACATATCTG
>NZ_SAIT01000022.1 GCF_004360145.1 Aliiroseovarius marinus | reverse complement strand
GGCGGCGCTACCGTGGTCCAATATTGCGCCGCCCTTTATATCAATGTCATTTTGGCACTAAATCGGCCAGTATTTTCGAACTCGACATCGGCCGTCATGGAGGTTGTCAAACCGTCCTCGGTTTCCTCCGGCATATGGCACGTCCATTTTCCAAGAAGGTCAGATTGATCCAGAGCCGCGGCGCCATTGGGTAGCACAGCGAGGCAGGCGAGTAGAATGATTTTCTTCATAGCGTTCTTCAGGTTAATAAACTTCTGAGATTAAAACTATATTTCCTGCCGGCGTGGGCAAGTGCTTATCGCCAAAAAGGAGAAGTTAGGTGGTCGTACCGAAAGCGCGAGAGGGCGCCGGACTGTGTCGGCACAGCGCCCCAAAGCTATCGGCGTATGCCTCACTCCATCGCCTCAAGCTCATCAATGAAGCCTTCGATCATCGACAGCCCTTTGGCCCAGAAATTGGGGTCCGAGGCGTCCAGTCCAAACGGGGCCAGAAGCTCTTTGTGGTGCTTCGAGCCGCCGGCTTTCAGCATCTCGAAATACTTCTCTTGGAAGTCCGCGTCGCCTTCTTCGTAGACGGCATAGAGCGCGTTCACCAAGCCGTCGCCGAACGCATAGGCGTAGACATAGAAGGGCGAGTGGACGAAGTGGGGGATGTAGGACCAGAAGGTTTCGTATCCGGGCATGAAATCAAAGGCTTCGCCAAGGCTTTCGGCCTGCACGGACATCCAGATGGCGTTGATGTCATCGGGTGTCAGCTCGCCTTCGGCGCGGGCAGCGTGGAGTTTGCATTCGAAGTCGTAGAAGGCGATTTGGCGCACGACCGTGTTGATCATGTCCTCGACCTTACCCGCCAGCAGGACTTTCTTTTCTTCCTGCGTTTTGGCTTCCGACAGCAGTTTGCGGAAGGTCAGCATCTCGCCAAACACCGACGCGGTTTCGGCCAGTGTCAGCGGGGTGGATGACAGCATCTCGCCCTGATCGGCGGCCAGCACTTGGTGCACGCCGTGGCCCAACTCGTGCGCCAGCGTCATCACGTCGCGCGGTTTGCCCAGATAGTTCAGCATCACGTAGGGGTGCGCGTCGGTGACGGTGGGGTGTGCGAAGGCGCCGGGGGCCTTGCCGGGCTTCACACCTGCGTCGATCCAGCCATCGGTGAAGAAGGGCTTAGCGATCTCGGCCATGCGCGGGTCGAAGGCTGCATAGGCGTCCATCACGGTCTTCTCGGCCTCGGGCCAACTGACCAGCGTGTCGTCTTCCATCGGAAGCGGCGCGTTACGGTCCCAGACCTGCATGCGGTCCAGACCCAACCATTTGCGCTTCAGCTCGTAATAGCGGTGGGACAGGCGCGGGTAGGCGTCGACAACCGCGTTGCGCAGCGCCTCGACAACTTCGGGTTCCACGTGGTTCGACAGGTGGCGGCCAGTCTGCGGGGTGGGCATGTTGCGCCACTGATCCTCGATGGCCTTTTCCTTGGCGAGCGTGTTGTGCACGCGCGAGAAAATCTTGATGTTTTCGCCCAGTACGCGGGCGATCTCTTCCGAGGCGGCTTGGCGTGTGGCACGGTCCTGTTCGGTCAGAAGGTTGGCGGTGGCTTCCAGCCCACGCTCTTCGCCGTTTACAGTAAACATCAGCCCGGCGACGGTTTCATCAAACAGTGTATTCCACGCAGACGCCCCGACCGAGGACTTGTCATGCAGGAACTGTTCCAGCTCGTCCGACAGCTGATAGGGGCGCATGGCGCGCAGGCGGTCGAAGACGGGTTTGTAGCGGGCCAGGTCGGCGTTGTCGGCGAACCAGCCGTTCAGAACGGTGTCATCAATCCGGTTCACTTCGAGCGAAAAGAAGACCAAGGGAGCGGTGAAGACGGTGATCTGTTCTTGGCAGTTTTGGAAGAACTGCGCGCGGTCCGCGTCGGTGGTTTCCTGATAATAGCGCAGGCCCGCGAAGGACATGATGCGGCCGCCGATCATCTCGATCTTTTCATAGGCCAGCACGCAGTCGAGCATACCCGCAGCATCCAGCCCTGCCAGTTTCCCCTGATAGGTCTGGGCGAAGTCCGCACAGGCGTTCTCCAGCCAGCCCAGATCACGCTCAAGCTCGGGCGCGTCTTGGCTCGGGTACAGATCCGACAGATCCCATTCCGGCAGATCCCCAAACGGGTTGTCGCCCGTACCAGCAGTTGCATCGCGCAGAATTTGAGGGGGTAGGGTGGAAAACATGGGACCTCCGAAAATGTGGTTTCCCAAGACATAGGCGGTGGGGGACGGGGTTGCAATCGGGCGCGCGCAGGTTCTGATCACGAGGCGCGGCGCCTTCGTCTAGGGGGCGGGAAATGGCCGATTTCCCCCCCTGGGGGGTTTTGACCCGGCCCGGTGGTCCCTTTATAGGAAAGGCAACCATCCTTAGGAGCGTGCGGCGTGATCAGATTCGTCCTTGGTATATTCGGTGCGATGTTTACTGGCATCACCCTTGCGATCTTCATGGCCGCTTTGGTCGTGGGGGGCGTTTTCTGGATGTATTCCAGAGACTTGCCCAGCCACGAACAGCTGGCGAACTATACGCCGGCAACGATCAGCCGGGTCTATTCAGGTGAAGGTCAGCTGATGGACGAGTTCGCACAGGAGCGTCGCCTGTTTACGCCCGCGGACGAAATTCCCGACCTTGTGAAGCACGCCTTTATCTCGGCCGAGGATAAAAACTTCTACAATCACGCAGGGTTTGACCCCCGCGGGATCGCGGCTGCGGCGCTTGAAGCGGCGCGCGGTGGGGCGCTGCGTGGTGCGTCGACCATTCCGCAGCAGGTTGTGAAGAACTTCCTACTGTCCTCGGAACGATCCGCCGAACGGAAGATCAAGGAGTTGATCCTGTCGGTGCGTCTGGAAAACACCCTGTCGAAGGATGACATTCTGGCGCTGTATCTGAACGAGATCTTCTTGGGCCAGAACTCTTACGGTGTGACCGCCGCCGCCCAGACCTATTTCAACAAGACGCTCGACCAGTTGGAACCGCACGAGGCTGCCTATTTGGCAACGCTGCCGAAAAAGCCTGCAAAACTGCACCCGGTCCGCAACAAAGAGGCCGCGTTGGGGCGACGCAACTATGTGCTGCGCGAGATGTATCAGAACGGCTATCTGGATCAGGCGATCTATGAGGCCGAGAAAGAGCTGCCCCTGCGCTCGGTCCAGAATGGCGATTTCGAGGGCTTCCGCACCGCATTGCCGGATCGTGACTATTTCACCGATGAAATTCGCCGCCAGTTGAGCCGCGATTTCGGCGAAGAAGAGTTCTTTGCCGGTGGTCTCACCATTCGCGCGACCGAGAACCCGAAGCTGCAAGATGTGGCCGCAGCCAGCCTGCGCCAAGGGCTCGAAGAATATGACCGGGGCCGGGGTGTCTGGCGCCCCACCGGCGTAACTTTGCCCGAAGGCGCGCTGTCGGATGAGGCAGGCTGGCGTCAGGCGCTGGCCGACACCAAATTCCCGCGCGACATCGAAGGCTGGTATCCTGCCGTCGTGCTTGAGGTCGGCAATAATGACGCGCGCATCGGTATTGAAGGTGTCGAAGAGGATGATGACGGACACTGGATCCCGGCCAAGGACGTCACATGGGCACGCCGCTTGGGCGAGGATGGCAGCCTTGGGCGTAAGGCCCGTGTGGCGGGCGATCTTCTGAAGGTCGGCGAGGTCGTGCATGTGCGCCGCATGGTGAAAGACGCCGATGGCAGCTTTGTCCGCTGGACCCTGCGCCAGATCCCGGAAGTGCAGGGCGGCTTCATGGCGATGGACGTCAACACCGGGCGTGTAATCGCGATGCAGGGTGGCTTCAGCTATCAGCATTCGGTCTATAACCGCGCGACACAGGCGCAGCGCCAGCCAGGATCGAGCTTTAAGCCCTTCGTCTACGCGGCAGCGTTGGACAGCGGTTTTTCCCCGGCCACCATCGTGATCGACGCGCCGATCGAGGTGGAAAGCGGCGGCAAGATCTGGCGCCCCAAGAACGCCTCGAACGAGTTTTACGGCCCGACGCCGTTGCGTACCGGGATCGAGCAATCGCGGAACCTGATGACTGTGCGTCTTGCGCAGGAAATCGGGATGGACACGGTGGCCGGCTATGCCGAGCGTTTCGGCGTCTATGACCAGATGAACCCGTTCCTCGCCAACTCGCTTGGCTCTGAGGAAACAACGCTTTTCAAGATGGTGGCGGCCTACGCCATGTTTGCCAATGGCGGTGAACGCGTGGAGCCTACACTGGTCGACCGCGTGCAGGACCGCTGGGGGCGGACGATCTATCGCCACGACCGCCGCGACTGTGTGGATTGTGACGATCCGGTGCTGGCCGCCGGGGCCGAGCCGTGGATCAAAAGCAACCGAGAACGCGTGATGGACGCGATCACGGCGTATCAGTTGACCTCGATGATGCGCGGTGTTGTGCAGCGCGGGACGGCCAGCCGGACTGTAAACCTGCCAGTCCCTACCGCTGGCAAGACGGGCACGACCAATGATGCGCGCGATGTGTGGTTTGTGGGCTTTACCTCGAACATCGTGGCGGGCTGCTACATCGGCTATGACCGCCCGCGCAGTATGCCTGGGGCGTCAGGCGGTGGCATGTGTGGCCCCGTGTTCAACCGCTTTATGTCCGAGGCGGTGAAAGAGCTGGGCGGCGGTGATTTCGCAGTGCCCGAAGGTGGGCATTTCATCAAGATCGACCGCTTCTCGGGTGCGCGTCTTCCAGATGATGCCACCGGCGAATATGTGGTGGCCGAGTATTTCCGCGATGGCGAAGAGCCGCTGTTTGGCGTGATGTTCGATGGTGGCTTTGCCATGGGATCGAACCTGCCGCTGTTTGATCGTGACGGGGCGGGGGGCGAACAAGTTCGAACCTCGACCGGGAAAACGGTGGTGGTGCCGGACAAGGCGGATTTCGGAACACTGTCCTCGGGTGGTCTCTACTGATCAGCGGGTTCGCAGTCATAGGTTGAACGGTTTTGCCGCGGTCCTGCCGGACCCCTCTGAAAACTTATGCACAGAATCGCATTTTGCCCATTGTCTTTCTATGGGGTGAACACTTATGTTCTGAGGACGGTGGTGCGTTTTGAAAAGCACCCCGCACAAGAGTTTCGCTGTCATGGCGACGGATGCCGGCCCAAAGATGCCGCAGACCACATCATGACAGGCTAAGAGCGCTTCGGGACGCAGCCGCATGACGGACTGGCCGCCGAAGCCGGAAATTGATGACCCGGCAGCAGGTTCGTAAAAACTTGCCCCGATGTCTGAAAATACGCCCGACTTTGCAAAGCGAAGGGGGCACGTGAATGGGTTTCGCACGAACCGCCGGTTTGGCCGGACAGGATAGGCGAGACCGGAGAAGAAACGCGATGATGCGTGCGAGGATCGAGCAAGGACAGGCAGGGGGGCGTACGCCCCTTCAGGTGTTGTCCCATCCCCCGCATCTGCTCGCCCTGACAAGTCACCCCTTTCCCCAAGCGCGTCCCCCGGGACGAGCGCGGCGATCCGGGTGCAGAAAGACAACATGGCAAAGAAGATGCTTATCGACGCCACCCACGCCGAGGAAACTCGGGTTGTGGTGGTCGACGGAAACAAGGTCGAGGAATTTGACTTTGAATCCGAAAACAAACGCCAGCTCGCTGGCAACATTTATCTGGCAAAAGTAACACGGGTCGAACCGTCGCTTCAGGCGGCATTTGTCGACTACGGCGGAAATCGCCACGGGTTCTTGGCGTTCTCGGAAATCCACCCGGATTATTATCAGATCCCGGTCGCCGACCGTGAAGCACTGCTGGAAGAAGAGCGTGCCTACGCAGAAGCAATGGCCGCCGAAGACGACAAGCCCAAGACACGTCGCCGCCGTCGTTCGCGTTCGCGCTCGAAGGCGGAAGAGACCAAGTCGGATGATGCGGTCGCCACCAAAGAGATCGATCAGTCCGCCAGCGGGATGGATGTGATTGATCTGGACGATGGCGGATCGGATACCGATGAAGGTCATTCGCCGATGGATCTGGTTGCGGAAACCCCGGTGGAAGAGCCAGTGGATGACGCAGCTGTAGAAGCTGCCTCGGATGCGGCAGAAGCACCTGTCGCTGACGCCGAGGCGACCTCGGAAGAGGCCGCACCAGAAGTTGAAGCCGCTGAAGAAGCGGTAGCCGAGACCGCCGACGCAGAAGAGGCACCTGCTGCCGATGCCGACGAAGCGATAGCTGACGATGCAGGTGATGACAGCGACGACGAAGACGACGAAGACGAGCCGCTGGAAGCGTCCGAGAAGGACGACCAGATCGAGCGCGTGGCTGACGACGACTCGACCGAAGAAATCCGTCCGCGCCGCAAGCCGCGCCCGAAGCGTTACAAGATCCAAGAAGTGATCAAGGTTCGCCAGATCCTTCTGGTTCAGGTCGTGAAAGAAGAGCGTGGCAACAAGGGCGCTGCCCTGACCACTTATCTGTCGCTGGCCGGTCGCTATTGCGTGCTTATGCCCAACACCGCACGCGGTGGCGGGATCAGCCGCAAGATCACCAACGCCTCGGACCGTAAGAAGCTGAAAGAAATCGCTGCCGAGATCGACGTGCCGAAGGGTGCGGGCCTGATCGTTCGGACCGCGGGCGCCAAGCGCACCAAGACCGAGATTAAGCGCGACTATGAATACCTGCAGCGCCTGTGGGAGCAGATCCGCGAACTGACGCTGGAATCGATCGCGCCCGCCAAGATCTACGAAGAAGGCAACCTGATCAAACGCACGATCCGCGATCTGTACTCGCGCGAGATTGACGAGGTGTTTGTAGAAGGCGAGGCCGGCTATCGCGTGGCCAAGGACTTCATGAAAATGATCATGCCGTCCCACGCCAAGAACGTGAAGCATTACCAAGACCCGATGCCGCTTTTCGCGCGCTATCAGGTGGAAAGCTATCTGTCGGGTATGTTCAACCCGACCGTTCAGCTGAAATCCGGTGGCTATATCGTGATCGGCGTGACCGAGGCACTGGTCGCCATCGACGTGAACTCGGGCCGGGCCACCAAGGAAGGCTCGATCGAGGAAACCGCGCTGAAGACCAACCTTGAGGCCGCGGAAGAAGTGGCGCGTCAGCTGCGTCTGCGCGACCTTGCGGGCCTTATCGTGATCGACTTCATCGACATGGACGAGCGTCGCAACAACACCGCCGTTGAAAAGCGGATGAAAGACAAGCTGAAGACCGACCGCGCGCGCATTCAGGTGGGCCGCATCTCGGGCTTTGGTCTGATGGAGATGAGCCGTCAGCGTCTGCGTCCTGGCATGATCGAGGCAACGACCCAGCCCTGTAACCATTGCCACGGTACGGGTCTGATCCGCTCGGATGACAACCTTGCCCTGAACATCCTGCGTCAGCTGGAAGAGGAGGGTGTGCGCCGTCGCTCGCGCGAGGTTCTGGTGAAGGCGCCTGTCGGCATCGTGAACTTCCTGATGAACAACAAGCGCGAGCATATTGCGCAGATCGAGGCGCGTTACGGCATGTCGGTGCGGATCGAAGCTGATCCGTTCCTGATCTCGCCGGATTACACGATTGAGAAGTTCAAGACCGCCACGCGCGTGGTGCCGGATGCGGCGCCTGTCGTGTCTGTCGATGCGTCCATCATGGCCGATATCGATGACGTTGAAGAGGCCGAGGTGATTTCGGAAGAGACCCCGGAAGCCGAAGGCGAGGACAAGCCCAAGAAGCGCCGTCGTCGCCGTCGTCGTCGTCGCGGTCGCGGTGGGGATGACCAGCAAGAGAACGGTCAGACCGAGAACGGCGAGGCCGAGAAGGCCGCGTCGGAAGGTGACACAGACGCCGAAGCTGCTTCGGACGCGGAAGAGGCGCCCAACGAGGCCGCTGAAGAGGCGACCGAAGAAAAGCCCAAGCGCAAGCGCGCCACTCGGTCGCGTAAGAAGAAGGCCGACGAAGTTGCAGCGGATGCTGAAGGCACTGATGCCGTTGCGACCGAGGCTGTAGACGCTGAAGCGCCTGCCGAGGAAGAAAAGCCCAAGAAGCCCGCGCGCAAGCGTCGGACCTCGAAGGCGAAAGCCGAGGAAGAGGCGAAAGCGGCCGAGGCGGACACTTCCGAGGCGGCTGAAGAGGCCAAACCGGAAGCTTCGGAAGAGGTCGCGGAAGAAAAGCCCAAGCGCAAGCGGGCGAGCCGTGCGAAGAAGCCGAAGGCAGAGGAAGCTCCAGTAGAAGCAGAGGCCGAAGCCAAGGCGGAAGACGCCCCTGCCGAGGAAGAGAAGCCCAAGAAGACCACGCGCAAACGTACGACGCGCAAGAAGGCTGAACCGGTTGCAGAAGAAGCTGCACCTGCGCCTGCCGAGGTAGCTCCTGCAGAATCTGCACCAGCGCCGGTCGAGGTGGCCGTTGCCGAAGCACCCGCTGTCGCAGCCGAACCCGCGCCGGAACCCACTCCTGTGGCCGAGGTGGCCTCGGACGAGCCACCGAAGCCCAAGCGCAAAGGCTGGTGGTCGCTGAACCGCTAATTGGACGCACAAAATGAAAAAGCCGGGCATCGCGCCCGGCTTTTTTCGTTTAGCCGTGTTTGATGAAGTAGTAGGTCACGCCGTCCGGGCCGGACGTCTCATCCTGCCCCACAAGCTCGTGCCCTTGTTCCGCGCAGAAATGCGGAACATCAATCACGGCGGCAGGATCCGTCGCTTGAAGCCGCAGGATCTGGCCCGGTGCAAGTGATTTCAACCGCTTGCGGGCTTTCAGAACAGGCAGGGGGCACAAAAGCCCGATGGCATCCAGATCGTCATCATAGGTCATGATTTTCCATAACCGCTGCGCAAATCGCTGTCCATCTGCCACGGGATCGCAATTTGTCGCGCAGATGTGACAAAGCGGCAGGTGACGCCGCCCGAAACCCGCGCTATGTGAAGCTTATGTTTGGAATTGAACTGATCGACGCAAGCCTAGTGCCTGCCCTGACCATCGCGTTTATCGCGGGCATCCTGAGCTTCCTCAGTCCCTGCGTGCTGCCCATCGTGCCGCCCTATCTGGCCTATATGTCCGGGGTCAGCATGTCCGAGATGAACGACCGCGGTGCGGGCCGGGGGAAGGTCTTGCTGGCCGCGCTCTTCTTCGTGCTGGGCTTGTCGACGGTGTTTCTGTTCCTAGGCTTTGCGGCCTCCGCCTTCGGGGCGATGTTCCTTGCCAACCAGACGCTGTTTGCGGGCATCGCAGGCGTGGTCGTCATGGTCTTCGGCGCGCATTTCCTTGGCGTGATCTCGATCCCGTTTCTGAACCGCGAGGCGCGACTGGACGCGGGTGACCAAGGCGGCAGCGCTTTTGGGGCCTATCTGCTGGGTCTGGCCTTTGCGTTTGGGTGGACGCCCTGTATTGGGCCTCAGCTTGGTGCCATTCTGGCACTGGCCGCCAGCGAAGGCTCGGTTGCACGGGGTACGTTCCTGCTGGCCGTTTATGCGATTGGCCTTGGCATCCCGTTCTTGCTGTTTGCCGCTTTTTTCGCGCGCCTTGGCGGTCTTATGGCCTTTATGAAGCGCCATATGGAGCGGATCGAGCGGATCATGGGCCTGCTTCTGTGGACCATCGGGCTGTTGATGCTGACGGGCGGTTTCTCGCGCTTCTCGTACTGGCTGCTCGAGATGTTTCCGGCCATGGCAACGCTGGGCTAACTTCGACCGTGAATTCTGCATCCCGGGGGTTATGTCCTTAACCATTCCGGTTTAACCTGCCAGAAATTACAGGCCGGGCAGATGAGTAACCACGCCGACACATCGAAAAACGTGCGCCGTCGCCGGGTGTTTTACATTCCGGGCTACGATCCTATTCATCCACGCCGCTATCGCGAGCTCTATCGCACAGAAGGGGCCGCGCAGGCCGACATCTCGGGGTATGAGATTGATCTGATTGGGCGGCAAGGCGCCGCCACCTATGGCTGGCAGGTGCTGGGCCGGATCGACGGTCACGAGGTCGAGGCCGAGTTCGATGTGCTGGTCTGGTCCGACATCGTGCGCGACAGCATGCAGCTGAACATCGCGCAGACCTACCTGATGATGGCCCGCACCGCGTGGACCTATATCAGCACAGGGGCGCTTCGGCGGTTGATGTGGCTGCGCAAGGGGCCGGTGATCGCGGCGCTCTATCCGGTGGTGGCGTTGATCTTGCAACTGGTCTTGGCGCTGATCGTCGGCGGGATCCTTGGCGGGCTGGTCGAGTGGATCGTCAGCGGGCTGTCGCCGCTTCTGGGGTCTATTCTGGGCTGGATGGTGATGCTGGCGATTGCCGCGGCCTTGCTGATCTGGTTTCGCAAGATCGACAACAAGCTGTTCATTTACTACCTGATGCACGACTACAGCTATTCGGCCTCGACCAAGGGCGCTAACCCGCCCGAGCTTGAGGCGCGGATGGCCCAGTTTGGAGATCAGATTGCCGAGGCTCTGGCCACCGATGTGGACGAGGTGCTGGTGATCGGCCATAGCTCAGGCGCGCATCTGGGCGTGTCGATCCTGTCGGATCTTCTGGCGCAGGGCAGGGTGCCCAAAACCGGCCCGCAGCTGAATTTTCTGACGCTTGGCCAAGTGGTCCCGATGGTCAGCTTCCTGCCCAAGGCCGGGCGTCTCAGGCGTGACCTGCACCTGCTGAGCCAACAGGATCAGATCGCATGGGTCGACGTGACCGCGCCGGGGGATGGCTGTGCCTTTGCGCTATGTGACCCAGTGTCGGTGTCGGGCGTCGCGCCAGAGCGGGGCAAGCGCTGGCCTTTGGTGTTCTCGGCCGCCTTTACGCAATCGCTATCGCCCGAACGCTGGGCCGCGCTGCGCTGGCGGTTCTTCCGGCTGCATTTCCAGTATCTCTGCGCCTTCGACCGCCCGAGGGACTATGACTATTTCCAGATCACCGCCGGGCCGAAAACACTGCGGGATCGCTATCGCGACCGCCGCCCGTCGAAAAGTCGCATTGACGTTCCGGCCTCGAAATACAGATCGATGGTGCCATGACGGATCCGTTGCCCCCGAAGCCGCCCTCACGCCCCGGTCAGGTGTCGCTGTGGCGCTATGCGAAGCTCTTTCGCAAGGACATCCTGTCGGCCCAGCCGGCGCGGCTGTATCGCGCGTGGATGGCCGAGTTTCGGACCCCGTTTTTCCGCAGCTATATGTGCAACGATCCCGAGCTGGTCGATCTGGTACTGAAGGGCCGTCCGGACGACTTCCCGAAATCCGACCGAATCCGCGAGGGGCTGGCGCCGCTTCTGGGGAACTCGGTTTTTGTGACCAACGGTGAGGTCTGGAAACGCCAGCGGCGCATCATTGACCCAGCCTTTGAAGGTGGCCGCCTGCGCGAGGTTTTCCCGGCCATGTGGGACGCCGCCAACGCAGCTGTTGCGCGGTTTGAAGCACATTCCAATGGCCAACCGGTCGAGATCGAAAGCCACACCAGCCACGCCGCTGCCGACGTGATCTTCCGCACGCTCTTTTCGATCCCGATCGAGCATGAGGTCGCCAGCCGTGTCTTTGCCGAGTTCAAGGATCACCAGCGCACCCAGCCCGTGTTGAACCTTGGTGCATTTTTGCCGCTGCCGAAGTGGTTCCCGCGCTTCCACAAACGCGACACCAAGCGCACGGCGAAACTCATTCGCGGATTGATCCAGCAGCTGACGCAAGATCGAATGCAGGCCATTCAGTCGGGAACTGCGCCGGATGATCTGGCCACCAAGATTATGACCACGCCGGACCCGGAAACGGGCGCGTGTTTCGACACGGACGAGATGGTCGATCAGGTCGCGATTTTCTTTCTGGCCGGGCACGAAACCAGCGCTTCGGCCTTGGCGTGGGCGCTGTACCTTCTGGCGCTCTACCCCGATTGGCAGGAGCGGGTGGCCCAAGAGGCGCAGGAACAGATAGATCCCGAGAAGGCCTATTTCTCGGTCATGTCAAAGCTTCGTCTGTCGCGGGATGTGTTTCGCGAGACCATGCGCCTCTATCCCCCGGTGCCCATGATGGTACGCGAAACGACCTGTCCCGAGCAGTTCCGCGCCCGCAAGGTCCCTGTGGGTAGTCAAATTGTCCTCAGCCCATGGCATTTGCACCGCCATGAGCGCCTGTGGGACCAGCCTGACGCGTTCGACCCCGAACGGTTCCAGACGCCGAACGGGAAAGAATGCCTGCGCGACGCCTATATCCCGTTTTCGGCCGGGCAGCGGGTCTGTCCGGGCTCGGGATTTGCGATGATCGAAGGGCCGTTGATCCTGTCCATGCTAATGCGATCCTATCGGTTTGAGCTGGTCGAAAACCGGCCCGCGATGCCCGTGGCGCACCTGACCGTACGGGGCAAAGACGGGATCTGGCTGTCGATCTCGCCTCGTGACGAGAGGCAATAGGCGCTTTATTTCAGCGGGTTATTGCGCATCCTGCATGTTGGGTGACCGACGCAGTGCTTTTCCCCGTTTCCCAAAACGTCAACCCGGACAATATGTTTTCCAACAGGGGAAACACATTGGGGAATGTGATGAAGTCCACGGCTGCCAAATCGTCGACACAGAAAGGATTCACTTATCGCATGGTGCTTCCGGCCTGGCGACTGTTTGGCGTGCGTGTCGATAAAGTCGAACGCGAGGAAAAAGTGTCCCGCGAAGAGATCGAGGGCATCTTCAATGATGTGCTGCGCGCTGATCAGGATCGTGACGGTTTGACCCCCGAAAAACTGCGCGAGAAATGCAGAACCGAACGGATCCGCGCGGCCTTGTGGGATTAGCCCGACGGGGCTTAGCCCTTGGACTGACGCTGGATGTATTCAAGCACATAGACGCGGATGGCGGATGCAAGCCCCCGATCCACGCCCCGGGCGTTGTCGATCTCGGCAGCCAGTGCGTTCAAGGGCAGGCCGCGCGCTTTTGCGATGTCCTGAAAGGCTTTCCAGAACTCGGGTTCTAACGACACGGAGGTGCGGTGGCCGTGGAGGGTGAGCGAATGTTTTTGAGGGCGATGGGTCAAAGCGGGGTTCCCCTGAATATGAACCAGTTCTTACGGTCAACTGTTCGGGTGCAGGATGCTGCTTCGGCCCATTTTGGTAGAGATGGCCAACTCCAACTCCCAACATATCCGTGTGTTCGGTGTGTGAGAGCGACCGTAAGGATGAAAACCGAAACGACTATCGGCGGCAAGCTCGCAGCGGCGACTACAGCAATACTAGCTCTTGTTCTGGGGACAAGCCAGTTGATGAAACTTAGAACCACCAGACAGCTTGGCACTCCAAGAATGACTGAGTTGAGGAGAAGCGTGGGATAGTAGATGTAGTTGTCGCGCTTGGACCCAATGAAGTGGCTGTCTAGAATGGCCCAGAAGTTTCCATAGGATCTATAGTAGGGGATATTTGAGCCTGGGGTCTCGCAAAGTGCCGAAACGGACATAAACAGAAAATTCAAACAGATCCCTGTGGCGAGGGCTGTGACTGTGAAGCCGATGACGCCAAACAACTGGCGTCTCATTCGTCACGATCCTGTTTGTGACCGTCGAACAGCCGCGTGATCCGCGCCGTTTCAGCTTTTTCGGCGTCTTTCTGGGCCTTGGTCCGGCCAAATTTCACCGCGTTCTGGTCTGCGCGGGCCTTTTTGTCGGCCCGCGCTTTTTCTTTTCGATACCGGTTCAGGTTGACCGGCTTTTCCATCAGGCTTTCGGGCCGATCATCTGCTCGGGGCGGACGACAGCATCGAATGTCTCTTCATCCACGAAGCCAAGGGCGATCGCCTCTTCCTTCAGGGTGGTGCCGTTCTTGTGCGCGGTCTTGGCCACGGTGGTCGCGTTGTCATAGCCGATGGTGGGGGCCAGAGCTGTCACCAGCATCAGGCTTTCCTTCATCAGCTTGTCGATGCGCGGCTCGTTGGCTTTGATGCCGTTCAGCATACGCTCGGTGAAGCTGTCAGTGGCGTCTCCCAGCAGTTGGATCGACTGCAGCAGGTTGTAGCTCATCATCGGGTTATAGACGTTGAGTTCAAAGTGACCCTGCGAACCGGCGAATTTCATCGCAGCGTCGTTGCCCATGACGTGCGCGGCAACCTGAGTCAGGGCCTCGGCTTGGGTCGGGTTCACCTTACCCGGCATGATCGATGAGCCCGGCTCGTTTTCGGGCAGGATCAGCTCGCCCAGACCCGAGCGCGGACCCGAGCCCAGGAAGCGGATGTCGTTGGCGATTTTGTAGCAGCTGCCAGCCACCGTGGCCAAAGCGCCCGACATGAAGACCATGGCGTCATGGGCTGACAGAGCTTCGAACTTGTTCGGGGCGGTGACGAAGGGCAGGTCGGTGATGCGCGCCATGTTGGCGGCGACTTCTTCGCCCCAGCCTTGCTTGGTGTTCAGGCCAGTACCAACAGCGGTGCCGCCTTGAGCCAGCTCGTAGATGCCGGGCAGGGCGGCTTTCACGCGGGCAATGCCCTGACGGATCATGTGGGCATAGCCCGAGAATTCCTGACCCAGCGTCAGAGGGGTCGCGTCCTGCGTGTGGGTGCGGCCGATCTTGATGATGTCTTTGAATTCTTCTTCCTTGGCCTCAAGACCTTTCAGAAGCTTTTCCAGACCGGGCAGCAGCACGTCACGGACCGTCATGGCGGTGGCGATGTGCATGGCGGTCGGGAAGGTGTCGTTCGACGACTGACCCATGTTGCAGTGATCGTTCGGGTGTACCGGGTCTTTCGAGCCGATGACGCCGCCCATGATCTCAATCGCGCGGTTGGCGATGACTTCGTTGGCGTTCATATTCGACTGGGTGCCCGAGCCGGTCTGCCAGACCACCAGCGGGAAGTTGTCGTCAAACTTGCCAGCAACCACTTCGCTTGCCGCCTGAATGACCGCATCCGCGATGTCGGCGTTCATGGCGCCCGATGCTTTGTTGGCTTCAGCACAGGCCTGCTTGATCACGCCAAGGGCGCGGACGATGGCCACGGGCTGTTTTTCCCAACCGATGGGGAAGTTCATGATCGAACGCTGCGTCTGAGCGCCCCAATACTTGTCGGAAGGAACCTCGAGCGGGCCAAAGCTGTCGGATTCGGTGCGGGTCTGGGTCATGTCTTTGCGCCTTTGTCAAAAATACCGCGTTCTTCATAGCGGAATGGGCGCAAAGTTCAATCCTGTATACCGTGGGATACCGCTAACGATTGCGGTATCCTCTGTGCAGACTGGCATTAGTGCGTCTGACGGCGGAATTCGTAGACACGGGCCGGGGGCAGGTTGCCCCACACCACACCGCGATGGCGGGCGTAAATCCCGAGCTCGATTTGCATCTCTTCCGAGACAGGGCTGTTCGGCGCATAGGTGATCTGGGTGAAGAACCCGCGCGGAGACATCACGTCGAAGGCACGCCCCAAAACCTCGCGCTGGATAGTTGGGCGGGCCAGAACCGGCACGCCCGAGATCACGGCGCCGATGTCTGTCAGCCCAAGATCGCGGATGTCCTGCGCGGGACGGTTCAGGACGGTAACACCCGGAAAGTCGCGGGTCAGCGCCTTGCAGAACTCGGGGTTGGTTTCCAGAAGGGTCAGGCGCTCAGGCGCCACCCCGCGTTTCAGAATGGCGCGGGTGAAGCTGCCAGTGCCGGGGCCGATTTCCACCACGGGACCGGTGGTGTCTTCCAGCCCCTCGGTCATCTTGCGTGCCACAGCGGCCGAGGACGGCGCGATCGCCACCACCTGCGTCGGGCGCCGCAGCATTTGCCCTAGAAAAAGAGAGATATTCGAAGCCATCACAGTCCCCACAACTGACGTTTTTCGCAGTCTGGCGGGGGAATGTAACGGCTGTATGGCGATGATCCGCGACGGCGGAGTTATTTGCGGAAACTGTCCAGGCTGACAATTTCTGCGTCGTGCTGCTCTTCTTCCACATCCTCGGCAAAGGCCGCTTCGGTATCGTCATGTTCGGGGTCCGCCACGGGCTGCTCTTCTTCGGCCAGAAGATCTTCGTCTCCGGCCAGATGCAGATCCGGGTGATGTTCTTCCTGAAGTTCAAACCGCAGGCCGAACTCGACCGAGGGGTCCACGAAGGTGCGGATGGCATCAAAGGGCACATAAAGGCGCTCGGGCACGTCGCCGAAATTCAGCGTCACGGCGAATCCATCCGGGCGCACGTCCAGATCTTCGAACCAGTGTTGTAGGACGATGGTCATGTCGTCGGGGAAGCGATCCACCATCCAGTCCGCGATCTCGACATCCTCGTGATGCGTGTCGAAATTGATGAAGAAATGGTGCTCTCCGGGCAGACCGTCACGCGCGACATCATCCAGAACTTTGCGGATCAGACTGCGCATGGCGTCATGCATCAGGTTTCCATAGTCGATCTGGTCGGACATGCGGGTGATCCTCCTGCGCTTTGGGTCAGAATAGGGGCAGGGCGCGGGGAAGGGAAGATGGGAAGTGATCAGGCGACCAGATTGTAGCCAAGCCCGGCCAGCGCCATGCAGATCAGGGTGACGGGCAGGGACAGACGGGTGAGCAACAGAGCCGATAGGGCGCAGAGGCCGACGGCTGTCAGGTCAACCGAGCTTACGTCCGGGCGCGCGCCAGGAAATCCGTCCCAGATTGGTAGGGTGCGGGTAAAGAACACGGCCATCGCAAACCACAGCATCAGATTGGCGATGACGCCGACAATGGCGGCGGTGATCGCGCGCAGGGCGGCGTCCAGCCGGGGTTGGCTGGTCAGCCATTCCACATGGGGGGCTGCGGTAAAGATCCACAGGAAGCAGGGCACAAAGGTGGTCCAGAGCGTCATCAGACCAGCCGCGAAACCCAGCCCCACGCCCGCCAGATTGTAGCCCGCCATGAAGCCTACGAACTGCGTGACGAGGATCAAGGGGCCGGGGGTGGTCTCGGCCAATCCCAGCCCGTCCACCATCTGGCCTGCGCTGATCCAGCCCTCGGCCTCGACCGCGGCCTGCGCCATGTAGGCCAGCACCGCATAGGCGCCGCCAAAGCTGACCACGGAGAGTTTTGAGAAGAAGAGCCCGACATCCACAAGGAAGTCGGCGCCTAAGAGGAGCGCGAGAATGATCGGTGCGACCCAGAGCGTGCCCCAGAGGGCGATAGTGCCGAGGGTTGCGCGGGTCTGTGGGGTCGGAGCTGGCGTGACAGCGCTTTGAGAGACGGGGCGCAACGCACCAAAAGCAGCGGCTGCAACGATCACCAGAGGGAACGGAAGTCCAAACAGATAGAGCGCCACAAAAGCCATCAGCGCGATGCCCCAATGCAGCGGGCGTTTCAGGGTTTTACGTCCCAACCGCCACAGGGCTTGCAGAACCACGACGATGACAGTGGCCTTGATCCCAAGAAACAACGCCTCGACCGCCGGGATGTTGCCCCAATTTGCATAGGCCAGAACCAGGGCGAACATGACCGCAGCTCCGGGAAGGACAAACAACAGCCCCGCGATCAGCCCGCCCAACGTGCCGCGCAGCCGCCAGCCCGCATAGGTGCACAGCTGCATCGCCTCAGGGCCGGGTAAGAGCATGCAAAAGGACAGCGCACGTAGGAACTGATCCTCACTCAGCCACGGGCGGTCCTCGACCAATTCCTTGTGCATGACGGCAATCTGCGCCGCTGGCCCGCCAAAGGACATCAGGCCAATGCGGGTGAAGACACGGGTAAGTTCGGACAGCGACGGGCTCATGCGCGGATAGGGGCGCGAAGCGCATCCGATTGCAAGCGAAAATGATGGGGGAAAGTGCAGGCTTCTGTTGCCAGGTGCCTGCGAACCCCGCCCTAAGCGGCTAGGCCTAGGGGCTTAAGTTTCGGCGACCCGAACTGCTTACGCAGCCAGAGCCATTGCCGGAGCTTTGTTGTCGTTTGCAACTAGCTTAAGTGAACCGATAACGGTGGTATCTCACCGAAACAAAGCTAACCCCTTTAGACGTCCGTCGATCCTATTTCGCCCCCACGATATCAAGGTGGTCCCCAAACGAAGGATGCCCCTGAGTGCATTATGGTGGAGGCGCCGGGTACCGCCCCCGGGTCCGATCCGCTTATTACGAGCGCGTTTATGTCCATAGTCCCCGAGGGGACAAATTGTATATAGGGCGGGGGACTGACAGTTGCAAATGGTTGCTGCGGCAATTCTGGTGCGAAATACGATAGTTGGTCTAGGAAGACTGTTCTGTATCCATGCGATCAGTGAAGGACTTCTGCGCATTTCGGTTCGGGTAGTCCTGCGGTGGGATCACAACCTCTAGATGGTGGCAGAGTGGACCCCAACCGTCACCAAGATTGTAAATCAGCAAACGATCTTTCGGCACCGTGTCTTGTACCTCTTGAATGTGGGCCTCGTAGACCGAGATGGCATGTTCCTGTGTCACGGGTCGCCCGCCAAACACGATGTCACCAACGAGTTTCTGTGTGAAAAACATGTCAGGGTCGTCTCGGGCGTTGGCGAACTTAAGAATCGTCTTTTCCATGCTGCGCCACCAATCCTCAGCGGGGCGCTGCGTCAGGATCACCTTGGCATCCGGGTAGTAGTCGATCAGCTCGCGCCAGTAATGCGCTGAGGGCCAGTCAACGCAGGCGTGATATCCCTTGAATAAATGGTCCCAATCGGGTGTCCCGCCTTCGACCAACGCGCGCCATATCTCTGACTGATGAGGGCTGTCATGCACTTCGAACATGTGGTGCGTCGGGCCAAATCCAAGAATATCTAGGGCTTCGCGCATGGAATCCGTGCCCGTGCGGCCAAAGCCTGTTCCAATGACTTTCAAAGACATGATCCCTCGCAATGCATATTGTGTAATGCCGCCAGCATATCACAAATGCGCGCAAAATTCTGTCAGGTGGGTCAGCGGCGGGCCGCGAAGGCGCTTTTGGCAAGCTTTAAGGTTTCGGTTTCAAGGTCTATCAGACGTGCGTTGGCCGCCGCGGCGTCCTTCGCTTCCAGCGCATCTGCGATCTGACTGTGTAGCGCGATGATCCGGTCCCGATCCCTCTGCGTATAGGTGATCATGTTCATCAGCGGCTGCATCGCCTCGACCGCGCCTGCCAGTTGATAAGACAGCACCGGATTTCCCGCGCCGTCCACCAGTGCGCGGTGGAAGGCCACGTCTGAGGCGCAGAAGGCCTCGTCTGTTAGGCCCGGTTGGCTCTGGCGGTGGATTTCCGCCCGCATGGTGGCCAGTTGATCCGGCGTACGGCGCTGGGCGGACAGCGGCGCGCAGGAGCGTTCCAGTGCGTATCGGGCTTCGCACGCCGTTTCGAAATCCACGCGGTTCATGGATAGAAGCAGGGTCGAGGTCGTGATCTGCTGGTCATAGGCCTCTTCAAAGGACATGCGGTTGACGAATGCCCCGCCTGCAGCTCCGCGTTGAGTGCGGATCAGGTTTTGCGCGGCCAGACGTTTCAGCGCCTCGCGTACGGTGGAGCGGCCCACGTCGAATTTCTCGCACAGTTCCGCCTCGGAGGGCAGGCGTTGATCTACGATCAGGCTGCCCTCGATAATGGCATCGCGAATGGCTTCTGCGATTTGGGTCGAGAGGTCTTCGTTTTCGTTCAGGTCCGTTTTCACGCCGCGTCACTTTCTAATTGTCAGACATTTGCTTGCCAGATCGGCAATTGTCAGACATTATAAATCCCGACTCGCAAGATGGGGGAACCATGTCCGTTTCGTCAAGGATAAGAACGATGGGCGCGCCACATTGGCTGGCGCTGTTCGGGCTCATTCTTGTGGGCTGGGTGCTTCTTTATGCGATGGCGCTGCCATCAGACGCGCTAGAGCTATCGCGCATCTATGGCGCCGAGTTCTGGCGGTCGCTTTGCGTGGTCGAGCCTGACAAGGCTGGCTTCTGGGGGCTTTTCGCCATGTGGGCCGTGATGTCTGCCGCGATGATGGCTCCTACGGCTCTGCCGACCTTCGCCACCTATGACGACATGATCGCCTCGGGCGCAGGATCGCGCCAAGGCTTTGCCGAGCTGGTCGCGGGTTATCTGGCCATCTGGCTGGGATTCGCGGCCATCGCCGCTGCCGGGCAGCTTGTGCTCTTTCGCGCTGGGCTTCTGTCGCCACTGGGCCAGAGCGTCTCGCCGTGGCTGACGGGTGGATTGCTGATCGGGGCGGGGGCGTATCAGTTCTCGTCTCTGAAGGACAGCTGCCTCAGCCAATGCCGCCAGCCTATGACCTTTTTCATGCAATACTGGCGCGAGACCCGTTGGAACGCGGTCGCGCTGGGCCTGCGTCTGGGCGCGATTTGCCTTGGCTGCTGCTGGGCGCTGATGCTTTTGGGCTTCGTGGGTGGGGTGATGAACCTTGCCTTCATGGGGCTCGCCACTCTCATCATGATTTTTGAAAAACTGCCCGATCTGGGCCGCTATCTGACCCGCCCCTTGGGCTGGGCGCTGATCGCGGGCGGGATCGTGGCGCTTGTCCAGGGAGGATAACATGGACGGATCGCAAATTGGCACGGTCGAATGGACCATCAAAGGGGAGCTGATCCTCAACTGCAACTGCACAGTGTTCTGCCCCTGCGTGGTCAGCCTTGGCGACCACCCGCCGACCGAAGGCTACTGCATGGGCTGGGCGGGCATCCGCATCGACAGCGGCCAGTATGGTGACGTGGATCTGGCGGGCCTGAACGTTGGCCTTCTGCTGGAAATCCCGGGCCGCATGGCGCGCGGCAACTGGAAAGCGGCGGCCTATATCGACGAACGTGCCTCGGACGAGGCGTTCGAAGCGCTCTGCCACATCTTCACTGGCGCGGCCAAAGGCACCACCGGTCTGTTCAAGATGCTGGTCAGCGAATTCC
The DNA here is from genome assembly GCF_004360145.1 of Aliiroseovarius marinus. Classification (GTDB taxonomy): domain Bacteria; phylum Pseudomonadota; class Alphaproteobacteria; order Rhodobacterales; family Rhodobacteraceae; genus Aliiroseovarius; species Aliiroseovarius marinus. The sequence goes on along the minus strand of NZ_SAIT01000022.1, from coordinate 18,181 downwards.
TGGGCGCCGAGCGTGCACCCGTGTCGTTCGAAACCGAAGGCAACACCCGCCGTCTGATCGTTGGCAAGGCCATTCGCGGCTCGGTCACCCCGGTTCCGGGGAAGGGCGGTGCGGATCAGGTGATCACCAACACCAACTACTGGATGGGTCCGGATATCACCGTTGCCAAAGCCGACGAGGCCCGCGTGCGCGCCTTTGGCCGCGTCTGGGACTTTGATGGCAAATCCGCCGAGATCTGCCAAATCGATTGGAAAGGCCCCGGTCGCTAAGGCGGCCGGAGGACCCCACGGGAGCGCGACCCATGGCCATGATCTCTCCGTCCCGCCGACTGCGGCGCACCCCTTTTTCCGATGGCGTCGAAGCCGCCGGGGTCAAGGGATACACGGTGTATAACCACATGTTGCTGCCGACCGTTTTTCGGTCGGTGGAGGAAGACTATCGCCACCTGAAGGATGCCGTTCAGGTCTGGGACGTCGCTTGTGAACGTCAGGTCGAAGTGCGTGGCCCCGATGCCGCCCGCCTGATCCAGATGCTCACCCCGCGCGACCTGTCGAAGATGCAGGATGGGCAGTGTTTTTATGTCCCCATGGTCGACGAAACCGGCGGGATGCTGAACGATCCGGTGGCGGTGAAGCTGGACGAGGACCGGTTCTGGATCTCGATTGCCGACAGTGATCTGATCATGTGGGTGAAGGGGCTGGCTTATGGCTTCCGGTTGGATGTGCTGGTGGATGAACCGGATGTCTCGCCCTTGGCCATTCAGGGGCCGAAAGCGGATGATCTGGCGGCGGCGGTCTTTGGCGATGCCGTGCGCGATATCCGCTTCTTCCGCTACAAACGGCTGGAGTTTCAGGGGCGTAGCCTTGTGGTTGCCCGGTCGGGCTATTCTAAACAAGGCGGGTTCGAGATCTACGTCGAGGGATCCGACATTGGGATGCCCCTGTGGAACGCGCTGATGGAAGCGGGGAAAAGCATGGACGTCCATGCGGGTTGCCCCAATGGCATCGAACGCGTCGAGGGTGGGCTGCTGTCCTATGGCAACGACATGACCCGCGAAAACACCCCGCATGAGGCCGGGTTGGGGCGGTTCTGTTCGACCCAAAGCGCCCTTGGTTGTGTCGGGCGCGATGCGCTGTTGCGTGTGGCGAAGGAAGGCCCCGTACAGCAAGTGCGGGCGATTGAGATCCTGGGCGGTGTGCCGCCCTGCGATCGGGCGTGGCCCCTTATGGATGGGGATCGACAGGTGGGGCAGGTGACCTCGGCTGCGAACTCGCCCGATTTCAATACTGGTGTCGCGATTGGCATGGTGCGGATGACCCATTGGGACTCGGGCACCGAGCTTGACGTGATGACGCCTGACGGACCGCGCGCGGCGACCGTCTATGACACATTCTGGATTTGAGGAGACGACAATGTTCAAGGCATTGATGATGGAGCAAAACGACGAAGGCCTTGCCGCCGCGTCGATCAAGGAAATCGACACGGATGCGCTGCCCGAGGGCAATGTGACCGTCGCTGTGGAATACTCGACCGTGAACTACAAGGATGGGCTGTGCTTGTCGGCCAAAGGCGGCGGGCTGGTGCGCAACTATCCTCACGTGCCGGGGATCGACTATGCAGGCACCGTAGAGGCGTCGGATGATGACCGTTACAAACCCGGCGATAAGGTCGTGCTGACCGGCTGGCGCGTGGGCGAGGTGTCGTGGGGCGGGTATGCCCAGAAGGCACGTATTTCAGCCGACAAGCTGGTGCCGCTGCCCGAAGGTCTGACCACCCGTCAGGCGATGGCTGTCGGAACTGCTGGCTTCACCTCGATGCTGGCGGTGATGGCGCTGGAAGATCATGGATTGAAGCCGGGGCAGGGTCCCGTGCTGGTGACCGGTGCTGCGGGCGGTGTTGGATCGGTTGCGACCGCCATTCTGGCCAATCTGGGCTACGAGGTCGCTGCCGTGACCGGCCGCGCGGATCAGGCCGACTACCTGAAGTCGCTGGGCGCCACCACCATCGTCGCACGTGAAGAGCTGAACGAAACCACAAAACGCCCGCTGGAAGCCGAGACATGGGCTGGCTGCGTAGACGCCGTGGGCGGCGACATGCTGGCGCGCGTATTGGGCCAGATGAAATACGGGGCGTCCGTGTCGGCGGTTGGTCTGGCGGGCGGCGCACATCTGCCTGCAACCGTCATTCCCTTCCTGCTGCGCGGCGTGAACCTCTTGGGCATCGACTCGGTCATGCAGCCTTACGACAACCGCGTGCGCGCATGGCAGCGCATTGCCACGGATCTGCCGATGGACAAGCTTGAGGCGATGATCACCCCTGCGACACTGGAGGACCTTCCCGGACTGGGGGCTGACATCCTAAAAGGGGGTGTCAAAGGTCGTGTCGTGGTGGATGTGAATGCCTGAACAAGATGAGGGGCGCGTGATCGCGTCCCTCGCCAACAAAACATTGGAAGAGATTGACGGGCAGCGTTGGCCGACGCCGTGCTGCGCGTCGTATCTGGTGGCGACAACCACGTCGCTGCGCAAGAAACCTCTTGGACAATTCACTACCGAAGACCTGCGCATCATGATTTCGCAAGATATCGGTGCGGACGTTTTGAAACCCTTCGCGCTGAACGTGCTACGGCAGGATCCCTTGGCCGAGGGGGATTATTATCCCGGAGACCTGCTGGAAGCCGCCGCGAAACGCTGGCCGCTGGATGCAGAGCTTCAGGAAATGGCCAAGAATCACGACAAAGGCGCATCCGGCACATGATCTGTCGCGAATAGAAAAGGTGCCAAACCCGCCAGACTGTGCGTGTTTTTGCGGTCCTGCAGAAGGCGACAAAAAGGTCGTTTTCGGCCCGTTTTCAGTCCCAATACCCCAATTTCCTCACTGTGATCACGCCCAAGTTCCGCGCACTTCACAGTCCTAAAAGGAGGAGATATCCATGGGGACAGAGACTGAAACCGACTATGAGGTCGGTCAGGACAACGTCCAGATTTTCGGGTTGGATGTACATAATCCCGTCTTTCTGGTGTCCGGCCTGACCATTCTGGCATTTGTCTTTTTTTCATTGGTTTTTAAAGAGCAAGCCGGTGATTTCTTCGGCTGGCTGCGCCCTGCGCTGACCAGTAGCTTTGACTGGGTGTTCATGCTGGCATGTAACATCTTCGTTCTGTTTTCGCTGTTCTTGATCGTGACGCCCTATGGGTCGATCCGTCTGGGTGGTGATGACGCGCGCCCTGACTATTCCTACATGGGATGGTTCGCGATGCTGTTTGCCGCTGGTATGGGCATCGGTCTGGTGTTCTGGGGCGTGGCCGAGCCGATCTCGCACTTCGGAAGCTCGATGGGCGGTTCGGCTGTCGAGAACGGCCTACGCACCGACTGGGCACCGCTGGGTGCTGCCGCGGGCGATGCGGTTGCGTCGCGCGATCTGGCAATGGCTGCCACGATCTTCCACTGGGGGCTGCACCCCTGGGCGGTCTATGCCGTTGTTGCGCTGGCACTGGCCTTCTTCAGCTTCAACCGTGGCCTGCCGCTGACCATGCGCTCGGTGTTCTATCCGCTGTTTGGTGAAGCAACCTGGGGCATTCTGGGCCACATCATCGACGTGCTTGCCGTGTTCGCGACCATCTTTGGTCTGGCAACCTCGCTGGGTCTGGGCGCAAGCCAGGCGCTGGGTGGTCTGAACTATTTGTTCGGCGTGCCAATTAGCGATGGTATGAAAGTGCTTCTGATCGTTCTGATCACCGGCTTTGCGCTGATTTCGGTTGTGGCGGGGCTGGACAAAGGCGTGAAACGCCTGTCGGAAGCCAATATGGTTTTGGCCGCCATCCTGTTGATACTTGTGATCATCGTTGGCCCGACCCTTGCCATCTTGACCGGCTTCTTCGACAACATGTGGGCCTATATGGTGAACCTGCCGGCACTGTCGGGTGTGGTTGGCCGTGAAGACACCAACTTCATGCAAGGCTGGACTGCCTTCTACTGGGCGTGGTGGATCAGTTGGTCACCCTTCGTCGGTATGTTCATTGCACGCATCTCGCGTGGTCGGACCATCCGCGAGTTTGTGACCTGCGTTCTGATCATCCCGACCATTGTTGGTGCACTGTGGATGACCGTTTTCGGCGGTGCTGCACTGGACCAAGTGATGGGTGATGGTGGTCAGGCTCTGAAAGACGCCGCTCTGGAAGTGAAAATGTTCACCATGTTCGAAGCCTTCCCGCTGACAGGTGTTCTGAGCTTCATTGGCATCATTCTGGTCATCGTGTTCTTCGTGACCTCGTCGGACTCGGGGTCGCTAGTGATCGATGCGATCACGGCGGGTGGTAAGACCGATGCGCCGACCGCACAGCGTGTGTTCTGGTGCATCTTGGAAGGTGCCATCGCAATTGCACTGTTGCTAGGTGGTGGTCTTGGTGCGCTGCAGGCCGCAGCGATCGCCACGGGCTTCCCGTTTGCGATTGTGCTGGTCTTGATGTGCGTTTCGATCTTCCTGGGGCTGCGGGCTGAACGCCGCCGCTAAGGCGACCACAGATAAGGCTTTGGAAGAGGCCCCTCGGGGCCTCTTTTTTCTTGACCCACAGCGTGGCGCGTCCTAGCGATTGGGTGTTCCGTCACCGCACGGATCTGCCCCGGTCGCCATAGATCTGCGGGCTGGCTGGAAGACCTGCCTGACCTTGAAACTCAGGGGGCAGGACAATCCCCCCCGACACACCAAAAAAGGAGCCTGCGATGGCTGAGCTTGATGTAAACTGGGTACGTGCGCAATTCCCCGCGTTTTCTGAACCCTCATTGCAGGGCCAAGCGTTTTTCGAGAACGCGGGTGGGTCGTACACCTGCAAACCTGTGATCGACCGCCTGACCCGCTACTACACGCAGCGCAAAGTGCAGCCCTATGCGCCCTATGATGCCTCGCGACTGGCCGGGGAAGAAATGGACGAGGCGCGCGCGCGCTTGGCGGCCATGATGGGCGTCGACACGGACGAGCTGTCCTTCGGGCCGTCCACCACTCAGAATACTTACGTTCTGGCACAAGCGTTCCGGCAGCACCTGTCGCCGGGTGATGCAATTGTCGTCACCAATCAGGATCACGAAGCGAACTCTGGCCCGTGGCGCCGTCTCGCCGACGAAGGGTTTGACGTCCGCGAATGGCAGATTGACCCCGAGACCGGACATCTGGACCCCGCCGCACTGGAGGACCTTCTGGGCGACGGTAAGGTAAAACTGGTCTGCTTCCCCCATTGCTCGAACGTGGTGGGCGAGATCAACGATGTGAAAGCGATCTGCGCCACCGCCCGCGCGGCGGGGGCTTATAGTTGCGTGGATGGCGTCAGCTACGCCCCGCATGGCTTTGTGAATGTCGATGATCTGGGTGCAGATATCTATCTGTTTTCAGCCTATAAGACCTATGGCCCACATCAGGGCATCATGGTGATCCGCCGCGCCCTTGGGGAAACGCTGCCCAATCAGGCGCATTATTTCAACGCGGATAGCCTTTATAAACGCTTCACCCCCGCAGGGCCGGACCATGCGCAAGTGGCGGCGTCCGCCGGGATGGCGGATTACATGGAGGCCTTGGCAACGCATCACGGTGCATCAGGGGACGCAACGCAACTGGCCGCTGCCGCCCACGCCCTGATGCGTGATCACGAGGTGAAGCTGCTGCTGCCGCTTCTGGACTACGCCACCGCCAAGAATTCGGTCCGTCTGCTGGGGCCGTCGGTGGCGGCCAATCGGGCACCGACTGTGTCGCTGGCCTCGGGTATTCCGGGCGAGGATCTGGCGGCGGCCTTGGTACCGAAGGGCATCATGGCGGGCGGCGGTGATTTTTATGCTGTGCGCGCGCTTCAGGCGCAGGGGGTAGACCCCGCACACGGTGTTTTGCGCGTCAGCTTCACCCATTACACGACCGAAGAAGAGGTCGCGAAACTGATCGACGCACTGGATCAGGTGCTCTGAGGTTTCTTGCGCTGTCCCGGTCGCGTAGGCCGGGGCAGCGCCCCTAAATACTGCATTTGCAAAGCCGTTTTCCGCAGTTGCACAGCAGCCACCTTGTCAGCTTACCCATGCCCGACATAGCCTTTTAGCAGTATTTCGAGGCTTCAGGGGTGTGACATGATCCTGACAGAGACCAAAGATCAAAGCGATCTGCCGCGCTATTTCGCGCAAGTGTTTGCGATCGCCAAACGCATGAACAAAGGCCGTTTGGACTTCGTGATGCCCGACGGACGCCGGTTTCGGGCAGAGGCGGCACAGCCCGGTTACGTGGCCGAGCTTCACGTTCATGATCCAGACGTTTTCGCCCGCCTGATCCGCGAAGGGGATCTGGGCTTTTGTGACGCCTATATCGAAGGTGGCTGGTCGACGCCGGATCTACAGGCCTTTCTGGATCTGGTGCAGGACGACAATGACATGGTCTATGACGGGTTTCCCGGCCAGATATTCCTGCGCGCCTATGAACGTCTGCGCCACCTGATGCGCGCCAACACCAAGAAACAGGCGAAGAAGAACATCTCGGCCCATTACGATCTGGGCAATGACTTCTATCAAGCGTGGCTGGATGACACGATGACCTACTCCTCGGCGCTGTTTGAAACGGGGCAGGAAAGCCTCGAACGCGCGCAAGAGGCGAAATACGCGTCCATGATCGACGAAATGGGCGTGGGGCCGGGGGATCACGTGCTGGAAATCGGCTGTGGCTGGGGCGGCTTTGCCGAGCACGCCGCACGCAAGGGGATCCGCGTGACCGGCCTGACCATCAGCCAAGAGCAGCATGATTATGCAGTCGAACGTCTGCAGCGCGCGGGCCTGTCCGACATGGTCGAGATCAAGATGCAGGACTACCGCGACGAGACGGGCCAATATGACGGCATCGCCTCGATCGAGATGTTCGAGGCGGTCGGCGAGAAATACTGGCCAGTTTACTTTGAGACGGTGAAATCCTGCCTGAAGCCCGGCGCGAAGGCCACGCTTCAGATCATCACCATTGCCGAGCGCAGGTTTGATGCCTATCGAAAAGGTGTTGATTTCATACAGAAATACATCTTCCCGGGCGGCATGTTGCCGTCAAAAACCGTGCTGCAGGACGAAGTTGCACGCGCCGGTCTGGACACGCAAAACCGGATCGAGTTCGGTGAAAGCTACTCGGTCACATTGCGCCGCTGGTTTGACCGTTTCAACGACAGTTGGGGCAAAATTGCGCCGATGGGATTTGATGACAAATTTCGCCGGATGTGGAATTTCTATTTGACCTCATGCGCGGCAGCGTTCCATTCCGGAAGCTGCGATGTGGTGCAGTTGACCGTGTCGCGGAGGTCCGGGTAATTCTGTTTTACTGTCGTGCTTTACGCCATAATATGGCCATAAGCAGATCTTAACGATTTGGTAAGAACGACCACGCGCCTTGAATACGGAAGACCTATGCCCACAGCCGCAAAACTGATCTCTGCAATTATTTTGGCTGCTGTCGGTTGGCTGTGTGGAGAGTTGGTCAAACCCCTGATGCCCGAGGGCAGGGACCTGTCCTATTTGTCGCCGACCTGTGCCTTTGCCGGGTTGTTCGTCGGCTGGTTCTATCTGGGTCCGCGCGCAGATCGGGGGCTTGGAACCGCCGGGGCGAATGCCGGGACGACGCTGTTCGTACAGGTGTTTGTCACCCTGTTTACCTTCTCGTTCTCCCAGATGATCAGTAACTCTTTGCGCAAGCGATATGAGGGGCCGATCGAGGCGCTGCAGGATATCTTCATCATCGGCTTTGATTTTGCGGTAGAATTTACGACTGCGGAAATTGCGGCGGTCGCGATCCTCGGCGCGTTTATTGCGTCATCTTCTGCCTTTTACGCGGCTCGAAAATGGGGATAGTGCATCTGTGTGCGCCGTACCGCATGCAGACGTGAAAGGGATCCTGTGAATTCGTTGTTCTTTTATGGCACCCTGTGCCATCGCCCGCTTCTGGATTTGGTTTTGGGGGGCGAAAGCACCTGTCGCATCAGCCCCGCGGTGTTGTCCGGTCATGTCGCAAATTGGGTTAAAAATCAGCCCTTTCCGATGATCTCTGAAGGTGATGCCTCAGCTCTGTTGCGCGGGCTTTTGGTTCAGGATCTGTCGGATCAGGATGTCGCGCGGCTCAACTTCTATGAGGGTGGATTTGACTATGCTCTGGAAGATGTCACGGTGCGGGTCGAGCCCGATGGCGAAGAAGTCCAGACGCAAGTCTATTTCCCGACCCCCGGCTTGTGGACGCCCGGAGCCGTCTGGAATCTGAGCGACTGGGAAGCCAAGTACGGCGCGATGACCGTTGAGGCCGCGAAAGAAGTGATGGAGGGCTTTGGGCATGTCTCGCCAGACGAAATCGCGCGACGCTTTCCCATGATCCGAACGCGCGCCTCCAGCCGGGTGCGCGCGCGGTCTGAACCGGCGCCGACGATGTTGCGTGCAGACTACGGGGTGCAAGACATTACCGTAACGCGCCGTAGTCGTCCCTATGCCAATTACTTCACGCTGGAAGAGCAAGAGCTGTCCTTCCGGAAATATACCGGTGAGATGAGTGAGGTTGTCGACCGTGCTGCCTTCGTCGGTGGGGATGCGGTGATCGTGCTGCCCTATGACCCTGTGCGCGATCGCGTGTTGGTGATTGAACAGTTCCGCATGGGGCCGCTGATCCGGGGCGATGTGCACCCGTGGCTGCTTGAACCCATTGCGGGCCGGATCGATGGGGGCGAAGCGCCAGAAGACAGCGTGCGCCGCGAAGCTATGGAGGAAGCCGGGCTTACGCTTGATCGCCTGATCCCGCTGACGCCGCATTATCCCAGCCCCGGTGCGAATACCGAGTTCTTTTACCCCTTCATTGCCCTGTGTGATCTTCCCGATGATGCAGGCGGCATTGGCGGCGTCGAGAGCGAGGCCGAAGACATTCGCAGCCACGTCATTCCCTTTGATCGCCTGATGGAACTGATCACCTCGGGCGAGGCAAATGTTGGCCCGTTGATCCTTGCGGCCTTCTGGTTGGCGGCCAATCGGCAGAATTTGCGCACGCATTCGTGATGCTCGGCCCTTGAACCGCCTATTGTCAGGTCATACAGATGGTAGAAACGACGCGCGATAAAGGGCTGGAAAATGGACATCAAACGCGATCTCGAAGCAACCGTGGGCAACACGCCTCTGATCCGGCTGAAGGCAGCCTCTGAGGCGACCGGCTGTGAAATTCTGGGCAAGGCCGAGTTCATGAACCCGGGCCAGTCCGTCAAGGACCGCGCGGCGCTGTTCATCATCCGTGATGCCGTGGCGCGTGGTGCGCTGAAGCCGGGTGGCACGATCGTCGAAGGCACGGCGGGCAACACCGGGATCGGCCTTGCGCTCGTGGGCGCTTCGATGGGCTTCAAGACGGTGATCGTGATCCCGGAAACCCAGTCCGAAGAAAAGAAAGACATGATCCGTTTGGCCGGGGCCGAACTGGTTCAAGTGCCAGCCGTTCCCTACAAGAACCCCAACAACTACGTGCATTACTCGCGCCGTCTGGCCGAGAAGCTGAACGAAAGCGAACCGGCGGGTGCGATCTGGGCCAACCAGTTTGACAACGTGGCCAACCGTCAGGCGCATATTGAAGGCACAGGGCCCGAGATCTGGGCACAGACCGATGGCAAAGTGGATGGCTTCACCTGCGCGGTTGGATCGGGCGGCACGCTGGCCGGCGTCGGTATGGCATTGCAGCCCAAAGGCGTGAAGGTCGCGCTCAGCGACCCGATGGGGTCGGGCCTGTATTCGCTGTATGAAACCGGCACCGCGGCGCCCGAAGGTGGCTCGATCACCGAAGGGATCGGGCAGGGGCGGATCACCGCGAACCTTGAGGGCTTCACGCCGGACATGCGGTTCCAAATCCCTGACGACGAAGCGCTGCCGGTTATCTTCGACCTGCTGCAGGACGAAGGCCTGTGCCTTGGTGGCTCGTCGGGCATCAACGTGGCCGGCGCCATGCGCATGGCGCGCGAAATGGGGCCGGGCCACACGATTGTGACCGTCCTGTGCGACTACGGCACGCGCTATCAGTCGAAGCTGTTCAACCCGGACTTCCTGCGTGAAAAGGGCCTTCCGATCCCCACTTGGCTGGATCGCGAACCCGCCTTCATGCCGGAGGTGTTCGAGGATCACTGATGACCTCTGATCTGCGCCGTTCGACGCTGCCCATCCGGGTCCTTTGGCTGATGCGGGTGTGGCTGTGCGCCGCGCTGCTGCTTTTTCCCCTAGGGGCCAGCGCGCAAGACGCAGAGACCAGCACGGATGCGCCCAGCTATGTCCTGACTGAAAGCGGCGCGCCAGATTATCTGGCGTGGTCGCGCGTGGCAGAACGGGGCGAACGCGTACTCGAGATCGGGCGCGCCTCGGATCAGGCGCTAAGCGAGTTACGCAGTGAAATCGACCAGTGGCGCGGGCTGTTCAAGTCCGCGCAGGACGAGAATTCGATCCGTATCGACACGCTGAAGACACAGCTGGCGACACTTGGCCCCGAGCCGACGGATCCCGGCAGCGAGGTGGCGGTGCTGACACAGCGCCGGGCCGAGTTGACCGAAGCGCTGAGCAAGGCACAGGCCCCGGTAAAAGAGGCCGAAGAAGCATTTGCGCTCGCCGATGTTCTGATCCGCGAGATCGACAGTGTGTTGCGGGCGCGCCAGACGGATCAGCTTTTGGAACTTGGCCCGACGCCTTTAAACCCGGCTGCGTGGCCGTCGGCCTTGGCATCGTTGAAGCAGACCTTTTCGACCGCGCTGACCGAGATGCGCAATGCGTGGGGCAGCGAGGCACAACGGCGCGATTTGCACGCCGACCTACCGCTGACATTGGTCCTGCTGGCTTTGGGGTTGGTGTTGCTGTCTCGCTCGCGTCGCTGGCTGATACAGCTGGGAAGCCGTCTACGGCAAGTGCGCAAAGGTCCGTCGCGCGGGGTGGTTGGCTTTGTGATTTCGTTGGGGCAGGTCATCGCACCGATGCTGGGTCTGGCAGCCTTTCTGATAGCGCTGAACCTTGCGGGTGTACTTGGCTTGCGCGGGCAGGTGATCGCGGATGCGCTGCCATCGGCGGGTTTGCTGTTCTTTGTCGCGCTGTGGATCGGCACCCGTATTTTTGGAGCAGAACCGGCCCACGCGTCGCTTTACCTCCCGACCCCTGCCTTGCGGGCCGAAGCACGGATTGATGTTACGCTGTTGGGGTTGTTACTGGGTGGGGTGTCCGTGCTGCGTGATATTGGCGCGGCCGAAAGCTATTCAAGCAGCACCAATGCGGTTCTGTCGTTCCCCCTGCTTGTGGGGGCCGGTGTCTTGCTGGTGCGTCTGGGGCGCCTGTTGCGCCGCCATCTTGGTTCGCAAGCTGCAAACGGACAGAGCGCGCTTAGAACGCGGACAATCTCAGTTATTGGGCGGGTCTGCGAACTTGTCGGCTTTGTGGCCCCAGTTGCAGCGGCTGTCGGTTATTTCACATTGGCCGAGGCGCTGCTGATCCCGACCATCCTGACACTGGGCGTTCTGGCGGTTCTTGAAATCCTGAATGCCTTTGTCAAAGCGGTTTATGCCACGGTTCTGCGCGCCGATGGCGAGACAACGGAGCAGGCACTGCTGCCAGTGATCATCAGCTTCTGCTTGCTGTTGGGTGCAATCCCTCTGCTTGCGTTGATCTGGGGGGCACGGTCAACCGATCTGCTCGAACTATGGACCCGCTTCCTGAACGGGTTCCAGATGGGCGATGCCCGGATTACACCGCGCGCGTTTATGATTTTCGCGGCGATTTTCCTTGTCGGTTATGGGGCAACACGTGCGCTTCAGTCAGCCCTGCGCGGTACCATTCTACCCAAGACCAAACTGGACAAGGGCGGGCAGAACGCGATTGCTGTGGGCACAGGCTATGTTGGGATTTTCCTGGCGGCCGTGATTGCGATTACCGGGGCAGGGATCGACCTTAGCTCGATTGCGATCATTGCCGGTGCCCTGTCTGTCGGCATCGGCTTTGGCCTGCAAACCATCGTGTCGAACTTCGTATCGGGCATTATCCTTCTGATCGAACGCCCCATTTCCGAAGGGGATTGGATCGAGGTGAACGGCCAGATGGGCTATGTGCGCGATATCTCGGTGCGTGCGACGCGGATCGAGACGTTCGACCGGTCAGACGTGATCCTGCCCAACTCGGACCTCGTGTCGGGGGTGGTGACGAACTATACGCGCGGAAATTCGATCGGGCGGGTGATCGTGCCAGTGGGCGTGGCGTATGGTGTCGATACCAGACGGGTCGAAGCCATCCTGCGCGAGATCGCCGAGGCGCATCCGATGGTGACAGTCAATCCAGCCCCGTCCGTGGTGTTTCAAGGGTTCGGAGCAAGCAGTCTGGACTTCGAAATCCGCGCCATCCTGTCTGATGTAAACTTCATGCTGTCGGTGAAAAGCGAGATCAACCACGAGATCGCGCGCCGCTTCGTCGAAGAAGGGATCGAGATCCCGTTTGCACAGCGTGATATCTGGCTGCGCAATCCCGAGGCGCTGACCGGGGCAGCATCGGCGCCTGTTGCGGCGGCGGCAGCGCCCGAACAAAAATTGGACCGCGATGCCATGACGGTCGAGGATCTGGACGGGGAAGGAGAGGGCGATGAGTAAGCCGCTGTTTCAAGACGACGCGTATTTGACCGAGGCGCCGGGCCGCGTTCTGGCCCATACGGATCAACGTGGCGTGGTTCTGGATCAAAGCCTGTTCTATGCGACCGGCGGTGGGCAACCGGGGGACCGGGGGCAACTGACATGGGACGGCGGACGGATGGAGGTCGCCACGACGGTGAAGGGCGAGGGCGGTGCGATCGTTCTGGTGCCTGCGGAGGGGGAGGTGCTGCCACCCATTGGTGCTGACGTCGTCCAGAACCTCGATTGGGACCTGCGTCTGCGCCATATGCGGATGCACACGGCGCTGCACCTGTTGTCGGTCGTGATTCCACTGCCCGTGACGGGTGGGCAGATCGGGGCTGAGAAATCCCGCCTCGATTTCGCGATGGAGCATCCGCTTGAGGACAAGCAGGCTGTCGAGGACGCGCTGAACGACCTGATCGCCCGCGATCTTGAGGTCACGATGCGTTGGATTTCTGATGCCGAACTTGAGGCCAACCCCGGTCTGGTCAAGACAATGTCCGTACAGCCCCCGAAAGGGGCGGGGCAGGTGCGGTTGGTACGGATTGGCACTGAGGGTGAACAGATTGATCTACAGCCCTGCGGCGGCACGCATGTTGCGCGCACGGCCGAAATCGGTCGTGTCCGTCTTGGCAAAGTCGAGAAAAAGGGCCGCGTGAACCGCCGGGTTGCCTTGCATCTTGAAAACTAGCGCTGCCGCGCGGGATTGGCCCTGACGGGCCGCCCCGCTTGGCGGTGGCCGCAGCAAGCTGCGGCAGATTTCAAGCCTCCGGCAGGGATATTTATGGCAAGAAAATACGGTGAGCGTTGCTTCGTTTGGTTGTGCGTAGATATTCGCGCCGCCTGCCGTGAAAAGTGATAATGACTGCTTGAACCCCGCAGCACTTCCGAATAACAACGTCGGCGGAGCGGTGGCCGAGTGGTCGAAGGCGCACGCCTGGAAAGTGTGTAGGCGGGGAACCGTCTCGAGGGTTCGAATCCCTTCCGCTCCGCCACTTGCACATCGCAAACCCTAGACGAGGCCCCAGCGTGGGCCTTTTTTCTTTTTGTTTCATAGGGGTTTAGCGAAGCCATCCGACTTTCGGAGACTGGCGTTTCCGCCGAAATCGGTCTCTGAACGCCCCGCGTCTCTTTCCATCCGCCCTTCATCCAAATCGAGACGGATTCAAAAAATGACGCACTTTCAGTGTGTTGGCGAAATCGAACTGCGCCGCAGTTGAGGTAGGTTCGACCGCTATCGAAACGGTCAGAGACACCTGAAGGCGGCGTGGTTCTTCGAAAATGCGCGAATAGCTGCGAGAAGTCGCTGATGACAAACTCACTTTCCTTTCGTAGCTTTGGCGAGTGAGCTCTTAAGGGGGAGATATGGGAAGACGTCGCCAAAGCGGAATCTTTGAAACGCTATTCAAATCAGCCTTTGGTGTCGGCACCACTGTTCACTACAAGACAGACTGGCTCGGCCGAAAGAAAAAGGTAGTCAAGCACCACGATTCCGGGAAGACCAAGACATACACACACGGCGCTGGCTTCTTCGGGAACAAGACGAGGACAAAGACCGTCAAACACGGGAGGGTTATTGAGGAAGGAACCGTCCGCGAGAACCTTTTTTGGAGCGGTGCCACCGAACACGCACGGAAGAGGGACGGTACTGAAGTTAAGCGAAATTATTCACCTGGAATATTTCGCGATCATGTCTCGACTCGGGAAAATGGGATTTGCTTCAAATGCGACGGCGCTGGACAGAAGCAGATCACTTGTAGGACTTGCAGCGGCACGGGAATGTTTACGTTCCCAGACCGCGAATGTTGGACCTGTGGTGGAACCGGCCGCTATGGGGAAAATCAATGTCGAAGATGTTCCGGTAGCGGTATCTATGCGTCCGGAAAGCAAGTCACCTGCAATCGCTGTAGCGGCACTGGGAAGCGTATGGTGACGTGCAACAAATGCGACGGCAGTGGTAAGTTTATCAATAACTCGTATCGTTAGCAGAGTGGGTATTAATGCTTGGTGTGTAAGATATCGGCACGTTACAGTCGTTATTTCTTTTTTGGTCAAATTCTTATGGAGATATCGAGTTCATTTGCCATGAACATACCGTCTGCAATTAGGAACCTCAGCACGCGGCGTGATTTCACGACATCATAGTCGTGATATTCCGCAAAACGATCATTACTTAGTACGAAGGCGTTCTTATCCTTCCCGGCTAGCTTCATCAAATACTCGTCTGCTGCTGTCTTGGTCGGCGCGACGTGTGTGGCGACCTTGGCGCCAAGTAATTTTTCAACGCCTTGGTTGTCTGTCTTCAGCATGGCGCGAATTGACGCATCGAAAACGATAGTGACCTTGAAGCGATCACCCAGCGCCCCAAGCAGCGCGGAAATCCCTCGCAACCCAATAAATGATTGCCCTTCGTAGCAGGCATTGTTTCCATCGATCACGAGATGCGAAATTGTTCGATCAAGTTTTTTCAACTCGTCTCGAATACGGCGCTCGACTTTTGGAATGTTATTTTCAAGCCGTCGAATTTTTCCTCTTCGATCATTGATGACATGCCTAGGGCTGCCAGAGCCAAATTTATCTTCGCATTCCTGGTGAATCATTGCCCGCTCGTAACTATTCTCCGCAGCGGTCAAGTCTCGATCGAAACGATCTGCCTTTGCGATGTCAGAGTTAAAAGTTTCTAACTCAGATTCTAGCCGATCAAGCTCCTGCGAATGGGGCCGGATCTTTTCCTCAATCCTTTTAAGTTCGGCTTTTGCCGCAGCCAAGTCGCTATCAATCTGTCGGGTTTTTGGTTGAATGGCCGCAAGCTGCGTTTCTGCTTCATTGAGGTTGAAGCACTCGTGTTCAGAAATACGCTTTTGCGTCGAGCTTAAGTCTGATCGCGCTTTTGAAAGCGCCTCATTGTCACTCATCAAGTGCTCATTTACTGAGGATATTTCTTTACGAAGCCGACTGGCTTCTAAGCGTAGGCGTTTCTGTTCCGCTGTAAAAAACTTCCAGAACACAAGCGGATTGGTCTGGGCCGCTCGGGTATCCTTAAGGCGGTTCTCAAGGTTTGCCTTGTTAACTTCCTCGTCCGCTATCTTTTGTGAAAGGCCAACTGAGGTGCTTTCGAAACGCTTTATTTTTCCTAGTTCGACTTCCGGTTCGAACGCTTTATGGCTCTCGATAGAATCCCGGAGAGCTCTTTGTGTCTCCTGCATGGCTCGGTGCTGTTCGGTCAGCCTTTTTATGCGAGAGCGTCGACGCTGGAGAGGTTCAAGAGGGCTGATCGCGTTCATTCGCTCGCTCGCAAGTCTAGGAAACGTCAAGCATTATATGTGGATGGGGGGCATTGGCAACACGATGGGCGCTTGTGTCGGCCTGGAATTGTGGGCATCGGTGCAAGTCACCCCAATGGCATATTATCATCGCTCAGCTCTTCTATGGCGATCAAACAAACACTGATTTCGTAATTGTGCCGAAGGATTGGGTTCCTGACCGCACAGAGCGCACCCTTGCTCAAGTTAAGTCCGAGTGGGGGCGAAACCACAGACGCGGAAGAGAATTAAGCACGCTACCTGTCTAGGCGGATAGCTTGGCTTACGCGGGAAAACCTTCTGGCTCGCGCGCTCGCTTTACCTGCAGTACTCTTTTCTTTCGACCTGTTCGGGTGACAAACAATAGTTCTTCGGAACCGTCCTTATTAACCACATACTTCAGCCGGTGGAGTGAGAACACCTGACCATCCACGGTCAAATCCTTGTGGTCATCCGAAAGCGAAACATTGTCCAACTCGGCATCGAGCCGCGCGAGGATCGTTTCGAGGGAGTGCGCTTCCAGAAGTCGCACTTCCCTAATGATCCCCGTCAGAGTTGTGGGTTCAAGCCCGCCCTTTGCACGCTCTTCATTGATCTTACGCATCGTTTTGCGTGTTACATATAATCCAAGCGTGGCCGCGACAGTCGCAGCGGTGCCAGCAATCGCCCATCCAATGGGCGTCAGACCCAAAAAGGTTACCGTGGGGGCAATTCCGAGCGAACTGGCGACGCCGCCCAGGCCGACGGCTGTCAATGCAGATCCCACACCGATAGCAGCACTAGAAGAGAGCGCCGCGAGACCACCAGTTGCACCGAAAATGCCCGCCGCTGATACTAGCCCTAGACTGCCGAGTAGGGAGCTGTTTCCGAGAACGAATGCACCGATCCAAGTGCTCGATAGCGTACCTGCGATATAGCCCGAAGCAGCAGTTGAGGCGATCCAAGCGCCTGATGAATGCAATACTGGAATTGAAATGGCGAGAAAAGGCAGTGGCATGAGCGGGCTCCGACGAAATATTATTCCTTAAACTTGGGCGCTCTCCCGACCTTGTTCAAGAGTTTGTGAGGTTTTCGCGCAAGCGATGCCGCATCACCTGTGAAAAAGGTTGGAGATGGCCTTGGAGCTTTGGTTGAGCTGCTGCAAACGCAGTTGGGCGTAAATGAATCGTTGACCCCGCATTGTCATTGGCTGGCAGGGAACACCCGGCCCACTTGCTTCTCCCATGCCTCTCCTGCCGTAAAACAAAGATCGTAGAGGCTGACCGCTGAAGTCTCGCGCCCGCAGGTCAGCCGCTTCAACACCTCCGGCGCGAGATAGGCCAACCGCAGCTGACGGCTGACATGCCGTTCGGCCAAACCGACGGCTTCGGCCAGCTCCTGGATGGTGCTGAACTCACCGGCTTCCATGCGCCGCCGCCAGCCCCACGCCCGGCCGATGGCCCGCAGAATGTGCGGATCTTGGGCCTGATCCTCACTCGGTAAATAATCGGTGGGCGGCAGGATCTTGGGCCGCCCGTTCTTTTTACGCACCTTCAAGGGAATCAGGATCCGGATCGTGTCGTCGGGCTTGGTCATTCCGCTGCCTCCACCCTGTGCGGCGCAACCATTTCGCGGACGACCCCGGCAATGCCTTCGCGCCGAATGTCCACCTCAAGCCCTGCTGCGGTGACGGTGACGCGCCGGACGAGAAGCTGGATGATCCTTGCCTGCTCGGCCGGGAACAGCTGCGACCAAAGCGCGTTGAAATCATGAAGTGCTGCGATGGCGTCGGCTTCGGATGCACCACCGCCTTCGCGCTTCAGGCTCCCGATCACCTGCGACACCACCTCTGGTGTCTGCAGAATGCGCCGCACCTCGGTCACGACCGCATCCTCCACCATTCCTGCCGCCAGCCGCATCGGGGCGGTCTCTTCGCCGGTCTCACGGTTCCGGATCACATCCATCGACACATAGTAGCGGTAAAGCTTCGCACCTTTCTTCGTGCTGGTAGGCGTCATGGCCGCGCGGGTGTCGCTGAAGATCAAGCCTTTCAGCAGAGCAGGTGTCCGCGACCGGCTGTTGTTGGCACGTTTTCGTGGGCTTTCCTGCAGGATGGCGTGCGCCCGATCCCAGAGGTCGTTATGGATAATGGCGTCGTGCTCGCCGGGATACGCCGTGCCCTTGTGAACAGCCTCTCCACGATAGACGCGGTTTTTGTATAAAGGGCGGCGCAATATTGGACCACGGTAGCGCCGC
>NZ_ML178719.1 GCF_004360145.1 Aliiroseovarius marinus | reverse complement strand
ACGCCGCCCTACTGGCCCACTTTTGCGCCGCCCTTGACATCGACGGAAACGGGGCTGATCACCATCTCGCCGCTTCCCCCGGCGCGCCGCATTCCGGGCAAAGTGGGCGTGTCGCTGCATTATGCGCTTGAGGTTCATGACGACGACGGCGCCGCCCTTCCGCCCAACACGCTGGGTCAGATTGCGGTGCGTGGCACCAACCTGTTCTCGGAATACTACAATGACCCCGAAACGACCGCTGCATCCATTCGTAACGGGTGGTTCTACACCGGCGATATGGGCCAGCTGGACGAGGATGGGCAGCTGGAACTGGTTGGGCGCAAGAAAGAGCTGATCAATCGGGGCGGCGAAAAGATCTCGCCCTTCGAGATCGAGGAGGCGATCCGCGCGCACCCGGCCGTGCAGGACAGTATTAGTTTTGCCATGCCGCACCGGACACTTGGGCAGGTCGCGGCAGCAGCTGTGGTGCCAAAGTCCGGTCAGGACGTGACCGAGGATGACATCAAGGCGCATCTGCGCACGCGTCTGGCCGCGTTCAAACTGCCGACCCCGTTATTCTTCGCCAAGGATATTCCGCTGGGAAAGACAACCAAGCCGGACCGTATCGGGGCGCCCGAATATTATGGGCTGCTGTCGGAGGCCACCGATCCCGATCCAAGCACTCACCCGACACCGGCCCCGGAATCCGGGCTTGAACGCACCATTGCCACGCTCTGGGCCGAATGCCTTGGCGTGGACGCCGTATCCCCCAACGCCAATTTCATCGAAGCAGGCGGGGATTCCCTGCAGGCCATGCGGCTTTTGGGGGCGATCGAGGAGGTCACAGGGATCTGGCTTGCGACGGATGTGATTTTTGAACAGGGCGCAACGGTCGCAGGCATGGCGGCGATGATCCGACAGAAGCGCGACGTCGCCGTCACGCCTCAGCCCCCGAAACCTGCCCCCAGATGGACAGTGCAACGCATTGCGAAAGGGGTTCAAAGACGGCTGCGCGCCGCAGCCAAGAAACTCAGGCCAGTCAATGACGCCAATGAGGTCCGGCCGTTGCCCGATGGCGTGGCGTTCGAGGATATCGTGCAGCGTCTCAATCAGATGACACGGGACTGGCCGGGAACCCGCTTGTCAGACCGATTGCCGGTGTACGGGTTTAACCTGACTGGATCGCGCCCGCCTTTGGTCTGGTGCTTCAACGATACGCGCGAACCCGTTGCCTTGGCGGCGGGGTTGGATCCCGACCAGCCCTTGATCGCGCTTCGCTCGTTGAACTTTGTGCTTGGAGACCGGTCGCTTCGGCAGGACTATATTGATGATCTGGCGGATCTTTATCTGAGCTGCCTAAAAGACGCAGGCCAAGCCGATCTGGCAGGGTTTGGCGGGAATTGCGGCGCGGGTCCCATTGCGGAACGAATGGTGCGGGTGTGGAACGATCAGAGCGACCACCCGGCCAATCTGATCTTACTGGAAGCAGAGCCTTTAGCGCCCTATGCGGGGCCACTTCACATGGTGTTCGGCCGCGAAAGCCATCGCTTCAATCCGTTCTTCACCCGCGACGATCCGGTCGCCGAATGGCAAAAACTTCACGCAGCCCCCAGTTTCGACATCATCCCCGGCGATCACGGAGAGTATTTCGAGCCAGATACCGTTGGCGATTTGGCACGCTCGATCGACGTGGCGCTGAGGGTGCGCGGGGCGTAAGACCTGCTTACTTTTTCTCAAACACGATGATCGCTTCACCAATGCGCACACCGTATCGCGAGACGTAGGCGCGATTGAGCACGCGGTCATCGCTCAGCATCCACATCCAGTCATCGAAATCGACACGCATCGTGCCCTTTCTGACAGGTAGATCAATGCGATAGGCCCAATTGAAGGTGTCGCCATTCTCGCGTCCTGTTGCGGTGCCAATCACCCCCGGAGCGGTGCCTTGCCATGTGTCCTCGCCGGTCTTTTCAAGCGTCCAGATGCGCTGTTCGGTTTCGCCGTCGTCATAGGTGAAATCTTCGACCAAGGTCAGCGTCTGGCCATCCCAGTCGCCTGTGATTTCCACATCGAACCGGCGTTGCACCGTCCCAAACAGGTCTTGAAACTGACCGCGGGCAACGGATTCCCCTTCAAAGAACTCCTCAAGATTAAGTTCGCGATCCGACAGCGGGGGATCTTGCAGATCCGGCCGTCCTGCGCAGGCGGATAAGGTCACAGCTGCCACAGCCAGCGCTGCGAATATGCGTTTCTTTCCGGTCAGCATGATCTTGTCCTCCTGCTTCGTTTGGGATCAACGGGTTGGATCGGGCCGCATGGTGGCCACCAGTTCAGCCACCTTGATGCCGAATTTGCGCATTTCCGAGCGGTTCAGGATCACGCCGCTTTCGGTCATGTAGAGCCAGTCGGTCACGCTGAGCGTGTGGCCCCCGGCCTCGGCCGGCAGGACGATGTCATAGGTCATCTTGATGGTCGACCCGGACACCGTGCCCTGTGCTGTGCCGACGATGTCATCGGCGGTCGCAGTGAAGGTGTTGTTGTCACCCAAGGTCAGGAACCATTTGCGCGCTTGCGTGCGGCCGTTGGAATAGGTGAAGTCCTCGGTCAGGGTGCCGGTTTTGCCCTCCCACTGGCCGACCATGCGGGCGGTGAAGCTGTTGGTGACGCGACCGGTGGGGCCATAGATCAGGCCCTCGGACAGGATTTCGCCGGACAGGTGTTCGGTCAATGATATGGCGGGTCCGGTGTCGGCATAATCCGCAGGGGCCTGCGCCTTGAAGCTGAAGAATATGTTTCGGGCGACGATGGCCACAAGGACCAAGACAAGGAAAGCTGTGAGGAGTTTCATGGGGTTTGGTCCTCTGTAGGCAGCGCAAGCACCATGGCCAGAGCGCCGAGTTTCAGAATGCAGGGAATAATGGCGTACGAGATATTCAGCGCGGCAAGAGCGTCTGCGCTGTTGATGCCGCCGGGGGTAAAGCCGTTTCGTTCGAGCAGCGGCAAGGTCGCGAAGGCCGCCAGCGCAAGCCCGAGCTTCCCGGCAAATGACCAGATCCCAAAGGCCAGCGAAGGTTTCAGCCCCGCCCGCGTCAGCACGACCGAAAACATCGCGGGAAGGATCACCATATCCGCGCCGAGGGCTGCGCCGGAGGCCACGCAGATCACCGCGAACCCGAACAGGTTGCCCGGCGCAAGAAATGCCGCACCGATAAAGCCCAGAATGGCCAGCGGCATGGCGATCAGCAGTGTGCGTTTCGGGCCGACGGCATGGGCGATGCGGGTCCAGAGCGGCACGCTGACCCCGGCGCTGAGGAAGAACAGGATCAAGAGCGGTCCGGCCCGATCAGGAAGCTGCAGGCGGTCCTCGACAAAGAACAGAAACAGCGTCGACGTGATCGCGACGGGCAGGCTGTTGACCAAGGCCAGCGCAAGCAGTTTCAGCGCACCGGCCTGAACAAGACCCTGAAAGCTCAGGCGATCGCCGGGAAGGGGCGTGCGGCGCCAGATCGGAAGGGTCAGAAGCGCGGTGGCGACGGCCAGCACGCCTAGAAACACGCCGAAGCTGGGATAGCCCTGCGCGCGGGCACCCATCGCGGCCAGAAGCGCCGGGGCCATTGCCGCAAGGATCACGCCGCCCAACATGCCGACCTCTCGGTACGCGGCCAGTGTCATCAGCGCGCGCGGGGTTGGGCTGTTTGCCAATGTCGCGCTGCGGCCGTAAAGCAGGATCATCCCAAGGCTGTAGGCGGAAAACAGCAGGATCAGGATCAGGACGAGCTCGGTCGTAACACTCGGACCTGGGGCAAGGGTGAAGAGCAGGGGGAAGCCCACCGCAAGACCAAGCGCGGCGGTCACGGCAAAGACGCTTTGCGCGCGCGGCCAGCGGTCGATGGCCCAGCCGATCAGCGGGTCTTGGACAAGGTCAACCAGACGGATCGCCAGCAGAATTGCCCCCACCGCCCCAAGCCCCAGCCCAAGGTTCACCGAGGCAAACCGGGGCAGGTGGATATATAGCGGTATGCCAGCAGCAGCCAGCATCAGGGCATAAAGACTGACACGCGGATAGGTCATCAGTCGCTCCGCAGTAGGCTGGTGAAGCGACGCGAGCGTGTGTTGTCGCCCAGAAAGATCCCCATAAAGCGGGCCTTGATCTGGGGATGCGACAGGGTGCAGGTCCGGGTGTCATTCCGCCAGAAGGTCAACGTGTTAGGAACATCCGAGACTGCGGTATAACGGTCGCCTTTGCGCACATCGAAGAAACACTGATTCAGCTGTGCGCGCACGGGCAGGGTGCCGCCGGTGCGCGCGAATTCTCGCATGGTGCCTTCCACAAGGTCATAAGCGGTCAAGTTGCGCAGATAGGTCAGTTCCAGCGCGAAGTCCTTGTTCCAGTCAAGGCGCGCACCCGACGGAGTGAACAGCCGCGCCTTGTAGAGCGGAAAGCCAAGGAACCGCAGCGTTGCCTCGCCCCGCAGTTCGGCATCCGGCAGAGCCGAATTGACCGGCGAGGCGTTAACGGCGTGGCCCACCATGATCAGCAGGCAAAGAAGCACGGGCCTAAGCATGGGCCAGCTCCACTTGCACAACATTTGTGTGGCCCACGGCGAAGGATGCCGCGCAGATTTCGAGGTAGTATTGCCAGTTGCGGAAGAACGCCTCGCCATAGCCCAGCTCGGTGATCTTGAGTTTGCGTGCGACCAGACGTTCGGACCAGATGCGGCAGGTTTTGGCATAGTCTTGGCCAAAGGCGTGGTTGTCGTTGACCTTCAGGCCCGCACGGCCCGCTTGATCCGCGATCACCGCGTCAGACAGCAACATGCCCCCCGGAAAGACGTATTGGCGGATGTAGTCCGAGGACGTCTTGTAGGTGTCAAAGAACGCGTCCTGTACGGTAATGGCCTGCAACAGTACACGACCACCTTCGGCCAGCTTATTTTTCAGAACCGAGAAATAGCTGGGCCAATAGCGCGCCCCCACAGCTTCGATCATCTCGATCGAGACGATGTTGTCATATTGGCCTTCAATGTCGCGGTAGTCGCGCAGTTGAATATCCGCACGACCGTCAAGGCGGCTGTCGGCGTAGTTGTGTTGATTGCGCGAGATGGTCACGCCGGTCACGTCTCGGCCTGCATCGGCGGCAGCCTCTGCAAACCCGCCCCAGCCGCAGCCAATTTCCAGCGTCCGCGCCCCATCGCTGAGACGCGATAGCGCCCGGTCATTCTTGTTCTTCTGGGCACGGGAAAGATCGTTATCGCCCGTGTCGAAAATGCCCGACGAATAGGTCATCCCTTCGTCCAGCCACAGCGCGTAGAACTCGTTCCCCACATCGTAATGCGAGCGGATGTTCTTGCGCGATCCACGGCGCGAATTGGCGCGTAGGATCGTATCGACCAGACGGAATTTCGCCTGATTGAAGGGGCTGGCTTTGTCGAACGCGCCCAGTTGGTCGCGGTTGCGCATCGCGAGCGCCACAAGCCCTTCGATCGAGGGCGTATCCCACAGGCCCTGCACATACGCCTCGCCCAGCCCGACCTGACCATGCGCGGCCAGCGCAGACACGGCAGACCAGTCGCGGATCACCATCTCGGCCTCGGGGCCAGATGTGCCGAACTGAAAGCGTTCGCCTTCCGGGGTGCGTAGGGTCAGTTGGCCGTCATGCAGACGCGCGCAGGTCGACAGGAATTGTGACTTCAGTTTCTTGTCCGCAAATCGCATGGGGCTCTCCTTTGGTGGTGTGGCGGTTGTTCAGGGCGCGCACGATGCGCATGGCGCTGGCGATGCCGTCTTCGTGGAACCCGTGACGGTTCCAGGCGCCGGTAAACCAGGTGTTGTTGTTGCCTTGCATGGCGCGGATGTCCTGCTGCGCCTTCAACGCGGCGCGGTCAAAGACGGGATGGGCAAATTCCACCTCGTCATAGATCGCGTCGGCAGGGATCTCGGTCGACGGGTTCAGGGTGACGAACAGCGGATCGTCTTCGGGAATGTTCTGCAGACGGTTCATCCAATAGGTGACGCCGATGGCCCCATTCTGCGAGCGATAAGCCCAGCTGGACCAGCAGTCGCGGCGGCGGGGCATCTGGGCGGGGTCGCAATGCAGGACGGCTTTGTTGGGCTGATAGCGGATGCTGCCAAGGGCTGCTACCTCGTCTGGGCGGGCGTCGCTTCCCAGAATGGCCAACGCCTGATCCGAATGGCAGGCTAGAATGAGTTCGTCAAAGGGCTGAGGCGGCGCGCCTTCTGCCACAAGGCTGTCGCCAAAGGCGCTGCGCGTCACGCTCTCCACCGGGGTGCCGGTGCGCAAGGTGACCCCGCGCGCGATCAAAGCGGCTTCCAGCCTGCGGACATACTCGATGCTGCCGCCTTTGACGGTCCACCACTGATGCTCGCCTGTACCGGCGAGAAGCGCGTGGTTGCGGAAGAAGCGGACCAGAGATTTTGCAGGGAATTCGTCGACCTCGGCCACAGGGGTGGACCAGATCGCACCGCACATCGGCATCAAATAGTCGTCGCGAAAGGTCCGGCTCAGGCCCAGCTCGTCCACCAGATCCCCGATGGTTTTGTCGTCGTCAGTCGCGGCGGCCTCGGCACGTTTTCCGAAACGCAGGATGTCGGCGATCATGCGATAATATCGGGGGCGCAGGAGGTTGCTTTTCTGCGCAGTGATGGCGCGCAGGGTGTTCAGACCGTATTCCAGACGCCCATTGTCGATGCTGGCCCCAAAGCTCATCTCGCTTTTGATGACGGGCACATCAAGCTCGCGAAACAGCTGGGTCAGGAACGGGTAGGTGGCGTAGTTGAACACGATAAAGCCCGTGTCGACCGGCTGATCGCCATTCTTGCCTGCCATAACGGTGCGGGCGTGCCCGCCCAGGCGAGGGGCGGCCTCAAACAGGGTGACGTCGTGGTAGGGGGACAGATAGTAGGCGGCGGAGAGGCCCGAAATGCCACCCCCGACGATTGCAATTCTCTTTCGCTGTCCCTGTGTTTGATCGAACATGCCAACCCCTTTTCGCGTTTGTTATGCAGGGATTACGGCCGGGGTACGGGGCTGGATCACAAAAAACGCAATGTTTGCAAAATAATATGATCCGGCGTGCGCCCGCGCGCGTAGGATAAGTATCATGATCAGTCATATCCAAGCCAAAACCCATCATGCTCGCAGGGGCTCTTTGAAGAACGCGTTCACCTATGGGGTGGACTTCGTTCTGACGGATCTGTCCGAAAAGGATACCCCGTGGCTTTTGTCGCGCAATCGCTGGAATCTCTGGTCGATCTGGGATCGCCGCCATGGCGGACCGCGCGATGACGGGCGCGGTGTCGCGTGGTTTCGCGAGGTGCTGGAAGAGCGTGGATTTGATCCCGAAGGGGCCGAGCTGCTGCTTCTGACGCAGCCCAGCTTTCTGTGGTTCCATTTTAATCCGGTCAGCTTCTGGGTGGCGCTTGTGGATGGCACGCCGCGCGCGTTTGTGGCCGAGGTCAACAGCACCTTCGGCCAGCGCCATTGCTATGTCTGCGCGCACGAGGATTTCCGGCCGATCGACGCGAAGGATCGCCTGACGGCGCGCAAGCTGATGCATGTTTCGCCCTTCCAGAAGATCGAGGGGCAGTATCACTTCAATTTCGGCCTGACCGACGATGCGGTGAACATCCGGATCGACTATCGAAACGGAGATCAAGGCGTGCTGGCGACCCTTGCTGGAAAGCGCAAGAAGGCCACCAGCGGATCGTTGCTGTGGGCCGCAGTGCGCCGTCCGCTTGGGGCGGCGCGGGTCGTTGCGCTGATCCACTGGCAGGCGGCCATCCTCTATCTGAAACGTGCGCCGTTCCTGAAGAAACAACCGCCCGCAGAACAACTTGTGTCTGATGGGGGAGCGCTGAACAAATGACCCACTTCTCAGGCAAAACCTTCTGGCTTGTTGGCGCAAGCGAGGGGTTGGGGCGTGCTCTGGCCCAGCAACTCAGCGATGAAGGCGCGCATCTGATCCTCTCGGCCCGCAATGCAGACCGGTTGGAAAGCCTTTGCGAAGGTCTGCCGAACGCACGCGCCTTGCCGCTGGATGTCACAGATCTGACCGCCGTACGCGCCGCCGCGCTTCAGGTCGGCACGATTGATGGCGTGATCTACAACGCGGGCGCCTATACCCCGATGCGCGCGACCGAATGGGACAGCGCCGCCGCGTTGGCCATGTGTGACGTGAACTTCACCGGCGCGATGCGGGTTTTGGGCGAGGTCGTTCCGGACTTCGTTGCGCGCGGCGCAGGCGACGTCACCCTTGTGGGATCGCTTGCGGGCTATCGCGGCTTGCCCGCCGCAATCGGCTATGGCGCCAGCAAGGCCGCCTTGGTCAGTCTGGCCGAGACCATGCGTTTTGATTTGAAAGACACGGGCGTGACGGTCCGTCTGGTTAATCCCGGTTTCATTGAGACGCGCCTGACTGCGAAGAACGACTTCAAGATGCCGATGCTGATGAAGCCCGAGGCTGCTGCAACCCGTGTGCTGCGCGCCATGACTAAGCGGCGGTTTCGCACCGATTTTCCCGCGCCGTTTTCATGGTTCATGTGGCTTCTGGCCTATCTTCCGGACATTCTGGTCTACCGCGGAAAATAAAATGGGCGCCTTGTTCCCAAGGCGCCCGAAGCTTTGCGATATGACCGCTGATCTTAATGGCAGGCAGGGCGGGTGCCCGGCAGTAGAACCTTGTCGATCACGTGGATCACGCCATTGTCGGCCATGATGTCAGCAATGATCACATTTGCCATCTCGCCCGTACCATCGGCGATCATCACGCCGTCCGAGCCTGCGGTGATGCACAGGCGTTCGCTGGCCAGGACCGGTTTGAAGTAGTTCGATCCGGCGGGGATCATGCCCGCGGTCAGCTTGCGGTCATCGACGTGATACAGCAGCACGTTGGTCAGCTGAGCTTTGTTTTCAGGCTTCAGCAGGTTGTCCACGGTGCCTTTAGGAAGGGCCGCAAACGCATCATTGACCGGGGCGTAGACGGTGAAGGGGCCGGGGCCGGACAGGGTTTCGGCCAAACCAGCGGCCTGAACGGCAGCGACGAGGGTCGAGAAACGTTCGTCGCCGGCGGCGATGTCGACGATCGTATCGGCAGTGGCGGCGCCTGCAGACAGGGCAATTGCGGCGGCTGCGGCGGCAGATTTAAGGGCGGTTTTCATAAGGACTTCTCCATGTTGATGCGCGTGTGGCGCGAGATGTATCTGTGGTTCGTATGGAGGTTACGCAGGGGAAGTGTCGCCGGATCACGACCTCACGAATGCGTGAAGGATTGTGATTTAAGCATTTGAAACAAAAAAAGAACCGCCGAATTTCGGCGGTTCTTTCATACAGATTTTCTGGTGTGTCAGATGCGGAAAATTGGCTGCAGAATACGTGGCAGGAAGGCGTTGAAGCGCAGTCGTGCATCCGTCGCGGCAAGGCAGATACAGGGATCGCCTGCGTCGGCGATCGGGGTGTGCTCAAGATCTTCATCCGCGATTTCAACGTCGCCGACCCCGAACTGCCCGGTCTCATCACTGAAGCTGCCCTGCAGCACCAAGGTCATCTCGAGCCCGTTATGGCCGTGATCCGGTACCGCCTGCCCGGGTGGAATATACAGCAGACGCACCGATCCATGCGCATCTTCGGTCAGAATGTCCTGACGTACACCCATCCCAAGCGTCTTCCATTTCAGCGCGCGGCCCTGAAGGGCCTCCATCACCGGACCGGGATAGATGCCCGAGCGATCATAGACGGGTTCGGGGACGAAAGGCGCGTCCAACTGGGCAAACAGGTTGTCCTTCAGCGACGACGACACCGGCACGGCGTCACTGTCTTCAAGGACCACACCGCCCACGGTTTGATGCGCAGCAAGGGCCACGCGGCAGTGGTCGCAAAGCGAAACATGGCTGGCGACGACCACGGCGAAAGCATGGGGCAGCGTACCGGCGGCATAGGCGGCCAGCATCGCGTCGGGGATATGATGGGTCACGGCGCTCATTGTTTTAAGTCCTTCAGCTCGTGTCTCAGTCGTTCCATTCCAAGTCGTATTCGTGATTTTATGGTTCCCAGTGGCAGGCCAGTTTGGGCGCTGATTTCTTGATGCGTCAGCTCGCCCAGATAGGCCTTTTCGATGATCTCGCGCTGCTCCGGCTTGAGATTGGCGAGGGCCTGTCGCAGCAGTCCTGCCTCTTGTTCAAGCCCGACAACTTGACTGGCATCCGCCTCGCTTCCCGGATCTTCCTTCAGCTCCTCGGGGACGGGCCGGCTTTCCTTGCGCGTGATGTCGATCTGGCGGTTCCGCGTAATCTGATAGATCCACGCCGAGACCTGCGCCCGATGCGGATCAAACTGCGCGGCCTTGCGCCAGACCGTCAGCATCACATCCTGTACGATCTCTTCGGCTTGGGCCGCGTTTGTCCCGGATTTCATGATGAAACCCTTCAGGCGCGGTGCGAAGTAATCAAACAGCTTTGCAAATGCCTCGCGGTCCTGATTGTCGCGGATGGCGATCATCCAATGGGTTTGGTCGGAATAACCGATACATTCTGGCGGCACAGATTTTGCCTCGTTAAAACGCGCGCCAGTCGCCGGCGCGCTTGATGTCGTGAGTTCTATGATTTCCTGTACCATAACACGCTTACGCGCGCGCACTCTATTTGGATCTCTTTTTTGTGCCGAGTGTGCTTTGTTTGGCGATGAGGCCCGGCGGGCCTAGTGAAAATCCCGGCTGGGGAACAGGCGTTTGGCCTGATCGCGCGGATGCATGGCACGCGAGGGATAGCGGGACTGTTTCGGCGTGTCGTCGGTGCGCGCGCCCTCGGTCGTTAGGGCTTCGGGCATCGGGTGGCCCAACTCGTAGAGCTTATAGGACAGGTCGGTGATTTCCTGCGCGATCAGGTGCACAACGATGCCTTCGCGTTGCAGATAGCCCGTGACCTGCAATAGCCGCGCGCCCATGACGATGCGGCGGTGGCGTTCATAGACCTTGGGCCAGACCACCACATTGCAGACGCCGGTTTCGTCCTCCAGCGTCAGGAAAATCACGCCCGAGGCCGTGCCGGGGCGCTGGCGGGTGATGACAAGGCCGCAGACCGAGTGGCGGCCCAGCGGCACCTCTTGCAGGGTGTCATGGCGGGTCAGGCCGGGGATCTTGGGGCGCAAAAGCTCCATCGGGTGGGCGCGCAGGGTCAGGCGGGTGGCGACATAATCTTCGACGACTTCCTCGCCCAGATGCATGGCGGGCAGAGTGACCTGTGGCTCGTTGATGCTTTCGCCGTCAATTGGGTCGTTGAAAAGCGGCAGAGGCTTGGGGCTTTGGATTGCCTTGACCTGCCACAGCGCATCGCGCCGGGTCAGGCCCATGTCCGCGAAGGCGTCGGCCTCGGCCAGACGTTCCAATGCGGCGGGGATCAGGCCCGCGCGCAGCCACAGCGCTTGCGGATCCGGATAGCCATTGCCGCGCGCCGCCACAATCCAGCCAGCGTCTTCCTCGCGAAATCCCTTGATCTGGCGAAAGCCCAAGCGCAGCGCCAGCGTGCCGTCCGGGCGGCGTTCCAACCGGTTGTCCCAGTCTGAATGGTTCACGCAGATGGGCCGCGTTTCGACCCCATGTTCGCGCGCATCCCGCACGATCTGGGCGGGGGCGTAGAACCCCATGGGTTGCGAGTTCAAAAGCGCGCAGGCAAAGACCGCCGGGTGGTGGCATTTCATCCAGGCCGAGACGTAAGCCAGCATGGCAAAGGCCGCTGCGTGGCTTTCCGGGAAGCCGTAATCGGCAAAGCCCTCGATCTGGCCAAAACAGCGGTCGGCGACCTCGGCGCTGTATCCGTTTTTTAGCATGCCGGTGACGAACTTGTCGCGGTATTGCCCGATGGTGCCCATTCGCCGGAACGAGGCGAGCGAGCGGCGCAGGTGGTCGGCTTCTTCCGCAGTGAAGCCCGCGCCGACCACAGCGATCTGCATGGCTTGCTCCTGAAACAGCGGCACGCCAAGGGTGCGGGCGGTGACTTGTTCCAATTCTGGGCCAAAGGGTTCGGGCTTTTCCAGCCCCTGACGCCGCTTGATATAGGGCTGCACCATGCCGCCCTGAATGGGGCCGGGGCGGACGATGGCGACCTCGATCACCAGATCATAGAAGGTCTGCGGCTTCATCCGGGGCAGGAAGTTCATCTGAGCGCGGCTTTCGACCTGAAACACCCCGACGGCATCGGCGGCACACAGCATGTCATAGGTGGTGGGGTCTTCCTGCGGGACGCTGGCAATGCTCAGATCCTGCCCCTCGAATTCGCTGAGCAGCGCAAAGCTTTTGCGCAGGCAACTGAGCATCCCCAGCCCCAGAATGTCCACTTTCAGAATGCCCAACGCGTCGATGTCATCCTTGTCCCAGCAGATGACGGTGCGGTCCTCCATCGCGGCGTTTTCGATCGGGGCCAACTCGTCCAGCCGCCCGCGTGTGATGACGAACCCGCCCACATGCTGGGACAGGTGGCGGGGGAAGCCGATGACCTCACGGATCAGGTGGATGGTCTGCATCAGGCGGCGATCGTCGGGGTCCAGTCCCAGCTCGCGGATGCGCTCCAGATCGACGCCGCCATTGCTCATCCCCCAGATTTGGCCGGATAGGCTGGCGGTCACGTCTTGCGATAGGCCCATGACTTTGCCGACTTCTCGGATGGCGGCGCGGCTGCGGAAGTGGATGACCGTGGCACACAGCCCCGCGTGATGGCGGCCGTATTTTTGGTAAATCCACTGGATCACCTCTTCGCGACGCTCATGTTCAAAATCCACATCGATATCCGGCGGCTCGCCCCGATATTTCGAGATGAACCGTTCAAACACCATCGAGATCATGTCGGGGCTGACATCGGTGATGCCCAGAAGATAGCAGAGGATCGAGTTCGCCGCCGATCCACGCCCCTGACACAGGATGCCCTGCGATTTGGCGAACTGCACAATGTCATGGACGGTCAGGAAATAGGCGGGGAAATCCAGCTCTTTCACCACCGCAAGTTCCTTGGCCATCAGCGTGCGCGCGCGGTCCGGCGCGCCATTAGGATAGCGCCGTGCCAACCCCTCATGCGCCAGCCGTTCCAGCCGGGCAAAGGGGGGCTCGGTCGCGTCTTCTTCATGGGGGTATTCATAGGACAGCTCGCCCAGATCAAAGCTGCACCGGTCCGCGATTTCCAACGTGCGGCGGATCGCGCCGGGGTGGTTGCGAAACAGGCGGATCATGTCGGGTGCAGGCTTGATGCGCCGTTCGGCATTGGGCAGCGCGCGGGTGCCAATTTGGTCGATGGTGATATGCTCGCGCATGCAGGTCAGCACATCCGCCAACTGCCGACGGCTGGCGTGATGCATCAGCACATCCCCCACCGCCACCATCGGGGCCGAGGCCCGGTGCGCCAAGTCAGAGCAAGCCGTCAGATAGGCCTGATCGCTGCCGTCATAGCGGGGGGGCGCCCCCAGAAAGACGTGATCGGGAAAGCGGCGGCGCATCTGCTGGATCTCGGACACGGCCTGCCTGAACCCCTTTTGCGGCAGGGCGATCAGGATCATGCCCTTGCACGCCTCCAGCAGGTCCTTGGTGTAAAGGATACACTGGCCTTTCTCGGCCCGGCGCTTGCCCAAGGTCAGCAGACGTGTCAGGCGCTGATAGGCGGCGCGGTCGCGGGGCAGGGCGACCCAGTCCACCGTGCTGTCCTGCAACACCAGACGGCATCCGGCGATGAGCTTGGGCAGTTGGACGGTGTCGGGTTTGGCAATTGGCGTCTCTTGCCCCACGGGCTGCCGCGATGACGCATCCACCCGCTGTTGCGACTGGATATTCACCGCCGCCTCTGCCTCTTGCCGAAGCTGCTTGAGGGCCGACCACGCGCGCACCACCCCGGCCAGCGAGTTGTGGTCGGTGATGGCGATGGCAGAGAGGCCAAGCTCGGCGGCGCGGACAATCAGCTCTTCAGGATGCGAGGCGCCCGTTAGGAAGGTGAAGTTCGTGGTGACGCAAAGCTCGGCATAGGAATTTCCCTGCGTCTGCAGGCTGCGCAGATGGGGTGGCGGTGGGGTCATGCGAATTCCCCCTGTACGAACCAGCCGGGATTTTGCGGTGTGTAGAACAGCCACAACCGCCGTCCTTGCGTGGTCTCGACCCGCCAGTAATCGCGCAGGCCCGTGCGCCAGTTGTCATCGGGAAGCCACCATTCCGGCGCGATGCGCTCGGGCCCCGTGGCGCGCCCGGTGGTCAGCGACATGCGCCGCCAGCGAAAGCGTTTCGGGGGCTGTGGGCCGTGGGCGGCAATCGCTTCGGGTTGGAAGAGCGTCAGGGGACGGGGCTGCGTGCAGGCCCATGGGGCGCCGCGCGTGGCCTCGGAATACGCCACAGGAGCAATCAGGAAGCTGCGTTCGGGGATGTGGCTGTCGGCGGGCAGAAAACGCTGGATGTTCTCCAGCCCGATCCGCGCGCCGATCCGGGTGACCAGATCTTCAAGCTGCCCCGCGCTGCCGTTTTGCGTGGTCGAGGCATGGGTGATCTGCTGGGCGCGCAGGGGCTCGACTTGGGTGGCGTGCAGGCGGAGTTGGTCAATGCCGAAACCTGCATCGACCTCGGCCAGACCACGCTCAAACAGCGGCAGGATGCGCTGGGGATCATGCAAGGCGCGGGCCAGTCGCAGCTCGACATCCTGACTGTCCTGATCCACCCGGCGCACCGTCACGACCAGCACCCGCGCGCCCATCTCGTGCGTTTGCAGCTTGGCGCAAAGCTGATCCAGCAGACGCGAAACGCCGGCCATCACATCCCCGATCAGGCCGATGGGTTCGGGCAGAGTCATGCGGATGCCGAAATGGGGCGGGTCGGCCAGCGGGGTCACGTCCTCGGGCTGCTGGCCCAAGGCCTGATCCAACCGCATTAACACGTCCGGCCCAAAGCGCCGCGCAAGGGGCGCGCGGGCGGTGCTGGCCAGATCGCCGATCTTGCGCAGGCCCAGCCGTTCCAGCGCGGTGGTGGTCTTGTCCCCCAGCCGCAGCGCCGCCACAGGCAGTGTCTGAAGCACGGGCAGAGGATCGCCTGCGGGGGCCACACCCTCGCCGAAATGCGCCAAGGCCCACGCTGCGCCGCGGGTGTCGGCCATCCCGATCTGCACGGATAGCCCCGCGCGCATCAGGCGCATGCGCATATCGGTCAACATCCGGTCTTCGCCGCCAAACAGGTGGGTGGCGCCGGTCACGTCCAAGACCAGCCCATCCCGCCCCTCAAGCCCAACCCACGGGCAATAGCGCGTGGCCCAGCGGCGCAGAAGATGCAGGAAGCGGTCGTCCTGCGGTAGGTCCACCGGGGCGGTTTGCAGATCCGGGCAAAAGGCGCGCGCGTCAGAGAAGGGCATGCCCGCGTGCAGCCCCTGTCTCAGCGCCTGCGTGTTCAGGCAATAGAGCCGATCCGTGTTGCTGATTTTCTGGGTCAGGGCAAAGGGGCCATCCAGCGGGCAGCGGCGTAGAACCCGGTCACTTGCCAGCCGGGGGAACCACAACGACACGACGCGACGCCCGATCCCATCGAACATACCAAACACCCAATGTTCCTGATTTGTTCTTTTTAAGCTCCCACCGATGCAGAGTCGAGTCCTCGCCGCCATATTCCGGGTCAAAAACGGGCGCGCAGTGCCAGCGCGTTTCAGCCGCGTTGCTGCCCATGCCTTCGGAAATCAACGCCAAACCCGTGGATTTCCCATCGCGGGCGGCCAGTTGCAGGCGGCGACCCTCGGTCAGGCCAAGGGGCTTGTGCAGGGCCATGACAACCAGCGGCACGGCCCCGTCGCGCAACGCTTCCTCTGCGACGGCCAAGGATTGCATCTGGTCCTTGGTGTTGCACAGGGCAAAGTCTGCCGGGTCGATGAAAGGAGCAAAGCCGTTGGGATTGATCTGCGCCGCATCCCATCCGCCGCGCACCCAAAGGCACGGCCCGCCCAGACGTGCGGCCAGCACAAAGGCAAAGACCTGCGCGCCGGGGCCATAGACCTCGTGTGTGCGGGTCTTGGCAGGGGGGAAGTGAGGCCGGTCGAGAATCTGCATGAGACCAGATTAGCATCGCGTCACCAAAAGGAACATATACGGAACAAAACCGCCCGCTACACGGAGGCGCAGCGGGCGGTAAATCTGTCAGCGGTGGACGGCGTGGATCAGTCCAAGAATGCCTTCTCGACCACATATTGCGCGGGTTTCGAGTTCGCGCCTTCCTCAAGCCCGTATTCCTCGAACATCTCTTTCAGTTCTAGGTTAAAGGCCAGGTTGCCGCAGATCATCGCGCGGTCGGTGTCGGGGTTCAAAGGCTCAACGCCCAGATCCGCAAATGCCTCGCCCGAGCGCATCAAGTCGGTGATACGGCCCATTTTCGGGCTCTCTTCACGGGTGGTGGTCGGGTAGTACTTGATCTTCTTCCAGAAGCCTTCGCCGATCACTTCGTTCAAGAGCTCGTCGTGTTTCAGGCTTTCGATCAGGTTCGCACCATAAGTCAGCTCGCCCACTTCGCGGCAGGTGTGGGTGATGATGACCTCGTCGTAATCCTCGTAGGTCTGCGGTTCACGCAGCAGCGAGGCGAAGGGCGCAAAGCCAGTGCCAGTGGCGAAGAACCAGATGCGCTTGCCGGGCAGCAGGGCGTCATGCACCAGCGTGCCAACAGGTTTGGGGCGCAGGATGATCTCGTCCCCCACTTCAAGGTGCTGCAGCTTCGAAGTCAGCGGCCCATCCGGCACTTTGATCGAATAGAATTCAAGCTCTTCATCCCAGCTGGGCGAGGCAATCGAATAGGCGCGCAGAAGCGGCTTCTGTTTGCCGGTCTTCGGGTCCGGGTCGCCCATCAGGCCGATCATCACGAACTCGCCCGAGCGGAAACGCAGGCTGGCAGGGCGCGTGCAGCGGAAGCGGAACAGGCGGTCGGTGTAATGTTCAACTTCGGTCACCGTCTGCGCGTCGGGCAGGGTCGGGACCGGTTTTACTTTGGTTTCAGCATCCATAACGGGCGTCACTTCATTCATCAGCGTAAAGCGAGGCACGGTGCCTCGCCCTTTCTTGTCAGAGTATATAGGGGGGTTGCGAAGGGCGGTCTAGCCGGTCATCCGCGACCTATAGTCATAGGCTTTCCAGTCCGCCCGGTACTGCCATTCGGCTTCCGGCTGGCGCTGGGCCAGCTCGTCCGAGATCTCGACCTCGTCAAAGCCCGACCGGCGCGCCATCGCATATTGATCCGAGATCACGTGGCCGTGGGCGCGCAGGCGACCCTCGTAGCCCAGAAGGCGCAGTTGACGGCCCAGCGTAAAGCCGCGCCCATCTGCGAAGGACGGGAAGTCGATGCGGATGGCAGGCACGCCCACCATCAGATCAGCCAGCGCCGCCGGATCCGTGTCCGAGGCGATGTGCAGACCGCGCGTATCATTGGCAGCGCGCTCGTCCGGGGTTGCGAACCCTTCGGTCCAGTCGTCACGGGCAAAGCCGTTATCGGTTACAATCACGCTCATGCTTCTGCTCCTACGCGAACCATTTTTCCGTCGACAAAGTGAATGCCGCATTCCGTCTTTTCGGCCCCGCGCCAGCGTCCGGCACGCGGGTCTTCACCGGGTTTCACAGCCGATGTACAGGGCGCACAGCCGATCGACGGGAAGCCGCGTGCGACCAGCGGGTGCTTGGGCAGGCGGTTGTTGATCAGGTAATCCTGCACGTCCGATGCCGCCCAATGGGCCAACGGGTTGACCTTCAGCAGACCGTCTTCAGCTTCGAAGAACTCCAGATCTACGCGCTTGCCGCCCTGAAAGCGCTTGCGCCCGGTGATCCAGCCGTCAAACCCGTTCAAAGCACGGTCCAGCGGTTCGACCTTGCGCAGCTCGCAGCAGGCATCGGTGTCAGCCAGATGCAGAATGTTGTCCGGGTCGCGGGCAAACAGATCTTCCGCGTCCGGGTGAATGACCCGTACATCCGTCAAACCCAGCTTCTCAGCCACTTCGACCTGATAGTCGAGCGTTTCCTGGAACAGCATTTGCGTGTCCAGAAAGATCACCGGAACGGTGCGGTCGACCTTGGCCACAAGATGCAGCAGCACAACGCTTTCCGCACCGAAGCTGGATACCAGAGCAAGCGAGCCGATGGTGCTGTCCGACAGCGCCCGTTCCACGACCGAGGTCGCGGAATGGTGCTTGTAGCGGTCATTTAGATCGGCCGCGCGCTCTTCCGCGGGGGGAAGGGGGAGTTCAAGCGGCATTGGTCTTGTCCTCCTCCGGATACAGAGCAGCCTTGAACGGCGCTTCGCCAAGGCGGCGATAGGCGTCGATGAAGGTCTCGCCCTCGTCCTCGCGCAGCTCTAGATAAGCGTGCACAAGGCGTTCGATGGCCGGGACGATCTGGTCATAGGCAAAGCCGGGACCCGCCCGCTTGCCAATCACAGTGTCCGGGCCGGCGTCACCACCCAAGGTGATCTGATAGTTTTCCACGCCCGCACGATCCAGACCCAGAATGCCGATATGGCCCAGGTGGTGGTGCCCGCAGGCGTTGATGCAGCCCGAGATCTTGATCTGTAGATGGCCGATATCGTGCTCGATTTTCAGCGCGTCGAAACGTTCCGCAATCTCTTGCGCGACAGGGATCGAACGGGCTGTGGCCAGCGCGCAGTAATCCATGCCCGGGCAGGCGATGATGTCCGAGATCAGGCCAGCATTTGCGGTCGCCATGCCATGCGCACGCAGGGCGGCAAAGATCGCGGGCAGGTCCGAACGGTGGACATGCGGGAAGATCACGTTCTGCTCGTGGCTGATGCGAATGTCGCCGTGGCCGAACTCTTCTGCCAGATCGGCAAGCACGCGCATCTGATCGGCGCTCGCGTCACCCGGCGTGGCGCCATGCGCCTTCATCGAGATTGTGACGATCCCGTATCCGTCCGCGCGGTGGTCATCCACGTTGGTGTCGCTCCACGAGCGGAAGATCGGGTCGGCGTCGCGGGCGGCGTGGTAGCCGTCCAGCGATGCGGTCTTGAACTCCGGCGCTTTAAAGTCCGCGGCGATATTCGCGAAATGCTCTTGATCCACACCCGAGAAGAGCGGGCGCAGTTGGGCAAAACGGGCCTCGACCAGATCATGGATCGCCTCGATCCCGTTCTCCATCGTGGTGATCTTGATGCGCGCCTTGTACTTGTTATCGCGGCGACCCAGCGTGTTGTAGACGCTGACGACAGCCTCGACATAAGGCAGCAGATCTTCGCGCGGCAGGAAGTCTTTCAGGACTTGACCCACAACGGGCGTACGGCCAAGGCCGCCACCGACGAGGATCTGGTAGCCAATCTCTCCGGCCGCGTTCTTCACGATGCGGATGCCGATATCATGCGCCTTGGTGACAGCACGGTCAGCTTTCGATCCGGTCACAGCCAGCTTGAACTTGCGTGGCAGGAATTGGAATTCCGGGTGGTCGGTGGACCACTGACGCAGCAGCTCGGCGGTGGGGCGGGGGTCTTCAACCTCGTCCGCGGCGGCGCCGGCGAAATGGTCGGCGGTCACGTTGCGGATCGTGTTGCCCGAGGTCTGGATGGCGTGCATGCCCACATCGGCCAGCGCATCCAGCATATCCGGAATGTCCGACAGGCGCGGCCAGTTGTATTGGATGTTCTGACGCGTGGTCCAGTGGCCATAGCCCTTGTCCCAGCGTTCGCCGATCATCGCCAGTTGGCGCATCTGGTTCGGGTTCAGCGAGCCATAGGGGATCGCGACCCGCAGCATATAGGCGTGCAGCTGCAGATAAACGCCATTCATCAGGCGCAGCGGCTTGAATTCGTCTTCGGTCAGCGCGCCCGAGATGCGGCGGCCGACTTGCTCGCGGAACTGCGCGACACGGTTGCGCACGAAGCTTTCGTCGAAATTGTTGTAATCATACATTGGCCACGGCCTCCGGTGCCGATTGCTGTGTCTGTTTGCCATGGAAACGGTTCGACGGGCCGGTGGCACGGAACGCTTCGCGGAAATGGGTGGGGATCGGGCCGGTGGGGCCTGCGGCGGCGTCCGCCAGATAGGGGCCAACGGCGATACCGGGCTCGTCCGTGGCGCGTGCCAATTGGGTGTTTGCCTCGGCCTCGTCCTCGATCAGCCATGCCATACACATGTCGCGGACCCACGACCCGTTACGGGCCATATAGATTACGTCACCTTCGATCAGATCGTTGGCGGTTACCACTTTGGGGCTAAAAGGGCGGGGCATGGCATGTCCTTTCCGGTTGCGTTCGGGCTTTATATAGGACATTTTCCCATTATTCCGCGAGGTGTCGCGGTAAATAAGGAATGTTGTTTCGGTTTGCGCGTCAGTTGGAACGCTTGGACCAGAAGAGGGGAAAAAGCGGAATGTCTGTTCGGCTGGACGAGATCGACCGGAAAATCCTGCGCGAGCTTCAGCGCGATGCGGGGCAGTCTTTGGACGTAATTGCCAAAAAGGTTGGGTCATCCAAGACGCCCGTGTGGAACCGGATTCGCAAGATGCGCGAAAATGGGGTGATCGGGCAGAACACCATGGTCATGGATGCCGAAAGCCTTGGATTTGAAGCTTGTTTCTTCGTTCTGATCCGCACGTCCGAGCATGAGGCCGACTGGCAAGAGAAGTTTCTGGCCGCCCTGCGCGCGCGCCCCGAGGTGATGGAAGCGCACCGGTTGGCGGGTGAGATTGATTATATCCTGAAGGTCCGCGTGAAGAACGCCCGTGCCTATGACGAATTCTATCAAGCGCTGATCTCTGAGGTGAAAATCTTCAACGTCACCGCGCTGTTGTCTATGGAAGAGATCAAGTTTTCGACCGAGCTGCCGATCTGATACGCTGTCGGTGGCTCACGTCGTGAGCCTGAGGGGCTTTGCGCCTTGCGCTGCGCGCGTCCTTCGGGCGAATTGGTCCCCCGGACCAATTCCGGGAAGCCCTCGGACACCCCAAGGTATTTTCGGCAAGAGGAAGGTGTCAGGTCTTTACCATCAAGCCTGAGAGCCCGTGGAAGTGATAGACATTTCCGTATTTCGGCGGCGCTGTGATGGTCAGGTTCGGGCAACGGTCGAATAGTATTGGGAGCGCGTATTTGAGCTCTAGCCGGGCCAGCGGCGCGCCGATGCAGAAATGTACCCCGGCACCGAAGGCGGTGTTCTGTTGGGTGCGACGGGTCGGATCAAAGGTGTTGGGATCGTCCCACATGTTCGGGTCGCGATTGGCCGCGCCCAGCAGCAATCCAATTTCATCCCCGCGCTTGAACGCCTGCCCATAGAGCGTCGTGTCTTCATAGACATGGCGGGTGAACATGTGCAGCGGCGGGTCGAAGCGGAGGGTTTCCTCGATCGTTGCGTCAATGGCGTCTGGGGACAGGGCGGTAGAGGGAGTACCTTGTTCCAGAAGGGTTTTTACGGCGATGGCCATCGCGTGCACGGTGGCTTCGTGGCCCGCGTTCAAAAGTAGGATGCAGGTCGAAATCAGCTCGTCCGTGGACAGCTTTTCGCCTTCTTCCTCGGCTTGGATCAGTTCGGTAATCAGGTCGTCACGCGGGTCGCCACGCCGCTGGTCCACGTAGTCGCGCATGAAAGCGACGAAGGCCTCGGTGGCGGCAATCGCCTCGTCTTCGACCGCGCGAGTGCGGCGGGCTTGATACATCGAGACCATGGCATTGGACCAGCGCAGCAGGTCATCGGCGCGGGTCTCGGGGACGCCCAGAAGGCGGCAAATGATGATCACAGGGATACGGGTGGCGAAAGCGGGAAGAAGGTCAAATTCGCCGTCTGGAAACGCGTCGATCAGGTCGTGGGTCAGGGCCTCGATTTCGGGGCCTAGGGCCGCAATCCGGCGTGAAGTGAAAGCGCGTAGAACCAGTTTGCGCAGGCGCGTGTGGCGGGGGGCTTCCAGTTCCAGCATCGAATGCGCCTCGACCGCGTAAAACGGGGCCAGATGGTCGGGAAACTGGCGTGGCTCAACGGGTTCACGCCCGAAACGACGGTCGCGCAACAGCGCATTCACCGCGCGAAAGCTGACCGCCATGGGCAGGTCGTAATCGGTCCAGAAGAACAGGTCCCCTTCCGCACGTGCGTGGTCATAGAAGGCATAGGGGTTCTGGATAAATTCGGGATCCGTTGGGG
The DNA here is from genome assembly GCF_004360145.1 of Aliiroseovarius marinus. Taxonomy (GTDB): domain Bacteria; phylum Pseudomonadota; class Alphaproteobacteria; order Rhodobacterales; family Rhodobacteraceae; genus Aliiroseovarius; species Aliiroseovarius marinus. The sequence goes on along the minus strand of NZ_ML178719.1, from coordinate 39,606 downwards.
ATTGGCTCAGTCGCTTCATGCGCGCATGTTCCTTAAAGCGGCTGGTCAATGCAAGAGGCCTTTCCTATGCTGCCCTCATGTTGCGGTTTCTGCATACGAAGTGGATTTTTCCCTTTCTTCTCGGGACGCTGGTGATCAGTGCCGGGGTCTGGGCGGTGGCGTGGCGGGCGGCATTAACACCGCTGGCAGAACAGGCGTCGTCGGAACTGGAGCTGGCGACCGACCAATTGACGCGCCACCTGTTTCGCTATCGGGAACTGGCCGTCGTGTTGGCGCGCCATCCGGATTTGAGGGCCCGACTGAGCGGCGAGGCCGAGGACCCACGCACCGCGGATGATCTGCTGCGCGCCATGGCGGATATGACCGGCGCGCATCAGCTTTTGCTGGTCGATGCCAGTGGGCGCGTATTGGCGGCGTCGCATCAGACACAGCACTAGTTGGATCCGGCTGGGGCGATGCTGCACCGTGCGTTGACAGGTGCTTTGGGGTCGGAAGCCGAGTTTCAGGCGGTGGGTGATGACAGCCTGCGCCGGGTGTTTTCCTTCGCAGCGCCGGTTCTGGGTGAGGGAGAACAGGGCCAGGGCGCGGTGATCGCCCGCACGAACCTTCTGGATTTTGAAGAGAACTGGCCGTCGACCGCCTCGGCGTTGTTTTTCACCTTGAATGACACACGCGTTTTTGTGTCGAACCGGCTGGATCTGGTTAGTGCTGCCCGACCATCCGAAGGGTTTTTGAACAGCAGCGCCAGCCATTGGACGGGACACGAAGTTTGGGCGATCGAAGCTGGACCCTACCTTCCCGATAGTGCGCTGCATCTGACCCGCGATCTGTCGACTGTCGGGTTGAATGGTGAAATCCTGCTGGATACCGCGCCTGCCGAGCGCAGCGCGGCCCTGTTGGCGGCCATTGCCGCCGCGATTTGCTTGGGGATCGGTGGACTTCTTCTGGCGGTTGGCGAACGCAGGCGTGCGTTGAATGAAAGATTGCGCATCGAAGCTGCCGCCAACGCGCGGCTTGAGGCCCGGGTGGCAGAGCGCACGCAAGCGCTGTCCGAAGCGAACCTCGATCTGCTGCGGGAAAACCGCGAACGGCGCGAAGCTGAGGCCGCGTTGAAAAAGGCGCAGGATGATCTGGTACAAGCGGGCAAGCTGTCGGCGCTTGGGCAGATGTCAGCGGGCATTAGTCACGAGTTGAACCAGCCCCTGATGGCGATCCGCAGCTTTTCCGAGAACGCCACACTGTTTCTTGAGCGCGGGCAGGAGGAGCAGGCCGGGCAGAACCTGACCCGGATTTCCGAACTGTCCCACCGCATGGCGCGGATCATCAAGAACCTGCGCGCCTTTGCCCGGAACGAAGCCGAACCGACCGGCAAGGTTGATCTGGGACAGGTTGTGTCGACGGCGGTCGAGCTGACGGAACCGCGGCTTAAGGCGGATCGGGTTACGCTTGATTGGACGCCTCCGGCCACGCCGGTATTTGCTAAGGCGGGCGAGGTGCGGTTGTCTCAGGTTTTCGTCAACCTGATCAACAACGCGGCGGACGCCATGATGGAACAAGACGACCGGCATATTCGGATCGTTGTGAACGCGGGCAAGACCCTGTCGGTGACGGTTCAGGATAGCGGGCCGGGCATTGAAGACCCTGACCGCATTTTTGAACCCTTCTTCTCGACCAAGCAGGTGGGGGACGAGGGCATGGGGCTGGGGCTGTCGATTTCCTATGGGCTTGTGCAAAGCTTCGGGGGTGATATTCGCGGGCGCAATTGCGAAAACGGGGCGATGTTCACGGTCGAGCTGCCCTATTGGAAGGACGCGGAATGACACAGACGGTGTTGTTGGTTGATGATGACATGATGGTGCGTGAAGCGCTGGGCCAGACGTTAGAGCTGAACGGTCTGACGGTGATCGCGGCGGGCAGCTATGTCGAAGCTAAGGATCACATCCAGCCCGACTTTCCGGGGGCCATTCTGTCGGATATTCGTATGCCCGGGAAGGATGGCTTCGCGCTGTTGCAGCAGGCGCAAGAGGTTGATCCTGATTTGCCTGTCATCTTGTTGACGGGCGAGGGCGACATTCCGACCGCCGTGCGCGGGATGACCGAGGGGGCGTTTGATTTTCTGGAAAAGCCCTGTGACCCGAATACGCTGCTTTCAGTGATTGGGCGGGCGCTGCAGACCCGGGCGCTGGTGTTGGAAAACCGTGCCCTGCGCGCCAAGGCGCAGACCGGTGACGCGGCAGCGCGTCTATTGATCGGTGAAAGTGCGCTGGCTGAGGAGCTAAGGGCGCAGATCCGCGCGGCTGCCACCACCAACGCCGAGGTCCTGATCTGTGGCGAGCCGGGGTCGGGCACGTCCAAGGTGGCCGAGGTTTTACACCTACTGTCTGGCGATGCCACGCGGCCTTTCGTCAAACTGGCGGCGGCGGGGTTATCCGCCGAGGATCTGATGGACGGGGTGAAACGGGCCGAGGGCGGCACCTTGTTTTTGGACGAGGTCGGCGCGCTGGAGGCTGCCGTGCAATACAAACTGCTGGATCTGCTCGAGCAGCCCGGCAACTGGCGTATGGTGGCCGGAAGCTATCGCGATCTGGAAGCAGAGCATCAGGCGGGCCGCTTCAATGCGGACCTCTATTATAAGCTGGATCTCTTCCGCATTCGCATCCCGGCCCTTCGCGAGCGGAAAGAGGACATCCCGCTTCTGTTCCGCCACTATGTCTCGATCTCGTCCGAGCAGGCAGCATTGACCCCGCCCGAGATCGGGCAGGATGCGATTGCGCAGCTGATGGCTCAGGACTGGCCGGGCAACGCGCGGGCCTTGATGAATGCGGCTATGCGCTTTGCGATGGGGCTTGGTTTGGGGCAGATGGACAGCCCTCAGGATGACACGGGGTTGGGCTTGGCCGAGCAGTTGGCGCAGGTCGAACGGTCACTGCTGATGGATGCTCTGAAACGTCACGGCGGCGGAGCGAGTGCGGCGGCGAAAGAGCTGAAACTGCCGCGCAAGACCTTCTATGACAAGCTGGCACGGCACGGGATTCGGCCCGAGGCATTTCGCGGCTGACTGTGCGGATTTCCGCACAAACCCCACAATCACCTGTGTGACTTTCCGCCCATGCTGCAGCTGCAAGTCCGCTATTTCCTCAGCGTCAAGCGCGACAACCTGCAGTAAACAAAAGAAAAAACCAACATTTCCTGAGTTTTTTCTGGTTCCCCTTGGCGGCGTCACGAAGCCGTGAGCCTATAGAGCAGTTGCCCATTTTTGCGGCGCTTACTCTATCTGTCTGGGAGGACACCACATGAAATTCCTGACCATTGCGGCTTCGGCCCTGGCCATTGCAGCCTCTGTCACCACCGCGCAGGCGGCCTGTGACGACGGCGAGATCGTGATCAAGTTCAGCCACGTAACCAACACCGACAAGCACCCGAAAGGGATCGCTGCGTCGCTTCTGGAACAGCGTGTCAACGACGAGATGAACGGCAAAGCCTGTATGGAGGTTTTCCCGAACTCGACGCTCTACAACGACAACAAAGTTTTGGAAGCCATGCTGCAGGGCGACGTTCAGTTGGCTGCACCGTCGCTGTCGAAATTCGAAAAGTTCACCAAGAAATTCCGCATCTTTGACCTGCCGTTCATGTTCAACGACATCAACGCGGTCGACGCCTTCCAGGCTTCGGAAAGCGGTCAGGCCCTTCTGGACAGCATGCAGCGCCGCGGCCTGCAAGGGCTGGCCTATTGGCACAATGGCATGAAGCAGATGTCGGCCAACAAGCCGCTGGTTCTGCCGACCGATGCTGCCGGCCTGAAGTTCCGCGTGCAGTCGTCGGACGTGCTGGTTGCCCAGATGGAAGCCATCGGCGGTAGCCCGCAGAAAATGGCCTTCTCGGAAGTCTATGGCGGCCTGCAGCAGGGTGTTGTGGACGGTCAGGAAAACACCTGGTCGAACATCTACGGTAAGAAGTTCTTCGAAGTTCAGGACGGCATCACCGAGACCAACCACGGTGTGATCGACTATCTGGTTGTGACCAACATCGATTGGCTGGAAAGCCTTGATGCCGATGTACGCGATCAGTTCCTGACCATCCTGTCGGAAGTGACCACCGCACGTAACGCGGAATCGACTGCCGTGAACGAAGCTGCCAAGCAGTCGATCATCGACGCCGGTGGTGAAGTTCGTCAGCTGGACGCCGCACAGCGTCAGGCATGGGTCGATGCGATGAAGCCGGTTTGGGACCAGTTCTCGGACGATGTAGGCCAGGAAAACATCGACGCGGCACAAGCCATCAACGCAGGCTCGTAAGCCATAGAAAACTCTCCGGGACGCGCATCAGCGTCCCGGAACACCACTGGTGTCGCGGTGCCCCATCGGGCCCGCATCTTTAGCAAAAATTCTGCGGGGACGAGGACATGCAACACAAGCACACCTTCGTGGACCGAATCGAGGAGACGCTTATCGCGACGCTCCTTGGGTTGATGACGGCGATTACCTTCGCAAACGTCATTGCCCGTTTCGGGTTCAATTCAAATATTCTCTGGGCGCTGGAACTGACCGTGTTCCTGTTCGGGTGGCTGGTGCTGCTGGGCGCTTCTTATGCGGTGAAGAAACATAGCCACTTGGGCGTTGATGCGATCGTCAACATGGTTCCGCCCGCGGTTGCGCGTGTTCTGGGACTGATTGCAGCGGCCGCCTGTGTCCTGTTCTCGGTGTTCATGGTGAAGGGCGCGTATGACTACTGGGCCGTGTTCGCCGACCTGCCGCCCACCTCGGGTCGCTGGTTCCCGACGGGCTTTGTCGACAAGTTCCGCTCGCAATCCTTTTACGAGGTACAGGACGTGCCGATGATTGGGCTCTTTGCGTTTCTGGAAGACCTGATCAACTACGGCGAAAGCTATGAAAAGCTTCCGAAAGTCGTGCCTTACATTGTTCTGCCGATCTCGATGATGCTGTTGCTCTTTAGGTTCCTGCAGGCCTCGCTTGCGATCTGGAGCGGAAAAACGGACCGGTTGGTCGCAAGCCACGAAGTCGAGGACGAGATCCAGGAAGTTCGTGAGCAATTGGGGGAGCATGACTGATGGACGTCGTAATTCTTTTTGCAATGGTGATCGGCCTTCTGCTGATCGGTGTGCCGATCGCAGTCAGCCTGGGCCTCAGCTCGATCCTGTTCCTGCTGTTCTATTCGGACGCCACGCTGGCATCGGTCGCAGGCACGCTGTTCGAAGCCTTTGAGGGGCACTTCACCCTGCTGGCCATCCCGTTCTTCATCCTAGCCTCAAGCTTCATGTCGACGGGTGGTGTGGCACGCCGGATCATCCGCTTCTCGATTGCCTGTGTGGGCCACCTTCCGGGCGGTCTGGCCATCGCGGGTGTGTTCGCCTGTATGATGTTCGCAGCCCTGTCGGGCTCGTCGCCCGCAACTGTGGTCGCCATCGGTTCGATCGTGATCGCAGGCATGCGCCAAGTGGGCTATTCCAAGGAGTTTGCCGCAGGTGTGATCTGTAACGCAGGTACGCTGGGCATCCTGATCCCGCCGTCGATCGTGATGGTGGTCTATGCTGCCTCGGTTGAGGTGTCGGTTGGCCGGATGTTCCTGGCTGGTGTGATCCCGGGCCTTCTGGCGGGCTTCATGCTGATGGTGACGATCTATGTCATCGCCAAGGTCAAAAACCTGCCCAAGGGCGAATGGAAAGGCTGGGGCGAGATCATCGAGTCCGGTCGAGAAGCCGGTTGGGGTCTGTTCCTGATTGTCATCATTCTGGGCGGTATCTATGGCGGTATCTTTACTCCGACCGAAGCCGCTGCTGTTGCCGCTGTTTATGCCTTCCTGATTGCGACCTTCGTCTACAAGGACATGGGGCCGCTCGCTGGGGCCGCAGCTGGGGTGTCGGCTGGCAACCTCGAGGCATCGACCGGTGAGAAAGTCAGCCTGTTCAAGAAGCCGCAGGCGCTGATCACATCGCTCTTCCACCCGGACACCAAGCATACGCTGTTCGAGGCGGGGAAACTGACGGTCACGCTTTTGTTCGTGATTGCCAACGCGCTAATCCTGAAGCACGTGCTGACCGAGCAACAGGTGCCGCAGCAAATCGCAGGTGCCATGCTGAACGCAGGCTTCGGTCCGGTCATGTTCCTGATCGTTGTGAACGTGATCCTGCTGATCGGTGGTCAGTTCATGGAGCCGTCGGGCCTTCTGGTCATCGTGGCACCCTTGGTGTTCCCGATTGCCATCGAGCTGGGCATCGATCCGATCCATCTGGGTATCATCATGGTGGTGAACATGGAGATCGGGATGATTACTCCACCGGTGGGTCTGAACCTCTTCGTGACCAGTGGCGTTGCCGGTATGCCGATGATGTCAGTGGTGCGTGCAGCGCTGCCCTTCTTGGCCGTGCTCTTCGTCTTCCTGATCATGATCACGTACATACCGTGGCTATCGACCTTCCTGCCCAACACCTTCATGGGGCCGGAAATCATAACCAAATAAAAAAACAGCGCCGGGCCCCAAAAGGTCCGGCGCAAACCTATCCACTCGCTACTTCGACCTGTTTAGGGGGCGAGTGTTGAGATTCTCTGAATAGGATCCAGTTTAGCTTTTAAGCTTGCAGGTGTTGATCCCGAAGATCGAATACACCGGGCAGGATCCCAGCGCGCCGGTGGCCAGAGGAACCACACCGATCAAGGCCCAGACCGGGCCGCCTGCGAAAAAGTACCACCCCAACAGGGCAAGACCGGCAACAACGCGCAGAATACGATCCAGATTACCTTCGTTACGTTTGAGCATGATGAACTCCTTTCCTTGTCTGACCCCTTGCTAGCAAGGCGCCAATCGAAAGGCATGTGACGTGGTCACATAGGGGGATTAAAAAGCGGTGCCGCTGACGATTTTGTTCAGCGCTTTGCGATCCAGAACCGTTACCACCCCGCGTTCATGGGCCACAGATCCCGCATGCGCCATCTTGTCTAACCTGCGCGAGATCACTTCGCGCGCGGTGCCAATCGCCGTCGCCATCTCGGCCTGCGTCATGTGCAGGCACCCATCGGGGCCAGAGCGGTCGAGGATCAGCGCGGCCAGACGTGCCTCGACGCTCATGAAGGACACGTTTTCGATCAGTTGCATCATCGACTGCATGCGTTCGGCGAACGCCCCGAAGACCAGACGTCGAAATCCGGGCGAACTGTCCAGAAGTGCAAAGAACACGTCGCGCGGGATCAGGACCAGACGGGCAGGGGTCTCGGCGGTTGCTTCGGCGGTATAATCGTCGCCACCCAACAGACCCAGCGTCGACTGGATGCAGCTTTGGCCCGGCGCCACGCGGTAAAGCAGAATATCGCGCCCATTGGGGCCGATCAGGTTCACGTCGACCTGCCCAGAAAGCATGACGACATAGCCTTTCACGGCCTCGCCGGGGCAAAACAGAACGGCGCCCTCGGGCACCTCCATCGGGGAAAGCGTATCCAGAAGCGCGCGGGCTGGGGCATCCAGCCCGGCGATCTGGTCAGTATGTTCGGTCCAACTCATAGGAACAGGCTAGACCGAACGCGTCTTAGCTGCGACCGCGTTTTTCAAAGCGCGGCAACATGGCTGAGAAATCCATGCCCAGACCGTCTTCGTTTTCGACGAACTGCGTATACAGTTCGGTCGCGGCCTGACCCATCGGGGTGTCGGCATCTGCAGCTTCGGCAGCCTGCTGGCTCAGACGCAGGTCTTTCAGCATCAACTCGGCAGCAAAGCCGGGCTGATAGTCATTGTCGGCTGGCGACTGAGGGCCAACACCCGGCGCGGGGCAATAGGCATTCATCGTCCAGCTATAGCCCGACGAGGTCGACACGACGTCGAACATCTTCTGGCGATCCAGACCCAGCTTGTCGGCCAGCGCGAAAGCTTCACAGGTGCCGATCATGGTGATGCCAAGGATCATGTTGTTACAGATCTTGGCGGCCTGACCGGCGCCGCTGTCGCCGCAATGCACGGCTTTTTGACCCATGATGTCGAACAGGGGCTCGGCCTTGGCAAAGGCTTCTTCCGAACCGCCGGCCATGAAGGTCAGTGTGCCACCGGCCGCGCCGCCAACACCGCCCGACACGGGGGCGTCTACCGGCAGCATGCCAGCTGCCGCGGCTTGTTCCGCCACCGCACGCGCGCTTTCCACGTCCACGGTCGAGCAATCGACGAACCCGGTGCCCTTGTCCATCGCGGGCACGATTTCATTGGCGACGGCGCGCAGGATCTGGCCGTTGGGCAGCATGGTCACAACCACGTCTTTGCCCGCAGCGGCTTCTGCACCCGATGCCGCCAGCACCACACCTTCGATGTCGACCGGGGCCATGTCAAAGCCGGTGACCTCGTGACCGGCTTTGGCCAAGTTCGCCGCCATCGGGCCACCCATGTTGCCCAGTCCGATAAATCCGATTTTCATGTGGTTCTCCCTAGAATGTCAGTTTGTTGTCGCCCAAGGGGGCAAGCATATGTTCGACTGCCTCTTGCGGCAGGTTTTCCATGTCGTATTCCCAGTTCGGGTTACGATCTTTGTCGATCACGGCGGCGCGAATGCCTTCCACCAGATCGGAGTGTTCTAGCGCGCGATAGACGAAGCGGTATTCCAGTTCGAGCGACGCCCGCACATCACGGGTGCCCGCCATGCGGTGCAACATCTCGACCGTGCAGGCCATCGAGAGGGGCGAATTGCGACCCAGAAGCTCCAGCGTGTTTTCGGCGAACTGGCTGTCTTCGGCGCGCAGGGACGCCACGATCTCGCCCAGAGACCCTCCACCGAAATGGGCATCGATCATCGGCTGCATGGCCGACAGGTTGCCGGGGATCGGCGGGATTGCGGCTTCGTCAATGTGGCTGGGGTCGCCGGTGCGGATCAGGTCCGCTTTCAGCGCGTCCCATTCGGCCTGACGGATCACGTAATCTGCAAAGCCCGCGTGGATCGCATCGCCCGGCGCCAGTCGCGCCCCGGTCATGCCGATATATTCGCCCAACCGGCCCGGCGCATGGGCCAAGATCATTGATCCGCCCACATCCGGCACCAACCCAATCCCACATTCCGGCATCGCCATGCGCGACGAACGCGCCATGATCCGGTGCGAGCCGTGACAGCCTACGCCAACGCCGCCGCCCATGGTGAAGCCTTGCATGAAGCTGACCACGGGTTTGGGGAACTCAAACAGGCGCGCATTCATCCGGTATTCGTCGCGCCAGAATTCTTGCGCGCGGGTGTGATCGCCCGATAGGCCGATCTCGTAAATCTCGCGAATATCACCGCCTGCGCAGAAGGCGCGGTCGCCTTCGGCGTCGATCAGGATCAGCGCGACCTCGTCGTCATCGGCCCATTTGATCAGGGCCGCGTCAATTTCAAGGCACATGTCATAGCTGAGCGCATTAAGCGCCTCGGGGCGGGTCAATGTGATCCGCCCAGCCTTGCCTTCTTTTCGGATGTGGATGTCTGCCATTAGCCGCGATCACGCTCTGCCAGAAGTTGACGTCCAACGATCAGGCGCATGATCTCGTTCGTGCCTTCCAGAATCTGGTGCACGCGCAGGTCACGCACGATCTTTTCGATGCCGTAGTCGGACAGATAGCCATAACCGCCATGCAGCTGCAGACAGCCATTGGCGACCTCGAAGGACACATCCGTCACCATCAGTTTGGCCATGGCGCAGAATTTCGAAGCATCATGCGCGCCGTTGTCCAGCTTCCACGCCGCCTGGCGCAGGAATGTGCGGGCGGCTTGCAACTTGGTCTCGTACTCGGCCAGACGGAATTGCAGCGCTTGGAACTGGTCGATGGTTTTGCCAAACGCCTTGCGCTCGCCCATATATTGCAGGGTCAAGTCCAGCGCTTTCTGCGCGCCACCCAAAGCACCGGCCGAGATGTTCAGACGTCCACCGTCCAGACCGGCCATCGCATAGGTAAAGCCTTTGCCCTCTTCGCCCAGCAGGTTTTCATGCGGGACAAGGCAGTCGTCGAATTGCACCTGAGAGGTCGGCTGCGCCTTCCAGCCCATCTTGCGTTCATTGGCGCCAAAGCTCAGGCCCGGCGTGCCATTTTCCACCACCACGGTCGAAATGCCCTTGGGGCCATCGTCGCCGGTGCGGCACATGGTGACGTAGACGTCCGAATAGTTGCCGCCCGAGATGAACGCCTTGTTGCCGTTCATCACATAGCCATCAGCGGTCTTTTCGGCGCGGGTTTTCAGGGCCGCTGCGTCCGAGCCCGATCCGGGTTCGGTCAGGCAGTACGAGAAAACTTTCTCCATCGAGCAGAGCGCAGGCAGCCATTTCTGCTTGTCTTCTTCCTTGCCGAACTTGTCGATCATGCCGCCACACATGTTGTGGATCGACAGGAAGGACCCCACCGAGGGATCCGCCATCGCCAGCGCTTCGAAAATCAGCGTGGCATCAAGGCGCGACAGGCCCGAGCCGCCGTATTCTTCGGACACGTAAACGCCGCCAAAACCCAGCTCGGCCAGTTGCGGCCACAGCTCGCGCGGGATGGTGCCGTCGGCCTCCCACTTCTCGGAATTTGGTGCAATGTTTTCTTCGCCAAAGCTTTTGGCCATGTCGAAGATAAGGGTCTGCTCTTCGGTCAGCGCGAAATCCATCTGGTCCTCCCGTCCACGTGTTTGCACGGAGCTTATGAGGCAATCCTTACAGGAGTTTTTCAAGCCCTGTCACTGTTGCGCCGAGTGACAAGGTGCCGCTGAAGCTAACCATCAGAAAACCCACGTAGAAATCGCGCGCCGTTATAGCCCTTCGTGAAAACTGTCGACCAAATGGCGGACCACGTCGCGCAGGGCTTCCTCTTTCGGTTTTTCGGCTTGAATGCTGTCTTGGAAGACAGCGCGCTGCCGGTCTGCAGCAACACCGCCGGACAGGATGGTGCGGGCGTGTTCGACCTCGGCCTGGCAGCCCAGGAACTGGGCGTCTTCGGCGGTCAACTCGATCATTTCTTCCAGCAGCGCGTCAAACTCTACGATCTCGCCTTGGCCAAAGTCGATCAGCCCGCCCGAGACCCCATAGCGCTGGGCGCGCCAGCGGTTTTCACCGACCAGGAAGTTGTCATAGAGCCGCCAGCGCTGGTTCTTGGCTTTCAGGCGCCACAACATCCGGGTCAGACATTGGATCAGAGCTGCTAGCGACAGCGTGTCTTCCAGCCGGGGTTGTACATCGCAAATGCGTGCCTCGATCGTCGGGAAACGGGCCGAAGGGCGCAGATCCCACCAGATTTTCGAGCTGTCTTCTATCACGCCGATATCCACCAGCGCCTGAACCGAGCGTTCGTATTCCGACCAACTGCCCAGTTGCGGCGGCAGCCCGGTGCGGGGCAGGTTGTCGAAAACGGTCAGGCGATAGGATGCTAGCCCCGTATCCTCGCCCTGCCAGAAAGGCGAGCTAGCGGACATCGCCAGCAGGTGTGGCAGGAAATAGGACAGCTGATTCACAAGATCGATGCGCGTGTCTGGATCGGAAATGCCAACATGCACATGCATCCCGCAGATCAGCATTCGGCGCACAACCCCCGCCAGATCGCGACGCAGATCGTTATAGCGGTCCTTGTTCACATGGTGCTGGTCTTTCCAACTGGCAAACGGGTGGCAGGACGCGGCAATTGGGGCCAGTCCGAAGTCTTTCGCGTTCTTCGCGACGCTGGCGCGCAAGCGTTTCAGGTCATCGCGCGCTTCAGACACATTGGCGCAAACGCGGGTGCCGATTTCGATCTGGCATTGCAGGTATTCGGGGCTGACTTGGCCTTCCAGTTCCGCGCGGCAGGCCTCCATCATCTCATCAGGGGCTTCGCGCAGGGCAAGACTGTCGCGATCTACCAGAAGGTATTCTTCCTCGATCCCGATCGAGAATGTGGGGGCTGTTCGGGCCATAACCTGTCCTCCTGTCTGCGTCGCGCGGGTCCACTTTGGCAAGAGAATGCCGAAGGGACAAGCAGGCAGGGGGCTTGAAACGCAAAACGCCCCGGCGGATGGCCGGGGCGTTTCGTGTAAACCGCGTGTGGGTTTAGTCCATGGCTTTGAAGTTGAACTCGCCACCTTCTTTGATGCCCGACGGCCAGCGCTGGGTCACGGTCTTGGTGCGCGTGTAGAACTTGAACGCGTCCGGGCCGTGCTGGTTCAGGTCACCAAAGCCCGACTTCTTCCAGCCGCCAAAGGTGTGATAGGCCAGCGGAACCGGGATCGGAACGTTGATGCCGACCATGCCGATGTTGATGCGGTTGGCGAAGTCACGGGCGGTGTCACCGTCACGGGTAAAGATCGCGGTGCCGTTGCCGTATTCGTGATCCATGGCGTGGCCGATGGCTTCTTCATAGGTTTCGGCGCGGACCATCGACAGAACAGGGCCAAAGATTTCCTGCTTGTAGATGTCCATGTCGGTGGTGACGTTGTCAAAGAGGTGCGGGCCAACAAAGAAGCCGTCTTCGTAGCCTTGCAGCGTGAAGTCGCGGTTGTCGACAACCAGATCAGCACCCTGTTCCACGCCCGAGTTGATCAGACGCAGGATGTTTTCCTTAGCGGCTGCGGTCACAACCGGGCCGTAGTCCACGTCGTCGCCAGCAGTGTAAGGTGCCACTTTCAGCTTCTCGATGCGCGGGACCAGAGCGTCGCGCAGCTTGTCTGCGGTCTCATTCCCAACCGGAACTGCAACCGAGATCGCCATGCAGCGTTCGCCAGCAGCACCGAAGCCTGCGCCGACCAGCGCGTCAGCAGCTTGCTCCATGTCCGCGTCGGGCATGATGATCATGTGGTTCTTCGCGCCGCCGAAGCACTGTGCGCGTTTGCCGTTGGCAGTTGCACGCGAGTAGATGTAGTGCGCGATCGGGGTCGAGCCAACGAAGGCCACACCTTGAACGGTTTCGTTGTCCAGAATGGCATCAACCGAGTCTTTGTCGCCGTTCACAACCTGGAGCACGCCGTCAGGCAGGCCAGCTTCTTTGCACAGCTCAGCCAGCATCAGCGGAACCGAGGGGTCACGCTCGGACGGCTTCAGGATCATCGCGTTACCCGCGGCCAGAGCCGGGCCCATGCCCCAGAGCGGGATCATGGCGGGGAAGTTGAACGGGGTGATCGAGGCCACAACGCCCAGCGGCTGACGCATCGAGTACATGTCGATGCCGGGGCCAGCGCTGTCGGTGAACTCGCCCTTCATCATCTGGGCGGCGCCGATGCAGTATTCGATCACTTCCAGACCACGCTGAACGTCGCCTTTTGCGTCGGGGATGGTTTTACCATGCTCGCGCGACAGGGCTTCGGCCAGTTTGTCCATGTCGCGGTTCAGAAGGCCAACCAGAGCCATCATCACGCGGCCGCGTTTCTGCGGGTTGGTGGCGCCCCAGGCTTTCTGAGCTTCTGCGGCTTTGGCGACGGCGTCGTCCAGCTCGGCTTTGGTGGCCAGAGCAACCTGTGCCTGCACTTCGCCGGTGGCGGGGTTGTAGACGTCGGCGTAGCGGCCCGACGTACCTTCGACCATCTGGCCGTTGATCCAGTGTCCAAGTTTCTGCATGGTAAGTCTCCCAAATTTCCAGCGCAGGATAGTCTTGCAGAATTGCCGGGAAAAGGGGTAGTTTTCCAAAAGCGTTTTGCATTTTTGCAATGGTTCGGGTGTGGTGCGAGAGTGGTTAGGGGCTTTGCCCCTCTGCGCTGCGCGCATTCACCCCAAGGTATTTGGCGCAAGAGGAAGGGGCGGTCGCGGTGGATTGGGACGATCTGAAAGTGTTTTTGGCGGTGGCGCGGGGGGAAAGCCTGTCGCGTGCTGGGCGTGTGTTGAAGCGGGATGCGGCCACGGTCGGGCGGCGGGTGTCGAAGCTCGAGGCGGATCTAGGGCTGCCCTTGTTCACGAAATCTCCGCAAGGGTATGCGCTGACAGATGCAGGGTTGCGCTTGATGGCCCATGCCGAACGGGCCGAGCAGGCGGTGATGTCTGGGGTGGACGAGCTGGCAGGGCAGTCGGGGCAATTGTCCGGGCAGGTGCGGATCGGCGCAACGGATGGGGTGGCCAGTTTCATCTTGCCGCAGGTCTGCGCGGCCATTCAGCGCGATCATCCAGAGTTGGAGTTGCAGATCGTGGCCCTTCCGCGCGTGATCAACCTGTCCAAGCGCGAGGCGGATATGGCTATCACGGTGTCTCCGCCGCAAACGGGGCGGATCACGGTGCAGAAGATCACGGATTACCATCTGCATTTGGCGGCCGCGCACAGCTATTTGGCACAGGCCGCACCCTTGGACAGTTTGGCGGATCTGCGCAATCATCCGGTGGTCGGGTATATTCAGGACATGATCTCGTACCCCGAGTTGGATTTCCTTGAAGACCTCGGGGTGGAGAAGACGGCGCTGGCGTCGAATCTGGTGTCGGTGCAGCTGGGGCTGGTGAAGCAGGGCGGCGGCATCGGGGTTACGCATGACTTCATCTTGCCCTCGACGCCAGAACTGAAACGCGTGTTGACGGACGAGTTGTCGATCAAACGGTCGTTCTATCTGGTGCGTCACGAAGGCGACGCCCGCATGGAGCGGTTCGCGCGCGTGGGCGAAGAGCTTTTGCGCGGCATTCGCGACGAAGTGGCCCGTCTTGAAGGAATGGTGGAAGTTTAGTGCTGCAGCTGCAAAGAGCACTTGACATTTTGTTGCGCAAAGGGTGACGCTGGGGACAGAAAAATACAATACATACAGTCAGGAGGGCGCCTATGCTCATTCACCAGATCCTCAAAGATAAGAACATCGAGGGCGTTGCAACGGTCAAGCCGGGCAGCAAGGTGGCAGATGCGGCACAGCTTTTGTCTGAGAAGAAAATCGGTGCGGTCATCGTGTCCAATGACGGAGTGCATCCTGCGGGTATTCTGTCCGAGCGCGATATTGTGTCCGAGCTTGGCAAGGTCGGCACGGGCTGTCTGGATCAGCCGGTCGACGACCTGATGACAGCGAAGCTGATCACCTGTGCGCCGGGCGACCGCGCCATTCAGGTGCTGCAAACCATGACCGAGGGTCGCTTCCGCCACATGCCGGTGATGGAAGGCGACGAGATGGTCGGTCTGGTGTCCATCGGGGACGTGGTCAAGGCGCGTTTGGAAGAGCTGTCACAGCAGGCGGATGCCCTGAAAAACATGATCATGGGCTATTAAGGCAAATAAAAGCGTTTCGGATTTGACCTGTGAAGGGAAAAGCCGAAGCGCAGAGCCGGATTTCCGTGTGGCGGGCGTTTCGAAACAAACATGAGGCCCAAGTTTGCTTCGAAATGCTTTACGTAGGAATACGCTGCGCTGCGGAAAAAGCTTGCATTTGGGCGCGCCATAATGTTGCGTGCGCCCACTGCAAGGAGATCATATCATGCGCATTGGATTGTATCCCGGAACTTTCGACCCGATCACCTTGGGGCACACGGACATCATTCGTCGTGCCTGTGCGCTGGTGGATCGGCTGGTGATTGGTGTTGCCATCAACACGGGCAAGGGGCCTCTGTTTTCCTTGGAAGAGCGCGTGGCGATGGTCGAAAGCGAATGCGCGAAACTGTCCGCCGAAACCGGGACAGAGATCGTTGCGCATCCGTTCCAGAACCTTCTGATCGACTGCGCCCATGACGTTGGCGCGCAGATTATCATTCGCGGCCTGCGAGCTGTGACGGATTTTGAGTATGAATATCAGATGGTTGGCATGAACCGCGCGATGGATGACAGTGTGGAGACCGTGTTCTTGATGGCGGAAGCGCGCTATCAGGCGATTGCGTCGAAGCTGGTGAAAGAGATCGCGAAGCTGGGTGGTGACGTCAGCAAGTTCGTTCCCGATGACGTGCGTGTTCAGCTTCTGGACAAGATTAAATAAGCGCGATTGCACTGGCATGAGAGGGGAAGTGGCGGCCCCACCGCAACCGTCGGGGTCTGAATTCCCGAGGACCTGTATATACAGGTGGGCGCCGGGTAAGTGGACCACGGCCCAAACAGAGCCAGCTCCCTCGGAATTGCTTAAGGCCACCGGAATTTTACCCGCATGTGACGCGAAGGGCAGAAGCCGCCTTGGCCTAGATAGGCGCGGGGGGCGCTGGGCGCAAGGGGGCGGGCCGCCACGCACGCTGCATTGACATTTTGTTCATGAAATGTTCGTGTGGGGCATGGACAGCCAATCGCAAATCTTGATGCCCGGACAATTGCTGGCGCGCGGCGTATGTCGCCACATGCTGAGCCACGGGTTTGTCACGGTCGAAGAACTGGTGCCGGCACGCGGGTTGCGGGTCGATGTGATGGCCTTGGGGCCAAAGGGCGAGGTCTGGGTGATTGAATGCAAATCCTCGCGCGTGGATTTCACTTCGGACAATAAATGGGAAGGCTATCTGGAATGGTGCGACCGCTATTTCTGGGCCGTTGATTCCGATTTTCCGACCGAACTTTTACCGGACGACACCGGGCTGATTATCGCAGACAGCTATGATGCCGAGATTTTGCGCATGGGGCCGGAAGACAAGCTGGCCCCAGCCCGGCGCAAAGTGATGGTGCATAAATTCGCAACCCATGCCGCACGCCGGTTGCAGGGGTTCCGCGATCCCGGCGTGGCGGCTTTGGTCAACGTCTAGAAAACGTTACTTTTTCTTCGATTTGGTGCTGTCTGCCAAGGCGCGGGCCTGCTTGGCGGCGGCCAGCATCTCTTCCGCGATTTCTTCGGCCTCTTCCGGTTCGAAATCCATCGGCAGTTCCACGCCGCCACCTTCTACATAAAGGCGCACCATACCCATCGAGGTCGGCCCGATCTGAAGGTTTGCGTCGATGTCGCTTTCGTCGTTGATGCCCATGTGTGGCCTCCTGAATTTCTTCTGATCGGGTTAGTGCGCTTTCGTGCATTTTTCAAGCCGGGACCTCTTGCAATGCCCCGCGGGTGGGGGTAAACGCATCCAGCGTGCCGACATAGCTCAGTAGGTTAGAGCGCTTGATTGTGGATCAAGAGGTCCCCCGTTCGAGCCGGGGTGTCGGTACCATCCCCCCTTAAAAACAGACCACTTCAGCGCAGGTTGATACGTTTTCGCAGCTGTCCGTCTGTCTCGTAGATCAATATTTCATCGCCCGACACGATGCCAATCCAGTCGCGGCCCAGCGTAACGGCCTCGGCTCTGACGCCTTCAGGTAGGGTGATCTGGTCGGGCAGGGGCAGGGATGTCGCCTCGGGCGACGTCTGAGAGAATCGCAGCACCACAACCGTGATCAGCACGATCATTCCCAGAATCGTTGCCACTGTCATTGCCGTGACAATCGTTTTCAGATAGCGCACGGTGCCAAGGCCCACGCTGTCCTCTAGGGCCGCGTCTAGTTCCTGTTCAGGAGTTTTGTCCATGTCTACCTCGCACCGGATTGTCCGGGTCATCATAGCCGAGAACCCGCCCAAGCGTCTTGATAAGGCGATTGCGCGCGATGTGCCAGAGGAAGCAAACCTGTCGCGGTCCCGTTTGGCCAAGTTGATCGCCGAAGGCGCGGTCATGATGGGCGGGCAGGTGATGGATGATCCGCGCGCGAAACTGGCTGAGGGCGACGAGTTGGAGATCCGCGTGCCCGAGGCCAATGAAAGCCATATCGGCCCTGAGGATATCCCGCTGGACATCGTTTACGAAGATGATGATCTGATCGTGGTGAACAAACCGGCGGGCATGGTGGTACACCCCGCGCCCGGCACGCCCACGGGCACGCTGGTGAATGCTCTGCTGCATCACTTCGGCGGCAACCTGTCCGGTGTCGGCGGCGAAAAGCGCCCCGGGATCGTGCATCGGATCGACAAAGACACGTCTGGCCTGCTGGTGGTTGCGAAATCGGACGCCGCGCATCACGGGCTGGCAAAACAGTTCGAAGCGCACTCGGCCGAGCGGCACTATTTGGCTGTCACCCACGGTGCGCCGGATCAGGCGGATCCGCGTCTGGGCGGGATCAAGGGAACGAGCTTTGAGAAGGGCAACATCCTGAAGATCACCACCCAGCTGGCACGTCACAAGACAGACCGTCAGAAGCAAGCGGTGCTGTTTTCGGGCGGACGCCACGCGGTGACGCGAGCGCGGATTTTGGAAAGCTTCGGCACGCCGGCGCAGGCCGCGCTGATCGAATGCTGGCTGGAAACGGGCCGAACCCACCAGATTCGCGTGCACATGGCTCATGCAGGACATGGGCTGATCGGAGATCCCACCTATGGCGGGCGGCGTAAGCTGAACGTGAAGGTGATCGGCCCCGAGGCTGTTGAGGCCGCACGCGCCTTCCCACGTCAAGCCCTGCATGCCGCGACATTGGGGTTTGTGCATCCGGTCTCGGGCGAAAAACTCAGCTTTGAAGCGCCCATTCCTGACGATATGCTAGAGCTAATTGAAACCCTGCGTGCGGGCTGAACTGCACGCATACGCGTGAGGCAGAGCGAGCATGACCGAGCTTTCCTGGGCATCCTGGGGCGGTATCTGGGCCGTGGTTTTGGTGCTTCTGGACATCGGAACCATTGCGCGCGCCGTTACGCGCGAGCACCGCTCGGCCGCGTCACGTCTGGCGTGGGTCGTTGTGATTCTGTCTCTGCCGCTGGTGGGGGTTATCGCCTATTTTTTCCTTGGGGATACAAGCTCGGATCGTCGGTCTGACAAAAAACTCAAAGACTTGCGACGCGAACTTCCCAAGCGACCACAAGGGGAACTTCCGCAGCCCGAGCTACCCTTGCTGTATCGCCAATCTTTCGCGCGCGCGGCGTCGGTCAACGGGTTTCAGCCGGTGGCAGGCAATCACGCCAAGGTCACGACGGATAGCGACGAGAGCATTGATTGGCTGATCGCGGATATCGACGCGGCCCACGATCACGTGCATCTGCTGTTCTATATCTGGCTGACGGACCGCAACGGGACCCGCGTGGCTGAGGCCGTGAAGCGAGCCGCCGCACGGGGTGTGACCTGTCGGGTCATCGTTGACGGGCTGGGGTCGCGCGGGTTGCTGGCCAATCCCCTGTGGAAAAGCATGAAAGAGGCCGGGGTCGAGACCGTCGTGGCCTTCGCCTTCCGCTTCGCCCTGTTCGCTGCCTTCTTCCGCCGCCTTGATATTCGCAACCACCGCAAAATCATCGTGATCGACCATGATACGACCTATGTGGGCAGCCAGAACTGCGCCGATGCGGCCTTTCTGGTGAAGAAAAAATTCGCGCCCTGGGTCGATATTATGATGCGCATCACGGGGCCGGTTGCGTGGCAGTCGCAACGGCTGTTTGTTTCGGATTGGATGGTGAATGGCGGGGCGGACATCTCGTCTGTGCTGCAGCGCGAGACGCCGGTGCCGGACGGGGGGTTCCCAGCCGTTGTCGCGGGCACTGGCCCGAATATCAGCGTGCAGGGTGTGCCGGATATGGCGCAGATGCTTCTGGCCTCGGCACAGGAAGAGGTGGTGATTACCACGCCCTATTATGTGCCGTCCGAGGCGCTGCAGCAGCAGATCTGCGCCACCGCCGTGCGCGGAGTGCGGGTGCGGCTGAACCTGCCCGCCAACAATGACAGTCACTTCGTCGGTTTTGCTTCGCGCAGCTTCTATCGTGCGCTACTGAAGGCGGGGGTTGAGATTCACGAATTCCAACCCGGCCTGTTGCACGCGAAGATCCTGACCGTGGACGGGCAGGTTGCTCTGATCGGCTCGCCCAATCTGGACCGACGCAGTTTTGATCTGAACTATGAGAATTGCATGATGCTGGCAGATCCGGACACGGTTGGCGCGATTGTGGCCAAGCAAGAGCTTTTCCTGAACGCCTCGCTGCCCGTGTCGCGCAAGAAGGTTGAAAGCTGGTCCATTACCAGACGGGTTCTGATCAACGGGGTTGGAATGATGGCTCCGCTGCTATAATTTGCATTTGCAACTTTCTGCACGAATCCGTGAGGCAATGTGTCATCCTCTTACAATCGCCCTCATAGGTTCATACTCTGGTAACGAAATTCGACGACACCCTCTTGAAAACAGTGTTGTAAGGCTTATCTCGATGTTAAGCCCTTAAACATGAGGGTAACGGACAGGAGAAGTTTGCGCCAATGAGCAACTATAAGAATTTACCGGCCCCGACGCCCGAAGGCGGTTTGAACCGCTACCTTCAGGAGATTCGGAAGTTCCCGATGCTGGAGCCGGAAGAGGAATATATGCTGGCCAAACGCTGGGCGGATCACGAAGATCGTGATGCGGCGCACCAGATGGTGAACTCGCACCTGCGTCTGGCGGCCAAGATCGCTATGGGCTATCGCGGCTATGGACTGCCGCAGGCCGAGGTGATTTCCGAAGCGAACGTGGGTCTGATGCAGGCCGTGAAGCGGTTTGACCCGGAAAAGGGCTTCCGTTTGGCGACGTATGCCATGTGGTGGATCCGTGCCTCGATCCAGGAATACATCCTGCGCTCGTGGTCGCTGGTGAAACTTGGCACTACCTCGGCCCAGAAAAAGCTGTTCTTCAACCTGCGTAAGGCGAAGGCGCGCATTGGTGCGCTGGAAGAGGGGGATCTGCGTCCTGAGAACGTTCAGAAAATCGCTGAAGATCTGAACGTGACCGAGGAAGAGGTGATTTCCATGAACCGTCGTCTGTCGGGCGGGGATGCGTCGCTGAATGCGACTGTGTCCAACGACGGCGAAGGCGCGATGCAGTGGCAGGACTGGCTGGAAGACGAAGATGCTGACCAGGCAGGCGACTATGCAGAAACCGACGAGATGAACGTCCGTCGCGAGCTGCTGGCGCAGGCTATGGAGGTTCTGAATGACCGCGAGAAAGACATCCTGACCCAGCGTCGTCTGCAGGACAAACCGGTCACGCTTGAGGACCTGTCGGGCGTCTATGACGTCAGCCGCGAGCGCATCCGTCAGATCGAGGTGCGCGCGTTCGAGAAGCTGCAAAAACGCATGCAAGAGCTTGCTTCTGAGAAGGGCATGCTGGAACACGCCTGATCTGGAATGCAATTGATGGAACGGCCCTGTGCAGATTGCGCGGGGCCGTTTTCGTTTAGGAGGTCAGCTCTTCAATCGACAGAGGGCCAAGTGCGGACAGTGCCTCTTGTACTAAACCACGCACTTGAAGCGCGGGGCAGATCGCCTCGACGGGAAGGTCGGGCAAACGCAGGGCAATACGGCGCCATTCATGCAGCAAAACCAAGCGGAGCGCGGCGCGATCCAGCGCAGGTAAGTCGTGCAATGCATCAAGGGGCAGGCGGTCAATTGCGTTTCGCAACTGTTCCGAATCTATTTGCAATTTTGGCGGCGCGAGCGTTGCGATGACCCAGCTGGGCAGCTCGGTATTCGGATCAGAAAGATGCAGGGCGTCGGGCGTGGTTTGCGGAGCAGATGTGCCCAGGAATACGCCGGGGATCAGCTCGCTGAAGCCTTCGGCGATCAGGCTGTCAAAGCTGCCATCATCCTCGGCCTGTGGGGGCAGGACCAGCAGGTGCCATTGGTCAGGCGTGGGCCGGGCTGGGCCGTAGATGCGATCCGCCACCGCTTTGGTCTGGGCCAGCCCGTCCGGTGTCAGGTGATAGACTGACCGGCGCCCGTGTCGGGTGCTTTCAATCCAGCCATCCTTGCGCAGCCGGTGCAGCGCCACGCGGGTGGCCTCGGGGCGGATGCCAAGGGCAGCCATGACTTTGCCCAAGGCCTGACCGGAAACGCCGGACGCATCTGCGCCCGGCGTACCCATAACGGTCAGATCCCCCATCAAGGTGACGATCACCGACCAGACGCGCAAATCACTGCTGTCGCGCAACTGCGCCAGAGTGTCATGAAGCGGGTCGGTCAGTGTCATCGGGTCCTCAATAGGCGTTCATTGTTAGCAGCTCGTATTCTGCCACCAGTTCGTCATCCTGATTGGTCAGGGTGACATGCCAGCGCACCTCGCCATACTCGTCCGTGCGGCGTGTTTTGGCCTTCACGGTCAGGCGGACTTTCATGCTGTCACCAGCCTCAACCGGCTTCATAAAGCGCAGGTTGTCAAGGCCGGTGTTGGCCAGAACGGGACCTTCGTTAGGCTCCACAAACAGGCCAGCGGCGAAGGACAACAGCAGATAGCCATGCGCCACGCGGTCCGGGAAGAACGGGTTCCGCTTGGCAGCAGCACTGTCCATGTGCGCATAGAAGGTGTCGCCGGTGAAGTTGGCGAAGTGCTCGATATCATCCAGCGTGATCTCGCGCGATTTGGTGTGCAGGGTTTCGCCGATCGACAGCTCGCCAAATTTACGTGTGAACGGGTGGGCGGGGCCTTTGATCTCGGCAGCACCCGGCACCCAGCGGTTGCCGATGGACGTCAGGATGTCGGGGCTGCCTTGAATAGCAGTCCGCTGCATATAGTGCAGCACGCCACGCACGCCGCCCATTTCCTCGCCGCCGCCTGCACGACCGGGGCCACCATGCACCATGTGGGGCAGGGGCGAGCCGTGACCGGTCGATTCCTTCATCGAGGTCGCGTTGTTGAAGTAAAGGCGCCCGTGGAAGGCACCTGCGCCCATCGCCACTTCGCGGGCAACGTCGCCCGAACCTGTAATCACGGATGCCACCAGCGAGCCTTCGCCTTTGTTCGCCAGCTCGATGGCGTGGGCAATGTCGCGGTATCCCATGATGGTCGACACGGGGCCGAACGCCTCGCATTCATGCACGATGGTCGCGGTGTCGGGGGTTTCACAGTGGAACAGCATCGGCTTTACGAAGGCGCCTGCATCCACGTCTCCGGCGAAGTCATTGTCATCCGGGTTGCCATAGACAAGCTTGCTTTCTGACCCAATCGCGGCGGCCTTTTCCAGCACATCCGCTTTCTGACCGGCCGAGACCAGAGCCCCCATGCGCACGCCTTCGGCGCGCGGGTCGCCGATGACGGTTTTGTCCAGACGGGCCGATAGCGCCTCGATCACGTTCTGAACCTGTGCCTCCGGCGCGATGATGCGACGGATGGCGGTACATTTCTGACCGGCCTTCGTGGTCATCTCGCGATGTACCTCTTTGATAAAGAGGTCAAATTCGGGGGTGTCGGGCGTGACGTCCGGGCCAAGGATCGACGCGTTCAGGCTGTCCTGTTCGGCCACGAAACGCACCGAGTTTTTCAGGATATTCGGGTTCGATCTCAGCATTGACGCGGTTTGCGCCGAGCCGGTGAAGCTGACGATATCCTGCGGACCAAGGCGGTCCAGCAGGTCGCCCGTACCGCCAGAAATCAGCTGCAACGCACCTTCAGGCAAGATGCCGCTGTCCAGCATGATGCGCACGGCGGCTTCTGTCACATAGGACGTGGCCGTCGCAGGTTTCACGATGGCGGGCACACCGGCCAGAAGCGTCGGCGCCAGCTTTTCCAGCATCCCCCAGACAGGGAAGTTGAAGGCGTTGATATGCACGGCCACACCTTGCAGGGGGGTCGCGATGTGCATGCCCATGAAGGTGCCGTGGCGAGACAGCTGTTCAAGTTCGCCGTCGATATAGATCTTGCCATCGGGCATCTCGCGTCGACCCTTAGAGGCGAAGACGAACACAGTGCCCACTCCGCCGTCGATGTCGATCATGTGGTCCGATTGCGTGGCGCCTGTGTCGAAGCTGAGGTCGTAGAGTTCCTGCTTGTGCTGACCCAGATGCATCGCCAGAGCCTTCAGCATCTTGGCGCGGTCGTGAAAGCCCATCTCGCGGAGCGCTGGGCCGCCCACATTGCGCGCATAGTCGATCATCTTCTGCATATCCAGATCCGCGCCACCCGCTTCTGCAAGCGGCAGCCCGGTGATGGCCGAGGCGATGGGGCGGGCATTCGCACCCGGTGCAATCCATTGACCAGCCGCGAAGCTGGAGACTTTCATCAGGGTCATTCTCTGTCCTCTGTTCGTATGCGGTCGGGGCGGCGCTTAAGGCGCGCTCAGCCCCAGTTTTTCAAGTTGAGCGGCCGCAGCAGCTTCCCATTCCTCGCGCAGTTCCGCGTTACTGGAATGGCGCAGCCCGAAGGCCTGCAGCTGGCTGGCGCGGGTAGACACGTCTTTGCCAAAGCTTGCCGCCACGCGGGGCCACCAATAGTCGACGCTGGCTTGCAGGTCGGCCATGCTGGTGCCGGTTTCCACCAGACGTTCGATGCCCTCGGCGGCAAGTTCGGCGTGACGGGCCTCGACCGGGCCAACGGCGCGGAAGGCTTCGGCGAGCGGCGCATAGGACACGCGTTTAAACTCGCTCATTTGCACGCCCACGGCCAGACCCATCAGAAGGTTCATGACCACGGCATCCGACCAGCCCTGCATGGGGTAGTTGAAGACCGACAGGCGCATGTCCGTATCGGTACGCGAGGTGCCGATATCGGCGTCGCGGTCCAGACGATCCGTCCACGGGTGGTGGTTGGCATAGCGCGCGGTGTTGGCGCCGAAGTCGCCCATGATCGACAGAACCTTGTCGGCATTGTCGGTCTTTTCCAGCACAATCTTGGCGGCTGCGATGCGTTCCTTGATGCCCGGGCCGTCATTGATGATGTCGGCAAAGCCGGCAGCCCCTGCCAGCGCGCTGTCCACAAAGGTGGCCATCAGGCGCATCAGTTCGGCACGATAGCGCGCGGGGACGTTTTCGGGATTGGTCAGGACACCGCCCTGAGCCAGATAATCGGTGATGCTCATATCAGACATTGGGGTCTCCTTATTGGTCGAAATCGACGACGATTTTGCCCGAACGCGCGAAGGACTGGCACGAGAGGACATAGCCTTTCTCGACCTCGTAATCTTCCAGCGCGTGGTTGGTGATCATGTCCACGTCGCCTTCCAGAACCTTACAGCGGCAGGTCGAGCAAACACCGGCCTTACAGGCGTAAGGGGCGTCCATGTCGTTGGCGAGGGCTGCGTCCAGGATCGAGGTCTCGCCATCCATGGTGATGGTGCGGCTGGCGCCGTCCATCGCGATCACAGCCTCGATGCCGTCGCCGGTTGCAGCGGTCGAGCTGGCGGCTTTCTTGGCCGCACGACCCGGTTGCGAGGATGCAAACAGTTCGAACTTGATCTGTGCGTCGTCCAGCCCATGATCGCGCAGCGCCTTGGCAATGCCCAGCATCATCGGCTCGGGGCCACAGATGAAGGCGGTGTCGACGGATTTGATGTCGATCCAGTTCTTGAACAGCGCGGCGCATTTCGCTTCGTCCACCAGACCGGTGAACAGGTCGATTTCCTGCGCGTCGCTCTCCAGAATATGGATCACGTTGAAGCGGCCCATATAGCGGTTCTTCAGGTCTTCCAGTTCCTCGCGGAACATGATCGTGGTTACGGCCTTGTTGGCGTAAACTAGGGTGAATTCCGACTGCGGCTCGCGGGCCAGCGTGGTCTTGATGATCGACAGAACCGGCGTGATGCCCGAGCCACCGGCAAAGCCCAGATAGTGGCGGTTGGTGGTCGCATCCAGCGGGATGTGGAAGTTACCCATCGGCGTCATGGCTTCGATGGTCGCGCCTTGGGTCAGCTCTTCATTGGCCCAGGTCGAGAACGCACCGCCATCGACACGTTTGATACCCACCTGCAGCTTGCCGTCGTCCAGACCCGAACAGATCGAGTAGGAGCGGCGCAGTTCCTGCCCGTCAAAGTCGCGACGGAAGGTGATGTATTGGCCTTGGGTGAAGTCAAAGGCTTCGGGGTCGTCAGGGGTGAGCGTTACCACCACCGCATCGCGGATGGTTTTCTGGATATCGGTCACAGTAAGATTGTGGAAGCGCGCCATAATGGGTCTCCTCAGTGCGCTAGATGCACTTGAAATAGTCAAAGGGTTCAAGGCAGTCGCGGCATCGCCAGAGCGCCTTGCATGGGGTCGAGCCGAATTGGCTGGTGCGTTCCAGATTGTGGCCGCCGCAATTGGGGCAGCGGTCTGGTTCGCCTTTGGGCGAGGGTGGGGCGATGCCGTATTCTTCAAGCTTCGCACGGCCCTTTTCCGACAGCCAGTCGGTGGTCCACGGGGGGGACAGCTGCTGTGTCAGGGTCAGCTTCTCGATCCCGCGGTCGCGCAACGCGGTTTCGATATCGAAATTGATCACGGACGTGGCCGGACAGCCGGAATAGGTGGGGGTGACGGCAACCTTTAGGGTGTCGCCCTCCCATTTCACATCCCGGATGATGCCCAGGTCGACCAGCGAGATCACGGGGATCTCGGGGTCGGGCACCTGGTCCAGCCAGTCCCAGATCGTATCAACTGACGGCTGACCCATCTTACCAGGTCGCGCCCGGATAAGCGCGCTGCAGCCATTGCATGGTGCACAGAAGGTGCCCCAGATGCTCGGTATGCATATAGCCCGTGCGCCCGCCCTTGTGGTGGAACGTGTCGGTCGGGATGGTCAGGGTTGCTTGACCCAGAACCTTGCCCACCAGCGCGTCGTATTCTTCGCGCAAGCTTGCAGGGTCGGGGGCAATACCTGCCTTAACCATGGCCGCGTCGACCTCGTCGCTATCAAACATCTCGCCCACATAGGGCCAGAGGTAATCGAGCGCGGCCTGCATGCGGGCGTGGCTTTCTTCGGTCCCGTCGCCAAGACCAACCACCGTGTCGCCCGAGCGTTCCACGTGATAGGCCACTTCCTTGGATGCCTTGGCCGCAATCGCAGCCACACGTTCGTCGGACGAGGTCATCAGACGACCCATCATCACCGACGCCCATGCGTCATACAGGAACTGACGCATCAGGGTTTGGCCGAAGTCACCGTTGGGCAGCTCACACAGCAGGACGTTTCGGTAATCCCAAGCGTCGCGCAGGAAAGCCAGATCGTCAGCCGAGCGGCCTTTGCCTTCAACTTCACCAGCAAGGCCCAGCCAGAACTGAGTCTGGCCGATTAGGTCCAACGCCGTGTTGGCCAGAGCGATGTCTTCTTCCAGCACCGGCGAGTGGCCACACCATTCGCTGACGCGATGGCCGAGGATCAGGCTGTTGTCGCCCATCCGCAGCAGAAATTGAAAGAGTGCGTTGTCAGCCATTACATGTGCCCCACTTCTTCGGGGATGTCGAAGAAGGTCGGGTGACGATAGACCTTCGAGTTCGAGGGCTCGTAAAGTGGACCTTTTTCTTCAGGCGACGAGGCTGCGATGTGCTGGGCTTCTACAACCCATATCGACACGCCTTCATTGCGACGGGTATAGACGTCGCGGGCGTTCTTGATTGCCATTTCAGCGTCCGGCGCGTGCAGGCTGCCCACGTGACGGTGGCTCAGGCCGTGCTGGCCGCGGATGAAAACTTCCCAGAGGGGCCATTCTTTCGACATGTGATCTCTCCTTATTCGGCGGCTGTGCGTGCAGCGGCTTTTTTACGGCCATGGGCCAGAAGACCATCGCGCACCCATGCGCCGTCTTCCCAAGCGTTGGTCCGGTCGTTCAGACGGTCCACGTTGCAGGGGCCTTTGCCTTTGATAACGTTGAAGAACTCGGACCAGTCGGGGTCCGAATAGTCATAGTGACCGCGTTCCTCGTTCCACTTGATCCCGGGATCAGGCAGATCCAGACCCAGATACTCGATCTGCGGGACGGTCTGGTCGACAAACTGCTGGCGCAAGTCGTCGTTCGAACGCACTTTGATCTTCCACTGCATCGACTGCTCCGAGTGGACACTTTCGCTGTCCGACGGGCCGAACATCATGATCGCGGGGAACCACAGGCGGTTCACGGCGTCTTGTGCCATGGCTTTCTGCGCAGGCGTGCCAAACGCCATCTGCATGATCGCGTGATAGCCCTGACGTGCGTGGAAGCTTTCTTCCTTACAGATCCGGATCATCGCGCGGCTGTAGGGGCCATAGGATGTCCGCTGCAACGCCACCTGGTTCACGATGGCCGCGCCATCCACCAGCCAGCCCACGGCACCAATATCGGCCCAGTTCAGGGTGGGGTAGTTGAAGATCGACGAATACTTCATCTTGCCTTCGTGCAAGAGCTCGACCAGTTCATCGCGCGACACACCCAGCGTTTCCGCGGCGGAATACAGATACAGACCATGTCCGGCCTCGTCCTGCACTTTCGCCAGCAGGATCGCCTTACGCTCTAGCGTCGGCGCACGGGTGATCCAGTTGCCTTCCGGCAGCTGACCCACGACTTCCGAGTGCGCGTGCTGGCCGATCTGGCGGATCAGCGTCTTGCGATACGCCATCGGCATCCAGTCTTTCGGCTCGATCTTTTCGTCGCGGTCAATCCGCGCCTGAAATTCTTCAAGCAGCTTGGGATCCTCGTCCGAGGCCTCGGCTGTGATCATCTGTGCATACATCGTCAGATCCTTTCCAGAATAAGGGCAACGCCCTGTCCCACACCTACGCACATGGTGCACAGCGCATAGCGCCCACCGGTGCGTTGCAGTTGATATGCGGCGGTCAGTACAAGGCGCGCGCCGGACATGCCCAGCGGGTGGCCCAGTGCAATCGCACCGCCGTTCGGGTTCACGCGCGGATCATCATCCGCGACACCCAGTTCGCGCAGCGTGGCAAGACCTTGGCTTGCGAACGCTTCGTTCAATTCTATCACATCGATCTGGTCGATGGTCAGACCAGCCTTATCCAGCGCCTTGCGGCTGGCCGGAACCGGTCCGATGCCCATGACGCGGGGCGCAACACCGGCCGCCTGCATGGCCACCACGCGGGCCATCGGTTTCAGGTTGTTGGCGTTGGCTGCGGTCTCTGACGCGATTAGCATCGCCGCTGCCCCATCATTCACGCCCGAGGCATTGCCCGCCGTAACCGTCAGGTCCGGGCCGTTCACGCCACGCAGGCCAGACAGCTTTTCAGCGGTGGTGCCGGGGCGGGGGTGTTCGTCGGTGTCGACAACAATCGGATCACCCTTGCGCTGAGGGATGGTCACCGGAATGATCTCATCCGCAAACATGCCAGCCTCATGCGCAGCGGCCCAGCGGGCTTGGCTGCGGGCTGCAAATGCGTCTTGGTCTTCGCGGCTAACGTTATAGTCCTCGGCCACGTTGTCGGCGGTTTGCGGCATCGAATGGGTGCCGTGCAGCTTGTCCATCTTCGGGTTCACGAAACGCCAGCCAATGGTGGTGTCGTAAACCGTATTGGCGCGGGTGAAGGCGCTGGTGGCCTTGGGCATCACGAAGGGCGCGCGGCTCATGCTTTCGACGCCGCCTGCGATGCACAGGTCATAGTCGCCTGCTTTCACACCACGGGCCGCCATGCCCACAGCATCCATGCCGGATGCGCACAGGCGGTTGATGGTGGTGCCCGGAACCTCGACCGGCAAACCGGCCAGAAGGGCGGCCATGCGCGCCACGTTGCGGTTGTCTTCGCCTGCCTGGTTGGCCGAGCCATAGATCACGTCATCAATCGACGCCCAATCCACATCTGGGTTGCGCTCTTTCAAAGCGGCGATGGGCAGTGCGGCAAGGTCGTCGGCCCGAACGCTGGACAGCGCCCCGCCATATCGACCGATCGGAGTGCGCACCGCGTCGCAGATGAAAGCTTCCATATATCCCTCCCGGAATGTCCAAGCGCGGCGCGGGATAAGCTTGCGGCGGCTTGGAGTATTGCTGACCGTTTGGTCGAATATAGTCTGATTGACGATTCGCCACAATAGATATGTTACGAGAAATTATTCTCGCACTTCTATTGGTAACAATACCTAGGAAAGCAGTTGTGGGATGGGTCAGGCAGCGCCCAAAAGGGCAAGCCAGCCCCAGACGGTAAAGATGGACAGCGCCGTGCCCACCAGAACCGTCGTGGCCGCCACGCGTTTGCCCACGCCATAGAGGTTCGCAAACACATAGGCGTTGATCCCCGGTGCGCTGGCGGCGGTCAGGATGGCCGACCGGAACGCGTCGGTTTCCAAGGCGAAGGTGCTCCCCAAGCTCCACGTGATGGCGGGGTGCAGGCCCAGCGAAATCAGGCACAGGAACGCCACGATCTTCAGATCGCCCTCGGGCCGGTACAGATACAGCACGCCCCCAAGCGCAAAGAGTGCCGTCGGCAGGGCGGCGCGACCCACAAGCGCTACGGCCTCGACGAATACACCGGGCAGATGCAGGCCGGTCAGGTTCACGACAAAGCCAGCTGCGATGGCCAAGACCAAGATGTTGCGCGACATCGACCGGCCAATTTGGCGCAGCGTTTGCAGGGCGCCGTTGCCTTGGGCGCGTGCGATCTCCATCGCGGTGATGCCCACCGCATAACAAAACGGGGCATGCAGCGCGATAATCGCATAGTTCCCAGCCAGAGCATCCGGGCCGAAGGCGCGTTCGGTGATGGGAAGGCCCAGCAAAAGCGAGTTTGAGAAGAGCGAGACGAACCCGAACGCCACCGCGTCGGGCCATGGTCGGCCAAACAAATATCGGGCCCCCAGAAGCCCCGCGAAGAAACCGCTCAGTGCGCCTGCATAGAAGCTGAGCAGCAGCGGCGCGTTGAACTCGGATTTCAGATCCAGCCGGGCTATGGCCAGAAACAGAAGGCAGGGGATCGCGACGCTTTGGGCGAACTTCATCAGCCCATCAACAGCGCCATCCGACAACACATTGCGCCAGCGCACGACATAGCCGAAACCGACCACCAGAAAGACTGGCAGGACGATATCGATCAGCGCGTTCATGAATGCCGAATGGGCAGAACCATCCCGTCATAGGCCACGGTCACGTTGTCCGGCGTTTCCGCAAGGACCGTGTCATAGTCCAGATCGATATGCATGTTGGTCAGCACGCCCTGCTTGGTGCCAGAGCGTTTGATCCACTCCAGCGCATCATCCAGATTGAAATGGGTCGGGTGGGGCGAGCGACGCAGCGAGTCGATAACAAAGGTCTGCAGCCCTTGGATCACATGGGTCACGTCCTCGGGGATCTCGCTGACATCCGGCAAATAGGCCAGATCACCGATACGGAAGCCCAGCGAGTCCATATTGCCGTGACGGACCTCGAACGGGGTCAGGCGGATCGGGCCACCTTCGCCGTCAATCACCACGTCTTCGTCGTCGCGGATCGCGTGCAGATCCAGAATGGGCGGATAGCTTGAACCCTCGGGCTGTATGAACGCATAGCCAAAGCGCGACATCAGCGCAGTCTGCGTGGGGCTGTCGGCCCAGACGGGCACGCGCTTGCGCATGTTGTAGACGATCATCCGCAGGTCATCGATGCCATGCATGTGGTCCGCGTGGCTGTGGGTATAGACCACCGCATCCAATGCCCCGACGCCTGCATCCAAAAGCTGGCTGCGCATATCGGGCGAGGTGTCGATCAGAACGCGGGTGACGCCTCCATCCTCGCCCACGCGGGTGACCAGCGCCGAGCAGCGGGTGCGGCGGTTCTTGGGGTTATCCGGGTCGCAATCCCCCCATTGGCCCCCCAAACGCGGCACGCCGCCCGAGGATCCGCAGCCAAGGATGGTGAAATAAGTACCGGGCGCGCGCTCCGTCATGCGGGCACCTGATACGCGGCGGCCTTAGCGAAGAGGCGCTCGAAATTCGCTTCGGTCTGCGCAGCGAAGTCTTCATAGCTCAGGCCATATAGCTCGGCGCCCACTTTGGCAGTGTGTACGGTGAAAGCCGGCTCGTTGCGCTTGCCGCGATGGGGCGGCGGGGCCAGATATGGCGCGTCGGTTTCGACGAGAATGCGATCGACCGGGGCGGCGGCAAAGATTTCGCGTACCTCTTTGCTGCGCGGGAAAGCGGCGATGCCGGACATGGACAGGTAAAAGCCCAGATCCAGTGCGGCCTGCGCCATTTCGGGACCAGAGCTGAAGCAATGCATCACGCAGTCAAACGCGCCTTTGCCGTGTTCCTCGGTCAGGATGCGGGCCATGTCGTCATCGGCGTCACGCGAATGGATGATCAGGGGCAGACCCGTTTGGCGCGCGGCCTCGATATGGATCCGCAGGCTTTCGATCTGCACGTCGCGGCTTTCGGCGGTGTAGTGATAGTCGAGCCCGGTTTCGCCAATGCCGACGAATTTGGGATGAGCGGCCAGCGCCACCAGTTCCTCGACCGAGACCATTGGTTCCGACGCTACGCTCATCGGGTGGGTGGCAGCGGCGAAGAAGATGGGCGCGTGGGCTTCGGCTATGGGCTGCACTTGTGGCAGATTGGCCATCTTGGTGCAGATCGTCACCATGCGGGCCACGCCTGCGTCGGCGGCATTGGCAATCACCTCGTCCAGACGCCCTTCGAAATCGGGGAAGTCCAGATGGCAGTGGCTGTCGGTGATTTTCGGCGTGCTCATAGGGGGCGTCCTTGCCTCAGGCCGCCAATTTCACGGCCGTGTCGTTGATCTTGAAAACCATATCAAGGATGAGCGCAGCCGGGTCAAGGTTCACCGCCCGTCCATGGCTTGCGCGGGCCGACAATTCCTGTTGCAGGCTGGCCCAAGAGCGCGCCGCAGTGGAGTGGGGCGATAGGCGCGCAAGGCAAGCAGCTTCGCCCGGCGCGGCCTCGGCCGCTGGGTGAAACCCGGCCCCGTGGCGGGCCAGTCGGGCCAGAAACAGGTCAAACAGATGCAGGATCAGCGCATAGCGCTCGGCATTGGCTTTGCCGGCCGCGCTTTCTGCCAGTTTCAACGCACGGGGGCGGTCGAAATCGCGGTTTTGAAAGATCTGGACCAAGTCGCCATAGGTGCCCAAGCCGTTCAGGTGTAAAAGGCGTAGGGCATCGCCTGCGGATCCAGCGGCCAACTCATTCAGACGCAGAACCTCGTCCACTGATGGCGTTTCATCCAGCCCTGCCATGACCTGTGACAGTGCGTCCGGCGTCAAGGGAGGCAGACGCAACTCGCGGCAGCGAGAGCGGATCGTGGGCAGAAGGCGCGAGGGTTGGTGGCTGATCAGCAGGAGCACAGCACCCTCGGGCGGTTCTTCCAGGAGTTTCAACAGCGCGTTGGCGGCGTTGGTGTTCATCTCGTCCGCCACATCGACGATCACCACGCGGCGCCCACCACCGGCCGAGGACAGAGCAAAGAAGCTTTTCAGCTTACGCACCTCGTCCACCGTAATCTCGCCCTTCAGGCGCTTGGCTTTTTCGTCCCATGGACGGCGCAGCAGGAAGAGGCCGGGTTCCGACAGGGCCGCAATCCGGTGAGCGACCGGGTGGTCGGGCGAAATGTCCAACGTGTCCGGGGCAGGGGCCGCGAACATGCCGCCGTCATCGGGTGGGGTGGCCAACAGGAAGCGCGCGATGCGCCATGCCAATGTCGCTTTGCCGACGCCGCGCGGGCCGGAAATCAGCCAGCCGTGGTGCATCCGGTCCGAGTTATAGGCCGACAAAAACGCCTGTTCCGCGGCGTCCTGTCCGATCAGCTGGGTCGCCTCACGCGGATGCGGGGCGCCTTCGATCCGGTCGGGCTGTGGGATGTCGTCGGGATCGGTGCTCATGCGTGCGCCTTGATGTCGTTCAGTGCCGTCGCCAGCACATCGGCGGCGACCACATCAATGTCGCGGGTGCCGTCGATCACGCGGAAGCGGTCGGGGTGGTCTTGGGCAAGCTCCAGAAAACCTGCGCGCATTTTGTGCTGCAACTCGGCGCCGAAATCCTCGAACCGTTCTTCGGTGCCGCCGCGGCCCTTGGCGCGGGCGTGACCAAGATCCGGGTCCATGTCGATCAGGAAGGTCACATCCGGTTCGCAGCCGATCATCAGATCATGCAGCGCGTCGACCTGTGCACGTTTGTCACCCGAGCGCGTGCCTTGATACATGCGCGTGCTGTCGGCGAAACGGTCGGTGATGACGATCTTGCCTTCGGCCAAGGCCGGATTGATCAGTCGCTCCAAATGGTCGCGGCGGGCAGCGGTGAAGAGCAGAAGCTCGGTCTCGGCCGACCAGCGGTCGGGGTCACCTTCCAGCACAAGCGCGCGGATTTCCTCGGCCCCGGCGGACCCGCCGGGTTCGCGGGTCAGGACCACATCGTGACCCGCATCGCGCAAAGCCTCGGCCAGCAGGCGCGCTTGCGTCGACTTGCCCGAGCCGTCGATGCCCTCGAAGCTGATGAATAACCCGCCCATGTCAGATCAGTTTGTCGTCGACGACGCGCCGGGAAGCGCCAGCGGGGGCGGGGCGTCGCCACCCATGACCATCGTCAGAACCTTGCTGGCGGCGGTGGTCAGGCGCTTGGTATAGCCCGCATTGCCGACGCCGTGTTCGGCATAAAGGGGCACGACCGTGTCGCTTAACCCATCGCGGCTGATGACCATCTGGGCCAGTTCTTGCCCCTGTGCGATCGGCGCAGGGATCGGGCCGGTCCAGCTGACCGTTGCGGTCATGTCGCCACGCTGCCCTGCGGGGATCAGCATATTCACATCCTCGGCCGGGACCAGCCCAACAGAGGCGCTTGAACCCAGCCAAACGGGCGCCTCGGCCACGCGCTGACCGGCTTTGACCGTGGTTTTCATGGTGAATTGACGGAAGGCCCAGTTGACGATGGCCTCGGCCTCTTCCGCGCGTTCCTTTTCCGAGGTCATGCCCGAGATCACGAAGACGATGCGACGATCCCCCTGACGGGCCGAGCCAACCAGACCATAGCCCGCTTCCTGCGTGTGACCGGTTTTCAATCCGTCTGCACCGATGCCAAGCCGCAGAAGCGGGTTGCGGTTGAAGCGGTTGTCCGGCGCGCGGTCTTTGTAATGATATTCAGTCTGCGAGAAGTAACGGTAGTAGTCCGGGAACTCGACAATCAGATGGCGTGCCAGAAGCGCCAGATCTTTCATCGACATGCGCTGCATCGGATGCGGCCAGCCCGAGGCGTTGCCGAAGCTGGTGTTTTCCAGCCCCATGTTGCGGGCGCGGTCGGTCATCATGCGGGCAAAAGCGTCTTCGGTGCCCGCCAGGCCTTCGGCAACAGCCACGCAGGCGTCATTGCCCGACTGAACGATGATCCCCTGCAGCAAATCCTCGACCGTGGGGCGGTCGCCTTGGGTCAGGAACATGGTCGAGCCGCCCATATTAGCCGCCCGGTCAGACACGCCAAACGGGGTCGACAACGTCACGCGGCCATCTGCCAGCGCTTCGAACAGCATGTTGACCGTCATAAGCTTGGACATCGACGCTGGCGGCAGGGGAAGATCCGCTTTCTTCTCAAGCAGAACGGTGCCCGTGGTCACATCCAACACATAAGCCGATGTGGCGCGCGTATCAAAGGCGTGCGCGGGCAGTGCTGCAAGGAAAACCAACGCCACAAGGGTCGAAATGCGCAAAGTCAGGCGACGAAACATAGTCAGGGTGTGTCCTTTGGTTGCTCTGTAGGGCCTTGGGCCCGATATCTGCGTTCCGGTATCAGTTCGAGACGGCATAGGCGTCGACGAAGCCAAGTCCTTCAATCTTCTTCAGCAAAGTAGCGAGCTCGGCCTTGTTTGTCGCCGGGCCAGCAACCACGCGCCAGAACTTCTTGCCGTTCGAGTCGCCCGGTTTGATGGTCGGAATAATCCCGACCCCGCGCAGAGACTCTGCCGTGTTCTTCGCGTTCTGTTCGACCGAGAAGATGCCAATCTGGATAAAGGGCTTGGAAAGCTTGCTTGCCGGAGCAGGGGCGGCGGGCTTGGCATCAGCTGCGGGCTTGGCCGCGGCGGCAGGTTTTGCACCGGCCTCGGGCTTGGCGGCGGGCTTGGGCGCGGGGCGTGTGCCAATGCGTCGCGTCGTTTTCTCGGTCCGGTCCAGTGCGGCTTCAGCAGCAGCAATCGGATCATCTAGCGTCGATTGCGAGATCTCTTCCGGATCTTCAAGAACCGGTTCGGCCTCGGGCGGGGGCGCCACAGGGACCTTTTCTTTGCGCAAGGCTGTCACGGTCAATTCGGCGGGTGCGCCAGCCAAAAGCCCAAGCTCGGCAGCAGCTTCAGACGATACTTGCAGGCGCGGTCCCGGAATTTCTCGTTCGCGACGGAACAGGGCCGCCACGGCGGTTTTCCCATTTGCAGGATTTCGAATGATCACGCGTTCCGGATCTGTCGCATTGGGGTGCGCGACCCAGACGCCACCAAGGCTGGGGCGTCCGTCCCAAAGACCTTTCTCGGTCACCTGAAAGACCTCGGGCGCTTCGACGTCACGCTCGATGACTTTTCCCTGACGGGCCGCCGTTTGCACGCTTTTCTCGCCTGAATTGGCGTTTTTCATGAAGCCGGGAAGATTGGTGTCGTCGCATGCAGCAACAAGAAAGGCACCTCCAAGTGCCATGGCCACTTTCACGGTGGTCTTTATCGACATTTTGCGCCCCTAGGTTCTCTGATTTGGGATCGTTGGATCCAGACTGCTCGTACAGGGTATCCCCCGGATTTGCAGGCAGTCTAAACACAACATCCACGCGAGAAAAGAGTGGCAATTACATCCATCCCCCATGAGCACCTTCCCGCGTGAATTCTTCACTTTCAGAATCGCTTGATGGAAGTTAAGCCTCAACCCGTCGGAGGAGTGGCAGAGTGGTTGAATGCACCGGTCTTGAAAACCGACGTAGGTGAAAGTCTACCGTGGGTTCGAATCCCACCTCCTCCGCCATTAATCTCGGAATAACTATAATTTTCCAACATGTTAGTCATTATAGAAAAGCTGCTGTCCCCCATTTCGCCCGCCGTTTTGTATCGGAGTTTGCGATGACACGACTTCTTCTTCTGATTTTTGCACTCGCCACCTTGGCGACTGCTGCGCAGGCGGCTGAAATCAAAGGGCGCGCCCGTGTCATCGATGGAGACACCCTTTGGGTTGGGAAGATCAAGATTAGGCTAAACGGCATCGACGCACCCGAGCGAGGTAAGGCACGGTATAGGGCGGCCACGCAAGCGCTCCAGAAGCTGGTCGCTGGGAAAATCGTCGTGTGCCATTTGAATGGTGACAAAACTTACGACCGCTATGTTGGCATTTGTTATGTCGGTGAGCACGACCTTGCCGCCTCCGTCATCGCGACAGGCAACGCACTCGATTGCGCCAGATACTCGGGTGGACGGTATCGGAAATTCGAGACCAAAGATGCTCGGCGATACATCCGTCAGGCTCCCTATTGCTAGTTCGCCGCTCCCGTGACCTGCACAGTACCTCTAGTTCCTGTCGGAAGGTTGGGGCTAACTTGATCGAAGCTCTAGGTGGAGCAGTGTAAAACTCAATCTTTCAGTTGTTGCACGGGAAGGCATCAGTCAGGATGGAAATGGCGGTAGCTAGCCCACTTGCCTCAGAGATACTGGAATCGATAGAGATTAGTTTAGTCACTTCCGTTTCAAAGAGTTCTACTAAATTTGTACGGGTGACCCCAAGGGGTGTGCACACATAGCCTTGGATTGTTGCCGCGTCGTGAGCGGCTTGGAAAAACCCATTGCAAAAGTCAATCCAGTGCATGTCTGCTCGGGTACATACTTCCAGCAGATTGCTTGTCTTAATCGTGTTATCTTCCGAAGCCCAGCACGCGCCGGAAGACAAAAGAAAAGCAGAAAAAAAGGTAAACTTCACTTCAGTTCCTCCAAGTTTGTCTCCAGCCGACGAACAATAAGATGCTTGCTCCGAAGATGACCTTGTGTTGCGAGCTCCGAGGCTGCTGGAGTGCTATTGATAGTAAAGGGTGCGCTCATTATTGATCAACTAGACGCCCTTACTCTCCATAGTTTTCGTTTGTTGAAAGCTCGAATAGCGCCTCTAGTGTATTGTCGATATCACCTGAAACTGTTCTGCAATCTAATGTATATATTTGGGCCGCATGAGCGGCCGCAATAAACCCCGATGCAATTCCCTGCCAGTCGCTCTTATAGTAGCGCGTCAAGCGAAGTTCAGGATGTCCGATAACTTCGATGCGAATGTAGTCTTTGCCAAACGAAGTTTGAGAAAAGTCATCTTCAAAAACTAGGATGTCGCTTCGTTTGGGCGCTGAAATGGCTTCGAGTAAATCATCGCCACCTACATAAGAGTACGTGACGGGTATGCCACGCTTGACGTCTTCTAAAGACAGGTAAAACTCAGGCAAGCTATCGCCAAATTCATAGGTTAGTTCAAGCGTATCACCAACCTCAAATCTATCCTCAATACCTGTATAGGTACTGGGAAGCCCTTCTTCGATTTCAATCACCGTATTGGTCTTGACCTGACAGTTCATTTTTCCGTCGAATTGTTCTGCCTCTGAAATGGTCGCAAATCGCATGGCTGCCATTGCTATCCCTACGACGCTTTTTCTTCGCATGATTTTCTCCAATACTACTANGCAGGGAGGGCTGGAGGATTTACACCGTGGAAGTTTATTTGCAGGTGCGCCGTGCGCATTTTGATGAGGGTCGTAGTCAACGTTCGATCGCGCGGGATTTTGGTTTGGCGCGGGGCACTGTCAAGAAGATGTGCGCATATCCTTTGCCGCCGGGCTATCAGCGGGTTCAGGATATTCGTCGCCCTATGCTTGATGGTTTCACAGACAAGATTGACCAGTGGCTTCTGGAGGATCCTGTCAGAGGAACTTGCCGATCCAAGCTTGATCTGCGATTTCTCGATCCATGAGTAAGCGTTCCCCGTTCAAGTACTTCAAAACCAGTCCCGAAATCATCAAGCTTGCAGTGATGTATTACGTCCGATTTCCGCTCAGTTTGCGCCAGGTCGAAGACATTCTGCATGAGCGCGGTATCGACATCACACACGAGACGATCCGATTTTGGTGGAACCGTTTCGGGCCGATGTTCGCGAAGGAAATCCGGCGGCGAAGGGTAGGGGGCCACTCGAATTGGCGTTGGCACATTGATGAAGTATTTGTGAAAATCAATGGCGAGCGCTTCTACTTATGGCGCGCTATCGATCACGAGGGCGTGGTTCTCGAAAGTTTCGTTTCGAAGCGGCGTGATCGCCGAGCTGCCCTTAAAATGCTGAGGAAATTGCTTTCCGCTCATGGCTCGCCACATGAAATTGTGACCGATAAATTGGGTTCATATCGCGCAGCCTTGCGTGATTTGAATCTGCTCGGTCGCCACGAAACTGGACAGTACGAGAACAACCAATCAGAAAACTCGCACTTACATTTTCGACGACGAGAACGCGCGATGTGCCGCTTTAGATCGATGCGAAGCTTACAGAAATTCACCTCAATCCACGCCGCTATTTTTAACCAGTTCAGCCACCAACGTCACCTCGAGACCCGTATCAGATTTAAAGAACTCCGCGCCCAATCGTTAACCGATTGGTGCAATTTGTTTGCTTGCTAGAAGTTAGAGCATCTAGCATTTTGAGACGAGTTCGAATTCGTCTGACAGCACCGCCATCTCAATTAATTAAATAAAACAATTGGTTAGGTGATTTGTTGCCTTCCTTGGTGACCACGTATTTGCCCCTTGTCCGCCATACCCGCCTTTTTTCTTCGTCTATTTGGTTCTGCGATTCAGTTGGAAACCAGATGCAAGCAAGCCGTACTTTTGACACAGGCGCATAACTGTCTGGTGGTTTTCTCTATCAGATGCGACGGTGGCAGAGATCATTTTTGGCCAGCGTCCCTAATACCGGCTGCGTGAAACATAAGTTGTGCGGCTTGCCAACAAACTTCTGGCCAGCTTGTCGACTCACAGGGTCTGAAACGGAAAAGGCCCGCCGGGTGGGCGGGCCTTTCGTGTCTTTTGCGGTGTCCGATCAGACGGCGTCGGTCAGGGCCGGCACAGCGTCGAACAGGTCGGCAACCAGGCCGAAGTCTGCAACCTGGAAGATCGGTGCTTCTTCGTCTTTGTTGATCGCGACGATGATCTTCGAGTCCTTCATCCCAGCCAAGTGCTGGATGGCGCCCGAGATGCCCACGGCGAT
>NZ_SAIT01000019.1 GCF_004360145.1 Aliiroseovarius marinus | reverse complement strand
TACGCCGCCCTACTGGCCCACTTTTGCGCCGCCCTTGACAGGTGGTCGAGAAGGCTAGCGCCAGACCAAGGATCAGTGCCATCGCGGTTAGATCCGATGCCCGGTCGATCAAGACCAGAGGCGCCGTGCGCTCGAAGCTCCAGCCGGTTTCGCGCTTCAGCCAGCGCATCCGCACCAGCTCACCCACGCGGCCCGGGGTGACGGACATGGCAAAGCCGCCAAGGAAGTGCCGGATGTCCTGAACCAGCCCCGTGGGCAGGCCCAGTTTGCGGGCGAAGACGTGCCAGCGGAGGCCTCGAAATAGGTAGTTTACAAGGCTCAGCGCCAGAAGAATGGCGAACTGTCCCCACGACAGTTTCATCAGCTGCGCGCGGGTTTCTTCCCAGCCAGTCGCCGCGGCCAGCCCGATCAGGCCCGCCAGCACCAGCCCGAAAAGGCCCAGCAAAACAAGCGTATCCCGCAGCCGCTTGTTGGGGGCTGGGCGGGCTGATTGTTTCCCTGTGGTGGACGATGCCATATTTGCGCTGCTCATTGTCATTGCCGACTTATCGCCGGGGATTGAGGCGAGATTATGAAAGCTGCATAGCAATTACGAGGGGAAAAGTGGGGCAATTCGCCCACCCATGCCACTTGTTCGAGGTCGCGGGGCGGGGGGCT
Source organism: Aliiroseovarius marinus (assembly GCF_004360145.1). GTDB lineage: Bacteria > Pseudomonadota > Alphaproteobacteria > Rhodobacterales > Rhodobacteraceae > Aliiroseovarius > Aliiroseovarius marinus. The sequence goes on along the minus strand of NZ_SAIT01000019.1, from coordinate 80,835 downwards.
TAGTTTGGCGTTAAGCGCAACAGGCGGCCTCGGCGTCCGTCCTCAAGCACCCACAGCGCACCTTCTGGGCCCTGTTCGACTTCGCGCACCCGTTCGTCCCAACTATACCGCTCAAGCTCCTGCGCGCCGTCTTTGTCCAAGGAGACACGGATCAAGGCGCGGCTGACGAGGCCTCCGATCAGTGCCTGACCTTGCCATTCGGGAAATAGCTCGCCCGAGTAAATCACCAGCCCCGAGGGCGCGATGCTGGGCACCCATGCGGCTTTGGGGGCGGTCAGATCCGGGCGGGTATCGTGATCGGGGATCCTAAATCCGCTGTAGTGGTTGCCCTCGGACACCAGCGGCCAGCCATAGTTGCGGCCCGGCTCGATTAGGTTCAGCTCGTCCCCGTGGCGCGGTCCCATCTCATGCGCCCATAGCTGCCCCGTGGCGTCAAAGGCGATGCCCAGTGAGTTGCGATGGCCCAGCGTCCAGAAGGTTTTGGCCAACTCGCCGTGCTCCTGAAAGGGATTGTCTGTCGGCACGGATCCATCGTCGTTCAAGCGAATGAGCTTGCCCAAAGCCTGCGTCATGTCTTGCGCCGGGTCCAATTCTTGCCGGTCGCCCGAGGTGATGAACAGCTTGCCCTCATGCGGCCCGTTCGCGGGTCCAAATGCCAAGCGGTGCGAGAAATGCCCGCGGCCCGAATAGGCGGGAAACTGGCGCCAGATTTCTTCGTGATCCGTGAGCGTCGGCTCTGCAGAGAGATCCAGCCGCGCGCGGATCACTACGGCTTGGCGCGTGCCGGATTGCTTGCCTGCGTCCACGTAAGACAGGTAAATAAAACTGTTTTCGGCAAAGTCGGGATGTGGCACCACATCCCCCAAGCCACCTTGCCCTCCATCCAGAACGCGCGGTACCCCGGCAACCTGAAAGCGCGCACCATCTTGCCCGACCAGCCACAACCGACCCGGCTTGGTGGTTACCAAAAGCCGACCGTCGGGCAGGAAACTCATGGCCCACGGGTGGTTGAACTGGGTGATGCTTCGGGCCTGCACGCGCCCGCCCTGATCGCCATCGATTTGAAATGCGCTCGCGGTGAGCGGCAGCAGAAAGAGGCCAAGACAAGCGGCGCTAAGGGCAAGAAGACGTTTCATATCACACCAAGGGGTTGCGAAAACTGATGGGTGAATGATGCCTCTTGATGCGCTATCCGCCCAAGTCAAAAAGACGCGAGCGCATAAAAAAAGCCCCCGAGACGGGGGCTTTTCAAAGCTGTAAAGGCGCTTAGTTGACGATGGTCGCCTCGGTCGCGGCGCGCAGCTCGTCTTCGGTCACGCCCTCGGCGGTCTCGACGATTTTCAAGCCGCCTTCGACCACATCCAGCACACCCAGATTGGTGATGATGCGGTCCACAACCGATTTGCCGGTCAGGGGCAGGGTGCATTCTTTCAGCACCTTCGAGTCGCCATGTTTGTTGGTGTGATCCATCACGACCACCACGCGGCCAACACCGGCCACAAGGTCCATCGCGCCGCCCATGCCTTTCACCAGCTTGCCGGGGATCATCCAGTTGGCGAGGTCGCCGTTTTCAGCCACTTCCATCGCGCCAAGGATTGCCATGGCGATCTTACCGCCACGGATCATGCCGAAGCTCATCGAGCTGTCGAAATAGGCGGTCTGGGGCAGTTCGGTGATGGTCTGCTTACCTGCGTTGATCAGGTCGGCGTCGATCTCGTCCTCGGTCGGGAAGGGGCCCATGCCCAGCATGCCGTTTTCCGACTGAAGCGTCACGGTGACGCCTTCCGGGATGTAGTTCGACACCAGCGTCGGGATACCGATGCCAAGGTTCACATACCAACCGTCTTGCAGTTCCTGTGCCGCGCGGGCGGCCATTTGATTGCGGTCCCAAGCCATGTCTTAAGCCTCCCGGATGGTGCGTTGTTCGATGCGCTTCTCGTGCTCGCCCTGAATGATGCGATGCACGTAGATGCCGGGCAGATGGATCGCGTCGGGATCCAGCGAGCCGGTCGGCACGATCTCTTCCACCTCGACCACGCAGGTCTTGCCACACATAGCAGCCGGCGGGTTGAAGTTGCGGGCGGTCTTGCGGAAGACAAGGTTGCCGGTTTCATCGGCTTTCCATGCCTTCACGATGGACAAATCGGCAAAGATGCCGTTTTCCATGATGTAGGTTTCCATCTCGCCATTCGGGCCGGTGGGGAAGTCTTTGTGTTCCTTGCCCTCGGCGATCACGGTGCCAACGCCGGTCTTGGTGTAGAAGCCGGGGATGCCGTGGCCAGCTGCGCGCATACGCTCGGCCAGAGTGCCCTGCGGGTTAAACTCCAGCTCCAGCTCGCCCGACAGGTATTGGCGCATGAACTCGGCGTTTTCGCCCACATAGGACGAGATCATTTTGCGGACCTGCTTGGTCTGCAGCAGGATGCCAATGCCAAAATCATCAACGCCAGCGTTGTTCGAGGCGAAGGTCAGGTCCTTCACACCGCTTTCCTTGATGGCCTCCAGCAGAAGCTCGGGGATGCCGCACAGGCCAAAGCCGCCGGCGGCAATCAGCATGTCGTCCGACAGAAGCCCGTCCAGAGCTTCGGCGGCGCTGCCATATACCTTGTTCATGAAAGTTACCTCTCGTCATTTCTGCGCAAGTTCTGGCGTGGTGGCGGTGTGCTGTCAACGAAACAGGGGCAAAAATGACGGTTTCGAGTATTTCTACCCAGTCGATATTGCGATCTGTTGCGCAATTTTATTGCGCCGCGACATATTCTGCTCACAATAAGATAACACGGGCAACGGAGGGCAAATGGAGCAGTTGGTATTTACATTTGAGATGGGCGTCGTCTGCGCCATGTTGGGGTTCACAGTATTCCTATTTGTCTCCGAGATTGTACGAATAGACTTGGCGGCGATCCTCGTTCTGGTGATCCTGGGCATCCTCAGTTACCATCCAACGCTCACCAATCTTGCCGATGTCAATCAGCTGTTCAACGGATTTGCTTCGAACGCGGTAATTTCGATCATTGCGGTGATGATCGTGGGGGCCGGGCTGGATAAGACCGGGATCATGAACAAGGTGGCCGCGACGATCATGCAGCGTGGGGGCGCGTCCGAGAAGCGGATCCAGCCTATTGTCGCGGGCACTGTAGGGGTGATCTCAAGCTTCATGCAGAACGTAGGCGCGGCGGCACTGTTTCTTCCGGTGATCAGCCGGATCTCAACACGGTCGGGCATTCCTATCAATCGTCTGGCAATGCCGATGGGGTTTTGTGCGATCCTTGGTGGCACGATGACCATGGTGGGGTCGTCGCCGCTTATTTTGCTGAATGACCTTCTGCAAACCGCCAATGCAAGCCTGCCCGAGGGGCAGAAGATGGAGCTTTTCGGTCTGTTCGCTGTGGCTCCGGTCGGCGTTGTGCTGGTCCTCACTGGGATTTTCTATTTCTTGCTGCTGGGGCGGTGGGTGCTGCCTGAAAGCGGCTCGGTCAGCGACAGTTCGGTGGGGCAGGGCACGTCGGATTACCTTAAGCGTGTCTATGGCCTGACCGCGTCGGTCTATGAGGTCGAAGTGCCGGCGGACAGTCCGCTGGTGGGGCAGATCTTGGCGGATGTGAATCTGGAAAACCACCTCTACATCATTTCAACCTTCTATCGCGGCAAGACCTCGATGGTGCAGGTTCTGACGGCTGAAATTGCGGCGCCGTGCCGTTTGGCGATCATCGGCAAAAAGGACGAGTTAGACCGATTTGCCGAGAAATACGGACTGACTGTGCGCCCCCAACTGGATGTGTTTACGGAAGAGTTTGCCCCTACAAACGCGGGTATTGCTGAACTTGTGATCCCGCCGGAAAGTGATCTTATTGGCAAATCCCCGCGTGAGCTGCTGCTGCGCAAAACCTTTGGGCTGTCCTTGTTGGCGATCCACCGGCGGGAAGAAACGTTAAGCCATGTTGAAACCGATGATCACGAGCCCACCGCCATTGGTGTCGAGAAGTTCGAGCTGGGCGACATGCTGGTCGCGCACACCCGCTGGGACAATCTGACCCGCCTGCAGGGCAATCAGAATTTCGTCATCATGACCTCGGATTTCCCGCAAGAGGAGCTTCGTCCACACAAGGTGGGCTGGGCGATGCTGTTTTTTGCAGTCTCGCTATCGCTCATCCTGTTCACCGATGTACGCCTGTCGCTGTGCCTGCTGACTGGGGCTGTCGGAATGCTGTTGTCGCGGGTGTTGTCGATAGACGAGGCCTATAACGCAGTGGGATGGAACACGGTGTTTCTTCTGGCCTGCCTGATCCCGTTGGGGCAGGCGGTACAAAACACCGGAACAGCCGAATGGATTGCGCAGCAGATTTTAACCACGCTGGATGGTTGGCCAATCTGGTCTCTTCAAGCCGGGATTGCAGTGCTGGCCACTGGGTTTTCGCTGGTGATGTCCAACGTTGGCGCCACAGTTTTACTTGTGCCCTTAGCGGTGTCTATCGCCGTGGCGGCAGGGGCCAGCCCTGCGCTGTTTGCCCTGACGGTGGCAATCTCGACGTCGAATTCTTTCATCATCCCGACCCATCAGGTGAATGCGCTGATCATGGGGCCAGCGGGGTACAAGGTAAAAGACTTCGTCAAAGCGGGCGGGATAATGACAATCCTGTTTCTTGTGATCTCACTGATCATGCTGAACCTCGTGTTCTGATCATAGGATGGAGGGTCAACGAAACAGGCCGCTATTGCCGGGGCGAGGGCAATTCACCCTGCCAGGCTAGGTAGCGCGAATTGTTAGCTCGCAAGTGCTATGGCAAGCGCATGCAAGGCCATGTAGATCACGATCAGCGACCCGGTGGTATAGAATGTCGCCCGGACCTCGTGTGTTTGCTTGGTGGCATAGGCGACGAAATGGGCCAGGCGCGCCGCAACAAAGCCATACATAAGCAGTTGCGCCAACAGCAGGCTGGGATCGGTCACCACGAACAGAAGCCCCGCGATCAGGAATGCGGGAATGTTCTCAAGATCATTACGGTGCATGCGGCGCGAGCGGTCGACATAGTCGTTCACGTCCAATTGTTCCGGGCGCGGGTCGGTGTTCAGAATGCCTTTTTGCACGTCTTCCGGACTGGCAAGGCCGCTGTTGCTTTTCATCATCCGATAGACCGTCATCCAGCCTTGCCCCATGATCTTAAGCACCATCAGTGCCGCGGCGATCACGTAGGTCTCAAAAACGGGGTTTGTTAAATCCAGCATGTCCAAACTATCCTTGAAATACGGCGTCGCACGGCGAAACTGCCAATCGCCGGATCAACGATAGGGACAAATACTAAGTGAGGCAAATTGCGGTACGCGGAGCCGGATTTGCAACCCGGCTCTCGCAGGTTAGCTGGCCTTTTTCTTGGCAGCTGCCTTCTTCTTCGGTGCCGCCTTCTTTTTAGCAGGCTTCTTCTTCGCAGCCTTTTCCGCGATCCAGCCCACGGCCATTTCCATGGTGACGTCAGCGGGGGCGACCTCTTTCGGGATGGTGGCGTTTACCTTGCCCCATTTCACGTAAGGCCCATAGCGCCCGTCCAGCACGTTTACTGGTCCGCCTTCTTCCGGGTGTTCGCCCAGTTCCTTCAGCGGCTTGGCGGCAGCGGCCCCACGACGGCCCGGGTTGGCGCGCTTGTCGGCCAGAAGTTCAACCGCGTGGTTCATGCCCACGTCGAACATCTCGGTCCATTGTTTGAGGCTCACGTACACGGGCTTTTCGTCATCCGGGAACTTGTGCATCAGATAGGGACCAAACCGGCCAAGGTTCGCAGTGATGCGGCCACCTTCCGGGTGGTCGCCCACATGGCGCGGCAGCGACAAAAGCTGCAGCGCGCGTTCCAGATCGGTTTCCTCTTTCGGCCAACCGCCATTGCGGGCCTGCGGCAGCGAGGTGCGCTTGGGGCGCTTGTTTTCAGGCGTGGCTTCTCCGCGCTGGACATAGGGGCCATAGCGGCCATCCTTCAGCCAGATCTCATCATCGCCATCGGTGCCCAGAAGCTTCTCTTCGCCCTCGGCGCCTTCGCCTGCGATGGGGCGGGTATAGTTACATTCCGGGTAGTTGCCACATCCCACGAAGCCGCCGGTGCGCGACGTCTTCAGGTGTAGCTGACCGGTGCCGCATTTCGGGCAGATGCGCGGATCGGTCCCGTCTTCGCGCGGCGGGTAGAGCTGGGGCGCAAGGGCCGCGTCCAGCTTGTCCAGCACTTCGGAAATCCGCAGCTCAGACGTCTCGGCAATCGCGGCCGAGAAATCCCGCCAGAAGCGCGCCAGCACTTCCTTGTAATCCATGTCACCCGCCGAAATCTCGTCGAGTTCCTCTTCCAGGTTCGCGGTGAATTCGTACCCTACATACTGGCGGAAGAAGTTCATCAGGAAGATCGTGACGATCCGGCCTTTATCCTCGGGGAACAGGCGGTTCTTGTCCTTGCGAACGTACTCGCGGTCTTGGATCGTGGTAATCACCGACGCATAGGTCGAGGGACGGCCGATACCCAGCTCTTCCATGCGTTTGACCAGCGTTGCTTCGGTATAGCGGGGCGGCGGCTGGGTGAAGTGCTGCTCGGGCGAAATGGTCTTCTTGTCGGCCTTCTCGCCTTCCATGATCTGCGGCAGACGCTTGTCGTCATCGTCCACCACCTGATCGTCACGGCCTTCTTCATAGACCTTCAGGAAGCCTTCGAACACAACGACTTGGCCGGTGGCGCGCAGCACAACCTGGCCGTCATCAGAACCCACATCCACGCTGGTGCGTTCGAACTTGGCGCTTTCCATCTGGCTGGCCAGCGTCCGCTTCCAGATCAGGTCATAGAGCTTGCGCTGATCGGGTTCCAGCTTCGCCAGATCGTTTGCAGACACGGTCATATCCGTCGGGCGAATACATTCGTGCGCTTCCTGCGCGTTCTTGGCTTTGTTTTTGTAGATGCGCGGGTTGGCCGGGATGAAATCCTTGCCATACCGGTCGCTAATCGCATCACGGGCAGCCGCCACGGCCTCGGGTGCCATGTCGATGCCGTCGGTCCGCATATAGGTGATGTACCCCGCTTCATAGAGGCGCTGGGCGGTCGACATGGTCTGACGCGCGCCAAAGCCGAACTTACGGCTGGCTTCCTGCTGCAGGGTCGAGGTCATGAAGGGCGGCGAGGGGTTGCGGGTGGCAGGCTTCGCTTCCACCGACTGAACCGACAGATCGCGCGAGGTGATGGCCTGCACGGCCAGCTCGGCGGCGGTTTCGTTTTCAAGGTCGTACCGGTCAAGCTTTTGGCCGCCTAGAACCGTCAAACGGGCCTCAAACTCTTGCCCGCGCGGCGTCTGCAGAAGCGCCTTCACCGACCAATATTCACGAGCGTTGAACGCCTCGATTTCTTCCTCACGCTCGACGATCAGGCGCAGGCAGACCGATTGCACGCGACCTGCGGAGCGCGCGCCGGGCAGTTTGCGCCACAGAACCGGCGACAGGTTGAAGCCCACCAGATAGTCCAGCGCACGGCGGGCCAGATAGGCCTCGACCAGATCGCTGTCCACGTCGCGCGGGTTCTGCATGGCCTCGGTCACGGCGGATTTGGTGATCGCGTTGAAGACCACGCGGCTGACCGGCGTGTCTTTCTTCAACGCACGGCGCTTGCGCAAAGCTTCCTCCAAGTGCCACGAAATCGCTTCCCCTTCGCGATCGGGGTCGGTAGCAAGGATCAGGTTGTTGTCGTCTTTCAGGGCATCGGCAATGGCGCGCACATGCTTGGCGCTGTCGCGGCCGACCTCCCACGTCATGGCGAAATCATTGTCGGTGTCGACCGAGCCATCTTTGGGCGGCAGGTCACGGACGTGGCCGTAGGACGCCAGTACCGTATAGTCCGAGCCAAGGTATTTGTTGATGGTCTTAGCTTTGGCCGGGCTTTCAACGACGACTACGGGCATGAACTTCCTCTCGACTCAGTCAGGCTGCGCAATACCAGCCCTGTTCTTGAGGGCGTTAGATGGGTTGGGAAAGGGCGACTTGTCAATGGGCACTCTTCTTATATAGGGTCGCATTTCGCCGCGCCCCCTTTAGGGGGCGGAAAGTTGTGGGCGTTTTTGCAGGGCAGTTGGAACAGATGTGGAACACGCTCTTCCCCTGTGGCGATGGCGTTGCTAAGAAGAGCCTATGAGCAGCATTGAGAATGACGACCTGATTGATGATTCCGATGACGGGGTAGGGGCGCCGAATGTCCCGCTGTCGCAGCGTGCGATGGGGGCGGCTTTGGGGGCACGCTCCGCACCCTATATGGGCGGCCTGAACCCCGCCCAACGCGAGGCGGTTGAGACGTTGAACGGCCCTGTATTGATGCTGGCGGGCGCGGGCACGGGCAAGACCAAAGCTCTGACCACCCGCATCGCCCACCTACTGACCACCGGGTCCGCGCGGACCAATGAAATCTTGGCCGTGACCTTTACCAACAAGGCCGCGCGCGAGATGAAGGAACGGGTCGCGGGGCTGCTGGGGCAGACGGTCGAGGGGATGCCGTGGATGGGTACCTTCCACTCGATCTGCGTGAAGCTGTTGCGCCGTCATGCCGAGCTGGTCGGGCTGAAAACTAACTTCACAATTCTGGACACGGATGACCAGATCCGGCTTTTGAAACAGCTGATTGTTGCAGAGGGAATTGATGTCAAAGAGCTCCCTCCAAGAGCGCTGGCAAGCGTGTTGGATAAATGGAAAAACCAAGCTGACCCTCATGAGCGAGTTACGAAAGATCTGGAGCGCAACGGCTGGGGGGCAAACGTATATAATCAGTACTGCGAAGCGGAAGAGATTTGCTTTCGGCCAAATGGGCCAAAACCTATACTGGATATCGCTTTCCTGACTGAACTTGTTGAGAGTTTACCCTCAGACGCTCCCCCAGATTCAGTGCACCAATATGCCGCTGTAATTCAAAGTTGGTTTGATTGTGAGAAAGACCCAAAGAGATTAATCTCTTCTATTGAGTTTAACGGGGTGGGCGCTGCCTTCTATCCGCAATACCAAGAGCGTTTAAAGACATTGAACGCCTGTGATTTTGGCGACTTACTTCTGCATATGGTCATGATATTCCAGAAGCACCATGACGTGCTGACCAAATATCAAAGCTGGTTCAAGTACATCCTCGTCGACGAATACCAAGACACGAACGTCGCCCAATATCTCTGGCTTAAACTCCTTGCCATGGGGCACAAAAATATCTGCTGCGTGGGCGATGATGACCAGTCGATCTATGGCTGGCGCGGGGCCGAGGTGGGCAATATCTTGCGGTTTGAAAAGGATTTTCCGGGCGCGAAGGTGGTTCGGCTTGAACAGAACTATCGCTCGACTGCGCATATTTTGGCGGCTGCGTCTGGCGTGATCGCGGGCAACGCGGATCGTCTGGGAAAAGAGCTATGGACCGAGGCCGAGGGCGGCGAGAAGGTGCGCCTGATCGGCCATTGGGATGGTGAGGAAGAAGCGCGTTGGGTCGGTGAAGAAATCGAGGCGATGCAATCGGGCACACGGGGCAGGGCGGGGATGTCTCTGGACGATATGGCGATCCTTGTGCGTGCCTCGCACCAGATGCGCGCGTTTGAGGATCGCTTCCTGACCATCGGCTTACCCTATCGCGTCATCGGCGGCCCGCGATTCTATGAGCGGCTCGAGATCCGGGATGCCATGGCCTATTTCAGACTGGCTGTCTCGCAGGACGATGATCTGGCGTTTGAACGCATCGTCAACACGCCCCGCCGCGGCTTGGGCGACAAGGCGGTGCAGACGATCCAGATGCTTGCCCGCACCAATGGCGTCTCGCTGGTCGAAGGCGCGCGGATTGCGGTGGAAAGCGGGGCGATCAAGGGCAAGGGCGGCAAGGGGCTGGCCGAGCTGGTTGGGAACCTCGACCGTTGGTTCAACCAACTGCGCGCCGAGGAAGACACCCATATCGAACTGGCCGAGATGATACTTGAGGAGTCGGGCTACACAACGATGTGGCTGAACGACAAGACGCCCGAGGCACCCGGGCGACTTGAGAACCTTAAGGAATTGGTGAAGGCGCTGGAAAGCTTTGAAAACCTTCAGGGTTTTCTGGAACATGTCAGCCTGATCATGGACAATGACACGGAAGACGCCGAGGAGAAAGTCACGATCATGACCCTCCACGCGGCCAAAGGGTTGGAGTATCCCGCCGTGTTCCTGCCGGGCTGGGAGGACGGGCTGTTCCCGTCCCAGCGCTCGATGGATGAAAGCGGGCTCAAGGGGCTCGAGGAAGAACGACGGCTGGCCTATGTGGGCATCACGCGGGCCGAGGAGGTCTGCACGATTTCCTTCGCTGCGAACCGTCGCGTTTACGGGCAATGGCAGTCGCAATTGCCCTCGCGCTTTGTGGATGAACTCCCGGAAGAACATGTTGAAGTGCTGACCGCGCCGGGCCTTTACGGGGGCGGTTATGGCGGCATGTCGGGCGATTACGGCGGGTCGCGTCTGGAAGAGAAAGCCAGCCGGGCGGATGCGTATAACTCGCCCGGCTGGAAGCGGATGCAGGCGCAGGGGAACTTGCGCACCAAACCTGCCCCCAACGAGGCGAAAGGCCTTGTGATCGACGCGACGGCCGTGTCGTCCTTTACGCAAGGAGACCGCGTGTTCCACACCAAGTTTGGCTATGGCACCGTGATGGGCATCGAGGGCGATAAGCTGGATATCGAGTTCGACAAGGCGGGCGCGAAGAAAGTCGTGGCCAAGTTCATCGTGCCAGCCGCGCAAGCGGGCGACGTTCCCTTCTAAACACATCAGACATTCCGAAAAAGAAAAACGGCGCCGCTCGGGAGGAGGAGAGCGACGCCGTTTCCTATTTGGTCGGACCTCTGGGAGGAGGAGCGAGGTCCGGCGCTGTGACCCGGGTCGGGAGGAGGTGACCCACGTCAAATCGGGTTGTTCCTGGGAGGAGGGTGGAACGCCCCGAAATTTGGGGGTGCGGTGATGTCAGGGAGGAGGAAGACATCACCGCGGCCCAAGGACTGTCAGGGAGGAGGACGACAGTCCGAAGATTTTGGGCGGCGAGATCAGGGAGGAGGAGAGACCTCGCCGCCATTCGTGTTCACCACCTGGGAGGAGGGTGGTGGCGAACCGAAATTCAGTTGCCGTAAACGGCCATCTGCGCAATGAAGCGGATCGAACCGCGGCCAATGCCCAGATCATTCAGTTCCCGGTCGCTCAGAGCGTTCAATTCTTTGACGGTCTGGCGGTAGGTCTGGCGGGTCGCATAGGTTTCTTTCCAACCGGCGAACAGCGCGATGAAGCGGTCGACGATGCTGGCTTCTGCCAGATTGATCTCAGATGCGTGTGCCATTGCACTTACTCACTTTTCGTCGCAGATATCTGCGGATTTGAAGCCCGTAACTTTGGGCGAAACTCTATTTGTTAGCGACAACGTTATCGCTGTGAACCCAACATGGGGTTTATGCTGCAATTGCACAATACCTTGGGAAATCAAACCCGGCATGCGTCCAGTGCATAGGTTAATTCGCTAATAAAATAGGCGTTTAATCGACTTTCGGCCATGTTGTGCTGTCAAATGCTGCAGGGCAGAAAAATTGGACCTCAAGGTGCCGTAGGGTAAGTTTTTCATCTTTAGGCACATGGCGCAAAAATGAGCATCAGCCCGCGATGGTCATGGTGGGGTGCTGGTGTGCTCTGGGGCGCGGAAATGATTCTTTTGAGCGAGAATCGATAGATTGATTAGCCCCTTGTGCACCCGTAGAAAGTCGCCAAGTAAAGAGGTCAGGATTAAGGAGACTTCAATGGCGGATGTAAAAGACAGGATTATGGGGGCGCTGTCGGCGGTGGCGTTGCCGGATGGTGGCGACCTTGTTTCGCGCGACATGGTGCGCGCCCTGACGGTCGACGGGGCCGCGGTGCGCTTTGTGATAGAAGCACAATCGCCCGAGCAGGCCGCCGGGTTGGAACCACAGCGCCGCGCAGCCGAAGCTGCCGTGGCGGATTTGCCGGGCATTGAAACTGTATCCGTCATTTTGACGGCCCACGGCGCCACGCCCGCAAAGCCCGCGCCGAACCTGAAGATCGGGGGGCACCCCAAGCCGCAGGCGGGGCCGATGCAGGTACCCGGCGTGAAGTCGATTGTCGCGATTGCCTCGGGCAAGGGGGGCGTTGGGAAATCCACGCTCAGCTCGAACCTTGCGGTGGCGCTGGCCAAGCAGGGGCGTAAGGTTGGTCTTCTGGACGCAGATATCCTTGGCCCGTCCCAGCCGCGTATGATGGGCACGAATGAACGCCCCGGCTCCCCCGACGGAGACATGCTGACCCCGGTCATGGCGCATGGGGTCAAGATGATGTCGATTGGTCTGATGCTGAAATCGGATCGCGAGGCCGTGGTCTGGCGTGGCCCCATGTTGATGGGCGCGCTGCAGCAGATGCTGTTTCAGGTCTCGTGGGGGCCGCTCGACGTGCTGTTGATCGACCTGCCGCCCGGAACTGGCGATGTGCAGCTGACGCTGGCGCAGAAATCGCAGATCACCGGGGCGGTTGTGGTTTCGACCCCGCAAGATGTGGCGCTGCTGGACGCGCGCAAGGCCATCGACATGTTTGATAAGGTTAAGGTGCCGATCCTGGGCTTGGTTGAAAACATGTCCTCTTATGTATGTCCGGATTGCGGACACGAAGCGCATCTGTTCGGGCATGGCGGGGTTCGGGACGAAGCCGCGACCATTGGCGCACCCTTCCTTGGTGAAATCCCGTTGTCCTTGGATGTACGGCTTGCGGGCGACGGTGGTACGCCGATTGCGGCGGGCGAGGGGCCGGTGGCCGGTGCCTATGCCAAGCTGGCACAAGACATGGTGACACGCGGGATCGCCTAAGGCTTCGAACGTTAAATGAGATGAGCGCCCGGTGCAGTGATTGCGCCGGGCTTTTTCGTTGAGGCGGGGCACCCTTTTGGGAATTCATGGGCAAGGTGGCTGGGAAATCATGGGCGGAACCATGGGAATGGATGCAAATCAGCCTGTTTGTCTGTGTATTTTCGCGCCCAGTGCGGCTAAAGCTGTGGTCTGAGCGCACTATTCTCCTATAAAAAAGATATTTTTTGGATTTCATAGGAAAAATGATGCTGCGACGGCAGCACTATATCTTGTGGGTAGATTTTCATCTTCGCCTACATTGCGTGAAGATGTGCCAGAGATTCTGCATTTGCACTTGAATTTGGGCGCTTTTCCCGGATTTGCCCTGTGTATAATCCCGCAAAAAACTATTGCTTCCCATGAATTCCCAAGTTATCCATGTATTCAAGATGAGGACGGGACAGAAAGGGGCAGCAAGACCCCGCTAGACACTCCCAAGTCAGGTTTCATACAGGCCCCCGCTTCATCATACGAAAGAGATCCGGCGCGTACGCGAGCAGACATCCCCCCAGGTGGCGCGCGCAGCTGGGCACCCGGAAACGGGACAGGCGGCGGATTGGTCAGTGGCAGCAGATCAATTCGCCGTTTTTATTCCAGCTCCCATTTGGGCTGGTGGGACAGATGATTAAAGGGGGCCGCGCAAGTGGCACGCAGGTTCAGAGGTGAAAGCCACCATAAGGTGGACACGAAGGGCAGGGTCTCGATCCCGGCCCTGTTTCGCCGTGTGCTGGAAGCGGGCGACCCTGATTGGACCGACGGTCTGAACCCCAATCTTGTCATTGTCTATGGCGACCATCGCCGCAACTATCTGGAAGCCTACACGATCGAGGCCATTGACGAGGTCGATGACCAGATCGCGAAGATGCCGCGCGGTTCGATGGAGCGTCGGATGTTGGAGCGTCTGTTCAACGGGCAATCCTTCCCTACGACTGTGGACGAGACTGGCCGTCTGGTGCTGCCTGCGAAGCTGCGTCAGAAGATCGGGCTGGATAAAGAGGCCTTCTTTATCGCCACTGGCGACACGTTCCAGATCTGGAAACCCGAGACCTATGAAGAGGTCGAGGTCGCAAAGACCGAAGAATGGCTAGACGAACAGCCGGATGATTTTGATGTGCTGTCCCTGTTGGGCGGGCAGGGGGAAGGCTAAGATGTCTGACCCGGCTGCCCCCAACTCCACACCTGATAAACGCCCGCATATCCCTGTTCTACTACGACCGCTTCTGGAAGCGGTCGCGCCTGTTTCTGGTGACTGGGCGGACGGAACCTTCGGGGCGGGTGGCTATACGCGCGGATTGCTCGATGCGGGTGCCGATTGGGTCTGCGGGATCGACCGTGACCCGATGGTGTTTCAGATGGCAGCCAAATGGGCGGGTGATTATGGCGACCGTCTGGCCCTGCGCGAAGGCACATTTTCCGAGATGGACACGCTTGCCGGCAAGCCGTTGGACGGGGTCGTGCTGGATCTGGGCGTTAGCTCGATGCAGTTGGATCTGGCCGAGCGCGGCTTTTCCTTCATGAAAGACGGCCCGCTGGACATGCGGATGAGCCAATCTGGCCCCTCGGCCGCTAATCTGGTGAATGAGCTGGACGAGGCCGCTCTGGCCGACATCTTGTATCACTACGGCGAAGAGCGTGCCTCGCGTCGGATTGCGCGCGCGATTGTGAAAGCGCGAGTTGAAGCGCCGTTCGAGACCACGTTGCAGCTGGCCGAGGTGATCGAGAAGAACCTGCCGCGTTCCAAGCCCGGTCAAAGCCATCCTGCGACGCGCAGCTTTCAGGCGATCCGCATCGCGGTGAATGATGAGTTTGGTCAATTAATTGAGGGGCTTGAAGCCGCCGAGCGTGCGTTGAAACCCGGTGGAAAACTGGCCGTGGTGACCTTCCATTCGATGGAAGACCGCGTGGTGAAGCGCTTCTTGCAGGCGCGGGCGTCCTCGGGCGGGGGCGGGTCGCGCTATGCGCCGGAAGCTGCGGAAGAGACTCCGCGCTTCAAACTGACGCCGCGCAAGGCCATCGGCCCGGACAAAGAAGAATTGGAAGAGAACCCGCGCGCCCGCTCGGCCCGTTTGCGCGTGGCCACCCGCACCGATGCACCCGCGGGCCCATCGGATCGCAAGAAGCTTGGTTTGCCGCCCTTGGTATTTAAGGACAGATCGTAATGCGTAGTTTGTTGTATATCCTTTCCGCGCTTGCCGTGATGGGGCTGGCCTATTGGGCCTATTCGGAAAACTACAAAACGCAGGCCACCTTGGATCGCGCACAAGAGCTGCAAAGTGAGATTGGGCGCATGCAGGAAGAACTGGCTGTTCTGCGCGCGGAATGGGCATACCTGAACCGCCCGGATCGCCTGCGGGATCTGGCGCAGCTGAACTATGACAAGCTGGAGCTGAACGTGCTTGAGCCGGGTCAGTTTGGCCGCGTCGATCAGATCGCCTTCGGCGAGGATGACGCGTTGCCCGAGATCACCGGCGCCGTTGAAGTGATGGGAGCGATCGAGCAATGACCCGCGTCCCCCTCCGCCCGCTTGCCCGCATTCTGGAAGCCCGCGCCAAGGGTGAAAACCCTGATGCAATCGAGCGTGAGAACCTGCGCCAGCGGCACGACCAGATCCGCAATGAATCGCGCCTGCGTTCGGAAGGACGGTTGTTGGTGCTGGCGGGCTTCTTTCTCTGCGCCTTCCTGACGGTCGGCGTGCGTATGGCAACCCTGTCGGCGTCCGAGGCGCAAGAGCCCCGCGCGCAAGCACCCGGCGCATCCATCGCGACGGCCCGCGCAGATATTCTGGATCGGCAGGGCCGTATTCTGGCGACCAACCTTGTGACCAATGCGCTTTATGCGCAGCCGCATCAGATGGTGGACCCGAAACGCGCGGCGGACGAACTGGTGCGCATCTTCCCGGATCTGGATCACGAACGTCTGATCAAAGATTTTACGGGATCGCGTAAGTTCCTGTGGATCAAGAAGAAAATTAGCCCCGAGCAGAAACAGGCCGTATTTGATATTGGCGAGCCGGGCCTGCTGTTTGGCCCGCGCGAGATGCGTCTCTACCCCAATGGCAAGCTGGCTGCTCACGTGTTGGGCGGGGCAAGCTTTGGGCGCGAAGGCGTGTCGGCAGCCGAGGTGATCGGCGTTGCCGGTGTCGAAAAGCAGTTCGATGACTTCCTGCGTGATCCCGCCAATGGCGGCGCGCCGCTTGAGCTGTCCATCGACCTGACCATTCAGGATGCGGTCGAGCGCGTGCTCTATGGCGGCATGAAGATGATGAACGCCAAGGGTGCTGCAGCGATCCTGATGGATGTCCACACGGGCGAGGTGATCTCGGTCGCGTCCTTGCCGGATTTCGATCCGAACAATCGCCCGCGTCCCTTGACGGTGGCGGACAAG
Organism: Aliiroseovarius marinus; assembly: GCF_004360145.1. GTDB lineage: Bacteria > Pseudomonadota > Alphaproteobacteria > Rhodobacterales > Rhodobacteraceae > Aliiroseovarius > Aliiroseovarius marinus. Next base: position 64,560 of record NZ_SAIT01000019.1, on the reverse strand, counting down.
GGGATGGACCAGTCCGACAGCCCGCTCTTTAACCGTGCGGTGCAGGGCGTCTATGAGCTTGGCTCGACCTTCAAGATTTTCACGGCCATTCAGGCGATGGATCTGGGGTTGGTGAACCCGAACACGGTGATCGATACGGGCAAGCCGATGAAAATCTCGGGCTTCCGGATTGGCGAGTTTCGCAACAAGAACTATGGCGAGCTGTCGGTCTCGGACATCATCGTCAAAAGCTCGAACCGCGGCACTGGCCGTATGGCGCTGCAAATCGGTCCCGAACGTCAGCAAGAGTTCCTGAAGACCCTTGGTTTGCTCGATCGCACCCCGTTCGAGATTGTCGAGGCCTCGGGCTCGACCCCGCTTTTGCCGCAGAAATGGGGCAAACTCAGCGCGGTAACGATTTCCTATGGGCACGGGATTTCCAACACGCCGATGCATCTGGCATCGTCCTATGCGGCGATTGCCAATGGCGGCTATGCGGTAACGCCGACCGTGTTGAAGCAACACCATGTGGAACGTGGCCCCCGCGTGATGAGCGCGGAAAGCGCCGCAGCAGCGCGCGATATGTTGCGCAAGGTGGTCACCGAAGGCACCGCCAGTTTTGGCGAGGTTCCGGGCTATTTGGTCGGAGGCAAAACCGGTACGGCGGACAAGCCGAAGCCGCGCGGTGGCTATTACGATGACAAGGTGATCAACACGTTTGCCAGCATGTTCCCGGTGGATAACCCGAAATATGTGCTGATCGTGACGCTGGACGAACCGGTCGAGACCTCGGGCACCAAGCCACGCCGCACCGCCGGTTGGACGGCCGTTCCGGTTGCCGCCACGATCATCGAGCGCGTGGCACCCCTTTTGGGCATGAAACCGCGCGAAACCCGCGTTGAACCTTTGGATGCATCTGGGGTAACACTCACGTCGAACTGATAAGGCGGATTACAAACTGATGGGTGCTGAGATGGTAACGAAATCCCTGGGTGAACTGGGGCTCAGCGCCCGGGCGGGGCGTGATGCGCAGGTAACCGGGCTGTCGGTGGACAGTCGTCTGGTGAAGCCGGGCCATCTGTTTGCAGCCCTTCCAGGCGCCAAGATGCATGGCGGAGAGTTCATCCAATACGCCCTGCGTATGGGCGCGGCGGCCATCCTGACTGACCCTGAAGGCGCAAAGATTGCCGAGGCCGAACTGACCGCGTCGGACGCCGCGCTTGTTGTGACCGAGGATCCTCGCATGGCGCTGGCCTATGCCGCCGCGCTGTGGTTCGGCACCCAGCCCGAACATATGGTTGCAGCAACGGGCACCAACGGAAAGACCTCGGTCGCGAGCTTCACCCGGCAGATTTGGACGCTTCTGGGCATCAAGGCCGCGAATTTGGGGACAACGGGTGTAGAAGGCGCGTTTACCGCGCCGCTATCGCACACCACGCCTGAGCCCATCACCCTGCACAAAACACTGGCCGACATGGCGGGCGCGGGCGTGACGCACGCCGCGATGGAAGCGTCCAGCCACGGGCTTGCGCAGCGCCGCTTGGACGGGGTGCGCTTGTCCGCCGCCGCATTTACCAACTTCACGCAAGACCATTTGGATTATCACGAAACCTTCGACGAATACTTCGCCGCCAAAGCTGGCCTCTTCGCCCGCGTGCTGCCCGAAGACGGCACCGCCGTGATCAACATGGACGACCCGAAGGGCGCCGAGATGGCGACCATCGCCGAAGCGCGCAGCCAGAAGCTGATCCGCGTGGGGCAGTCCGAGGGTTGCGAGTTGCAACTCAAGGCGCGCCGCTATGACGCCACCGGGCAAGAGTTGATGTTCAGCTGGCTGGGCAAGCCCTACACCGCGCGGCTGAACCTGATCGGTGGTTTTCAGGCCGAAAACGTCTTGGCCGCCGCAGGGCTGGTCATCGGCTGCGGGGCCGAGCCGGAGCATGTGTTCGAGACGTTCAAGGATCTAGAGACTGTGCGTGGCCGGATGCAACACGCCGCGACCCGTGAAAATGGGGCCGCTGTATTTGTGGACTATGCCCATACGCCCGATGCGCTGAAAACCGCGCTGCGTGCGATGCGTCCGCATGTTCTGGGCCGTCTTGTCGTGGTGTTTGGCGCGGGTGGGGATCGCGATACCTCGAAACGGATTTTGATGGGGCAGGCGGCGGCTGAAAACGCAGACGTGGTGTTTGTCACCGACGACAATCCGCGCACCGAAGATCCCGATTTGATCCGCGCCATGGTGATGGAAGGCTGTCCCGAGGCGATGAATGTTGGCGACCGTGCCGAAGCCATCCTGCGTGGTGTCGACGCTCTGGGGCCGGGCGACACGCTGTTGATCGCAGGCAAGGGGCACGAGACCGGCCAGACCGTTGGCAATGATGTGCTGCCCTTTGATGACGTGGAACAGGCCTCGGTCGCGGTGGCTGCTTTGGAAGGGCGTTTGGCATGAGCCTTTGGACAGCGAAAGAGGCCGCCGAGGCCACTGGGGGAGAGGTTCGCGGCGACTGGGCTGTAACGGGCGTGTCCATCGACACCCGCACCATCGAGGCTGGCGATCTGTTTGTCGCGCTGAAAGCCGCCCGTGATGGGCATGACTTCGTGGCGCAGGCGCTGGAAAAGGGCGCAGGGGCCGCGTTGGTCAGCCATGTGCCCGAGGGCGTTGCCGAGGACGCGCCGTTGTTGATCGTGGACGACGTTCTGAAAGCGCTCGAAGATCTGGGCCGTGCCGCCCGTGCGCGCACCAAGGCACGCGTGGTGGCGGTGACCGGCTCGGTCGGTAAAACCTCGACCAAAGAAATGCTGCGCACCGTTCTGCAGCGGCAGGGCAAGACCCACGCGGCCGAGGCGAGCTATAACAACCATTGGGGTGTGCCGCTGACCTTGGCACGGATGCCTGCGGATGCAGACTTCGCTGTGATCGAGATTGGGATGAGCAACCCCGGCGAGATCGAACCCTTGGCCCGAATGGCCCGCCCACATGTGGCGCTGGTGACCACCGTGGCCCCTGCGCATCTTGAGGCTTTCGACGATTTGGACGGTATCGCCCGTGAAAAGGGTTCTATCTTCAAGGGATTAGAGCCGGGTGGCATTGCCATCGTCAATGCCGATTTGGACAATACGCAGATCCTCCGTGACGCTGCTGAAGGGTTCGACATCCAAAGCTTCAGCGCTAAACGCAGCGACGTTCACCATCTGGTCCACGTTGTCCTAAGCCCCGACGCCACGATCTGCAAAGCCAACGTGGCCGGGCAGGAGCATTTGTTGAAAATAGCAAGCGTCGGGCGGCATTTCGCAATGAACGCGCTGGCGGTTCTGGTCGCCACTCGCGCCTTGGGCGGGGACGTAACCTTGGTCGCCCGCGACATCAGCCATTGGCTGCCCCCATCCGGGCGCGGCACACATGAAGACATCCTGCTGGATGCGCCCGAAGGCTTGACCCTGACGCTGATCGACGACGCGTTCAACGCCAATCCGACCTCGATGGCGGCCTCGCTTGAGGTTCTGGCGGCGGCTCAGCCCGTAGATGGCGTCGGCAGGATCCACAAGGGGCGCCGGATGGCCATTCTGGGCGACATGCTGGAACTGGGGCCGGACGAGGCCGCGCTGCATGCCCAGATCGCCGATCTGCCCTTCGTGGCCGAGATCGACGTGGTCCATTGCTCGGGCCCGCTGATGAAATCCCTGTGGGAGCGTCTGCCGGGCGGCAAGCAAGGAATCTATACCGAAACCGCCGAGGACATGGCCGCGCAGGTGCACAGCCTGATCGACGCTGGCGATGTCGTGCTGGTCAAAGGATCCAAAGGGTCGCTGGTCTCCAAAGCTGTTGACGCGATCCGCAAAATGAGCCAAGCGCAAGGCTAACAAGCAAAAGGGCCCACAATATGTTGTATTGGTTGACCGAGTTTTCGGATGGTGGCGATGTCTTCAACCTGTTTCGCTACATCACTTTCCGCTCGGGCGGGGCGTTCTTTACCGCGCTGATTTTCGGCTTCATGTTCGGCAAACCCCTGATCAACATCTTGCGCCGCAAGCAGGGCAAGGGGCAGCCAATCCGCGATGATGGCCCTGAAAGCCATAAGGAAAAACAAGGCACGCCGACCATGGGTGGGTTGTTGATCCTGTCGGCGCTTCTGGTGGCCACCCTGATGTGGGCGCGACTGGATAATCCCTATGTATGGATCACACTGTTTGTGACCTATGGCTTTGGTTTGATTGGCTTTGCGGATGATTTCGCCAAAGTGTCGAAGAACAACACGGCAGGCGTTTCGGGCAAGGTCCGGCTGGCGATTGGTCTGGCGATTGCAGCCATCGCGGGCTTCTGGGCGTCCAGCGTGCATCCTGAGGGGCTGCAATACCAGCTGGCTTTCCCGGTTTTCAAAGACACGCTTCTGAACATGGGCTTTTTCTTCATTCCCTTCGTGATGATTGTGATTGTCGGCTCTGCGAATGCAGTGAACCTGACGGACGGTCTGGACGGTCTGGCCATCATGCCGGTGATGATCGCGGCAGGCACGCTGGGCGTAATCGCTTATGCCGTTGGCCGTGTCGACTTCACCGAATATCTGGACGTGCACTATGTGCCGGGTACAGGTGAGCTCTTTGTTTTCACCTCGGCCCTGATCGGAGGCGGCTTGGGCTTCCTGTGGTACAACGCACCGCCCGCCGCCGTGTTCATGGGCGACACCGGGTCTCTGGCCCTTGGTGGCGCTTTGGGGGCCATCGCGGTTGCCACCAAGCACGAGATCGTGCTGGCCATCGTGGGCGGGCTCTTTGTGGTCGAGGCGCTATCGGTCATTATCCAAGTGCTGTACTACAAGAAGACCGGAAAGCGTGTCTTCCTGATGGCGCCGATCCACCACCATTTCGAGCATAAAGGCTGGCAAGAGCCCCAGATCGTCATCCGCTTCTGGATCATCTCGCTGATCCTGGCGCTGATCGGTCTGGCCACTCTGAAGGTTCGCTAAGCGTCATCAAACGTCTTCCATACGCCCCGCCTATCCGGCGGGGCTTTTGTTTTTGGGCCAAACCCTTTAGCCATAAAACGGACGAATGCAGGAGGCACGCATGATCCCGGTGAAAGGTTACGAAGGGCGCAAGGTTGCGGTTCTGGGGCTTGGGCGCTCGGGGTTGGCCACGGCCCATGCGCTGGAAGCTGGCGGGGCCGAGGCGCTGTGCTGGGATGATGGGCAAGAAGCCCGCGAACGTGCCGAAGGGCAGGGGCTGATCCTGCACGACCTGAACAAGGGTAACGCTTGGGAAGACGTCGCCGCTCTGATCGTGAGCCCAGGCATTCCGCATCTGTACCCCGAACCCAACAAGCTGATCGCCCGCGCGATGGAGGCGGGCGTGCCCGTGGATAATGACATTGGCCTCTTCTTCCGCAGCTTTGCAGATCAGGAATGGGATAATTTCGACACTCTGCCGCGCATCGTGGCGGTGACGGGGTCGAACGGGAAGTCCACCACCTCGGCGCTGATCCACCACGTGTTGGAGCACGCGGGCAAGCCCACGCAACTGGCGGGCAATATCGGACGTGGGGTCTTGGACATCGACCCTGCCCACGATGGCGAGGTCGTGGTGCTTGAGCTGTCGAGCTATCAGACCGATCTGGCCCGTTCGCTGACCCCGGACATCGCGGTCTTCACCAACCTGTCGCCCGATCATCTGGACCGTCACGGCGGCATGGGTGGCTATTTCGCGGCCAAGCGCCGCCTCTTTGCCGAGGGTGGCCCAGACCGCGCCGTGATCGGCGTGGACGAGGCCGAAGGCGCCTATCTGGCGGGCCAATTGTCCGAAGGCGCGGCAGATGACCGCGTGATCCGCATCTCGGTCGATCGCAAGCTGACTGGGCCGGGCTGGCAGGTCTTCGCCCGCAAAGGGTTTCTGTCCGAATATCGCAAGGGGCGCCAGATCGCTTCCGTCGATCTGCGGGCTGTGAAGGGGCTGCCCGGCAGTCATAACCATCAGAACGCCTGTGCGGCCTATGCGGTGTGCCGCACGATCGGGCTGGCCCCCAAGGTGATCGAGGCCGCATTTCATGCCTTCAAAGGTCTTCCCCACCGCTCGCAACTGGTGGGCGAGAAGGACGGCGTGGCCTTTGTGAATGACTCGAAAGCCACCAATGTGGACAGCGCCCGCGCCGCCCTTGGTGCCTTCAGCAACATCCGCTGGATCGCGGGCGGGCTGGGCAAGGATGGCGGGATCGACAGCCTATCTGACGCACTTGGCAATGTGACCAAAGCCTATCTGATCGGTCATTCGGCGCGCGAGTTCGCTCTGCAGCTGGGCGATGTGCCCTACGAGATCTGCGAGACGATGGAAAACGCCGTCGCGGCGGCTGCAAATGACGCCCAATCTGGCGACACCGTGTTGCTGGCCCCTGCGGCGGCCAGCTTTGATCAGTATCCCGATTTTGAGAAGCGGGGCGAGGACTTCACCCGGCTGGTTCAGGATCGCCTTCAGGATATGTGAGCGTTACCGGTATTCCGCGGTATGCGAAAAATCTCAAAAACCCCTTGTTTTTAAGGGGGTTGCAATGTGTCACGTCTCTGTTACGACTTTGCGCGTAGGAGACACGCGCATGATGAATTTGATCGACCATCCGGACCGCTATGACCTTGCGAACGAGCTGCACGCTCGCCCTTCGCCCGCGATCAGCGCGCCGGGGACTGCTGTCTATCTGGCAATCAAACGTCCGCAAAACGCGGCGAACCGGGATCGCGAGGCGGATCGCCAGCATCTGATTGCACTTCTGGATCGGTTCGGCGCGCCGCATCCTAGCCCGGGATCGAACCACTATTTCGGCGAAATCGGCCGCTATCACCTGAAATGGGAACAGCATAACGAATTCGTCAGCTACACGGTATTCTCGGACGGGATCTCGTCACGGGCGTTTGATCCAGCGGCGTTTGATGTCTTCCCAGATGATTGGCTGGCCGATGCGCCGGGCGCACGGATTACGTCAGCCCATATTCGAGTTCAGCAGATGCCGTCTGTCGAAAAGGACATGGACAAGCTGGTTCGCGAGTGGTTCGTGTCGGAAAGCATCGCCTCGACTTGGGTGATTGATCGTTCTGCAATGATCGCGGGCGATTTCCGCATAGATCCGGCGGGCCACATGCGGTTCGTCGCCTTCGTTTCCGAGGGCACCGGCAAACGCCGGATCGGTCGGATTGTGCAACGCCTATGCGAGATTGAAACTTACAAGACCATGTCCATGCTAGGCTTCCCGGTGGCGCGTGACATCCATCGCCAGCTGCGCAATGTGGACGGCGAGCTGACCCATCTGGTCGGCACGATGAAGCGCGGGGACGAACCCGCCGAGGCGACGCTCAGCGAGCTATTGTCGATTTCGGCTGAGCTGGAAGAGCTGATGGCCTCGACTTCGTTCCGGATGGGGGCGACACGCGCTTATGAAGCTATTCTGAACCAGCGCATTGGCGCGCTTAGGGAAGAGCGGTTCCGCGGGCGTCAGACATTGAGCGAGTTTATGATGCGCCGCTATGATCCCGCGATGCGCACCACCAAAAGTGCGGCGACGCAGTTGGAAACCATGGCGGCTCGGGCCGCCCGCGCGGGCGAGCTGTTGCGTACCCGTGTCGATGTTGAGCGGGCCGAGCAAAACCAGGCGTTGCTGGAAAGCATGGATGCCCGCGCCAAGGTGCAGCTGCGTCTGCAGGAAACGGTAGAAGGCCTGTCCGTCGTCGCGATCAGCTATTACGCCGTATCGCTGGCGGGGTACCTATTCTATCCGCTGGCAGGCGCGCTGAACATGTCCAAAGGAACGCTGACGGCGATGCTTACGCTGCCTGTGGTGCTTCTGGTGTGGCTGTCGGTGCGTCGAATTCGGAAGTCGCTCGGCCACTAACGCGCGCATCGACGCGGGCCGCCACCCAAGCGCCCGCGATGATGGCCAGCAGCGCAATTACAGCTGACGTCGACAGCGTTGCGACGCCCGAAAGGCCCGCACCCACGGTGCAGCCCCCGGCCAACACGCCGCCCATGCCCATCAGTACTCCGCCTGACAGATAGCGGCCCATCTGGCCTGCGCCGTCAAAGCCCTGCCATGCAAAGCGCCCGGCGATCAGGGCGGACAGGGCAGCGCCTGCGATGACGCCTCCGATCAGGCCGGTGCCGAAGTTGCCGCCAACCGCGCTGGCAGCAGCGGTCCAAAAGAGCGTATCAGCCAAAGGTGCGGTGAAGGACAGGCTTTCCACGGCGATGGGGTCGAATTCGTCCATCAGGACCAATCCGGTTCCCAGCCAGCCCAGAGGCACAAGTGCCCCAAGCAAAACCGCCGGTACCAGCACGCGCAACTTGGGACGAGCTTGCGCGATAAAGACAGCGGCCAGAACGAGGGGCAGGAGCGCGCCCAGGGCTGGCAGGGAAGGGGCAGCGAACTCAACCGCCCCCAGGGAGTTTCGAAGCGGGGCAAACACGCCTTTCATGGTGGCAAGGGCGGCCAGCGCGGCCACGCCCAGCACGACGATCGCGCGCAGATTGCCCGAGGACCCCAGAACGACCAGTCGCGACAGGCAACCGCGGGTCAGGACCATGCCGGCGCCGAACATCAGGCCACCAACGACGAGCGAGAGGATCGGAAGGGTGGGCGCGTGAAAGCGGTGGTCTGCGAAGCTGATCCAGCCTGCCCAGACCGCGCCTTGCGTGCCGATCACCGCAACGGCCAAAGCGGTCAGCCAGACGGCCAGCGCCTGACGGCCTTCGATGCCGGCCCCGATCACACCACGACGTAGACAGAAGCGCGTGACCTCGGCCAGAATGCCGAAGGCAGCACCAAGGCCCAGCCCGAACAGGATCGAGGCTGTGCGTGGGGTCAGGGTCTCAAAACCGAAGGTCTCAAACATCTTCACGTCTCCGAATTTGGGAATATGTTCCATTTGGCGCGGGAAGTGGTGTTTCGCAACCCTTATAATGGGCGCTTCGTGTGAGTGGTGTGGGAAAAAGTTCTGACTACGGGGCTGTCTTGGAATAATGGACCTCTAGGCGCGATGTGTTCGGATTGGCGGTCTAAAGCGGCGCGCGCGGCGCTGACCCTTGTCCTTATTTGCGCCCCAAACCGCCACGCGGGTCCAGCGCATCCCGCAGCCCGTCGCCAAGGTAATTGGCGCACAGAACGGTCAGCGTGATCATCAACCCCGGCCAGATCGCGCGGGCGGGGGTCAGCGTCAGATACTCGGTCCCGTCAAACAGCAGCCGTCCCCAGGTTGGGTGATCTGGCGGGAAGCCGAGGCCAAGGAAGCTGAGCGCGCTTTCGATGATGATCGCGTTCGCCAGTCCCAGCGTGGCCGAGACGATGATCACTCCCATCACGTTGGGCAGGATATGACGCCGGATCAGCCCCCATGGCCGCAGACCAAGAGCGGTGGCGGCGGTAACGAACTCGCGCTTTTTCAAGGCCAAAACTTCGGCGCGCAGGATCCGTGCTGTTTGCATCCAGCTGGTCAGGCCGATCATTGTAACGATCAGAAGGAAGATCCCGGCCTCGGCCCCGAAGAGGCTGCGCAGACTGTCGCGCCACAGCATGATCGTGACCAGAAGCAGGGGCAGGACGGGCAGGGCCAGAAACAGGTCGGTGAGGCGCATCAAGGGGGCGTCCAGCCAGCGGACCATGCCCGCCAGAATGCCGACTGCTGCGCCGATCAGAATTGACAAGCCCATCGCGACCACACCCACCAAGATCGTCACACGGCCACCTTGCAGGACGGCGGCGAACAGATCGCGCCCAAGATGGTCGGTACCCATCGGGTGCGACAGGCTGGGACCAAGGTTACGGGCTGTGACGTTGATCTGTCCCGCTGCGTGCGGCCACAGGATTGGGCCGATCAGGACGGCAAGAAGGATCAGTGCCAGCACACCGCCGCCGATCATAGCGCCCTTATGCCGCTGAAACCGCCGCCAGAACCCGTTGGGTGGGGCGTTCAAGGTGGACAAGTCAGTCATAGCTGATCCTCGGATCCAACAGGCCATAGGCGATGTCGGCCAGAAGGTTGAACAACACGATCAGCACCGCGAACAAGAAGGTCAGCGTCTGCACGACGGGCAGATCGCCGCTTTGGATCGATGAAATCAGAAGCGCGCCGATCCCGTTGATCTTGAAAATCTGCTCAGTGATGATGGCGCCGGCCAGTACCTGCGGGATGCCCAAGGCGATCACGGTCACCACGGGCAGAAGCGAGTTGCGGGCCACATGGGCCAGAACCACGCGGCGCTCGGACGCGCCTTTCGCACGGGCGGTGCGGACGTAATCGTGGTGCAGGTTCTCCAACATAGACGCGCGCATGTAGCGGCTGATTTGTGCGGCGTTATAGAGCGCAAGGATCGTAACCGGCATGACCATCTGGCGTAGTTGGGCCAATAGGCTGTCCCAGCCCGTGACGGTCAACGTCGTGTCATAGACCGACGGGAACCAATTCAGTTTCACCGCGAAGATCACGATCATCACGACGCCCAGAAAGAAGGATGGCACGGAATAACCGATCATCGAGATGAAGCTGCCCAGATGGTCGAACCAGCCGTGTTGCCGGTAGGCCGAATAGATGCCAACGGGTAGGGCGATCAGGATGCCGATGACATAGGACAGGCTCACGACCCAAAGGGTCTGGGGAAGGCGGTCCGCAATCAGCTCGACCACCGGCGCGCGCGAGGCCCAGCTGAGGACGCGCAGGCGGTCGGGGTCTCCGAAGCTAAGGCCGGTCAAGTCGCTCAGCCAATTCAGCGGTTCATGGATGAAAAACTGTTTGCACCACAGAAGATAGCGGGTCACCAGCGGATCCCCTATGCCCAATGCCTCGCGCAGTTGTGCGCGGGTCTCAGATGGGATCGACATGGGCAGGTTGGCGGTGGGGTCGTTCGGGGCCATATCCATCAGAAGGAAGATGGCGAAGCTGATGAAGATCAGCACGGGAACCGAGAAAGCAAGCCTGCGCAAACAATAGGTTAACATGGGCGGTCGACGGCCTTTGGTTCCGGGGCGCGGCCTGACACCAGCCGCGCCGCCAGTCTAGCGGTCTTACTTGGCGCGGGTCCAGTCCGCGATGTTCCAAAGTTCGCTGTCCCAGACATTCATCCGCACGCCTTCAAGCGAATTGGCATGGGCCGAAACCTCGCCTCGGTGCACCAGCGGGATCAGCGCGCCCGCCTGCATCAGCATGTCGTTCAGCTGTTTCGAGATCGCGATCCGTTCTTCGATGTCCACCGTATTGCCTAGCTTGGCCAGCATGGCGTCATAGTCCGGGTCACAATACCGCGGGACGTTCATGCCGGACCAGCCGTTTTCGGGCGTCGGGATCGCGGTGCAGGCCCAGTTGTTCAGATAGGGTTCAGGGTCGTTGCCGGGGAAGAAATTGGTGAACATTTCCAAATCGGCATAGAACTTCTGATAGGTGTCCGGGCTGGACTGGTCGCCACCAAAAAAGACGGAAGGCGCAATGGCGCGCAGCTCGGCCGCGACGCCGATTTCGGCCCACCAAGCTTTCAGTAGATCCTGCGTGGTCTGGCGTACCGGGTTGACCGAGGTCTGATACAGCATGGTCATCGAGACACCATCCTTATCGCGGATTCCGTCACCGTCCGTGTCGGTCCAGCCTGCCTCGTCCAGCAGGGCGCGGGCGGCGTTCAGGTCTTGTGTCAGGCAGGCATCATTTGCGCCCGAGGCATAGATGGCTGGGGCGGCAAGCACATCACAGGTGGGGCGGCCGGCGTCACCGTAGGCGATGTCGATCAAGGTGCTGCGGTCGATTGCCAGCGACAGGGCTTTCGTCACGCGCGGATCGGCGAGGAAGGGGTGCGCGCCGCCGTCACGGGTCGAGCGTGCGTCGCCCAGATCGGCTGCCGAATTGGTCAGGTTGACCTGCAGGCGTTCCACAGCGGTCCCGAACGAGGACACGACTTGACCTTTGCCCGCAGATTTCATTTGGGCCAGCACTTGCGGGTCCAGTTGCAGGTTCCACGCATAGTCAAACTCGCCAGTTTCCAGCACAGCGCGGGCCGCGCCCGAGGCATCGCCGCCGCCTTTGATGGTCACTTTGGCAAAGCCCGGCTTGTCCCCGTCGCGGTAGTGGGGGTTGATGTCATAGGTCACGACATCGCCCGGCTTGAAATCGGTGATCTGATAGGGGCCAGTGCCAATCGGAGCGAGGTTCTGGGCCGAACAGTTCAGCGCATTTGGCCCCATACAATCCGCAAACTGGGCAGCCTGCAGAACAGGAATCTCAAGGCCCACGAAGGGCGCATAGGGATAGGGTTTGGGCTTTGAGAAGCTGATTTTCACCGTATGGGGATCCAGAGCCTCGACCTTTTCGACGTCTGTGAACTTGGCGGTCATCTGGCAACCGCTCTCGGCATCCATACAGTAATTCGCAGTAAAGACCACGTCATCGGCAGTGAATTCACTGCCATCTGACCACATGATCCCGGGCTTTAGAACCCACGTAATCGACTGCAAATCCGCAGCAATGCCACCATTATCCAAGGTTGGAATCGCCTGAGCCAGCCATGGGACCATTTTTCCGGTTTCGTCATGGCGGGCGAGAGGTTCCAGTACCAGCGACGCGGGCTCGGAATCCTTGGGGCCAGAGGCAAGGTAGGGGTTCAATAGCGTCGGCGCCTGCCAATAGATCAGGTTCAGATCCCCCTGCGCGCCGCGCTCGGCGTAGGCGGCGGTGGTAAAGGCTGAAACACTGAGTGCTGCAAGGGGTATATGTTTGAAAACAGGAGGCATTTCTTCGTCGCTTCCCTAGGTCATTCCGCAAGCCATCCCTGCTGTACACAGAGAGATAGCAGTGCAAGTTCGATTGTTTGTGGCAGAAAACAAACTCAAACACCCGTGTCGCGCGCTGCCAAACTTGAGGGCAATATGACACCTTAATGCTGGGCGGTTGCAAGGGGGTGTTCGTGGGTTTGCGGGAATTCCCCCTGCTGTTGCATTTCTAATTTTGGTAGAATTCAAAGGTGTAGCGGGCCACAAGTTCGACCATTCAGCGGCGCTATTCGCGGGGGTATCGCAGAGACGTGTCTTGAGCCGCCGTGGGTTTCTGGGCATTGTCGTCTGCAAGGCGCATCAGCCGCGACCAACCCTAACGAAAAGGATGATCCTTTGCCGATCCGAAACCGTTTTGCCGAGCTTCACAAGGACATCACCGCGTGGCGTCAGGATTTCCACGAACATCCCGAGCTGCTGTTCGATACCCACCGCACGTCCGGCATTGTGGCCGAGAAGCTGCGCGCGTTTGGCTGCGACGAGGTGGTTGAAGGGATCGGACGCACGGGCGTCGTTGGCGTGATCCGCGGGCGCAAGACCGGGTCGGGCAAGGTGGTCGGTCTGCGGGCCGATATGGATGCGCTGCCAATCCATGAAGAAACCGGGTTGGACTATGCATCCAAGATGCCCGGAAAGATGCATGCCTGTGGCCATGATGGGCACACCGCGATGCTGTTGGGCGCCGCGCAGTATCTGGCCGAGACCCGGAATTTCGATGGCACCTGTGTCGTGATCTTCCAGCCCGCCGAGGAAGGTGGGGGCGGTGGCCGTGTGATGTGTGAAGACGGGCTGATGGATCGGTTCGGCGTGCAAGAGGTGTATGGCATGCACAACTGGCCGGGCCAGCCATTGGGGGCATTTGCCATCCGCCCCGGCCCGTTCTTTGCGGCGGCCGATCTTCTGGACATCCAGTTCATCGGGCGTGGCGGGCATGCGGCGAAACCTCATGACACAATCGACCCCGTGGTAATGGCCGCGCAGGCAGTGACCGCGCTTCAGACCATTGCCTCGCGCAATGCGGATCCGACGTTGCAGGTGGTGGTCTCGATCACCTCGGTCGAGACGTCCTCGACCACGTTCAACGTAATCCCGCAATCCGTGCAACTGAAAGGCACGGTGCGCACCCTGTCGCCTGAGATCCGCGATCTGGCCGAAACCCGCATCACTGAGATCTGCAATGGGATCGCGGCGACCTTTGGCGGCGAGGCCAAGGTGCGCTACGAGCGGAACTATCCGGTGATGGTGAACCACGGCGACGAGACAGAGTTTGCTGCCGAGGCTGCGCGCAAAGTCTCGGGAGAGTGCAGCGAAGCGCCCTACGTGATGGGCGGCGAAGATTTCGCCTTCATGCTGGAAGAGCGTCCCGGCGCCTACATTCTGATGGGGAACGGGGACACCGCCATGGTCCATCACCCGGAATACAACTTCAATGACGAAGCCATCCCGCAGGGCTGTTCGTGGTGGGCAGAAATGGCGGAAAGTCGGATGCCGATTGGCTGAGGTGAGATTGGGGGAGGGGCGTTGCCCCTCGGCCCGATTGGGCCTCACCCCAGAATACTTGAAAAAAGAAAAAAGCGGGCCGGAGTCAGCCGCCCGTGTGGTTCATGTGCCGGATGGTCTGGCCGCGGATTTCCTGACGGCTATAGTCGAAATCATGCCCCTTGGGTTTGCGCCCGATCGCAGCGTGGATGGCGTCGATCAGCACCGCGTCGCTTTCAGATGCGCGCAAGGGCTCACGCAGGTCTGACATGCCGTCATGGCCGAGGCAGGTGTAAAACTGTCCGGTGCAGCTCATCCGGACACGGTTGCAGCTTTCGCAGAAATTATGGGTCATCGGCGTGATGAAGCCAATTTTCTGCCCGGTTTCCTCGACCCGCACATAGCGTGCGGGACCGCCGGTATTGTGATCCAGATCGGTCAGGGTCAGCTTGCTTTCCAGATGCGCGCGCAGATCGGTCAGGGGCCAGTATTGATCCAGCCGGTTTTCCTCGCCCATATCGCCCATCGGCATGACCTCGATAAAGGTCAGATCCATGTCGCGGCCAGCGCACCAGTCGGCAAGGGCGAAGACCTCGTCATCGTTGAAGCCCTTCAGCGCGACGGCGTTGATTTTGACCCGCAGCCCGGCGTTCTGGGCGGCGTCGATGCCGCGGATTACATTTTGCAAACGGCCCCATCGCGTGATTTCGGCAAACTTGTCCTCGTCTAGTGTGTCGAGCGAGATGTTCACCCGCCGCACGCCTGCCTTGAACAGATCATCGGCAAAGCGATGCAGTTGCGAGCCATTGGTGGTCAGCGTCAGCTCGTCCAGCGCGCCGCTGTCCAGATGCCGCCCCATCGCGTCGAAAAAGCCCATGATGCCTTTACGGACCAGAGGCTCGCCGCCGGTTATGCGCAGCTTGCGCACGCCCAGCCCGATGAAGGCCGTGCACAGGCGATCCAATTCCTCGAGCGTCAGAAGATCCTTCTTGGGCAGGAAGGTCATGTTTTCAGACATGCAATAGGTGCAACGGAAGTCGCACCGGTCAGTAACAGACAGGCGCAGATAGGTCACCGGGCGGTGAAACGGGTCGACAAGCTTGGACATTTCCATGCGATGAACCTAAGCGTGGGCAAAGCTGTGCGCAAGTCACGGCTATGTCATTTCAAGCGTTGAATGCGTCTGCGAATTGCGCCAGTTTGCCTGTATGAAACAGGTTATTCTTCTTACCGCCACCTGTCTGGCCGTCACGGGTTGTGCCGGTGTGGACGTGAACACCCTTTGGCCGTCGCCGCCCCATCTGCGTCAGGCGCCAGCGGGGCCGATCGTGAACCCGGATGCGCCGCCTGCGGATGCAACAACGGCGGATGAGTTCGACACCGCCAGCGACGACGACAAGATGGCGGCGCTGTCATCGACCCCGACACCCGCGGGTGCTCTGGGGACGACGGTTGCCAATCTGGGTGACCCGACCATTCCGGGCTTCTGGGTGGAAACCCCGCTTGTCACCACCGAGACCGAGGGCCGCGTGCAATCCAAGGCGACCGGACGCACAGTGAAGGTGACGCTGAAGCCAACCACCACTGGCGGTAGCCGGATTTCAATTTCGGCGCTGCAGTTGTTGGACTTGGACTTGTCCGGTCTACATGAGTTGGTGGTCTTCGGGTCGTGACGTCCGTGACAGACGCGGCGTGGCTGGCCCATGGCCGCGCCCGCAAGCTTGTTTCGCCTTGGGGACCATGGCGGGACATGCAGGACGGGTTTTCATGGGATATTCCCGAACAGTTCAACATTGGCGAGCGCTGCTGCGACAGTTGGGCGGCGTTAGATCCCGACCGGATCGCGCTGACCCATGTGCGCCAAGACGGCAGTGCCGAGGATTGGAGTTTCGGCCGCTTGAAAGAGGCCTCGGACCGGTTTGCGACGGTTCTGCGCGCGGCGGGGCTTGAGAAAGGCGACCGGATTGCCGTGTTGCTGGGGCAGGGGCCCGAGGTTCTGATCACCCATTTTGCGGCCTACAAGCTGGGCGCGGTGGTATTGCCGATGTTCACGCTCTTTGGTGCGGACGCCTTGGCGTATCGTCTGTCTGACAGCGGTGCCAAGCTGGTGGTTACGGACCCCGACAATATGGCCAAACTGGCCGAGATCCGCGCGGATCTGCCGACGCTTCATGCGGTGTTCACCGTGAAGCCCTGCGACGGGGCCGAGGATATATGGCAGGCGCTGAACGCTGCCGATCCGCTGACCGATCCGGTCGATACGCTGGCGGAAGATCCAGCGGTGATGATCTATACCTCCGGCACCACGGGCCCACCGAAAGGGGTGCTACATGCCCATCGGTTCCTGTTGGGCCATCTGCCCTGTGTCGAGACCTTCAACGAGGACTTCCCACAGGCGGGCGACAAAGGCTGGACCCCCGCCGACTGGGCGTGGATTGGCGGTCTGATGGATTTGGCGCTGCCGTTTCTCTATTTCGGCGTGCCCATCGTCAGCCACCGCATGCGCAAATTCGAGGCCGACATGGCCTATCGCCTGATGGCCGATCACAAGCTGCGCAACCTGTTCATGCCTCCGACTGCGCTGAAGCTGCTGCGGCAGTCCGACGCGACACCCGACGGCGTGCACATCCGCTCGATCGGGTCCGGCGGAGAAAGCCTCGGGGCGGGGCTGCTCGACTGGGCGGATCAAGCGCTGGGCGTGAAGATCAATGAGTTTTACGGCCAGACCGAATGCAATCTGGTCCTGTCCTCAGTTGCCGGTGCGATGGAGGTCAAGCCGGGCAGCATGGGGCAGGCTATTCCGGGGCACGAGGTGACGTTGCTGGGCGAGGATGGAGGGCCTGTTGAACCCGGTGAGATGGGCGAAATCTGCGTGAAGGCCCCCGATCCCGTGATGTTTCTGCGCTATTGGAACCTGCCAGAGAAAACCCGAGACAAGTTCCATGATGTGGACGGGGTCAAATGGCTGCGTACCGGGGATTTGGCGACCCGCGACACGGCGGGCTATTTCACCTTTGCCAGCCGCGATGACGACGTGATCACTTCGGCCGGGTATCGTATCGGTCCTAGCGAGATCGAGAACTGCCTGATGACCCATCCGGCTGTCACGATGGCGGCGGTAATCGGTGTGCCGGACCCGCTGAGGACCGAGGCGGTGAAGGCTGTGGTGGTTCTGCGCGACGGCTGTGCGTCTGACGGGATGGAAAAGGCGCTGATCCAACTGGTCCGTGATCGGATCAGCCCGCATGTGGCGCCGAGAAGCGTCGACTTCGTAGATCAGCTGCCCATGACCGCCACAGGCAAGATCATGCGGCGCGAGCTGCGGGGATAAAGGGGGCGCTGCCCCCGTCCGACCTTTCGGTGAAAGGTCAGACTCCCCCGGGATATTTAGGACAAGAAAAAGCCCAGAAGAAGGATTGGGGCGGTTAGCTGTCGCGGTCAGGTGTATCGCGGCGCGCGCGGCCCCAGCGCTCTTCTCGTAGCTTTCGCTGTTCCGCCTTCCGCTTGTCCTTGGCTTCTTTCTGAAGCTGGGCGGGCGGGGGCAGGTATTTCCGTGCCTCTTTCAGGGCGAAAGGCTGAAGCGTTTTGGCGTGCGGTTTCAGGAACGCGCGGGCGCGGTCCGGGTCGTGTTTGGACAGATCACGGACCCACCAAGCCACCGCTTTCTGGATGAACCATTCGGGGTCGCTCACATAGCCATCTGCCCAGCCCAAAACGCGATCGCGGATGGCAATCTCGTCGTCTTTCGGGTTGTTCTGCTTGGTCCAGGGCAAGGTGATCACAAGCGCCGCGCGGCGGGTCCACATGTGATCGGACGTGGTCCATTTCTCGACGTCATCAAGGCGCGAGGGATCGGCCACCAGTCGTTTCTGCCCCGCCATGCAGACGTGATCGGCAATCGCCCAGCTATCGAAATCAGGCACCCAGCTCTGGATCAGATCCCACACAGCATTATCCGGACGGATACGGGCCTGCGTCAGCAGCTTAGCGGCGGCGATCCGGGCTTCGAACACATCGGTTTTCCACAGCTGATCAGCCAGCGCCACGCGCTCGTCCACGGACAGCGACTGACGCCATTCCTTGGTCAGATCATTCAGCGCCGGGTTCGGGATGCCCCACACTTCGCGGGTTTGCTTGTGATAGGCCTTCTGCCCTTCGGCGCGGCCCGGTTCGATCTGGGCCTTCAGCGCGGCCAGCGCGTCGTCTAGTGTCATTCTACGGTCACCGATTTGGCAAGATTGCGGGGTTGATCCACGTCTGTACCCTTTGCGATCGCCGTGTGATAGGCCAAAAGCTGCGCCGGGATCGCATAAAGGATCGGTTGGACCAATTCAGGGGCTTCCGGCAGCGCAAGCGACTGCCACACGCCATCCCCTGCTTCTTGGGCGGCGCGTGCGTCAGAGACCAGAACGACGCGGCCACCGCGGGCCATGACCTCTTGCATGTTGGACACGGTCTTGTCGAACAGCGCATCATGAGGTGCCATGACGACCGTCGGTGTGACCTTGTCAACCAGCGCGATGGGGCCATGCTTCAGTTCGCCCGACGCATACCCTTCGGCGTGGATATAGCTGATTTCCTTAAGTTTTAGTGCGCCTTCTAAGGCCAGCGGGAACATTTGCCCGCGACCAAGGAACAGGACGTCACGCGCCTCGGCCAGTTGGCTGGCGATGTTTTTGGTGGCCGCGTCGATGGTCAGCGCGTGGCTCATCAAGCCCGGCAGCTGGCGCAACTCGGTCAGGTGCTTCGCAAGGGCCGCGTCATCCAGATGGCCGCGATCATGGGCGGCTTTCAGGGCCATGATGGCAAAGCTGGCCAGCTGGCAGGTGAACGCTTTGGTCGAGGCCACAGACACCTCGACGCCCGCATAGATTTCCACCGCCACATCGCTTTCCCGCGCGATCGAGCTTTCGGGCATGTTGATCAGCGAGACGATCTTGTCGACCTTCCCTGCCGAATAGCGCAGCGCGGCCAAAGTGTCGGCGGTTTCGCCTGACTGGCTGACGAACAGGCCGATGGTCTTGGGCGAGAAGGGTGCCTCGCGATAGCGGAACTCGGACGCGACGTCGATGTCGACGGGCAGGCGCGCGTAGTGTTCGAACCAGTATTTCGCGACCAACCCGGCGTAGTAGGCCGTACCACAGGCCACGATGGACAGGCGATCCACGTCAGCGAAATTCACCCCGCCAAGATCCATGGTGATCTTGTCGCCCGCAGTATAGGCCTTCAGCACATTGCCGACCACGGTCGGCTGTTCGGCGATTTCCTTCGCCATATAGTGCTTGTAGCCGCCTTTCTCGATCCGGGCAGCGTCCAGCTTGACCTGCTTCACGGGGCGGTTGGCGCGGCGGCCTTCGGCGTCATAGATCTCGGCCCCGTCGCGGGTGATGACGGCCCAGTCGCCTTCTTCCAGATAGGTGATCTTGTCGGTCATCGGCGCCAGCGCGATGGCGTCCGAACCCACGAACATTTCACCGTCTCCGTGACCGATGGCCAAGGGGCTGCCCTTGCGCGCGGCGATCATCAGATCGTGTTCGCCGTCAAACAGGAAGCACAGCGCAAAGGCGCCATCCAGCTTCGCCAGCGTGGCCTCGACCGCTTCTTTCGGGGTCTTCCCCTGCGCCACATAGCTTTGCGCCAGCAGGGCGACGGTTTCGGTGTCTGTTTCGGTCGAGAACTCAAATCCGTCGGCGGCAAGCTGATCGCGCAACTCGCGGAAGTTTTCGATAATGCCGTTATGGACAACGGCCACGTCGCCTGCGCGGTGCGGGTGGGCGTTGTCGGTTGTGGGCGCGCCGTGGGTGGCCCAGCGGGTGTGACCAATGCCGGATTTGCCGGCCAGCGGGTTATGGACCAGCGTGTCTGACAGGTTCACCAGTTTGCCAACCGCGCGGCGGCGGCCCAGCTTGCCGCCTGCGTCGATCGTCGCAATGCCCGCGCTGTCATAGCCGCGATATTCCAGCCGTTTCAGTGCTTCTACAAGGATCGGTGCTGCTTCGTGATCGCCAAGTACCCCTACAATACCACACATTTTCAGGATCCTTTCTGACGACGGGCTTTGGACGCCCTTAACTTTTCAAACAATTTCACGGCAAGGCCCGGTTTGATCTCAAGCTTCGGGCGGGCGACGGCCATCGCCCCTGTGGGCACGTTTTTCGTGACCACGGTGCCGGTGGCGGTCATCGCCTCGTCCCCGACGGATACGGGGGCAACCAGACAGGTATTCGACCCGATGAAGCTGCGCGCGCCAATATCGGTGTGGTGTTTCGAGACGCCATCATAGTTGCACGTAATCGTGCCCGCACCGATGTTGGCACCTTCGCCCACACGTGCATCGCCCACATAGGACAGGTGGTTCACCTTCGCGCCTTCTTCGATCTGAGCGTTCTTGATCTCGACAAAATTGCCGATCTTTGCGTGCTCGGCCAGCTCAGCGCCGGGGCGCAGACGGGCATAGGGGCCGACCACCCCACCGCGCGACACGTGGCAGCCTTCCAGGTGCGAGAACGCGCGGATGCGGGCCTCGCTTTCCACGGTCACGCCGGGGCCGAAGACCACGTTGGGTTCTACGACCGTGTCGCGACCAATCACCGTGTCATGCGCGAAATAGACCGTGTCGGCGGCGATCAGCGTGACGCCATCTTCCATCGCGGAGGCGCGGGCGTTGGCTTGGAACACCTCTTCCGCGGCGGCCAGTTCAGCGCGCGAGTTGATGCCCAGCGTCTCGGCTTCGTCACAGGTGACAACGCGGGCGGTCAGGCCCTTGGCACGCGCGACTTCCACGATGTCGGTCAGGTAATACTCGCCCGAGGCATTGTCGTTTCCAACCCCGTCGATCAGGTCAAATAGGGTTTGGGCATTCGCAGCGACAACGCCGCTATTGCAAAGGGTTACAGCGCGCTCTTCATCTGATGCGTCCTTGAATTCAACGATGCGCTCCAAGGCGCCGTTATTCACGATCAAGCGGCCATAACGGCCGGGATCGGCGGCCTCAAACCCCAGAACGACGACATCGGCGCCCGCAGCGCGTTCGGCGGCCATGGCCTCCAACGTTTCCGGGCGGATGAAGGGCGTGTCGCCATAAAGGACAATTGCGTCCCCATCGAACCCGTCCAGCGCGGGGCGGGCTTGGGCGACGGCGTGGCCGGTGCCAAGCTGTTCTTCCTGCACGGCGATGGTGATGTCGGGATCCAGATCAGCGGCAGCTTTGCCCACGACCTCGGCCCCGTGGCCGACGACCAGCACGGCACGTTCGGGCTCTAGCGCCGCACCCGAGGCCAGCGCATGCGCAAACAGCGGCGCTCCTGCGACCTCGTGCATCACCTTGGGAAGGTCCGAATTCATCCGTGTTCCCTTGCCAGCGGCAAGGACAATCAAGGCTGTTGCCATATCGATCTGCTCTTTCAATTCCTTTTGGCCCGTTTTACCCCTTGGGGCGTGGCTCGCAAGTCTAAGACGTTCAATTAACCTTACGCGAGGTTACAGGGTCGGCGGGGATTTGCCAAAGAAGGATCTAAGGAATGGCGCAAGGCAACGGAAAACGCACGGTGATCTTTGATCTGGATGGCACGCTGGCGGATACGTCAGGCGACCTGATTGCCGCTGCAAATGCCTGTTTCGAGGGGCTGGGGCATGGGGCGCTGTTGGACCCTGTGGCGGACGCATTGACGGCGTTTCATGGCGGGCGTGCGATGCTGCGCTTAGGCTTTGAAAGGTTGAACGGCACAGCGGACGAGGTCGACGTGGATCGCGAGTTTCCCAACCTTCTGACTGCGTATGAAGCTGATATCGACCGGCATACCGTGATCTATCCCGGCACAATGGAAGCGGTCGAGCGGCTGCATGTGGCCGGCTATGCGGTCGGAATTTGCACCAACAAGCCCGAGGGACTGGCGCGGCTGCTTCTCACGCGCCTTGGCATTCTGGACGAGTTCACCTCGCTTATCGGGGCCGATACACTACCGACCCGTAAGCCTGATCCGGCCCCCTTTGTTGCGGCGGCGGTGCAAGCCGGGGGCGATCCGTCCCGCGCGCTGTTGGTGGGCGATACCGTGACCGACCGTGAAACCGCGCGCGCCGCCAACGCGCCCTGTATCCTTGTAGGCTTCGGGCCCGAGGGACCGGGCGTTGCGCGGTTGGAACCTGAGGCGATGCTGAACCACTATGACGATCTGGACGACACCGTCGCGCGGCTGATTGGTTAAGCCACTCCATTGACCTTCCGGGCAGGGCTGCGCACTCTGCCGCCATGACTGAACGATTCACCGGCAATTTTACCCAGCAAGAACCCATTCCCGACGAGGGGATCAATGCGGCTTTGGACGTCCTGCGTCATGGGCGCCTGCACCGCTATAATGTGGCCGAGGGCGAGACCGCGCATGCCGCCTTGCTGGAGCAGGAATTTGCCGCCCAGATGGGATCGAAATACGCGCTGGCTGTATCGTCTGGCGGCTACGCGATTGCTACAGCCCTGCGTGCGGTGGGGGTCGAAGCGGGTGACCACGTTCTGACCAACGCCTTCACACTGGCCCCAGTACCGGGCGCGATTGCGTCCCTTGGCGCGAAACCGGTCTTTGTCGAGGTGACCGAGGCGCTGACCATCGATCTGGACCATTTGGCGCAGATTGTGGCCGAAAAGGACGCGCCGCGCGTCTTGCTGCTGTCCCATATGCGCGGGCATATCTGCGACATGGACCGCCTGATGCAGATCTGCGACGGGGCCAGGGTCACGGTGATCGAAGATTGCGCCCACACGATGGGCGCGCGCTGGAACGGCACCTTGTCCGGGCGGCACGGCGCGATGGCGGCCTATTCGACCCAGACCTATAAGCATGTGAATTCCGGCGAGGGCGGGTTGTTGATTTCCGATGATCCCGACCTGATGGCCCGCGCGATCATCTTGTCTGGCAGCTATATGCTGTATGAGCGTCACTTAGCGGGGCCCCCGCCCGAGGCGTTTGAGAACGTGAAATACATCACCCCCAATATCTCGGGCCGGATGGACAATCTGCGGGCGGCGATCCTGCGGCCTCAATTGGCGAGGTTGGATGACCAATGTGCGGCGTGGAATGTGCGCTATCGGGTGGTGGAAGAGGGGCTGGGCAACACCCCCGGCCTGACGGTGATCGAACGACCGGCGGCTGAGGACTACGTTATGTCCTCGTTCCAATTCCTTCTGTTAGACTGGTCCGACGCGAAGGTGACCGAGGTGGTCCGCCAATGTGCCGACCGTGGCGTCGAACTGAAATGGTTTGGCGGGGCCGAGCCTGCGGGCTTTACCAGCCGCTATGACAGTTGGCGGTATGCCGACACGCCCAGCCTGCCCAAGACTGACCGGATCCTGAAAGGCATTCTGGACCTGCGCCTGCCGCTGACCTTCTCGCTGGACGATTGCGCGCTGATTGCGCGGATCATTCGTGACGTGGTGGGGCGGGTGCATCAGGCGGGCTGAATCCTCCGACAATTCAGGGAAAGTAAAGGCACCAGCGTTTTGTGACGCTGCGTGAATTTGCACGGCTGTTGACGCGAATCGAGCTTTCGGCGCATTAACTGAACAAGCGTTCAATAATGCGATCCTGAATACCAGATCCGAAAGGAAGCCGCCATGTTCAATACCTCGATGAACTTCGACCTGGGCGAAGACGTCAACGCCATCCGCGAGATGGTCCACCGCTTTGCGCAGGACCGGATCAAGCCGATCGCTGCCGAAGTTGACCAGAAAAACGCGTTCCCGAATGAATTGTGGAAAGAGTTCGGCGAGCTGGGCCTCTTGGGCGTCACCACACCGGAAGAATATGGCGGGTCGGACATGTCCTATCTGGCGCACGTGATCGCGGTGGAAGAGATCGCCCGCGCCTCGGCTTCGGTTTCGCTGTCGTACGGTGCGCACTCGAACCTCTGCGTGAACCAGATCCGCCGCAACGCCACCGACGAACAGAAGGCGAAATACCTGCCGAAACTGTGCTCGGGCGAGCATATCGGCGCACTGGCCATGTCGGAAGCCGGCGCAGGCTCGGACGTTGTGGGCATGAAGCTGCGCGCGGAAAAGCGCAACGGCTACTACGTTCTGAACGGCACCAAATTCTGGATCACCAACGGACCCGACGCGGACACGCTGGTGGTTTACGCCAAGACCGACCCGGACGCTGGCCCCAAAGGCATCACCACCTTCATCATTGAAAAGGGCATGAAGGGTTTCTCGACCTCCGAACATTTCGACAAGCTGGGCATGCGCGGTTCGAACACCGCCGAGCTGATCTTTGAAGACGTAGAAGTGCCGTTTGAAAACATTCTGGGCGAGGAAGGCAAAGGTGTTGCCGTTCTGATGTCGGGTCTGGACTATGAACGCGTGGTTCTGTCGGGCATTGGCACCGGCATCATGGCCGCCTGCCTGGACGAAATCATGCCCTATATGAAAGAGCGCAAGCAGTTTGGTCGCCCGATCGGAGATTTCCAGCTGATGCAGGCGAAGATCGCCGACATGTACACCGCGATGAACTCGGCCCGTGCGTATGTTTACGAAGTTGCCAAGGCCTGTGACCGTGGTGAAGTGACCCGTCAGGACGCTGCGGCCTGTGTGCTTTATGCCTCGGAAGAAGCGATGAAGCAGGCGCACCAAGCGGTTCAGGCCATGGGCGGTGCGGGCTTCATGAACGAAACGCCCGTGAGCCGCATCTTCCGCGACGCCAAGCTGATGGAAATCGGCGCGGGCACCTCGGAAATCCGCCGCATGCTGATCGGCCGCGAACTGATGAGCGCGCAGTGATGAAGGCTCTGGTTGGCGCAGTGATCCTGTTCGGTGCAGTTGCGCAATCCGCCGCGGCGCAGGACATGGTCTATTCTTTTGCGCCGACCACCGATTGCCTTGCAGAAAAAGGTCCCGAAGGCGAAGCACATCAGTGTTTTGGCACTGCTGCCAACGCCTGCATGGAGAACACCCCAGGAGGGTGGAGCACTGTTGGCATGTCGACCTGTCTTGGGCTGGAGCTTCAAGACTGGGATCGTCGGCTGAACCGCGCCTACGGCCTTTTGATGACAAAGCTGAAAGCCGAAGATGAAGAGATGGCGGCGCTGGGCTCCTCTGCACCAAAGCAGGCCCCCGCGCTGCGCGAGATGCAAAGGGCATGGATCACATTCCGTGACACCTCGTGCGATTATGAACGCACGAAATGGGGTGGGGGCACCGGCGGCGGTCCGGCTGCCACATCGTGCCACTTGTTTATAACTGCCCGACAAGCCTGGTCGCTGGAAGCTGACCTGAACGCTTATGGCGCGCAAATCTGCAACCACGAAGGATGCTGAGATGAAACTTCAATCCCAAGCCACGCCCGGGTCCGAGGCGTATAAAGCAAACCGCGAAGGGCATCTGGATGCCCTGAAAGTGGTGGCAGATGCTGCCGAGGCCGCCGTAGGCGGTGGTGGGCAGAAATCCCGCGACCGTCACCTGAGCCGCGGCAAGATGCTGCCGCGTGATCGCGTGTCGAACCTGCTGGATCCGGGGTCTCCGTTCCTCGAGGTCGGCGCGACGGCCGCCCACGACATGTATGACAATGCCGCGCCCTGCGCCGGTGTGATTGCCGGGATCGGTCAGGTCCACGGTCAGGAGTGCATGATCGTCTGTAACGATGCCACCGTGAAGGGCGGCACTTACTATCCGATGACCGTGAAAAAGCACCTGCGCGCGCAAGAGATCGCGGAAGAGTGCAATCTGCCTTGTATCTATCTAGTGGACTCGGGTGGCGCGAACCTGCCGCAGCAGGACGAGGTCTTCCCGGATCGCGACCACTTTGGCCGCATCTTCTATAACCAAGCGCGCATGTCCGCGAAGGGCATCCCGCAGATCGCGGTTGTGATGGGCTCCTGTACCGCAGGTGGCGCTTACGTGCCCGCCATGTCGGACGTGACCATCATCGTGAAAGAGCAGGGGACGATCTTCCTTGCAGGCCCGCCCTTGGTGAAGGCCGCAACCGGCGAGGTTGTGTCGGCCGAAGACCTCGGCGGTGGCGATGTCCACACCCGTCTGTCCGGTGTGGCAGACTATCTGGCCGAAGACGACGCCCACGCTCTGGCGCTGGCCCGTCGCGCGGTTGAAAGCCTGAACCGCGAGCGTCCTGCCACCGTGAAATGGCAGGAACCGGAAGAGCCGCTTTATGACGCGGAAGAGCTGCTGGGCGTGGTCCCCGCCGATCTGAAGACGCCTTACGACATTCGCGAAGTCATCATGCGTATCGTTGATGGCTCGCGCTTTGACGAGTTCAAACCGCGCTTTGGCGAAACGCTGGTCACCGGCTTTGCCCACCTGAAAGGCTGTCCCATCGGGATCATCGCGAACAACGGCGTGATCTTCTCGGAAGCCGCGCAGAAAGGTGCGCATTTCGTGGAACTGTGCAGCCAACGCAATATCCCGCTGGTCTTCCTGCAAAACATCACCGGCTTCATGGTGGGTCGCAAGTACGAAAACGAGGGCATCGCCCGTCACGGCGCCAAGATGGTGACCGCGGTGGCCACCACCAACGTCCCGAAAGTGACGATGGTTGTCGGTGGCTCGTATGGCGCAGGCAACTACGGCATGGCCGGTCGCGCCTATCAGCCGCGCTTCATGTGGACCTGGCCGAACTCGCGGATTTCCGTGATGGGCGGCGAACAGGCCGCTGGCGTGTTGGCCACCGTGAAACGTGACGCGATCGAGCGTCAGGGCGGGGAATGGTCGGCGGAAGAGGAAGCCGAATTCAAGCAGCCCACCATCGACATGTTCGAGGAACAGAGCCACCCGCTCTATGCCTCGGCGCGTCTGTGGGATGACGGCATCATCGATCCGCGTAAATCGCGCGAGGTGCTGTACCTGTCGCTGCTGGCCGCGCTGAACGCGCCGATCGAAGACACCAAATTCGGCGTCTTCCGCATGTAATCGGACCCGGCCCGTCATTGGGCCGGACATACTCTCGGAGGTCCGCAGGGCACGTAACCCCGGAGCCTCCGCCCGACAAAAGGAACAGAAATATGTTCACGAAAATTCTGATTGCAAACCGCGGCGAGATTGCCTGCCGCGTCATCGACACCGCCCGAAAGCTGGGCGTGGCCACCGTGGCGGTGTACTCGGATGCCGATGCGAATGCGCGTCACGTACGGATGGCCGATGAAGCTGTTCACATTGGCCCGCCGCAGCCCGCGCAGTCCTATCTTCTGGGCGACCGGATCATTCAGGTGGCGCTCGACACCGGTGCGCAAGGCATTCACCCCGGCTATGGCTTCCTGTCGGAAAACCCCGACTTCGTGGACGCGGTTGAAAAAGCTGGCCTGACCTTCATTGGCCCGTCTTCAGACGCGATCCGCAAGATGGGTCTGAAGGATGCCGCCAAGAAGCTGATGGAAGAGGCTGGCGTGCCGGTCGTGCCTGGCTATCACGGCGAAAATCAGGATCCGGCGTTCTTGGCAGATCAGGCAAAGGACATCGGCTATCCGGTGCTGATCAAGGCTGTTGCTGGCGGCGGCGGTAAGGGGATGCGTCGTGTGGACGATCCTGCGGATTTCGCAGACGCTCTGGCCAGCGCACAGGGCGAGGCACAGACCGCCTTCGGCAACCCCGACGTGTTGATCGAGAAATACATCCTATCGCCCCGTCACATCGAGGTGCAGGTTTTCGGCGACGGCACCCACGCGGTGCACCTGTTCGAGCGCGACTGCTCGTTGCAGCGCCGCCACCAGAAAGTGATCGAAGAAGCTCCGGCGCCCGGCATGACCGAAGAGGTCCGCGAGGCGATGGGCATGGCAGGCGTTCGCGCGGCCGAGGCCATCGGCTATAAGGGCGCAGGTACGGTTGAATTCATTGTGGACGGCGCCAATGGTCTGCGGACCGATGGTTTCTGGTTCATGGAAATGAACACCCGCCTGCAGGTGGAACACCCCGTGACCGAAGAAATCACGGGCGTTGACCTTGTTGAATGGCAGCTGCGCGTTGCCTCGGGCGAAGGTCTACCCAAGCAGCAAGACGAGTTGACCATCACCGGCCACGCGTTCGAAGCACGACTTTATGCAGAGGATGTGCCGAAGGGCTTCCTGCCCGCGACCGGTACGCTGTCTCATCTGAAGTTCCCTGAAGGCGCGCGCGCCGATACCGGCGTGCGGGCAGGGGATACGATCAGCCCGTTCTATGACCCGATGATTGCGAAACTAACGGTGCATGCGGGCTCGCGTGCGGCTGCGTTGCGGATGCTGTCCTCGGCTCTGTCGCACACGGAAGTGGCGGGATCGGTCACCAACCTTGCCTTCTTGGGCGCCCTGACGCGTCACGAGGGCTTTGCCGCTGGCGACGTGGACACCGGCCTGATCGAACGTGATTTGGAAGCGCTGACCGACGAGCCGGGCCCAAGCCTAAGTGACATTGGCGCCGCGGCCCTGTGTGCTCTGGACCTGCTGAAGCGCGAAGGTACGGGCTTTACCCTGTGGGGCGGGCTGAACCATTTCGTGACCCTGACCCACGCGGACGAACAGTTTGACGTGGTCGTGACATCCTATGGCGCGGATCGCCACATGATCACCGTGGGCGAAGACCAGATCGAGGCGCTGTGCCTGAACGGTCAGTGGAAAATGGGCGGCGACCGTGGCCCGCGCGTGGCGAAAGCGGGCAATGTGGTTACCGTCTTTGCCCAATCGGGTCTGGAATTCCACGTGGCCGATCCCTTGGATCAGATGGCTGACAGCGGTGCTGGTGCGGGTGTGATCGAAGCGCCGATGCCGGGCCTTGTGAAAGCCGTCTTCGCCACCGCAGGCCAAGAGGTGAAGGAAGGCGACCGCCTTGCGATCCTTGAAGCGATGAAGATGGAGCATTCGCTGGAAGCTGCGCGCGACGGTGTGGTTGCCGAAGTCCTCTGCGCCGATGGCGATCAGGTGGAAGCTGGCGCGCCGCTGATCCGTCTGGAAGACGAAGAGGAAGAGGCATGACGTTCCGTCTGCACCATGTGCAATACGGGCGCTCGGTCCGGGTGCTGTGGCTGATCGAAGAGATCGGGTTGGAAGACAAGCTCGGCGAGGCTCTTGAGGTGGTCGAGTACAAGATCGGCTCGAAAGAGATGTTCGAAGGCGGGTTGCGCAAGGTCTCGCCCGCCACCCGCATTCCGGCGCTGGAAATCGGTGACATCACCATGTCGGAAAGCGGGGCCATTGTTGAGTACCTGACCGAGACCTATGCGCCCGAACTGGGCGTGGCCCCCGGCCAGCCGGAACGCACGGATTATCTGCAGTGGATTCACTACACCGAAACCATGGCCAGCCTGATCGAACAGCTAAACATGCAGATGGTTTTCCTGCGTCCGCCTGCAAAGGCCAGCCCGATTGTGCTGAAGCTGAACGTGGCGCGTCTGCGCCACACGCTGGCGGGGCTTGAGAAACGGCTTGAAGGACGCGACTGGCTGTTGGATCGCGGATTCTCGGCCGCCGATATCATGATGGGGTTCAACATCTTCGCCGCGCCTTACTATGTGAAGCTCGATGAGTTCCCGAATGTCACGGCCTATAAAGCGCGGATCGAAGCCTTGCCGTCCTATCAGCGCACCGTCGCCCGTGAAGGTGAACAGCGTTTCTATGCGCAGGATTTCTATCCCGTGCCTGAGGAGTAAGTCATGGAATATGTTGAAATTTTCGAAGTCGGCCCGCGTGACGGGTTGCAAAACGAAAAGCGTCAGATCCCGACCGAAGAGAAGATCGCTCTGGTCGACCTGCTGTCTGGCGCGGGCTTCAAGCGGATCGAGATTGCCAGCTTTGTTAGCCCCAAATGGGTGCCGCAAATGGCCGATAGCGCAGATGTTCTTGCGGGTATCACCCGCGCGCCGGGCGTGTCCTATGCGGCGCTAACACCGAACATGCGCGGGTTTGAAGGCGCAGTGGCGGCGAAGGCCGACGAGATTGCGATTTTCGGCTCGGCTTCGGAAGGATTTTCGAAAGCCAACATCAACTGCACGATTGCCGAAAGCCTTGAACGGTTCCAACCGGTGGCCGAAGCGGCCAAGGCGGCAGGCCTTCCGATGCGTGGCTATATCTCGTGCGTGACGGACTGCCCTTACGATGGGCCGACCGACCCCGCGCAGGTGGCGTGGGTCGCGAAAGAGCTTCTGGCGATGGGCTGCTACGAAATCTCGCTGGGTGATACGATTGGGCAAGCGACGCCCGAGAGTATCTCGGCCATGCTGGACGCCGTGTTGGGCGAGGGCGACGCGGCGAAGTTTGCTGGCCACTATCACGACACCAGCGGTCGGGCCTGTGACAATGTCGAGGCGTCCTTGGCCAAGGGCATTCGCGTGTTTGACGCGGCTGTCGGCGGGCTGGGCGGCTGTCCTTACGCGCCGGGCGCGCAGGGCAACGTGGCGACTGAGGCCGTGCATGACCGTGTGACTGCGCTGGGCTACACCACCGGGCTGGACCGGGACATTCTTGAAAAAGCCGCCGTCATGGCGCGGCAAATGCGGGCAGGGGAGTGACCATGGCCTACGAAACCATTTCGATCAGCACGGACGAACGCGGCGTAGCCACACTGCTTCTGGATCGTGCGGACAAGCACAATGCCATGTCGGCTCAGATGATTGAAGAGCTGACGGACGCCGCCCACAAGCTGGGTGCGGATGACGCGGTACGAGTCGTGATCCTGACCGGCGACGGCAAAAGCTTCTGCGCGGGCGGGGATTTGCGCTGGATGCAGGACCAGATGGCGGCGGACCCGGTGACCCGTGGGGTCGAGGCCAAGAAGCTGGCTATGATGTTGAACGCATTGAATGAAATGCCCAAGCCCTTGATTGCACGCGTGCAGGGGCAGGCATTTGGTGGTGGGGTTGGCATGGCCTCGGTGTCCGATGTTTCGATCGGTGTTCAGGGGGCAAAGTTTGGCCTGACCGAAACCCGTCTGGGCCTGATCCCGGCCACCATCGGACCCTACGTTCTGGCCCGTCTGGGCGAGGCGATGGCGCGCCGTGTCTTCATGTCGGCGCGCATTTTCGATGCGGACGAGGCTGTGACACTGGGCCTTCTGGCCAAGGCCGTCGCGCCCGAGGATTTGGATGCCGCCGTCGAAGCGGAAGTGAAGCCTTACCTCTCCGTGGCTCCGGGCGCTGTGGCCGAAGCCAAAGCATTGGCCCGCCGTCTTGGTCCGCCCATCACGGAAGAGATCATCGACGAAACCATTGCTGGTCTGGTCGCGCGCTGGGAAAGCGCCGAGGCGCAGGAAGGCATCGCGGCCTTCTTCGCAAAAGAGAAGCCAAGTTGGGCGTAACCTGCTAGCCTCCGCACATGATCTGGGCTGGCTGGATATACGTCGCGCTGATCGCGATCCTTGTGTGCTTCCAAGCCTGCATGGCGTTGGGGGCACCGTGGGGGCATCTGGCAAACGGCGGTCGCTGGCGCGGTCGTTTGCCTCCGGCCATGCGCATGGCGGCCATCGGGCAGGGGGCTCTTCTGGCTTTCATGGGAACCGCGATGGCGGCACGCGCCGGCATTGTACCAGACTGGCCAAACTGGACTTTTTGGGCCGCCTTTGCCGTCACAATTGCCACGACGATAGCCAATCTGGCCACTCCTTCGCGCGCCGAGCGTTTTTTGTGGGGACCGGTGACTGTCGTGCTGACAATTTGCGCCCTGCGACTTGCGTTTAGCTAGGCGACGACGCACGCCCCGGTGAGTCTCTTTTCTGACCCGTCACAGAAGCGGAAATGCTGCAGATGCTCGGACGGGCGAAAAGACGACAAGGAAAATTGCTTAACACGTGATGGAATTTTTGAATGATCCTGCAGCGCGGGTAGCGCTCACGCCCCTTACTTTCAACGCTATTGCGACCGTTTTGTGACGGTATGCGGCCTCGAATTCAAATGATTGAATGCGATGGCCTGTCGGTTGACCCTGCATCGGTGCGGCGGTAAACCGCACATAGCTAGCGAAAGGCGGTAAATCCGCTTTATAAGGAGCCACACGTGGAAGATCTTCTCCGGGAATACCTCCCCATCATCATTTTCCTCGGACTCGCCATTGTTATCGGACTTGTTCTGATCCTCGCAGCCGTTGTGCTGGCAGTCCGCAATCCCGACCCCGAAAAACTTAGTGCTTACGAATGCGGTTTCAATGCCTTCGATGACGCACGGATGAAATTTGACAGCCGGTTTTACCTGGTGGCGATCCTGTTCATCATTTTCGATCTGGAAATTGCCTTCCTGTTCCCTTGGGCCGTGGCCTTCAAGGATGTCGGGTTGGTCGGGTTCTGGTCGATGATGGTGTTCTTGGCCGTTCTGACGATCGGCTTTGCTTATGAATGGAAGAAAGGTGCGCTGGAATGGGAGTGATGACCGGAGCCAACACGGCAGGCGGTGACCGCGAACACGCGACCCGTCTTCTGAATGATCAGCTGGCCGACAAGGGCTTTCTGCTGACCACCACGGATGACATCATCAACTGGGCCCGTACTGGCTCACTGCACTGGATGACCTTTGGTCTGGCCTGCTGCGCGGTTGAAATGATGCACTCGGCGATGGCCCACTATGACCTCGAGCGTTTCGGGACCGCCCCGCGTGCGTCCCCGCGTCAGTCGGACCTGATGATTGTGGCCGGCACGCTGACCAACAAGATGGCCCCGGCGCTGCGCAAAGTGTACGACCAGATGCCCGATCCGCGCTATGTGATCTCGATGGGATCCTGCGCGAACGGTGGTGGTTACTATCACTATTCCTACTCGGTGGTGCGTGGATGTGACCGCATCGTGCCCGTGGACGTTTACGTACCCGGCTGCCCTCCGACTGCAGAGGCACTGCTGTATGGCATCCTGCAGCTGCAACGCAAAATCCGCCGCACCGGCACGATTGTGAGGTAAGCGATGAGCGAAGCCCTGAAAGAACTTGGCGCAACCATTGAAGCCAAACGTCCCGACTGTGTCCTGAACTGGGATGTCGCCTATGGCGAGCTGACCGTGAACGTACCGCTGTCGGGTATTGTGGCCTTTATCGAGTTCCTGAAGACCGACAACGGCTGCAAGTTCTCGACGTTGGTGGATATCACCGCCGTCGACCATCCCGAGCGTGAAGCCCGTTTCGACGTGGTTTACCACTTCCTGTCCATGTACACGAACCAGCGCATCCGCGTGAAAGTGGCCGTGCGCGAGGACGAGATGGTGCCCTCGATCACCGAAGTCCACAAATCGGCCAACTGGTTCGAGCGTGAAGTGTTCGACATGTTCGGCATCCTGTTCACAGGCCACCCGGATCTGCGTCGCATCCTGACCGACTATGGTTTCCGCGGCTTCCCGCTGCGCAAGGATTTCCCGACCACCGGCTATACCGAAGTGCGGTATGACGAGGTCGAGAAGCGCGTGGTGTATGAACCCGTAACCCTGACCCAAGATTACCGCCAGTTCGACTTCATGTCCCCGTGGGAAGGTGCAAACTATATCCTGCCCGGCGACGAGAAAACGGAAGAGGCCAAAGGCTGATCCTGATGAGTGGGCAAACCTTCATATTCTGCGTTGGGGCGACGAAGGCTGGCACAAGCTGGCTGTACGACTACCTGAATGCGCACCGGGAGTGTCAGCTTCCGGCGGTGAAGGAGCTTCACTATTTCGACGCGCTTGAGCATGGCAGCGGAGCTTGGCACCGCAAGCAGCTGGAAGAGCGTCTGGACGGCGTGCGCGCCCGACTGGCGGCAGAGGACACTCCGAAGCCGCATCAGCAACGCCTGCTGGCGGATGGCGAGGCTTGGCTGGACACGTTTGACGGGGAAACCCGCGACGACGCCGCCTATCTGAGCTTTGTCCAGAAAGCCTCGGGCGATGCCAAACTGATCGGGGACTTCACCCCGGCCTATGGCATGCTGAAAGAGGCAACCTTCCGTGCGATGGCCGGGCTGACCGACAAAGTGCGCTTTGTCTATTTGATGCGTGACCCGGTGGAACGCATCTGGTCGAACATCCGCATGGTCGCAGGACAGGGCGGACGCGCTGCCTTGGACGCCAAAATCAAGGGCGTTCTGGACGGGACGGCCACGAACATCCTTGAGCGGTCGAACTATCGCCGCACTCTGAACCGTCTCAGCGCCGCTGTGCCGACTGGGATGTTTCACATTGAATTTTACGAACGGCTGTTCACGCCTGACGCAATCGCGCGCCTTTGTGCGTTTTTGGGGATCACCCATGAACCGGCACAGTTTGACCGCGTGGTGCATCGCAGCGTGTCTGCCGACCTGCCAGCAGCCCAACGGGCCCAGCTGCAAGCAGCCCTTAAACCGCAATACAATTTCGTCGAGAAGTTCATGGGTGAACTTCCGTCGGAATGGACCCAGAAGATGGTGAGCGTATGATGGACGGATCCAACAACTTCGAAGACGCCAAAACCGGCGAACAGAAGATCCGAAACTTTAACATCAACTTCGGGCCTCAGCACCCGGCGGCACACGGCGTGCTGCGTATGGTGCTTGAGCTGGATGGCGAGATTGTCGAGCGGGCCGACCCGCATATCGGCCTTCTGCACCGTGGCACCGAAAAGCTGATGGAAAGCCGCACCTATCTGCAGAACCTGCCGTATTTCGACCGTCTGGACTATGTGGCCCCGATGAACCAGGAACACGCGTGGTGTCTGGCGATCGAGAAACTGGCCGGTGTCGAAGTGCCGCGTCGTGGTCAGCTGATCCGCGTTCTGTTCTCGGAAATCGGTCGTGTGCTGAACCACCTGCTGAACGTGACCACGCAGGCGATGGACGTGGGCGCATTGACCCCGCCGCTCTGGGGCTTTGTCGAGCGTGAAGCGCTTATGGGCTTTTACGAACGTGCCTGTGGCGCGCGTCTGCACGCCAACTATTTCCGTCCCGGCGGTGTCCACCAGGACCTGCCGCCCGAACTGATCGACGATATCGAGACATGGGCCCACCACTTCCCGACCCGCATCAAGGATCTGGACGAGCTTCTGACCGAAAACCGCATCTTCAAGCAGCGCAACGCTGACATTGGTGTGGTCGATGAGCAGGACATTCTGGATTGGGGCTTCTCGGGCGTGATGGTTCGTGGCTCGGGTCTGGCATGGGACCTGCGTCGCGCGCAGCCCTATGAATGCTATGACGAGTTCGAGTTCCAGATCCCCGTCGGCAAGAACGGCGACTGCTATGACCGCTACCTCGTCCGCATGGAAGAGATGCGCCAGTCGCTGTCGATCATCCTGCAGTGTGTCGACAAACTGCGCGCGCCGGAAGGGCAGGGCGATGTGCTGGCCCGTGGCAAGCTGACCCCGCCCAAGCGTAGCGACATGAAGCAGTCGATGGAAAGCCTGATCCACCACTTCAAGCTTTACACCGAAGGCTTCAAGCTGCCCGAGGGTGAAGTCTACGCCGCCGTTGAAGCGCCGAAAGGCGAATTCGGCGTCTATCTGGTGTCGGACGGATCGAACAAACCCTACCGCTCGAAAATCCGCGCGCCCGGGTTCCTGCATCTTCAGGCCATGGACTATGTGGCCGGTGGCCACCAACTGGCCGACGTTGCCGCCATCATCGGCACCATGGACATCGTGTTTGGGGAGATCGACCGCTAATGCTCCGCCGTTTGCATCATGAACAGCCCGAAAGCTTTGCTTTCACGCCAGCCAACCTTGCGTGGGCGGAAGGGCAGATCACGAAATATCCCGAGGGGCGTCAGGCCTCGGCGGTGATCCCGCTTTTGTGGCGGGCACAGGAACAAGAAGGCTGGCTGACCAAGCCCGCGATTGAAGCAGTGGCCGACATGCTGGGTATGGCCTATATCCGCGTGCTGGAAGTCGCCTCGTTCTATTTCATGTTCCAACTGCAGCCGGTTGGCTCGGTCGCGCATATCCAGATTTGCGGCACCACAGGCTGCATGATCTGCGGCGCGGAAGACCTGATCGCTGTCTGTCGTGAAAAGATCGCCGACAAGCCGCATGTTGTCTCGGACGATGGCAAGCTGAGCTGGGAAGAGGTCGAGTGCTTGGGCTCGTGCACCAACGCGCCGATGGCCCAAATTGGCAAGGATTACTACGAAGATCTGACGGCCGAGAGCTTTGCCAAGATCGTGGACGAGCTGCGCGCCGGCAATGTGCCCACGCCCGGCCCGCAGAACGGTCGTTATGCGGCCGAGCCTCTGTCGGGTCTGACCTCGCTGACCGAATATGACAGCGGCAAAACGCAGTATAACGCATCGGTTCAGCTGGCCACCGACATTGGTGACACCGTGAAGCGCATCGACGGCACCGAAG
The DNA here is from genome assembly GCF_004360145.1 of Aliiroseovarius marinus. GTDB lineage: Bacteria > Pseudomonadota > Alphaproteobacteria > Rhodobacterales > Rhodobacteraceae > Aliiroseovarius > Aliiroseovarius marinus. Next base: position 28,104 of record NZ_SAIT01000019.1, on the reverse strand, counting down.
TTCCGCTGCTGACGCCGTGGATCGGCAAAGACGGTGTTGTGGCTGGCCGCAACGCCGCCGCGCCGACCCCGAAAGCGCCTGCGACCGGCAAACCGGCGGCCCAGCAGGCCAAACCGGCCGCTAAGAAAGCCGAGCCGAAGAAGGCAACCCCGAAAAAAACCTCCGCTAAAGCGCCTACCAAGGCGACCAAGGCTGACGCAGCCCCCGCGGCGACCGGCAAGGCGAAGAAACCTCGCACCATGAAAGCCCCCCGCAAGGCAGGTGCTGACGATCTGAAACAGCTGAAGGGCGTTGGTCCGAAGCTTGAGCAGACCCTGAACGAGCTGGGCTTTTGGCATTTCGACCAGATCGCCAAATGGGGCGCGGACGAGATCGCATGGGTTGACGACAACCTGAAATTCAAAGGCCGGATCGAACGGGACGGCTGGATTGAGCAAGCCAAGATCCTGGCCGAGGGCGGAGAAACCGAATTCTCGTCCAAGGTCAAAAAGGGCAAGGTTTACTAAGGGATAAACATGGCAACTGACCCGCAAAACAACATCGGACAGCAGGGGCGTTTGGCGGCACTCGTCATCGCTGCGACCGGTCTGTTGTGGGTTGGCGGCACGTTTGCTGGCAACAGCCTTGGCTGGTCCAACCGGACTATGGCCTTGGTCGACATGCTGGCGCTGGCCGGTTTCGTTTTCGGACTGGTTGTAACGTATCGGATCTGGCGCGCGCGTCAGACGGATGAAGGATAGAAGCGAATGCTGCAGGATAAAGACCGGATCTTTACCAACCTCTATGGCATGCACGAACGCACCCTTGCGGGCGCCAAAGCGCGTGGTCACTGGGACGGCACAGCCGGGATCATCAAAAAGGGTCGCGACTGGATTATCGATCAGATGAAGGCCTCGGGCCTGCGGGGTCGTGGCGGGGCGGGCTTCCCGACCGGTCTGAAGTGGTCCTTCATGCCGAAGGAAAGCGACGGACGTCCGGCCTATCTGGTCATTAACGCCGATGAATCCGAACCCGGCACCTGTAAAGACCGCGAGATCATGCGCCATGATCCGCACACGCTGATCGAAGGCGCGCTGATCGCGTCCTTCGCGATGGGTGCCAACACCGCGTACATCTATATCCGCGGCGAATTCATCCGCGAGCGTGAAGCGCTGCAAGCGGCCATCGACGAAGCCTATGATGCGGGTCTGTTGGGCAAGAATGCTGCGAAATCCGGTTGGGATTTCGACCTGTTCCTGCATCACGGGGCAGGCGCCTATATCTGTGGTGAAGAAACTGCGCTGATCGAAAGCCTTGAAGGCAAAAAGGGCATGCCCCGCATGAAGCCGCCATTCCCGGCGGGTGCGGGTCTGTATGGCTGCCCGACCACCGTGAACAACGTGGAATCGATTGCTGTCGTTCCGACCATCCTGCGCCGTGGCCCCGAGTGGTTTGCGGGCTTTGGCCGCGCCAACAACGCTGGCACCAAGCTTTTTGGCATCTCGGGCCACGTGAACAACCCGTGCGTGGTGGAAGAGGCGATGTCGATCAGCTTTGAAGAACTGATCGAAAAGCACTGCGGCGGCATTCGCGGCGGCTGGGACAACCTGAAAGCGGTTATTCCGGGCGGGTCCTCAGTTCCCTGTGTGCGCGCCGAAAACATGCGCGATGCGATCATGGATTTCGACTATCTGCGCGGCGAGCTGGGCTCGGGCCTTGGTACCGCGGCTGTGATCGTCATGGACCAGTCCACCGACATCATCAAAGCCATCTGGCGCCTGTCGAAATTCTATAAGCACGAAAGCTGCGGCCAGTGTACGCCGTGCCGCGAAGGTACTGGCTGGATGATGCGCGTGATGGATCGTCTGGTGAAAGGCGAGGCCGACGTGGAAGAGATCGACATGCTGTGGGACGTGACCAAACAGGTCGAAGGCCACACGATCTGTGCGCTGGGGGATGCGGCGGCTTGGCCGATCCAAGGCCTGATCAACAACTTCCGCGATGAAATCGAAGACCGTATTCGTGTGAATAAACAGGGCAAAGTCAGCATCGCTGCTGAGTAAGCGGGCGATAGACGGGATAGAGGCCGGATCATGATCAAGCAACGCAACATACTGAAAACAGGCGGTTTCACGCCCGTTTCAGCGCGTTGTTATTGCATGACAGCGCTCTGCATCACCATCTCCTTTGGACACAAAGGAGATTTGTCATGATGAGTATTCGCACTGTTTTTCTGGCCGCTGGCCTGTCTCTGGCTGCCGGTGTGGCACAGGCCACCGATTACGATCCGCTGCGCAAGGATGCGCGGATGCATTCCGAGCTGCTGGGGGCGTCGGTCGCCTATCTGATCGACGAAAACTGTGATGCGCTGAAATTGCGCAAGCTGCGCCTTCTGAACAAGGCGTTTTCGCTGCGCAAGCACGCCATGTCGCTGGGCTTCTCGCATGGCGAGGTCATGGCCTATGTCGACAGCGAAACTGAACAGGACCGTTTCCGCGCCATCGCCGAGCCTCTGTTGGCGTCGAAAGGTGTGGTTGCGGGCCAGGAAGAAACCTATTGCACGGTAGGCCGTGCGGAGATGGAAAAAGGCACCTTTGCCGGCTCGTTACTGTACGAGCGTTGAGGGGCTGACATGTGCGGGACCGGGAAAACCCGGCCCGCGGAACGAAAAAGGGACCGTGATGAGCGACCTGAAAAAGATCGTCATTGACGACATGGAAATCGAGGTGGACGGCGCGATGACGCTGATCCAGGCATGTGAAGTGGCCGGGATCGAGGTTCCGCGTTTCTGCTATCACGAACGTCTGTCGATTGCGGGCAACTGCCGCATGTGTCTGGTCGAGGTCGTGGGCGGTCCGCCCAAGCCGGCAGCGTCTTGTGCGATGCAGGTGCGCGATCTGCGCCCCGGTCCGGAAGGTCAACCGCCGGTCGTGAAAACCAACTCGCCCATGGTCAAGAAGGCCCGCGAAGGCGTGATGGAGTTCATGCTGATCAACCACCCTCTGGATTGCCCGATCTGCGACCAGGGTGGCGAATGCGACCTGCAGGATCAGGCGATGGCTTACGGCATGTCCGGTACACGTTTCAACGAGATGAAGCGCTCGGTGGATGATCTGGATCTGGGTCCGCTGGTGTCGACCGCGATGACCCGCTGCATTTCCTGCACCCGCTGCGTGCGCTTCACGACCGAGGTCGCGGGCATCAGCCAGATGGGCCAGACCGGTCGCGGCGAAGACGCCGAGATTACCAGCTATCTGAACCAGACGCTGGACTCGAATATGCAGGGCAACATCATCGACCTGTGTCCGGTAGGTGCCTTGACCTCGAAACCCTATGCGTTCACTGCCCGTCCGTGGGAACTGACCAAGACCGAAACCATCGACGTGATGGACGCGCTTGGTTCGAACATCCGCGTGGACACCAAGGGCCGCGAAGTCATGCGCGTGCTGCCGCGCAACCATGACGGCGTGAACGAGGAATGGATTTCCGACAAGACGCGTTTCATCTGGGACGGTCTGCGCCGCCAGCGTCTGGACGTGCCTTACATCCGCGAAAACGGCAAATTGCGCAAAGCCACCTGGGGGGAGGCTCTGTCGAAAGCTGCCGAGGCACTGAAAGGTGCCGATAAAGTTGCTGGTCTGATCGGTGATCTGGCCTCGGCCGAGGCGACCTTCAGCCTGAAGACCATCGTTGAAGGTCTGGGTGGCAACGTGGAATGCCGCACCGACAACGCGCGCCTGCCGATTGGCAACCGCTCGGGTTATGTCGGCACGGCATCGATCGAAGACATCGACAACGCCAAATTCATCCAGCTCATTGGCACCAACCCGCGTGTTGAAGCGCCGGTTCTGAACGCCCGCATCCGCAAGGCGTGGCTGAAAGGTGCCGAGGTTGGGCTGGTCGGTGAAGCCGTTGATCTGACCTACGATTACGCGCATGTGGGCAATGACCGCGCCGCGCTGGACAGCATCGTGGGCAAAGACTATGGCGCTGTGAAAGACGCGCCGTCTGTGGTGATCGTCGGGCAGGGCGCCCTGCGTGAAGCGGACGGTCTGGCCGTTCTGTCGAACGCGATGAAACTGGCCGAGGATACCGGCTCGAAGCTGATGATCCTGCACACTGCCGCTGGCCGCGTTGGCGCAATGGATCTGGGCGCTGTGACCGAAGGCGGCATGGAAGCCGCCACCACAGGCGCTGACGTTTTCTTCAACATGGGCGCGGATGAGATCGAAATCGCTGATGGTCCCTTCGTGATCTATCAGGGCAGCCACGGTGATCGTGGCGCAATGCGCGCCGACGTGATCCTGCCGGGCGCAGCCTACACGGAAGAAAGCGGTCTGTTCGTGAACACCGAGGGCCGCCCGCAGGTCGCGCTGCGCGCCAACTTCGCACCGGGCGAGGCCAAGGAAAACTGGGCCATCCTGCGTGCACTGTCGGCTGAACTGGGTGCGACCCTGCCGTGGGACACCCAAGCCGGCCTGCGCCGCGCAATGGTTGAAGCGGCTCCGGTTCTGGGTGGCGTTGATCAAGTCGCTGACAATGAATGGCAGCCGCTGCCGGTCGAGAAGATGGGCAACGCGTCCTTCCGCTATGTGATTGGCGATTTCTACCTGACCAACCCGATCGCTCGGGCGTCGGAAGTGATGGCTGAACTGTCCGCACAAGCGCGCGCCCGCACCGGCACGTCGCTGGCTGCTGAATGAATATGGAATACCTACGGTCTGAGGGCATGAAGAGATATGTATGAATTCTTCACCACAACAAACTTAGGCATCGCGCTTTTGATCATCGGTCAGTGTCTGCTGATCGTGGTCCCACTTCTGGTGGCGCTGGCCTTTCTGCTCTACTTCGACCGCAAGGTCTGGGCAGCCGTTCAGCTGCGCAAAGGGCCCAACGTGGTTGGTGCTTTCGGCGTGCTGCAATCCTTTGCGGACTTCCTGAAATACGTGCTGAAGGAAATCGTCGTGCCTGCGGGCGCGGACCGGTTTGTCTTCATGCTGGCCCCGATGCTGAGCTTCGTGCTGGCAATGGTCGCGTGGTCGGTTATCCCGTTTAACGACGGCTGGGTTCTGGCAGACGTGAACGTGGCGATCCTGTTCGTCTTCGCGGTCTCCTCGCTTGAGGTCTACGGCGTGATCATGGGCGGCTGGGCCTCGAACTCGAAATACCCGTTCCTTGGCTCGCTGCGCTCGGCCGCACAGATGATTTCTTACGAAGTCTCGATCGGCCTGATCATCATCGGTGTGATCATCTCGACCGGCTCGATGAACTTTGGAGACATCGTGAACGCACAAGACGGCGCGGGTCTGTTCAGCTGGTACTGGCTGCCGCACTTCCCGATGGTCTTCCTGTTCTTGATCTCGGCACTGGCAGAGACCAACCGCCCGCCCTTCGACCTTCCCGAAGCGGAATCGGAACTGGTGGCGGGCTATCAGGTCGAATACTCGTCGACGCCCTTCCTGCTGTTCATGATCGGTGAATATGTGGCCATCGTTCTGATGTGTACGCTGATCTCGATCCTGTTCTTCGGCGGCTGGCTGTCGCCCGTGGAAGGCCTACCGGACGGCATCCTGTGGCTGTTCGCGAAGATCTTCTTCTTCTTCTTCGTCTTCTCGATGGTGAAGGCCATCACTCCGCGCTACCGCTATGACCAACTGATGCGCATTGGCTGGAAAGTCTTCCTGCCGTTGTCGCTGGCTTGGGTCGTGCTGGTCGCATTCTTCGCCCAATACGGGGCATTCTGGGGCGCTTATGCCCGCTGGACTGTGGGGGGCTGATCAATGGCTTTTGATTACGCACGCGCTACGAAGTACTTCCTGCTGACGGACTTCATCAAAGGGTTCCAGCTGGGCCTGAAGTACTTCTTCGCCAAGAAGGCAACGATCAACTACCCGTTCGAGAAGGGCCCGCTCAGCCCACGTTTCCGTGGGGAACACGCGCTGCGCCGCTATCCCAACGGGGAAGAGCGTTGCATCGCATGTAAACTCTGCGAGGCGATCTGCCCCGCGCAAGCGATCACCATCGACGCGGAACCCCGCGACGACGGCTCGCGCCGCACCACGCGCTATGACATCGACATGACCAAGTGCATCTATTGCGGCTTCTGTCAGGAAGCTTGCCCGGTAGATGCGATTGTCGAAGGTCCGAATTTCGAGTTCGCGACGGAAACCCGCGAAGAGCTGTTCTATGACAAGGCAAAACTGCTTGAGAACGGCGAACGCTGGGAAGCCGAGATCGCGCGCAACATCGAACTCGACGCGCCTTACCGCTAAGGAAATCCCATGGACGAACTATCAAAAAAATACGCTGAAATGCTGGAGCAGGGCACCTTGATGCTCCGCGCCTTCAACCCTGCGCTCGAGAAGTTCGTTCCCGAGGGTTTGGACAAGCTGATGCCCACCATGCCGAAAGACATGATGGACATGATGTTTGGCAACACCTTCAACAAGGATGGTCTGGACGCGAAGACCCGCATGCTGGTGGCCCTTGCCGGGCTGGTGGCCGCGGGCGCGCAGGCCGGACCTCAGCTGAAAGTGACCGTGCGCCACGCCATCGAGGCCGGCGCCACCGAAAAAGAGATCTCGGAAGTGATCTATCAAATGTCCATGTTGGGCGGCCTGCCGGCGATGAACCGGGCGCTGGAAGAAGCGCAAGCCGTCTTTGACGAAAACGAGGAGGGGGACGCATGAGCGTTGCCGATTTCGCCTTTTACCTCTTTGCCCTGACCACCGTGGTCGGCGGGTTCTTTACCGTGATGGCACGGCACCCCGTCCACTCGGTCCTGTGGCTGATCACCGCCTTCATCGGCGCAACGGGCCTGTTCGTCCTCTTGGGCGCCGAGTTCGTGGCGATGCTTCTGATGATCGTCTATGTGGGCGCGGTTGCGGTGCTGTTCCTGTTCGTCGTCATGATGCTGGACGTGGATTTCGCCGCCCTGAAGGCCGAGATGTCGAAGTCTCTGCCGCTGGCGCTGCTGATCGGTGTGATCCTTCTGATGGAACTGGGCACCATCTTCGGCGTTTGGCAATTCGCTGACGGGGCCGAGGCCGCACGCGTTGCTGTCACCCCCGCGCTGGACGTGGCCCACAACACCGAGGCTCTGGGCCAGATCCTTTACACCCAATACATCCTGCTCTTCCAGCTGGCAGGTCTGATCCTGCTGGTCGCCATGATCGGCGCCATTGTTCTGACCCTGCGCCACCGCACGAATGTGAAGCGCCAGAACGTCATGGCCCAGATGCACCGCGACCCGGCCAAAGCGATGGAGATCATCGACGTAAAACCGGGGCAGGGGCTTTAAGAGGCTGAGATGAACAAGAATAAAACGATGTGGGCGCGAGACGATGCGCCCGGAATGGAAGGGACAAAATGGTAGGTCTTGAACATTATCTCGCAGTTGGTGCGGCGCTGTTCGTCATCGGCATTTTCGGGCTCTTCCTGAACCGTAAGAACGTCATCATCCTTTTGATGTCGATCGAATTGATGCTTCTTTCCGTGAACATCAACCTTGTCGCGTTCTCGTCCTATCTGGGCGATCTGACGGGGCAGGTTTTCACGCTCTTTGTTTTGACCGTGGCTGCTGCTGAAGCTGCCATCGGTCTGGCGATCCTTGTCAGCTTCTTCCGCAACCGCGGCACAATCGCTGTCGAAGATGTCAACGTGATGAAAGGCTAACCAAGAATGGTACAGTTCATCCTTTTTGCCCCGCTTTTTGGCGCGTTGGTCGCTGGCTTCGGCCACCGGTTCATCGGAGACAAGGGCGCGCAGATTCTGACAACAGCCCTGCTGTTCTGGTCGGCCTTCCTGTCGTGGATCACCTTCTTCGGACTGGGGTCCGAGACGCAGATCATTCACCTGATGGATTGGGTGCAGTCGGGCTCGCTGAGCGTTGACTGGTCGATCCGTCTGGACCGCCTAACCGCGATCATGCTGGTCGTGGTGACGAGCGTTTCGTCGCTGGTTCACCTGTATTCTATGGGCTACATGGCCCATGATCCGCAGTTCGAGGGCGAAAGCTATCGTCCCCGTTTCTTCGCCTATCTGTCCTTCTTCACCTTCACCATGTTGATGCTGGTGACCTCAGACAACTTGTTGCAGATGTTCTTCGGTTGGGAAGGCGTGGGCGTGGCCTCGTATCTGTTGATCGGCTTTTACTATAAGAAACCCTCGGCCAACGCGGCGGCGATCAAAGCTTTCGTGGTGAACCGTGTAGGTGACTTTGGTTTCGCTCTGGGCATCTTCGGCCTGTTCTACATGACCGACAGCATCCGCTTTGACGATGTGTTCGCTGCAGCGCCCGCGCTGGCGGAAACCAACATCCACTTCCTGTGGACCGACTGGAACGCCGCAAACTTGCTGGCCTTCCTGTTGTTCGTCGGTGCGATGGGTAAATCGGCGCAGCTGATCCTGCACACCTGGCTGCCGGACGCGATGGAGGGCCCGACTCCAGTGTCGGCGCTGATCCACGCCGCGACCATGGTGACCGCCGGTGTCTTCTTGGTCTGCCGCATGTCGCCCCTGATGGAATACGCGCCCGAGGCCACCAATTTCATCGTCTTCCTTGGCGCCACTACCGCGTTCTTCGCGGCCACCGTGGGTCTTGTGCAAAACGACATCAAACGCGTGATCGCCTATTCGACCTGTTCGCAGCTGGGCTATATGTTTGTGGCCGCTGGCGTCGGCGTCTACTCGGTCGCCATGTTCCACCTGTTCACCCACGCCTTCTTCAAGGCGATGCTGTTCCTTGGCGCCGGTTCGGTCATCCACGGGATGCATCACGAGCAGGACATGCGCAACTACGGCGACCTGCGGAAGAAGCTTCCCATCACCTTCTGGGCGATGATGATCGGCACGCTGGCCATCACCGGTGTCGGCATCCCGCTGACCACCATCGGCTTTGCAGGCTTCCTGTCGAAAGACGCCGTGATTGAAAGCGCCTTTGCCGGCACGAACGGAGGCTACGCCTTCTGGATGCTGGTCATCGCGGCGCTGTTCACCAGCTTCTATAGCTGGCGTCTGATGTTCATGACTTTCTACGGCAAGGCGCGCGGCGACAAGCACACGCATGAGCACGCCCATGAAAGCCCCTTGGTCATGACCATCCCGCTGGGTGTTTTGGCGATCGGTGCGATCTTTGCTGGTATGATTTGGTACGGCCCGTTCTTCGGCAAAGAAGATAAAGTGAACCAGTTCTTCGGCATCGAAGCCCATGCAAGCGCGCATCATGACGATCACGGCGAAGCCGCTGACGGTCACGGTGATGATCACGCCGCAGATACGCATGCGGACGATCACAGCCATGACGACGCAGCCCATGCCACGGATGAAGCACATGCTGAAACCATGGCCGACCCAGCACATGCGGCGGTTGCCGCTGCCCATCACGGCGAAGCCCCGAAAGGTGCGATCTTCATGCACCCGGACAACCACGTCCTGCATGACGCGCACTATGTGCCGAAATGGGTCAAGCTTTCGCCCTTCGTGGCGATGATCATTGGGTTCGTGACGGCGTTCTGGTTCTACATCAAGAACCCGAGCCTGCCGAAGCGCCTGGCCGAAACCTTCCCGCATGTCTACAACTTCCTTCTGAACAAATGGTACTTCGACGAGATCTACGACATCCTTTTCGTCAAACCCGCGTTCATGGTTGGACGGTTCCTGTGGAAACGCGGTGACGGCAACGTGATTGACGGCTTCCTGAATGGCGTGGCGATGGGCATCGTGCCCTGGTTCACCAAGCAGGCTGGCCGCGCACAGACCGGTTACCTCTTCTCTTATGCCTTCGCGATGGTCCTTGGCATCGTCGCCTTGGTGACAATCATGATTATCTTCAGCGGTGGAGCGCACTAATGAACAACCTGCTTTCCATCATCACCTTCCTGCCGCTGGTCGCGGCGGTGATCCTCGCGCTGTTCTTGCGCGGCGATGACGAAGCGGCCGGGCGTAACGCGAAATATCTTGCGCTGGCAGCGACGGTTGCAACTTTCCTTTTCTCGCTTCTGGTGCTTGTCGGGTTTGATCCCGCCGACACCGGCTTCCAGTTTGTGGAAGAGGGCGAGTGGATCATGGGGCTGAAGTACAAAATGGGCGTCGACGGGATCTCGGTCCTGTTTGTGATGCTCACCACCTTCATGATGCCGCTGACCATCTGGGCCAGCTGGGGCGTGACCGCGCGCGTGAAGGAATACATGATTGCCTTCCTGCTGCTTGAGACCCTGATGCTGGGTGTCTTCATGGCGTTGGATCTGGTGCTATTCTACCTGTTCTTCGAAGCAGGCCTGATCCCGATGTTCCTGATCATCGGGATCTGGGGCGGCAAGGACCGCATCTATGCGTCCTTCAAGTTCTTCCTCTACACCTTCTTGGGCTCGGTCCTGATGCTGGTCGCGATGATCTATATGTTCGTCGATGCGGGCACGACGGATATCCCGACGCTGATGAACCACAGCTTTGGTTCAGAAGACTTCAGCCTGCTGGGAATTCAGATCGTAGGTGGCGCGCAGACGCTTCTGTTCCTCGCCTTCTTCGCAAGCTTCGCGGTGAAAATGCCGATGTGGCCTGTCCACACCTGGTTGCCGGATGCACACGTTCAGGCGCCTACCGCCGGTTCGGTTGTTCTGGCTGCGATCCTTCTGAAAATGGGCGGCTATGGCTTCCTGCGTTTCAGCTTGCCGATGTTCCCCATCGGCGCAGACACCATGGCCTGCTTCGTCCTGTGGATGTCGGCGATTGCGATTGTCTATACCTCGCTGGTGGCACTGGTGCAGGAAGACATGAAAAAGCTGATTGCGTATTCGTCGGTCGCCCACATGGGCTATGTGACCGCCGGTATCTTCGCGCTGAACCAGCAAGGTCTGGACGGGGCGATCTTCCAGATGATCAGCCACGGCTTTATCTCGGGCGCGCTCTTCCTGTGTGTGGGCGTCATCTATGACCGCATGCACACCCGCGAGATCGACGCGTACGGAGGCCTTGTGAACCGCATGCCGGCTTACGCGCTGATCTTCATGTTCTTCACCATGGCAAATGTGGGTCTGCCGGGCACCTCGGGCTTCGTCGGTGAATTCCTGACGCTGGTCGGCATGTTCAAAGCCAACACCTGGGTGGCTCTGGTTGCTACCTCGGGCGTGATCTTCTCGGCCGCGTATGCGCTGTACCTCTATCGCCGCGTCGTCTTTGGTGACCTGATCAAGGAAAGCCTGAAGTCGATCACCGAGATGAACAGCCGCGAGAAAGCGATCTTCGCACCGCTCGTCTTCATGACCCTGCTTCTGGGTGTCTACCCCTCGCTGGTCACGGACATCATTGGCCCCTCGGTCGAGGCACTTCTGACCAACTTCCACGCCGCTATCCCTGCTGATGCAGAGATGGCTCAGGCCGCAGCGCATTAAGGAGAGCGAAAGATGAGCTCTGTTGATATTCAAACGGTTCTGCCTGAGCTGATCCTTGCGGTCTATGCGATGGTGGCGCTTCTGGGCGCGGTCTATACGTCGAAGGACGGGCTGGCCAAGCCGATCACTTGGATCACTGGCGGTGTCATGGTGCTTGTGGCCCTGATGGTCGCGGGCGGAGACGGCAACACAGCGGCCTTTGGCGGCATGTTCCTGGACGACGCGTATTCGCGCTTCGCCAAGGTTGCGATCCTTCTGGCCGCCGCTGCAGTTCTGGTCATGGGCGAGGCAACCATGTCGCGCCGGGGTCTTTTGAAGTTCGAGTACCCGATCCTTGTGACGCTCGCCACAGTTGGCATGATGGTCATGGTTTCGGCTGGCGATCTGATGACGCTCTATATGGGCCTCGAACTGCAGTCGCTGTCGCTTTACGTTGTGGCGTCGCTGAACCGTGATAGCGTGAAGTCGACCGAAGCCGGTCTGAAATACTTCGTGCTGGGCGCCTTGTCCTCGGGTCTGCTGCTCTATGGTTCGTCGCTGGTCTATGGCTATTCGGGTACCACGCTGTTCTCGGGCATTATCGAGGCTGCAAACCACGGTCAGGTTGGCCTTGGCCTTCTTATCGGTCTGGTGTTTGTGACCGCCGGTCTGGCCTTCAAAGTCTCGGCCGTGCCGTTCCACATGTGGACCCCGGACGTGTACGAGGGCGCACCGACCCCGGTCACAGCCTTCTTCGCCACCGCACCGAAACTGGCCGCAATGGGCCTGTTCGCCCGTGTGCTGTTCGACGCCTTCGGTCAGGCCGTTGGCGACTGGCAGCAGATCATCGCGCTGCTGGCTGTCCTGTCCATGTTCCTGGGCGCTGTGGCCGCGATTGGTCAAACCAACATCAAACGTCTGATGGCGTTCTCGTCGATCGCCCATATGGGCTTTGCCCTGCTGGGTCTGGCCGCAGGCAGTGCATATGGTGTGCAGGCGATGCTTCTGTACATGGCCGTTTACTTGACCATGAACATCGGCACCTTCGCCTTCATCATGTCGATGGAACGGGATGGCCGCCCCGTCACTGACATCTCAGCGCTGAACCAGTTTGCCGTGAACGACAAGCTGAAGGGGCTGGCGATGCTGATCCTTCTGTTCTCGCTGGCGGGTGTGCCGCCGATGCTTGGCTTCTTCGCCAAATACGGTGTGCTGATCGCCGCCGTTCAGGCCGGAATGGCGTGGCTGGCCGTGGCGGGTGTGATCGCCTCGGTGATCGGTGCCTTCTACTACCTGCGCATCGTGTACTTCATGTATTTCGGTGAAGAAGGAGAGGGCGTCGAGCTGAACATGTCTCCCGCGGCTTGGGCGGCTCTAATGGGATCGGCTGCGATCATCCTGTTGGGTGTCGTAAACTTCTTCGGCATCGAAGGCGCCGCTGCTGCGGCTGCTGAAGCCCTTGTCAAATAAAGCCCTGCCCAAATGGCCTGAAAGTGTTGAGAAACGCGTTCTGGCCAGTGTGGACAGCACCAATGAAGAGGCCCGGCGTATTGCGCCGGGCCTTTTGGGCCCCACATGGGTGCTTGCGCATGAGCAAACAGCCGGGCGCGGGCGCCGGGGCAGGCCGTGGGCCGCGCCACGTGGTCACTTCTCGGCCACGCTGGTCATGCGCCCGAATGAAACCCCGGATCAGGTTGCGCTGCGCAGCTTCGTTGCGTCTTTGGCGCTTTACGATGCCTTCGCCACGGCCACCGGGCGCACCAGCGGGCTGTCGTTGAAATGGCCCAATGACGTGCTTTTGAATGGCGGCAAGGTGGCTGGCATCCTGTTGGAAAGCGCGGGTCTTGCTGGCGGTCAGGTCAGCCACATCGCCATCGGGATCGGCGTCAACCTGATCGACGCCCCGCAGACCCAGCAGGTCGAAGCTACCGCCGTAGCCCCGGTCAGTCTGGCAGGCGAAACGGGCGTACAGCTCACCCCAGAAGAGTTTCTGGGCTTCTTGGCGCCGGCCTATCAGCATTACGAGACCCAGTTCACCACTTACGGGTTCGAGCCCATCCGCGAGGCTTGGTTGGCCCGCGCAGCCCGTCTGGGCGAGGTCATTACCGCCCGCACCACCCGCGACGAATACGTGGGACGATTTGAAACAGTGGACGCGCAGGGCAACCTTGTCCTATCAACAGCAAGATCCCGCGAGGTCATCCCCGCGGCCGAGATATTTTTCTGAAGGAGTGGCCCATGCTTCTGGCCATTGACTGCGGCAACACGAACACCGTTTTCTCGATCTGGGATGGCGAAAAATTTCTGTGCACGCTCAGAACATCGACCCACCATTCGCGGACCGCGGATGCGTATTTCACGTGGTTCTCGACGCTGATCAATCACTACAAGATTGATCCCCAGATTACGGGTGTGGTGATCAGCTCGACCGTGCCGCGCGTTGTGTGGAACTTGCGCGTTTTCGCAGATCGTTTCTTTGGCTTGCGTCCGCTGGTTGTGGGCAAACCTGACTGCCTGCTGCCCGTCGCCCCGCGCGTGGATCAGGGCACGACGCCCGGTCCCGACCGTCTGGCCAACGCTGTGGCTGGGTTTGAACGCTATGGCGGCGACTGCATGGTTGTCGATTTCGGGACTGCGACGAATATCGACGTGGTGGCCCATGATGGGGCCTATATCGGCGGCGTGATCGCCCCCGGCGTGAACCTGTCGCTGGAAGCCCTGCACCAAGGCGCCGCCGCGCTGCCTCATGTGGATGTGACCCAACCCGACAAGGTGATTGGCACCAACACCGTGGGCTGCATTCAGTCCGGCATCTTCTGGGGCTATGTGGGCCTTGTGCAAGGGCTGGTGCAAAAAGTGAAAGACGAATACGGCCTTCCCATGAAGGTCATCGGAACCGGAGGGCTCGCGCCGCTCTTTGAACAAGGCGCGCATCTATACGACGAGATCGATGAAGATCTGACCATGCACGGGCTTGTGCGCATCTATGATTACAATAAGGAACAGGGCAACATATGAGCGCTGACCGTCTGATTTACCTCCCGCTAGGGGGCGCCGGCGAGATCGGCATGAACGCCTATGTCTATGGCTATGGCAAGCCCGGCAAGGAACGTTTGATCCTTGTGGATCTGGGCGTGACCTTCCCGGATATGGATACGACACCGGGCGTAAACCTGATTATGCCGGACATCTCTTGGCTGGTGGAAAACGTCGACCGGCTGGAAGCCATTTTCATCACCCACGCGCACGAAGATCACGTGGGCGCGGTGGGACGGCTCTATTCGAAACTGAAGGCGCCGATCCACGCACGCCCCTTCACCCGCTACCATGCGCAGCGCAAGCTGGAGGAAGCCGGGCAGGTGCCCGAGGTCGTCGTGACCGCAGGCGTATATCCGCAGGTGATCGAGGCCGGACCGTTCAAGGTCAGCTATCTGCCGCTCAGCCACTCGATCCCCGAAAGCGCAGGTCTGATCATCGACACGCCCGCAGGTCGCATCGTGCACACGGGCGACTTCAAGTTGGATGAAACCCCAGTTCTGGGCGATGCGTTTGACGAGGATCTGTGGCGCGAGGTGGCAAAACCGGGCGTGAAGGCACTGGTCTGCGATTCAACCAACGTATTCTCGCCTGCGCCGGGCAGGTCCGAGGCCGAGGTCGGTCCTGAGCTGATCGAATTGCTGAAAGACGCGCCGCATATGGTCGTGGCAACCACCTTTGCGTCGAACGTGGCACGTGTGAAGCAACTGGCTGACGCTGGCAAGGCTGCTGGGCGCTCGATCTGCCTGTTGGGCCGCGCTATGCGCCGGATGATCCAAGCCGGGATCGAAACCGGCGTGCTGGACGACTTCCCGACCACTGTGACGCCGGAAGACGCGCGCGACATCCCGCGGGAAAACCTGATGCTGATCGTGACCGGATCGCAAGGCGAGCGCCGCGCGGCCTCGGCCCAACTGGCGCGGGGCAAATATATGGGCCTGTCGATGGCGGAAGGGGACATGTTCCTGTTTTCCTCCAAGACCATTCCGGGCAACGAGCGCGGTGTGATCCGCATCATGAATGCGTTCTCGGAAATGGGTGTGGAACTGGTTGCCGAGAACGACCGCTATCACGTTTCGGGCCACGCGAACTGCCCCGATCTGCAACGTGTGCACGAGATCATCAACCCCGAAATGGTCATCCCGATGCACGGCGAACACCGCCATCTGCGCGAACATGCCAAACTGGCCGAGAAGGGCGGGCGGCCTTCGATGGTTGTCGTGAATGGTGCCGTTTGTGACCTGACCGGGGACGTGCCGCATGTGGTGGAACATGTTGAAACGGATCGTATTTATCTGGACGGAGACATCCTGATCGGTGCGCTGGACGGGATCGTCCGCGACCGAATTCGTCTCGCGCTGAACGGCCATGTGATCGTCAACGTCATTCTGGACGGCGATGAGCCGCTGGGCGAACCGTGGGTCGAGCTGATGGGCCTGCCCGAGGTCGGCCATTCTAACGCGCCGCTGGTCGATGTGCTTGAAGAAGATTTGGGCCAGTTCCTGATGCGCGCCGCGAACAAGACGCTGCGCGACGAAGACAAACTGGCGGATGAACTGAAACGCATCGCGCGCAAATCCACCAATGACGAGATCGGGCGCAAGCCGGAAGTCACGGTTGTGGTCAGCCGCTTGGAGTGATCCACGCGCACGCGCTGAAACAAAAACGCGACGCCCGATCAGGCGTCGCGTTTTTTTTGTGCGTAGGGCGGGGCAGGGATTATCCTGCGCGGCGCTCTTCAAAGCTTTTGGCGATGAACTCGGGCAGGTGATCGCCCATGCCAACGACCTTGTTGCCGCCACCGCGATTGTTACCACGGCCACGCGATTTGTTGCGATCGTTGCGCTCGGGCTTGGCTTCGGGCTTCGACTGCTCAGTGGGGGCGGCCTCGACCACCTCGTCCTTCGGCTTGGCGCTCTTGCGCTGACGGGCAGGCTTTTCGGCCTTCTCTTCGTCCGCTTTCGCACGGCTACGCTTGGGCTTTTCGTCTTTCAGCGGACTGTCGACGCGCGGCACTTCTTTTTCGATTAGACGCTCAACGGCATCCAGATTCTTTTCGTCACGCGGCTCGCAGATCATGATGGCTTTGCCTTCACGTCCGGCACGCCCGGTACGACCGATGCGGTGAACATAGTCTTCCGCATGCCCGGGTACATCATAGTTGAACACGTGGCTGACATTCGGAATGTCCAACCCGCGTGCGGCCACGTCCGAGGCGCAGAGGAATTGAAGCGTACCAGCGCGGAACCCGTCCAGAACTTCCATGCGCTTGGATTGGTCCAGATCGCCGTGAATGGGCGCCGCGTTATAGCCGTATTTCTTCAGCGATTTCGCGCAGATATCCACATCGGTCTTGCGGTTGCAGAAGATGATCGCGTTGGTGCATTTTTCGCCCTCGCGGTCGATCAGCGCGCGCAGCAGCTTGCGCTTCTCAGACGAGGCACGGTCGCGGCGCGAGGCCTTGAACATGCACAGTTCCTGCGTGATCGTCTCGGATGTGGTGGCCTGACGGGCAACCTCGATCCGTTCGGGATTCGACAGGAAGGTATTGGTGATCCGCTCAATTTCCGGTGCCATCGTGGCCGAGAAGAAAAGCGTCTGGCGCGTGAACGGGGTCAGGCCAAAGATGCGTTCGATGTCAGGGATAAAGCCCATGTCCAGCATCCGGTCGGCTTCGTCCACAACCATGATCTGCACGCCGGTCAGCAAGAGCTTGCCGCGTTCGAAATGGTCCAGAAGGCGGCCGGGGGTAGCGATCAGAACGTCAACGCCACGGTCGATCAGCTGATCCTGTTCTTTGAAGCTGACACCGCCGATCAGAAGGGCTTTGGTCAGTTTCACGTGTTTGGCGTACACGTCGAAGTTTTCGGCAACCTGCGCAGCAAGCTCGCGCGTCGGGCAAAGTACCAGCGAGCGCGGCATCCGTGCGCGGGCGCGGCCACGGGCCAAGGCCGAAATCATCGGCAGTGTGAACGAGGCTGTCTTGCCGGTGCCGGTCTGGGCAATGCCCAGCACATCGCGGCCTTCGAGGGCAGGGGGGATTGCGCCTGCCTGAATGGGGGTCGGGCTTTCATAGCCCGCTTCGTCAATAGCTTTCAGCACCTTGGGGCTGAGTTTCAAGTCAGAAAATTTGGTCATGTATGTCCTGTATCACGGACATCCTGCGCCCGTGCGGCTGAACGAGGGAGGCCCGGATGGCGTGCGCTTTCGCGTCCCTCTCTGATGAAGAAGTGCCTAAAGAAAAAAGGCGCTAGGGTCAATGACATGGGGCAGTTTGCGTGAATTGTGGCCGAAAACGTGCCGCTGTTGCACGGATCACGCGCTTGGATGCAGTTCAGGTTGATACCCGGCGCGAAGAGTCGCGACGGTTGGGGCCGGGGTCAGGACCTCGACTATCGCAGTTGGGCGATCCGTCGGGGCATCGTATCCTTTCAGCGTAAAACGGCGTGCGACATTCCCGATCAGCAGGTGAGGTTGATTGTCGTGCAGAATGAATGTTCCGTCTGGTAGAACCGAGCATTCGGCACTGTGCCGAACTTGCTGACGATTGCGGGTCACGCGGGAGGTGTGCAGCAAGCGATCCATGTCTTGGTGTCCCATCGGGCCATGCGCCGTGGCCCATGCGGCTTTGAAACGACGATAAGCATCGGGGCGACAATAGGCGCAGGGGCGATGGCCAGCGGCAAGGCCGACGGCCTCATCCAGAAAGAACAGAGGCGTCCATGCCCGCGCCGGCATGGGCCCGTGATAGCGGCCTTTGGGGTGGGTCAGATCGCAAATGATCCAATGCTGATGTTTCCAGCGGGAGGTGCCAAGCCGCCCCTCGGTAAAGGGCAGAATGCCGCGATTTCCGGTGAACATTCCACGTGCGGGATCCGCCACAACCTCGCCCGTTGGCAAAACACGGTTTTGCAGGGGCGAGGTGCGTGGCGGGCACATGGATCAGACCATCATTTCCTTGGTGGCTGACAGTCTCAGGTGCGGATAGTCGCGTTCAACACGGTCGATATCCCATTGAAGACGCGTCAAAAACACCGGATCTCCGTCATTGTCGTGCGCGATGTGCTGCTTGTTGGCATTCACCAACTTTTCGACCTCGTCCTTGTCGCCAAGGATCCAGCGGGCCGAGGTGAATTGCGACTGTTCAAAGCGCACGGGCAGGCCGTATTCCAGCTCGATCCGACTGGCGAGGACTTCGAACTGCAGCGCGCCGACGACGCCGACGATGAAGCCGGAACCGATGTTCGGTTTGAACACCTTTGCAGCGCCTTCTTCAGCAAACTGCATCAGCGCTTTCTCAAGGTGCTTGGCTTTCATCGGGTCGCCCGCGCGGACACCCTGAAGCAGTTCCGGCGCAAAGGACGGAATGCCTGTGGCGCGGATCATCTCGCCCTCGGTCAGCGTGTCGCCGATGCGCAGCTGGCCGTGGTTCGGAATACCGATGATGTCGCCCGCCCAAGCCTCTTCCGCCAACTCACGGTCCGAGGCGAGAAACAGAACCGGGTTCGACACCGCCATCGGTTTTTTCGAACGCACATGGGTCAGTTTCATACCGCGCTTAAAGTGGCCCGAGGCCAGACGCATGAACGCCACCCGGTCGCGGTGTTTCGGGTCCATGTTGGCCTGAACCTTGAAGACGAAACCGGCGACCTTCTTTTCCTCGGGCGCGATGGCGCGGGGATCGGCCTGTTGCGGCTGCGGTTCCGGGCCGTAATTCGCGATGCCCTGCATCAGCTCTTGCACGCCGAACGAGTTGATGGCCGAGCCGAACCAGATCGGCGTCATGTGGCCTTCCAGCACGGATTTGGGGTCGAGCGTGGGCAGAAGCTCTTTCGCCATCTCGACCTCTTCCAGAAACTTTTCAAGCAGGTGTTCGGGCACATGCTCGGCCAGTTTGGGATCGTCCAGACCGTTGATCTCGATGGTTTCGGCGACGACGTTCCGGTCGGCGCGGTCCATCAGTTCCAGACGATCATTCAGCAGGTCATAGCACCCCATGAAATCACGCCCCATCCCGATCGGCCAGCTGGCGGGCGTCACGTCGATGGCGAGGTTTTCTTGAATTTCATCAATGATATCAAACGTGTCGCGGCTTTCCCGGTCCATCTTGTTACAGAAGGTCAGGATCGGAAGATCGCGCAGGCGGCAGACCTCGAACAGTTTCTGCGTCTGGCTTTCCACACCTTTCGCCCCGTCGATCACCATGACGGCGGCGTCCACTGCGGTCAGCGTGCGATAGGTGTCTTCCGAGAAGTCCGAGTGGCCGGGCGTGTCGACCAGATTGAAGCGATACTTGCCGAAATCAAACGACATGGCCGAAGCCGAAACCGAGATGCCCCGGTCCTGTTCCATCTTCATGAAGTCGGATCGCGTGCGACGTGCCTCGCCCTTGGCGCGCACCTGTCCGGCCATCTGAATGGCGCCACCATACAGAAGGAATTTCTCGGTCAGGGTCGTCTTGCCGGCGTCCGGGTGGCTGATGATCGCAAAGGTGCGACGGCGCGCAATCTCGGGCGGCAATTCGGGGCGGTTTGTGTTCGTATCCAACATGGGTCGCATATAGCGACGCGGGCAGGGGCGCGCAACATGCAGGTTGCGTTCCCACAGCGTGGACCGCTAGGTGTTGGACAACAACAAATGCAGCGGAGGGTCACATGGATCTGGGAATTTCGGGAAAGAAGGCGCTGGTCTGTGCATCGTCCAAAGGCTTGGGCTTTGGTTGTGCGCAAGCTCTGGCGCGCGAGGGCGTGTCGTTGGTGATGAATGCGCGGACTGAGGGGCCTTTGTTAGAGGCAGCTGACGCGATCCGCGCGGAAACTGGTGTCGAGGTTGTGACGGTTGCCGCCGACATCACCTCGGAAGACGGGCGCGCAGAGGTTCTGAAGGCGGCGGGCGAGGTCGATATCCTTGTGACCAATGCAGGCGGTCCGCCCCCCGGCATGTGGTCGGACTGGAGCCGCGATGATTTCATCGACGCGTTTGATGCCAACATGCTGACGCCGATCGCGCTGATGCAGGCACTGATGCCGGGGATGATCGACCGGGGCTGGGGCCGCGTGGTGAACATCACCAGCCAATCGGTGAAAGCACCAATTGCGGTTCTGGGCCTGTCCAACACGGCCCGTACCGGATTGACGGGCTTTGTTGCGGGCACTGCGCGTCAGGTGGCGGGGCAGGGTGTAATTATCAACAACCTGCTGCCAGGGCTGCACGATACTGATCGCGCTGCGGCCCTGGACAAAGGCGCCACCGAGGCACAAGGGATCACCATGGACGAAGCGCGCGCCCAGCGTATGGCGACCATTCCCGCCGGGCGCTATGGCACGCGGGAAGAGTTTGGCGCAACCTGCGCCTTTCTGTGCTCTCAGCATGCGGGCTTTATGGTCGGGCAGAACGTCCTGCTGGATGGCGGCGGCGTGAACGCAACCATTTAACCCAACATTTCAACGGGCCGGGGCTTGAGCTTTGCGCCGGTCCGCTTACCTACCCCCAACAAGATTACGAGCTTAGACGGAGAATTGTCATGCGAATGAATAAACTTGCCGGTGGCGCGCTCGAGGTCAGCGCGCTTTCTCTTGGCTCGATGCTGTGGGGGTCAACGAATACCGAGGCCGAGGGTCACGCGCAGATCGACATGTTCCTGGATCATGGCGGCAACTTCATCGATACGGCCGAGATGTACCCGGTGAACCCCATCAAGGCCGAGCGCTGTGGCGCGTCGGAGGCCGTTATCGGCACTTGGCTGGCCAAATCGGGGCGCCGTGACGAGGTGGTCATCGCCACCAAAGTTTCGGGCGACAATCCGGGCTGGAAACGGGACGGCAAGGGCTATGACGGTGCGGTTATTCATCAGGCGGTGGACGAGTCGCTTGAGAAGCTGCAGACCGACTATATCGACATTTATCAAACCCATTGGCCACTGCGCGGCAGCTATGCCTTCCGCCAGAACTGGACTTTTGATCCGTCAAAGCAGAACCGCGAAGAAACCGAAGCGCATATGCGCGACGTGCTGACCGCTATGGCCGAGGTCGTAGCCGCCGGCAAGGTCCGCCATTTCGGTCTGTCCAACGAAAGCGCGTGGGGCACCGCGCAATGGCTGCGCATTGCCCGCGACATGGGCGCGCCCGAGGTGATCTCGATCCAGAACGAATACAGCCTGATGTGCCGCTTGGCGGACACCGATCTGGCCGAGCTCTGCATGAACGAAGGCCCGCGGGTTCTGTCCTATTCGCCACTGGCAACAGGGCTTCTGACCGGCAAATATCAAAACGGCGCAGTGCCTGCTGGCTCGCGTCTCGAGATCGCGGCGAAGAACGGCTATCCGGATTTGGGCGGACGTATCACAGACCAAGCCTTCCCTGCCGTGGATGCTTATCAGGCGGTGGCTGACAAGCATGGGCTAGATCTGGTTCAGATGGCGCTGGCGTTCTCGGTCTCGCGGCCCTTCATGGGCTCGACGATCTTCGGCGCATCCTCGATGGAGCAGCTGGGGCTTATCTTGGATAGCAAGGATCTGGTCTTGTCGGACGAGGTTCTGGCCGATATCGACGCCGCGCATCGCGCGCATCCGATGCCGTTCTAAGGAAACCAATATGATAGACCGACGTACTGTGCTGAAACTTGGTGTGGCCGCTGTTGCGCCCACTTTGGTCACGGCCTGCGTCGGTGGCGGCGGGATCGAGTTTCATCGCAACACCCGCCGCCCCATCAGTTCGACCACGCGGTTTGACGCGGCGCGGTTCGCTGGGGACTGGGTGATCCGGGGTGAGTTCGTTCATCCCGACGAAACACCGCTTTATGGCAAGGTGTCCATTGAACATGGCGCACGGGGCATCACAGGCATCACGCTCAGCAACGCGGCCAGTTCGCGCGAGCGCTATGACGCGCAGATGAAAACGCCGGGCCGGATTGTCGTGGGCACGCCACCGTTCGGGACCGAATACTGGGTGCTTTGGGTGGATGCAGACTATCGCACCGCAGCGATTGGCACGCCGTCGGGCAGCTTCGGCTGGATCATCGACCGAAAGCGCACTGGCGGCGCGGATCGCATCAAGGCGGCTGCCGACATGCTGGCCTTTAACGGATACGCCACGGACCGGCTGCAAACGCGGTAAGCCCCGCGCTTGCGAAGGGGCGCGGGACGTGCGAAGCCGTTTGCATGCAAGCTTGGATCCCCATCACCATATTGGCCGCGTTCTCGCAAAACCTGCGCTTCATGCTGCAAAAGCGGCTGAAGGACACGCGGCTCAGCGCAACCGGGGCCACTTTCGCGCGGTTTGTCTATTCCGCGCCGCTGGTCGCCGTTCTGATGGCGGGCTATTTCGCGGTCACGGGGGTGGAGGTGCCACGCCCTGACGCCCGGTTCTTTGCCTTTGCCTTCACCGGAGGGATTGCCCAAATTTTGGCAACGATCTGCGTGGTGGCGCTGTTTGCTGAGCGTAATTTTGCGGTTGGGATCACCTTCAAGAAAACCGAAGTGGTGCTAACGGCCCTGACTGGCCTTCTTGTGCTGGGCGAGGGCGTCGGCATGGCTGGGGCGCTGGCGATTGGCATCGGGTTCTTCGGGCTGATCTTGCTGTCCGACCCACCCGAAGGCGGGCAGGGCTGGCGGCGCTTCTTTAATAAGGCCGCTGCGCTGGGGCTGGGGGCGGGGCTGCTCTTTTCCTTTTCCGCCATCGGTTATCGCGGCGCGTCCCTGTCGCTGGGCGTCGAGGATGTGGTGGCGCGCGCAGGCTTTACCTTGGCGGTTGTCACCGCGTTTCAATCGCTGGTCATGGCAGGTTGGATGGTCCTGCGCGAAAAGGGCGAGGTCACCCGCGTGTTTGCCGCATGGCGCGTGGGTGTTCTGGTTGGGCTCAGCTCGATGATCGGCAGCTTTTGCTGGTTCACCGCCTTCACGCTGCAAAACGCAGCTCTCGTGAAAGCTCTGGGCCAGATCGAGTTGTTGTTTTCCTACGCTGCTACACTGTTCGTGTTCCGCGAAAAGGTCAGCGGGCGTGAATATGCGGGGACCGCGTTGATCCTCGCCTCGGTTCTGGTGCTGGTTCTGTACCTGAAATAACGCTGTTACAGCGTGGCGGACAGCGGGCCGACACCGCCCAGACGCTCAAACAGGCTTTCTTCGTCCGAGTTGTTGAAGAACGGCACCTGCGCAGGCGCGCCGAGGTTGGGCAGGTTGCCCACGATTTCGGCCAGCACAACTTCGGTGATGAAGGGCAGGTCAAAGCGGCGGACGTCATCGAGCGGGATCCATTGCAGGTGGCTCAACTCGTCCGACGCGCGCGAGAAATCGTCGATGTCTGTCTGTAGCTCGTCCGCGTCCACCGCAAAGAAGCGCGCATCAAAGCGGCGCGGACGGCCTTTGGGCGTGATGGCGCGAAAAACAAAGGACATGCCCTTGGCGGATGGGATAAAGCCCGCATCTGCGAAGCTCTGCCAATCGCCGGGGATGTCGCCGGACCACGCGCCAGCCTCGCCCAAAATCTGACCGGTTTCTTCCCACAATTCGCGAATGGCTGCGACCAAAAGCGCCTGCGCTTTCGAGGCATCCGCCTGTTCGCCCAGACGGGTCAGGCAGGGCTCGGCTCCGGCGTCTGCCAAAGGCACTTGTGCGTCGGTGGCGTCCAACGCACCACCGGGAAAGACGAATTTGTTGGGCATGAAAGCGGCCTTTGCGCCGCGCTGTCCCATCAGAACTTGGGGGCGGGTGGCCTTGTCCCGGATCAGAATGACGGTTGCTGCGTCGCGGATGATCTTGGATTTGTCCATGTCGGCCCCTGAGTGTGTTCTGTTATTTCGGTCCAGCAAACCCATGCATACGTTTCGCCCACTGAAAGGCAATCATAAAGCCCTTGAAACGGGGCAGAAGGTAAAGTGACGCAGCGACAGTCCCGACCGTAAAGATCGTGGCGAGGATCAGAGGGTCCTGCACGATATGCACATAAAAGACGTGTAGTAGCGGGGCCATGACGTGGCCGACAAGAATGATGGTCAGATAGGCCGGGCCATCATCTGCGCGCTGGTGGTGCAGCTCTTCTCCGCAGACGGTGCAGTCATGATGGACCTTTAGATAGCCCTGAAAAAGTTTGCCCGTGCCACAGTTCGGGCACCGCTTCGCCCAGCCCTTGCGCAGGGCGGGTTTCATCTCGCGTTCAGCGTCGGTCAGCGTTGGCATTACGTCATCCGCAGTCATCTGGGCGTTCTCGGTCATCTGGGAATCCTTTATCGCGCGTCAGACCATCATACAGAACTTCACATGTAAATCAGGCCCAGAAACACGCTTGCGTCGGGATGTCGCGGAAAAATGCGCAGAACGGCGACGGAAAGCTGACGCCCACGCGTTGAAGATACATAGCGACACAGAAACAGCGACACAGAAACACGGTGTTGCAAGAGGCAAGAAATCTTAGGAGATCGTTATGAAACTGAACAAGAAAACTGCTGCGACCGCCATTGCTCTGGGCCTGGGTGCCGCGCTGACGTTGACCTCGACCGCTGCCATGGCGTTTGGGGGCAAAGACGGCGACCGTGGCCCGATGGGCCGTAAAGGCGGGTTCATGCAGATGGAGTTCGTCGATGTTGATCTGGATAAGAACGGTCAAATCACCGTCGAGGACCTGCAGGCCGCTGCCAAGGCACGGTTTGATACGGCTGATGCCAATGGTGACGGCGCACTGACGTTGGACGAGCTAAAAGCCCAGGCCGAAAAGCGCATGGCAGATCGTATGGCTGCAAAAGGCGACGGTAAGGGTGACGGCAAAGGCAAGATGTTCCAAAAGCGCATGGGCTGGAAGCTGGAAGACATGCTGGCCAAGAAAGACGCGGACGGCAATGGCAGCCTGAGCTTTGATGAAATGTCGCCTGATCAGGCCAAGCTTGAGCGTATGATCGACCGGTTCGACACGGACGATGACAACGCGATTTCGGCGGCCGAGTTCGATGCGGCCCAGAAAGAGATGTTCATGCGTCATGGCGGTAAAAACCGCGACCGCAAGGGCTAAACCTGACGTGGATGCCCCGCCTGACGGGGTGGGGCATCCGCACATTGTCATGGGTCAGGGAACGGGCTAGGCAGGGTATATGAACATGGCCTTGGACGCGTATGAAGGTGCTTCGGATGAGGCGTTGCTGGTGCTTTACGGCAATGGCGACCCTATGGCAGCGCAGCTGCTGACCCATCGGCTGGCACCGCGCGTCTTGGGCTTTGCGACACGCCTTCTGGGCGGGGATCGCGCCGAGGCCGAGGACGTCACGCAAGAAGCGATGTTGCGTCTGTGGAAACAGGCCGCAAGCTGGCGCAGCGGCGAGGCTCAGGTCTCGACCTGGCTGTATCGAGTGGTGTCGAACCTCTGCACGGACCGGCTGCGGAAACGCCGGACCGTTGATCTGGACGCGGCGGGTGACCCGGAAGATGGTCAGCCCTCGGCGGTTGAAAACATGATGGATGTCGATCGGGCGACGGCGCTGCAAGACGCGCTGAACCGCTTGCCGGATCGACAGAAAGTTGCGGTGACGCTTCGACATATAGAAGGGGCAACGAACCCCGAGATCGCCCAGATCCTGGGCATCAGCGTCGAAGCGGTGGAAAGCCTGACCGCAAGGGGAAAAAGGGCTCTGGCCAAGGATCTGGCCGGGCGACGAGAGGAGTTGGGATATGGCGAAGACTGATAATCAGCCGATGCAAGACGACGAGCTGGACCTGTTCTTTGAGGCGGCCCGGCAGGATGTGGCAGCGCCCACTGATGCGCTGATGGCGGCGATCATGGCCGACGCGCAGGCACATATGCCTGTGGTCGATCCACTGCCCGCACCGAAAGCGCAGACGAAGGGGGTGTTCGCCTCTATCTGGAGCGCAATTGGCGGGCTGCCGGCTGCGGCCAGCCTTGCGACGGCAACCGTGGCTGGTGTCTGGATTGGATTCACGCAGCCCGTGCAACTTGAAACGCTTTCTGGCGGGCTGGTGCTGGCCGGGGATTATGTCACCACGGATACGTCTTACGCGCTGGAAGACCTTGCGCCCGGATATTTGGGAACGACACTCTTTGCAGAGGATGAGGGATAACCATGTCAGATCAGACACCGCAGACACCGACCTCGGATCCGCGCGCACCCCGACGCTGGACGCGCGTGGTACTTGTGGTCTCGTTGACGCTGAACCTTCTGGTTCTGGGATTGATCGTGGGCGCCAAAGTTTCGGGCCATCGTGGGGAAGAGTTTGATCACCGCGGCCCCGAGCGTGGTGCGATCCGCGATCTGGGGTTTGGCCCAATTGCCAAAGCACTGGATCACAAGGACCGGCGCGAAATCGGTCGCGCGTTTCGGCGTGAAAGCGGATCGTTCAAGGACAATCGCGCGGTGCTCGAGCGGGATTTTGTGATGCTTCTGCAGCTGTTGCGCAGTGACAGTTTCGACGCGGCTGCTTTTGAAGCCACGTTGGCTCAGCAGGCCGAACGTCTGCGTCTGCGCGGCGAGACCTTGCGGCATCTTCTTGTCGAGCAGATCGACGGCATGTCCGTGGCAGACCGCAAGGCCTTTGCCGATCGCTTGGAAAGCGCTGTGGATCGCGGGCCGAGGCCCAAGGATCGTTAATTTCAGGTGGGCTGCGTCTGTACGTGGCCCGTCTGCTTAGGCCGCAGATCGCCCGAAGGTGACCACGTTGCGGCCGTCGGATTTCGAAGCATATAGCGCTTGATCCGCAGCCTGTGTCAGCTCATGGGCGCTGCGCGCGTCGTTCGGCTGATCACCCCAAACCGCAACCCCGACCGAGACCGTCACTGCGATCGGGAAAGTGGCCTCGGCGACGTAAATCGGCTGATCCCCGATGGCGCGGCGCAAACGTTCAGCCATGGCGATCACATCTTTTTGGCTGACATCGGGCAGGGCGACCATGAACTCCTCGCCACCAAACCGCGCCAGAAGGTCGAAGGCACGTAGATTGTCGCGCAGACGGTTTGCGACCTCGATCAGCACCTGATCGCCGACACCATGGCCGAACCGGTCGTTGATGGATTTGAAGTGGTCCAGATCCAGCACCATAATCGCATAGGGCTGCCCGTTGGTCAGCGCCTCTTGCTCCAGCCGGTTCAGATAGCTTTGTGCGTAGCGGCGATTGTGCAGCCCGGTCAGCGGATCCTGCACCGCCAGTGACAGGTTGTGGTCAAAGCGTTTGCGTAGGGCATCCAGCTCTCGTTTGCGTGCCAGAAGGGTTTTCAGGCGCACGGCAAGCTCTGTCGCATCGAACCCGCAATTCAGGATCGCATCCGCCCCCAGATCCAAGGCCATCGCACCATCATGAGGGCGATCCCGGTCATGGATGACCACGATGATCGCGTTACGGGTATGCACGCGCGAGCGCAGCTCGCTCACCAATCGTAGACCGTCAGACTCCCCCGCCAGTGACGCGCTTATCACAAAGGCGTCGGGGGCAGTCTTAAGGGTGCTCACGTCGCTGAGTGCCTGAGATTTTGTCAGTACATCCAGGCGGTGCGGAAGCTCGAGCCCAAGCTTTCGGCGCCACAGAAGCCCATGTTCCGGTTCCGGCGCGACAAGGGCAATATGGGCTGCGGGAACAAAGCTCGCCGCGTCCTCGGCGCATCCAAACTCGGCCGAGATGTCGCGATGGCGCATGATCTCGTCATATGTTCCGCGCATACGGATCAGGTTTCGAACCATCGCCGACAGTATAAAGGGCGGCGCAATATTGGACCACGGTAGCGCCGCC
>NZ_ML178718.1 GCF_004360145.1 Aliiroseovarius marinus | reverse complement strand
ACGCCGCCCTACTGGCCCACTTTTGCGCCGCCCTTGACATGGAACACCACGACGCCCAGAATAAGCGCGAACAGAAGCCGGGAATAACGGAACGGCGTGACGACCGAGACCTCTCCGGTCCGCATGGCTAAAGTCAGCGCGCCATAAGCAAGAACGCCGCACACAATGGTCAGCATGATGTATCCGCTGGCCGCGGGTGTCATGGGACCAACCTCTCCAGAACCGGCCATCAAGACCAGCCCAGACACAGTCAGAACCGCGAACCCAGCCACACCCAACTGCGCCGCGTTCAATGTTGCTGGGCTGGCGCGGGTGGCCAGATCGCGACCGGCGAAACCGAGCATCCCAAGCACCGCGAAGATCGACAGAGGGTCAAACGCGTCAAGACCCGGGCGCAGGATCATCAGAACCCCGATGAAACCGACGAAGATGGCCAGCCAGCGGCGCATGCCAACTTGTTCTTTGAAGAAAACGACCGCCCCTAAAGCGACGACTAGAGGCGTTGCCTGCAAGATGGCCGAGGCGCTGGACAGCGGGGTCAGAGCAATCGCCAGCGCGTAGAACATGCGTCCTGCGATCTCGGACAGCGACCGCCAGATCAGAACGGGCGAGCGTAGATCCGCGTGGAAGATCCGCGTCCCCTGTGCGCGGGCGACCATCGCAAAGACAACCAAACCACCCAACCCAAACAGCGCAACCGCCTGTCCGATTGGGATATCGCGGGCTGCGGCCTTCAGCGCCATATCTTCAAGCGCAAATGCGCCCATGGCGAAGACCATGAACAGCGCGCCACGATGATTTTCGCTAAGAGCTGACAGCACGTTGGCATCCTTTGATAAAACAGGCGCAGACTGTCCGATCTGGGACAGGTTTAAAAGGCATAAAGAAAACGCCCCACCAATTGGCGGGGCGTTTCGAAGATCTAGACCGGCTTCTGTGCAGAAAACTGGTCGAAATACTGGCCCAGGCTTAGCCCAGAAGCTCTTTTGCTTTTGCCACGACGTTGTCGGTGGTGATGCCAAACTGTTCGAACAGAACGCCAGCCGGGGCCGAGGCGCCAAAGCTGGTCATGCCGACGAAGGCTTGCTTGGCTTCGCGGCCGCGCTCACCCAGCAACAGCTTGTCCCATCCGCCATCGCGGACGGCGGCTTCGACACCAACACGTACGGGACCAGCGGGCAGAACCTTGCGGCGATAGGCTTCGTCTTGCTGGGCAAACAGCTCCATACAGGGCATCGAGACAACGCGGGTGCCGATGCCTTGGGCTTCCAGCTGTGCACGGGCTTCCATCGCCAGCGACACTTCCGAACCGGTCGCGATCAGGATCACCTGACGCTTGCCAGCTTCCGCATCGGCCAGAACGTACCCACCTTGAGCGGTCAGGTTCTTCTGTTTGTAGTCGGTGCGGACGGTCGGCAGGTTTTGACGGGTCAGAACCAGGGTCGAGGGCGTCTCTTTCTCGGTCAGTGCAATTTCCCAAGCTTCCGCCGTTTCCACCGTGTCCGCCGGGCGGAAGGTGTAGCTGTTCGGGGTCGCGCGGCAGATCGACAGATGCTCGACCGGCTGGTGGGTCGGGCCATCTTCGCCAACGCCGATCGAATCGTGGGTCATCACGAATACGGTCGGGATGCCCATCAGTGCAGCCAAACGCATCGAGGGACGGGCATAGTCGGTGAAGACAAAGAAGGTGCCACCATAGGGGCGGATGCCGCCATGCAGGGCCATGCCGTTCATTGCAGCGGCCATGCCGTGCTCGCGGATGCCCCAATAGACGTAGCGGCCACCACGGTTGTCGGTGTCAAAGATGCCCAGATCACCAGTTTTGGTGTTGTTCGAACCGGTCAGGTCAGCCGAGCCGCCTACGGTTTCCGGCATCACCGGGTTGATCACCGACAGGGCCATTTCCGACGACTTGCGGGTCGCAACGGCGGGTTTGCTCTCGGCAATCTCTTTCTTCAGCTTGCGCACTACCGAGGCCAGCTTCTTCGGGGCGTCCAGTGCATAGGCGCGTTTGAACTCGCCCTGCTTGCGGTCCGAAATGCTGGCGAAGCGTGCGTCCCATTCAGCGCGTGCTTCAGCGCCGCGCGACCCCATGGCTTCCCACTGCGCTTTCACGTCAGCAGGGACTTCAAAGGCACCTTGAGGTGCGCCATAAACGTCTTTGGCGGCAGCCAGCTGCTCGGCATCGGTCAGTGCGCCGTGACCTTTCGAGGTATCCTGTGCCGCGTGGCCCAGAGCGATATGCGTCTTGCACGCGATCATCGACGGCTTGTTGGTCGATTTCGCCTTGGTGATGGCGGCGTCGATCTGTTCGGGATCGTGGCCGTCGATTTCCTGCACGTGCCAGCCCGAAGCCTTGAAACGCTGAACCTGATCGGTGCGATCGGACAGCGACACTTTACCGTCGATGGTGATGTCGTTGTTGTCCCACAGAACGATCAGCTTCGACAGCTCGTGACGCCCGGCAAGGCCGATGGCCTCTTGGCTGATGCCTTCCATCAGGCAGCCGTCGCCTGCGATGACATAGGTGTGGTGGTCAACGATCTTCTTGCCGAAATGCGCGCGCTGGATCTCTTCCGCCATTGCGAAACCAACCGCGTTGGCAATGCCCTGACCCAGCGGGCCGGTGGTGGTCTCGACACCCGACACGTGGCCGTATTCCGGATGGCCCGCAGTGATTGCGCCCCACTGTCGGAAGTTCTTGATCTGGTCCAGCGTGACGTCTTTGTAGCCCGTCAGATAAAGCAGCGAATAGATCAGCATCGAGCCGTGACCCGCCGACAGGATGAACCGGTCGCGGTCTTCCCAGCGCGGGGCTGCGGGGTCAAACTTCAGGTGGTTTTCGAACAGCACGGTTGCCACATCGGCCATGCCCATCGGCATGCCGGAGTGGCCGGAATTGGCGGCAGCAACGGCATCCAGCGTCAAGGCGCGGATCGCGGCGGCTTTTTTCCAGTGATCGGGGTGTGCTTTGGCAAGAGCAGCGATATCCAAGGTCCGAGTCCTTTGGCTAAGTAAAGATTGGCCCCTGATAGCAGGCCTGCCGGTTGGGTCAAGCAAAGCAAGGCTTTGGGGCGGTTTGGCGGGGCTATGTGTCTGTTATTGCGTCCATGAGCGGGACGTTACAGCCCGATTTCTACCAATTGCACAAGATCTGGCGACGAATCGCGATTGACTGCGCCGAAGTGCCACTGGGCGTTGAGTGTTTGGCAGGCTTGTGACAAGATCGAAGCGAGCGAATTAAACAGGGCATATTATGAGTGATATCTCCGAACTCGAGACGCGCATTACAACGGCGCTGGAGCGGATTAACGCGGGGCTTGATAAATGGGCAGACCAACCGGCCGGAAACGCCGATGAGGTCGACGCGCTGAACCGGCAGTTGGACGAGGAACGCACGGCAAACGCGCAACTGAACGAACGTCTGTCGACGCTGAAGGACCAGATGAGCGAGAAGCTGGTTGTTGTTGAGAACGCGCTGTCTCAACTACAGGCACAGCTTGCGCAGGCCGAAGCTTCGGCTGATGCGCTGCGCCAAAGCAATCAAGAGCTGCGCAACTCGAACGACGCCTTGCGGGCCGCTGCCGCCACCGGAGTGGTGGAGCCTGCGCTGATCAACGAGGCGATGGGCGCCGAACTGTCCGCCTTGCGCGCGACGCAGCAGGCAGATCGGGCCGAACTGGACGCCGTTCTCAGCGAGCTGACCGCCATGGCCGCAGCCGATGCCACCCCTGTAACCGAGGAGGAGCCTCATGCCTGACGTCATGATCACGATCGGCAGCCGCAGCTTTGAAGTGGCCTGTCAGGAAGGCGAAGAGCATTTCCTGAAAGCCGCAGCGGCGATGCTGGACACCGAAGCCGCTGTGCTGGTTAGCCAGATTTCAAACCTGACCGAAAGCCGCATGCTGTTGATGTCCGGCCTGATGCTGGCCGACAAAACCGCCGGGATGGAAGACAAGGTCAAACTGACAGAACGCCGGGTGGCCGAGCTGGAGCGCGAAATTGAAGCGCTGAAAAACGCTGGACCTCAGAAGGTCGAGGTGCCGGTGGTGCCCGCGTCGGTCACGGATACATTGGCTGAAATCGCGGCCCGGACCGAAGCCATGGCCGCCTCGGTCGAGGAACGCCTCAAGGCGGACTAATCCCAGATAATCCAACAAAAACAAAGGCGCGCCGAAAACTCGACGCGCCTTTTTCTTGTCTGAAATATCCCGGGGGAGCATGAATTTCCAAAGGAAAATCATGCGGGGGCAGCGCCCCTGATCCCTTAGGCGTTGGCTTCGCGGATCTTGTCAGCAGCGTCTTTGTCAAACGCCACACCGTTGTCAGAAAACAAAGTGTCCAGCTCGCCCGACAGGGTCATCTCGGTCACGATGTCACAACCGCCCACGAACTCGCCTTTGACGTAAAGCTGCGGGATGGTCGGCCAGTCGGAATACTCCTTGATGCCCGAACGGATTTCTTCATCCGCCAGTACGTTCACATCGGCATAGTCCACGCCCATGTAATTCAGAACGCCAGCCACGCGGGACGAGAACCCGCATTGCGGCATCTCTTTCGTGCCCTTCATATAAAGCACCACGTCATTGGCTTTGACGGTTTCGTCGATGCGAGTTTTTGCGTCGGTCATGTCATTTTCCTTACGCGCCGAGGCGCATTCGTTGATCTGTTGTGTCAGGCCGCTCATTGAGCAGAAGAGTGATTATTCTGGAACCTTGGTGGTCAGCGCCAGCGCGTGCAGTTCGCCACTGTCGATTTGCTCGCGCACGGTGGCGTTCACGGCGCGTTGTTGCTGTACGCGGTTCATGTCGCGGAAGCTTTCATCCACGACCTCGGCCGCCCAATGGTTCCCGTCCCCCGCCAGATCGGTGATGGTGATCTGGGCGTTGGGAAAACCTGCGCGGATCAGGTCTTCGATTTTGGATGCTTCCATGGCCATGGGCGAAACCTCGTATTTGTTTTGTTTAACTTATGTGTGGGGCAGGGGGGCTGCAAGGCCTAGCGGCGCAATGCGGCATCACGAAAACTGGTCAGAACGGCGCGGGCGTCAGACAGAAGCCCGGTTTCCTCGGCTTGGGCCAAGTCGTCGGCGGTCCATGCAGGGTCCGGTAGTAGGCGATCCAGCATGTCACGGCGGGCGGCCTCTTGCGTGGCAGAGAGCGGCAAGCGCGCGGCCAGATGCAGAAGCTCGGCCATGTCACAGACGGCACGCATCCGGCGATAGGCCTCGGAAATGGCTTCCAGCGTCTCGCGATCCTTGCGCCAGCGTTTGCGCGGGAAGATTTGCTGAGTCACATATTGCCCTGCGCCCTTGCAGTCGAACTTGGCACAGCCCGGAAAGCCCTGATCGGACAGGGTTTCATGGATGCGGCATAGGTTGTCCGGGCCAAGGTGGCGGCAGGGCGCAAGCGCACGTTTGTCGAAAGCGAAGTCATCGCCTGCGTCAAAGCCCGGAGACACGCAGCACAGCCCCAAACAGCCCGCACAATCAGCGGTCAGCGTCGAAGGATCCTGCGCCAGTGGCACCGGGCCTGTCATTTACGAATGCGCCTGATCGAAACCGGTGCGGAAGATCTGGGCCAGTTCCGCCAGAGGGGCTTCCGAACCGCCCATCTTCACGCTGTCGCCGGTGAAACGGCCAACCGTGGTGATCGGAACGCCAGCGCGGCCAGCTTCGATCATCAGCGCCTCGGCCTGATCAAAGTTACAGGCCACCAGATAGCGCGCCTGATCTTCACCAAACAGGGTGGGCGTATCCGAGGCGTCCAGTTGGACACCAACTTCGCCAGCTTCCGCCATCTCGAACGCAGCCAAGGCCAGACCACCGTCCGACAGGTCCGAACAGGCTTTGATCAGCGCGCGGTTGGCGCGGATGAAGTCGCCATTGCGCTTCTCGGCGTCCAGATCCACATGCGGTGCGTCGCCGTCTTCGCGGTTGAAGACTTCGGCCAGCAGGGCGGATTGGCCCAGATGTCCGTTGGTTTCGCCGACGACCAGTGCCACGTGACCTTCGCGAGCAACACCGCCAATCATGTCATCAAGGCTGTCCAGCAGGCCCACGGCACCGATGGTCGGGGTCGGCAGGATCGCCTGGCCGTCAGTCTCGTTATAAAGCGAGACGTTGCCCGAGACGATCGGCACGTCCAGCGCGGCCACAGCCTCGCCGATGCCTTTGATGGCGCCGACGAACTGGCCCATGATTTCGGGCTTTTCGGGATTGCCGAAGTTCAGGTTGTCGGTGGTGGCCAGCGGCTTGGCGCCAACAGCGGTCAGGTTACGGTAAGCTTCGGCCACGGCCTGACGGCCACCTTCCAGCGGGTTGGCTTTCACATAGCGCGGCGTCACGTCCGAGGTGAAGGCCACGGCCTTGTCGGTGCCATGCACGCGCACGATGCCTGCACCCAGACCGGGGGCACGCACGGTGTCAGCCATAACCATGTGGTCATATTGTTCATAGACCCACTGCTTGGCGGCGTGGTTGGCCGAGCCAATCAGCGCTTTCAGGCCGTCGATCGCGTCGATCTCCGGCACATCAGCCAGTTCTTCTGCCGCAGGAGTCTCGACCCACGGACGGTCATATTCAGGGGCGCGGCCCGACAGGGGCGACAGCGGCAGGTCGGCTTTGACCTCGCCGTGATGCATGATCAGGAAGCGGTCTTCGGCGATGGTTTCACCGACGATGGCGAAGTCCAGATCCCACTTTTCGAACACAGCGCGGGCTTCTGCTTCCAGTTCCGGCTTCAGAACCATCAACATTCGCTCTTGGCTTTCGGACAGCATCATCTCGTAGGCGGTCATGTTGTCTTCGCGCTGCGGAACGTCTTCGAGGTTCAGCTTGACGCCCAGACCACCCTTGTCGCCCATCTCGACAGCCGAGCAGGTCAGACCAGCCGCGCCCATGTCTTGGATCGAGATCACGGCGCCGGTTTGCATCAGCTCCAGCGTAGCTTCCATCAGACGTTTTTCAGTGAAGGGGTCGCCGACCTGAACGGTGGGACGCTTGTCTTCGATGGTATCGTCGAATTCGGCCGAGGCCATAGTTGCACCGCCAACGCCGTCGCGGCCGGTTTTTGCGCCAAGATACACGACGGGCATACCGACGCCCGATGCGGCCGAATAGAAAATCTTGTCTGCGTCCGCCAGACCGGCAGCGAAAGCGTTCACAAGGCAGTTGCCGTTATAGGCCGGGTGGAAGCGGACTTCACCGCCCACATTCGGAACACCAAAGCAGTTGCCGTATCCGCCGATGCCTTCAACCACACCGTTGACCAGACGCTTGGTCTTGGGGTGATCCACCTCGCCAAAGCTGAGCGCGTTCATCGCGGCAATCGGGCGAGCGCCCATGGTGAAGACGTCACGCAGAATGCCGCCCACGCCGGTGGCCGCACCTTGGTAGGGCTCGATGTACGAGGGGTGGTTGTGGCTTTCCATCTTGAACACGATGGCCTGACCGTCGCCGATATCCACGATGCCCGCGTTTTCGCCCGGACCACAGATCACCTGAGGGCCTTCGGTCGGCAGGGTGCGCAGCCATTTTTTCGACGACTTATAGGAACAGTGCTCGTTCCACATGGCCGAGAAAATTCCAAGCTCGGTGAAGGTCGGTTCGCGTCCGATGATTTCGAGGATCAACTCGTACTCATCCGGCTTCAGGCCATGTGCTTCAATCAGATCAGTGGTGATTTTCGGCTCGCTCATGCGGGGTCCCCTTCGGCGTTGCAGCGACATCGACTCGCGCACGCACGATATCAAAGTCAGTTGCTGCGCCTTTTAGGGGAAGGGGGGCGATTGGGAAAGGGTCTGGATGCCTTGTTTTGCAGGAACATGGGGCGTTCGGGCAAAAAAAAGGCCGGGCAAAGCCCGGCCAAGTCCAACAGGGAGGTAAAAACCGATAAGAGCGATGCTCAACCATCGGCTTTGAGCTTGATTTAGGTGCCGGGATGAGTCGCATCAAGGAAAAATGCTGCATTGCAGCTATGCATTTTCTGCATGTCTTTTTCCGGATTTCGGGTGGAAACGCGCTAATGTTGAGCGGTCTTTTAAAGAATGCCTGCAATTATAGCGGTTTACGAGCGATATTCGGTAGACAATTGTATACAGAACTGGCGGTGGCGGAAGGTGAAACTGTTGCTAATCAGCACCAGTTAGAATCACTTTCATCTGCCTTATTTTTGTGCAGCGCGCCGCTGTTCCATCAGTTCTTCCATGACGAAATCGCGAAATGCCTCGATCCGTTTCGAGGCGCGCAGTTCCTCGGGGTAGGCCAAATAAACCGGGATGTCCTTGCTTTCAACTTCGGGCAGGACACGCGTCAGCTGTGGGAAGTCATGCGTGATATAGTCGGGCAGAACGCCGATCCCCAGATCGTTCAGGACGGATTGCAGCACGCCGAAATAGTTGTTCACTGTTAAAAGCGATCCGACATCATAGGTTAGAAGCTCGCGCACCAGAGCGGCCCCTGCGCTGACTTGCGCGGCGGACGTGTTCTGGCAGATCAGGCGAAACTTCGACAGATCCTCAAGCGTTTCGGGCGTGCCGTTGGCCTCTAGATAGCTGGGTGTCGCGTAAAGACGCATGTGCACGTCCATCAACCGTTTGCGGATCAGGTCGGGTTGGCTGGGTTCTTTCATGCGAATGGCCACATCCGCCTCGCGCATGGGCAGGTCCAAAACGCGTTCTTCTAGCATCAAGTCAATGCGCAAATCGGGATAGGCTTCATAGAGCTTGGGCAGGCGCGGGGCCAACCACATCGAGCCAAAAGCAGTGGTTGTGGTGACGCGCAGCTCGCCAAATACCTCTTCCTTGCTGTCCCGAATACGGGCAACGGCAGCTTCTAGGCGCTGGTTCATTGCCTTGGTCGCGTCAAACAGCAACTCACCCTGCTCGGTCAGAATCAATCCGCGCGCATGGCGGTGAAATAGGGTGGCGTTCAGCCCTTCCTCGAGCGCGCGAATTTGGCGCGAGACGGCTGATTGGGACAAATGAAGCGCGTCGCCCGCATGGGTCAGCGATCCTGCATCCGCAACGGCGTGAAATATTCTGAGCTTATCCCAGTCCATGACGGACGAACCAATCCCTGTTAGCGTGTAATCTATACATACTGCTACCATCAGAATCGTGATGAATGCCAGAACGGATTGTGATTGGACCCCTTTTGATGGGTCATATATATTGACCTATAAATAATAGGTCGTATATTATGACCTAAATTGGAGATCCGACTCCAGCAAGCTTTTCGTATTGGGAGGTACGTTATGGGTAAGCCAGAAATCACGCTGAACGACCGGTTTGACCTGACAAAGGA
The DNA here is from genome assembly GCF_004360145.1 of Aliiroseovarius marinus. Taxonomy (GTDB): domain Bacteria; phylum Pseudomonadota; class Alphaproteobacteria; order Rhodobacterales; family Rhodobacteraceae; genus Aliiroseovarius; species Aliiroseovarius marinus. The sequence continues at coordinate 74,867 of NZ_ML178718.1, read as the reverse complement.
TCATGTGTTGTTGAATGGCACACAGGCGCTGGTGCGCTTGATGCTGACACAGCGCGAACGGGACCGGCGTGCTGGGTTGAACACATCCGGCTATGTGACTGGGTATCGTGGATCCCCCTTGGGGGCGGTGGACCTGTGGATGTCGCGGGCCCAAGGCGTGCTGGGCGAAAACGACATCCTGTTCCAACCCGGCTTGAACGAAGACCTGGCCGCCACGGCAATGTGGGGAAGCCAGCAGGCCGAAACACGCGGCGAAGGGGCGCGTGATGGTGTGTTCGGGCTTTGGTACGGCAAGGGGCCGGGCGTGGATCGCTCGGGCGATGTGATGCGCCACGCCAACATGGCGGGAACGTCCGCTAAGGGCGGCGTCCTAATGGCGATGGGGGATGACCACACAGGCGAAAGTTCGACCGTGTTGCATCAGTCCGACTGGGCAATGGTAGACGCCTACATTCCGGTGCTCAGCCCAGCGGGTGTGCAGGAAATCATCGACTATGGGGTCTATGGTTACGGTCTAAGCCGGTTCTCGGGCCTGTGGGCTGGGCTGAAAGTGATGAAGGACACGGTCGAGGCGACTTCGGTCGTGGATGGTCGACCGGATCGGATGCAATTGGTCACGCCCGAATTCGATATGCCCAAGGGCGGACTGAACATTCGTCTGATCGACGACCGCATCCCGCAAGAAGCCCGGATGATCGACTATAAACGTTTCGCTGCCGAGGCTTATGCCCGTGCGAACCGCATCGACAAACGAGTTTGGGGCAAGCCGGGGGCAAAGATTGGCTTTGTCGCGGCGGGCAAAAACTGGTTGGATCTGGTCCATGCAATGAGCCTGCTGGGCATTGACGAGGCCGAGGCCGAGCGTCTGGGGATCACCACCTACAAGGTCGGCCAGACATGGCCCTTGGACATGACCAGTTTCCACGAATGGGCCGAGGGGCTCGATCTGATCGTTGTCGTTGAAGAGAAGCGCAAACTGATCGAGGTGCAGATCAAGGAAGCCATCTTTGATGATCGCCGGGGCCGCCGTGTCTATGGCTGGCACAAAGGCGACACCTGGGAAAACGGCCGACAGTTGGAGTTGTTCCCAACGCGCTATGCGCTGGACCCGATCATGATTGCCGAAAAGCTGGGCGACATTCTGGTCGAAGAAGGACGCGGCACCGAGGCCGTCAAAGCCGGGCTTGAGGCACTGGCTCAGGCGCGCGGGGCGGATAATGCGCCCAATATCGCGGCGCGCCTGCCTTACTTCTGCTCGGGCTGTCCGCACAATACATCGACCAAACTGCCCGACGGTAGCCGTGGATATGCGGGGATCGGCTGTCACTATATGGTGCAATGGATGGACCGCTCGACGCTGGGGTCGACCCAGATGGGCGGCGAGGGAGCGAACTGGATCGGCGAGGCGCCGTTCTCGAAAACCAAGCACGTGTTCCAGAACCTTGGCGACGGGACGTACAACCACTCGGGCATTCTGGCGATCCGCGCGGCTTTGGCGGCGGATGTGAACATCACCTACAAAATCCTTTACAACGATGCGGTTGCGATGACCGGCGGACAGACTAACGAAGGCGACCTGGACGCGCCCCGCATTGCCCGCGAAGTGCTGGCGATGGGCGTGAAAAACATCTTCGTCGTCTACGATGACAAAGAAGATGTCGACCGCGGTGCTTTCCCCAGCGGGGTCAGCCTTCACACCCGTGACGAGCTGTTGCCGATTGAGGAAAAATGCAGGGATTTGAAGGGGGTGTCGATCATCCTCTATATCCAGACATGTGCCGCTGAGAAACGTCGCCGCCGCAAGCGGGGACTGTTCCCGGATCCAGACAAGCGGGTCTTTATCAACACCGATATTTGCGAAGGCTGCGGAGATTGCGGCGTGCAGTCGAACTGCGTGTCCATTGTGCCGGTCGAGACCGAGCTGGGCCGTAAACGCGCCATCGACCAATCTAGCTGCAACAAGGATTTCAGCTGTGTGAACGGCTTCTGTCCCAGCTTCGTGACTGTGGAAGGCGCGAAGCTGAAAAAGGCTGCGACTGCCGAGATTGACCTGCCGGACCTACCCATGCCCGAACTGCCGAAGATTGATGGTACGTTCAACACGGTAATCACCGGCGTCGGCGGCACCGGCGTGGTGACCATCGGCGCCGTGATGGCACAGGCTGCCCATATCGACGGCAAGGGTGCTGGCATGATGGAGATGGCAGGCCTTGCCCAGAAGGGGGGCGCGGTCACGGTGCATCTGCGGTTGGCGGAAAAGCCTGAAGACATCTCGGCCATTCGTGTGGCAACCGGGGAATGCGACGCGCTGATCGGGTGCGAACTGGTGGTCTCGGCGGCGTCAACGACATTGGGCCTGACCAAAACCGGGCGCACGGGCGCTGTGGTGGACAGCCACGAAACCGTGACCGGCGAATTCACCCAGAACACGGATTTCACCATTCCGGGCGACCAGCTTCAACTGTCCTTGCAAGCGCGTCTGCGCGATCGCTTGTCGATGTTCGATGCAAGCGAATTGGCGCGGGTGTTGATGGGCGACAGCATCTTTTCCAACATGATGGTGCTGGGCGCGTCGTGGCAGGCGGGCTATGTTCCGCTGACGCACGAGGCCTTGATGCATGCAATTGACCTGAACGGCCAAGCACCCGAGCGCAACAAACGCGCGTTTGAACTGGGGCGCTGGGCGGTTGCCTTCCCGGAAGAGGCCGCGAAGTTCACACAGGAAGACGTGGTCGAGCTGCCGAAATCTCTGGCCGAGATCATCGCCTTCCGTGCGGATCATCTGTCGAAATATCAGAACGACGCGCTGGCGCAGAAGTATCGCGATTTCGTGGGGGCGATGCCCGAGGCGCTGCAAGAAGCCGTGGCGAAAGGCTATCACAAGCTGTTGGCCTACAAGGACGAATACGAGGTCGCGCGCCTGTTGTGCGAAACCCGCGCCAAAGCCGAGGCCGAGTTCGATGGCGATCTGAAACTGACCTATCACCTTGCACCGCCACTGCTGAGTGGCACGGATCCCGTCGGTCGCCCGAAGAAGCGCGCCTTTGGGGCGTGGTTCGAACGTGCGGCACCGCTTCTGGCCAAGATGAAAGGGCTGCGCGGCACGGCGCTTGATCCCTTTGGCCGGTCCGAAGAACGTGTGACTGAACGCAAACTGATTGCCGACTACGAGGCCGACATGCAGCGTCTGGCAGCAGGCTTGACCGACGCCAACGCCGAAGTCGCGCTGGAGATCGCGTCACTGCCCCTGTCGATCCGCGGTTTCGGCCCGGTGAAAGAGGCAAGCGTCATCGCGGCAGATACCAAGCGCCGCGCGCTATGGGCAAAATTCGATGGGACTGGTCCGGTCCAAGAGGCTGCGGAATAAGGGTTCAGTGGGCGACATAATGCTGTTACATCGCGCTGCCAGATAAGGCGTCCATCAAGGATCACGTAGATGAGCAGACACGTCGCCCGCGACATCACTTACGCGCATAGTGCAGAAACGCGCCCCGGCCGCGCCGTCATCCGCGTCATGGAGAACGCAACCGGGCGGCTGCGTTTGATCAAACGTGCCCATGGCTATGGCGCCGATGTCGCGCAGGGGCGGGACTTTTGGCAGGTGATGGTCGAGCGCTACGGGCTGTCGCTTGATTTTGTTGAAGGAACTTTGGATCTGATCCCGCGCGACGGCCCTTTGATCGTGGTCGCCAACCACCCCTACGGCATTCTGGATGGGCTGGTTCTGGGTCATATCCTTAGCCGCCACCGCGGCGATTTCCGCATTCTGGCCCATCAGGTTTTCCGCAAGGCCGAGGATCTGAACCGCGTAATCCTGCCCGTTGACTTCGCCGAGACGCGCGAGGCGATGAAGGTGAACCTTGAGACACGCAATGCCGCGCGCAGCTATCTGGCGGATGGTGGCGCGATTGGGATTTTCCCCGGCGGCACCGTCTCGACCGCGCAGAAGCCGTTTGGCACGCCGCTTGATCCCGGCTGGCGGCGATTTACGGCGCGCTTGATCGCAAGATCCAATGCGACAGTGGTGCCGATCTGTTTTCACGGCCACAACTCGCGCAGTTTTCAGGTGGCCAGTCACTTGCACGTGACGCTGCGCATGGCGCTTTTGATCCGCGAGTTTGGCAAAAGGACCGACAAACCTGTGCGCTTGTCGATCGGTCAGCCGATTTTGCCAGCGGAATGGGGCGAATATGCCAAAGACGCCAAATCCATGATGGATTTCCTGCGCGATCGGACCTATGCCTTGTCCAAGACCCCCGGTGCTCAAACCACCTATGGGTTCGAGTTCGAGGACAAGCATAAGGCATAAGGCGATGGCAGTAGGAATTTTCGACAGCGGTCTGGGCGGATTGACGGTTCTGGATGCGGTCTCGAAGCGTCTGCCAGATGTGGATTTTGTCTATTACGGCGACAACGCACATGCACCGTACGGGGTGCGGGATGCGGATGACGTGTATGACCTGACCACCAAGGCCGTTTCGGCTCTGTGGGATCAGGGCTGCGATCTGGTTATTCTGGCCTGTAACACGGCTTCGGCGGCCGCTTTGCGCCGGATGCAGGAAAGCTGGATCCCGACAGACAAGCGCGTGCTGGGCGTTTTCGTACCCCTGATTGAAGCGCTGACCGAACGCCAGTGGGGGGACAACTCGCCCCCGCGCGAGGTTGAAGTGAAGCATGTCGCGCTGTTCGCCACCCCTGCCACCGTGTCCAGCCGCGCGTTCCAGCGTGAACTGGCTTTCCGCGCCATCGGCGTGGATGTCGAAGCGCAGGCCTGCGGCGGAGTCGTGGATGCCATCGAAGACGGCGACATGATCTTGGCCGAGGCGCTGGTGCGCAGCCATGTGGACGCGTTGAAGCGTAAGATGCCCAAGCCCGAGGCCGCTATTCTGGGCTGCACCCACTATCCGCTGATGGAAAAGGAATTCCAGGACGCGCTGGGCGCAGACGTGAAGGTCTATAGCCAAGCCAATCTGGTGGCCGAAAGCCTTGCAGACTACCTTGAACGTCATCCCAAGATGCGCGGAACGGGGACGGAGTCGAAGTTCCTGACCACCGGTAATCCGGTCCAAGTTTCCAATCGTGCGACCCAGTTTCTGCGACGAAAGATCGCTTTCGAAGCCGCCTGATTGCAAGGCGCACGCAAAACACCTATCTATCCTTCGAATTCGCAGGAGGTCTGAATGACCCACAAAATCGCCATTCTTGGTGCGTCCGGCTATACGGGTGCCGAGCTTGTCCGCTTGATCGCCACCCATCCGTCGATGGAAATCGTTGCGCTGTCCGCTGACCGCAAGGCCGGGCAAGAGATGTCGGACGTTTACCCCCATCTGCGCCATCTGGATCTGCCGAAGCTGGTCAAAATGGACGAGATCGACTTCTCGAGCGTAGATCTGGCCTTTGCCGCCTTGCCGCATGGCCTGAGCCAAGCGCTTGTGCGTGACCTGCCCGAAAATGTGAAGGTCGTCGATCTGGGCGCGGATTTCCGTCTGCGCGATCCGGCCGAGTACGAAAAATGGTACGGCGCGCCGCATGTGGCCGTCGAATTGCAGAAAACGGCTGTTTACGGTCTGACCGAGTTCTATCGCGACGACATTAAGACTGCGCGTTTGGTGGCTGGCACCGGCTGTAACGCCGCGACCGTGCAATATGCGCTGCGCCCACTGATTTCCGGCGGGTTGGTTGATCTGGACCGGATCATCTGTGACCTGAAAAACGGCATCTCTGGCGCTGGTCGGTCGCTGAAGGAAAACATGCTGTTTGCCGAGCGCTCGACCGATGTGTTGGGCTATGCGCAGGGCGGAACGCACCGCCATCTGGGCGAGTTCGATCAAGAGTTCTCGATGCTGGCAGGTCGCGACGTGCGCATCCAGTTCACACCGCATCTGGTGCCGGTGAACCGCGGCATTCTGGCGGACTGCTATGTGGACGGCGATCCGCAGGCGATCCACGCCGCTCTTGTCGCGCAATATGCCAACGAGCCCTTCGTCACTGTGCTGCCCTTCGGCAAGCTACCGGGCATGGGGCAGGTGATGGGATCGAACCAGTGTCATCTGGGCGTCGCGGGCGACCGGATCCCGGGCCGCGCGCTGGTCGTGTCAGCCTTGGACAACCTGTGCAAGGGATCGTCCGGTCAGGCGCTGCAGAACGCCAACCTGATGCTGGGCGAAGATGAAACTACCGGGCTGATGATGCCCCCGGTCTTCCCGTAAGAGATTGAAAAGGAGCCTGAAATGGCCGGTCTGAAAAGCTTGAAGAAAACCCGTCGCATCCAGATCATCGTTCTGGCATTCGTCGCGTTGGCGCTGTCGACCGGACTGATTGGGTATGCGCTGAAGGACGGGATCAACTACTACCGCTCGCCCACCGAGGTGATCGCCGAACCGCCCCGCGCGGACGAGGTGTTCCGCATGGGCGGGTTGGTATCGGACGGCTCGATTGTACGCGGGCAGGGGGAAACGGTCAGCTTCTCGGTGACCGACGGAGCGGAAACCGTGCCTGTGCGCTATACCGGTGTACTGCCTGACCTGTTTGCCGAAAACCAAGGCATGATTGGCACCGGCACCTATGTCGACGGCGTCTTCGAAGCCTCTGAAATCCTTGCCAAACATGACGAGGAATACATGCCGAAAGAGGTTGTGGACAGCCTGAAAGAGAGTGGCGTCTACGTCGAGCCGACCGACTGATTTCGACATTGTTAACCTGAGTTCCGCAGCCTTATCCCCGTGTTTCAAACGCGGGGAAGGCCCGGATGCAGAGCGTCACAGAAATCGCAGATCAGATCGTCGCCCGTGAAGGCGGCTATGTGAATGACCCCGATGATCCCGGTGGGGCAACGAAGTTCGGGGTTACGATCCACACCATGCGTCGCTTGGGGCTGGATCTGGACGGAGATGGCAAGATCACGCCCTCGGATGTGAAGCGCCTGACCCGCGCACAGGCGCGCGATATTTTCCTAAAGCACTACTTCTACAAGCCTCGGATTAACGAGTTGCCCGAGCCGCTGCAGGCCACCGTGTTCGACATGTATGTCAACGCAGGCGGCAATGCGGTGCGGATTCTGCAGCGGCTTTTGGCCAAGATGGGGCACACCCTCTCGCAAGATGGAGCGCTTGGGCCGCAGACGTTGGGCATTGCGCTTGACGCGATGAATGCCGCCCCGGACCATCTGGTGGATGCCTACGGGATCGAGCGGCGCAACTACTACTATCGTCTGGCGGATCGTCGCCCGGCGTCCAGAAAATACGCGCGGCGTAAGGATGGCGGGAAAGGCGGTTGGATCAAACGCGCCGAGGAGTTCATCGCGCCGCGCTATCACCTGACAGATGCGGCCCACCGGGAACGGGTGCGGGCATGGGGCTGATCGGAGACGTGATCCGCGTGCTGTTCGGCGGGCGCGGTAATGTGGTGCGCGAGACTGCGGAAGTGTTTCGCGAGAATGCCGAGGCGGCCTCGGCCCGCGATGCAGAATTGCAGATGGCCGCGATCGAGGCGTTCGCAGCGGAATTCGCCCATGCGCGTCGTGGTCGGTTTGATCGATTCATGGATGCCCTGAATCGCCTACCGCGTCCGGCCTTGGCCCTGTCGACGCTAGGACTGTTCGCAGCGGCGATGGTGGACCCGGTTTGGTTCGCAGACCGGATGTTGGGTATCACACTGGTGCCCGAGCCGCTATGGTGGCTGATGGGCGCCATTGTCAGCTTCTATTTCGGGGCACGCCAGCAGGTGAAAGGGCAAGAGTTCCAGCGCTCGATCGCCGAAGTGCTGGTGCGCGCCAATGAGTTGCGTGCGTCTGCAGATCCACAGGAAGTCGAGCCTCTCGCCGCAGGCTTTGCTCCGTTGGGCATCCGTCCGCTCTCGGCAACCGTCCCAGCGAATGTGGATGTCAGCGACAATGCAGCCCTGAAGGACTGGAAGGCGCAGCAAAATGGCAAGTGACATGATCCTGAAACTGGTGGCCGAGCATGGCCCGTGGGTCTTGCTGGTGTTCTATCTGCTCTATCGCGACTTGCAGAAGGATCAGGCGACGCGGGCGGTGCTGGACAAGAACTCGTCCATCCTGATCGAGATCACGACCATCATCCGCGAACGGTTGCCTTCGGGCGGGGGGCGATGATGATCCGGCGCCTGTATCTCTGCGTCAAAGAGCGGCTCAAGGACGTTCTTTTGGCGGACCGCTTTCAAAAAGCACTTTCACGAAACGAACAAGCAGCCGCGGAACTCGATGCGGTTGTCCGAGGTATCTTGCACAAATGAAACAAGCAGCTCTTCTCGTCGCGATATTGGCCGTTCTGCTTCAGGCCGGGTACTGGGCCTTTGGATACCAAGCGATTTTCCAGATCGGCTTTGGGGCCATCACGTTGATGGGGCTAATGATCGCGCTGACGTTCCTGTGGCTCTACCTGCAACGTGCCACCCCCTTGGCGCTGGGCATGGCCTATAGCTGGTGCGGGGCAAGTCTGGTGCTGGGGTGGTGGTGGATCTATGCCCTTTTGGGCGCGCCCGAGGCGATGACCGCAAGTGCGCTGCATTTCGCGCCCTTGGCCGTCTGCCTGTCGGGGGCGGTTCTGCATTTTAGCGTGATTCATCGATCCTTCGGCCTGCATGGGGCGGCGTTTCTAGCGCCTGTTCTGTTGGCCGTGATGTGTTCGTCCGTGATCTATCTGCTGGTTCAGTAGGTCCAGACCATACAAAAGCCCGTGACCGGGTGCCGCATCATGCGGCAAGGGCTAGTGACTGGGGCCGACTCTCTGTAAAGTCCGCCGCATGATTACAGAGCTTGGACATTTTGCGCTGATCTTGGCGCTGGGCGTGGCCATGGTGCAAACCATCGTGCCACTGATCGGGGCACATAAGGGCTGGAACAGCTGGATGGAGATGGCCGTACCCGCGGCGACGATCCAATTCCTGTTGATTTCCACGTCATTTCTGGCGCTGACCTATGCGTTTGTGACTTCGGACTTCTCGGTCCGGCTGGTCACGCTGAACTCGCATTCTGCCAAGCCGATGCTTTACAAGATATCGGGCGTGTGGGGGAACCACGAGGGCTCGATGCTGCTTTGGGTGCTGATCATCGCAGGCTTTGGGGCAACGGCGGCGTGGTTCGGGCAAAATCTGCCACGGACCTTGAAAGCGCGGGTGTTGTCGGTGCAAAGCTCGATCGCTGTGGCGTTTTTGGCCTTTATTATCTTCACCTCGAACCCGTTCCTGCGTCTGGCGCAGCCGCCCTTTGATGGGCAGGATCTGAATCCGTTGTTGCAAGACCCCGGTTTGGCCTTCCACCCGCCGTTCCTGTATCTGGGCTATGTGGGTCTTTCGATGGCGTTTTCCTTCGCGGTCGCCGCCCTGATCGAAGGCCGCATCGACGCCGCTTGGGGCCGCTGGGTGCGCCCGTGGACGCTGGCCGCGTGGGTCTTCCTGACCATCGGCATCGCGCTGGGCAGCTGGTGGGCCTATTACGAGCTGGGCTGGGGTGGGTTCTGGTTCTGGGATCCCGTTGAAAACGCGTCCTTCATGCCATGGCTGTTCGCAGCGGCACTTTTGCATTCGGCCATCGTGGTCGAGAAACGTGAAAGCCTGAAAAGCTGGACCATCCTACTTGCCATCTTGGCCTTTGGCTTCTCGCTGATCGGGACGTTCATCGTCCGCTCAGGCGTGATTACGTCTGTCCACGCCTTTGCCTCGGACCCCGAGCGCGGCGTGTTCATCTTGTTCATCCTGCTGTTCTTCACCGGCGGAGCGTTAACGCTGTTTGCAGCGCGCGCTGGCGCGATGGAAGCCAAGGGCGTCTTCGGTTTCGTCAGCCGTGAAAGCGCGCTGGTGGTGAACAATATCCTGTTGGCTGTGTCCTCGTTTGTCGTCTTCGTCGGCACGATCTGGCCCTTGGTGGGCGAGGCGTTTGACCGCAAGATCTCGGTCGGCGCACCGTTCTTCGAGGCCGCCTTCACGCCCTTCATGGTGGTGCTGGCGCTTGTGCTGCCTATTGGGGCAATGCTGCCGTGGAAACGCGCCAAGATCGGGCGCGTGGTGAAACAACTGGTGCCCGCTCTGATCCTGTCGATTGCGGTTCTGGCGCTGGTCTGGGCGATGCAGACGGGCAAGTCTGCTTTGGGCCCGATTGGCATGTTCTTGGGCACCTGGCTGGTGACTGGCTCCATGACGGACATCTTCAGCCGCACGGGACGTGGCGCGCTGTCGAACCGCCTGTCACGTCTGACCCGACTGCCGGGGGCCGATTGGGGCAAGTTCGCAGCCCACGCAGGGCTTGGGATCACCATGATGGGGATTTCCGGCCTGATGGCGTGGGAGGTCGAAGATATCCGCGTTGCCCAAATTGGCGAGACCTTCCAAGTGGCCGAATATGACATCACGTTGGAGCATGTTGGGCGCGAACAGGGGCCGAACTATATCTCGACAATGGCGACCATCGTTGTCTCGGAAAACAATGCCGAAATTGCTGTCCTATACCCCGAAAAACGCGTCTATCCGGTGCAGGCGATGCCCACCACCGAAGCCGCGATCTCGAACGGTTTCTGGACCGATATCTATGTGGTGATCGGCGACCCGCAGGAAGGTGGCGGTTGGGCCGTGCGCACCTTCATCAAGCCCTTCGCCAACTGGATCTGGGCGGGCTCGATCATCATGGCCTTGGGCGGCATCTTCAGCCTGTTTGACCGCCGCTTCCGCGTGGCCGCTGGGGCCGCCAAGACCCGTATGGAAGGGGTGCCTGCAGAATGAAACGTCTGATAGCTTCGCTGGCCGTGATGGGTTGCCTTGCGGCGCCCGCTTACGCTGTGAACCCCGACGAAGTGCTGGCAGACCCGGTGCTGGAAGAACGTGCGCGCGATATCTCGTCCGACCTTAAATGCGTGGTCTGCCGGGGCGAGAATATTGACGAAAGCAACGCCTCGATTGCCCGCGACCTGCGCCTTCTGGTGCGCGAGCGGCTGGTCGAAGGTGACAGCAATGAAGAGGTCGTGGACTTCATCGTCGAACGCTATGGCGAATACGTTCTGATGAAGCCCAACCGCTCGGGTGCGAACCTGATTCTTTGGGCGACCGGACCGGTTCTGTTCCTGATCGCCGCGCTGTCGTGTGTGCTCTATCTGCGCCGCCGTGCGCAATCGAAGGACGGCGCTGCCGCGTTGACGCAAGATGAAGAGGCCCGGCTGAAAGAATTGCTGGACGAATAAGGCCTGACCACAGGAAACTTCCACAAATGACGGGGCGTTCATCTTTACCTGACCGCTTGGTCGGTTATATTGCGTGAAACTCCGGGAGGATGACATGATTTACGAAACGATCACATTGGACATTACGGATGGCCTGGCGGTTCTGACCTTTGACCGCGCCGACGTGATGAACGCCCTGAACACCCAGATGCGCGCCGAGATTGCACATGCTGTGGAAGAGGCAGGTAAAAAAGCCCGCGCGCTGGTCATCACAGGCTCGGGCCGTGCGTTCTGCTCGGGTCAGGATCTGGGCGACCGCGCAAATGCTGCAGAGGTCGATCTGGAGCGCACCTTGCGTGACGAATACGAGCCGCTGCTGCGCGCCATCTATGACAGCCCGATCCCGACAATCTCGGCCGTCAATGGCGCTGCTGCTGGGGCAGGGGCCAACATCGCGCTGGCTGCCGATGTGGTGATCGCATCGGAAAGCGCCTTCTTCATGCAGGCCTTCTCGCGCATTGGTCTAATCCCGGATGCCGGTGGCACCTACTGGATGCCGCGCCAGATGGGCTTTGCCAAGGCAATGGGTGCTGCCCTGTTCGCTGAAAAGATGCCCGCGAAAGAGGCCGCCGATCTGGGCCTGATCTGGGAATGCGTGGCAGAAGACGAATTCGAAGCCACCTGGCGCAAGCGGGCCGAGCAGCTGGCGAAAGGCCCGACCCTGTCCTATCGCAACATCAAGAAGGCCATGCGTGCCTCGCTGAGCAACACGCTGGACGAACAGCTTGCGCTTGAGGCGAGCCTGCAGGGCGAATGCGGCAAGTCGCGTGATTTCAAGGAAGGCGTTCTGGCGTTCCTCGAGAAACGCGCGCCGCAATACGAAGGCCGCTGATCCCAAACGGATCGCGATTGGTAAGGAGCCTACGGGCTCCTTTTTTATTGGCTGATGGCCGCTTGATCGCGCTTACCATAAACGAAAAAAGCCGCCCAAAGTGGGCGGCTTTTCTTTGATATCGTACGGCTTAGCGCTTTTCGACGTCTACATAGTCGCGCTCGGTGTCGCCGAGGTACAGCTGACGCGGACGGCCGATTTTCTGGCCCGGATCGCCCAGCATCTCTTTCCACTGCGAGATCCAGCCGACGGTGCGCGACAGCGCGAAGATCGGGGTGAACATCGAGGTCGGGAAGCCCATGGCCTCGAGGATGATGCCCGAGTAGAAGTCGACGTTCGGGTACAGTTTCTTGTCCACGAAATACGGATCTTCCAGCGCGATGCGCTCCAGTTCCTTGGCCACTTTCAGCGTTTCGTTGTCTTCGATGCCCAAGAGGCCCAGAACCTCGTCAGCGCTTTCCTTCATGACCTTCGCACGCGGGTCGAAGTTCTTGTAGACGCGGTGACCGAAGCCCATCAGGCGGAAGGGATCGTCCTTGTCCTTGGCGCGGGCCACGTATTCCGGAATGTTGTCGACCGAGCCGATTTCACGCAGCATTTCCAGGCAGGCCTGGTTTGCGCCACCGTGGGCAGGGCCCCACAGACAGGCGATGCCGGCAGCGATACAGGCGAACGGGTTGGCACCCGACGACCCGGCCAGACGTACGGTCGAGGTCGAGGCGTTCTGTTCGTGGTCGGCGTGCAGGGTGAAGATGCGGTCCATTGCCTTGGCAAGGATCGGGTTCACTTCATACTCTTCAGCTGGAACGGCAAAGCACATGCGCAGGAAGTTCGACGCATAGTCCAGATCGTTCTTCGGATACACGAACGGCTGGCCGATCGAGTATTTGTAAGCCATGGCCGAGATGGTGGGCAGCTTGGCGATCATGCGGATCGCAGCCACTTCACGCTGCCACGGGTCGTTCACGTCGGTCGAGTCGTGATAGAAGGCCGACATGGCGCCCATTACGCCGGTGATGATGGCCATCGGGTGTGCGTCGCGACGGAAGCCCGAGTAGAACTTGGTCATCTGCTCGTGCACCATCGTGTGACGGGTCACACGGTTTTCGAAGTCTACCATCTCGGCTTCGGTCGGCAGTTCACCGTACAGCAGCAGGTAGCACACTTCGAGGTAATGCGATTTTTCAGCCAGCTGATCAATCGGATAGCCGCGGTACAGAAGCTCGCCTTTGCCGCCATCAATATAGGTGATGGTCGAATCGCAGCTTGCGGTCGAGGTGAAGCCGGGGTCGTAGGTGAAAACGCCACCCTGAGCATAGAGCTTGGTGATGTCGATCACGTCCGGACCAGCGGTCGGGGAGTACATGGGGAGCTCGAGCTCTTTGTCTCCGAACGAGAGCTTTGCGATTCCGGTTTGTTCAGCCATGTATTTTCCCTTCGTGTTAGAAAGCGACCGCCCCGGTTGGTCGATCGCTTGTGCTTCAGGCGCTTGCGTCGTCCAGTCGTGCGATGGTTTCGTCACGCCCGAGAACAAGCATCATATCAAATACGCTTGGGGTTACGGCGCGTCCGGCAAGGGCTGCACGCAGGGGCGCGGCCAGTTTGCCAAATTTCGTGCCGTGGGCCTCGGCCAACCCGTTCAGGATTCCCTCAAGCGTCTCGCGGTCCCAGCTAGCATTTTGCAGCTGCGGCGTCAATTCTTTCAGTATACCACGGGATACTTCGTCAAGCGCCTTCTCGGCTTTCTCATCTCGGTCGATGGGGCGTGAAACAGTTGCAAACCTAGCCTTTTCAAGGAGTTGCGGCAATGTTTTGGCGCTGGTTTTCAGCACATACATGGCCGATGACACCAAATCAATTTGCTGCGACTGCAAAGAAATTTCGCCTGCAGCCTCCATATAGCCCTGCAGCGCGGCCAGAACGTCCGCATCCTCCATCACGGCCAAGTGCTGGCCGGACAGGTTATCAAGCTTTTTGAAGTCGAAACGGGCGGGGCTTTTGCCGATGCCAGACAGGTCAAACCACTCCAGCGCTTGCGCGTCCGAGAAGAACTCGTCATCGCCGTGGCTCCAACCCAGACGGGCCAGATAGTTGCGCATTGCCTGCGCGGGATAACCCATCGCCTGATATTCTTCGACACCCAGCGCGCCGTGGCGCTTGGACAGCTTCTTGCCATCCGGGCCGTGGATCAGCGGGATGTGCGCCCAAACGGGCAGGTCCCAGCCCATCGCCTGATAGACAATCGTCTGGCGCGCGGCATTGTTCAGGTGGTCATCCCCCCGGATCACATGGGTCACGCCCATATCGTGGTCATCAACAACAACGGCCAGCATGTAGGTGGGTGTGCCATCCGAACGTAAACAAATCATGTCGTCCAACTGGTCGTTACGGATGGTGACGTCGCCCTGTACTTCGTCGTGAATGACGGTCACGCCCTCGCGCGGGGCTTTCAGGCGGATCACGTAAGGCGCGTCCGGGTGGGTCGCGGGATCAGCATCGCGCCACGGGCTTTGATAGAGGGTCGAGCGGCCCTCGGCCCGGGCTTCCTCGCGGAAGGCCTGAATTTCGTCCTGCGTGGCGAAGCATTTGTAGGCGTGGCCGTTTGCCAGCATCTCACGGGCAACCTCGGCGTGGCGGTCGGCACGGTCAAACTGGCTCACGACCTCTCCGTCATGATCCAGCCCCAGCCATGCCATGCCCTTCAGGATGGCCTCGGTCGCTTCGGGTGTCGAGCGCGCGCGGTCCGTATCCTCGATCCGCAGCAGGAATTTACCGCCACGACCACGGGCATAGAGCCAATTGAACAGCGCTGTGCGGGCGCCGCCGATATGCAGATAACCGGTGGGCGAGGGGGCGAAACGGGTGACAATCTGGGGCGTCTGAGACATCGGTCATTAACCTTTTGGAAACCATGTGCGCGGTACGCAGAGGGGGTGGCATTTCAGGGAAAGCCTGAAACCAAGTTTTGTTGAGATGCTTTTAACAAAAGGAAGGGTTTGAACAAGGGTGCGGTCGTGAATCTCTTGTCTCGTATCGAAGAAGAACGCGGGCGGTTCCTGATCTGGGCGCCGTTGTTCTTTGGTACGGGCATCGGGCTGTACTTCGTGCCGCTGCGCGAGCCAGACATTGCGATGTACACCGGGCTGGCCGTTCTGGGGCTGATTTGCGCGGGCATCGCATGGCGCTGGCCGTGGGGGATCGGACCACTGGCGCGCGCCGTGATCTGCGTGGCGCTCGGTTTTGGAGTCGCTGGCGCGCGTGCCCACTGGGTGGCCGGGCCAGTACTGGATTTCCGATATTACGGCCCGATTGAGGGGCGGATCATCGCGATGGACCGCTCGCAATCGGACGCGGTGCGCCTGACTTTGGATCAAGTGCGCTTGAATGATGTGAACCCCGCGAAACTGCCGGACCGCGTGCGGGTCTCGCTTCATGGCGATCAGGGATATCTGTCCCCTGCCATTGGTCAGCGCATCGCCCTGACCGGGCATCTGTCTGGCCCCAACGGCCCGGTCGAGCCCGGCGGCTTTGATTTCCAGCGCATGGCGTGGTTCCGCGGGATTGGAGCGGTGGGATACACACTAAGCCCTGCGCTTTTGCTGTCACCCCCCACGGGCGAGCTGTCGCTGGCCGTGGGGCAGTTGCGTCAAAAGATTGCAAACCGCGTACGAGAGGTTTTGCCTGGTGAAAGCGGAGCCTTTGCCGCGACGATCACCACGGGCGACCGATCCTCGATGGAGCGGGCGACGATAGACGCCCTGCGCGGATCGAACCTTGCGCACCTCTTGGCGATCTCGGGCCTGCATATGGGGCTGCTGACCGGGTTTGTCTTTCAGGCGATGCGCGTGTTGATGGGGCTGTGGCCCCGGCTGTCCTTGAACGTTCCAGTGAAGAAGCTGGCCGCCGTGACGGCCATCGGGGCCGGGGTGTTCTATCTCGCCCTGTCCGGCGGAGCCGTCGCCACCACGCGGGCCTTCATCATGGTGACGACTATGTTCGTGGCGATCCTGTTCGACCGCCGCGCCCTGACCCTGCGCGCGGTCGCCATGGCGGCGATGATTGTTCTGATCCTGACGCCCGAGGCTCTGGTCGAACCGGGATTCCAAATGTCTTTCGCCGCCACAACGGCGCTGGTCGCGGTGTTTGCGTGGATCCGGGATCATGCGCGCGACGGAGCAAACCGGCGGTTGCCCGGGTGGCTGCGGCCGGTTGTGACCGTGGTCGTCTCCTCGGCTGTGGCGGGGCTAGCAACAGCCCCCATCGGGGCGGTGCATTTCAATCAGGTCAGTCACTATGGATTGGTTGCCAACCTTCTGAGCGTTCCCGTCATGGGCGCTGTGATCATGCCTTTGGCTGTGCTTGCAGCCTTGTTGGCCGCGGTGCGGCTCGAGGCTGTGGCCCTATGGCTGATGGATTGGCCGATCCGCTGGATCCTTTGGGTGGCCGACACGGTCTCATCTCTGGACGGGGCGATCGGAAAAGTGCCGACGCCGCCGGGATACATCCTGCCACTGCTCGCTGTGACGGGAGTTTTCTTCGTTCTACTGCGTGGGCGTGAAAGGTGGGTGGTGCTTCTGCCGACGGTGGTGGCCTTCGCAGGCTGGGCCACGGTCGAGCGGCCGGCAGTTCTGATCAGTTCCTCGGGCGGGCTGATCGGTGTGATGACCAGCGATGGTCGTGCCCTGTCCAAGTCGCGCGGCGAGGGGTTTGCTGCCCGATCCTGGCTTGAGAATGACGGCGACACCGCCACCCAGCAGATCGCGTTCGAGCGTCCTCTTTTTGACGGGCAGAAGGGGCATCTTGAGGTCGACCTGCACGGGTTGTCTTTGATGCAACTGACCGGGCGCGAGGCTGAAACCCGCTTGGCCGAGGCCTGTGCGAATGCCGATTTGGTGGTGTTGGCGGCGTGGCGGGATGATCCGGCTCCGGCCGGATGTACCCTGCTGGATCGCAAGGTACTGGCGCAAAGCGGTGCGGTCGCGGTGCATCTTGGCGCAGACGGCTGGGTCATTGAGCCATCCCGCCCAAAGGATCTTTCGCGCCTTTGGACCCGTTAAAGCGCTTCCACGAGCAAACGTGGAAGCGCTCTAAGCGGGATTGGATGTTGCCCGACCCCGTCTTTGCCCCTAGCTTTCTGCGCAAAGGAGAGCGAGATGGTTGAAACTGCCGGACGGATCACACTTTGGGGGGTCGAAGTGTTCGTTGCCATTGCCGATGAACGCTCGATCTCGGTGGCGGCGCGCCGCTTGGGGGTCAGCCCGTCTTCCGTCAGCCAGCAGCTTACCAATCTTGAGGCAGCACTGGGCACCAGCCTGCTGGACCGCTCGGCCCGGCCCGTGTCCCTGACCGCAGCCGGATCTCTGTTCCTGAAACGCGCGCAGGCCATTTTGAACGAGGCTGAACAGGCGAAGGCGGAACTGACGCTGGGGGCGATGTCCCAGCTTTCGCGCCTGAGGCTTGGGATGATCGAGGACTTCGACGCAGACGTCACCCCACGCCTGCTGTCCGAGGTCGCGGGGCAGTTGCACTCCACGCGGTTCCTGCTGGAAACCGGCGCCTCGCACCGGTTGCACGACCAGTTGGACGCGCGGGCACTGGACGTGATTGTGGCCGCAGATACGGGTGCTTCTGCGCCGTGGATGGAGGTGCATTCCCTGTTGGAAGAGCCCTTTGTTGCCGCAGTGCCCAAGGGGCTGATCGGGGATCGTGATCCGCGCGAGGTGCTAAAGGACCTTCCGCTGGTGCAATATACGGCGCGTCACCATATGGGCCGGGTGATTTCCGACAATCTGGCGCGGCAGAACCTAAAGCTGGACAACCGGTTCGAGCTGGATAGCTATCACGCGATCATGGCGATGGTGGCGGGCGGGGCCGGGTGGACGATCATTACGCCTTTGGGGTTCCTGCGCGCCCACCGCTTCAAGGATGCCGCGGATCTGATTGAGTTGCCCTTTGCCCCGTTCACACGACGCATCAATCTTGTCGCACGCGCAGATATGCTGGGGGATTTGCCGCGGGATCTGGCGGCGCAGTGCCGAACGCTTCTGGGCGCATTGATCGTCGAGCCTGCGGTGCGCGACTATCCGTGGCTGAAGGGCACGCTTCGAGTGTTGTAAGGGGGAGGGGCGTTGCCCCTCTGCGCTGCGCGCATTCACCCCAGGATATTTACAACAAGAAAAAGAGTGCAATCCTACGCAGCGGTTTCCGACTTCCGAGCTTTGACCTCGGCGATGGCGCCCACAATGGCGTCTGCGATGAAGTCCAGCTCGGGCGGGGTCAGGCGCACGGGCAGGCGCGTGTCGCAGGCGCGGGACAGCATCGCGCGGGTTTGCGGCAGCGGACCTTGGTCGTCGATGAACTGCCAATTCCAGAAGGCGCGGGCGTTGTCTTCGCTTTTCCCGAACACCTGAACGCCGACGCCGCGCGCTTTGGCAGCTGCTTGAAAGGCGATGGTTTCTTCGTCGCTGACATTGTCCAGGTTGAACTGGATCGAATCCGGCGCGCGGGTTTCCGGCGCTAGCGGCGCGGGGACGGTGATCCACGGGCTTTTTTCCAGCTTCGCCGCCACATAGTCGTGGTTGCGCAGGCCGTCCGTCACGCGGCGCTCTAGCTCGGGAATTTGCGGGCGGATGACGGCGGCGGACAGGTTCGACAGGCGCGTGTTGTAAAGCGGCAGTTGGTTTTGCCAGCGGGCAAAGGCGTCTGCCAGATCGGTCGAGTTCTCGCCGCGCGGGGTTTTGTGCTTCTTCCAGTTGTGTTCGTAGGCGCCGGACATGATCACGGCGCGGGCGGCCAGATCGGCGTCATCGGTGATCAGGATGCCCCCTTCGCCTGCGTTCAGCATCTTGTAGGACTGGAACGAGAAACAGCCGATCTTACCAATCGTGCCGATCTTGCGTCCATGCCACAGGGTGCCAAGCGAGTGGGCTGCATCTTCGATCACGGGGATTTCTGCGGCATCACAAAGCTGCATGATCGCATCCATGTCCGAGGTGTGCCCACGCATGTGGCTGATGATCACCGCGCCCACATCCGGGGTTAGTTTGGCGGCAAAATCATCCATGTCGATGCGATAGTTGGCTTGGACATCCACCAGCACCGGCTTGCACTCGGCATGCACGACCGAGCTGGGCACGGCGGCAAAGGTGAAGGCGGGGATCAGAACCTTGGTGTCACGCGGCAAGCTCAAGGCTTTCAAAGACAGAAACAGCGCGGCCGAGCAGCTGGCCACAGCCAGTGCGTATTTCGCGCCCATCATCTCGGCGAATTCGGCCTCCAGAAGGGCGACGGGCGCGTCTTCCGGTGCAGTGTAGCGGAAAAGGTCGCCCGATTGTAGTAGCCGGTCGATCTCGGCGCGGGCGGCTTCGGGGATGGGTTCGGCGTCATGGACGTTCGGGGCGGCGGGTGCTGCGGTCTGGTCCAGGGTCATGCTGTCTCCTCTTTCGAGTGTGGCCTTTTCGGCTTTTTCGAAAACTCATTTCGGAAAATATAAAAGAGTGAGGTGAGTCTGGCCAGAAGTTTCAGTGCTGCGGGTGCAGCTATATTTTCTGATTTGTCGTGCAGTTGTTACGAATCTGCGGGGTGGAAAGGGCAAAAAAGCCGCGTTTTAATCGCGGCTTTCGATGCTTCCGGGATCCGAGATCTACCGTTTCAGAACGGCGGCCATCTGGTCCGCGAATTTGGCGTTGTCTGTTCCGGTGTCCAGCGCGTCTTCCGCGGCATCCAGCAGCGCGTCAGGGACATTGCCGCGCCCGCGATGTTCGATCAGACCCGCGACAAGCGGGGCGGTGAACTCGGGGTGGGGCTGGATGGTCAGGATCTTGTTGCCGATCATCATCGCCGCATTGGCGCAGAAATCAGTCGAGGCGATGATTT
Source organism: Aliiroseovarius marinus (assembly GCF_004360145.1). Lineage (GTDB taxonomy): Bacteria > Pseudomonadota > Alphaproteobacteria > Rhodobacterales > Rhodobacteraceae > Aliiroseovarius > Aliiroseovarius marinus. Next base: position 54,932 of record NZ_ML178718.1, on the reverse strand, counting down.
CGGCACCTTCGGGCGCGTCGATCACTTGGTCCTGATGCCATGCGTTCAAGGCCAGCTTGTGATCGCCAAAGTCATATTCGGTGCGGCCAATCGACCAGCCGCCACCAAACTTCTCGACCTTCCCGCCAAGCGCTTGGGCGATGATCTGGTGGCCAAAACAGACGCCGACCAGCGGCTGACCCGCATCGCGGATGTCGCGGATCAGTTTTTCCAGCGGTGGGATCCAGTCGTGATCCTCGTAAACGCCATGTTTCGATCCGGTGATCAGCCAGCCATCCGCGTCGTCCGTGCCCGCAGGAAACTCGCCATCCACGACCGAGAAGATCTGGAAGTCGAACCCATGCCCGTCGAGCAGACGGGTGAACATCTCGCCATAATCTCCGACACTGTCGCGCAGTTCGTCGGGGGAATGGCCTGCTTGCAGAATGCCGATTTTCATGTGCTACCCAAATTTGATCAAATTATCGTGCAGTCATACATGACCTACCCGAGCCGTGACGCCGGGGCAAGGGCAATTTTGCATGAATGATCAGCGAAACAAGGTGCGCATGAAGCTGGGGCGACGGACCACAGCCTGCGGAAGGTGCCGGTTCAGACGCTTGCCGATGCGACCAAAGATCGTGATGACCGCGAGCGTCAGCAGGATGAAATAGAAAGCCAGGATCGGGTAGGGGATGAACGGGTTGAACGTCTTGTCCGCGAAATAGCTGGCATAATACAGCGCGTCGCCGCGTTGCTGCCAGACCGGGAAGCCCGAGAAATAGACCAGCGCCGTGGCGTGGAACAAGAAGATCGCCTCGTTCGTGTAAGCAGGCCATGCCAGACGCATCATCGAGGGCCAGATGATCCGCTTGAACCGGGTCCAACCGGTGATGCCATAGGCGTCGGCGGCCTCAAGATCGCCTTTCGGGATCGATTGTAGCGCACCATAGAAGATCTCGGCCGAATAGGCGGTGGTATTCAGGAACAAGACGATCGCCGCGCCCAGCCACGCCGAGGTTAGCAGCGAAAAGCCCGGGACGCTCTGCTTGATCGACAGGAACACCGCGTAGGCGAAGAACATTTGGATGAACAAGGGCGAGCCGCGGAACACGTAGATGAAGAACTCGGCCGGTTTGCGCACGCGGGCCGAGCTGCTGTTCTTGGCCAGTGCCAACCCGGTGGCGGCGAAGAAGCCAAACAGGATCGCGATCAGGCCGAAATAGATGTTCCAGATCATGCCGGAGCCGATCAGCGTGAAATGCTCGCACAGCGTATAGTCGTCGCGCGGCAGCAGGCGTTCGCCGAAGCCGATCGAGCGGAAAGCGTAGTCTTGGATGGTCTGAACGCAGCTCATGTCGCGGCCTTCCGTTGCGCTTCACCGGCGGCGGTGGCCTGACCGTGGGACAGGCGCAGGGATAGACGTTTGTAGACGCGTTCACTGATCGAGGTGAGCATCAGGTAGAAGACGAGAAGCCCGCCGAAGTAATAGGCGTTCCAGTTCCCATGCGGATAGTCCGAGAACCTAGCGGTCTTGGTCGCCCCAAGCTCGCGCGCCCAATAGACGATGTCTTCGACGCCCAGAAGGAACAGAAGCGGCGTGGCCTTGATCAGGATCATCCACAGATTCGACAGACCGGGCAGGGCATAGACCCACATTTGCGGGACCATGATGCGCCAGAATGTCTGGCGCGACGACATGCCATAGGCCTCGGCGGTTTCAAGCTGCGCGCGGGGGACGGCTTTCATGGCGCCAAAAAGGACGTTGGCGGCGAAGGCGCCAAAGACGATGGCAAAAGTCAGAACCGCCAGCGCAAAGCCATAGGTCTCGTGCACCCATTGAGGGCTGGTCGAGAGGGGCAGTTTGGCCTGAGCACAGACCACAAAGTCGTTGCCTTGGCGCACAGGTTCGGACCAGTCCGAGCACTTCACCTTGTGGCGCAGATACTCAAACCCCTGATCCAGCGCGATCACGAAGAACATGAAGAACGCAATATCCGGTACGCCCCGCACGATGGCGGTATACGACTTGCCCAGAAGGCTGATTGGCCAGATGCGCGAGCGGGCGGCGGTTGCGCCTGCAAAGCCGAACATCAAGGCCACCGGCGCGGTGATTGCCAACAGCACCAAGACAATCCCGAAGGACTGATAGAACGCCATGTGCTTGCCTGTGGTCAGGTAGCAGCTGAGCCAGCTAAAGCCCTCGAGCGTGGAAGGATCGGTGCAGTAGGAAAACATCGCGTGTGCAGTTTATCCGTTAGAAAAGCTAGGCCCGCGCGCATGTGCACACGGGCCCGGCCATTACATTACCACTGAGAAGAAACTTCCCATTTGGCGATCATGGTGTTCAGCGTGCCGTCGTCTTTCATCGACTGGATGGCTGCGTCGAACTTGGCGCGCAGGTCGCCGTCGCTTTCACGGATCCCCATGCCAACGCCGCCGCCAATGGCTTCCATGCGTTCCAGCATCACCAGGCCGTCAGCGCCAACCATGGTGTCCAGGAAGGATTTGTCGGCCAGTACCGCGTCAGCTTCGCCGTTCTTCACAGCAGCAACGGTTTCTTCCGGGGTTGCGAATTCAACCAGGGTCCAGCCCTGTTCGGCCACGAACGCAGCCTGAATGGTGGTGGCTTGAGCCGCGACAACGCCTGCTGCCGGGTCTACGTCAGCCGACATAGCAGCGTAAGCCGAGGGATCTGGCGGGGTGTAGGGCTGGGTGAAGTCGATGACTTCGTCACGCTCGGCCGTGATCGACATGCCAGCGATGATGGCGTCATAGTTGCCCGATACGAGGTTCGGAATGATGGTGTCCCATTCGTTCTTCACCCACTCGCAGGTCAGCTCGGCGCGCTTGCACAGCTCGTCGCCCAGCTCGCGCTCGAAGCCGTCGATTTCGCCAGCGTCGTTCACGAAGTTCCACGGTGCATAGGCACCCTCGGTGCCAAGGCGCACGGTGTCCGCGGCCATGGCGAAGCTAGCCGTCAGGGCCAGTGCCGCCGTCGAGACGATCAGTTTTTTCATGATTTACTCCCAGGTTACTTTTATTGGTTAGAAATTGGTCTCACACGGGTTGCGAGTGAGACAGGAATTGCTTCAGACGCTCGCTTTTCGGGTTGCCGAACAGCTCAGAGGGCGCGCCTTCTTCTTCGATCAGACCTTGATGCAGGAACACCACGTGGTCCGAAACATCATGGGCCATGCGCATGTCATGGGTCACGATGATCATGGTGCGGCCCTCGGCAGCCAGGTCTTTGATGACCTTGACCACTTCCTGTTCCAGCTCTGGATCCAGCGCCGAGGTCGGTTCGTCAAACAACAGCGCCTTGGGCTCCATGCACAGCGCCCGGGCGATCGCGGCGCGCTGTTGTTGGCCACCCGACAGCTGGGCAGGCCAGACGTCGCATTTGTCGCCAATGCCGACCTTCGCCAGATACTCGCGGGCTTTTTCTTCAACCTCGGCCTTGTTGCGGCCGAGGACGGTGACGGGGGCCTCCATCACGTTTTGCAGGATGGTCATGTGGGACCACAGATTGAACTGCTGGAACACCATCGACAGGTTGGTGCGGATGCGTGTGACCTGCGCGCGGTCGGCAGGGTGCCGGTTCAGCCCCTGACCCTTCCAGGTGATAGACTCACCTTCAAAACGGATGTCGCCCTGCTGACTTTCTTCCAACAGGTTGGCACAACGCAGAAGGGTGGATTTGCCCGAGCCGGAAGACCCGATCAGCGACACGACATGCCCGCGGGGCGCAACCAGATCGACGCCTTTCAGCACTTCCAACGCGCCATAGCTTTTGTGCAGGTCGCGGATTTCGATCACCGGCAGAGTGTCGGTAGGGGTCTGGTCAGAGTTATCGCGAGGCACAGGCGGTTCCGGTTTAAAACAAGGTTTTGTGGTGCACGAGTAGGGAGCAATTTCATACGGATTGCAACGGCGAATTGACGGGGAAGTTACGTAAATCCGGGTGGATGGTCGGTTCGCGCTGCGAAATGTCGGTTTGTGTCACAGGGATCAACATCGGGTAGAGCGCACGTGTTTTGGCACAGAGCCGCGCGCTCTGCGGGGAATCACGATCTGAAGGGGTATGAGGGGCTACAGCGCCTTTGCGGCCCGCTGGCGTGCGAGGTTGCTGTCCAAGTCACTGATGCCCAGAAACCGAGGGATCATCCGCATCAGCGCATCCTCTTCCGAGGCGCGTTCTCCGTCTGTCAGGACAACCGACCAAGCGGCTTCCAGGATGGCAATGCGATCCTCCAACGGCACAGCATCCTTCACGGCGTTGGTGAACCGGACCGTGTCGGGGGCGGTCGCCTCCAACGCTTCAGCCTCGGCGCGCAACGCTGCCGCATCCGCATCGGACAGGCTGTGCCGCTGCGCCAAAATCCGATCAATCGCGCGCTTCTCATTGGCGTCATAGTCGTGATCCGCCCGTGCCAGCCGCACAAGAATGGCCGCTACGGCCAGTCGGGCATCCCCATCCTGAAGGGGCTGGGGGGCGGGTTGTGTCAATCTGTCCAGAAGCGATTTCAGCATTTGTCTAATGTGGGCGCGGCGCGTAGAAATCCAAGCCCAATGTCTTTCACTTATCCGTCATAGCCTTCGATGATGATCAGATCGCTGATCGCGACCTCGTCCCGGATTGCCTTGGCGACTTGGTATCCATCGCTGTCATAGCATTCGCGAGCGGCTTGGTAGCTGGGAAACTCGATGACCACATTGCGGGACCGGGCGTCCCCTTCAACGCTTTCAAACGTGCCGCCGCGTACCAGAAACTTGGCGCCGTATTCGGCAAAAGGTGCAGCATTTGCTGCAACATAGTCCATGTAGCGGTCGATATTCTCTACATCGACGCGACCAATCCAGTATCCTTTGGCCATTCCTGCCCCCTGTTCTTCAGTTTGTCAGACTGTCCAGTGAATAGCGGATGTCGTCAATCGCAATTCCGCCGGGATCCTGATGGGTGAGGGTGATTGCCGTGATCGGCGCGGTGCTGAGGAAGCCGAAGCTTTGCACGCCGTGCGCGGGCGCCAGCGCCTCTGTGTGGATCCGCGCGGCGTCCGCGTCGTAGAAGCTTAGCCACACCGGGCCGGGGGCAGAGCGACTTCCCAGCGGATCGGCATAGTCCAGATGTAGACGCAGGGCGAAGGACCGGATCGGAGCGCTAAAGCTGATCGCCACACTGCCTTCCCCGCGGCCTGAGCGCTGGGCGAATCCGTCCGGACCCAAGGGGAATGCCGCGTTCGAGCCAAATCCCGCGTGAAAGGCGATGGCCAGAGGCGGGCTTGTCGGGGGCTGCGCCACGCGCGCAGGGTGCGCTGGCACGCCACCCAGCACGGTGAATGTACCGCTAGCGCCAATGCTCTGCCCGACAAGTGAGGCCCCCAAAGTGGCTCCGGGGGCGTGGATTGCACCGGCAATGGCTTGGCCCGGCTCGGGCAGAACAGGGAAGCTCTCGAAATCGATCAAGCCGGAGGTGTTTTGAGCGGCAATATCGTAGGGAACGGGGGTGATAGGATCGGCCATCGCCGGGGTGGCCATGAGACCGAAAGCAATGAAGGCCGCGGGCTTCATTCCACAACAATGTCGCCGCGCGGGACACCAGAAGCCTCGGCCACGCGGGTGACCAGATCAGCCTCTTCATCGCGCAAAACGCCATCGGCCAAGGATACCTGCCACAAGGCCGTGATGATCTTTACCCGCTGCGCCAAGGGCATCATGTCCTGAACGGCTTTCGCCAGATCCTCGGTCGGACCAGCCTGTTTTTCCTGCGCCTCGCATTCGGCGCGCAGTTTTGCGGCTTTAATCGGGGTCAAGTCATAGTGACGGGCGAACAGACGACCGATCCGGGCGATCTCGGTCTGAGCATAGTCGGCATCCGCGCGTGCCAGACGCACCAAGAGCACGCCCATGGCGCGCTGCGCGTCTTCGGTCCAGCGGATGTTGTCAGCGTGCGACATGGGGGCTCCTTCATGGTGGAACGAAGCCTAAATCACGGATTGCGCAAAGAAAAGGGCGGGGAAAACCCCGCCCGTATCCGAATCTCGAGGTGGCTTACACCAACCGTTCGATGTCTTTCGCGGCGCGTACGAAATCCGCAAACAGTGGCGCCGGGTCGAAGGGTTTCGACTTGAGCTCCGGGTGGAACTGCACGCCGATGAACCACGGGTGGTCTTTCCACTCAACGATTTCCGGCAAACGTCCATCCGGCGACATGCCCGAGAAGACCAGCCCGCACTCTTCCAACTGCTCGCGATACTTGGTGTCGACCTCGTAGCGGTGACGGTGGCGTTCCTCGATCGTGTTGGAGCCATAGACGTCGGCCACTTTCGAGCCTTCGGTCAGCGCAGCCGTATAGGCGCCCAGACGCATGGTGCCGCCTTTATCGTCACCCACTTTGCGCTTCACCTTGTAGTTGCCCTGCACCCATTCCTTCAGGTGATAGACAACCGGAGTGAAACGGGTCTCGCCGGCTTCGTGGTCAAATTCTTCGGATCCCGCATCGGTGATGCCGGCTACGTTGCGCGCAGCTTCGACCACGGCCATTTGCATGCCCAGACAGATGCCCAAATAGGGGATTTTACGCTCGCGGGCGAACTGCGCCGCTTTGATCTTGCCCTCGGTGCCGCGCTCGCCAAAGCCACCCGGGACCAGAATGGCGTGGAAGCCTTCCAGATAGGGGGCGGGGTCTTCCTTGTCGAAGGGTTCTGCATCGACCCATTGCAGGTTCACCTTGGTGCGGTTGGCCATGCCGCCATGCACCAGCGCCTCTTTGATCGACTTATAAGCATCTTCCAGCTGGGTGTATTTGCCGACCACGGCGATCTTCACTTCGCCCTCGGCGTTGTGAATGCGGTCTTCGACGTCTTCCCAGCGGCTCAGGTCGGGTTTCGGAGCAGGAGCAATCTGGAACGCGTCCAGCACAGCCTGATCCAGACCCACATTGTGATAGGCCATCGGCGCTTCATAGATCGACTTCAGGTCATAGGCCGGGATGACCGATTCTTGACGGACGTTACAGAACAGACCGATCTTGGCGCGTTCCTTGTCGGGAATCGGATGCTCGGACCGGCAGACCAGCACGTCAGGTGCGATGCCGATCGAGCGGAGTTCTTTGACGCTGTGCTGCGTCGGCTTGGTCTTCAGTTCGCCCGAAGCAGCCAGATAGGGCAGCAGGGTCAAGTGCATGAAAATACACTGGCCGCGCGGACGTTCCTGGCTGAACTGACGGATCGCTTCAAAGAAGGGCAGGGCTTCGATATCGCCCACGGTGCCGCCGATTTCACACAGCATAAAGTCGACCTCATCGTCACCGATTTCGATGAAGTCTTTGATTTCGTTGGTGACATGCGGGATCACCTGAATGGTTTTGCCCAGATAGTCGCCGCGGCGCTCTTTTTCCAACACGGTGGTATAGATGCGGCCCGAGCTAACCGAATCCGTGTTGCGTGCCGCCACGCCGGTGAAGCGTTCATAGTGGCCAAGGTCCAGATCGGTCTCGGCGCCATCGTCGGTCACGAAAACCTCGCCGTGCTCAAACGGGCTCATCGTGCCAGGGTCGACGTTCAGATAAGGGTCAAGCTTGCGCAGACGGACTGTGTAGCCGCGCGCCTGCAACAGCGCACCCAATGCGGCCGAGGTCAGACCCTTGCCCAAGGAAGAAACAACACCGCCGGTGATGAAGATGTAACGTGCCATGTGGTTGGCTGCCCCCGTGATACTGGCGTCGTTGCGCCGCAATAGCTTGTAAGTGGATACGCAAACAGCAAGCAGAAAACACCGCTGCGAATCCGGTCCTCACGGGATTAAAGATATAACCGATTCCGGCCTCCCGTGCAACCGGATCGTCTAGATAATGGGGCAGCGCAGCGCCCCGCCTCTAGGTGTTGTGTGGGTTGTCTATCGTCCGGTTTTCTAAGCGAAAACCGGTTCGACCGAAGATATAGGGCAGTCGAACCTGCCCGATGATCAATCCGCGCGCGGCGGGGTCAGGCTTTCGTCGGTGTTGACCGGCGGCAGCAGATTGCTGACATCCGGAACCGCAGGCGCGGTTTCACCTTCAGCAGCAGGGGCCTCAAGACCTAGCGTATCCACGACCGAGCTATCAGCCGAGTTCTTTGCCGAAATGATCGTCAGCGAGATCGAGGTGATCAGGAACGCAATCGCAAAACCCCAGGTCAGTTTGCCCAAGGCCGTTGCCGCACCACGTGCCGACATAACGCCGCCACCACCGCCGCCACCAATGCCAAGGCCACCGCCCTCAGAGCGCTGCAAAAGCACGATCCCGATCAGCCCAAGGGCCAGGATCAGGTGAATGACGAGGATGACGTTTTCCATATGGGGCGCTTCCCGTGGTTTGGGTTCGTTCGATCTGCCGGGGTATGTAGGCGAAAAGAACGCTGGGTGCAAGCCGCCGCGGGCAGGAACGCGACCTTTCTGCTTTCGCGGCATTTACACCTTTCGCTGGGGAAGATGTGCCGCTATACCGGGCCGGGTTTTCTTTGAGATAGGAAAAAGACCATGGCCAATGTCGTTGTCGTAGGCGCCCAGTGGGGCGATGAAGGAAAAGGTAAGATCGTTGACTGGCTCAGCGAACGTGCCGATGTGATCTGCCGGTTCCAAGGGGGGCACAATGCGGGCCATACTCTTGTTATTGACGGAGCGGTTTACAAACTGCACGCGCTGCCCTCGGGTGTTGTGCGCGGCGGCAAGCTGAGCGTGATCGGCAACGGTGTCGTGTTGGACCCGTGGAACCTGCTGAAAGAGATCGAAACCGTGACCGCGCAAGGCGTTGATATTTCGCCGGAAACGCTGATGATCGCGGAAAACACCCCGCTGATCCTGCCCTTCCACGGCGAACTTGACCGCGCCCGTGAAGAGGCCGCCTCGAAAGGTACCAAGATCGGTACCACCGGTCGCGGTATTGGTCCGTGCTATGAAGATAAAGTTGGCCGTCGCGCCATTCGCGTTGCCGATCTGGCAGACGATGCCACGCTTGAGGCCCGTGTTGACCGCGCGCTTCAGCACCACGATCCGCTGCGCAAAGGTCTGGGCATCGAGCCCATCGACCGCGACGCGCTGATCGCACAGTTGAAAGAGGTCGCGCCCGCCATCCTGAAATTCGCCGCCCCTGTCTGGAAAGTGCTGAACGAAAAGCGCAAATCCGGCAAGCGGATCCTGTTCGAAGGTGCGCAGGGCGCGCTTCTGGACATCGATTTCGGCACCTACCCCTTCGTGACGTCCTCGAACGTGATCGCAGGCCAAGCCGCCACCGGCGTCGGCATCGGACCGGGCTCGATCGACTATGTTCTGGGCATCGTGAAAGCCTACACCACCCGCGTGGGCGAGGGCCCGTTCCCGACCGAACTGGACGACGATGACGGCCAGCGTCTGGGCGAACGTGGGCACGAGTTCGGCACCACCACGGGCCGCAAGCGCCGCTGTGGCTGGTTTGACGCCGCTCTGGTCCGCCAGACTTGTGCAACCTCGGGCGTGACCGGGATTTCGTTGACGAAACTGGACGTTCTGGACGGGTTTGAGACCCTGAAAATCTGTGTGGGTTATGAACTGGACGGCGAGCGTATGGACTACCTTCCCACCGCAGCCGATCAGCAAGCCCGTTGCACGCCGATTTATGAAGAGATGCCGGGTTGGTCGGAATCGACCGAAGGTGCACGCAGCTGGAATGATCTGCCCGCCAACGCGATCAAGTACGTCAAGCGCGTGGAAGAACTGATCGAGTGCCCCGTGGCGCTTCTGTCCACCAGCCCGGAACGGGACGACACCATTCTGGTGACTGACCCGTTCGCGGATTGATCTGATGACGCTGGGATACAAGGCTCGCAAGCGACTGGCACTTCTGGTGCTGGTCGTCGGGCTGCCGGTTTACATCATCGCGGCGGTCTTTGTGGTCAGCCTGTTTGACCGCCCACCCATCTGGCTGGAGTTCATCATCTACGCGGCACTTGGCTTTTTGTGGATGGTGCCCTTGAAACAGGTGTTTTTGGGGGTCGGTAAGGCGGATCCGGACGAGGATGAAGCCAACTATCCCCATGATCCCGCAGGGAAATATGCCCTGAAAGACAAAGACGATAACGCATAAAAAGAAGGCCCCGGATCGGGGCCTTTTTGTGTCCAATGCTTGATGCGATCAGGCGGTTTGCAGACCGCCCTGAGCAACAGCGGCGTCTGCGCTGGTCAGCGCATAGCAGCCCTGCGCCACTTTGATGATCTCGCCTTCGCGCAGAAGACGGCCAAAGGCACGCAGCGCATCTTCACGCGAGATCGCGTCGGGAGAGTCCTGCTTTGTCACCAATTTCACCACCTGAGGGCGGTGGAAATGCGACAGTCCCGACGCTTGCGTCACGAAGGAGGCTGCAGCGCGCAGATAGCCCTCGATGTCGTCGTGGTCGATATGGGCGGCGAACGCCGCAAAGGCGGTCAGATCGGTATTGGCGGCGACGACCGGCTCTGCATCCGGATCTGCCTCGGCGGCGTCCGGGCGCTTGCGGGTTGTGCTGATGTTGACGCGGCGCGGGCACACCAGGCGGTCACGCTGAGCGGTGACCGATGCGTCCTGCTCGGTGTCGGTGTCTTTGACGCGCTGTTCAGAAATCAGAACCAGAGGCGAAGCACGCTGAGGTTCCGGCGTTTTCTGTGCCGTTGCGTCCGAGCTGGGCGGCTTGACGGCCTTTGCCAGATCGCTGCGATAGGGCGACTTCTGCTCTTCTTCTGTGCCCTCAATCGGACCCGTTGCCTTGTCGGCACGGGTTGCCTGAACCGCAGCTTTCAGGTGGCTGATCGAGCTACGACGGCGCGACGCATCCTGATCGTCCATCTGGGTGTTGGTTTCGGCCAGAATGCGGTCCAATGCGGTATCGTCACGTGCAGCTTCTTGCTCGTCAAACACCTGTGCGCGGCGCTCGCGGCGGGCGTCCATGCGGCTTTCGGCTTCCATCGTCGACAGCAGCGCTTCGATTTCGCTGTGCAGTTCACTGCGCGGAGCGTTGTCCGCGATGTCGCTGGTGATGTCATCTGCAACCTTGGTCGACACTTCCTGAACCGCGACGCGCAGGGAATCATCCAGCGGCAGAGGCGGCAGCGGCGCAATCGAGGCGAATGCAGACTTCAGCGACGGAGCGGGCTTGGCCTGTGCGTCAAGCTCGGCACGGATTTCCGCCTCGGCCTGTGCCAGTTCGGCGGCCAAATCGGCCTCTTGCTCGGCGCTCAGGGCCGTCTCTTGCTGGGCTGCGGTCTCTGCGGGCGCGTCGACATCAACCTCGGTCGCGTCTTCGATGCTGTCGCTTGTGGGGGTGTTGGTCTGCGAGATGACTACGTTTTCTTCACCGTCGGTGCGGCGCTTGCGTTTCACACGCAGCACGCGCGAGACATTGCCTGCCTCGCCCATCGCAGTTTCGCGGCGCTCAGACTCGTCCGTCGGCGTTGCAACCAGTGCGGCTTCGGAAGTTGCGTCCTCGTCGAGGTTTGCAGCCGTTACCGGCGCGGCGGTTTCCGGTGCCCCATCGTCGTTCATAGCGATCTGGTCTTTTACGCGCTGACGCTTGGCGTCGCGATCGGCAGTTTCCGACACGGCCTCTTCGTCTGCCTCAACATCCGATGCACGCGCATGGCTGCTGATCAGCTCTTCAAATTCATTCAGGCCGTCCAGTTCCGCCATCGGCGATTTTGCCGAACCTGCAGCATGCTCATCTTCCAGATACTCGTCCGAGATCTGGGTGTCGTCCATCGCAGCTGCGCGCAGGCGCGACAGTTTCGACAGTGCGTCATCTTCATTCAGATCGTGATCGGCGCCGTTGTCGTCTTCGCGTTCAACCGTCGTCGGAGCCATCGTGGCCACCTTGGCGGGCGCGTTTTCGGCTTTTAGGTCTTCGTCGCTTTGGCGCAGGATAATGCCTTGATCTTCGATTTCGGCATCAACCTGTTTCAGGGATTCGCGCTCTGCAATCTTGTGCAAAACAGAGGTGTCCGGCGCCACAGGCTCGGCCCCGAACGAGCGGTCTTTCTCGGCCAATCCACGGAAGTACTCGGCAATCGATTTCATTGCGCCGAAGGGATCATCAAATCCTTCCAGCGTGCAGGAAAACGTGCCATAGGAAACCGTGAGGATCTTGTTGTTGTTAACCATTAAAAATTTACCTTCTCAACCAGAACGACGACAACGATACATTTAACTATATTGATGCTTAAATTGCGCAAAAGCGCGAAGCGGTTGGTATTTTTGTGTGTCGGAAATGTGGCAATAATGTGGAAAGAGGCCAAAATACTAACCATGAGTTGTCAAGTTCTACGTCTGGATGAAGGGGTTACGTTGCTGGGTGGAGGTCAAGCTTCGCCGAAAGACATCGCGGAATCGTTAAGAGTGGCGCCAAATCTGTTTGGCGTGGATGGCGGCGCAAACCGCGCTGTGGCGCTTGGCCTTGATATCATTGGGGTCTCGGGCGATTTCGACAGCATCTCTGACGCGACCCGCGCGGAGCTGGATCCCTCGATTCTGATCGAGACGCCGGATCAGAATCGGACGGATTTCGACAAGGCGCTGGATCTTGTCGATGCCCCGGTGATCCTGTGCACTGGCTTTACCGGCAAGCGCATGGACCATCAGCTGGCCTGCTATTCCGTTTTGGTCCGCCAGGCCGGGAAACCGGCGATTCTTCTGGGCGAAGAAGACATCTGCTTTCACCTGTCTCACGAGGTCACCTTGGACCTGCCCAAAGGCACGCGCCTGTCGCTGTTTCCGATGGCCCGCGTGGTGGCGAGCTGCAGCGGGTTGCGCTGGCCGGTCGAGGCGTTGGAGTTCGCGCCTTGGGGGCAGATCGGCACATCAAACGAGGTGACAGACGGCCCCGTCACCCTGTCCGCCGAAAGTGAAGGGCTTTTGGTGATCCTACCTCGCGCGTACCTGCAACAGGCCGTGCGGGTGCTGTGGCAGGGCGACCCGGCGCGCTGCCCCTAGGCCCGGAACGTCAGGCGATCAGCAGTTCGGAACGTTGACCGCCAGACCACCGAGTGAAGTCTCTTTGTACTTCTCGCTCATGTCCTGACCGGTCTCGAACATCGTCTTGATGCAGGCGTCCAGCGGCACCAGATGGGTGCCGTCGCCGCGCAACGCCAGAGAGGCGGCTGAGACCGCTTTGATCGCGCCCAGACCGTTCCGTTCGATGCAGGGAACCTGCACCAATCCGCGCACGGGGTCGCAGGTTAGGCCAAGGTGGTGCTCAAGTGCGATTTCCGCTGCATTTTCAACTTGTTCCGGTGTGCCTCCCATAACGGCGCACAGGCCGGCAGCGGCCATGGCGCTGGCCGATCCAACCTCGGCCTGACACCCTGCTTCGGCACCCGAGATCGACGCGTTGTGCTTGACGATGGCCCCGATGGCCGAGGCCGTCAGTAGGAAGTCGTGGATGCGCGATGTAGACGCGCCCGGGACGTGGTTCAGCCAGTAATAGACCGTGGCAGGCAACACGCCCGCGGCCCCGTTGGTCGGGCTGGTCACAACCTGTCCACCGGCGGCGTTTTCTTCGTTCACTGCCATGGCATAGACGCTCATCCAGTCGTTGATCGTGTGCGGGGCGGTCAGGTTCAGGCCTTGCTCAGCGATTAGACTATCATAGATGGCTTTGGCGCGGCGCTTGACCATCAAGCCACCGGGCAAGATGCCCTCGTTCGCCAGCCCGCGCTGGATACAGTCCTGCATGACCTCCCAGATCCGATCCAGCTTTTCGGCCAAGCTCGCGGGGCCCATATGCACCAGCTCGTTGGCGCGTTTCATGTCCGCGATGCTCTTGCCCGAGGCCTTCGCCATCTCAAGCATCTGCACGGCGTTTTCAAACGGGTAGGGATGAACTTTCGCGTCCTGCGCGTCCAGCGTGGCTTCTTGTGCCTGTTCGGCCTCGGTCACAACAAATCCGCCGCCGATCGAATAATAGGTCTCGCGCACCACAACGTCGCCTTGCGCATCGGTGGCCATCAGCTGCATGCCATTGGCATGGCCGGGCAGGGGGTGGTCATAGTCGAAGATCAGGTCAGTTTTCGGTGCGAATTTCAGCGTGCCCAGACCGTCAGGCGACACAGTGCCAGTTGCCTCGATATCCGCCAGCGCGGCCTCGGCTTGGGCGTGGTCATAGCTGTCGGGCAGGAAGCCCGCGAGGCCCAGAATGGTTGCACGGTCGGTCGCGTGGCCAACGCCGGTAAAGGCAAGCGAGCCATGCAGCGAGGCTTTCAGCCCATGCACCTGGAAGGGTTGTTCACGCAGCAATTCCAAAAAGCGGGCACCCGCAACCATTGGCCCCATCGTGTGGGACGAACTGGGGCCGACCCCGACTTTGAACATGTCGAATACAGACAGGAACATTTTGACCTCGCTTGGTTACATCAGACCATTGTGCGGATTTTCCGCAAGTAGGTGCGTGAAAAAGCGACAGTTTTTACGCCAATCGCGTTCCGGTCAATCTGGGCGGGTTAGAATGAACGCGGCCCCCGCACCCATCAGCAGTACTTGCGCCAGCACCACCCACCACGGGGCGCCCAAGATCAGCGAGACGGCAAGGACGAGCGTCATCATGCTGACGGCCAGTGTTTTTGCCCGGCGCGAGATCGCACCACGCTCTTCCCAGTCGCGGATGGCGGGGCCGAAATGGGCGTGGTCAATCAACCACGCACGGGCGCGCGGGCTGCTGTTGCCGAAGGCAAAGGCCGCGACCAGCAGAAAGGGCGTGGTCGGCAGCACGGGCAGAATAACCCCGAGAAGGCCAAGCGCGACGGCGCACCACCCAAGCGTGAGATAGAAAACCTTGCCCATGTCCTGCGCCCATGTTGCTGTCCCGACAGTCTCAGATGCCGGGGATGGATTGTCCAGATGGCGCCCTACAGCGCCACCCCTTCCGGCGGATTTGCGGGCGAGGGGTTGCTTAGCGGCTTCTCGCCCAATCCCTCGGCGACCATGGCGGCTTGCATTGCCGGTCGCGCCTCGATCCGCTTGGCGAGAGATTGCAGGCGCGGCCAGTGGCCGAGCACGAACCACGGTTCGTCCCGCAGATACAGTGCAAACCAGCGCAGGGGCGTGGCGACGTAATAGTCCAAGGCGGTCGGTGCCTCGCCCCCAAACCAGTCATGCCCTTCGCCCAGCAGCGCCTCGTACCGATCCAGATGGCCCTTCAGGCGCTTGGCGACGATGCGTCGGTGATCTTCGGCCGGCCCTGCGGTGAATCGTTCAGCATAGAAATGCTGGCGCAAATCCATCTGAAGTCCGTTTGACGCCACCATCATCCATGACAGAAACGCCCCACGATCCGGGCTGTCCACGGCGGGGGCCAGTCGCCCCGCGCGGTCACACAGCCACAGAAGGATCGCGGCGGTTTCAAAGACCACCCCATGCGGGGTCTCAAGCGCCGGGATCGTCCCCATCGGATTGACCTTCAGATAGGCCGGGCTTTGCTGCGCATTGCTGCCGCGGTCGACCAGAACGGTTTCGTAAGGCTCGCCGAGTTCCTCCAGCACGAGCCGGATAATCAGGGAGGCGTTGTCGGGGGCGTAGTGAAGTCTCAACATGCGGCGACACAATCAAATCGCAAGCAAAGTGACCAGAAAAAAGTTGCCGGTTTGGCTCGGTACTCGCCAATGTAGGGGCTGCGCCTTATAAACTGCGCAACAGTTGTTTGGTTTGAGGGATTCGTTGATATGACCGCAGAACTTTCACCTATCGACACGGCAAAAAGCATCGCGGCGAAATACGCCGTGCAGTTCGTCGAAGATGGGATGAGCGTTGGGCTGGGGACCGGGTCGACATCGGCTTGGATGGTCAAATATCTTGGCGAACGCGTGCGCGAGGAAGGCCTGAATATTGTCTGCGTGCCGACCAGCCGCCGTACTGCTGCACTGGCACAAGGGGCTGGCCTGCGGATCTCGACTTTGGACGAGGTCAAGTGGCTGGATGTGACCATTGACGGGACCGACGAATACGACGCTGATCTGACCCTGATCAAAGGGGGTGGCGGGGCGCTGTTGCATGAAAAGCTTGTGGCCTCGGCCTCGGACCGGATGATCGTGATTGCGGACCAGTCAAAATCCGTAGCCCATCTTGGCGCGTTTCCCCTGCCGATCGAGGTTATTCCCTTCGGCCTGCAAACCACCCGCGCTACGGTCGAGGCGATGTTGGACGGGATGGATGTGCTGGGGTGGGAAGCTGTGGTACGGATGATCGATGACACGCCCTTTGTGACGGATGAAGGCAATCATATCATCGACTTACACCTGAAACGGATTGGCGACCCGCGTCATTTGGCGCTTGCGTTGAACCAGGTGCCAGCCGTGGTCGAGAACGGACTGTTCATCGACATTTGCGACATGGTGGTGTTGGGGCACGGCGATGGGCGGATCGAGGTGACGGACCTGACCGATGGCACTTTGAAAGAGGTGCAGGTGGAAACCGGGCAGGACGCCAACATCTTCGCGGATCTCTGATCGGTATCAGACGCGGAAACGTGATCAATGTGTCAATTCTGGGGGTGGAAAGCCGCGTGCCAAGCCCCTAGCTTTCAGCGGATGCAAACCTCGATGTGATGCGCACCCGACCGGGTGGGACGTGAAAGGCAATGAATATGAGCGGATTTGACTATGACCTCTTTGTAATCGGTGGCGGCTCGGGCGGCGTGCGCGCTGGTCGTGTGGCAGCCGAAGGCGGCGCGAAAGTGGCGCTGGCGGAAGAGTTCCGCATGGGCGGCACCTGTGTCATCCGCGGCTGTGTGCCGAAAAAGCTGATGGTCTTTGCCTCGCAACATGGTCCCGCTGCTGCGGATGCTGCCGCCTATGGCTGGCAGGGCAATGCGCGTGGCGAATTTGATTGGAAGGGCACGTTCCGCCCCGCGCTGCATGCCGAACTTGAGCGGCTGGAAGGTATCTATACCCGCAACCTCGGCAACTCTGGCGCTGACATTTATAACGCGCGTGCGGTGGTGAAAGACGCCCATACGGTCGAGCTGTCGACGGGGCAAACTTTTACCGCCAAGCACATCCTTGTGGCCACTGGCGGGCGACCGTTCATTCCCGACACGCCGGGCGCGGCCGAGCTGGGCATCACCTCGAACGAAGTGTTCAGTCTGGAAGAGTTCCCTGAACGTATTCTGATCGTCGGAGGCGGCTATATCGCGACCGAGTTTGCCTGCATTTTCAACGGTCTGGGAAGTCACGTCGCCCAATGGTATCGCGGCGCGCAGATCCTGCGCGGCTTTGACGACGAAGTGCGCGGGTTCCTGGCCGAGCATATCCGCGAACGCGGTGTGGACCTGCATGTCGGCCTTGAAGTCGAACGTATGGAAGAGCGTGATGGCGCCATCTGGGTCAAGGGCACCGATGGGCGTGAAGAGGTGTTTGATCAGGTGCTCTTTGCCACCGGTCGTGTGCCGAACACCGATGGGCTTGGCTTGGAAGAGACCGGCGTGAAGCTGGGTCGCGGCGGGGAAGTGGTCGTGGATGACTATAGCCAGACCTCGGTCCCGTCGATCTATGCGGTGGGCGATGTCACCAACCGGATCACCCTGACCCCGGTTGCGATCCGCGAAGGCATGGCGTTCGTCGAAACCGTCTTCAACGGCAACCCGACGAAGCCGGATCACGAAAATGTGGCCTCGGCCGTGTTTACCCAGCCGGAGTACGGCACCGTGGGCCTGTCCGAAGAAGACGCCCGCGCACAGGAAAAGATCGACGTCTATTGCGCTGCCTTCCGCCCGATGCAGAAAAGCTTCATCGGATCGAATGAACGCGTGCTGTTCAAGCTGATCGTCAGCCAAGAGACCCAAAAAGTGCTGGGCGTGCATATCGTCGGAGACGGCGCGGGCGAGATGATCCAGCTGGCCGCCGTGGCGATAAAAATGGGCGCAACCAAGGCCGATTTCGACCGGACCGTGGCCGTTCACCCGACCATGTCGGAAGAGATCGTGCTGATGAAGTCGCCCACCCGTAGCGACTGATCTGACGATTACGACATCTAAACACATGAAAAGGGGGCGCAATGCGTCCCCTTTGCCTTGAAATCTGTGCCCCGAAGGGCCAGTTATGAGCGCGAAACCCTGTTTTTAACACGGAAGGAATAGGACCAGATGGCCAGCGATAATGGCGGTCCCTGGGGCGGCGGTGGAAACCGTGGCGGCTCTGACGGACGTCCCCCCTCGAACAATGGTGGCAACCGCGGCGGCAATAATCGCCCCGGCGGTGACAATCCCCAGATCCCGGAAATCGACGAGCTGATGAAAAAAGGCCAAGAGCAACTGCGCGTGCTCATGGGTGGCCGAGGTGACAGTCGCAAAGGCGGCGGTCGCGGTGGTCAAGGCGCGGGCGGTCCTAGCATCGGGCGCGGCTCGATCCTGCTGATCGCGCTTGTTGCTGCTGCCGTTTGGGTTTTTGCCAGCTTCTACCGCGTAGACACGTCCGAGCAATCGGTCGAGCTGCTGTTTGGTGAGCGCTACGGCGTTGGGGAAGAGGGCTTGAACTTTGCCCCTTGGCCCATCGTGACCAAGGAAATCTATGCTACGACGCGTGAAAACGTCATTAACATTGGTGATGGTACATCTGAAGGTCTGATGCTGACCGGGGATGAAAACATCGTCGACATCGACTTCCAGGTTGTGTGGAACATCTCGGATATCGAGAAATTCGTGTTCAACCTGGCAGCCCCTGAAAACACCATTCAGGCTGTGTCGGAATCGGCCATGCGCGAGATTATCGCGCGTTCGCTTCTGGCGCCGGTCCTGACCTCGGATCGTGGTGTGATTGCGCAAGAGCTGGAAGAACTGATTCAGTCCACGCTCGACGGCTATCAGTCAGGCGTGAACATCATTCGTGTGAACTTTGACCGCGCCGACCCGCCTGCTGAAGTTATCGACAGCTTCCGTGAAGTGCAGGCTGCGGAACAAACCCGCGACACGCTGCAGAAACAAGCGGACGCCTACGCCAACCGCGTTGTGGCTGCGGCCCGTGGTGAAGCGGCGCAGTTGTTGGAGCAGGCCGAAGGTTATCGCGCGCAGGTCGTGAACGAAGCCGAAGGTGAAGCTGCACGCTTCTTGGCTGTGTTCGAAGAATACCAGAAGGCGCAGGACATCACCCGCAAGCGTCTGTATCTTGAGACGTTGGAAAAAGTCATGACCAACATCGATAAGGTCATTCTGGATGAAGCCATCGGTGGTGGAAGCGGTGTTGTACCCTATCTGCCCCTGAACGAGCTGAATAAGTCGAATTCAAACAGCGGAGGGTCGAACTGATGAAACGTACTCAAGTTGCTCTTTTCGTTCTGGCCGGTCTGGTGTTTGGTGCGCTGCAGGCGGTCTATATCGTGGACGAACGTGAAACGGCTCTGCGCCTGTGGTTCGGTGAAGTTACCGCTGAAATTCGCGAGCCGGGCCTGAACTTCAAAATCCCGTTCCTGCATGAGATCGTCAAGTATGACGACCGTATCCTGCCATTGGATACCCGCAAGCTGGAAGTTACGCCGGTTGACGGTCGCCGCCTTGAGGTCGACGCGTTCGCCCGTTGGCGTGTTGCGGATGCCAAGCAGTTCCGTCGTGCGGTGGGCTCAAGCTCGATCGCGGGCGCTGTGCCGCGTCTGGAACGCATTCTGAACGCGGAACTGCGTGAGGTTCTGGGTAAGGTAAACTCGGGCGCCGTTCTGTCGGCAGACCGTGTTGTTCTGATGAACCAGATCCGTGATCAAGCCCGTTCGCAGGCCTTGTCGCTGGGTGTCGAGATCATCGACGTGCGCATCAAGCGCGCCGACCTGCCCAAGCAGAACCTTGAAGCCACGTTCGAACGTATGCGCGCTGAACGTCAGCGTCTGGCAGCGGACGAGATCGCCCGCGGTAACGAGGCCGCTCAGCGTCTGCGTGCAGCTGCAGATCGTACCGTGGTGGAAACCGTGTCGGAAGCCCGCAAGAACGCTCAGATCGTGCGTGGTGAGGCCGATGCCCGCCGGACTGCCATTCTGGCCGAAGCGCTGGGTCGCGACGAAGAGTTCTTCACCTTCCTGCGCTCGTTGGAAGCTTACGAGAACTCACTGACCACCGGAAATTCGTCGCTGGTGATTTCACCGGATAGCGAATTCTTCGACTATCTTGGGTCGCAACAGGGTCGGCAATGAGCCTTCTGATACTAGGTATCGGGCTTGTGCTCGTGATCGAGGGGCTGGTGTTCGCACTGGCCCCTTCGCGTCTGGATGATCTGGTTGCGATGATGGCGGCGATGACCCGCGACCAACGGAGGATGATCGGTCTGGTCGCACTTGCGCTGGGCGTGCTTCTGGTCTGGCTGTCAGGTGTGCGGCCATGACGCAGGGGGCGATCAGCTTTGATGCTGTGATCCTGCGCAAGCAGGACGATCTGCCCCGCTACATCCTTGTGAAGCCCGAGATCGCCCGTGCGTTCTCGGGATCATTTGATGCTCAAATCACGTTGAATGATTGCGCCCCGTTTCACCGGCGTATTCACCCGTGGGGAAAGGGATCAAAGGCCTATTTTTTCAATCTAACGCAAGTGCAGTGCCGTAAGGCTGGCGTCGACACCGGCGACTGCTGCCACGTCACCGTGACCCCCGCCTGACGCCTCACGCCGTGTTACGTGTGTTCACATAGCGGTGAGTTTTCCCCCCAAACTTTGCGTTGCGCTTTCCCGCTCCTATCTAGAGACTATCATTTAAACGGATGCATCATCCGGTAGATATCGAAAAGGAGAGTAGTGTGAGAGCGCAGGCATACGCCCTTAGGCAGGTGCAAACAGAGTATTATCGGGGATTTGTGGCCCTGATCCTTGCGGTCGCCACATTGTTGGCAACCTCCGTTCGTGCAGACGCGCGTGGCGCGCCGGAAAGCTTCGCGGATCTGGCTGAACAGGTGAGCCCCGCCGTGGTGAATATCACCACCTCGACCATTGTGGCCGGGCGCGAAGGCGGCCCGCAGCCCATGATCCCGGAAGGTAGCCCGTTTGAAGAGTTCTTCCGCGACTTCCTTGATCGCAACCAGCAAGGTCCGAACGGCGGCCAGCAGCAGCGCCAGCGTCGCAGTCAGGCTCTGGGCTCGGGCTTTGTGATTTCCGAAGATGGGTTCATCGTCACCAACAACCACGTGATTGAAGGGGCCGACGAAATCCTGATTGAGTTCTTCGACCGTGAAGAGCAACTGGAAGCCAAGGTGGTTGGCACCGACCCGAACACCGACATCGCACTTCTGAAAGTCGAAAGTGACGAGCCGCTGGCTTATGTCAGCTTTGGCGACAGCGACATCATGCGCGTTGGCGATTGGGTGATGGCTGTTGGTAACCCGTTGGGGCAGGGCTTCTCGGTCTCGGCCGGGATCGTGTCGCAGCGCAACCGCGAGCTGTCAGGCAGCTATGACGACTACATTCAGACCGACGCGGCGATCAACCGGGGCAACTCGGGTGGTCCGCTGTTCAACATGGATGGTCAGGTGATTGGCGTGAACACTGCGATCCTCAGCCCCAATGGTGGCTCGATCGGGATCGGCTTCGCCATGTCCTCGGCCGTGGTGGACCGCGTGGTTGGCCAGCTGAAAGAGTTCGGCGAAACTCGTCGCGGGTGGCTGGGTGTGCGCATTCAGGACATCACCGATGACATTGCCGAAGCGCTTGGGCTGGAAAGCACCGATGGAGCGCTGGTAACGGACGTGCCGGATGGTCCGGCGAAGGACGCAGGCATTCAGGTCAATGACGTGATCCTGAGCTTTGACGGTGTGGATGTCACGGATTCGGGCGCGCTGGTGCGCACAGTTGGCAATGCTCCGGTTGGCAAGGCTGTCCGCGTGATGATCCTGCGTGACGGGAAAACCGAAACCATCAAGGTGACGCTGGGCCGTCGTGAAGACGCTGTAGCTGCTTCGAACCAAACGGGTGAAGAACCTTCCGCGCCTGCCGAACCCAGCAAGGTTCTGGGCATGACACTGGCGCCGCTGGATGACAGCACGCGCGAGGCACTGGGTCTGAACCCCGGTGAAGAAGGTTTGGCCGTTCTGGACATCGATGAAGACACAGAAGCCTTCGAAAAAGGCATCCGTGCGGGTGACCTGATCTCGGAAGCGGGGCAGCAGCCCGTTGCCTCGATCGAGGATCTGGAAGCTAGCCTCGAGGTTGCCCGTGATGGCGGCCGCAAATCGGTCCTGCTTCTGGTGCGCCGTGATGGCAATCCGCGCTTTGTCGCGCTGACCCTCGAAGAATAATTCGAAACGAGATTTCCCGCCGGACAAGCTCTGGCGGGCAAAACAAAACCCGCGCTTGAGAAGCGCGGGTTTTTTAGTTTTGACCAAACTCGGTCAGTCCAACTCGTACAGTGAGTGGTGAGGTCTTAGATCGCCTCGATATCGGCGCGGCACAGCCCGATATCTTCAAGCTCGCGATCCGTCAGTTTCGACAGTGCGTTGCGGGTCTCGCGAGCGTCATTCCAGGCGACCACAGCGGCAACAATACCGCGCATGGCGTCGGACAGACGGCCCCCGAAGACACCGCCGGTTACGGGAGTCATGGTTTCGAAAGCAGCCATTTTCGTGTCCTTCACAAAAAAGAGGTTGGGTGAGCTGAATTGCTCTGAAACGCCATCTAGGGCCGAAAAACCGTTGCCACAAGAACGGTTTTTGCATGCCCCATATGCGTTTTGTGCAACGGGTCGTTTTCAGGAAATGCGGGGTCGAAATTGGTCGGAAAATGGCAAAAATCACCGTAGATGATTGCTAGGTGACCAAAACTTTTTCTTCGATTTTTATTTAAGCTTCGCGTCAGGCAGTCTTCCTGGGTGGAGCTGCGCAAATCTGGCTGGTCAATGTTCTCGTTTCGTGCTAGTTCTGGCGGTGTAACAAAAACGCGCCGAAAAGGCCGCATAGCAGTAAAGCAGGGCAGGATATGCGCATCATTGGCATTGACCCGGGACTTCGAAACATGGGCTGGGGGGTGGTGGACACCGCGGGAACGCGCCTGTCGCATGTCGCCAATGGCGTTTGCACCTCGCGCGATGGCGATCTGGCATCGCGGCTTTTGTCGTTGCATGAACAGCTCTCGGATGTGGTGGCGCGGTTCCAGCCGGATACGGCGGCGGTAGAGCAGACTTTCGTGAACAAGGATGCGGTCGGCACGCTGAAGCTGGGACAGGCGCGGGGGATCGCATTGTTGGTGCCGGCACAGGCGGGGCTGTCGATTGGGGAATATGCCCCCAACGCGGTGAAGAAAGCCGTGGTGGGGGTTGGTCACGCCGATAAGCAACAGGTGGATCACATGGTGCGGATGCAATTGCCGGGCGTGCAGATCACTGGGCCGGATGCGGCCGACGCTTTGGCGATTGCCATTTGCCATTCCTTCCACGCACAGAACGCAGGCCGCCTTGAGGCCGCAGTGAAAAGGGCGACAGCATGATCGGACGGATCGCAGGACGCATTGACTATCGGGCCGACGATCACGTGCTGATCGACGTGAAGGGCGTGGGCTATTTGGTCTACGTCTCGGACCGGACCATGTCAGCGCTGCCCGGCAATGGCGAAGCTGTGGCGCTTTATACCGACCTTTTGGTGCGTGAAGACAATTTGCAGCTGTTCGGATTTACCTCGCTGGTCGAGAAGGAATGGCATCGGTTGCTGATGAGTGTGCAAGGCGTGGGCGCGAAAGCCTCGATGGCCATTCTGGGGACGCTTGGCGCGGATGGCGTCAGCCGGGCGATTGCCTTGGGCGACTGGAACGCGGTGAAAGCGGCGAAGGGCATCGGTCCCAAGACGGCGCAGCGCGTAACCAACGAATTGAAAGACAAAGCCGCCAGCGTGATGGCCTTGGCGGGGGCAGGGGGATCGGCTGGGGCAGGCTCAGGCGCCGCCGCGCCTGAGCCTGATCTCGATGACACGGTCATCGAGACACCCGCGGTTGCGGTTGCGACCGCAGTCCCCACCGCGCCCAGCATGGATCCCGCCGCGCAGGCCGAGGCCCTCTCGGCCCTGACCAATCTTGGCTACGCGCCCGGCGAGGCCGCGTCGGCCGTGGCGCAAGCCTTGGGGGATGATCCGGCGCTAAACACCGCCGGGTTGATCCGCGCCGCGCTGAAACTGCTTGCGCCCAAGGGCTAGGGGTTGAAGGATTAAGACATGTCGATCTCGGACCCTGCATACAGCCCGGACCCCACCCTGCGCCCCGCACCGACGCCGGAAGAGCGCGCCGAGGTGGATCGTGCTTTACGCCCACAAGCGCTTGGTGATTTCATCGGTCAGGCCGAGGCCCGCGCCAACCTGCGCGTCTTCATCGAAAGTGCGCGTCGCCGGAACGAGGCGATGGACCATGTGCTGTTCCACGGCCCGCCCGGTCTGGGGAAAACCACGCTGGCGCAAATCATGGCGCGCGAGCTTGGGGTGAATTTCCGCATGACCTCGGGGCCTGTTTTGGCCAAGGCGGGGGACCTTGCGGCGATCCTGACCAATCTGGAAGCCAATGACGTTTTGTTCATTGACGAGATCCATCGCCTGAACCCGGTCGTGGAAGAAGTGCTCTATCCCGCGATGGAGGATTTCGAGCTCGATCTGGTGATCGGCGAAGGCCCCGCCGCGCGCACCGTGCGGATCGAGTTGCAGCCCTTTACGCTGGTCGGCGCGACCACGCGTCTGGGCCTGTTGACGACCCCGCTGCGCGACCGTTTCGGCATTCCGACGCGGCTGCAATTCTATACGGTGGATGAGCTGCACGAGATCGTCTCGCGCAATGCTGTCAAACTGGGTGCCCCCGCAGACGAAGACGGCGCGCGCGAGATTGCCAAACGTGCCCGCGGCACGCCCCGTATCGCGGGCCGTCTGTTGCGCCGCGTGGTGGATTTCGCTGTGGTCGAAGGCGACGGGCGTATTACGCGCGACATAGCTGATAACGCTCTGACCCGGTTAGGCGTCGACAATCTGGGCCTTGATGGCGCGGACCGGCGCTATATGGGACTGATGGCGGAACATTACGGTGGCGGTCCCGTGGGGATCGAGACGCTGTCGGCAGCGCTGTCCGAAAGCCGCGATGCGCTGGAAGAGGTGATCGAACCGTACTTGCTGCAGCAAGGTCTGATCCAGCGCACCCCGCGTGGGCGGATGTTGGGGCAGAAAGCGTGGCGGCATCTCGGGCTAGAGGCGCCCAATACCGAGCAGAAAGCCCAAGGGCAGCTCTTCGACGGTTAAGTCTTGCATGCACGCACAGCCTGCGCGAAACAGCCCCCAGCAAGGAGACTGCCATGACCGACGCCCCTCAGATGCCCCAAATGATGACCCCCGAAGACGTCACCGCGCATTTCACGCGGCCTGATGGCAGCTTTACTTTCGCGCGCTGGGGCCGCCCCATCGTGCCAGTAGTGTTTGGGGTCGAGGAAGAGACGCTGGAGATCGTCAAAGGCGCGATCGAGGCCGTGGCGGTCGTTGCCGGTCACAAAATGGCCGAGACCGATCCCGAACTGGGCGCCAACCTGATGGTGTTTTTCTTCCGCGATTGGGACGAGCTGCTGGGCGTGCCGAACCTTGAGAAAATGGTGCCGGACCTAACCCCCTTGGTGGCGCGCCTGAAAGCCGCCGGAGCCAGCCAGTATCGTGCCTTCCGTTTCGACGATGACGGCGCCATTCAGGCCTGTTTCAGCTTCGTCTGTATGTCGGGCGAGATGGCGAAACAACCCGCCGAAAGCATCGCGCTGGCGCAGGCCGTGCAAGCTGTGATCCTGTGGGGCGAGGGCGCGTTTGGGTCGAAAAGCCCCTTGGCGTTGCTGCCCGACGGACAGACCATCCTGCGCCCGGAAATCGCGGCGCTTATCAAAGCGGCCTATGATCCGATCTTGCCGCCCTGTGCGGACGATCCCTCGCACGCGCTGCGTCTGTTCGCGCGGATGCAGGTGGCCGTGCCTGATGGTGAAACACAGCATTGATGCGCAGTTTTCTCGCTCTTCCTCTGCCGGATGATCTGGCTGACGATTTGGAGCGCTTCGCCGCGCGTTTGAAGATCGGGCGTCCGCAGCCCTTTGAAAATCTGCACATCACGCTGGCGTTCCTGGAAGATCAGCCCCACGAGGCGCTGCAGGATCTGCACGAGGTTTTGGAGGCCACTCCGCTGTCCGCCGTCACCGCCGAATTCTCGGGGCTGGAACCTTTGGGCGGCAAGGTGCCCTCGGTGTTGGGGTTGATGGTGTCGGGTGTGGATGGGTTGCAAAAACAGGTCCAGTCCTGCGTGCGTCAAGCCGGGATCACGTTACCCCATCGCCGGTTTCGCGCCCATGTGACAGTGGCGCGGCTGCCGCGTAAACCCTTGCCGGATGATATGACGGCGCTGGGGCATGTATTGCAAACCCACGGCGCGGTCGGCTTTCCTGATACGCTGCTGGACACCCTGTCTCTGTATCTCTCGGAACTACATCCAGACGGCGCGCGATACGAGGTCTTGGCGGACTATCCTTTGACGTCCTAAAGTGGGTAAAAATCACGAGGCCCAAATGCACCAGTTCCCCATCCGCGTTTACTATGAAGATACCGACATGGCCGGGATCGTCTATTATGCCAACTACCTGCGTTACATCGAACGGGCGCGGTCAGATTGGGTGCGTGAGATCGGGATTGATCAGAACGCGATGCGCGACGAGGGGTTGGTTTTCGCCGTGCGCCGGGTCGAGGCAGATTACATTGCGCCTGCTAAATTTGACGATGAGTTACAGGTTGAAACATCTGTTGAGCAGGTGACCGCTGCGCGTCTGGTATTGGCGCAGGTGGTCAAACGGGGCGAACAGCCTTTGTTTCAGGCGGTTGTGACCATTGTATGCGTCGCGGACACCGGCGCTCCGGCCCGTCTTCCGGCAAATATTCGCCGGTTGGTGCACTGAATTTACAGCAAAACCTGCCGATGACGCGGTTTTGATAGCCATCTGCCTTTCCATAAGTTAATCTTCGTGCAGAAAAGCGGCCCAAAGAGGCGGCGGTACAGAGGCAGAGTTATGGAAACGGAAGCGCTTTCGGCAGCGGCGGAGATTGATTTCTCCTTCTTGGGCCTATTCCTACGTGCAACTTTTACAGTGAAGCTGGTGATGCTTCTGCTGATTGTTGCGTCGGTCTGGTCATGGGCCATCATCATCACAAAATTCATGGCGTTTCGGCAATCCCGTGCCGAGGCAGACGTGTTCGACCGCAAGTTCTGGTCGGGCGAGCCGCTGGACGAGCTGTTCGACCAGATTGGCCCCAGCCCCTCGGGATCAGCGGAAAAGGTTTTTGCGGCGGGGATGCTGGAATGGCGTCGTTCGCATCGAGCAGATGGCGGGCTGATCGCCAACGCGCAGTCGCGGATTGACCGCTCGATGGACGTGGCAATCGCCAAGGAGGGCGAAGACCTGAATAAGGGGCTGAGCTTTTTGGCCACGGTCGCCTCGACCGCGCCCTTCGTGGGCCTGTTCGGCACCGTCTGGGGCATCATGAACGCCTTCATTGAGATCGCGCAGCAACAGAACACCAACCTGGCCGTTGTGGCCCCCGGCATCGCCGAGGCACTGCTGGCGACCGGTCTGGGGCTTCTGGCCGCGATCCCGGCGGCGGTCTTTTACAACAAGCTGAGCGTGGACAGCGATAACATCCTTGCAGGCTACGAGGCCTTCGCGGACGAGTTCGCCACCATCCTCAGCCGTCAGTTGGACAGTTAAGATGGGCGCGAATGTGCAAGCCAGCGGGGGTGCCGATCGGCGCGCCCGTCGTGGGCGCCGTCGTGGCAAGCACCGCCGGGTCATGGCCGAGATCAACGTGACGCCCTTCGTGGACGTCATGCTGGTGCTTCTGATCATCTTCATGGTGGCCGCGCCCCTGTCGGTGGTCGGCGTGCCGGTCGAGCTGTCGAAGACGGCCGCGAAGTCGCTTGAGGCGCCTGAAGAGGAACCCTTGGCTGTCACCATCAACGCCGATGGGCAGGTCTTCCTGCAAACGACTGAGATTTCGCGCGATGATCTGATCCCGCGCCTGCGTGCCATTGCGGCCGAGCGCGTGGACGACAAGATCTTCCTGCGGATTGACGGTCAGGTGGAATGGGACACGACGGCCCAGATCATGGGCGCGTTGAACGCTGCTGGCTTCTCCAAGATTGGTTTCGTGACCGAAGGTGGTGGCCCGACGCTGACAGGGCAGGGGAACTGAGGCAGAGATGCGCAAGGGGCTGTATATCTCGACAGCCGCTCATGGGGTTCTGATCCTGTGGGTGCTTTTCGGCGGGGTCTTCAAGTGGGACCGCGACGATGAGCTTGTGTCGGTGTCCGATGTTTCGTTCATCTCAGAGGATGAGTTTGCCGCGCTGAGTGCCCCGAAAGGCGAGGCCAATGCGCCCGAAGAAAGCCCGGCGCCCGCCCCGCGTCCTGAACCAGAGCCGACGCCCGAGCCAGAGCCTCAGCCCGTGCCGGAACCGGAACCCGAGCCTGAACCCGAGCCCGTGCCGGTGGAGGAACCTGCCGAGGTCACTGAAGTCGCGCCGCCTGAAGCCGCCCCTCGTGTGGCACCCGAGGCTGCACCGGAACCCGAGACCCCGGTCGAAGAAGCCCCCGAGCCTGTCGAGGCTGTGACGCCCGAGCCGACCCCTGAAGCGGCCCCTGCACCGGAAGAGGTTACCCCCGCCGCGCCCCCCGAAGCCACGACCGAGATCGTAACCGAGGCGGAAGAGCCTGCAGCAGATCCTTCAGCTGCGCCTGCTACCTCGCTGCGTCCGAAAACGCGCCCCAACCGCCCGCGTCCACAGGTGGCACAGCCGGAAACGCCTGCCGAGACACCCGCCGCCGATGCAAATGCCGTGGCGAATGCCGTGGCCAACGAAGTTGCGGGCGGTACGCAGGACGCTCCCGAGCAAGATATCCCGCTTGGCCCGCCGCTGACACGTGGCGAAAAAGACGGGCTGCGTGTTGCCGTCAGCCAGTGCTGGAACCTCGGGTCTTCATCGACCGATGCGCTGTCCACGACCGTGGTCGTGCTGGTCACCATGAGCCGCGAGGGCAAGCCCGAGGGGATCAAGCTGGACAGTTGGGACGGCCCGAACCAAGCCGCCGCGAACACCGCGTTCCAAGCCGCCCGCCGCGCCATCATCCGCTGTGGCGCGCGTGGCTTTGACCTGCCTGCCGAAAAATATGGCCAGTGGCGCGAGATCGAAATGACCTTCAATCCCGACAAGATGAGGATCAAGTGATGCAGATGCTCCCCTTCGTCCCACCTATAGTGGTGCAAATGAACCGTTTCGCGCCAGTTTCCGCCGATTTTTCCCCCGTCGTTGAAGGGGGTGCTGAATTTATGCCTAAGCTAAGCAAAACAAAAAGGGGCAGTCGCGCAATGAAAAGGACATCCGAGCAGATGAAACGTGGTCTGAAGAAAGTCTCGTGCCTGATGGCCGCTTGTGCGGTACTCGCAGCGGGGGCGCTGACGCCCATGGCCGCGACCGCGCAATCCAACGGTCCCCTGCGGATCGAGATCACCGATGGTGTTATCGAGCCCTTGCCCTTCGCCATTCCCGAATTTGTCGCGGAAGATGGCGGTGCATCCGATTTCGCCCGTTCGATCTCGCGCGTAATTGCGGCGGATCTGGCCAGCACCGGGCTGTTTCGCGAAATCCCGCAGGATGCGTTCATCTCGGGCGTGACCAACTTTTCAAGCCCCGTGGCCTATGCCGATTGGAAGGCGATCAACGCGCAGGCGCTGATCACCGGCGCGGTCAGCAGCTCGGGCGACAGCATCAACGTGAAATTCCGCGTGTTCGACGTGTTTTCTGGCCAGCCGCTAGGCGAGGGTTTGCAGTTCTCAGGCGGCGCGGGCGGCTGGCGTCGCATGGCGCACAAGGTTGCCGATATTGTCTATAGCCGGATCACCGGCGAGAGCGGATATTTCGACAGCCGTGTGGTGTTCGTGGCCGAGAGCGGCCCGAAAAACGCCCGTCGCAAGCGTCTGGCGATCATGGATTATGACGGCGCAAATGTGCAGTACCTGACCGACAGCTCAGCGCTGGTGCTGGCGCCACGGTTCTCGCCGCAAGGGGATCGGGTGCTGTATACCAGCTATGAAACCGGCTTCCCGCAAGTATATGTGCTGGATGTGGCCACCGTTGGCCGCCGTGTGCTGTCCAGCCAAGAGGGCACCATGACCTTCGCGCCGCGCTTCTCGCCGGATGGCCGCACGGTGGTGTATTCACTGTCAGCAGGCGGCAACACCGACTTGTACACGATGGACATTGCCAGCGGGCAAGCGCGTCGTCTGACCCAAGCCCCGTCGATCGAAACCGCGCCCAGCTTTTCGCCCGATGGATCGAAGATCGTCTTTGAAAGCGACCGTTCGGGCAGCCAGCAGCTTTACGTCATGCCCGCCACGGGCGGCGAGGCGACGCGGATCAGCTTTGGTCAAGGCCGCTATGGCACCCCGGTTTGGTCGCCGCGTGGTGATCTGATTGCGTTTACCAAGCAAAATGCGGGCCGCTTCCATATCGGCGTGATGCGCACCGACGGGTCCGAAGAACGTCTTCTGACGGCGTCTTTCCTCGACGAAGGACCGACCTGGTCGCCCAATGGCCGCGTGATCATGTTTACCCGAGAAAGCCAGGGCGAAACGGGCGAGGCGTCGCTCTATTCGGTGGACATCACGGGCCGCAACCTGCGCCGGGTGCTGACCGAAGGGGCCGCGTCCGACCCCGCGTGGTCGCCCCTGCTGAACTAAACCGAAACAGGCGCAAAACGCGCTTTGTTTTCAAACCGCCGGCAAGATGCTAAACTTCCGGCAAGAATACGAAAGAGCATGCCCAAAAAGGGCAAAATGATACAGGAAAGACCATGAAACATATTGCGATGACTGCGCTGTTCGTGGGCGCATTGGCCGTGTCGGCCTGTTCGAACGACCGCTTTGGAAATGGCCGCTTTGGCGGTGGTTCCGGCGATTTCGTGGCAGGCAGCCCGTCCGACCCGCGCTCGCCCGCCTACTTCAACCAAACCATCGGGGACCGCGTTCTGTTCGCCGTCGACCAGTCGACGCTCAGCCCGGAAGCCGTTCAGGTGCTGACCCAGCAGGCCACGTGGCTGATGGAAAACACCAGCTATACCGCCGTGATCGAAGGTCACGCAGACGAGCAGGGCACACGTGAATACAACCTTGCACTGGGTGCGCGTCGTGCTTCGGCCGTGCAGAACTTCCTGATTGATCGCGGTGTCGCGCCGAACCGTTTGCAGACCGTCAGCTATGGTAAAGAACGCCCGCTCGAGATCTGCTCGGACGAGCTGTGCTATTCCAAAAACCGCCGCGCCGTGACCGTGCTGGCTGCGGGTGCGATCACCAGCTGATCCAACAGGACAAAGAGGGGCTGAGACATGGTGGCAAGATCTTTGAAAGCACTGTTGCTGGGCGCTGTCCTAGCGGGTGCGCCCGCTTTGGCGTCAGCGCAGGACCGGGCGCAGTCCTTGGCGGATATCCGGCAGGAACTGACCGTGCTCTATGTCGAGATCCAGAAGCTGAAGACCGAGCTGTCGACCACCGGGGGCGCAAATGTGACCACCGGCGTGGGCAGCCTGTCTCAGCGCATGGCGGCCATTGAAGGCGAGCTGTCGCGCCTGACCTCGAAGACCGAACAGCTGGAGTTTCGTATCAACTCGATCGTGAAAGACGGCACCAACCGCATTGGCGATCTGGAGTTCCGTCTGGTCGAGCTGGAAGGTGGGGATATTTCCCAACTGGGCGAAACCTCGACCCTTGGGGGCGGGGTTGCACCGGAAGGTCCGGTGACGGCACCTATCGCGCCAACATCCCCGGCGACCGAGCTTGCAGTGGGCGAACAACAGGACTTTGACGCCGCTGGTGGGGCGCTGGAAGCGGGTGACTTCGCGCAGGCTGCGACGCTCTATACGCAGTTTATCGAGAACTACCCGGGCAGTCCGCTGACATCGGAGGCGCATTTCCAGCGCGGCGAAGCTTTGACCGGAACGGGCGATGTGAAGAATGCCGCACGGGCCTATCTGAACGCGTTCTCGGGGGCGCCCAACAGCGACCGCGCACCGGATGCACTATATCGTCTGGGCTTTTCGCTGGGCGAGCTTGGACAGGTGAACGAAGCCTGTGCCACGCTGGCAGAAGTCGGCAAGCGTTTCCCCGGCGCGCCAGCGGTGGCCGATGCGCAAGCCGCGCGTCAGGCGCTGAGCTGTCCGTGACGCCCGCGCAGACATTCGAAATTGCCTTGGACCGGGCCCGCCAGCGCGGGCCCGTTTCGCGTCTTGGGCTGGCGGTGTCTGGCGGCAGCGATAGCATGGCGATGATGATCTTGGCGGCCGACTGGGCCAAGGGGACCGGGGCTAAGCTGCAGGTGGCAACGGTGGACCATGGGTTGCGACCTGAAGCAGCCGCGGAGGCCAGCTGGGTCGCCGCGCGCTGTGCCGAGCTTGGGCTGCCCCATGACACGCTGACATGGGCGGGGGCACCTAGCGGGAACGTCCAAAACGCGGGGCGCACGGCCCGTTATGACCTGCTGGGTAAATGGGCACTGCAATGCGATCTGGATGCTGTGGCTGTCGCCCATACTGCCGATGATCAGGCTGAAACCTTCGTGATGCGTCTGGCGCGCGGCTCGGGCGTAGACGGACTGTCTGCAATGCAAGATGACTGGGTGGCGCAAGATATGCGCTGGCTGCGCCCGGTGCTGGCAGCAAGTCGTGAGGGATTGCGGCAGGTTCTGACCGACCGTGGGGTGGGGTGGATTGACGACCCTTCGAACACCGATACCCGCTTTGAGCGTGTTCGGGTACGTAAGGCGATGGAGGATCTGGCACGGCTTGGCTTGGACCGCGACCGGCTGGTTGGCACAGCCCTTCGTATGGCCGAGGCACGTAAGGCGTTGTCGCAGGCGGCGATTGAAGCCGCGGAAGCCTGCGCCGAAGTTGAGTTAGGGGATGTTGTTTTCGACGCCGCAGCCTATGTGGCTCTTCCCACCGAAACCCGCCATCGCCTGCTGTCCGCTGCAATCCGTTTTGTCTCGGGTGCGGCTTATCGCCCGCGCTATGACGCGTTGAAAGAGGTCGAGGCGCAAGTGCTGGACGGGAAACGCCGCACCTTGTCAGGCTGTACGCTGGACCTGATAGCCGGGCAGATCGCAATTGGGCGCGAGCTGAATGCCGTTCGCTCTGAAACCGCATATCCCGGCGCGGTTTGGGATGGGCGCTGGGGGCTGACCGGGCCTGCAAATACACAAGTGCGCGCCTTGGGCGAGGCGATTTCGGATTGCCCCAACTGGCGCGAAACCGGCCAGCCCCGCAGCCGTCTGATGGCCACACCCGCGCTCTTTGACGGCGATCAACTGATGGCCGCACCCGCTGCTGGTTTTTTGTGCGATGGCGTCACCCTGACCGGGCCAAGCAAGGCCGATTTCCTAAAGGCGATTTTATCGCATTGAACCTCGGCCAATCATCCCTATTTTAAGAACACGGCGTTAAGCGTTCCGCTTGGCGTCCCGTCGCTATGGCATCTAAAGGAGATCCCCCTTGGGCAACGCGAGAAATTTCGCCTTCTGGATTGTGCTCTTCGTGCTCATCCTGGCCTTGTTCAACCTGTTCTCGAACGGTCAGTCTGGGCTTGCATCGTCTCAGGCAACTTATTCGGAGTTTATCGCCGCCGTTGAGGGCGACAATGTAAAATCCGTCACGATTGATGGCGAAAAGCTGATCTATCAGGCTGGCGACGGCAAGATTTATCAAACCATCGCGCCGCGTGATGCGGAAGTTACGCAGTTCCTGATCGCCGAGGGCGTCGAGGTGACCGCCGAAGCGCAGCAGCAATCGGGCTTCATGAGCCTTGTAACGCTGCTTTTGCCGGTGGCTCTGCTGATCGGCTTCTGGTTCTTCATGATGAACCGGATGCAAGGTCGCGGGGGCGGCGGTGCCATGGGCTTTGGCAAATCGAAAGCCAAGATGCTGACCGAGCGCGAAGGTCGTGTGACCTTTGACGATGTGGCAGGCATTGATGAAGCCAAGGAAGAGCTGGAAGAGATCGTGGAATTCCTGCGCAACCCGCAGAAGTTCAGCCGCCTTGGCGGTCAGATCCCCAAAGGTGCGCTGCTTGTTGGCCCTCCGGGCACGGGTAAGACGCTCTTGGCGCGTGCGATTGCAGGCGAGGCAGGTGTGCCCTTCTTCACTATTTCGGGTTCTGACTTTGTTGAGATGTTCGTCGGTGTGGGTGCTTCCCGTGTCCGCGACATGTTCGAACAGGCCAAGAAAAACGCACCCTGTATCGTTTTCATCGACGAGATCGACGCCGTGGGCCGGTCGCGTGGCGCAGGCTATGGCGGCGGCAATGACGAACGTGAACAGACGCTCAACCAGCTGCTGGTCGAGATGGACGGCTTTGAAGCCAATGAAGGCGTGATCATTCTGGCCGCGACCAACCGTCGTGACGTTTTGGACCCGGCGCTGCTGCGCCCCGGCCGTTTTGACCGTCAGGTCACCGTGCCGAATCCCGACATCAAAGGCCGCGAGAAAATTCTGGGCGTTCATGCCCGCAAGGTGCCGTTGGGCCCCGATGCTGACATGCGCATCATCGCGCGTGGTACGCCGGGCTTCTCGGGTGCTGATCTGGCGAACCTCGTGAACGAGGCTGCGCTGATGGCTGCCCGTGTGGGGCGTCGTTTCGTGACCATGGAAGATTTCGAGAACGCGAAAGACAAGGTCATGATGGGGGCCGAGCGTCGGTCCATGGTTTTGACCGATGATCAGAAAGAGAAGACCGCCTATCACGAGGCCGGTCACGCTGTGGTTGGCCTGAAGTTGCCGCAATGTGATCCGGTCTATAAGGCGACCATCATTCCGCGCGGTGGTGCGCTGGGGATGGTTGTGTCCCTGCCGGAAATCGACCGCCTGAACTGGCACAAGTCGGAATGCGAAGAAAAGCTGGCCATGACCATGGCGGGCAAGGCTGCCGAAATCATCAAGTATGGCGAAGACAATGTCTCGAACGGTCCGGCTGGGGATATCCAGCAGGCATCGGGTCTGGCGCGCGCCATGGTGATGCGCTGGGGCATGTCCGACAAGGTCGGCAACATCGACTATGCCGAAGCGCATGAAGGCTATCAGGGCAACACCGCTGGCTTCTCTGTCTCGGCGCATACCAAAGAGCTGATCGAGGAAGAGGTCAAAGGCTTCATCCAGAACGGCTATGAAACGGCGTTCAAGCTTCTGAAAGAGCACGAACAGGAGTGGGAAAACCTTGCTCAGGGTCTGTTGGAATACGAAACCCTGACCGGCCCGGAAATCGAGCGCGTGATGAAGGGCGAACCGCCCCATGCATCCGACGACGATGACACGCCGGACGAAGGCAACGCCCCGTCGGTCGCCGCGATCCCGAAAACCAAACCGCGCAAGAAATCGTCTGACGATGGCGGGATGGAACCGGAACCCACCGCATAAAACACCAAAACCCCAGAGCGACGCTCTGGGGTTTTTCTTTCAGGTCGACACAAGCTGTGATTTGCGACGGCCGGCACGAACGGGCAGGGTGCCTGAAAACGATAGGAGTACCCATGCCTGCCTTGGTCCCCACCG
This sequence comes from Aliiroseovarius marinus, assembly GCF_004360145.1. Taxonomy (GTDB): domain Bacteria; phylum Pseudomonadota; class Alphaproteobacteria; order Rhodobacterales; family Rhodobacteraceae; genus Aliiroseovarius; species Aliiroseovarius marinus. Next base: position 19,403 of record NZ_ML178718.1, on the reverse strand, counting down.
ACTATATTGCAACGATCACGTGGCTTGGGGTCACGCCGGATCGTGATGCCACCCTGCGCAGCGAAGCGCGCGATGTGGTTGATGTGACGTATGACGGGTTTGTCGGCGAAGCGCGTTCGGGACTGATGCGCGCGTCTTGTCCCCGGGTGACGAACCAATACCCGCAGGGGACCGAGATCCGAAACACGCGGCAGATCTCGATTCTGTCTGCCGAAGAACTGGCAGAGGTTGCGAAGACGTTGGATCTGGATGCACTTGACCCCGCGTGGCTTGGCGCATCCCTGATTGTTGAAGGTATTCCCGACTTTACCCATGTGCCCCCATCATCGCGTCTGATGTCGGAAAATGGCACTTGCCTTGTAATCGACATGGAAAACCGTCCCTGCAACATCACAGGTCGCGAGGTCGAGCGCGCCATGCCCGGACATGGCATTGGCTACAAACAGGCTGCGCAAGGAAAACGGGGGGTGACGGCGTGGGTTGAGCACGCAGGCGCCTTGAAAACAGGGGATCAGTTGCGCCTGTTCGTGCCGGACCAACCGGCTTGGAAGCCAACGCAGGGCTGACCGTAACAAATGCAAAGATCTTCGTGCTGTTTCGGAACCTTCGTTGCGGATCAGAAACGTCGCGTCAATGATCCGACGAAATCGGCGGCAAACATGTCGGATTTCACCCTGTGAGTCGGTTTTAGGATCGTTATGCAGAGGAAGATATTTGGCTGCAGCGCTAACAGGGATGCAGCTGCCTTGAACATGCTCTCGTTTCTGAAGGATCTGCCATGAGCTATAAATCTGACATCGAAATCGCCCGCGAAGCGAAAAAACGCCCGATTCAGGAAATCGGCGATAAGCTGGGCATTCCGACCGAACACCTGCTGCCCTATGGCCACGACAAAGCCAAGGTCAGCCAGGAGTTCATCAACTCGGTCCAGTCCAAAGAGGACGGCAAGCTGATCCTTGTGACCGCGATCAACCCGACCCCCGCTGGTGAGGGTAAAACCACCACCACCGTAGGTCTGGGCGACGGTCTGAACCGCATTGGCAAGAACGCCATGGTCTGTATCCGCGAAGCATCGCTGGGTCCGAACTTCGGTATGAAGGGTGGTGCTGCTGGTGGTGGTTACGCTCAAGTTGTTCCGATGGAAGAGATGAACCTGCACTTCACCGGTGACTTCCACGCCATCACCTCGGCGCACTCGCTGCTGTCGGCCATGATCGACAACCACATCTACTGGGGTAACGAGCTGGAAATCGACGAGCGTCGCGTGGCGTGGCGCCGCGTGGTCGACATGAACGACCGTGCTCTGCGTGACATCGTGTGTTCGCTGGGCGGCGTTGCCAACGGCTTCCCGCGTCAAACCGGTTACGACATCACCGTGGCGTCGGAAGTCATGGCGATCCTGTGTCTGGCCAACGATCTGCAGGACCTGCAGAAACGTCTGGGTGACATCATCGTGGCCTACACCCGCGAGCGTAAAGCCATCTACTGCCGTGACATCGGTGCAGACGGCGCAATGACCGTTCTGCTGAAGGACGCCATGCAGCCGAACCTGGTGCAGACGCTGGAAAACAACCCGGCCTTCGTACATGGCGGCCCGTTCGCCAACATCGCACACGGCTGTAACTCGGTCATCGCAACCAAAACCGCGCTGAAACTGGCCGACTACGTTGTGACCGAAGCTGGCTTTGGTGCCGACCTTGGCGCCGAGAAGTTCATGAACATCAAGTGCCGCAAGGCAGGCATCGCTCCGTCGGTTGTTGTTCTGGTTGCCACTGTGCGCGCCATGAAGATGAACGGCGGCGTTGCCAAGGCTGATCTGGGCGCTGAAAACGTCGAGGCCGTACAAAACGGTTGTGACAACCTGGGTCGCCACATCGAGAACCTGAAGGGCTTCGGTGTGCCGGTTGTGGTTGCCATCAACCACTTCGTCAACGACACCGATGCCGAGGTTGCCGCGGTGAAAGACTACGTGGACGGTCACGGTGCCGAAGCCATCGTGTCGCGTCACTGGGAACTGGGTTCGGAAGGCTCGGCTGATCTGGCCACCCGCGTTGCCGAAATCGCAGATGCTGACGTTGCCGCCTTCGCTCCGATCTATCCGGACGAAATGCCGCTGTTCGAGAAGATCGAGACCATCGCCAAGCGCATCTACCGTGCGGACGAAGTTCTGGCCGACGCTAAAGTGCGCAACCAACTGCGTGACTGGGAAGAAGCCGGTTACGGCGATCTGCCGGTCTGCATGGCGAAAACCCAGTACTCGTTCTCGACCGACCCGTCGCTGCGCGGCGCACCCACCGGCCACTCGGTTCCGGTGCGTGAGGTTCGCCTGTCGGCTGGTGCTGGCTTCATCGTTGTCGTCTGCGGCGACATCATGACCATGCCGGGCCTGCCGCGCAAACCTGCGGCTCTGTCCATCGGCCTGAACGCCGAAGGCGAAATCGAAGGCCTGTTCTAAGCAGGATAACGAAGGGCGGGGATATCCCGCCCTTCACTTTTAAGACCCCCAAAATTCCCGCGAAGAAGGAGAGGCCATGATTGGCAACACTGCCACTCTGATCGACGGCAAGGCCATTGCTGCCGATATGCGCAAAGATGTGGCCGTCCGCGCAGCTGAACTGACGGAACAGGGCTGGTCGCCCAAGCTTGTCTCGCTGTCCGTCGGTGACGTCGCCGCAGCCGAGCTTTACGTCCGCAACCAACAGAAATCGGCGGAAAGCGCCGGGGTCGAGTTCGAGGCGCGCAACTATCCGGCCGAAACCTCGCTTGAGCAGCTGACAGGTATCATCCAAGGCCTGAACGCAGACCCGCGCGTGAACGGCATTATCATTCAGCGTCCGCTGCCGGACCATATTCCGGTGAAGACCCTGCAAAAGCTGGTCCATCCGCTGAAAGACGTGGAAGGCATGCACCCCGCGTCCATCGGCAACATCGTTTATAACGATCTGGCGCTGGGGCCCTGTACGGCTGTGGCCGCTGTGGAAATCCTGAAAACGTTACCCTTGGACATGGAAGGGCTGAACGTCACCGTGATCGGCCACTCGGAAATCGTCGGCAAACCCATCGCCTTCCTGCTGATGGGGCTGGGCGCGACCGTGACCGTGTGTCACCACATGACCCGCTCGGTCGCGATGCATAGTCGCGCTGCGGACGCGGTCTTCGTCGCCGTGGGCAAGCCCGGTCTGGTGACCGGCGAGATGTTGAAACCCGGCTGCGCGGTGATCGACATCGGCATCAACCGCGTTGACGGCAAGACCGTGGGCGACGCGGATTTCGAAAGCTGCAGCCAAGTTGCCGGTTGGATTACCCCTGTTCCCGGCGGCGTTGGCCCCGTGACGGTTGCGACCCTGATGTCCAACGCGGTATTGGCAACGGAAATGCAGATGAATCACTATCGTGACGCCTATGCGCGTTCCGAATTTGACTGACTGGTAAGGAGAGCGTGATGACGGCTCAGATCATTGATGGCAAGGCGTTTGCCGCAACTGTCCGCGAGAAGGTCGCGGGTCACGTGACCCGCTTGAAAGAAGAAAACGGCATCACGCCGGGTCTGGCCGTGGTGCTGGTGGGCGAAGATCCCGCGTCTCAGGTCTATGTCCGCTCGAAGGGCAAGCAGACCGTTGAAGTGGGCATGAACAGCTATGAGCACAAGCTGGACGCTGACACCTCGGAAGAGGATCTTCTGGCGCTGATCGACAAGCTGAACAACGACCCCGCCGTACACGGCATTCTGGTCCAGCTGCCGCTGCCCGGTCACCTGAACGAAGACCTTGTGATCAACTCGATCGACCCGGCCAAGGACGTAGACGGCTTCCACATCTCGAATGTGGGCCTTCTGGGCACCGGTCAGAAGTCGATGGTGCCCTGCACGCCGCTGGGCTGCCTGATGATGCTGCGCGACCACCATGGCTCGCTGTCCGGCCTGAACGCTGTTGTGATTGGCCGCTCGAACATCGTGGGCAAGCCGATGGCGCAACTGCTGCTGGGCGACAGCTGCACCGTCACCATCGCACATAGCCGCACCAAAGACCTGCCCGAGGTCGTGCGCGGCGCGGACATCGTGGTTGCCGCCGTGGGCCGCCCGGAAATGGTGCCCGGAGACTGGATCCGCGAAGGTGCCACCGTGATCGATGTGGGCATCAACCGCATCGAGCGTGACGGCAAGAACAAGCTGGTCGGCGACGTGGACTTTGAGAGCGCCTCGAAAGTGGCAGGGGCCATTACGCCCGTGCCCGGCGGCGTCGGCCCAATGACCATCGCCTGCCTTCTGGCCAACACCCTGACCGCCTGCTGCCGCGCCAACGGCTTGGCCGAGCCGGATGGGCTGACAGCGTAACCTGAGGGTTTAAGAGAATTGAAGCGGCGTCAGGGGAACTTGGCGCCGTTTTTTGTTGGGATAACGAAGCAGTACACAACGTTTCCGTTTGCTTGGTTGTTGATATCCTTCAAAAGCGGAATGTTTGCATGCTAGAGTTTCGTCGTATTTCCGAAAGCTGAGATAGAGTTTTGACCGAAGACAACATTCAACTCGAATTGCCGGAACCAGTTTTTTCTTTGCTCAACACTTCACGTGGTGGCTTGCCGGCTGTCGTCGTTGTGAATGGTGCGTTACTGAATTTTCCACATCTCGAAATCTTCCCGTGGAGGCTGTCGATCAAGGTCAGCTATTCCGTTTTCGCGGAGAACGAGATGCCCACTGTGGGCGAGCAAGAAATACTGAATAGTATCAGCGATAAGATCGAAGCGGCAGTACTTGGTTCTCTAACTGAGTTTGGCTCGATCAATACTCTATTCGTCGCAAGAAGTACTTGGGCTGGTACTAGAGAACTCATCTTTCATGTTCACGATCCTGATAGAGCAGATAGCACACTTCAAACCCTGCTTGGGAATGAGGACTGGCGGCGCGATTGGGCCTACGAAATGCAACACGATCCGGAATGGAATGATGCAAGTGCGTTCTTGTATTTGTTCTCAAATGCCATTGGGGATGGCAACTAAATTCCCATCACAGGTTTTGATTCACTAGATTAGATTTGCTAAAAAACATACTTTATAGATCTAGCACACACTTTCCCCTCAATCCTTAAACTCCGCCTTCCGCTTCTGCATCCCGGCCATCACGGCCTCCATCTGATTGGGCGTGCCCATCAGCTTTTCTTGCGCTTTGCTTTCGGCAATCAGCGTGTCGCGAACACCCGTCAATTCGGTGTCGCGGATCAGGGCTTTGGCGGCGCGGATGGCGTCGGGGGATTTCGAGGCGATCTCGGCGGCGATGGCGTGGGCGCGGTCCAGAGGCGTGTCAGAGATTTCGGTCACAAAGCCCCAATCCAGCGCCGCGGGGGCCTCGAATTGCTCGGCGGAGTAGGTCAGTTTGCGGATCACGTCGCCCCGCGCCAAGCGGCGCATCAGGACCATGCCGCCCATGTCGGGGATGATGCCCCAGCGGCCCTCCATGATCGAAAACCGCGTGTCGGGGGCGGCGATGCGCATGTCTGCGCCCAGCATGATCTGGAAGGCGCCGCCGAACGCATAGCCATGCACAGCGGCGATCACGGGCTGAGGCATCTCGGCCCAGACCATGCTGGCGGCTTGGAAGAGGTTCGAGTTCCCATGCGTGCGTTCCAGAAACACGCCGCCCTGCATCGCGTATTGGGCGATCTTGGGCATGGCGTTCAGGTCCAGCCCAGCAGAAAACGCGGGCCCGTCACCGGTCAGCACCACGGCGCGGATGTCTTTGCGCGCGGCAAGGGTTTCGCCCGCATCCACGATGGCACGGATCATGTCCAGATCCAGCGCATTTCGCTTGTCTGCGCGGGTCAGGGTGACGGTGGCGACTTGGTTTTCTTCGGTGATGGAAACGCGGTCTGACATGATTTTATCCTTTGTGTTCAATGCACTTTGCGCCGTCAGGTCATGGGCGCGCAAGTCTCACGTCGCGGCAACCGGGATGTCGACGGGCACCATCGTTCCGATCAGTCGCGCGATGTGGGTGGTCTTGTCGCCGTCCTCGGCCCAAACGTCAGCCTCGACCGGGATCAGGCGGCGTCCGGCTTTGATAATGCGACCCTCGGCGATCAGGCGCTGGCCTTTTGCGGGCGCGAGGAGCTGGATTTTCATCTCGGCCGTCAGCACTTCTTGGTCCGGGCGCATGACGGACATCGCGGCATAGCCCGCCGCCGTGTCGCCCAAGGCGAAGGTCAGCGCCGCGTGGCCGAAATCATGCTGCTGGCGCATGTCATCATGGATGGGGCTGGTGATGCGAAATGTCCCATAGGCGCAGCTTTCTACCTCGGCGCCTGCAAATGTCATCAGGGACTGAGCCGCAAAGCTGTCGCGCAGGCGAATTTCGGTGTCAGGGGACAAGTCGGTCATGGCGGTTCCTTTCGCGATCAGCATAGCCCCGGAAGGCGACCGCGATATCAAAACGCCACGTCATAGGTTAGCGAGGCATCGGAATGGGTCGGGGTGGGGAGCCTGTGAGGACCGCGATCGCATCATCGCGCATCAGACCCGACAGGGCGGCATCGTCCGAGCGCAACCCGCCCGTATACGTCCCATAAGCGGGCAGGATCACGCGGTTGGCGTCAACCAGCATGCAGGGGCGGCTGACACCACCGCCACGTAGTTGAAGCCGCGCTTTGGGGTGGAAGTGGCCCGAGATCTCGCCGCTGGTGTCCTTGTGCGCGATGTGGCGGAAGGTCAGGGGGGGCTCGTGGAGTTCGGCCAGATGTGTTCCCCCGAACTCGACCGGACCGGGGTCGTGGTTGCCCTCGATCCAGATCCAGCGGCGGCCAGCCATTAGGCGGGTGATCCACAGTATTTCGTCTTCGGGCAGGTTTTGTGCGGCTAGCAGGTCGTCAAAACTGTCGCCAAGGCAGACGACGGTGGAGGCGTTGGTGTGGCGCAAATCCTCTTCCAACCGCCCCAGCGTGTCGCGTGTTTCATACGGCGGCAGCATATCGCCCGAGCGGCGGACGATCCGTTCGGATTTGCCCAGATGCAGGTCCGAGACGCAGAGGAGCGCGCGTTCAGCCCACCACAATGCGCCTGAGGGCAGAAAGGTCAGTTGCGTGCCTGCAAAGGTGAAGTGAAAGCCTTGAGTCATGGGTTCCTGTCCGCTTTATCCATCGGCGTTCTGGCCAGTTGCGATCAGGGTGGCAAGGCCGGATTGCTCCATCAGGCGGTCGGCTTCGGCCTGAAGAAGCGCCTCGCGGCCAGCGCCGTCGACGGGCACTTTGCCCACCTCAAGGAACAGAGGGGCGGCGAAGGGGGTGACCTGATCGGTGACAACGTGGTCGATGCGGCCCTGTGTGCGCTCCAGCATCTCGTCAATGCGGCCAAAGCCGATCAGGCCGCGCATCGCCTCGGTCCGGGTGATCTGGAGCAGCAGGTGGTCCGGATCGTATTTGCGCAAAGTGTCATAGAGGATGTCGGAGGAAAACGTCGCTTGCCGCCCAGATGACCGTTTGCCGGGCAAGTTACGGGTGATCAACCCGGCGATGGTGGCCGCGCCCTTGAAGCTGCGTTTCATCAGCGCATTGTCGGCCAGCCAGCCCTCAAGCCCGTCTTGCAACTGATCTGCATTCAGCACCTGCGCTGGGTCCGTCACATGGGCAATGGACCAGATCAGCGTGGCGTAATCCGTGGCGACGAAGCCAAGCGGGCCGAGGCCCAGCTCCTCCATTTGGCGGGTGACCATCAGGCCCAGCGTTTGCTGCGCGTTCTTGCCGGCAAAGCCGTAGATGCAGGTATGAGCGCGGTCGTCGTGGTCAAAGCTTTCGACAAGGATGCGGCCCGTGCGGGGCAGATGGCTGACCTGTGCCTGCAGGCGGATCCAGTCCAACGTATGCCGGGGCAGGTCGGGCAGGGTGGGACGATGGAGCAGGTCCAGGATGCGGACAGAGAGCTGTGTTGAGGTGGCGAATTTCGTCCCCGAGAATACAGCGAGCTTCGGCTTGCGGCCCCGGTCGCGGCTGACTTGCACCTCCATCTCGCGCAGGCTTTCGAACCGGACAATGTTCCCGCCCATCAGGAAAGTGTCGCCGGGGGTCAGAGACGCGGCGAAGCTTTCCTCGACCTCGCCCAAGGGCTTACCTGCGGACGCCCCAGACCGCCCCTTCATCCGCACTTTCAATGTATCTGTGTCGATGATCGTGCCGATATTCATGCGCACTTGCTGGGCAAGTCGCGGATCGCGCAGCCGCCACAGCCCGTCCGTGCGCTGCATCAGGCGTTGCCAGCGGTCATAGGCGCGCAGGGCATAGCCGCCGGTCGCGACAAACTCCAGACAGTCGTCAAATTGCACGCGGGTTAGGGCGCGGTAGGGGCCAGCGCCGGTGACTTCCGTGAACAAGGCGTCCGCATCGAAAGGGGCGGCGCAGGCGGTGATCAGGATATGCTGGCAGAGCACATCGAGCGGGCCGGGGCCGCGGGGGTCTCCGTCCAGATCATGGGCGAGCACCGCCTCGATCGCGGCGTGGCATTCAATCACCTCCCAGCGGTTGGCGGGCAGGATCAGTGCTTTTGATGGCGCGTTATAGCGGTGATTGGCGCGGCCGATACGTTGCACCAGACGCTTTACGTTCTTGGGGGCTCCGACCTGAATGACCAGATCCACGTCACCCCAGTCCAGCCCCAGATCCAGCGACCCGGTACAGACCACCGCACGCAGCTGGCCCGCGACCATCGCGGCCTCGACCTTCTTACGTTGTTCCAGCGCGAGCGAGCCGTGGTGGATGCCGATAGGCAAGCCATCCGTGTTGGCCAACCACAGCTCGTGAAAGAAGATCTCGGCCTGTGCGCGGGTGTTGTGGAAGATGAGCGTCGTTTTGTGCTGAGCGACCTGCAGCAGCACCTCTGGGATGGCATAGCGCCCGCCGCCGCCCGACCATGGGGGCGGGGTGTCGGTGGTCAGCATGCCAATGTCCGGGTCCGGGCCGGGGTCGGCATGGATGATGTGACAGGGGGCGGGGTGGGGCGCGACGAAGCGGGCAAGCGCGGGGGGATCCTCGACCGTTGCGGACAGCCCCACACGCCGCAGACCCGGACACATTGCCTGCAGGCGGGAGAGGCACAGCATCAGCTGGTCGCCCCGTTTGCTTTCTGCCAACGCGTGTAGCTCGTCGACCACAACGCGCTTCAAGCCCGCGAAGATGCGCGGTGCGTCCTCGTAGCTTAGTAGCAAGGCCAGGCTTTCCGGCGTGGTCAGCAGGATGTGTGGCGGGTCGGCGCGTTGGGCTTTCTTGCGGGTCTGCGAAGTGTCGCCCGAGCGGTCCTCGACCCGGATGGGCAGGCCCATGTCGCTGATTGGCGTGGTCAGGTTGCGCCGCATATCTGCCGCCAGCGCCTTCAGGGGCGAGATGTAGAGTGTATGCAAACCCGGTGCAGGATTGGTGCCGAGTTCAACCAAGCTAGGCAGGAAACCTGCAAGTGTCTTACCACCACCCGTCGGCGCGATCAGCATCAATGCAGGATCCCGTGCGCGCTCCAGCATCTGAACCTGATGCGGATGCGGCGACCAGTTGCGGTCGGTGAACCAGCTTTGAAACGCGGCGGGAAGGGACGTCATGCTGGCAGAATAGAAAATTCTAAGGCGAGGTGAAATTGCTCTTTTCGGCACGACGGAAAATCGCGGGACATTCGTATTACCCATGACGACCAAAGGAGTAATACGATGTCGACACTGCGCAAATGGGCCACGCCACTGACGGTGGGATCATTTCTTGTGATGGGCGTGACGGGCACGCTGATGTTTTTCCACATGAACACCATGTTGGGGAAGGTGATTCATGAATGGGCAGGGTGGTTGATGCTGATTGGTGTCGGGGCGCATATCCTGCTGAACTGGCGCGCGCTGACCACCTATTTCAAACGCCCGCTGGCGATGTGGATCATGGGTGTTGGGGCCGCGTTGACCGTCGCGACGATGCTACCAATCGGCGGCGCGGGCGAGCCACCCATTCGCAGCATGGTGATGGCTGTGACACAGGCCGACGAGGCGACGCTGATGGCCCTGTCCGGGCATGACCTGCAAGAGGGCCGAATGCTCTTGTCCGAAGCAGGCGTTGAGTTGCAGCCGGGGCAAAGCCTTGCGGACGCCACCGGAGGAGATTTCGGCCTGCAATCCGCAGCCATGTCAGCGTTGTTCGCATCCGGCGAGGATCACTGACCCCAGAATTTGCCGGTTCCGTCCCTGACCGGCAAAGAAAATCGGGCGGGATCTGACATGCAGAGCCCGCCCGGTTAATCGTCATTCGCTTAGTGAATGATCTCTTCTTCTTTGACGAACATGTTTTCCCACGCCCTGTCGATCAGTTCCGGCGACATCTGGTTGGGAATGCCTTCGAATTCGCAGATCGAGATCATCTGGTCGATCAGGAAGATCGGCTGATAGTTCGCATAGACGTTGTCAATCAGCGGGTACTTGTTCTTCAGAAGGTGGATCAGGGCCTCTTGCGACAGGGGCATCTTCCGCTTCTTCGCGACCATGGCAAAGATCTTCAGATAGTCTTCTTGGTCCGGGCCGTCGATCTTGATCTTATAGAAGATCCGGCGCAGTGCCGCCCTATCGAAGATCTTGTTCGGGTGGAAGTTGGTCGAGAAGATGACCAACGTGTCGAAGGGGACCTCGAACTTCTCGCCCGATTGCAGGGCCAAGATGTCCTTGTTTTCTTCCAGCGGAACAATCCAGCGGTTGACCAGCGCCTGCGGCGGTTCAGCCTGACGTCCAAGGTCGTCCACGATGAAAACGCCGCCAGTGGATTTCAGCTGGAGCGAGGCGGTGTAGGTCCGCGCCGTGGGGTTATAGACAAGGTCCAGCATGTCCAGCGACAGTTCACCGCCGGTGATCACAGTCGGGCGGTCACACAGCACATAGCGGCGGTCGTATTTCCGGGCCTTACGGCGCAGCGAATCCGGGTTGTCGAAATCCTCTTCGGCCGAGGAATGCACAATCGGGTCATAAACGGTGATGATCTGGCCCGAATACTCGATCGCTTTCGGAACATAGATTTTGTCCCCCAGCGCATCCCGGATCCCGTTCGAGATCGAGGACTTGCCGTTGCCGGGCGGGCCATACATCAGGATCGAACGTCCCGAGCCAACAGCGGGCCCAAGCTGGTCCAGCAGGTTGTCGGGCAGGATCAGATGTCCCATCGCGCCGGTCAGCTGATCGCGGGTCATGGTGATGTTGCGGATCGACTGGCGTTTCACCTGCTTGGCGTAGACTTCCATCGGGACGGGCATGGCTCCGAAATATTCGGACTGCGACAGCGCATCCAGCGCGCGCGCCTTGCCGGTATCGGACAGACGGTATCCCATTTCCGAGCTTTGCGCGCCGGCATGCATGGTCCCCATCGCCTCGATCAGGCTGAGCTCACGCCCCATGTCGATCAGCTCTTGCACCACGCGGGCGGGCACGCACAGGACACGCTCCAGATCGGTGATCCGTTCCAGATTGGTGCGGAACATGGTCTTCAGCAGGATGTCCCGCATCATCACCGTGGTCAGACCAAGGTCGCTTGCAGTTTTCAGGCCCGGAGGCGCAATCATATCAGCCTGTTGCACATTCATTTTCTTTGCCCGATCATTCGTTCAGATTATTCCATTAATCCGTGTATATATGCACCTGTATAGCTTACAAAGCCTTGCCAGAGAATACATTGACGCTAATCTGGCTACAAAAAAATGAGGGCAGGGATGAGCGCAAATAGTGGTAAGATTTTGGCGGTCTTCATGGCCGTTCTTCTGGCGGCGTATGCAACCCTGACCTTTTTGAAAGGCGGGTTCTTTATCGGAAAGCACGAAGGGGACACGCTGCACCTGCTGCAAATGTTGTTTCGGATGCAGGGCGGGGACTGGCCGCATTTCGATTTCGTCACCCCGATCGGCATCTTGGCCTTCGCGCCCATTGTCGTCTTCCTGAAAGTTGGATTTGGTGCCGGGCAGGCGATTTTGGCAGGCCAATATCTTGTGGCCTTGGCGCTGTTTCCTTTCATCTGGTGGGTGGCAAGAAGCCGGTTCTCGGGTGGCTGGACCTATCTGTTTGCGGCGACAATCCTGATTTTCTGCGTGGCGCTGGTCCATGGCGAGGCCGTGGACGCGGTCTCGGTCTCGATGCACTACAATCGCTGGGCTTGGGCTGCGGCCTTCTTGGCCATCACGGTCGCCATGATCCCGTCAAGCGGCACCCGCAGCGCGTCCATCTCTGACGGGGTGGTGGTCAGCACGATGATGGTCGTGATGGCGCTGATCAAAGTGACGTATTTCGCGGCATTCTTCTTTCCGGTTCTGATCGGGTTGTTGGCACGTGGGGCAGGGCGCACCGTGCTCTGGGCGGTCATCAGCGGGGTCGTTGCTGCTGGATTGGCAACGCTGGCAGTTGGGACGCCAATCTTCTGGTTGGCCTATCTGCAGGATCTTCTGAACGTCGCTGGATCCGAAGTGCGTCCCCAGCCGGGGCGCGATTTCGGCTATGTAGTCAGCGCGCCCGCCTATATCGGGGGGTCCCTGATCATTCTGGTGTCGGTGGTTCTGATGCGGCAAGCTGATCGCAAGCCCGAGGGGCTGATGCTGTTGCTGCTGGCACCTGCCTTCTTCTATGTGACCTACCAGAATTTCGGCAATGATCCCCAGTGGTTGTGGCTTCTGGGCCTGCTGCTGTTTGCGCGACTTCCTGATGCGGGACTTCGAAACGGATTTGGCTGGGAGCTGCGGCAATCGGTAACGCTGTGCGCCATTGCAGCACTGGCGCTTGCCACACCAAGCTTCATGAACTTGACGGCAAGCCCGTTGCGTCATCTGGCCACGGATGTCGAGAAGTACGAGCCCTTGATGCCCGGTTCCGGCCCGCATGAGGACCTTCAGACATTTGCTCCGCGTGCTTTCCAGCTGGACTTCCGTGCGGCGATGGATGGCGAGGGCACGGCGTTTGCACAATATGCCGAGTATACGGATCGGGATAAGCTGGAGGTCACCTTCCAAGGCGAAGACATGGCCTATTGTACGCTGGAATTGGGGCTGGTCGGATGGTTTGAGACCGTTGCCAATGACATCGCCAGTTGGGACGGCGGCGAGGGTGCTGCGCTGTTTACAGCAGACCTTCTGTCCAGCTATTGGCTCTACGCCGAGCTGGCGCCTCTGAAGCGCGGTGCGCCTTGGTACTATGGCGACTTGTCGGGGATCGAGAACGCGGATTATCTGCTGGTGCCCAAGTGCCCCTTGTCGGCCCCAACACGCAAGGCCATCCTTGATGACATCTCTGCACAAAGCTGGGCAGACAGGGTGACCGAGGTACGCCGGACCGAGCTATATACGCTCTACGCCTTGCCCGGGGAAAAGGCCGAGCCGGTTGAGCGCAAAGCCGATACCGAGGACGAAACCTCGTAGAGCGGCCGTTTACGTTGAAGATAGAAAAGAAAAACCCGCAGCCGACAGCTGCGGGTTTCTTTTGTTGTGTAGGCTGGATGTTAAGCGCCGTAGAGTAGACCACAAATCAGATAGGTCAGGAATGTCAGGCAGATGCTTAATCCCATCGGATAGTCGCGACGTGACCAGCTTTCCCAATCCGGCGTCATCTCTCGCAAGGGTTTGATGCGGCGCAGAATTCTGTGCACCGTGAACCCGATAACGATCATTGCGGCAAAGATGGTCGCCACAAGGAATGTGTCCTGTACGGCGACGAAGGGCGCAATGGCTGCTGCAAACTTGGCATCGCCAGCCCCCAGCATGCGTGCCGCATTCATCAGAAATCCAAGGACAAGAATGACTGCAAAATGCGACCACCGCCACAGATAGGCGGTCAGGTCCAAGGCAAAGAAGCCCAGAACAGCAAAACCGATCAACAAGACCATGACGGCCTTGTTGGGGATCTTCATGCGGGACATGTCCGACCACATCACCCAAGCGGACACCGGAAGGGCGAGGGGCAGGAACAGCATCGCTGCCCATTGTGTCAGGGTTATGTGCATGCGCCTTACCCGTTGGAGACGTTATTTTCCAAAGCTTCAAGCGCGCGTGCCGCGGCCTCGAAATGCTGTGGATGGGTGTCGATCGCTTCCTGCAGCAGACCTTTCCCGATGGTCACATCGCCTTGCTTGATCGCGGACAGTGCCAGCGTATGCAGAAGCTGCGCGCGTTCGATCTGGGTCATCGAGATGACGGGCAGGTCATACTTGCGCTGCGCGCCGCGTGCCAGGATCAGGTTGTTCTTGGTGGTGAAGCGCTTGGCATCATAGCTGAGGGACTGGCTGAACAGATCTTCTGCGCCTTTATAGTCTGCGCGCGTCAGCTTGGAATAACCCCAGTTGTTCAGAACGGTCGCCGGGTTCGTCGTCAGGCCAACCGCGGTCTCATAGAAGCTGTCGGCTTTCTTCCATTCTTCATTGCTGTCAGCAATCATCGCCTCCAGTCGGTAGCGACGGAATGTTTCGTGTGTCGGCGGGATCTTGTCCAGCTCGGCCTCGGCTTGCTCCCAATCCCCTGCACGGATCAGTGCATCCGCCAACGAGACACGGTCTTCGTTGGTGGCGCCGGGAAGTGATACGACCTTCTTCCAGGCACCAACGGCTTCCGACGGGCGCTTGGCGCGGACAAGCGATTGTCCAAGGCCACGTTGAAGATCAATGCGATCAGGGTTCTGCTGAACGGCGCTGCGGAAATAGGCTGCGGCTTCGTCAGCGTCTCCGACCGTCAACATGATGTCGTTCAGGTTACTTTCATCGATGACATTCAGATCAGCCATCGCACGTGCGACGTCTTCACCTTCACCCTTGGTTTTTTGACATGCCGATAGGGCCAAGGCGCTGCTTACGCAAAGCACAAGTAGAGTGGAGTGGCGCATGTTCGCGTCCTTTACTGCTCGTCTCTCCGTCTAGATTTCGGACAGTAGCAGGTAGTCACCCGAGCCTCTCCGAACCAGCGAAAATGTATCATTATTGGCTGGATCATAGTCCGGATTGCCTTGATTGGCGAGCGCTAGGCGCAAATTCTCTCGAATTTCGGCAGATTGGCCACGATCTAGGCCAAATGCGATCTCGAAAGCACGGACCGCTTCGCTGACTTGGCCAGTTTCCATCAGCACAACGCCTAAATTGTTCCAAGCCGGCGCAAAGTTCACATCCACCTGAGTGGCCCTGCGCAACAGCTTCTCGGCTTGTCCCAGCCGACCAAGTTGCAAATTCGCGGACCCAAGGGCTGACAGGACGTCGACGGTGAACCCGTGTTCGACGGCCGCCCGCTTATAGGCCTTCAGCGCAAGCTCATGTTCGCCCGCTGCCGTCAGGCGGTGACCGACGATCAACCCGTCGACCGAGTCTTCCAGCGTGCCATATGTGCCGGGGGCGTAGGGGCTGTCAGGCGCGCGCCCGAAGCCGGTGGAGTTGGTTTGACACCCGGCCAGCACCATGGCCGAGGCGACCACGGTCAGCATGCCGACACGCCCCAAGGCTGCGCGCAAGCCGGTGTGCTTCGGAAGGGCAGGGCGCTGGATCACAGGATGTTCCTTTCCGTACCGGAAGTGGCGTNGGCGGCGCTACCGTGGTCCAATATTGCGCCGCCCTTTATAAAAATTAAAACGCCAGACAAAATATGTTCCAACAGCAATCAAGCCAAAAATCGCATAGAGTTTCTGCGTCAAACGAAATAGCCATAACACTATTGTCAATCCAACCGCTGACATGAAAAATAGAAAAAGCGAAGTAACAATCATTTAACTCACGCCTAGCACCCATAGTATTTGACTGTCCGTCGTTGGAAGAAATGGCTCCCTGAACTAGAAGAGTTTGGCTCATCTTGTTGGTTAGATTATGCGGCGTTCTTGCAGTTATGCAAGCGCCGGGTTTCGATTGTCTTACGTTTGATCCTTTCGCGTTGTTTCAGAATGGCTTTGTCACCGCCGAAGTGAGCTGCCCCCCGAAATTCGGACACTGACGTAAGCTACGATTTGTTGTCTGCTGATCTTCGACGAGAAGGAGATCAGAGATGTCGAAACGGAAGCAGCATTCGCCTGAGTTCAAGGCGAAGGTAGCGCTTGAAGCGCTGAAGGGTGAGCAGACGGTGGCCGATCTGGCGAGCCGGTTCGGGGTTCATCCAACGATGATCCATCAATGGAAGCGGGCGTTGCTGGAAGGTGCGTCTGGCGTGTTCGAGCGCGGCAGCAGGAAAACCCCCGAGATCGACGAAGAGCAGGTGAAAGAATTGCACGCCAAGATCGGGGAGCTGGCTGTGGCCAACGATTTTTTGTCACGAAAGCTCAAACCGTGGACCGGCAAGTGAGGCGCGACATGATTGAGCCGAACAATTCCACTTTGTCCATTGGGCAGCAATGCAGGTTGCTGTCGATCTCGCGCTCGTCATTCTATTACAAGCCTAAGGGCGAGACGGAGCAGAACCTTGGCCTGATGCGGCGGATTGATGAGCAGTTTCTCGAGACGCCGTTCTTCGGTGTCCGCCAGATGACTTGGCATTTGCGCAACGACGGCCATTTGGTGAACGAGAAACGGATACGCCGCCTGATGCCCCTTATGGGGCTGATGCCGATCTACCAAGAGTCCAACACCAGCAGGCCGACGAAAGGGCACAAGACCTATCCCTATCTGCTGAGAGGTCTGCGGGTGGAGCGTCCGAACCAAGTTTGGTGCAGCGACATTACCTACATTCCAGTGAAGAGCGGCTTCCTGTATCTTGTTGCCATTATGGATCGGCACACGCGAAAGGTTTTGTCCTGGCCCATCTCGAATACTCTGGAGGCGGACTTCTGCGTTGAGGCACTGAACGAGGCCATCCACAAGTTTGGC
The DNA here is from genome assembly GCF_004360145.1 of Aliiroseovarius marinus. GTDB lineage: Bacteria > Pseudomonadota > Alphaproteobacteria > Rhodobacterales > Rhodobacteraceae > Aliiroseovarius > Aliiroseovarius marinus. The sequence continues at coordinate 2,613 of NZ_ML178718.1, read as the reverse complement.
ACGCCGGAGATCATGAACACAGATCAGGGTAGCCAATACACGGGCTCGGATTGGATTAAGACGCTGACGAAGGCCGATATCAAAATCTCTATGGATGGGCGTGGCCGCTATCTGGACAACATCTTCATCGAGCGGCTCTGGCGATCCCTGAAGCAGGAGGCGGTCTATTTGCACGAAATCGATAACGGCTTTCATGCCAAGCGGATCATCGATGACTGGATGGGGTTCTACAACAGCGAACGCCCTCACACCGCCCTCGACAAGCGCACGCCTGACGCGGCATACTTCGAACAAAGTGAAACACGAAACGCGGCATGAAAATAAAACAGATGCATCTTAGCAGAGCCGCAAGCCTGTCCTAAAAAGCAGGACCACTTCAAACAGACACATAGAGAGAAGAGCTAAACACAGCGTCAAACACAAACAACACAGTAGGGCGGCCTTCGGGTCGCCCTCAGTGTTTGTGAGGCACAAAGATGTGGCTCTGCATTTGAACTATGCCTGTAGATGCTTTGAGCAACCAAAAAGCAGCTGACACACTGTGATCCGTATTTGTGTGATCTAAGCTCAAAACGCAGCGTAGCGCAGTAACCCTAGTTGCTCGCTACACTGGCAGCAAAGCAGCATACCCTGGGCCCTACAGCCTGCGTACAGGCGGTGTATGACGCCACAATGTTCAGCTGCCGGATATGGGTCCCTGGGTGCCTTGCGGCTTAAGGCGATCAAAGTCCGCCTGAGATGTTGCAGTTGATGTAGCTGAGGGCATGCCACCACCCGCAGCGTCTGGCCCCACCTGTTGTTGACTTGGCACATTCGACTTTGCAACAGGTGGAGCTGCAATGGCTTTGCCAATACGTGACTTTGGCTGTTTCTTGGCTTTGACGTCGCCACCTTTGAGGCGTGTCTCAAGCTTGTTGGCCAAGAAGCTTGTGGTGTTGGCAAAGACCTTAATGTCTTCAATGGCTTGATCCAGCTGAACGCTACCTGAAGCCTTCTCAATCACATCTATCAGTCGGCGTAGTTCCTCGCGGTCAGTCATGCGTATCACCAATTAAGGCGAGCGGGGGTAGTAAAAGGCCACCCCAAAAGCATAAGTACTTCCCTATAAAAAACCGCAGCGCAGATTTTTGCGGCTGCAAAACCCGTTTCGGATAGCGGATCATACTGCCATCCGTTCTGGCGCGCGCCACACGGCTTCTGCTTGCGTAGCTATGGCCGTGTCACAAAGTGCCTTAAGGTTTGCCAAACGCTCACCCCATGCTTGATGATCTTGCTGATCACTAGCCGCCAATCGCGCTGCATAATACCCAAGCTTACTTGAGCAGATGCTCAGCGTGCCCACACTAGGTTCGGTGTTGTGATAGCGTAGCACGCGGATATAGCCCTCACTGCGCCCTGAGCAGCCTCATCTGACTGGTCCAGTTTGATTGTTAGTGCATCGTTGGCCTCTGATCCATCGGTATGATGGTTTCGGGAGCTGGTGGTTTGTAGCCCAATGCACTGTGGGGCCTTTTTGTGTTGTAGTGTTTCCTCCATTCCTCGATCAGTATTTGGGCTTCGCGCAGACTGTAGAATACCTCACCATTGAGCAGTTCATCTCTCATCCGCCCATTGAAGCTTTCGCAATATCCATTCTCCCAGGGTGATCCTGGCTCGATGTAGGCTGTCTTTGCACCAACTGCAGTGATCCAATCCCGAACAGCCTTAGCAACAAATTCTGGGCCATTGTCGGAGCGTATGTACTTCGGCGCACCGCGTAGGATGAACAGATCCGTCAGGGCGTCGATGACATCTGCAGAGTTCAATTTGCGCTGCACCTTGATTGCCAGGCATTCACGGCTGTGCTCATCAAGAATGTTCAGCGTGCGGAAGACCTTGCCATCATCTGTTCGGCAATGAACGAAGTCATAGGACCAGACATGGTTGCGGTACTCAGGCCGCAGCCTTACGCATGATCCATCATTCAGCCAGAGCCGTCCCTTCTTTGGTTGTTTCGCTGGAACCTTCAGCCCCTCTCGTCGCCATAGTCGTTCAACACGACCATCGCTGACAGACCAGCCTGCATCTCTCAGCAAAGCGGCAATCCGACGATACCCGTATCGACCAAACTGACGAGCCAATTCAATCATATCCGCAACCAGCCTGTCTTCGTCTGGGCGACCTCGGGGAACATGCCTTTGTGTCGAACGATGTTGTCCCAACACGCGGCAGGCTCGGCGCTCAGAGATTTTGAACTGGCTGCGTACATGATCAATGCAGGCCCGGCGACGAGCGGGGCTCAGAAGTTTCCCCGAGCCGCTTCCTTCAGGATCAATTTGTCCAACGTCAAATCCGATACAGCTCTTCTGAGCCGTTCATTTTCCTTCTGAAGCCGCTTCAGCTCTTTCAATTGATCTACGCCCATTCCACCGTATTTCTTTCGCCAGCGATAATAGGTTTGTTCAACAACACCGATCTGTCTGATTGCATCCAGACGCGACATGCCTTGCCCCATCAACACCTCAACCTGCCGTAATTTCGAGACGATCTCTTCGGGCTTCGGTCGCTTGTTTGCCATTCTTGGTCCTCCGTTTCCTAAACATAGGGGCGGACCAGTTCAGTTGGGGAGGCTCA
>NZ_SAIT01000016.1 GCF_004360145.1 Aliiroseovarius marinus | reverse complement strand
GGCGGCGCTACCGTGGTCCAATATTGCGCCGCCCTTTATATATTCTGCGCAAAAAAGCAATCGAAACCTTGTTTTTTATGCGGAAACCATCTGTTTTTCAGGACTTTGCGGCACGATTGCGGGGAATCGGTCCAGCAGGCCTTGATTGCAGCCCTTTCGCGGCGCCATTTCATACGAAAAGCGCGCCCTCGCTAAGAAGGCGCGCCCGTGTTTTTCTAGCGATTGCTGGCTACAAACCCGGTTTCGGCTGCAGGCCTTAACCGCACTTGGAGTGGCCGCAGGATCCGCAGGTCATGCAGCCTTCGATCATGCGCATGTCATACTGACCACAGCTGGGGCAGGCTTTGCCGCGCGGTTGCTCGCCCAAGTTTACAACCTCGGCTTGGGGATCGGATTTCAGGCCCATGCCTTCGCCTTCCAGGAAGCCGGTTGCGATCATGTGACGCTCGATGACCGAGCCGATGGCCGCCAAAATCGACGGGATGTACTTCCCATCCATCCACGCGCCACCGCGCGGGTCGAACACGGCTTTCAGCTCTTCCACGACGAAGCTGACGTCACCACCACGGCGGAACACGGCCGAGATCATGCGGGTCAGCGCAACCGTCCAGGCGAAGTGCTCCATGTTTTTGGAGTTGATGAAGACCTCGAACGGGCGGCGATGGCCGTTGATGATCAGGTCATTCACGGTGATATAGATCGCGTGCTCGCTATCGGGCCATTTCACCTTGTAGGTATGACCTTCCAGCGACTGCGGACGGTCCAGCGGCTCGGAAATATAGACCACGTCCGCACCGCTATCGGCTTCGGGCGCTTTTTCGCTTTCCTCGGACACCGATAGAACCGATCCGGTCACATCGTTCGGGCGATAGGTAGTGCAGCCCTTACAGCCGGTTTCCCACGCTTCCATGTAGACGTCCTTGAAGTCATCAAAGCTGATGTCTTCCGGGCAGTTGATGGTCTTGGAAATCGAGCTGTCGATCCATTTCTGCGCCGCCGCCTGCATCTTCACGTGATCCATCGGCGCGAGCGTCTGCGCGTTGACGAAATAGTCCGGTAGCTCTTTGTCGCCAAACTTGTCGCGCCACAGCTGCACGGCATAGTCCACGACCTCTTCCTCGGTGCGCGAGCCATCGGGCTGCAGCACTTTGCGGGTATAGGCGTAGGCGAAGACCGGCTCGATCCCCGAAGACACGTTGCCCGCGTACAGGCTGATCGTGCCGGTCGGTGCAATCGAGGTCAGCAGCGCGTTGCGGATGCCGTGTTTGCGGATTGCGTCACGTACATCGTCGTCCATATGCTGCAGCGAGCCCGAAGCCAGATACTTGTCCGCATCAAACAGCGGGAACGCGCCTTTTTCCTTGGCCAGCTCGACCGACGCCAAATAGGACGCGCGCGCGATTTGTTTCATCCACGCTTCGGTCTGGGCAGCCGCCTCGTCCGAGCCATAGCGCAGGCCCAGCATCAAAAGAGCATCCGCCAGACCGGTCACACCAAGACCGATACGACGCTTGGCTTGGGCTTCTTGCGCCTGAGCCTCCAGCGGGAAGCGGCTTTCGTCCACCACGTTGTCCATCATGCGCACGGCAGTCGAAACCAGCTCGGTCAGCGCGTCGCCGTCCAGTTCGGCGGTTTCTTCAAACGGATCCTTGACCATTTTTGCAAGGTTGATCGAGCCCAGCAGACAGGCGCCATAAGGCGGCAGGGGCTGTTCACCACAGGGGTTGGTGGCGGCGATTGTCTCGCAATAGTTCAGGTTGTTCATCTGATTGATGCGGTCGATGAAGATCACGCCCGGCTCGGCATAATCATAGGTCGCCTTCATGATCTTGTTCCACAGATCACGCGCTTCAACCGTGTGATAGACGGTGCCGTTGAACTTCAGATCCCAGCTGCCATCCGACTTCACGGCTTCCATGAAGTCATCCGTGACCAGAACCGACATGTTGAACATGCGCAGACGGGCGGCGTCGGATTTGGCGGTGATGAAGTCCTGAATGTCCGGGTGGTCACAGCGCATGGTGGCCATCATCGCCCCACGGCGCGAGCCTGCGGACATGATCGTGCGGCACATCGCGTCCCAAACGTCCATGAAGGACAGCGGGCCGGATGCATCTGCGGCGACGCCCATCACATCCGCGCCACGCGGACGGATGGTCGAGAAGTCATAGCCGATCCCACCGCCCTGCTGCATGGTCAGCGCGGCCTCTTTCAGCATATCGAAAATGCCCGACATGCTGTCCGGGATGGTGCCCATGACAAAGCAGTTGAACAGGGTCACGGCGCGCCCGGTACCTGCGCCAGCGGTAATGCGGCCTGCTGGCAGGTATTTGAAATCTTCCAGCGCGTTATAGAACCGCTCTTCCTGCTTGGGTTCCGACGCGGACAGGGCGCGCGCGATGCGGCGCCACGTGTCTTCAACCGACTGATCCTGAGGCGTCCCATCGGCCTTCTTCAAGCGATATTTCATATCCCAGATCTGTTCGGCGATGGGGGCGGCAAAGCGGCTCATACGATTGGTTCCTGTTCGTCTTGGAGGGCTTTTCACGATACGTGAGAGGCCCATTTTGGTCAATGGTCGCGCGACCTTTTCCGAGCGTTGCAACCGGCACGTGCAGCGATTGCGAATCCCGCACAGGGCGCGTAAGATCGGACTTCTAGAACACTACATGTAGATGTGAAAGATGGTAAAGTACGTAAATCTGGTAAAACTATGCGTTGGCGCCGAGAAGGTCGAAGATCTGACCGCGTGGCAGAATATGCGCATGGGACAGACCGGATTGCCGAACCCAACGCACGTCACCCGCATGTGGCCCAAACGCGAGGCCGAACTGCTGGCGGGCGGCTCTCTATATTGGGTATTCAAGGGGCTAATCTTGGCCCGTCAGCGCGTTCTACGCCTAGACGAAGTCATCGGACAAGACGGTATTCGCCGCTGTGGGTTGGTGCTGGATCACGACGTCGTCCTGACCGAAAGCACCCCGCGCCGGGCGTTTCAGGGCTGGCGCTATCTGTCGGCGGAAGATGCGCCGCGGGATCTAAAAGCCGATGCGCCGTCCGATAAAGAGCCGCTGCCCGCCGAACTGGCCTCGGCGCTGGCGGAAATCGGCATTCGCTGATCCTGCGGTCACAAAAGTTTCGCAACCAGACCGCACATTACCCCCGTGCCTGATTCCGATTTTCCCGGATGCCCGCCCGGCAAAATCGATGGTACGCCGCGTGCCCGTCTGGTCCGATCGCACGCAATCTACGCTCTGACGGCAGCCCCCTACGCCGTCAGAGCGTTTTCGCATTTGTTGCTCTTGGAACGACCTTCAATCACTGTTAGCCTCCAGCCGATTTCAGGAGGACACCATGGCACTCGGCACCAACATCCGCACCTATTTCAATGGCACATGGCACAATGAAGATCTGGCCGTGATGAAAGCCGCGGATCATGGATCGTGGCTGGGCACGAACGTGTTCGACGGCGCGCGATTCTTCGAAGGTGTTCACCCGGATCTAGACGCACACTGCGCGCGCACCAACCGCTCGGCCGAGGCGCTGATGATCACGCCGACCGTGACGACCGAGCAGATGATCGAGATCGTGAAAGAAGGCTTGGCGCTGTTTCCGAAAGATGCCGCCGTCTATATCCGCCCGATGTACTGGGCCATTGATGGTGGCCATATGGGCGTGGCGCCAAAAGAAAACAGCACCGGCTTTGCCATCTCGCTGGAAGAAATCGCGATGGCTCCGCCGCAGGCCTCGTCTCGCCTGACCACCACCCAGTTCCGCCGCCCCACTTTGGACAGCGCCATCGTGAACGCGAAAGCCGGGTGCCTCTATCCCAACAACGCTCGGATGCTGCTGGAAGCCCGTGCCAAAGGGTTCGACAACGCCATGTCGCTTGATGTGATGGGCAACGTGGCCGAGACCGCAACGGCCAACATCTTCATGGTCAAAGACGGCGAGATCTTCACCCCGATTGCCAATGGCTGCTTCTTGGCTGGAATCACCCGCGCCCGACACATCAAGAACCTGCGCGCCGACGGATACACCGTGCATGAGACCGTTCTTGGCTATAACGACTTTCACAATGCGGACGAGGTGTTCACCTCGGGCAATATGTCGAAAGTCACCCCCGTCAGCGCCTTTGAAGACACGCAATATAACGTCGGTCCGGTGACACAGCGGGTGCGCGAGCTGTACTGGGACTGGGCGCTTTCCGGGGCGGGCTAAGACGCGGGATCGTAGAAAAACGATAGACACTCCCCAACCGCTCGGGCAGAGTAATCCCGTTTCGGAGGACATCTATGCGCAAGTTTCTCGTAATTCTGGATGACAGCCGCGAATGCCTGAACGCGATGCGGTTCGCCGCCATGCGTGCGGCCCATACGGGCGGCGGCGTCACGGTTCTGTCGATCATCCCACCAGACGAGTTCAATCACTGGATCGGCGTTGGCGAGCTGATGCGCGAGGAAGAGCGCGAGCGGATCACAGTGCATTATGAAGTCTTCGCGAAATGGATGCGCGACCGTCAGGATGTCGACCCCGAGCTGGTCATCCGCGAAGGCGAAGCCGTGCCGGAAATTCTGGCCCATGTGCGCGAAAACCCCGACGTAGGCGTGCTGGTTTTGGGCGCGGGCGAAGGAAAAGCCGGCCCCGGTCCGCTGGTCACACAAATGACCCGCGCCGCCGCCGATCTGCCAATCCCGATCACAATTGTGCCCGGCACGATGACCAAGGAACGTCTTGAAGCGATCACGTGAAGACGGTTTTAAACCTGCTTTATCTAGCTTCGCTTGCGACCATTTCGGTTGTCGGCTTGATGTGGAACACGGTTTCTCATGGGTTTCACGCCAGCGGTGGGGAATTCCTTTGCCGTGAATTGAAAAGCAGCGGCGGCGACGATGACGCGATGGTGGTGATGTTCATCACGCTAATTATCCCCATGATCATCCGCCTCATGCGCATAAAGAAGCCATATGCCCGTATGGAACTACTTGTGCTTTTACTCTGCCTAGGGCTTTCCGTCTTCGGCTTGTGGCTCGCCGCGCTTGATTGTGCCGATATCTTGGATACCGCATTTGCGGTACCAGACTACGCCCTTCAAGCAGCTCTTTTAGGAATGGTGTTGGCGCTTGCGTGCGGATTTGCGCTCTGGCGGATCAGCGTGAAGGTCGCCCGAGATGGTTGACACCTGACCGCGTGAGGCCCATATCAAACCTGACAAAAAAGGTGCGCCCATGTTCATTCAGACTGAATCCACTCCGAACCCCGCTACGCTGAAATTCCTGCCCGGCCAGAACGTTCTGGGCGCTGGAACCGCTGACTTCCCGACGGCCGATGCCGCCGAAGGCTCGCCACTGGCGGCGCGTGTCTTCAAAGTGAACGGCGTGACCGGCGTGTTCTTCGGTGCTGATTTCGTCACCGTGACCAAGGACGACGCGGTGGATTGGGATCACATCAAGCCCGCCATCCTTGGCGCGATCATGGAGCATTTCCAGTCGGGCCAGCCGGTCATGGCAGGCGAAGCTGCCGCTTCGGGCCATGCGGAGCACACCGGCGAAGACGGCGAAATCGTCGAGCAGATCAAAGAGCTGCTGGACACCCGCGTCCGCCCCGCCGTGGCCCAAGATGGTGGCGACATCACCTTCCACGGCTTTGATCGCGGCATTGTTTACCTGCACATGCAGGGCGCCTGCGCGGGCTGCCCGTCCTCGACCCTGACCCTGAAAATGGGGATCGAGAACCTGCTGAAGCACTACATCCCCGAAGTGGTCGAGGTACGCCCCGTTGCGGCCTGATCCCGTGATCTTGGCATTTGACACATCGGCCGCGCATTGCGCGGCCGCTTTGCTGTGCGGAGACACGATTATCGCGCAGAAGCACGAGGAGATGGCGAAGGGCCAAGCCGAACGCCTGTTTCCATTGCTGGAAGAGGTTCTGGCAGAGGCGAACGTCACATGGTCCGACCTGAGCGCCATCGGCGTAGGTATTGGTCCGGGAAACTTCACCGGCATCCGCATCTCGGTCTCGGCCGCGCGCGGGTTGGCCTTGTCCTTGGGTGTGCCCGCGATTGGCGTCTCGTCGCTTGAGGCGCAGGCTTTTGACGCCCCCCGCCCTGTGTGGTCATTGATCGACGCACGACGGGATCATGTCTATGCGCAGCAATTCACGGACGATGGCAGCTCCGCGCCCAGCCTGATCACGGGTGACGAGGTTGCAACCCTGACCGGGGACCGTATCGGTCCCGAAACCTCGACACATCCGGCCCCGGCCATCGCCCGGATCGCCGCCGAACGTCTGCGTGCGGGTGAAACCGCTGATCGCCCTGCCCCGCTCTATATCCGCTCTGCCGACGCAGCGCCCCCGCGCGACCCGGCGCCGGTGATCCTGCCCTGATCTGCCATGTCTGACGCCTCTGCAGACATCTTGTCAGCGATCCATGTCGCGGCCTTCGTCGAAACGCGCGGTTGGAGCGCGGATGAGATCGCCCAGCTTCAGGCTTCATCCCATGTATTCACCACCGCCCGCCCCAACGGTTTTGCCATAGGCCGCGTTGTGGTGGATGAGGCCGAGCTTTTGACCGTGGCCGTCACCCCCGCAGCACAGGGACACGGGATCGGCGCCCAATTGCTGCAGGATTTCGAACGCACCGCAGCCGACCGAGGCGCCACACGTGCCTTTCTTGAGGTCGCAGAAGACAACGCTGCCGCCCTTGCGCTCTACCAGAACGCGGGCTGGTCGATCTGTGGTCAAAGACCCGCCTATTACACGCGATCCGACGGCACAACCTGCACCGCAATCTTGATGGAAAAGCACCTTACCTAAGGTGAACCTTCTGATTTTCCCCAAGAATTGCGGCACTGCGGCGAACAAAATTCCGCATCTCCCCTTGCCCTCGCATGAAAATCCCGGATGATCTTTTGCAGCGATCTGCTCGCAGAATTTTGGGGAATCGGCGGACATGCGGTCTGTGCGGCCCCACAACAACAACCGGGAGAATTGAAATGACCCTGATGAAAAGCTTTCTAGGCGCAGCCGCGTCGTTGGCCCTGACCGCAGGTGCCGCGCTGGCCGAGCCCGCAATCATTTTCGACTTGGGCGGTAAATTTGACAAATCCTTCAACGAAGCTGGCTTCAATGGCGCCGAGAAATGGGCCAAGGAAACCGGCGGTTCGTATCTTGAGGTCGAATTGCAGTCGGAAGCCCAGCGTGAACAGGCGCTGCGCCGCTTTGCGGAAACCGGTGCCAACCCGGTGATCACCATGGGTTTCGCCATGTCGACCCCGATCTCGGAAGTGGCCCCCGACTATCCGGACACCACCTTCGTCACCATCGACGGCTGGTCTGATGCACCGAACGTTCTGAACGTGGCATTTTCCGAGCATGAAGGCTCGTATCTGGTCGGCATGATGGCCGCGACGGCCTCGAAATCGGGCACCGTGGGCTTCATCGGTGGCATGGACATCCCGCTGATCCGTAAATTTGCCTGTGGCTATGCTGAAGGCGTGAAAGCGGTGAACCCGGACGCCACCGTGATTGCCAACATGACCGGCACCACCCCGGCAGCTTGGAACGACCCGGTGAAGGGCGGCGAGCTGACCAAAGCACAAATCAGCCAAGGCGCTGACATCGTGTATGCAGCTGCTGGCGGCACCGGTCTGGGTGTTCTGCAAACCGCAGCCGACGAAGGCATCCTGTCGATCGGCGTGGACTCGAACCAGAACCACCTGCAGCCGGGCAAGGTCCTGACCTCGATGCTGAAGCGTGTAGACGTGGCCGTATATGAAGCCATGAAAGCCGGTGCCGATATCAAACCGGGCGTTCAAGTCATGAACCTGGCCGCAGATGGTGTGGGTTACGCGCTTGACGAACACAACGCAGCCCTGGTGTCGGACGAAATGAAAGCCGCTGTGGACGCAGCTGCTGCCAAGATCATCTCGGGCGAACTGGTCGTACACGACTATATGTCCGACGACAGCTGCCCGGTTCTGGACTTCTGATCCGACCATGGTAGGCGCAAAAACTGAGGGGCAACAGGCAACTGTTGCCCCCGCAATCGAGCTTCGCGGCATCTCGAAGGCGTTCGGCCCGGTGCAGGCGAACAAGGACATCTCGATTTCCGTACAGCCGGGCACGATCCATGGGATCATCGGCGAAAACGGTGCGGGTAAATCCACGCTGATGTCCATTCTCTATGGGTTCTACAAAGCCGATGAAGGCCAGATCTTCATCCACGGCGAAGAGACCCAGATCCCCGACAGTCAGGCCGCCATTCGCGCCGGGATCGGGATGGTGTTCCAGCACTTCAAACTGGTCGAAAATTTCTCGGTGCTTGAGAATGTGATCCTTGGGGTCGAGGACGGCGCGATGCTGCGTCCGTCTCTGGCCAAGGCACGCAAGACACTGAAATCACTTGCAGATGAGTATGAACTCCACGTAAACCCCGAGGCCCTGATCGAAGATCTGGGTGTTGGGACGCAGCAACGTGTCGAGATCCTCAAAGCGCTCTATCGCGAAGCCGATATTCTGATTTTGGACGAACCGACAGGTGTTCTGACACCTGCCGAGGCCGACCACTTGTTCCGCATTCTGAACGGGCTGCGTGATCAGGGCAAAACCATCATCCTGATCACCCACAAGCTGCGCGAGATCATGGAGATCACCGACACCGTATCCGTGATGCGCCGTGGTCAGATGACGGCGACGGTGAAAACCAAAGACACCAACCCGGAAGAACTGGCCGAGCTGATGGTCGGGCGCAAAGTGCTTTTGCGCGTCGACAAAGTGCCTGCGCAACCGGGTGAAAACGTGTTGGACATCAAAAACTTGCGCATGGTTGACGACCACGGGGTCGAGCGCCTGAAGGGCATCAACCTGAATGTCCGGGCAGGTGAAATCCTTGGCATCGCAGGTGTGTCCGGCAACGGCCAATCGGAGCTATTGGAAGTGCTGGGCGGCTATGCGACGGCCACAGGCGAAATCCGCATCAATGGCGACCCGATTGACCTGACCGGCAAGTATTCGGACGGACGCTCGCGCCGCGAACGCGGGATTGCCCATGTGCCAGAAGACCGTCAGGAACACGGGCTGATCATGAACTTCCCCGCGTGGCAGAACATCGCATTCGGCTATCACCATTCGGAAGAGTTCCAAAAGAACGCGCTTCTGATGGACAACGCGAAGATGGTCGAGATCGCGCAGGACAAGATGGACCGTTTCGACGTTCGTCCTCCCATCCCGAGCCTTGAGGCCAAGAGCTTTTCGGGCGGGAACCAGCAGAAAATCGTTGTGGCACGCGAGATCGAACGCAACCCCGACCTGCTTCTGGTCGGCCAGCCCACACGCGGCGTGGACATCGGCGCGATCGAGTTCATTCACAAGCAGATCATCGGCCTGCGCGATCAGGGCAAGGCCGTACTTCTGGTCTCGGTCGAGCTGGAAGAGATCCTGTCGCTGTCCGACCGCATCGCCGTGATGTTTGACGGCCATATCATGGGCGAACGCATGCCCGATCAAACCGATGAACGCGAGCTGGGCCTGTTGATGGCCGGTGTCACCGGGGAAGGAGACAGCTGATGGACAAGATGCCGAAATGGGCTGACGTCGCCCTTATTCCTTTTCTGAACCTGCTGATCGCCTTCGTTCTGTCGGGGCTGGTAATTTTTGCCATCGGTGAAAACCCGTTCAAGGCGCTGATGACCATGATCGACGGCGCGTTTGGGTCGACCTATGGCTGGGGCTATACGCTTTATTACACCACCAACTTCATTTTCACCGGGCTTGCCGTGTCCATCGCCTTCAAGGCCGCGATGTTCAACATCGGCGGCGAGGGTCAGGCGATGATTGGCGGCTTGGGCGTTGGCATTGCCTGTCTGTTCATCCCAACCGTGTTGATGCCGCACTGGACCATCGCGCTGGTCTTCGCGATGATCGCCGGTGCCATTTTTGGGGCCGGTTGGGCGCTGATCCCGGCCTATCTGCAGGCTAAACGCGGCAGCCACGTGGTGATCACCACGATCATGTTCAACTTCATCGCAACCGCGCTGATGGGCTATCTGCTGATCGGTCCCCTGAAGCTGAAAGGCGCGCAGGAAAGTGCCTCGGCCAGCTTCCCGGATGTGACCAACCTGCCCACGCTGCACGAGCTTCTGGCCCCATTGGGCATCAGCTTCTCGAAATCCGCACCCGCCAACGTGTCGCTGTTTATCGCGCTGGCCATGTGCGTCGTGGTCTATCTGCTGATGAACCGCTCGCGTCTGGGCTATGAAATCCGTGCCTTTGGGGAAAGCCCGACGGCGTCGGTCTATGCGGGCATCTCGCCCACCAAGATCATCATTGTGGCCATGATGCTGTCGGGTGCCATTTCGGGCCTGATGGCGATCAACGCCACGATGGGCCAGCACGAGCGCCTGATCCTGAACGCCGTCGAAGGCGCGGGTTTCATCGGCATCGCGGTGGCGCTGATGGGCCGCAACCACCCGTTCGGGGTACTTCTGGCCGCGTTGCTGTTCGGCTTCCTCTATCAGGGCGGCAGTGAGCTGTCCTTGTGGTCGAAAATCCCCCGCGAGCTGATCGTGGTCATTCAGGGTCTGGTGATCCTGTTCACCGGCGCATTGGACAACATGGTGCGCATGCCGGTCGAGCGTATGTTCATCGCCGCTGCCAAGCGAAAGGACGCGTAAGATGGATCTTTTCCTGACGATCATCCAGATTGCAGACTCGGGCCTGCGCCTTGCGACGCCCCTGTTGTTTGCCTGTCTTGCGGGACTCTTTTCCGAGCGTGCCGGGATTTTTGACATCGGGCTTGAGGGCAAGATCCTTGTCTCGGCCTTCATGTCAGCCGCGATTGCCGCCGTCACCGGGTCGGTCTGGCTGGGCCTTTTGTGCGGTATTTTCGCCTCGATCAGCTTTTCGGCGGTGCATGGCATCGCGTCGATCACCTTCCGCGGCAATCAGCTGATTTCCGGCGTGGCGCTGAACTTCTTGGCCTCGGGCATCACAGTTTTGGCCGCGCAAGCGTGGTTCAGCCAAGGCGGGCGTACGCCGCCCCTGATGGGTGAAGGCCGCTTCATGCCCATCGAACTGCCCTTCGCCCTAGGTCGGTCCGACGCCGAGGCCGCAGGTGTTCCCCTGCGCGTGTTGATCGACCAAGCGAACCCAATCCAACAGATCTATTCCGAGTTCATCTCGGGCCACACGATCTTGGTCTATGTCGCCCTTCTGATGGTGCCCCTGTCATGGTTCGTCCTGTTCCGCACCCGGTTCGGCCTGCGCCTGCGTGCGGTGGGTGAAAACCCAGCCGCCGTGGATACAGCGGGCGTGTCCGTGATCAAGCTGCGATATGCCTCGATGGCCATCGCCGGTACACTCTGCGGCCTGTCCGGCGTATATCTGGCGACCGGCCTTGGCGCGGGCTTCATCAAGGAAATGTCCGCCGGGCGCGGCTATATCGCGCTGGCGGCCCTGATCTTCGCCAAGTGGAAACCGGTGCCTGCACTGGGGGCGACGTTCCTCTTTGGTCTCTTGGAAGCCATCGCGAACCGTTATCAAAACATCGACCTTGGCGGCTTCGTCATCCCGGTCCAGTTCATGCAGGCCCTGCCCTACATCCTGACCGTCGTGATCCTCGCGGGCTTCGTTGGTAAATCCGTCGCCCCTAAAGCCGGGGGGCAACCCTATGTCAAAGAACGCTAAGGCGCTCGCAGAGCAAATCCGCGCTGTCGCCGGCGACGCCCCGGTCGAGGTCGGACTGGTCCTTGGGTCCGGCCTTGGCCACCTGGCCGAGGCTGTGGACGGCGTTGCCATCCCTTATGGCCGACTTGAGGGTTTCCCTCATGCCGGTGTCTCGGGCCACAACCCGAACCTTGCCATTGGCACGCTGGGCACCACCCGCGTGGCAGTCTTTGGCGGACGCGAACACTATTACGAGAACGGGCGTTCCGACGCGATGCGCCTGCCGCTGGAGGTCTTGAAAGAGCTTGGCGCGGATCGACTGATCCTGACCAATGCCGCCGGGTCGATGCGCTCCGACATCCCGCCGGGCGATCTGATGCAGATCACCGACCACATCAACTTCTCGGGCCTGAACCCTCTTATCGGGGAAAAGACCGACGCGCGGTTTGTCCCGATGGGCGGCGCCTATGACCCCGAAATGACGAACGATTTCCAACGTATCGCGTCAGACGAAGGCATCGCCCTGCAGCAAGGAACCTATGCGTGGTATTCCGGCCCGTCGTTTGAAACGCCCGCCGAAATCCGCGCCATTCGCACCCTCGGGGCGGACGCGGTTGGCATGTCCACCGTGCCCGAAGTGATTCTGGCGCGCTTCCTTGGACTGCGTGTTGCGGGCTTCTCGACCATCACCAACATGGCCCAAGGCCTGTCGGACGAAGCGATTAGCCACGAACACACCAAAAAAATGGCTCCACTTGGCGCTGAAAAGCTGGAAAAACTGGTTCGACGCTACTTAACAGGTGACGAGCCCGCCTGATTTGGGCCATTAATGGGCCAATCCCAAGACTGAACATCCAGAGTACCCCGCCTTATGCAGATCTACCTGCCAATCGCTGAAGTGTCCGTAAACGCGTTCCTTCTGCTGGGCCTCGGTGGCATTGTGGGTATCCTGTCCGGCATGTTCGGCGTCGGCGGGGGCTTCTTGATGACCCCACTGCTGTTCTTTATCGGCATCCCGCCTGCAGTCGCTGTTGCGACCGAGGCAAACCAGATCGTTGCAAGTTCGTTTTCCGGGGTGCTCGCGCATTTGAAACGAAAGACGGTGGATCTCCGAATGGGCTGTGTGCTCTTGGTCGGAGGTTTGATCGGCGCGGCGCTTGGTGTTCAACTTTTCAATGCGTTGAAGGCCATCGGGCAAGTCGATCTTCTGGTCAAACTGTCCTACGTGGTCTTTCTGGGCATCATCGGATCCTTGATGTTCGTCGAAAGCCTGCGCGCGATTATGAAATCTCGCAAGGGCGGAGGCGTGCCAAAGCGGCGCAAACACACATGGGTCCACAACCTGCCCTTCAAGATGAAGTTCCGCACCTCGGGGCTGTATATCTCGGTCATTCCGCCGATCTTGGTCGGTGTTCTGGTCGGCATCCTTGCGGCCATCATGGGTGTTGGCGGCGGCTTCATCATGGTGCCCGCCATGATCTATCTGCTTGGAATGCCGACGAAAGTTGTGGTCGGAACCTCGCTGTTCCAGATCATCTTCGTCACCGCCTTCACCACGCTCTTGCACGCCACCACCAACTTCACCGTGGATATGGGGCTGGCCGTGCTGCTGCTGATCGGCGGTGTCATCGGCGCCCAGATCGGTGCCCAGATCGGCGTGCGCCTGAAGGCCGAACAGCTCCGCGTCCTCTTGGCCATCATGGTTCTGGCAGTCTGCGGCAAGCTTGGCCTCGATCTGCTGATCCAACCTGCCGAGCTGTTTGAACTTGGCG
Organism: Aliiroseovarius marinus; assembly: GCF_004360145.1. Taxonomy (GTDB): domain Bacteria; phylum Pseudomonadota; class Alphaproteobacteria; order Rhodobacterales; family Rhodobacteraceae; genus Aliiroseovarius; species Aliiroseovarius marinus. The sequence continues at coordinate 86,997 of NZ_SAIT01000016.1, read as the reverse complement.
CCGCAGGGGGACACTGATGCTGCGGTTCCTGTCCATCATCGCCCTATTCCTTCTATCGGCCCTGCCCACCCGGGCCGAGGAAATCGTCGCGGGCCTCAGCCAAAACCGTGTGTCGATCACAGCCACCTTTGTTGGCTCGGAAATCCTGATCTTCGGCGCTGTGAAACGCGAAAGCCCGCCCCCAAAGGACAGTCCGCTTGGGGTCGTGGTTGTGGTCGAGGGTCCGAGCGCCCCCATCACCGTGCGCAAGAAAGACAAGCGCTTCGGCATCTGGGTAAACACCGACGCGATGGAGCTTGCCGCCGCCCCCAGTTTCTACGCCATCGCCACATCGAACACGCTGGACAACACGATTTCGAAGCTGGACGACTTCCAGCACCTGATTTCGGTCGAACGTTCGATCCAAATCTCGGATAATCCGTTCAACATCGACGACCCGCGCGAATTCACCGATGCCTTGATCCGCATCCGCGAGAAATCGGGCCTCTACAAGCGTTTGGAAAACTCTGTCAAACTGGCGCAGGACACGCTTTTTGAAACGCGTATCGCCCTGCCCGCCAACCTGACCGAGGGCGACTACCGCACGCGGATCCTGTTGACGCGAGGCGGTCAGGTGACTTCGGAATACGAGACGATCATCAACGTCCAAAAGGTCGGGCTTGAGCGCTGGATTTTCAATCTGGCCCATGAACAGCCGCTGATTTATGGCCTGCTGTCGCTGGTGATCGCCATCGCCGCAGGCTGGGGCGCGTCCGCCGCCTTCCGGATGATCCTGCGTAACTGACACCCATTTTCTTGTCTCAAGTATCTTGGGGTGAATGCGCACAGCGCAGAGGGGCAATGCCCCTTCAGGCTCACATCGTGAGCCACCGAAAGCCCGCGCGTTAACCGCGCCCGATATAGGGCATCTTGGTCGCCATCACGGTCATGAACTGTACATTCGCCTCGGGCGGCAACTGCGCCATGTGCAGGACGGATTTTGCGACCTCTTTCACATCCATCGACGGAGGTGGCACATCGCCTTCCGCCACTGCGGCGTCGATGATGCCTTGCAACAGATCCGTCCGCGCGTTGCCGATGTCGATCTGGCCGCAAGCAATGTCAAAGGGGCGCCCATCAAGACTCAGCTGCCGGGTCAGCCCGGTGATCCCGTGCTTCGTGACGGTATAGGTCACGGCCCCCTCGCGCGGGACATGGGCGCTGATCGAGCCATTGTTGATGATCCGCCCCCCTTGTGGGGATTGCGCGCGCATCTGGGCAAAGGCCGCGCGGGCGCACAGAAACATGCCGGTCAGGTTCACGGATACTGCGCGGAACCAGTCCTCGACCGAGACCTCGTCAATCGGGGCTGCGGACGTGAACAGCCCCGCATTGTTGAAAAGCACATCCAGACGGCCTGCCTTCGCAGCAAACTGGCCAAACGCCGCGCTGACCGCATCCGGGTCCGACACATCCGCGACCAGCACATGCGCGTTGTCCTGCCCGTCTGCGATCTCGTCCAGCACCTCTTTGCGCCGTGCCAACAGGCCAACGGTCCAGCCTTCGGCCAGAAACAGCTCGGCCACGGCACGGCCAATGCCGGCGCTGGCCCCGGTGATCAGAATGCTAGGCATCGGGTGCTCCTTGTGCTTCCAGTGTCAGGGCGGTGGGTTTCGCGGGCAGGTCTGCGGTCGACAGCTCGGCCTGCGGGCGTGCCATCGCATAGCGCGTCACCCAATGCAGACGCGTCTCGGCCCGCGTGATCGCCACATAAGCCAAGCGTTTCCACAGCGGCAATCCAGCCTCAGTGCGCCCGGCCCATGCCGCTGCCGCAATATCCGGGGCAAACACCTGCACCTCGGGCCATTGCGAGCCCTGCGCCTTGTGGATCGTCACCGCCGCCCCGTGCAGGAAGGCCGCGCCCATGCGGGCGGCGAAGGGGATGAATGGCTCTTCCTCGTCCGGTTTCTCGATCTTCACGATGGACGCGGCCGAGACCTGAGGGTCTTCCGCCCCCAACACATGCAGCCGCGAGAACCCCGGCCGTTTCCCCGGTCCCAGATAGACACATTGCGCGCCTTTGATCAGGCCGCGCGCCTCAAGGTCGATGCGTTTCTTGCGGTGTTTCAGGGGCAGCTCAATCCCGTCGCAGATCAGCGGTTCACCCGGCAGAAGCTCGATTTCGGGGGCGTGGAAGGCAGATCGGAAGGCTTGGATCAGCCGCACACGTGTCTTGTTGCGCCAGACCAGCACGGGCGAGCGCGCCATCAGGTCAGCATTCGCACGCGGCGCCACCACGACGCGGTCATCACGCGCGGCGGCCTGATGGATCATCCGCTCGAACCCGTCGAAATCCAGCGTTTCGTCCGCCAAGGCGTGCGCCAGATCCAGAATGGGGTTGTCGTCTTCCTGACGGTGGATGCGATGCAGAACCTGCTTTCTTGGACCCTTGATGTCATCAAAGATCATCTTGCCGGACTGCCCCACCGGGGCCAGCTGCGCAGGGTCGCCGAACAGGACCAAGGTCGGGAAAATCTCGCGCAGATCCTCGAACTGCTTTTCATCCAGCATCGAGCTTTCGTCGACAAAACCGATATCCAGCGGGTCATCGCGCCGCTTCCAGCCGGTAATAAAGTCCGACCCACGAAGCCCAGCCGCTGCCAGCGCACCGGGGATGGATTTCTGGGTCTGATAGAAGGAGAAGGCACGATCCAGCGCCTCGTCCGTCAGTCCCTCGATCTCGGGCCGGTCGCCGTTCCCGGCCAGCCATTCCGCGATCTTTTCGTATTCGGGGTCGTAGACGGGCGTATAAAGAATCCGGTGAATGGTCGTCGCCGGCACACCTCGGTTGCGCAATACGCTTGCGGCCTTGTTGGTCGGGGCCAGAATGGCCAGTGTCCGGCGTTCCTTGCGGCGCTTGCCCTCCCAATCGCCCGAGATCACCTCGACCCCCGCATCTTCCAGCGCGCGGTAGAGTTCGGCCAGCAGCAGCGTCTTGCCGGATCCGGCCTTGCCGATCACAGCCATTACCTGCGACTTGCCATCCGCCACTGGTGTTAGAAGCGCATCGTCCAGATTGACGCCCGACAGGCGCAGCATATCCGAGACGCGGTCATGCGCTTCGGCCTGATCGTCCGAGAAGATAACAGGGGATCGTTGGGTCATGCCGCGACCCTATCGCGCGCGCATGGGCAGCACCAGCGCCCGAAGACGCTGGTCGCCGATTTTTCTTGAGGATTGATCAGGCGCTGCGGGGCAGCGTCTGTGGTGCCGGATCACGGTTGACCGTGAACAACGAGTAACGCAACCAGCCTTGGCTGACTTCGCGTGTCACACCAACTTTCTTCAAGGTGGGTTCGAACGCGCTTTCGTCCATCGACCAGAGGCCTACACCGATACGGTCACGACCTTCGCCGCCCATGCCGATGACGTCGGGCTCGAGACCCATCAGACGATAGATACGTTCCATACGGGGATCGAACACGCCAACATAGTGTTCCAGCTTGAACGTATCCATGATTTCGCCAGCGCCAAGTGCAAGAGCCGCCGATGCACGACGATCTGCGCTTGGGGACAGGCAGAAGCGGGTGCATTCCCAGATCAGCGGGCTTTCGATATGGACGCCGTCGGTCAGATGGCTGAAGTGGTCATTCACCATCGTTTGCCCGACCGTAGGTAGAAAGCGCATGGACCCGCCGTGACGGCCATCGGCCTGTTCCCAGATCACGTAAAGCGGGTTCATGTCGTCGTACTCGTCGCGCTCATATCCCTTCTCGTCGACCGAAACGTCCCAGCCAAGACGGTGCGAGAATTGTTTAGCCCGATCCTGGAACATGGTTTCAGCCAGCAGAGGGAATTTCGAAAGATCATTGCCATAGAGGTAACGCAGCATGAGTGGAGCTCCTTTGTCCGTGTGGTTAATAGGACAATGGTCGCTTCTTAGTTAACGTATGGCAAATACATCGTGAGGTAGAATGTGTTTAAATTATGATGATCCCGGTCGAAAGTGCGCGCGCGACCGCGTGGGTTGTGTTCATCGCGCCCAATTTATGCCGCGAACTTTCGATGTAAACGCGCAGCGTATGTTCCGAGATATTTAGCTCGGCCGCGGCCTGTGCTCGGCTCATTCCGCGCGCCAAACAGCTCATCGATGCCAGCTCGCGCGGGGACAGCGCAGGCGTGGTTCCGTCCTCTCCCCACTGCTCGAATTCCAGCGCCTTCTTGTTGAACTCATGCCCAAGGATCATCAGATCTCGGGCGTTATCATCGATGAATTGCGCCCAATCTTCGTCGCTGAGTGAGGCATTCAGCGTGAACAACGCGAACTGCCCGTTTGGCCCGCGAATAGGAATTGTGTAGCCCTGATTTCCCAGTCCGTGATCCAGCGCGTCCTGCCACATTTCGCGCGCAGCTTTGGACGACCAGTCGAGCTCTTTCCAAGAGACCGGCGTAAACCTTTGAAAACAGACAAAAATAACGGGGTCCATCCGCAGATAGTCTTTTTCGAGATAGCGGTCGACCCATTCAGCCGAATAGGTCCCTGCCCCGTAACGTTCCCCGACAGAGTTTACCCAATGGTAAACCGTATGCTCGACTTTGTAGTGATCCCGCAGCGATTCAAGGACCGCTTGCAGGTCTTCAAGCGTGGCCGCCGCTTGCAAGGTAGAGAGAAGGTCTTCGAGCCGGTTCGTCATAGGTTCGCGCGATCTCCTTCTGCTCGCGAGACGTGTTTGAAATCTCGGTCAAAGCAATGAGTCGTGCATCATCAAGCTGTTCTGCCGTCACGCTCAGACCGTTTTTCTCAGCATAGGCCATGAGGTCGGTAAGTACATCAACAATCCATTTGTCAGACACGGCAAAACCCTCGAACAGTGGTGCTTTTTTCAAGTTTAGCATGTGTATTTGCCACTTCTAACTCGCGGAATAAAACTCCCCATAAATAGCGAGGTCGCGAAAGGCTTAAAAAACACCTTCCGTAGCGGAAACCCCACAGTTTCGCCCGTTTGGCAGGGTGATTCGCGAATCGGAATCAAATGCCCGCCGCCTTTGATAAGGCAGCGGGCTGGCGTAATTGGGTGGAAATTGCGGCTTATTTAGGGCCGGCTTCCAGAGCGTCTTCGAAGGTCCGCAGGCCGGTTTTCGGCGACTGAACCAGCACCGACATGTTGCCCGGCTTGTGTTCGTTCTTGTACATCTTCATGTGCGCGTCCGGGATTTCAGCCCACGGGAACACTTCCGACATGTAGGGGTCGATGCGGCGCTCGATCATCAGCTTGTTGGCAGCAGCGGCCTGCTTCAGGTGCGCGAAGTGCGAGCCCTGCAGACGCTTCTGGTGCATCCAGGTGTAGCGAACGTCGAAGGTACAGTTGAAGCCGGTGGTGCCGGCGCAGATGACAACCATGCCGCCCTTCTTACAGACCAGGTTCGAGACCGGGAAGGTCGACTCACCGGGGTGTTCGAACACGATGTCCACGTTGTTGCCTTTGCCGGTGATGTCCCAGATGGCCTTACCAAAGCGGCGGGCTTCTTTGAACCACACGTCGTATTCCGGCGTGTTCACGGTGGGCAGTTGGCCCCAGCAGCTGAAGTCTTTGCGGTTGATCACGCCTTTGGCGCCCAGACCCATCACGAAGTCACGCTTGCTTTCGTCCGAGATCACACCGATGGCGTTGCCGCCTGCTGCGTTGATCAGCTGGATTGCGTAGGACCCCAGGCCGCCCGAAGCACCCCAAACCAGAACGTTCTGACCGGGCTTCAGTTCATGCGGGTGGTGGCCGAACAGCATGCGGTAGGCAGTCGCCAGCGTCAGCGTGTAGCAGGCGCTTTCTTCCCAGGTCAGGTGCTTGGGGCGGTGCAGCAGCTGCTGTGCCTGAACGCGGGTGAACTGAGCGAACGAGCCATCGGGGGTTTCATAGCCCCAGATACGCTGGCTGGACGAATACATCGGGTCACCGCCGTTACATTCTTCGTCGTCACCGTCATCCTGGTTACAGTGGATGACAACCTCGTCGCCGACTTTCCAGTTCTTCACCTTGTCGCCCACGGCCCACACGATGCCCGAGGCATCCGAACCTGCGATGTGATAGTCCTGCTTGTGTACGTCGAACATGCTGACCGGAACGCCCAGACCGGCCCAGATGCCGTTGTAGTTCACGCCAGCGGCCATCACCAGAACCAGCACTTCGTGGCTGTCCAGCTTGGGGGTGTCTACGACCTCGACCTGCATGGCCTTGTTCGGTTCACCCTGACGGTCACGGCGGATTGCCCATGCATACATCTGAGCGGGAACGTGGCCCAGCGGGGGCATTTCACCGATCTCGTAAAGATCTTTCTTCGGAGCATCATATTCGGCGATGCCAGTTTGTGTGTCCAAAGCCATGGCGGCCTCCTGTTTACGCGTGTTCTCTGATTCTATTGCCGCAGTGCAGAATTGCGGCTGCTAGTGCAGCATTACTTTTCTAAAAGTAAGATTGCAACACCAATTGGCAATTTTTTGTAATTTTATGTCGCGCTCGATTTGACCTTAACGTCAAGCGGCGCGACCCGCACGCATTATAGCACAGAGGCGTCTGCGACCTCGGCCGGGGTCAGGTCCGAAATATGGATGGGCGCCAATTCCGTGCTGAGATGCGCAATCGAGTTCGCATAGTAGGCCAAGATCAGACGGTCGGGGCGATGCACATGGAACTTGGCCGCGTCGCCGTTGCCCTCTTCGACAATGATCTTCCGGATCATCAGCTCGCGCAGCCCCACCTCGGCGGCATAGGACATGTCACCGCGCGGGATATGAACATGGGCACCGTCCGCCTCCATCGCGGTGACCAGCGCATCGAAGCGCGCCACGATTTCGGCGCGGGTCTGACCGTCACCTTCCAGCAATATGGCCGAAACCACGGGCACAGGCAGTACAGGCACAACGTCGCGAATTCGCGCCATCAGCGTGTCGCCAAGAGGTTCCAACATGTCTTCCGGCGGGTTCCCGTCCAGAAAGTCGACCAGCGACACAGGATCGCCAAAGGACACCGAGGCATAGCCAAAGCGGAAAAACCGCCCCGTGACCCGCTGCCACAGATGCCGCCCCACATGGCGCGCCACATATTTGAACCGCAGCCCAAAACGTCGGGTACCCTTGATATCCGCAGACACCAACACGCGGTCTTCCAGCACCCGGTCATAGTTCATCGCAACCGGGATGAAGACAACGTTGCGGCTTTCGCCCGGTACGAAGTCCTGCACAATATAGCTAAGCAGCCCCAGCTTGGGTGCGCCGACCTCGCCATTCAGGCTTAGCCCGCCTTCTGGGAACATGGCTTGCGTCACGCCCCCGTCCGTCGCCATGCGCACATAGCGCGACAGCACTTTACGATAGAGGTTGTTGCGACTTTTGCGCCGGATGAAATACGCGCCCATCGACCGGATCAGTGTGCGCAGGGGCCAGACCCGCGCCCATTCGCCCACCGCATAGGACAGGTGCGAGCGTTCGGCAGCCAACCAGGTGACCAGGACATAGTCCATGTTCGACCGGTGGTTCATCACGAAGATCACTGTGGCGTCCGGGTCGATCTCGCCCAGCCGTGCCTCGTCAAAGGCGCCAAGACGCACCCGATAGAAGGCGCGCGACAGAAGTTTAGCCAGCCGAATCCCGAAGCCAAAATAGGCGGTGGCCGAAAACCGCGGCACGATTTCGCGCGCGTAACGCTGGGCTTTCTCAAACGCCACCTGTTCGGGAATGCCCGCCTTGCGCGCGTGCTCTACAATGGCTTTGGCCACTTCCGGATCATAGGACAAGCGCTGCACCATGTCATAGCGCCGGGCCAGCTTGAACGGCTCGATCGGACGCTCCAGCCGTTCGTTCAACCGGGCAACCGCGCGCTCTAGCCGCTTACGAAAGAACCAACGCACGGAAGGGAATAGGAAATGCGACGCGAAAGTCACCGTGGCAAAGGCCAGGATCAACACAAGCAACCACAGAGGAAGTTCCACAACGCGCGTCATGCTCAAGCCTTCTCACCATTTTTCGGAAAGGTAAAGAAGGCGCGACGCCAATCAAACGGGCATCAAAGCTACAACTGACGAGGGCGCCGCCCAGCGCGCGCCACCCCACGTAACTTTATTCCCTTCATTTTACCCCTTGCGTAATTTTCTTGCGCAACTAAAAATGCTGCAGCGCAACATAAGGTGAGTCTCTGCCATGTCCTCGAATACCATCCGCCCCTGGCTTTTCCGCACCTATGCCGGTCACTCGACCGCAAAGGCCTCGAACGAACTGTACCGCACCAATCTGGCCAAAGGTCAGACCGGTCTGTCGGTCGCGTTCGATTTGCCGACCCAGACGGGCTATGACAGCGACCACAAACTGTCGCGCGGTGAAGTGGGCAAGGTGGGCGTCCCGCTCAGCCACTTGGGCGACATGCGCACCCTGTTCAACGACATCCCGCTTGAGCAGATGAACACCTCGATGACGATCAACGCCACGGCCCCTTGGCTGCTGTCGCTTTATATTGCGGCCGCGGAAGAGCAAGGCGCGGATATCTCGAAGCTGCAAGGCACCGTTCAGAACGACATCATCAAAGAATACCTGTCGCGCGGCACATATGTATGTCCGCCGAAGCCGTCGCTGCGCATGATCACCGACGTTGCTGCCTATACGCGCGAGCACCTGCCGAAATGGAACCCGATGAACGTGTGTTCCTATCACCTGCAGGAAGCCGGTGCGACGCCAGAGGAGGAGCTGGCGTTCGCACTGGCCACAGCCATTGCCGTTCTGGATGACCTGAAAGAAAAAGTGCCCGCCGAGGCGTTCCCCGCCATGGTCGGCCGTATCTCGTTCTTCGTGAACGCCGGCATCCGTTTTGTGACCGAGATGTGCAAAATGCGCGCCTTTGTCGAGCTGTGGGACGAAATCACCCGCGAGCGTTACGGCGTTGAAGACCCGAAATTCCGCCGCTTCCGTTATGGCGTTCAGGTGAACTCGCTTGGTCTGACCGAGCAGCAGCCGGAAAACAACGTCTACCGTATCTTGATCGAAATGCTGGCGGTGACGCTGTCGAAAAACGCCCGCGCCCGTGCAGTACAGCTGCCCGCATGGAACGAAGCGCTTGGCCTGCCCCGTCCGTGGGATCAGCAGTGGTCGCTGCGTATGCAGCAGATTCTGGCCTACGAGACCGACCTGTTGGAATTCGACGACCTCTTTGACGAAAACCCCGCCGTGGAACGCAAAGTGGCCGAGCTGAAAGTCGGCGCACGCGCTGAGCTTGCCCAGATTGACGGCATGGGTGGCGCGGTTGCCGCCATCGAATACATGAAGTCGCGTCTGGTGGAATCCAACGCCGCCCGCATCGGCAAGATCGAAGTTGGCGACACCACTGTGGTCGGTGTGAACAAATGGACCGAGGCCGCCGAAAGCCCGCTGACCGCAGGTGACGGCGCCATCATGGTGGCCGACAAAGAGGCCGAAGCCGATCAGATCGCGCGTCTGGAACAGTGGCGTGCGGACCGCGACGACGCCGCCGTTCAAGAGGCTCTGAACAACCTGCGCGCCGCCGCCAAGTCGGGCGAGAACATCATGCCCTCGTCGATCGCCGCTGCCAAAGCGGGCGTGACCACCGGCGAATGGGGCGAAGTGATGCGCCAGACCTTTGGCCAGTATCGCGCACCAACCGGCGTGTCGAAGAACCCCTCGAACCGCACCGAAGGGCTGGACGAGATCCGTTCGCGCGTCGACGCCGTGTCGGACGCCTTGGGCCGTCGCCTGACCTTCTTGGTGGGCAAACCGGGCCTGGACGGACACTCGAACGGGGCCGAACAGATCGCCGCCCGCGCGCGCGATTGCGGCATGGACATCACCTACGAAGGCATCCGCCTGACCCCGGAAGAGCTGGTGGCATCGGCACAGGAAACCAAGGCACATGTTGTTGGCCTGTCGATCCTGTCGGGCAGCCACATCCCGCTGCTGGAAGAGCTGATGGAGCGCATGAAAGACGCTGGTCTGGGTCACGTTCCCGTGGTGGCCGGTGGCATCATCCCGGACGAAGACGCCGAGCGTCTGCGTGCCATGGGTGTGGCCAAGGTCTATACCCCGAAGGACTTCGAGCTGAACACGATCATGGAAGACATCGTGACGCTGGTGGCCCCCAAGGACATCGCTGCAGAGTAAGACGCGCACTAGCTCGCATTGGAAACAATTGACGCGATTTTGCACCATTCGGCGCAGAATTCGGCCTCATTTCGCGGGTAAATCTCGTGAAAGTAGTGCGTTGTGTTCAACCAAAGGCGAGTGTCCATATGAAACAGCTTCTTCTGACAGCAGCTCTGGGCCTGTTCGCCCTTCAGTCACCCGCTTTGGCGGGTGACCCGATCTTGGTTAGCTCGAAAGCCGGGTCATTCAATTATTATAAGCCGACCCCGAATGATCACCTGAGTGACATTGAAAAACAGGCCTATGACATTCTGATGCGCGAGCGCGCAAAGCGCGGACTTCCTGCGATCCCACTCTCGTCCAGCCTGACCCTGGTCGCCGGTCGTCATGTCGAGGATTTCACCCGCAATATCGCGCCGCGCGGCGGCCCCATCCCGGGCACGAATACCCACAGTTGGAGCGACAAGCCCTACTATTCCAATCACCGCGCCCCGAAAGCCATGTGGGATGCGCCCAAACGCCTGCGCACGCGGTACCGCAAGAACGGCTATGAAATCACCGCGTGGGGCTATAGCGACCCCGAGGTCGTGATCCGGGGCTTCCTGAATTCGCCCAATCACCGCAAGGTCATCCTGAACGAAGGCATGTGGCGGCGAAAGACGTGGCGCTCGGTCGGGATTGGCTTTGGCCGCGCCAAAGTGCAGGGACAGTACCGGACGTTCTGGTCGATCTGGTTCGGGGATGCGAAAGACCCGGCAGGCAAGCCTCAGCGCAACTAGGGTCGGCGTCCGCTGAGTGTCCTCAGACGCCCCCATCTTCCAGCTTTTTGACCAACGCCTCATAGCTATAGCTTTGGGCGATATGCCCCATGTCACCTGACTGAAACTCATCGTCCATCGGCAGACATCCGATCCCACAAATCTGCGTGGTCACCATGTCTTCCGTGTCAATATACCAAAGCCGCCCGCCCGGCGTGGCGACCCAGCCATCGATCCCCTCGTCCTCGTCGCCTTCCATATCCTCGCCCGACGGCACCTCGTTCGCGTAGTCGGTCGAGAAGGCGCCGTGAGTGTGATACGAGGCCACAATGGTCTGAAGGTCCTCTGGATCGTCAGGCAGACAGGCATCCCGCTTTCCCGGTGTCGGGCGTGACGCCGCAAGGGTGCCGTCGGCGTCATAGCCGATATATCCGCAATACTCGCGGTTCCAGCGGATGGACTTTGGCTGAAGCTCGGCGAAGACCTGTTTCACCAGCGTCACCTCGGCTGCCTCTTGCGCATGGGTCAGACTTGGCACGATAAAGAATGGTAATACGATCCAGCGCACGGGGCTCTCCTTTGCCTGCGACCCTTACTGATTATAGGAGCCGACCATGACCGTCCATATTGGGGCCGAGAAAGGCCAAATCGCTGAAACCGTTCTGATGCCGGGCGATCCCTATCGCGCTCGCTGGGCCGCCGAGACCTTCCTTGAAGGGGCCGAGCTGGTCAACGAAGTGCGCGGGATGCTGGGCTTTACCGGCACCTACAAAGGCAACCGCGTGACCATTCAGGGATCGGGCATGGGGATGCCGTCGATCTCGATTTACGCGAACGAGCTGATCCGGGATTATGGTGCCAAAACGCTGATCCGCATCGGGTCCTGCGGGGGCATGCAACCGCATGTAAAGGTCCGCGACGTGGTGATTGCCATGACCTGCACCACCGTGGGCACCCCGTCGAACACCATTTTCCGCGAGCTGAACTATTCGCCCTGCGCTGATTACGGCCTGCTTGAAGCTGCCGTTGCCGCAGCGCGTGGCCGCGAAGTTGGCGTGCATGTGGGTGGGATCTATTCGTCCGACACATTTTATGACGAACGTCCCGACCTGAACAAGGAAATGACTCGCCACGGCATTCTGGGGGTCGAGATGGAAGCCGCCGAGCTGTACACGCTGGCCAATCGCTATGGCGTGCGGGCGCTGGGGATCATGACCGTCTCCGATCACCTGCAAACGGGCGAGGCGCTGCCCTCGGACCAACGCGAGAAGACCTTTGGCGACATGGTCGAAATCGCGCTTGAAGCGGCCTTCGCCTGATCCACCCCTACCCCAAAAGAAAAGAGGCGCCGTTCGGCGCCTCTTGTCGTTTTAGCTTCCCGGTTTTGGTTCGGCGGGCGGCGGTGCCACCGGCTTTTCCGCCTTCTTGGCCGCGCGCCGGGCAAACAGCCCCGGCCCCGGCCCTTCCTCGCCGTACCATTCCTCGTTCCTTGTGGCGTACATGGTCGCGCCGATCGCCACGAAGGCCAGCGTGGCCCCGGCCAGAAGCGCGTAGTCGGTGGAATAGAGGATCAGGTAGAGCACTGCATAAAGCAGCACCAGCATCCCACCCAAGACCCATGTGCGGGATCCAAGCTTCAAAGCGAACTTGCCGAACATTAAGAGCAATAGGATCAAAGCCGCTGCCGATCCGACATAGGCGGGGGTAAAGCCCACCTGCTCGGCATAGGCCAACATCAGCAGGGTAAACACCGCCTGAGACAAGCCGATCAGCAGGTATTGCACCGGGTGCACCGGCTTTCTGCTTTGCATATCCATCAGCAGCACCGTCAGGAAAGTCAGCGACACGAACAGAATTCCATAGCGCGCCGCGCGCCAGGCTTTCTGATAGAAATCATTGGGTTGGTAGAAGCTGACGCCGAATGCGGTGCTTCTGCGCGCGGTTTGCTCGTAGTCCTGACGCGAGATCTGCGGCAGGCTGCGGGCCAGATGCGGGATGGTCCACTTGGCTTGGAAGCCGGTTTCGGAAATTTCGGACCCATCTGGCAGGAACGCCCCGCCAAAACTGGGGTCGGGCCAGTCGCTGTTCATCTCGACCGTCGAGATCCGCCCCACTGGGGCCACGCGCAGCTGGGCGGCTCCATTCAGCCCAAGCACCAGATCAAATTTTGTCTGCGCCTTCCCTCCCGGCAGGGCTGCGATCAGGCCCGCGGCCTCGCCCAGCGGCTCCATCAAAATCTCTTGCCCATCTGCAGTCAGGCGCGCCTCGCCCCGCAGCGCGCGGTTCGAGCTGACCGAGAGGCGCAAGCTTGCTTCCTCCCACACGGCGAATTCGTCCTCTTCCAACTGCGCCTCGACCCGGTCAAACGGGAACTCGGTCGCGATGTTGGCCTGCGCCTTGTAGACCGGGACCTGAAAAATCCCGCGATGGCGCATCTGGGTTTCCGTCGTGATCTGGACGCCGAACACATCCGGATAGACATGGAGCGGCTCGCGGGTCTCGATCCGTTCAACCTCGACCAATTTTTGCAGGTTCTCACCCGTTTCCTTGTCGCGCATGACAAGCCCGGTGGCTTCGTCGATCACATTGTGAAGCTCGGTCACGGTGACCCGTGCCTTCACCGGGATCACCACTTTCGGGCCGGAAATGGTCTGTTCGCCGCCCCATTCCTGCCCGACCGACCGGATCGTGTCTTCGGAATAGTGACGCCGGGAGTTCACGATATCCGACACCATCATCAGGGGGATGAACATCACAAGGCACAAAACGCCTACGATTATGAAACGCCAGCCGAGGGATCGCATGGCACACTCCTTATACAATACACCTCTACACTATGGGTTGAGGGGCGATATGCAAGTTGGGGATTTCCTTAGCGCCCGTGGCTTTGGTCATAGCCGTTCACCGGCGGAGACTGCCAATCCCCCAGCGCGCCATCTTGAGGGGCAAACACTTCAACCAGCAGCGGGTGGCATGCCGCACTGTCCGAGCTATGCTCGTCCGAGCAGTCCCCGCCGGGACAGGCGCTGAGCGCGCCCAGAAGATTGATTTCCGCAAAGAATTCAAGGTAGTCACCGGGACGCACCGGGCTGGCTTTCATGAAATACTGGCCAGTATCGCGGGTGAAGCCGGTGCACATAAAGACGTTCAACACGTCATGCACATGCGGCTGTGCCGCGTCCAGCGAACAGCCCAGATGGTCGGCCAAGGCGCGGGTTAGGTTGGAATGGCAGCAGTGGTGATACTGCCCGCCTGACAACAGGTTGTTGGTGTAGGGATCGCAGCGCGTGCCGATCACATCGTGGACGGAACCTCCGAACTCGTCGAACCCATACCAATCCAGCGTGTCGTCGATGATGGTCGCCATCGGGCGCATGGCGGGAAAGCTGGTCCACATCCGGTCCGAAACCGACAAATGCGTGCCGTGCAGGGCGCGGGTCTTGCCGGAATAAAACCGCTCACTCAGGTCATCCGCGTTCCACAGGTTCAAATCCCCCACCTGCGGCCCCTCGACCGAGGAGATGCGAAAAAACTGTCCGGCGGGCACGCTGAATGTGCGCGCATCGCGGGCGGGAATCAGAACCTCATCCACCTTCTGCGCCGTCGCGCGCGCGGCTTGGTACAGCTCCAAATCAGGCGCCTGCAGACTGTCGACCGGGTAACAGATGACGGGCTTCACCGCCTTGCGGGCATCGGCATCTGCGGGGGCGACGTGCGCGGGGATCTGGGGTTTCATGGAACTCTCCGATTGTCTGATCGCATGAAGACATGCGTTCCGCGCAATTGACAAGCCCCCTCAGGATTGCCAAGTCAGTTCCAAAGGGAGCAGCCGATGAAACTTGCATATGTAATTGCGCCCGGTCGGGGCACGACGAACCTTCTGCTGGCTGGCGTGGCCGAGGCATTGGGTGACAAAGGTCTGAAGCTATGCGGCACTGTGCAGCTGGACACCGAACGTGCCGAGGAACATCACTGCGATATGGACGTGTTGGTACTGCCCGACGGGCCGAAAATCCGCATCAGCCAGTATCTTGGCGCCGATGCGCGCGGCTGCAAACTGAACCCAGAAGCGCTGGAAACTGCCGTCGGCCAAACAGAAGAACGACTGCGCGACGGCGCAGACCTGTTGATCGTCAATAAATTTGGCAAGCAAGAGGCCGAAGGGCGCGGCTTTCGCGAAGCCGTGGGTCAAGCCCTGGCGCAAGACATCCCGGCCATCATCGGTCTGAGCGAAGGATCGCGCGACGCGTTCATGGCCTTCGTCGGTGAAGCCGAAGAGATCGCGCCCGAGCATGACGCGGTGATGGCGTGGGCGCTGTCCGCGACCGACCGCGCGTGATCTGACGCGCGGCGAAAATTGCCGAACACAGGTCTTTCCACACGCATGGCCCGGCGCTAACGTGCCCCTGACGCGTGGCACGCCGCGCTGACCTCACCACATCGACAGGAGCCTTCCGTGAACCAGCGGTCTTTTCACACGCAGCCCAAGCACAGCACCTATGACGTCGTGATTGTCGGGGGCGCCATCATGGGATCGTCGGTCGCGTGGTGGTTATCGCAAAATGCTGATTTCGATGGGCGTGTACTAGTGATCGAACGCGATCCCAGCTTTGCACAATGCTCGACCGCCCATACAAATTCCTGCATTCGGCAGCAGTTCTCTGAAGCATTGAACGTCAAGATTTCACAATTCACACTTCAGTTCATCAAAGACCTGCGCGCCAACATGGGCGGGGACGAGCGGATCGAAAACATCGCCGTGCAGGATTTTGGCTATCTCTATCTAGCGGATACCGAAGCGCGCGCCGAGGAACTGAAAGCCGCGCAGGCCATGCAGGCGGCGCTTGGCGCTGGCACGCGTATCCTGACCCGTGATGAGCTGGCCGAGGCCTATCCGTTCTACGATCTGGAAGACATCATTTTGGGTAGCCACGGCGCGGTCGACGAAGGCTATTGGGACGGAGGTGCCTTGTTCGATTGGTTCCGCCGTAAAGCCATCGAGGCCGGAGTGGAATACCTGTCGGGCGAGGTCACGGGCATTCATTCAAACGGTGCCCGCGCCACCTCGGTCACGCTTTCGGATGGCACGCAAATCGGATGCGGCCAGTTGGTGAATGCGGCTGGGCCGCGGGCTGCGTTCCTGTCGAAAATGGCTGGGCTGGACGTCCCGATCGAGCCGCGCAAGCGCTTCACTTGGGTGTTCAGCGCGGCCAACCCGCTGGACCGCCCCCTGCCCCTGACCGTTGACCCCAGCGGCATCCATGTTCGTCAGGACGGGCCGGAAACCTATATGGTCGGCGCAGCCCCCCATGACGACATCGCCGTCGCGCCCGACGATTTCCACATGGATCACAGCATCTGGGAGACCCATGTCTGGCCGCATGTCGCCACCCGCATCCCTCAGTTCGAGGCGTTGAAGATCGTCACTGAATGGGCGGGGCATTATGCTTATAACACTCTGGATCAGAACGCCATTCTTGGCCCGCACCCAGACCTGGAAAACTTCCACTTTATCAATGGGTTCTCAGGCCACGGGCTGCAACAGGCTCCGGCCATGGGACGCGGGTTGGCCGAGCTGATCGTCCATGGCAGCTATCGCAGCATGGACCTGTCACCTTTTGGGTATGAACGGATCGTCAGCGGCACCCCCTTTGGCGAGAGCGCCGTGATCTGATCACCATTAGCCGCGGTGTGCGCCGTCGGCCAAGGTCTTCACGAAGGCCAGAATATCGGCCACCGGCTCGCCCGCGCCGATTTTCGACACGATGGCCGATCCGACCACGGTGCCGTCTGCCACGCTTGCAATCGCCTCGGCCTTTTCGGGGGTGTTGACGCCGAAGCCGACGATCACCGGAATATCGGTTGCCGCTTTAATGCGGGCGACTTCCGGGCCAACATTGCCGGCCTGCGCCTCGGCCGAGCCGGTCACGCCGGTTACCGAGACGTAATAAACAAAGCCCGAGGTGTTCTGCAGCACTTTGGGCAGTCGTTTGTCATCGGTGGTCGGGGTCGCCAGACGGATGAAGTTCAAACCCGCTTTCTGTGCCGGGATGCACAGTTCCTCATCCTCTTCCGGGGGCAGGTCCACGACGATCAGGCCATCGACGCCGGCGGCTTTGGCATCGACCAGAAACTGATCCACGCCACGATTATAGATCGGATTGTAGTAGCCCATCAGCACGATCGGTGTGGTGTCGTCTTCCTTGCGGAACTCGGCGGCCATATCCAGCGTCTTTTGCAGGGTCATGCCGCCTTCCAGCGCACGCTGACCGGCCAGCTGAATGGTCGGACCATCTGCCATCGGATCGGTGAAGGGCACGCCCAACTCGATCACGTCCACGCCAGCCGCAGGCAAACCTTTCATCACCTCAAGCGAGGTTTCCACATCGGGATCACCGCCCATGATATATGCGACAAAGGCTTTCTGGCCCTTTTCCTTAAGCGCGGCAAATTTGGCGTCAATGCGAGTCATGCGTGATCCCCTTCTTGGTCCCGCCCGGTTTGCCCAAGCGGGACAGGAAAATCAATGGCTCACTGATAATCACTGTCCGCCATGATCATCCAGCGCACCCCGAACTTGTCGGTCAATGTGCCGAAAAGGGACGTCCAGAACATCGGGGACAAGGGCATGCGCACCTCGCCGCCCTCGGCCAAGGCGTCGAACACGCGGCGGGTTTCGTCATCGCCTGCCAAGGACACACAGACGTTGCAGCCCGCCATCGCAGGTGTCTCGCCGGATGGATCGTCACTGGCAAACAGCCAACCGTCTCCGATGGCCAGCCCAGCGTGCATTACTGCATTATCCGGCACGCCCGGCATCTGGGCGCGATCTTCTTCGGGCATATCCTTGAACGACATGATCTCGGGCGTGGTGCTGAACACCTCGCCATAGCGGGTCATGGCGGCGCGGGCTTGGTCTTTGAAAAACACATAGGGAATAGGTTGCATACGTCATCCTCCTCCAATTCATGCCTTCCCAGTGGACCACGCTTGCGCCCAGCCTGTCAAAGCCCTAGAACGCGCGAGTATTTCAACGACGGAGGCCGAGATGGGTTTCAAGATGGGTATCGTGGGTCTGCCGAATGTGGGCAAATCGACCCTGTTCAACGCACTGACCAAAACGGCCGCCGCGCAGGCCGCCAACTTCCCCTTCTGCACCATTGAACCCAATACGGGCGAAGTTAACGTGCCGGACCCGCGTCTGGACAAACTGGCCGCGATTGCAAAGTCGAAAGAGATCATTCCCGCCCGCATGACCTTTGTGGACATTGCCGGTCTGGTGAAGGGTGCCTCGAAGGGCGAAGGTCTGGGCAACCAGTTTCTGGCCAACATCCGCGAAACCGACGCAATCGCCCACGTACTGCGCTGCTTTGACGACGGCGACGTGACCCACGTTGATGGCCGCGTGAACCCGGTCGAAGACGCCGAGGTGATCGAGACCGAGCTGATGCTGGCCGATCTGGAAAGCATCGAAAAGCGCCGCGCCGGTCTGGTGCGCAAACTGAAGGGCAACGACAAGGACGCCCAGCAGCAGGACCGCCTTCTGGCTGCCGCGCAAGAAGTGCTGGAAAACGGCCAACCTGCCCGCACTGTCGAGGTGGATGAAGAGGATAAGAAAGCATGGAAGATGCTGCAGCTTCTGACCACCAAGAAGATCCTTTATGTCTGCAACGCCGATGAAAGCGACGCGGCCACCGGCAACGCCTATTCGAAGGCCGTGGAAGAGATGGCGGCCGCCCAGGGCGCCGCATCCGTGGTGATCTCGGCCAAGATCGAAGAAGAAATCAGCCAGCTGGACGAAGAGGAACAAGAAATGTTCCTGGAAGAGCTGGGCCTGACCGAGGCCGGTTTGGATCGCCTGATCCGCGCCGGTTACGAGCTTCTGCATCTGGAAACCTACTTCACCGTCGGCCCGAAAGAAGCCCGCGCCTGGACCATCCGCGAGGGCACCATGGCCCCGCAGGCAGCCGGCGTGATTCACGGCGATTTCGAGCGTGGTTTCATCCGGGCCGAGACCATCGCCTATGACGATTACGTCGAGCTGGGCGGCGAAGGCCCGGCGAAAGAAGCCGGCAAAATGCGCGCCGAGGGCAAGGGCTATATGGTCAAGGATGGCGACGTTCTGCACTTCCTGTTCAACGCCTGATCTGACTTAAAAATCAAACAGCTAAAGCCGCGACAGCCCGTCGCGGCTTTTTCGTTTTCGGGCGGGGCACTCGTGTCCGCGCCCCCTGTTTCCGCGCAGACGCGGCAGCCCTCGCGAACAGAAATTAATTTTACCATCTGGTAAAACTTTTGATTCTATGCCCTACTGATTGCACCAAAGCCAATCCAAGGAACCAGCTATGGCACATATCAACAGGGAAAACGGCGTTGCAGCCGGGCGGTTAGACCCGACGCAAGTAGCCGACAACTTTACCGACCTTCACCCGGAATATGACGGGCACGAGGCACTTGTCGCAGCGGATCGGTGCTATTTCTGCCACGACGCACCGTGCATGACCGCCTGCCCGACCTCGATCGACATTCCGTTGTTCATCCGGCAAATCGCCACCGGCACGCCCGAGGCAGCGGCGAAGACCATCCTGAACCAAAACATCCTCGGCGGCATGTGCGCCCGCGTCTGCCCGACCGAGACCTTGTGCGAAGAGGTCTGCGTGCGTGAAACCGCAGAAGGCAAGCCGGTCGAAATCGGACGCCTGCAGCGCTATGCCACCGACACGTTAATGGCGTCCAACACGCATCCGTTCGCCCGCGCTGACAAGACCGGCAAATCGGTCGCTGTCGTTGGTGCCGGACCTGCGGGCCTGTCCTGCGCGCACCGTCTGGCCATGCTGGGCCACGACGTTGTGGTGTTCGAAGCCCGCGCCAAAGGGGGCGGCCTGAACGAGTTCGGCATCGCCGCCTATAAATCCACCAACGACTTCGCCCAGCGCGAGCTGAACTGGCTTCTCTCCATCGGCGGAATTGAGATCCGCTATGGCCAATCGCTGGGTGACGGCATCACCATGGGCGCACTGCAAAGCGACTTTGACGCGGTTTTCTTGGGCATGGGTCTAAGCGCCGTGAATGCTCTGGGCATGGACGGCGAAGACAAGGACAACGTCTCGGACGCCGTTGATTTCATTTCAGATCTGCGTCAGGCATCCGATCTAACCGCCCTGCCCGTCGGTCGCCGCGTCGTCGTCATCGGCGGCGGCATGACCGCGATTGACGCCGGCGTACAGGCAAAGCTTCTGGGCGCGGAAGACGTCACCATCGTCTATCGCCGTGGGCAAGAGGCGATGGCGGCCTCGACATTCGAACAAGAGCTTGCACAGCAGAAGGGGGTCACCCTGATCTGCAACGCGACCCCCGTGGGCGTCGAGGGCAATGGATCGCTGACCGGTGTCACTTTCGCCTATACCGAAACGCAAGACGGCAAGCTGGTCACACTGGACGAGACCTTCACCCTGCCCGCTGATCAGCTATTCAAAGCCATCGGTCAAAAGCTGGGCGATACGCCCGACGCGCTGACCCTGGAGGGCGGCAAGATCAAGGTCAATGACGCGCAACGCAGCAGCGTTTCAGGCGTCTGGGCCGGGGGCGACTGTGCCTCGGGTGGGGATGACCTGACCGTCACCGCCGTTGCCGAAGGTCGCGATGCGGCCATGGATATTCACGCTACATTGATGGGAGCACGCTAATGGCTGATCTGACATCAAACTTTCTTGGAATTTCATCTCCCAACCCGTTCTGGCTGGCTTCGGCCCCGCCCACGGACAAGGAATACAACGTCCGCCGCGCTTTCGAGGCCGGTTGGGGCGGTGTTGTCTGGAAAACCCTCGGTGCCGAGGGCCCGCCCGTCGTCAATGTGAACGGCCCGCGCTATGGCGCCATTCACGGCGCGGATCGTCGCCTTCTGGGTCTGAACAATATCGAGCTGATCACCGACCGACCGCTATCAGTGAATCTTGAGGAAATGACCCGCGTAAAGAAGGATTATCCTGATCACGCGCTGATCGCCTCGGTCATGGTGCCCTGTGAAGAGGACGCGTGGAAGGAAATCATTCCGCGTATCGCGGAAACCGGCTGTGACGGGTTTGAGCTAAACTTCGGTTGTCCGCACGGCATGGCCGAACGCGGCATGGGATCCGCGGTTGGTCAGGTTCCCGAATATATCGAGATGGTCACCCGCTGGTGTAAAGCCGCGACCGACCTGCCGGTGATCGTGAAACTGACGCCGAACATCACCAACATCCTGCACCCGGCGCAGGCCGCCAAGGATGGCGGCGCGGATGCGGTCAGCCTGATCAACACGATCAACTCGATCACGTCCGTGAACTTGGACGCTATGTCGCCCGAGCCCATGATCGACGGCAAAGGCACGCATGGCGGCTATTGCGGTCCGGCGGTGAAGCCTATTGCCCTGAACATGGTGGCCGAGATCGCCCGCAACCCCGGTACGCATGGTCTGCCCATCTCGGGCATTGGCGGTGTGACCACATGGCGCGATGCGGCAGAGTTCATGGCGCTTGGCGCGGGCAACGTTCAGGTCTGTACTGCCGCTATGACCTATGGTTTCAAAGTGGTGCAAGAGATGATCTCGGGCCTGAGCCAGTGGATGGACGAGCAGGGTTACAATTCGATTGATGAAATTGTCGGCCGTGCCGTTCCGAACGTCACCGACTGGCAGTATCTGAACCTGAACCACGTCACCAAGGCACGGATCAGCCAAGAGGACTGCATCAAATGTGGCCGTTGCTTTGCTGCTTGCGAAGATACCTCGCATCAGGCAATCACCATGTCCGAAGACCGTGTCTTTGATGTGAAAGACGACGAATGCGTTGCCTGCAACCTGTGCGTCAATGTCTGCCCCGTCGAAGGCTGTATCACGATGGAAACCATCGCGCCCGGCGCCATGGATGAACGGACCGGAAAGCCTGTTGCGGATGAGTATGCAAACTGGACGACCCACCCCAACAACCCCAGCGCAACCGCTGCGGAGTAAGCACCCCTCGGCCCTGCCGCCTGCGTGGCAGGGCCATGTGGCGATGCTCAGCTTTTCGATGCTGGTGTCGCTGTCCTTCACCTTTGGACATATCGTGGCCCGCGACATGGCTCCAGCGGCGCTGTCCACCGTGCGCTTTGCCTTGGCCGCGCTGCTGTTGATGGCGGTCGCCAAGGTGATGCGGGTGCCGATTGCGCCCGTGTTTCACCGCTTTTGGCGTTTCGGCCTGATGGGTGCGCTGATGGCCATCTATTTCATCACAATGTTCGAAGCGCTGCGCGTCACCTCGGCCGTCTCCACCGCCGCTGTCTTTACCCTAACGCCCCTGATGGCTGCTGGCTTCGGCTATGTCATCGCGCGCCAATACGCCAGCCGCTGGACCCTAATGGCCCTAACTATCGGCGCTATGGGCGCGATTTGGGTCATTTTCCGTGCCGATCTGAACGCGCTTCTCAGGTTTGAAATCGGGTTTGGCGAGGCCTTGTTCACCGTCGGCGCCTTCGCCCATGCGATGGTCCCCGCGCTTGCCCGCAAATTGGCCCATGATGTGAAACCCGTTCAGACCTCGATCGGAACCATTCTGGGCGCGCTCGTCGTCACGGCGATCTATGGCGCCCCGGACCTGATCGCGACGGACTATGCCGCGCTGCGCCCCGCCGTCTGGCTGGTGATCATCTATCTGGCCGTCGCTGCCACTGCCGGATCCTTCTTCCTGCTGCAATACGCCGCCCAGCGCCTGCCCGCAGGTAAGGTCATGGCCTATACCTATTTGGTGCCCAGCTGGGTCGTGCTGTGGGATCTTTTGCTGCATGGCAAAACCCAGCCGCTGATGCTGCTACTTGGGGTCTTGGCCACGCTTTTGGCGCTGCTGATGCTGCTTAGGGCCGAAGCGTTCTGATCAGCATGTCCTTGATGAACTGCTCGGCATCCTCGAACCGCGAGGCCGAGCGCTCGGGCCCCAACACGGACCGCACCTGCACGTCGAAATCGGCATAATGCTGCGTCATCGCCCAGATCGAGAAGATCAAGTGATGCGGGTCGAGCGGTGCCAGTTTTCCAGCATCCATCCAGCCCTGAATGATGGCCGCTTTTTCGTCGACCAAGGTCTTCAGATCCGTCGGAAGCACCTCGCCCAGACGCGGAGCGCCGTGCAGGATTTCAGTCGCAAACAAACGGCTTTCGCGGGGCATGTTGCGTGACATCTGAACCTTGCGCGAAACATAGGTCAGAATCTCGTCCAAAGGGTCGCCATCCGCTGTCAGGTCATGCAGAGGCTGCACCCATTTTTCCAGCAGGCTCTCCAGAAGCTCAGCGTAAATCTCGTCCTTGCCAGCGAAATAATAGACCACGTTTTGCTTAGACAGCCCGGCAGCCTTGGCGACTTGCTCTAACGTCGCGCCCCGCAAGCCTTTTTCCGAGAATACATCCAAAGCAGCCTCAAAAATCGCCTGCCGCTTCTCCATCTGATTGCGCGTCTTGCGCGCTGTGGTCCCTGCTCGCGCCATTACGCGTCACCGTGTTTTTCAACGCCACGCAGAAGCAGGTCTTTCACTGCCGTCTTCGTCTCGTCCCACTGGCGGTTCGTCAGCTCGACGCCCTCGTTCAGCGTGGTGATTTGATGGGTAAAATCCGCATAGTGCTGGGTGGTCGCCCAGATCGCATAGAGCAAATGGCGCGCACTGATAGGGCGGATCTTTCCGTGTTCGATCCACGCCTCGATCACCACGATCCGATCCTCGGTCCAGGACCGCAATTCGTCTTCCAGATAGTCCTGCACGATGGGCGCGCGCTGAATAATCTCATTCGCCCAAACCTTCGAGCCATAAGGCCGCGTCCGCGCCAGATCGAGCTTCGTGTCGATATAGTCGCCCAGCGCCTGAATCGGGTCATTGTCGACAGTGATGCTGTCCGCCGCCGCGCGCCAGATGTCAAAGATCTCGCCCACCACGCGACGATAGAGCAGTTCCTTGGTCTCGAAGTAATAGACCACGTTGGATTTCGGAATGCCCGCTTGCGCCGCAATCCGACTGATCGAAGCGCCCGCATATCCGAACTCGGCGAACACACGTTCAGCGGCGGAAAGAATCCGCCCGGTAACTTCCTGCCTGTTACGGCTTTGAATGCCTTTTGTCGCCATGCTTACGTCAACACTTCACACCTTAATTCTGCGTAACTTTCGCGCAGTGTTTTCCCTTTTCGCACGAGATTTCCTCAGAAAACAGAACAATTCGCACGATCGTTCAGAAAAACATTGACCGATCGTGCAGAAATCCGCCAGCCTGAGGGAAAGATGGAATCTAAATTCCACATGCACATTCATGTGTACCCAAAGGGAGATGAATATGACCAATCGCAAGAACCTGCGGATTGACCCGGATCGGCTGTGGGACAGTCTGATGGAGATGGCCAAGATCGGCCCCGGCATTGCAGGCGGCAATAATCGCCAGACGTTGACCGACGAAGACGCAGAAGGCCGCGCGCTGTTTCAGACATGGTGTGAAGCCGCCGGTATGACCATGGGCGTCGACACGATGGGCAACATGTTTGCCACCCGCCCCGGCGAGGACCCGAACGCCCTGCCCGTCTATATGGGCTCGCATCTGGATACGCAGCCGACGGGCGGCAAGTATGATGGCGTGCTTGGCGTGCTGGGCGGGCTGGAAGCCGTCCGCACGATGAATGACCTGAACGTCAAAACCAAACACCCGATTGTCATCGCCAACTGGACCAACGAAGAAGGCACACGCTTTGCGCCGGCCATGCTGGCGTCCGGCGTGTTTGCGGGCAAGCACACGCAAGACTGGGCGTACGACCGCGAAGATGCCGAGGGCAAGAAGTTCGGAGACGAACTGAAACGTATCGGCTGGGTTGGCGATGAAGAGGTCGGCGCCCGAAAGATGCATGCGATGTTCGAGCTGCACATCGAACAAGGCCCCATTCTGGAAGCCGAGGGCAGGGACATCGGTGTTGTCACCCATGGTCAAGGCCTGAACTGGCTGGAAGTGACCATCACGGGTAAGGAAAGCCACACCGGCTCGACCCCCATGCATATGCGCATCAACGCGGGTCGTGGTTTGGCGCTGATCACCGAACTGGTGCACGAGATCGCGATGAAGCACCAGCCCAACGCGGTGGGGGCCATCGGCCATATCGACGTCTACCCGAACTCGCGCAACATCATCCCCGGCAAGGTGGTCTGCACCGTCGATTTCCGCTCGCACTTGCAAGAGGTGATCGACGCGATGATTGCCGAGTTTGATGAACGTGCGCCGAAGCTCTGCGCCGATATCGGGGTTGAGATGAGCTGGGAAATGGTCGGCACCTTCGACCCGCCCGCCTTTGACGAGACCTGTGTGAAAGCGGTGCGCGATGCGGCGGAGGAGCTGGGCTATAGCCACATGGATATCGTCTCGGGCGCGGGCCACGACGCCTGCTGGATCAACGACGTCGCACCCACCGCAATGATCATGTGCCCCTGCGTGGACGGCCTGTCCCACAACGAAGCCGAGGATATCTCGAAGGACTGGGCCGCGGCTGGCACGGATGTGTTGCTGCACGCGGTGTTGGAAACGGCGGAGATTGTGGAGTGACCAAATCTACACTCGGTGATCTTCCGAACAACACGGCCTTGGTTATGTGTGAAGGCGTGTTCAATCGCGAACGAGAGCTGAACTACGTCGCAAACGAGGAGGATGGACCGCAAGCTATTTGCGCCCTCAATCATCGAGACGGAAAGTGTGAAGGAAAGATTGTCGGACTAGGACATCTTTATGAATGGGAACCAGGCCTTGAGTTTTTGAGAGATCTTGAATTCGGCCATTACGCGTGGAAACGCGAAGGCACTTGGGAAATCGGGCGCCTTGAACAGGGAGATAACAAATGACCAAAGTCATCAAAAACGGAACCGTCGTCACTGCAGATCTG
This sequence comes from Aliiroseovarius marinus, assembly GCF_004360145.1. Lineage (GTDB taxonomy): Bacteria > Pseudomonadota > Alphaproteobacteria > Rhodobacterales > Rhodobacteraceae > Aliiroseovarius > Aliiroseovarius marinus. The sequence continues at coordinate 61,208 of NZ_SAIT01000016.1, read as the reverse complement.
ACCTACAAGGCAGACGTCCTGATCGATAACGGCAAGATCATCGAGATTGGGCCGAACCTGAAGGGCGACGAGGTGCTCGATGCCACTGGCTGCTATGTCATGCCCGGCGGGATCGACCCGCATGTGCACCTCGAAATGCCGTTCATGGGCACGTACTCGTCGGATGATTTCGAAAGCGGTACGCGCGCCGGTCTGGCGGGCGGCACCACGATGGTGGTTGATTTCTGCCTGCCCAACCAAGGCGAAAGCCTGCTGGACGCGCTGAAGCGGTGGGACAACAAATCGACCCGCGCTAATTGTGACTATTCGTTCCACATGGCGGTGACTTGGTGGGGCGAGCAGGTGTTCAACGACATGCAGACCGTTGTGCAGGAGCGCGGCATCAACACATTCAAGCACTTCCTGGCCTATAAGGGCGCGCTGATGGTAAATGACGACGAGCTTTACTCGTCTTTCAGCCGTCTGGCCGAGCTGGGCGCGACCCCGATGGTCCATGCCGAAAACGGCGATGTAATCGCCGAGCTGTCCGCCAAGCTGCTGGCCGAGGGCAACACCGGACCCGAGGCACACGCCTATTCCCGCCCCTCTCAGGTCGAAGGCGAGGCCACCAACCGCGCGATCATGATCGCCGATATGGCGGGTGCGCCGCTTTACGTGGTGCATGTCTCTTGCGAGGAAGCCCACGAAGCCATCCGCCGCGCCCGTATGCAGGGTAAACGCGTCTGGGGCGAGCCGCTGATCCAGCACCTGACGCTGGATGAAAGCGAATATTTCAACAAAGATTGGGACCACGCCGCACGTCGCGTGATGTCGCCCCCCTTCCGCAACCAGAAACACCAAGACAGCCTGTGGGCGGGTCTGCAGTCGGGCTCGTTGTCCGTCGTGGCCACCGACCACTGCGCCTTCACGACCGAACAGAAACGCTTTGGCGTGGGCGACTTCACCCAAATTCCCAACGGGACCGGCGGGCTTGAGGATCGGATGCCGATGCTGTGGACTCACGGCGTCGCCACGGGTCGTCTGACGATGAACGAGTTTGTCGCTGTGACCTCGACCAACATCGCGAAAATCCTGAACTGCTACCCGCGCAAGGGGGCGGTTCTGGTCGGCGCCGATGCGGACCTCGTGGTCTGGGATCCCGAGAAGTCGAAAACGATTACGGCGGGCACCCAGCAATCCGCCATCGACTACAACGTCTTCGAAGGGCACGAGGTTAAAGGCCTGCCGCGATTCACCCTGACTCGTGGTCAGGTGGCCGTGCATGACGGGGAAATCCGCACGCAGGAAGGCCACGGTGAATTTGTCGCCCGCGAACCAAATGCAACCGTCAACACCGCACTTTCCAAGTGGAAAGAACTGACAGCCCCTCAACCTGTCAAACGGACAGGCATTCCTGCAACGGGAGTTTAAAACACGTGACTTCGGATACGGTAATCAAGGCAGAGAACCTTGATCTGACCTTTCAGACCAATGATGGGCCAGTGCATGCGTTGAAAGACGTGTCGCTGGACATCAAGAAAGGCGATTTTGTCAGCTTCATCGGCCCCTCGGGCTGTGGCAAAACCACCTTCCTGCGCTGCATGGCAGATCTGGAAACGCCCACCGGCGGGAAAATCACCGTTAACGGTGTAACCCCGCACGAGGCCCGCCGTTCGCGCGCCTATGGCTATGTCTTCCAGCACGCAGGGCTGTACCCGTGGCGCACCATCGGGCGCAATGTGCGCCTGCCGCTGGAAATCATGGGCTATCCGAAGGCCGAGCAAGACGAGCGGATCAAGCGCGTGCTTGAGCTGGTCGATCTGGCCGGGTTCGAGAAAAAGTTCCCGTGGCAGCTTTCCGGCGGGATGCAGCAGCGGGCGTCCATTGCCCGCGCGCTGGCCTTTGACGCCGACATCTTGTTGATGGACGAGCCCTTCGGTGCGTTGGACGAAATCGTGCGCGATCACCTGAACGAACAGCTTCTGAAGCTTTGGGCCAAGACGCAGAAGACGATCTGCTTCGTCACCCACTCAATCCCCGAGGCCGTGTATCTGTCGACCAAAATCGTCGTCATGTCCCCTCGTCCGGGCCGGATTTCCGACGTGATCGACTGCCCCCTGCCCGCCGAACGCCCGCTGGATATTCGAGACACGCAGGAATTTCTGGACGTCGCTCACCGGGTCCGCGAGGGACTACGCGCGGGGCATTCCTATGACTAGAACGCTGTTTCCTGTCCTGACGGTGCTGTTCGGCATTCTAGTGATCTGGTTTCTGGCGGTGGCACCGATGAACATCCGCGTCACGCTGGATCAGGCCGCCCGCGCTGGTGGCGACGTCGTCCCCGCCGAGGCCGTCGAACGGCGCGAAGCCTCGACCCTGTCGCTTCTTCTGAACAACCGCAGCCATATCGCGGGCGGTTATGATCTGGACCGTCCGCGCCTGCCGACCCCAACACAGGTCGGCCAAGAGCTGTGGAAGACCACGGGTGCGATGGTCCTGAAGGGTCGCACATGGTCGAAACGGTCGCTGATCTATCACGGGTGGATCACGCTGCAATCGACCTTCTGGGGCTTCCTTCTGGGCACCTCGGTCGGCATCCTTGGTGCCGTGTTGGTGGTGAAATCCCGCGTGCTTGAAATGTCGCTGGTCCCGTGGGCCATCATCTCGCAAGCCGTGCCCATCGTGGCGCTGGCCCCGATGATCATCGTCCTGTCCTCGCAAATCGGGATCGAGGGGCGCGGCTTTCCGAAAGCGCTGATCGCGTCCTATCTGTGTTTCTTCCCGGTCATGGTCGGCATGATCAAAGGGCTGCGCGCCCCCAATGCTGAACAGCTGGACCTTCTGAAAACCTACTCGGCCTCGGGCCAGCAGCAGTTTCTGAAACTGCGTGTGCCCGCCTCCCTGCCCTACCTTTTCACCTCGCTGAAGATCGGCATCGCCGCCGCACTGGTTGGCGCCATCGTGGGCGAACTGCCGACAGGGGCCATCAGTGGGCTGGGCGCGCGGATCCTGATCGGGGATCAGTTCGGAACCCCCTTGGCGATCTGGGCAGCGCTGTTTGCCGCGGCCATTCTTGCCGGCGTGCTGGTCACACTAATTGACCGGATCCAGCACGTTCTGCTGAACAAAATGGGGATGCGCACATGAGCTGGATGATCCTTGCCCTTGTCTTTTGGGTGTTCGCCTGGGGCACCAATGTCGCTCTGGTCCGCTCGCGTCTATCCGATACGACGGCGGTGCGATACACCGTGCCGATCCTGTTTGGCCTGACCATCGTTGTGTTGTGGGAGGCTGTCGTCCACTCCTTCGCCATCTCGCCTGCAATTCTGCCTGCGCCGTCCGCCGTTGCGGATCGGTTCGTCAACTCGACCGGCATGTTGTGGGAGGACTTCGTTCAGACCGTCCTGAGAGGCGCGTTGCGCGGCTATATCTTCGGCGTGCTCGCGGCCTTCGTCGTCGCGATCCTGATCGACCGCTCACCCTTCCTGACACGCGGGCTTCTACCCATCGGCAACTTCGTGGCGGCCCTGCCCATCGTCGGCGTCGCCCCCATTCTGGTCAGCTGGTTCGGCTTTGACTGGCAATCCAAGGCCGCCGTGGTCGTCGTCATGGTGTTCTTCCCGGTACTGGTGAACACCGTGCAAGGCCTGCGCGAGACCGATGCGATGCTGCGCGACCTGATGAAAACCTATGCTGCCGGTTACGTCAAAACGCTGCTTAAACTGCGCATCCCTGCCGCCATGCCCTTTATCTTCAACGGGCTGAAAGTGGCCGCGACGCTTGCCCTGATCGGGGCAATTGTGGCTGAATACTTTGGATCGCCCACCCGTGGGATGGGGTTCCGAATTTCAACAGGTGTCGGCAGCCTGTCGATTGATCTGGTCTGGGCCGAGATCGTCGTCGCCGCCCTTGCGGGCACTGCCTTTTACGGCATCGTCGCATTTATCGAGAAAAAGGTGACCTTCTGGCACCCATCACAACGAGGCTGAGCAAATCAGCCCGCAAAACCAAACTAAAAAAGAATTCAACAAGGAGAGAACCATGAAACTTAAATCACTGATCGGCGCAGCTGCCCTTGCCGTCAGCGCCAGCGCGGCATCCGCGGCAGACGACGTCACGCTTCAGCTGAAATGGGTCACGCAGGGCCAGTTCGCGGGCTACTATGTGGCGCTCGAAAACGGCTATTACGCTGATGAAGACCTGAACGTCACCATCCTGCCCGGCGGCCCAGACATCGCCCCCACACAGGTGATTGCAGGCGGCAGCGCAGATGTGGTCGTCGAATGGATGCCAGCCGCCTTGGCTGCACGTGAAAAAGGCCTTCCGCTGGTGAACATTGCCCAGCCCTTCGCCTCGTCCGGCATGATGCTGACCTGCTGGGGCGACGTGGGCATTTCTTCGCCCGCTGATCTGGCCAACCGCACCCTTGGCGTCTGGTTTTTCGGCAACGAATTCCCCTTCATGAACTGGATGGGCAAGCTGGGTCTGTCGACCGATGGCAAAAGCGAAACCGGGGTGGAAGTGCTGAAGCAAGCCTTCAACGTGGACGCCCTGTTGCAGCGCCAAGCCGACTGTATTTCGACCATGACCTATAACGAATACTGGCAGGTGATTGATTCTGGCGTCAGCCCGGACGAGCTGGTGACCTTCAAGTATGAAGACCAAGGCGTCGCGACGCTGGAAGACGGTCTGTATGTGCTCGAAGACAACCTGTCGGACGCCGCCTTCTCCGACAAGATGGTGCGTTTCGTACGCGCCTCGATGAAGGGTTGGAAATGGGCCGAGGAAAACGCCGAGGCTGCTGCCCAGATCATCCTGGACTATGACGAAACCGGCGCCCAGACCGAAACCCACCAGATCCGCATGATCGGTGAAATCGGCAAGCTGACCGCTGGCTCGGACGGCTCGTTGGACGTCGCAGCCTACGAGCGCACCGTAGCCACCCTGCTGGGCGGCGGTTCGGATCCGGTGATCACCAAAGCACCTGAAGGGGCTTGGACCAGCGCCATCACCGATGCCGCGCTGAAGTAATTCTCTGATACAAAAAAGAAAACGGCGCGCCATTTCGGTGCGCCGTTCGCGTTTCTAAAGCTTGGTACCCGCGGCCGGACTCGAACCGGCACGGCCTATCCGGCCTAGAGATTTTAAGTCTCCTGTGTCTACCATTCCACCACGCGGGCATAGCCCCCTTTGCCTATCCCTAAAGTCAGGCAGGGGCAACGGCGGATCACACCGATGTGCCATCTTCCTTCACAGCCTGCATCGCCACATGGGTCGAGCTTTGCGCCACGTTGGGCAGTGAGCTGATCTTCTCCCCCAGAACCCGGCGATAATCGCGCATATCCTGCGTACGCACCTTCAGCAGATAGTCGAAGTGGGCGGCGAGCATATAGCATTCCTCGACCTCGGGAATGGCGGCGACCCCTTCGTTGAAGGCTTTCAGCGCAGCCTCGCGCGTGTCGGACAGCTTCACCTCGACAAAGGCGACGTGGTCGCGGCCCATGCGGATCGGATCGATTTGCGCGCGGTATCCGGTGATCACGCCGGTTTTCTCAAGCTTTTTCAAGCGCGCTTGTGTGGGTGACTTTGACAGTCCGATCTTCCCTGCCAATTCAGTGATCGAGATCCGTCCGTCCGTCGACAGAATATCCAGAATCAAACGATCGAAGCGATCAAACTCGGCTTTCCATTCGTCCTGCATTTTTCGACCCTTTCAGACTCAATCATCACCGTGTAGCATAATTTCAGTCATTTTGGCTAGTCACTTTGGGATATGATAGTCACAACGACAAGTAAGGAGATCCACATGACCACTGATCTGCGCACATTGATTGATGACCTCGCCTATACGGATGAAGAGCGCCATATCGTCGGCCTTGTGGACGCGGCCAATCTGTCTGACGCAGATCGCGCGCGGATTGCGACCAGCGGAGCGAAACTGGTGCGCGGCATCCGCGAAAGCTCGGATCCCGGCTTGATGGAGGTCTTTCTGGCCGAGTACGGGCTGTCCACCGACGAAGGCATCGCGCTGATGTGTCTGGCCGAAGCCCTGCTGCGCGTGCCGGATGCCGAGACCATCGACGCGCTGATCGAAGACAAGATCGCGCCGTCCGATTGGGGCAAACACCTTGGGCGCTCGTCGTCGTCATTGGTGAACGCCTCGACCTGGGCGCTTTTGCTGACCGGCAAGGTTTTAGAAGACCGCGAGCCGGGCATCGCCGGTGCCCTGCGGGGGGCCGTGAAACGTCTGGGCGAACCCGTCATCCGCACCGCCGTCGGCCGCGCCATGAAGGAAATGGGCAGCCAATTCGTGCTGGGCGAAACCATCGGGGCAGCGATGAAGCGCGGGTCCAAGATGGAAGAGAAAGGGTTCACCTATTCCTACGACATGCTGGGCGAAGCGGCGCTGACCGACAGCGACGCGCGGCGCTATCAGATGGCCTATGCCAAAGCGATTTCCGAGATCGCGGGCGCCTGCACCTCGGACGACATCCGCTCGAACCCCGGCATCTCGGTCAAGCTGTCCGCGCTTTTTGCGCGCTATGAACGCGCCCAGCACAAGCGCGTTATGGAGGTGCTGGTTCCCCGCGTCTCGGCCCTTGCGCAGCTGGCGAAATCGGCGGGCATGGGCTTCAACATCGACGCCGAGGAAGCCGACCGTCTGCAAATTTCTCTGGACGTGATCGAAAAGGTTCTGGAAGATCCTGCGCTTGCCGGATGGGACGGATTTGGCGTCGTGGTGCAGGCGTACGGCCACCGCGCGGGCGCCGTTATCGACTGGCTGCATGAAACCGCCACCCATCTGGACCGCAAGATCATGGTCCGTCTTGTGAAAGGCGCCTATTGGGACAGCGAGATCAAGCGCGCGCAGGTCGAAGGGCTGGACGGCTTCCCCGTCTTCACCCGCAAGGTCGCCACCGACGTCAGCTACATTGCCAACGCCAAGAAACTGCTTGGCCTGACCGACCGCATCTATCCGCAGTTCGCCACCCACAACGCCCACACCGCGGCGGCCATTCTGGACATTGCTCAAACCTCGGGCATCGACACGGCGGCCTATGAATTCCAGCGCCTGCACGGCATGGGCGAGCGTCTGCACCAGATCATCATGGATGCGAACCAGACCCGCTGCCGCATCTACGCCCCTGTTGGCGCGCATCGCGACCTGCTGGCCTATCTGGTGCGTCGCCTGCTGGAGAACGGCGCGAACAGTTCCTTCGTGAACCAGATCGTCGACGAAAGCGTTACCCCCGAAGAGGTCGCCGCCTGCCCGTTTGATGCTCTCGCCATTGAAGCGCCGCACGTGCCGACCGGGCCGGAGCTTTTTGGCGCGCGCAAGAACTCGATGGGTCTGGACCTGACCTATGACCCGCATCTTGATCAGATCGAGGCCGCGCGCGGGGCGTTTGCGGATACGGATTTCTCGGCCGCACCGCTGATCGCGGGCACGCCAAAGGGCGGTCCGGTGATCACCGTCAAGAACCCCTCGACCCACACGCCCATTGGCCAAATCACATGGGCCAGCGCCGAGGATGTCGAGACCGCTTTGGCTGCCGCGAAAGCTTGGGACGCTAGCCCAGCTGAACGGGCTGAAATTCTGAACAAGGCGGCGGATCTGTACGAGGAAAACCTTGGCCTGTTCTTCGCGCTTCTGTCGCGCGAGGCGGGAAAAATTTGGCTGGATTGCATGGGAGAGCTGCGCGAAGCCGTTGATTTCCTGCGCTATTACGCCAGCCGCATCGACGATCACTCCCGTGCGCCGGTAGGGCTGTTCACCTGCATCTCACCTTGGAACTTCCCGCTGGCCATCTTCACCGGACAGATCGCGGGCGCGCTGGCTGTGGGCAATGGTGTGTTGGCGAAACCCGCCGAACAGACCGGGTTGATCGCCCATGAGGCGGTGAAACTGCTGCATAAGGCGGGCGTCCCCACGGACGTCCTGCAGCTTCTGCCGGGCGACGGCGTGACCGTCGGCGCGGCCCTGACCTCGGACGCACGGATTGGCGGCGTGGCCTTCACCGGCTCGACCGAAACCGCGCAGATCATCCGCCGCGCGATGGCCGCGAATATGGCTCCGTCAGCCCCGCTGATCGCGGAAACCGGTGGATTGAACGCGATGATCGTCGACAGTACCGCCCTGCCCGAGCAAGCCGTGCGTGACATCGTGGCGTCCAGTTTCCAATCGGCAGGCCAGCGCTGCTCGGCCCTGCGCTGCCTTTACGTGCAAGAGGACGTGGCCGATGCCATGACCGAAATGCTGATCGGCGCGATGAACGAACTGAAGCAAGATGACCCGTGGCATCTGCATACGGATCTTGGCCCAGTAATCGATGACGAGGCTTTCCAAGGCATCAAGACCTATGTTGACGCCGCGCGTTTGGAAGGCCGCATCGCCCACGAACTGACCGCGCCCGAAGGCGGGTATTTTATCGCTCCGACCCTGATCCGCGTGAACGGGATCGAAGAGATGAAGCGCGAAATCTTCGGCCCGGTCCTGCACATCGCCACCTTCAAAGCGGATCAGCTGGATCAGGTGATCGACACGATCAACGCGACCGGATACGGGCTGACCTTCGGACTGCACACCCGCATCGACGACCGCGTGCAGCATGTCTGTGACCGAATGCATGTGGGCAACGCCTATGTGAACCGCAACCAGATCGGTGCCATCGTCGGCTCGCAACCCTTTGGCGGCGAGGGCCTGTCCGGCACCGGCCCGAAAGCAGGTGGCCCGATGTATATGGATCGGTTCTGTCAGCCTGAACAAGCCGAGCAGCATGAGGACGACGGCGCGGCTGCGCCCGCCGCAGACAAGCTGACCAGTTTGATCGCCCAAGCGCAGAGCAACGCGACCCTCTCATCCTCCCGCCTGCCTGGCCCGACCGGAGAGCTCAACCAACTCTCGGTCCATCCGCGTGAGCCGTTCCTGTGCATGGGACCGGGATCTACAGCGGCTCAGGCGCAGAAAAGCACGATCGAGGCGCTTGGCGGCACCGCTGTTTTGGCCCCCAATTTGGCACCGGACACCATCGCAGAGATCGATGGGATCGGTGGCGTGATCTTCTGGGGCGCAGATGATTTGGCTCGTCAGATTGTGACCGCACTTGCACAGCGTCCGGGGGCGATCCTACCTCTGATCACCGGTGCGCCAACCGCGGAAACGGTGACGCATGAGCGTCACCTCTGCGTCGACACGACGGCCTCTGGCGGCAATGCCGAGCTTCTGATGCTGGCGCAAACCAAGGCCTGATTGGCCAATGACTTGACCCGGTGACACGCATCGGGTCAAGTCAGCCCATGTTCCCCATTCGCGATCACAACCCGTCCGAACGAGTCCCCTTTATCACCTATGCCCTCTTGGCGGTGAATACGGTCGTGTTTCTTTACATGTGGCCGCTTTACGGGACCGCAGCCGCGTCAGAGGTCTTCATCGATTTCGGCATGATCCCCGCCCGCGTGTTACATGGCTTTGGGCTGGAAACGCTCATCACCTCGATGTTCCTGCATGGTGGCTTCATGCACTTCTCGGGCAATATGCTGTTTCTGTGGATCTTCGGGGACAATCTGGAGGACATGCTGGGTCATGTCCTCTTCCTGCTGTTTTATCTGGCCACCGGAGTTGCCGCAGCCCTTCTGCAATTCGCAACGGATCCGGGCAGTTCCATCCCCATGATCGGTGCGTCAGGTGCAATTGCCGGCGTGATGGGGGGGGTATTTGCTGCTGTTTCCCAAGGCGAAGGTCGATGTGCTGTTCATCATCGTGATTATCTTCAAGATTATCCCCGTCCCGGCTTGGGCCGCCCTATTGGTCTGGTTTGGATTGCAGCTGTTCAATGGTGTATCAACCCTAGGGGTCGAAGGCGGCGGTGTTGCGCACTGGGCCCATGCCGGAGGCTTCATTGCCGGATTTGCCTTAATCCTGCCGCTCTGGCTACGACTTGGCGCACAGCGCTTCTGGTCGCGCACAGAGGGCCACCCCGATCATCCCGAGGCGAAATACAAGCTAACCCGGACCAGCATTCCCCGGACCGGACGACGCAAGCGTTGAATGCAAAGCGAATGGGCCCAGCAGAACAGGCCCAGCCAAACTGCGCTTAGCTAAGTGAAAAAACGCGCGTGAGACTTAGTTCGGGCCGACCGACTGTTTCGACACGACTTCACTGATCTTGTTCGCAAGCTCAGGTACGCTCGAACTAACGGTAAACCCGGCAAACAGACCAATCATCAGGACGGCAGCAGTCAGCGCCACCCAATCTACGGTCACGGCACCATCTTCGCTGCGCGCAAAGCGCACGAATCTGGGGGATATGAGCGGCAACATAATCATAATCTACTCTTTAGCGAAATTTACGGCACAAATATGTCGGGCTGCTCAATTTCTTCGCCCGAACCGCGCTCACCTTATAGGTTTTTCACCAAATTGTCGAATTTCTCAAAGATTGGCTCGTTGCCAGCAACAATGGTGCCACTGTCCAGTATTGTTTCACCCTCGACCGGCGCAACCATGCCGCCAGCCTCTTTGACGATCAGCAATCCGGCGGCGATATCCCAGGCATTCAGGCTGCGCTCCCAGTAGCCATCATAGCGACCTGCGGCGACATAGGCCAAATCCAGAGCCGCAGAGCCGAAACGACGCACACCTGCACAGGACGGCAGAATACGGGCTAGATCTTGCAGCGTTTCCGGCAGATCAGCGCGGCCACCGAAGGGCAAGCCCGTTGCAAAGATGCACTCGATCAGACGCGAACGGCCCGATACGCGCAGACGACTTTGGTTCAGCCATGCGCCCTCGCCTTTTTCGGCATAGAACATCTCGTCCTTGGCGGCGTCATAGATCACACCAGCGACGATCTCGCCCTTATGCTCCAGTGCGATGGAAATCGCCCAGTGCGGCAGGCCGTGCAGGAAGTTGGTGGTGCCATCCAGCGGATCGACAATCCAGCGACGGGTCGGGTCTTTGCCCTCGGCCGCGCCGCCTTCTTCAGCCAGCCAGCCATAGTTGGGGCGGGCTTCCATCAGCTCTTCACGGATAATCTGTTCCGCAGCGATGTCTGCCTTCGACACGAAGTCACCAGCACCCTTCATCGAGACCTGCAGATTCTCGACCTCGCGAAAGTCCTTCACAAGGCTGCGGCCAGCCTTGCGGGCTGCCTTGATCATCACGTTCAGATTTGCACTGCCTTGCATGGAAAGGACTCCTGATGTTTCAAACGGCGCGTATACGCCCGTACGCCTTGTTTGCCAAGCCTGAAAGGACGTCAACCGCGCTGAAGTTTCACCGGTTCTGAGCGGCACAGCCGGATCATATGCGCCATGAAGGGCACCATCGTATCTTCGTCGCGTGTTGCGGCATACATCTGCTTGCGAATCCCGCCTTCCGTCAGGCGTTTTGTGACGAAATCCGGGTTGCGTTTTGCATCGGTCAGAACCCAGTCCGGCAACACGGCAACCCCACGCCCCGCAGCGACCAGCATCAGGATGACCTCGGTCATTTCGACCTGCCTGATTCCGCGCGGCTCGACCCGTTCGGGCGTCAAAAGCCCGGTGAATACATCAATTTTCGACCGCTCTACCGGATAGGTCAGCAAAAACTCCTGCTCGAAATCCTCGGCGACGACGAAATCCTCGTCCGCCAGACGATGCCCAGCTGCCGCGACAAACCGCGGCTCATACGCAAAGAGCGGCGAGAAGGTGATGCCCGCCATATCCACCGGATCGGACGAAATGACGAAATCCACTTCCTCGCGCCGCAGGGCTTCGATGGCGTCAAAGGCAAGGCGTTGGCGGATATCCAGATCCACGTCTGGCCACGCGTGTCGTAGCTTGTCGAGCACCGGAAACAGCCAATCGAAACAGGCGTGGCATTCAATGGCGATGTGCAACCGGCCCGAACGGCCAGACTTCAGCGCGCGAAATTCTTCTTCGAGACGGTCAATTTCCGGCAACACCTGTTCAGCCAGCCGCAAAAGCTTCATCCCCGCAGGGCTCAGACGCATGGGCTTGGTCCGCCGGTGAAACAGCTCCATCCCGACCTGTTCTTCCAGCCCTTTGATCTGGTGGCTTAGCGCGGATTGCGTGATGTGCAGAATGTCCGCCGCCCGCGCCAGTGACCCCGCATGGTGGATGGCGCGCACGGTGCGCAGATGGCGGAACTCGATGTACATGCACGAACCTCATGTTCTTTGTGAGAATTATGAATTTGTCTCACAAGCGATCATGAGGCACAAGAGGGCAACTTCGCAAAACAGCCGCCGAGGACGCCATGACCACGCCCAATATCTCGTTCGAGTTCTTCCCCCCGCAATCGCTGGACGCTTCGTTCCGCCTGTGGGAAACCGTGCGCCAACTGGCCCCTCTGGACCCCAATTTTGTCTCAGTCACTTATGGCGCTGGCGGAACCACGCGTGAACTGACCCATGATGCGGTTGGCACGATCCACAAGCATTACGGCCTGAACGTCGCGGCGCACCTGACCTGTGTCGAGGCCTCGCGCGAAGAAACATTAGCGATTGCGAAAAGCTATGCGGACGTTGGCGTGAAAGAAATCGTGGCCCTGCGTGGGGACGCCCCGAAAGGCGCTGATCGCTTCACCGCCCGCGAAGACGGCTTTGCCAACTCGGTTGAACTGATCGAAGCGTTGGCAAACACCGGTGACTTCCACATCCGCGTGGGCGCTTATCCTGACCCCCACCCCGAAGCCGCTGATTTGGACGCTGACGTCGCATGGTTGAAGCGCAAGGTAGATGCGGGCGCAGGTTCGGCCATCACGCAGTTCTTCTTCGAGGCGGACACCTTCTTCCGTTTCCGCGACAAATGCGAAAAGGCCGGGATCGACGTGCCGATCATTCCGGGCATCCTGCCCATCGAAAACTGGAAAGGCGTCCGCAAGTTCGCCGAGCGTTGCGGCACCGCAATTCCCAACTGGCTGGACGATGCCTTTCACAAGGCAGAGCGTGACGACCGCACCGACCTTCTGGCGACCGCGCTTTGCACCGAGCTGTGCTCGGACCTGATCGACGGCGGTGTTGAAGACCTGCACTTCTACACGCTGAACAAACCCAGCCTGACCCGCGATGTGGCCCACGCCTTGGGCGTCACGCCACAAGTCAATCTGGCGAAAGTTGCCTGATCAAGGCCACGCCACGACGTCACAAACCTTGTGACCCTGCGTAAGTCTTGCATGAACACACTCACCACCTAGCCTTTCCGGACACTGCTTCGGAAAGGCCTTTTTCATGCTGCAAGCAACCTCGTTCGATCAACTGCCAACGCTTGACGTCACCGCCTCGATGTCGGGGCTGGAGTTTATGCAAGGCGTCCTGAATGGCACCGTGCCCGGACCGCCCATTGGAGTGACGCTGAACTACCACCTACATGCGGTCGAAGATGGAAAGGTCACCTTCCACGGCACCCCCGAATTCGAGCACTGTAACCCGATGGGCACCGTGCATGGCGGCTGGTACGGCACGCTTCTGGACAGCGCGATGGCCTGCGCGGTGATGACCCGTGTCCCGAAGGGGGCGGTCTACACCACATTGGAATACAAGGTGAATATCCTTCGCCCCATCCCGCGCGGCATGATGATCGAGGCGACAGGTCTGGCCCAACACACCGGGCGTTCGACGGGGATCGCTAACGGCGAGATCCGTGGCGTCGAGGATGGCAAGCTTTATGCCACCGGCTCGACCACCTGTATCATCATGAAGGTTGCTTAAAGCGCCAGCGACTGCACCGTCACGGTTTCAATCGCACCATAGCCGTTGAACCGCGTGACGGTCGCAAAGCTGTAGGCGCCCATGCCTGCAATCAGAAGATAGTCCTCTTCCGCCAGATCCTCGGGAAGCGCCAGCGGGTCCGGCAATTGGTCGATAGAATCGCAGGTCGGCCCAAACACAACACGTTTTTCGAGCGCACCTTGGTGGGCCTCCCCATCGGCGCGGACGGTTTTCAGACGGTCCGGCACACCAATGGACGGCGCTTCCGACAATGCGCCATAGATCCCGTCATTTAGATAGACGGCGCCATCTTCGCGGATGGCTTTCACGCAGGTCGCAAGGCTGAAGGCCTCGGCCACCATGGCGCGGCCCGGTTCGCAGACCAATTCAGGCGCATCCTCACCAAACTCGACCACGACGGCCGCATGGATGGCATGGAAGATCGCTTCAAGGTCCGGCGCGACACCGCGGTTCGCGGCAAATCCGCCACCCACATTCAGGCGATGCAGGTGGATGCCCGCACGTTTCGCCACGTCTGCGCATTGCGAGACATAGGCGACCCACGCCGACGGATCGGCGCATTGCGTGCCCGGGTGGAAGGTCATCGACGGCGTAAAGCCCGCCGCCTGCGCATGCTGAAGCAGCGCGACCGCCTGATCGGGATCCGCGCCGAACTTTGCCCCGAAATTATAGGCGGCGCCGTCAACCGGAAGCGCCAAACGGACAGAGATTTCAACGCCCTGCGGCGGCACCTGTGCGATCAGCTTGTCCAACTCGCGCGCACTGTCCACGGAATAGGATTGCACGTTCAACGCCACGGCCTGTGCGATTTCAGACCGGGAGCGGACCGGGTTGTTATAGTGCATTTCAACATCGCGAGAGACAGCACGCAGCGCCAACATCTCGGCCGGGCTGGCCACGTCGAAGGCCTGTAGGCCGGCGGTCACGAGGTTCTCCAACACCATCGGCGCATCGTTGGCTTTGACCGCGTAGGTCACCAACCCATCAAACCCCGCAATAAAGCGGCGCGCGGTGGATTGCAGCACGGCGGGTGCGAAATACATGACCGGCTGCATCGGGCGCTCGGTCTTGAGGTGGGACAAGGGGGTCAGCCAAATCGAGGGTTGTCTGCTCATGGTCTTATTTCCGGGATCCTGTTGACGCTAACTTTAGAATCTCAATCCGTGCCGTCGATTTCCAGTGGCACTCCGGACGAAATGCCGGTTAAATGTCGTCAGAATGATAGAAAGACCTGACACATGGACGACACAGACCGCGAACTTCTGGCGCAGCTTGAAAGCAACGCCCGCCTGCCGGTGGCAACCTTGGCACGGCGGCTGGGGCTGGCGCGCTCGACCGTGCAGGCACGGATTGAACGCCTTGAAGAGAAAGGCATTATCGCGGGCTATGCGCTTCGACTGGGGGACGCGGCACGCGGGGACCGTATCCGCGCAACCGTGTTGATTTCGATCGAACCACGCTCGACCCCTGCCGTTTTGGCGCGTTTGAAAACCCTGACGCAGGTCGAAGCCGCCCACACGGCCTCGGGCCGCTGGGATATGGTGCTGCAACTGGCGGCACCCTCCACCGCGTTGCTGGACGAGGTCTTGGACGCGATTGGCGAAATCGACGGGGTGAAAGGCTCGGAAAGTCTGATCCACCTCTCGACGCGGATCGACCGGCTGGGCTAAGATTGTCGCGATATAGTTTAATCCATTTTAGGGACAAAGATCGTGCAGTCTAACGACGTTCACACCATTGAAACGGCTCCGATCACGGGGCAAAAACCGGGGACATCAGGGCTGCGCAAGAAGGTCGCTGTGTTTTCCGAACCCGGCTATCTGGAAACCTACGCGCAAGCGATCTTCAACGCGATTACGCCTGCCGGAAAGACGTTTGTTTTGGGCGGCGACGGGCGCTTTTTCAACAGCGACGCCATCGCCACGATCCTGCGCATGGCCGCCGCGAATGGCGTGGCGAAAATCATCGTTGGGCAGAACGGCATTCTATCGACCCCTGCGGTCAGCCACCTAATCCGGAAGCGGGGTGCCGATGGCGGGTTTATCCTATCGGCCAGCCATAATCCGGGTGGACCGAACGGCGATTTTGGTCTGAAATACAACACCGAAAATGGCGGGCCAGCGCCGGAAGCCACTACGAACAAGATCGTGGCTTGTGCTGAAGAAATCTCAAGCTACCGGATCACCGGAGACCTGCCCGATGCGCTGGAAGTCCTAAGTAATATAGGCACTTACGCCCTCGGCGACATGGAGGTCGAGATCGTCGATCCCGTCGTCGACTACGCAGCGCTGATGGAAGAACTGTTCGATTTCAACGCCATCCGCAAGATGATCGACGGGGGCTTCACCCTGCGCTTTGACGCGATGCACGCGGTCACCGGGCCGTATGCAACCGAAATTCTGGAACATCGCCTTGGGGCCGCGCCCGGCTCGGTCGTGAATGCCGTCCCGCTGGAAGATTTCGGCGGCGGGCATCCCGACCCCAACCCCGTGTGGGCGAAAGAGCTGTTTGACCACATGCACGGGCCGGACGCGCCTGATTTTGGGGCAGCCTCGGACGGGGATGGCGACCGGAACATGATTGTGGGGCGTGGCATCTATGTGGCCCCGTCCGACAGTCTGGCGGTACTGGCAGCCAATGCGCATCTTGCCCCCGGTTACGCGCGGGGGATTGCGGGGGTGGCGCGCTCGATGCCCACCTCGGCGGCGTCGGACCGGGTGGCAGAGAAACTGGGGATCGAGGCCTTCCAGACCCCCACCGGCTGGAAGTTTTTCGGCAACCTCCTTGATGCGGGCCGCGCCACGCTTTGCGGCGAAGAAAGCGCAGGTACTGGATCGGACCATGTCCGCGAAAAGGATGGGCTGTGGGCCGTGCTCTTGTGGCTGAACATCCTAGCGGTACGCGATGAAAGCGTGGCCGATATCCTGCTGGATCACTGGCAGACCTATGGTCGGGACTACTATTCCCGCCATGACTACGAGGGGCTGGACACCGACGCCGCGAATGCCGTCATGGCCGACCTGAAGACGCGACTGCCCACCCTGCCCGGCCAGACCGCAGCGAGCCTGACCGTAAGTGCCGCCGAGGATTTCGCCTATACCGATCCAATCGACGGCTCTGTCGCCACCGGGCAAGGCCTCATCCTGACCTATGAAGGCGGCGCGCGCGCCATGCTGCGCCTGTCAGGTACCGGTACCGAGGGCGCGACGTTGCGGGTTTATCTGGAGCAATACGCCCCGCCAGATGGCGACCTGACCCGCGATACGCAAGAAGCGTTGTCAGACGTTATTGCCGCCACCACGCAGGTCGCCAAAATCGAAAAGATGCTAGGCCGCGCTGCGCCCGATGTTATCAGCTGATCAAAGGCACGGATGTTCCGCCTGAAAAGCAAAACGCCCGGCGCTTGTCCGGGCGTTTGTCAATTCTTGGAGTGGGTTAGCCCGTCACTTCCGTGCAGGTCCCGCGTCCCCAGCCCGACTTGGCACCCGACGCCGAGAAGTCATAGTGACCATCTTTCAGGTTCACATTGTAGTGCAGCGTATAGCTGTAGTCGTCGCTGAACATCAGATAGGTCACCGAATCCAGACCGGGATACACACTGGCCGTCTTCTTTTCGCCGCCCATCATCAGATATCCATCCTTGCCACCGTCAATCGCCACCAAGGTCACGGCCATTTCGGGTAGATTTCCGTTCGGAACCTCGCAATTGAAAGTCTGTTCCTGTGCCAGAGCCATAGTGGGGGTGAACGCCAAAAGAAGGAGTGCTTTTTTCATGTGTGTATTCGCCTGTTGATCCGGTTTTCCGTCAGACAGCATAGATTGATCCGTCGCGTAGCCCGAACTGCTACGGGTTGAATATGGCATCAATTTGTCAAAACCCCTTCCAACTCTTTCATTCGTTAACCATTTCTCGGCACCCCCCCGAATTGCCCATCAGTCCGGACAAATTCACCAATCCCCGGACCTGCAAGCGCAGGCGGGGTTTCCCTTTGCCGCCCACTTGGGTAAACGGTCTTTGATTTATGAGATTTGGGACGACCACCATGGCCATGGACAAGACCTTCGACGCAGCCTCTGCCGAAGCACGCATCTATCAGACCTGGGAAGAGGCCGGCGCCTTCAAAGCCGGCGCAAACGCCAAACCCGGCGCTGACAGCTTCACCATCATGATCCCGCCGCCCAACGTGACGGGCGCGCTGCACCTTGGCCACGCGTTCAACAACACGCTGCAGGACATCCTGATCCGCTGGCACCGCATGCGGGGCTTCGACACGCTGTGGCAGCCTGGTCAGGACCATGCAGGTATCGCCACCCAGCTTCAGGTCGAAAAGATGCTGGCCGAAACGCAGCAGCCCGGTCGCCGTGATCTGGGCCGCGAGAAGTTTCTTGAGAAGGTCTGGGAATGGAAGGGCGAATACGGCTCGACCATCATCGAACAGCTGAAGCGTCTGGGCTCGACCTGCGACTGGTCGCGCAACGCGTTTACCATGGCCGGTGCGCCCGGTGATCCGCGTACGGGGCACGAGAACTCGGCCAACTTCCACGATGCCGTTCTGAAGGTCTTCGTCGACATGTACGACAAGGGCCTGATCTATCGCGGCAAGCGTCTGGTCAACTGGGACCCGCATTTCGAGACCGCGATCTCGGATCTTGAGGTCGAGAACATCGAGACCCCCGGCCATATGTGGCACTTCAAATACCCGCTGGCCGGTGGCGCGACCTACACCTATGTCGAGAAGGACGAAGACGGAAACATCACGCTTGAAGAAGAGCGCGACTATATCTCGATCGCCACAACCCGCCCGGAAACCATGCTGGGCGATGGCGCGGTTGCTGTGCACCCCGATGACGAACGCTATGCGCCCATCGTGGGCAAGCTGTGTGAAATCCCCGTGGGCCCGAAAGAGCATCGCCGCCTGATCCCGATCATCACCGATGAATACCCTGATATGAACTTCGGGTCGGGTGCGGTGAAAATCACCGGCGCGCATGACTTCAACGACTATCAGGTCGCCAAGCGCGGCGGCATCCCGATGTATTCGCTGATGGACACACGCGGCGCGATGCGGGCCGATGGCCTGCCCTATGCCGACGAAGCCGCAACCGCCCAGCGCATTGCAAATGGCGAAGAAGGCTTCGACGAGGCGAAGATCGCCGCGATGAACCTTGTCCCGGATGAATTCCGCGGATTGGATCGCTTCGAGGCTCGTAAGCTGGTGGTTGACCAGATCACCGCCGAAGGTCTGGCCGTGATGATCACCAAAACCGTCGAGGTCGACGGCGAAGAGGTCACCGGCACCGTTCCTTACGTGGAAAACAAGCCGATCATGCAGCCCTTCGGTGACCGCTCGAAAGTCGTGATCGAGCCGATGCTGACCGACCAGTGGTTCGTGGACGCCGAAAAGATCGCCGGTCCTGCGTTGGATGCTGTCCGCAATGGTGACGTGAAAATTCTGCCCGAAAGCGGCGAGAAAACCTTCTATCACTGGCTGGAAAACATCGAGCCGTGGTGTATCTCGCGTCAGCTGTGGTGGGGCCATCAGGTTCCCGTGTGGTACGGCCTTGATCTGTCTGGCAAAGGCTTCAAGGACGACGAGAACGATAACGAACTTGATCTGGTCGAAATGGGCCGCCTGCTTCTGGACCAAGACCTGCTGCCGGGTCACGAGCACAGCCATTGCGCCCATGACTTCGACGCGGTTGCTCCGCAGTTCGATGAAGTTCTGGTCACGCTACCCACGCCGCTTAACCACGCCCGCGTGGTCGAAGTGGCCACCCGCACTGAGGCCATTCACATGCTGGCCGAAAGCCTTGCCGCCTATGAGACCACGCAGGATCCAACCAAGCTGGTTTACCCGGTCTGGCGTGACCCCGACGTGTTGGACACATGGTTCTCGTCGGGCCTGTGGCCCTTCGGCACGCTGGGCTGGCCGCAGGACACCGATGAACTCGAACGCTTCTTCCCCGGCGACGTGCTGATCACCGGGCAGGACATTCTGTTCTTCTGGGTCGCGCGCATGATGATGATGTCGCAGGCCGTCTGCCACAAAAACCCGTTCCATACGGTCTATCTGCACGGGTTGGTCCGTGACGAGAAGGGCAAGAAAATGTCCAAGACCACGGGCAATGTGATCGACCCGCTGGAAATCATTGACGAATACGGCGCGGACGCTTTGCGGTTCACCAATACCGCCATGGCCTCGATCGGGGGCGTGTTGAAAATGTCCAAGGATCGCGTGGCGGGATACCGGAATTTCGGCACCAAACTTTGGAATGCTGCAAGATTTGCTGAAATGAACGACTGTAAACCGGTCGCGAATTTCGATCCGAAAAGCCCGACGCAGACCGTGAACCGCTGGATCATCTCGGAAACCGCGAAAATCCGCGAAGACGTGGATGCCGCGCTGACTGCGTACCGTTTCAACGACGCCGCGCACGGGCTCTATGCCTATGTCTGGGGCAAGGTCTGCGACTGGTATGTCGAGTTCTCGAAACCGCTTCTGAACTCGGAAGACGAGGCCGTGTTGGCCGAGACCCGCGCGACCATGGCCTGGGTCATCGACCAGTGCCTGATCATGCTGCACCCGATCATGCCGTTCGTGACAGAAGAGCTGTGGGGCCAGATTGCAGAGCGTCCCAAGATGCTGATCCACGCGGATTGGCCGGAATATGGCGCCGAACTGATGGATGAGGACGCCGCGCGCGAAATGAATTGGGTGATTTCGCTGATCGAAAACATCCGCTCCGCCCGTGCGCAGATGCACGTGCCCGCTGGCCTGAAAATCCCGGTGATCCAGCAAGAGTTGGACGCAGCTGGTCGCACTGCCTTGGACAACAACCAAGCGCTGGTGATGCGCATGGCGCGGGTCGACTCGATCACGGAAATGGCCGAACTGCCCAAGGGCTGCATCACCGTTGCCGTCGCGGGTGGCATCTTCGCCCTGCCGCTGGCCGAGATCATCGACGTGGACGAGGAAATCGCGCGGCTTGAGAAGACGCTGGGCAAGCTGGCCAAGGAATTGGGCGGGTTGCGCGGGCGTCTAAAGAATCCCAAGTTTGCGGAAAACGCCCCGGCCGAGGTTCTGGCCGAGACCAAGGCAAACCTTGCCGCCCGCGAAGAGGAAGAGGCGACGCTGAACGCCGCACTTGAGCGTCTGAAAGAAATCTAAAGGACAGGCCGGGGCGACCCGGCCTTTTCTTTTGGCGCGTCATTTCAACCTTGCCCGTCTGCCTGCGCCCTGCTCTAACAAAAGCATGACCAAGACCCATGCCCGCCTGACCCCGCTTGCCGACAGCCTTCCTGCAACCGTGCCCTTCGTCGGCCCCGAAACGCAGGAACGCGCCCGCGGGCGTGCGTTTGCAGCACGGCTGGGCGCGAACGAGAACACGTTTGGTCCGTCGCCCAACGCAATCTCCGCAATGCAGGCAACTGCAGGGGATGTCTGGATGTATGGCGACCCGGAAAACTACGACCTGCGTCATGCGCTGGCCGACCACCACAGCATCGCACCGGAAAGCATTCTGGTGGGCGAAGGGATCGACGGGATCCTTGGCTATCTGGTGCGACTACTCATTGGACCGGGCGACACGGTCGTGACGTCGCAAGGGGCCTATCCGACCTTCAACTACCACGTCGCGGGCTTTGGGGGCGTGCTGGAAACAGTTCCCTATAAGGACGATCACGAAGACCCCGTGGCGCTGATCGCCAAGGCGGCCGAGGTCGGGGCCAAGCTGGTTTACATCGCCAACCCGGACAACCCGATGGGAACCTGGCATGATGCCGAGACCATTCAGCGCATGATCGACGCGGTGCCCGAGGGCTGCCTACTGGTGCTGGACGAGGCCTATATCGAATTTGCTCCGGAAGGCACCGCGCCTGCGCTGAACACAGACGATCCGCGCGTGATCCGTATGCGCACATTCTCGAAAGCGTACGGGATGGCGGGCGCGCGGGTTGGCTATGCGATTGGACAGGCCGACCTGATCACCGCCTTCAACAAGATCCGCAACCATTTCGGCATGTGCCGGATGTCTCAGGCAGGCGCGTTGGCCGCTTTGAAAGATCAGGGGTATCTTTCGCAGGTGGTCGCGAATGTGGCCGAGGCCCGCGCCCGAATTGACCAGATCGCGCGCGCGGGCGGGCTAACCACCCTGCCCTCGGCGACCAACTTCGTGGCTGTGGATTGCGGACAAGACGCCGCATTCGCCAAGGCAGTGCTGGATCAGCTCATCGCGCTGGACGTCTTCGTCCGCATGCCCTTTGCCGCCCCGCAAAACCGCTGCATCCGCATTTCGGCAGGCCGGCCCGAGGAGTTGGACACCTTCGCCGCCGCCCTCCCCAAAGCGCTCGCATCCGCCAGAAAATAGCCCGACACTCCCACTTTCCTCTTGCCCGAAATACCTTGGGGGAGAGTGATCTTCCACAGGAAGATCCCTCGGGGGCAAAGCCCCATCAGGCTCACGCAGTGAGCCACCAAATACCATGTAGCACAAGGTGCGTTCCCGATAGGTTACACTTCGGCAATCACCTGCGCGGCAGCATCCAGCGCGCCCACACCATGCGGGATGCCCAGCGCGGTTAGGCCCGATTGAATGGCAGACAGCGCGCCCATCACCATCGGCGCGTTCACATGCCCCATATGGCCCAGACGGAAAAACCCGTCGCCTTTCGGGTCTTCGGGCGTGGACATACCAAGACCAATACCCAGTGTGACGCCCATGTTCTGCTCGGTCCAATTGCGCAGCGCGGTGCCAAGCGGCGCACCGACATGCAGCGAGGTCACTGCGGTCGAGCGATGCGCCGGGTCGGCCACGTTCATCTGCAGTGGGCCATCCGCCCCCCACGCGTCAAACGCCGCCCAGATCGCGCGGGCCAGATGTGTGTGACGCGCCCAGACAGCCTCCATCCCGCCTTCTTCGGCAATCATCGCGAGGGATTCCCGCAATCCATAGAGGTGATGTGTCGGGGCGGTGCCACCGAAATACTGATAGAAGAGTTCTGGATTAGCGCGCGGCTCCCAATCCCAATAGCGCGACACGCGGGGATTGGCAGCGCGGGCGGCGGCGGCTTTGTCGTTGAAGAAGACAAACCCCATACCCGGCGGCACCATCAGCCCCTTTTGCGAGGCCGCGATGGCGACATCCACGCCCCACTCGTCCATCTCGAACCGGTCACAGCCCATCGAGGCGATGCAATCCACCATCAACAGCGCTGGGTGGCCCGCCGCATCCATCGCCGCGCGCATTGCCGCCACGTCGTTCCGGATCGACGTCGACGTATCCACATGGGTCAGCAGAACCGCCTTTAGTTCGTGTGCAGTGTCCGCACGCAAAAGCGCCTCGACACGGGTGGGATCAACGGGCGTTTTCAGACCGAACTCCTCGATCACTGGATCGATGCCCAGCCCGCTCGCCATTTCGCTCCAGCCATGCCCGAACCGCCCGGTACACAGCGACAACACCTTGTCGCCGGGGGCCAATGTGTTCGATAGCGCCGCTTCCCACGCACCGTGGCCATTGGCGATATAGATCACCGCGTGATGCCGGGTGCGGGCGACCGATTTCAGCCCGTCAATCAGCCCCGGCATCATGTCCACGACCTCGCCCGCATAGATATTCGGGGCGGCGCGGTGCATGGCTTGCAGCACGCGATCCGGCATGACCGAGGGGCCGGGAATGGCCAGATAGGAACGACCGTGGGATAGGGACATGGGGGGCTCTTTCACTTCTCAGACCTCAAGCGGTAATGCGCCATCCCAATTGCGTCAACGCCGTAGTCAGGGCCACCTTCTTGTTTGTGGCGCGCGGACAAGTTACATCCCGTAGGTACCCTTTTGGGCGGAAACTCAGATCTGGACCGAAACCGCATGTTCAAGAGCTTGTATGCCAAGATCAAACGACGCGAACGTGCGTGGAAGAACGGGTTCGGGATGGACATCTCGACGCCCGAAGCACGGCGTGCAGCACGGCTGCGCAGCAACATCATCGACCATTCCTTTGTTCGGCGGGTTCTGCCCAATCGCTATCAGCTGTCGCCCGATGCGTGGCGGTCAAACCAGCCCGATCCGGTACATTTTCCGGCGCTGAAAGCGGCCGGGATCAAGACCGTGATCAACCTGCGAGGCGAAAGCAAATTCTCGCACTATCTATTCGAGGTCGAAGCCTGCCGCGACTATGGCATGACGCTGATCAACCACCAGATGACCGCCTACGCTGCGATGGAACGCGAGGTATATCTTGAGCTTCTGGACATCATGGAACGCGCCGAAAAGCCGTTTCTGATCCACTGCAAATCCGGCGCAGATCGCACTGGCATCGCGTCGGCGCTTTATCTGTTGGACCAGTGTGGCGCGACGGTTGACGACGCGCGCGCGCAGCTGTCCTTGAAATACGCCCACCAACGCTGGTCGAAAGCGGGTATTCTAACCGCGATGATCCATGCCTATGCCGATCACTACAAGAACGACCCGATCTCGATCCGGGATTGGCTGACACAGCATTATGACCCCGAGGCAATCACACAAGCCTTTCAGGCGAAACGGAAAAAGTAATGAGTTCTGAGACTGCCCGCACCGACCAGAAAGAGATGATCCGCTGGCTGTGGAAAGGCTATATGCGCGCCTACCGCCTGCCCTTGGTGCTGGCGATGCTGTTGATGCTGACCGAGGGGCTGGCGCTGGGTGGCCTGAGCTACATGATCAAGCCGATGTTCGATGTGGCGTTCTCGTCGGGCTCCACACAGGCCATCGTCGTCGTCGCCCTGATCGTCGCGGGCATCTTCGTCACGCGCGCGTTCGCCGCCTTCGGGCACCGCGTGTTGATGGTCCATGTGGGCCAGCGCGTGGCCGCCAAGCTGCAATCAGACATGGTGGCGCATATGCTGACGCTGGACAGCAGCTATTTCCGCGACAACTCGCCCGGGACATTGATGGAGCGCGTGCGCGGGGATGCACAGGCCATCGCCACGATCTGGGAGGTCGTACTGGCCGCCGTCGCCCGAGACGTCGTGTCTCTGTTGGCCCTTTTGGGTGTGGCCATGTCGATCGACTGGCTGTGGGTCGTGGTGGCCGTGGCGGCTGCGCCCGTCCTGACCTATCCGATGGGCATCCTGCAAAAACGCGTGCGCAAGACGACGACAGACAGCCGGGGGGCCGCCGCCCAGATCTCGACCCGGTTGGACGAGATCTTCCACGGCATCAACTCGATCAAACTGTCGGGCACCGAGAAGCACGAACAATCCCGCGTGGATCGCGAGATCGACGTGTTCGCCAAGACCCACCTGCAAAGCCAGGCTAACCAAGGGGCTATCGTGGCCCTGATCGACATCATCGCCGCGATCGGCTTCTTCGGCGTGCTGGTCTATGGCGGGTTGCAGATCAATGCGGGCGTGAAGACCGTGGGCGAGTTCATGAGCTTCTTCACCGCAATGGCGCTGGTCTTTGATCCGCTGCGCAATCTGGGCAAAGTGTCCGGCGGGTGGCAAGCAGCGATTGCCAGCATGATGCGGATCCGCGACGTCTTCGCCCAGCGTCCGTCGATCCTGTCCCCGGCCAAGCCTGCCGCCCTGCCCGCCAAGGCCGCACAGGCCGACATCGTTCTGGACAACGTGAATTTTGCCTATGGCGACACGCCCATTCTGCGTGGGGCGAGCTTCACCGCCGAAGCCGGCAAAACCACCGCTCTGGTGGGGGCCTCTGGTGCGGGAAAAAGCACCGTGTTTAACCTGCTGACGCGTTTGGCGGATGCCAAGACCGGCGTGGTCAAGATCGGCGGCGCGGACGTGACCGCCTTGCCTCTGGATCAACTGCGCGGGCTCTTCTCGGTGGTTAGCCAAGAGGCGCTGCTGTTTGACGAAACGCTGCGCGACAACATCCTGATGGGGCGCGAAGACGTAGACGACGCAATGATGAAACACGCGCTGGACACGGCGCATGTGGCGGACTTCCTGCCGCGTCTGGAGCATGGGCTGGACAGCCCCGCTGGGCCGCGTGGCTCGAACCTGTCGGGCGGACAGCGCCAGCGGGTTGCCATTGCCCGCGCGGTGTTGCGCGATGCTCCGGTGCTGCTCTTGGACGAGGCGACCTCGGCACTCGACACGAAATCCGAAAAGCTGGTGCAACAGGCGTTGGACACGCTGTCCAAGGGCCGCACGACGCTGGTCATCGCCCACCGCCTATCCACTGTTCGGGACGCCGACAAAATCGTTGTGATGGATCAGGGCCGCGTGGTGGATCAGGGCACACATGACGAGCTGCTCGCGCGCGGTGGCCTTTATGCGCAGCTCTATAATCTTCAGTTTCAGGATGGCGGTGGCGACGCGCCGGACAGCACATCCACGCACAAAGATAAGGTCTATCTGCCCAAAGAAGCCAAAGAACCGCCGCACTGGTCGTTCCGTGGCATTCTGTCGGGCAGCTTGTGGCGCAAGCGCAAGGACTGACCTTTGGACACACAGGAGAGCAACATGACAGACCGCACGGTGTTGAAGGTCTCGGGCAATGATCGCGAAAGCTTTTTGCAGGGGCTGGTGTCGAATGACGTGAAGGGGTTGAAAGACGGATTGGTCTATGCCGCGCTGCTGACCCCGCAGGGCAAGTATTTGGCGGATTTCCTGTTGGTCCCGACCGAAGACGCCATTCTGATCGACGTCGCCACCGATCTGGCGCGGTCGCTGGCGCAGCGCCTGACGATGTACAAGCTGCGCGCGGATGTCGCGATCGAGGCGACCGATATCGTGCCCACCCGCGGGCTGGGCGAGGTGCCCGAAGGCGCCTTTGCCGATCCGCGTCACGCGGAACTGGGATGGCGCGCCTATGACGGGCGTGATGGTGACACAGGCGTCGATTGGAACGCCATTCGCGTGGCCCATTGCATCCCGGAAACCGGGGTCGAGCTGACGGGCGACAGTTATCTGTTGGAGGCCGGGTTCGAACGCCTGAACGGCGTGGATTTCCGCAAGGGCTGCTATGTCGGTCAGGAAGTGACCGCGCGGATGAAGCACAAGACCGAGTTGAAGAAGGGGTTGGCCACCGTGTCGGTCGAAGGCGAAGCCCCTGTTGGCACAGCGATTACTCGGGATGGGAAGCCCGTTGGAACGCTATTCACCCAATCAAGTGGTCAGGCGATTGCCTATCTGCGGTTTGATCGGGCGGGACCGGGCATGCAGGCCGGGGACGCAGTGGTCAGCTGGGAGGGATAAGGGGCTCTGCCCCTCGCCTCTTCGAGGCTCACCCCGGGATATTTTCAGCAAGAAAATGAGAGAGGCGCTGCTTTACGCGTAGCGCCATTTGCCGTGGCCGATCCCGTCCAGCGTATAGGCGCCGACGCCATAGCGGATCAGGCGTAGGGTCGGATGCCCCACGGCCGCTGTCATGCGGCGGACTTGGCGGTTCTTGCCCTCGGTGATTTTCAGTTCGATCCAGCAATCAGGCACGGATTTGCGCACGCGGATGGGCGGGGTACGTTGCCAGAGACCGGCAGGTTCGTCGATGCGGCGCGCTTTGGCCGGACGGGTGCGCCCGTCTTTCAGGTCGACACCGTCGCGGAGTGTTTGAAGGGCGGCTTCGTCCGGGATGCCTTCCACCTGCACCCAGTATGTTTTCGCAAGTTTGTGCTTAGGATTTGCCAGCTTGGCTTGCAGCTTGCCGTCATCCGTCAGCACCAGCAGCCCTTCGCTGTCCCGATCCAGCCGCCCCGCCGCGTAGACGCCCGGCAAATCGATATAGTCCGACAAAGTTTGACGGTCGCTGCTTTCGTTGCCACGATCGGTGAACTGCGACAGCACGTTGAAGGGTTTGTTGAAGAGGATCGTGGTCATCTGGGCCTCAAACACAAAGGGCAGAGCCTGCGCCCTGCCCTTCTTGGGTTCCTACCTGGGCGCTTAGGCGCGCTCGGAATATTCCATGGTTTCGGTGTTGACCACGATGGCTTCACCCTGTGCCACGAAAGGCGGCACGGTGATGCGCACGCCATTGTCCAGAAGCGCGGGCTTGAAGCTGTTGGCGGCGGTCTGACCTTTGACGACCGGCTCGGTCTCTTCGATTATGCAGGTGACTTTCTGCGGCAGGGTCGCGTTCAGCGCCTCGGTCTCGTAGAACTCGACCACGATGGTCATGCCGTCTTGCAGGAAGGGGCGACGCTCGCCCAGCAGGTCGGCCGGGATCTGGTTCTGTTCATAGGTCTCGGTGTCCATGAAGATCAGCATACCGTCATCTTCATAAAGGAACTGCTGGTCTTTCTGCTCCAGACGCACGCGTTCGACTTTGTCTGCCGAGCGGAAGCGCTCGTTCAGCTTCGAGCCGTTGCGCAGGTTCTTCAGCTCGACCTGAGCAAAAGCACCGCCTTTACCGGGCTTTACGTGGTCGACCTTTACCGCAGCCCACAGGCCATCGTTATGCTCCAGCACGTTGCCGGGGCGAATTTCGTTTCCGTTGATCTTGGGCATATCCTGAAACCTTCACAAAAGGTTGAAATTTCTTGGCCCGATCCTATATCTTGCAGGCTTGTCTCTGGCAAGCACGAGCGAAACGGCCAAATGTAACAGCTATGCGACAGGCGCATGGCTGCCATGTGATCCAGGGGATACCGAATCACGCGGAAAAAGCCATATTGGCCGCTACGCCAGAAACCGCAAGAGCAAGAATAACAAAAGGACGACCATGCTGGACTCCGTAGACGGTACCGCTTTCAATAACGAACAAGGCAACCGCGCGCGCAAGCTTTTCGCTGCTGTCGTGCTGGCTGCGTTGGACGACGCCATTGCTGATGACAAGAAATACGGCAATGGCCCCGATCAGATCGCCCGCTGGGCGCGGTCGCGCGATGGGCGCGAAGTGTTGAGCTGTGCAGGCATCGACCCGAACGAGCGTGTCGTGAGCGGCCTGATGGACTTTGTGTCCAAAGGCATCCGCACCTCGGTCGCATTGAGCCGCGAAGAAAGCGAGCGTCGCAACGCCGCCACCGCGGAAGCTGCATAAGCGCGATCACAGAATACTCCATGGAAGGCGCGTCCCGTTTGGGGCGCGTTTTTCGTTTCAGCCCTTCCTGATGTCGGAACAGGGCTGGAGCGCGCTTTGAAAAGCGCCTAAGTCTTGGCCATGACCAAGGCGATTATGATCCAGGGCGCGGGCTCGAATGTTGGGAAATCCCTGCTAGTGGCAGGGATTGCACGGGCGGCTGTGAAGCGCGGGCTGAACGTGGCCCCGTTCAAGCCTCAAAACATGTCAAATAACGCGGCCGTCACCGTAGACGGAGGCGAGATCGGACGGGCGCAGGCGCTGCAAGCACGCGCCTGTGGGCTGGATCCGATTGTCGACATGAACCCGGTTCTGTTAAAGCCCGAGACGGACACAGGTGCGCAGGTCATCGTGCAGGGCAAGCGCTTTGCCACCATGAAAGCGCGCGACTACGGCAAGGCCAAGGCCGAGTTGATGCCGCGTGTACTCGAGAGTTTCCATCGTCTGGGCAAGGGCCGCGATCTGGTGCTGGTCGAAGGCGCGGGCAGCCCCGCTGAGGTGAACCTGCGCAAAGGCGACATCGCCAATATGGGCTTTGCCGAGGCCGCGGACCTACCCGTGGTTCTGGCGGGCGATATTGACCGCGGCGGCGTGATTGCGCAGTTGGTCGGCACCCATGCGGTGCTGCCCGACGAAGACCGCGCGCGGATCAAAGCCTTTCTGGTGAACAAGTTTCGCGGCGACCCGACGCTGTTCGCCGATGGCGCCGCTGAAATCGCCCGCCTGACCGGCTGGCACGATTTGGGTACCCTACCCTGGTTCGCCGACGCGTGGCGTTTGCCCGCCGAGGACGTGATGGACATCGCCACGCGCAAAGGCGGCGCGTTCAAAATCGCCGTGCCGCGCCTGAACCGCATTGCGAATTTTGACGATTTGGACCCCTTGGTGAATGAACCGGACGTGACCGTCGAGATCATCGAACCCGGACGCCCCCTGCCCGGCGATGCCGATCTGGTTCTGATCCCGGGATCGAAGTCCACCATCGCCGATCTGGCAGATTTCCGGGCGCAAGGCTGGGACATCGACCTGACCGCTCACATCCGGCGAGGCGGGCACGTTCTGGGCATTTGCGGCGGCTATCAGATGCTGGGGACCGAGATCATCGACGCGGACGGCATCGAAGGCCCCGCAGGTCGCGTGGCCGGGCTGGGGCATCTGGATGTGGTGACGCATCTGGAACCCCGCAAGACACTGGCACTAACGCAGGCAACACACCTGCCCTCAGGCCAATCGGTCGAGGGGTACGAGATCCATTTGGGCCGGACAGAGGGCCCGGGGTGCGATGCCGCATGGCTGTCGGTTGGGGACCGCCCTGAAGGCGCCAGCAGCGCGGATGGGCGCATTCAAGGCTGCTATCTGCATGGGCTTTTCGCTGCGGATGGATTCCGGCGCCAGTTCCTGAACGGGCTGGGCGCGCAGACCTCGGACGTCAGTTTTGACGCTCAGATCGAGATCAGCCTAGACGCGCTGGCCGATCATCTGGAAACACATCTGGATATTGATGCCTTGTTGGACTTGGCCCGCTAAGCCTTAGAGCATTCCGCCCTTAGCACGAGGCACGAATACCCTACCACGCCTTCGGCGTTCTCGGGACATTCGTGCCACTCGACTTCTCAGAAAGGGCGGGTTGCTTTAGTCAAACTTCTCCAAGGACAGAGCACGGGTCACTTCGCGGCGCACCATGCGTCGGACAGCTTGGGTAATCTTCACACCCATCTCGCCCCTCAGCTCTTCTCGCACAATGCGCGCGACGATTTCCTGCAGATGCTCTTCGTCGATGAAATCACTGTCATCTTCGACAATTTCTGAAACAGGGGCCTCGTCCATGGTGGCGGTCAAAACCTCGGTGCCGAGGGCATCTTCAACAGGATCGTCGGCCAGATCATCAACCTCGGCGAGAATGGGTTGGTCTTCAACCTCGTCTTCCACAGGGGCGTCACTGTCAGCGAAAACCGGCTCTGCCTCGACAATTTCGGGTTCCTCAGCCGCGATGCTGTCCCGTTCAATCTCATCCTGATCAGAGGCTTGCTCAAGCACCTCCTCAGCCTCGGCCGCAGCATTAGCTTCGGGCGCGACTTCGGCCTCTGGCGCAGCGTCCACCTCGGTTACAGCGTCAATCGCGGCTGCCTCGTCAACAACGGGCGCTTCCACCTCGGTTGCGGAGACTTCGACGTCACCTACGGGCGCCTCGTCCTCGGTCATGACCTCGGGTTCAGCGGCCTCTTCGGCAGCCACCTCGGGCTCAACGTCCTCGGACGGCGTATTCGCCGCCACACTGGTTACGCGTTGATGCAGAAAGGCCACCTGCGCGGTTTCGGCCAATGCGTCGCTGTCCCAATTGTCTTCGAAATCAACTTGCGTATCCGCAGGGGGCATTGATGTATCAGACGTACTTTGGAAACCGGGCTCGGCCATGTTCGTGTCAAAGGACAGAACAAGCGGGCTATCGTCAGCGTCCTCGGCCACGTCCACGGCTTCGGCGGGTGTGGAATTGTCCTGTTCCAGCGACTCCACGGGAATATCGCGTCCTGCCGTGGGAAGCGCGGTTTCAGTCTGCGCAGCATCTTGGACGGTTTTCTCGGGATCGCCACCGAACACGCGGAAGGCAGGTGTCAGGATCAGCTTGTTATCGGCGGGTTCAGACGCTTGAACCTCGTCCTTCTGATCAGGATCGCCAGCAGCGATGAGACGTCGGATCGAGGACAGAACATCTTCAATTTCTGCGTTCGAGACCGGATCCGACATATAGCACTTCCTGTTCAGCTGCGTCACACACCCAGATTCTTGGTGTGTTTGATGTCAGACTAGCCAGTTCGCCTCGGCCAGACAACAGCCACAAGTAGAAACCTGCGACAGCGAGGCAAATCGCACACGCTGCGCAAGTCCCGGAAAGTGCTTTATTTCTTGCCTAGCGCCTCGAGCACGAGGTCCAGACGCTTGCCCTGCGGGCTGACGTTATGGATCGGTGCGGATTTGACGGTGTTGTAATAGGCCTCGGGGTCGAAGGCGACGACGCCCAGATTCAGATGCTCGGCCGTCAGAAGACCCATCGACGACAACAGCGAATAGACCGCGAGGTACTGATTCGACTGGGCAGTGATGCGGGCGGCTTCTGCATCCAGCAACTCTTGCTCGGCGTTCAGAACGTCCAGCGTGGTCCGCGAGCCCAACGATGCCTCTTCCCGTGCCCCGCGCAGGGCCACACGGCTGGCGCGGATTTGACGGTCGGTGGCTTCAAGCGAGGCCGACGCGATAGCCAGTTGTGCCCAAGCATTTGCAACGCCCTGATCAACGGCAATGCGTGCCTGACGCAAACCAGCTTTCGCCGCGTCGATCTGCGCAATGGCCTTACGATATTCAGCGGATTTCAGACCACCGGAATAGATGTCACCCTGAAGCGCGATGCCAACGCTGGTGTTTCTGCTGTCCAGGCTAGACGTGGCCGATGTTCGGTCCACCCAAGTTGTGCTTGCCGAACCCACCAGCGACGGCTTCATCGAGGCTTTGGAAATCTCGGCTGCCAGCTCGGTCACGCGTACATTGTGTTGCGCGGCAAGCAGATCGGGATGACGGTCACGCGCAATCGCCTTCGCCGCCTCCAGCGTTTTTGCGGTCATCGGGACGCGCGGCGGGGCCGACAAGGTGCCCGGGTAGTTCCCGGTTGCAGCACGATATTCCTCACGCGCAATCGCAAGGCTACCTTGCGCCGAAGCCTCGCCCGAGCGTGCAGCCGCCAGGCGCGCCTGCGCCAGTGCGACGTCGGTCTGGGTCACTTCACCCACTTCGAAACGGTCGTTCGCCGCACGCAGTTCCTGCGTCAGAACACGCACCGAGTTGGCTTGAAGTTGGGCGTTTTCACTTGCCGAGCGCACATCCAGGAATGCACTGACCGCGCGCAGAAGTACGTTCTGCTCGACCCCGACCAGGCTGTCACGCGTCGCAAGTACGGCTTCTTTCTGGGCTTCGACCGCCATTTTGCCGCGGCCAAAGTTGAACAAAAGAACCGACGCCGTCAGCGTCGCCGAGGTGCGCCAGTAGTCGTCATTCGGAACAAGCGTGGTCGGGTCAATCCAATTGTGCTGGATCGCGTAGCTAAGCACCGGACGCAGTCTGGACTGCGCAATCGCAACGTCTTCGTCCGCGGCGCGCAGCAGGGCCTGATTCTGCTCCAAAAGGCCGCTGTTCTTGTAGGCCGAGGCCATCGCATCCGAGAGGCTTTCCGCATAGGCCGCCGGCGTGGCGACAAAGGCGCAGGCCATGGCCAGCCCTGTCAGCTTTGATTTAAACCCAATACGCATGTCGCTCTCCTGCATCTCAAATTTATTGCGGGCGTGTCGCCGATCTTAAAGCGCGAATTCCTGTGGCGCTTCAAATCCAGCCACAACGGGGGCACCGGCGTTGAAATTCGGCCGCCAGACCATCTCCCCATCAATCTTATACCCGATTTTTACAGTTCCCAACATCCCCTCGGCAAAGATGCAGGCAATACGCCCCCCATCCTTGAGCTGTTCCAACAAGCTTGCGGGTACGGTTTCCACGGCGCCTTCCACCATGATCACGTCATAGGGACCGTGCTTTTCGTTGCCCTCGGCCAGGGGGCCTGCGACGACAGCCACGTTGTCCACGCCCTGAGCCGACAGAATGCCCTGCGCTTCGTTGGCGCGGTCTTCTGTATCTTCTACAGCGATGACGAAATCGGCCAGACGCGCCAGAATGGCAGCGCTGTAGCCCAGGCCGCAGCCCAGATCCAACACCAGCTCGTTCGGCTGTACATTCAGCGCATCCAGCATCTTGGCCAGCGTGCGCGGCTCAAGCATCACACGACCGTCGTCCAGATCGATATTTTCACCGACATAGGCAGCCTCGCGCTTGCCATCCGGCACATATTCCTCGCGCGCGACGGTCAACATCGCATCAATGATCGGGAATTTGGTAACATCCGAAGGACGCACCTGCGTGTCGACCATCATGGTACGGCGTGCGGCGAAATCAGTCATGGCGGGCCTATGGTTCTGGGATCTTTGTTTTCTTCTGCCACAGTTAGGCCGATGGCCGCAATCCTGCAAGGTGATGCGACCGTATTGAGCACCTGATCCGGCGTTTTCTGAAACCTGTGCCGGAAAATCACACATCCAAGCGCGAAACCGGGCTGGACATCCCCCTAAGACCCGCGCTAGAGAACCCCCACACCACGGATGGCGAGTTGGCGGAGTGGTGACGCAGCGGATTGCAAATCCGTGTACACCGGTTCGATTCCGGTACTCGCCTCCACATTAAATCATCGACTTAGGGTAATTGTGAAAATCGCCGCGGGGCGAGGCTAAGCATTCTGTTGGGCTCTATCTGTATTCTCTTGTCACGACACCTGCTTTTGACCAGCTCGGCAGGCGACGAGATCTTTGTAATCGGCGAGCGTTCGCGACCGTCGCCTCTCGCGCCACCGGACCGCATTGTCGCGCTCGAAGTCGCAATACGCACCTTCAGGCAGGGGCTCAGAAAACACGCCTCCAGCCGAGACTGCGTTTCGAATTCTATCTACCCTTGGCCTTCAGCTCAATCTTGCGCACACTGGCCGTCTCGTTCGATCTTGCCCGAGGTTATCGTCAGCACTTGGCAGCTTTCCTGGGGCAGCGTCGCCGCCCTTATGGGCCAACGATTGTCCCCAAGGCCCGTCCTGCTGAGGAAATGACGGTCTATGTCAACGGGTTGCTCGTTTGCCCGTTCGAATGTCACGCTATCAAAGTAATAGAGCCTGACTTGGGGCCGCTGGTCCAGCGTGTACGGTTTCAGCCCAAACGCCCCTTCCAGAGAGCGGAAGTCTGATCCCAGATAGCCCAGAACTGCATCAACATATTCTTGCGGGTAGACTACGCGAAGATTGGTGTCATCTGGGTCGTGAGACGTCGCAATCATGTATCCACCACCAGCGCCCCATAAGCGTTGCCCATGATACCCGTCACCGATTTTGCGCCAGACCCCGCTCTTTTTGGCAGCATCCCAGGACAGGCTGAACGCACTGGCATCCCGGTAGCTGAGTTTCTGGCTCAATTGAAGCTTGGCCGCCAGCATCACCCCGGTCATGTACTTCTTCGCATCCATGTCGGAATAGATGTCATATGTCATCCACGAATTGTCGCCCTTTACAGTGCGAAGAGCCCAGTTTCGGGTGACAAGCGTGTCAACAAGAGGTTTCTCAACTTCTGGGAATTCATGTTCCTGGGCGAGGTCGTGCAGGAATTGGAGTGTTTCTGGGGATGGCGTCACGCCATGGAGATCGAACAGGAACCCCTTGTCCTGCTCAAATTGGGTTTGCGCCGGAGGCGAGAGCCGCGGCTTTGTGCCGCCGACAACATCGGGCACAACATTCGCCAAGAACAGGATTACAACAAAAGCGATGGGCCACACGATCTGCCGGTTGATACCCGAGCTGGGCTCTGGCGGCGGTGACATGCGGCGGGACCCAAGATAGGTCGCGGCAAGGCAGAAACGGTCATACCCGTAGAAGCGGTTCTGCATGCGCACTTGATCGGACATCCATCCAAAGGTCCCGTCCAACTGATCAAAAAGCTGCGCGGTG
The DNA here is from genome assembly GCF_004360145.1 of Aliiroseovarius marinus. Classification (GTDB taxonomy): domain Bacteria; phylum Pseudomonadota; class Alphaproteobacteria; order Rhodobacterales; family Rhodobacteraceae; genus Aliiroseovarius; species Aliiroseovarius marinus. The sequence continues at coordinate 25,902 of NZ_SAIT01000016.1, read as the reverse complement.
CGATGGGATTCTGGTGGGTTCCGGGCAAACCCACTTGCCCCGCGCAAGGCGAAACCGGGAAACTCCGCGCCGTCGTCGTCGATCATGTTGTACAAGAAATGGTAGATCTCTTCTTCGACCGCTTGGGCTGCGACCGGGTCGCTCATCGCTGGATCGTTCAGGATCGACAACAACCGATCCACATCCGGCTCTGGCGCGGTAAATACTGACACGCGGTTGACCAGATCTATGGCCTCTGGCGACAACCCCATCTGAACGGGGGCTTCTGTAACGGGATGCGCGACACTGTCTAGGTATGGCTCCTCAGACATCCGCTCAGGATCCCGGCTTAAGGGGGTATCCACATCCGCCACTTCATGGGCGTGCGGTACGTCGACCATGTCAAGCGCCGCCTCATAAGCCTGACGCAAGGCTTGGAACCCCTGAGGATCCGCCGCTTGGTCAATCGCTTTCAGCGCTTTCGCATAGGCCCTGCGTACGGCTTTCTTGTCCGGATTTTCGTCTTCCAGTCCAAGTACGCTGAACGGCCATTCCAGCTTATCTGACATAGTTTGTCTCGAACTGATCAAGTTGCTCGGAGAGGCTTTCTTGAAGCGACTGGATCTCGCTCGGATTTTGCCGATCAAGGGCGTATTGGAACGTCAGCAGCATATTCTGGAGCTGATTGCGATCCTCGGCCAAAGCCATGGCATAGCAACGCTCGATCCTCGCCAACAGGGCCAGGTTGTCCTCATTGTCCTTGGGGTGGACTTTCAGGGATTGAAGAGCCTTCTTACGGGCTGAAATCTCTCGCGCGCTCAACCCACCTGTCAGATCGGTGATCGTCACGGACTGGGTTTTCTGGGTAGACAGAACGGTCGTATCGACTTCCAAAAGCCCCGACGTATCGTAGCTAAGGCGCACCGCAATTGATTCGTAGTCCTTGGAATTGCGTGGAACTTTGACCTTCATCGCCCCCAGTTTGATGTTGTCTTGAACGCGCGGAGCCTCTCCTTGGTAGAGCTCGAAATGCACCTCGGTCTGGCCAAGCTCCACAGTCTGAAAGATATGCTCACGAGACGCCGGTATCACGGTGTTTCGCTCGATCACAGGTTCAAAGAACCCATGCTCATACCTGTTCCCAAACTGGCGACTAATGGAAAATCCCAGCGAAAATGCCGAGACATCGGTCATCACGACATCATCCAGCGCCGCATCATTTGCCGTCAGGGCGGCTTGGATCCCGGCCCCCAATGCGACCACATGATCCGGGTCAATTCCGACCTCAGGCAGTTTTCCAAGCATCCGCGATACTTGAGAGCGGACCAGTGGCATTCGGGTTGCGCCCCCGACAAGAACGACCTTGTCGATCTGCTGGCTCGTCAGCTTTGCATCATACAATGCCCGCTCCACAGGCAACCGCAGGCGCCTGACCAGATTTGACGCAATGTCCGAGAACGTATCGCGCGAGATGGAAAGGCTCTCTGTGCGGTCGTCGCAGACGAAGTCACATTCCGCTTCATGCGCAGTCGACAGCCGCTGCTTTAGTGACTCGGCAGCGTCCCACAGTCTGGCTTTGATGACGACATCGTCGGTTGGAATGCCATGTTTTTGGGCCAGATGCTCAAACAAGACTTTGGTAAAGTCCTCTCCACCCAAAAAGGCATCGCCGCTTGTGGCCTTGACCTCTAGCACGCCTTCAAAGACTTCGATGATCGAGACGTCAAACGTCCCGCCACCCAGATCAAACACCAAAATGTGGCCCTGCTCGTCGATGTCTTGCAAACCATAGGCGATGGCAGCGGCTGTGGGTTCGTTGATCAAGCGCAAGGGGTTCAGATCGGCCGCCAATGCGGCGGCCCTAACTGCGTCTCGTTGAAGCTGATTGAAGTAGGCCGGAACCGAAATCACGACGTCAGACACGTCATATCCGGTCTCAGAGCTGGCCAGATGCTTTAGATGCGCCAAAACCATGGCGGACAAGTCCACCGCTGTATGCGTTTGCCGCCCAAGCTTGAACGTCTTGTCAGTTCCCATCGCCCGTTTGAACGCGGCAACCGTATCTTTGGGGTGTGTTGGAAGCCTCTCTTTTGCGGCGTCACCTGTGATAAGCGCCCCATCTATCAACGCGACGACCGAAGGAACCATTGGTTTGGAGGAAATAAGACGTGGCTGCCCGTTTTCGAATACACTGATCAGTGAATTTGTCGTGCCTAAATCAATTCCAAAATACATTCTCATAACCAACTTGGGAGATATTCATTAACGCAAAAGTTGCATGCCAATTTCTGAAGCAAAAGCCTTCCGAATTGCAATGCAATTTCCACCTTTTATTGAAATTCAGTTGTCATGTACGGACCACGCACCTGAACTTGGCTTCTCGTGGCGCGTGCCACAGGAAATGCGCGGCTTGGTTTGCTGTGGTTCTGGTATGCGCTCTGCGTCAAACCCAGCCGGTGGCGATTTCACATGCGCCGCGTGCGGTATGGCACCTATTTCAATCTATAGTTGCTAAGCCCTTAAAAATATTCGCTTTCCGCCTGCATTTAGACACGAAAATGTTGGCGGATTGGTCCTCATCAGCAATGGTTAATACCAGTTAACCAAAATCAACAGTTTGAAATGATCGCTTTATGCAGCATCGAATTATTGGGGACGCAATATGGAGAAGCAAAAGATCGCCGTGATTGGTGGCGGTGTCGGGGCCATGACGGCCATTTACGCCATTACGCAAACGCCGGATTGGGACAAGAAATACGACATTACCGTCTATCAGCTTGGATGGCGCACGGGCGGAAAAGGCGCCAGCGGGCGCAACGCTGAGTTTGGGCAGCGGATCGAGGAACACGGGCTGCATGTCTGGGCCGGGTTCTATCAGAACGCCTTTCGCAACATGCGCCGCTGTTATGAACAGATGGTCGAGCTGGGACTGCGCAAGAAAAGTGACCCTCTTGGCACGATGGACAAGGCGTTCAAGCCGCTGTCGCATTTGTTCCTGGCCGAACACGTCCCCACAGACGACCCGAACGAAAACCCGTGGCGCCCGTGGGTAATTGATCTTCCTGAATATGACGAAGAGCCGGGGAACGAGACCGAGGTCCCCTCGCCTTTCGAGATGATGATGCGGATTTTGCAGATCATGATCGAGTTTCTCCGCCGAGGCGAGCTGGAAGGCGGCGCAGATGGGCCGTTGGGGATCGAGGTTCCGGATGGCCTGTTGGACGGACATGAAAGCATCCTGTCGCATCTGAAGGCGCTGCCGGGTGCGGGCCTTCCCGCAGGTCCTCACAACGCGGACCTGTTGCTTGAGATCATCGAAGATGTGCAGGCCGAGGTGCACAGCCAGCAGACGCCTGAAAACATGGCCCGCGACAGTGTGCGCCGGGGCCTGAACCTTCTGGATATCGGGTTGGGCTATATGCACGGGGTGGTCAGCTCGGACACGTTCACCAATGGCTATGACGTGCTGGACCAGTGGGAGTTCTCGGACTGGCTGCGTATGAACGGCGTCAGCGATCAGGCTCTGAAATGGGTGTCGATCCGGGGGTGTTATGACTTCGTCTTCGGCTTCCCGATGGGCAATACGGACCGGCAAGGCGATGCTGGCGCAGGCACAGCACTGCGGGCCATGACACGACTGATCTTCACCTATTCCGGGGCGATCTTTCACAAGATGCAGGCCGGGATGGGCGACACGATTTTCGGCCCCTACTATCTGGTCTTGAAAGAGCTGGGCGTGAAGTTCGAGTTCTTCAACGCCGCCCGCAATCTGCATCTGGACGAGGACCGCACCCATATCGAGCGCATCAGCATGGTGCGGCAGGCCAAGGTGAAATCTGGCACCTATGAACCGCTGGTTGACGTGGACGGCCTGCCCTGCTGGCCCTCAGAACCCTTGTGGGATCAGCTGGAAGACGGCGCGGCCCTGAAAGCCAGCGGCATCAATTTCGAAAGCGAGCGCACACCGCCGAAAGGCGAGCCGTTCACCCTGAAACGGGGCGAGGATTTCGACCTTGTGATCCTTGGCGCCTCGATCGGGTCGCTGCCCTATATGTCACAAGAGCTGTCCATCGCGTCTGAGCGTTGGCGGAACATGCTGGACCGGGTCAAGACGGTCCCGACCCACGCAATGCAGCTTTGGCTGAACAAAACGCCAAAACAGCTAGGGTGGGAGAAGCGCGTCAAAGCGCATAACTCGCAAAAATCCCTGCCCTCTTCGCCGATGCGGACGGTCATCACTGGCTTTGCCGAACCGTTGGACACATGGGCAGACATGTCCCACCTGATCCCGCACGAGGATTGGGGCGCGAACAAACCCAAATCCATCGCCTATTTCTGCTCGCCCGCGCCGGATGGCGAAGACATCCACGACTTCCGCGACAGCTTCGGGCGGTGGATGGACAACGATCTGGTGAAGTTCTGGCCGGGGGCGGAAAAGGACGGCACGTTTGACCGCAGCCTGCTGCACGAAAGCGAAGACGCCGCGATTTATTCCCGCGTGAACATGTTCGGGTCTGAACGCTATGTGCTGTCAGTCACAAACAGCGTCTATCACCGGCTGGCGCCCTCGCAGAGCGGCTTTGCCAACCTCTATCTGGCGGGTGATTGGACGCGCTGCGGATTGAATGCCGGCTGCGTGGAAGGCGCGACCATGTCCGGCATCGCCTGTGCATCGGCTGTCACCGGCGAGAAGCTGTTGAATGTCGGGGCCGAGGATATCGCCCGCGAAGAAACCGTGTCAGAAAAGGCGATGTTCCAGACGAACTCGGTCTCGGGCACGAAATGGCCGCTGACGCCGTTCTTTGCCCGTGGCGAGATGACGGGCGTCTTCGTCTTCTACGAGATGCCACGTGCCGAGGTGCAGGCCATGCTGCCGCCGGGGATCGAGCTGGGGCCAAGCCCCCTGACCCGCCCGGGCTTCCACCCTGTCGGCATGTCGTTCTGCAGCTATCACAACGTGCGTGGATCCTTCGTGCCGGATTTCATGGCGATGTCCCCCTATGGAGAGGCCACCTTCGCCATCCCTTATACCCGCACCGCCGAAGCACGGCAGGCCCCGCTTCTCTATCCGCGCAGGCTTTATGTGAACAGCAAGTCCGCGATCATGGCGGGCAAAGTATTCTATGCGATGCCCAAGGTGTGGTCCGATATCAAGCTTGAGAACACACGTTTCACGGCCACCGGCCCGCGCGGGATGAAAATGCAGGCCACGTTCCAACAGCACCTGGACCCGGACCCCCTACCCGGCCACCCGGCACAGGGGGCGATCTCGAATCTGCTGAACATGACCTTCGTCACACGCAATGCCTCGGGCCGGATGTTCTACAACGCATTCGACCTGCAACTGGACCGCGCTTACGTTGCGCCAGTGTCGGCCCAAATCGAGGTTAAAGACCCGGATCCTAACGGTTTTCCAACAACTTCGTTTGACGCCGTCCCGTTACAGTTGCAAACTGGGGATCGCCTCCCCGGTGCATTCCGGGTGTGGTGCTCATGGGCGATGACCAACCCGCTGGACAGCAAGCGGGTCCGTCACGCGGCCATGGCAAGGGAATGGGTGCGTCAAAGGTCGATGAGGTAAATATGAATGCCATGAATTGTATGTCATGCGGTGAAGCACTGCATGAGGGCGCGCGGTTTTGCAGCCATTGCGGGACCGAGGTCGTCGCCTTGGACGACAATCCCGAACTGCGCATCCTGACCATTCAGTTCATTGACCTTGTCGGTTCGACCGCCTTTGCGAACTCGACCGAGCTTGAAACCTATGACGACACCATCGCCGCCTTTCACCAGCTGGTGAATGACACGGTGGAAACCTATCGCGGCCGTGTACTTCAGCGCTATGGCGATGGGGTTCTGTCTTGCTTCGGGCTGGACCATGATGGCGAGGATTCGGCGCTGTCTGCCATTGCGGCAGGTCTGTCGATTGCAAAATCCATGCCCGAACAAGTGAGCGGACAACAGGTCCGTGTCGGGATCGACACCGGCCAGATCATGTGTCGCGTCGGCCAGCAGGGCGCGCTGTTTCCGCAGCTGACCGGGCTGCACGTCAACCGCGCCGCGCGCCTGCAGGAACAGGCGCCTGTGGGCGGCGTTGTGATCTCGGGCCAGACGAAGTCTTTCCTATCGCGGCTCGCCCGGCTTGATGAAGCATCGCATGACACGCGCCTTCTGAAAGGCATCGACCAACCGGTCGAGCTGATCGAGGTCACCGGCTTTCAGTTCCAAGAGGATCACACCGAGGGTTCTAACCTGCTGGAGCGCGACAAGGAACTTGCGCTTCTACAAAACGACGCCAGCCGCGCCCATGCGATCATCGGCCCGGCAGGTATCGGGAAAACCGTGCTGCTGGACGCCTTCAGCCGCACCCAGAAGAACGCTGGTGTGGTCCGGGTTGACGCCCGTGCCAACCTTCAGCAATCCGCGCTCTTCCCCGTGGTCGAAACCCTACGGCGCGAGCTGGATCTGCATGCACAATCTTCGCTTGAGGATCTGGCAACGCAGTTTAAGTCAATCGGGGTCACACTCGAAGATCAAGACATCATGGTGGTGGCCGGGCTGCTTGGCCTGCAGGCCGCCCAGCCCATTCTTCTGACCCCCGAACAACTGCAATCGCGCCGAATTACATTGGCCACCCACGCTCTGGCCGGGTTGGCACAGACCCGTACAGCCGCCCTCACCTTCGATGACCTGCATTGGTTCGACGAAGGTACGATTGCCGTGCTTCAGGCCCTCATGCAAGCCGAAGGCACCCCGCCGCGCATCGTTGTCACCAGCCGCCCGTCCGAGAAGGTCGACGCGCTGTTGGAAAACACGCCAGTGACGCCGGTGCATCTGGCCCCACTTTCGGAAGACGCCGCTGCGGAAGCCCTGTCGTCCTATCCTGAACTGGGCGACACCAAACGCGCCCGGATCATCGAAGCAGCCGAGGGCAATCCCTTGTTCCTGTCGGCTCTGGCCACCCACGCGCGTCAGGTCGAGGACGAGGACGAGGACGGATCGCAACAGCTGCCCCAGACGATCGAGGCTACCTTTCAGGCCATCATCAACGGCTTTGGCGCCCTGCGCGACGTGATCCAATGCGCCTCTATCTTGGGGCGCGATTTTCAGCCCGAGCGTGTCGCGCATCTGCTGCCGGACCGCCCCAACCTTGACGACGAGCTGCGCGTTCTAACCATCCGCGGCATCTTCAACCCCTATGCCGAGGGTGCCCTGTTCTTCGACCACATCCTGCTGCGTGATGCGGCCTACGAGATGATTCCGGGAAAACGTCGGCGTTCTCTGCATAAGTCCTTTGCGGACGCCATGCAGACCCATGACCCGGACTATTGCAGCGCCTATCCGCATCTGATCGCGGACCACCGCATGGCCGCACGCGACCATGAAAACCTTCCGGCGGCATGCATCGCCGCGGGCATTCATATGCTGATGGCTGTGAACTTTGACCAGTCGATGGCCTATCTGGATCATGCACGCGCGAACATGGAAGACCAGGCCGCACCCGAGCAGGTCTCGCGCCCCGAATACCTGCCCATCCTGTCGCTTCTGGCCAGCGCCACGGTGCAACGCATGGGCTTCTCGCACCCTGTGGTGCTGGAACGTTATCAGCTGCTGGAAGATGCCATCACCTATGCCGAGGGCACCGACCGCCAGCGCATGACCGCACTCTACGGTCTATTTGCCCATCGCATCATCAACGGACGCGTGCGCGAGAGCGGCGAGTATGTCGAGATGATGGAGAAGCTTGCACGTGACGGCGATGACGAGCTGAAAGTCATGTGGTTGGTGAACGAAACTGCTCATGCGCTCTATTCGGGAAAGTTTGATCTGGCCGCCGATCGTAGTGCCCAGCTGAAATCCATCTATCGGGCCGAAGATCACGGCCGCCTGTTCCTAGAGCTGGGCGCAGATCCGCTGGCCTCGGTTCTGTCGGCGGACGCCCATGTGGCAAGCCGCAAAGGCGATCTGGACGGGGCGCAAGCCGCCATGACGCAGGCACAAGAACACCTGAAAGCGATCGGTGCCATCGCACAGATCCCATGGATCCACGTTTTTGGCGGGCAAGCTCTATTGGCGGGTGGGTATCTGGATCTGGCTGCCAAGGAAGTTCAGGCCGGGATCGAAATTGCTGATGAACAACAAGCGCAATTCTGGTCGTTGATCGGGCGCGTTTGGATGACGATTATCCAGATTTACCAGGGCAATACGACCGAGACCCCGGCCATGCTGGAAATGCTAACCGAGCAAGCCAGCATGATCGGTGCTAACCTGAACGCCCCCTTCTATAAGGCGGCGTTGGCGAAGGCACATGTGGCGAACGGAGATGTCGAAACAGCGCAAACACTGCTGGAACAGGCCGAAAATTTGTCTGAGTCCGCAGGTGAGCACGAGTGGGACAGCTCCATCCGCGATATCCGGACAGAGCTTTCACAAATTGCGTCTGGTGCGTCGGCGCCTCTGGACCTGAGAACCCAGAGCTGACGTAGCGCCTCACCACTCACGGCAGCCAATAATGGCACAACCAAACCCCGTCCGTCATCTGACGGGGGAAGACACTTAGGCGTCCCGGAGGCCGGGTCTAATTCTCACTCCAAAACGCCGTCTCCAGCGCCACCCAAAGCGAGCTCCATCTATCTAAGCGTGCTAAAATAACTTTCCCCAAAAGCTTTCAGCGTCTTCTGCTTTTGGATAGCACGCGCCACATGTCGAACCTGTGACGCACGTCACAGCCTGTCGAAAATCAGCAGATTTTTATTCATTTTCAACTTATTGGTGCGATCAAGGGGAAATCCTAGTGATCGTCGCCCTGTGCCAGTTCCGCAAGGCGATCCTGATCCTCGATCACGACGAAACCCTTTTCAAACCGAGCCACGCCGTCCTTGGCCCAGACCTTCAGCTGCCGGTTCACATTCTCGCGCGTCAGGCCAGCATAGGCGCCTAGCCAGCTTTGACTGGCCTTCACGGCAAGATGACCTTCTTCACCATGTACAGCGTTCTGAAGCAGCCTTAGCAGACAGGCCGCAAGACGCGCCTGCCCGCTTTGCATGGTCTGCACCTCGAACATTTCCGAGGCATTGCGGGCTTTCTGGCAAAGCGCTTCAATGACCAAGATGGCGCTGTCTGGATCCTCGCGGAACAGTTGCAACACGTCTTGGCGCTGCACCTCGACCGCTTCCATGGTTTCCAAGGCGACCACATCCGCACTGCGGGGGCCGCCATCCAGACAGGCGATATCGCCAAGAACATCGCCGGCCTTTGCCACGCCCAGAATGGATTTCTGTCCAACCGCGGTGGTCACGCTGATCTCGGCCGTGCCAGATGAGACGATCAAAAGCGTCAGGCCGGGATCGCCAAAGCGAAACACCACGTCCTTTTTCTTGTAGATGCGCGGGTGCCCGCGCTGACGCAACCGATCTAGTGCGCTGGCGCCAATTGAACTTAAAACCATGAATTCCCCGACTTAAGGTCAATTCAGATTAGAGATCATCGGCTGAAGGTCAACCAAAGGCAGGCCAATGGCTTCAACTTTTAAGTGACGGTTCCGTAAACGTAAAATGCCCCGAGCCAGTATTGCTCGGGGCATTTTGATGTGTCTATTCGGGAAACCCGGGCGGTTTATCCGCCGAAGTCATCCAACATGATGTCTTCGCGATCTACGCCCAGTTCCAGCAGCATGTTGATCACGGACTGGTTCATGATGGGCGGACCACACATGTAGTATTCGCAGTCTTCAGGGTTCGGGTGATCCTTCAGGTACTCGTCATGCAGGACGTTGTGGATGAAGCCGGTGTAACCGCCCCAATCGTCCTCGGGCAGCGCATCCGACAGCGCCACATGCCACGTGAAGTTCGGGAATTCTTCGGCAAGACTGTCGAAGTCTTCGACAAAGAACATCTCTTTCTTCGAGCGTGCACCATACCAGAAGGTGATCTTGCGATCCTTGTTCTTCAGACGCTTCAGCTGGTCGAAAATGTGCGAGCGCATGGGGGCCATACCTGCACCACCGCCGATGAACACCATCTCTTTGTCGGTCTCACGGGCGAAGAATTCACCGAACGGACCCGAAATGGTGACTTTGTCGCCCGGCTTCAGGTTGAAGATGTAAGACGACATCTGGCCCGGAGGAATGCCCTGCGATCCCGGCGGCGGCGAGGCCACACGGACGTTCAGCATGATCAGGCCTTTTTCATCCGGATAGTTCGCCATCGAATACGCACGTTCGATCGGCTCGGACACAGTGCTTTCGTACTGCCACAGGTTAAACTTGTCCCAGTCCTCGTGATACTCTTCGCCGATATCGAACTCTTTATAGTTCAGCTTGTGGGCCGGCGCTTCAATCTGGATGTAGCCACCCGCGCGGAAGTTCACGTCTTCGCCTTCCGGCAGTTCAAGAACCAGGTTCTTGATGAAGGTCGCGACGTTGTCGTTGGAACGCACGGTGCATTCCCACTTCTTAACGCCGAAGACCTCTTCCGGGACTTCGATTTCCATGTCCTGCTTCACGGCCACCTGACAGGACAGGCGGTCGCCACAGGCGGCTTCACGCTTGGTGATGTGGCTTTCCTCGGTCGGCAGGATCGACCCACCACCCGAGTGGATTTTCACACGGCACTGTGCGCAGGTCCCGCCACCACCACAGGCCGAGGGCACGAACAGCTGTTGTTCGGCCAGCGTTTGCAGAAGCTTACCGCCAGCCGGAACTGCGATTGTCTTCTCGCCATTGATGGTGATGTTCACGTCACCTGTGGACACCAGTTTCGAACGGGCGGCCAGAATGATCGAGACCAGCGCCAGAACGATCAGGGTGAAAAGGATGATGCCAAGGCTAAAGGTTGCCATATCTTTTTGCCCCTTACAGTTTCACGCCAGAGAAGGACATGAAGGCCATCGCCATCAGTCCCGCGGTGATGAAGGTGATCCCCAGACCTTGCAGGCCATCCGGGATGTCCGAATACTTCAGCTTTTCGCGCACACCTGCCATCGCGGTGATGGCCAGCGCCCAACCGAAGCCCGACGAGATGCCGTAGGTCACCGATTCTGCGAAGTCATAGCTACGCTCCACCATGAACAGCGAGCCACCAAGAATGGCGCAGTTCACCGTGATCAGCGGCAGGAACACACCCAGCGCGTTGTAAAGCGGCGGGAAGTACTTATCCAAAACCATCTCGAGGATCTGAACCAGCGCGGCGATCACGCCGATATAGGAAATCAGACCAAGAAAGGTCAGGTCCACATCCGCAAAGCCTGCCCAAGACAGCGCACCGGGGGCCAGCAGATAGGTCAGGATCAGGTTGTTGGCCGGCACAGTGATCGACTGCACCACCATGACCGAGATGCCCAGACCGATGGCGGTCGAGATCTTCTTCGACACGGCGATGAAGGTACACATGCCAAGGAAGAAGGACAGGGCCAGGTTTTCAACGAAGATCGCCTTCACGGCGAGGGAAAGTAGCGCTTCCATCAGTGAGCCTCGACCGTTTGAATTTTGTATTCACGCTCTTCGACCTGACCGGGTTTCCATGTGCGGAAGGCCCAAATGATCAGACCGATGATGAAGAACGCCGACGGGGGCAGAAGCAGCATGCCGTTGGGGACATACCAGCCACCGTTGTTCACGGTCTCCAGAATGGTCACGCCAAACAGGCTGCCCGAGCCAAAGAGCTCGCGGATCACGCCGACCAGCATCAGGATCAGACCATAGCCCAGACCGTTGCCGACGCCGTCGATGAAGCTGTCGATGGGGCCGTTCTTCATGGCGAACGCCTCGGCACGGCCCATCACGATACAGTTGGTGATGATCAGACCGACGAAAACCGACAGGGTTTTCGAGATCTCGTAGGCGAAGGCTTTCAGCACCTGATCCACCAGAATAACCAGCGACGCAATGATCACCATCTGAACGATGATGCGGATCGATCCGGGGATCTGGCTGCGGATCATCGAAATGAACAGCGACGCGAAGGCCGTCACCAAGGTCACCGCGATGGCCATAACGAAGGCCACCTGAAGCGACGAGGTCACCGCCAGCGCCGAACAAATCCCCAGCACCTGCAAGGTGATCGGGTTGTTGTCGACCAACGGGTCGATCAGCATCTCTCTGCGTTTATGGGCCATTAGATATCCCCCGCTTTCAGATTTGCCAGGAAGGGAGCATAGCCGCTTTCACCCATCCAGAAGTTCAGAAGGTTGTGCACACCCACCGTGGTCAGGGTTGCCCCTGCCAGCGCGTCGATGTGGTAATCCGCACCTGCTGCCGGAACCGATTTTGTCACGCTGATTTGCAGTTCACCGTTTTCGTCGGCCAGTTTCTTGCCATTCCAAAGCGACTTCCAACGCGGGTTGTCGACCTCGGCACCCAGACCCGGGGTCTCGGCGTGCTCGTAGAATTGCAGGGCGAAGATGTCGTTGCCGTTCTCTTCCAGCGCAATGAAGCCGTAAAGCGTCGACCACAGACCATAGCCGTGGATCGGCAAGATCACCTTGTCGATCGCGCCCGCGTCGTCTCGCAGCAGATAGACGGTGACGAACTTGCCCTGACGCACAATGCCTGCCGGATCTTCGTCCAGCGCGACCGAGGTTGCGGGATCTTCCGCAGCGGCGCGGTCATCAAAGCTGGCCACGTCAAACGCGTCGGTGAAGGCACCGGTTTCTAGTTCCAGAATACGCGGTTCGAACGCTTGGAAGCTTTCGACCACGTCGGCGTCGGGATCATAGATGCCCGCGACCTGCAGAATGTTGATCTGCTTGTCTTTCAGCGCGTTGACCTCTTGCAGCGGGCGCAGGGCCACGGCTGCGGCCGACACGATCATCGAGGCGACAAGGCAGAGCGTGACAGCCACGAAGACGGTTTTGCCAACCGAGTCAGCCGGTGCATCAAGAAAGCGGCGAATAGGGCCTTTGTTGGTGTTCAGATCGTTATCAGACATGGCGTTTTGCCCTGCGTTTGATGTTGGCCTGAACGACGAAATAGTCGATCAGCGGAGCGAAGACGTTGCCGAACAGGATCGCCAGCATCATGCCTTCCGGGAAAGCCGGGTTAATGACGCGGATCATCACGACCATGAAGCCGATCAGAGCGCCATAGATATAGCGGCCCATGTTGGTGTGCGCGCCGGAAACAGGCTCGGTCACCATGAAGACCAGACCGAAAGCGTAACCGCCCAGCACAAGGTGCCAGTACCACGGCATCGCGAACATCGGGTTGGTGTCGGAACCGATGGCGTTCAGCAGCAGCGAGAAGCCGATCATCCCGCCCAGACAGCCCACGACCATGCGGTAGTTTGCGATCTTGGTGACCAGAAGGAAGATCAGACCAAGGATACAAGCCAGAGTCGAGGTCTCGCCCATCGAGCCAGGGATGAAACCATAGAAGCTATCCCACCAGGTGATGCCGCGTGCGGCCAAAGCCTGAACACCGTCCGATGCAGACACGGCCAGTGCGGTCGCGCCAGTAAAGCCGTCGACCGGCACCCAGACGCTGTCGCCCGACAGCTGGGCCGGATAGGCGAAGTACAGGAAGGCACGGCCGGTCAACGCCGGGTTCAGGAAGTTCTTACCGGTACCACCGAAGACCTCTTTGCCGATGACCACACCAAAGATAATGCCCAGCGCAACCTGCCACAAAGGCGTCGTTGCGGGCACAATCAGCGCGTAAAGCATTGAGGAAACAAGGAAACCTTCGTTCACCTCGTGCTTGCGCACGGTGGCAAAGATCACCTCGAAAATACCGCCTGCAACCAGCGTGACGATATAGATCGGCAGGAAGTACAGCAAACCATGCGCCATGTTGGCGAAGGCGTTAGCGGGGTTAAACCCGATGCCCAGCGCCGAAATGATCGCCGCGCGCCAGCCCGAGGGGCCGAACTCGGCAATCGCCATGTTGGTCTGATAGCCGGTGTTATAGAGCGCCATCAGAATACAGGGGATCGTCGCGATGACCACATAGGTCATGATCCGCTTCATATCGACGTAGGACCGCGCATGGGGCGCAGCGGTCGTTACAGTTTTCGGCGTGTACAGGAAGCTTTCCACCATCTCGTAGATGGGGAAGTACTTTTCCCATTTTCCGCCTTTTTCAAAGTTCGGTTCGATCCGATCGAAAAAATTACGCAAGCCCAAAGGTCTACCCCTCTTTCTCGATCTTGGTCAGGCTGTCGCGCAGCGCCATCCCGTATTCGTATTTCGCAGGACAGGCAAAGCCGACAAGGCCCAGATCCTCTTCGTCCAGTTCAAGCGCACCCAGCGCCTGTGCCTGATCCGTGTCCATCACCAGAAGCGCGCGCAGAAGCTGGGTGGGCAGGAAGTCCTGCGGCATCAGCTCTTCAAACGTGCCGGTAGGCACCATCGCGCGGCGACCGCCGTTCAGGTTCGAGGTCAGCGGGAACTCGCGCTTGGCAAAGGCCGAGCCCAGAACCGGCTGAACCGCGTATTTGGCGAACATCGGGCGGATCCAACCCATCGGGATCTGCTTTTTGTCCTCTTCGATCAGGGTGATCTGGCGGGCATAGCGGCCAAGATAGCCGTTTGCGCCCTCGCCTGCCCGACCGCTAAGGACCGAACCCGAGATCATGCGCACCGGCAGATCGGAGGGAATGTCGCCAGCCGACAGATCAGCCATCGAGGCGCCCGCAATGGTGCGGATCAGGCGCGGGTTGGCGCAGGCGGGACCCGCCAGCGAGATGATGCAGGACGCATCATAAGTGCCAGTGGTCAACAAACGGCCAATGACGATCACGTCCTGATACCCGATGGTCCAAACCGTCTTGTCCGCGCGGGGCGGTTCAAGGAAATGCATGTGTGTGCCAGCCAGACCGGCAGGGTGCGGGCCTTCGAAGGCGGCAGCTTCCACGCCAGCGATGTCTTGCCCCGGCAGGGTCACACCATCGGCCTGACACAGATATGTCTTGCCGTCACTCAGCGAGGCCACAGCTTCCAAACCCTTGGCAAATGCCTCGGCATCTTCTGCGATGATCACGGCAGGATCAGCGGCCAGCGGCTCGGTATCCATGGCGTTCACATAGATCGCAGCCGGGCGGGTCACCGGATCGGGGACTTTAGAATAGGGACGCGTGCGGAACGCGGTCCAAAGACCGGCGGCGCACAGGCGCTGGGTCAGACCTTCGGGCGTTGCCACATCACCGACCGACGAGAAGTCAACGGCAGGCGCTGCGCCGTCCTTCACGTCAATCTCAATGCTGATCAGCTTGCGGCGTGCGCCGCGGTTGATGGCTTTGACCGTACCCGCCACCGGCGAGACAACCTGCACATCCGGCATGTCCTTGCTGATCAGAATCGGGGTACCTGCCCCAACCACATCACCTTCCGCGACCAGAATTCGCGGCTTCCAGCCGATGTAATCATCACCAAGAATGGCAACCGATTGCGGTAACGGCCCTTGTTCCACGCCCCCATTGGGCGCACCAGAGATCGGAATATTCAATCCTTTGCGTAGCCTAAACCGCTGCACAGTGTTCACCTCTTCAGATTGACTTGCAGCTATATGCAATATGTAGGGCGTGGTCGAAAGGGTCTTTTTACAAAGTTTAGGTCATTTTCTTGTTGAAAAGACCATTATTGTCTAAGACAAGCCTCACTGAATATTCAAAAACGACCCGTTCGCGACTGAAAGAGGTTCTCCTGTGCCCGACATGATCAAATTCTCACGCCGTTCCATCCTGTTCATGCCGCTGGCCTTGGCCGCGTGCAAAGGGTCTGCCGCTCGTGTCTTCAACCTGTCGGGCCTGACCATGGGCACCACCTATAATGTGGTCGCGATCGATTCTTCGAAAAGCGTGAACGAAGCTGACGTGAAGGCCGCCATCAACGGCGCGCTGGCGGAAGTGAACCAGCAGATGTCGAACTGGGACGCCAACTCGGAAATCTCGCGCTTCAACGCCGCAGCCAACACCGCACCGGTTCAGGTATCGCCGGAACTGGCGCATGTGATGAAGGCTGCCGACACCGTATATACCGCCAGCGAAGGCCGCTTCGACACCACGATGGGCCCGCTGATCGAACTGTGGGGCTTTGGTGCTCCGGGCAAGCGCCCGATGCCGCAGCAGGCCGAGATCGACAACGCGCTGGCCGCTGTTGGTCACCACAACACCATCAGTGTGGGCGAAGGCGCACTGCAGAAGAAACAAGCCGACGCGCAGGTGTATCTGGCAGCTATCGGCAAGGGCTATGGTGCCGATCGTGTGGGTCAGGCGCTGGAAAGCTTTGGCATCACCGACTATCTGGTTGAGATCGGCGGCGACCTGTTCGCCTCGGGCCGCAACCCTGATGGTCTGCCCTGGCAGATCGGGATCGAGACGCCCGCGTCGCTGAACAACGGCATCTTTGATGTGGTTGGTATCTCGGGTCTTGGTCTGGCCTCGTCCGGTGACTATCGCAACTATTTTGAGAAAGACGGTCAGCGCTATTCGCACGTGATTGATCCGGCCACCGGCCAGCCGATCACGCACCGCACTGCCTCGGCCACTGTGCTGGCAGAAAACTCAATGATGGCAGATGCTTGGGCGACCGCGATGCTGATCCTTGGCCGCGAGCGCGGTCTGGAAATCGCCGCAGCGCACGACGTTGCTGTCCTGTTCGTCGAGCGCGACACTGAGGCCACCAGCCTGCAGTTCAAATCATCCGCAAGCGACGCCTTCACGCGCCTGACCGCGTAACAAATCGGAGAGCTTCATGGCCACCTTCCTTCTGACTTTTGGCGTACTTCTTGTCATCATGCTGGGCATGGCCCTTGGCGTGATCATGGCAGGCAAGACGATCAAAGGCAGTTGTGGTGGCCTGAACGCCATCAGCGATGCGGATCAGTGCGTTGTATGCAGCAAGGACATTGATCCCAACAGCCCCCTGCGTGATCGCCTGACACAGTGCCCGCGCAAAAAGAAGATGTTGGAGCAGATGCAGGCGGAAAGCTAAGCCGCACGCCGGAATATCGACTTAGGGGCCCCTACCCCTAGCCTGCCCCGGCCAAGGGGACAAATCCCAAAACAAGCAGCCCAGCGGCTGTCAGAACGCCGTAGATCCACAGCAAATAGCGTGGGCCTTCGGTCTTCCAAACCCGTCGATATTGATAGCCGCAAAAGCAGGCCAACACGAAGATCACCGTCGCGACCGGGGATGAAAGTGCAAGCTGCGACATTTTTTATCTCCTGAAATCGATTGGCTGGGTTATGCTTCCTCTATGTGCATACCGCAACTGCTCAGGGAGGACAGCAAAACATGCCCACATCGTATCAGGCCCCCATGCGACAGGATCAAAAAGGATCGAAAAGCCAAAGCCAGGATCCATCCAGCAATCTCAAGGCGAAAACCGCCGTGGTTGGGGACATCCTGAGCAACAAGGGCGGCGATGTGATCGCCATTCGTCCGCAAGAGACCTTGGGCCGTGCCGTCGAAATTCTGCGCGACAAACGAATCGGCGCCTTGGTCGTGACCGACAGCACCGGCGCGCTGTGTGGCATCCTGTCGGAACGCGATATTGTGCGGAAACTGGCCGACACGCCGGGCCAGACCCTGCCCCAACTGGTCGAGGACGTGATGACCAAAGAGGTGCAGACCTGTGGCACAGACGACCCCTTGGTCTCGGTCCTGAAACGCATGAGCGACGGGAAGTTCCGCCACATGCCTGTGATGGACGACACCGGCCCGATTGGCATGGTCACCATCGGCGACGTCATCACCCATCGTTTGAACGAAGTTGAGCACGAGGCCCTGCAACTGAAGCAGCTGATCGTGGGCTAACGGGCGCGACAAAGGTCGAATCACAGTCACGCGCGGCAATGGTCCGCGCGTTTCTATTTGGGCGCACGAAACGCCAACAAATGCATGCGCATTGCTGAGTATGAACCATCCATTTCGGGAAGTGTACGATGGTGCTGTGAGGGAGGATTGAACTCCCGACCTCACCCTTACCAAGGGTGCGCTCTACCACTGAGCTACCACAGCGTCCTATCGTGAGCGGCTGACTAAACGTATTCGCTGACGGGTGCAAGGGTATTCTGGACCCTTTTTTCATTCCGCGTTACAGAAGAGCCCATGGAGCGGAAAAACACATCTCAAAAGCCCACAAAAAAAGGGGCGGATCGCGAAGCGCGGCTGAAGGCAGCGTTGAAAGCGAATATGGGTCGGCGCAAGGCGCAGGCCAAGGCACGGGCTGCGTCGGACGATGATGCGGCAAAAAATGAACAAGATTAAAGGTAAGGCAGGTACATGGATTCGATTGTAGTGACCGGCGGCAGCGAGCTGCGTGGAGAAATTCCGATTGCGGGGGCGAAAAACGCCTGTCTGACCCTGATGCCCGCTACGATTCTGTCGGACGAGCCTCTGACCCTGACCAACGCCCCGCGTCTGTCGGACATCAAGACGATGACCCAGTTGCTGGAAAGCTTGGGGGCCGAGGCCGCGTCGATGCAGGACGGCCAGGTTCTGACCATGTCCAGCCATAACCTCGACAACCACGTCGCGGATTATGACATCGTGCGGAAGATGCGCGCGTCAAATCTGGTTCTCGGGCCGATGTTGGCCCGTCTGGGCCACGCCGTTGTCTCGCTGCCCGGCGGCTGCGCCATTGGCGCCCGTCCGATGGACCTGCACATTCATGGGCTTGAGAAACTTGGCGCCGAAATCGAGCTGAAAGACGGCTATCTGCACGCCAAGGCGCCGCGCGGCCTAAAAGGTGCCGAGATCGAGCTGGCCTTTGCTTCCGTTGGCGCGACCGAGAACATCCTGATGGCCTCGACCCTGGCCAAAGGCACCACCGTCATTCGCAACGCAGCCCGCGAGCCGGAAATCGTCGATCTGGCGGACTGCCTGCGCAAGATGGGCGCGCAGATCGAAGGCGACGGCACCTCGGAAATCGTCATTCAGGGCGTCGACCGTCTGCACGGCGCGACTCACCCCGTTGTCACCGACCGTATTGAACTTGGCACCTACATGCTGGCCCCGGCCATTGCGGGTGGCGAAGTGGAATGTCTGGGCGGGAAGATCTCGCTGGTCGAAAGCTTCTGCGAAAAGCTGGATGCGGCGGGCATCCACGTGGAAGAGACCGAACGTGGCCTGAAGGTCGCGCGCCGCAATGGTCGCGTCTCTGCCGTGGACGTAACGACCGAGCCCTTCCCCGGCTTCCCCACCGACTTGCAGGCCCAGATGATGGCGATGCTGTGTACGGCCGAGGGCACCTCGACCCTGCACGAAACCATCTTTGAAAACCGCTTCATGCACGCCCCCGAACTGATGCGCATGGGCGCGAATATCGAGGTGCATGGCGGCACGGCCACCGTGCATGGTGTTGAAAAGCTGAAAGGGGCGCCTGTGATGGCGACCGATCTGCGTGCGTCTGTGTCGCTGATTCTGGCCGGTCTGGCTGCTGAGGGCGAAACCGTCGTCAGCCGCGTCTATCACCTTGATCGCGGATACGAGAAAGTGGTGCGCAAACTGTCCTCGATCGGGGCCAAGGTCGAACGCGTGAAGGAGTGACCGACATGCAAGATGCACGGTTCGAAGATGGCGGCGAGAACGCCCTGAAGCTGGTGGCGCTGGATGCCGAAGACCTTGCGGTGGTTTCGGCCCTGACGCAGGACGCGGTGTTCCCTGCGTCCGAAATCTCGTGGAATCCCGCCCAGCGCCGCTTTGCGCTGCTGATCAACCGCTTCCGTTGGGAAGATAAGAAAGCCGCCGAAGTGCGCGGTCGCCCCGTCGAACGCGTGCAATCGGTGCTGTCCGTCTCGGATGTTCTAAAAGTGCAAAGCCAAGGCGTTCAGAAAGGCGACCAGGATATGATCTTGTCGCTTTTGTCCCTGTCCTTCACGCCCGGCGACGACGGTATGGGCCGCATCGAGCTGGTTCTAGCTGGCGATGGCGCTATTGCATTGGATGTCGAAGCGCTGGACGTGACCCTGCAAGACGTCACCCGGCCTTATATCGCGCCGTCGAAACACACGCCGACGCACGATCTAACTGAGTGATCCCCCTGCCTGCTTGAAGCAATGCCGCGCCGCAGCTAAAACGGCGCAAAGGAGAGCGCCATGCCCCAGTTTCTGAACAGCACATCCGCCGATTTCGAGGCCCGCTTTACCGCGCTTCTGTCGATGAAACGCGAAGACAGCCCAGATGTGGATGCCGCCGTGGCGGGGATCATTGCCGATGTGCGTGAACGTGGGGATCAGGCGGTGATCGACCTGACCTCGAAATTCGACCGCATGGACCTGACGCCGGACGCGCTGCGCTTCTCAGAAGCCGAGATCGAGGCGGAATGCGCCAAGGTCTCGGACGAAGATCGCGCAGCGCTGGAACTGGCCGCCGAGCGCATCCGCGCCTATCACACCCGCCAGATGCCTGAGGATCAGCGCTGGACCGACGACAGCGGGGCCGATCTGGGCTGGCGTTGGAGTGCCGTCTCTGCCGCGGGTCTTTACGTCCCCGGCGGGCTGGCGAGCTATCCTTCCTCGGTCCTAATGAACGCCATCCCGGCGAAAGTTGCTGGCGTCGAGCGTCTGGCGATTACAGTGCCCACACCCGACGGGATCTCGAACCCGTTGGTGTTGCTGGCCGCGAAGATCGCTGGCGTGGATGAGATCTATCGCATTGGTGGCGCACAGGCCGTGGCCGCGCTGGCTTATGGCACCGACACCATCGCTCCCGTGGACAAGATCACCGGACCGGGCAACGCCTTTGTCGCCGCCGCCAAGCGCCGCGTCTTTGGCAAGGTGGGCATCGACATGATCGCGGGGCCTTCGGAAATTCTGGTCATTGCGGATGCGGACAATGATCCCGATTGGCTGGCCTTGGACCTGATGAGCCAAGCCGAGCACGACGAAAGTGCCCAATCGATTCTGATCACCACCGATGAAGCCTTTGGCCAGAAAGTGGCCGATGCCGTCGCCGCGCGTCTGGAGACGCTAGAACGTCGCGAAATCGCAGGTGCCAGCTGGCGCGACTTCGGCGCGGTGATCACCGTGCGTGATCTGGACGAGGCCGCCGCGCTGTCGAACCGCATCGCGCCTGAGCACCTCGAACTCTGCGTCGCCGACCCCGAAGCCCTGTCGGACAAATGCGTCCACGCCGGCGCCATCTTTATCGGTAAGTTCACACCCGAGGCCATCGGCGACTATGTCGGCGGGCCAAACCACGTGCTGCCCACGGCGCGCTCGGCCCGCTTCAGCTCGGGCCTGTCGGTGATGGATTTCCTGAAACGCACCACACTGGCGCGTATGACACCCGGCGCGCTGGCCGCCATCGGACCCGCTGCCGAAACCCTCGCCATTTCCGAAAGTCTTGAGGCGCATGGCCTGTCCGTGCGCGCAAGGCTTGACGCCCTTAACGATTGACCCTCAGATAGTGCCAATGACCACGAACCGCATCACCCATATCGAGATAGACGATACCGGCCTTGCCGCGCCCACGCCCGAAATCGAGCAGGAGCGCAAAGTCGCGATTTTCGATCTGTTGGAAGACAACAGCTTTGATCTGGCCCCGCGCGGCGATCAGCCTGCCCCGGATGGTCCCTATCATCTGGCCCTGGCAATCCGCGAGAAACGTCTGGTGGTCGACGCCAAGACCGAAGCGGGCGATCCGGCGGGTGAATTCCACCTGTCGCTTGGCCCATTCCGTCAGGTTGTGAAGGACTACTTCGCGATCTGCGAAAGCTATTTCGACGCGGTGAAGAAATTGCCCCCCAGCCAGATCGAGGCCATCGACATGGCCCGTCGCGGCATTCACAACGAAGGTGCGCGCGTTCTTCAGGAACGGCTTGAGGGCAAGGCAGACATCGATATCGACACTGCCCGTCGCCTGTTTACCCTGATCTGCGTGTTGCACTGGGGGTGAGCTTGAGCGCCGATCGTCCCCAATCCGTGCTGTTTTGCTGTGACCACAATTCTGTGCGTTCACCGATGGCCGAAGGGATGATGAAGGCGTTTTATGGTCACGACATTTATGTGCAGTCGGCAGGCGTCCACAGCGAGCTTGAGATTGACGGATTTTCCGTCGCCGTCTGCGACGAACTGGGCATTCACCTGTCCGGCCACCGGGTGCGCAGCTTTGACCAGATGGAGGAATGGGGCGACGACCTGTCCAGTTTCGACCTGATCATCGCCCTGTCCCCCGCCAGCCAACGCCGCGCGCTTGAACTGACCCGCGTGTTCCATCTGGACGTGGAATACTGGCCCATCCTTGACCCAACCGGTCTGGGCACGCGGCGCGATGAAAAGCTGGTGAATTACCGACAGGCGCGCGATCAGATTCGGGACCGGATCATCGAACGGTTCGGCGCTCCGACGCAGGATGCTTCTTCGGCGTGACTTAGACGCCGCATGACGTTGGCAGCAAATCTGGCATCTGTGCCGAATTCCCTTGAAAACCGGGACGTTTCCCCCCATTTAGTAGGCGCCCACGATGGGTGGGTGTAAATACAGGAGTGAACATGGCCAAGGAAGAACTGCTCGAATTCCCCGGTGTCGTTAAGGAACTCCTGCCGAACGCGACATTTCTGGTCGAGCTGGAGAACGGCCATACGATCATCGCTCACACGGCAGGTAAGATGCGCAAAAACCGCATCCGCGTTCTGGCTGGCGACAAGGTGCAGGTCGAAATGACCCCCTATGATCTGACCAAGGGTCGGATCAACTATCGCTTCAAGTAAGCGTCGTCGCGCATGTCGCGTCCCAAACTGATTCTGGGCTCTGGTAGCCCAAGACGGGCCGAGTTGCTGGGGCAGCTCGGCCTTGTTGCTGACGACATCCGCCCACCGGATGTGGATGAGACGCCCGAAAAGGGCGAGCTTCCGTTGACCTATTGCCGCCGGATTGCGGCCTCGAAAGCTGCTGCGATGTCTGTCGCCACTGACGAGGTCGTGCTGTGCGCCGACACCACCGTCGCGCTTGGACGTCGCATCATGGGCAAGCCCGAAGATGCCGCCCAAGCCGCCGAGTTTCTGTTGGCCCTGTCGGGGCGCCGTCACCGGGTGATCACCTCGGTCGTGGTGCGCAACACCACCGGCACCTGGGCGCGCGATGTGGTCACGGATGTCAAAATGAAGCGCCTGTCAAATGAAGAACTGAACGGCTATCTAGCCACCGGCGACTGGCAGGGCAAAGCGGGCGGTTACGCCATCCAAGGCCCCGCCGGTGCGTTCATCCCATGGATTCAGGGCAGCTATACCGCCGTCGTCGGCCTGCCCGTCGCGGAAACCGCCGGGCTGCTTCAGGCCGCGGGCTTCCCCCTATATGGAGCAGAGACATGAAGGGCAGCGTGATTGCGCTTGATACCTACAAGGGCCGCATGGCCGCGGCGCAGATCACCGACGGGGCGCTGACCGATCTGCTGATCGAACCGCCCGAGGGCGTCGTGCTCCCCGGTGCCATCTTCCGCG
Source organism: Aliiroseovarius marinus (assembly GCF_004360145.1). Classification (GTDB taxonomy): domain Bacteria; phylum Pseudomonadota; class Alphaproteobacteria; order Rhodobacterales; family Rhodobacteraceae; genus Aliiroseovarius; species Aliiroseovarius marinus. The sequence goes on along the minus strand of NZ_SAIT01000016.1, from coordinate 2,546 downwards.
CAATTTGCGACCGCCCTCTGAAGGGCCAAGGCGGCATGATGTTACGCCTGCCGGGTGGCCAGACGGGGTTCCTGCGTCAAGGCAAAGGTCTGAAACCGGGCGAACGTATTCTGGTACAGGTCACTGGCTTTGGTGACGACGGCAAGGCCGTTCCCGTCACGCAAAAGGTGCTCTTCAAAAGCCGCTATGCGATCGTCACCCCCGGCGCGCCGGGCATCAATGTCAGCCGCGCGATTCGCGATGACGACGCCCGTGTGCGCCTTTTGGAAATCGCACATGAGGTTATGGGCGGCGCAGAGGAAGGTCTGATCATCCGATCCGTCGCTGAAAAGGGCGCGAACGATGATGTGGCGGCTGACATTGCTGCCATGCTCGACCTCAGCCGTGCGGTGCTGGCCGATTCTGAAGGCGACGCCGAGCTTCTGGTTGACGGCCCCGACCCACACGAGCTTGCGTGGCGAGAATGGCCGGAACCGGACCAGTTGGACGCCGCTGAGGGCGCGTTTGACCGCCATAATGTGCACGAGATGATCGACGCCGCCCGGGGTGCCTTTGTGCGCCTGACCGGCGGAGCGTCCATGTTCGTTGAGCCCACCCGCGCGCTCGTGGCCGTGGACGTCAACACGGGCGGAGACACCAGCCCAGCGGCGGGTCTGAAGGCCAACATTGCTGCAGCCCGTGCCCTTCCCGCCGCGCTGAGATGCCGGGGCTTGGGCGGCCAGATCGTCATCGACTTCGCCCCCTGCCCCAAAAAAGACCGCCGCCAGTTGGAACAGGTTCTGCGCGCGGCTTTGAAAGCCGAGGGCATCGAAACCGCCATGGTCGGCTGGACCCAGTTGGGCCTGTTTGAGCTGCAGCGGAAACGCGAACGCCTGCCCCTCTCGCGCTGCCTGGAGAAACGCTAATGGCTTGTCCCATCTGCGAAAAAGACACGGATCCGAAGTACCGCCCATTTTGCTCGAGGCGCTGCGCTGATGTTGATCTGGGCCGTTGGCTGAACGGCTCTTACGCCGTCCCCGCCGACAGTCCCGAGGATCTGGACGAGGCCGCAGAAGCCATGTCTCAGGCCCTTTCGCGCGAAACTTTGAAGCCGCACTGAAAAACCTTCGAAAAACCAACTTTTCCCTCTGGACACCGCCGACCCCCACGACTAAAACGCGCCCACCCGAACGATAAAACGTTCACCCGTGCCCGGGTAGCTCAGGGGTAGAGCAGTGGATTGAAAATCCTCGTGTCGGTGGTTCGATTCCGCCCCCGGGCACCACTTCCAAAGCTAACTCATTGGTTTTGCTCCAGCTTTTTGCAGCTGCTAGGAGCCGTAGACCATGTCGGAGACCATTTCGCGCCCGTTCACCTTCGTGAAAGACGGGGTTTTCTATTTCAGCCGTCGCATCCCGAAAGAGCTAAGGGATCACTACACCTCGCCCCGGATCGCCTATTCCCTTCGCACGAAGTCACCCAAGATTGCCGAAGCCCGAGCAAGAAGAGCTGCCGATCAGCTCGACGAGTACTGGTACCACTTGAGGTGTCGTGACGTAGAGCTGCCGGGAAAGCACATGCTGAGGCTGCAGCGGGCGACAGGAGCGGAGGTCGTTGATCAGCCGCTTGTTATCTCTCCGTCATCTGTTTTGTTGTCAGAGGCTGTGGGGATTTATCTGCAGCTGAAGGGCAAAGGTCGTCCTGTGACCTTCCACCGAGCCGCTGAGCGGGCCTGTGGCTACGTCATCGACGCCTGTGGGGATAAGCACCTCGACGCCTACACCAAGGCCGATGCCAACGCTTTCCGCGATGCTCTGATCGCTCGTGGTCTTGCTGGCAGCAGCATGACAAGGGTCTTCGGTACCGTCAGGGCCGTGACGAACTTCGCCGCAAGTGAACAGGGCCTCACCCTGAACAACCCCTTTGCTGGCGTCTACTACGACAGATCAGCTGGCGTCTCAGGTCGCACAGCGGTTCCCGCCGATGCCCTCGCTACAGTTCAAGCGAAGTGCAGGGAGCTTGACGATGATCTGCGCTGGCTGGTCGCCCTCGTGTCTGACACAGGGATGCGCTTGGCAGAAGCTGCGGGGATGACCAGAGAGGACCTGATCCGAGGTGAAGACGGGTCTCTGTTCGCCCGGGTCCGCCCCCATCCATGGCGTCGTCTCAAGACCAAAGGCAGTGAAAGGGATGTCCCCCTAGAAGGAGAAGCACGTTGGGCGGCTCAACGTATCCTCGACCAACAAGCCATCTCCCAGTTCGCTTTCCCTCGGTACAACAAGTCGGACACAACGAACGCCAATGCAGCGAGTGCCGCACTGAACAAATGGATGAAGGAACACGTACCTGCAGGATGTTCTATGCACAGCTTCCGCCACTCGATGCGGGATCGCCTCAGGGCCGTTGAGTGCCCCGCCGACATCGTTGATCAGATCGGGGGGTGGCAGACGGACGGAGTGGGCCATGGATACGGCTCTGGTTACCCGCTGGAGGTCCTCAGGAAGTGGATGAAGGCTGTCGCGGGGGCCGACATGGTCTACGGCTCCTAGCAGCTGCAAAAAGCTGGA
>NZ_ML178717.1 GCF_004360145.1 Aliiroseovarius marinus | reverse complement strand
GCGGCGCTACCGTGGTCCAATATTGCGCCGCCCTTTATAACGGACTTTTTTCCTTACAATATTTATGATCCTGACCGCCGTAGCTGCCACGGCAGACGAGTTTGATCCGCAGCTCATTGAACGCCAGCTGGTTCTGAAAAGAGGCGCAGATCCAGAAGACGCTGCCCTTGCTGCGCATTTGTCTGAAACCGCGATGCAGCTTTACGAGACCGCCTCGGCCGGTGCGAAAGCCTCTCCCAATCCAATGGCACCCGTTGTGTCAACGATGGTGAACTCTCCTGAGATTTCCCTCAGCACGCTTATCGTACGGATTAATGAACAGCGCCGGAAAGAGTATCTGAAAATTAGCCGGGTTGGGATTTCGGATGAGGATGCGGCGCTGGCATCTGAACGGATTCAGGCATTGGACGAACTCATTTCGACACTGTCTGAAGTTGCCCACTACGCCAAATCGGACATTGCAGCGCAAAAGCAAGAAGACGTGGCCGAAGACGAGGAATGCGTAGAGCTCCCTGCAGATGTTGACCCAGTCGATACCCCGAGTTGCCTTAAGCCGGGCGAAAGTGTTGGTGACGCGATCTGTCGAATGCGGTGCGAAAAGACTGCTGAAAAACTGGCGGAGCTTGAACAGCTTGTTACCAGACAGGCGCAGTATTTCGAGGACACGCAGATAGAAATTCAGGACAAAGAAGAACTGGCCCGCGTGTTCGCAATGCTGCTCTCCGAGTCTAAAACCGAAGCGACCCAGATCAAGGCCGTGATCGCACAGCATACGACAGAGTTGTCCAAAGCATCTACCGCTTCTGAACGGTCTGCCATTGCCGAAAAGATTGGGCGCCTTGCGGGTATTCGCGATGCGTTGGCGTCCAGATCGGTTTCCTACGCGGCAGATCAAACGAAGGCCGACAAATCTGTGGGGCAGTTGAAGGAGGGCTTGAAGTCGGTTGGAAAGCGTCTGGATGAAGCGCGTACTGCGGCTTTTACGGCGCGGGCTGAACTTGAACTGTGCCTTCGTAGTTGCGTGGAAGAGGGCATGAGATCTGGCGAGCAATTCACGTTGTTGAACCGTTTCACACAACCAATGCCCCCAGCGGTCATACGGCTTTCAAAATCCAGCTTCAAACCCGGAGAAGCAATTACGGGATCGTACACCTCGTCCAAGAAACTTGATCGCGACGCGTGGTTCGGGGTGATACCCGCCACAGTCCCGCACGGGTCGGAAGAGCAAGCAGACCAGCACGACCTAAAGCGACTTACAGTCGGCAATGCCGAGGGGCCGCGCCCCTTTTCGCTATCCGTGACGCTTGAGTCTGGGCTTTATACCCTGCGCATGTTTGATGATGACGATGCGGGGCAAGAGGTCGTTTCAGTCCCTTTTCGTGTTGCGCAGGACAGCACAAAACCGGGAAAGATTGATCTCTCAGGCCTGTGGGTGTCGAAAGACTATCAGTGCGAAGGTAAGTATTGGACCGAAACTGTGCGGATTCAGCATTTCGGGGATGACATCGTTGGGGTCAAAGTGACAGGCGATGCCTGTGTCCCGGCGGGGGCCATTACGTTCAAAGGGCAAACAACGACGAATATTCAGTGCAGGGTGGGCAATCCAGATGACCCTGCAAACAGCTATGTGTCCGGATTGATCCTGTTCGTAAAGAACGACAGTTTCAAAATCTGTGGTCATGAGTTTATCCGAGCAGAATAAGGGGGCAGTCTTGGTGATGTCGATATGAACACGCTTCCGCAAAACTGGATGCCGCTGGGGGTCTTTCAGAAACTGTATTTCCAACGGGCGTTGAAGCGTCAGATGGCCCCCGGGCATGTTTTGCAGGGGCGGCGCTTTCGGGCTGTCGCGAAGGATGCATCTTCGGACGACGTGCTTTACATTTTGGACGACGGGCAAGCCGCTGTTGTCCACCTGACGTGGACCAAGGAAACCTCTGCAGCGTGGCCGTCCACGGCACTTTACCCGTCTTTATCTGACTTTGTGATGGCCATAGGCGACGAGGCCGAGGCAGATCCCGTGACCCACTATTGCCCTGAATGCGGCAGTAATTGGTCTGCCAATGAAGCCGGGACAGATTGTGAAACCTGCGGTGGCTACGCGCTGTTTCGTCCCTGTTCTGTCTGCGGCGGCGCATGTGGGGCGATCTGGGAGCGTGCCGTCTTGGACAGTATCGACGCGCGGGAACCGGTTTTCGTCGGAAGCTGCAAACAAAGCCAAGAGAACGCGTAAAGCACGGTGGTTCGTCCGGTGTGCTCTATCTGGCCATCAGCCGACGCTTTTCGGCCATCGCCTCGCGCCGTTGTTGTTCCAGACCTTGCCGGAAGGATTGCTCCACAAAGTCTATGTGATCCAGCGCCGCCTTCTCAGCACGGGTCTCGTCTCCATCAATCACGGCTTGTCCCAGCTCGAGGTGTTGTTCGAGCAGCTTCTTACCCGTGCCATCAAGTGTTTTCAGGAAGTCGCGGTTGTAGAACACGCTTTGCTGGGTCAGGTCGAAGATCGACGCCATCATGTGGATCAGCGTTGCGTTCTGGCTGGCATCCACAATGGCCGAATGCAGGGCGAAGTCTGCTTCGCGCGATGCCTTGGGGTCGTTTGCTTTCCACGCCTGCTCGATCTCGGTCAAGATTTCAGAGATCCGCTCTTTATCGGCACGCGTGGCGCGGCGTGCCGCAAGGCGGGCGGCAAAGCCTTCTTGTTCGCGCCGGTATTCGAGGTAGTCAAAAAACGCTGGTTCGTGGCGACCGTAAAGGTCTAGCAGGGCGGGCAGCATCGCTTGGCCCGTCAATGGCGCAACAAAGCTGCCCTCGCCGTGCTTGATCATGACCAAGCCGCGCTCTTCCAGAATATGAAGCGCTTCACGCAGCTTTGGGCGCGAGACGCGAAGTGTCTCGGCCAGTTCGCGTTCGGATGGCAGTTGGCGACCCTGTTTGAGAACCCCCGAAGCAATCAAATCCTCGATCTGTGCGACGACAGCATCGGCCAGTGATTCGTGTCCAACCGGATCAAAAAGAGCTTTCTTCGTCATTTTGAACGTCCCTCAGTTCCGCGTCGTTCTCGGAGTGGTGGTAAATCAAAGTAACCAATGCTCGTCAAAAATCAACCCGGATCAAATCCACGCGGCGCTCCTTGTTAGGTTTTGAAAAATAACAGGAATGCCCAAGATCTTCGAACTTCCTTCGTAAGCGATGGCCCGGAATCCGCGCTGTTTCGCCAGTGAAAACTCGGCGGTTAGATTTACCAGTGGTAAATAAAGTTGTTGACCGGTCGCAGTGATTATATTTACCAATTTACATCGACACCGGATTTGCCGTGGAGGCGGCACCGGTCACTACGGTCCAACCTCGGAGGAAACCCATGAAAAAGACCCTGACCTCGTTGGCGATTGCCGCGACCCTTCTGACCACCACGGCCGCGCAAGCTGCTGACAAGCTGCTGCTGAAAACCCCCATCGCGTTCTCGACCGCATTGCCGGGTCTGGGGTCGCCGATCCCGCGCGTTGCCGAGCAGCTGGACCTGATGTCCGGTGGTACGTTGAAGATGAAAGTCTATGAGCCCGGCAAACTGGTGCCGCCGTTCGAAATTCTGGACGCCGTAAGCTCGGGCAAGATCAACTCGGGCTACACCACGGCTGGCTATTGGGCCGGTAAGATCCCGGCTGCCCCGCTGTTCTCGGCTGTGCCTTTTGGCCCGGAAGCCGGCGAATACATGGCGTGGCTGTACTATGGCAACGGGATGAACCTGTACCAAGAGATGTATGACCAGGCGGGCTTCAACGTGAAGGTTCTGCCCTGCGCGATCATCGCGCCAGAAACCTCGGGCTGGTTTGCAAAGGAAATCAACAGCGCTGAAGATCTGGAAGGTCTGAAAATGCGTTTCTTCGGTCTGGGCGGCAAAGTTATGCAGCGCCTGGGCGTCGCAACCAGCCTGCTGCCGGGTGGCGAGATTTTCCCCGCACTGGAAAAAGGCGCGATCGACGCGACCGAATTCTCGATGCCGGCGATCGACGCACGTCTTGGCTTCCACAAACTGGTCAAGTTCAACTACTTCCCCGGCTGGCACCAACAGGCCACCGTGTTTGAACTGCTGGTGAACAAGGACGTCTGGAACGAAGCTTCGGATCAGCACAAAGCGATCATCGAAAACGCCTGTAAGGCTTCGATGACCGACAGCTTTGCAGAAGGTGAAGCCATTCAGCACGACGCCCTGCTGGACAACGTCGAAAACAACGGCGTGACCATCAAAACCTGGTCGGACGAGATGCTGAACGTCTTCCGCGAAAACTGGGACGCGGTAGCCCAGGAAGAAGCCGCCAATGACGAATTCTTCGCCAAAGTTCTGGGTGACATGACCGAGTTCCGCGAAGGCTATGCGATCTGGAAAGAGAACGCGTTCCTCCCCCGCAAGTAACTTTCCAAAGAACGTGGGGCGGCGTGATCCGCCGCCCCGCACTTATTTGTTTTTCCCTTTATTCCCTGACCTCGCGCAATTTCGCCGCCATCGCCTGTGGAGGAGAACATGGCCCAGACCCCGCATCAAAATGACGTGGACAATACCGATCCCGTTGACGTGTATGAACACATTCTCGAACACGAGGACCGCGACACGCAGGTCGCTGCCGTTGCGATCGACAAGACCGTCAAAGGCGTTGGCAACATCGTCATGTGGGCCAACCTGCTTTTGGTGGCCGCTATCGTGACACAGGTCAGCCTGCGCTATCTGTTCAACGTGAACTTCCCGAAGCTCGATGAGGTTCAGTGGCATTTCTATGGTTTGGTGACGATGGTTGGCATCTCGTATGCCTTGGTGACCGACAGCCACGTACGTGTCGATATTCTGCACATGCAGCTGAGCCGCCGTGCGCAGCGGGTGATCGAGGTGATCGGGATCCTCGCCCTGCTGGTGCCTTTCATCTATCTTATGATCGATCAGGGCTGGGATTATTTCTATGAAAGCTGGCGGGTGAACGAACGCTCGGACAGCCCGACAGGTCTGCCTGCGCGCTGGGCGTTCAAAGCTGTGATCCCGGCCAGCTTCGTGCTGCTGGCGCTGGCAGCGGTGGCCCGGTTGATCCATGACGCGCATGCGATTGTGGTGAATTACGAAGATGAGCGAAAGGGCAAGGACCTGCGCCTGATCCTGTGGGCGCTGGTGGCCTTCGCCGTTGTCGCAACCGCGCTGACCTTCGTGGTCGAAACCACCGAAGAAAAGCTTGTCATCGCGATGTTCCTGACCTTCATCGCGCTTCTGTTCACGGGCTTCCCCGTGGCGTGGACCCTCGCAGGGGTCGGCGTCGCCTATTGCGGGCTGGCTTACCTGTTCGACAATGACCTGATGTTGTGGACTGGGCTGGAAAGCACCTTCACCGGGCTGGACTATCTAACCCTTGGGGCCGTGGTGAACCGGGTCTATGCGACCATGTCCAACGCGGTTCTGGTGGCACTGCCCATGTTCATCTTCATGGGGCTGATGCTGGATGAAAGTGGCGTGGCAGAACGCCTGATGACCTCGATGCAGCGCCTGTTTGGGACGGTGCGCGGCGGGCTGGCTATCACGGTGACCATGATCGGCATCATCCTTGCGGCGTCGACCGGCATCATCGGTGCCTCGGTGGTGCTGCTGGGCGTGCTGTCGCTGCCCTCGATGATGGAGCAAAAATACAATCCCTCGCTGGCGGCTGGTGTGGTGTCTGCATCCGGTACGCTTGGCATCCTGATCCCGCCCTCGATCATGCTGGTGATCATGGCCGACCAGATGGCCCTGTCGGTGGGCGACCTGTTCATGGCCGCAGTGTTCCCGGGCGTGATCATCGGGTGTCTCTACCTGACCTATATCTTCGTCATTGCACTGATCAAACGCAACGTGGCCCCTGTGCCCGAAGGCGCAACCCGCCCTGACTGGGCTGCCGTCAAGGATGTGCTGATTGCCATCCTGCCGACGTTGGGTCTGATCCTGGCGGTGCTGGGCTCGATCTTCGCGGGCCTCACCACGCCGACCGAGGCGTCAGGCGTGGGTGCCCTTGGCGCGACCCTGCTGGCGCTGGGCTATCGCAAGCTGACCTTCCGCAAGCTGGTCAACGTGCTGAAAGCCACCTTCAACACCACCGCCTATATCTTCGCGATCTTTCTGGGCGCGACGGTGTTCAGCTATGTGCTGCGGGAACTGGGCGGCGACGCGTTGATCGAGGACATGATCCACAGCGCTGGCCTTGGCGCCACGGGAACTGTGATTTTCATCCTGTTCATCGTGTTCCTGCTGGGCTTCGTGCTGGACTGGATCGAAATCACGCTGATCGTGCTGCCTCTGATGCGCCCGATTGTGAATGCGCTGGGTCTGGATATTCCCGGCTTTGGCGCCATCGATGAACCGGCGCTGGTGTGGTTCGTGATCCTTGTGGCGGTGACGTTGCAGACCAGTTTCTTAACGCCACCGGTTGGATTTGCGCTCTTCTATCTGAAGGGGGTTTGCCCGCCCGAGATCAAACTGACGGATATCTACAAGGGCATCATTCCCTTCGTGATCTTGCAGCTGATCGGTCTTGCCCTTGTCTTCTACTGGCCCGCACTTGCCACTTGGCTGCCCTCGGTCGCGTACTAGGAGATTGACCATGCGTCTTAAAGATTGTCACAACTTCCACGACTTCCGCAAACTGGCGCAGCGCCGTCTGCCGGGGCCGATCTTCAACTACATCGACGGCGGTGCTGATGACGAGGTGACGCTGCGCAAGAACTCTAGCGCATTCGACACGTGCGATCTGCTTCCGTCAGTCCTGCGTGGGGTGAAGGACGTGGACATGTCCGTCACCGTGATGGGGCAGAAGCTGGACATGCCGGTCTATTGCTCGCCCACCGCGCTGCAACGGTTGTTCCATCACCAAGGCGAGCGCGCCGTGGCCGCCGCGGCCGAGAAATACGGCACCATGTTTGGGGTCTCGTCCTTAGGCACCGTGTCGCTGGAGGAACTGCGGCAGAAGCACAAGAACCCGCAGGTCTATCAGTTCTACTTCCACAAGGATCGCGGGCTGAACGCGGCCATGATGGAGCGCGCGAAAGAGGCTGGGGTCGAAGTGATGATGCTGACCGTGGACAGCATCACCGGCGGCAATCGCGAACGCGATCTGCGCACCGGATTTTCGATCCCGTTCCGGCTGACCTTGGGCGGCATGATCCAGTTTGCGATCAAGCCGATGTGGGGCATCAACTATGTCACGCACGAGAAGTTCCGCCTGCCGCAACTGGATGAACATGTCGACATGGGTGGCGGGGCCAGCTCGATCGGTGGCTATTTCACCGACATGCTCGACCCGTCGATGACATGGGATGACGTGGCGCAGATGGTGCGCGATTGGGATGGCCAATTCTGCCTGAAGGGCATCATGACCGTCGAAGACGCCAAACGCGCGGCTGAGATCGGCTGCACCGGTATCATTCTGTCGAACCACGGTGGCCGGCAGCTGGATGGGTCGCGCACGCCGTTCGACCAGCTGGACGAGATCGTTCAGGCGGTTGGCGACAAGCTGGACGTCATGATGGACAGCGGAATTCAACGCGGAACCCATGTGCTGAAGGCGCTGTCATTGGGCGCCAAGGCGGTGGGCATCGGTCGCGGATACCTTTATGCTCTGGCAGCAGGCGGTCAACCGGCTGTCGAGCGCGCGCTGGGCCTGATGCAGGCCGAGATCGAGCGCGACATGAAACTGATGGGCGTCACGCGCGTCGACCAACTGAGCCACGACAACCTGCGTTTTCTTGGGGAAAGCGGGGCGGCGAAGATAAGCACAGGAGCTGCTGCATGACCAACGACGCGCTTCTCTCTCGTTTCCGCGACATCGTCGGTCGTCGTCATGTCCTAACCGGACAGCGGGCGACCGAACGCTTTCGGCGCGGGTTCAGATCGGGGGAAGGGGAAGCGCTGTGCGTTATTCGTCCGGGGACGCTGCTTGAGCAATGGCAGGTGCTTGAGGCCTGCGTCTCGGCGGACAAGATCGTCATTATGCAGGCGGCCAATACGGGGCTGACCGAAGGCTCCACCCCGTCGGGCGCCTATGACCGTGACGTGGTTCTGATCAACACCCGCCGCATGGACAAGATCGTGCCGCTGGACGAGGGGCGTCAGGTCATTGGCTTTCCGGGCTCCACATTGTTTGCTTTGGAAAAACTGCTCGACCCGCTGGGGCGCGAACCGCATTCCGTGATCGGGTCGTCCTGTATCGGGGCGTCGATCATCGGCGGGGTCTGTAACAACTCGGGCGGTTCGCTGGTGGAACGTGGCCCGTCTTATACCGAGCTGTCGCTGTACGCACAGGTCGATGAGAATGGCCAGCTATCCTTGGTCAATCATCTGGGGATTGATCTGGGCGACACGCCCGAGGAAATTCTGACACGGCTGGAAGCGGGCGATCTGGGGCCGAGCGTCCCGGACACCAATCGCAAGGCGTCGGCCACCGACTATGCCAGTCAGGTGCGCAAGGTGGATGCGGAAACGCCCGCGCGCTTCAATGCCGACAAACGGCGTCTGCACGAGGCCTCGGGCTGCGCGGGCAAGCTGGGCGTGTTTGCTGTTCGGCTGGATACCTATGCCAAGCCCGCCACGCAAAAGACCTTCTATATCGGCACCAATGACACCGCGGACCTGACCGAGCTGCGCCGTCATATTCTGTCAGAGTTCGAAACACTGCCGGTCTCGGGCGAATATATGGAGCGCGAGGTGTTCGATCTGACCGAGCGCTATGGCAAGGACACCGTCATGATGATCGACTGGTTGGGCACGGATCGCCTGCCGTCCTTCTTTGCCTTGAAAGGTGCGATTGATGCGCGGCTGCGGTCTGTCCCCGGGCTGGCCAATTTCACCGACCGCGCCATGCAGCTGTTTGCCCGCCTGACCCCCAGCATTCTGCCGAAACGGTTGAAGGACTTCCGCAATCGCTATCGTCACCACCTGATCCTGAAGATGCGAGACGACGGGATCGCCGAGGCGTCGGCCTATCTGTCCAAGCTCTTTGCGGAGCGCGAGGGGGACTTCTTTGAGTGCACCGACCGCGAAGCCAAGGTTGCTGGATTGCATCGGTTCGCCGCCGCAGGCGCTGCGGTTCGGTACATGGCGATCCATTCCAAAGACGTCGAGGACATCTTGGCGCTCGACATCGCGCTGCGCCGCAATGATCGCGACTGGTACGAAGTTCTGCCAGCTGAGGTCGATGATCAGCTTGTGCACAAGCTCTATTACGGCCATTTTTTCTGCCATGTTCTGCATCAGGATTACGTGGTCAAGAAAGGGGCCGATCCCAAGCAGATCAAGGCGCAGATGTTGGAGCTTTTAGATCAGCGCGGTGCGGAATATCCGGCCGAGCACAATGTCGGGCATCTCTATCCTGCCAAGCCTGATCTGGCCGCGCATTATGCTTGCTGCGACCCCACCAATTCCTTCAACCCCGGCATCGGAAAGATGTCGAAGAAGAAACACTATGCGTGAGTTCGCCACCGCAAAGGCTTATGCGGTAGTCTGAGGGTGGCTGCTCATCTTCAGGTAGTTGTAAGCGAGGTTTCTGAGACATATTCGTCTATCTCTAGGTGTTTGAGGCGGTTTTTTCTTGAGATTTAACGGCGCCCCGTTAGTAAGCCCCGACGCAAACGAGGGACTATTGGTGCAAAGCTATCGCGGGCAAAAATCAAGCATGCTTGGGGCGTGGATCGCCGCATTGCTGATTTTGTTTCTGCCAGTAAAAGCGCCAGCAAGCGATCGCGTGTCGTTGGGCGATGCGCAACCCGGTGAAATCCTGTCCATCGAGATTGATCAGCTGCTTCCACTCGCGCGTGTGAAAGTCGAGATCGACGGTGTGCGAGTCTGGACCGCTCTGGACCTGTCTGGCAAGACACTGCGCTTGAAAGTGCCCTCAGACCTGACCGGCAACACGCACGAGCTTGTGCTTTATGAAGAAACCGCGCGGGGCGACGTTGTTATTGGTCGGTGGGAGTTCACGCTTGTCGCGGCGGGCACGACCGAAGCCTATGTTGCCGTCCAATTGGAAAGCGGTGTGGTTGGTAATCGCGATGCGCATAAAGCTTATACCGGGTTCGGAGGGCGGCTGGATTTCGATATCCAAGATGGTCTGCTGCGTGGCGGTCTAAGCTTCTCGCGCGCGGCATTGCCGGACCCAGAGACCGGCGAGTACTACGCGATCAACGATCACTATTTGGAAACTCGACACACGGTGCTGGGCGGGGACCTCTCGCTACGGCTGGGCTCGCACTACTACAACATCAACGGAAACCTGATTGATCAGGCATCGCGCCGCGGGGTGTCTTTGCGGTTCGCGGATGCCGCCAACCGGGACGAGGTCGCCGCCTTCGTGTTGCAACCCGGCCTGTCCACCAGTCCAGACAATCTGATCGGCGTTGCCGGCCGGAATGATCGCGTCATCGGGGCGACAACCCAGATCGCGCCGCTTCTGAATTCTGGCCTGCGCCTTGGATTTACCGCCTTTGACGGGCGGGCCGGGGATTTGCCCAACGGATCGGTCGGAAATGTCCGGGGCAAGGGCGTATCGCTGTCCGCGCCGGTGGTCGGCGACCGCGTAGATGTCTTGCTGTCGGCGGATCAGACCGAGTGGTTTGACGGTGGCGCTTGGCGTACTGGGCAGGCGCTTGAGGCCGAGCTGGATGTTCGCCTGACACCGCCTGAACTACCGGACGCGCTGTCACTTGGTCTGGGCTATTCACAGATCGATCAGGATTTCCATTCGCCGCTCAATCCGGACCTGATTGTCGGCGAGCGCGCCAAACGGGTGGAGCTGGAATACGCGGGCCATGAATGGAGCTGGGCCCTTGGTGCAGAACAGGCGCGGACCAATGAAGGGGGCAGCCCAGATCAAGCAGTGGACCGCCTGACCCGCCTGTCGTTCGAGTCAACCTATGCCCCGGATGTGTTCACCGGCGGTTTCCTGAACGGCGCAAGGTTCTATTTCTCGTCCGAACTGTTCGTGCAGGAACGGCTTGAAACCCCGCTGGGCGCCTTGCCTGAACAGGATCACCAACTGGCTACGTTTAGCGTCGGGATGAACAAATTCACCGAACGCGGCAGCTATGCGGTGCTCTATAGCTACGAGGATCTGGAATATCACGCGTCGCCGGATGGGGATGAGGTTGCCCATGGGTTGGAGCTTCTGGCCTCGGTCGCGCCCACTGATCGGCTGGACGCCACGGTCGAGTTGAAACTGCGCCACCATGCCTCGACCCTTGGGGGTTTCTGGGAGGCGCGGGCAGCCGCCAGCTTGAACTACGCGCTTGTTCCCGACCTGTGGGACTATGCACTTGAGGCCGGGATTGTTGAGTATAGCGACAGCTCTAGCGAGAATGCCCGCTATCTGCGGCAGGAAATCGAGTGGACCTTTGTCGAAGATCATTCGCTTGTCTTCAGCGCGGAATACATGGAAGGTCCTTGGTCACGTAGGATGATCAATGGGGATGGGTGGCTGTTTGGGCTGGCCTTGCGCAGCGACATCAAGCACATCGTGTATCGATAGGGCGCGGATATGAAAGATGCAGAGCTGAAATCTTTGATCCACCGGATCGGAAAAGGTGACAAAACCGCCCTCGACGCGCTTTATCGCCAGATGGAGAGACCGCTCTACAGATTTATCAACATTAAATTGAACGATCCCTACCTCTCGGCCGACATACTTCAAGAAGTGTTTTTAGATGTATGGAAAGGGGCGGCGGCCTTTGAAGGGCGGTCTGCTGTCAAAACGTGGATGTTTTCGATTGCGTACCGAAAGGTCATTGATGTGTTTCGCAAGAATGCACGCCTGACGATTACCGATGATCTGCCCGAGCAGCTGGATGAAGCACCAAGCGCGGTTGCCCAGATTTCTGCCGTGCAAGAGGCAGAGCATTTGCGGGCCTGTTTGGCGCAGTTGAAGCCTGATCATCGAGACGCCATTGAGTTAGCGTTCTACGAGGATATGGGCTATCGCGAGATCGCCGAGGTGACTTCAGCGCCGGAAGGGACCGTCAAAACCCGTATTTTTCATGCTAAGAAGTTGTTGTTGCACTGCCTTCAGGGCAGAATGAATGCAAAGGTAGCGTCATGAGTTCAGAGTTAGATCGTCAGCATATCATCGAGCTGTTGCCCTTTTGGGTCAACGGAACCCTGTCGCAAGACGAGCGCGACATGGTCGAGGCCGCGATGGCGCAAGACCCGTCCCTGCGGCAAGAAGCCGAGATGCTGTCCCTTGTTCGCGCAACGATGCAGCAACAATCCGACGTCCAAAGTCCGGGCGATCTGGGTTTGGCGCGGCTTCGGCGTGTCATCGAAGACAGCCCACAACAAGTCCTTGAAGGGCGATCCAGAACGCGGCGCTATATTCTGTCGTTCTCAAGTGGGCTTGCCGCAGCGCTTGCCCTGCTTGCCGTACTTGGCAACTTCCGCGCGTCGGAAGACGTTTACGAACTGGCGTCGTCCAACGATGACACGGCGAATATCGTTGTGAGTTTCCGGCCGGATGTTACGCAGGCGTCGATGGCGTCTTTGTTGCAGATGCATGAGCTGGTGATCGTCGACGGTCCGTCCGCGATTGGCCTGTACCGGCTATCTCCGCTTGATCCGGAAGCCGATCTCGAACAATTGGCCGGAACGTTGCGCTCAGAAACTGACGTTTTCGAAAGTGTAGACCTTCCGTGAAGCGCCTTGCTCTTGCCCTTGCTCTGATTGCCATCACACTTTTCGGTGTCGCGCCAAGCGCACAGGCGCAGCGAGGCAATTGCGTGCTGCCCGGTGACATTCTGGATGTGCCCACCCCCGGGTTTCTTAGGAACGCGACGCCCAATTTGCGCACGCGGGTTAGCGGCACATTGCTGCCGGCCACGTTGATTTCGCATACCACCAGCCGTCTTCGTATCAGGCTGCCATCGATCGGATTGCCTTATTCGGTTCAGTTCCATGTGGTTCATGTCGAGCCCAATGGATCGACCAAGGTTGTCGCCACGGCACGTGTTTGTGACGATCCGAATGGCGGCGGCAGCGTGACGGGACCGGGCAGTGGAGCAGGCTCGGGCCGAGGTGCCGGTCTGGGGCAGGGTTTCTTCCTGAGAACGCCCAATGGCCAGCCTGTCATCCGGGCCACCCGGAATGAAGTTGCCGCACCGAGCGGCGGGCCGGAATATCTTTTGATCGGGTCCAGCGCAGAAATGGCCCGCGCCCAGACCATGATGTCGCGTGAAGGTGTGTCCATTCTGCGCAACACCTCTTTGGGGGCTTTGGGCGCGCGGATGTCTGCGGTGGACCTGAATGGGCGTATGTCGCTTGCGGAATTGCGGTCCCGCCTTGCCCGTCAGCGGATTTCGGTGATTGTCGACAAGCATTCGGTCTATGGGGCTGCGAAGGGGCGTACAACCTATGCCAATCGGCTTCTGGGCCTAGCGCCCGACACCGGATGCAAGCTGAACCGCCCCGTCCGTGTTGGGGTGATCGATGGCCCGGTAGACACCTCGAACCCGGCTTTGCGGGGCGTGTCGGTCAAATCCACCTCGGTCCTGTTTCCGCGCGATCGCACCGGATCGGTCGATCATGCGACAGGCATCGTGGCCCTGATCAGCGGCTTGGGGACGGACAAGCTTCCGCAAGGGATTAGCCCGGGGGCCGAGATCTTCTCGGTCGTGGCCTTCGCGCGCAATGGCGGTCGGTCAGTCGCGCGGCTGAAAAGCATTGCGCTTGGTCTGAACTGGATGGTCGAGAACAATGTCGACATCGTGAACATGTCGCTGGCCGGGCCGAAGAACGATAGCCTTGAAGACATCGTCAAAACGGTTGCCCGCAAAGGGCTGATCATGG
The DNA here is from genome assembly GCF_004360145.1 of Aliiroseovarius marinus. Lineage (GTDB taxonomy): Bacteria > Pseudomonadota > Alphaproteobacteria > Rhodobacterales > Rhodobacteraceae > Aliiroseovarius > Aliiroseovarius marinus. The sequence goes on along the minus strand of NZ_ML178717.1, from coordinate 146,552 downwards.
TGGCCGCCACAGGGAATGGGGGACGCACAGCGGTCGCCTATCCCGCATCCGATCCGAATGTCATCGCCGTCACCGCAGTAGATGCGCGCGAGCGGCTGTACAAACACGCCAATGGCGGACCCGAGGTGGACTTTTCCGCGCCTGGCGTGGATCTGCTTTTACCACGTGGACGGGGCACGACCTTTGCCTCGGGCACGTCATACGCAGCGGCTTTTGCCACTGCGATCATCGCGCAAGAGGTCGCGCGCTCGGGGCTGCGCAAGCAGCAGCTACTGAACACTTTGCGCCAGCGGTCCCGCGACCTTGGGCGTCCCGGAAGGGACAGCCGGTTCGGCTGGGGACTGATCCAGGCCGATAGCTGCAAATAATTGTAAATTATTTATGAACCTTTTCCCAACGCACCCGACAAACATATAGCGACGCCGTTAACGTCGCTGTTGTTGCTTAGTACGGTGCCGGAGTTTTGGTTAAACGGTGTGTGGTTGTGTATCCACCTCGGCGCCTGAGTATCTTGGGTTTGACCTGCAAAGTGTGAAGTGGTTGAGTTACGATTTCTGCATGGTCAGAGGGAGCGGTTGGTATCGGTGATACCAACCGTGAACCTGTTGACATAGGTCTGGATCGGTTCCCATCATTCGCGGATTTCCTATCGGTCGGCCGAAATGAGTTTCTGCCCCATGAAGTAAGCTTGGAAACGATCTTCCACTGTCGTTTATTTTGGTGCAGCATCTAGCATCCGTTGACTTTTCAGCACCAACGCCAGCCCTTTCATGGATTGAGAAATATGACCAAGCCAGTTGTTTACCACATACCTGTTTGCCCCTTTTCCCAACGGTTGGAAATTCTACTGGCCCTTCGTGGCCAGCCGGACGCGGTTGAATTCCGCGTCGTCGACATCACCAAACCGCGCGACCCGGCGCTGTTGGCAAAGACACGCGGCACGACAGCCCTGCCGGTGTTGGAAACACATGAGGGTAAGATCCTCAAAGAGAGTCTGGTGATTTTGCGCTACCTTGACGAAGTCCTTGAAGGCGCGCCTTTGCGACGCAGCGATCCGTATGAGCATGCCGTTGAATCCATGCTCATCGCCAAAGAAGGCCCCTTTACCATGGCGGGCTATATCTATGTGATGAATCAGGACATGGATCAGCGCGAGGCTTTGAACGAAAAGCTGCTGGCGCTTTACCGCGATATCAATGCTTTCCTGATGGAGCATAATCCTGAAGGCACGTTTCTGTTTCACGAATTTGGTCTAGCCGAAGCTGTGTTCACCCCAATGTTCAAACGGTTCTGGTTCCTCGATTATTACGAGGATTTCGAGCTTCCAGACGAACCCGATTATGCCCGCGTTGCAAAATGGCGTGCTGCCTGCATGGCGCATGAGGCGACGGATCAGGTGTCGGAAGAGGAGATCGTGAAGCTCTATTACGACTATGCCTTGGGCGCGGGAAATGGCGCTTTGGTGAATGGTCGAAAGGTGTCCAGCTTCGTGTTCGAACCAAGATGGCAGGACCGTCCCATGCCGCCGCGCAACAAATACGCACCTTCAGCCTCTGACAAAGAGCTTGGATTGGTCGTGGGGGATTAGGCGATTCAGGATTGTGGACTGCCGTTCATCTGACTGACGATCGACGATTGATTGGGTTGTAAACAATCCAGACAGGAACCAGGTTTCATGTTCGCTTACTCCAGAGAGCCGGCGGGAAGTCATCGCCCCTAAAGAAAAAGCAGCCCCAGTTTTCGGGGCTGCTTTGTTTTTGTGTGGACCGCCGAATGTGGCAGTTCTTTAGGTCCGGAACACGCGGTAAATCGCGGGGATCACCAGAACCGTCAGCAGGGTCGAGCTGAGCAAGCCAAAGAGCAGCGACAACGCCAACCCTTGGAAGATCGGGTCGGCCAAGATCACCGCCGCACCAATCATCGCCGCAACGGCGGTCAACAGGATCGGCTTGAAGCGGATGGCACCGGCCTCGATCAGGGTTTCGACTTTGTCCTTTGCGGGATCGGCATGCCGGATGAAATCCACCAACAGGATCGAGTTCCGTACGATGATGCCCGCAAGCGCGATGAAGCCAATCATCGACGGGGCCGAAAACGGCGCGTTGAACAGCCAATGCCCACCCATGATCCCGACGAAGGTCAGGGGGATCGGCGTCAGGATCACCAGCGGCAGTTTGAACGATCCAAACTGCATAACCACAAGGATATAGATCCCCAGAAGCGCCACGGCAAAGGCGGCCCCCATGTCGCGGAAGGTGACCCAGGTGACTTCCCATTCGCCGTCCCATAGCAGGGTGACGATGCTTTCATCCTCGGGCTGGCCGTTCATGCGGATTTCGGGCTTGGTGCCGTCTTCCCACTCCATTGCGTCCAACTGCTCGGCCACGGCGATCATGCCATAGACCGGGGCTTCGAAGTCTCCGGCAACCTCGGCGGTAACCATTTCGGCCGTGCGGCCGTTGTGCCGGAAGATCGGGTACGAGGCTTTCTCTTCAGTGATCTCGATCACGTCCCCAAGTTCCACCACGCCGCGGGCGCCGGGCAGGGCGTTGGCGGGGATCGGCGTGGACAGGAAGCGTTCGTCCAGCACCCGGTCCGCCTTGTCACGTTCCACGATGATAGGGATCGGATAGCGGCCCTCACCGCGATGCGAATACCCAACGGTTTGCCCGTGGTTCAGAAGCGCCAGCGTCGAGAAGACGTCCTGTTCCTGCACCCCGAAGAACTCCAACTGGTCCTGCGAGATCGTGATGCGCAGACGGCGTGGTTGTTCGCCGAAGCTGTCATCGACATCGACGACGAAGGGCACGCTGTCAAACGCCGCTCGGATCTTGCTGGCGGCTTCGCGACGGGTGTCGGCATCGGGGCCATAGACCTCGGCCAGCAGGGTCGCCATGACCGGCGGGCCGGGGGGCGGCTCGACCGTTTTGACGTTGGTACCTGCGGGCAGATCCAATTGGTTCACCCGTTCACGCAGTTCCAGCGCGATCTCGTGGCTCGTGCGCTCGCGGTGTTCCTTGTGGTCCAGCAGGATCTGTACGTCGCCCAGATGCGGCTGCGTGCGCAGGTAATAATGCCGGACCAGACCGTTGAAGTTGAAGGGCGCGGACGCCCCGGCATGGGTTTGCGCCGAAACAACCTCGTGCATCTGCAGGGCTTCGCGCGCCACGGCTTGCACCACGGCGTCGGTTGCCTCGATTGATGATCCTTCGGGCAGATCGACCACCACCGACAGTTCCGACTTGTTGTCGAAGGGCAAAAGCTTGACCGTCACGTCCTTGGTATAGATCAGCGCCAGAGACCCGAACGAGATCACGGCAGCGCCTAGCAGGAAGGTCAGGCTGATCGTCTTGGTCTTCAGCAAAGGACGCGCGACCGAGGCATAGATCCGCCCTAGAACGCCACCGTGATGGCCTTCCTCATCGTGATCATGCGCAGGCGCTTTGCCTGCGATCTTGATCATCAGCCACGGGGTGATGATCACCGCCACGAAGAACGAAAAGATCATCGCGGCCGAGGCGTTCGCCGGGATCGGGCTCATATACGGGCCCATCAAGCCCGACACGAACAGCATCGGCAGAAGGGCTGCCACAACGGTCAGGGTTGCAACGATGGTTGGGTTGCCCACCTCGGCCACTGCACGGATGGCTTTGGTCACGCGATCCGCCTTGTCCTGCATGCCCCAATGGCGGGCGATGTTCTCGATCACCACAATGGCGTCATCCACAAGGATCCCGATCGAGAAGATCAGCGCGAAAAGCGACACGCGGTTCAGCGTGTAGCCCATGACCCATGCCGCAAAAAGCGTCAGCAGGATGGTGACCGGGATCACCACGGCGACCACGATGGATTCGCGCCAGCCGATGGTGAACAGCACCAGCGCCACGATAGACACCGTCGCTAGCCCCAAGTGGAACAGAAGCTCGTTCGCCTTCTCGTCTGCCGTTTCGCCATAGTCGCGGGTGACGTCAATCTGCACGGTTTCGGGGATCAGGTCATGCTCCAGCATGTGGACGCGGTGCAGGATCTCCTCGGCCACGACCACGGCGTTGGCGCCGGCGCGTTTGGCAACGGCCAGCGTAACGGCAGGGGTGCGGATGATCTCTCGGGCCTCATTGCGCGTGACATTGGCGACGATCTTGTCCGAGGTGTCCGGCACGAAGCTGACATTGGCGACGTCGCGCACATAGACCGGGCGGTTGTCGCGCGTGGTCAGAAGCAGGTTTGCAACGTCCGAGGACGCCTGCAATGTCTGGCCGGCTGCCAACATCACCTGCTGCCCGCCGTCGCGAATATACCCGGTGCTGAACGCGCGGTTTGCGCCTTGGACCTTGCCGACCAGCTGTTGCAAGGTGACACCATACAGCGCCAGACGCTCGGGGTCCGGGGCGATGCGGATCGCTTCGGGGCTTTCGCCGACCAGATAGGTCAGGCCCACGTCTTGGATCTTGGCGACCTCGACCTGCAGTTTGCGGGCAATCCGTGTCAGGTCGTTGGCGGTCGTGTGTTCGGCGGTGGGTTTGGGGGTCAGCGTCAGCGACACGATGGCCACGTCGTCGATCCCGCGCCCGACGATCAGGGGTTCGTTGATCCCAACCGGGATGCGATCCATGTTCGCGCGCACCTTGTCATGCACCCGCAAAATCGCGGTATCTGCCGAGGTGCCAACCAAGAACCGCGCCATCACAAGCGCATAGTCGTCGCTGGTCTGCGAATAGACATGCTCGACCCCGTTGATGCCCTGCACGATGCTTTCCATCGGCTCGGTCACCAGCTTGGCGGCATCTTCTGCTTTCAGGCCCGGCGCTTGGATGTGGATATCCACCATCGGGACCGAAATCTGCGGCTCTTCTTCCCGCGGTAGGCTGACCAGTGCCACAAGGCCGACGGCAAGCGAGGCCAAGATCATCAATGGGGTCAGGGCCGAGCGGATGAACGCCTTGGTCAATCCGCCCGCAATGCCCAGCGAGGGGGTGTTTGGCTGATTACTCATGGCTGGTCACCACCTGTTCGCCTGCGGTGAGACCCGACAGAATTTCAATCATCTCGACGCCGTCCATCTGGTGCGCGCCACCCGTGACGACCGAGCGCTGCGACTTCGCGCCGTCTGCGGACTGCACGGTGACGAAGTCCAGCCCCATGCGGGTCGAAACTGTGCCTTCGGGTACCAGCAAAGTCGTCGACTTGCCCACCGGCAGGCGCACCAACACGCGGGCGTCCACAAAGTCGGTCTCCATGCCTGCGAATTCCACGTCGACGATCACGCGGCCGTTTTCGATTTGGGGATAGAGCTTGGCCAGGACCCCGGTGGTCTCGCCTTCATCGCCGCCAATGCGGATTTCCGCACCTTCTTCCAGATAGTTCGCATGGCGTTCCGGCACAGCAAGGCGCAGGAAGAAGCCGCCTCCGCCGATCTCGGCGATACTTTCGCCGGGCATGACGACAGAGCCTTCGGTCAAGGGAACTTGAAGAACCGCGCCGCCGATCGGCGCCAGCACAGCGCCTTCCGCTTCGCGCTGTTCCAAAACGCTCCGTTCGGCCTGCGCGGTGCCGATTTGTCCCTTGATCACGTCCACGCGCGTGCGCAGCTGATCCAGTTGTTGTGCGGTGGCGACCCCACGTTCCAGCAGGTCTTCGCCACGCTTCAGGTCAGCCGAAGCCGTGTCCAACTGCGACTCCAGCGAGGTCAGCGTCGCATCCACCGCGTTCAGTTGTAGGGTTAGCTTTTCGTCCGTGATGCTGGCGATCTGCTGGCCTTTCTCGACCGTGGAACCCTCGGAGACGTCGATCGAGATGATCGTGCCACCAAGTCGCGACCGCGCCTGAACGCGATCACGCGCTTCGATCCGGCCAAACACGGCTTTCCATTCAGTGACGTCGACAGCATTTGCGACGAACGGTTCTTCGGCCGTGGCCGCAAACGGGAACAAGGCAACCAACAGGGGCAAAACTATTCTACGCATCGCAATCTCCTTTGCGGTGGGTGGCTCAAACCGAGTCCGTACATTCGCGTGAAACACAACCAGTTCCAGCTTGGGCCAAAAGTATATACGAGTCGCTCGTAGTGGGACTTGATCAGGATCAATATATTCAAAATAGTGAATATGAAAGAGGCTTTCAACCACGTAGGGCTCAAGCGGCTAAAAATCAGCAGCAAAGTAAATCCCATGGGCGCGTAATGTTTAGCATGAGCGCGCCCATGGGATTGGTCAGAGCTGACCGTATGCCACGACCCGGAGGACAAACCAAGCATCTGATGCAGAACAACAAATGCCCGATTTGCCCGTCGCAGGCCGCGCTATCCGTAGGCGGATGTGTCCCAGAGCTCGGGATGCATGAATGCCTCGACCGCCGTGGGTTTTCCGCTAAGAGGCGCCACGGCCCCAGGCGTCAGCTCAAGCGCCATCCAGGATTCTGGAATGGTCAAAAGCTCGGGGTAGGGGGTCTGTTTGTCCGTCGGAACATACCCATAGCGCGGATAGAAGTCGGGCACGCCAAGGACAAACACAGCGTCCACGCCGATAGATCGAAGATGGTCGATGCTGCGCTCCATCAGCTCTTTCCCAACCCCTGACCCTTGATGCTGGGGCAACACGGCGCAAGGCGCCAGCAGGTAACATGTTGTGCCTGGATGGTCCTGAAAGACAAAGGGTGTGAACAGTACGTTGCCAGCGATGGCCCCCTCGCGCCGCGCGCTGATTGAGATCGTGTCCGGCAGCGCAAGAAGCGCGCGCGCCAGCGCGGCGATCTCGGGGCCTTCTTCGTCACCAAAGGCCAGCAGATGAACATTCAGAATGTCTTCGATGTCTGTTTGGTTCATTGGTCTTTCCTATCGTTGGTTCATTTGCGCGCGTACGGATTTGATCCCCAGAGGAGAGACCCGGTAGGGAGCACCGTTTTTCGAGCGGATGAAGCGTTTCTTTAAAAGTCGCTGGAAAACGCTGAGCGTGCAATCGGACAGCACATGGCCGTCGCGCGTATAACAGATCACGCTGTGGATTTTTCCGTTTTCCAGGCGTTCATGATGGATGGACCCGCCAAGGGCGAGCTCATGCAAAACACGTTGTTCGTGCTTTGAGATATTCATTGGAGTGTCTCGATCTTACGAAAGTACAGAAACAGGCACACTCAGCATCGCGCGTGAGTGTGGCTATCAATGTGGGTGTTCCTGAATTTGGGTCGCCAGGAACGGGCGTTAGGCCCGGGACTCTTTCATAAAATCTCCATGAGCAAGAGGCAGCGTGCCTCGTGCGTATGGGGCACAGCTAGGGAACGCCATCTGGCGCGTCAACCCGCAGGAGGATGGGAATGCTCAAGTTTCGGGAAGGCTGGTGTTTCTGCGACACAAAGCCTGCGTGATGCTGGGCTGGGTCGTCTGGCCCGGGGGGCAGTCAGAAGGGGGTGAAGCCCGCACATTTAATGCGGGCTTCGGTTTGCTTCGTGTCAGGACGCCGCAAGCAGCGCTGCTTCATGGCGTTTTGCTACGCGGCGGGCGACGGGATCTTGACCCGTGCGGCTCATCAGTTCGGGGAAGAGGGTCAGAAGCTCTTCAACCGACTCTTTCGGAAGCGCTTTCACGCTTTCCGGGCCGATATACAGGCTTTCGGTCAGCGCACCGTCCGTCTCAACGATCTCGTGCTGGTCAAACAGCAGGTGGACATAGGTCACCTGGCCACCGGGAAGACGGCGCACCTTGTCACCTGTCGCAAGATGTGCTGCTGCGACAAGCACTTGATCGCTGCCACAGTAAAGCTCGGCTTTCCAGCCGCTGACCAGAACACGGTGCTGCGGGGATACGCGCAGCGCCTGCTTGTTTCCGATCGCACCCGGCGTAAACTCGATCGGCGCCATGTCACCTTCGGCTTCAACCTTGGCGGTGCCAACCCAGCGGACCGGCTGGAAGCCGTTGTCCATGGTCCACACCATGTCACCGACCTGAATGTCCTCAACGGCGCGAGGGCCGTCCAGAGTTTCGATCAGCGTGCCGGCGACGAAACATGGGAAAGGAACCGGATCCGTCGTGTTCAACGTGTTAACGGTCAGCTTGGTGTTACCATTCTGCACGTTCGGATAGTCCGGATCACCGGGCTGCCCCGTCAGGTCGATCGCATAGGTCGTCCCCACCGGAAGCGGCGCGTTGGGATCGGTCGACCCGGTCAGACGAATGAACGCGGTGGGCTGCAAGGGATCGCCCCGCACATCACCAGATCCAAGGTATTCGTAGGTGTATTCAACCCCACCGATCGTTACGGTGTCACCTGTGGACACGACTTCCAGTGTCGTTAATCCAGAGGGCTCGTTGAAGATCGCATTCGGCGTGTTGTTCGTGGTGATGTTGATGTTCGAACCGGGCGACAGAAACGGGTCGCCATTCACATCCTGGAGCGTGAGATTAATTGTTGCCATGTGCTTATCTGTGTTGCTTCATTTTCAAGGGTCTGCTGTGGGTTGGCAGCATTGTTTCCCCAAGGGTAATAACAATTCGCAAATGAATCGCGAAATCTCTCGTTAGGTAAGCTTTGAATATGGCGCCTTTGAGGCGTTGGGAAGGCTGTTTGCAAAACACAACCATTAGGTGTGGGAATGGAGGCGACCGAGCCAAGCACCTGCCATTTTTTGCGCATGCTGGATTGTGTCTGCACAATTCCACGTCGAAGAATTATCAACGACAGATTGCGGCGGTCATTTCTGCGCAAATGCATATCGGACCCTTTTCACAACAAGTCCCGACAATTGCTGCGCCAACTCTGGCAATGCTTGACACAGGCAACAGCTTCTCGCTTTCTGGTCCGGACGCCGAATACAGCGCGATTGAGACCAGAAATTTAGTTTAGAAAAGAGGCCCCTATGATCCGATTTGCTGCAACCTGCCTGCTTGTATCCACACTTCCGATGATCGCGCAGGCGCAAGAGGCGCGCAATTGGCAACAACAGTGCCTCTCGGCAGCGCGTGGGGCCACGCTGGTGTGTCGGGCGACGCAGACCGTGATTGACGCACAAAGTGGCGCGCCGATTGTGCGCAGCACGGTTGTGACCTCGGAAGAGCTGGACCTTCCGGGCCATGCGTTGTTGTCTGTTGAGTTGCCCGTCGGCGTGCATATCCCGACTGGCGTCACGCTTGGCAACATCACCTTGGCGCTTGAAACCTGCGATACCGCGGCCTGCTATGCACAAACGCCGTTCTCGGGCGAGATTTCAGAGATGTTCCTGTCCGGGGGCGAGCAGCCACTGACCTTCCGGATGGCGCCTGATCAGGACGTTAGCTTCACCCTTCAGCTTGATGGGTTTGCGCAAAGCTTTGACGCGATCAAGCTGGCCGAGTAAGCCGGCCTAAAGCGCGCCAAGACGCGGCGCGCTTTAGAACGCGTGTTCGAACCGGAAGCCAACGCTGTGTGAGGTTGCGTTTCCAAGCCAGCGACGTTCGGCCACGATCTCGGCCGAGGTCAGCGGTGCCAGCTCCAAGCCGACCGAGGCCTCGACAGCCCAGCTGTCTTCCAGCGCATCAGTCACATTGAACGGATCGGATCCTGCGGGGCTTGCGACGAACTGTCCGACCGAGCTGGCCGAGCGATTGCCCAGATAGGTCTGACGCGACAGCTTCAGCCCGCCGGTGACCGTGGTGCATTGCGCACGGCAGCCGTCCTGCAGCGGGCCGTCAAAGCCCAGCTCGATGGACGGGGTGAAGACCACGAACCAGTCCGCGCTGTGCTCCAGTGCCAGCGCAAGATCTCCACCACGTTCATTCAGGGCTTGCGAGGAGGTCTTGCCAAGGCTCAGATGCGCGCCCGGACGGACAAAGAAGCCTTGGGCCAGATCAAACTGTTTTTCAGCGCCCAAGGACAGCGCCACGCTGGTGGTGTTCAGCGTTCCTTTGGTCTTACCGCCGATGAACGGATAACGCCGGACTTTCGAGTTTGCCTGTCCAGCGGCCAGTCCAAAGGTCCAGTCGATCCCATACCGGGCGACATCATAGCTGAGGCCCAGCATCGCGTGACGCCCGGTTGCGCTGGCACCGGTCCGTGTATGGCTGGTGCTGTGCGAGCCGAAATCGAACCCGAGCCCAAGACGTGCGCCACTGTCCAGCATACGTGCCGCGCTAAGCTGCGCGGTGGCACGCGACGTCTTCTGATCTTGGTATTCGAAATCCCCGCGGCGGCGGCTCTTTTCGCTGGCAAAGCTGAAGGTCAGGCAGCTGGATTGCTCTTCCGACAGGTCACAGCGCCCGAACCGCTCCGAGAAGCCCAGCAGACCTTGGTGATCCGAGGCTTTGCGGGCGGCGTAGACGTCGGCGTTCATGGTGTCATAGAGCAGCGGTAGATAGCTTGCGTCCGGCACCCAGAACAGTGCCTGTGAAAGCCCCTGCAATCCGGTCGGTGCGCCCTCAATGAAGGCCGAGTTTAGGTGCTCGCCCAGCGAGGTTTCGTTGCGGTTGAAGTTGGCCTCTTCCGGTGCGAAGTCTACGTCCCATTCCACCGCAAGCTCATTCGCAGATAGGGCGGCGATCTTGTAATCGACGATGGCGCTGGGCGCGATATCAAGGGTCAGCCCGCCCATATCCGCACCGCCCGATGCGGTCGAGAACGTGGCGCGCGAAATGCCCGACCGCAGATGCGTCGCGTTATAGGTCAGGACGGACAGCGTGCCATCCCAATTGGCAGACCCGGTGTTGATCAGGTGGTCCGCGGTGCGGGTGCCGAAATCAAGGTCGATGAAGGTGGTTCCGGTTGTGGTTTGCTGGAAGTCTCCCGTCAGATATAGATCATCAAGGGTCGCAGGGCGTGCGACGGGGTCATAGGCTGCAATCAGCGCGTCATAATTCAGATAGCCGGTATCGCCGAATGACAATTCGCCTGCATTTCTGAGAAGTCCCGAGGCGCCAGCGCTGCCGTCATGCAGATGCGATTGCGCGCCCAGCAGCATTAGAGCGCCGTCTTGGTTGTCGAACAGGTTCTGCCCGGCGCCCAGATCGAACGTGCCGACGAAAATGCCTGCGTTGGTGATTACGTCATTGCCGCTTTGGGCCTCGATCACGGTGGCGTCCAATCCGCCAGAGGATTGCAGCTGCCCTTCGTTGGTCAGCGAATTGTCGGTGCCGCCGACCAGAGACACCGTGGCCGTGTCCGTGCCGCCGGTGACGGTCGATCCCTTACCGATGCCGATCTCGACCCGGTTTGCGGGACCGCCGATGGCCGTGGTTTGGGCAAGGATCGCATGGGCGCCTTTGCCCAGAACGGTAATGTCCCCTGAATAGTTGACGGTGACGCTGCCCGACGGCGCGCCGTTCCCGTCAAGCGCGGTGGCAAAGATGCCGTGGGCGCCGTCGCCTGCGGTGATGATCGTGCCGGTGTGATCCACAAGCACATCGCCCGCGGTCCCGACTGCACCTGTGCTGCCGACCAGCCCCCTGCCTTCACCGATCTGGCCCAGCAGGCCGCCGCCGCCGCCAACCGACTGTGCGAAAATCGCCGTCGCGCCGTCGCCCAGTGTCACAATTGCGCCGTTGCTGATCACGGTGACGTCTCCGCCATTGCCGCCCGCACCGCCGGAAGCGCCAAAGGCCAGAGCGCTTGTGTTTTCCTCGCCTTGGACGCCACGGTCGACATTGCCGGCCATGCCGCCACCGCCGCCGACGGATTGTGCAAAGATGCCATATCCTGCGGTCCCGGCAGTCAGGATCAGGCCATCATTCGTGACCAGAACATCCCCGCCGTGACCCCCAGCACCGCCCGAGCCACCCAGCCCGATGGTACCCGTTTCGCCAACGGCACCATAGCCGCCAAGGCCACCGCCACCGCCGACGGATTGTGCAAAGACCCCAATGGCCCCTTCGCCCAGTGCCATCACGTTGCCACGGTTGGCCACGGTCACCAGACCACCATCCCCGCTGGCGCCACCGCGACCACCGACGGCGATTTCGAACCGGCTGACGCCGTCTTCTTCGTCTTCCGCTTCAGGCGCTTCAGGTGCCTCGGGCGGTTCGGGAGCAGGGGGCAGGCCCGGGACATCCGGCGCCTCGGGTAGATTTGCCACCACGGGCAGGCCAGGCAAACCGGGCAGACCCGGAAGCCCGGGTACCGTGATGCCATTCAAGCCCGGCAGACCGCCCAGATCCTTCAGGCTGGGCAGGTCGGGCAAGTTGGTAAAATTGGGCATCGTGGGGAGGCCCGGAAGACCCGGTGCGCCGGGCAGGCCGGGTGTGGAGCCAACCGAGGGGAAGGCCGGAAGGGCAGGGATTGTCGGCAGGTTTGCTACCAGATCACCGCCGATGGCGACCAGCTCGTCGATGGTGGGCTTGCCGTGTTCGCCATGGCCCCCGACGCCACCGCCGCCGCCGACGGATTGCGCCATGATACCGAACGCATTCGCGCCATAGGTCACGACCCAGCTGTCATTCTCGACAGTCACCGCGCCGCCATTCCCAGCTGCGCCGCCGTCGCCGCCCATCGTCAACACGCGCGAGCGGTTCTGCGGGCCATTGGGCTGGTTGGTGTCCTCTTTCCCGGCAAAGATCGTGACGGCTTTCGAGTTGCCGCCCGCGCCGCCGCCACCACCGATGGACTGCGCCATGACGCCGTGCGAGTTCAGGCCGAACGTGTTCACAACCCCGTCGATGTCGACGTTCACCGCGCCGCCATGTGCGCCGGTTCCGCCCTGACCGCCAATCCCGACAGCCACCGCAAGATTGCGCGCGGGATCGCCATTTTGTCCGTTTGCGGGGGTGGTGGCGCGTGTCATGGCCAATGCCGACCCGCCTGCGCCACCACCGCCGCCAATCGACTGCGCCAGTACACCTTCCGAGAACGCCCCCGTGGTCAGAAGGTATCCCGCGTGGGCCACATGGACCGCGCTGCCGATATTGCCAGTGCCGCCCGCACCACCGATGGCGAAGGCGTATTGGTTCGTGTCCCCTCCGCGTCCCATCGCTGCGCTGCCGGTAAAGCCACCCGCGCCACCGCCGCCGCCGATGGATTGGGCTTGGATGCCGCGGCTGAGAATGCCTTGCGTATAAAGAGCGGCTGTGTTGGTGACCGAGACCCGGTCTGCAAAGCCGCCATCGCCGCCGTCTCCGCCCAGCGACAGACCAAATGCAGTGCTGTCCGCGCCCGAGAAGGCAAGCGACAAGGCTTGGTTTGCGGTGCCGCCGCCGCCGCCGATGGATTGCGCCAAGATGGCATGCGAGTTCGCCGCCAGTGTGGTGATGCCTGCGTCGTTTTGTACGTCGACGGTGCCAGCGTGGTTGCCGTCGCCGCCAGCTCCGCCAAGGCCTACGAAGAATTGCTTCGCGCCCGATCCCGATTTCTTCGCAACGATGCTGCCGGCCACGGCCTGTCCACCGTTGCCGCCACCGCCGCCGATGGATTGCGCTGTGATGCCGTGGCTGCGCGTGCCACCGGTCGAGATCGCCGCCGTGTTGGTGACCGTCACGCCCGACGCGTATCCGCCCATGACGCCATCACCTCCACTCGCCAGCGACAGCTGTGCGGCTTCGTTGTCCAAGGCGAAGTTGAACGCCATCGCGCCTCCGCCAGAACCACCGCCGCCACCCAGAGACAGCGCGCTGATGCCGATCGCATCTGCGCCACGCGTCAGGATCATTCCATTCGAGGTCACGTCCACGGTGCCGCCATAGTGCCCGGTCCCGCCGTTGCCGCCCAGTTGCAGGTTCAGCGTTTTTCCATCGTCAAACGATCCGGCAAAGGCGCCTGCAAAGCCGCCGGTGCCGCCACCGCCGCCCACGGCGTGTGCCATGATGCCACCGCTGCCATCCGCAGCTGTGTCGATCACGCTGTTCGACACCACCGAAACCGCGCCGGAATGTCCGCCGCTGCCGCCCGTGCCGCCCAGCGTCACCGCAACGCCATTGGCTTTCGAGGACAGCGCCAGCCCGATATTCACCCCGGCATTACCACCACCTCCGCCAATCGAGCGCGCCACAATCCCGGCTGCATTCACGCCTTGCGTGACGACATGTCCGTTCGACACGATCCGCACATCGCCCGCGCGCGATCCGGTGCCACCATCGGCCCCCAGTTGCAGCGACAGAGCGTTCGATTTCGACAGCGCACCAGACAGGTGCAGGTTCGCCGAGCCGCCTCCACCGCCAATGCTTTCCGCCACGATGCCCGCGCTGCCTGCGCCGGCTGTGTAGATGTTGGCGTGCAGTTCTTCCAGCGTGACCGTGCCACCAGCGCCGCCCGATCCACCGCGACCGCCCATGGTCAGGCTCAGCCCGGCACCGCTGGTGCCCTGCGCGGCCATGGTGAAGCTGCCATTGCCGCCGCCGCCACCGATGGATTGCGCGCGAATTGCGGCTGCGTCATCGCCGCGCGTGTACAGGGTGATCAACGCGCCCGCCGCGCCGACTTGCCCGGTGACCGTGCCAGCATTGCCGCCAGCCCCGCCGCTTGAGCCCATAGACAGGCTGCCACCAGCCCCTTTGTTGCCGCCGCCCGCGATAATGTAGGATCCGTTGCCGCCGCCGCCGCCAATCGATTGCAGTTGCACCGCGTCGGCGCCTTGGCCGTATGTTTGCAAGGACGTGCCACCGCCCGCAATCCCGGTCTGGATCAGCGCGACGTTGCTGCCAGCGCCGCCGATGCCGCCGCTGGCTCCGATGGTCAGGCTGGCTGATGCCGACCCGGCGGCCCGCAACGACAACGTGCCGCCTGCCATGCCGCCGCCACCGCCGACGGACTGCGCCAGAAGCGCCTGCGCGCCTTCACCAGATGTCGAGATGCTGCCTGAATTGGTGACGTAGACCGCACCGCCATTGCCGCCATTTCCACCGCTGCCACCCAGCGCAAGGGTCAGCGCATTGCCCGAGGTCGCCGACAAGCTGCCCGCAGACCCCGCTGTGCCACCGCCACCGCCGATGGATTGTGCCACCAGCCCGGCCGAACGATCACCCAGCGTGAACAGGTCCCCGGTGTTGTAAACTGTCACCAGACCGCCCGCACCGCCGCTGCCGGCGTTCCCGCCGAGGCTAACCGTCGCCGCGCGCCCTGAACTGGCCGTGCCGCCCAGCGTGAAGCCGCCATTGCCGCCGCCCCCGCCGATGGACTGCGCCAGCAATCCGTCTGACTGCACGCCGCCCGTTGTGATGTCGCCGGTGTTCGTCACCTCGACCGAGCCGCCCTGCACCGCACCTGCGCCAGCACCGCCAATGGTCACGCCCATGTTGGCAGATCTGGCCAGAGTGCCGCCGATGGTGAAGCCTCCGTTTCCGCCGCCTCCGCCGATCGACTGCGCCGCAAGGCCCATTGCGAAATCACCCGCTGTGATGATGCTGGCTGCGTTGGTCACGCCGACAAAGCTACCCGCACCGCCCGCGCTACCGCGCCCGCCGATGCCCACATTGGCCGCGGCGGTTCTGCTGAAGCTGCCAGTGATGGCGAAGCCACCGTTGCCGCCGCCTCCGCCAATGGATTGCGCCAGAATACCGGCCGAGTGATCGCCCAGCGTCAGCAGCTGGCCTTCGGCACTGACCTGCACCGATCCGGCCGCTCCGCCAGAGGCACCACGCCCGCCAAGGGCAAAGCCTCCGTTCGCGGTCGAGGACACACCCGCCTTGGCCGAGAAGCCGCCATTACCGCCGCCGCCGCCAATCGACTGCGCAAGGATCGCACCCGAGAAGCTGCCCGCAGTGCTGATGTCTTTAAAGCTGTCCAAGGTCACGCTGCTGCCCGCGCCACCTGCGCCGCCCGCACCACCCAGCGCCACGTTCAACGCTGCCGTGCCTGCGTTCAGCCCGCCCGAGACCGCAAAGCCTCCGTTGCCGCCGCCACCGCCGATGGACTGTGCCGACAGGCCCGTGGCGTGATCGCCCAGCGTGGTGACCGCAGCGCGGCTGGTCAAAGTGACCGTGTTGCCATTGGCGCCCGTGCCGCCGGACCCGCCCATCGCCATGCCCGCGGTGAACGCGCTGTTCGAGGCATCCGCCCCGATGGCGAAGCCGCCATTGCCGCCGCCGCCACCGATGGATTGTGCCAGAACCCCGACCGAGCCGTCGCCTTCGGTGCGGATGGATGTGTCAAATGCCGTTGTGCCCAGCGAAACCGCGACCGCGCCACCGATCTGGCCGTTGCCACCCGATCCGCCCATCGCCAGTGTCGCCCGGTTGCCGCCGAAGCCACCGGACAGGGCGAAGCCGCCATTGCCGCCGCCGCCGCCCACGGATTGCGCCACAAGCCCGTGGGACATGTCGCCTGTGGTCAGAATGCTTTCGGTTACGCTCGCGGTGACATATCCGCCGCGACCGCCGATGCTGGCGGAGCCGCCGAAGGCCATCGTAGCGCTGCCGGTGCCAGCATTCGCGCTGGAGGCCGAGAAGCCGCCATTGCCGCCACCGCCACCGATGGATTGGGCAATAATGGCCGTCGAGTTGTCGCCATAGGTTTCGATGTTGCGATCCGGAATGGCCGAGTTCGCCACGATGACGTCAACCCGTCCGCCATGTCCGCCAATGCCTCCAGCCCCGCCGAAGCCCAGCCCGACCGAGCCCGTCGCTGCAAAGCTGCCCGAGCTGGACATGCCACCATTTCCGCCGCCGCCACCGATGGATTGTGCCACCAGCGCATTGGCGTTGTTACCAAAGGTCCATGCGCCGTTCGAAGCGCGCAGATCGACCCGTGCGCCGTTGCCTCCGACGCCGCCGGATCCCCCGATGCTGGCGGTTGCGCTGGCGGTGAAGCTGGCCGAGGCGCTGATCGCCATGCCGCCGTCTCCGCCGCCGCCGCCGATAGATTGCGCCAGAACGCCGGTCGCACCGTCGCCTTGTGTCAGAACCAGCCCGGCTGCGTTGGCCCAAACGTCTGCGCCATTTCCGCCGCCGCCGCCACGTCCACCAAGGGACAAGCTGCCCGAGGCGGTTCCAGATAGCGCGCCTGCGATGGCCATGCCGCCACGACCGCCACCGCCGCCAATGGATTGCGCGACAAGGCCAGACGACATGTCGCCTGCCGTGACAATGGCGCCATTTGCGGTCACCGATACGCGCTGGGATGTGCCGCCATCGCCGCCTGCGCCGCCAAGGGCGACCGACAGCGCCCCTTTACCCGAGGCACCTGCCGCAAGGGCCATCCCGCCATTGCCGCCACCACCGCCAAGCGATTGTGCCAAGATACCTGTAGCATGATCGCCTTGGGTGCCGATCCGGTCATATGTCGTGACGGTGACGGTCCGTCCGCCGCCACCAGCACCTGCAGCGCCGCCCACGGCCACCGACAAGGTGCCGCCGCCACTGGCCGCGCCTGCAACTGCGAAGCCGCCATTGCCGCCACCACCGCCGATGGACTGCGCAACGATCCCGTGCGCGCCGTCACCAGATGTGTCGATCTGACCACGCGATGTGACGTTGACATGCCCAGCATAGGTGCCCAGCGATCCGCTACCGCCCAGGGCCAGCGATCCCGCCCCAACGCCGCCAAAGCTTTGCGCCATCGAGTGGCCGCCATTACCGCCGCCGCCACCGATTGACTGCGCCACAATGCCCGCGGACATCAGCCCGGCTGTGGCAATGTTTCCGTGGCTGTCGACGGTGACGTTCGCCCCGCCGCCGCCACGTGCCCCGCTGCCGCCTAAGGCGAAGCTTAGGCTTCCGACGCCGCTCATGGCGCCTGAGAAGGCAAAGCCCCCATTACCGCCACCACCGCCAATCGACTGGGCCAAGATCGCGGTCGAACGATCTCCGAGTGTGAGAAGGTTATGGTATGTCGTGACACTTACGCTTTGGGCCTGACCACCCGCAGCGCCCGATCCGCCCAACGCAAAGCTGAGCGCACCGGTGGCCGCGGCCGCGCCTGAAACCGCGTAGCCGCCATTGCCGCCGCCGCCGCCCAAGGATTGTGCACGTACGGCGCTGGACCAATCGCCTTCGGTTCGAATGGCACCGCGATAGTTTACGGTCACGTTTCCAGCGCCACCCCCGACGCCACCATTGGCCCCAAGGGCGAAGGCGGCCGAGAAGCCCGCGCCGAACGCGCTGGACATCGCCGCGCCGCCATTGCCGCCGCCGCCGCCGATGGATTGCGCCAGAATGCCGTCTGCGTAATCCCCGCGTGTTGTGATGTTGGCCGAGCCCGAGAAGCCGCTATTGTTCGTGACCTCTACGGAAGCGCCGCCGCCGCCAAATCCCCCGCTTCCGCCCATGGCGAAAGAGCCAAAGGCTCCGGACGCGGTGGCCGAGCCGCCGGTTCCGCCGCCGCCGCCAATACTTTGTGCAGAAATGCCGGTGGAATAGTGCCCCCAGGTGGACACATATCCATCATTCCGTACGATGGCCAAGCCGCCATTGCCGCCAAATCCGCCGCGTCCGCCGATGGCCGCCATGCCGCTGGCGTTGCCGCCGTGACCACCGCCGCCGCCAATGGACTGGACGAAGATGCCGATCGCGTCCTGACCGGCCGTATAAATCGCGCCGCTATTCTCGACGATGGCCTGATTAGATGATCCGGCCGAGTTGCCGTCACCGCCAAGCGCGCCCGCGCCATTGGCGCTGCCACCGACACCGCCGCCGCCACCGATGGACTGCGCCAGAATGCCGTGGCTGCGCCGACCCCAGTGGGTGTTAATAGTGCCGCGGTTGATGACTTTCAGCCCGGCGCTGTCCCCGCCAAGGCCACCCGTGCCGCCAATGGCATAGGCCCCATCCGCCGCGCCACCGGCTCCGCCTCCGCCACCAATGGATTGTGCCAGAATTCCGACCGCATCATAAGCGCCCCAGGTGTCAATCGAGGCATTGTTGGTCACAAAGACGCCGCTGCCGTTGCCACCGGAGAGTCCGTTGCCGCCCGCCGAGAACAGATAGCCCCCGGACCCAGCTGTACCAGCGAAGCCGCCAATGGACTGTGCCAGAATGCCGTTGGCGCCCGCACCGCGTGTCACGATGCTGGCCCAGTTCTGGTTCGTTACATAGACGATGCCCCCACTCGAGGCCGCACCACCTGCGCCGCCCGATCCGGATACCCAGCCGCCATTGCCGCCCAGACCACCGCCGCCGCCCAACGATTGCGCCACGATCCCAGAGGATCGGAATCCATGGGTGCTGATCGAGGCCATGTTGTTCAGAACAACGTATTCGCCGCGTCCACCGATGCCACCACTTCCGCCCCCGCCGATGAGCGTCCCATTGTGCCCATTGCCGCCATTGCCGCCCTTGCTGCGTATCAGGATCCCGGCCGCATCGTTTCCATAGGTGGTGATGCGGCCCTGAATGATCGCGCCAAGCACGCCGCCGCGGCCCCCAGGTCCACCGTAGGTGCGGTCGCTTGAGCCGCCAGAGCCATGGCCGCCATAGCTTTCTACCACGACGCCGTGGCCGCGATCACCGGTGGTCACCATCTGGAACGCGTTGCCAGCCGCCCAATTGGCATATTGGGCGTTGCTGCGGTCATGGCCGAAGTCTTTAGTCGTGTCGTCGAAGTATATCGCCCCGTCGCCCGGACCGCGGGTCGGGTAAGAATTGTCGATCCTTAAGGACAGATCGCTGCCGGAGAAGCCAAAGCGTTCGTCAAGATAGGGAAGGTTCACATCCCCTTGCATCAGATATGCACCGTACGAGCTGAGCTGAACCGCAGAGGCGCCGAAGCCACTGGCGCCAATGTATCGACCATTCCCATCCGGCAGAAGCCGCGCTTCGAAATCGGTGCCATAATCCAGATAGGGCTGCGCGTAGGTAAGCAGGCGAATGGCCGAGATGTTGTTGGTGACGATCGGGCGATCCAGATAGGCGACCTCGATCTCTGAGAATGTGTTTGGGTTGAACGGATTGAGCAGGTGCCAGCCGGCTAGGGGAACAAAGGTGAATTTCGGGAAGTGAACGCCGTTTGACTGATTGCCTTCGCAGAAGACCTCGACAATCGCGCCCGAAACAGGATTGCCGTCATCTTCTAGACACGGATCATTGGCCAAGGCCGGGGCGCCAACCAACGCATGAAGCCCGGCCAAAAGACCGAGTTTGGAAACATAACAAGTTAATTTTACGGCAGCACCCAAGCGAAAACCGGACACGCGCAGCAAACGTGATAATCATCTATCTATTTCGTAGAGCACCCACGGCAGTTAATCTGCACTTAAGGTCACCCTTCCCTCACAACGTGCTGCGAGGGTAGAGACGCGGTTTTTCCCTGTCAACAAGCCTAAAAATAGACATAAAGTTGACAGTTTTCACCATCGGGTGAGAGGGGGCAATGAGAGTTGCGTCAGCCTTCATACACTGGCGCAAGTGCCAGCATTACAGGCCCAGCGACACCCACAGCACTTTCGCATCTTCTTTGCTGGTCGAGATCAGCCCATGCCCCATCCGCGCGTCGTAATAGACAGAATCGCCGGGGCCCAGATGCAGCGGGCGGTAGTGCTCGGTCACCAATGTCAGCTCGCCCGACAGAACGAACATGAACTCTTCACCGTTATGGCGCACCCAATCGTCATACTCGGACACCTCGCGTGCGGTGACGGTCGAGATATAGGGCACCATGCTTTTCGAGGTCAGTTCGTTGCACAGCAATTCATGCGTGTAGGTTGGCGTCTTTTTGATCTCGCCCTGACCGGCGCGGGTATAGTCGCGGCGACCGGAAATGTCCGTCTTCGCGGATTGCAGGAACAACTGTGGGGTTTCAAGTTCCAGCGTTTGCATCAGGCGGCGGATGATGTCGAAGCTTGGTCGCGTCTGATTGTTTTCGATCTTTGACAGGGTCGAGCGGCCGATGCCAGCGGCCCGCGCCGTATCTTCCAGCGTCAGCCCTTTCGCCTTCCGGGCCTCTCGAATCATAAGGCCCATCGCTTCGCCATCGGGTGCGTCCGCAGGCTCGCTGCCTGTTTGTGCAGCGCCATTCGGGTCGATTTCCATGCGGGCCTCCTGAATTTTCCCGTTGTTCCTCCGCAGCTTAGTTACTGCTCTCAGAGCTGTCAAAGTATCCCACTGCACACAAATGTTGCACTTCCCCCCGAAGTTTCCTATGAGAAACAAGAAATCCCGGATAGGAAACTATTCCACAAAATGCGCATTCATGAATGTGAGCGGGAAGCGGAGGAAAACATGTTTGACCTGATCGTGATTGGAGCCGGCCCCGGTGGCTATGTCGCTGCCATTCGTGCGGCACAGCTGGGCCTTAAGGTTGCCTGTGTTGAAGGCCGTGGGTCGTTGGGCGGGACGTGCCTGAACGTGGGCTGCATCCCGTCGAAGGCGCTTCTGACCTCGTCCGGTAAATATGCCGAGCTATCGCATCTGGCTGCTCATGGGATTGCGGTTGAAGGTGCTTCGCTGGATCTGAATGCCATGATGGCACGTAAAGATAAGGTCGTCGGTGATCTGACCAAGGGCATCGGATTTCTGTTCAAAAAGAACGGCGTCGAACTGATCGAGGGGTGGGCGACCATTCCCGCCGCCGGTCAGGTCAAGGTGGGCGACACCATTCACGAAACAAAGAACATTCTGATTGCCACCGGCTCGGAACCGACCCCGCTGCCGGGTGTCGAGATTGACGAAACCGACGTACTCAGCTCGACCGGCGCGTTGGCGCTGGATGCGGTGCCTGAACATCTGGTGGTGATCGGCGCGGGTGTCATCGGTCTGGAGCTGGGTCAGGTTTGGGCGCGTCTGGGCGCCAAGGTGACCGTTGTTGAATACCTCGACCGCATCCTGCCCGGCATTGATGGCGAGATCGCCAAGCTGGCGCAGCGCGCCCTGTCGAAGCGTGGGCTGAAATTCCAACTGGGCCGCGCTGTGAAGGCGGTTGACGCAGGCGAGGGCGGTCTGTCCCTGACTGTGGAACGCGTTGGCAAAGACACCGTGGACACCATCGTGGCCGACAAGGTTCTGGTCGCCATTGGCCGTCGCCCGGTCACCCGTGGTCTGGGGCTGGACGCGCTGGGCGTTGAGGTCAACGAACGCGGCTTCATCCCGGTGGACGGCAGCTTCCAAAGCTCGGTGCCCGGCATCTATGCCATTGGCGATTGTGTGCCCGGCCCGATGCTGGCGCATAAAGCGGAAGAAGATGGTGTGGCCTGTGTTGAAGGTCTGGCCGGTCTGCAGGGCCATGTGGACTACGACAAAGTTCCGGGCGTGGTTTACACCGATCCCGAGGTTGCTTCAGTCGGGGCAACCGAAGAGGCGCTGAAGGACGCGGGCACCGACTATATCAGCGGCAAGTTTACCTTCATGGCGAACTCGCGCGCGCGCTCGACCGGGGAAACGGACGGTGCGGTCAAAGTTCTGGCGTCGCCCGACGGCGTGCTGCTGGGGGCGCATATTTGTGGTGCTCACGGCGGCGATCTGATCGCCGAACTGGTCTTGGCTATGGCGAAGGGGGCGACACTCACGGACGTGGCGGCAAGCTGTCACGCGCACCCCTCCATGGCTGAGGCCGTGAAAGAAGCCTGTCTGGACGCGCTGGGCCGCGCTATTCACGCGTAAGGGGGCAGTGATGAACCAGATCCCCCGCCTTCGTCACCCCGAAAAGGCCCACAAGCCCGACAGCGCGATCCCGCGCAAGCCCAGCTGGATTCGCAAAAAGAAGATCGAAAGCGCCGAGTATTACGAGACCCGTCGCCTGATGCGGGATCACGATCTGGTCACGGTCTGCGAAGAGGCTGCATGCCCGAATGTGGGTGAATGTTGGTCCAAGCGTCACGCCACCATGATGATCATGGGCGAGATCTGCACCCGTGGGTGTAGCTTCTGCAACGTGTCGACCGGCCGCCCGGATGCGCTGGACGCGTTCGAACCGGGCCGCGTGGCAGCTGCGGTCAAGAAGCTGGGGCTGCGTCACGTGGTGATCACCTCGGTTGACCGGGATGATCTGGCCGATGGTGGGGCAGGGCATATCGCCCAGACGATCCGCGCGGTGCGCCATCAGAACCCCGGCACAACGGTCGAAGTTCTGACCCCGGATTTTCTGGGTAAGGGCGATGCAGCGGACGAGGTCTTTGACGCCGCCCCCGACGTTTTCAATCACAATCTGGAAACCGTGCCGCGTCTGTATCCGACGGTGCGCCCCGGCGCGCGCTACTACCAGTCGCTGCGCCTTCTGGATGATGCCAAGCGCGCCAACCCCGGCCTGTTCACCAAGTCTGGCCTGATGGTCGGTCTGGGCGAGACGATGGCCGAGGTAAAGCAAGTCATGGACGACCTGCGCGCCGCCAATGTCGATTTCCTAACCGTTGGGCAGTATCTGCAGCCCACCGCCAAACATCACAAGATCGACCGGTTCTGGACACCGGAAGAGTTCGCAAGCTTGGAACAAGCCGCCCGCGCCAAGGGGTTCCTTGGGGTGTCGGCCACGCCGCTGACGCGGTCGTCGTTCCATGCTGACGAAGATTTCGCGGCCCTCAAGCAAGCGCGCCAAGTGGCGCTTGCGGCTGGGGCCTGACTGAGGACGCTAAGGGGAGGAAACCATGGAAGCGTTGTCAAATTTTGTAGGCTGGATCAACGGGATCGTTTGGGGGCCACTGATGTTGGTCCTGATCCTGGGGGTCGGCCTATTCCTTCAGGTCGGCTTGAAGCTGATGCCGATCCTGAAAATCGGTAAAGGGTTTTCACTGTTGTGGAACGGTCGCACCGCGCATGGTGCCGGTCAGATCACGCCGTTTCAGGCGCTGATGACCTCGCTGTCGGCCACGATCGGCACCGGGAACATCGCCGGCGTTGCAACCGCCGTATTCTTGGGTGGCCCTGGCGCCCTGTTCTGGATGTGGATGACCGCGCTTGTGGGCATGGCCACCAAATACGCCGAGGCCGTCTGCGCGGTGAAATACCGCGAGCAGGACGAGCTGGGCAACTACGTCGGTGGTCCGATGTACTACATCAAGAACGGGCTGGGTAAGCAGTGGTACTGGCTGGCTCCGGCATTTGCTGGCTTTGGTGCCATCGCCGCCTTCGGCATCGGCAACACGGTGCAGGCAAACGGTGTGGCCGACGTGCTGAACACCAACTTCGGTATTCCGGAAATCGGCACGGGCGTGGTCCTGATGGTCCTGACCGGTGGCGTTGTGCTGGGTGGTATTACCCGCATCGGTGCCGTGGCTGAAAAACTGGTGCCGCTGATGGCTGTGTCTTACATCCTGATCGGCCTTCTGGTTCTGCTTCTGAACGCTGGTGAGCTGGGCAACGCCCTGTCGCTGGTCTTTACCCACGCCTTCACGCCCTCGGCCGCCGAAGGTGGTTTTGCGGGCGCCGCCGTCTGGGCCGCCATCCGCTTTGGTGTGGCACGTGGCGTGTTCTCGAACGAAGCTGGTCTGGGCTCGGCGCCCATCGCTCACGCTGCAGCTGAAACCGCTGGTCCGGTAAACCAAGGTCTGGTTGCCATGCTGGGAACCTTCATCGATACGATCATCGTCTGCTCGATCACGGGCCTTGCGATCATCGCGTCGGGCGCGTGGACCTCGGGTGAATCCGGTGCGGCTTTGACCTCGCTGGCGTTCGAGACGACCCTGCCGGGCTTCGGCGGCTACTTGATCGCTATCTCACTGTCAGTCTTTGCCTTTACCACCATCTTGGGCTGGTCCTATTATGGTGAGAAATGCGTCGAGTTCTTCCTGGGCGTCAAATCTCTGGTCCCGTTCCGCATCCTGTGGTGCATCGCCGTGCCGCTGGGCGCGACCGCCAATCTGGGCTTCATCTGGCTGCTGGCCGATACGCTGAACGCCATGATGGCGATCCCGAACCTGATCGCCTTGGCCCTGCTCAGCCCGGTCGTCTTCAAGGTGACGAAGGAATTCTTCGCCTCGGGTGGCGCGACCGAGCCGGATCAGACCCCGGCTGAATAACGCCGAACAAAGATGACGCCGGGGGGCGGATACCTGCCCCCCGGCCCCGACAATATCAATCGCGCCATAGGAGGCCGACATGACCGACACCCCTAAACGCACACCGTTGTATGATTTGCACGTCGAACTTGGCGGCAAGATGGTCGATTTCGCTGGCTGGGAAATGCCCGTTCAATACCCGATGGGGATTATGGGCGAGCACAAGCACTGCCGCGAGAAAGCCGCGCTGTTTGACGTCAGCCACATGGGTCAGGTGATCCTGAAAGGCGACAATATCGGCGAGAAGCTGGAAGCGATCTGCCCGCAGGCCTATGCCACGCTGAAAGAAGGCAAGGCACGCTATGGCTTCTTCACCAACGAAGACGGCGGCATCATGGATGACCTGATCGTCTCGAACGCCGGTGATCATTTCTTTGTCGTGGTGAACGCATCCATGCGTCATCAGGACATCCCGCACATGGCCGCCAATCTGGACGGCGTCGAGGTGACCGAGATCTTCGACCGCGCGCTGGTTGCCGTGCAAGGCCCCAAGGCCGAGGACGTGGTGGGCGAGCTTTGCCCGGCCGCGCGTGACCTGACCTTCATGGAAACCACCGTTGCGGACATCAACGGTGTCAGCTGCCGCATTTCGCGTCTGGGCTATACCGGCGAAGACGGCTACGAGATTTCGATCCCGGAAGCAGATGCCGAAGCCGTCGCCCGCGCCTTCCTGGCCCATGACGACTGCGAGCCCGCTGGCCTTGGCGCCCGCGACAGCCTGCGTCTGGAAGCTGGCCTTTGCCTTTATGGCAACGACATCGACCAGTCGACCTCGCCGATCGAAGCAAGCCTTGCTTGGGCGATCCAGAAGCGCCGCAAAGAAGAAGGCGGTTTCCCGGGTGCCGAGCGTATCCAGCGTGAACTGGCCGAAGGCGCCGCGAAAAAGCTGGTGGGCATCAAGCCCGAAGGCCGTGCCCCCGCTCGTCAGCACGTGGAAATCCAGTGCGCCGAAGGCAACACCATCGGCGAGATCACCTCGGGCAGTTTTGGTCCGACCGTCGGTGGCCCCGTTGCTATGGGCTATGTGGCCAAGGGCCACGGCGAGGTTGGAGAGAAAGTGAACCTTATCATTCGCGGCAAGGCCCAGCCTGCCGAAATCGTATCGCTGCCCTTCGTGCAGCAGAACTACAAACGCTAAGACAGGGGATATCCTGATATGACGACTTATTACTCGGAAGAGCACGAATGGATCACCGTAGAGGGCGACATCGCCACCATCGGCATCACGCAACACGCCGCTGACCAGCTGGGCGAAATCGTTTTCGTTGAGCAGCGCGAAGCGGGCGACGAATTCGAAAAAGGCGACGAGATCGGCGTAATCGAAAGTGTGAAAGCCGCGTCCGAAATCTACGCACCGGTTGACGGTGAAGTGGTTGAGGCCAATGGTGCTTTGGAAGACACCCCTGGTGCCTTGAACGAAAATCCCGAGGGCGACGCCTGGATCTATAAGGTCAAGCTGGCAGACGCCTCGCAGCTGGAAGATCTGATGGATCTGGACGGCTACAAAGCCCTGATCGGCTAAGAACAGACCGCCCGCCGGGCAACCGGCGGGTCATATCCCCCCTTCACGAGGATCCAAGCATGGCCTTCAAACTGACCGACTACGAAGCCTATGACTTCGCCAACCGCCGCCATATCGGCCCATCCCCCCGCGAGATGGCCGACATGCTGAAAGTGATCGGCTTCAAGACGCTTGATGAACTGATCGACGCAACGGTTCCGCCCGCAATCCGTCAGGAAGAGGCGCTAGACTGGGGCCCTGCCATGTCGGAACGCGACGCGCTTTTCCACATGAAACAGGTGGCCTCGAAGAACAAGGTTCTGACCTCGCTGATCGGGCAGGGGTACTATGGCACCACGACGCCTGCGCCCATCCTGCGCAACATTCTGGAAAACCCGGCTTGGTACACGGCCTATACGCCCTATCAGCCCGAGATTTCGCAAGGCCGTCTGGAAGCCCTTCTGAACTATCAGACCATGGTGTCGGATATGACCGGTCTGGAAGTGGCCAACGCATCGCTTCTGGATGAAGCCACTGCGGCTGCTGAAGCCATGACCATGGCGCATCGCGGCTCGCGCTCGAAAGCCAACAATGCGGCGTTCTTCGTGGACAAAAACTGTCACCCGCAGACCATCGCCGTGATCAAAACCCGCGCCGAGCCTTTGGGCATCGACGTTCAGGTTGCTGACCCCGATGCGCTGGACGCCGGCGCCGTGTTTGGTGCGATCTTCCAGTACCCGGGCACCGAAGGTCACGTGCGTGACTTCACCAAAGAAATCGAAGCCCTGCACGAGCACAAAGCGATTGCCGTTGTGGCCGCCGATATTCTGGCACTGGCGCTGCTGAAGTCGCCGGGTGAAATGGGTGCTGATATCGCCGTGGGCTCGACCCAGCGTTTCGGTGTTCCGATGGGCTATGGTGGTCCGCACGCCGCTTACATGGCGACGACCGACAAGCTGAAGCGCGCCATGCCCGGCCGCATCATCGGTGTGTCGATCGACGCGCGTGGCAACAAGGCCTACCGTCTGGCGCTGCAAACCCGCGAACAGCACATCCGTCGCGAGAAGGCGAACTCGAACGTCTGTACCGCGCAGGCGCTGCTGGCCGTTATTGCCTCGATGTACGCCGTGTACCACGGCCCTGATGGCATCAAAGCCATCGCGCAGTCGGTGCACCGCAAAACCTCGCGCATGGCCGCTGGTCTGGAAGAAGCCGGTTTCCAAGTCGAGCCGGAAGTGTTCTTCGACACGATCACCGTCGAAGTCGGCCAACTGCAGCAGACCGTCATGGAAGCTGCCGTCGCACGCGGTGTGAACCTGCGCAAAGTGGGCGAGACCAAAGTTGGCATCAGCCTTGACGAACAGACCCGCCCTGAAACCATCGAGGCCGTCTGGGGTGCCTTTGGCATCGACCGCAAGGATGACAGCTCAAACGTGGCGTACCGCCTGCCGGACTACGCGCTGCGTGAAAGCGAATATCTGACCCACCCGATCTTCCACCTGAACCGTGCCGAGGCCGAGATCACCCGCTATATGCGCCGTCTTGCCGACCGCGATCTGGCGCTTGACCGTGCGATGATCCCGCTGGGCTCGTGCACCATGAAGCTGAACGCCACGATCGAAATGATCCCGGTCACGTGGCCGGAGTTTGGCAACCTGCACCCGTTCTGCCCTGAAGATCAGGCCCAAGGCTATCACGAGATGATCACCGACCTGAACGACAAGCTGTGCCAGATCACCGGCTATGACGCGATTTCGCAGCAGCCGAACTCGGGTGCGCAGGGTGAATATGCGGGCCTTCTGACCATCCGCAACTATCACGCGTCGCGTGGTGAAGCACACCGCAACATCTGCCTGATCCCGACCTCGGCACACGGCACCAACCCAGCGTCTGCGCAGATGGTGGGCTATAAGGTTGTGCCGGTGAAATCGGATGAGGATGGCAACATCGACATCGAGGATTTCCGCAACAAGGCGATCCAGCACTCGGACGATCTTGCGGCCTGTATGATCACCTATCCTTCGACCCACGGTGTGTTCGAAGAAACCGTGCAGGAAGTCTGCCAGATCACCCATGATCACGGTGGTCAGGTCTATATCGACGGCGCCAACATGAACGCCATGGTCGGTCTGGCCCGTCCAGGTGATGTAGGCGGTGACGTCAGCCACCTGAACCTGCACAAGACCTTCTGCATCCCGCATGGCGGGGGCGGCCCCGGCATGGGTCCGATCGGTGTGAAGGCTCACTTGGCAGAGCACCTGCCGGGTCACCCGGAATACGGCACGGCTGTTGGTCCGGTGTCGGCGGCGCCGTTTGGTTCGCCCTCGATCCTGCCGGTCAGCTGGGCTTACGTCCTGCTGATGGGTGGCGCGGGCCTGACCCAAGCGACGAAAGTGGCGATCCTGAACGCCAACTACATCGCGGCACGTCTGAAAGACGGGTACAACATTCTGTACACGTCCAAGACCGGTCGTGTGGCGCATGAATGTATCCTCGACACCCGCCCGCTGGCGGACGAGGGCAACGTGACCGTGGATGACGTAGCCAAACGTCTGGTCGACAGCGGCTTCCACGCACCGACCATGTCGTGGCCGGTTGCAGGGACGCTGATGGTCGAGCCCACAGAATCCGAACCCAAGGCCGAGCTGGATCGCTTCTGCGACGCCATGCTGTCCATCCGGGCCGAGGCTCAGGACATCATCGACGGTAATATCGACCCCGAAAACAACCCGCTGAAACACGCCCCCCACACGGTGCGTGACCTGGTGGGCGAATGGGATCGTCCCTACACCCGCGAACAGGCCTGCTTCCCTCCGGGCAACCTGGGCGTGGACAAGTACTGGCCGGTCGTGAACCGCGTGGACAACGCGTATGGCGACCGCAACCTGATCTGTACCTGTCCCCCGATGGACGCCTACGAAGACGAGGCATAAACACTTCCCCCGCCCGGTCCAAAACTGGCCGGGCGGGGTCTCATAATGTCGTACCAGATAACGGGATGCATCTATGAATATTCAGAACACACTTATGGCCCCCGTGAACGACCTGTCGGCCATTGGTCCAATCCAAAATATCACCATCATCGTGCCTGATCGCAGTCACGTTTCGTTGGCCAGTGTCTTTCGCGATTTCTTCATCTCGCTTGATCAGTTCACCAACGCCGAAACGCCGCGCGACGTGTCTGTCTATACGCTGGACAGCTGCCCGTCGCATGATCAGGCCTATTGGCGAAACCGCACCGTCGTGTTTTGGGCCGACTTTCATGCCCGCTGGCAGTTGGACAACAAACAATTAAACCGTGCGCACCAGCTTCTGCGCCTCAGCCGCCAATGCGTGCTGGTGGGCGGCGGCGTGTTTGTGCTGTGTAAATCTGTTTTTGCCAGCCGTACCGCCTTGGCCGTGCATTCGAACCTGCGCTTCGTGGCCGAGGAAGAAGGGCTATTCTGCATCGGCAGCGGTGCGCCCTTCGCCATTGACGGCCGCATCTGCAGCGCCACCAGCATCTTCGCCGCCCTGCGCCTGTTCCTGAAACTTCTGGAAGCAGAGATGGGTGGATTCTCCGCCGCCACCTTCGGCGATTATGTCGGGCTCGAGGTCTCGGGCGAGCCGTTCCACGGTAAGCAAGAACACATTATCAAACGCTATTCCGGGGGCGACCGCATCATTGGTGATTGCGTGGCTGTGATGCTGGAGCACTTGGAAAACACTCTATCGATCGTCCAGATCGCCCGGATCATGAACGTATCCTCACGCCAATTGCAGCGCCGCTTTGCCACCCAATTGGGTGTCAGCCCGCTGACGATCTATCGCAGTTTGCGGTTGGAACGCGCCAGTCAGTTGGTGCAGCAGACCAGCTATTCCATGCACGAGATTGCAGCCGCCACGGGCTTCGGCACACGGTCGAGCCTTGTGCGGTCGTTCAAGAAGCAGTTTGGCATGTCGCCCTCGGATGCCCGCGCGAAGATGTTCTAAGTCTTAGGCTAGTTCGGTGCAGGCTTTCACCAGTTCCGCCACGCGCGCGGCGTTGTCTGTCGCAACAGACCCGTCCGCGTGTTGGCGCGAGTTTTCAAACCCGACCCGGCACTTTCCACCCGCCTGAACAGCGCGCAAAAGGGCAGGGGTTTCGCCCGGACCAAAGGCGCAGACGGCCCAGTCGGGCGATAAGCCCGTTTCCTTCAGCCACTCCAGGAACGGGTCCAGCTCTTTCGGGTTTGATTTCTGCCCCACGGCATAGCGCCCAAGCACGAAGATCAGTTGTAGTTCGGGCGCGGTTAGAAGCGTCTCATCCAGTACGTGGGTCAGCAGGTCTGCGTCCGCCACATCATAGAGGATATGCTGCACCGCAATCCCGCGCTGATGGCAGTCGTTGTAGAACGCCCGCGTCACGTCGTGATCATCCCGGCACAGCTCGCGGACCGAGGCTGAGACCATGTCTGCCCCCGAATTCAGTGCAACATGCCGTTGATGGGTGGGGTCATACACACCGACCGCCTCGGTCGTGATTTGCACCGGGAAGTCGGGCATGTCGGCGCGGAACAAGTCTAGTGCGTCGGCATAGGCGCCGGCATCCAGAAGGTGCTTACCCTCCGCATCCCGCAAATGCAGGTGTAACCCATCCACGCCCAACGTCTGACAGGCTTGAGTGGTTTCCAGAATCTCGGCTGGGGTCATCGGCAGGGCAGGGTGGTCGGCTTTGGTCAGGCGCGCCCCGTTGGGGGCGAGCATGATCTTGGGAAGCGGTGTCACAGAACCTGCTCCAACGATTTGGAGAGTTTGCCCACCAACTCATCAATCTGCTCGTCCGAGATGATAAAGGGCGGGGCCAGAAGCACGTGATCGCCGTGTTGACCGTCAATCGTACCGCTCATCGGATAGCAGATCAGGCCGTTCTTGAACGCTTGCTTCTTCAAACGGCCTGCGATGCCGCGGGAGGGATCGAACGGCGCTTTGCTGTCGCGGTCTGCCACGATTTCCAGCCCGCGAAACATGCCGCGCCCGCGGATGTCCCCGATATGGGGGTGCTGGCCGAACTCGGCATGCAGGGCATCGTTCAGACGGGTGCCCATCTTGGCCGCACGCGCGACCATGCCGCCCTCGGTCAGCTTGCGCACGACCGCATCGGCGGCGGCAGCGGCGACAGGGTGGCCGATATAGGTGTGCCCGTGCTGAAAGAACCCGCTGCCTTGTGCAATCGCGTCATAGATCGCACCCGTGCACAGCATCGCGCCAATCGGCTGATAACCCGCGCCAAGCCCCTTCGCGATGGTGATGATGTCGGGCGAAATCTCGTCTTGCTCGCAGGCAAACAGAGTGCCGGTACGGCCCATGCCGCACATGACCTCGTCCAGAATCAGCAGAATGCCGTACTGATCGCAAATCTCGCGGATGCGTTTGAAATAGCCTTTGACGGCAGGAACGGCACCTGCGGTGGCGCCGACCACGGGTTCCGCAAGGAAGCCGATCACCGTCTCGGGCCCGACACGCAGGATTTCCTCTTCCAGCGCATTCGCGGCGCGCAACCCGTAGTCCTCTTCCGTTTCGCCTTCTTGGCGCAGGCGGTACTCATAGCAGGGATCGATATGGCTGGCCGACATCATCAACGGATCAAACGGCTCGCGCCGCCACATGTTGCCGCCGGTGCCCAACGCGCCCAGCGTGTTGCCGTGATAGCTTTGCTTGCGGGCGATGAAACGGGTGCGTTGGGGCTGCCCGGTTTCGATCATGTACTGACGCGAAAGCTTCAGCGCTGCCTCGACGGCTTCCGAACCGCCAGACACCAAATAGACGCGCTCGATTCCCTCGGGCGCATGCGCGATCAGGCGGTCTGCGAGTGATTCTGCCGGCTCTGACGTCAGGAATCCGGTGTGCGCGAAGCTGAGTCTGTCGATCTGATCATGCATGGCTTTGGCCACGTCCGGGTCCGAATGCCCAAGACATGACACAGCCGCACCACCGGATCCATCGAGGTATCTTTTCTCTTTGGAATCAATGATGTAGATGCCGTCTCCGCGGGTTGCGATAGGTGGGGCTGATTTGCAGTGACGCGGGAAAATATGTGACATGGGGATCCCTTGCATGTCCCGTTGAACCTGTTGCCATTGAAACAAATGAATCGAGAATTGACAATAGGTGAAACAAAAGGAACACTGAACCTTGTCCAAACAGGGAGACACTGGACGTGAGCGCAAGTGAGAGCTTCGAAAAGAGGCTGGCAGTGGCCTATGGTGATCTAAGCGGTGCCTTGCGCGCAGCTGCCGATTATCTTGTGGCCAACCCGCTGGATGCCGTGTCGCGTCCACTGCGCACCGTGTCCGCGCAGACCGGCGTGTCGCCCGCCACATTCTCGCGTCTGGCCAGGGCCTTGGACTATGCCAGCTTTGACGAGCTGCGGGACGAGATGCGCGACAAGATCGACCGCAAAGTGAATAATTTCGCGGATCGGGCTGGGCAGCTTCAAAAAGCGCATGGCGACGGGAAATCTGACTTCGTTCAGGCCCATTTCGCCGCATGCGAGAACAACCTGAGGCAGACGATGGCTGGGTTGGATCCGGATGCGATTCGTGACGTGGCCGACCGTTTGGCGGCGTCCCGGAAGGTGCTTCTTTTGGGGGCGTTGGGGTCCACCGGGGTCGTGGAATACCTGTCTTATATGGCGAATTTCTGCGCAGATAACTGGATTCTCGCCAATCGGATGGGGGCTTCCCTAGGGGGAGCCTTGTCAGGGCTCGATGAACGTGATGCACTACTTATAGTTACCAAGCCGCCATTTGCTGTCTCAGTGATCAAGGCAGCCAGGCTTGCACGTGAGTTAGGGGTTTATGTCGTGGTGATCACCGATACGCATACGTGTCCAGCGTTGGAATTTGCGTCGGCAGGGTTCTCTGTGTCGACCGATAGCCCTCATTTCTTTTCGTCCTACGTGTCGACGATGTTCCTTCTGGAAACCATCGTCGGAATGGTGGTCGGGCGCGCTGGCGTCGCGGCCCAGGAACGAATTGCTGAAGTCGAGCTTCACAACCGCCAACTGGCGGAAGTGTGGAGCGAATAAACAAACATCAAAACAAGGGAGAAATCTGATGTTTAAAGGGTTCAAGATTGCATTTGCAGGGGTTGCTGCCACCGCAGTGATGGCGCCTGCTGCCTTTGCCGAGGAATTCATCACCATCGGTACCGGCGGCGTGACCGGCGTGTACTATCCGACCGGTGGCGCGATCTGCCGTCTGGTCAACAAAGGCCGCAAAGACCACGGCGTACGCTGCTCGGTCGAGTCGACCGGTGGGTCGGTCTACAACATCAACACCATCCGCGAAGGCGAGCTGGAATTTGGTGTGGCCCAGTCGGACTGGCAGTACCACGCTTATAACGGCACCTCGAAGTTCGAAGATGCCGGCAAGTTCGAAGGCCTGCGCGCTGTATTCTCGGTCCACCCCGAGCCCTTCACCGTCGTGGCCCGTGCAGACAGCGGCATCAAGACTTTCGCTGATCTGAAAGGTAAGCGTGTCAACATCGGTAACCCCGGTTCTGGTCAGCGCGGCACCATGGAAGTGCTGCTGGAAGCGCTGGGCTGGACCACCGATGACTTCGCTCTGGCAACCGAGCTGAAAGCTTCGGAACAGTCTGCTGCTCTGTGCGACAACCAGATCGACGCGATGGTTTACACCGTTGGCCACCCCTCGGGTTCGATCCAGGAAGCCACCACGGCTTGTGACTCGGTTCTGGTTGAAGTGTCGGGCGAGGCTGTAGACAAGCTGGTTGCCGATAACTCGTTCTACCGGACCGCGGTCATTCCGGGCGGCATGTACCGTGGCAACGATGCTGACACCGCCACCTTCGGTGTGGGCGCAACCTTCGTCAGCTCGGACGCCGTGTCGGAAGACGCTGTCTACGCCGTTGTGTCGTCGGTCATGAACAACATCGAAGACTTCAAAGGTCTGCACCCGGCATTCGCCAACCTTGACCCCAAGGAAATGGCGACCGCAGGCCTGTCGGCTCCGCTGCACCCGGGTGCTGCGAAGTACTATAAAGAGGCTGGAATTATCGAGTAAGCGGTCACCCGTAAGCCTTTTGATCGGGGGGCGGCCCTGCGTCCCCCGATCGCTTTGACCCGGCAGAAGATCGGGCATGTTTCCTAAGTAAACAAGTACGGTCGCAAGTAGACCGAGGGAGAGACACAATGTCCACGAAAGAGGAACGCGCGCTTAGCGAAGAAGAGCTTCAAGAGCTCGTCGCCGCCAGCGACACCGGTGCGCGAAACCCACAGGGCGCGGTCGGGCTGATGATTGCCGCCGTCGCGCTGATTTGGTCAATTTTTCAGGTGCTTCTGGCTTCGCCGGTGGCGCCTTATGTTCTGCCTGGCGACCTGATTAACAACTCGCGCCAGTTCCATCTGGCGTTTGCGATTTTCCTGGCCGCGATGGCCTATCCATTGTTCAAATCCAGCCCACGCAACTACATCCCGTGGTATGACTGGGTGCTTGGGGTCGGGGGCGCGTTCTTAGCGCTGTACGGCTATTTCTTTTACGACAAGATCGTCGCGAACGGTGGCCTTGCCGATCAGTCCGACGCCTATATGGCGCTGGCCGGTCTGGCGTTCCTGTTCATCGCAGCCTACCGCACGCTGGGCCCGGTCATGGTAGCCCTCGCAATCGTTTTCCTATTCTACGTCTTCTTCGGCTCTTCCGAAGTGGTCCCTGACCAGATCCGCTGGGCGGGCGCGTCGCTTCGTAAGGCGATGAGCCATATGTGGATCACTTCCGAAGGTGTCTTTGGCATCGCGCTGGGCGTGTCCACCAAGTTCGTCTTCCTGTTCGTGCTGTTCGGAGCCCTTCTGGATCGCGCGGGCGCGGGCAACTACTTTATCAAGATGGCGTTCGGCGCCCTTGGCCACCTGCGTGGCGGCCCTGCGAAAGCGGCTGTTGTCGGCTCGGCCGCGACCGGCCTGATCTCGGGCTCATCGATTGCCAACGTTGTGACCACCGGCACCTTCACCATCCCGCTGATGAAGCGCGTTGGTTTCTCGGCTGAAAAGGCTGGCTCGGTCGAAGTTGCTTCGTCTGTGAACGGTCAGATCATGCCGCCCGTCATGGGCGCAGCCGCGTTCCTGATGGTGGAATATGTGGGCATTTCCTATGTCGAGGTCATCACCCACGCCTTCCTGCCTGCAATCATTTCCTACATCGCGTTGGTCTACATCGTGCATCTGGAAGCGGTGAAAAACAAAATGCCGACCATCGGCAACAAGGTCGTGTCGATGGGCAAAACCATCGGCGGGATGTTCGTCTTTTTCGCGGGCTTTGCGGCTCTGTGCTACGCCACGCAATACCCGGTGGGCTGGATTGTCTCGCTGTTCCCGGCGGGCTCGGGCTGGATCCTGTCGATCCTTCTGTTCGTGATCTATGTGGCGCTGATCTATCTGGCCGCACAGGTCCCAGATCTGGAACCCGATGACCCAAACGCCGAGGTGGTTGAGCTGCCGGATGTGGCGAAGATCTATAAGTCGGGTCTCTATTACCTGCTGCCGATCATCGTGCTGGTCTACTTCCTGATGATCGAACGCAAATCGCCTGGCCTGTCGGCCTTCTGGGCGACTTTCCTGCTGTTCGGCATCCTGCTGACCCAAAAGGCGCTGAAGGCGCTGTTCCGGGGTGAAGACAACCCGATCTCGCGTCTGCGTGACGGTGTGATGGACTTGGTCGAAGGTATGATCGACGGTGCGCGCAACATGATTGGCATCGGTCTGGCCACCGCTACTGCGGGCATCATCGTGGGTACCGTATCGCTGACCGGGATCGGTCAGGTGATGGCGGACTTTGTCGAGTTCCTGTCCGGCGGCAACCTGATCCTGATGCTGGTCTTCGTGGCAATCCTGTCGCTGATCCTTGGGATGGGTCTGCCGACCACGGCGAACTATATCGTTGTGTCCTCGCTGATGGTGGGCGTTGTTGTTGAATTGGGTGCGCAGTCCGGCCTTGTCGTGCCGCTGATCGCCGTTCACCTCTTCGTTTTCTATTTCGGGATCATGGCGGACGTGACGCCCCCTGTGGGGCTGGCGAGTTTCGCGGCGGCGGCTGTGTCGGGGGGCGATGCCATCCGCACCGGCTTTACCGCGTTTTTCTACTCGCTCCGCACCGTCGCCTTGCCCTTCGTCTTTATCTTCAACACGGACCTTCTGTTGATTGATGTGACATGGATGCAGGGCATTATCGTCTTCATCGTGGCAACCATCGGCATCCTTGTCTTCACGGCGGGTACGATGGGCTTCTTCCTGACGAAATCCCGCATCTGGGAAACGGTTGCCCTTCTGGTCGTGGCCTTCGCGCTGTTCCGTCCGGGCTTCTTCATGAACCAGATCCAGCCGCCGTTCACACAGATCGCACCCGCGCAGATCGAGCAAGCGATTGGTGATGCCAACGCGGGTGACACGCTGCGTGTCGTGATCTCGGGCCCTGACTTTGACACGCTCGAGGTCAAGGACCTGACCGTGGTGCTGGACGTGCCCGAAGCCGAGGGCGGGGCTGCCCGTCTGGATGCGGCAGGGATCATGCTGATGCCAGAAGGCGACGTGATGCGGATTGACGAGCCGATGTTCGGCACGCCGCTGTCCGACAAGCTGTCGACTTTCGATTTCTACGGGGATGATCCCGTGCAGATCTCGGCGGTGCAGGCACCTTCGAACCAATTGCCGAAAGAGCTGATCTTCATCCCCGCGCTGCTGCTGCTTGGTCTTGTGGCCCTCTTGCAGTCTCGCCGCGCCAAGGAAGAAGAGATCATGGAAGGAGAAACGGCATGACCCAGACCATTCTATGTGCAGTCGACATCAACCGTGCTGATGCGGAAAGCCCCGTCCTGAAAACCGCAGCCGAGCTGGCCGAACTGCGAGGGGCGCAGCTTGATGTGATCACTGTCGTGCCGGATTTCGGCATGTCGGTGGTGGGTGCCTATTTTCAGGACCATCACGTGAAGTCAGCCCAAACGGACGCGGGCGAGCTTCTGAAAAACATGACCGCGAAGACTTTGGGCGCAGAGGCTGACGCCAAGGTACGTCACATCGTGGCGGTTGGATCTGTCTATGAAGAGGTCTTGCGCGCTGCCGAGCTTGGCAACGCCGATCTGATCGTCCTTGGCGCACATCGTCCGGACCTGAAGGACTACCTTCTGGGCCCGAACGCAGCGCGGGTGGTGCGCCACTCGACGTGTTCGGTCTATGTGGTGCGCGGCTAAGCATCCGTAGTAATGACTTTTGAAACGGGCGCGGCGCTGGCTGCGCCCGTTTTCTGTTGGGCTTTCCCTTCTTGGGGCGTGCTTCTACAAAGGGCGCAGGTTTATGCAAGATAAAGGTCAGCAGATCGCCATGCGGTTTCGGCAAGACATGCACAGCACCGTCCACTTTCCGGACGACAACGCGCCCGAACGGGCGCAGCGTGCGGCGCGTGCGGTGCGGCTTTTGCTTGATGGCTTGCGGAACGGGGCCAGCATCCGTGCCCGACAGGTAGCGGGTGACCCAATCGAAGTTTGGCAGGCCGAGGACGGCCAGCAGGTGTTGCAGTGTCAAAGCTCTGGCTCCAGCGGTGCACCGAAAACCATCCAGCGCCGCCCGGACAGCTGGATCGCAAGTTTCGAAATTACCCGCCGAGAATTCGGCGCTGGTAAGGACACGCCCTATGCGGTGCTGGGTGATCCGGGACATTCGCTGGTGCTGTTTGCGATCATGGAGGCCTTCCATCTGGGCGCAGACCTGTCGGTTTTGACCGGCTTGTCGCCTCGCGCCCAGTTGCAAGGGCTGGCGCGGGACGGGGTCCAGGTGCTCTATGCCACACCCGCGCAGTTGCGGTTGCTGTTGAAGGCACATCCTGAACCGCTGCCCGAAATGCGGTTGGTGTTTTCGGGTGGGGGGAAGCTGGACGCGGACACGGCATCAGCGTTGTCTACGCTTTTCCCAAATGCAGAGCTGCACGAGTTCTTTGGCGCCTCCGAGACCAGCTTCATGTCGATCGCGCCGGTGGGTGCCCCGATCGCCTCGGTTGGGCGGGCCTATCCGGGCGTAGAGATCGCGCTGCGCGATGCAAACGGCCAGCCGGTCGGGCAGGGGCCGGGCGAGCTGTGGGTGAAAAGCCCCTATCTGTTCGACCGTTATGTGGAAGGCGACAGCCCCGAGACCCGCTGGCAGGACGGTTTCCTGACCGTGGGCGAGATGGCGCGGCTGGACGCGGACGGATTTCTGTACCTTCTGGGGCGCACCTCGCGGATGGTGACGGTGGCCGACCAAAATGTCTTTCCTGAGGCGGTCGAGGCAGAGATCGCAAAGCTCAGCGCCGCGCGCGCTGCGGTTGTCCCGGTGCCGGATGACGCGCGTGGGCAGGTGTTGGTTGCCGTAGTTGAGGGCGCAGAGTGCGACGACACGGTGCGCAGCATCAAAGACCGTTGCCGCGACATGCTGGGCGCGCCGTCGATGCCGCGGCAGGTGCTGTTCGTTGACGCTCTGCCGATGCTGCCAGCCGGAAAGCCGGATCTGAAAGCGCTTGAGCAGCTCGCACGGGGGCAGGTATGAGCGCGGCCTGGATCATCGCCGCCCGCCGTACGGCGGTTATCCCGCGGGGCGGCGCATTTGCGGCGTTGGATATACACGACCTCGCAGCGCCTGTGATCCGCGATCTGTTGGCGCAAGCGGGGGTGGCGCCGGATCAGGTCGGCGAGGTGATTTTGGCCAACGCGCTGGGCGCGGGCGGCAATCCCGCGCGGGTTGCGGCCTTGGCGTCGGGCTTGCCCGAACCGGTAGGCGGCTTGACCATCGACCGCCAATGCTGCGGCGGGCTGGACGCGGTGATGCTGGCGCAGGCGATGATCTTGTCAGGCCAACACGACGTGGTGATCGCAGGCGGGGCAGAGAGCTATTCGCGCCGTCCTCTGCGGTCCCGCACCTTCGCGGATGGGCGTGACCCGGAACCGTATGAGCAGGCCCAATTCACCCCGTGGCCGGATCGCGATCCGGATATGGCCGAAGCCGCCGAGGCCTTGGCGCAGAAGCTGGGGATCACCCGGCAGAAACAGGATGACTGGGCCGTGGCCAGCCATCAGGCAGCTTTGGATGGTGTACAATCGGATCAGATTGTGCCCGTCGCGGGGCAGGAGGCTGACGCGTTTACCCGAAAGCTCACCCCGCGTCTTTGCGCGCGCGCACCGGTGATCGCAGGCAGTGTCACCGCTGCCAATATGGCGGTCGCAGCCGACGGCGCGGCCTTCGTGTTGGTGGTCTCAGATCGCGTGGCGCGTTCACTCTCGGCCCCGAAAATCCGGATCGAGGCCGGATCCAGCCTTGGCGGCACGCCCGATTTGCCTGGCATCGCCCCGGTGGCCGCGATCAAAGCAGTATTGGCGCGTGCGGGGCGGAAACCAGACAGCCTGACTGTTGTCGAGATCATGGAGGCGTTTGCCGTTCAGGCCATCGCCTGCCAAGAAGGTGCTGGCCTGCCACGCGAGATCGTCAATCCGAACGGTGGCGCGCTTGCACGCGGGCATCCGATCGGTGCGTCTGGTGCGATTTTGGCAGTGGGGCTGTACTATGAGCTTTTGCGAAAAGGCGGGGCCGGCGTGGCCGCGATTGCCGCCGCGGGCGGTCTGGGCAGCGCGTTGGTGTTGTCTGCGCTCTAGTCGTCGAACCCATGGAAACTTGTGAACACCTCTAACGCGTCGCGTTCGGTGCGGAACTGGTTCACCGGCGCGGTCTCGTCCTTTTTGCCGACGGCGATCCCGCAAACGACCAGTTCGTCCTCGGGCAGGTTCAGGTGGTCGTGGACGATGTTCCCGTAGTTCGCCAGCGCGCCAATTCCCGTGGCGCCATAACCCAGATCCTCGGCCGCCAGCAGGAAAGTCATCAGCGACATGCCCAGATCCATGAAGCAGCCTTTGCCCATGCGCCGGTCTATGGTGGCGATCACGCCCACAGGGGCATCAAAGAAGGCATAGTTGCGCGCAAACTGCGCGCGCCGCCCGGCCACGTCCCGTTTCGCAATCCCCAGCGCTTGATACAGCGCGTATCCAGCCGCGCGTTGGCGGGCCTTCAAGTCGGCAGGCATCGGGATCGGGAAATAGGAATACTCGCTGACTGGTGGTTCGTTGCGTTCCATCGCGTCGTGCAGGGCGCTGACCAGCCCATCCAAAGCATCACCTGTCAGAACGTGAAATTTTCCGGGTTGCAGATTGGCCCCGCTGGGGGCTTTCCGCGCGGCCTGACAGATCTTTTCCAGATCAGATTTGGCCACAGGATCCTTGGTAAAAGCGCGCACAGAATGGCGCTGCGACAGGAGGTCTTGGAACGAGCGTTGCATGAGCTGGGATGTGCCTTGCGCCACTGTGGCCTGTCAAGCACAGGGTGAATCGCTTGTCGGCCATTTTATGCCGGTCG
Source organism: Aliiroseovarius marinus (assembly GCF_004360145.1). Classification (GTDB taxonomy): domain Bacteria; phylum Pseudomonadota; class Alphaproteobacteria; order Rhodobacterales; family Rhodobacteraceae; genus Aliiroseovarius; species Aliiroseovarius marinus. The sequence goes on along the minus strand of NZ_ML178717.1, from coordinate 105,849 downwards.
GTACCGTATGGTTCGTGGTGTTCCCTGCTTGGCGCCTAAAAGTGAGGCAATGCGGAGGGTTCGAAAACACGTTGAAGCGTGTCAAGTTTTTACATTTTTCGGCAGGGGTATTTACTTAAAAACACATACAAAACAATAGCATAATGTGGTTAATATGTTTAAAATAACTGGATTTTTTGCGCGAGTTAAACAAATTTACACAAAATCTGTTGTTTAGATGTGATTAATCCTCCAGTTTTCAAGGCAAGTTTGGGAATAATCCTTTTTGGTGATGTCCCAGCCCACGCGAACTGGTCGCGTTTGGAGGAAAATCTGGGAGGATCCTGAATGTCGTCGCAAGCTACGGCTGATAAGACCTATGCTCCGTCTGCGGAGTTTGTCTCGAATGCACATATCGATGCTGCAAAATACCAAGAGATGTATGCCGCATCCGTAAATGACCCTGATGCATTCTGGGCCGAGCAAATGACGCGTCTGACCTGGACCAAGACGCCGACCAAAATCAAAAACACCACTTTTGCGCACCCCGACGTGTCGATCAAATGGTTTGAAGATGGCGAACTGAACGTCTCGGCCAACTGTATCGACCGCCACCTCGAGACCCGTGGTGACCAGGTCGCAATCATCTGGGAATCGGATGACCCGAACCTCGACAAGAAGATCACGTATAACGAGCTGCACGAGAACGTCTCGAAGCTGGCCAACGTGATGAAGGGCATGGGCGTCGGCAAAGGCGACCGCGTCATTCTGTATCTTCCGATGATCCCTGAAGCATCGTACGCGATGCTGGCCTGTGCCCGCATCGGCGCGATCCACTCGATCGTCTTCGCCGGCTTCTCGCCGGAAGCACTGGCTGCCCGTGTTGAGGGCTGTGGCGCCTCGCTGGTGATCACCGCTGACGAAGCCCCCCGTGGTGGCCGCAACACGCCGCTGAAAACCAACGTGGATGCCGCTCTGGCACACGGCGATCTGGGTTCGACCCCGGTTCTGGTGGTCGAGCGCACCGGCGGCGACGTGCCGATGGTAGACGGCCGCGACCATTCGTATTCGGCGCTGATGGCTGATGCTTCGTCAGACTGCCCGCCCGAAACCATGAACGCCGAAGATCCGCTGTTCATCCTTTACACCTCGGGGTCGACCGGCCAACCGAAAGGCGTTCAGCACTGTACCGGTGGGTACCTGCTGTGGGCTGCAATGACCCACGAGTACGTATTCGACTATCACGAAGGTGACATCTACTGGTGTACCGCTGACGTGGGCTGGGTCACCGGCCACAGCTACATCGTCTATGGCCCGCTGGCCAACGGCGCGACCACGCTGATGTTCGAAGGCGTTCCCACCTATCCGGATGCAGGCCGTTTCTGGGCCGTGTGTGAGAAGCACAAGGTGAACCAGTTCTACACTGCGCCGACTGCAATCCGTGCCCTGATGGCACGTGGCGAAGAGTTCGTGACCAAGTACGATCTGAGCGACCTGAAAGTGCTGGGCACCGTAGGCGAGCCGATCAACCCCGAAGCCTGGAACTGGTACAACGACGTTGTTGGCAAAGGAAACTGCCCGATCGTTGACACCTGGTGGCAGACGGAAACCGGTGGTCACCTGCTGACCCCGCTGCCCGGCGCGACCGCAACCAAGCCCGGCTCGGCCACCACGCCCTTCTTCGGCGTGCAACCTGTGATCCTCGAACCGACCACCGGCGAAGAGATCCACGAGACCGAAGCCGAAGGTGTACTGTGCATGAAAGACAGCTGGCCCGGCCAGATGCGCACCGTATATGGCGACCATGACCGCTTCGTGGCGACCTACTTTGCCGACTACAAAGGCTATTACTTCACCGGTGACGGATGCCGCCGTGACGCGGATGGCTACTATTGGATCACCGGCCGTGTGGACGACGTGATCAACGTATCGGGTCACCGCATGGGTACCGCCGAAGTGGAAAGCGCTCTGGTGGCACATGCCAAGGTTTCCGAAGCCGCCGTTGTTGGCTTCCCGCACGACATCAAGGGTCAGGGCATCTACTGCTACGTCACCCTGATGGACGGCGAAGAGTATACCGACGATCTGAAGGTCGAACTGCGCAACTGGGTCCGTCAGGAAATCGGCCCGATCGCCAGCCCCGACCACATCCAGTGGGCCCCGGGCCTGCCGAAGACCCGTTCGGGCAAGATCATGCGTCGTATCCTGCGCAAGATCGCCGAGGACGATTTCGGTTCGCTGGGTGACACCTCGACCCTGGCCGATCCGTCTGTTGTGGACGACCTGATCGACAACCGCATGAACAAGGCGGGTGCATAATGGACGCAGCGACAACGACCGCCGCCCCTGTTCTGATCCTTCTCGGCCCTCCGGGCGCCGGGAAGGGCACTCAGGCCCGAATGCTGGAAGACAAGTTCGGACTTGTTCAGCTTTCGACAGGAGATCTTTTGCGCGCAGCAGTCGCAGCAGGGACCGAAGCGGGCCTTGCTGCAAAAGCCGTTATGGAAGCTGGTGAACTGGTCTCGGACGAGATCGTGATCAACATCCTGCGTGACCGTCTGGCAGATGCCGACTGTGCCAAGGGTGTGATCCTTGACGGTTTCCCCCGCACCACCGTTCAGGCCGAGGCGCTGGACGCCCTGCTGGCGGAAAGCGGTCAGAAGATTAACGCAGCCATCAGCCTCGAGGTCGATGACGCTGCAATGGTGACCCGCATTTCGGGCCGTTACACCTGTGGCGGTTGCGGTGAAGGGTATCACGACGAGTTTAAGCAGCCCGCCAAGGATGGCGTCTGCGACAAATGCGGCGGCACGGACATGAAACGCCGGGCCGACGATAACGCCGAAACCGTGGAAAGCCGCCTTGTGGCCTACCACGCGCAGACGGCACCGCTCATTGCCTACTACGGGGGCAAGGGCAGCCTGCAGAAGGTCGATGCCATGAAGGCTATCGATACCATTGCAGGTGACCTTAATGAGATCGTTCAGGAAGCGGTCGCATAAGAAAGGGAAGGGCGGGGCCGCATAAGCGCCCCCGTTGGAGGAACTTCAGAGGGAGGAGGCTTCATGGCCGATAACTCACAAAACGACGCATATTGGTCCGCCAACTTGCGCATCATTATGATCAGCCTAGTGATCTGGGCGATCGTATCATTCGGATTCGGCATTCTGCTGCGCCCGATGCTGTCCGGCATCGCCGTAGGTGGAACCGATCTTGGTTTCTGGTTCGCACAGCAAGGTTCGATCATCGTCTTCTTGATCCTGATCTTCAACTACGCAATGCGCATGAACAAACTCGACCGTGAACACGGCGTAGACGAAGAATAATAGGAGCAGGGACAGATGGATCAGTTTACGATCAACCTGCTGTTTGTAGGCGCGAGCTTTGCGCTTTACATCGGCATCGCAATCTGGGCCCGTGCGGGCTCGACTTCGGAATTCTACGCCGCTGGGCGTGGTGTTCACCCGGTCACCAACGGTATGGCGACGGCTGCTGACTGGATGTCGGCCGCATCGTTCATTTCGATGGCTGGCCTGATCGCCTTCACCGGCTACGACAACTCGTCGTTCCTGATGGGCTGGACCGGCGGCTACGTGCTGCTGGCACTGCTGCTTGCGCCTTACCTGCGTAAGTTCGGCAAGTTCACCGTGTCGGAATTCATTGGTGACCGCTTCTACTCGCAGACGGCCCGTGTTGTGGCTGTTGTCTGCTTGATCGTGGCTTCGACCACCTACGTTATCGGTCAGATGACCGGCGTTGGTGTTGCGTTCGGCCGCTTCCTGGAAGTTGACAACACCACTGGTCTGTTCATCGGTGCTGCAGTTGTGTTCGCCTACGCCGTTTTCGGCGGCATGAAGGGTGTTACCTACACGCAGGTTGCTCAGTACTGCGTACTGATCACCGCTTACACCATTCCGGCGATCTTCATCTCGCTGCAGCTGACTGGCACTCCGATCCCGGCCCTGGGCCTGTTCGGCGAGCACGCAGCTTCGGGCGAGCCTCTGCTGGCGAAACTGGACGCAATCGTGACCGAACTTGGCTTCAACGAGTACACTGCTCACCACGCCGACACGTTCAACATGGTTCTGTTCACCCTGTCGCTGATGATCGGTACCGCTGGTCTGCCGCACGTGATCATGCGCTTCTTCACCGTGCCTAAAGTATCGGACGCCCGTTGGTCGGCCGGTTGGACCCTGGTGTTCATCGCTCTGCTGTACCTGACCGCTCCGGCTGTTGGTGCAATGGCACGCCTGAACATCACGGAAATGATGTGGCCGAACGGTGGCATCAACGGTGGCGCTGTAACTGTTCAGCAGATCGAAACCGAGCAAAAGTACGACTGGATGAAGACGTGGCAGAAAACTGGTCTTCTGAACTGGGAAGACAAGAACGGCGACGGCAAGATCCAGTACTACAACGACAAGTCTGAAGCTATGCAGGCAATGGCCGCTGAAAAAGGCTGGACCGGTAACGAGCTGACCAAGTTCAACCGCGACATCCTGGTTCTGGCTAACCCCGAAATCGCCAACCTGCCGGGTTGGGTAATCGGTCTGGTTGCTGCTGGTGGTCTGGCTGCTGCGCTTTCGACGGCTGCTGGTCTGCTTCTGGCGATCTCGTCGGCTGTATCGCACGACCTTATCAAAGGCGCGATCAACCCGCAGATCTCGGAAAAAGGCGAACTGATGTCGGCACGTGTGGCGATGGCAGTAGCAATTGTTGTCGCAACCTATCTGGGTCTCAACCCTCCGGGCTTCGCAGCACAAACCGTGGCACTTGCCTTCGGTCTGGCCGCCGCGTCGATCTTCCCGGCTCTGATGATGGGTATCTTCTCGACCAAGATCAACAACACTGGCGCCGTTGCAGGTATGATCGCGGGTATCACCGTTACCCTGATCTACATCTTCCTGCACAAAGGCTGGTTCTTCATCCCGGGCACCAACAGCTTCTCGGACGCTGATCCGCTTCTGGGCACCGTTAAGTCGACCTCGTTCGGCGCGATTGGTGCGGCGATCAACTTCGCTGTTGCTTACACCGTATCGGGCATGACCAAGCCTCTGCCGGCTGACATCAAAGCTCTGGTTGAATCGGTTCGCGTACCGCGCGGCGCCGGTGCAGCTCAGAACAAATAAATGGCTCGGGCGGGTGGCCCTCTGCGTCGACCCGCCCCCTTTTAAATTTGTCCCGTCCGGTGTTCTATCGGGCGGGACTAACTTTTGAAGAAGGCAGCGAACATGCCCCTGAGCCAAGATCAGATTTTCCGATTTCTGAAATCCGTTCACCCCTATGACGCCCTAAACGCTGATGTGGTCGAAAGACTGGTGCCGACGCTTCAAGCGCGCGCCGTACCCGCAGGCGAAAGCGTCTATGACTTCGGAGATGACCTGCCCGGTGTGTTCATCATCCACGAGGGCGAGGTCGAGGTCAGTGACGAGAATGGCTCGGTCGTCTCGCATCTTGGGCTACGCAACTCTTTTGGCGAACGCGGACTGCTGCGGGAAGGCAAGGCTGTGACCTCGGCGCAAGCCGTCACGAACACGACGCTTCTGATCCTACCTGTCGCTCAGTTCCACTTGCTGATCGCCGCCGAAGAAAAAGTAAAACGGTTCTTTGACCGCTCGCGTGCGGATCGGAACAACAAGCAGGGCCAGCAGGACCTCGCGACCACGCAGGTGGATACGCTGATGGCTGCCAACCCGGTAACCTGCACCCCCGCAACCTCGGTACAAGACGCCGCGATCTTGATGCGCGACCGTCGCGTGTCGTCGCTGTGTGTCACCGAAGGCGACGCCCTGACCGGAATCCTGACCACCCGCGACATGTCGGGCAAAGTGCTGGCCGCAGCCCTGCCGGTGGACACACCCGTGTCGCAGATCATGACATCAAGACCCATCACGCTTGCCCCGTCCGCTATTGGCTCGGACGTGCTGCACATCATGATGGAGCGCCGGATCGGCCATGTGCCCATCGTCGAAGGTGGCAAGCTGGTTGGCATCGTCAGCCAGACGGACCTGACCCGCTTCCAAGCCGTCAGCTCGGCCGAGCTAGTGCGCGAGATTGCACAGGCCAACACGCCGGAAGAAATGCGCGAGGTGACAGAACGCATCCCGCAGCTTCTGGTGCAACTGGTCGCCGGAGGCCGCCCGCATCAAGTGGTCACCCGCCTGATCACTGACATCGCCGATACCTGCACCCGCCGTCTGCTGGCACTGGGCGAGGCGAAACTGGGTCCGGCCCCCGTGCCCTATCTGTGGGCCGCCTGTGGATCGCAGGGCCGTCAGGAACAGACCGGCGTGTCCGACCAAGATAACTGCATGATTTTGCACGACGATGTGACAGATGCCGACCGCGACGGCTACTTCACCGAGCTGGCCAAATTCGTCTGTGACGGGCTGGATGTCTGCGGCTATTTCTATTGCCCCGGCGATATGATGGCGACCAACCCGCGCTGGTGTCAGCCGCTGAAGGTTTGGAAAGACTATTTCGACGGCTGGATCGCCAAGCCAAGCCCCGAGGCGCAGATGCTGGCCTCGGTCATGTTTGATCTGCGCGCGATTGCCGGAGATGAGAGCCTGTTTGAGGGGCTTCAGAAAGACACGCTGGCGATGGCGGCGAAGAACTCGATCTTCGTGGCGCATATGGTGTCGAACTCGCTGAAGCACACCCCGCCGCTGGGCCTGTTGCGTGGCTTCGCCACGATCCGCTCGGGCGAGCACAAGAACCAGCTGGATATGAAGCATAACGGCGTTGTACCGATCGTTGATCTGGGCCGCGTCTATGCGCTGCAGGGTGAACTGACCGAAGCCAACACCCGCGCGCGTCTGGAAGCCGCCATTCACGCCGGTGGCCTCAGCCAGTCGGGCGGGCAGGATCTGCTGGACGCTTATGACCTGATCGCCGACACGCGGCTGGAGCATCAGGTTGCCGAAGTCAAAGCCGGCGGCAAGCCGGACAATTATCTGTCGCCCTCGGACCTGTCCGAGTTTGAACGCAGCCACCTGCGCGATGCCTTTGTTGTGGTGAAATCCATGCAAAGCTCGATCGGGCATGGGCGCGGGATGCTGGGCTAACGCAGGTCAGAACAGGCCGAAACGGGCCAAACGGGTAGGGAGGAAACCGAATGTTCTTTGAGATGGTCGCCACACTGGTGTCAGGTTTTGCAGGCGCAGGTGTGGTGCTGCTTTTGAACAAGATCAGCGGCGGTCGGCTGCCGAAATGGGCTATGCCCGTCGGCGCCGGTCTGGCCATGATCATCACCACGATCGCCAACGAATACGCGTGGTATGACCGCACGCAAGAGACACTGCCCGAGGGCATGGAAGTCATTCAAACGGTCGAAAACAAAGCGATTTATCGCCCGTGGACCTATGTGAAACCCTTCACCGAGCGGTTTATTGCGTTGGACGCGCCGTCCCTGCGGACCCACGACGCACGCCCTGAAATGCGCATGGTGGACGTCTATTTCTTTGGCCGCTGGTCCGCGCCGGAAAAGATGGTCATGCTGGCCGATTGCGATGCGGGACGACGTGCCCCCTTGATCGATGGCGTGTCCTTTAACGCCGATGGCGAGATTAGCGGCGTTGATTGGTTCGCCCCGGATGAGGGGGATCCGCTGGTCACGGCAATCTGTAAACTGGAGGTATAGTCATGCAAATCCTGACGAAGCTGTCGTTGCGCTTTCGAATCTTCCTGTTCTTTGCCTTCTTGGCAATCGCAGCCGATGTACTGATCATGTCGGCCCTTTTCGTAGGCGCCAGCCGCGCGACACCTGAGGATATCACCTCGGGCTTCGTGTTCGCGGGGGTTTTGTCCGGATTTGGCCTTCTGGCGCTGGTTGCCGGGGTGTGGTTCCTCTTTGATGAAAACGTTGCCCGCCCCATCGAGCGTCTGGCCTCGGGCTTGCGCTCCAAGGCCCACGCTGGGGCTGGCGAAGTGGACATGCATAGCGCGCGTTTTCTGGGCGATCTGGCCCCCGCGGCCGAGGCTGTGTCCGAGCAGCTAATGAAGTCGACGATGGACCAGGCTAGCCTTGTCGCGGCCGAAACCCAGCGCCTGTCTGACGACAAAGCCCGCCTGACAGCGCTTTTGTCCGAAATCCCGGTCGCCATGGTGCTGATCAACCCGGCCCACCAGATCGTGCTCTATGACAAACAGGCGGCTGCCGTGCTGTCTCAGGTCAGTCCGGCGCGTCTGAATGCCTCGATTTTTGACTACTTCCAGAAAACGCCTTTCATGGCGGCCTATCACAAGATGATTTCGACGGGGTTGGAGCAAAGCTTTTCCGACCTGTCCGCTGCAAATGGACTAGAGTTCGACGCCCGTCTGAAGCCCCTTGCGCCGGGCGAAGGCTATCTACTGATGATCGATGACGCCCATGCCGTATTGGCGCCGGACGAAGGGCGCCCTGTGGTGTTCGACTTCGATTTGATGGAGGGACAGGCCACCGACGATCTGATGGAGATGAGCCTGCGTGATCTGACCTACGTGGTGTTTGACACAGAAACCACGGGACTGTTGCCGCATAAGGACGAGATCGTGCAGATCGGCGCCGTGCGCGTGGTCAACGAAAAGATCGTTCCCGGCGAGGTGGTCGACCAGCTTGTCGATCCAGAAATGCCGATCCCGCCCGCCTCGACCAAGGTGCACCATGTGTCTGACATGATGGTGGCTGGGAAGCCGACCATTCGCGAGGCGGGGAAGAGCTTCCACGACTTCGCGCGCGGGGCAGTTCTTGTGGCTCACAATGCGCCTTTCGATATGGCCTTCCTGCGCCGTCACGCCGAGGATTGCGGGGTCGAATGGACACATCCCATTCTGGATACGGTGCTGCTGTCGGCTGTTCTGTACGGCACGACCGAAGTGCACACGCTGGACGCGCTCTGCGACCGTCTGGGCGTGGTCATCCCGCCCGAGCTGCGCCACACCGCCTTGGGCGACGCGCAAGCCACGGCCGAGGTTCTGTGCAAGATGCTCGCCATGCTGCACTCCAAAGGGATCGAGACGCTGGGCGGCGCGATCTCCGCGGCGAAAAAGCATAAGCGGCTGTTGGAAGACTTGAACTAGCGCAGGGGGTTAGCGGCTTTCGTCCGCCCCCATGCGCCGTTCCAGCCAGCGCACGCCCGCCGAGATGATCAGGACCAGCACAAGGTATTCCAGGATCAAAAGCGTGTAGATCTCAAGCGGGCGGTATTCGGTCACCACCAGCTCGTTCGCGCGCCGGGTTAGTTCCTGCATCCCGATGACGGACGCAAAGGCCGACATTTTAACGATATAGATAAACTGGTTCGCCAGCGGTGGCAGGATACGCCGGACTGCTTGAGGCAGGATGACGTAACGCATCGCTTTGGCACGGCTTAGCCCAATCGTCTGGGCGGCCTCGGCCTGACCACGCGGAACCGATTGAATGCCTGCACGGAAGATCTCGGCGGTAAAGGCGCTGTCCGACAGCGCCAGTGTGATCACCGCGCCCCAGAATGGATCAATCGAAATGCTGATCCCCATCCCGCGCATCACGACGGGCAGACCATAGAAGACCCAGAACAGCATCGGCAGAAGCGGGATCGCGCGGATGAACTCGACATAGATGCGGTTTGGCAGGCGCAGCCAGCGGTTCTGCGCGAAGGCCGGAAGCGCCACCAGAAGCCCGATGATGATCGAAGCCACCGCCGCTAGAACCGAGATCTGGATGGTCGAGGTGAAGCCGCGGATCAGGAAGCGGATATTGGTCCAGCCATTATCCGTTGTGGGGTCAATGACGTACCAGCCCCAGGTGCCGGGCGCTGCCGAACAGGCTGTCAGCAGCAATACCGAGGATAGCAGAGCGATTGTTCGAAAAGTCATATCTGCTCCCTCAGTGTTTCAGGATCTTATCAAGAAAAAGTGCGAAACGTTCACTTTCAGGCGCCTTGAACACCTGCTCGGGTGCGCCGATTTCGACGATCTCGCCCGCGTCCATGAAGGCAATCCGGTCGGCCACACGCCGGGCAAAGCCCATTTCGTGCGTAACGCAGATCATGGTCATGCCATCGGCGGCCAAGTCCTCCATCACCTCAAGCACTTCGGCAATCATCTCGGGATCCAGCGCCGAGGTCGGCTCGTCAAACAGCATCAGCTTGGGTTCCATGCACAAAGCGCGTGCAATCGCCACGCGTTGCTGCTGGCCACCCGACAATTGTGCGGGGCGTTTTTCGGCCTGTTCAGGGATGCGGACACGGTCCAAATAGGCGCGCGCGCGCTCCTCGGCCTCGGCCCGCGACAGGCCAAGCGCTTTCACCGGGCCAAGCGTCAGATTGTCCAGAACAGACAGATGCGGAAACAGGTTAAAGCTTTGAAAAACCATGCCGATATCACCGGGTCGCTGTGCGTCCATCACGCCGCCTTGCAGGTGAATATCGCCTTGCTGATGGGTCTCTAGCCCGGCCAGCAACCGCACGACAGTTGACTTCCCCGATCCCGAGGGTCCGCAAATGACCAGTTTCTCGCCAACCTCTACCGTCAGCGAGATATCCCGCAGCACTTGAAAGTCGTCATACCACTTTGAAACGCCTGTCATTTGAACGGCGGTGTTGGGTTGATTTTTGTTCTGCACTTGTTCCACACGCCGATTTTTGTTCAACTGATCGTGACTGGTGATCCATTCCTTATACGATCACGTAATCTATATGGATGAAAACGAATATTTATAACCACCAAAAGGACAACGTGTGATGAACTTTTTGAGAACTCTCGGAGCGGGCCTCTTGGCCTTGGCGACACTAACTGGGGCCGCCAGTGCGCAATCCGCGTTGAACGAGATCCTGTCAGGCGGCGTTCTGAAGGTGGGGACGACGGGCGACTGGAACCCCATGTCGGTGCGTGACCCGGCGACCGAAAGCTATAAGGGTTATGACATCGACGTCATGACCGAACTGGCGAAAGACCTTGAGGTCAAGCTGGAGTTCGTGCCGACCGACTGGAAAACGCTGGTGAATGGCATTGTTGCCGGGAACTATCACATGACGGGCTCGGCCTCGATCTCGCCATCGCGGATGAAGGTGGCGGGCTATTCGGACCCGTATATCTCGGTTCAGATTTTGCCGTTTACGACGTCTGACAAGCTGGCGGGGTTTGACGGCTGGGCATCTATCAACAAGCCCGAGGTAAAGGTGGCGACCACTCTGGGCACCTCGTTTGAAGGAATGGTGAAAGAGTGGTTCGCGGACGCTGACATCAAGGTGGTAGAGGCCCCTGCGCGTGGTTATCAGGAAGTCCTGTCGGGCCGTGCAGATGTGTTCATCACCTCGAATATCGAAGGCGCAACGCTGACCCAGAAATTCCCGCAAGTGACAGCGATCCCGGTGGACGCGCCGCGCGCGCCGACCCCGATTGCGATGCTGTTGCCGCAGGGCGATCAGGTCTGGATCAACTATGTAAACAGCTGGATTAAGCTGAAGCAGGAGAAGGGCTTCTTTGAAGCCACTGCTGCCAAGTGGGGCCTGCAGTAATCAGGCTCTCAGGTAACGGAAAAGGCCGGGTTGTCCCGGCCTTTTTTCATTTCAGCGGAGCCGTTTGATACAGCTTCACCTTGGTCCCGCCATGATCAATCGGAGGTCCGGGCGGCAGGAACGGCAGCCCCGTGGCCTTGGCCAATCCACCGTCCGAAGTGATGATCGCCACGCGCCAGCCCTTGAACCGCTCCTGAAACACTTTGCCCATTGTGCCATAGAGCGCGAAAAGCAGTTTCTTGTTGCCAATCCGCGCGCCATAGGGCGGGTTCACGATGATCAGGCCGGGATCGGTGGCGGGGCGTGTGATGTCGCTGATCGAGGCTTCGGTGAATTGGCACATCGCTGCCACACCCGCGCTTTCGGCGTTTTTCTGGCTATTGGCGATGGCACCGGCATTCCGGTCAGATCCGAAAAATCGAACATTTGCGGAGGTTGTCGATGCTTGCGCCTTCTTCAGGGCTGCAAAAGCCTCTGCATCAAAACTCGCAAGCTTTTCAAAGGCAAAACTGCGGTCCCGACCGGGGAGAAGCCCCGCCGTCATCTCGGCGGCTTCAATCAAAAAAGTACCAGAACCGCACATTGGGTCCAAAACAGCCTCTTCCCCATCGAACCCCGCGGCCCGCAGGAACAACGCCGCCAAATTCTCGCGCATCGGCGCTTTACCGGTCGCGGTTTTATGGCCACGTTTGTGCAGGCTTTCGCCCGAACTGTCCAAGCTGATGGTCACAAGGTTGTCGTCGATCCGCACCTTGATCACCAACGCCGCGTCCTTGCTGATTGGCGCGCCCAGCGTCTCGGAAATTGCACGCTCAACACGTTGGGCTGCCCCTTTGTGGTGATAGATTTTCGAGCGTTTGCAGACGGCCTCGACCCGTACGGGGATATCCGGGCGCAGCACTTCCGCCCACGGAAACTTGCGCGCGCGTTTGTCCAGTTGCGCCATGTGGAAGGCGCGAAATTCGCCCAGGCGGACCAGCACGCGTGTCGCGCCCCGCAGGGTCAGGTTGGCGCGCCAGACCTCGGACCAGGTGCCACGGGTCGTGACGCCACCGGGGCTGACCTTTGGGGTGGCAAAGCCAGCAGCGCGGGCCTCGTCCGCCAGAAACGGTTCCAGACCGGGCGGGGCCACAAGGAAAATTTCGAGATCATCTGTAGTCATGCGGCCTTCTACCCCATGCACTTCAGCGCGGCGAGCGAAATACGTGGGCTTCTAGCAAAGTTCGTCTGCCGGAATCAGCGGGAAGAATTGTCCGTCCGACCAGACACCAAACCAGCATTTGCCCTCGTGATCCTCGGCCACGCCCTGGTCAATCAGACGATAGAAGGTCTTGCGATCAATAAGCGCCTCAAGCCCTGCGCGGACTTCGACATAAGGGCAGGGGGTCTCGAACGTGCAACCCAATCGCAGGGGGTGATCCGGGCCTGCGGTCACGCTGTCGCCCACATGGGTGGTGAACGTCAGACGCTGCTCCCGCCCTTCGCCGGTCACGACCATGTCAGTGGCCACAAAGGGCGCATCCTCGACCGTGATGGCCCATTTTTCGACCGGGGTTACAAGGAAATACTTCCCGTCCTCAAACTTCAGGATGGACGAAAACAAACGCACCAGACCCTCGCGTCGGATCTCGCCCCCTTCGTGAAACCATGTGCCGTCGCGGGTGATGCGGATGTCAATCTCGCCGCTATAGTCGGGGGTCCACAGGTGTACCGGGGGCAAGGAATTCCCGGCCTCAGCCCCAACGGCTTGCGACACGGCGTCGGCGTCAAAGGCCCGCATTTCCGGCGATTTTCCAGAGCTTGGCGAATTTGTCATTTGGTCCCCATCTGAATCTGGCCTTTAATGTACTTAGTAGTCACGCAAAGGAATTGCCATGCAGAACGAAGATTTACTGAGTGATGTTGAAGCCCTTGGCGCAAAACTTTCCGAGGCGCGACAAATGGTTGGCCGCAAGATTATGGGGCAAGATCAGGTGGTAGATCTGACGCTTGCAGCCATTTTGGCGGGCGGGCATGCGTTGCTGATTGGTTTGCCGGGACTGGGTAAAACCCGATTGGTCGAGACGCTGGGGACGGTCATGGGATTGCATGACGGGCGCATTCAGTTCACGCCGGATTTGATGCCGTCGGATATCCTCGGGGCCGAAGTTCTGGAAGAAAGCGACACCGGCGCGCGGTCCTTCCGCTTTATCAAAGGCCCGGTGTTTTGCGAACTTCTGCTTGCGGACGAGATCAACCGCGCCAGCCCCCGCACGCAATCGGCATTGCTGCAGGCGATGCAGGAACACGAGGTCTCGGTCGCGGGGCATACCCATAACCTTGGTGAAGTGTTCCACGTGCTCGCCACGCAAAACCCGTTGGAGCAAGAGGGCACCTATCCGTTGCCCGAGGCGCAGTTGGACCGCTTTCTGGTGCAGATTGACGTGGACTACCCGGATCGCGACGCGGAACGGGATATCCTGCTGGCCACGACGGGGACCGAAGATGCGCAGGTCTCGCCCGTCTTTAGTCGCGCCGAACTGATCGCCGCGCAGACGCTGTTGCGCCGGATGCCGGTCGGTGAAAGCGTGGTCGAGGCCATTCTGGATCTGGTCCGCGCCTGCCGCCCCGATGATCCCAGCGCGCCGCAGATCGTGCGCGAGAATGTCAGCTGGGGGCCGGGACCGCGTGCCACGCAGGCCTTGATGCTTCTGGCGCGGGCGCGTGCGCTCTTGGATGGGCGCTTGGCCCCGGGGATCGACGACATTCACGCGTTGGCGGCGCCGGTTCTTAGTCATCGGATGGCCTTGGGCTATGCCGCGCGGGCCGAAGGGCTGGTCCTGTCTGACGTCATCGGGCAAACGGTGGCCTCTGTTCTGCAAACTGAGGCCGCGGCGTGAGCTCTGACAGCGCCCCCATCCAGCTTCGGTCGCGTGCCGAAGCCTTGGCGGCGCGCCTTCCGCCCCTTTTGGTGGCGGCGCAGCACTTGGCCCAGTCCGTCGAACTTGGCGAACATGGGCGCAGGCAGTCCGGGCATGGCGAGGCGTTCTGGCAATATCGCCGTGCGCAGCCGGGGGATCCATCGCACCGCATTGACTGGCGTCGCTCGGCGCGGTCCGACCGACATTATGTGCAAGAGAAGGAGTGGCAGGCGGCACATTCGGTGCAGATCTGGGTCGATCCGTCTGCCTCGCTGGCGTTCTCGTCGGACCCAAAGCTGCCCGAGAAACGCGAACAAGCTCAGATCATCGCGCTGGCTTTGGCGTCTTTGCTACTCAGCGGCGGCGAACGTGTTGGCCTTCTGGGCAGTGCGCTTAAGCCCGGGCGCGGACAACTGACGCTGTCGCGCATGGCGGATCAGATCCTGCGGGCAGATGCACCCCTGAGGGACGTTTTTGCAGTGCCCCGTGCGCGGCAGGTGGTGTTTTCGGACTTTTTAGGGCCGCTGGATGCCACCCGCGATTTCCTACATGCCGCGCAGGGCCGGGGCCAACGGGGCGTCCTGTTCCAAGTGCTCGACCCGATGGAAGAGGCGTTTCCATTTCATGGCCGCGTGCTGTTTCAGGACGTGGGCGGCGCGCTGCGTCATGACACGCGTGAAGCCGGCGATTTGCGCGACCGTTATCTGGACCGATTGGCGCGACGCAAAGCCGAGCTGTCCGAGATCGCAAAACGTGCGGGCTGGCGGTTCCACAGCTATCACACGCAAGATCCGGCCAGCGCGGCGCTTTTGTGGTTGTGGAATGCGATCGGAGGGCCACGGTGAGCGTGTTCGGCATAGGATTCACCACGCCTCTGCTTCTGCTGGGGCTTCTCGCGCTGCCGGTGATCTGGTGGCTTTTGCGCGCCGTGCCCCCTGCGCCCCGCAAACAGGTTTTCCCGGCTGTCACCCTGCTTTTGGGGCTGGAAGACAAGACTGCACAGGCAGATCGCACGCCGTGGTGGCTTCTACTTTTGCGACTTTTGGCGGTAGCTGCGATGATCATCGGGTTTGCTGGCCCGGTGTTAAACCCGGATAACGCGCCGGGCAGGACTGGGCGGCTTTTGATTTTTGTCGATGACTACTGGCCCGCCGCGTCGGACTGGTCTCAACGAATGCAGGTGATCGAAGCGCGGCTTGAGCAAGCACAGGCGGCCGCCCGCCCAGTTTCCCTTATTTTAGCAAGTTCTGTGGGGCGTGCGGATGTCGATCAGGACACCGTGTGGCAAACGGCGGACGCGTGGCAATCGGCGCTTCCGGGGCAGTCTCCGGTGGCATGGGATGCACCTTATGCGGTCTCGGAAGACTGGACGCGCGCGCAGGGAAGCACGGATGTGCTGTGGATTTCGGACGGGGTCGCGCGTGCGGGCCGTGCGGATATGGTTACACATTTCGAACAAATGGGCGCAGTGGAGGTGTTGGAGCCCCCATCGGCCCGCATTGGCATTCTGCCCGCCACACTGGACGGCGGTGATCTGGTGCTGTCGGTGCTGAGCACTGGCCCCGCCCCTGCAACTGACCTGACCGTCGAGGCGCTGGGTCCGGACCCGGAAGGGATCGAGCGTGTGTTGCTCTCGGCCCCCGTCGCATTCCCCAATGGGGCCGACCGGGCCGAGCTCCGGTTGACCGTCCCAAGCGAACTTCGCAACCGGATCGACCGCATTCAGATTGCCGATCATCGGGCCGCCGGGGCCGTCACCCTTGCCGATGACAGCCTGCGTCGCCGTCGGGTCGCTTTGCTGAACACGGTGGGCGAGCGTGAAGGGTTGGAGCTTCTGTCGCCGCTGCACTATCTGCGCGAGGCGCTGGTGACCACCGCCGAAACCATCGAACTGCCCGCGCTGTCTGAGCTGATCAAGGCGGGGCCAGATGTGATCATCCTGCCGGATGTGGCCAGCTTTTCTGATGCGGATCGTGAGGCTCTGACCAATTGGGTCACGGATGGCGGGCTGTTGCTGCGGTTCGCGGGGCCGCAGCTGGCCTCTGCCGATCTAGGGCAGGGGGTTGAGGACACGCTGCTGCCCGTACGCCTGCGTGCAGGCGGGCGCGTGGTCGGTGGTGCGATGAGCTGGGGTGATCCGCGCACCATAGCGCCGTTCTCGGAAGACTCGCCCTTCTTCGGGTTGCCCGTCCCGGATGATGTGCAGGTCGAGGCGCAGATATTGGCTCAGCCCGGCCCAGATTTGGCCGAGCGCACGATTGCCACCCTGTCTGACGGCACCCCGATCGTGACCCGCCGTGCGCTGGGTGCGGGGCAGGTGGTGCTGTTCCATGTCTCGGCCAATGCCGAATGGTCATCCCTGCCGTTCTCTGGACTGTTTGTGCAGATGTTGGAGCGGTTGGCGGTCTCGTCCCAAGGCAGCGCGCGCGAGGGCGTGGCGTTAGAGGGAACCACATGGGTCGCCACCCACGTATTGGACGGGTTCGGTCAGCTGTCGCCGCAAGATGCTGCCGCAGGTGTGCCGGGACCGAAACTGCTGGACCCTGCCGGGCCGGATCTTGCGCCGGGGCTTTATGCGGATGGGGACCGGGTACAGGCAGTGAATGTGCTGCGCGCGGACAGCGTGTTGGATCGCGCCGACTGGCCCGCGCGTTTGACCCCAAGCTGGCAGGTCGAAGAAACCCAGCAGGAGTTTGGCCCGTGGTTGTTGGCTCTTGCGTTGGTCTTGGGCGCGCTTGATGTTTTGCTGACGCTCTGGCTGGCGGGACGATTGCTTCCGAGCGCGCGGCGGCTTGCGACCGGGGTGGTCGCTGGGGTCGCGCTGCTTGCGACGTCGCACCTCGCAGATGCCCAGACGGACACACCGCCCAGCGTCTTGGACGCCGCCAGCATTGTCACGCTTGCCCATGTGAAAAGCGGGGACCCTGCTGTGGATCAGGTGGCGCGGGCCGGTTTGCTTGGCCTGTCGGATCAACTGTTCCTGCGCACCTCGGTCGAACCCGCGCGGCCTGTGGGCGTGGATGTTGAGGTCGACGACCTGTCCGTCTATCCGCTGCTCTATTGGCCCCTGACCGACACGACGCCCATACCTAGCCCCGATGCGATCCTGCGTCTGAAACGCTATCTGGCGGCGGGCGGGTTGATCCTGTTTGACACGCGCGATGCCGGCACGGGTGGAGATTCCGCCGCCAGCCGCCGCCTGCGCGCGGTGGCCTTGCCGTTGAACCTGCCGCTTCTGGATCAGGTGCCGCATGACCATGTGCTGACCCGCAGCTTTTACCTGCTGCAAGAATTCCCCGGTCGAAATCGCGGTCCCGTCTGGGCCGAAGCGCCGCCCCCCAATGCCGAACGCGCCGAGGGGATGCCGTTTCGCAATCTGAATGACGGGGTGACGCCGGTGATCGTCGGCGGCAATGACTGGGCCGGTGCTTGGGCTATTCGCGATGACGGGCGCCCGATGTTCCCGGTGGGACGCGGGCAGGCGGGCGAGCGGCAACGTGAAATGGCGCTGCGGTTTGGGATCAATCTGGTGATGCATGTGCTGACCGGAAACTACAAATCCGACCAGGTCCACGTGCCTGCGCTTTTGCAAAGGTTGGGCGAATGAGTGCGCTGTCGCTGCAATTCGCGCCCGGTTTTCCGTGGCTGGTGATCGCCGTTCTGGCGGCACTGGCTGCCGTAACGCTTGCCGTGGCCCTGTGGCGCGGGCTGGCGGGGTGGAGTTTGCGGGCAGTGGCGGCACTGGTCCTTCTGGCGGCGCTCTCTGGCCCGTCGCTTCAGCAAGAGGAACGCGATCCGCTGACGGATATTCTGCTTGTGTTGGAGGATGATAGCCCCTCGCAATTCTTGTCAGATCGCCCTGCACAGAACCAACAGGCGCGCGAAGACATTTTGGTGCAAATCGCCGCCCGCCCATCGCTCGACGCGGTGTGGCGGCAGCTGTCCGAGTTTGCACCCGAAGGTGAAGGGGAGGCCGAGGGGACGCGGTTGATGACCGCCCTAAAAAAGGCGATGGCCGAGCTTCCAGCCAACCGCCTCGCAGGGGTGGTGCTGATCACGGATGGCGTCGTGCATGATCTGCAGAACGCGCCCGGATTGCCTGTGCCCGTGCATGCGATGATCTCGGGCCGGGCGCAGGATTGGGACCGGCGGGTCAGCGTCACGGATGCGCCGGCCTTTGCCATTCTGGGCGAACAGATTGAACTGCGCCTGAAGGTCGAGACCCTTGGCAATCTTCCTGATGGACTGCCCCCTGCGGTCCTGTCCGTGTCCCATGATGGCGTACCCCTTGCCGATGTTCCTGTAGGCGATGGTGCAGAGATTGTGATGCCGCTGACGCTGGAACATGCCGGCCGCAATCTGATCCACGTGACGCTTCCGGTGGAGGATGGCGAGTTGACAGGGCGCAACAACGAGGTGGTGATCGAGTTGAACGGCGTGCGCGATCGGCTTCAAGTGCTTCTGATCTCGGGTACTCCGCATCCGGGGACGCGGACGTGGCGCAATCTGCTGAAATCTGATAGCGCTGTGGATCTGGTGCATTTCACCATTCTGCGTCCGCCTGAGAAACAGGATGGCGTGCCGGTCAGTGAGCTCAGCCTGATTGCCTTTCCCACGCAGGAACTGTTTGTCGAAAAGATCGACGAGTTCGATCTGATCATCTTCGACCGCTACCAATTGCGGGGCATTCTGCCCGGTGGGTATTTGGCGAGTGTGCGCAATTATGTGCAGCGGGGCGGGGCGGTGCTGATCGCGGCGGGCCCGTCTATGGCCAGTGCAGATAGCATTGGGCGCACGGCGCTTGCCGACATTATGCCCGCGACGCCGACAGGACGGTTGTTCGAACAACCCTACAAACCCGTTGTCACTGATGATGGCCAACGCCATCCGGTGACGCGCGATTTGTCGCGCCATGCGCCAGAGGGCGGCTGGGGGCCGTGGATGCGCCATATTGAGGTTTTACCGCAGCGCGGCCACGTGATCCTGTCCGCACCAGATGATGCGCCGCTTTTGATGGTGGATCACAGTGACGACGGGCGCGTTGCTCTGCTGGCGTCGGACCACGCGTGGCTGTGGGCGCGGGGGCATGAGGGCGGAGGACCTCAGTTGGAGCTTCTGCGCCGCTTGGCCCATTGGCTGATGCGTGAACCCGAACTTGAGGAGGAGGCCCTGTCGGCCATTGCGACCGAGGACGGGCTTGTGATCCGGCGCAATACGATGTTGCTCGAATTGCCCGAGGTGACCGTCACTGCTCCGAGCGGGGAAGGTGATACCACCGCCTTGTCCCAAGCCGCACCCGGCGTGTTTGAAGCGCCGTTTGCCACCGATGCGACGGGGCTGTTCCATATCGAACAGGGAGAGTTGTCGACGGTCGTAGTGCGCGGGGCGGCAACATCGGTCGAGTTCAGCAATCCCCTAGCGCGCCGCGATTTGCTTCAACCGGTGCTGGCCACAAGCCGCGGAGCTGTGATGCGCATCGAAGACGGTTTGCCCAGTTTGCGTGCTGTACGAGTTGGTCAACCCGCGTCGGGTCGCGGATGGCTGGGCTACACCCCGCGCGACGCTTATGTCACCACCGCAATCCGCCTGCGCCCCTTGGCACCGCCGTGGGCCATGTTGGTTTTGGCGGGTTTTGCTTTGGTATTTGCTTGGCTTTGGGAAGGCCGTGGTGGCGCAGCGCGGCGCGATCCCTAAACGGATCAGGTGTCAGGTTGCATCAGCACCGAGCGCGAGTGAGAGGCAAACTCGCGTCGCCACAACACCGCAAACGTAAAGAGCGTTGCGAAGATCAGGCTCACTGGCCCGATCAGCCACGCCAAAGCGGCCATCGAGAAATAGACCGAGCGCAGTCCCCGGTTGAAACTGCGTGCCGCGGTGATATTGATCTCGCCTGCTTTGCGGGCGCGGGGCAGGGCGGTCGGGTCGGTTTCATCATTGGGCACTGACGCCATGACCACCGCGCAATACCCAAACAGCCGGTGCGACCAGACGAATTTCAAAAACGCATTGGCGAGAAACAGAATGACCAACAGGATCTTCACCTCCCACACCAGTTCCGGTGCGCTGGTTTGGGTCAGGTCTTGTGCGACGCCACGCAGCCGCTCGGTATTGCCAAGCAGGGCCAGCCCACCACCCGTGGCGATCATTGTGGCCGAGGCGAAGAAACTAGCCCCTTGGCGCAAGCTGGACAGGATCGCGCTGTCAAAGATGCGGGGTTGGCGCGTGATGAACTGAACCATCCAGTCGCGCCGATACTGGGCAACGATCTTGGATGTGGATTGTTTTTCGTTCGTGGCGCTCTCAATACGCAGTCCAATCGCAAGCCAAGCCAGTAAGATCAATGCCACGGCGGCCAGATCAAGCAGCGAAAATAGGGCGAAACGCTCAGCAAAAGTCATGTTTCACGCATAAGCCGTTCCTTGTTGTTGCTAAAGTGAAAAATTGGTTATATTTTTTTACCAATTTAGTTTGGAGGGATTCTCATGCAGATGCCGGCGCCAAATTCCCGCATTCTGTCGCGCAAAGATCACATCGTTGCGCGGCTGCAATCTGTGTTGCCGGTTGGTGCTGTTGTGCATGACCCGATCCAGACCCGGGCCTATGAATGCGACGCGCTGACGGCCTATAAGTGCCCGCCGCTCTGCGCGGTGTTGCCGACCTCAACCAACGAGGTGTCAGCGGTGATGCGCATCTGCCATGAAGAAGGCGTGCCGGTCGTGCCGCGCGGGGCAGGGACATCGCTTGCGGGCGGCGCATTGCCCACCGCGGACAGCGTGATCCTTGGCGTGGCGCGTTTGAATGACGTGCTGGAGACCGACTATGACAACCGCTTCATCCGCGTACAATCAGGCCGCACCAACCTGTCTGTGACCGGCGCGGTCGAGGAAGATGGGTTTTTCTATGCCCCCGATCCGTCCTCGCAACTGGCCTGCGCGATTGCGGGCAACATCGCGATGAACTCGGGCGGGGCACATTGTTTGAAATACGGCGTGACCACCAACAATCTGATGGGCGTGACCATGGTCATGGCCGATGGCGAGGTGGTTCAGATCGGCGGTGCGCATCTGGATGCGGGCGGGTTGGATTTGCTGGGGCTGATCTGCGGATCGGAAGGTCAGCTTGGCATTGTGACCGAAGCCACCTTGCGCATCCTTGCCAAGCCCGAAGGCGCGCGCCCGGTGCTGGTCGGGTTTGATAGCAACGAAGTCGCGGGTCATTGCGTCTCTGACATCATCAAATCTGGCATCCTACCTGTCGCGATCGAGTTCATGGACCGCCCCTGCATCCGCGCGACCGAGGCGTTCGCCGGCGCGGGCTATCCCGATTGCGAAGCGCTGTTGATCATCGAGGTTGAGGGATCCGAGGCCGAGATCGACGACCAGCTTTCGCGCATCATCGAGATCGCCAAGCGCCATAATCCGGTGGAGGTGCGCGAAAGCACCTCGGCCGAGGAAAGTGCGAAAATCTGGCTGGGTCGTAAGTCCGCCTTTGGTGCGATGGGGCAGATCAACGATTACATGTGTCTGGATGGCACGATCCCTGTCTCCGAGCTGCCCTTGGTGCTGCGGCGCATTGGTGAGATGAGCAAAGACTATGGGCTGGACGTGGGCAACGTATTCCACGCGGGCGACGGGAATATGCACCCTTTGATCCTGTTTGACGCCAACAAGCCGGGCGATCTTGAGAAATGCGAGGCGTTTGGCGCCGACATCCTGCGCCTGTGTGTCGAGGTCGGCGGTTGTCTGACCGGCGAGCACGGTGTGGGGGTCGAGAAGCGCGACCTGATGGTGTCGCAATATGGCGATGACGATCTGGAAATTCAGCTGCAGGTCAAGGACGTGTTCGATCCCGGCTGGCTGCTGAACCCGGCCAAGGTCTTCCCCCTGAACGTCACTGAAACCCGACGCGCCGGATAAGGGCTCTGCGCCCATTCCCTTAGATTTGAGACAAGAATATGAGCAACACTCCGACAAGTGAACAAGACCTGTCCGATCTGATCCAAGCGGCAGAAGGGCCGATCCGGATTGTGGGCGGTGGGACGCGAGACATTGGCGCGCCGGTTGAGGGGACGCCTGTGTCCACGGCTGGACTGTCGGGCGTGACGCTCTATGAACCCGGTGCGCTGACCCTTGTCGCGCAGGCGGGCACGCCATTAGAGGAGATCGATGCGCTTCTGGCCAAGGAAGGGCAGCGGCTGGCCTTTGAGCCTTCCGATCTGCGTGGGCTGCTAGGCACCGAAGGCGCGTCGACCATTGGCGGCGTCGTAGCGACGAACGCCTCGGGCCCACGTCGTATACAGGTCGGGGCCGCACGGGATTTCTGCCTTGGCGTGCGGTTTGTCGACGGCGCTGGGCGCGTGTTGAAAAATGGTGGCCGCGTGATGAAAAACGTGACGGGCTATGATCTGGTCAAGCTGATGGCGGGCAGCTGGGGCACGCTGGGCGTGATGACCGAAGTCAGCATGAAGGTGATGGCTATTCCTGAAACCGAAACCACTCTGGTGGGCAAAGGCCAGTCTGCCGTGCAGGCGGTCGAAAGCCTGTCCGCCGCGCTGGGCTCGCCCTTCGACGTGACGGGGGCTGCGTTTTCGGAAGGAAAGACCTTTGTGCGGATTGAGGGGCTTGAGGCTTCTGTTGCGTATCGTGCGGCAGAGCTTGCGAATGGCGCTCTGGCCGGGTTCCAGCCCGTTTCGGGTGCTGCGTCGTCTGACATTTGGGCGCGGATTAGGGATGTCAGCGCCTTTGCGGGGCGTGATGGATCGATCTGGCGCATTTCGGTCAAACCCTCGGATGGGCCGCGTCTGGTGGCCGCGTTGGACGACCTGTCGCCGGACGCACTCTATGACTGGGGTGGAGGTCTTGTCTGGCTGCACGTCGCGGATCAACCCAGTGCGGGTGCCGCGCGTGTGCGGGCTGAGCTGGCAAAGCTGGGTGGCCACGCCACCTTGGTGCGCGCCCCTGCGGATGTGCGGGCGACTGTTCCCGTGTTCCAACCTGAACCCGCCCCGATTGCCGCTTTGACCCGCGGCCTTCGCCAGAAATTCGACCCGCACGGGATCCTTAATCCCGGCCTGATGGGAGCTTAAGCCATGCAAACCCATTTCACGCCTGAGCAGCTGAAAGACCCCGCTATCAAGCGCGCGAACGAGATCTTGCGCTCGTGCGTCCATTGCGGGTTTTGCACCGCGACCTGTCCCAGCTATCAGGTGCTGGGGGACGAGTTGGACAGCCCGCGTGGCCGGATCTATCTGATCAAGGATATGCTGGAAGCCGGGCGGCCTGCCGATAAGAAAACGGTCGAGCATGTGGACAAGTGCCTGTCCTGTCTGGCCTGCATGTCGACTTGCCCGTCGGGCGTGCATTATATGCACCTGATCGACCACGCCCGCGCGCATATCGAAAAGACCTATAAGCGCCCGCTGTTTGACCGGCTGCTGCGCTGGACGCTGGCGCAGGTGATCCCCTATCCGGGGCGGTTCCGACTGGCGATGCAGGGCGCGCGACTGGCGCGGCCCTTGCGCAAGTTCATGCCCGATCCGCGGCTGGAAGCGATGCTGGAAATGGCGCCGCCGAAACTGCCGCGCAAATCCGCCAATGACGCGCCGCAGGTGTTCCCGGCCAAAGGCGCGCGCAAGAAACGTGTGGCGCTGCTGACCGGCTGTGCACAGAAGGCGCTGGATACGGACATCAATGACGCCACCATCCGCCTGCTGACCCGTCTTGGCTGCGAGGTCGTGGTTGCCAAGGGGATGGGCTGTTGCGGCGCACTGACCCATCACATGGGCAAAGAGGATCAAAGCCACGCGCAGGCGGCGGCGAATATTAGCGCGTGGATGCGTGAAAAACGTGGCGAGGGGTTGGACGCCATCGTGATCAACACCTCGGGCTGCGGCACCACGGTGAAAGACTATGGCTTCATGTTCCGCAACGACGCGCTGGCCGAGGACGCGGCGGCGGTGTCCGGGATGGCGATGGATATCAGCGAGATTTTGATGACGCTGGACCTGCCCGAGGCGCAGATGGATCTGCGGGTGGCCTATCACTCGGCGTGCAGCCTGCAGCACGGGCAACAGGTGAAAACCCACCCAAAAACCTTGCTGAAAAAGGCCGGGTTCGAGGTGGTCGAGCCTGCTGACCCGCATCTGTGCTGTGGCTCGGCCGGGACGTATAACCTGATGCAGCCCGAGATCTCGAAAGAGCTGAAAAAGCGCAAAGTGGCCAATTTGGAGGCCAAGTCGCCCGAAATCATCGCAGCAGGCAATATTGGTTGCATGATGCAGATTGGCTCGGGCACGGGCATCCCCGTGGTTCACACGGTCGAGCTTTTGGACTGGGCAACTGGCGGCCCAAAACCGCGCAAAATACAACCAGCAGCGCATTAATCCTTTCGTAACCGTCTGTTTTCGCCTTACATATACCGCAAAGGGCAGGGAAACTGCCCAAACTAGGCAGTAGAACATGAAGTATCTTGTGGCATTCTTGGCGGCCGCATTGTTGCTGGCCGGACCGTTGGGGGCATCCGATCCCTCGCCCCTGCGCACCTTGATGACGGGGGATGACAGCAAAGGTTGGGAAGGTGTTGGGCGCCTGAATATCGGTGGCGGAAGCTTCTGCACTGGATCTTTGATCGACGAAAATCTGGTTCTAACGGCCGCGCATTGCCTTTTTGATCGCGATAGCGGTGAACGCTTCAAACTGTCTGAAATCGAGTTTCTGGCGGGCTGGCGTGGCGGGCGGGCCTCGGCCTATCGCGGGGTGCGACGCGCTGTTGTACATCCGGATTTCGAGTTCACGCCAGAAAAAGGCCCGACCCGTGTGGCAACCGATCTGGCACTGCTTGAGCTGGACAAACCGATCCGCAACATGTCGGTGACGCCGTTCAAGACGTTCTCGCGCCCGCGCAAGGGGGCTGAGGTCGGCGTAGTCTCATATGCCCATGACCGCATGGAAAGCCCGTCCCTGCAGGAAACCTGCAAAGTGTTGGCCCGTCAGGGTGGGGCGTTGGTGCTGAGCTGCATTGTGGACTACGGCTCGTCCGGCGCACCGGTGTTTGTCATCGAGGGCGGAGAGCCGCGGATTGTGTCCGTGATCTCGGCCAAGGCGATGGTGCGGGACATTCCGGTGTCACTGGGCACCGACCTGGAATCGCCGCTGGCCGAAATGTACGAGATGCTGGCCACGGATAACGGCGTGATCGAGCGGGTCGAGACGGTGAAGGCGCCGACGGTTCGACGGGTGGGCACTGGTGCGGCAGGGCCCGGAGGGGCCAAATTCGTGCGTCCGTAACCGCGTGCGTTCTGGGTCTTGAACCCGTCTTTTCCCGACATATCTCTATTCTACGGATGCCGCCGGGCGGGTCCGTGAATTGCCTGTCCCAATCGGGAAGGCCCCACATATGTCGCTTTGCGAAAGGACACCAAAAATGCGTAATTTTGATATGTCGCCCCTTTACCGTGCCACCGTTGGCTTTGACCAAATTGCCGACCTGATGGACCGGGTTCTGACCAATGATGTCAGCCGCGACAGCTATCCCCCGTACAATATCGAGAAAACAAACGAAGATGCATGGCGCATCTCGGTTGCTGTGGCTGGATTCACCGAAGACGAACTGTCGGTTGAACTCCGCGACAAGGCGCTGTTCGTGTCGGCCAAGAAAGCTGCCGAGGATGAGCGCACCTATCTGCACCGTGGCATCGCCACCCGTGCCTTCGAGCGCCGCTTCCATCTGGCCGATCACGTCCGTGTCTCGGGCGCGACCCATGAAAACGGCATGCTGCATATCGACCTGATCCGCGAAGTGCCCGAAGCACTGAAACCGCGCCGGATCGAGATTGCGGGCAAGAATGATGTCGAAGCCAAGGCCATCGAAGCCTGATCCGTCATCTCAGACGTAACGAAGGGCGCGGAGATTTCCGCGCCCTTTTTGTTTTAGGCGGTTTGGCGGCGTTCCTGTTCCAACAACCAGAAGCTGGCCGCCAGAATGATCGCCGTGCCGATCCACATGGACCCGGTGGGTAGGAAACCGAACACCACAAAGCCCAGCACCACGTTGAACACCAGTTTCAGGTGGTCAAACGGCTGCAGGAATGCCGCATCCGCCATCGCATAGGCGCGAGCGAGCACGTGTTGGGCAAAGGCCGTCAGAAGACCCGCGCCCACCACCAGCCAGATCGCGTTCGCTGGTAGGGTAAACCCGGTGCTCAGCGCCAGACCTGCGTTGATCGGGCTGAGCAGGAGCAGCAAGTAGATGGTGATCGTCTCGGTGCTGTCGCGATGGGTTAGGAACTTCGTCACGACAGAACTGGACGCCCACAGCGCGGCCGCGCCCACGGGCAGTAGGGCGGCCAGTTCGAAGCGATCCGACCATGGTTCTAGGATAATCGCGCCCCCGATGATGCCCAACACCACCGCGCCCCAACGATGGACCGAGACCTCTTCCCGAAGCACCAGCCCCGCGCCGAGTGTCACGAAGAACGGTGACAACAAGATCAGCGCAATCGCCTGCCAAATCGGCACATGCGCCAGCCCCAGCGTCCACAGCTGCACACCGCCCGCCGCTAAGGCGACCCGCAGCACATGCAACCAGACCTGCCCGGTTTTCATCACCGCGGCCCGGTGGCGAAACACCCATGGCAGGTAAAAGCCAAGCGCAATCAGATATTGCCAGAAAGTGACGGCAGGGGCCGACGCACCCTTGCCCATGGTTGCCGATTGCAACCCAGTATTGACCAGCGCAAACGTCGCGCCCGCCAATACCATTAACCCCGCCGCGCGGGCAGGTTGAGTAAGATATGTTGACTGAGTCATGCGAGATGTCCTTTCTTCCTTACGCAATGACCCAAGGCAGAAGGACAGGGCGCACAGGAACCCCGCGCACCCCAACCCATTCTCTTCCATCCGGACTGTAACCGTCGGCTCTGGAGTTGCACCAGATCTGCTGTCACCCCCAATGGGGGCCGCTCGCGGGCTTGAGAAACGTGTCCTCTTTACCGCCGGTGGGGAATTCCACCCCGCCCTGAGAATGTCACCACCCCGGCTGGGGCAGCGACAGAGAACGTAGGGTGGGGGTGTGCGTTCGTCAAGCTGGGCGCGGATTGAAAAAGGGGGCCGTGCGGCCCCCTTTCATTTGCGTTCTCAGATCTGAGGATCAGTTCGTCATGCTGCCGATCTTACCGATGTTGAAGAACATCGTCTCGCCCGAGTGGTCGTCGACACCGTCATTGTCGGTCGAGACCCACGCGGTGCCGTCTGCCGCGATGGCCAGACCTTCGACCTTGTCCAGAACGTAGCCTCCTGTCGCGGTCAGGTCGGGCAGCAGGTCACGCACTTCCTCTTTCGAGACAACCGGCAGGTCTCCACCCAGCGGTGCCGGCACCATGTCAGTGGCCGGGATGCGATAGATCTTTTTGGTCACGGCGCGGTGGTCGTGCTGGTTGTCGCGCTCGATCACGTAGAAATAGTCACCGTGGGCCACGATTTCCGACAGGCCAACCCAACCGGTGGCGGGCTCGGCTTTCGGATAGTGGACGGCGCCCCATTCTTTGGTCTCAAGGTTATAGGCAACCAGCTTTACGTGGTTCTTCGGGTCGTCGTTCCATTCGCGCTGCACAGCCATCCACAGGGTGTCGCCCACCTTGGTGATGCCTTCAAAGCCAAAGCGCTTCTCGACGGCGGCCAGCTCCGGCGGGATGCCGATCTCGCCCTTCAGGTTCTTGATCGAGCCGTCGGCCTTCACGTGATAGATCGCGTGCGGGATCAGGCGTTCGGTGCGACCTTCTGAGGCGACGTAGAAGCCGCCTTTGCCGTCCAGCGTGATGCCTTCAAGGTCCAGCTTTTGCGCGGGTGCGCCGTTGCGGGTGATGCGGATCACGTCGGTGATGCGGGCGGGCGTGGCGTTGGTGTCGATCTTGAAGATCGAGGGCTGGAAGCCATAGAAGCTGTCCGACACGGCCCAGACAATGCCGCCTTCATCCGCTACCATGCCCGAAATAGCCCCCCAGCCAATCAGCTCGTCTGCGCCTTCCGAGGTCAGCATGGGATAGCTGGCGGGGGCGTCCTGCAGTTCATAGATCATGACATGCGCCCGCGCGCCGCCATCTTCGATCAGGTCTTTTTCGTTGGCGGATACCAGCAGGTTGCGCCCGGGGATGGTCACATAGCCTTCCGGCCCAACGCCCGAGGGAAGAAGCTGTTTCAGCACCGGGTTGGCCAGATCCGCGACGTCATAGACGCCCACGACCGAGCCGCGTTCCGACCCAACAAAAGCCAGCTCCATGTCGCCATAGGTGGCAGCGGTCACGCTTTCGGGCTCGACGCCTTTGCTGTCCGATCGCTTGTCCGGATAGTGGCCGATCTGCACGATGGCGTGCTCGAACGAGACACCGCTTTCATAGACGACGGTGCCGTCCTGATGGAAGATCGTCCAGCCGCGCGAGCCGCCCTCGTAGTCGCCTTCGTTGGCGGTTGCGAAGTGGTCATTGTCCAGCCATTTCACAGCATCAGGCTCGCGTTTGCGGCCCTGTTGGCTTTCGGTGAAGATCAGCGCGCCGCGTTCGTCCGTGGCGTCGATGCCGTCCAGATCAACGGCCCCGGCCGAGAAGTGGCTCAGCAGCTTTCCATCTTTCGACACAACCGCGATGTGGTTGTTTTCCTGCATGGTGACGACGATCTCACCCTCGGCATTGATGTCGACATATTCGGGTTCGGGATCCGAGGGGGCGACGTCTGCCAGACCGGTCAGGTCGACGCGCGTAATGCCGCCGCAGTCCAGCATGCCGTCCTTCAGGCGCGCGATGACCAGATCGCCAGCGGGGCCTTGTGGGATCACGCCGTCATTCAGATCTTCGTCACGCTCGTTCTCGATGGCGACGGAGATGAAGCTTGCGTCCTGTGCTTTCGCCACGCTGTCAGGCTGACCTCCAAGATCACAAGATGCCAGTTCTTCGCCCGATACCACGTCGATGGCTTTCAACATGCCCGACGGCGCGGTGTAGCTTTCCGAGGTGTTCACGCCCACAAACGCGGTCCCGCCGATGACAGCGACCGAGGTCGGCTCGCCCGGCAGCGCGATGTTGCCCAGCGGCTTGGGATTGGCGGCGTCGGTGATGTCGATGCGGCCCAGAACGCCTAGCGGGCTATCGGTATAGACCAGCGTCATGCCATCGGCAGTGACGTCGATGATCTCGGGGCTGGTTTCGCGTTTGGTATCCTCACCCTCGGCCATGTTTTTCACGACGGGGAAGGACGCGATGCGGTTGAAGTTCATCTCGGCCATCGCCGCACCGGCGGTCAGGGCGAGGGCGGAGGTCAGACACATCAAGCGTGCGGTCATGCCAAAATCCTTGGTTCATATAAAAGGTGGATCAGGGATGGCGGGGGAAGTTGACGGCTGCGCGACAGAATTGATTCAGTTTTGTAAGAAGGGCTCGGCGGGGGAAACCAAACCTTAATCGTTGGGCAAGATACTGGGGCTCCGCGTATTAAAAGGCCAATCATTATGGACAGCTCTGATATCGTCCTCGTTCAATCCAGCTTTGCCCGCATCTTTGCCCGGAAGGCAGAATTGACGGATCAGTTCTATGCGCATTTGTTTGCGCGGATGCCCGAAGTCGAGCAGTTGTTCAGTGGTGATTTCATCAAGCAAAAACAGATGTTCGCGTCGATGCTGGCCTCAACCGTGCGCAGCCTGTCGGATTATGACACCTTCGCGCAGTTGGCACAAAAACTGGCCCAAAGCCATGCGCGGTTTCATTTGAGCGAGGTACACATGGAAAACGCGGCCCAATCGCTTGTGGCCGCGTTGCATGAGGTGATGGAGGGGAAGCTAAGCCCCGAGGAAGAAGCGGCCTGGACCCGCGCCATCACCAAGCTGTCCTCGGTGATGGTTGCGCGTCCAGCCGCGTCTGCCGGTTAGACCGACATGCAGATGTATTTCATTTCGAGGAAATCCTCGATCCCGTGGCGCGAGCCTTCGCGGCCGAGGCCCGATTGTTTCACGCCACCAAACGGGGCGACCTCGGTCGAGATGATGCCGGTGTTCACGCCAACGATGCCGTATTCCAGCGCCTCGGCCACTTTGTAGACGCGGCTTAGGTTGTTGGCGAAGAAATACGAAGCCAGACCGAAGATGGTGTCATTGGCCTGTTGGATCACGTCGTCTTCGTCCTTGAACTTGAACAGCGGTGCCATTGGGCCGAAGGTCTCGTCCGTGGCAACGTCCATGTCGCGGGTGGCATTCTTGATGATGGTCGGTTCAAAGAACAGTCCGCCCATCTCGTGCTCTTTGCCGCCAAGGATCACTTCGCCCCCTTTCGAGGTCGCATCCGCCACATGCTCGCGCACTTTCTGAACGGCTGCATCCGAGATCAACGGGCCAAGGGCGATGCCTTCATTCAGGCCGTCACCGACGGGCAGGGCCGACACAGCCTTGGCGAACCGCTTGGCGAACTCGTCATAGACACCCTCTTGCACGTAGATCCGGTTGGCGCAGACGCAGGTCTGGCCGTTGTTGCGGAACTTACAGGCAATCGCGCCCTCCACGGCGGCGTCTAGATCGGCGTCGTCGAACACGATGAACGGCGCGTTGCCGCCCAGTTCCATCGAGCATTTCAGAACCTGATCAGCGGCCTGACGCAGTAGGATGCGGCCCACATTGGTCGATCCTGTAAAGGTCAGTTTGCGCACCAGCGCGTTTTCACAGAACTCTTTGCCGATCTCAGAGGCGTTCGAGCTGGGCACGATGTTGAAGACGCCAGCGGGCACGCCCGCGCGTTCGGCCAACACAGCCAGCGCGGTGGCCGACAGCGGGGTCAGTTCAGCCGGGCGACCGACGAAACCACAGCCTGCCGCAATCGCAGGACCACATTTGCGGGTGATCATGGCGTTCGGGAAGTTCCACGGCGTGATCGAGGCGACAACGCCGATCGGCTGACGGATCACCATCAGGCGCTTGTCGGGCTGGTGGCCGGGGATGGTTTCGCCGTAGATGCGTTTGGCTTCTTCACCGAACCACTCGATAAAGCTCGCGCCATAGGCAATCTCGCCCATGGCCTCGGCCAGTGGTTTGCCCATCTCGGCGGTCAGGATGGTTGCCAGATCGCCCTGGTTTTCCATCATCAGCTCAAACCACTTGCGCATGATGTTGGCGCGTTCTTTCGCGGTGCGTTTGGCCCATTCGCGGCCGGCCTTGTCGGCGGCCTCGATGGCCTCGGCTACCTCTTCGCGCGACAGGTCTGCCACTTGGGCAATCACCTCGCCGCGGGCGGGGTTGGTCACATCGAAGGTTGCACCATTCTTGGCGTCTATCCATTCACCGTTTACATAGGCGCGGGTTTCGACCAGCGACGGGTCTTTCAAAAGCTTTTTCAGCGCAGAGGCGTTTGCGGCCATGATCGTGTCTCCCAAGTCGTGTCTTGTTAGGTGAGTCATCGCACACTCACCTATTAGTTAACAAGGCAAATAATATTGAAGGGTGTAAACCCCTGCTTCGACTCGGGCATAGCCCAAAGGCGCGTGA
This sequence comes from Aliiroseovarius marinus, assembly GCF_004360145.1. Taxonomy (GTDB): domain Bacteria; phylum Pseudomonadota; class Alphaproteobacteria; order Rhodobacterales; family Rhodobacteraceae; genus Aliiroseovarius; species Aliiroseovarius marinus. The sequence goes on along the minus strand of NZ_ML178717.1, from coordinate 73,976 downwards.
AATTCATCCTGTTTGGCGTCTGGATTTGATCATTTTCCAGAACTGGCTGTATCGGAATGTCGATCCGGCACAACTTTCTTCTAAAAAGGCGAATGCGGGCAGAGAATCCGCCCGCATCTTTGCCCATTGGCGCAAGGATTAGCGCCCGAAATCTTCCAGCCCGCGATGATCGATCTCGGCCAGCACGGATTTCATCGTGTCGACATCCGCGCCCGAGGCTTGGATCAGGATGCGCCCGTCCACGATGCCTGACAATTCGCCGTCTTGGTTCAGGTATTTCTGACGCCCAACGCGCTCCAGCTTCATGCCCATCAGGCTGGCATTGGCCATCATGCCGGACAGCGCGCCCACCATGGGATTGTCTGCCATGATCACGATCCGGAAGCTTTCATTCTCGCGGGCATAGGTGGCTTCCGCCCCCGACCCGCCGCCAAACATCGCCATGCCCGTGGCAACATCGTCCGAGACCTCGCGGATCCATCCTTCGGGTGCTTCGGGCAGGAACGTTGCCAGATCGGCGGTTTTCATTTCCAGCATCAGCTGCTTGGCAAATTCCAACTCTTCCAGCGCATAGGACAGGTCGCCTTCTTCATAGGCTTCCAATGCGGATTTAAGAGTGTCCGAGACCTCGTCCGCCAGGGCAATTCCCGGCGTCAAAAACGTGGCGGCAAGCGCCAGTGTGCGAAAATAGGACATGCGTCCCTCCTTATCGAAATGGGCCAAAGCCCGTCATGAAAACTTGTCGGCCCAAGTGGGTAATGTGTCACTCGGATGGGCGTGGGCGGCATAGACACCACGGGCCACGGCGCGGGCCAAGCAGGTGGCGGCGGCGTGTCCAAGGCGCAGCGCATCAAATCCGGGATCAGCGAGGGCTACCTTCCCAGTGGCGGCGGCAAAGATCAGATCGCCGTCAAAGGGCGTGTGGCTGGGGTGGATTGCGCGGGCCATGCCGTCATGGGCCGCCGTCGCCAGACGTGTGGCCTGTGCCTGATCCAGATCCGCATCGGTGGCGATGATGGCAATGGTGGTGTTCTCGCCCAACTGCGCCTCGGGGCGTGGCTCAACGCTGGGATCATGCTGGCCGATGCCACGCGCGCCGAACTCGTCGCCAAATTCCCACGGGGCGGCCCAGAACGCGGGCCCGTCGCCCATCGTGACCGATCCTAAAGCATTGACGGCCACCAACGCCCCGACGGTGACGCCGTTGTCCAGCACCAGCGATGCCGACCCAAGCCCGCCTTTCAAGCCAGCAGTGGTTGCGCCGAACCCGGCGCCATGACTGCCGATCAGGAAGTCCTCTGACGCCGCCGCATAGGCTGCGCGTCCAAGCCCCTTATAGGGGTTCTGCGCCCAGCCCTTGTCGCCGCCGTTCAATAGGTCAAACAAGATAGCGCCCGAGACGATGGGTACATGCTGATCCCCCACCTGAAACCCGCGACCCTCTTCGCGCAGGGCATCTGCGACACCGGATGCGGCGTCCAGCCCAAAGGCCGACCCGCCAGACAGCACCAAGGCGTCCACCTGCTGCACCAGCTTATCCGGAGCCAACAAATCCGTCTCGCGCGTGCCCGGCGCGCCGCCCATGACATGGACGCCTGCGGTGAAGGGGGCGTCGCCGACCAAGACGGAGGCACCGGTCTTGATCACTGCATCATCGGCATTGCCTACACGCAGCCCGGCCACATCGGTGATCAGGTTCTTTGGTCCCGGTTTCATCACGTCCTCTGCTTTTTCTTGTTACAAATATCCCACGGGGGTCTGGGGGTGTGAAGCCCCCAGCTGCCAAGCTCAGATACAGCGCCCGCCGTCCACTTCCATCGCGACGCCCGTCACCATGCTGGCCTCGTCCGAGCACAGGAAACAGGCGGCGTTGCCCATATCCTCGGGGGTCGAGAACCGGCCGATGGGAATGGTCGAGATGAACTTCGCGCGCATCTCGGGCGTGTCCTCGCCCATGAAGCTGGACAAAAGCGGCGTTTCGCCCGCCACGGGGCAGATCGCGTTCACCCGCACCCCATGCGGGGCCAGTTCAACCGCCATGGCCTTGGTTGCGGTGATCATCCAGCCCTTCGAGGCATTGTACCAGTTCAGGTTCGGGCGCGGGCTGAGCCCCGCGGTCGAGGCGACGTTCAACACCGCCCCCGTGCCTGCCGCCTTCATGCCCGGCACGAAATAGCGGGCGGTCAGATAGACGGATTTGGCATTCACGGCCAGAACGCGGTCAAATTCGCCCTCGTCGACTTCTTCCATCGGTTTGGGCAGATGGGTGATGCCCGCGTTGTTCACCACGATGTCCACATGGCCCCACAGCTCGTGCGCGGCGCGGGCCATTTGCGCGACGCTGTCGCCGGACGAGACATCCACATGATGCGCTACCCCATCGACCTCATCCGCGACCTCGCGGGCCAGTTCGTCATTCAGATCGGCTACCATCACCCGCGCGCCCTCGGCGGCGAATTTACGAACGATCCCGGCGCCAAAGCCCGATGCGCCGCCGGTGACGATGGCTGTTTTGTTGTGAAGCCGCATATTCATCTCCTGATTGCAGGATCAGCTTGCGCCCAATTCGGCCCGCGCGCAAGTCAGGCGCGCATGACCTGCCACTTGGTCGCAGACAGCCCTGCGAAGCGTGCGAAACGCGCGAGTTCCGCATCCAGTTTCGAGTGACGTGCAGTGCCCCAGCGGGTGCCGGGTTCCGGCCAGAACCCGATGACGGACAATTCGCCAGACTTGCGGTCGGCTTTCAACTCGATCCGCCCCACAAAGCGGTCACCTTCCAGCAGCGGGTAGACGTAATAGCCCCAACGGCGCTTGGCTTTCGGGACGAACATCTCGTTGCGATAGTCAAAGCCAAAGAGCTTCTCCAACCGCGCGCGGTCGCGGATGGCAGGGTCGAACGGGTTGAGGATCCGCAGGCGCGAGGTGGGGGCGGAGAGTGTATCCAACCGCGCCTCTATATCGGCGGGCGCGAGGGCAGCGTAGCTGCCGCCGTCTGCAGTTTCGACCTCGACCGGGACCAGCGCGGCCGTGTCGCACCACGCCTTTGCCTCGCGCGCGCTCATGGCGTCCCAGAAGCGGCCGATTTCGCCAGTCGTGCCAAAGGACAGCCGATCCAATGCGCCGCGGCACAGCCAGTCGACAGCCTCGTGGTCCGGGGCAGGATCATGGGACGGAAAGACCCGCTCGCCCAGATCATAGAACTTGACGAAATTCTTGCGGTGGCAGGTGGCAAGCTCGCCGCCATACCACATTTGATCCAGCGCCTTCTTGTGCGGAGGCCGCGCCCACATCTCGCGTTTTTCGACCTTGGTGTCGAAGGCGTGGGTGGACAAGGCGCCCTCGCGCGCGATGCGGTCGCGGATTTCAGCGATCTGAGCCTTGGCGAGCCCCGATTGATACCATTCACTGCGGCCTACATGCGCGCCCAGCCGATCAAATTGTCGTCGCCAAAAGGGCAGTACGCGCATGTCGATCAGGCTGGCGTCGTGGGTGAAATGCTCGAACAGTGCGCGGCCCGACAGCTGCTTCCAGATCGCGCCTTCACGAATGTTCTGATTGCGGCTCCACAGGATGTGGTTGTGCGCGCGGGTGACGTTGCGGATCGTGTCGATCTGAACAAACCCCAGCCGCCAGATCATGTCTTGCAGATCAAACGCGCCGGTCGGCGTGTCGGCCAGCAAGTTTGTCGCCAGCCAAAGATGCCGCGCCTGCCGGTTCGAGATCTTCAGCGCGGCCCCCATTCAGCCCTCGACCAGAAAGGCGTGCATCTGGGTTTTCAGGTCGTCGTCAATCACCGTCGCCTTGCGCGCCTCAAGATCCATCAAGACGCATTTCGCGGTCACGTCGAACAGCAGCTCGTTATCGGTGCCGCGATACATCCAGTGCTGGAAAGTCGCGGATCGACGGCCAACCTCGGCCACGCCCGAACGCATATAGACCCATTCGCCCGCCAGAACCTCTCGGTGATAGGTAGCGTCGGAATGCACCATCGCAAAGGCCTGACGGCGCCCGCCGGTCAGCTGGTCATGGCCAAGGCCGAAAGCCGTCATCAGGCCCAGACCCGCATCCGAAACACAGCCGAAATAACGGCTGATGTTCATATGTCCCAGCATGTCGCAGTCAGTTGGGTCGATCACCCGGCGGAAGGTTTCGATGATGGCCATGGGGCCTCCTGTCAGTCGTGTTTGGCGGCGACGGTTTTCAGTTGCGAAAACCCATAAAGCGCTTCGAAGCCTTTTTCGCGCCCGTGGCCCGATTTGCCAACCCCGCCGAAGGGCAATTCGACGCCGCCGCCCGCACCGTAATTGTTGATAAAGACCTGACCCGCGCGCAGACGCTTGGCCAGCCGCATTTGGCGCGCGCCATTGGCGGTCCAGATGCTGGCGACAAGGCCATAGTCGGTGGTATTGGCGATGCGGACCGCGTCTTCTTCCGTGTCGAAGGGGATGATGACCTGCACGGGGCCGAAGACCTCGTCGCGGGCCAGCTTGTGGTCGGGCGGTACATCGGCAAAGAGGGTGGGGGCCACGTAGTGCCCGCCCTCGGGCGTATCGGTGATCTGGCCCTGACCGGCCACTTTCAGATCCGCACCTTGGGCCAAAAAGCCCTCGACAATCTCTTTCTGCCGGGCCGAGATCAGCGGGCCGACATTCAGGTCTGCCTCAGCCGGGCCCACGCGTAGTGCGTCATAGGCCGCGCCCATCCGAGCGACCACGTCGTTATAAACATCGCGCTGCACCAAGATGCGCGAGCTGGCCGAGCAGGTCTGGCCCGCGTTTTGAATGCAGGCGCCCACAAGGAAGGGCAAGGCGGCGTCCAGATCGGCGTCGTCAAAGACAAGCTGAGGCGACTTGCCCCCAAGCTCCAGTGTGACAGGCACCACATTCTGTGCCGCTGCCGCCTGTACCAGACCGCCCACGGGGACCGAGCCGGTAAAGCTGATGTGATCCACGTCGGGATGGGCGGATAGCGCGGCGCCGGCTTCCTCGCCCAATCCCGTCACGACGTTCAACGCGCCTTTGGGCAGGCCGGCTTCCTCGGCCAATCGCGCGAAGGCGAGCGCGGTCAAACAGGCCTCTTCGGCGGGCTTCAAGACGCAGGCATTGCCCATCGCCAAAGCCGCTCCGACCGAGCGCCCGATGATCTGCATGGGATAGTTCCACGGCACGATATGGCCTGTCACGCCATGCGGTTCGCGCAGAGTGTAGACGGTGTAGCCGTCTAGATAGGGGATGGTCTCGCCCATCACCTTATCCGCTGCGCCGCCATAGAATTCCATGTACCGCGCCAGTGCGATGGCGTCGTTGCGGGCTTGGGTCAGAGGCTTGCCAACGTCGCGCGCTTCCAAAGCCGTCAGGTCGTCGATGCGGGTCTGCACCAACTGTCCAATGCGGGTCAGGATACGCCCGCGTTCGACAGCGGTCATGCGGCCCCAGTCGCTTTCCAACGCGTCGCGTGCTGCCGCGACGGCGGCGTCGACGTCTTTCGCCGTCCCGCGTCCAATGCGTGCGAACTCAATACCAGTCGAGGGGTCTTCCACTGGCAACGTGTCGTCCGTTTTCCGCCAATCGCCGCCAATCAGAATTTCCGTGGGATCAAACCAAAGCGCGTCCATTAAGCCGTCCTCCACGCGGGCGGAATGACCGGCGCCGCGTTTATCAGGTTTCGAGTGTAGTCATGTTGCGGGTGAGCAAAAACGGTGTCCGTGTCGCCCTCTTCCACGATCTGCCCCGCGCGCATGACCAGCACGCGGTCGGTGACATTGCGCACGACACCAAGGTCGTGGCTGATGAACAAATAGGCCAGCCCGTGCTTGGCTTGCAGGTCGGCCAGCAGGTCCAGAATATCCGCGCGGATCGAGACATCCAGTGCCGACACGGCCTCGTCCAGCACGATCAACTCCGGGCGCAGGATCAAGGCGCGGGCGATGGCGATACGTTGGCGCTGCCCGCCTGAGAATTCGTGCGGATAGCGGGTCATGGCCTCACCCGGCAAGCCGACCTCGGCCAGCGCGTGCCGCACACGGTCGCGCCAATCCTCAGGCCGTTTGCCAAGCAGGTGGAACGGTTCAGCAACCAGCTTTTCGACGGTCCAGCGTGGATTGAAGCTGCCATAGGGGTCTTGGAAGACGACCTGAAGCCCGGCGCGGCGGGTGGGGTCCATATCGGGTGTGATGGGCGTCCCGTTCAACAGAATTTCCCCACCTTGTAGCGCCTCAAGCCCCAGAATGGCGCGGCTGATCGTGGATTTTCCGCAGCCGCTTTCCCCGACCAGCCCAAGGCTTTCGCCCTTGTTCAGCGTGAAGCTGATACCATCCACTGCGCGGAATTGCGGGGCGGGGCCGAAGAGGCGCGTGCGAGGCAGAGGATAGTCGCGGGTGGCACCATTCACCTGCAAAAGCGGCGTGGCGCTGGGCTGCGCGTCGCCATCTGGCGCGTGACCAGAGGCTTCAAGCAACTGGCGCGTATAGGGGTGCGACATGGTGCGGAAAAGCTGCTCAGTCTCGCCCTGTTCGACGATCTCGCCCTTGCGCATGACTGCGACGTGATCGGCCATGCCCGCGACCACGGCCAGATCGTGGGTGATCAGAAGCAGGCCCATGCCTTCCTCGGCGACGAGTTCCTTCAACAGATCGAGGATCTGCGCCTGCGTGGTGACGTCCAGTGCTGTCGTGGGTTCGTCCGCGATCAAAAGGTCGGGGTGGAGCGCGATGGCCATGGCGATGCAGACGCGCTGTCGCTGGCCACCCGACAGCTCGTGCGGATAACGGTCCAGCGGAAAACGGTCCTGCGGCAGACCCACGCGGGTCAGCTTCTCGGCGGCGATGCGCAAGGCGTCTGTCTTCGAGGTGTCTGTGTGGATCAAGAGCGTCTCGGCCACCTGATCCCCAATGGTTTTCACCGGGTTCAGAGCCGTCATCGGCTCCTGAAAGATCATCGAGATCCGCCGCCCGCGAATGTCGCAGAGCGCGGGTTCGTCTAGCGTCGAGAGGTCCGTTTCGTCCAACATGACCCGCCCCGAGAGCTCGGCCCCGCGCGGCAGAAGGCCCATTAATGCGAGTGCAGTCATCGATTTTCCCGACCCACTTTCGCCCACCAGCCCAACCACCTGACCGAGCGCAATGGACAGGTCCACGTCCTGCAGGATCGGCGTGTCGTGGATCGACAGCGAGAGGTTCTGGATCTTAATCATTCGCGCGCCCTTCTGATCCGGGGATCCAGCAGATCACGCAGCCCGTCACCCATCAGGTTTAGCCCCAGCACCATGACGACAATCGCCAGACCCGGTGCGATGGCGAGGCGCGGGGTGGAATAGATCATGGTCTGCGCGTCGGCGAGCATGCGGCCCCAGCTGGGGGTGGGCGGCTGGGCGCCAAGGCCCACATAAGACAGGCCCGCTTCGGCCAGAATGCCCAACGAAAACTGAATAGTTCCCTGCACGATCAATAGGTTGGCGATGTTGGGTAGGATGTGCTCAACACTGATGCGGGCCTTGCCTTTGCCCGCAACACGGGCGGCCATGATGAATTCACGCGTCCAGATGGTTAGCGCGCCACCGCGGGCGACACGGGCAAAGACCGGGATATTGAAGATACCGATGGCGATGATCGCGTTGGTGGCAGAGGGGCCGAAGGTGGCGGTGATCAGGATCGCGATGACTAGCGAGGGGAAGGCGAAGATCAGGTCATTGCCGCGCATGATGATTTCATCCAGCCAGCCGCCCCGATTGGCGGCGGCCATCAGACCTAAGGGGACGCCGATGCCCATGCCGATGCCGACGGCCAAAACGGCGACGGCAATGGAAATCCGACCGCCCTCCATCAGCATGGACAAGAGGTCTCGGCCGAAATGGTCAGTGCCCAGAAGGTACTCGGCCGAGGGCGCCTTCAGCTTGTCCGCGATGTTCAACGCGGTGACGTCATAGGGCGTCCACAGGAACGAGATCAGCGCAGCGGCCAAGAGCACGATGCTGAGCACCGCGCCGATCCAAAGCTGGGCGGGTAGGCGGGTCATGCAGGCCTCCTGAGCCGTGGATCCACGACCGCATAGGCCACGTCGACAAGGAAAGTCACAAGGATGACGGCGAAGACCAACAGCATCACGACGCTTTCAACCACCACCAAATCGCGTTGGGTGATTGCTTGGAAGATCAGTCGCCCAAGGCCGGGCAGGAAGAACACGTTCTCGATGATGATCGCGCCCGCCAGAAGGAAGCTGAATTGCAGCCCGATGATGGTCAGGACCGGGATCATGGCATTGCGCAGCGCGTGGCGGCGGGTGGCTTGTGCGACGCTCAGCCCCTTGGCGCGGGCGGTGCGCATATAGTCCTGATGCAGCACGTCCAGCAGCGACGAGCGCATGACGCGGGCGAGGATCGACGCCTGCGGCAGGGCCAATGCGATGGCGGGCAAGGTGAGCGCTTTCACCGCAGGGCCGATGCCATTGTCCCAGCCCGGAAAACCTCCGGCTGAGAACCAGCGGAGCTGCACCGCGAAGACCAGAACCAGCAGCATGGCGAACCAGAAATTCGGAACCGCGATGCCCATCTGGGTTGCGCCCATGATGGTGTAATCCGTCATCTGTCCGCGGCGTGCGGCGGCGACTAATCCGACGGGAATGGCGATCAGCGTGGACAGGATCAGGGCAAACAGGGCCAACGGCAGGGATACCTGAAGGCGCTCCAGAATCAGCTCGGACACCGGTACGCGATAGGTGTAAGAGGTGCCGAAATCCCCGACCAGAAGGCCTCCCACCCAGTTGACATAGCGCGTGGTCACGGATCCGTTTAGGCCCAGATCATCACGCAGGGCCGCGACCGTATCAGGGGACGCATTCAGCCCCAACATGAACGAGGCTGGGTCGCCTGGGATGACCTCGATCATCGCGAAGATCACCAGCGAGGCCACGATTAGGCTTGCCCCAAGCGACAGGGCGCGGGTGATCAGATAACGCAACATGAGGCGAGCCTAGCCCCTGAAAATGCCTGCGAAAAGAGAATTCGGCCTGCGGGCGCGCAGCGTCAGATTTTGACTTCGACACCCGGCAGGTTCAGGGCCTTCATCAGCTCGCGCAGTTCCTGACGGGCAGCGACGTTCGAGATGTTCATCTGCCCCATAACGCCGATGTCGCGCAGGTCCAACAGGGTCAGGCCGCGGGTGAAGAGCTCGCGGAAAATGACGCGTTCGTTAAAGCCGGGGGCCACGCGGAAGCCGATGCGGCGCGACAGCTCGTCAATCGCATCGCCCATCTTCTTCTTGTTGTGCATCATCTGAGCGCCCAGACGGTTGCGCACGACGACCCAATCCATTGGCTTCAGACCGGCCTTGGCACGCAGTTGGCGGGCGTTCCACACCATCTCGGAATAGACAGACGGGCCGGTGACCTTGCCCGAGGTCGGATCAATGTGGGCCAGCAGGTCGAAATCAACGAAACTGTCATTCAGAGGCGTCACCAGCGTATCGGCCAGCGAATGCGCCACTTGGCTCAGGCGGGTGTGCGAGCCGGGGCAGTCGATCAGGATGAAGTCCTGGCTGTGTTCGAGCGAGGCAATGGCCATCGCCAAACGGCGGTCATACGGATTCTCGCCGTCTTTCAGCTCGGACGGATCAATGTCGGGCAGATCGTGGTACTCAGGCGTCGGCAGATCGGTGCCTTCACGCTCCATCGTGACCTTGCGGTTTTCGATGAACCGGCCAAAGGTTTGCTGGCGCAAGTCCAGATCCAGCACGCCCACGCGGTGCCCCAAGCGTGACAGCGAGGTCGCCACATGCATCGACACGGTCGACTTACCCGCACCGCCCTTTTCGTTCCCGACAACAATAATATGTGCCACGCCACTATCCCCGGTATCTTGAGTGTTTTTTTCTTTCGGCCACTATATGTCGCATCATTCGCAGGGGGAAGAGGCGCAAATCCAAATTGTACAACTCTTTCGCGAAGCTGGCCCTATGATCACAGCACGGCTGCGGTAAGCTTGGACAAAACCTCAGGAGGCATGATGGAAAAGAAACGCGTACTTGTCGAATTTGGCATGGGCACGTCGCTGCGCCGCGAAGACTATACCGAGGCCGCCGCCCGCGCGATCCGGGATGCGCTGTGGCACAACTCGGTCAATATGGCCGAGCTGTTCGGGTTCGAGAAAACCGACATGATCGTGGACGTGGAAATCGCCGTGCAACAGCCCGATCAGGTCGACACCAGCCAGCTGGCCAAGGACTTTCCCTATGGCAACATTTCCTTCGCTGTGAAGCACGGCGGTTTGGACATCGGCAAGCCGCATGGAGGCAAAACATTGATCGCCAATGTCGCCATTGCCGTGTCGTTCATGATGGAGGCTGCGTGATGGGTGAAAAACGCATGATCCTTGAGATGGGGATGGGCAACGACCTCTATGGTCAGGATTACACCAAAGCCGCCTGCCGCGCGGTGCAGGATGCGCTGCATCATTCGTCGATCACTCTGTTTTCCACGCTGGGGCTGGATCACCAAGATATGCGCGTATCCGTGACCATCGGTGTGGCCGACCCTGAACAGGTGGACTTGGAGGTTGTCCGCGCCGAATTGCCCCGAGGTCGTGCCGAGGTGCGCGCAGTGAAAGGCGGCATGAACACGGACAGCGCCGGGCAAGTGCATGTCGTCGCCACCGCCGCGATCGAGGCATGGCTGCCGGACCAGGCGGGGAAATGGCGGGTGGGATCATAGTCCGATCCCAACAAAAAAACGCCGCTTCGAATGAAGCGGCGTTTCTGTCTCGAAAGAGGCGTGGTTTAGAAACCAAAGCCTTCGTATTTCGACTTGAATTTCGACACGCGGCCGCCGGTGTCCAGCAGGCGTGCGCCGCCGCCGGTCCATGCCGGGTGTACGGTGGGGTCGATGTCCAGCGCCAGAGTGTCGCCTTCGTTGCCCCAGGTCGATTTCATCTGAACGATGGTGCCGTCGGTCATTTTGACGTCGATCAGGTGGTAGTCGGGATGCAGATCCTTTTTCATATCGACGCTCCTTAAGCTTTCTTGGCTTTGTATGTGGTGTCTTCAGCGATACGTGCCGACTTACCGCGACGCGAACGCAGGTAGTACAGTTTGGCGCGACGTACGCGGCCACGGCGAACTACGGTGATCGAGTCGATGTTGGTCGAGTGCAGCGGGAATACACGCTCCACGCCTTCACCGAAGGAAATCTTGCGAACGGTGAACGAACCGGCAATGCCAGCGCCGTTTTTACGGCTGATGCAAACGCCTTCGTAGTTCTGCACACGGGTGCGCGAACCCTCGGTCACCTTGAAGCCTACGCGAATGGTATCGCCGGCTTTGAAATCGGGGATGTCTTTCCCCAGGGCGGCAACTTGTTCCGCCTCGAGCTGTGCGATCAGGTCCATCTGATCATCTCCTATCTGCTTGCGGTTGGTCCGCAAAGTTGGTGCCGTACAAGAGCTCCGCGTCTTCACCGGGTCCGTTTTTCACGCCCGCGGGAGGGTAGTCCGTCGTTTCTTTGTCAGTTTCCGCTGCGCTGTGTGGTTGCCGAAGAAAGGCAACAGCCCAAAAGGAAAAGGCCCGTGCGACTCGGAAGAGTGCCGGACGGGCGGTGTATAGGGGCTTTAGCCCTGTGGATCAAGCGTTTTGGCGGGGTTCAACCACAGTTCCAAATATGGGCGCAGACGGTCGCGAACGGGGCGGGTGTTGTTCAGCGCGCAGAAGTTCAACGCGAGCGCCTGAAATACGAAAGCCTGAACCCCTTCGGCGAGCGTGGCGGGGTCTGCATCCTGACGGAAGGGACCATCGACGAACCAGTCTGCCAGCACGTGAATGAACCGCTCGAATGTCGCTGCGATGGGGCCGATCTCCTCTACCGACGCGGCACCAGAATAGCGCAGAATGACGTCGAACACCGCGCGTTCACTGCCCATGAACCGCATCAATGGGGTCAGAGTGTCCAGTATCTGGTCAATCGTTTTGGGCGTGTTTTGCGCGCTGATCTGATCAAGGTGCTGATCGATGATTTCCCCGATCATCCGGTCCAGAAGCGCGTCCTTGTCCTTGAAATGGGCAAAGAACGTGCCCTTGGCGACGCCAGCTCGGCGCACGACCTCTTCCACCCGCAATTCGGTGAAGTTGCTTTCGGCAACGATGTCCGTTGCGGCTTCGATCAGGCGGGCGCGGGTTTTCAATGTGCGGGGTTGGATCGTCGTCGTCATGGCGCTTTATCCCACATATTTTGACCGTGGTCAAAATTAATTATTGACCGTGGTCAGTTTTGTGTGCAAGGAAAATGACCGTGGTCAATTGTGGAGACTGATATGACACAGAAACGGATACTGGTGTTGAACGGCCATCCGGCCGAGACATCGTTGAACAAGCGTTTGGCAACGCAATATGCTGAGGCAGCAACAGCAGCGGGGCACGACGTAAGGGTGCTGCATATTCACGACATGACGTTCGACGCGGATTATGGATTTGGCGGATACAAGCATCACAAACCGCTCGAACCGGCGTTGGAGCAATTTCTGGATGATCTGAACTGGTCCAGTCACGTCGTGATCGTTAGTCCGATGTGGTGGGGCGGATTGCCGGCCAAGCTGAAGGGGCTGATAGACCGCGCATTTTTGCCGGGCGTCGCCTTTGATCCGCGTGGTGCTGGCCTGCCGAAGCCACTTTTGAAGGGTCGCTCTGCCCGCGTCATCCTGACCTCGGACAGCCCGTGGTGGTACTTCCGCTTCTTCCTGCATCGCCCGCTGTTCTGGCAGCTCAAGAAGCAGATCTTGGAGTTTGTCGGCCTGCGTCCCGCCCGCGTAACCCATTTCGCGCAGGCGAGCCATCCAAGTGACAAGCAAGTCGATCGCTGGGCGCAAACGGTTGCCGCTTTGGGGCAGCGCGGGGCATGATCGCACGCGACGTAGATAAGAAAAGAGGCCGCCCTCGTGCAGAGCGGCCTCTTCCAATTCAGCGCCGGGCGGTTTGGCCCGGTGGCGGGCTTACGCCTCTTTCTTGATTTCCACCGAATGCGGATAGGGGATCGAGATGCCTTTGGCGTCGAACGCCTCTTTTACCGCCTTGGTCAACTCGAATTTCACGTTCCAGTACTCGGCGTTGTCGCACCAGACGCGGGTGGTCAGGTCGACGCTGCTGTCGCCAAGGTTGGTGACACGGACCCACGGGGCGGGATCGGCATGGACGCGCGGATCGGCCTCGGCCAGATCGGTGATGATCTGCATCGCCTTGTCAATGTCGTCGGCGTAGTCGATGCCAAAGACCATATCGACGCGACGGGTGTCATGGTGCGAGAAGTTGCGGATGATCGAGCCCCAGGCCTGACCATTGGGCACAATCACCTGCACATTGTCAGGGGTCGTCAGTTCGGTCACGAACAGGTTCAGGTCTTTCACCGTGCCAGCCGTGCCGCCGATATCGACGTATTGTCCAAGTTTATAGGGGCGAAACAGCGTCAGCATAAAGCCAGCCGCAATGTCGCTCAGCGTGCCCTGCAGCGCCAGACCAATCGCCAGCGTGGCGGCGCTGAGCATGGCGACAAGGCTGGTCGCCTGAATGCCAAAGATGCTGAGCACGGCGGCCAGCACCATCAGCAAGATCACCCATTTCACCATCGAGGCAATGAAATTGCCAAGGGTTGGGTCGATTTCGGGTGTGTTGTTAACCTTGCGCCGGGCCATCGATCCAAGGGCATTGGCAACCATCCAGCCGATGACCAGCGTGGCAAAGGCTTTGGCAACGTTTAGCAGCAACGGTCCATAGCTTTGGACCTGTTCAAGAAGGGGTTCCATTGTGGTGTAACCTTTAGAAAGTCAGAGGGGGGCGGTCAGGTGTCGTCCTGATCGCGGGTCAACGCGTCCCACAGATCGGGCCGACGTTCACGGGTAATTTTCTCACTCATTTCCCTCCGCCATTCGGCGACCTTGCCGTGATGGCCCGACGTCAGAACCTCGGGGATCGTGCGGCCGCGCCATTCGGCGGGGCGGGTGTATTGCGGGTGTTCCAGCATCCCGGCGGAAAAGCTCTCTTCCTCGGTTGAGGCTTCGTTGCCCAAGACGCCGGGCAGCAGGCGGACGGTGGCGTCCAGCATGGCCTGTGCGGCGATCTCGCCCCCGGTCAGGACGAAGTCACCAAGGCTGACCTCTTCGATGTCGTATTCTTCCAGCACGCGCTCATCGACGCCTTCAAAACGACCGCACAGGATGGTCATGCCGGCACATTCGGAAAAGCGGCGGGCGGTGGCCTGATCCATCGGTTTTCCACGCGGGGACATATAAACGATCGGCCATTTCGCACGATCCGCGGGCACGCCGCGCTGCGCCATGTCGATGGCGCGGCCCAAAATGTCAGCGCGCAACACCATCCCCGCGCCACCACCGGCAGGCGTGTCATCCACGTTGCGATGCTTGCCCTCGCCGAAGATGCGCAGGTCGATGGGCTCCAGCGCCCAGCGGCCATCTTTCAGGGCCTTGCCTGTCAGGCTTTCGCCCAGCACGCCGGGAAAGGCGCCGGGGAACAGCGTGATCACCTTGGCGGTCCACGTGCCCGCAACGCGCGGCGTGTCCGTCATCAGCTCGCGCGGTTTGAAGCTGGCGGAAATCGCCAGACGACCATGGGAACGGCCCTTGGATTTCGGGGGCGTGGAGGGCGCGCTATTTTCATTGACCTTAGACATAGCGGCTGTCTACGACAGTCAAAGGGAAATGCAAACCGCAGAGGTGCTCTTTTGAGCGAACGTGAAGATCGTCAAGCTGTTGAGCATCTTGCGCGCGAGATCGCGGCCCAGCACGACTGGCTGCGCCCGCATCTGTCAAGCGTGATGCCGGTGGTGCTGGCTGATCGGACGTCAAACAAAGGGCGGCGGGTCGTTGTGCGCCTGACCAATCTTGGGCGGGTGGATGATGCAGATGCCATCGATGTGGTGCTAAAGGCGTTTGCGGCTGGGGATGCGCTGGAGGAGTTCGAGCATCACCTTGGTGGACATCAGAAAGCCTTGGAAAACCTAGGTCCAGGCGCAGTGCCCGAGATCCTGTCTGTCCATCCCGAAACACGCAGTCTGATCATGCGGCATATCGGGGTGAGAACCGCGCAAGACATGCTGGGGATGGCCGAGTTGGGATTGGCCAAGTCCGACGAGATCCTAGAGGCCTGCGGGCGCTGGATCGGTCGTTTCCACCGCGCAACCTTGCAAGAAACCCGCCCAATCGATCCTAAAGCCATGGTGCGTTGGGCAGCCCAGATGCGGGCCGAGGTCGAGGATCGCAGCCACGATGTGCCACGCCGGGACCTCTTTCTGGCCTATGCCGACCGGATCCCTGCATTGGCCGAGGCCGCTACAGGGAAGCCCACGCCCATCGCCGTGGCGCATGGTGACATGCATCTGCGCAATCTGCTGATCACCGAAACCGGCGCCGTCGGGCTGGATTTCGAGGGCGTGCGCACTGTGACCACCGCGCATGATCTGGCGAAATTTCTGGTGCGCTATCACGGCAGGTTCGATGCCGATCCGAACACGCCTGCACTTGATGCGTTTTGGCGCGGCTATGGGGCTGACCTGCACACGCAGGCGCAGCCCGCGCTCAGTTACATTCTGCCCATTCGCGTGCTGGGGGATTGGCGTGATATTCCGAAACGGCGCGGGGACCGGCGGTCCGGGCAGCAACAACGCTTTCAGAACCTTCTGAAATACGCCGAAAAACTGTTCGAAGATTAAGAGGCTGTGTCGTCCGGAAAGACGCCCTCGGGCGGGTCGGCGATGATCCGGCCCGACGTCAGATCCACAGTCGGCACCGCATCCAGCGTGAAGGGCAACAGCGCGGTGGTCGAGCTTCCGGGCAGCTTGATTTCCAGCACATCGGACGCGCCGTGATTGTGCACCGCATGGACCTTGCCCAGCTCTGTCCCGCCAGTGTCCAGCACCGTCAGGCCTACCAAATCAGTGTGATAAAACTCGTCATCCGGCAAAGCGGGCAGGGCGTCGCGGCTGACATAAAGCCTCACGCCTTTCAGCGCGTCAGCCTGTTCCTTGGTCGAGACACTGTCGATCCGCACGGAAAACCCGTTCTTGATCGGGCGCAGCAGGGTCAGGGAAAAGACATGCTTGCCGTCCTCGGACGACAGCGGGCCGTAATCGGCAATCGCCGTGGGTTCGGCGCAGAAGCTTTTGATGCGCACCTCGCCTTGAACGCCATAGGCGCCACCGATGCTTCCTACACAAATCCGGTCGTCACTCATTTTGCACCTATGCAGACAGCTTGTTCCATTTTACCCCCGCGGGCCTCGCATTTGTCGCCAAGCACACCGCGTTCATAGACCACGCCTGCGGTAAAGCCCGCGCTGACCAGTATGATCAGCTTCACTGGATGAAAAAGCAAACCCATTGGTGTCACCTTACCTCGACAGGAAGCGAGCCGCGACGGCTTTCCCATCCTGCTTTTTCCAGTTCGGGGCTATCGGCGTTCTGCTCGGGCCAGCCGAGGCAGAAATAGCCCACAAGGCTCCAACTTTCAGGCACGTCCAGATCGCGACACAGTTGCTCTGGATTGAGGATCGACACCCAGCCCAGACCAAGCCCGCGCGAGCGCACCGCCAGCCAGAACAGCATGATGGCCGAGACCACGGAATAGCGGCGCATCTCGGGCATGGTTTTTGCGCCAAGACCCGCGCCTTTGTCGGTTGCTTCGTCGCAGAGGATCGCCAGTTGAACGGGCGCATTCTCCATGCCGGACAATTTCAGGCCAGAGTAAAGCTGCGCCTTGTCCCCGGAATAACCCGTGAGCGCATCGGCATTGGCGGCTTTGAAATTCTCAAGAGCGGCGGCACGGGCGCGGTCACTTTGGACACGCACCACGCGCCACGGTTCGGACAGCCCCACTGAGGGGGCCATCAGAAACGCGTCGAGGCACTGCGTCAGCAATGCCTCGTCCACAGGATCTGTGCGAAAGCGGCGCACGTCGCGCCGCCAACGCATCAGATCTTCTAGATCCGACTGAAACTCGTCTGAAAAGGCGTGCATGTCGTCAGATCCGTTCCGAAGGATTTATTCCTCGGCAGCAGCTTCTTCAGCCGGAGCAGCAGCAGCTTCAGCAGCGGCAGCAGCTTTTTCGGCTTTCTCTTCTGCGCGGTCCTTGGCTTTCTGGCCCGGCTCACCTTTTTTCAGGTTTGCACGCTCTTTCTTCTCCAGAACGCCAGCGGCTTCCAGGAAGCGCGATACGCGGTCCGACGGCTGAGCGCCTTGGTCCAGCCAGTACTGAACGCGTTCCATGTCCAGCTTTACGCGCTCTTCCGAATCTTTCGGCAGCAGCGGGTTGTAGGTGCCCAGCTTCTCGATGAAGCGGCCATCGCGCGGCATGCGCGAGTCTGCAGCTACAACGCGATAGAAGGGACGTTTTTTCGAGCCGCCACGGGCGAGACGAATTTTCATAGCCATGAGAGTTTTCCTTTTTACTAGCTATTTGAGGGGCTTACAGCCCATTCATTCTTGGTGTTTCTTGTGGTGCCTGATGACCTCATCAATGATGAAGTTCAGGAATTTCTTGGCGAATTCAGGATCCAGATTGGCGCGGGTGGCCAGATCTTCCAGTCGTTCGATTTGACGGGCTTCCCGGTTCGGGTCCGACGGGGGCAGGTCGTGTTCGGCTTTCAGCTTGCCCACCGCCTGCGTGTGCTTGAAGCGCTCGCCCAGCGTGTAGACAAGGATCGCGTCCAGCCGGTCGATCGACTCGCGATGTTCTTTCAGCAGATCTGCTGCACGGGTGGATGCGTCGGTCATGCGTAGGCCTCCGGATTGCCGTCTGTGTCGGGCGCGGGGTGGCGCCAGACGTCATAGCTGTCGTCTTCGTCTTCAAAACGCGGGGCGTCCGCGTCGATCACGCAGCCCAAGCGTTTGGCCAAGGCGGCCGAGGGGGCGTTGTCGTGATCCACATAGCTGACGAATCTGTCGATATCGGTGTTGGTATAGGCCCAGTCGATCGCGGCCACGGCAGCCTCATGTGCAAAGCCTTTGCCTTCGTGCTTATCGGACCAGATCGACCAAGCGATTTCCGGCTCCGGCCAGCCTTCGGGGTTCCACGGGCCGATCCAGCCGATGGGCTGGCCATCGGCCTTGTCCGTGGCGATGAAGGGGCCGTAGTCGCGCAGCACCCAATGGCCTACCGCGTGGCCGAAGGCACGCCAAGCCAGGCGACGGTTGGTGTCGCTCTTCGGTCCACCACCCACGAAACACGCGCGCGGATTGTCCACGAGGAAATCGCGGAACGCATCCCAGTCACCCGCTTCTGGCGGGCGCAGCACAAGGCGCGGCGTGGTGATATGATCGAAGGGCAGTTTCACGGGTCGCTTACTTCTTCTTCCCGAAGCCGGACAGGCCGGGGGGCAGGCCACCGCCACCCAGACCGGGCAGACCGCCGGGCAGTTTGCCGCCCATGGCTTTCGCGGCTTGTTCCAGCGCTTTCGGATCCATCTGCGAGGGGTCCATACCGCCCATATCGGGCATGCCGCCACCTTTGCCGAACATGCCACCCATGGCTTGCTTCAGCATCTTGCCTTTGCCCATCTTGCCCATCTTCTTCATCATGTCCGCCATCTGGCGCTGCATTTTCAGAAGCTTGTTCAGGTCGGACACTTCCATGCCCGCACCGGCGGCAATGCGTTTCTTGCGGCTGGCTTGCAGGATCTGCGGGTTCGCACGTTCGCGTTTGGTCATCGACTGGATCAGAGCGATCTGCTGTTTCAGAACCTTGTCGTCCATGCCGGCGTCTTCGGCCTGTTTGGCCATTTTCTTCATGCCCGGCATCATCCCCATGATGCCCTGCATGCCGCCCATCTTGATCATCTGCTCCAGCTGCATCTTCAGGTCGTTCATGTTGAACTGACCCTTCTGGAAGCGCTTCATCATGCGCTCGGCCTGCTGGGCTTCGATGGTTTCTTGGGCTTTCTCGACCAGAGCAACGATGTCGCCCATGCCAAGGATGCGGCCTGCGATCCGGTCGGGCTCGAAGGTTTCCAGCGCGTCCATCTTTTCGCCCAGACCGACGAACTTGATCGGCTTGCCGGTAACTGCACGCATCGACAGCGCCGCACCACCGCGTCCGTCACCATCCATACGGGTCAGGACCACGCCCGAGATGCCGACCTTGTCGTCGAACTCTTGCGCCACTTCGACTGCGACCTGACCGGTCAGACCGTCAACCACCAGCAGGGTCTCGCGTGGGTTCACCACGGCCGAGACTTCCTCGACCTCGCCCATCAGGACTTCGTCGATGTGCAGACGACCGGCGGTGTCGAGCATATAGACATCATAGCCGCCCATCGTCGCCTGCTGCTTGGCGCGCTTGGCGATGTCGACGGGTTTCTGGCCGGGAACGATCGGCAGGGTGTCCACACCGATCTGAGTACCCAGAACGGCCAGCTGATCCATCGCGGCGGGGCGGTACACGTCGAGCGACGCCATCAGAACCCGCTTGCCCTCTTTTTCCGTCAGGCGTTTGGCCAGCTTCGCGGTTGTGGTGGTCTTACCACCACCTTGCAGACCGACCATCAGGATCGGGGCAGGGGGGCTGTCGACCTTCAGCGCGCCGGGCTCGCCTTCGCCGGTCAGAACGTCGACCAGCGCGTCGTGTACGATCTTGACGACCTGCTGGCCCGGCGTGACCGATTTGGTCACGGCCTGACCGGTGGCCTGTTCCTGCACCTTTTTCACAAAGTCGCGGGCCACGGGCAGCGAGACGTCCGCCTCAAGCAAGGCCACACGCACTTCACGCAGGGCAGTTTTTACATCATCTTCAGACAGCGCACCCTGCTTCGTCAGACGGTCAAAGACACCAGACAGGCGATCTGACAGGCTCTCAAACATATCTCGGCTCCTTTGCCGTTTCGTTTCCCCCAAGATAGGGGCCGGGTTGCGCTTTTCCAAACGCCCAAACCACGATGGCCCCTGTGGGCGTAACACGCTGACAGGGGGCGATCCCGGCATTGGGCCATGGGACCGGAAGTTTCGCACTTCCGAGATTTGGGGGTGAGTTACGGCGTCTGGGGATCAGAGTCAAGCTGTGAGTCAAGCTGCATTGGGCTTTGTCGCGCTTCCAGCCACGCATTTACCGCCTCGGTCGTGCGGCGCGGGCCGGACCCATTGGTATAGTAGGACACGACCGGCAGGTTTGGCTGCCCGGTCATCACCAGAACAGGGCGATACATGCTGGATCCATCGCTGCGCGTTTCCTCAAGCTCGGCCCCGCAGAGCGCGTCGAGCGGATAGACATCCTGCGCGTATCCAAAGAACGACCGCTTGCGCTTTACGATCTGTCCGGCACGGGCGTCAAAGATCAATTGCACCCGCTTGGAAAAGGCCAGAAAGCAGCCACCCCAAGCAAGGGTGCCAATGCCGGAAAACATTACGCCGAACAGAACTTCCCCCTGCAGCAGGGCAGTTGTGCCAACCCCCAGAAAGATCAGAAGCCCCGCCAGCATGCTGAGCGAGAGAAGCCACGGTTTGTGGTCGAGAACCAAAAGATCAGGCGTGTTGGTCTGCGTTTTCATGGGGTCAGGGTAGAAAGGAAAGCCCGACAAGAAAAGGGGGGTATTTGACCTGTGTCATATTCAGCCGATGGTTCGCGCGTTACGCATTAAACAAGACGACTTGAAGCCCATGAAGGAGCTGACCCATGTACAAGAATGTTTTGGTGCCCATCGCACTTGATCACGATCGCAACACCACTGAGGCGCTTGAGATCGCCAACGCGATCTCGGAAGAAGGTGCAAAAATCACCGCGCTCCACGTGATGGAGGAAGTGCCCGCCTATGTTGCCCAGTACCTGCCGGAAGGCCAGTTGGACGATAATGTGCACGAGCTGGAAGCGCGTTTGAAGGACGAACTGAAGGATGCGCCGAATATCGAAATCGCTGTGATTTCGGGCCATGCGGGCCATGCCATCGTGGATTACGCCAAGGACAATAAGGTCGACTGTATCGTTGTTGCCTCGCACCGTCCGGGCCTGACGGATTTCTTCCTGGGATCGACAGCCGCGCGTGTTGTACGCCATGCGCCCTGTGCGGTTCACGTGTCGCGCTAACTTCTCTCCCTCCCTGCGTGACAAACTTGCGGGCCCCTTGTGGCCCGCTTTTTCATGCCTACATGATCCTCAGAACAGGAGGATCCAAGATGAAATGTCCGGTAGACGGAACCGAGCTTTTGATGACCGAGCGCCAGGGGGTCGAGATCGACTATTGCCCCAAATGCCGTGGGGTCTGGCTGGATCGGGGCGAACTGGACAAGATCATCGAAAAGGCGACCCCGGCGGTCGAACTGGACGACCCGGATCCCTATGTCGCATCGCTTCCCCCGCAGCCCGAGCCGGTCTATCGCGACGAACCCGTCCGCATGCGGTCTCGCGAAGAGATGGAGCGTGGCGCAGGACTGAAGCCCGGAGGCTCGCGCAAGCGTAAGCATGATGACGATTCCTACGACCGCGACGACGACGATTATCGCCACGCCAAGCGCTATAAGAAAAAGCGCAAAAAGTCGGTCCTGTCCGAGCTTTTCGACATCTTTGACTAACGCTGTGGCAAGATCACATATTCATATGTGATCCAATTCGGGCTACGCTTCTTTTATCAAGGAGGAAGCCATGCCCAAAATCAGCAAAGCCCCCGACTATCAAACCGTTATCACCACGTTCGAGATGACGCCCGGCACCTGTCAGGATCTTCTGGATGCGTTGACGGATGCCTATGAAAGCTTCATCTCGAAACAGCCGGGGTTCGTCGGCGCGGGTCTTCATGTAAATGACGCCCAGACGCGGATTGCCAACTATAGCCAGTGGAATCGGCGCGAAGATTTTCAGGCGATGCTGCGCACCGAAGAAATGCGTGAGCGGAACCGAAAGATCGCGACCCTCTGCAAAAGCTTCGAGCCCGTCATGTATGACGTGTTCGAGACCTTCAACTGATCCCAATCACAGGAGCCGACATGAAACCCTTTCTGATTGCGGCGGCCGTTGGCCTTCTCGCCGCCCCTGTTTTTGCTGACGTGAACATTACCCCCGATATGCCTTGGGTGACGGTTCAGACCGAAAACGGCGAAGTCGAAATCTCGCGCATTGATGACACCGCACACGAGCTGTCGGGCGAATGGGCGCGGACCTCGCGCAATTGCCCGAATTTCTGTGTGCAACCCATGGTGCCTGCTCCGGGCGTAACGCCGATTGGCGAGCTGGAGCTTCTGGAGATGCTGCAAGACCCCGAGGCCATCGTGGTCGACAGCCGTGTGGCGGCGGATCACGAAACCGGAACCATTCCGGGCGCGATCTCGATTCCGTATAACGAAGCGACGGATCGTCTGGACGAACTGGGCTGTGAACTGGATTTCGATGGATTCGTCTGTGAGGAAGCCAAGCCGGTCGCCCTGTTCTGCAACGGAAACTGGTGTGGTCAGTCCCCGACCGCTGCGCGACGCATGATCGAAGCGGGCTTCCCTGCTGACAAGATCCACTATTACCGCGGGGGCATGCACGCGTGGCGGATGCTGGGCCTGACGGTGACGGGCGGAAGCTGATCAACAGTCAGGCTTGCCTCCATTGACCTTCGGACGCTCGGTCCCCATTCTAAAGGCATGCCGCTGATCGGCGCGTGGGTAAGGAATGGGACATGCGTTATCGCATTCAACTGCTGAAAACTGCCGCTGTGGCGCTGGGCATGGCCTTTGCGTCGCATGCCGCCGTGGCGCAAGAGCAAATCGGCGCGTTCACGGTGTTCATTGGCAAATCTGACCTAACGAATGCCAAAGGCGCGGCCCTGTCCGAGCCTTGGAAAGTCTTGCGCCGGGATCGAGCGAACTATCACCGGTTTGGTGTCAGCCAGCCCGGCGATCAGTGGGATCCGTATTTTGGCAACAGCCAGAGCCGCAAAACCCTTCAGACGCTGGTCGCAAACGGCAATATCGGTCCGAAGGCCGCAAAACGGCTGCGAAACGGAGGGTTCATCCTGGTTCGGGTCTTCGGGCAGAATGGAACGCCTACTGCGATCAGGGTTTCAGTTCCCAAGTAAACGCGCTTGGCGCATTTTTCGTGAAGCAAGCAGAGCTTACTCTGGATAGGCGCGGATACACGCTTCGCGCGCGGCGACTGCGGCGGGTGCAAGCTTGGCGCGCTGTGCTTTGAGCCGCGCCAGTTTCTTGCGGGTATCGTCCATGTCTATGGACACGGGCGTCTCGATCGTCTGAAAACGCGTTCTGGGGCAGGGCACATAGCGTTTCCCCTTCACATGACAAACGCGCAGGTCTGAATACTGAACCGTTTGTCGGTGCAGGGCGTATCCACGCTCCAACGTGTCTTCCAGCTCTTCGATCTGTGCGGATACTGCCCGGTATTCGGCCGTTTCGCGTGCAATGCACTGATTTTGAGGTGTGGCGCAGGCTGCGACCAGTGTCAGGACCATCCCGATGGCCGGCAGGCGCAGTTTGGATGCTGTGAACATGATACGCGCTCCGATACTCGATATTCTGATCCGACCAGTATAGCGGGAACGCGCCGCAGGAAAAAGCGCGTCTGTGCGACGGCGCGCGCCGCAAATATTCAATGCCGCTTGTGTGTGTTGGGTGGTTTCGGTATCCGTGCACGAAAGGAGCAGATCACATGGCAAGACAGGCAGGTGCGTCCAGCGTCGAGATGGACGAACGCGAGAAATCCAAACGTATCGGCGCGCTGTCGGGTTTGTGGCCCTTCATGCGGCCCCATCGCTTGTGGATTCTGGCCGCCTTCGTCGCCCTTGTGTTCACGGCTGGGATCTCGCTGATCCTGCCCATTGCGGTGCGCCGTGTTGTCGACGGGTTCGGAGACGCCACGCCGGAACTGCTCGACAAGTATTTCATGGCTGCCCTAGGGGTGGCGTCGCTGCTCGCGCTGGGCACCGGGCTTCGGTATTACCTTGTCACGCGTTTGGGCGAGCGGGTCGTGTCAGACATCCGCAAGGCAGTCTTTGCCCGCGTCGTTGGGATGAGCCCGGCGTTTTATGAGAAAATCATGACCGGCGAGGTGCTGTCGCGGATCACCACCGACACCACGTTGATCCTGTCGGTGATTGGCTCGTCGGTGTCCGTCGCCCTGCGCAATGTGTTTATTTTCATCGGTGGCATCATCCTGATGCTGTTCACCTCGGCCAAGCTGACTGGGCTGGTTTTGCTAATTGTGCCGGTTGTCATTGTGCCGATCATCGTGCTGGGTCGCCGTCTGCGGGTGCTGGGCCGCGAAAATCAGGAATGGATCGCCAAAAGCTCGGGCAACGCCTCCGAGGCGCTGTTGTCGGTGCAAACCGTGCAGGCCTTCACCCATGAAGACCTCAGCCGGACCGAGTTTTCGCGCCTGACCGAGGAAAGCTTTATTTCCGCCAAGCGCCGCATTCTCACCCGCGCGCTCATGACGGTGATCGTGATCTCTCTGATCTTCTCGGGCGTCGTGGGCGTGTTGTGGATCGGGATGCGCGACGTGACGGCGGGCGAGGTGTCTATCGGTGCGCTGGTGCAGTTCGTGATCTACGCGGTAATGGTCGCGGGCGCCGTCGGTGCCCTGTCCGAGATTTGGAGCGAACTTCAGCGCGCAGCCGGCGCTACCGAGCGTCTGGTCGAGCTTCTGAACGCCGAAGATCAGGTGAAAGACCCTGCGGACCCCATCGCGATTACCGACCGCCCGACCGGAGCGCTGACTTTCGACGATGTCACGTTCCACTATCCTGCGCGCCCCAATCAGGCCGCGTTGGAAGGGATCACTCTGGATGTCACCGCGGGCGAGACCGTTGCACTTGTCGGCCCCTCGGGCGCGGGCAAGACCACCATCGTTCAGCTGATCCAGCGTTTCTATGACCCCGAAAGTGGGGCGGTGAAGCTGGATGGCGTTGATCTGCGCGACATGCGCCGCGATGACTTCCGTAAGTATGTCGCTCTGGTTCCGCAGGACGCGGTGATCTTTGCCGCCTCAGCCCGCGAAAACATCCGTTTTGGTCGCCCTGACGCCACGGATGCCGAGGTCGAAGCCGCCGCCAAGGCCGCCGCCGCGCACGACTTCCTGTCGCGTCTGCCCGAAGGTTATGACACCTATGTGGGTGAACGCGGCGTGATGCTGTCGGGTGGCCAGAAGCAACGCATCGCCATCGCACGCGCGATCCTGCGGGATGCGCCGATCCTGTTGCTTGATGAAGCCACATCAGCGCTTGATGCGGAAAGCGAACGTCTGGTGCAGGGCGCGGTGGACGAGCTGGCCCAAGGCCGCACCACCTTGATCGTGGCACACCGTCTGGCAACCGTGAAAAAGGCCGACCGGATCGTGGTCTTTGACGAAGGCCGGATCGTCGCCCAAGGCACCCATGATGAACTTGTTGCGCAGGACGGTCTATATGCCCGTTTGGCGCGACTGCAGTTCACCGAAGGGCAGATTTAAGCACGACCTGCAGAAAAGCGCGATGTTTCCTAACGTCGCTTACCTTCCGTAAACGTCAATTCCACGTCACGTCAGACTTGCGAGCCATGGCGTTTACGCCCATTCTCAGCTTCCAAAGATGCCCGAAAAATGGGCTAAGGGAGGATGTAGGATGTATGAATTTGGTTCGATGTTCGATCGGGACGCCGTCGAAGCGGAAATGACATGGGAGGCGCGGGATAAACCCCAGACGCTTTACCAGATGCTCGAGCGCACAGCGCGTGCGTTCCCCGACCGTCCTGCGGCCTCGTTCCAGATCACGTCCGGCCCGACGGACCCCAAGGAAACCGTGACGTGGCAGCAGATGCTGGACCGCTCGGTTCAGGCAGCGAACCTGTTTCGGTCGCTGGGCATCGGGGAAAACGACGTGGTGGCGTACCTGCTGCCCAACTCGAACGAGACGATCTATACCCTGATGGGCGGCGGCATTGCTGGGATCGTGAACCCGATCAACCCGCTGTTGGACGCCGAGCAAGTGGCCGGGATCCTGAAGGAAACCGGCGCCAAGGTTTTGGTGACCCTGAAAGCTTTCCCGAAATCCGAAGTTGCCCAACTGGCGAACGAGGCTGTGGCGATGGCCCCGAACGTCAAGACGGTGCTTGAGATCGACCTGAACAAATACCTCAAGCCGCCGAAAAGCTGGATCGTCCCGCTGGTGCGCCCAAAGAACCCGGTGAAGCACAACGCCAAGGTGCTGGACTTCGTGGCCGAGATGAAGCGCCAGAACACCTCGCTGGATTTCGAAGACAAGACCGATGACCGTGTGGCCGCCTATTTCCACACCGGCGGCACCACCGGCACGCCGAAAGTGGCGCAGCATAAATATTCCGGCATGGTCTATAACGGCTGGTTGGGCGCGAACCTTCTGTTCGACGAAAAAGACGTCATCATCTGCCCGCTGCCGCTGTTCCACGTCTTCGCGGTTCACGTGATTTGGATGGCTTGCCTGATGTCCGGCGCACATTTCGTACATCCGACGCCTGCTGGCTATCGCGGTGACGGCGTCTTTGACAATTTCTGGAAGCTGATCGAGCGCTACAAGGTCACCTTTATGATCACTGTGCCGACCGCCATTTCGGCCTTGATGCAGCGCCCAGTGGATGCGGATGTCTCGACCCTGAAAACCGCGTTCTCGGGCTCGGCCCCGCTGCCGGTCGAACTCTATAACCGTTTTGTCGAAGCGACCGGCGTGAACATCGTCGAAGGCTATGGCCTGACCGAGGCGACCTGCCTTGTGTCCTGCAACCCGCCCACCGGCGCCAAGAAGGTCGGCTCGGTCGGGGTTCCGTTCCCCTATACGGATATCAAGATCCTGTCCTGCGATGACGCCGGAACCGTGCTGAAAGAACATGGCGTGGACGAGGTGGGCGAGATTTGCCTGTCCAACCCGGGCGTGTTCACAGGGGCGACCTATACCGAAGAGGCCAAGAACAACGGCCTGTTCGCGATGGACACGCATCTGCGGACGGGCGATCTGGGGCGTCTGGATGAAGACGGCTATCTGTGGATCACCGGCCGCGCCAAAGACCTGATCATCCGTGGCGGTCACAACATCGACCCCGCCGAGATCGAAGAGGTTCTGGCGGGACACGAGGCCGTCGCCATGGTCGGCGCAATCGGTCAACCCGACAGCTATGCGGGCGAACTGCCCTGCGCCTATGTCGAGCTGGTTGGCGGTGCTCAGGTCACCTCGGAAGAGCTGATGGCCTATGCCAAAGAGCATATCCACGAGAAAGCCGCCCTGCCGAAACATATCGAGATCTTGGACGAGCTGCCCAAGACTGCTGTCGGCAAGGTGTTCAAGCCCGACCTGCGTAAGTCCGCCATCGCCCGCATCTATGACAAAGCGCTGGCCGACGCAGGTCATGCCGCCCATGTGTCCGAGGTGTTGGATGACAAAAAACGTGGTCTGGTGGCTCGCCTTCAAGCAACGGGCGACGTTGATTATGACGCGGTCAAGCAATGCCTTGGTGAATTCACGCGTCCATTCGAGTGGATGGATTGATCGAACCGAACCAGAACAGTGAAGGGCGGCCAGTCGGCCGCCCTTTTAGTTTTCTGTGGCGTAGGATGTCAGCCAAGACACAACTGTGCCAACCGCGTCGTTCAGGCCTGCTTTGCGCGGTGACAGAAGATAGAAATCCTGTGCGTCTGTGGATGCCCTATAGCCTAGATCAATAAGCTTCCCGGTCTCGATGTCGCCCGACACAAGGAAGCGACTGACCAGTGCGACGCCCTGTCCGGATGCAGCCGCATCCACGGCCAGAGCGGTTTGACTGAGCTGAAGGCTGCGCGTGCTTTGATCCGAAACGCCCGCCTGTGCCAGCACATCTGGCCAAAGGTTATGGGTGTCATGGATCTTGGGCAGGCGCGCCAGAGCTTCTGGCCGAAGGGGAAGGTTTTCGCCGTCCACAAGCGCTGGGGCGGCGACTGCGATCACATCCTGTCTGAATAGAAGTGTTGCCGCAAGTGATGCTCCGAAGGGTGGCTTGCCTTGGCGAACGGCCAGATCAATGCCGTCGCTGTGGAAGCTGGACACGTTCTCGGTCGCCAAAATGCGCAGGTCGATATCCGGGTGCTTCGCCGAAAAATCCGGAAGATTGGGGATAAGCCATTTCGAGGCAAATGTCGGTGTGACGCTGATCAGGACTTTGCCCGGCTCTGGTCTCAGCTGCGCCGTGGCATCGCGCATCTCTGCGAAAGCGTGCTCGATCCGCGCATGATAGGTGCGGCCAGCCGATGTCAGCGCCAGCCCCTTTGGTAGCCTGTCAAACAGCCTGACGCCCAGATGCGCTTCAAGCAGCCGGACCTGCTGCGCGACTGCCCCTTGCGTCACACCCAGATCCTCCGCAGCGGCCCGAAAGTTCAGGCGGCGTCCGGCGACATCGAAGGCGCGAAGGCCATTAAGCGGAGGGAGGTCAGTCATATGACAATAGTATTTCTACTGCCAACAAATATCAATTCTCATTCGATGCCCGGCAAATGTGTCTGTAGATAAGTGCTAACTGGCGCAGGAGGTGAAGATGTCAGTAGAAAAAGTGGCCCTGATTACAGCGGGTGGAAGCGGGATGGGCGCGGATGCAGCGCGGCGCCTTGCGTCGGACGGCTACAAGGTTGGCATCCTGTCGTCGTCGGGCAAGGGCGAAGCACTTGGGGCTGAGCTGGGTGGATATGGCGTGACGGGCTCCAACCTGAACAATGATGATCTGGCCGCGTTTGTTCACGGCGCGCAAGAGCGCTGGGGACGTGTCGATGTGCTGGTGAACTCGGCGGGACATGGACCGAAAGGCCCGGTGCTTGAGATCAGCGATGACGACTGGCATCTGGGCATGGAGGTCTATCTGATGAACGTCATTCGCCCGACGCGGATGGTGACCCCATTGATGCAAGAACAGGGGGGTGGTGTGATCATCAACCTCTCGACCTTCGCGGCGTTCGAACCCGATCCCCTGTTCCCAACCTCAGGCGTTTTTCGCGCCGGACTGGCCGCCTTCACAAAGCTGTATTCAGACAAATATGCTGCCGAGAATATTCGGATGAACAACATCCTGCCCGGCTTCATCGACAGCCTGCCCGAGACCGAGGGCCGCAAGGCGCGTATCCCCATGGGCCGTTATGGCCGCGCCGAGGAAGTGTCGTCGCTGATCGCGTTCCTGTCATCCGAGGGCGGAGGATACATGACGGGTCAGAACCTGCGCATCGACGGGGGGCTAACCTGTGCGGTCTGATACTCTGCACGCCTTAACGCCCCGCGAACGCATGGTCTTTGCGATCAAGTGGGGCGCCTCGGTGATCCAGATTATGGGGTACGCCGCGACCGGGTTCGGTTGGACCCCGTGGAACCTGTATCTATTTTTGGTCGGTGTTTTGGGGTGGTTTGCCGTGGGCGCCTTGTGGAATGACAAGGCATTGATGCTTGTTCACCTCGTAGCACTTGGCGCGATGATCGCGGGTATGAGCAGCAGCGCCGCGTGATTGACTGCCGACGAAGTCAGTTCACGGCCTTTTGGGCAAAGTGCTTATCCAGCTTCTGAAGCAGCTCCAGACAGTTAGACAACTGGTCAACGGACAGGAACTCGTCCGCCTTGTGGGCTTGTTCGATACTTCCCGGTCCGCAGACGACCACATCCATACCAAGCTGCTGAAAGATCCCGGCCTCGGTACCGAAGGGGACGACATCTGCCGAATTGGCCCCGGTCAATTCGGACAGAATGCGCTTGGCTTCGTTTTTCTCCACGGGGATCAGGCCTGCGACCTCGCCGACGATCTCGGTCTCGATCGAGGCATTTGGATGAACGGCCTGCATGGCGGGCAGAAGTGTGTGGTTGCAGTAGTCGGTGATGGCTTGCTTTACGAACTGTGCGTCTGAGGTCTGCACCGGCCGCATCTCCCAATCCACCTGCGCTTTCGGGGCGATGACATTGTGCACACTGCCGCCATGCAGTGCGCCTACGTTCATCGTGGTCCACGGTGGATCAAAGGGGCTGTTCGTGGGTGCCATTCCCTTCAACTGTTCGCGCAGCTCCAAAAGTCGCGCCACATAGCGCACCGCGTATTCCACCGCGTTCACTCCCAGATCGGGGGCCGAGCCATGCCCCTCGAGCCCTTGAAAACGCGTCGTGTACTCGAAGCAGCCTTTGTGCCCTTCAATGATGCGCATCATGGTCGGCTCGCCGATGATCGCCATCGAGGGGCGTATCCCGCGTTCGCTCAGCGATTGCGCCAGATGTCCTGCACCGATACAGCCGGTTTCCTCGTCATAGGTGAAGGCAAAGTGGATGGGCGCCGTGCGCGGGGTTTTTGCGAAGTGAGGGGCCATCGCCAGTGTCGCGGCGATGAATCCTTTCATGTCACATGTTCCGCGCCCATAAAGCCGCCCGTCGCGTTCGACCATCTCGAACGGGTCCGAGGTCCAGTCTTGATCGGTGACAGGCACCACGTCGCTGTGGCCTGACAAGACCAGCCCACCATCGGTATCCGGTCCCAGCGTGGCAAAAAGATTGGCTTTCTGCCCCGAGGGATCGTGGAAGACCTCGACCCGCGCACCGCAGGCTTCCAGATGATCCGCCATATAGCCGATCATCTGAAGATTGCTGTCCGCTGAGACCGTCGGAAAGGCGATCAGGTCTTTTAGGATGCGCTTGGCATCAATCAGCATGAGTTAGCCTTTCACAAAGAGTTTGCGGTCGACGCTGCACATCGGCTCGGCTGCACCGTCGTCGCGGATCAGGATGGTCTCGGTCGTCTCAAGCCCCCAGCTGTCCATCCAGAGCGCGGGCATGAAGTGGAAGACCATGCCGGACTGAAGAACGGTTTCATCCTCGCTTCGGATCGAGGCGGTGCGCTCGCCCCAATCGGGCGGGTAGCTCAGGCCGATGGGATAGCCCATGCGGCCCGACCGCTCGATCCCGTGTTTGGCAAGGACATCCATGAAGGCATTGGCGATGTCGCAGGTACGATTGCCCGCGCGCGCGGCGTTCAATCCGGCCTCGATGCCTTCAAGCTGCGCACCCTCCGCGCGCAGCATCTCGTCCGAGGGTTTGCCAAGGAACACCGTCCGGCAGAGCGGTGCGTGATAGCGGCGGTAGCAGCCTGACAATTCAAAGAAGGTCGCTTCGCCTTCGCGCATCGGGGTGCCGTTCCATGTCAGGTGGGCGGCGGTTGCGTCCAGACCAGACGGCGTCAGGGGGACAATGGCGGGGTAGTCGCCCCAATCGTCGCCAACCCCAGTGATGCCCGCGTGCATGATGTCAGCCACCAGATCGTTCTTGCGCACGCCCGGCGCGGCGCGGTCAATCGCGGTTTGGACGACTTTGTCGGAAATGCGCGCGGCTTTGCGGATGAAGGCAATCTCGTCCTCGGATTTCACCAGCCTTTGCCAGTTCACCAAGGCGGTCGCGTCCACCAGTGTGGCCTCAGACATCTCGTCGGTCAGAACCGCATGGGCCTTGGCCGAGTAGTAATAGTTCTCCATCTCGACGCCGATCCGTGCGGTGCTAAGACCCCGTGCTTTCAGATGCGCGGCGAGGTCTTGCATCGGATGCACCACGGTGGACTGCACGTAGTGATCGCCATAGCAAAGGATGTTCTCGTGATCCATCCAACAAGTACGGCGCCCGCCCATCATGTCCATGTAGCGCCCCCACCAAATCGGCTCGCCCTGCATCGTCAGGATTACCCCCTGATGGACATAGAAGGACCAGCCGTCATAGCCGGTCAGCCACGCCTGATTAGACGGGTCGGTGACAAAGATCGCGTCCAGCCCGGCCTGCGCCATCGCGCTTCGGGTCAGAGCGATCCGGCGGTCGTATTCTGATTGGCTGAAGGGTGCGTTGCTGTGTGTCATTGATGTCTCCTTACCCCAGAACTGCGTGGACGGCGCGCGCAGTGGCGGCCACGATGAGGTCTGCTTCGTCCTTGGTCAGGCAGAACGGAGGGGCGAAGCCCAGAATGTCCCCCTGTGGCATGGCGCGGGCGATGATGCTGTCTTGCTCCAGCAGTTTGGCTGCGATTTGCGGGCCGATCTTGTCGCTGGCGTCAAAGAAACGGCGTCCATCCTTGTCTGCCACGAACTCGACCGCGCAAAGCATCCCTTCGCCACGCACCTCACCCACATGGGCGTGGGATCCCAGCGCGTCCTGCATGGCCGCATTCAGGTAGCTGCCAACAGAACCTGCATTCGTGACCAGATCCAGATCGTCGATCAGCTTCAGGTTCGCGACCCCAGCTGCCGCGCCGATCGGGTGGGCGGAATAGGTCCAGCCGTGACCGATGGGTCCGTTTTCGTCCGTACCTTGCTCCAGCACCTTCCACATTTTGTCTGACACGATGGTGCCCGACAGCGGCGCATAGGCCGATGTCAACCCTTTGGCGATGGTGATCAGGTCCGGGCGAAGGCCGTAATGGTCCGACCCAAACATGGTTCCCAGTCGCCCGAAACCAGTGACGACCTCATCCGCGACCAGAAGGATATCGTGTTTTTCCAGTACCGCCTGGATCGCGTCCCAATAACCTGCAGGGGGCGGGACGATCCCGCCCGTGCCCAGCACTGGTTCGCCGATGAAAGCGGCGATGGTGTCGGCCCCTTCGCGCGCGATCAGCGCTTCCAGCTCGGCCACACAATGGGCCACGAAGTCAGCTTCGGTTTGGGGGATATCAGGGCGTCGGAAATAATAAGGTGCTTCGGTGTGGATCACCTGCGCCAAAGGCAGGTCGAACTTGTTGTGAAACAGCTCCAGCCCGGTCAGCGACCCCGTCATCAGCCCGGACCCGTGATACCCCCGCCAGCGCGAGATGATCTTCTTCTTCTCTGGGCGGCCAAGGATATTGTTGTAGTACCAGATCAGCTTGATGTTGGTTTCATTCGCGTCCGATCCGGAC
Source organism: Aliiroseovarius marinus (assembly GCF_004360145.1). Lineage (GTDB taxonomy): Bacteria > Pseudomonadota > Alphaproteobacteria > Rhodobacterales > Rhodobacteraceae > Aliiroseovarius > Aliiroseovarius marinus. The sequence goes on along the minus strand of NZ_ML178717.1, from coordinate 41,150 downwards.
AGACCGAAATAGACCTTCGACATGTGGTCCGGTGCTCGGTCGAGGATCATTTTGGACAGGGTGATCGACGCCTCGGTCCCGTGCCCGACATAGGAATGGTAATAGGCCAGCTCGCGGGCCTGATCGGCAATCGCCTCGGCGATCTCGGGCCGACCATAGCCTACATTCACGCAGTAAAGCCCAGCAAAGGCATCCAGCAGACGGTTCCCGTCGCGGTCTTCGATATGGCAGCCAGACCCGCCGGTGACGACGCGATGCGGGACGTTGCCCCGTGCGAACTCGGCCAGATGTGTCGAGGGGTGAAAGAAGTTTTCACGATCCCAGTGTTCAAGTTGATCGTTGTGAAGCATGGTTTGCCCTTCAGGTTCAGGCGGCGCGCCGCCGGTGTCATGAAAGGAGCCTGTTGCACGCATCAAACCGGAAGGGTTCAACCTGAGCAGACGGGCTCCGCTCACCCCGACAGCAGCGCGCAATGCCTTTATTGCCAGAGCACTGCGATGGAAGCACGAAACGGCTTATGTCGGCAAATGAAATCTGTTGTCGGGGGACTGAGGTGTGCGTCCGGGCATTGATCTGGCGCATTGTGTCTGAAAGCGTCGTGGTAAAGTCTAAGGACATGAACGGTTTTGGCACGGGAAGGTGAATGGAAGCTGATCGGGCAGAGATCCAAGCGACCGGGTTGACGGGCGCCGAGGCGCAAGAGCGTTTGCGCCAGTATGGCCCTAATGTTGTAGGGGAGGCCAAGGCGACGCCTGCCTGGGCGATCCTTGTGCGTCAGTTCACCGGTCTTCTGGTGCTTCTGCTGATCATTGCTGGGCTGGTGGCGTTGGTTCTTGGCGAGCGTGTCGACGCCATCGCCATCGGGCTGGTGGTCGTTCTGAACGGAGCCTTGGGATTTGTGCAGGAATGGCGTGCCGAAACCTCGCTTGCGGCCCTGCGCGAGATGCTGTCGCCCAAGGCCCGGGTTGTGCGTGACGGTATCCCCGTTGAAATTCCCAGCAAAGACCTCGTGCCCGGCGACCTGATCTTGCTTGAGGCAGGTGATCAGGTACCCGCGGATGCACAGGTGATCTCGGCCGTGGCGTTGCGTGTGGATGAAAGTGTGCTGACAGGGGAATCCGTGTCGGTGGCCAAGTCCTCGGACGCGGAGGGCGACCAGAATACGGTGATGATGGGCACCTATGTGGTCGCGGGACGCGCGGAAGGGATCGTCAGCGCCACGGGACCTCAGACGGCGTTCGGAAAGATCGCTACCCTGACCGTATCGGTCGAGGACAAAGGCACCAACCTCTCGCGCCAGCTGGGGCGGTTGGGGCGTCAGTTGGGCGTTGTTGCGCTTGGGCTAGGCGGGGCCATTGCGGCGACGGGGATCTTGCTTGGCCGCGAGATGTTAGAAATGGCGATGACGGGGATGTCGATGGCGGTGGCCATTATTCCCGAAGGATTGCCTGCCGTCGTGACCATCAGTCTGGCCTTGGGGGCAGGCGCGATGGCACGGCGCAACGCCTTGGTGCGCCGCTTGCAGGCCATTGAAACGGTCGGCGCGGCGTCGGTCATCTGCACGGACAAGACTGGCACCTTGACGGAAAACATGATGACGGGTGCGCTGTTGTGGGTTGCCGAGCAGGACTATACCGCCGTCGGCACCGGATATGATCCCGCCGGGCGGATCCTGAAGGGCGAAACCCCCGTCCGCTATGGCGCGAATGCCGATTTGGATGCGGCGTTAGACGTCATGATTGGATGCAGCCATGCCAGCCTGCACCGGGAAGGGGACAGCTGGCGCATGGTCGGGGATCCGACCGAAGGGGCACTGGTGACTTTTGCCTATAAGGCGTGGACCCCGATGCCCGCGGCGGCCCCGCTGGCCGAGATCCCGTTTTCCTCGGAACGCAAACGCATGAGCATGGTGCGCGAAAGCGAAGGCGGGCTGATGCTGCTTGCCAAGGGCGCGCCCGAGCAGATGTTGGACGTCTGCGAGACGTGGCGCGGACCCAATGGCAGTGCGCCGTTGGATCAAACCGCCCGTGCACAGATCGAACAGAAATACGAAGACATGGCGGCCAAGGGGTTGCGGGTCATTGCCTTGGCGCATCGTCAGGTTGCTGACAAGCGGGTCGGGGACACGGGGCTGGAGTTCATCGGGCTTGTCGGCATGATCGATCCGCCGCGCCCAGAAGTTCGGGACGCCATCCAGACCTGTCTACGTGCCGGGATGCGGATCATCATGATCACCGGCGACGGCCCGCTGACCGCGCGGGCGATTGCAGATACCCTCGGCCTTCCGGTCCAGAAGGTGATGACCGGGCGCGAATTGGAAGACATCGACGACGCGACATTGCGCGAGATCCTTGCCGAGCCCACGCTGTTTGCCCGCACCTCGCCCGAACACAAGATGCGGCTGGTCGAGGCGTTACAGGCGCAGGGCCATATCGTGGCGATGACGGGCGACGGGGTAAACGATGCACCCGCTCTGAAACAAGCCGATATTGGCGTTGCGATGGGGATCCGGGGCACGGATGTCGCGAAAAGCGCGGCGGATCTTGTGCTCTTGGACGACAACTTCGCCACGCTGAAAGGCGCGGTTAGCGAGGGGCGGCGGCAATTTGCCAATATCCAGCGTTTCGTGCGCTATCTGCTGGCCTCGAACGCGGGCGAGGTTGTGGCCATCCTGACAAACTTGGCGCTGGGCGGGCCGCTGATCTATTTGCCGACGCAAATTCTGTGGATGAACCTCGTAACCGATGGTGTGACCGCCTTGGCCTTGGGATTGGAGCCGGGCACCTCGGACCAGATGCGTGACCCGCCGCGCCGCCCCGAAGCCGGTATTCTGGACCGTAAAGCGCTGGGCATGATCTTGGCGTTTGGCACCTATACCGGGGCGGCCAGCCTGTATTTGTTCTATACCTTCATGCCCGACGGCACTGTCGTGGCGCGGACGGCGGCCTTCAGCGGGATGGTCATTTTCGAGAAGATGAGCGTCTTTGCCTTCCGGTCTTTCTCGCAACCCTGCTGGCGATTGGGCTGGTTCTCGAACCCCAAGCTGATTATCGCACTGGTGGCGATGGTGTCTTTGCAGGTGGTCGCGATCTATTGGGCGCCGCTGCAACAATTGCTGCGCGTTGCGCCCTTGGAGTGGGCGCATTGGCAGGCGATCATTCTGCTGGCGCTGCCCCTGATCGTGGTGCCTGAGCTGATCAAAACCGTTCGGATGAAGCGGGACTAGTCCGCCTCGGCGCTCGCCACGTTGCTTTTCACGGCAAAGAAACTGTCCGGTGTGACCGAGATCGTGTCGATCCCCGCCTGCACAAGCAGCTTCGCGAACTCGGGATCGTTGCTGGGCGCCTGACCGCACAGCCCGACCTTTCGCCCGGCCGCGTGCGCTTTGGCGATGACGGTGTTGATCATCCACAAAACCGCCGGATCGCGTTCGTTGAACAGATGCGCCAAGGCTTCGGAATCGCGGTCCACCCCAAGCGTCAACTGGGTCAGATCGTTCGACCCGATCGAGAAGCCGTCGAAGCGCTCGGCGAACGCCTCGGCCTCGATCACGTTCGACGGAACCTCGCACATCACATAGACTTGGAGCCCGTTCTTGCCGCGCTCCAGTCCGTGTTCGGCCATCGTGGCCAGCACCCGGTCGGCTTCCTCCACGTTGCGGCAGAAGGGGATCATGACGATGACATTGTCGAACCCCATCCGCTCGCGCAGGTGCCGGATCGCTTTGCATTCCAACGCGAACCCGTCCTGATAGGCGGCGTCATAATAGCGCGACGCGCCCCGGAACCCGATCATCGGATTTTCCTCGTTGGGCTCGAACTGGCGTCCGCCCAGAAGGTCAGCATATTCGTTGGTCTTGAAGTCGCTCATGCGGATGATGGTGGGGTTGGGATACCACGTCGCCGCAATCCGCGAGAGGCCCATTGCCAGCTTTTCCACGAAATAGTCTGCCCGATTGTCATAGCCACGGGTCAGGCGGTCGATTTCAGCGCGCACATCCGCGTCGGTTAGCGCGTCATAGCGGGTCAGCGCAAGCGGATGCACTCGGACCTCGTTGTTGATCACAAACTCCATGCGGGCTAGGCCGACGCCATCCACGGGCAGGCGCCACCAGCGCAGGGCGGCGGCAGGGTTGGCGAGGTTCAGCATGACCTTGGTTTGCGTTGACGGGATCTGATCCAATTGCCGCTCTTCGATGGTCACTTTGGCTTCGCCGGCATAGATGATCCCGGTTTCCCCTTCAGCGCAGGACACGGTGATGTGCTGGCCCGTATGCAGGATCTCGGTGGCATTCGACGTACCGACAATCGCGGGCACGCCCAGCTCGCGGCTGACGATGGCGGCGTGGGACGTGCGGCCCCCGTGGTCGGTCACGATGGCGGCGGCGCGTTTCATGATCGGTACCCAGTCCGGGTCGGTGTTCGAGGTGACAAGGATCGCGCCGTCCACGAACTGGTCCAGATCCGTCACGTCATGGATCAAGCAGACCTCGCCGGTGGCGACTGAACTTCCCACGCTGAGGCCGGTCAACAATTCCTCGCCCGTATCGTGCAACGTATAGGTCTGGAAGGCGCTGGCAGCGAGATTGGATTGGACCGTTTCGGGGCGCGCTTGCACGACGTAAAGCAGCCCAGTTTCCCCATCCTTGGCCCATTCGATGTCCATCGCGGTGCCGTAGTGCGCCTCGATTTTCACAGCAGCGCGGGCCAGTTCGAGGATCTCGGCATCCGACAGCACAAAACCCGCGCGTTCAGCCTTCGAGGTCGGAACATTCCGCACCGGCGCGCCTTGTTCACGACCATAGATCATCTTGATCTCTTTGGCGCCAAGCGCCTTGTGGACGATCGGGGTCAGGTCTTCGTTGTCTAGAAACGGCTTGTATACTTGGTATTCGTCCGGGTCGACATGACCCTGAACGACGTTCTCGCCCAGCCCCCACGCCGCGTTGATCAGCACGACCTTGTCAAACCCACTTTCCGTGTCGATCGAGAACATGACGCCCGAGCCGGACAGGTCCGAGCGGACCATGTGCTGCACGCCGACCGACAAGGCGACTTCGAGGTGATCGAAACCCTTCAGTTGGCGATAGGTGATCGCCCGGTCAGTGAAGAGCGACGCCAGACAGGCCTTGCAGGCATCCAGCAGCGCAGCCTCTCCCCGGATGTTCAGGAAGGTTTCTTGCTGTCCGGCGAAACTCGCGTCGGGCAGGTCTTCAGCGGTCGCCGAGGAGCGTACGGCGACGGCAGGATCGGTCTGCCCGACACGGGCGCCAAGGTCTTGATAGGCCGCGCGGATGTCTCGTTCTGCATCTTCGGGCCAGACCCCTTCAGTGATCGCGGCACGGATCGTCTTGCCCGCTGTGGATAGAGTGATCCGGTTGGCTTCGAGCTTGGGCAGGACCTCGCGCAGTACGCGGTCCAGACCGTTGGCCGCGATGAAGCTGCGATAGGCGTCTGACGTGGTGGCAAAGCCGGGCGGCACGCGGATGCCGCGCTCGGTAAGTGACTGCAACATCTCGCCCAGCGAGGCGTTCTTTCCCCCGACTTTGGCAATGTCCGTGCGCGCAAGTTCGTCCAGCCAAATCAGCGTTGGCGACGTCGTCATCAAGGCATCTGTCATGCAACCCTCCCAAAGTTCATCGCCTATATGTTAGCCTATCGGCGCATATATGCGTTGATCCCGGTCAATGCGGGTTGCATGAGGCCTATGCGCAGCAGTTCGACATCAGGCGATAGGTGATCTGGGCTGCGGTGAAGTCCCATGCCTCGTCGCCGTTCGGTGCAAGCTCGACCACGTCCAGCCCCACACAACGTCGTCCTTTCAGGGCGCTTTCCACGATGTGCAGCGCCTGATAATAGGACAGCCCGCCGGGAACAGGGGTGCCGGTCGCGGGCATCTGGCTGGGGTCCAGCCCGTCCACATCAAAGCTGACATAGACCAGTTCGGGGAAGTCCTCGGGCAGCTCGACCGAGAAGATATTCTGCGTCACCAGCTCTTCCGCGTCGATGAAGACCACGTTGTTCTGCTGGCGGCTTTCAGCCTCTTGCGGGCATAGGGCGCGTACGCCGTATTGCGCCAGACGAACGCCATCTTCGGCCAGCAAATGCATGACCGAGGCGTGCGAGTGCTTTTCCCCCTGATAGGCGACGCGCAGGTCGGCATGGGCGTCGATCTGGACGATCCCGACCGGCTGACCAAGGGCGCGCATGACACCGGTGACGGCGCCATAGCTGAGCGAGTGTTCCCCGCCCAGCGTCACAGGCACATGGCCGGCTTTGACGACAGCTTCGGTGCGGGCGGCGATGCGTTCCATCACCTCGGGCAGGGGGCCGTCGCAATCCACAGGCGACTGGGTGAAAATGCCGTCAGCGCAAGGCTCAATGCCTTTGCACAGACGCTCCAGCTCGTTCGAGGCATCGATGATCGCGGCGGGTCCGTCCTTGGTGCCGGATCCATAGGACACGGTGCGTTCCAGCGGCACCGGAATGACGTGAAAGTGTGCGTCTTCGCTGCGTTCGGCCTCGGTCAGTTCGCTGTCCAGAAAAATGCTCATGAGAGGCGCTCCTTGAAGTCGTCATAGCCGAACTGTTTGATGATCTGCAACGCGTCCGTCTCGCTGTTCCACAGGGCGATGGTGGGCAGGGGGACGCCGTTGAACGTGTTGGTTTTCACCATCGAATAATGCGCCTGATCGAGGAAGGCAAAGCGCTGGCCGATCTGCAAAGGTGCGTCCCACGTGTAGTCACCAATCACGTCGCCCGCGAGGCACGAGGGCCCGCCAAGGCGATAGGTGTGGCCTGCGTCAGCCTCGTCCATCAGCGCGGGGCGATAGGGGGCTTCGATCACGTCGGGCATGTGGCAGGTGGCCGAGATATCGGTGATCGCAAGGTTCATGCCATTTGTCGGCAGGTCCAGCACCTCGCCCACAAGGATGCCCGCGTCCAGCGCCACGGCCTCGCCGGGTTCAAGGTAGACGTCGATGCCATAAGCGGCGCGCATGTTCTGGATGAAGGCGATCAACGCCTCACGGTCATAGTCCGCGCGGGTGATGTGGTGGCCGCCGCCGAAATTGATCCATTTGAGGGTGGGCAGGTAGGGGGCGAGCTTGGCTTCCACAGCGGCCCATGTGCGGGCGAGTGGTTCGAAGCCCTGTTCACACAGAGTGTGCATGTGCAGCCCGTCGACGCCCTGCATGACCTCATCTGTCAGCAAAGATACCGGAGTGCCAAGACGCGAGCAGGGCGCGCAGGGATCGTATTTGGCGATTTCGCCTTCGGAGTGTTCCGGGTTGATGCGCAGACCGACCTGTACGTTCGCCGTCTGCGCTTGCGACAGAAAACGGTCTTTCTGGGCCGGGCTGTTGAAGATGATGTGGTCCGAGAGGCTGAGGATCTCGTCCATATCCTGCGCCTTGTAGCCCGCGCAGAAGGTGGCTACCTCGCCGCCATATTCTTCGCGTCCCAACCGGGCCTCGTAGATGCCGCTGGCGCAAGTGCCGCCCAGATGTGACCGGACCAGCGGGGCCAGCGCGAACATGGAAAACGCTTTCAGCGCCGACAACACATGCGCGCCCGAGCGGTCGGCAACGTCGGAGAGGATCTTCAGATTGGCCTCGACCGCCTTTTCATCCACCACAAAGCAAGGCGTGGGGACGCGGGACAGGTCGAAATCGCGGAATGCGCCTGCATCTCCGGCTTGGGTTTGCATCAGTTCGGTCATTGTCGCCATTCCAGATGAGGGGTTAGGGGAGCGCCCGCTTTAGGACAGGCGCTCCCCTTAGGTCTTAGAAGTCGACCGGGCCGTCCAACTCGTGAACCTGCCACGGCAGGCCATGCTCGTTCAGCATGTCCATGAAGTTGTCAGGGTCCAGCTGCTCCATGTTCCAGACGCCGGACTGGGTCCAGTTGCCTTTCAGAACCTGCGCCGCGCCGATCATGGCGGGAACGCCGGTGGTATAGGACACAGCCTGCGAGCCGACCTCGGCGTAGCACTCTTCGTGATCGCAGATGTTGTAGATATAGAAGGTCTTTTCACCCGAGCCATCCTTGGCCTGACCGGTGGCAATGTCGCCAATGCAGGCCTTGCCTTTGGTCTCGGCGCCCAGATCGCCGGGATCGGGCAGCAGGGTTTTCAGGAATTGGATCGGGATGATTTCCTGACCGTCATGCATCACCGGATCAATGCGGGTCATGCCGACATTTTCCAGCACCTTGGCGTGCATGATGTAGGCGTCGCCGAAGGTCATCCAGAAACGAGCGCGCTCGATCTCGGGGAAATGGGTCGACAGGCTCTCCAGCTCCTCGTGATACATCAGATACATGTTCTTGTTGCCGATGGCGGGGAAGTCGAACTCGACCTTGGTGGTCATGGCCGGGCTGGTTTTCCATTCGCCACCTTCCCAGTGACGCACTTCTGCCAGTACTTCGCGCAGGTTAATCTCCGGGTTGAAGTTGGTGGCGAATTCCTGATCGTTCGAGCCGCCATTGGCGTCCAGAATGTCGATCTGGCGGATGGTGTCCAGCTTGTGCTTCTTCAGCCAAGTCGCAAAGACAGAGGTCACACCCGGATCGAAGCCCGAGCCCAGAATGGCGGTCAGACCGGCTTCTTTAAAGCGCTCCTGATAGGCCCATTGCCAATGATATTCGAACTTGGCCACATCCTCGGGCTCGTAGTTCGCGGTGTCCAGATAGTGACAGCCTGCCTCAAGGCAGGCATCCATCAGAACCAGATCCTGATAGGGCAGGGCGAGGTTCACAAGGATCTCGGCACCGGTTTCCTTGATCAGCTTGACGGTATCTTCGACCTTATAGGCGTCCAGTTCGGCGGTCTTGATGTCCACGCCCACGCGCTCTTTCACGCTGGCGGCAATCGCGTCACATTTCGACTTGGTCCGGCTTGCCAGCGTGATCTCGGTGAAGATATCCGCATTCATTGCCATCTTGTGCACAGCGGCATGGCTGACGCCACCGGCACCTACGACGAGTGTCTTTCCCATGATGATCTCCTGTGGTTATTCAAAGTAAGTGTAACCGTTCATCGAGCCGCGATAGGCATCGATGAGGGTTTTGCGTTCATTGGCTTGGATCGATCCGGCGGAAATCGCCTCGTCCACCATTTTGCGGAAGGCGGCGATACAGTCTGCCGGGTCGTATTCAACGTAGGACAGAACCTCGGCAATGGTGTCGCCTTCTTGTTCGTGAAGAAGATCAAAGCCGCCATCTTCGCGCAGGTCGATGGTCACGACATTGGTGTCCCCGAAAAGGTTATGTAGGTCGCCCAGTGTTTCCTGATAAGCCCCAACGAAGAACACGCCCAGATAATAGGGCTGGTCTTCGGGTAGCGAGTGGACAGGCAAGGACGGCGCGATGTCGCCCGCCAGAATGAACTTGTCCATCTTACCGTCGCTGTCACAGGTAATGTCCGACAGAACGGCGCGGCGGTCCGGTTCCTGATCAAGCATTTGCAGCGGAATGATCGGGTGCAGCTGGTCAATGGCCCAAACATCCGGCAACGACTGGAAGACCGAGAAATTGCAGTGATAGACATCTGCGATCTTCTGCAGCTCTTTGTCCAGATCGCCCGATTGTTCGGTCCCGCGTGCGATGTCTTTGATCCGCGCCATCAGGTTCAGATAGATCCGCTCGGCCCGCGCCATCTGGCGCAGGTCCACATGGCTGCGGCGGAACAGGGCGCGCAACTCGTCGCGATAGAACCGGGCATCGTTCCAGCATTCCTGCACGCGGTCCGGCACCAGATAGCCGGAAATTGCAGCAAGGTCGGCAACGAGGTGATGGTCATCCGGCTCGACAGCAGGCGCGTCGGGCGCGTCATAGAGCGTGCTTTCCAGCACGTCGAAAATCAGCATGGACGAGGTCGCCGAGACGGCGCGCCCGCTTTCGGTGACCAGAATGGGGTGATCCAGACCAGCCTCGTCCATCGCATATCCCACGGTCTCGACCACGTTGGCGCAGTATTCCGCCATCGTGTAGTTGATCGAGTTTTCCGCCGCGCGTTTCTCGCCCGTGTAGTCGACGCCCAGACCGCCACCCAGATCCAAATGGGTCAGCGGGGCGCCCTCTCGGGTCAGCTCGGCGAAATAGCGGCAGGCCTCGGTCGCGGCGCGGCGTACGTCGTTCACATCCGGCACCTGAGACCCCAGATGTGAGTGTTGCAGCTTCAGGCAATGCAGCAGGTTTTCGCCGCGCAGGCGGTCAACCACGCGCAGCAGTTGGTCGGTGTTCATGCCAAAAGCCGACCGATCACCCGAGCTGCTTTGCCATTTGCCACCGATCTGGTTGGTCAGCTTGACCCGCACACCCAAAAGCGGATCGATCCCCAGTTCCTTCGCAACCTCGATCACGATCTCGGCCTCTTTGGGGCTTTCCAGCACAATCACAGTGTTAAAGCCCATGCGGCGCGACAGGATGGCCAGCCGGATGAACTCAGCATCTTTGACGCCATTGCAGACGATCAGCGCCTCTTTCGACAGGCGATGGGCCAGCGCGATGACCAATTCAGGCTTGGACCCGGCCTCGAGCCCATAGTCAAACTGCCGGCCGAACTCGACAATGCGGTCCACGACCTGCGCTTGTTGGTTCACCTTGATTGGAAACACCCCGCGATAGGGCGCGCGGTAACCGGTCTTGGCAATCGCCGCTGCAAAGCTGTCATTCAGGTGCTGGATTTCCGACTCAAGAAAGCTTTTCACACGCAGAACCAGCGGGCTGGCGATGCCACGCTGGCGCAGATCGCTTAGGATGTGCGGCAGGCTCAGCGGCGCGGTGTCCGGGTGGGCCGGATCACACAACGCAACGTCGCCATTCGGCAGAACCGAGAGAAGGCCTTTGCTCCAACGGTCGATGCCGTAAATGGAGTCAGAAAGGGGCTGTCCTTTGGGCATTCGAACAAACCTATTCTAGAGGTGAATTGTGGAAGGGGGGAGTGTTTGCGTGCGGCGTCATTGCCGCGCAGGACTACGCTGGTTCGATCTGTCCAGCATTATTGAAATGAAGCCATTTCATGAGCACAATCTCCAATCCGGAACAACCCGGATGCAAAACCGCCGATATATTTCGTTGAAATCTGAGTCAATTAAAAAAAGACCCGCACCTGACGGGCGGGTCTTCAGTTGCTAGGAAGAGGGTGTGACCTACGAAGCGTCGGATGTGCCCCGTAAGGCCGTTGTCTTAGCTTGCCAGCTTCAGGTTTTCTTGGGCCTTCAGCAGCTCTCCGATCCGGCGACCCGTATCGATCATCCGGTTCGAGAAACCCCATTCGTTGTCATACCAGCTAACCACGCGCACCAAGCCGTCTTCGGTGACGGCGGTCTGGGCCGAGGCAAAGCAGGACGAATGCGGGTCGTGGTTGAAGTCGATCGACACCATCGGGTCCTCTTCATAGGACAGAACGCCCTTCAGCGGACCTGCGGCGGCTTCTGCGATGGCGGCGTTAATCTCGTCCCGGGTGACCGGGCGCTCGGGCATGAAGCTCAGGTCGACCAGCGATACATTCGGGGTGGGCACGCGCACGGCAGAGCCTTCCAGCTTGCCTTTCAGCTCGGGCAGGACCAGCGAAATCGCGCGCGCCGCGCCGGTCGAGGTCGGCACCATCGACATAGACGCCGCACGACCGCGATAGAGGTCTTTGTGGTTGGTGTCGTGGCTGGGCTGATCGCCGGTGAAAGCGTGGATCGTGGTCATATAGCCGGTCTTGATGCCAAACGCGTTGTGCAAAACCATTGCCACGGGGGCCAGACAGTTGGTGGTGCAAGATGCGTTCGACACGATCACGTCGTCGGCCGTCAGGTCGGCGTCGTTCACGCCATAGACCACGGTCCGGTCGGCATCCTTGCCGGGGGCCGAGATCAACACGCGCTTCGATCCATTTTCCAAAAGCCGGGCCGCCTGATCGCGGGCGGTGAACAGCCCGGTGCATTCATAAGCAACGTCGACATCGCCCCAGGGAAGCTCCTCGGGATTGCGCAGCGCGGTCAGGCGGATGCGGCGGTGTCCGACGACAAGCGTATCATCCTCGACGGAAACGGTTTCGCGCAGACGGCCATGCACGCTGTCATATTTCAGCAGATGCGCAATGTTCTTGGGCGGGGCGAGGTCGTTGATGGCGACAACCTCGATATCCTGGGCATCCTGTTCGATCAGGGCGCGCAGAACGCCGCGGCCAATACGTCCGAAACCGTTGATCGCGATCTTAAGTGTCATGGTCTTATCCTCTTCGCGGTGAGCTCAGTGATTTGATAGCGCTAACATGTTTGGCGCGTATTTAGCGCTAACAGATCCATTTGTCAAAGCTCTTCTGCCCATGGCGGGTTCGCACCGGCGCGGGACACGGTGACGGCGGCGGCTTTTGCGCCGTGTTGCATCGCTTGCTGCAAGGTCTCAGCCGACAGCGCCGAAAGCTGCCTCTTCGTGAGGCATCCCAGTTCCGACAGCTTCGCCAGAAAGCCCGCGTTGAACGTGTCCCCGGCACCCACGGTGTCTTTCATGTCCACCCGTTGGGCCGGCACCTGAACCTCGGTCCCGTCGGCAAGAAACCCGCTTGCCCCCGCGCCGCCGCGCGTCAGGATCAGGACGGAGGGTCCGGTGTCCATCAGCGTCGCCACTTTCTCGTTCAAGGACAGCGGGGCGGGCAGCAGCCAGTTCAGGTCCTCGTCCGAGACTTTGACGATGTCAGCCTGCGCGACCATGCGGTCCAACCGGGCGCGATAGCGGTCGATGTCCTTGATGAAACGCGGGCGGATGTTGGGATCGATCATCACCACGCGCTGTGCGGCTTCCTGCGCCAGCAGTGCCGCATAGGCGTCGGCGGAGGGCTCGCAGGCAAGGCTGATCCCGCCGAAAAACAGCGCCGAGACTTCCGGGGACAGCGCCGGGATGTCCGCCGGGGTCAGCATGCGCCCGGCCGAGTTTTCGTCAAAGAAGCAATAGGTTGCGTGCCCGTCGACAAGCCGCACGAAGGCCAGTGTCGTGGGGCGGTCCGAGGGGATCACATGCGTGGTGTCCACATGGCTGGCCTTCAGAGACTCGCTCAGCTGCCGCCCGAACATGTCGGTGGACAGCCCGGTTAGCATCCCAGTCTGCACCCCCAAACGCCCCAATGCGATGGCGGTATTAAACACCGCCCCGCCGGAATGCGGCACAAACCCGTCCGGTCCCGCCGTCGTCGGGGTCGGGATCATGTCAATCAGAGCTTCTCCGCAGCAAAGGATCACGTCTCTCTCCTGTTTGGGTGTGCCGCATAGGCGCGTTGGCCGAGTTCACGTGAGCTGATAGCGCTAACGGACCTGAATGTCAAAGGGCTGCGACAGCCCGCCCTGTGCATACTAACCAAGCCAGGTTTTATAGTCGCTGACCAGCAAATGTGTGGGGGCTTCGTCTTCCTCGATCTCAGCGAACCTGCCAATGGGTGCGCGGAAGATGTTGTCGGTTTCGTCGTCATTGACGGTCGAAACCTCGCCGATCAGCACATCGCCACCTTCGCCCCAGAAGGCGTGCCAGTCGCCGGGCATCAGGGTGACGCTTTCACCGGGGGCGAGCTTCAATTTTTCACCGGCAGCAAAGTCGCGCTGGATCCCGTCGCAATAGACCGTACCGCCGCGATCTTCGGCGAAATTGCCATCGTCGTCCGAGCCATAAAGCTCGATCACCAGCGTTGCACCACCTCGGTTGATGATGTCCTCGGCCTTGATCACATGGGTGTGCATCGGGCTGAGCTGGTCTTGGCGCGAGATCAGCAGTTTCTCGGCATAACACATGCCGCCACCACGCTGCAGATCCGCAAGCCGCCCGTTGCGCAGAGTGAAGAGGAACAAGCCCATCTCGTCAAAGCGCCCATCGCCATAGTCGGTAATGTCCCAGCCACAGCGCGCGGTGATCACGTTCCGGGCCACATCGCGCTTGGCCTTGAATTCTTCAGGTGTCCAATAGGCAAAGGGCGGCAAGACGAAGCCATACTGGCGGATCGTCTCATCCGCTTCCGCCATAATCTGGTTTACGCGGGAGCGTTTCATACGAGTTCCTTCGATCGGGTCAAAAACTCGATTACCATCGCCGCCGTCCAAGAGAAAGCCTTACCCCCGCAGCCCTCTCCGGTGATCGGATCATAATATTCAGCGAAACCGCTGGCTTCGATCAATGACAGGCTGTCGTTGACGATGCGTTCGGCCACATCGTGCTGGCCTGCATGCGCCAAACCGTCCGAGATCATGTAGTTTACAATCAGCCACGCCGGCCCGCGCCAATAGCGTTTGCCGTCAAACGTCGCCGTGTCGGCGGGTTGGCTGGGGACGAGGTATGTGACGTCTTCGCCCATGTTCTTGATCCGCGTGCCGATCCGGTCGGCGCGCTTTTGGGGGAGCGGAGCAAAGGCGGCGATCAGCCCCGCAACTGAGGGATTGTCGACGGGCCGTCCGGCCTTGCGGTCATAACAAAGATATTGCCCGTACGTGTCGCTCCACAGGGCTTCCATGGCCGCGCTGCCCGCCTTCGCCCATGCCCGGTTGCGCGCGGCGATCTCGGGTTCGCCAAGCGCGTCGGCCAGATCAGCCAGATCCGCGCAGGACCGGATCAGGATCCCGTTAAAGCCGGGGTCCACGATCTGGAAGGGCGAGGCGTCGTGCAGTTTCGTATTGTCCCAGCCAAGGTCGCGGAACAGTTGCACCAGATAGATATAGCGTTCGTATTGCGCTTGCGTTGGCCGGTGGCTTGCATCGGCATGCATCAGGTCGCGCCGTTCGAACGGCTCGACGCCTTCCGTGGGGACGCGGTCAAAGGCATCGTCCCAGTCGACCGAGTTGTCGCGCCCGCTTTCCCATGGGTGGATCAGGGCGACCAGACCCGTGCCTTCGGGGTCGCGGCAGCGGAAAAACCAGTCATGCCACGCATCGATCTTGGGCAACAGCGCGCGCGCCTGTTTGGCTGCTTGGGCCTTGTCCTTGGCGCGGTCATACAGTCGGCGCACGGCAAAGCCCGCCACCGGTGGCTGCGTGATGCCTGACGTGGGGATAGGTTGCCCGGTCTGCCAAACGTCCGGGCCGGGGAAATAGCCCGGATCGTCCTTGTGGAAGATGATATGCGGCACCAGCCCATCATCCCATTGGCTGGCGAAGAGCGTCTCGATCTCGGTCCAGGCGCGCGCCTCGTCGAAATAGGACTGGCCAAGCGCCACGAGGCAGCTGTCCCAGTTCCATTGGAAGGGGTAAAGCCCGTGCGTCGGTACGGTATAGGTGCGCAGGTCATTCTTGTTCAGAATGTCGACGGCGTGATCAATCAGAGAGTGTCCCATTGTGAAACCTTTGGCGGTGGCAATCAGGCGACGGCCAGTGATGTAGACGAGTCAAACCAGCGGATGCGGTCTGTTTGCGGTGCGAGTTTCAGCATGTCCCCCGGTTTGACCTGCAGGTCGCTTTCCAGAATGGCGCGGAACATGGTGCCGTCGACGTCGCAGGTGACCAGAAGATGCGCGCCCAGTGGCTCGACCAGACGTACCTTCGCGGGCAGGCCTGTGTCGGCGGGGGCGATGTCTTCTGGGCGGATTGCAAACTCGACCCCATTCGCGGCGGCGGGGCCGTCATAGATTTCCCCAGCCACTTGCCATTTTCCGCCATCCGCGCTGGCGGCAGGCAGAAAGTTCATTGGCGGATTGCCGATGAAGCCCGCGACGAAGCGCTCGGCGGGGTTGCGATAGACCTCGACCGGGGTGGCGGCCTGTACGATGCGGCCTTCATGCATGACCGAGATCCGGTCGGCGAGCGACATCGCCTCGACCTGATCGTGGGTCACGTAGATCGCGGTGGTGTTGCTTTCGGCCAGAACGCCCTTCAGCTCGGCGCGCATTTCAAGGCGCAGAAGCGCATCGAGGTTGGACAGCGGTTCATCCATCAAGATCACATCCGGTTCCATCGCCAGCGCACGCGCCACGGCCACGCGCTGACGCTGACCGCCGGACAGTTCGCCGGAATAGCGGCCCAGAAGCTGTTCGATATGCATCAACTCGGCAGTCCGCTCCACGCGGCGTTTGACCTCGTCATTCGGCAGTTTTTGCATCCGCAGGCCAAAGCCGATGTTCTCGAACACGGTCAGGTGCGGGAAAACGGCGTAGTTCTGGAACACCATCGCAATGCCGCGTTCGCGCGGGGGCAGGTGGTCAATGCGGCGTCCGCCGATCCAGACCTCGCCCTCGGTTTGTGTTTCCAACCCGGCGATGATCCGCAGAAGCGTTGACTTGCCACAGCCCGAGGCGCCCAGAAGGACCATAAATTCCTGATCGGCAATGGTCAGGTTGATGTCGTGCAAGGCTTGGTAGCTGCCAAAGCGTTTTGCGACGTTCTTGATTTGAATTTCAGCCATGGTTCGGCTCCCTGTTTGGTGCGCGGCACGCTTAGCGGTTGGCGATGCCCCACATCGCGAAGAGGTATTTACGGACGGCGAAGATGAAGATCAGCGCCGGTACGACAAGGATGAAGCCGCCTGCGAATTTCAGGTGCAGGGGCGAGGTGTCGAGGTTTTGAAGAAGGAACGCGGTCAGCGTCCGGTTCTCGATGGTCAATACGGCGGCGGCGAACACCTCGTTCCACGAGATCACGAAGGCAAAGATCGCCGAGGCCGTGATGCCGGGCAGGATCAGCGGCAGAACCACTTTGGTAAACGCGGTCAGGCGGGTGCAGCCAAGGGTCCAAGCGGCTTCCTCAAGCTCCAGCGGAATGCCCGAGAACAGCGAGAAGGTGATCAGCACGGCGAAGGGAATGGCCAGCGTCGTGTGAACCAGCGCCAGACCGAAGACCGTGTCGTCAAGCCCTGTGCGGATGAACATGACGGCCAGCGGCAGCGCCAGAAGCGGCAGCGGAAAGGCGCGGGTCAGCAGGATCAGCAGCCGGAACAGCTCTTTCCCACGGAAATCGAACCGCGACAGGGCGTATCCTGCCGGGGCGCCGACGACAATCGACATGATCATAGTCATCCCCGCGACCAGCACCGAGTTCTTCAGCGCCGTCAGCATGCCCGCGAAGCTCGCAAAGAAGGACAGGCTGCCCAGATCGAACTCGGGAACGAACGCTTTCGGGAAGCTGTTCACCGTGTCGGGCGAAGACAGCGTGTTAATCAGCAGGAAATAGAGCGGAACGATCACCCAGGCGCAGAGCAGCACCACGGCCGAGATATAGACAAAGCGTCCGGCCTTGCGGGTGTCGGTGCCCGGGTTGGTGTCGACAGTGGTCATATCTGTGCTCCTTTCGGAACGCGCAGGGCGCGCAGGATGATCAGCGTGAAGCCGATCGAGATCGCAAGAATGATTAGGGCCATAGCCGCAGCTGCGCCGCTGTTCAGAAGGTCAAACTGATACGCATAGGTCTCGCCCATCAGGACCGGGAAGAGCGTGCCGCCAAGGGCTGCAACGACCGCGAAGATCTCGAACGCTAGGATGACGCGTAGGACAAGGGCGGTTTGCAGGGACGGACGCAGAAGTGGAAGCGTGATCCGCCAGAACCGTTTCCATGGCGAGGCACCGAACACTTCGGCGGCTTCGTAATATTCCTTAGGGATCAACCCGATGCCAGCGACAAGGATGACCAGCATGATGGCGGTGGCGCGCCAGATCTCGGCCAATGCGATTGCCAGGAAGACAATGCCGGGATGCTGGTAGCTCAGGAAATTCATCGGGCGGTCGATCATGCCCAGCCCGGACATCATCGAGTTCAAGAATCCCGACTGTTCAAAGATGGCCAGCCAGATGATCCCGGCGGCCAGATCCGAGATGCCCAAAGGGATCGTCCAGACATACAGGATCAGATCGCGGCCCTTTTGCATCTTGTTGACCATCGTGGCCATCAAAAGCGCCAGTGCCAGCTGCACGGGCACCACGGCGGCAGCAAGAAGCAGCGTGTTTTTAAGCGAGATTGGGAATTTCCAATATCCGACCACCTCTTGGAAGTTCTCCAAGGTGAAGCCCGAACCGTTGTTAAACGCCTGTTTTGCAACCAGCAAAAACGGATAGAGGAAGAACAGGCACAGAAACAAGGTGACTGGCAAGATCAGGATATAGGGAAGAAGCCGTGCGTTCATGGAACTGCTCCCGGATGTCAGCGGAGAAGGGGGCCCGGGCCGCAATCAACCTCGGGCGGTGTGGCGGGGGCGGCGTGCGCCCCCCACCTGGGAGTGTTTATTCGACCGGGCAGGCGCCGTCGGACGGAGCATCCGGAGCCCAGCAGGGCGCACCGGTCTCGTCCATGATCGCCTGCAGGCGGGTCTTCTGGTCATCCAGCACGGCGCGGATGTCCTGACCGGCCAGAACAATGCGTTCGAACGCATCGACAAAGACGCGGTTGAAGTCACCACCCTTGTCGCCAAGGCCAGCGGGCAGCAGGCCCGGGTTGGCGTCAGCAGATGCGCTCATCTTCGCCACGGCGTCACCGGCAGCCTGCACCGCAGGCGGCAGATCGTCGGGCAGGGCCACATCGACCACCGGGAAGAAGTTGGTGGCACGCAGGGTCGCAATCTGGGTTTCCGGCTTCAAAAGGTGCTGAACGACGGCTTTCGCGGCATCCATGTCAGGGGCTGTGCGCGGGATGGCGACACCAGCAATAACCGGCATAAAGCCACGGCCGGTCGGACCTGCAGGGGCCGGGAAGGCCACGAAGTCATCCGGACGCTCGTTGAAGGCTTGGGCCAAACGCGAGGTGTGGTCGAAAGCGATCCAGACATCCTCGGACAGCAGTTGTTCCTGCAGGAACGAGAAGTTGGTCGAGGCCGGGTTGGTCACAGCCCAAAGCTCTCGCATTTTTTCCCATGCGGTCACGGCTTCATCCGACGCGAAGGTGCGCACAACGCCGTTGGTGTAGGACGGGTATAGGTAGCCCTGGAAGAAGCGGTGCTTCAGCCCTTTGGGGCCAGCCGGGAAGCCAAACTTGGCGTCACCCGTTGCGGCCTGCACATTGCCAGCCCATGCGATCAGCTGGTCATAGGTCAGCGCGTTGATGTCGGCGCCTTCGGGCAGATGCTCCAGCGCTTTCTTGTTGGCTGCCATGATATAGCTGGCTTGCATCCACGGAATGTATTGCGCGCTGTCGGTGCCCAGTTTGGCCAGCTCGTTGAACGTGGCGCTGGCCGAGCCGACGCCCAGATCGCCCAGATCAACAAGGTCATCCGGGTTCATCGCCGAGAAATCCCCATGCAGCGCGCCCAGCACGCCAATGGTGCCGGATCCGGCCTGCAATTCAGCGTTCAGACGGGTCAACCACGGGCCGCCGTCATTGGGTTGATAGTCGACATCCTGACCTGCCAGAACCTGCTCGCGCATGGCCTGCGCTTCCTCCACGGGTTTGGCTTGAGTTGACCAGAATAGCGTTTCAGCCTGCGCGACGCCGGCCGATACGAAAATGGCAATGCCGGACACAGCTCCGGCAAGTTTGGTTTTAAATTTCATGTTTTCCTCCCAGTTCACTGCGCCGAGGATGCTTGGTTCACTCCTTTAGCGCCTCTCTTGTGGCGCGACAGAATTTCCGCCGGCTCAAGAGCGTGCAATAAGAATGGTATATCGATATACCACTCGTCAATCTAAATCTCAGAACTGCGTATCGCCAAGTTTTAAAGGGGAAAATGCACCTCGTGCTTGCGCAATGTGCAGTTTTGGATATGCATATAGATATATCGTTTTACCTAGAAGTCCGAATCGAATGTCGCCCAAACCCACGCTTGATACCGTCGCGAAAGCTGCTGGAGTCTCGAAGGCTACGGTCAGTCAGGTCATGCGCGGCACCGGGCGAATTTCGGATGCGACCCGCAAGAAAGTCTTGGCTGCTGCCAAAGCCTTACATTACGTGCCGGACGAACGCGCAGCGTCCATGCGGTCCGGGCGGTTGCGCGAAGTCGGGATGATCATTCATCACATTTCCAACCCCTTTAATGCTGAAGTGATCAGCGGGGTGAGCGACCGGTTGGAGCAAGAGGGCTATCTGGTATCCGTGTTGGATTCCCAAGACGATCCGGAACGTCAGAAGCGCAATCTGGAAGCCTTCATCAAAAGCTCGCGCGCGGGGTTGCTTTGGGTGCCGGCGGCGGAAACCACCGATGACACCGAGCAGCTATTAAAAACCCATCGCATTCCGACGGTGACATTTCTGCGGTCCTCGGGGATCGAGGGGCTGGACCATGTGGGGATCAAGAACCGGGACGCCACACGAAAGGCGACCCGATATCTTGCGGACCTCGGTCACCGCCATATCGCGTTCTTCGGTGGGGATGCGAATGCAGACGTGCGCAACGAAAGGATCGAGGGCTACACCAGCATTCTGGACGAGATGCATCTTGGGCCGCCCATCGTTTGGGAAGCCCCGGATGACAAGATGTCCGGGATGGATGCGATGTTCGCGCTGACTGCGGCACATCCAGAAGTGACGGCCCTTGTCTGCAACGGTGACGTGGTTGCGCTGGGCGCCTGCCACGCGTTGCAACGCCAAGGAAAAGTGCCCGGGCGCGACGTGTCTGTGATCGGGTTTGACAACATTCAGGATGCCTATGTCTCGACTCCTCCGTTGTCGACACTGGCGGTCCATCCGTATCAGTTGGGGCAGAAGCTGGCGCAAACCTTGCTTGCCCGTCTCGAACAGCCCGACGCGCCTGCCAGCACGACCTTGGTGACGGCCGAGCTGATCTCGCGCGAAAGTACCGGACCGGCCATGGCGTGATAGGGCCTGGGCATCGTGCCTTACCCGACCCGACGCCCCTCGGACCACACGCCGTGCAGGACGGGCGCGTGTTCAAAGCGGGCAAACCGGATCAGGTCTGCGCGCTTGCCGATGGCAATCGCGCCCCGATCTTCCAGTCCGACCGCGCGGGCGGGTGCATGGGTGACGGTTCCCAGACCGCGAGCCATGTCGCCCCACATGTCCCCCAGTTGAAGGGCGGCCAGCATCAGCGACGAGGGCACGTAATCCGACGACAGAATGTCCAAGAGGTCCAGTTCGGCCAGCTCAGACGCCGCCACGTTTCCGGAATGCGATCCGCCGCGCACAACATTGGGGGCGCCCATGATGTTGGCGATACCCGCACCATGGTTGGCGCGCGCGGCTTCGACCGTGGTGGGGAATTCGGCCAGATGGATACCATAGCCCGCCGAGGTCGCAACCTGTTCTGCGGTCGTGTCATCGTGGCTGGCAAGGGTCGCCCCTAGACGTGCGGCATGGTCCACCGTGGCCCGTTCATGCGCCACACCCAGCTTATCCTGCAGCCCGGTTAGAAAGGCGATGTATTCCTCGAACTCGGCATCCTGCATGGCGTATTTGCCTTGGATATAGGCCTTGAATTTGCTGACATCGGTGAACTGCCGTTGCCCGGGCGTGTGGTCCATCATGCTGACAATGCCCACGCGGTCGTCGGGTGAAAACTCGGCCAGTTCTTCGGGCAGGGTTTCCGAGCAGATCTCGGCGCGCAAATGCAGATGGTGCGAGATTTTCAATCCGCCTTTGGCTCGCAGCGACAGGATTTCATCGGCAAGCGCACGGGCATATTTGCCATAGTTCTTGCGCCCATCCGAATGGATCGAGCCGACGCGCAGCGCATCGAACACAGTGGTAATCCCGACCGAGGCGAGCTCGGCGTCATGGGCGACAATCGCGGCGTCATGCGGCCAGTCCACCCGGGGACGCGGGCGGATGTGCCGCTCAAGATTGTCGGTGTGCAGTTCGACCAAGCCCGGCGCGACATAGTCGCCAAAGCAGTCCTCGGCGCCCTGCGGCACTTGGGTACCTTGGTCAATGGCTGTGATCTTGCCGTTGGTCACGGTCAAGGCCCCGGTAATAACCTCGTTTTCCAGAACAAGTTTGGCGTTGGCGAGGGTGAATGTCTGTGTCATCTGAGTGTCACGCTTTACTGTCAGAGAAGGGCCGATTTTGAATAGCACAATCGGACCGGAAGAGGGTGAAATGCAGTTCAAACGCTATGCGATATACTACACGGCGCCACAGGGCGCGCTGGCTGACTTCGGGGCCAGCTGGTTGGGATGGGACTTGGTTACAGGTCGCGAAGTTCCCCACCAAACCCTGCCGGATCTGTCGCAGACGGAGATCGCCAAGATCACCCAGACCCCGCGCAAATACGGGTTTCATGGCACGATCAAGCCGCCCTTTCGTCTGGCGGAAGGTTGCGATGCAGAAGGGCTTTTGCAGGCGTTTCAACGTGCCGCACGTCAGGTCGCCCCGGTCACGCTGGACGGATTGAAGCTGGCCCAAATTGGCCGGTTTCTGGCGCTGGTGATCGACGGGGATCAGGCACCGCTGGCCGCTTTGGCGGGTCATATGGTGGCCAAGCTCGATCCGTTCCGCGCGCCGGCCAATGACGCCGAGTTGGCCCGCCGCCGCGCAGCGGGCCTGACGCCCGCGCAGGACGAGATGCTGGTGAAATGGGGCTACCCTTACGTCTTTGACGAGTTCAAGTTCCACCTGACCCTGTCTGGCAAGCTGGACCCCAACCGCGCCGCGCAGGTGCGCGACGTATTGGCACCTTTGGTGGCCCCGATCCTGCCGCGTCCCTTCGTGGTGGGGGATCTGACCCTTGTGGGGGAAGATGCAGAGGGCCGGTTTCATGAGATTTCTCGCATCGCGCTGGGGGCATCCGCGACAGCCTGATCGGAGAGGCTTGCAAGGATCGTCCTGACGGTGTCGTCCAGCGGGCCGTCATTCACCACGTTGATCACGGTCAGTCCGCCGGGCAGGTCCACCTGCCGCGCAAGCCTCTTGGCGATGCTATCAGCGCTTTCGCGCCCGCGTGCGGCAAGGCGTTGCGCCAGCACTTCGGGACTAGCGCTGAGGTTCACCACGATAAACCCGGAAAAGGCCGCGTGGGCTTCTGTCAGCACCTTGCGGGACAAGTTAACCAGCGCATTTCGGCCCTGATCCAGACAGGCCAGTTCCGTTTTCGGAATGCCATAGCGTAATTCGTGCGCAGGCCAGTGCAGTGCGAACCGGCCACGGGCCAGATCTGCATCAAACGTGGCCTCGTCACAGCCGTCAAACTGCTCGCCACCCGCTGCGCTGGGCCGGGTGATCACGCGCCGCACAAGGTGGAAATCTGTCGCCTTGGCCAGCGCCTCCATCACGCTATCCTTGCCGACGCCCGACGGGCCGACGACGGCGATCAGACGTCCGGGTGCGACGGCCATCACGCGTCCCCCTTTGGCAGGAAACTTGTCACGTCCAGAACCCGGTCACAGACCCGATCACGGGCGGATTCGTCGTGGAAAATCCCCACGATTGCCGCGCCACGCGCCTTAGCCTCTTCAATCAGGCACATCACCGTTTCGCGGTTCTGGGCATCAAGGCTGGCCGTGGGTTCATCCAACAAAAGTGCGCGGTAGGGATGCACGAAGCCACGCGCAATGTTCACCCGCTGCTGTTCTCCACCTGAAAAGGTGGTCGGGCTAAGCGACCAGAGCCGTTCGGGAATATTTAGCCGCGCCAGAAGGGTGGCGGCCTTGTCCCGTGCGACACCTTCGTCTTCACCAAGCGCCAGCAACGGTTCTGCCACCACGTCTAGCGTCGGCACACGGGGCACCACGCGCAGGAACTGGCTGACATAGCCCAGCGTGGTACGGCGCAGGTCCAGCACGTCGCGGGGGTTCGCGCCGACGACCTCGACCCCGTCCACGCGGATCGAGCCGGACTGCGTCAGGTAGTTGCCATAGATCATCCGCATCAAGGTGGATTTCCCCGCGCCAGACGCGCCGGCAAGGGCCACACACTCGCCCGGTGTGACCTCGACATTGGCGTCGCTCATCACCGTGATCACCGCCGCGCCCTGATTGTGCAGGGTGAAGCTTTTCTCGACATTTTGAATGGAAATCATGGCGTTACACCTGCAGAACGGAAGAGACAAGAAGTTGCGTATAGGCGTGCTGCGGGTCGTCCAGCACCTGATCGGTCAGGCCGGTTTCCACCACATGCCCATCTTTCATCACCATCAACCGGTCGGCAAGCAGACGCACCACGGCAAGGTCGTGGGTGACGATAATCGCCGACAGACCCATCTGACGGACCAAACCGCGCAAGAGGTCTAGAAGACGCGCCTGTACCGAGACGTCCAAGCCGCCCGTTGGTTCGTCCATGAACACCAGTCGCGGCCCGGTGACCAGATTGCGGGCGATCTGCAAGCGCTGCTGCATTCCGCCTGAAAACGCCGACGGGCGGTCGTCAATGCGGGTCTCATTGATCTCGACCCGGCCAAGCCAGTCAATCGCCTCGTCCCGGATCTGGCCATAGTGGCGTGCGCCCACGGCCATCAGACGTTCGCCAACATTGCCACCGGCCGAGACCGACATGCGCAGCCCATCGCGGGCGTGTTGGTGCACGAAGGCCCAGTCGGTGCGCGACAGCATGCGCCGCTCAGGTTCGGCCATGGTCACGGTGTCGACCAGACCGGCATCGCGGGTGTCAAACAACACCTCGCCCTGGTCCGGTTCCAGATGCCCGGCAAGGCAGTTCAACAGCGTCGACTTGCCCGAGCCGCTTTCGCCCACGATCCCCATCACTTCGCCGGGGTAGAGGTCGAAATTCACGCCGGTGCAGCCAATGCGCTGGCCATAGCATTTCTCGATATCGACCACACGCAGCAGCGGGTGGGGGGCGGAGTGGTCGGTATATTCAGACCGAAACGCGTCGGAAGAATTCTGCAGCGTCATACCGCGGCCTCCTGAGCTTGGGGTGTGGGAGTGTCTTGCTGTGCGGCCTGTCGCGCGGTGCAATAGGCCGTGTCCGAGCAGACAAAGATGCGCCCGCCCTGATCATCGACGATCACCTCGTCCAGATAGCTGTCATCGGCGCCGCACAGCTCGCAGCTGTGGTCGGCTTTTGATGCTTCAAACGGGTAGTCCTCGAAATCCAGACTGACGACCTCGGTATAGGGGGGCAGGGCATAGATGCGCTGTTCCCGTCCCGCGCCGAACAGTTGGATCGCGGGCATGGTCATTTTCGGGTTGTCGAATTTCGGGATCGGCGACGGGTCCATCACATAGCGCCCCTCGACCTTAACCGGATAGGCATAGGCCGTGGCAATCGCTCCGTGGCGTGCGATGTCCTCGTATAGCTTCACATGCATCAGGCCGTATTCTTCAAGGCTGTGCATCTTCCGCGTTTCCGTCTCGCGCGGTTCCAGAAAGCGCAGGGGTTCGGGGATTGGCACCTGATAGACGAGGATCTGATCTTCGTTCAGCGCGGCCTCGGGGATCCGGTGGCGGGTCTGAATGACGGTCGCCTTATCCGTTTCTTCCG
Organism: Aliiroseovarius marinus; assembly: GCF_004360145.1. Taxonomy (GTDB): domain Bacteria; phylum Pseudomonadota; class Alphaproteobacteria; order Rhodobacterales; family Rhodobacteraceae; genus Aliiroseovarius; species Aliiroseovarius marinus. The sequence continues at coordinate 15,880 of NZ_ML178717.1, read as the reverse complement.
TGGTGTCCACGCCTGCCGTGGCTTGAAAGAACTTGCGGATCGACACGGCGTTGGTGGTGTCATCCGCGCCTTGGTCGATGACTTTGAACACGTCCTCGGGTGTCAGCGTCGCGGCGGATACCTGCACGCCGCCCGTGCCCCAGCCATACGGCATCGGCATTTCACGGCTGGCAAACGGCACCTGATAGCCGGGGATTGCGAGTCCCTTCAGGATTGCCCGCCGGATCATCCGCTTGGTCTGTTCGTCAAGATAGGCGAAGTTATAGTCGGTCATTCCGCCGCCTCCTGTGCGGGTGTGCTGTCCGCCCCGGCCATCGTGTCGCGGCGCAGTTTGCGCACCAGTTCCAGTTCCGACTGGAAATCGACATAGTGGGGCAGTTTGATGTGTTCCAAAAATCCAGTCGCCTGGATGTTGTCGCAATGCGACAGCACGAATTCCTCGTCTTGTGCGGCGGCGCCCAGATTGTCTTCGCCCAGCTCTTCCCAGCGTAGTGCGCGGTCCACCAGCGCCATCGAGATCGACTTGCGTTCCGACATACCGAAAACAAGGCCATAGCCACGGGTGAACTGTGCAGATTCGGTTTTCGAGCCGGTGAACTGGTTCACGGTTTCGCATTCGGTGACGGTGATGTCGCCGATTTCGATTGCGAAGCCCAACTCGGGGATCTCGACTTCGACCGGCACATCGCCGATGCGAAGCTCGCCCACAAAGGCGTGGTTGCGGGCATAGCCGCGCTGGGTCGAGTACGCGAGGCTAAGCAAGAAGCCCTCGTCCCCGCGCGCCAAGGATTGTAGGCGCAAGGGGCGGTTGGCAGGCAATTCCATCGGTTCGCGCGTCAGGTCGGGCGGCGTATTGGCCCCCTGTTTTTCCTGCTGGATCAGCCCCTCGCCATCCAAGAAGCTCAGCACATGCGGGACGTCACCCTGCTGCGCGTCGCCTTCTGGGGCGTCGGATAATCCGCCCTCGGCTGCCAGTTTGAAATCCAGCAGACGGTGGGTGTAGTCGAAGGTCGGCCCAAGGATCTGCCCGCCCGGCACGTCCTTGAACGTGGCCGAGATACGGCGGTCGCAGGCCATCTTCTCGGTCGCAATCGGCTCGGACCCTGCGAAGCGCGGCAGTGTGGTGCGATAGGCGCGGATCAGGAAGATCGCTTCGATCATGTCTCCGCGTGCCTGCTTGATCGCCAGCGCGGCCAGGTCGGGATCATAAAGCGAGCCTTCGGCCATCACGCGGTTCACGGCCAGCGACAGCTGTTCGCGGATCTGGGCGACGGACAGCTCCGAGACATCGTGATCTCCGCGACGTTCCTCGCCCAACCAGGCATGCGCATTATCAATGGCGCGCTCGCCCCCTTTTACGGCGACATACATTAGCTTGCCCCCCTTTCAGTCACTTTGGTTGTGCGCGGCAGGCTGGCCAGCCGGGTGCCCGCGCAGAAGAAGAAATCCAATCCCAGCGGGAAGAGCAGCGCGTTGCGCTGGAAGGCCTCCGTATCGGGCAGAGACAGGCGTGCGGTGTCTTTGATCCCGGGGCCGGTTAGCGCGGCACCTTGCGTCGATAGCGCGTCCATCTCGACAATCAGCGTGGTCGACCGGTCGGGATATTCCGGCGTGCCAATTGAAAAGGCATTCAGCGGTGCCAGAGCGTCCCAGTGGCCAATCGCAAAATCGGCTTTCTCAGCCGACACGATCGGGGCGCCCGTGTGAAACTGCACCCACGCGCGGATGTCTGCGGTGTCGTGATCCCCGGCAAGGTAAAGGCCGGTGTCCGGGTCACACAGCGTCAGCACCATGACACCTGCGGCCACCGACATGGGGGCAGGGGGCGTGGCGCCGTCCACGGCTTCAATCCGACCGGGGCGGGCAATCGCGTTCATGATGGCGCGGAATTGGCGCGCGGCTTCGGTGGGCACATCTTTAAACCCGCCCTGCATGGCGGAGGTGCTGGTGGCGGTCGCAAGCATTAGTCTTCCCCCCTGACCATGGTAAAGAAATCGACCTTGGTGGCGGCCGCCTTGCGGGCGCGTTTGGCCTTAGTGGCAGCAAGCTGTTGGGACAGCGGGGTTAGGAACGCGCTTTGCAGCGCCTCTGCCGCGTCGCCTTGCATCATCGCGTCCGCCAGTGCGGCTGCGCGGGCCTTGTCGTGGCTGCGGCCTTGCACGTAGCCGTGGCCCACGGTGCCGTTGTCCAGCTGAACCGTGCAGCGGGTCACCGTCATCTCGCCCAGATTAAAGGGCGCACCTGTGCCGCCCGCGCGCCCGCGCACCATCACGGTTCCAGTTTCGGGGCGGCGCAGCCACGTGAAGCTCGGGGTGCAGTTTTGTGCGTTCCACAGCGCAAGCATCGCGCTGTCTGGCGCCTTTGCCATCAGGCTGAGCCACGCTTTGCGCGCGGCCTGAGCGGGTGGCAGTTCGTTTCTCATGTCCATTGTCATGCAGACACCTTGTCAAGTTGTCTATATATCTATACTTCTAGACAAATAATCACGGATTCGCGCATTTCTGGCAAGGAAAGTGTTGTGAAACTTTCGTGACAGCTGGCAGAGGGTCCCACGGGCATGAGCATCTGGAAAACCATCGAGACCACCCTGAAGGACGAAATCCGGCAGGGGCATTATGGGCCGGGTGACAAGCTGGCGACCGAGGCCGCGCTGGCCGCGCGGTTTGGTGTGAACCGCCACACGGTGCGCCGGGCACTGGCCGAGCTGGCCGCGCAGGATCTTGTGATCTCGCGCCGCGGGGCGGGGGTGTTTGTGCAGCATGCGCCGACGGATTACCCCATTGGTGCGCGGGTACGGTTTCACCAAAACCTCAAGGCGGCAGGCAAGATCCCCGGCAAGCAGATGCTGGCATTCGAGACCCGTCGCGCCAACGCGCAAGAAGCACAAGCCTTGAAGCTGGATGAGGGCGCATCGGTGCATGTCTATGACGGGTTGTCCCTGTCGGACGGCCACCCGATTGCGGTCTTTCGCAGCGTCTTCCCGGCAGATCGCTTTCCTGAAATGCAGAAGGCACTGAGCGATACGAACTCGGTCACAGCGGCGCTCGCCCATCACGGGGTTGCGGACTACACCCGCGCGGAGACCCGTCTGTCGGCCCGATCCTGCCCCGCCACTGAAGCGCGCCACCTTGGCTTGCGCGAAGGGGCACCGGCGCTGTTTTCCGAAGGCATCAACGTGGATGGCGACGGCATCCCGGTCGAGCTTGGCTTGACTTGGTTCGCTGGGGACCGCGTCACGCTGACGCTTGACGGTGGGCACACAGCCTAACGTTACGGAAGTGATACGTTTGCGTCACATCCACGATACAGCGCGCGATTAGGAACGGCCCAATCAATGAATGAGGCCTGGTATGTCGAGCGTATCATCCCAAACCCAGCCCCTGCCGTCCTTTCGGATGACCCATGCAACCATCTTGCGGGACCGCGAGATGCAGCAAAGGTCGGTCGTCATACAGGACGGGCGGATCTCGAAAGGCGCGCTGCCCGAGGTGAACCTGTCCGGCTATTGGATTTTGCCCGGCGTCATCGACCTGCATGGCGATGCGTTTGAACGGCACATGGCACCGCGAATCGGCGTGCATTTCCCAGTGGAAACGGCCCTTCGTGCAACCGACGCGGATGCGGCAGCGGCGGGTGTGACCACAGCATGGCTCGCCCATGGTTGGAGCTGGGAAGGCGGGCATCGTGGCCCGGAGGCGGCAGAACGCTTTTTAGAGGCGATGAGTTGTTATCAGTCGCGCACTCATACCGATCTGCGCGTACAGCTGCGGTGCGAGACGCATACGGTCGACACGGCCGACCGGCTGCAGAAGGCCGTGAAGCGGCACAAGATCGACTATGTGGTGTTCAACGACCACCTTGATGAAGCGCTCAAACTGTCGGCAACCCGTTCGGGTGCGCTGGATGTCTGGGCGCATAAGCTGGGCTTGCAGCCCAATGAGCTGATGAACGCGGTCGAGGCCGCGCGCGCACGGTCCAGCGAAGTTCCGCGCCATCTGTGCCGATTGGCCGAGCGGTTCGATCAGCTTGGTGTGAGCTATGGCAGTCATGACGATCCCGATGGGGACACGCGCGAGCGGTACTCGATGATCGGCGCGCGGATCTGCGAATTTCCAACCTCGACCTCGGCCGCCCACGCGGCGCATGCGGTAGGCGATCCGGTGATCATGGGCGCGCCTAACGTGGTGCGTGGTGGCTCGCAATCGGGCAATATCGCCGCCGAGCAGCTGATCCGGCGCGGGCTGTGTGATGCTTTGGTCAGCGACTATTACTATCCCGCCCTGACCCAAGCGGCCTTCCGGCTGGTGGATGATGGCATCCGAACGCTGCCCGAGGCTTGGGCGATGATCTCGTCGAACCCGGCGGATATTCTGGGTCTGTTTGATCGTGGTCGGATTGAATACGGAAAGCGTGCGGATCTGACGGTGATCAATCGCGATACGCGCCGGGTTGAGGCGACGATCTCGGGTGGGCGGATCACCTATCTGGCCGGCGAGGCGGCGCATCGGTTTACCCGGATGGGCAGCGCGATGCCCTTGGCGGCCGAGTAAGCAGACATCGGAATGGCCCGCGGCGTTGCCTTAGGCTGCGCGGCGGCGGTGGCTCATCTGTGATGAGCCTGAGAGGGGCGCTGCCCCTCGCGCGGCAAGCGCGCTCACCCCGAGGTATTTTGGGCAAGAGGAAGGGCGAAAACTTATGCGTATTTTTCGAGGAAAGCTTCGGCGCTGAGGGTGCGGAAGTCTTCGAGCGAGGCGCGCAGGCGGGCGTGATCCCAATCCCACCAGGCGAGTTCCATAAGGCGTTCGGCAACCTGTTTTGGTTGGCGTGCGCGGATGGGTGCGGCTGGGACGCCTGCGACAATCGTGTAGGGCGGAACATCTTTGGTCACGATGGCGCCCGAGGCCACCACGGCCCCGTGGCCCAGCGAGACCTCGGGTTTCACCATCGCGCCGTGGCCGATCCATGTGTCATGGCCGATATGGGCGACGCGGGCGGCGCGGCGGGCGAAGAAATCCTCGTCTGCTGTCACATTGTCCCAGTAGTATTCGGACCGATAGAGGAAATGGTGGCAGGATGCCGTGTCCAGCGGGTGATCCGTTGCGCCGATCCGGGTCATTGCGGCGATATTGGCGAACTTGCCGATCTGCGCATTGGCGATATCCGCGTGGCGGTCGCAATAGGAATAGTCGCCGAACTGCGCATTCACCAGCCGTGTGCCCCGACCGATTTCCACGTAGCGCCCGAAAGTGCTGTTATGGATCTCGCAATCGGGATGCAGGACGGGGGCGTCGGGGGACAGTTTGGGCATCAGTGGCTCTCCTGCCCGCCGATTAGGCGTTTGCGCAGCCAGCCCGAGAACCAGTCCATCAACATCACCATCAGGATGATCAGGGTGATGTAATAGGCGACCTCTTCCCAGTCTTTCTGGGTGATCATGGCTTGCGTCAGAAGAAGGCCGATCCCGCCCCCGGTGATCGCGCCAATGATGGTGGCGGAGCGGGTGTTGGATTCCAGATAGTAAAGCACTTGAGACAGGAAGATCGGGGTGATCTGCGGCAGGACGCCGAAGCGGTAGGTTTGCAGCGGTTTGGCACCGGTCGAGCGGATGCCCTCGATTTGCTTTCCGTCCACGTTTTCGAGCGTTTCAGAGAACATTTTGCCGAAGCTTCCAGTATCCGTGATCAGGATCGCCAGTGCGCCGGTCAAGGGGCCGGGGCCGAAGGCGCGGGCCAGAACGATGGTCCAGATCAGCGCGTCCACGCCGCGGAAGAAGTCGAAGACACGGCGTGTCACCATGCGGACCCAAACGAAGGGTGCAAAGTTGCGGGCGGCCAGCAGGGCCAGTGGCAGGGCCACGATGGCGGCACCGAAAGTACCAAGGAAGGCCATCAGGATGGTTTCGAAAATCGCCCAGGCCACCTGATGGTGTTGCCACATGCGGTTGTTCCAGAAGTCGGACCAAATGGCACCCGCTTCGCCGTTGGCTGCGCGTTGGGCCAGCGTGACCGGACCAAGCCCGTGATAGGGGCTGTCGAGGGTGAAGAAGAAAAGCTCCCACCCCATTGCGTAGCGGAACACTTCGGTGCGGTTGCGGGTGATGGTCAGGCGTCCGGCCTCGGTCTTGATGGCAAGGCGGTTCTTGGATGCGTTGATCCAGTCCGGCACGTCACCGGCGGGAAGAACTGCGTTCACGCCGCTGCGGCCGGGGTCGGCGGTGACAAGGCCGTAGCCCGGAATGTCATAGCGCACCGTGCCATCTGCCAAGAACAGCACCTCGTGGCCTTTGGGTAGGGTGATGACCGTGTCGTCGCCAAGGGTGACCCAGTCAGGCGACGTCCCATCCGGATAGGCGCCTTTGCGTTCGCCCTCAATGGCAATGGACACCTCGCCCGAGCGATTGTCGCGGGCCACGTGGGTTTTGTAGGAGTAGCTGTCGCTGACCAGAGTCATCGCATTGTCCAAGCTGGCACGCTCGCGCAGCCCGGCGATGTCGAAGGCGACAAAGATATACGCGAAGTAGGCGAGGATCAGTGCCGGGATCGCGAGGGCAACGATCCGCTTGCGGGCAAACAGTGCGTCGGTATCGCGGATCAGGCCTGCGGTGGCTTCGGCGGGGGTGAGGATCGCGGTGCTCATGCCTGTGCTCCGATCATGTTGGATTTCTTGCCGTGGGTCAGGCGGTCACGCAGGGTAGAGGACAATTGGTCCACCACGACGATGGTGACAAACAGCATCAGGAAGATCGCTGCGGCCTCGTCATATTGGCCCTTGCCCCAGGTCATGGCGTTCTTCAGCTCGTAGCCGATGCCGCCTGCGCCAACGAAGCCAAGGATGGCCGAGGCGCGGATGTTGATTTCAAAGCGCAGCAGCGCATAGCTGAGATAGTTCGGCGCGACCTGCGGGATCACGCCCAGAACCATGCGTTGCGCCCAGCTTGCCCCGACCGAAGTCAGCCCCTCGACCGGTTTCAGCGACGCGTTTTCGTTCACTTCCGAGAAGAGCTTGCCCAATGCGCCCACAGTGTGGAACGCAATGGCGATCATGGCGGGCACCGGGCCGCCGCCAAGGACGAAGATCAGCACCAAGGCGATCACGATCTCGGGCACCGCGCGCATGATGTCCAGAACGCGGCGGAAAACGGGGATCAGGCGGGGCCAGCGGGCCATGCCGCTGGTGGCGAGCAGCGACAGGATCACCGCGCCCAATGCGCCCAGCAGGGTCGACGCCGCCGCGATATTGATGGTTTCCAGAAGCGAGGGGGCATATTGCGCGAAATGGGCCGGGAATTCGGCCAGTTTGCCGGCCGCTTCGCCCAGCACCTCGCCGGGGAAGTCGAAGAAGCGATGCCAGCCATCAATGAAGCTGCCGGCGTTGCGCGAATCCGCCGTGCGGAAGCCCGCCAGCATCAAAGCCACGAACACCGCCAGCATGATGCCACCATAGAGGCGTTTGCGTCGGACCATGTCCATGTAGGTCTGGTTGATATGCTCGATATTGCTCATGGCCCCACCTCGTTTGAAAAGACGGGCCCCGACATCGCGGGACCCGCCAGCAGCTTGTTGAAAATCGCTTATTTCGATTTCAGCTTGCGGGCTTCGATGATCACTTCGTAAGCGTCATGGGTGATCGGCTCGAAAGCGCGGGCTTCACCAGCGGCTACGCCGTAGAAGCACTCGCGGTCTTTCTCGGCCAGACCAGCCATCAGCGCGGTCATCTTTTCTTTCACATCGGCGGGCAGGGCTTTGCGCAGCACAACCGGGCCTTCCGGGATCGGGGCCGAACGCCAGATCTCGACCAGATCGTTCATGTCGACCAGACCGGCATCCACAGCGCGGCGCAGAGCACCCGACTGATAGCCGTCTTCCCATTCACCCAGACCGTCAGCCCAGGTCACGCCGCCCTGAACGTCACCATTGTTTACAGCAACGATGGTTTGCTCGTGACCGCCGGTGAATTTCACTTCACCGAAATAGTCACCCGATTCCATCGAGGCGTTGATCTGCTGCGGGATTTCGATCGACGGGATCAGGTAGCCCGAGGTCGAGTTGGGGTCGCCGAAGCCGAAGGTCTTGTCCTTCAGGTCTTCCAGCTTGGTGATGCCGCTGTCCTTGCGGGCAAAGCCGATCGAGAAGTAGCCATAGCCGCCATCGGTGTTCACTTTCACCAGAACCGGCTCGACCGCTTCCGGGTCCGACAGGAAGGTTTTGGCATAGCCCGACGCACCCAGCCACGCCATGTCGATGGTGCCGCCCAGAAGGCCCTGGATCACACCGTTATAGTCAGCAGGCGCAAACAGCTTGGCTTCAACGCCCAGGGTTTCTTCGGTGTATTCACGCAGACATTCGTTGTTGTTCAGGCGGTCCTGAGCGTTTTCGCCGCCCAGAATGCCGATGCGGAACTCGGTGATGTCCGCAGCCATGGCCGGAGCGGCCAGAGCGGTTGTGGTCAGTGCAAGAGCAAGAAGCTTTTTCATTTGGATTTCTCCTGATGGGCGCCCTGTCCCATCGATTGTTCGGTTCAAGTTGATCAGGGCAGGTAAAACGGAGTGCGTTCTTCGGATGCCGCCTGTGAGGCTGCGTCCAGAACGCCCAGTTCGGTGGATGTGGCCGCTTCGCTGAACGTGTCGTCAGCGCCATAGATGTCGCGGGCCACACCGGCCGTCAGTTGTTCGGGGGTGCCGTCAAAGACAACCCGGCCTGCGCGCATGCCGATCACGCGGTCGCAATAGCGGCGCGCAGTATCCAGCGTGTGCAGGTTGGCGATGACCAGACGGCCATCTTCGTCATGGATGCGGCGCAGGGTCTGCATCACGATCTGTGCGTTCATCGGGTCAAGCGAGGCGATGGGCTCGTCGGCCAGAATGATCGACGGATCCTGCATCAGCGCACGGGCAATCGCCACGCGTTGCTGTTGCCCGCCGGACAGGGCCTCGGCCCGTTTGGCGGCGTGTTCGGCAATGCCCAAACGCTCGAGGATCTCGATGGCGCGGTGAATGTCGGCCTTCGGGAATAGGTTGAACAGGGTCGACAATGTCGAATGGCGGTTCAGCGTGCCATGCAGCACGTTCGAGGCCACATCCATACGCGGCACCAGATTGAACTGCTGGAAGATCATCGCGCATTGCGACTGCCATTCCCGTTTCGCCGCACCACTCAGGCGGGTGACGTTCTTGTTTTGAAACAGGATCTGGCCTTCGGTGGGATCCGCCAGTCGATTGACCATCCGTAGCAGCGTCGATTTGCCGGCGCCAGAGGCCCCGATGATGCCGATCATGCAGGGACGCTCGACCGAAATGGTCACATTGTCCACCGCGCGCTTGTCGCCAAAAGCTTTGGTCAGGTTTGTAATCTGCAGCATGTCGCCCCCTTCGTTTCGAGGGGGGGATATGGGCGTTTCCCAACAACTTTGTGTCGGCAATACAAAACTTCTGTAACGCCGCATCGCCGCGAAGGCCAGCGACCGTCGCACTTGATTGAAAACCCGTCAGATTGCTAACGTGAAGGAGAACCCCAGAAACAACAAAAAACTGGGAGGGGAAATGTCAGAGGGACCAATCACGCTGCATTCGGTCGCGCGTCGCTATGCGACGGCCGACGACACACGCGCATGGTGGGAGTTGGGGATTAGCCTTGGGCTTTACGTCGTGGCCTTGGTTCTTGCCCTATCGACGATCGGAACATGGTGGCTGATGGTGCCCTTCATGATTCTTGCCGCCGCGATGGGGCTTAGGATCTATATGATCCAGCACGACTGCTTGCATCGGGCCTTTTTTACCAGTCGGCGCATGAATGACGTTGTTGGAACCTTGCTCTCCCCGATTGCCATGACGCCGTATCAAGCCACCCGCTATAAGCACAATCTGCATCACCGCTATGTTGCCGATCTGAACCGCCGTGACGCGTTTGAAATCGAGGTGATGACATTGGCGGAATGGAACAAGGCCAGTTTGGGACAGCGGCTCTATTACCGGATTTATCGCAGCCCATTCATCCTTGTCGCGATCGGACCGTTCATCCTTTATGCCATCTTGCGCCGTATGCCGCTCTATGGGTTCAAAACCGGGGTCTGGGATCTGGTGCTGCACAATCTTCTGCTGGCGGGCTTGGGCTATTCGGTCTGGGCGTATGCGGGTTGGCCCGGCATTTGGGTTTGGATTGGGTCGATCTATATTGCCTGCACATTTGGCGGGCTGATCCCCTATGTGCTGCACAATTTCGAACATGTGCATTGGGGCCGGAAACCCGAACTCAATTTCGAACAAGCCGCGCTCAAGGGGTCTTCGGTGCTGGATTGGGGGCGGCTGTTCGATGTGGTGACAATGGACATCGCCTATCACGATCTGCACCACCTGAATGCCAAGATCCCGGGTTACAAGATCCGCAAAGCCCACGAGGATCTGGAGGCCCGCGGGTTGATCCAGTCCGAGAAGATCAGCTTTATCGAAGGGGTGAAATGCCTGCGTTGGAAGCTCTATGACGAGGATCTGGGCCGGATGATCCCCTTTCCCGGCGCCGCGCGGCAGGTCTCGGTGAGCGGTGTCTCGTGAACCCTCGGTTCGCGCCAGCAGCTGAGTAGCCAACTGACGACAAAGGGCCTGTCATGCGATACGCCGTGTTCTTCGCCTTTCTACTTGCCGCTTGCCAGACGAGTGCGCCAAACGGTTTGATGGAATCCGGCACGGCCTCGGTCGGGCAAACGCCCGGTGCAGCGGATGCAAAGAGCGTGGTAGCAAGCTTGCCCGATTGGGTCCCTCCGCATTTCAGCATCAACCCGCGCTCGGTCTCGGCCCCGGAAAGCAGGGGCGGGGAGATCGTCTTTTCGATCCAACAAGGGCAATGCACACGGCATTCCGACCAAACCGGATCCAGTGACTGCGCGACAAGGACAACGAGGTCGACCATCCAGACCGGCAAAGTCTGGGAGCAGCAGGTGGAATGGCAACTGGGCCAGCGGTTCCTTTATAGCTTTGAGTTCCGGATTGACCCATCACTGCGCTATCAGGGCAGGGCGCGCGGAGAAGATAGCCAGCTGGTGCTGGCCCGCTGGGAGAGTGCAGAGGGCGGACAACCGCTCTTTGACCTGAAGCTCGATGCCCGACATGGTGTAACCTTCATGGGCCGCACCTGCATCACGCCCGAACAGTTCGGCGACTGGCATCGGTTCAACCTGCGCCTGCGCTGGGCAGATGACGATACCGGTTTTATCGAAGCACGGTGCGATGGATCGCTGCATGTCGGAGACCCCATTTTCGCCGCAAGCGGTCTGCCAACCAATCGTCCACTGGCCTGCGTTCTCAAAGACAACTGCCCTGCCAACACACTGCGTCCAAGCCGGTTCAACATGCAATTGGGGTTAATAGCCGACCCAAACCAGCCCCCGCGCAGAGGTAGATTTGTCCCCATCACCGAAAATGGTGCCAAGGTCCAGATACGCCGCATTCTGGTACGCCGTCTCTACGTCATCTTCGGACGCAAAGACGAGTATTGAACGAAGTTCAGCCTGCCATTGAAGACACGCAAACAAGTATTGCTAGCTTTAGTAAANAACAAGGGCTATCCGAGGTGGGGGTTGTTCGTCAACAGGCACCAGCTGGTCTACGGTTTGGTCTACGGTGACCGGCTCGGAACTGCTGTGCGGTTCCCGGAAGCGCACTCACATTGCTTTCGCTGCAGCTGATCCATGGTCGTCACTGCAGCCGTGAGCCGTTGTAGGTGTATGGGGGGTATTGCGAACGCCCCTCTTATTGGTAGGGCGCTCACATTTTTCTGGCTCAAACATCGGCGAGATAGCTGGAGCCGCCCACTGGCCCAAAGGACTGGGGCTTCTTGGCTAGAGCGTTGCGGTAGCGGTAGTTGCCGACAGTGGTCTCTTCGAGGTCCAGAGCCTCCAGCCCAGCTTTGAAGACCGAGTGCTTACGGATGCGATCTCGGAAGTTGGATGCATCATAACCAAGCTCAGCCCGTAGATAGGTGAACTGCAAGACCTCATCCGGGTGATCCTCGAAGTGTCTCTCTGCAAAGGTCAGAGCCTGCTGCACCTTCCCTGTGGCTTTCACCTTGGTTGGTTCCCAAGTGCTGACCTTGCAACCGGGGAAGACCATGGGGATGAGATCACGGATACCAGATTGCTTCGGAGCGATGATGTAGGCGTTGCAAGGGCCACACTCGGAGGCACTGCCTTGTCGCACTGCTGATCGGCACAGCGCCTGCAGGATGTGATGCATGTGTTCCCCCGCTTCCATCTCTTGGACGGAGGCTTTGGTGACCTTCTCGTCGTTCCTGATGTGGCTGTGACACCGTGCCATCACTTCGTAGTCCACCTCCGAGTAGTTGTTGGCCCCGGCGAGGATGACGTTCTGGACATGTCGGAACTCGTTCGTCCCCTGATGTCTGCCCCAGTTGAGGAAGCTGACACGGTCTGGGGTCGTGCTGAGCAGCCCTCTGATCAGGTCCGGGATACCTCCGCCACTGACTGCCTTGTGGTAGACCACCAGCCACTCTTCGTCCGGCTTGCTGTCGATCAGAAGGGCGACTTCCTGAGCCAGAGAACAGCCATGCTTTGCCCATGCGGTCTTGCCTGACCCCTTGTCCATGACTTGGGCAGTGAGGTTTCGATAGCTCTTGATCGCTGAAGGTAGTCGCACGAGCTTGCCTGTTGCCTTCTTCCATTGCGCGTAGGTGGCACGGACACGTCCGGAAGCATCGAGGATGACCACTGGGGCAAGGTCATCTGGGATCGCGTCTCGGCTGTCGAGCGCGGTGATGACCGTGGAGGCGTTGTGGGGCTTACGCAGCAGTACGCAGCGGCCTGAGAGAGCATACAGGGTGTCGAGATAGGCAGCATGACGCTGCTCCAGACCTCGCCTCGCCGACCAGCAACTGATCCCTGTAGCTTCCTCGACATTGGGCCATGTGCAGGTCCCTCGTCCACAAGACGCTACAAGCTGACGTTCCAGCTCCTCGATTAGCTTGGCCAATGCAGGATGAGTGTGACGCAGTGGATCACGCAAGGACGCAAGCTGGTCTGTGCTGAGCGACACAACCTCAATGGGCAGCATTGCCTCATCCCAAACCCGAACGGCACGAACTTCATCCCTGTATTGGAAGACCTCAACGTCTTGGAAGCGACGACCATGGCAACGGCTCATGACCATGGCGTGGGTGGTGAACAAAACACGGGCCTCTCTGGGCTGCGTGGAACTCAGCTGATTGACCTCGTTGTTCCGAGTAAAGACCGCAAAGTCAGCCCCATCAAGACCAATCTCCTCAACAAGCCGGGCGATCTCATCAAGTCGCGAGACGCAGAGCAGGACAGACACATCGCGGTGATGTTCAGACCTCAGGAGATGCTGGACGAAGTGGATCAATGCCGTGGTCTTCCCAACCCCGGGATCAAGGCTGGAGAGGAAGAAGCTGGGTGGCGCTGTCCCGTCAGCCATAGCCGCCATCGTAGCGACGAGTTCTCGCAGGGCTGTAGCGACACCCTGTGGCGGCAGACCCCCACCACGTTGGGTCAATGTGTCTATCAGGGACGTGGTCGTCGCATCAGCCAAGCCGCCTGAGTTGTGGCTGGTACAATCGCTATAGAGAGGTCTTAATGGTGTTTGTACCACCAAGTCAGGCCCATGCAGCAAAGCACAAGCCGACCCAGTGGCAAAAGCAGGTGCTTGAGCCATGAGCTGGTCCTTGATCATGTCGTTGTTGGAGGGGGAGGTCGAAGCTGAAGACGCTTCAGACAAAGCAGAAGATCAACGCCACCGCCGCTCCATTGCAATGGTGAGGGTTAACTCTGCAATGGTGGTACCTAATCCAGCTCAGGCAGCCGCATAGATGCTCTCACCACCACCTTGATAGGCATCAAAGACATGTCGATAGAGAGTGTCACACTTGGCGTTGAACACAGCCTCATCGTAGGCGTCTGGCAATCCACCATCGAGGATTACCTCAATCGCTTGCCGTACTGCGCCACGTGCCTTTTCCTTCTTGGTCCAGTCAATCACCAGCTTTTCGTCTTTCAGAGCCTGCAAGAGGTCCCGACAGACTGCTTTGACCTGATCGCGTTCTTTCTCGGACAGCTCCGGCTCCGGCTTCGTCAAGATGTCAAAGACAGCTTTCTCTTCTTCTGACAATCCCTCTCGTACAGCTTGCTGCTCTTCCTCTGACAAGTCTTCCGCCAACTTCACGAGGGCTTTGAAGAACGCCTCGATGTTGTGGCTGCCGCTGTTGTAGCTGTCGATCAGGTTCTGGAAGCGCTCAAGGAAATCCGTGCGAGTTGGATTTCGGGCAACCATCGCTGTGAGCTTCTGGTTCAGCAAGGCACGGAGCCTTTCGGCTTCGGTGCGCTTCTTCCCTGTGTCGAACTTCTCTCGGAGCTTGTCGAAGTCGATTTGACTGATGTCTATTACCTCAGGATCATCCGGTGTCTCGTAGGGGATTGGTGCGACGGAACGATCCAAAAGGTCTTCCACGTCCTGCATGATTGCCTTGATGTCAGGCTTGGGCATCATTGAACGGATGCGCTCGGCAAGCACAGAGATGAGAACGACGTCGGGGGAAAACTCGCTGGAAGCAGGATCAGGCAGGATAGCCTTGTACACACGGGAGACAGCTCGAGCTTTGGCTAAGTACTCCCGTTTGGCCTCGTCCGTCTCAATCAGGGCCTCCACAGCATCTGCAAGCAAGGCGACCTTCTCCAGACCTTGTGCCTGCTTGATAGCGGCGGCGTCGATCTTTCTTTCGGCCAAGTAAGCAACGGTAACTGCGACAAGGTGCCGGAGGTATTCAACGAGATCGCTCTTGTCCCTGATGGGCGGCTCCTCTGTCTCAGTGTTGCCGCCACCGTAGATCGCTAATGCGTTCTGCAGGTTCCGGAACACACCGACGTAGTCAACAATGAACCCTGCTTCTTTGCCGGGGTAGTTGCGGTTCGCCCGTGCGATGGTCTGCATCAGCGTGTGGTTCTTCATTGGCTTGTCGAGGTAGATCGTTGAACAAGACGGCACGTCGAAGCCGGTGATCCACATTGCACAGACGAAAACCAGCCGCAGAGGGTCCTTGTCATCTTTGAACTTCTCGTCGAGGTCTTCTTCAACTATCCGCTTCCGGTGGGGGCGAATGTCGAGACCCTTCGCTTCAAGCTCGGCGATCTCATTTTGGCTCTGTGACACCACTACTGCCATGTCAGTGGTCTTCATCACATCAATCTGAGCTTCCAGAACAGGCTTGTCCTCTGCCGAAGCCGTCGCGAGTTCAGCCTCAAGCTCTTTACGATGTTTGTCCCAGTACACCCGGACCTTGTCGTGCATCTTCACCGCAGTTGCCTTGTCGATGCACACCATCATCGCCTTGCTGCGCTGGCCACGACCAACGAAGTGCTTGACCAGATCGTCCGCGATGGCCTCGAGCCGATCATCCCTTGTGATCAGGTGGTATTCCCTCGCGAACTCGCGCTCGACCTTTCGTTCCTGTGCCTCATCGAGGTCAGCATCTTCGAGTAGCTGCTGGAGATCGTCAGCCAGGTCTTCATTCATTAGCTGCAGTTCGGGGATACGGTTCTCGTAGTAGAGCGGGACAGTTGCACCATCAGCGATGGACTGGGCGAAGTTGTAGACGGAGATGTAGTCACCGAAGACCTCGCGGGTGCGTTCCTCCCCAGCCATCAGGGGGGTCCCGGTGAACCCAAGGAAACCAGCGTTTGGCAAGGCGTTCCGCATGTTCAAGGCCAGTGTGTCGTACTGGCTGCGGTGGGCTTCATCGGTGATGACGATGATGTCTCTGCGGTCGGATAGCTTTGGGTAAGTAGCGCCGTCGCGGGTGTTGAACTTGTGTATCAAGGTGAAGTGAGCCTCCCCAACTGAACTGGTCCGCCCCTATGTTTAGGA
>NZ_ML178716.1 GCF_004360145.1 Aliiroseovarius marinus | reverse complement strand
CCGGAAACGCGGTCAATCTCAATGGGAAATGGGATCAGTCCACAGGATGGCGATGTCCCAGCCGGCGCCACCAGATACCTCCGGCAACCAGTATCGGCAGCGTGAAGATCCCATACATACCCGACATTACAAACATGGTCGGGATCATTACCGCAGGGTGGTTAATATCGCTGCAATACGCGGGGCCATTGTCAAAACCGCACAGAGAGATGACCCCCAGTACAAGCCCAAGCAGAAGAAGCACGATCGGAAAGGCGCCAATTATCATCAACGCAAAAGCGAGGCGGCGTTTGATGCGCCATTTCGTAGCCGGGGAAATCCCCTTGCGGGCAAGCGGATCGGTGGGTTGGGTCATGGCACGATTTTAGAGCAAATTGGCCTAAGTGACCTTGATTGATCGCAAGCCCGGGTAAGAGTGTCTTGTGTATACTGGCCGGTTCGTCACCCTTTCAGGACGTCCAGCGCCTCTTTCAAATCAATCGCGCCGTCATAGAGCGCGCGGCCCGAGATGGCGCCGTTCAGGGACGCACCGCAGGATTTCAGTGCGCGTAGATCGTCCAGCGAGCTGACGCCGCCAGAGGCGATCACGGGGATCGAAACTGCGCGGGCCAGATCAGCCGTCGCTTCGGTGTTCGGGCCTTGCATCGCGCCGTCGCGGTTGATGTCGGTATAGATGATGGCGCAGACGCCTGCGTCCTCAAACGACTTGGCAAGATCGGTGACCATGACGTCGGTTTCCTCGGCCCAGCCTTTGGTGGCGACGCGGCCGTCACGGGCGTCGATGCCGACGGCGACCTTGCCGGGGAACGCGCGGGCGGCTTCGCGGACCAGATCGGGGTTTTCTACGGCGACGGTGCCAAGGATCACGCGGCTCAGGCCCTTGTCGATCCAGCGTTCGATGGTGGCCATGTCACGGATGCCGCCACCCAGCTGGGCGGGGACGTCGATGGCACCCAAGATGGCCTCGACAGCGGCCCCGTTCACCGGCTCGCCTGCAAACGCGCCGTTCAGGTCAACCAGATGGATCCACTCGCAGCCAGCGTCTTGGAACGCGCGCGCCTGAGCCGCCGGGTTGTCATTGAACACGGTTGCTTCTTCCATCTCGCCGCGCAGCAAGCGCACGCATTGGCCGTCTTTCAGGTCGATGGCAGGATAGAGGATCATGGCAGGTGCTCCGTTAAGCTGTCGGTTGCGCTGCTTTTTGCACGGACCACGCGGAAAGCCAAGCGCGACCTCCCGCCACGTCATACTTGCCACAGCGCTGCCGGGGGCGGCAGGATATCCGCAAAACAGGGAGGATCCTATGAAACGAGTGATTGCAGCAGTGGCGCTTGCGGTTGGGCTGGCCGGACCGGCCGTGGCTGAACCGGTGCTGGGTGTGTGGAAAACGCAGGTGGATGACGGGGCCTATGCGCATGTCACCTTCTCGCAATGTGGGGCGGCGTTGTGTGGTGTGATCTCGCGCACGTTCAATGCGTCGGGCGAATACCAGTCCGAGAATATCGGCAAGCAGCTGGTCTGGGATATGAATGCAAATGGCAGCGGTAAGTATTCCGGTGGCAAGATTTGGCAGCCCTCGACTGGTAAGGTTTATAAGTCGAAGATGACGCTGTCGGGGACGACCTTGAAAGTGGCGGGCTGTGTGGGGCCGATCTGCAAGAAGCAGACATGGACCAAGGTTCAGTAACCGCTGGGACTTTAAACTATAAGGGCGCCCGATGCGGCGCCCTTTCTTGTTTACGGTGTCCAGGTCAGGAAGTTCGCAATCATCCGCAGCCCTGCGGCTTGGCTTTTTTCCGGATGGAACTGCATGCCGATCATGTTGTCCCGCCCTACGATGGCGGTGATGTCGCCTGCATAGTCACAATGGGCCAGACGCTCGTCCGGGTTGTCCACGACGAAGTGATACGAGTGCACGAAATAGGCGTGGTCGCCGGTTTTTACGCCGTCCAGTACCGGGTGGTCGCTGTCGATCACCAGATCGTTCCAGCCCATATGCGGCACCTTCAGCGCCGGGTCAGCCGGGGTGATCTTGCGCACATGGCCTTTGATCCAGTCAAAGCCGTCCGTGTCTTGGTATTCGTGGCTGACCGTCGCCAGCATTTGCATGCCGACGCAGATGCCCATGAAGGGGCGGCCTTGGGTGATCACGGCCTCTTCTAGCGCTTCATAGATACCGCGGTGGTCGGACAGCTGTTGACGGCAGGCCGGGAAGGCGCCGTCACCGGGCAGGACCAGACGGTCAGCGCGAGAGACGTCCTCGGGCTTGGTGGATACGATCACGTCGCCGGCGTTCGTTTCGGCCGCCATGCGCTGAAACGCTTTTTCGGCCGAGTGCAGGTTGCCGCTGTCATAGTCGATGATCACGGTCAGCATAATAGGTCTCCGGTCAGGTGCGCGTCAGAGCGCACCCTTGGTCGAGGGGATGGCGTCCGCCTTGCGCGGATCGGTTTCAACAGCGATGCGCAGCGCGCGGGCCACAGCCTTGAACGCGGCTTCGGCCACGTGGTGGGCGTTGAAGCCGTGGATCTGGTCGATATGCAGCGTGATGCCGCCGTGGGTCGCCAGTGCCTGAAAGAACTCGCGCACCAGTTCGGTGTCAAACGTGCCGATTTTGGGCGCGGCGAACTCGACATTCCAAATCAGAAATGGGCGGGCCGACAGATCCAGAGCCGCACGCACCTGCGCGTCATCCATCGGCAGGTGGCATTCGCCATAGCGCCGGATGCCCTTCTTGTCGCCAAGCGCTGCGACCAGCGCTTGCCCAATCGCAATGCCGGTGTCTTCGACCGTGTGGTGATCGTCGATATGCAGATCCCCTTCGGCGCGGATCGTCATGTCGATCAGCGAGTGGCGCGACAGCTGATCCAGCATGTGATCAAAGAAGCCCACGCCGGTCTGGTTGTCATACTGACCGGTCCCGTCGAGGTTCAGCTCGACCGAGATTGCGGTTTCAGCGGTTTTGCGAGTGATCGTAGCGCGCCGCATGGCATGTCCTTTTATTACCTGCGCCCCTTATAGGGGGGCGGGGCGGCGGCGAAAAGACAGCAAACGGAACGAAAAGGGGCGCTGTGGTCTGCGCGCCCCAAATCCGGTCAGATGCACCGGACGGGAAATCCCGTCCGCGCGTGTTTATGCCGCCTGAGACATCACGAACTCGCGCGGGCAGATTTCCATCAGGAAGTTCAGGTCTTCGCGGGACATATAGGTCAGGAAGCCGCGAATCACTGTATTCAACTCGCGCGTGTGTAATTCCAGCGCGCCGGGTTCACAGTGCATATATCCTTCGCGCTCGGCGAGGCCACGGAAGGCGTGATGTTGGGCCATGAAACCGAACACATGATCGGGCGACCAGCGCAGCAGACTGGTGGCCAGCGCGAATCGCGCCAAAATGCCGGGAAGCCCGGTGCCGCGATAGCGGTCGCTGCTTTCGACCCACAGGTCTCCGTGATAGCAAATCCGGCCGGTAATCCGCTTTGCACCGGGGCCCGCGCGATAGATGCTGCGGCTCATGTCCAGAGTGTATCCAGGTGGTGCAAACCTTTGAAAATTCTCGCTAAGATAGTCTGACAGGTAAGTGTCAGACATGTCGATCATGCGCATCGCCTGCGAGTGCATCATCTTCCCCTCGTTGTCCCAGCCCGCGATCCAGAATCCTGTGTCCTCGGTCAGTTTCTGGACCTTAGGGTCGAACGCCAAACCTAGGGGAAGCTTGGTCCGGTGTTCAGCGATATAGCTCGCGTAAAGGTCGAAATCTGTCCCGATTTCGATCATCACACCCTTCTCTGCAATGATGTCCAGCATGCGCGTAATGTACTGCGCCCCGGCGAATGTATCGTGAATGGTCATCTGAACCTCTTTTTTTAGTGGTTATGACCAAGTTTCGCGCGTTCACCATGATTTGTCGAATGAACGCGTCACTGTTGAAAACTGTCAACAATATGGCGCGAAATAGACACAGCGTTCGAAGTGCAGGTATCAGAAAGGTGGTTTTACATCCATCGCCAGCTCTGGCGGCATCGCCAGACGCATGTCGTCGGGAAGGTCCAGGATCTGGACGTTCAGAGTGCGGTCAATCAACGTCGCCAATGCCAGATCGCCGTCCGCATATCGACAGGCCATGACAAGTCGGTGATACGAGATTGGCGTCGGCGTATCCTCTGGCCCATAGGGCATGTGGGTATGAATATGATCAAGTCTGACGCTGCGCGTGCTGGCCACATCGTGGAAGGACTGCGTGAGCAGATAGCTGTACCCTTTGTCAGTGGGCAGGTTGACGGCGCTGCGGCCAACGGCAGACCTGTACTTTTCCCACCCAAACCACGTCGCAAATGACGATTTCTCGCCCACTTCAGTACAAATCCAATCTCCGTTTTGCTGGTTGTATCTGAAGACCATCAAATAAGGACGCAAGTTGGCGAAATCTGGGCTTTCCAACTCGCCCTCGGACTGCGCCCAGCAGTGAAATCCAAATTTCAAAAGGTCCGAGGAGTTGTCCCACAAAGCGGTCAAAGGATGCTGTTGCAGGAAGTAGGGAATCTTCCCTGCCTCAAGGGCCAAGTAGTGCAACCCATGCACGTGTCTGCTTTCGTTATTCAGCCACGCTTCGCCCCGTGCCAAAAGCTCTTCGGCCTCTTTCAAGGCATTCTCGCCGGTCTTGGTCAGCTTGTATTGCCGGTTGTCGAACGAGAACAGCGGATTGCCCATATACTCTTCAAGATGGGCGATGTGCCGTCGGACTGTTTGACGGGTGCTTCCAAGATTCTTGACTGTTTTGGAAAGGTTCAAGGTTTGCGCCAATGAGGCGAAAGACCTCAACATCTCGTAGAGCAGTGCAGGTGCATCGCGATGGGTCATCTCTGCTCCTTTGGCTGTAAACGGATTGTGCACGCGGGTGAAACACTTCACCGCACCTGCCAAACGGGCGATCGCAAAACCCTTGTAAAAAAGGGCCTAACTAGGTTTGGTAACATAAATCATACATCATGCAATCAAAAATGTTACATGATTGTTCATCCCTCACCAGTTGGGTTTCATATCGTTTGATGCCATTCTCCCTTAGCGGGAAACAATTATGTGGTGAAAAAATGGTACATCCGGTAGATGTTCATGTGGGAAAGAAAATTCGCGAAGTGCGCCTGCTGCGTGGCATGACGCAAGTTAATGTAGCCGAGAAACTGGGACTATCGTTCCAGCAGCTACAAAAATACGAAACCGGCTATAACCGGGTATCGGCCAGCAAGATGTTCGAGATCGCTCAGCTTCTTGATGTTGAACCAGCTTACTTCTTCGAAGGATTGCCGCGTGCGGGTGTGCCGCAACGCGAAGCACTGGACGAGCGGACCGCCAAAGCGGCTCAGGCTCTGTCCTCGATCACGGATGAGAAAATCCGTGCGCAGATCCAGTCGATGATTCACGAGCTTGCCGGGCGCCAATCTTTAAGCGCCTGAAACCCATCGTCCTCTGAGGGGAAGGATGAACTGGGGTAAAGGGGACGCGCATTGCGCGTCCCCTTCGTTTTTGGAAACGCCAATGCGATGCGCTGAATGCGTGCAGCCAGACGCACGTGATGTGCGTGTCTGGCAGATATCCATCAATTTTCGGGATTTGGTCCATNNNTTGGAGCGGGCGAGGCGATTCGAACGCCCGACCCTAACCTTGGCAAGGTTATGCTCTACCCCTGAGCTACGCCCGCTTCCTTCGGTGAGGCGTGAAATAAGAAATACGGGCGCGGGCTGCAAGAGGAAAAGCGCGAAATCTCAGTTTTTTTTGCCGCGAAGCGGGATGTGCGGGGGTGCGTCATAGCACACACAAAGATTTGACCTAAAAAACGCACGATTCTTACTTATATAATAAAGAAGAAGGAGCGTGGGGCTCAGAATCATCCTGGGGAGGGTGTGTTTTGAAACTAGAAGCTTGCAATTATCAGAGGGTGGTCACCGAGCGTGAACGCCGTGAAGCGCTGTCGCTGAGGCAGTGCGAATGCTGTGGTGTGACGTCTGCTGAATTGGCAGCACGCGGAGAAAGCCTAGAAGTCTGTGGTGACGAATATATGGCCTGTCTGGGGGGCGGTGAGCGTGTTCTGACGCCCGTCGCTTTGTGCCCAACCTGTCACGAGGCCAACCACCGTGACGCGCATAACCATCACAATCATTGTCAGATCAAGGCGCGGCAAAGCCGCGAGAGTGCTTTTTAGGCTGACGCCTAATTCTCTGCTGCCAAATGAAAAACGGCCGCCTGATGGGCGGCCGTTTTCGTGTTCATGTCCGTAGCTGTCACTCCAGCTCGACCAGTAGGTCCTTCGCATCAATCTGACCGCCGGCCTGAACGTGCAGGGCAGTGACCACCGCGTCGCGTTCGGCGTGGATGCCGGTTTCCATCTTCATCGCTTCGATGGTCAGAAGCAGATCGCCTTCTTTCACCTGCTGACCAGCCGCCACGGCGACCGAGGCCACAACGCCCGGCATCGGGGCGCCTACGTGGTTGTGGTTGCCATCCTCGGCCTTTGGGCGGGCTTGGGTCGACGACTTCACAAGACGGTTCGGCACGCGGATGGTGCGCGGTTGGCCGTTCAATTCAAAGAACACCTTCACTTCGCCGTTCTCGTCGGTTTCACCCAAGGCTTGCAGACGGATTTCCAACGTCTTGCCCGGATCGATCTCGGCCGAGATCTCTTCGCCCGGCTCCATGCCATAGAAGAAAGTCTTGGTTGGCAGGGTACGCACCGGGCCGTATTGGCGGTGGCGGCCCATGTAGTCCAGGAAGACCTTGGGATACATCAGGTAGCCGTTCAGATCCTCGTCATCCACTTTAAAGCCTTCCAGCTCTTTCGACAGTTCTGCGCGCGTGGCTTCAAGGTCTACAGGCTCCAGATGCTTGCCGGGACGCTCCAGATTTGGCTTCTCGTCCTTCAGAACCTTCTTGATGATGCTGTTCGGGAAGCCGCCGGGCGGTTGACCCAGATTGCCGCGCATCATGTCGACCACCGAATCCGGGAAGGCCACGTCAGTCTTGGGATCCTCGACCTCGTCGCGGGTCAGACCTTGGCTGACCATCATCAGGGCCATGTCGCCGACAACTTTGGACGACGGCGTCACTTTCACGATGTCGCCAAACATCTGGTTCACATCCGCATAGCTTTGCGCCACGTCCGGCCATTTCTCTTCCAGACCAAGCGAGCGCGCTTGCGCCTTCAGGTTGGTGAACTGGCCACCGGGCATCTCGTGCAGGTAAACCTCGGATGCAGGTGCCTCCAACCCGCTTTCGAAAGCGGCATATTGGTGGCGTACGCCTTCCCAATAGTTCGAGATCTCACGGATCGCACCAATGTCCAGCCCGGTGTCGCGGTCGGTGTTGCGCAGGGCCTCAACGACCGAGCCCAGACAGGCTTGCGATGTGCCGCCACTGAACGCGTCCATCGCCGCGTCCACTGCGTCCACGCCCGCATCGGCAGCAGACAGGATGGTCGCACCTGCAATGCCCGAGGTGTCGTGCGTGTGGAAGTGGATCGGCAGGCCGACTTCTTCCTTCAGCGCTTTCACCAGCACGCGGGCTGCGGCGGGTTTCAGCAGACCTGCCATGTCTTTCAGACCCAGAACATGGGCACCTGCGGCCTCCAGCTCTTTCGCCATGCCGACATAGTACTTCAGGTCATATTTCGAGCGATCCGGGTTCAGGATGTCGCCGGTATAGCAGACCGTGCCTTCGCAGACCTTGCCAGCTTCGACCACGGCATCCATCGCGACGCGCATGTTTTCGACCCAGTTGAGCGAGTCGAACACGCGGAACACGTCGACACCCGATTCAGCTGCCTGACGCACGAATTCTTGCACGACGTTGTCCGGGTAGTTGGTGTATCCCACCCCGTTCGAGGCGCGCAGCAGCATTTGCGTCATCACGTTCGGCATCGCGTTGCGCAGGTCGCGCAGGCGCTGCCACGGGCATTCCTGCAAGAAGCGGTACGCAACATCGAAGGTCGCGCCGCCCCAGCATTCGACCGAGAATAGCTGCGGCAGGTTTGCGGCGTATGCGGGGGCCACCTTGATCATATCGATCGAGCGCATGCGGGTTGCCAGAAGCGACTGGTGTCCGTCACGCATCGTGGTGTCGGTGATCAGAAGCTGTTTCTGCGCCTTCATCCAATCGGCAACCGCCTGCGGACCTTCGGCCTCAAGCAGGGTGCGGGTGCCAGCAGCCGGATCCGCGCGCAGAGCAGGGGGCTTCGGCGCCTTCAGATCGGCGGGCGGGGCCGGGCGATCTGCGGTTTCCGGGTGCCCGTTCACGGTGATGTCCGCAATATAGGTCAGAACCTTGGTGCCGCGGTCACGACGTTTCGAGAACTTGAACAGCTCTGGCGTCTCGTCGATGAACTTGGTGGTGTACTGGTTGTTCAGGAAGGTCGGGTGCTTCAGCAGGTTCTCGACAAACGCAATGTTGGTCGACACACCGCGCACACGGAACTCACGCAGGGCGCGGTCCATACGGGCGATCGCCTTTTCGGGCGTCTGTGCCCAGGCCGTCACCTTGGTCAGTAGCGAATCGTAGTAACGCGTGATGACACCGCCTGCATAGGCCGTGCCGCCATCCAGACGGATGCCCATGCCGGTGGCCGAGCGATAGGCCGTGATACGGCCATAATCCGGGATGAAGTTGTTCTGCGGATCTTCCGTGGTCACACGGGTTTGTAGCGCGTGGCCGTTCAGACGGATGTCATACTGGCTGGCTTTGCCGGTGGCCTCGGCCAGCGATTTGCCTTCGGCGATCAGGATCTGCGCCTGCACGATGTCGATGCCGGTGACTTCCTCGGTCACGGTGTGCTCGACCTGCACGCGGGGGTTTACCTCGATGAAGTAGAACTTGCCCGATTCCATATCCATCAGGAATTCGACCGTGCCCGCGCATTCATAGTTCACGTGGTTACAGATCTTGCGGCCAAGCTCGCACAGCTCTTCCCGCTGGGCTTCCGACAGGTACGGCGCGGGCGCGCGTTCGACCACTTTCTGGTTGCGGCGCTGGACCGAGCAGTCACGCTCATAGAGGTGATAGATATTGCCGTGGCTGTCGCCCAGGATCTGCACCTCGACGTGACGGGCGCGGGTGATCATCTTTTCCAGATAGCCCTCGCCGTTGCCAAAGGCGGCTTCCGCTTCGCGGCGGCCTTCCAGAACTTTTTCTTCAACCTCGCCCTCGCCAAAGATCGGGCGCATGCCGCGTCCGCCGCCGCCCCAGCTGGCTTTCAGCATCAGGGGATAGCCGATCTCGGCCGCTTCCGACTTGATAGCCTCCATGTCATCACCCAGCACTTCGGTGGCCGGAATGACCGGAACACCGGCTGCAATCGCAACCTTACGGGCCGAGGCCTTGTCGCCCAGTGCGCGCATGGTTTCCGCTTTGGGGCCGATGAAGGTGATGCCGTTGGCCGCACAGGCATCTACGAAGTCGGGGTTTTCCGACAAAAGGCCATAGCCCGGGTGGATCGCATCCGCGCCGCTTTCCTTGGCCACCCGGATGATTTCGTCAATCGACAGGTAAGCCGCCACGGGCCCCATACCTTCGCCGATCCGGTATGCTTCGTCCGCCTTAAAGCGGTGCAGGCCCAGCTTGTCCTCTTCGGCATAGACCGCAACGGTCTTTTTGCCCATCTCGTTCGCCGCCCGCATCACGCGGATTGCAATCTCGCCGCGGTTGGCGATCAGGATTTTCTGAAAGTCGCGCATCAGTGGTCCCCTTGTCCCGTTCGTGGAATTGCAGGAGTCGTAGGGCGTGCCGCATTGCAGCGCAATAGTTTTTGTAACGATTGGGTAAGGTTTAGCGCTAAATTGGTAAAAAGATATTACCAATCTTCCAAATAGGCTTATGAGGGCTTCGACAGAAGCCCCCCTGCTTGGCGCGTGATGCGTCCCTCAAGCTCGAGATTCACCAATTCCGGCAGAATCTGTTGCGAGCCCAGACCGTGTGATTGACCGATGTCGCGGATCAACTGATCCTCGGCCAAGGGGCAAGATCCCAGTCTGGACAGAATCTGACCGTGTAGTTTGGCGGTTTCCGCCAATGTCCTTTTATCGCGGGTTCCGGCCTTGGATGTGGCAGCAGAAGCGTCATTTACGCGTGATTTCGCGTCAGTCGACGCCGGTGATTCCGCCGGACCTATTGCCTCGATCACATCGGCCGCGTTGCGCACCAGTGCCGCGCCGTCCCGGATCAGCATGTTGCAGCCATAGGCGCGGGCGTCGAACGGGTGGCCCGGTACAGCCAGCACATCGCGCCCTTGATCCAGCGCGTTGCGGGCGGTCAGAAGCGACCCGGATTTCGCTGCGGCTTCGACCACGACCACAGCACGCGCCAGTCCCGAGATCAGCCTGTTGCGGCGCGGGAAGTGCCGCGCTTGTGGGGTGACACCCGGCGGCATTTCCGAGATCCTCAGCCCGTCGCGGGCGATGTCCTCGGCCAGATCGGTGTTTTCTTTTGGATAGATGACGTCCACACCGCCAGCCATCACGGCGATGGTCTTGCCGGATTTCAGGGCGGCTTCGTGGGCGACCGTATCAATCCCACGCGCGAGGCCCGAAATGACGGTGAACCCCGCTTCGCCCAGTTCAGTCGCCAGTTTGCGGGCCATGCGCGTCCCGATCGAGGACGCATTGCGCGCGCCGATCAACGCGATAATGGGGCTGTGCAACAGGGTGATGTCGCCCATCGCCCAGAAAAACGGGGGCGGGTCCGAGATTTCGGACAATAGCGCCGGATAGGCGTCACTGCCCCAACAGATCATCTTGGCGCCAGCCATCTGCGCCCGACGGTATTCGTCTTCGGCAACGTCTTCAGGGCAGGAGGTATAATCCTTCACGCCCGCGGCCTTCGCGACCTCGGGCAGGGCGTCCAGCGCGGCCTCTGCCGAGCCATGTTCGCCCAGAAGCCTGAAAAAGGTTGAGACGCCGACGCGGCGCGAGCGCAAAAGACGGATCCACAAGACGGCCTCATCCTCTGTCCTGGGTGAGGGAATGGGGTGAAGAGGTTGGAAAAGGTCCTTGGTCATACGTGATTCCGTCTTTTGCCGGATCAGCATGCAGGGAAATTGGTTAACGGCGGGTGAATCGCCATAGAATAGGGTGTCCACCCGCGTTTGGACTGGGAAAAAAAGACCTTTAGGCTGCCGAACCCCCGACCGTCAGACCGCCAATCAACAAAGACGGCTGCCCGACCCCAACAGGGACCGATTGCCCGGCCTTGCCGCAGGTGCCGACGCCGGGATCCAGAGCCATGTCATTCCCAATCGCGCGGATTTGTTTCATCGCTTGGGGACCGTCACCGATCAGGGTGGCGCCTTTCACGGGCGCACCAACCTTGCCGCCTTCGACGCGGTAGGCCTCGGTGCAGCTGAACACGAATTTGCCGTTGGTGATGTCGACCTGACCGCCACCGAAGCCGACCGCATAGATGCCGTCTTTCAGCTCGCCCAACACCTCTTCTGGCGTGGCGGTGCCGCCCTCCATAATGGTGTTGGTCATGCGGGGCATGGGCGCATGCGCATAGCTTTGGCGACGTCCGTTGCCAGTGGCGGGCACACCCATCAGGCGGGCGTTCTGGCGGTCTTGCATATAGCCGACCAACACACCGTCTTCGATCAGGGTGGTCCGGCCCGAGGGCGTGCCTTCGTCATCCACGCTGATCGAACCGCGGCGGTCGGGCAGGGTGCCATCATCCACGACGGTGACGCCTTTTGCCGCAACCTGTTGGCCCACAAGGCCGGAGAAGGCCGAGGTGCCCTTGCGGTTGAAGTCACCCTCCAACCCGTGGCCCACCGCCTCGTGCAGCAGAATGCCGGGCCAACCGTTGCCCAGAACCACGTCCATCACACCCGCAGGCGCAGGCACCGCGTCGAGGTTTACCAAGGCAATCCGCAACGCCTCGCGCGCGGTGCTTTGCCAGTGTTGCGGGTCCATCAGGCCGGTCAGTCCGGCACGTCCGCCGCCGCCTGCCGAACCGCTTTCGCGTCGCCCGTCTTTTTCAACAATCACAGACACGTTCAGCCGTGTCATCGGACGCGTGTCCGACACCAACTGACCGTCCGGGCGCAGGATATGCACCTCTTGCAGAGATGCCGCGATGGTGGCCGAGACCTGCACAACGCGCGAATCAAGGTCGCGGGTGAAGGCGTCGATCTCGCGCAGGGTTTCGACCTTCAGGCCAAAGCCCGCATCTGCCATCGGGTCGGCATCTGTATAGAGCTTGCGGTTGGTGCGGGCAGGGGCATCGGCCCATGTGCCGCCACCATCGCCCACCGCCAAGGCAACGGTCGAGGCCGCACGTTTCAACGCCGCCTCGCTGATCTCGGTCGAGTGGGCGTAGCCGGTGGTTTCGCCGTTCACAGCGCGCAGGCCAAAGCCCTCGGACGCGTCATAGCTGGCATTGCGCAGGCGGCCGTCGTCAAAGACCAAGGCCTCGGACCGCATCCGTTCCAGAAACAATTCGCCGTCATCGGCGCCTTGTGTGGTCTGCGCCAGAATCTTTTGGGCCTCATCCTGACCAATCAGGGTCTCGAACGGGCGAAATGCGGTGGTGTCGGTCATGGGGGGCCTTTAGTTTGCGCTAAACGCGACGTTGTTCGTTAACTTGCGAAGGTTTTTCCTTGTTCCCAGCTTTCTAATATGGTTTCACACCAATGAGAAACAAGGGATTCCCGCGCCCCGTGTGCGGGAGAGGCATGAGCGCGCAGCAGCTTGAACCGGAAATCACCGGTGTCGGGCCGCGCCGCATAGGGAAGAGAAAGACGAATATGATGCGTTTCAGCAGCCTTTTCGCCACTGCAACGGCTATGATGACGGCGGGTATCGCCTCGGCTCAGGAAAACCTCGAAGTGCTCGGTAAGCCGGTCGACGGTGCAATCGGGTTCCAACCTGCAGCAACCAACATCGCTGAAAATGCGCAGTGGCTGGACGGTCTGATCAACGTGATCATCATCGCCATCTCGCTGTTCGTGACCGCGCTGCTGCTGTGGGTGATCGTGCGCCACAACCGCCGCGCTAACCCCGAGCCCGCGACCTTCTCGCACAACACCCCGATTGAAATCGCATGGACCCTGATCCCCGTTGTGATCCTGGTCTTCATCGGCGCCTTCTCGCTGCCGGTTCTGTTCCAGCAGCAGGTCATCCCCAAAGGTGACGTTGTGATCAAGGTCACCGGGTACCAGTGGTACTGGGGTTACGAATATCCCGAGCACGAGTTCGGCTTCGACAGCTTCCTTCTGGATAAATCGGCCCTGGAAGACCACGGATACGAGCAGAGCGACTATCTGCTGGCCACCGACACCGCTGTTGTTGTGCCCACCGGCAAGAAAGTTGTGATGCAGGTGACTGCTGCTGACGTGATCCACTCGTGGACCATCCCGGCCTTTGGTGTAAAGCAGGACGCTGTTCCCGGTCGTCTGGCCGAGCTGTGGTTCGAAGTTGAGCCCGGCAAGGAAGGCATCTACTTCGGCCAGTGTTCGGAACTGTGCGGCAAGGACCACGCTTATATGCCGATCACTGTGAAAGCCGTGACCGAAGCCGAGTACGAAGCTTGGCTGAAAGGCGCGATCGAAGAATATGCAGGCGACGCGACCACCGCACCTGCCATTCAGGTCGCATCGGCAAACTGATCAGACGGAAGGGGGCGACCCCTTCCCACAAGCCGCCCTTCCGGGGGCGGTTTCTTACCAAAAAGACCCTAGCCAGAGCGCCAAAACATCATGACTGACGCCAGCATCCAGACCACCAAGACCGAAACCGGCGAGGCCGGGTTTGGCGATTATTTCGCGCTGTTGAAGCCGCGCGTTATGTCGCTGGTGGTGTTCACCGCCCTTGTTGGGCTGCTGGTCGCGCCGGTTGGTGTGAACCCCATCGTTGGTCTTGCCTCGATCCTGTTCATCGCCGTGGGCGGAGGCGCCTCGGGCGCTTTGAACATGTGGTGGGACGCGGATATCGACCGCAAGATGAAGCGCACCCTGACCCGTCCGATCCCATCGGGCAAGGTCGAGGAAGGCGAGGCGTTCGCCATCGGCATTACCCTGTCGGTCATGGCCGTTGTGATGCTGGGACTGGCTGCCAACCTGATGGCCGCAGCCCTGCTGGCCTTCACCATCTTCTTCTATGTCGTGATCTATACGATGTGGCTGAAACGCTGGACCCCGCAGAACATCGTGATCGGTGGCGCGGCGGGCGCGTTCCCTCCGATGATCGGCTGGGCTGTTGCCACGGGTGGGATCTCGATCGAAAGCGTTCTGATGTTCGCTTTGACCTTCGCATGGACTCCGCCCCATTTCTGGGCGCTGGCTCTGTTCACTAAGGGTGACTATGCCAATGCTGGCGTGCCTATGCTGACCGTGACCCACGGCCGCAAAGCCACCCGCAACCATATTCTTGGCTACACATTTGCACTGGCCGCTGTGGCCATCGCGTTGGGCCTGACCTCGGTCGGTGGTCCTACCTATATGGTGATCGCGCTGGTTCTGAACGCTATGTTCATCAAAGGCGCGTGGGATGTATTCCGCCGCACTGACGCGGACAGCGAAGCTGACAGCCACAAGGCTGAACGCGGTCTGTTCAAGCTGTCACTGGCCTACCTGTTCCTGCACTATGGTGCGCTGTTGGTTGAAGCTTCGCTGAAACCCTTCGGTCTGGGGGGCTGGGGCTAATGGTGATCAAAGCAGAACACGAAATGCACAAGCGCCGCTTTTCCCGCAATATCGGGTTGGGCCTTGTTCTGGTTGGCTTTGTTGCCCTTGTCTACGGCCTGACCGTGGCAAAAGTCGGAGAGCTGTATCAACCGGAAGCCGCGTCGGAGGCCAGCCAATGAGCTTGACGAAGCCTCAGAAAACCGCGGCAAAGGCCGTTGGCGTGGTCCTTCTGATGGGATCGCTCAGCTGGGCCTCGGTTCCGTTCTATGACTGGTTCTGCCGCGTGACCGGCTTTGGCGGTGTCACAGGTGTGGCTGAAACCGCATCCGACGTTGTGCTGGACCGCACCGTGCTGGTCCGCTTCGACGCCTCAAAAGAGCGCGGCATGCCGTGGGAGTTCAAGCCCGTCCAGCGCGAGATGGAGATCCGACTGGGTGAAACCGGTTTGGCCTTCTATGAAGCCTACAACCCGACCGACCGCCCCGTCGCCGGCACCGCCAGCTACAACGTGGCGCCCTTCGCTGCGGGTGGCTTTTTCACCAAGATTGACTGCTTCTGCTTTGAACAGCAGGTGCTGCAACCCGGAGAACGCGTGACCATGCCGGTCACCTTCTACGTGGACCCCGAATTGATCGAGGACGCTGAAGGCAAATACGTGAACGCGATCACGTTGTCCTACACGTTCCACGAAACCGAATTGCCGGAAGAGGTCGCTTCGCTAGACGCACCTCAGACGGTTGTGCAAAACTGACGCCAGAAGAACAGGGACTAGACGCTTATGGCACACGCAAAGAACCACGATTATCATATTCTGCCGCCTTCGGTGAACCCCTTCTTGGGTGCCGTTGCCGGCTTCGTCATGCTGTTTGGCGCCGTCCAGTGGATGGCAAACAGCTCGCCTTGGCTGTTCTTCATCGGTCTGGCCGGCGTCCTTTATGTCATGTTCGCCTGGTGGTCGGACGTTGTGCATGAAGGCGAAACCGGCGACCACACCTCGGTTGTGAAAATCGGCCTGCGCTATGGCGTGATCCTGTTCATCATGTCCGAAGTGATGTTCTTCGTTGCGTGGTTCTGGAGCTTCTTCAAGCACGCCATGTACCCGATGACCGAAGGCTCGCCGAAGATTGATGGTGTATGGCCGCCGGTTGGGATCGAGACGTTTGACCCCTGGCACCTGCCGCTGATCAACACCCTGATCCTGCTCTTGTCGGGCTGTGCCGTAACCTGGGCACACCACGCCATCGCTCATGAAAACAACCGTAAAGATCTGGTTTGGGGTCTGGCTCTGGCCGTGATCCTGGGTGTGATCTTCACCATCTTCCAGGCCTACGAATACAGCCACGCTGCCTTTGACTTCTCGGGCAACATCTATGGCGCCAACTTCTTTATGGCCACCGGCTTCCACGGCTTCCACGTGATCGTCGGCACCATCTTCCTGTTCATCTGCCTGCTGCGCGCGATGAAGGGTCACTTCACCCCGGAAAGCCACGTCGGCTTCGAGGCCGCCGCTTGGTACTGGCACTTCGTTGACGTTGTATGGCTGTTCCTGTTCGCCGCTGTCTACGTTTGGGGCGGTTGAACCTGACCTGCGATTAGTCCTAATCAAGGGCGCGAGGGGAAACCCTCGCGCCTTTCTTTTTTCGGATCCCTGCCATGCGCCACGCCATCACCATCATCCTGTCCCTTGCCGTGCTGGCCCTGTTCATCGGGCTGGGCACATGGCAGGTGCAGCGTCTGAAATGGAAAGAGGGCGTACTGGCGGAAATCGACGCGCGCATTGCCGCCGAACCGGTGCCGCTGCCGGAAGGGCCCGACAAGGAGCGTGATACGTATCTGCCCGTCGTGGTCAGCGGCACATTTGGCGACGGTACTCTGCGCGTGCTGGTCTCGACCAAACAGGCCGGCGCAGGTTATCGCCTGATCTCGCCTTTGTTGACTGATCAGGGTGCGATCCTGATCGACCGCGGCTTTATCCGCGTGGCGGACGAGATGCCGCCGGTACCAGACGGTCCGGTCCAGATCGAAGGCAACCTGCATTGGCCTGATGACCGCCGTAGCTCGACCCCCGACAATGACGTTGCAGGCAATACGTGGTTTGCCCGCGATCTGCAGCAAATGGCCGACACTTTGGACACGCAGCCACTGTTGGTGATCACCCGTCAGATGACCCCAGCCGAGCCCCGCGTTCTGCCGCTGCCCGTCACCTCCGAGGGCGTCCCCAACCGCCACCTTGAGTATGCAGGCACGTGGTTTTTGCTGGCGCTCACATGGTCGGTGATGACACTTGCCCTGCTATGGCGTAAGAAACGCCGAAACACCTGAAGGACTCACTTTCGATGCGCTATATCTCGACCCGCGGCGACGCACCTGTTCTCAGCTTTGAAGATGCCATGCTGACCGGCCTTGCCCGTGATGGTGGCCTCTATGTGCCTGAAACTGTGCCGACCATGTCGAAAGACGAAATCGCCGCGCTGGCTGGTCTGTCCTATGAGGAGATCGCCTTTCGCGTGATGCGCCCCTTCGTGGGCGACACCTTCACCGACGAAGAGTTTAAAGACATTATCGCCAAGGCTTATGCAGGTTTCGGCCACGACGCCCGCGCGCCCTTGGTGCAGCTGGGTCCGAACCATTTCCTGCTGGAGCTGTTCCACGGCCCAACATTGGCCTTCAAAGACTTCGCGATGCAGCTGATTGGTCAGCTGTTCCAAGTGGCGCTCAGCCGCCGTGGCGAGAAGGTGACCATCGTGGGCGCTACCTCGGGCGACACCGGCTCTGCCGCCATCGAAGCCTTCAAGGGTCTGGACGCGGTCGACGTGTTCATCCTGTTCCCGCATGGCCGCGTATCCGAGGTGCAACGCCGTCAGATGACCACGCCGTCGGAAAGCAACGTGCATGCGCTGGCCGTGGACGGAGACTTCGACGATTGCCAAGCCCGACTGAAGGATATGTTCAACGATTTCGACTTCCGTGATGGTGTGAAGCTAGCGGGCGTGAACTCGATCAACTGGGCGCGCGTTCTGGCGCAGGTGGTATATTACTTCTCGTCCGCAGTCTCGCTGGGCGCGCCGCATCGCAAGATCAGCTTCACCGTTCCGACGGGCAACTTCGGTGACATCTTCGCGGGCTATATCGCCAAGAAGATGGGCCTGCCCATCGACCAGCTGGTGATCGCCACCAACCAAAACGACATCCTGCACCGCACGATGGAGACGGGCGCCTATACCAAAGCGGGCGTCACGCCCTCGATCAGCCCGTCGATGGACATTCAGGTGTCTTCGAACTTTGAACGCGCACTGTTTGACGCCTATGGCCGTGACGGCGCGGCTGTCGCCGGTCAGATGGATGATCTGAAAGACGGCGGGTTCTCGATCAGCCAAGGCGCGATGGAGTTTCTGCGTGAACAGTTTACCTCGGGCCGTGCCTCGGAAGACGAAACCATGGCGCAGATCAAGACCAGCTTTGCCACCACCGGCGAAGTCCTCTGCCCGCACTCGGCTGTTGGCGTGAAAGTGGCCGAAGAGCATCTGGACGACAGCCCGATGATCACGCTGGCCACTGCACACCCGGCGAAATTTCCGGCCGCTGTGAAAGACGCCTGCGGTCAAGACGCGCCCCTGCCGCCGCGCATGGCTGACCTGTTTGACCGCGACGAGCGTGTGACCCGCGTGGCCAACGATCTGGACGCGCTGAAAACGCTGATCATAGAACGCAAGGCTGCCGCTGAATGAGCGTGCGTCTGGATCGCCTGTCCAACGGCGTACGCGTCGTGACCGAGCACATGCCGGGGCTGGAAAGCGCCTCACTCGGCGTGTGGGTCATGGCGGGTGGCCGTCACGAAACGCAGGCCCAGAACGGCATCGCGCATTTCCTTGAGCACATGGCGTTCAAGGGCACCGAAAAGCGCAACGCGCTTGAGATTGCCGAGGCGATCGAGGGCGTGGGTGGCTATATCAACGCCTATACCTCGCGCGAAGTGACAGCATACTACGTGCGTGTGTTGAAAGACGACGTGGCGCTTGGGCTCGATGTGATTTCGGACATCGTGCTGAACCCGGTTTTTGACACGGGCGAGATCGAGACCGAACGCGGTGTGATCCTGCAGGAAATTGGGCAAGCGCTGGATACGCCCGACGATGTGGTTTTTGACTGGCTGCAAGAAGCCGCATTTCCCGACCAGCCCATCGGGCGCACCATCCTTGGCCCGTCCGAGCGCGTGAAGTCCTTTGGCCGCGGTGACCTGTCGGGCTTTGTCGGGCAACACTATGGCCCTGAACAGCTAATCCTGTCGGCCGCTGGCGCGGTGAACCACGACGAAATCCTGCGCCTTGCCGAAGCCGCGTTCGGCGCGCTGGCCCCACGCCCCGTGCTGGTGCCGGACACCGCCCGCTGGACCTCTGGTGCGCGGGTCGAGGTCAACAACACGCTGGAACAGGTCCATTTCACGCTGGGCTTCGAAGCACCCTCGTATCGCGATGACGGGTTTTATGCCGCACAGCTCTTCAGCTCGGCCCTTGGCGGCGGCATGTCCTCGCGCCTGTTCCAAGAAGTGCGCGAGAAACGTGGGCTGTGCTATTCGATCTTCTCGCAGGTCGGGTCTTATGACGATACCGGCATGATGACCGTCTATGCGGGTACGTCGGGCGATGACATCGCCGCCCTGTCGGGGCTCTGCATTGACGAGATGAAACGCGCCGCCAGTGACATGTCTGATCGCGAGCTGGAGCGCGCGCGGACCCAGATGAAGGCCGGCCTTCTGATGGGGCTCGAAAGCCCGTCGGCCCGCGCCGAGCGTATGGCGCGTCTGGTCGGGATCTGGGGTTACGTGCCAACGCTGGCCGATACGGTCGAGAAGATCGAGGCCGTCACCCTGCAAGACCTGCGTGATTTCGGAGCGTCTTTAACGAACAGCGCCATGGCGATGGCGGTCTATGGCCCGGCAGACAAGGCCGAGCCGTTGGAGGCTCTGATGGAAAGGCGCGCTGCCTGATGTTCGCGCGGCCCAAGAAGGTTCGGATCGAAACCGAACGGATGACCATGCGCCCGCCCATGCATGGCGACTATCGCGCATGGGCCGCCCTTCGGGTCGCCAGCCGGGACTTCCTGACACCTTGGGAACCGACATGGGCGGCCGATCACCTGACCCGTAAAAGTTTCACAAATCGCGTTTATTGGGCCAATCGTTCGGTCACAAGCGGCACTGCGCTTCCACTTTTCATGTTTCGGCGTCAGGACGACGTGTTGCTGGGTGCGCTGACACTGGACAACATCCGCCGCGGGCCGTCGCAGGCAGGGACCACAGGATATTGGATCGGCGAACGCTTTGCGCGGCAGGGCTATATGCGCGAAGGGCTCGAGGCGCTGGTGCACTACGCCTTCAACGAATTGGATCTGTCGCGGCTCGAAGCCGGGTGTCTGCCAGAAAACGCCGCCTCGCGCGGGGTGCTGGAAAAGGTCGGCTATAAATACGAAGGCGTGGCGCAAAGCTATCTTCAGATCAACGGGCGCTGGCGCAATCATGTGCTCTATGCCAACCTCAGATCGGACCGGCGCGGGCGCACACACGTGGGCT
Source organism: Aliiroseovarius marinus (assembly GCF_004360145.1). Lineage (GTDB taxonomy): Bacteria > Pseudomonadota > Alphaproteobacteria > Rhodobacterales > Rhodobacteraceae > Aliiroseovarius > Aliiroseovarius marinus. The sequence continues at coordinate 175,677 of NZ_ML178716.1, read as the reverse complement.
AAGCCGCGCTTGGTGATCTGTCTGTGAACCACAAATTAGGGAGCGTGACGTGAGATCTGTCGATGCAGCCATCGAAGCGAAATTGCGTGCGTCCCTGCCGGACGCAGCCTTCCGCCCCCTGACCCCGGCCTATTTGGAAGAACCACGCGGGATGTTCCAAGGTGCCGGCGGATTGCTTTTGGCCCCCGGCTCGGTCGATGAGGTGTCCACCATCCTGCGCCTCTGCAACGACGTCCGCGTCCCCGTCGTGCCCTTTGGCGGCGGCACCGGGCTGGTGGGTGGGCAGGTGATGCAGGACGACCGCCCGGTGATTCTGAGCCTTGAACGTATGACCCGCATCCGCGCCGTCCATCCGACCGAGAACGTGTTGGTCGCCGAAGCCGGGGCCATCTTGGCGGATGTTCAATCCGCCGCCGAGGGTGTTGATCGTTTGTTCCCGCTGTCTCTGGCGTCGGAAGGCTCGTGCCGCATTGGCGGCTGCCTGTCGACCAATGCGGGCGGCGTGAATGTGCTGCGCTACGGCACCGCGCGCGAATTGTGTCTGGGGATCGAGGCCGTGCTGCCCGACGGCACCATCCATCACGGTCTGAAGCGGCTGCGCAAGGACAACACCGGATACGATCTGCGCGCGCTTCTGTGCGGGGCAGAGGGCACGTTGGGCGTGATCACCGCCGCCAGTCTGCGCTTGTTCCCGCGTCCCGCACGCACCGGCACCGCGCTTCTGTGTGTGCGCGACCCATCCGCCGCTTTGGACCTTCTGGCACTGGCGCAATCCCAACTGGGGCAGGGGATCAGCGCATTCGAGTTGATCAAGGGCACCGGGTTGGAGTTCCTGACCGAAGCCGGTCTTGGCGGGCCGCAACCCTTTGCCAAACCGCCCGCGTGGTCCGTTCTGATCGATCTGGGCCTTGGCCCGTCAGACGACCCAGAGGCCGCGCTTCTAACACTCTTTGAGGCGGCTCAAGGGGCAGACTTGGTGTCCGAAGGCGTTATCGCACAATCCCAATCCCAACGCGCTGCCCTGTGGAAGTTGCGCGAGGAAATACCCTTGGCGAACAAAGCGGTAGGGGCCATTAACTCGCATGACATTTCACTGCCTCTGTCGGATATCCCGGCTTTCCTGAGGCGCGCAGATGATGCCCTCGCCGCCCTCGGCCCGTTCCGCGTAAATGCGTTCGGGCATCTGGGCGACGGCAATTTGCACTACAACGTCTTCCCGCCAGCGGGCGAAGACAAAGCTGCCTATCTGTCCCAACGCGATGCCATTCGCGCCGCGGTCTATGATCTGGTGGCTGAACACGACGGATCCTTCAGCGCCGAGCACGGCGTAGGTCGCCTGAAAACCGACGTGCTTGCCCGCTACGCAGATCCCGCCCGCCTGGCTGCCATGCGTGCAATCAAACAGACGCTCGATCCAAACGGGATCATGAATCCCGGCGTGTTCTTTCCACCTGATTGAAACCTCTCCCCTTCCACTTGCCAGAAATACCTTGGGGGAGCGCCAAAGGCGCGGGGGCAACGCCCCTCAGGCTCACATCGTGAGCCACCAGCAGCAATGAAAACGCCCCGCCGGGTAAGCGGGGCGTTGCACTATAGTCACGTGCTCAAGCAGCGCCCGGGCTCCGACCGGGCAGGAACAGCTTTAGGGGCGAATGGTTAAGCGAGGGTTCACAACCCTTCGAATTCGCACAAAACATCGACGCCCATGCCAAGCTCTTCCAGCTTCTTGCGCCCGCCCAGTTCCGGAAGGTCGACGATGAAGGAACAGCCTACGATCTCGCCGCCCAGTCGTTCGATCAGTTTGATCCCAGCCTCGGCCGTGCCGCCGGTGGCCAGCAGGTCATCGACCAGCAGCACTTTCTCGCCCGGCTGAATGGCGTCGTCATGGATCTCCATCACAGCCTCGCCATATTCCAGCGTATAGGCTTCCGACAGGGTGGCGCCGGGCAGTTTGCCCTTTTTGCGGATCGGCACGAACCCCAGCGTCAACTGGTGCGCAATCGCGCCGCCCAGAATGAAACCGCGCGCCTCAAGCCCAACGACCTTGTCGATCTGCATCCCGGCATAAGGGTGCAGCATCTGGTCCACCGCCATGCGAAACCCGCGCGGATCGGCGAACAGAGTGGTCACATCGCGAAACAAAATCCCTTCATGCGGGAAGTCCACGATGGTGCGGATATAGTCTTTGACGGATTTCATGTTTTTCCCTCTGTGATCAGACGCATGATGGCCTCGAGCGGCCCGCGTTTGAACTTATGCGACCACAGCCAACTGAACAACGCGGCAAATGCGCAATAGGTGATCGAGATCCAGAAAATCTGCATCGGCTGGAGCGACCCGTCGAGCCGTCCCAGCGCCTCGAGCGTGCCCATGCCGATCAGGATATGCGCGACATAGTGGGTCAGGGTCTGGCGACCGGCGACGATCATCGCATCGCACAGGCGCCGAAAGATGGGCAAAGCCAGCAAGACCGGCGTGATGAGCAGCACAGCACCCAAGATTGCCACGGCAGTGGCTCCGCTCGCCAGCATATAGAGCGGCCCCGCCGGAACCGGCTCGGTGCTCATCAGGGCCCCAATCTCAGGATCGTGGATCAGGGCCGCACTGGCTTGATGGGCCGCGACAGCTACCAGCGCGCCGCCAAGTACCATGCCGATCTGAACCGTCCAACGGCTAAGCTTCAGTCGCCCCAACCACATGCCCCACAGCAGGAACGCCGCCCACGGAAAGACCGGATGCCAGCCGTTGAACAGAGAGTGACGCAGGAAGCCCTCGATCGTCCAGAAGTCGTGGTAGGAAAGCATGGCCCAGTTCCAACCTCGGTCGAAATCCAGCATCAGCTGTGCCACGAACCCGACGAGGATGAAGCCTGCGACGCCCAATAGAAGGCTGTTGTTTGACCGGCGCATGAACGCCATCGCGACAATGAAATAGAGCGCATAGAAATGCAGGATGTCGGCTTCGAAGATCAGCATGTTCAGCATGCCGACGACGAACAGGAAAAGCGCTCGGCGAAGGGTCAGGTGCCACGCAGGTTTTCCAAGGCTGGCCCCAACACCTGCCAACACAACGAACAGGGCTGCGGCGCGGCCCTCCAAATTGTCGGTGATCAGCGACCCGATATCCGAGCCTCCGCTGACCTCGGCGGCCAGACGGAAGTTCACCAGAACCATGCCGACGAACGCAAGGTATCGCGCAATGTCGACGCCGTTCAGACGGTTCACAGCACCCGACCCGCAATCGCGTCCAGCTTTTCCAGAAGCGCGGGATCACGTTTTTCGGGGGCGGTCATGATCGCCATGTCCAGAGCGCGGTCGCAGCCATGGGGGCAGGGGGCACGATCTGCGCCCAACAGTGCGGGCAGTCCTGCCACCATCCGTTTGGCTTTGTCGCCATTGCCGGTCAGCGTCGCAATCACCTGTGCCACGTCGACCTCGTCATGGTCCGGGTGCCAGCAGTCGTAATCCGTCACCATCGCGACCGAGGCGTAGCAGAGCTCGGCCTCGCGGGCGAGCTTGGCCTCGGGCATGTTGGTCATGCCGATTACATGCGCCCCCCACTGGTCGCGATACATCCGGCTTTCCGCCAGTGTCGAGAACTGAGGCCCCTCCATCGCCAGATAGGTTCCGCCCTCATGCACGGTGACCCCCGCCGCGCGGGCGGCGTCTACGCAGGCCGCAGACAGGCGCGGGCAGGTGGGATGGGCAAAGCCCACATGGGCCACGCAGCCCGATCCGAAGAAGCTTTTTGATCGTGCGAATGTGCGGTCAATGAATTGATCTACAACGACAAAATCGCCCGGCGCCATTTCTTCGCGAAACGACCCGCAGGCCGAGACGCTGATCACATCCGTGACGCCCAGCCGTTTCAGCGCATCGATATTCGCACGGTACGGCACATCCGACGGGGAATGCACATGCCCCCGTCCGTGACGCGGCAGAAAGGACATGGCGACGCCGTTCAAACGGCCCGTCAGGATCTGGTCCGACGGTGCGCCCCAAGGGCTGTCCACATCCACCCAACGCGCGTCTTCCAGCCCGTCCATCTGATAGATGCCCGACCCACCGATGATCCCAATATGCGTGTCCATGCCTGCCTCCTGTTCTGCTTTGGCCGCAGCCTATCGCGCGCATTGCCGCCACGCCATGCAATAGTTGCAGGGCAGCAAGTCATCTGAGGCATTGCCCGACAGGCCCGAAGCCGTTAGACAGCGCCATCGCGAACAATTCCCCATATGAGGTGACCCCGTGGCCCGAGCCCTTCTGGCAAGCTTTGCCAATCGTATCGAACGCCCTGATCTGCGCTTGTCGCCGAACGATGATCTGACGCCGTCGCGGATCAAAACCGAGCTTTTGTCGGGCCTGACCGTGGCCCTGGCCTTGGTGCCCGAGGCCGTTGCCTTCGCCTTCGTCGCGGGCGTCCACCCGCTGGTGGGCCTGTATGCGGCCTTCATGGTTGGCCTGATCACTGCCGTGATCGGCGGGCGTCCCGGCATGATCTCGGGCGCAACCGGCGCGCTGGCCGTTGTGATGGTCGCTCTGGTCGCCGAACACGGTGTTGAGTACCTGTTCGCAACCGTTGTTTTGATGGGGATTTTGCAGATTTTCGCGGGCGTGATGCATTGGGGTAAGTTCATCCGCCTTGTGCCGCACCCGGTGATGTTGGGCTTTGTGAACGGTCTTGCGATCGTTATTTTCTTGGCGCAGATGACCCAGTTCAAGGAACCGGGCAATCCCGATGCCTGGCTGTCGGGCGCGTCGCTTTACATGATGCTGGGCCTTGTGGCTCTGACCATGTTGATCATCTGGGGGCTGCCGAAACTGACCTCGTTCATCCCGGCACCGCTGGCCGGGATCGGCGTTGTGGCTGGGCTGGTAATCGCATTTGGCATCGACGTGCCGACTGTTGGAGACATGGCCTCGATCAAAGGCAGCCTACCCAGCTTCCACAATCCGTTCGGCACGGGCGAGGGGCTGTATGGCACCGCACTGGCGCCCTTCACGCTTGAGACGCTCTGGATCATCCTGCCTTACGCAGTGATCCTTGCCGCGATTGGCCTGATTGAAAGCCTGCTGACCCTGAACCTCGTAGGCGAGATGACCGGTCAACGCGGAGGCGCGTCGCAAGAGTGTATTGCGCAAGGTACCTCGAACGTGATCACCGGCTTCTTCGGCGGTATGGGGGGCTGTGCCATGATCGGTCAGTCGATGATCAACGTGCGCTCGGGTGGCCGTACCCGCATCGCCGGCATCGCCGCTGCGCTGTTCCTGCTGCTGTTCATCGTTGTCGCTTCCAGCTGGATCGAGATGATCCCGCTTGCCGCCTTGGTCGGTGTGATGTTCATGGTGGTGATTGGTACCTTCGCGTGGAACTCGCTGAAGATCCTGCGCCGCGTGCCGCGCACGGACGCCTTCGTGATCTTGCTGGTAACCGCTGTCACCGTGGCGGAAGACCTTGCGGTTGCTGTTGTGGTGGGTGTGATCGTGTCCGCTCTGGCCTATGCTTGGAACGCCGCTGCGCGCATCCACGCGGTCACCCGTGAAGAGGACGGCGCCAAGGTTTATGACGTGGAAGGCCCGCTTTTCTTCGGCTCGTCAGACGGGTTCATTGAACTCTTCGACGTGAAGAACGACCCTGATCTGGTAGTGATCGAATTCGCCCGCTCGCGCGTGGTCGACCAATCGGCCCTGCAAGCGATCGAGGCGGTGGCTGCGAAATACGAAGCGCTGGGCAAGAAGGTGCAGCTGCGCCACCTGAGCCGTGACTGCCACGACCTGCTGACCAAGGCGGGTCACCTGATGGTCGACAGCGATGACGACCCCGATTACGAGGTCGCCGTGGACTATTCGGTCAAAACCGGCATTCTTGGCGGACACTGACAAAAAGGCGCCTTCGGGCGCCTTTTTCATGTCTGACGTTATTCGCCGGGGCGTTTCAGTGTGAAACTGTCGCGCACGACGGAGTAATCGCGATACCCCAACCGCGCCAAGGGCCGCGCGCGGGTAATGTCGAAGATCCCGTCGACGATACAGTCATCCCGCATATGGATCCCGGTTACCTCTCCGAAGCAGACGTAATTGGCGTCGCCCGGTAGTTGCGTGATCTGCGTCAGTTTGCATTCAAGTGCGGCAGGGGCGGCGGGCAGTCGGGCGGCGTCGATGGTTTCGCATGCGACCCGCTCCAATCCGGCCTCGTCGATCTCGTTGATCTCGCGCCCGAAACTGGCAGCGCTGATATTCATCGCATCGGTCAGCGCTTCTGACACCATGTGGACACAAAACACGCCGGTCTGGCGGATGTTGTCCAGCGAATCCTTACCCATTTCCCGATCCGCCTTACCCGAGGTCGTGGCGAACATCACCTGCGGCGGATCATAAGCGACCCCGTTAAAGAAGGAATAGGGGGCAAGGTTGTCGCGCCCATCCGCATCGCGCGTGGTGATCCAGGCAATTGGGCGCGGGACAATCAGGGCGTTGAACGGGTTATGGGGCAGCCGGTGCCCGTTTTCGGGTTTGTAGAACACTGGCTTATCCCTTCCGTTTCATAGCCTTGCCGTGATAGCAGGAACCTAAAGAGAAGCCAAAGGCAACACGAGGGCAGGCAGCTGTATCATCTGTCTCAGGAAACGCAGGAAGATTGGTGGGAGGTCGAGGCCCTCTATGACCTGTGCTTTGCGCCCGGGCGCGAGGCGCTGTCATCCTATCGTCTGCGCGATAATGTGCCGCCTATTCCGGAGCTGTCCATGGTGGCCCGTGACGCAGACGGCGTTCTGGCCGGGGCGATCCGCTATTGGCCCATCGCCATTGTCGGAGAGCACACGCACAAAGCGCTGTTGCTGGGACCGGTGGCCGTGCACCCCACCCGTCAGGGCGAAGGGTTGGGCGGCCATCTGATCCGTCAAAGCCTTGGACGGGCGGCCGAACTGGGTTGGGATCGTGTGATGCTGGTGGGGGATGCGCCCTATTACCAGCGGTTCGGATTCACCCGTTTAGAGGGGGTAGTGATGCCGCCGCCCACCAACCCTGACCGGGTTCTCGCCTATGATCAGGACTGTGGGTCGTGGCGTGGTGTGGCGGGTGATGTTCGTAGGTTTGACGACGCCTAGCGCGACGCTGGAGGCACCTTAGCGAAAGGTGGGTTGGTTCCGACGCACCGATGTGAATACACAAAATGTCGTAGGCCGGGCCTGCGCGCCGAGGGTTTGTCGCGCCATGCGCTCTAGCCGCTGTTGCCAGTAGGGGGACTGCCGATTGTATGACAGGGGGTGCCAGATCCGCTGGGCGCGCGCATCGCGTGATTGATCCAACTGCCATTGACGCGAGGGGGCAGGCAGCTTGGGGGCTGTTATGGTCAGGACGCCCATTCCAATGACGGCAAATCCGGCGAAAACGGCGTAGGCCGCGAAGGCAGCAAGCGGCCCAAGCCCCTGCGAAAACGCCGTGACGGCGGCGATGGAACCGGTGAACACTCCAGTGACGAGTACACGAAACAGCATGGGTCTCTCCTTTCGCGGGCGGTCCAGGCAATGCGCCGGAGGACAAGCCGCAGTGTGATCTTCCAAGGTACGTGCGGTTCGACTGGCCCGGTCATGGGGATCGAAGCGCCCGCGTCGCTGTTCTACGATTGTTCTAATTGTCTGAAGATTTTCCTAACCGGGCGTGTGGCTGGTCGAAACGGACTGTTTCTTACACTGCGTTTTCCGCCAGCCACGCCTTCACCGTTGGACGGACCGATTGCTCACCCGACAGGCGTGCAGCGTCGATAAGTTCGCGCAGGTCATCCAGATTAGTGCGTCTTATCAAGCTTTTGACCGGTCCGATCGAGGCAGGCCGCATCGACAGATGCCGCATGCCAAGCGCTGCAAAGCACACTGCTTCCAGCGGTCGGCCTGCATCCTCGCCACAGAAACTGAGCGGCGTTCGCGCCGCGTCGCAACGGGTCACGATCTCTTCAATCAGGTTCAGGAAAGACACGTTCAGCGTGTCATAGCGCCGCCGCACGCGTTCATTTTCCCTGTCTGCCGCATAGAAAAACTGCTTCAGATCGTTGCCGCCGATCGAGATAAAATCAGCCATCTCGAAAAACTGCTGCGGGGCAAACACCATCGAGGGCGTCTCCAGCATCGCGCCGATCTCGACCTTCTCGGGCAGGATATGTCCTAGCGCCCGTTCGCGTTCGATCTCGGCCAAAAGCATTTCGCGGGCATCTCGGAATTCGTCCAACTGCGCGATGAATGGGAACATGACAGTCAGGCGGCGCCCAGCAGCGGCGCGGATCAGCGCCTGCAGTTGCATCCGCATGACCCCCGGTTTGTCCAGCCCAACGCGGATTGCGCGCCAACCTAAGGCGGGATTAGGTTCGTCCAGCGGGTTCATATAGGGCAGCACTTTGTCCGACCCGATATCGAGCGTGCGGAAGGTCACCCGCTTTCCTTTCGCGGCATCCAACACGCGGGCATAGGTCGCGGCCAGATCACCCCGGCGCGGTACACGGTCCACGGTCAGGAACTGTAACTCGGTGCGGAACAGGCCCACGCCATAGGCGCCCGAGCTTTCCAGCGAGGGCAGATCGGCCATCAGGCCCGCATTCATGTGCAGCTTTACCTCGGTCCCGCACAGGCCCATCGCAGGCTTGTCGCGCAGGCTTTGATAGCGTTCCTGCTTCGTGGCCTCCATCGCCATCTTGTCGCGGAAAGCCGAGATAATCGTGTCCTCGGGGCGCAGGTGGACCACACCGTTTTCCCCATCCACAAGGATGTGGTCGCCGTTCAGCGCCTCGGTCGCGATGTGCCCCGCCTGAATGATCAGCGGGATCGCGAAGGCGCGCGCCACGATCGCGGCGTGACTGGCGACCGAGCCTTCTTCCAGCACGATCCCCTTCAGGCCACGCCCATATTCCAGAAGCTCTCCCGGCCCAATATTTGTGGCGATCAGGATCGGGTTTTCTGGCATCTCGGCCCCGGTATCTTTGCCCTGTCCGGTCAGGATGCGCAGCAGGCGGTTCGACAGGTCGTCCAGATCATGCAGCCGTTCGCGCAAGTAAGGGTCCGGCACCTGGCTCATCCGCGCACGCGCGGCGGATTGTTCTTTTTCAACGGCTGCCTCGGCGGACAGACCGCGCGAAATGTCTTCGGCCATGCGCCGCATCCAGCCCTTGGAATTGGCAAACATCCGATAGGCTTCCAGAACCTGCATCTGTTCTTTGTCGGTGGTCTGCGCGTTTTCCAGCATCTCGTCCACCGAGACGCGCAGCATGTCGACCGCGTCATTCAGGCGCTTCAGTTCCACATCCGGATCATCCGCCACCGGGTTGGTCACCACCACACGCGGTTCGTGCAGCCAGACATGGCCCTCGGCCGCGCCTTCTTGTCCGATCCCGCCCTTGAAGGTGGCAGGCCGCTGGTGCAGCGCACCCATCGCCTCGCCTTCGCCGACGAAAGCGCCCAGCTCGGTCATTTCGGCCAGCACCATGGCGACCACTTCGATGCCGTAGATCTCGTCCGGCGAAAAGACCCGCGGATCCTTCGATTGAATGACCAGCACGCCCAACTTCTCGCCCAGACGCTGAATGGGCACACCAAGGAAGCTGGAGTAAATCTCTTCCCCCGTTTCCGGCATGTACCGGAACCCGCGTGCCGACGGGGCGTCTTCCGTGTTTACCACCCGGCCCGAGCGCGCCACGCGCCCCACAAGTCCTTCGCCCACACGCAGACGGGTCTGGTGTACAGCTTCAGCTTTCAGACCTTCAGTCGCACAGAGTTCAAGCGTTTCGGCATCCCGGAACAGATAGATCGAGCACACCTCGACCCCCAAGCTTTCCGCAATCAACGAGGTAATACGGTCCAGCCGCTCTTGCCCTTCGGACGCTGCCGCAAGGGTTTCGCGCAGGCTGACCAAAAGCTTCCGGCTGTCGCTTGTCTGGCTTTCTGCCATGTTACCTATCCCTGTGTGCCACGGCGTCTTTGCTGTCCCGTTCGCCAAGACACGCGCCGTTTGATCAAGCCTTATCCTAGCGGCTCGCTGCCACCTATGCCAGAAACTCGTTACGTCCACATCAGCAAAAACCTGCGTGTTTTTGTCCATCCTACGTTTTGCCTGCATATTGCGCGGCCCGGCCACCGATTGTGCGGAACAGAAATGTGCCGCGTTGGCGGATTCCGGGACGATGCGACGGGCACCAATCGCGATGCGTGAATTTCAGTCTTTTTCGCGCGGGTCGGGTTTTGGCTGTGCGGATCGCGGCTTAGGTTTAAGCTCAAAGAACAATGGAACTCGTGTATCGCGAAAGGACAATTCCATGGCACCTCGACAGACCAATGGGCGCGGCACGCGCTATGACAGCATTCTGGATACCGTGGGCGACACCCCGGTCATCCGCATCAACCGCATCGCGCCCGAGGGCGTGAACATGTTTGTGAAGATGGAAGCCTTCAACCCGGCGGGCTCTGTCAAAGACCGTCTTGCGCTGAACATCATCGAAGCCGCCGAAGCCTCGGGCGCGCTGAAACCCGGCCAGACAGTGGTCGAAGCCACCTCCGGCAACACCGGCATCGGCCTTGCCATGGTCTGTGCAGCCAAGGGATATCCGCTGGTCGTGACCATGGCCGAAAGCTTCTCGGTCGAGCGGCGCAAGCTGATGCGTTTCCTTGGCGCGAAGGTGGTTCTGACCCCGAAAGAGCTGAAGGGCTTCGGTATGTATTCCAAAGCCAAAGAACTGGCCGAGGCAAACGGCTGGTTCCTTGCCAGCCAGTTCGAAACCGACGCCAACGCCGACATCCACGAAAACACCACCGCGCGCGAGATCCTTGCCGATTTCGAGGGCGAGCGGCTGGACTATCTGGTCACCGGTTACGGCACAGGCGGCACCGTGACGGGCATCGGGCGCGTCCTGAAGAAAGAGCGTCCCGACACCAAGATCATCCTGACCGAACCGGCCAACGCGGCGCTGGTCGCCTCGGGCTATGTGAATACCCGCAACGAGGCACACCAGCCCACCGAAGGCCACCCGGATTTCAACCCGCACCCCATCCAAGGCTGGACCCCGGACTTCATCCCCCACGTCCTGCAAGAGGCGCTGGACAACGGGCTTTATGACGAGCTGACATCCGTCCCTGGCCCAGAGGGCATCAAGTGGTCGCAACGTCTGGCCGCCGAGGAAGGCATCTTCGTCGGCATCTCGGCCGGCGCGACCTTCGCCACCGCGATCGAGACCGCGAAATCCGCCCCCGAAGGCGCCAACATCCTCGTCATGCTGCCCGACACCGGCGAACGCTACCTGTCCACACCGCTGTTCGAAGGCGTTGAAGAGGTGATGAGCGACGAGGAGCTGGAAATCTCGCGTTCCACGCCTTACGGGCAGATGTAAGCGCGACGCGATAAATGAAGAGCAGCCCGCCGGATTGGTGGGCTGTTTTTGTTTTATGTCGGAAGGACGCAACTTAGCTTGTTTTCAAGCAGCATTCGAATCCGATAGTCGTTGCCAGAATTCAGACAGCCTCGACTTATGGAAATCGTCCTGAACGAGTGTAAGGCATTCGTCGAAGCGCGCTGCAGCAGCGTCCTTGCCTTGCGTGACCCATTCGATAGCTACAAGTCGTTCGGCATAGCCTCCCCCGATGGAAATACCCTCTTTGATACCTGCGATAATCGCCTCTGTATCGCAAAGCTCCAGAAGCTGTGTTTCTGGAATGGCTTTCACGTCTTCCAGAATCTGCGGAATGACCGATGCTTTGCTTTCGTTACTTCCGATTGTGTACCGGTGACCCTGATTGAGCATGCGCGCCGATGTGAACGATGACGCGAACCCTTGTTTCAATCCGAACCCGACGGCAACAAGTTTTTCGACCTCTCGCCAGTAACAGTTCGCATAGATGTCAACCATCAGGGGGCCGAGTTTGATCTTAGAGGAGCCAACGCTCAGACATAGATACTTGCCCTCGCCAAGCTCTTTAGCAGCCAAGTTTTTTCTACGCGTGGTGAAACCAAGCTCGGAGAAGGATTGCGTAATTTCAGAGATAGTCGAATTCTGCCAGTTCAACTCACACCCCAATTTTGACAATGGTCGGCTCTAGACGTAGCAGCATCAATAGTGGGCGGTCAGATCAGAACGCCAGAGGTTATCGCCTTTGAGTGGTTATCTGGTTCAAAGATGTGGCTGGATTGTCATTCGAGGCTATTCTCAAAACCACAAGAACCGGATTGGCCTACGCGGCAAATCCAGCCATCCCTATGGGGCAATACCACAGGAACTCGCTCAATGCCCCAACCTTCCCTCCAAATGGACCGCACCGCATGGATCATGCTGCTCGCTTTGGCTGCCGTTTGGGGTGGGTCGTTTTTCTTTGCCGAGGTCGCGCTGGGCGAGGTGCCGCCACTGACCATCACGCTGCATCGCGTGGTCTGGACCATTCCCATTCTGGCGGTGATCGTCGCGATGAAACGCATTCCCGTGCCGCGTAACCCGCGTATCTGGTTGGGCTATCTGGGTATGGGCGCGCTGAACAATGCGATCCCGTTTTCGCTGATTTTCTGGGGGCAGACGCAGATTGAGAGCGGGTTGGCCTCGATCCTGAATGGCACTACGGCCATGTTCGGCGCAGTTGTTGCAGGGGTGCTGCTGGCCGACGAACCTCTGACCGGTCGCAAGATCGGAGGCGCCCTTCTGGGCCTCATCGGTGTTGGCGTCATCATGGGGCCCGAGGCCGTGTCTGGCTTCAACCCCGCCAACCTCGCGCAACTGGCCATCCTTGGCGCCGCGCTGTCATACGCCTTCGCCAGCGTCTGGGGGCGGGTCATGCTGGCTGGCCAGCCACCGCTGATGAACGCGCTGGGCATGGTCACCGCCAGCGCCCTGATCATGGCCCCCGTGGTCTGGATGGTGGACGGCGCACCGGCCCTCGCGCTGACCGCACCCACGTGGGGAGCCCTTCTGGGCCTCGCCGCCCTGTCCACCGCACTTGCCTACGTCCTCTACTTCGCGATCCTTGTACGGGCAGGGGCTGCGAACCTGATGCTCGTCACCCTTCTGATCCCGCCCTTCGCCATCGGGCTTGGTGCGATGTTCCTTGGCGAACGCATCGGTCCTGAAGCATGGGCGGGCTTCGCCATCATCGCAGTGGGGTTCGCGGTGAATGACGGGCGGGTGTTTCGGGCGCTTCGCCGTTAGCAGATCGACCTGCCTGCGCTTTGCAGCTTGCAACGGCGCTACAATGCCTCTCTAGTCGGCGATGAAACGAGGCATCGGGGGCTGACATGTCACACAACAACTTTGACAAGGATGTTCTGGTTATCGGAGGCGGCACAGCAGGATTCGGCGCCGCAGTCGCCGCTGGTCGCCAAGGGCTTCGCGTGATGCTTCTGGAGGCTACCCAGAAGGTCGGCGGCGTCATGGCGTTCTGTCCCGGCATGCCATGGGGCGGTGGCTATCCGGTCGATCAGATCATCGGCGGGCTGATGGAAGAGCTGACAGACCGCCTTGCCGCAATGACCCCACCTGCCGCCGAGAAACGCCCCTGCACGTTGGAGAATTTCGGGCCCGAGATCCTGTATGACCATGACATCGCCACCCTGACGATGTTCGAGATGCTTGAAGAGGCAGGCGTTGAGGTCCGGCTGGGAGCGACCGCGCTGACGCCGCATCTTGAAGGGGACAAGATCGTTCGAGTGGAGTGCTACGATCGAAACGGACCGTTTTCGGTCACGCCCGGCATGGTTATCGACTGCTCGGGCGACGGGGACATCTCGGCCAAGGCGGGCGTCCCTTATGCGCTGGGCGATGCGTCGGGCAACATGATGGCGGTCACGATCTCGTTCCATATGGTGGGCGTGGATTGGGATACGGCCTTCGCCGATCCCGATCCATACTTCCAAACCCACGCTGCGCGCGGCATCGCCGAGGGGCGCCTGCATCCCGACCTTGCGCAGCTTTACCTGATGCGCGGGTTTCATGCGGGCACGGTGTTTTGCAATTCCGTGCATATCCGCAACGTGGACGGGACCAACCCGGTGGACGTCGGGCGTGCCACGCAAGAGGGGCGGCGGCGCTGCCTGCAACTGGCCCAGTTCCTGCAGAGCGACGTGCCGGGATTTGAGAGCGCACATATGTCGCTGCTCTCGCCAACCGTCGGCGTGCGCGAGACACGTAAGTTGGAGGGCGTGTATCGCCTGACCAGCGCTGATCTTGCCGCTGCTACGAAGTTCCCGGACGGCATCGTGGCTTGCGACAATCCCATCGACGATGTGATGCGCTCGGACGGGGACATGACCCATCACGCGGCGATCTCGAATGGTGACTACTACACCATCCCGTTTCGGTCGCTGATCCCAGCGCGGATCGAGAACCTTATGTTCGCGGGGCGCATTCTGTCTGCAGACCCCGTGGCCTTTGCCTCGGTCCGTGGGATGCCACAATGCATGGTGATGGGGCAGGCGACAGGGACCGCCGCCGCCTTGGCGCTGCGCGATGGCCAACCCGTTCAACGCATTGTGACGGACAAGCTGGTCGCCGCACTGACTGTCCAAGGGGTCAATCGACTTCAGACCGCAGGCGCATAGGCCCGCGCGCTTTCCGTTCCCGCCCCACAAATCGCCGGAGCCTTCCCGATCAGCGCGTCGTTTCGCAGTGCCTCGACCATGAACAGCGCAAAGTCGATCCGGCGGGTTTTGTTCGAGGCCAACGCCGGGTCCTGCACGTGTTCGGACCAGACCGGCAGTCCTTGGCTCTCGCCTTCCTCAAGGTCCGATCCGCGCACCACGGTCCATTTGGTGTCTGACTCGAAGATCAGATCGCAAGCCAGCACTTGGTCGTCGATCTCGACAAAGCGCAGCCACCGGGTAAGCTTCGTCGCCACTGCAAGCAGCGTGCGGAAGGTCCACGAATACTGATCCTTCCCGTCCAACGTGATGTGCCAACCGCAGGAAAAGATCAGACGTGCGTCTGGTTCCGCGAAATCCATCACGGCTTGTGCGGTGCCGGACGAATACTGCTGCACGCCCCAGGGCGCCAGCACGGTTAACACGCCCTCGCAACCCTTCACGGCCTGCCGGATCACCGCGCGATCATTGGTTTTGCCGGGGTAGAGCGTGATGCGGTCGCCATGCTCGGCCATCACCGCGTCCAGCTTCCCCACGCTCTTTTCCCGGCACACGCCGTTGACGTGATAGCCGCGCTCCAGCGCGTGTTTCAGCATATATTGTCCCAGCTTGCCGGATATCCCGACGATGCAGATGCGTTTCATATCCTTGATCTTTTACTTACAGTGTAAGTTAACTTGGGGCTTGATATAAACTTACACTGTAAGTAAATCAAGAAGGGGCAATGAGGAGGGCGCAAGTGGCTCGGAAATCAGGGAAAACATCAAAGCTGACGCGTGAGGTGATCCTTGCCGCAGCGGTGAAACTGGCGGACGAGGCCGGGTCCGATTCGCTGTCCATGCGCAAACTCGCCGCCGCGCTGGGGGTCGAGGCGATGTCGCTCTACAACCACTTCGCCAACAAAGACGCGCTTCTGATGGGCATGGCTGATTGGGCCATCGCGCAGATCCCGCTGCCCAATCCGGACAGGCCGTGGCAAGACGAACTCCGCGCCCGCGCCCACAACGCCCGCGCCGTATTCAAACGCCACCCGTGGACGATCCAGCTGATGGTGTCGCTGCCTAATACCGGCCCCAACGTGCTGGCCTATGTCGAGGCGACGCTGGCGGTGATGACCAATGCGGGCTTCGATCTGATCGACGCCGACCACGCTTGGAACCTGATGGACAGCCACATCTATGGCTTCACGCTTCAGGAGTTAAACTTCCCCTTCGCGCCCGAAGACTACGCCGAGGTCACCCAAGCCCACCTCCACCTGATCCCCGCCGAGACCTATCCCAATCTGCGCGCCATGGCCGAGAGAGTCGCCGCGCGCGAATATGACGGACTGCACAATTTCGCGCAGGGGGTAGAGTTGATTATTGCGGGGTTGGAGGGGGAGAGTGGCGTTTTGCCGGAAAGCTGATCGCTGCTATCATCCAAGACTACACCAGATGAAGAATAGGTGCAGGACATGACAAGGAAGTTGCCACATGACAGTGACAGGAAATTCCTAGCTTACACAGGTACAGGGACCGATCTGATATTTAATCACGGTTTGGATCTGCCGGGATTTGCTTCTTTTCCTCTACTCGAAAACTCAGAAACCCGGAGTATTCTTGCTGGGCAAATGCACACGTTGATCCAATTGGCGAGCGAAATGGATGTCGGGTGTATTCTCGATACGCCAACATGGATGGCGAACGCTGATCGAGCGGCGCCTTTGGGATACGGCGACGAACGTCTTGCCGGCGTCAATCGGGATGCTGCGTCCTTAATGGATGATGTGCGCCGATCGGCGGGGCGCGAAGACATTTTGGTCTCGGCTTGTATCGGACCATGTGCCGATCCCTACGCAAAGATGTCTGTGATGTCTGTGGATGAGGCACGCGCTTATCACACTGCGCAACTTTCTGTTTTGCGCGAGACCGCCGTAGATATGGCGACCGCCTATACATTCAACCGACGCAGCGAAGCCGCAGGATGTATTCTGGCAGCACGTGACGTAGGGCTGCCAATCGTCATGTCATTGGTCGTCGAAACTGATGGCTGCCTTGCAGACGGTACACCGCTTACAGACGCGATTGATCAGATAGACGCAGATAGTGGGAGCAGTGCTGCTTACTTCATGGTTAACTGCGCTCACCCATCACATTTTGCCGGGTCGCTTAATGCGCATCCAAGGTTGCGCGGCGTTGTGGCAAATGCTTCGCGCTGTTCGCATGCCGAGCTCGATGAAGCTGAGAAGCTTGATGAAGGCGATCCGCGTCAACTAGGTCGCGAAATCGCAGATATTGTGAAAAGCAACCCGGCCATAACGGTGTTTGGCGGGTGTTGCGGGACTGACATGCGTCATCTGAAAGAGATGGTGCGCGCGTTGAGTGGTGACCTAGAATAGCTAAGCTTTTGGGGTCCTCCCTCCAAAAACCGATCTTCCCCTTCATGCCTGACAATAGCGTCGAGATCACCCAAGCCCACCTGCACCTGATACCGGCTGAGAACGTTCCCAACCTGCGCGCCATGGCCGAGAAGGTCGCCGCCCGCGAATATGATGGGCTTCACAACTTCGCGCAGGGGGTGGAGTTGATCATTGCGGGGTTGGACGGGTAAGGGGCGGTGTGCGCAGTTTTCAAAGTTGTTTCACGCTCTGCTGTGGTAGTCAGCTTTGCGGACGAAGCCGCCATTGGGCCAATGTCAACTTTGCGAACTTGGCCGCTTATTAACCAGTATGACACCAGCGAAGATGAGCGCGGTGGCAACATAATCCAAAAGGACGATAGCTTCCCCAAGGAACAACGCGCCTAAAAATAGAGCCACGACTGGCGGAACATAGGTGAGTGCCGAAGCACGAACCGCACCGAGCTTTCCAATGACGTAATAATACAGGACGTAGGCCAACCCCGTTCCGAGGAAACCAAGTCCAAAAACAAGAACCGCGAATGAAGTCGGATCATCGGTAAGCGTGCCAAGCCCGGTCATATCAGTCACCGTCAGCAAGATCAGGGCCGCAAACCCTAGCTGGTATGTTGTGAGTGCGGCAGGAGGTAGGTCGAGCGGTGTGACGAACTTGCGGGCATAGACGAAGGAAACGCCAAGGCTGAACGACCCGAGCACCATCCAAAGAACCCCCAAAAGATAGCTGTCACCGAGCCCACCGGATAGTGGCTTTGCGATCAAGGTCACGCCAATCAATCCGACAAGCAGACCCAAAACCCGATTGGCGGTGAGCTTTTCTTGCGGTAGGAACAGCACCGCTGCAAGCAGCGAGAAGAGTGGAATTGATGCGCTAACCGCGCCTGCCAATCCGGATTGCAACAGAGCCGTGCCTTCTGCGAAGCCGTAAAAATAGAGTGCGGCAGCTAGGCACGCCATCACGATGAAATGCAGGCTATGCCTTAGATGCGACAGCTTTAGCTGTCTCGTGACCAAAGCGTAGACCGCGACCGTCAGAAATCCTGCAACCACCCGTACCAATACGACCTGCATGGGTGTCACTGCGTCGGTTGACCACTTGATGAACACAAAATTGGTGCCCCAGATCAGCCCAAGGAGAAGCCAGGCCAACCCGGCGCGATTGATCATGGAGTGTCTCACGTTAAGCTGACAGTTTTGCGATTGCATTCAACGCGCGCTGGAAATCGGGGCGCTCAGCCAACGCGACTTCGTTCAGAACGCGCTCTTGAGCCTTGGCCCAAAACGGCATGACTCGCTCGATTGTACTGTGCCCTTCAACGGTAAGCTTCGCGACCTTCGACTTCCCTGTAGGAGCGCTTTCGACATGTACAGCTCCATTTTCAATCAAGGGTTCTATCGTCCGATAGAGCGAGGTGCGTTCCATCGCGAGATCGTCCGCTAGGTTCGACAAAGAAAGTGGGCCATGGCGTTCTAAGGCCCTTAAGATGGAAAGTTGTACGATGCTGACGCCCGTCTCGGACAAGGCGTCTTGGTAGTGTCGGAAAAGGACGCGGTTTGCCTTTCTAACGGCTGTAAAGATGCATTGATCCATCGCAGACTCGCTGTGCTGTAGTTACATCATGTATCTACATCATGAGAAGTCAGTTTGACAAGCTTCTTACCCAAATCAGAGAAAGCCGACTCTGGTGATTGCGCAGCATTTGGTAGGTTTGGGCTCAAAGCGGACATTCAACAAAAACGGCCCCGCATTTCTGCGAGACCGGTTCGGTTCCGAACCCTAAGGGTCGTACTCTTACGCTTTCTCCAGCTCGAACGCGTCATGCAGCGCCTGCACAGCCAGTTCCATGTATTTGCGGTCGATCAGGACCGAGATCTTGATTTCCGAGGTGGTGATCACCTTGATGTTGATGCCCTCGTTTGACAGCACGTCGAACATCTTGGCGGCGATGCCAGCCTGCGAGCGCATGCCGATGCCCACGATCGAAACCTTGGCCACGTCCTGATCCGCCACGATGTCGTGGAAGTTGATGTCACCAGAAGCTTTCGCTTCCGACATCGCCTTTTCAGCGCGCGCCACCTGATCCACAGGGCACGAGAACGTCATGTCCGTGCGACCCTCTTCCGAGATGTTCTGCACGATCATGTCCACGTTCACGCCAGCGTCTGCCAGCGGAGTGAAGATTGCCGATGCGATGCCGGGGCGGTCAGCCACCGAGATCAGGGTCATTTTTGCTTCGTCGCGGCTGTAGGCGACGCCAGAAACTACATTGCTTTCCACGATATCCTCCTCGTCGCAGACCAGCGTGCCTGCTTCCGGGTCATATTCTTCAAAACTGCTGAGAACCCGCAGTTTCACTTTATAGCGCATTGCCAGCTCGACCGAGCGGGTTTGCAGAACCTTGGCGCCCAGCGACGCCAGCTCCAGCATTTCCTCGAACGCGATCTTGTCCAGCTTGCGTGCCTTGTCCGAGATGCGCGGGTCGGTCGTATAGACGCCGTCCACATCGGTATAGATGTCGCACCGTTCGGCATCAAAGGCGGCAGCGAAGGCCACGGCAGTGGTGTCCGATCCGCCGCGGCCCAGTGTTGTGATCCGGCCATCATCTGCGATGCCCTGGAAGCCCGCAACAACAGCAACGCGCATACCTTCGCCGAACTTGGCCATGATGTTGTCGGACGGGATTTCCTCGATCCGCGCGGCCGAGTGCACGCCGGTGGTTTTCACCGGCACCTGCCAGCCCTGCCAGCTGCGTGCGGGCACGTCCATTTCCTGCAGGCGCAGAGCCATCAGGCCCGCGGTCACTTGCTCGCCCGAGCTGACCACCGCGTCATATTCGCGTGCGTCATACAGATGCGAGGTTTCGTTCACCCAGCCCACCAGCTCGTTGGTCTTGCCCGACATGGCCGAGACGATGACGATCACGTCATAGCCATTGGCCACCTCACGCGCGACCCGCTTCGAGGCCCGGTGGATCCGATCCAGATTGGCGACCGATGTGCCGCCGAATTTCATCACCAGAATAGGCATTTTCGCCCCAGTCCCGTCTTATCCACTTGCGTTCGCGCGTGTTTAGGGCGTGCGGGGGCTGGACGCAAGTGTGGATGGGATAGGTGATATGGCCGGTGAAGTTTGTCGGATGCCGCAAAAAGTACGGTGATATTGGTGAAATAGAAAAAATAAATTGCAAAAACCGTTATGGGCCGTATGAATGTCGTCCGTGGATAAAATTGACCTTAAAATAATCGAAATGCTCGCCGCTGATTCCCGCCGCTCGCTTGCCGATATCGGGAACAGCGTCGATCTAGCCCCCTCAAGCGTGAATGAACGCATCCGGCGGCTGGTGGCGTCGGGCGTCATTCGCAGGTTTACGGTCGAGGTCGATCCGGCCGCGCTGGACCGCGCCACGCAGATCTATGTCTGGGTCGCTCTGCGCGAGGATGCGGACGAAGGCGCGTTCAGGGAATTCGCCGGAACGGACCCCCGAATTGAAGAGTGCCATCACGTCACCGGGGCGTGGTCCTATCTGATCAAGCTGCGGCTGAAGGATGTCTCGGCGGTCGAAGAATTCCTGTCCGACCTAAAATCTGCCAACTTCCTTGGCCGTAGCGAAACCGTGCTGGCCTTGTCGTCGCCGGTCGAGGCAGGCGTGATCCCGAAAGGTGCGTGATGGTCGAGCTTGCCCTGTTTCTGAAAGCCCTACTTCTGGGTGTCGCGGTCGCGGCCCCGCTTGGCCCCATCGGCGCCTTGTGCATCAACCGTACGCTTGAACGCGGGTTCTTCGCGGGCGTTGCCGGGGGCATCGGCACCTCGCTGGCGGACGGGCTTTATGCCAGCCTCGCCGCGATCGGTTTCGCCGCGTTTTCCGTGTTCCTCGCCCAGATTGACACGCCGCTTCGTCTGGTCGGCGGGGCGTTCATGCTGTGGCTGGGCTATCAGAGTTTCCGCCCCAAGCCGCCGCGTCACGCGGCCAAAGTCTCGGCCCGTGATCTGGTTGGCACCATCGCCGCGACTTTCGTTCTGACCATCACCAACCCGATGACCATCCTGTCCTTCGCGGCACTGTTTGCCGGGCTGGGTCTGGCCGCGACCAGCGGATATGCCGCTGCGCTTCCAGTGGTGATCGGGGTGACGCTCGGTTCGCTCCTCTGGTGGGTCACCCTCAGCGGAGGCGTCGCGCTTGCCCGCCACAAACTGCCAGACGGGTTTGCCCTCTGGGTGTCACGCCTGTCTGGCATGATCCTGATCGGGTTCGGGATCTGGGCTGTATCGTCGGTCGCGATCTAGGCAAAGCTGCGCGCGCGACGCCCTTGCCGTTACAGATCGAAAACCGTCACCCACTCGCCGTTCTGCGCCTGGCAATCATGGTTCCGAACAAGATGACGCGCGACTGCCCGCATATGTGATGCGCCATAGACAACCCCGATGACCTGCGTGGTGTCTCGCTGTTTGGCGATCTGATCGTCGATCACGCGGATCAAATGTTGATCCCTGCGCTCCAGCACAATCTCGTCAATCGCCCGCGCGTCATCATCGAGCAAAAGATCCTCGCGGCTTTCCAGCATCTGCGTGTTGATATGGCGCGCCATCAGGCGGCGCGTACCAAAAAACCTCAGGTAAAGCCCGAAGAAATATGCCCCGACAGGAAGCACAAACCGGTTGAAAAACGATAGCTTTCTCCAGTGTTCGTCGAACGCCTCACCTTCGATATCCGCACGGACCAGCCGTTCCTTGACGTGTTCCAACGCCATCTCGCGTTGCCCAACCAGCCCCAGCCGAGGGTTTCGCGTAAGTTGCATATAGGCGCGGGTCAGTCTTTTGCTGAATTTGCTGCTGACACCCTCGTACAATATGACATCGCACTGAGACAATCGCTTGGACACCTCTGCGTAAAACGAAGGCTGCGCCACGTGGATCATGGGAAACAGCAGCACGCGATGGCCCTTTTGCGGGTTTTCGAGTGTCCAGATGGCGCTGCGCACCCCCAGTATTGATCTTTCGATGAACTGCATCTTGCCCCAGCGCCGTCCTAATTCTTCTTTACGTATTTAACAACGGTGTTAGCGTGGTGATCTGATCGTAAAGTATCCGCTCCTACCTCAATACGGATGCTCCCGACCATCCCACGTCTCGAAACACCCGGTGCTATCCATCGACAAAACCGCGAACCGCTTGATCAATCCGCTGGCCGAGGTTTCGGGATCTATCTCACCATCACTGCCGCCCATATCTGTGCGGACCCAGCCGGGGTGGTAGATGCCAACCGCGACACCGTCATCCGCCAGATCCGCGGCCAGATTGCGGCCGAGGTTCAGCGCGGCGGCTTTGGATGCGCGATAGATGTAGCTTCCGCCCGGCGCACGGGTGTGGCTGGCCATCTGGGACGAGATGATGGCGATCTTGCCCTTGGCGTCCTGCACATTCTCCCAAAGCGTCTGGACGGTTAGAAACACGCCCGTGACATTGGTCGCAAACCCCTCGGCCCACATCTGGGCAGGGTAGCCAAGGGGCATTTCCTCGAACTTGTCTGGATAGATGCCCGCGTTACAGATCAGCAGATCAACCCCTGCGGTGCCAACCGCGTCTTGCAACCCTTGGAATGCCTGAGGGTCGGCTACATCCAATGCGACCAAATCGCCTTCGCCGCTGCGCGAGGTTCCGATCACCTCGTGCCCGTCTGCCCGATAGCGATCATAAAGCTCTTTGCCGATGCCGCGGCTGGCCCCTGTAATGACGATGCGCATGTGAACTCCTTTAAAGGGCATTTGAACGGTGTAGAAATGAGGCGATCAGATCGCGCGGCCCTAGTCCTTCTTCGCGTATTTAATAAACGGCGTCCGCGTGGCGACTTGATCGTAGAGCATCCGGCCCTTGTAGTTGAACTCTTGCGTCAGCCAGTAGGTGCCCGAGCTGCCATTGTCCTTGGCGATGGTGTGGACGGCTTCGATCAGCTTCCGGCCCACGCCACCCCCGCGCAGGCTGGGATCGACATAGAGGTCCATCAGGTAGCAGGTGTTCTCGATGCTCCACATCGAGCGGTGAAACAGGAAATGCGTCAGGCCGACAAGCGTGCCGTCTTGCTCGGCCACCAGCCCTTGAAACTCGCCGGGGTCGCCCGACAGCATCCGCGCGAACGAGCTGTCATAGACCGTGTCGTCCAGTTTGGTCTCGTAAAAGTCCAGATAGGCCGTCCACAGCGCGCGCCAGGCGGGTTTGTCGTCGGCGCGAATGGGGCGGATGATGATGGTGTCGGGCATAGCGGCGTCCTGCAATGGGTGTCGTTGGCGACAGCCTAGCCGAATGCCCCATGATCACAAGGTGCCTAGTTCACCTTGCGGGTCGGTGTGAAGGGCAGGGGCAGCACGGGCACCCCATCCTCGATCAGTTCCTTGGCGTCTTCCAGCTTGGTCTCGCCATAGATTGCACGTTCCGGAGCGTCGCCCAGATGCATGGCGCGGGCTTCCTTGGCGAAATCCTCGCCCACGTAATCGCTTTCAGCCTCGACCTTGGCACGTAGTTTGGCGATTTCTGCTTCGATCTCGGCCTGCACTTCAGGGGGCGGCGCCACATGCGGGGCGGGGGCGGACGGGGCGGGCGCAGGGGCCGTTTCGGGAGCCGCGGGCTTCGCCGCAGCGCTGCGTGCCGGGCGCACTTTGGGGGCCATCAGCGACTTTTCCACCTTGGTGGACCCGCAATCCGGGCAGGCGACGTGACCCGCCGCCTTTAACGCATCAAAGGCGTCGGCGTTCTGGAACCAGCTTTCAAACTTGTGGTTCTGGTCACATTTCAAGGCGTAGCGGATCATGGGGCGCGTGCGTCCAAGTGGTGTCGTGTTAACGATATATGAAACTCGGCGCGGGCTTGTGCAAGACCCCAGCGATGTGTGCAGAAGGTCAGCGCAGCGCCTTTGGATCGAAATCTTTGATGATCTGGCGCAACTCAGGTTCGCCCACCATCTGAGCGGCTTTCTTGGGGCTGACCCATTTGCGGCGGCGTTCGTGCTTTTCTGGATAAGTCTTCAGCTGCTTCTTCACTTTCAGCGGAAACACCGCCACCACACAGGGCAGTTTCTCACCCGCAAAGCCTTTGTCATAGGCATAGAAGCCCAGAACCTGATGGAACAATTTACCTTCGACGCCAGCCTCTTCATAGGCTTCGGTCGCGGCCGCTCCGGCAGGGGTTTCCCCGTCCATCGGCCAGCCTTTGGGGATTATCCACCGCCCGGTCCCGCGCGAGGTGATCAGCAGGATTTCGACTCTGCCATCATGGATGCGGAAGGGCAGTGCGCCAAACTGGGTGCGCACGGATCGCTTGTCAGATAGCGACAGCCGGATCGGCTTCTGTTTGCCCTTCGCAATCGTCAACTTTTTACCGCTCGTTTTCCCCATGGGTCCGGTCAACTTACCCGGTTATTGTTGTTCTTTCTTAAAGATAGCGGCTTTCCAGGTGAAATAAAGGAAAAATGGCTCATGTGGTGCAGTTGTGGGCATCTGGCCCCATATCCTGCGCCGAATGTGCACAAAGAACGCCCCGACCGTTGGGCGAAGCGTTTTGAATGTCGTGATGGGCGGGATCTTAGTCGCGCGTGCCCGCGAAGCGTTCCTGCCATTCCTCGCGCTGCTCGTCAGCGATCTTGGCGAAAAGGTTCTCGGGTACAGTGAACGCGTGGCCCGCTTTCAGCGTGTCCAGTGCCTCGGCCACGTCGCCCGGCCAGTCCATGTCGGTGTTCATCGCCGTGCGAAGGGTTTCAGCCGCATCGGGGATGAACGGGGCGGACAGAACCGCGTAAAGACGGATCAGGTTCAGAGCCAGACGGATTTGCGCGGCGGCCTGATCGGGGTCGGTTTTAAAGGTCGCCCACGGTGCGGCGGCTTGCAGGTATTCGTTGCCTGCCACCCAGATCGAGCGCAGCTCCTGCGCGGCTTTGCGCACGTCCATCGCCTCCATGTGGCCCTCGTAGGCGCGGACTTTGGTGGTCAGATCGGCGATCAGCGCGCCCTCGGCCTCGCCGTATTCCCCACCTTCCGGCACCGCTTCCGAGAATTTCGAGCGGCAGAACTTGGTCACGCGGCTGACGAAGTTGCCCAGCACGTCGGCAAGGTCTTTGTTCACCGAGGTCTGGAAGTTCTCCCATGTGAATTCGGCGTCCGAGTTCTCGGGCGCATGGCTTAGCAGCCACCAGCGCCAGTAATCTGCGGGTAGGATTGACAGCGCCTGATCCATAAACACGCCACGGCCTTTCGAGGTCGAGAACTGGCCGCCATCATAGTTCAGATAGTTGAACGATTTGATGTAATCGACCAGCTTCCACGGCTCTTCCGAACCCATGATCGTCGCGGGGAAAGACAGGGTGTGGAACGGCACGTTGTCCTTGCCCATGAACTGAACATAGCGCACATCATCGGCGCCCTTGTCGGTGCGCCACCAGCGCTCCCAGAACTCGGGGCCTTCGCCTTTTTCGTCTGCGAGCTCGGCAGTCGCGGCGATGTATTCGATGGGCGCGTCGAACCAGACATAGAAGACCTTGCCTTCCATGCCGGGCCAATCTTCGTCACCCTTTTTCACGGGCACGCCCCAGTCCAGATCGCGCGTGATGCCGCGATCTTGCAGCCCGTCGCCATCATGCAGCCATTTCTTCGCGATCGAGGTCGTCAGCACGGGCCAATCGGTCTTCTGGTCGATCCACGCATCCAGTTTGTCCTTCAGCGCGGATTGCTTCAGATACAGGTGCTTGGTTTCGCGCACTTCCAGATCGGTCGAGCCCGAAATGGCCGAGCGCGGGTTGATCAGGTCGGTCGGATCCAGCTGCTTGGTGCAGTTTTCACATTGGTCGCCACGCGCGCCGTCATAGCCGCAGTTCGGGCATTCGCCCTCGATATAACGATCCGGCAAAAAGCGCCCATCGGCGTTGGAATAGACCTGCTTTTCGCTCACTTCCTCGATGAACCCGTTATCCGCCAGCTTGCCCGCAAAATGCTGGGTCAGCTTGTGGTTTTGCGGGCTGGATGAGCGTCCGAAGTTGTCAAAGGACAGGCGGAAGCCCTTAGCGATTTCGGCCTGAACCTCGTGCATCTCGGCGCAGAACTCGGCCACAGGCTTACCGGCTTTCGCGGCAGCCAGTTCAGCAGGCGTGCCGTGTTCGTCGGTCGCGCAGATGAACATTACCTCGCGGCCCCGGCAGCGGTTATAGCGGGCGTAAAGGTCAGCTGGCAGCTGTGAGCCAACCAGGTTTCCAAGGTGCTTGATCCCATTGATATAAGGGATTGCCGAAGTGATGAGGACGCGGTTCATGTGAGCTCCCAAAACGTGTTTGGGGCCGTATACGACATGCCCCGTCCCATGACCAGAGGGTCAGGTGCTTCAGCCCCGATCCCGAAGCTTGCCAAAGAGCCGCCCCATCGAGAACGAGGTGCGCGGTGTATAAGTATAGGGTGTGCGATCTTCGCTGGTCGGGCGGCGGCGCATCCGGGCCACGCTGAAGACGACAAGGACCACATGGCCAAAGGCGACCATGGCAAACAGGGCGGGCGGGCCGAAGCTTTCGATCAGGTTCGACGCGAGTAGGGGCGAGGCAATGGCCCCCACTGCGTAATAGAACATCAGCGCGGCAGAGAGCTCGATCCGTTCCTCGGTCGAGGCAAAGTCGTTTGCGTGTGCCGCCGCGACCGAGAAGATCGGGAAGGTGGTAAAGCCGAACAACCCTGCGGCAAGAAACACGCCCGCGACACCGGATCCGGCGGCCAGCACCGTGATCCCACAGCTGGCAATGGCGGCGACGGACAGCCAGATTAGCACCCAGCGGCGGTCGTACCGGTCGGCAAGCCATCCTGTCGGGAACTGTGCAAAGGCGCCCCCAAGAACGAAGGCGGCCAAAAACCATGCCAGTTGGTGCGTCTCAAGCCCAACCTCGTTGCCATAGATCGGGCCGACCATCCGAAAAGCAGCGGTTGTGATCCCCGACGTCACCACTGCCGCCACCGCCAGAGGAGAGCGCCCCCAGGCCAGCGCTGGGCGCAACCGCGGCGCGTCGGGGGTATGCGGCTCTTGGGTAGGGGTCAGGACCAAGGGCAAGATCGCCGCGCAGCAGGCAATGGCAAGGATGTTGTAGCTGACATAATGGGCGGGTTCTAAAACGGCGATCAACAGCTGGGCGCTGAGCGATCCGCCCAGATCCACGATGCGATAGCCTCCGGTCAGGCGTCCGCGTGTTTCGTTCGTGACGCGTGCGTTGATCCAGCTTTCAATCACCGTATAGCTGCCCGCGATGCACAACCCCGTCGCCATCCGCATCACTGCCCAGGCATAGGGGTCGATCCAAATCATATGCGCCAACAGCCCAATGGCCCCCAGCGCGGCAAAGCCCGCAAATGTGCGGGCGTGTCCGACGGCCCCCATCAGGCGTGGCGCCCACCAGCAGCCCACGAAAAAGCCGATGAAATGCGCAGAGCCAAGCAGACCCACCTGAGACTTCGTGAAGCCCAGCGTTAACCCGGACACCGCGTCCAGCGGCGCCGCCCCGCCCGAGCTAAGCTGAAGCAGCACGACGGACAGCAAAAGTGGGGTGAAGCTTAGAAACAATCGCATGGGGCACCTCGCGTCCCTTCAGCTTGGCAGCTTTGGCGCGCGTCTCCGTTCTGTCCGCGACCTCTTGCCCCTTTGGCTGTCGTTTTTCGCTGTTTCGCTTGCGGGGCGTCGGGGGGGCTGCTAAGCGAGGGAAACCTGATGGAAACAATAGGATTTGCGTCAGAAGGCGGGAAGGCACAGCGGATGGACATGACACCCAAAAGCACGGCGCGGTTGGAAGTGCGCGGGTTGAAGCGCAATTTTGGCGGGCTGGATGTTGTGCGCGAGGTCTCGCTGTCGCTTGAGGCTGGCCAGGTGACCGGGCTTCTGGGACCGTCCGGCTGCGGTAAATCCACCACGCTGCGGATCATCGCGGGTGTCGATCGCCAGACCGAAGGCGAGGTTTGGATCGATGGCGAAATGGTTGCAGGTCCCGGCGTGTTTGTCCCGCCCGAAAAACGCCATATTGGCTTGATGTTTCAGGACTTTGCCCTGTTCCCGCACCTGTCTGTCGGCGATAACGTCGCCTTTGGTCTGACCGGCTCGCGGACAGAGAAACGTCAGCGAGTGCATACGCTTCTGGACAAGGTCGGGCTGGGTAAATTCGTCGACAAATTCCCGCACGAGCTGTCGGGCGGCGAACAGCAACGGGTCGCTTTGGCGCGCGCGCTGGCGCCTAAACCCTCGATCATGTTGATGGACGAACCGTTTTCGGGTCTCGATAACCGCCTGCGCGATGGGATCCGCGATGAGGCGCTCAGCATCCTGAAAGAGGAAGGCGCCGCCGTCCTTCTGGTGACGCACGAACCTGAAGAAGCGATGCGCATGGCCGACGAGATCGCCCTGATGCGCGCGGGCCAGATCGTGCAGCGCGGTGCGCCCTATAACCTTTATAATGCGCCGGTCGATCTTCAGGCTGCCGCTTTCTTTTCTGACGTCAACGTAATCTCGGGGACGGTGGACGGTGCGCTAACCCAAACCGCGTTTGGTCAGTTCCTCGCCCCCGGCGTGCCGGACGGGTCAAAAGTGGATATCGTGATCCGCCCTCAGCACCTGAAAATTGATTTTGACCGTGGCGGCGTCGGCCCCAGCCCCACACCCGATCACGGCGTTTGGGCGCGCGGGTTGGTCAAGCGGGCGCGCTTCATCGGCAAGGAAAGTCTTGTGGAATTCCAGATGGAGCGGGATGGAAGCATCCTGACGGCCTCGGTCCCGTCTGTGTTCCTGCCCAAACCGGAAACGCCCCTTTGGATCGCCATCCGCCGCGACCGCTGCTTTGTGTTTCCGCGCCGCTGACGTGACAGAATCGCCGCGCACCCGATGATCAAATTCGGCCCCTTGGTGGTGACTTATCTGACAGCTTGCTGACATCACGCGTCAGATATCGCGAAAACCCTGCCGTTTTCGCAGTTTTTTCCCTTTGGGGCTTTGAACTTCCCGCGCGACACAATAAATGTTCAGGGCGACATATATGCGAAAGCTGCAATAAGCTTTCGGACTAGGGAGAAAAATATGCTCAACAATATCGGCCTTCCGGGCCTTCTGCTGATTGCCGTCGTGGTGCTGGTTCTGTTCGGCCGCGGCAAAATCTCGTCGCTGATGGGCGAAGTGGGCAAAGGCATCACCGCCTTCAAGAAAGGTGTTGATGACGGCAAGAAGGAAATCGAAGACGAAGCCGCTTCTGTTGCCAAGGACGTGACGCCCGAGGGCGAAAAAGACAAGGCGTAAGCCGCCTAAGGAAAGGCGCTGCCTATGTTCGATATCGGGTTTACCGAGCTTCTGGTCATCGGCGTGGTGGCCTTGATCGTGGTGGGTCCAAAGGACCTGCCCGGCATGTTCCGCACGCTTGGTCGCTTCACGGCGCGTGCGCGTCAGATGGGACGCGAATTCACGCAGGCGATGAACGACGCGGCGGATGAAAGCGGCATCAAGGATGTCTCCTCGACACTGAAATCGGCCACATCGCCCAAGTCGATGGGGCTGGATGCGTTGAACAAAGCCGCTGAAGGGTTCGAGAAATGGGACCCCTCCAAAGCCTTGCGTGACCAGAAGGAAGCAGACGCTGCCCTGAAAGCCAAAGAGGCCGAAGAGCGCGCGAAGCTGGCGGAAGACACCACCAAGGTTGCAGAGAAAATCAGCGCTGCCAGCGCGAAGCCTGCCGCCAAGGCAAAGGATGATGCGGCAGAGAAACCCGCAGCCAAGTCCAAACCCGCCAAGAAACCCGCTGCGAAAAAGTCAGCCACCAAGAAGGCGCCCGCCAAGAAACCAGCCGCCAAGAAACCAGCCGCCAAGAAACCGGCTGCGAAGAAACCGGCGGCCAAGCCCAAATCCACGGACACATCTGACGCATGAGCGACACTGACGAGATCGAAGACAGCTCGGCCCCGCTGATCGAGCATCTGGCCGAGCTGCGCACGCGGCTGATCCATTCCGCGATCGCTTTCATCATTGGTATGGTGATCTGCTTTACGGTCTGGAACCCGATTTTCAATTTCCTGACGGACCCGCTGTGTTCGACTATGGCCGAACGTGGTCAGGCCGATTGCGGACTGATCCTGATTAAACTGCAAGAAGGCTTCTTCGTTGCGGTCTCGATCTCGCTCTTCGGTGGGCTGGTATTGTCCTTCCCCTATATCAGCTATCAGCTGTGGCGCTTTGTGGCGCCGGGCCTGTACAAGAACGAAAAGAACGCGTTCCTGCCGTTCCTGTTCGCCTCGCCGGTCATGTTCCTGTTGGGCGCAAGCTTTGCGTTCTATGTGGTCATGCCGCTGGCGTTCGACTTCTTCCTTGGCTTCCAGCAATCCGGCAATGTCGGCGAAACCGGGGTCGAGGCTTCCATCGATTTCCAAGGCTCGGTGCAGGAATATCTGCGCCTGTCGATCAAGTTCATCGTGGCCTTTGGCCTCTGCTTCCAGCTGCCCGTGCTGCTGACCCTGATGGGGAAGGCCGGTCTGGTATCGTCGCAAGGTCTGGCCGATGTGCGCAAATACGCCGTCGTGGGCATTCTGGTTCTGGCCGCTCTGGTCACGCCCCCCGATGTCATCACCCAGATCATCCTGTTTGTCGTGGTCTATGGCCTTTACGAGATTTCGATCCAGCTGGTGAAGCGGGTTGAAACCAAGCGCGAGGCCGATCTGCGGGCCCAAGGCCTCTGGTTCGACGACGAGGACGAGGAAGCCGAAGACGAGTTGATGGCCGAGTTCGACGAGGACGAGGATGACGAAAGTGACGACGACCCCGATGGTGGTCCGGATGATGATCCCGAAGATGATCCGGGGATGGTCGAAACTGGTCGCTGATCCCGCATAAGTAACAAGACACCAAAGCGCGCCCATCGGGCGCGCTTTTTTCATCTCCCCGATGGCTTAGACCTTTAAAAGCCGCCCCATCCGCGCTTTAAAGGTTCAGGATTTTCGACCGGAAGAAGGACCATCCCCATGGCGGATCAGGACATGATGAAACGCATTGCCGAGGCTTTGGAGCGCATGTCACCCGCACCATTCGAGGCGCCGGATTTCGACAGTGCTGATGCCTTCGTCTGGCATGTCTCGCCCGACCGGTTGGAACCTGTGCAGAAGGTGTCGCGCGTGGCGTTGGAACTGCTGGTCGGTGTGAACCGCTCGCGCGATACGCTTTTGGAAAATACCCTGCAATTTGCCGACGGGCTGCCCGCCAACAACGCGTTGCTTTGGGGCGCGCGGGGCATGGGGAAATCGTCCTTGGTCAAGGCCGTTCACGCCGAGGTTCTGAACCGCGGGAAGCCCCTGAAAATCGTAGAGCTGCAGCGCGAAGACTTGCCGTCCGTCTCGCGCCTTCTGAATCTTTTGCGTGGGTCAGAACATCGCTTTCTGCTGTTCTGTGATGACCTCTCGTTCAGTCACGACGACCAGCACTATAAATCGCTGAAAGCCGTGCTGGATGGCGGGATCGAAGGTCGCCCGGACAACGTGGTCTTCTACGCTACCTCAAACCGCCGCCACCTGATGCCGCGCGATATGATCGAGAACGAACGCCAGTCTGCGATCAACCCGTCTGAGGCGGTGGAAGAAAAGGTCTCGCTCTCGGATCGCTTCGGGTTGTGGCTGGGGTTCCATCCCTGTGACCAGGACGAATATCTGGCGATGATCCGCGGCTATTGTAACGCTTACGGGGTCGAGATCGACGAGGACACCCTGTGGGCCGAGGCCATTGAATGGCAAGCCACACGCGGCGCCCGCTCGGGCCGTGTGGCGTGGCAATACTTTACGGATCTGGCGGGGCGTAAGGGCGTCACGCTGGACTAAGCCCGTCCCGTCAAAAGGCTTCTCAACCCATCGTGGCATGCTAAGCTTCGGTATCCAAAACCGAGGCTGACATGAAACGTATCGCCATTTTCTGTGACGGAACCTGGAATCGCTCCGACGCGCAAAATCCGACCCATGTGTTGCGTATTGCTCAAGCAATCCGCCCGACGGCGCGCGATGGCGTCACGCAGGTCGTGCATTATCTGCCGGGCGTGGGCAGTGGGCAGGGCGTGACGAAAGTCTCTAGATTCATGGACAAGGTGCTTGGCGGTGCGCTGGGCTGGGGTTTGGATGACCGCATTCTGGAAGCCTACCGCGCGCTTCTGTTCACTTATGAGCCCGGCGACCAGATTTACATTTTCGGCTTCTCCCGCGGGGCGTACACCGCGCGCTCGCTTGCCGGCATGATCCGCACGGCGGGCATTCTGCCATCCAACCGGACCGATATGATTCCGGAAGCGATGCGCAGATATCGCGCACGTGAGGGGCGTAAATCGCACCCCGACAGCGAAGGCTCCATGGCCGCACGTCTGTCCATGTCGCCCGAGGTCGCAACCAGCCCCAAGGACGCGGAGTGGCGCAGGGCGCAGGGGATCGACTGTCACCTTCTGGACATCACCTATGTCGGCGTCTGGGATACGGTGGGCGCGCTGGGGGTGCCCGCCTTCTTGGGCCCGCTCGCCCGGTTCCTGAATGCGCGCTATGCGTTTCACGATGCGGACCTGTCGCGGTCCGTCGGCGCAGTACGACATGCGGTAGCGATTGATGAGCGTCGTAAGCACTTTCCACCCGCACTCTGGACCAATCTGGACAAGCTGAACGGAGAGATCACGGGCAGCACCTCGCGCTATCAGCAGCTATGGTTTGCGGGCAATCACGGGATTGTCGGGGGATCGGGCGCAGCCCCGGAACTGTCCGCATTTCCAACGGCGTGGATCGTCGCAGGCGCGCAGGAACGCGCGCTGGATTTCAACCCGTCGCGGCTGCAAGAGCTTCTGACCATCGCGGATGTGAACGCGGATGATCGCGGGGCGGCGTTGCAACCCGCATGGCGCAATCTGTGGGGGCTTTTGCTGTGTGATCGTACCCTGCTGCGGGATCCCGAAAGCCAAGACATCCCGGCCCGTCAGATATCAGGAGCCGCAAAAGAAAGGGCGCGCCAGACGTCTTATCGTCCGCGCACCCTTGATCCCGTCATCGAGGATCTTTTGAAATAGATCAGAGGTTTAAGCCAGCTGACCTTCCGCCGTGATCCGGGTTTTGCCGCCCAGATAGGGGTGCAGAGCCTCGGGCAGAGTGACCGATCCGTCCTCTTCCTGACCGTTTTCCAGAACCGCAATCAGCGCACGGCCAACCGCAAGGCCCGAGCCGTTCAGCGTGTGCAGGAACACTGGCTTGCCGCCCTCGGCGGGCTTCATCCGTGCGTTCATGCGGCGGGCTTGGAAATCGCCACAGGTCGAGACCGAGCTGATTTCGCGATAGGTGTTCTGACCGGGCAGCCAGACCTCGATATCGTGCGTTCGGATTGCGCCGAAGCCGATGTCGCCGGTGCACAGAACCACGGTGCGATAGGGCAGTCCCAGACGCTCCAGAATGTCCTCGGCACAGCGGGTCATACGCTTGTGTTCGGCTTCAGATTCGTCCGGTTTGGTGATCGACACCATCTCGACCTTTTCGAACTGGTGCTGACGCAGCATGCCTGCGGTGTCACGCCCAGCCGACCCGGCTTCGGACCGGAAACACTGCGTGTGGGCCACATAGCGGCGGGGCAGATAACCTTCTTCGACCGTGGCGCCGTTGACGATATTGGTCAGCGGCACCTCGGCGGTGGGCACCAGCCACCAACCGTTGGTGGTCTGATAGCTGTCTTCACCAAACTTCGGCAGTTGGCCGGTGCCGCGCATCATGTCTTCCTTGACCAGAACAGGCGTCCAGGTCTCGGTCAGGTCGTTTTCGTTGACGTGAACGTCCAACATGAATTGCGCCAGCGCGCGGTGCAGACGGGCAACGGCACCAGACAGAACCATAAAGCGCGAACCAGACAGCTTCGCGGCGGTTTCGAAATCCAGACCGTCCTGCACGGCCGGCAGTTCATAATGCTCGACCGGCTTGAACGCAAACTCGCGGGGCGTGCCCCAACGGTTGATCTCGACATTGTCGTCTTCGTCTTCGCCGTCCGGCACGTCGTCGGCCACGATGTTGGGCAGACCCATCAGCATGTCGGTCAGTTGCGCGTCCAGCTCTTTCGCTTGGTCGTTCAGGCTGGCGATCTCGGCTTTCTTCTCGCCGACAAGGGCGCGCAGGCGCTCGAACTCGGCCTCATCACCCGAGGCTTTTGCAGCGCCAACCGACTTTGCAGCCTTGTTGGCTTCCGCCTGTGCGGTTTCGGCGGCCAGAATGGCGGCGCGGCGGTTTTCATCCAGCGACAAAACCTCGCCCGACAGTGCCGAAAGGCCCCGACGGGCCATAGCCTTGTCGAACGCTTCGGGGTTGTCGCGGATCAGGCGGATATCATGCATGGATCTGTCCTTTAATTCTACCTGACGCGCATATGCCAGATGGGCGCGCCGGGGGGAAGAGAAAACCATCCCCCTGCTTGCTGGACAACCCTCAGACCCCCATATAGGGTGCGCCGGACATTTGGGCGGGCACAGGGACCAGCCCACGAAGAAAGGGACATAACGATGTTTGTAACTCCTGCTTTTGCACAAGCCGCGGGCGCGCCTGCGGGCGGACTTCTGAACGGGATGCTGGTCCCGATGGTGCTGGTTTTCGCCATCATGTATTTCTTCATGATCCGTCCCCAGCAAAAGAAAATGAAAGAGCATCAGGCGATGCTGGGTGCGCTGCGTAAGGGCGATCAGATCGTCACGCAGGGCGGTGTGATCGGCAAGATCACCAAGGTTAAAGACGACACCGAGGTTGAAGTCGAAATCGCATCGGGCGTGAAGGTCCGCATCGTGCGCGCGACCATCACGACCGTCATGGGCAAGACCGAGCCGGTCGAAAGCTGATCTGCGCGGGTTTCCGACCCAACCAACTGAATAGTAAGAATTTATAGGGCAGGGGCACATGCTTCAAATCGCAACTTGGAAACGTCTTGTGATCTGGGGGCTGGTGCTCCTTGGCCTATATTTCGCGTCTCCGAACGGGTTTTATGACCGCGTCGAGACGCATAATGACGCGGTAGCGACGATCGAGACCACGGGCACCACGCCCGAGCTTGAGGCGGGCCGGTCCGCATGGCCTGATTGGGCGCCGAATGCGCTGGTGAATCTTGGTCTCGATCTGCGCGGAGGTGCGCATTTGCTGGCCGAGGTTCAGGTCGCGGATGTCTATGAGGCGCGGATGGATGGCTATTGGCCGGAAATCCGCAACGCGTTGCGGGATGAGCGCGCCACCATCGGCACGATCCGCCGTCAGGACAGCGACCCGTCAGAGCTGCGCGTGAAGATCTCGAAGCCCGAGGCCCTGCCGCAAGCGATTGAAATCGTACGCGGACTGGCACAACCTGTCGTCAGCCTGTCGGGCGTCGGCTCGACCGATATCGAGGTGAACGCGGGCCGCGAAGGCGAGTTCGTCGTCACCCTGTCGGAAGCCGAGCGTGTCGCAACCGACGACCGCACCATCCAGCAATCGCTTGAAATCATTCGCCGCCGCGTGGACGAGGTTGGCACCCGCGAACCCACCATTCAGCGTCAGGGCGACACGCGCATTCTGATTCAGGTGCCGGGCATCGGCTCGGCGTCCGAGCTGAAAGAGATTATCGGTAAAACCGCGAAGCTGACCTTCCACCCGGTTGTCACTCGCACCACCGATGACACCACCACGCCCGGTCCGCGCAATGTTCTGTACCCGTCGATTGACGAAGAAGGCATCTTCTATGTGCTGGAACAGACGCCCGTCGTAACCGGCGAGCAGCTGAACGACGCACAGCCCGCCTTCGACCAGAACGGCCAGCCCGCGGTGAACTTCCGCTTCAACGTCTCGGGCGCGCGTCTGTTCTGTGACTATACCGGCGCCAATGTAGGTGCGCCCTTTGCGATTGTGCTGGATGAAGAAGTCATCTCGGCCCCGCGGATCAACGAACAGATCTGTGGTGGCTCTGGCATCATCACCGGCAATTTTTCGATCGAGGAATCGACCAATCTGGCCGTGCTGCTGCGCGCGGGCGCTCTGCCGGCCGAGCTGACCTATGTCGAAGAACGCACCATCGGCCCGGAGCTGGGTCAGGACAGCATTGATGCGGGCAAGATCGCCTCGATCGTCGCCTTCGCTGCCGTACTGATCTTCATGGTAGCGTCTTATGGTTGGTTCGGCGTGATCGCCAATGTCGCGCTGATCCTGAACGTCGGCATGATCTTCGGCCTTCTGTCGATGATCGGCGCCACGTTGACCCTGCCAGGTATCGCCGGGATCGTGTTGACCATCGGTATGGCGGTGGACGCCAACGTGCTGGTCTTTGAACGCATTCGCGAAGAGCTGAAAGCCGGTCGCGGCCCCGCCCGCGCCATCGAGTTGGGCTATGAAAAGGCCCTGTCGGCCATTCTGGATGCCAACATCACCACCTTCATCACCGCCGTGATCCTGTTCATTATGGGCTCGGGCCCGGTGCGCGGCTTCTCGGTTACGCTGGGGCTGGGGATCATCACCTCGGTCTTTACCGCGATCTTCCTGACGCGCCTGATGGTCGTCATGTGGTTCGAGCGTAAACGCCCCCGCAACTTCGAGATCAAAGGCATCCGCCTTGCCCCGCAGGGTCGCGTGTTTGATTTCTTCAAACGCTCGATTGCGACGCTGGGCGCCTCGGGTCTGGCCATGGTCGCCTCGGTCGTGCTGTTCCTTGTGATCGGCCTTAACTTCGGCATCGACTTCCGTGGCGGCACCACGATCCGCACCGAAAGCACGCAGGCCGTGGATGTAGGCGCGTATCGTGACGCGCTGACGCCGCTGGCACTTGGCGACATCTCGATTGTTCAGGTGAACGACGTGAACTTCCGCGCCGATCAGCATGTCAGCCAGATCCGCATCGAAGCCCAAGAGGGGCAAGAGGCGATCACGCCGGAAACCATGACCCTGATCGAACAGGCGCTGGCCAATGTCGATCCCGCCATCACCTTCCCCAGCGTGGAAAGCGTGGGGCCGAAGGTCTCGGGCGAGCTTGTGACAACTGCCGTCTTGGCTGTCGTCGCCGCGATTGCCGCCGTTCTGGTTTATATCTGGCTGCGGTTCGAATGGCAGTTCTCGCTTGGGGCGGTGGCCGCGCTTGTGCACGACGTGGTGCTGACCATCGGGATTTTCAGCCTGCTGGGCATCAAGTTCGACCTCGCCATCATCGCAGCGCTTCTGACCATCGTGGGCTATTCGCTGAACGACACCGTGGTCGTCTTCGACCGCGTGCGCGAGAACCTACGCCGCTATAAGAAGATGGACCTGAAAGAGGTTCTGAACCTGTCGATCAACGAAACGCTGGCGCGTACCATGATGACCTCTGTCACAACGCTTCTGGCGCTGATTGCGCTGTATGTGTTGGGCGGTGACGTGATCCGCGGCT
Organism: Aliiroseovarius marinus; assembly: GCF_004360145.1. GTDB lineage: Bacteria > Pseudomonadota > Alphaproteobacteria > Rhodobacterales > Rhodobacteraceae > Aliiroseovarius > Aliiroseovarius marinus. The sequence continues at coordinate 138,294 of NZ_ML178716.1, read as the reverse complement.
TCGTCTTCGCGATGATCTGGGGCGTGATCGTGGGAACGTATTCGTCGATCTTCGTGGCCTCGGCCATCCTGCTGCGCCTTGGCGTAAAACGCGATTGGTCCAAGCCTGACGCGACCGCGGGCAACCAGTTTGCCAACGTGGATGCCTGATTTTCTGGCCCAAGCCCTGGCCTTGCCGGGGCTTGGGTGGATTCTGGCAGCCGCTTTTACCGCTGGGTTGGTGCGCGGTTTCGCTGGATTTGGCACGGCCCTGATTTTCTTGCCTGTCACTGCCCAGATCGTTGATCCGGTCTGGGCCATTGCCATCCTGATCGTGATGGATCTTGCAGGGCCCGCCCCCGCAATCCCGCGCGCGCTGAAGGACGGCCATCCGCGCGATCTGGTGCGCCTGACCATTAGCATGGCGCTAACCTTGCCAGTGGGATTGGCGGCTTTGTTCCTTGTAGACCCTATTGCCTTCAAGCTGGCCGTGTCCTTGGTCAGCCTTGCGATGCTCGCCGCGCTGATCAGCGGGTGGCGATACCAAGGGCAAGTGACCTCGAAAATGGTCTGGGCCACCGGCGGTGCGTCTGGCCTGTTGGGCGGCGCTGCGGGCATCCCCGGACCGCCAGTTATCCTGCTCTACATGGCCTCGCCGCACAATCCGCGCGTGATCCGCGCGAATATCACAGCATTTCTGTTCCTTTTTGACGTGTTGATGCTGGGCGTGTTCATGAGCTTGGGGAAACTGCTGGGCATGCCGCTGGCCTTGGGGGTGATCGCGATGCTGCCCAATTTGGCGGGCAATCTGCTTGGCGGCTGGATCTTCAATCCCGCACATGAAACGCTCTATCGTCGCGTCGCCTATGCAATCATTGCAGGATCGGCCCTGTCGGGGCTATACGCTGCCCTAGGTTAAGGAGATCCCGATGCAGTTTCACGAAGTCAGATATGACAGCGCGCAACCAGTCGACAGCTACGGCCCCGGCTTTTTCCGTGTCGCGGGCGAGGTGATCGAAGGCCCGGTGCTGGTCACGGCGGAAACCGCTACCGGCTGGGGCGGGCTCGAGGACATCGCGACCCTGACCGCCCTGAAAGGCCAGATCGACGTTCTGTTTCTGGGCATGGGAGCCGAGATCGCGCATCCCCCCGCGCCCTTGCGCGACGCGCTCGAGGACGCCGGGATCGGGATCGAGATGATGGCATCCGCGCAGGCTTGCCGCACCTATAACGTCCTGATCGCCGAGGGCCGCCGCATTGCGCTGGCCGCCCTTCCGGTCTAAGGCTGTCTGCATGGAACTTCGGGTCGAAAATCTGACCGTGGCGCGCGGGGGCGTGCCGGTGCTGGAGGGGTTGGACTTCACCCTCTCCCCCGGTCAGGTGTTGATCCTGCGTGGCCCGAACGGATCGGGAAAAACCACGCTGTTGCGGACCCTTGCAGGATTGCAGCCGCCGTTGACGGGCAGTGTCTCGGCCGACCCGGAACAGATCACCTATGGTGCCCATGCGGATGGGTTGAAAGCCACGTTGAGCGTTGAAGAGAACCTGCGCTTCTGGGCCTCGGTCCACGGGATTTCGGATATCGCGCCTGCGGTGGACGGGTTCAATCTGCGTGGGCTGCTCGAGCGTCCCTCGGCCAACCTATCGGCAGGACAGAAACGCCGGTTGGGACTGGCGCGGTTGTTGGTCACCGGTCGGCCCATTTGGCTTCTGGATGAGCCGACGGTATCGCTGGACGTGGCCTCGGTCGCGCTGTTCGCCGACGCTGTACGGGCGCATGTGGCGGGCGGCGGCTCGGCCCTGATCGCCACCCATATCGACCTCGGCCTGCAGGCCGAGACCTTGGATGTCGGCCCTTTCAAAGCAGATGTGAACCGCCGGCGGGGCGATACACACCGCGACGCCTACGCAGATTTCGACGAGGCCTTTTCATGATCGCTTTGCTGGTGCGGGATCTCAGACTTGCCATGCGGGCAGGGGGCGGCTTCGGGCTGGGGCTGGCCTTCTTCCTGATCGTCTCGACCCTAGTGCCTTTTGGCGTTGGCCCCGAGGCCGCGATCCTGTCGCGCATCGCACCGGGCATCCTATGGGTGGGGGCTCTGCTTGCCTGCCTTCTGTCGCTTGACCGCATTTTCCAGCTGGATTTCGAAGACGGATCTTTGGATCTGCTGGCCACCGCCCCCATCCCGATGGAGGGGATCGTCGCCGTCAAAGCGCTGGCCCACTGGCTGGTCACTGGTCTTCCGCTGACACTCGCCGCTCCCGTGCTGGGAACGCTGATGAACCTTGAAAGCCCCGGTCACTATTGGATCTTTATCACGCTTCTGATCGGCACGCCGGCCCTGTCGATGATCGGTGCCTTTGGCGCTGCGCTGACCGTGGGTCTAAAACGTGGCGGGTTGCTCCTTTCGCTCTTGGTCCTGCCACTTTACATCCCCACGCTGATCTTCGGGGCCGAGGCTGCAACGCGGGGAACTGCGGACCTGTCGGCCTCGACCCCATTGTTGATGATGGCGGGGATCACCGCCGGATCCATCGCCCTGCTACCATTTGCCGCCGCGGCTGCCTTGCGTGTGAACCTGAGATAGGCCAAATAACCTAGGGCAGCACCATATGCTGCCTGCGCCACCGACTGAAGGAAGCCACAGAGGAAACACATGTCACTTTGGGAATTCGCAAACCCGGTCAAGTTCATGGCCCTCAGCGGCAAGGTTCTGCCTTGGGTGATTGGCCTGTGCGCCGTGACCCTTGTGCCCGGCCTGATCTGGGGCTTTTTCTTCACGCCCGAGGCCGCCAAGTTCGGCAACTCGGTCAAGATCATCTACGTGCACGTTCCAAGTGCAATGATGGCAATCAATATCTGGGTAATGATGCTTGTGACATCCCTGATCTGGATCGTGCGCCGTCACCATGTCTCGGTCCGTGCGTCCAAAGCTGCTGCGCTGATCGGTGTCACCATGACCGTGATCGCCTTGATTACGGGCGCCATCTGGGGCCAGCCCATGTGGGGCACCTATTGGGCATGGGACCCGCGCCTGACCAGCTTCCTGATCCTCTTTCTGTTTTATCTCGGCTATATGGCGCTTTGGGCCGCCATTGATAACCCGGACACGGCGGCGGACCTGACCTCGGTTCTGTGCATCGTCGGATCGGTCTTTGCGGTGCTCAGTCGCTATGCAGTGAATTTCTGGAACCAAGGATTGCATCAGGGCGCAACCCTGTCGCTGGACAAGGAAGAGAACATCGCAGACGTCTATTTCGCGCCGATGCTGCTGTGTCTTACAGGATTTGTGCTGCTTTTCGTCGCCCTTGTCCTGATCCGCACCCGGACCGAGCTGCGTCTGGTCCGCCTGCACCGTTTGGACGTCCGCGAAAGGATGAAAGATGCTTGAGCTGGGAAAATACTCTGACGCGATTTTGTCGTCCTGGGCCATCACTCTCGTACTTTTGATCGCTCTGGTCCTTGTCACTTGGCGCCGGTCGGCCCAAGTGAAACGTGAATTGGATGCGGCCGAAGAAAGGGCAAAGCGGAATGACTGAGAAGAAAAAAGGCATCTCGTGGCTGATGATCCTGCCGCCGGTCCTGTTCATGGGGCTTGCTGCGATGTTTCTGTGGGGCATGACGCAGGATGACCGCAATGCTCTGCCGTCGACCCGCGAAGGTGGCATTGTTCCGGCGATGCAAGTCACGGCCTTTGATGGCGAGCCCGGCTTTACCCAAGAGGACCTGAAGAACGGTGGCGTGAAGCTGGTCAACTTCTGGGCCAGCTGGTGCGCCCCCTGCCGGGCCGAGCATCCTTTGCTGGAACGATTGTCCGAGGAAGGCGTGCAGATCAACGGGATCAACTACAAAGACGATCCGGCCAATGCCAAACGCTTCTTGGCCCAATTGGGCAATCCATACGCCGCTTTGATGGCGGACGCAGATGGGCGCACAGGTCTGGAATGGGGACTTTACGGTGTTCCGGAGACGTTCGTGATTGCCAGCGACGGCACTGTGGTAAAACGCTTTGCTGGCCCGATTACCGAAGGCATTCTGGAAAGCATCATTCGCCCTGCCATCGCCGAAGCGGAAGCACGTTAACTTGCTGAGTTCAGCAACAGGATGATGATGGCAAAACCGAAAGATTCCAAAAGCGGAATCGGGATATGTCGAAATAAATTACTCAACTAACTTAGACCTCACTTGGTAACGTCGCCGATGGTCGAAATATGCCCATCGCGCGCTAGGTACAGGGTAAACTGGCCGGTCACCGTGATCTAGAATACAATCTAGAAACGGTTTGTTTTTCTAATTTTAGTTTAGCGCGACACGGAACGTTCAACAGTGACGCACATCACTCGGTGCCGACTGCACGCCTAGGGGTAGAGTGGCCGTTTGTACGATAACGAACAAGGGGCGGTGTGGGTTTGCCGGCGGGGCGCATGCGAATCGATATCCGCACTTAGGGGGATAGAAACCGCATCAGGGCCGGGTCATTTGGATAGCGGGCTAGACCTTCCTTTGCCTTGGCCGTGGCATCGTCATGAAGTCCAAGATTCCACAGGGCCACGGCCGCGATGTGATACAGGCGGCCGCTGATATCCTCTTGATCCAACCCCGGTGCAACAGTCTTCAAAGCCTGTTCGGAATGCCCGCTGTCGACCTCGGCAGCCCCTTTGAAATACATCACATCTGCGTTGTAGTCCTGTTTTCCCGCCTCGGTGCAATCGGTAATCGCGTCCGCGTATTTCCGAAGATCATATCGCACCACACAGCGCGACAACCAGCCTTGCCAATGCGTGTCCAGACTCAGAATGTCTGTGTACATCCTTTCCGCTTTGCGGGGTTTCCCCATCTCTCGATAGGTCCATGCGAGCATCCGTTTGATCGAAGTGTTTTCGGGCGCCAACTCTGACGCTAGTTCCAAGTCCGCAAGGCTTTCGTCGAATCGCCGAAGTTCACGCAGTGCAATGCCGCGGTTCTCGTAGGCTTCGGCAAGGACTTCCGGCGGCAATTCAGTGTTTTCCAACATCCCGGTGCACGCCCGTACCGAGGCCTCTGGTTGCGCGTTGGGGTGGATGCTCAGACAGTCCTGAGCTGCAAATGTCATGCTTGGAAGCAAAGCCAATAGCAAAAGTGGGAAACAGATTTTCATAAGATGATACCTTCCAATAGATGCCAGAAAACATGATCCCATACGGCGTTCAACTAAAAAGGGCGGTTGGGTCGTTCAATCCCAAAAAATCAACCTGACCAAGAACTGTAACAAACACCTCGCAAATCCTTGATTGGAAGGTCATCCGCAGGATCGTTATCTAGGGATCAGAGCACAACAGAAAGAGACACCGATGCGGGCACTTCTGACCGGATTGATCAGCATAGTTCTAAGCACCTTTGCCGGGTTGGCCGTCGCCGGGGATCGTCCCGTTGTGGTGGTCGAGCTGTTTACCTCACAGGGCTGTTCCTCGTGCCCGCCTGCTGACGCGTTTTTGGGCGAACTGTCCCGTCAGGATGACGTTCTGCCTTTGGCTATGCATGTGGATTATTGGGACTATATCGGGTGGAAGGATACCTTTGCTCGACCCGAGCACACCAAACGCCAGAAGGCATACGCTTACGGATTTGGGACCAAGTCGATCTACACGCCGCAGATGGTGATCAGTGGTGTCGATCAGGCCGTTGGCAGCCATGTCATGAAAGTGATGGAGATTTTGCATCATCACCAAATGGCTGTGGGGCGCGTTAGTCTGTCGACACACAAGGGCGAAAACGGACGCATTGTCCGCGTGGCCAACATCTCGAACCTGCCTTTGCCCCAGCCATTGATCGCGCAGATCGTGCATTTCACGCCGAAAGCGACTGTGGCAGTTAAGCGGGGCGAGAACGCAGGGCGCTCGATCACGTCGACCAACATCGTGACCAACATACAGGCGTTCGGAAAGTGGGACGGCAAAGGCGAGATCGAGTTCAAGTTGCCTAGCCCTGTGGCCCCTGAGGGGCAGAGTGCGGCAATCCTGTTGCAGGCCACACGTATGGGCGACTATCCCGGAGAAATCGTGGCCGCGATTGCGCTGGATTGACGGTTACACCTCGTCCGGCATCTGCCAACGTTTGTGGATCCACAGGAACTGATCCATGTTCTGGCGCACGCGCGCTTCGAACCTGTCGTTGAATTCCTGCATCATGGTTTCAGGATCCGAGTGTTCGATCGGTTCCTCGACCACGACGTCGAAATCCACGCCATTTTCCTTGCGGATCGCGAAGACCGGGATGAACAACGTGTTGTATTTCAGGGCCATCTCGGCAATGGCGAGCGTGGTCATTGCGGGCTTTCCGAAAAAGCTGAGCTTAGCGCCTTGATCTTCGCGCTGATCCAAAAGGATCGCCAACAACCCACCACTGCGCAGATGCTTGACCATGCTGCCCATGCCGCGTCGGGATTGTTCGAACGCCTTGCCTTCGAAGCCTTCCATGCGCTTGATGTAGCTTTCGTTGAAATAGGCGTTGGACATCGGGCGATATAGCGCGCCGGTGTTGAAACCTGATTGGATCAGAACAGAACGGGCCGCGTCGTAATTGCCGAAATGGCCCGAGGTTGCGATGATCGGGCGCCCCTCGGCCTTGGCTTGTTCCAGCGCGGCGACACCCGGCCCGCTGAGCTGGGTGTTTTTCATGCGATTGAACAGATCGTCGCCCGACCACATCTCGGCCAGGAACCGGCCTGCATTGGTCAAAACCGCACGCTCCATGCGTTTGACCTCGTCCGCCGGCATATCGGGAAAGGTCAGCGCCAGATTGTTGCGGATGCGCTTGTCATAGCCCGCAACGGGACCGATGACGCGCGACGCAAACCAACCGACAACGGGCAGGCGCATTTTATAGGGCAGGATGCGGGGCAGGTTCAGCACACTGGCCAGCGCCAAGTGGGTCAGATAGGGGCCTACACCACGTTTTTCTTGCACCATTTGGTCGCTCCCGGTCTTGTGCCCATCATCCGAATGGGCCGCCGGTCACACATAGCGGGCAGCGCTGCAGCCTGCAAGCTTCAGCCTTGGTGTCAGTCATCTTCGTCAGGCGTGATCAACGTGATCTCGCCCTCGGTTTCAAGAAGGCGGATCTGGGCGATCACCTCGTTCATGGCGGCATCCCCGTCGGCAGGTTTGACGGCGCCACGCTCTGCCATTTCTTCCCGGATGCCCTCGGCCAAGCGTTTCGACATAGCGTCGAGGATGAAATTCGCGACAGGCTCAAGATCGCCCGTGGCTGCGGCGAGAGCTGTGACAAGTACCGCCTGATCGACATCCTTGGTGACTTTTGGCACGTCGCCCGGTTGCAGACGTTCGGGGATGTTGGCGAAGGTGAAGATGGACTTGCGCACGGCGCTGGCAAATACGGTGTCTTCTTGCTCCAATCCATCCAAAACCTCTTCCCGCGTCGTCGCGGCCGAGACGTTGAGGATCGAGCCCACGCGTTCGCTGGGATCGTCGTCAAAGGCTTTCGCGGGCCGGTCGCTGAGCTGCTCTGCCAGTGATCGCCCGATCCGCGCGACGACATTGGGCGCGATGGTACTGGTCAACGACACCGCAAACGCGATCTTGCGGGCGGTCTGCCCGGGCAACTTGCCCAGGAGATCGGCTGCGACCGAGGTTTTCAGCTTAGACAACAACACCGCCGAGACTTCGGCGCTTTCGGATTCTAACAACGGCAACAGTTGCTCGATTGGTGTGTTAGAGACCGTAATCCAAGGATCATGCGCGATCTCGACGCCGGAAAGTTCGCGCACGCGCGCAGCTGTGGCCGGGCTGATCGTGCCATCAAGCACGGATAGCGTGTTTTCCAGACCGCCGGGGAAGGACAGTCCGATCTCTTCGATCTCGTAGACAAACTCATCAATCACTGCTTTCAGGGTGGCTCGGTCCACATAGCGCATTGTGGACATCTGGTGGACCAGCTCCCCCTGCAAACTGTCTGGAAGATCCTGCAGGGCCAATGCAGCACCTTCCGCCAGCAAAAGCCGCACGATGATGGCCGCCTTTTGACGCCGCGAGAGATGCCGGGGAAGATGGCGCAGAGGTTGCGCCGGATTGATCGTCGGGTCAGGAGCACCATTGGGCATAACCTGCCCTGGACCTTCCCCGGGAATCAGGTCTGCCCCAACCGTCATGTCATTTGGCACAGCGCCACCTCCGCCTTGGTTTCAGGCAGATTGACAGCTGTGGGTTAAAACCACCTTTACGCCGGGCGGATCAGGCCGATTTTTCGTCGACACACGCCTGTAGTTTATCGTTCCAAACCTGTCCGGCCGCGCAGGTCGATGCTTCATGCGAACCGCGGTTGCATTGGCCAGCGATGGACAGCGTTGGGACAAGGGCCAACATGGCTGAGAAAAGAAGGGTCTTGAATTGCATAGGGGCCTCCTGTTCAGAAGGCCCCTATCATAGCACAGATGGGCGATGCGCCCAAATTCAGCGCGGATCAGCTGTCGCCGAAGACCCGCTTGAAGATCGTGTCGACATGCTTGGTGTGATAGCCCATGTCGAATTTTTCGTTGATCGCGTCGACGCCCAGAGCCTCGACCACGGCTTCATCAGCCAGCAGCAGCTCGCGGAAATCCAGACGCTCTTCCCATACTTTCAATGCGTTGCGTTGCACCATCGAATACGCGTCTTCACGCGATACGCCAGCCTGCGTCAGGGCCAGCAGTACGCGCTGCGACATAACCAGACCTGGGAATTTGTTCATGTTGTCCAGCATGTTCTCGGGGAAGATCAGCATCTTGTCGACAACCCCAGCCAGACGGTGCAGGGCGAAATCCAGCGTGACGGTGGCGTCCGGGCCAATGCCGCGCTCGACCGACGAGTGCGAAATGTCACGCTCGTGCCACAGCGCCACGTTTTCCATCGCGGGGATCACGGTCATGCGCACCAGACGGGCCAGACCGGTCAGGTTTTCGGTCAGAACCGGGTTCTTTTTGTGCGGCATCGCGGACGAACCCTTCTGACCCATCGAGAAGAACTCGGCGCCTTCCAGAACCTCGGTGCGCTGCATGTGGCGGATTTCAACGGCGATGTTTTCGATCGACGATGCGATGACGCCCAGCGTGGCGAAGAACATGGCGTGGCGGTCACGCGGGATCACCTGCGTGCTGATCGGCTCGGGGCGCAGGCCCAGCTTTTCGCAGACGTGCTCTTCAACGGCCGGGTCGATGTTGGCAAAGGTGCCAACCGCGCCCGAGATCGCGCCGGTGGCGACTTCCCAGCGGGCTTTTTCCAGACGGTTCTTGTTGCGGTCCATCTCGGCGTAGAAACGCGCGAAGGTCAGGCCCATGGTGGTGGGTTCGGCGTGAATGCCGTGCGAGCGGCCAACGCGGACGGTGTCTTTGTGCTCCAGCGCGCGTTTTTTCAGGGCGGCCAAAACCTTGTCCATGCCGTCCAGCAGCAGGTCGGCAGCGCGCACCAGCTGCACGTTCAGGCAGGTGTCCAGAACGTCGGACGAGGTCATGCCCTGGTGCACGAAACGGGCTTCTTCCGAACCGACATGTTCAGCCAGGTGGGTCAGGAAGGCGATGACGTCATGCTTGGTGACGGCTTCGATCTCGTCAATGCGGGCCACGTCGAATTCAACGTCTTTGGCTTTCCAAACGGCGTCTGCGTTTTCACGCGGGATCACGCCCAGGTCGGCCATGGCGTCGCAGGCGTGCGCCTCGATCTCGTACCAGATTTTGAACTTGGTTTCGGGCGACCAGATGGCGACCATATCGGGGCGGGCATAACGAGGGATCATCGGCGGAGCCTTTTTCGTTTGGTTGGCAGTCGCGCTTCTCATAAACTGCCGCGATGCAGCGAACAAGAGACGCGTGCCGCGAATGGGCGCGTGGGGCCCATGTTTGCGACGAAAAAGGGGGGATCTGGGTGAGATTCACTGATTTTCAGGGCGAATGGCGGATCGAGCGTGAGATTGTCGAGGCAGGCGGCGCCACGCATCGTCTGGCCGGCACGGCACAGTTTTCGTCAAGCCCCGATGGGCTGCTCTATCGTGAAGACGGGGTGCTGGTGACCGACACTGGTGCCCGTTTCGCGGCCAGCCGTGTATATCACTGGCGCGAGGTGTCCGGCGGGCGTATTCAGGTTCTCTTCGAAGATGGCCGCGACTTTCACACTTTCGATCTGACCAATTCCTGCCCTGAAGACCAGCATTGGTGCGATCCAGATCAGTACCGCGTGTCTTATGATTTCAGCGCATGGCCCCACTGGCAGTCCGTCTGGACCGTGTCCGGCCCGCGCAAGGATTATCGGATGACAACGCGGTATCAGCGCTAGGCGGCGCGACCCAGCGGATCAAAACCCGTCGCTCGGCCCCTGTTGCCACTGTTTGACAAGGTTGCCGAAGCGGGTGAACTGCGCCTCGAAGGACAGTTCGACCGTGCCAATGGGTCCGTGACGCTGCTTGCCGATGATGACCTCGGCCTTGCCATGCAGGTTCGACATTTCGTCCTGCCACGCGGCCATGCGGTCCAGTTCGTGATCACCAGGCTTTTCGCGTTCTTTATAGTATTCCTCGCGGAACACGAACATGACCACGTCGGCATCCTGCTCGATCGAGCCCGATTCCCTCAGGTCCGACAGTTGCGGGCGTTTATCGTCGCGGCTTTCCACCTGACGCGACAGCTGGGACAGCGCGATCACCGGGATATTCAGTTCCTTGGCGATGGCCTTCATCCCCATCGAGATCTCGGCGATCTCGTTCACGCGGTTATCGGACATGCCGCGGCACAGCTGCAGATAGTCGATGATCAAAACGTCCAGCCCGTGGGTCCGTTTCAAGCGACGCGCACGGGCGGCCAGCTGACTGATCGGCAGGGCAGGCGTGTCGTCGATGAACAGCGGGCAGCTTTCCAGATCTTTAGCGGCTTGGACAAAACGACGGAACTCGTTTTCATCCATGTCACCCTGACGAATTTTGTGCGACGAAATCTCGGACGCTTCGGCCAGAATACGGCCTGCAAGCTGTTCTGCCGACATCTCGAGCGAGAAGAACCCAACCACACCACCAGAAATCGCGCCCTCGGTCCCGTCCGGCTTGATGCCCTTCTTATAGGCCTTTGCCACGTTGAAGGCGATGTTGGTCGCAAGCGAGGTTTTTCCCATCGAGGGACGCCCCGCAAGGATCAGAAGGTCGGACGGGTGAAGGCCGCCCAGCTTGCCGTCCAAATCCATCAGCCCCGTGGAAATCCCGGCCATACCGCCTTCACGTTGATAGGCGGCGTTGGCAACCTGCACGGCCTCGGTCACGGCTTTCAGGAAGCTTTGGAAGCCGCTTTCGGTCTGGCCCGCTTCGCCCAGTTTATAAAGCGCCTGTTCGGCCTCGACGATTTGTTCCTTTGGTTCGGACGAGATGTCGACCTTCTGCGCCTTCGCCGCGATGTCCTGACCCAGCTGGATCAGCTCGCGCCGGATGGCGAGGTCATAGATCATCTGCGCATAGTCGCGCGCGGCGAAGCTTGAGATCGCAGCACCCGCAAGCCGTGCCAGATAGGCGGGGCCACCCAGTTCTTTCAGACCCTCGTCATCCTCCATGAACGCTTTCAGCGTGACCGGGCTGGCCAGCGCGTTCTTGGAAATCCGGCTGGCGGCAATGTCCCAGATGCGGGCGTGGACGGGTTCGTAGAAATGACCAGCATTGATGATCGAGGCGACGCGGTCGAACACGTCGTTGTTGGTCAGGATCGCGCCCAGAAGCTGCTGTTCGGCTTCGATGTGATGGGGCAGGCTGTCCCGCACCTCGGCATCATTGGAAGCTTCGCCCTGCTGGATATTGCTGATCTCGTTCATCGCCACCTGTCCTTAGGCCGCTGTTTTACGTGTTCGGATAGTCCGACGCAAAATGTATGTTTCTGTGAGTAACTTGTGGATAAGTCAGGTCTGCAGAACTCTACCAGATTTGGTAGAGTCCCGCAAAACTCTGTCAGAATGTAGTGTCTGTCAGGCGTTCATCCGCTCGGCCTGCCAGCCGCGCGGGTCTTTCAGGAAGCGCTCGACCTCGTCCAGCGTTTCGTCCGAAAACGCGCCCTGCGCCTTGGCTTCTGCCAGCACGTCCCACCAGGTGCAGAGGTGGATCAGTTGAACGCCATGATCGGACAGGGTTTTTTCCGTCTCGGGGAAAATGTCGTAATAGAAGATCACGGCGGTGGCGCCACAGGTGGCGCCGGTGTCGCGAATCGCGTCGACGAAAGACAGTTTCGAGCCACCATCCGTGGTCAGATCCTCGACCAGCAGCACGCGCTGGCTGTCATCCATCGCACCTTCGATCCGGGCGTTCTTGCCATAGCCCTTGGGCTTCTTGCGGACATAGGTCATCGGCAGGGCCAGACGTTCGGCAACCCATGCGCCAAAGGGGATACCTGCAGTTTCGCCGCCTGCGATGTTGTCGAACGCCTCAAACCCTGCTTCGCGCATGATCGTGACGGCCATGAAATCCATGAGCGTCGAGCGGATGCGCGGGAAGCTGATCAGCTTGCGGCAGTCGATATAGCTGGGGCTGGGCAGGCCCGAGGCCAGCGTGAACGGTTCATCCGTGTTGAAGTTCACAGCGCCGATTTCCAGAAGCATCCGGGCGGTCAGGCGGGCGATTTCTTCTTTCGCGGGGAAAGTGGAGGGGATCATTGGCAGCGGTCCTCGTTAAGTAAAATCAGGCGTCGACGCGCCAGTGCAGCGGGAAGCCGGGGTCGAATGTGGTGACGGTGTGATCACCCGCGGGCAGTGTCGCGGGATAGGTGACGGGTTCGTCGACCTTAGTGAGCGTGATGGTGTCCTCGTTCACCGGCAGGCCATAGAAGGCAGGGCCGTGCAGCGAGGTGAAGCCTTCCAGCTTGTCTAGCGCGCCTTCGGCCTCGAACGCGCGGGCCAGGATCGACAGGGCGTTGGGTGCGGTGAAGCAGCCCGCCGAGCAGCATTCGCTTTCCTTGGCGTGGGTCGGGTGCGGGGCGCTATCTGTGCCCAGAAAAAAGCGTGGATCGCCAGAGGTGGCCGCCGCAATCAGCGCCTCGCGGTGTTCGCCGCGCTTCAGGATCGGCAGGCAGTAGTAATGCGGGCGCATGCCGCCAACCAGCATATCGTTGCGGTCGAGTATCAGGTGCTGCACGGTGATGGTCGCGCCCAGCTTGGTCTCGTTCGCTTTAACGTATTCCGCGCCGTCCTTCGTAGTGATGTGCTCCATCACCACGCGCAGCTCGGGCGTGGCGCGGCGGATTGGGTCCAGCACACGGTCGATGAATACGGCCTCGCGGTCGAAAATGTCGATCTCACGGTCGGTGACCTCGCCGTGGACACAGAGAGGGCAGCCAATCTCGGCCATTTTCTCAAGCACCGGGCGCACCTTGTCGAAGTTCTGCACGCCGCTGGACGAGTTCGTCGTGGCCCCGGCAGGATACAGCTTTACCGATGTGATCAGTCCCGATGCATGCGCGGCGGCCAGATCTTCGGGATCCGTGTCCTCGGTCAGGTAAAGCGTCATCAGGGGTTCGAACGACATGCCTGCGGGCAGGGCTGCCATGATACGCTCGCGATAGGCGGCGGCATCGGCCTTGGTCACCACCGGCGGCACAAGGTTCGGCATGACAATCGCGCGTGCGAAATGGCGCGCGGTTTCGGGCAGCACGGTCTTCAACATCTCGCCATCGCGCAGATGCAGGTGCCAGTCGTCGGGGCGGCGGATCGTAAGTGTCTGGGTCATCGGAGCATGGCATAGCGCAGCCCTGCCTGTATGGTCCAGAGGAAAGCGTGTCACAGAGGAAGGAATGACCCACGGATGCTTTAGTTTGGCAGCGCGTCCAGTGTCTCTTCCACCAGATCCTCTTCAAAGTCGTCCACCACCGGCAAGAGTGCCTGATAGGGCAGGGCCAGCGGCTTCTCGGTGGCCGAGATCAAAGTGCGCAACTCGTCGCGATAGAATCTGGGATTGGCCAGAATGGATTGCGGCAGCTTTGACGGATCAAACACCCGCTTCTTATGCGCGATCAAGGTGACATCATGCGTGGCGCTTCTGAAATCCTGTTCCTGCGCGTCTTCGCGAAAGAACCGCTTCAGCTCTTCTTCGCGCTGATGCAGACGTTTCAACTCAGCCCGGATCTGAGCCAGCTCATCCGCGGGGTGAAGGGGCATGTCTTGCGCCGTGCCACACGGGTGGCTGGCCTGCGGCAGGACAAGAGGGGTTCCGGTCAGGGGGGTGCGAATCTGTTTCATGAACCCAGCTTGGGGTCCGTTTGGTTAAAGCCGGTTTAACTGGGGTTTAGTCGGCCAAGTCTTGACATTCATATCATTTGCAATGAAACATATTCGCATAAACGAATGCGAAGGGGGTGTCCCATGACACTGAACTGGAAAATCGGAGGGGTGGCGCTGGGCCTTGTGTTCTTCCTTGCTGTCCTCTTGGTCAAACCCATCGGGGTATCGACACAATTCGTGATTCTGGATGGGATCATCGCGGATGTCGTGAACCCGGAACTCGTGACGAAAACCGACGATGGCTATACGTCCACCAATGCCTATCTGGCAAAATCCGGCGGCAAATACGCCAAGTCGGTCGCGAACCCGCTGAACTATAGCTTCATCTTTGTGATCGCGATGATGGTTGGTGCGTTCCTGTCGGCCATGATGCGCGGCGGAAATGGCGCAGATGAAAACAAGCTGCCCGCGATCCACTATGCCAATTTCGGTGACACGCCAATCAAGCGCTACGCCATCGCCTTTATCGGCGGATTCGTCGTGCTCTATGGTGCGCGTCTGGCAGGGGGCTGTACCTCGGGCCATATGATGTCGGGCATGATGCAGACCGCGCTATCGGGCTACATCTTTGCCGCAGGCGCTTTTGCGGCGGCGGTGCCTGTCGCCATGATGATGTATAAGAAAGGATAAGCCATGCAGATTGTACTTGCTCTTGTTATCGGTGCGCTCTTCGGCTTCGTCCTTGATCGCATTGGTGCCACCAACCCCTCGGTCCTGATCCGCATGCTGAGCTTGCGGTCGCTGGGCCTGATGAAGGCTATCCTGTTGGCCATTGGCGTCGGCTCGATCCTGATGTTTGGCGGCCAGATGGCTGGCCTTGTTGATGTGGGTCATATGTCGGTCAAAACCGCCTATGTCGGTGTGTTCATCGGTGGCCTGCTGTTGGGCGCCGGCTGGGCGCTGTCTGGCTTCTGCCCCGGAACGGGTGTGTGTGCAGCGGCGACTGGCCGCAAGGATGCGCTGTTCTTCATCCTTGGTGGCCTGCTGGGCGCGGCGGCCTACATGATCACTTACCCGTCTGTGAAAGCCACCGGCATGCTTGACGCCATCGCAGGCGGCAAGGTGACCTTGGGCACGGTGCCGGGCGCGAAATATGACGGGCTGATGGCCATGCCGGGCGACGTGCTGGGCATTGTGCTGGGCCTGATCTTTGTTGCCGTGGCCTTTGCCGTGCCGGAAGCCCCGGGGGGCGATGCGGTGCCGGCGCCTGCCGAGTAACCACGACCAGAAATCCAATGAAACGGGCCGCCTTGTGCGGCCCTTTCTCTTGCGTGGGCCGCGGGGAATGCCCACATTCGCTCGAAGCGAAATACGAGGTTGCCGTGACAAACCCCCTTTCTTCCTTCGACCGCATTCCCGAACTGGCGCTGGACTGGATTGCCCAAGGCCGTCAAGTGGCCATTGCCACGGTCGTGTCCACATGGGGCAGCGCGCCGCGCCCGACTGGCAGCCAGATGCTGATTGCCGAAAGTGGCCAGATCGAAGGCTCGGTTTCGGGCGGGTGCGTTGAAGGTGCGGTGGTGATGGAAGCGCAAGAAGCGTTGCGCACGGGCCTGCCAGTCCTCTTGGAGTTTGGGGTGTCCGGCGAAGATGCATTCTCGGCCGGGCTGGCCTGTGGGGGTGAGATCAAGGTGCTGGTTGAACCCGTGGGCGAGGGCATTGGCGCGGGCCACGGTCTGCCGATTGCGATGCTGGAAGAACTGGTGGCCGCCCGATCGACCCGCACGCGCATCGTCTATCAGGTGACGCTGGACGGTTGGACGCGCAGCCTGCGGTCGCCATGGGACACCGAGGTCGAGATTGGCATTCACGACGGGCTCTATATCCATCCGCATGAGCCACCCTTGCGTCTGGTCGTCGCCGGGGCCGTTCACGTCGCGCAGGCGTTGATCCCCATGGCGGAAATCGTCGGGTTCGACATCGTACTGATCGACCCGCGCGGGGCCTTCGCGACGCAAGATCGCTTTCCCGGTGTTACCATATATGAAGACTATCCCGACGACGTCCTGCCGCAGATCGGCATCGACCATCGCACCGCCATCGTGACGCTGGCGCATGACCCGAAGATCGATGATCCCGCGCTTGAGGCCGGGTTCACCTCGGACGCCTTCTATATCGGTGCGCTGGGATCGCGGAGGACGCAAGGGCAGCGGCTCGACCGTCTGTCCGCACGCGGCTACGGCCCGGAAGACCTGCGACGAATCCACGGCCCGGTCGGGTTGGACATTGGCGCCTTGGGGCCTGCAGAGATTGCCGTCTCGATCATGGCCGAACTTGTGGCGCGACATCGTCGTGCCTCGCACTGACGGGGCGGGAACGGCCTGCATTGTTTTGAATCAATGTGAATACGTGAATCTGTGCTAAAGTGTATGCGGGTGAAGAAGCCCATGAACCGCTGAATCCAGCGTCGCGCGAACGATGAGGAGGACGGATCATGTTGAACTATTTGCCAAAGCTTACCGCTACGATCACATTCGCATGCGGGTTGATGGCACAAGCTGCTTACGCCGATATGCCGGGAGAAGAGCAGTACCTGAACCATTGCGCGTCTTGTCACGGAGCGCAGGCCGACGGGAATGGTCCCTTGGGGGACGTTCTGAATATGAGTGTCCCTGACCTGACCACGATTGCCCAAAGAAACGACGGGAAGTTCCCGTTTCTCGAGGTGGTCCACATGGTGGATGGACGTACCGGTGTTATGGCACACGGATCGGACATGCCTGTCTGGGGTGATCAGTTTTCGGTGGGAGCAGGAAGTGGGATGGAGCGCGACCTTAGCGCCGTCTACGAAGTGCGCGGACGCATTCTGTCGCTTGTCTACTATCTAGAGAGCATCCAGAAGTAAGCGCTGTATATGTCCCGTGTGATGGGCGGGACCGCAACAAAAAACGCCCTGCGAAAGCAGGGCGTTTCCAAATCACTGTCTGATGGGATTATTTCGGCAGCGGGCCGATCATCATGACCATCTGGCGGCCTTCCATCTTGGGCATGTTTTCAACCTTGCCCAGCTCTTTGATGTCTTCTGCCACGCGCAGCAGCAACTCGCGGCCAAGGTTCTGGTGGGCCATTTCACGGCCACGGAAGCGCAGGGTCACCTTGACCTTGTCACCCTTTTCCAGGAACTTCACCACGTTGCGCATCTTGACGTCATAGTCATGGGTGTCGGTGTTCGGACGGAACTTGACCTCTTTGACCTCGATCGTCTTTTGCTTCTTGCGAGCTTCAGATTCGCGCTTCTGCTGTTCGTACTTGAACTTGCCGAAGTCCATGATCTTGCAGACGGGCGGATTGGCATTGGGCGAGATCTCGACCAGATCCAGACCTGCGTCCTGCGCCATTGCAAGGCCACGCGCCGGGGGCACAACCCCTACGTTTTCGCCTTCAGCGCCAATCAGGCGGATTTCCGGGGCCCGGATGCGTTCATTGATGCGGGGGCCGGTGTCGCGCGTCGGGGGCGCGTTATGAGGTCTGCGGGCTATGGTGCCATTCCTTCTGTCGTTTCGCTAAACTATGGATGCGAAAGGTAAAGGTGCGCCGCGCTGCTTTCAACCCGATAGTTTGGGTTTTCTAAGCGTTTTGACGCCGAAACCAAGAAACTCCCCTTGCGCCTTTGCCGCGAACCGCGCACATCCGTGGCGATGACAAGGTCCATCCCGTGACCTTGTGCAGATAACGAATTGAGGATGTCGACATGAACAAGTCCATTATCGCCCTTCTGGTTGTGATCGCTGCCGGTTTTGGCGGCTACAAGTGGTACGAAGGTAATCAGGCCAAGATCGCGGCTGAAGAGGCTGCTGCTGTTGCGGCTGCGGAAGCCAAAGCTGCTGAGGAAGCCGCTGCTGCGGAAGCTGCTGCCGCCGAAGCTGAAGCCAAGGCCGCCGAAGAAGCCGCTGCCGCCGAGGCGGCCGCGGCTGCTGAAGCTGCTGCCGCCGCCGCCGAAGCTGCTGCCGCTGCTGCCACCGAAGCCGCAACCACTGCTGTTGAAGGCGCAATGGAAGCTGTTGGCGAAGCTGTGACTGACATCGTTGGCGAAAATGGTGCCGTGACCGAGGCTCTGGACGCCGCGACCAACGCTGCAACCGAAGCTGTTGCCGGCGCTGTGGAAGATGCCGCTGCTGCGGTAACCGGCGAAACTGCCGAGGCCGCGGCCGAAGCGCCTGCAGAAGAAGCCGCTGCCGAAGATCTGTTGACCGCCGAAGGGTTCGATGCGGCCAAAGTGGGTGAGATGATCGACGGCTCGTCGCTGGATGACGCCACCAAAGTGGCCCTGAAAGCGGCTGCGGATGCCGCTGCCAGCAACCCGGCTCTGCTTCAGGCCGCTCTGGATCAGATCAAAGCAGCGCTGGGCATGTAAGCTTAGGCTTCACAGAGAATTCCAAAGCCGCGCAGAGAGATCTGCGCGGCTTTTTTCGTATCAGTCCCCGAAATCGAAACTGCCGGTGCCGACGGGTTCGATCAATTGCGGGCCATCATCTTTCATGCCGAACTTTGCCACCTGATGCGTCTGGAACCGCCCCGTCCAATGGGTGCCGAAGGTTGCGCGGATCTCGTCATCCGGGGCGGCATGATCCATCCACTGCGCCGCTTCCTCGGCCGAGAGCATCACCGGCATCCTCGGGTGGATGTCGTGGATCTCGGGCAGGGCAGGGCGGGTCAGGATGGTGCAGGTCTCGCGTCCGTCCGCCAAGGTGCTGCGCAGCCCGGCAAACAGCGTTAGCGGATCGTTTTGCTGCAGAGAGATATAGTTGGGCTGGCGATTGGTTTTCGGACCGCTCCATTCATAATATCCCATCGCAGGGATCACGCAGCGCGCGTGACGCCATGCCTCGCGAAAGGTGGGCTTTTCGTGTGCGGTTTCGATCTTGGCGTTGAAGGTGGTCGCTTTCCATTCTTCCGCCGAACCTTTGAACCAATGCGGCACCAGCCACCAGCGCGCGGTCGAGGCGATCAGGTTTTCCCCCTGCGGGAACAGGATGTTCACCTGTTGCGTGGGTTTCACATTATATCCGGTCGCGGCAGGCGGCGCGTCGCTGGCAATGACGACCGAGCGACTGGGATAGATAAACCCTTCGATAATGGCCGCCATCTGGGCCTGCGTCATCTCGCCTGCGATCAGTCTTCCACACATGAGGAAAGCTTGCCTGCAATTTCACGGGCTGTCCATGCCGTGCGGCGCATACAAAAACGGGGCCAAGCCCGGCCCCGTTTCGCGTCTATTGGTCTGGTCTTAAGCGGCAAGCGCCTGAATGGCGTTTTCGGCCTCTTCCAGACCCGCTTCGCCCGCGGCGCCAACGAAGGACACGTCCGTCAGGCCCATGAAGCCCAGAACATGGGTCAGATAGGGCGAGGCGAATTCGTAAGGTGCGCCCACCGGCGTCCCGCCCGAGGCGCTGACCACGATCACGCGCTTACCCTCTAGCAGGCCAACCGGGCCAGTTTCAGTATATTTAAAGGTCACTCCAACGCGCGCCAGCTGGTCGATCCAGGCTTTCAGGGTCGAAGGCACCGAGAAGTTGTAGACGGGCATCGAGATTACGATCAGGTCGGCGGCCTGAACTTCGGCCACAATGTCGTCCGACAGGGCAAGCGCAGCTTTGTCGGCGTCGCTGCGGGCTTCGGGCGGGGTGAATGTCGCGCGGGTGAAGTCTGCATCAATATGCGGAATGCCCTCGCCCAGGTTGCGGGTGGTGACTGTGGCGTCTGCGTAGCGGGCCAGAACGTCATCAGCCAGTTTGCGCGAAAGCGAGCTGTCGGTGCGGGTCGAGCTGTCGATACGAAGGATATGCATAGGATGTCTCCGAGTATGTTTGTGTCTGTTGAGGAGAATGTGTGACCTTGCATTTCCGAACGCAATCTGAGTAAATCAACATATTATGTGTGAAAATGCACATACGTAGACACAGGAGGCCCGCATGGACCATTGGGATGAAATCCGTACCGCCTATCATGTGGCCCGCGCTGGTACCGTCAGCGGGGCGGCGGACAGTCTGGGCATCCACCACGCGACGGTGATCCGCCATGTAGATTCGCTTGAAGCACGAATGGG
Source organism: Aliiroseovarius marinus (assembly GCF_004360145.1). Taxonomy (GTDB): domain Bacteria; phylum Pseudomonadota; class Alphaproteobacteria; order Rhodobacterales; family Rhodobacteraceae; genus Aliiroseovarius; species Aliiroseovarius marinus. The sequence goes on along the minus strand of NZ_ML178716.1, from coordinate 118,005 downwards.
TGTGAAGCTGTTCCAACGCCACGCGCGCGGCTATACCCCGACCGAGGCGGGGGCGGATCTGGCGCGCATCGCCTCGACCACGGAAGAGCAATTCGCGCAATTGGGCACACGGCTGAAAGGGCAGGGCGAGGATGTCTCGGGCGAGGTGGTCGTTACAGCGCTCGCCTCGTTTTCCCCGCGACTGACCCCGGTTCTGGCCGACTTTCAGCACGCCCACCCGAATACCGTGATCCGTCTGCGCACGGGGCTGCGTCTATTTCGGCTGGAATATGGCGAGGCTCATGTGGCGGTTCGCGCTGGAACAGCCCCGCAAGAACCCGACAACGTCGCCCAGCGGTTTCTGCAGATGGACCTCTCGCTTTATGTGTCGCCAGAATATGTAGAGCGTTATGGGCTGCCGACCGAGGATACGCTGGACAAGCACAGGTTTATCGGCGGGGATGATATCCATTCACGCGCACCCTTCGCGCGGTGGATGGCAGAGAACATCCCGAACGAGAACGTCACATTCCGTGTGACTGATGATGTGTCGATGCAGCAGGCATTGCTCTCGGGGGCGGGTGTGGGCTTTGCAGTACGCGGAGAGCACCCAGAGCTGATCGAAATCATGCCGCCACAGCCCGAATGGCGGTCCGAATTCTGGCTGGTGACGCATGTGGACCTGCATCGCACAGCGAAGGTGCAGGCCGTGCTGAACTGGCTAAAAGATGCTGCAAGGCACTGGGCTGCGACGGATCCGGCGATCAGGTTGCCTGACTAAAGACTGTCGTCGCGTAGTTCTTCTTCCAAGAACCGCTCGAACGCATCCAGATTGACGGGCTCGAACTGTCCAAAGCCCTGCATCCAGACGGACGCTTCGCGCAGCGCGCCGGGGTCCAGTTTGCACCATTTCACACGCCCGCGCTTTTCCTGTGCGATCAAGCCAGCCCGCGACAGGATCGTCAGGTGTTTCGAGATCGCTGCCAGAGACATTTCGAACGGTTCGGCCACGTCGGTGACGGCCATGTCATCTTCCAGAAGCATGGTCAGGATGGCGCGGCGTGTCGGGTCGGACAGGGCGGCGAAGACAAGGTCAAGGCGGGTTTCCATGTCTAAGGGCCTAGGGCGCACGCGATCAATCGTCAACCAATCGGTTAAATAAACGCTTTTGGGCGGATTCCGGTGGTTGGGGCAACGCTTGGGGTGGGCGAGAATCTGGGTTGGCAGGAAAGTATATAAATATCAGTGGCTTACAGTTTCTCGTGTTGGCGCTAAACGCCGTTGACTCATTGCCCCTCACCCCTTAGCACTCCCCCTAACCGTCACCGGAGGATTTTTCGTGTCCGACCACCCTGATCCCGAGCGCCTGAAAGAGCTCGACGCCCGCATCAAAGCGGCGAAAGGGGAAGAGGAAGAGACGAAAACTGGCGACGAGGCCTACAACCAGGCATCGCTTGCTTGGCAGATGGTCATAGAGCTTACAGTCGGTCTGGTGATCGGCTTTGGCATCGGATACGGGCTGGACAGTCTTTTGGGGACCAAGCCGATATTCATGGTGCTGTTCATATTGTTGGGCTTTGCCGCAGGCATGAAGGTCATGTTGGCGACCGCGGCCCAGATGCAGAAGAAAGCAGGGGATGCGTCCGATACGCAGGCCTCTGACAAGAAAGAGGGATAGGAACGTGGCTGAACAAGGCGCAAAACAGGGTGCAGGCCCGATCATCAAGATTGCATTCTTTGCCGTTCTGGCAGTGGTTCTGCTGTCGGGCGTGCTGTTCTCGCCTGCACATCCTGGCCTGGCCATCCACCCGATGGATCAGTTCGAAATCAAACCGCTGTTTGGTGACGGCAAGCTGGGCATGTTCACGGTGACCAACCAGACCCTGTGGATGGTTCTGGCCATCGTTGGCATCGTGCTGATGCTGGTTGTTGGCTCGCGCGGCCGTGCAATCGTCCCGACCCGCGGTCAGTCGGTTGCCGAAATGGCCTACGGCTTTGTTTACAAGATGGTCGAGGACGTGGCCGGCAAAGACGCCGTGAAATACTTCCCCGGCATCATGACCCTGTTCATGTTCATCCTGTTCGCCAACTTCCTGGGTCTGATCCCGACCTCGTTCACCGCCACCAGCCACATCGCTGTGACCGCTGTGCTGGCCATGATCGTGTTCGTCTTCGTGACCGTGCTGGGCTTCGTCAAGAACGGCGCTGGCTTCCTGGGTCTGTTCTGGGTGTCGGCCGCGCCGCTGCCGCTGCGCCCGATCCTGGCGATCATCGAACTGATCTCGTACTTCGTGCGCCCCGTCAGCCACTCCATTCGTTTGGCTGGTAACGTGATGGCTGGCCACGCAGTTATCAAAGTATTCGCCGGCTTCGCTGCTGCCCTGGGCATGTTCAGCTTCCTGCCGATCCTGGCCATCTCGGCCGTCTACGCACTGGAAGTGCTCGTAGCCTTCATCCAGGCTTACGTGTTCACCATCCTGACCTGCGTATACCTGAAAGACGCTCTGCATCCGTCGCACTAAGCGACGGCTGCGGCCCGCTCACACTACCTAATTCAAGCATTCCAACGTAAGGAGAAACGAAAATGGAAGGCAATATCGCTCAAATGGGTCAATTCATCGGTGCAGGTCTGGCAGCTATCGGTTCGGGTGCCGCCGCTATCGGTGTAGGCCACGTTGCTGGTAACTTCCTGGCCGGTGCTCTGCGCAACCCGTCGGCTGCTGCCGCTCAGACCGCGACCCTGTTCATCGGTATCGCATTTGCAGAAGCCCTGGGCATCTTCTCGTTCCTGGTCGCTCTGCTGCTGATGTTTGCTGTCTAAGACCTGAACCATCCTTACGCCGGGGCGAGGCGTCAGCGTTTCGCCCCAAGTAACTCGGTTCCAGAGGACTTAAGACATGGCAAGTAACACACATAGCACAGAAGCAGCACACGGTGGCGCTGAAGCCGCTGGCATGCCGCAACTGGACTTCTCGACCTTCGGGAACCAGATTTTCTGGCTCGTGGTGACGCTGGTCGTGATCTACTTTGTCCTGACCAAGATTGCTCTGCCCCGTATCGAGGCTGTGCTGTCTGAACGTCAGGGTACGATCACCAACGATCTGGCTGCTGCCGAAGAGCTGAAGCAGAAGGCTGTCGAAGCCGAAGAAGCTTACAACAAGGCCCTGGCTGACGCCCGTGCGGAAGCAAACAAGATTGTTGCTGAAGCGCGCGCTGAAATTCAGGCTGATCTGGATGCAGCTGCTGCCAAGGCAGATGCTGAGATCTCCGCCAAGGCTGCCGAAAGCGAAGCCGCGATCGCCGAGATCCGCGCCGGTGCTGTCGACAGCGTCAAGGCCGTCTCCAAGGATGCCGTTAAGGAAATCCTGGGTTCGATGGGCTACAAGGCGGACGCCAAGTCGGTAACTGCGGCTGTGACCGCACGGATGAAAGGGTAAACTGATGAAGAAACTCGCAGTTCTCCCCTTCGCTCTGGCCGCAAGCCCGGTATTTGCCGCAGGCGACGCTGGCTGGACCGATCTGTCCAACACCAACATGGTTGTCACCCTGGCATTCCTGTTGTTCGTGACCTTCCTTGGTTACATGGGCGTGCACAAAATGTTGGGCGGTCAGCTCGACAAACGTGCCGAAGGCATCAAGTCGGAACTCGACGAAGCCCGTGCCCTGCGCGAAGAAGCCCAGACTGTTCTGGCCTCTTATGAGCGCAAGCAAAAGGAAGTGGCTGAACAGGCCGAGCGCATCGTTGCGCACGCCAAGGAAGAAGCAGCTAACGCTGCGGCTCAAGCCAAAGAAGATCTGAAAGCTTCGATCGCACGCCGTCTGGCTGCTGCTGAAGACCAGATCGCATCGGCTGAAGCGGCTGCCGTGAAAGAAGTGCGCGACAGCGCAGTTCAGGTTGCTGTTGGCGCTGCCCGCGACATGATCGCCAAGCAGATGACCGCAACCGACGGCAACAAGCTGATCGACGAGGCCATCAAGGACGTGGAAGCTAAGCTGCACTAAGCAGACTATTCCAACGACTTACGAAAGACCCGGCCCCTGAGGCCGGGTTTTTCATTTGAGGCGGCCGCTTAGCGCTGCATCTCGTAGTCCAGCCTTTGCTGCGCGACCTCCTCATTCCGTTCGGTGCGACGCAGGTCGGTATAGGCTTGCGCCACAAAGTCCATATGCGCCTCGATCGCGGTGCGTGCGGCTTTGGGATCGCGGATTTGCAAGGCGTCGTTGATGGCGCGGTGCTGTTCCAGCAGGTCCATCCGCGTGTTGGTGATTTGCACGACAACCTGACGATTATAGAGGATGCCTTGCTTCAGCAGGTCATACATAGCGCGCATCATGTGGACCATCAGCACATTGTGACTGGCTTCGATGATCGCCATGTGGAAATCACTGTCCAGATCGGCGCCTTGGCCCTCCGGTGCCTTCTCCATCTTATGGAAGATCTCGTTGATGACGGCCAAATCCGTGTCAGACCCGAGTTTCGCCGCGCGCTCGGCGGCCAGCCCTTCCAGGTCGCGGCGGAAGGCGATGTAGTCATAGACGGCCTCGTCGTGGCGCGCGAAAAGGCTGGTGAGGGCAGGGGGGAACGAGCTGTCCAGATCGTTAGAGATAAAGATCCCCGCACCGGCCCGACGCGATAGAAGCCCCGAAGCTTCAAGTTCGGCCAGCGCATCACGCAGGGATGGACGCGACACGCCAAGGCGATCCGCCAGATCTCGTTCCGAGGGCAGACGCTCTCCAGGGCGCAACACACCGCGTAAAATCAAAAGCTCGATCTGTTCGACCACGGATTTTGACAGCTTGCTTGCGGCGATTTTCTGAAAGGGCATGAAGGTCTCGTCGGCGTCTCGTATGAATTGGTCAGATTATATGACCACATCCCGGCGCTGGCCTCAAACAAAAAAGCCGGGCACGGGGCCCGACTTTTCCGCGTCGTACTGACGACACTGGTATGAACGCTTAGGCCTGCGTGGGGCGGATGACGATTTCGACCCGGCGGTTTTGCTGACGACCATAAGCGTCTAGGTTCGACGCGATGGGCTGGTCCTCGCCATAGCCGATGGTCTGAACACGCCAGCTGGGCACGCCATTCGCCGTCAGGACCGAGGCCACGGCAGCCGCGCGATTGCGCGACAGCGACAGGTTGTAGTCCGCGCTGCCTACGTTGTCGGTGTGGCCCCGTACCTCGACGACCGAGTTCGGATACTGCATCAGGTTGCGCGACAGAGCCGCCAGATCGCTGCGCAGGGCTTGGCTGATCTGGATGCTATCCGTGGCGAACAGGATGTCCTGCGGCATTGTTACGATCAGCTCGCTGCCGGTGTTGACGATCTTCACGTCGTCATTGTCGATGGCCTGACGCAGGTCGCCTGCTTGCTTGTCCAGCTGCTGTCCAATCGCGCCGCCAATCACGCCGCCAATAACGGCACCTACGGCGGCCTTGCCCAGCTTGCCGTCACCCTTGCGGGTCGCGCCAAACAGCCCGCCAGCAATCGCGCCAATCGCGGCACCATTTTGGGTGCGCGGTCCCATGTTCGCGGTGGGGCTTGTGGGGGAAGTACAGGCGCTGGTGGCCAGTCCGGCGATCAGGCCGAACGAGAGAATCATATGTCTTGGTTGCATACTGCGGTCCTCGGTTTGTTTTCTTGTTCTCCATACAGAAAAGGGCCCTGTTATCGAATAACAAGGCCCTGTTATGGGGAAACTTGTCGGAAAACAGACGCTTACCCGGTACGCTCTTGTTCCAATTCTGCGCTTTCCCACGCCAGCAAAGCGCGCTTCACTGGAAGACCCCAGTGATAACCCCCGAGCGCTCCGGATTTGCGTAGGGCGCGGTGGCACGGGATCAGCCAGCTGACCGGGTTTCGTCCGACCGCAGTGCCCACGGCGCGTACGGCGCGGGGCTGTCCGATTTTCTCGGCGATCTGTCCATAGGTGGTGACGTGGCCCGAAGGGATCGACAAAAGCGCCTCCCAGACTTTGATCTGTAGGGGCGATCCGATTAGATGCAGTGGGGTCTTTCCGTCCTCGCCCAGTTCGGTGTCATAGGCCGCCAGAACCCAAGGCCGCAGAAACATCGGATCTTCAATAAACGTGGCATTCGGCCAGCGCGAGGTCAGATCCTCGAAGGTTTCCTCAACCCCGGTCTCATCCGCAAATCCGATGCCGCAGATGCCGCGTTCCGTGCCCATCACAAGCGACGCCCCGAACGGGCTGTCAAACCAGCCCCAATAGATCGTCAACCCCTCGCCCTTCTTGGCATACTCGCCCGGGCTCATCGCCTCCCAGCGCAGGAAAAGGTCATGCAGGCGACCCTGACCCGACAGGCCAACCGACTGCGCCGTCTCTAGGGTCGAGAACCGCTCGGCCAGCAATGTTTTGGCGTGGCCCAGCGTCAGAAACTGTTGATAGCGTTTAGGCGACACACCGACCCAGCGCGAAAACACGCGCTGAAAATGTGCGGGCGACATGTCCATCTTCGCGGCCAAGCTGTCCAGTGACAGCGTCTCGCCGCCTGCCGCGTCGATCTCGTCAATCGCGCGGCGGATCACGTTGTAGTGGTAGCTGTCTTCAGTCGGTGTCATCTTTGACCTCATGCGTCTATGCCACGAGCTTGCCTTTTCTATCCCGGCAAGGCGACCCGGAAATTGCGCATTGAACGTGGCTCGCGTAAGACGATCTGCGGAAATGGATGGACGCGATGGCAAAACAACTCGGATATCATCAGATCCGCGAGATCTTTGAGCGCTTCCGCGAACAGGAAGCCGAGCCCAAGGGCGAGCTGGAACATGTGAATGTCTACACGCTGGTCGTGGCGGTGGCCCTGTCGGCGCAGGCGACCGATGCGGGCGTGAACAAAGCCACGCGGGCGCTGTTCAAGGTGGCAGACACGCCGCAGAAGATGCTGGATCTGGGGCTTGAGGGGCTGACCGAGCATATCAAGACCATCGGGTTGTTTCGTCAGAAGGCGAAGAACGTGATGAAGCTGAGCCAGATCTTGGTGGATGAGTATGGGGGCGAGGTGCCGAACTCGCGCGCCGCCCTTCAGTCGCTGCCGGGCGTGGGGCGCAAGACGGCCAATGTGGTTCTGAACATGTGGTGGGGCGTGCCGGCGCAGGCCGTCGACACGCATATCTTCCGCGTTGGCAATCGCACCGGCATCGCCGTGGGTAAGAACGTCGATGCGGTTGAACGCGCGATCGAAGACAACATCCCCGCCGACTTTCAACAACATGCGCATCACTGGCTGATCCTGCATGGGCGCTATACCTGCAAGGCCCGCAAGCCAATGTGCGGAAACTGCATTATTCGGGACCTCTGTCCCTTCGAGGAAAAGAACTTATGACGAAAAAGTACAAGGTTGTCGGGATCGGCAACGCGGTTGTGGATGTCATCACCACCGCCGATGACAGCTTTCTGGAACTGATGGGTATCGAGAAGGGCATCATGCAACTGGTCGAAAAAGACCGGGCCGAGGTGCTCTATGCCGCGATGCAAGAACGAAAGCAGGCCGCAGGTGGTTCGGTTGCGAACACCATCGCCGGGATCGGAAACCTTGGTCTGACAACCGGCTTTGTGGGCCGCGTGCATGACGACGCGCTTGGCCATTTCTATGCCGACGCAATGGAGATGGACGGGACCCGTTTCGTGAACCCGCCGGTGCCGGGGGGCGAGCTGCCGACCTCGCGCTCGATGATTTTTGTCTCGCCCGATGGCGAGCGGTCGATGAACACCTATCTGGGCATCTCGGCCGAGCTGGGTCCAGACGACGTGGACCCCGAGGTCGCGGCGGACGCCGAGATCGTGTTCCTTGAAGGTTACCTGTTCGATAAGGACAAAGGAAAAGAGGCGTTCATCGCCATGGCCCGCGCCTGTCGTGCAGCGGGCGGTAAGGCCGGGATCGCGATTTCCGATCCGTTCTGTGTTGAACGTCACCGCACCGACTTCCTGATGTTGATCGAACACGAGCTGGACTATGTGATCGGCAACGAGGAAGAACTGAAGTCGCTGTTCCAGACTGACGATTTGGAAGTGGCAATGGCCAAAACCGCCGCAATCTGCCCGCTGGTGGCTTGTACACGCTCGGGTGACGGGGTGTCGATCTTGGCAGGTGGCGAACGTGTTGACGTGCCGGTCGAACGGATCGTCCCGGTGGATGCGACTGGGGCCGGGGATGGGTTTGCGGCCGGGTTCCTGTACGGTCTGGCCACGGGTGCGGATATGCGCACCTGCGGCGAGATGGGCTGCACCGTGGCAGGCGAGGTGATCCGCCATATCGGCCCGCGCGCAGATCGAAACCTACCCGCGCTGTTCCGCGAAAAAGGGTTGATCCAAGCCACATAATGAAAAAGCCCGGATCCTGCGATCCGGGCTTTCTTTATCTGGGGTAGGCGAGGCTTATTCGGTGTCCACGACCTCGAAATCGTGGGTGACGTTCGCCAAGGCGGCCATCATCGCCGAGGCGGAACAGTATTTGTCCACCGACAGCGAAATCGCGCGTTCCACTCTGGCTTCGCTGATCCCACGTCCTTTAACGATGAAATGCAGGTGGATTTTTTCGAAGACCTTCGGGTCAGTTTCTGCGCGTACGGCATCAACTTCGACCTGAACGTCTTCAATCGCCTGACGACCTTTTTCCAAAATCGACACCACGTCATAGGCTGAACAGCCTGCGGTTCCGATCAACAACAGCTCCATCGGGCTGGGGCCGGGGGTGCCTGCGCCGTCATGGCCCGTGCCCAGAACGATGTTGTGGCCGGTGCCAGAGGTGCCAATAAAGGTGCGGGCCTCGGCCCATTTTACGCGCGCTTTCATGTGCTTTCCTTCGCAGTCAGACAGGATCAGTCGCCCAGCTTGGCGTGGACCTCGTCCAGATCAATCTCGCCGATGGGCATTTTGTTCCCGGGATTTTCGAAGTCGTACTTAAACAACTCGAAGTCCTGTTTGAAGATCTCATAGACCAGATGCATCGACAGATCGTCGAAATAGTCCTCGACCGGGTGGGCGCGCTTGGGGCCGTGGCCTTCGCTTTCGTTGAAGCGTGGGATCTTGGCAAGGTCCACCGCATGCGGGGTGTCGATCGCGTCCAAGACGGACTGCATGCCGTCATTGAACTTCTCGGTCCAGAAGATGTTGTCGTAGCGCCCGCCATTCACAATGAAGGTTGAGACGTGGCCCGACATGGCCGACCAGTGAATGTCCGGCTCCATCGGTTTGCGCCAGCGGATGGTGTCGCGGGCAAACAGAAGGAAGCGGCGGAAGCTTTGGATCTGGTCAAACTCGAACCCGGTTTCCGGATCGCCCACCTCGATCCCGTATTTCTGGATCAAAAGCGGCACCAGATTACCGCGATAGCGGCGGCCATTGCGTTGGATGCCACAGATCTTGTCAAAGAAGCTGGACAGGATCCGGGTGTAGGGGTTGCGCACGCAGGTAAAGGCATAGCTTTTGTGATCGCGTACATTCGCCTCGATCTTCGGCTGCGAATAGTCCTGCGCCCATTTGTGCATCCGGTCTTTGCTGTCGTGAATGTCGCCATCAAAGAACTCGCCATGATCCGAATAGAACATGATCTGACCGATGGTCGAACAGGCACATTTGGGAACCACGCGATAGACTACACTTTCGCTTTCGGTCATCCAGATGCCGGGAAACCCCATAAAATACCTCGTCTTCTAAATACTTGGTTCGCGCAGATAGTTTGTTTGTGAACAGATTGCGTAAAAAAGTAAAGAATCTCTGTTTTTCTGATAGATGTTCACGTTATTTAGGTCGGGATATCGTCAATCCCAAAGGTCTTACGCGGTTACATGGCCAAAATTGCCTTCATTCTGTTGTGTCACAAAGACCCCGACTCCATCATCTCGCAAGCGCGGCAGCTGACGGCGGCGGGTGATTATATGGCGATCCACTTTGATGCGCGCGCCAAGCCCGAGGATTATCAGCGCATTCAGGACGCGTTGAAGGGCAATCCCAATGTGACCTTTGCCAAGAAGCGCATCAAATGCGGCTGGGGGGAGTGGTCCTTGGTGCAGGCGACCCTGAACGCGGTCGAAGCCGCGCTCGAGGCCTTCCCGCGCGCCACGCATTTCTACATGCTGTCAGGCGATTGCATGGCGATCAAATCGGCCGAATATGCCCATGAATTGCTGGACCGCGACGACGTCGACTATATCGAAAGTTTCGACTTCTTCGAAGGCGACTGGATCAAGACCGGCATGAAGGAAGAGCGGCTGATCTATCGCCACTTCCTGAACGAACGCAAACACAAGAAGCTGTTCTACACCTCGTTCCAGCTGCAAAAGAAACTGGGCCTGACGCGCGAAATCCCTGCCGACATCCAGGTGATGATCGGCAGCCAATGGTGGTGCCTGCGCCGGCGCACCGTCGAATGGGTGATGAAGTTCTGCCAAGAGCGCAAAGACGTGATGCGCTTCTTCCGCACCACATGGATTCCGGACGAGACCTTCTTTCAAACCATCGTGCGCCATCTGGTGCCTGACAGTGAAATCCGTACCAGTACGCTGACTTTCCTGATGTTCACCGACTATGGGATGCCGGTGACCTTCTATAACGACCACTATGATTTGCTGCTCAGCCAGAATTTCCTGTTTGCCCGCAAGATCAGCCCCGAAGCGACTGAGCTGAAGCAGCGGTTGGGGGATCTGTACGCGGCGAAGGGTGTGGAGTTCCAGATATCGAACGAAGGGCGCAGCCTGTTTCGCTTCCTGACCAGCCGTGGCCGTAATGGCGTACGTTTCGCGCCCCGCTTCTGGGAGGCCGAGGCCAGCTTGGGCCGCGAGCGTGAGCTACTGATTGTCGTGGCCAAGAAATGGCACGTGGCCAAACGGTTGGTGCACAAGATCAAAGACGTCACGGGGATCGAGACCATCGAATACCTGTTTGACGAAGACAGCTGCCCGATGCCTGATCTGGGCGGCATCCAAACCCAAATGAGCAAACGCGCGCGCCACCGCCGAGCGCTGATGCGGATGCTGTTCGAGTATTACGACACCGACCGTATGGTCGTGTGTATGGACCCCAAGAATATGGAGATGTTCCAGGACTTCTTCGCGGACCGTTGCACGACGCGGCTTTTGGAAATCGAAAGCGTCTTCACGGACGATTATCTGGCCGGACATGCCATCCGTATTGGGCTTGCGGGCGAGAATACATCGAAAGCGGCGATGGACCGGCTTTTGCCCACGATCCGCGCGGATGTGACGGGTGAAAGTGACCGGATCCGGGACGCGGGATTTCAGAACTACTATCGCATCAGCGAGCTGCGCGAGGCGCCGGAAAACGCGCTCGCCATTTCGCAATTCCTGTCGATCCAGCCCGATGAAGCGCTTCAGATCGCACAGACCAATCACCTGTTTGAGGACTGACCAATGCCCTACAGCTATGACGACCAGAATATCTTCGCCAAGATCCTGCGCGGCGAGATCCCGAATGACACCGTGTACGAGGATGAGCACGCGCTAGCGTTCAAGGACATCATGCCAAAAGCACCGCACCACGTTTTGGTGATTCCCAAAGGCCCGTATGTGACCTTCGATCATCTGGCCGCCGAAGGTTCGGACGCGGAAATCGTGGGCTTCACCCGTGCCGTAGGCAAGGTCTGCGCGCTTCTGGGGGTCGAGCCGGGCAATGCTGGCGACGGATACCGGCTGATTTCCAACGCGGGCGAGCATGGCGTGCAAGAGGTTCCGCATCTGCACATCCATATTCTGGCAGGCCGCCCCATCGGTCGCATGGTATCACGCGCGGATTGACGGTTCGCCCTTGCGGCACCACCCGCGCGGGGCGTAAATAGACCAACACAAATGACAGAGGTGTCTCACATGACCCAACCGGCTCCTGAAACCAAGATTGTTGACAGCTACAAGGTCTCTTGCGACGGCGGCGAGGGCGCGCTGGGCCACCCGCGCGTCTATTTGCAGATCCCGAACGAACATGGCTGGGTGGAATGCCCTTATTGCGATTGCAAGTTCGTCCACAAGGATCACGCAGACGACGACAAAGCCGCCTGATTTCTGCCGGGCTGCACTTAAATCCGGGCCGCGGGCTGGTGCCTCGCGGCCTTTTGCGTCTTAACTGGTCACACGCGTTTCAGGGGGAATTCCAATGAGCTTTGGCAAGGGTTGTCATCTGCATCTGGTCGACGGATCGGCCTTCATCTTTCGGGCCTATCACGCGCTGCCTCCGCTGACGCGCAAATCCGACGGGCTGCCCATTGGGGCGGTGGCCGGGTTCTGCAACATGCTGTTCAAGTTCATCGAAGATAACGCGGGCGCCGACGCGCCGACCCATGTCGCTGTGATTTTTGACCATTCCGGCAAGACCTTCCGAAGTGACATCTACCCCGAATACAAAGCGAACCGCCCCCCTGCGCCCGAAGACCTGCGCCCGCAGTTTCCGCTGACCCGCGACGCGACCCGCGCCTTCAATATCGCCTGTATCGAGGTCGAAGGGTTCGAGGCCGATGACATCATCGCCACCCTTGCCCGCCAAGCGGACGAGGCAGGCGGCCGCGTGACCATCCTGTCGTCCGACAAAGACCTGATGCAGCTTGTGGGCGGCGGTGTCGAAATGCTCGACCCGATGAAAAACAAACGTATCGGCGTCGAAGGCGTGGAAGAGAAATTCGGCGTCGGCCCCAACCGTGTCGTCGATGTGCAGGCGCTGGCAGGCGATAGTGTCGACAACGTCCCCGGCGCGCCCGGCATCGGCATCAAGACCGCCGCGCTTTTGATCAACGAATTCGGCGACCTCGACACGCTTCTGGAACGCGCCGAGGAGATCAAACAGCCCAAGCGCCGCCAAACCCTGATCGAGAAAGCCGACCAGATCCGTATCTCGCGCCAGCTGGTGAAGCTGGATGATCAGATGGACCTGGACGTGGCGTTTGAGGATCTTGAACTGAAGGACCCAGAACCTGAAACGCTGTTGAATTTCTTGGCTGAAATGGAGTTCCGCACGCTGACCAATCGCGTCGCGGGCAAGCTGGGGATGGACGCGCCCGAGATCGCGCAGCCAGAAGGCGGCGACGCGCCTGCAGCGCCGGAAATGCCCGCCATCGACCCCGAGAAATATGAGTGGGTTAAAGACATGGACGCGCTGGCCGCGTGGATCGACCGTGCCTATGCCCGTGGCTATGTGGCCTTCGACACGGAAACCACCGGCCTGAATGAAATGCTGGTCGATCTGGTCGGTATCTCGCTGGCCGTCGAGGCGGGCGAGGCTTGCTATATCCCGCTGACCCACAAGACCAGTCAGGCAGATGACCTGTTTGGCGGGTCAGATTTGGCCGAAGGACAATTGCCGCTTGATCAGGTGATTTCCGCGCTGAAACCGATGCTCGAGGATCCGGCGATCCTGAAAATCGGCCAGAACATGAAATACGACGCCAAGATATTGGCGCGCTATGGCGTAAATGTCGCCCCAATTGATGACACGATGCTGATGTCTTATGCCCAGAATGCGGGCCTGCACGGGCACGGCATGGACAAGCTGTCGGAAGAATACCTGTCGCACAGCCCGATCTCGATCAAATCTCTGTTGGGTACCGGCAAATCCGCGATCACCTTCGACCGCGTGCCGATTGAGGATGCGGTGAAATACGCGGCCGAGGATGCGGACATCACCCTGCGCCTTTGGCAAATCCTGAAACCGCGTCTGCACAGCAACCACGTCACCCGCGTCTATGAACGTCTGGAGCGTCCGCTGGTCCCCGTGCTGGCGCAGATGGAAATGACCGGCATCAAGGTCGACCGCGAGGTGCTGTCGCGCATGTCCAACGCCTTCGCCCAGAAGATGGCGGGGTATGAGGCTGAACTGCACGAGATTGCAGGGCGTGACTTCAACGTCCAATCCCCCGCGCAGGTGGGTGAGATCCTGTTTGGCGAGATGGAGCTACCCGGTGGCAAGAAAACCAAAACTGGCCAATGGTCGACACCTGCGGATGTGCTGGAAGATCTGGCCGCCGAACACCCCTTCGCGGCACGGGTTCTGGACTATCGCCAGCTGCAAAAGCTGAAATCGACCTATACGGACGCGCTGCAGGATCACATTCACCCTGAAACGGGCCGTGTGCATACGTCTTACCTGCAAACGGGGGCGAACACTGGGCGGATGGCGTCCAGCGATCCGAACCTGCAAAACATCCCCGTCCGGACCGAAGAAGGCCGCCGCATCCGCGAGGCTTTTATCGCGCCGGAGGGGACCAAGCTGATCAGCCTCGACTATAGCCAGATTGAGCTGCGCATTCTGGCCCATATGGCCGGGATCGACGCGCTGAAACAGGCTTTCCGCGACGGCCACGACATCCACGCCATGACGGCGAGTGAGATGTTCGATGTCCCACTGGACGAAATGACACCGGACATCCGCCGCCAGGCCAAAGCGATCAACTTTGGTGTGATCTATGGCATCTCGGGCTTCGGTCTGGCGCGCAACCTGCGCATTCCGCGCGCCGAAGCTCAGGGCTTCATCGACCGTTATTTCGAACGCTTCCCCGGCATTCGCAAATACATGGACACCACCATTGAGTTCGCCAAAGAACACAAGCGGGTCGAGACCCTCTTCAGTCGCCGCATCCACACGCCCGAAATCGGCGCAAAAGGCCCGCAGGCGGGCTTTGCCAAACGCGCCGCGATCAACGCGCCCATCCAAGGCACCGCCGCCGATATCATCCGCCGCGCCATGATCCGTATGCCGGACGCGATTGCCAAGCTGCCCGCCAAGATGCTCTTGCAGGTGCACGATGAACTGATCTTTGAGGTCGACGAGAACGCGGTGGACGAGGTGATCGAGACCGTGCGCCACGTTATGGAAGGTGCGGCGGAGCCCGCGATCAAACTGGACGTGCCGCTGGTGGTCGATGCGGGCATCGGAATGAACTGGGCCGAGGCGCACTAACACGCAGCCCCTCATTTTCTTGCCAGAAATATCCCGGGGTGAGCCCGGCACGGGCGAGGGGCAGCGCCCCTTTCACCTGACCGGCACATCCCCATCCCCGCGCGGGTCCAGCCCCTGCGCTTCCAACTTGTCGTAAAGCGCGTTCAGCCCCTTGTCGCGCTCTTCGCGGAAGCGGTCTCCGGTCGCAAACCCTTCGATCCGGTCGACACGGAACATACGGAAGTCTTCACGTAGCTCGCACCAGCCCACCACGGTCCAGCCATTGCGCCAAAGCCACAGCGCCAAGGGACGAATGGTCCGGGTCGACTTCGCGCCGACCTCATCCGCATAGGTCATGATCAACCGTAGCCGCGTATCAATGGCGCTCTCAATTTGGTCGATGAAATGGCGGTCGCGATCAGAGGGGCGCAAGGTGGGGCCGGCGTGGATCTCAACGCGCTTGGCTTGCGCCTCCAACGCTTCGGGCAACACCGCACGAATTTTGATCAGGGCTTCGCGGGCAGCGGTGGCCATCGCCGCCCCGCCCATCCGTTCGATCAAGTGGGTGCCAGCGATCACGGCCATGATTTCGTCGCGCGTAAACATGAGGGGCGGCATGTCGTAGCCCGCCCGCATGACGTATCCCACGCCCGCCTCGCCCTCGACGGGGACGCCGGATCCAATCAGGTCAGCGATGTCGCGGTAGATCGTGCGCTCGCTGACCTCGAGTTTTTCGGCCAGATCCCGCGCCGTGGTCAGCCGACCGCCTCGAAGCAGCTGAACAATCTGGAAAAGGCGGTCGGCACGGCGCATGGATCAGGCGGCTTTCGGTTCAAACATGCCGATCGCATTGCCATCGGGGTCCGAGGCATAGACGAAGCGCCCCATCGGCAGTGGGATCGGGTCGCTGGTTACTTTGCCTCCCGCGCCTTCGCAGCGTGCAATCGCGTCTTCCAGCGAGTCCGGCACCACCATGTGCACTGTCGGGCCACTGCCATCAACCGCAGGCTTTCCTGCATAGAGATGCCCGCCACCCGGTGCGTCGGTGCCACCAAAATCGGCCATCGGCACAGGGCCGGTGGTGTCGATCCTCATCGTCCATTTGAAGACAGTGCTATAGAAATTCACGGCTTTTTCCAGATTTGAAACGGGGATCTCGCTCCAGCATACAATCGTGGGGGTCATTGGGTCAGTCCTTTCATCAATGTTGATGACGCGGTTCTGACACACCCCTCCTGACAGCATAGTGTCAGGAGCCTGTCAGCCGAACCCCTTTATCCATGACAGCCCGTCTTCGGTTCGCCCTGCGGGGTGATATTCACCGCTGACCCAGCCCGCATAGCCCTCGTCATCCAACTGCCGGAACCACGCGGGATAATCGATCACGCCCGCTTCAGGCTCGTGTCGGTCGGGAATGCCGCCCACCTGAATATGGCGGGTCAGGTGTTTCACCTTCTCCCATGTGGCAGGCATGTCGCCGGTGATTTTGTGGGCGTGGTAGGCATCGAATTGCAGGTGCAGATTGGGGGCATTGACCTCGGCCAAAATGTCAGCGGCCAATGCGTAGTTCGACAGGAAATAGCCCGGCATGTCGTCCCGGTTAATGGGCTCGATGGTTAGGCTTTGATCAGGGGCCTGCGCTGCGGCCCAGGTCAGGTTCTCGACAAAAGCCGCGCGCGCGGCGTCGCCTTCTGCCGCGCCTGCCATGATGTGCAGATGCGTGGCGTTAAAGGCCTGTGCAAAGCGCAGTGCGCGTTTGAAGTCGTGACGAAATCGCTCTTGCCCATCCGGCGTCGCCGCAAAGCCGCGCGGACCGCCCGTCCAGTTGGGGGGTGGCGTGTTTATCAGCACCATCTGCAGACCGTTCGCGATCAGGCGCCGCCGAATATCCTTGGCTGCGTCGTCGTAAGGAAACAGCACCTCGACCGCTTCAAATCCCGCCTCGGCGGCGGCGTCGAACCGGTCTAGAAAGGGAAGCTCGGTGAACAGCAGGGTCAGGTTGGCGGCAAAACGGGGCATGGCGATCTTTGGATCCTTGTCGGCGGAGTCATGCCAAACTTGCCGATGGCGGTGTTTGACGCAAGGCAAAGGTGATGTAGGATTCTCGCAATTTAAGGGGGTTTTCTATGCGTATTGTTCTCGCATTATTTGCGTGCATCGCGGTGTCGGCCTGCCAGCCAAGCACAGGTAGCAAATCTGCACGCACAGGGGCCAGTTTCTGCGACCGCCTGATCGGATGGGAAGCTGCGAATGGAGACAAGGATACCAAACGCGCTGTGACAAGGCCCGAGATGTGTGCGCTCAGCCAGCCGGGCGCGCTGTGGTTTCGGTCGCAGCAGGTCAGCAGGCAGTTGAAAGGGCGCGAATACTGGTTGTTGGTCCCTCCCAACGATCCGCATCTGAGCGAGAACGCCATTGCCGGATGGAGCCTTCAGGTGCGCCCCTACGGCTTTGCGCACGAGTTCTTCTTGGTGCGCAACGCGGGCGCGCGCCTTCAACCCGCCATTGCCCAAGATGCCTGTCCACGTAAGGCGGTCGGTCTGGGCGGGGTTGAAGGTGGTAAGACCTATTGTCTGACGAACTAAAGCGTTTCGGTTTTAACCTGACACAGGGGAAAACCGAAACGCAGTGCCATATTGCTTTGTTGCGGGCGTTTCGCGACAAACTTGCGGCTCAAGTTTATCCCGAAACGCTTTAGGCCCGCGCGCTTAGCTGCGCGGGTCCAGAAGCCGGGCCATAACGGCATCCGAGGTGATACGCCCTACAGGCTGACCGTCTTGCGTCACGCTGATCTCGTCCTGCCCAGCCAGCGCTTTCATGACCACGTCGACGCGATCGGTCGCGTCGACATTGACAGACGCGGCCGAGGCGCCGTCCTCCATCACGTCGCGCGCGGTCAGAACGCCCAGCGGGTTCATATGCGCCACGAAGTCGGCCACATAATCGTTCACCGGGTTGGTAAAGATGTCGCGCGGCGTGCCGCATTGCACGATGCGTCCGCCCTCCATGATCGCGATACGGTCGCCAAGTTTGAACGCCTCGTCCAGATCGTGGCTGACGAAGATGATCGTGCGTTTCAGGCGTTGCTGAAGCTCGATCAGCTCGTCCTGAAGACGGGCGCGGATCAGCGGGTCGAGGGCCGAGAACGGCTCGTCCATCAGAAGGATCGGCGCTTGGGTGGCAAAGGCGCGGGCAAGGCCCACGCGCTGCTGCATGCCGCCTGACAGCTCGCTGACCTTGCGGTTGGCCCATTCGCTGAGGTTCACCAGCTCTAGCTGTTCGTCTACGCGCGCCTTGTGCTCGGCCTTTGCCATGCCGGCCAGTTCCAGCCCCAGACCGACGTTCTCGCGCACTGTGCGCCATGGCAGCAGGCCGAATTGCTGGAACACCATCGCCACGTGGTTCTGGCGGATCCGGCGCAAGGTACCTGCATCGGCATTGGTGACATCGACCAGCCCATTGCCGTCATTCACCCGCACACAGCCGCGCACCACCGGGTTCAGCGCGTTCACTCCCCGCAGAAGCGTGGATTTGCCCGAGCCCGACAGGCCCATCAGCACAAGGATCTCGCCTTCATCAACAGACAGCGAGCAGTCATGCACGCCCAGTACCTGACCCGTTTCGGTCTTTACGACCGAGCGGTCCTTGCCCGCGTCCATCGCGGGCAGAGCGCTTTCCGGCTTGTCGCCGAACACGATCGAGACATTGTCAAATTCTACAGCGGTCATGATTACGCCTCCCGTTCTACGCGCAGCATTCGGTCAAGGGCGATGGCGACCGCCACGATGACCAAGCCGCTTTCAAAGCCTAGCGATGCGTTCACCGTATTCAGGGCGCGTACCACCGGCACACCAAGGCCGTCGGCGCCAACCAGGGCCGCGATAACAACCATCGACAGCGACAACATGATGGTCTGGTTCAGACCGGTCATGATCTGCGGGAAGGCCGAGGGCAGCTCGATCTTCCACAGGGTTTGCATCCGGGTTGCACCAAAGGCTTGCCCTGCTTCGGTTAGCGCAGTTGGCACTTGGCTAACGCCCAGTTGGGTCAGGCGGATTGGGGCGGGGAGTACGAAGATGAAGGTCGCCACAAGGCCCGGCACCATGCCGATGCCAAACAGTACGATCATCGGGATCAGGTAGACGAAGGTTGGGATGGTTTGCATCATGTCCAGAACCGGCAAGATCGCTTGGAAAAAGCGCGGACGGTGCGCGGCGTAGATGCCGATGGGCACGCCAACGCCCATACAGAACAGGACCGAGAAGACGATCAGGGTCAGACTTTCTGTGGTTTCCTCCCAATATCCTTGGTTCAGCACATAGAGGAAGCAAAGAACGACGACGGCGACGCGCCCCCAACTGCGTTGGATGTAATAGGTCAACGCGCCCAGAAGCGCGACGATCACCAGCGCAGGCGGGTATTGCAAGAGCCACAGGAACCCGTCGATCCCATCGCTCAGGACATCATCGACAAAGTCAAAGAAGGGGCCAAATGCATCGGTCAGCCAGTCAAACCCATTCGAGATGGTTTTGCCGACCGGAATTTTGGAGTCTGTCAGCCAGTCCACGTGTCAGTGCCTTTCATTTAGGGCCAGGGCAAGGCCAGAGAAGATCAGGAACCCGCCGACACCCTTGTTCAGGGTATGCAGGCGGTGCGGGGTCAAAAGGCCTTGGAAGCCTGCGCCAAACCCCGCGTACAGCGCGACCGCAAAGCACTCGAGCACCAGAAACAGCCCGCCAAGCAGCGCGTATTGCGGGGCGAGTGGTTGGGCAAGATCGGTGAATTGCGGGAAGAAAGCTGTGAAGATCGCGACGGCTTTTGGGTTGCCGATGGCGATTAGGAAGTCTCGGCGGATGAGGGCCCGGACAGGCTCGTCCGACTGGGCGAAGGTTTCGGCCTGCGGTTTTGCGCGCCACATTCGCCATCCGACATAGATCAGATAGGCAGCGCCCGCGTATTTCACCGCGTTGAATGCGGTTTCCGAGGCCGCCAATACGGCGCCTAGACCAATGCCCACCAGCAGGATCATCGCCGCAAAGGGCAGCATACGGCCCATGCCACCAGCGAGTCCCACCAAAAGCCCGCGCCGTGCGCCGTTCGAAAACGCCAGCACGTTGTTGGGCCCCGGCGCGATGTTCAGCGCGAAGCAGGCCGGGATGAAAAGGGCAAGGGTGGCAAGTGTCATGTCAGGGTCTTTGGGATGCCTAAACGAAACGCGCCGGAGGGATCCCCGGCGCGTTCCAAATTGTGTTGGGTTTACATGCCCAGCGAGGCTTTGACAGCGGCCACAGCATCGCCACCGTCTTTGGTGGTTACGCCGTCCAGCCATGCCATGAAGGCATCGGGGTTGGCAGCCAGCCATGCTTTCGCAGCGTCAGCGGGATCTTGGCCGTCATTCAGGATGGCGCCCATGATCTCGTTTTCCATTGCCAGCGAGAAGCTGAGGTTTTGCAACAGCTTACCAGTGTTGGCGCACTCGGTCACATATCCTGCACGAGTGTTGGTGTCGACCACGGCACCACCCAGGTTCGGGCCGAAGAAGTCGTCGCCGCCGGTCAGATAGGACATCTCGAAGTTGGCGTTCATCGGGTGGGGTTCCCAGCCAAGGAAGACGATCGGTTCGCCCTTCTTGTCAGCGCGGGCCACCTGCGCCAGCATGCCCTGTTCCGAGCTTTCAGCAACCTCAAAGCCTTCAAGACCAAAGGCGTTGCCGTCGATCATCGACTGGATCAGGCGGTTGCCGTCATTGCCCGGCTCGATGCCGTAGATTTTGCCTTCCAGCGCGTCCGCTTGGGCGGCGATGTCAGCGAAATCCTTGATGCCCAGATCAGCAGCGGCTTTGTTCACGGCCAGCGTGTACTTGGCGCCTTCCAGGTTGGTGCGCACGGTGTCGACGGTGCCTGCTTCACGGTAGGGCGCGATGTCGGCTTCCATGGTGGGCATCCAGTTGCCCAGGAATACGTCAACGTCGCCTTCGGCCAGCGAGGTGTAGGTTACCGGCACCGACAGAACCTTGATGTCGGTCTCATAGCCCAGAGCCTCAAGCACAACGGTGGTGGCTGCGGTGGTGGCGGTGATGTCGGTCCAGCCAACGTCCGAGAAGGTTACTTCGTCACAGTGGCCGTCAGCAAACGCGGTGGTGGCAACAGCCGACAACGCGATGGCGGAAAGTGTGGATTTAAGTTTCATATGTTCGCTCCCTGTTTTTTGGGCGGTTTTTGTTGGCCGGGGCCTGCGCATGCAGACCTCTCGACGTGACCCTAACGCAGGTAGCGAAAGGGTGGAACCGGCTTCATTGGTGCAGACGGTGCTTTTTATTGATTGACGAGTCAATTAAAAAAAGCAACCCTGATGTACGCAAATCGGAGAGGCATATGCCAAAGCTGGGGATGGAACCCATTCGGAAAGGCGCACTGGTGCAGGCCACGATCGACGAGATCGGCCGCGCTGGAAGCCTTGATGTGACCGTAACGCAGATCGCCAAGCGCGCGGGCGTATCCAGCGCCTTGGCGCATCACTATTTCGGCGGGAAGGATCAGATCTTTCTGGCCGCGATGCGTCACATCCTATCGGTCTATGGCGCGCAGGTGCGTGCTGCCGTGTTGGGCGCCAAGACCCCACGTGACCGGGTTGAGGCGATCATTCGCGCGAACTTTGAAGCTGGCAACTTCCGTCCCGAAGTCATCAGCGCCTGGCTTAATTTTTACGTGATGTCTCAAAGCAATGACGGTGCGCGGCGGCTTCTGCGCGTCTATCAGCACCGGCTGCATTCCAACCTCGTCTACGATCTGCGCCCCTTGGTGGGCGAGGACGCGCACGAGGTGGCGGATACGCTCGCCGCGATGATCGACGGGCTCTATATCCGCCACGCTCTTCGCGAAGAAACCCCAAGCGGCAAACGCGCCTGTGACCGCGTTCTGGCCTGTCTGGATGTCATTTTGGAGAAACACGCATGACGAAACCGAACATCCTGATCATTATGGTGGATCAGCTGAACGGCACGCTGTTCCCGGATGGCCCGGCCGAGTGGTTGCATGCGCCGAATCTGAAAAAACTGGCCGCGCGTTCGGTGCGGTTTCAAAATACCTATACCGCCAGCCCGCTCTGTGCGCCGGGTCGCGCCAGCTTTATGTCGGGTCTGCTGCCGCGCCGCACCAAGGTTTATGACAATGCGGCCGAGTTCGCCTCGGACATTCCGACCTACGCCCACCACCTGCGCCGCGCGGGCTATCAAACCGCGCTCTCGGGCAAGATGCACTTTGTCGGCCCCGACCAGATGCACGGGTTCGAGGAACGTCTGACCACCGATATCTACCCCGCCGATTTTGGATGGACGCCGGACTATCGCAAACCCGGTGAACGGATCGACTGGTGGTATCACAACATGGGGTCCGTGACCGGGGCAGGGGTTGCCGAGATTTCGAACCAGATGGAGTATGATGACGAGGTTGCCTACAACGCCTGCGCCAAGCTCTATGATCTGGCGCGCGGCCATGACGAACGCCCGTGGTGCCTGACCGTCAGCTTCACCCACCCGCATGACCCCTATGTGGCGCGTCGCAAATACTGGGATCTTTACGAGGATTGCGAACACCTGCTGCCCGAGGTTCCGGCGTGGGACTATGAAGATCATGACCCGCACGCAAAACGGATTTTCGACGCCAATGACTGGCGTAACTTCGACATTACAGAAGAAGACATCCGCCGCTCGCGCCGCGCCTATTTCGCCAATATCTCGTATCTGGACGACAAGGTTGGCGAGATGCTGGATATCCTTGAAAGCACCCGGCAAGAAGCGATCATCATGTTCGTGTCCGATCACGGCGACATGCTGGGCGAGCGTGGTTTGTGGTTCAAAATGAACTTCTACGAAGGTTCGGCCCGTGTGCCGCTGATGATCTCGGCCCCGGGGATGGAGCCGGGCCTGATCGAGGCGCCTGTCTCGACCATGGATGTGACGCCGACGCTCGCTGAATTGGCAGGGATTTCGCTGGATGAGGTGAAGCCTTGGGTCGATGGGGAAAGCCTTGTGGCTCTGGCGAATGGTGCCGAGCGCACCAGCCCCGTCGCGATGGAATACGCGGCAGAGGCGTCCTATGCGCCGCTCGTGTCGCTGCGCTATGGCAAGTGGAAGTATAACCGCTGCGCGCTGGACCCTGATCAGCTGTTTGATCTGGAGGCTGACCCGCACGAGCTGGTCAATCTGGCCGACGATCCGGCGCATGAAGGCACGCTGAATTCGCTGCGGGCGAAGTCGGAAGCGCGCTGGGATCTGGGCGCCTATGACAACGAGGTCCGCGAAAGCCAGGCCCGCCGCTGGGTGGTCTATGAAGCGCTGCGCAACGGCGCGTATTTCCCGTGGGATTACCAGCCGCTGCGCAAAGCCTCGGAACGCTACATGCGCAACCACATGAACCTCGACAATGTTGAAGAAAACGCTCGCTTCCCCCGTGGCGAGTAACCCCTGATCTGACGGAAAAAAAATGCAAGCAGAATATATCATCGTTGGCGCTGGCAGCGCAGGATGCGCAATGGCGTATCGGCTGGCGGAAGCAGGCAAGCGGGTTCTGGTGATTGAACACGGCGGCACCGATGCCGGGCCGTTCATTCAGATGCCGGCGGCGCTGAGCTATCCGATGAACATGAAGACCTATGATTGGGGCTTCCAGACCGAGCCCGAGCCGCATCTGGACAACCGCACGCTGGTGACCCCGCGCGGCAAGGTTGTTGGTGGGTCCAGCTCGATCAACGGGATGGTTTATGTGCGCGGCCACGCGAAGGACTTTGATCATTGGGCCGAACAAGGCGCGGATGGTTGGTCCTATGCCGACGTGCTGCCGTACTTCAAACGGCAGGAAAGCTGGCATGACAGCGGCCATGGCGGTGACCCAGATTGGCGCGGCAAGGATGGTCCGCTGCATGTGACCCGCGGCCCGCGGAAGAACCCCCTGTTCCACGCCTTTGTCGAGGCTGGGAAACAGGCCGGATACGAAGTCACCGACGACTATAACGGCCAGAAACAGGAAGGCTTCGGCCCGATGGAGCAGACCGTCTGGCAGGGCCGTCGCTGGTCGGCGGCGAATGCCTATCTGAAGCCTGCTCTGCAGCGCGAGAATTGCGAACTCATCCGCGCCTTCGCCCGCAAGGTGGTCATCGAAGATGGTCGTGCGGTTGGCGTTGAAGTCGAGCGCGGCGGCAAGATCGAAGCGATCCGCGCCGAGGCCGAGGTGATCATTGCGGCCAGCTCGATCAACTCGCCGAAGCTTCTGATGTTGTCGGGGATTGGACCCGCGGCGCATCTGAAAGAACACGGGATCGAGGTCGTGGCCGACCGTCCCGGGGTGGGGCAGAACCTGCAGGACCACCTTGAAGTCTATATGCAATATGCCTCGAAACAGCCGATCACGCTGTATCGGTACTGGAACCTTATCTGGAAGGGTATTCTGGGCGCGCAGTGGTTGTTCACCAAGACGGGCCTTGGTGCGTCGAACCAGTTCGAAAGTGCCGCCTTCATCCGCTCGAAGGCGGGCGTGGAATACCCCGATATCCAGTATCACTTCCTGCCGATTGCCGTGCGCTATGACGGGCAGGCGGCGGCGGAAGGCCACGGGTTCCAAGCCCATACCGGCCCGATGCGGTCGCCCTCGCGCGGGGAAATCACGCTGAAATCGGCCGACCCGAAAGATGCGCCGCGCATCTTCTTTAATTACATGTCGACCGAGCAGGACTGGGAAGACTTCCGCACCTGTATCCGCCTGACACGCGAGATCTTCTCGCAGCCCGCGTTCGAGCCTTTCGTGAAGTTCGAAATCCAACCGGGCAATGCGCTGCAAACGGATGACGAGATTGACAGCTTCATTCGTGAACACGCCGAAAGCGCCTATCACCCCTGCGGGACCTGTAAAATCGGGCGCGCGGATGACCCGATGGCCGTGGTCGATCCCGAGATGCGGGTGATCGGCGTGGACGGGCTGCGTGTCGCCGACAGTTCGACCTTCCCGCGCATCACGAATGGCAACCTGAACGGGCCGTCGATCATGGTGGGCGAAAAGGCATCTGACCACATTCTGGGCCGCCGTCTGCCGTCTGCAAATGACGAGCCGTGGATCCATCCGGATTGGCAAAATTCGCAACGATGAACGTGTGATTTGATCCCTGTCAAAGCGGGGGGCGTTTGCCGGACGCAAACTCCCTCTGACTTTAGACGAAGGAGACACGCGAATGTCACATACCCCGCATGAACTCGGCGAGGAATTCCCGGAATACGCTGAGAAGATGAGCGAGCTGAAGCAGTCGGATGCGCATTTCTCGAAGCTGGCGGACGAGTATCACGAGGTGAACCGTGCGATTCACCGTGCGGAAACCAATGTTGAGCCGACTGACCAGTTCAACGAAGAAGACATGCGCAAAAAACGCGCAGCTTTGAAAGACGAGATTTATCGGATGCTGTCGGCCGCGTAAGCGCCAGCGTCACGAGGGACAGAAGGCCGGGCATTGCCCGGCCTTTTTCATTTCCCATGAATGGCTTGCAGCCATTCGCGTAGTGGGGTTAGCACGTTTTGCTGCCAAATTGATGTGTGTCCAGCTTTTTCCCGGGCTGCCAGCACTTTGTTTTTGGCGGGCGAAAGCTGATACAGCCTCTTCCCCATGCGAAACGGCACAGTTCTGTCCCGTTCCCCATGCATGATAAAGGTCGGAGCTTTCACATTCTGGATGTATCTCTTGGTCGGCCACAGGTCGGTCCGACCAGCAACAAAAGGAAGCAGGGCGGGGTTCTTGGCCGCAGTCAGATCCACCAAAGAGGTATAGGGTGCCTGCAGGATAATCGCGGAAGGCGGGTTGGCGTGTCCGGGTTTTCCAGCAGCAATTGCCACCGCGACACCGGTGCCAAGGCTTTCCCCCATCAGGATGATTTTCTTGCTTCCCGTCATCTTTGGAATGTCTCGATACAGTTGATCCGCAAGGCTTTGGATTTTTTGACGGCTGGGTTGCCCTTTGCTGCCTCCCATTCCGGGATAGGCCATAGCGACCACGCCATAACCTCGGTTCAGGAACCAGCGAAACTTGTGTCCGCGCGCATGCAGGTTCTTGCCAGAGCCAGGCAGGTACATCACTGTCGGCTTGCCCTTTTTGGGTTTCCCGACCCACAGTACCAGCCCCTTATAGATGACTTCTGACAGGCGCTCGTCTGTGCGGGCCGGATCAACGCGTTTTGGGCTGAACTGATAGAAAGCCTTGCGCTCGGCCGTGGTGGCAAGGCTCTCGGCGCGAGCAGGTTGCGGGGCTGAGGTGACCAGAACGGTCAGGGCCAGCAAGACCGGAAGGAGAAACTTGTTCATCGTGTAATCTCGTACGGAAGTGTTCCGCGCGAATATGGGTCGACTTGCAACTTGCGTTCAAGGGGAGGAACCGAGCGTTGGTGACACAGCTGACGTTCACAGATCCGGCACGAGATACCGATGGGCTCAAACGCGGCGTCGTTCGAGACGTCCAAATCATCTGCGTAGACCAAGGCGCCGGCGTGTTTTACCTCGCAGCCCAGCCCGATGGCGTAACGGCGCACGGGCGCGTCAAAGCTGCCGCCGGATTTGGTAACGTTTCGCGCCAGACAGAAGTAGCGCACGCCATCCGGGGTCTGCGCCAGCTGCCGCAGAAAACGTCCTGGCGTTTCAAAGGCTTGGTGCACATTCCACAGAGGACAGGCGCCGCCGAAACGGGCAAACTGTAGGCGCGTGGCCGAGTGGCGCTTGGTGATGGTGCCCGCCTGATCCACACGCACGAAAAAGAAGGGAATGCCCTTCGATCCGGGGCGTTGCAAAGTGGAGAGACGGTGGGCGATTTGTTCGATCGACGCGCCGAAGCGATCGGCCAGCCGTTCAAGGTCGTGGCGGGTCTCGTGCGCGGCGGCGAGAAACTGCTCATAGGGCAGAAGGGCCGCGCCCGCGAAGTAGTTGGCAAGCCCCAGCTTGGCGATGGCGCGGGCCTCGTCTGTCTGGAAACGCGCGAAATCAAGCGTGGCCTCTAGCAGCGCGTCTTGCGTCAGAAGTGCCACCTGCATCAGGAGCTGGAACTCCTGCGTCGCGCGTGGCGGGCGAGTCGACAGGGTCAGTTCCCTCCGCTCGACGTCATAGCTGCGCACCTTGTCCACATCCTCGCGGATCAAGGTGATGCCGCGGTCGCTGAGCACCGTTTCAGCCATGGCGGCCTGATCCAAACCACGGGCTTTACCGGTCTGTGCAAAATGCTCGGCCGCGCGGTCCACCGCATCAATATAGTTGTCGCAGTAATGGAAGAAGTCGCGCACCTCGTCCCACGGGCTTGCTTGGTTTGGGGTGTCATCGGCGCCAATGTCTTGATCCATCGAGGCCAGACGCTCGTGCCCCAGCCGGTAGGCGCGATGCAGTTCCAAAA
This sequence comes from Aliiroseovarius marinus, assembly GCF_004360145.1. Taxonomy (GTDB): domain Bacteria; phylum Pseudomonadota; class Alphaproteobacteria; order Rhodobacterales; family Rhodobacteraceae; genus Aliiroseovarius; species Aliiroseovarius marinus. The sequence continues at coordinate 90,720 of NZ_ML178716.1, read as the reverse complement.
GCGCATGGGCGAGGGCCGGGGCGTTGGACGCCGCCAATCGCAAATCTGCCAGCGGAGGGATGTCCGAGAACACTGGGTCCGCGAAGGCCTCGCGCATGTCTGTCACCAGCCGTTCCGCGTCGCCGGTGGACAGTTCGGCCACGTCAAAGCCAAATTCTTGTGCAAGCGCCAACACCACGCCCGTCGACACAGGGCGGTTGTTGTTTTCCATCTGGTTAAGATAGGGCAGGCTGACACCCAGCTTTTCGGCAAAAGCTTTCTGGGTCAGGTTCAGGCGGGACCGGATTTCCCTAAGTTTTACACCGGCATAGAGTTTCTGCGTTGCCATCGCGTTGCTCACCAAACTCGCTTTGCAAATTTCGTCACTTATCCGAGTATCATTTGCAAACCGTGCCGGTCAAAGATATTCCGCGGTTCTTAGGATACGCCAAGTCGTCGCTCGCGGCGGATCACGCCCAGCATCGTGACCACGGCCAGCACGGCCGAGCCAAGCATCACCCACAAAAGCGGCATGGGCGACATGCCATCGCCCAAGGCAAACCCGGCAAAGGCCGACACGCCTGCACCGCCGACCATCATCAAAGTACCGCTCAGTCCAATCGCACTGCCAGCCAACTCGGGGCGGACGCTCATGATCCCTGCATTGGCGGATGGCAGGGTAAGGCCGTTGCCCACACCAACCAAAATCATCGCGCCGAAGAAGATGTATTCTGACCCGCCGCCAACCGCGAAGATCAGCATTGCGGCGATCATGCCGAACGCTGTGATCAGCGCGCCGCCAAAGATCATGCGGATCATGCCGACCCGGACGGCATATCGCCCGGACAGAAAGTTCCCGACGAAATACCCTGCGGCAGGTGCGCCAAAGAAATAGCCAAGACGCGACGGCGTCATTCCATAGATTTCGCTACCCACATAGGGTGCGCCGCCCAAATAGGCAAAGAACGCGCCCGAGGTCAGGGTCGCAGTCAGGCAATAGCCCCAGTATCGGGGCGAGGTCAGCAAGGCAGGGTAGGCGCGAAACTGGGCGGCAAAGCCGTCGAATTGCCGTGGGGCGGTTTCGCCCATATCGCGCCACAGAAGTGTCAGGGCAAGCAGGCCGGTCAGGCTTTGCATCCAGAAGCTGGCTTTCCATCCGTAATGCTGGTCTAGCAGGCCGCCCAGGCTTGGGGCCAGCATCGGAACCACGGACATGCCCATCGTGACATAGCCAATCATCGAGGCGGCCTGATCGCCGGGAACCATGTCACGAATGGCGGCGCGTGATAGCACCATGCCCACCGCAACCGTGGCCTGCATCATGCGAAAGGCCAGAAAGGTGTAGACATCCGGTGCGGCAAGGCAGCCAAGCGTGGCGAGGATATAGATCGCAAAGCCGGACATGATGATGGGCCGCCGCCCGTATCGGTCGGAGAGCGGGCCGACCACAAGTTGCAACGCGCCGTTCATGAACAGATACAGCGCGACGGACAGTTGGATCAGGTGGTAATTCGCTTGAAAATGGCGTGCCATGCCGGGTAGCGAGGGCAGGAAGATGTGCATCGACACCGCCGCCATCGCGGCCACAAAGGTCAGCGTAAACAAGCTGGGCGGTGTAGAGGGGTCCAGAAAGCGGGTGGCTTTAGCTGGGTTGACATCTTTGGGTTGCATGGACCAGAGCTATGCCCAGTATCCGGGACTGTCCAGTTGTTTCGTTGGGAGCGGACGAGAGTTCGGGATCCAATCGAGTTTTGCACATTTGCAATTTGCATAAGCGTACTTGCATTTTGTTTGCAAATTCGCCCCTTTTTGCTTTCCGCAACGGCGCGGTCACGCTAGTTTGCGGCGAAATCAAGGAGTGCCGCCACATGAAAGATATTCTCCAAGAACTTGAGAGCCGCCGCGAGAAAGCCCGCCTTGGGGGCGGTCAGCGTCGGATTGATAGCCAGCACAAGAAGGGCAAGCTGACCGCACGCGAGCGCGTCGAGCTCTTGCTGGATGAGGACTCGTTTGAAGAGTTCGACATGTTCAAAACCCACCGCTGCACCGAGTTCGGCATGGAAGCTGACAAGCCCGCGGGCGACGGTGTTATCACCGGTTGGGGCACGATTAACGGCCGTATGGTCTATGTGTTCTCGCAGGACTTCACCGTTTTCGGTGGCTCGCTGTCGGAAACCCACGCTGAGAAGATCTGCAAGATCATGGATATGGCAATGCAGAACGGCGCGCCGGTGATCGGCATCAACGATTCGGGTGGTGCGCGTATTCAAGAAGGCGTTGCCTCGCTTGCCGGTTACGCTGAAGTGTTCCAGCGCAACATCATGGCCTCGGGCGTGGTGCCGCAGATCTCGGTAATCATGGGCCCGTGTGCTGGTGGTGCTGTGTATTCGCCCGCCATGACCGACTTCATCTTCATGGTGAAAGACAGCTCGTACATGTTCGTCACCGGTCCCGACGTTGTGAAAACCGTGACCAACGAAGTGGTCACAGCCGAGGAGCTTGGCGGCGCCTCGACTCACACCAAAAAGTCTTCGGTCGCCGATGGCGCGTTCGAGAACGACGTGGAAGCCCTGTCGGAAGTCCGTCGTCTGGTCGACTTCCTGCCGCTGAACAACCGCGACAAGGCGCCGGTTCGTCCGTTCTTCGACGATCCCGCTCGCGTGGATGACAGCCTGGACACGCTTATCCCGGACAACCCGAACTCGCCCTATGACATGAAAGAGCTGATCACCAAGCTTGCAGACGAGGGTGATTTCTTCGAAATCCAGGAAGACTACGCCAAGAACATCATCACCGGTTACATTCGACTGGAAGGGCAGACCGTGGGTGTTGTGGCCAACCAGCCGATGGTTCTGGCTGGCTGTCTGGACATCGATAGCTCGCGCAAGGCAGCCCGCTTTGTCCGCTTCTGTGACGCGTTTGAAATTCCGATCCTGACGCTGGTTGACGTGCCGGGCTTCCTGCCGGGCACCAGCCAGGAATATGGCGGCGTGATCAAGCACGGTGCGAAACTGCTGTTCGCTTACGGTGAGGCCACCGTGCCGAAAGTTACGCTGATCACCCGTAAAGCTTACGGTGGTGCCTATGACGTTATGGCGTCCAAGCACCTGCGCGGCGACTTCAACTACGCTTGGCCGACGGCTGAAATCGCGGTTATGGGCGCAAAAGGCGCGACCGAGATCCTGTACCGTTCGGAACTGGACGATGCCGAGAAGATCGCGCAGCGTACGCAGGATTATGAAGACCGCTTCGCCAACCCGTTCGTGGCTGCCGAGCGTGGCTTCATCGACGAGGTTATCCAGCCGCGTTCGTCGCGTCGTCGGATCAGCCGCGCGTTTGCCTCGCTGCGTGGTAAGAAGCTGCAGAACCCCTGGAAGAAGCACGACAATATTCCGCTGTGATCATGGGTCGCACGGCGGGATATACGGGCCCGCGTGGCCTGACCGGGGTGGCAGCTGCCGCTGCCACCCTGGCCCTATCCCTGACCGTGCCCGCGTCCGTTGCAGCGGCGCAAGAAGACTGGTTTGACGGTGCACCGCTAAAGGTTCCGTCAGGCCAAACCGTCACCCTGCTTGAGGTCAATCAGCAGGACGGCAATCAAGAGGGATCGGCGATCCATGTTCGGTTTCTCGCGCCCGAGATTTCCCGCAACACGGGACGAATAGATTTCTCGCAGGCGGAAGAGGATATGGCCGTGATTTGTCAGGACTATGTGCTGCCGCACTTGTCCCGGCTCACGGAAACAGAGCCAGAGCAGATCGTGATCGTTCTGGCAGATCGTTGGGTCGAGTTTGGCGTCTCTGACATGGACGCGACCCAGTTTTTCGAAGCTTTCCGCCCCGAAGACGGGGTGTGTGTTTGGGACGGGTTCTGATGGCACTGCCTTATATGTTGAAGCACAAAGGCTTCCCCGGGCGTCTAACGGGGACCGACTATCAGTTTGTCATTCGCCGTGCCAGTAAGACGGGTGCGACGAAGCTTGCTGCGCGCGAGCGGTATGCAGACCGCAAACCGGCGGATCGGCGTGCAGATACCGGTTTTATGAAGGCCCTTTGGGAGTATTTCGGCGACCAGCCGTTTGAACGTGGAAATCTGGATGCCGGACGCCTGTCGTGGCTGTTTGGGCGCGAGGTGCTGCCCGCGCAGGATCCCTTTGATCCCGAAGACTATGAAGCCCTTCTTGTGATCGATGAAGCCCGTGCGCGGGCCTCGTTCCCGGATGCGTTCGAGGAACAATAGGCATGAATTCGCCCGCATTGAACACTAATTGGCAAAAAACAGCCCAACTGGACATGACCGGTCTGGCAGGGGCTTGCGTGCGCCATGGTTCGTGCCAACATGTAACACACGCAGAGAACAAATCCCCGTTCTCTGCAATGGTTTGTCGAAACCATTACCCTTCCCCTTCTTCTACCCGGTTCAGCGCATTTGCGTCTGAACCGGGCCTTTTTTCGCCCATAGATAGCCGTTCGCGTGACGCCGCACGTCGTGGTTCACGAAAATACGCCTTGGGCATCCTTCGCAAACGCGGCACAATGACTGTCAAAACAAACTCTGAAAGAGGCAGTCACACATGCAGTACAAAAAGCTTTTCGCAGGGGCGCTTGCCCTTGTCGTGCTGGCGGGATGCCAGTGGAACGACCTTCAACGCGCCGGTGTCGGCGCAGCGACAGGCGCCGTGGTTGCAAAAGCCACCAGCGGCAACCTTCTTACCGGTGCGGTCATCGGTGCGGGCGCAGGTGCGCTCTGCGATGACGTGGGCGTCGGTATCTGCAACTGATCTGAAATTCTCCGGCTCCGCTGACAGCGGATCCACCACGCACAATCGGCCTGCCGAGACCCTTGGGTTCGGCGGGCTTTTCTATGTCAATCAGCGGGACACTCTGCCGTGTCGCGCCCTCACATGAATCGAAAGGACAGGACATGTTCAACAAGATCCTGATTGCGAACCGAGGCGAGATCGCTTGCCGCGTGATCAAGACAGCCCGCAAAATGGGCATCAAGACGGTGGCAATCTATTCGGATGCCGACCGGAATGCGCTTCATGTGAAAATGGCCGACGAAGCCGTTCACATCGGCCCGCCCCCGGCGAACCAATCGTACATTGTCATCGACAAGGTGATGCAGGCCATCAAGGACACCGGCGCCGAGGCCGTACACCCCGGTTACGGCTTCCTGTCGGAAAACTCGAAATTCGCCGAGGCGCTTGAAGCCGCTGGCGTTGCCTTCGTTGGCCCGCCCAAAGGCGCGATTGAAGCGATGGGCGACAAGATCACCTCGAAAAAGATCGCTCAGGACGCTGAAGTGTCGACCGTTCCCGGTTACATGGGCCTGATCGAAGACGCGGACGAAGCCGTGAAGATCTCGAACGAGATCGGCTACCCGGTAATGATCAAAGCCTCGGCCGGTGGCGGTGGTAAAGGGATGCGGATCGCGTGGAACGACGAAGAAGCCCGCGAAGGGTTCCAGTCGTCCAAGAACGAAGCCGCCAACAGCTTTGGTGACGACCGTATCTTTATCGAGAAGTTCGTGACCCAACCGCGTCATATCGAAATTCAGGTTCTGTGCGATGCGCATGGCAACGGCATTTATCTGAACGAACGTGAATGCTCGATCCAGCGTCGTAACCAGAAAGTTGTGGAAGAAGCCCCGTCGCCCTTCCTGGACGAAGCCACCCGTAAAGCCATGGGTGAACAGTCGGTCGCACTGGCCAAAGCCGTGGGCTATACCTCGGCCGGTACGGTGGAATTCATCGTTGATGGCGACAAGAACTTCTACTTCCTGGAAATGAACACCCGCCTGCAGGTGGAACACCCCGTGACCGAGCTGATCACCGGTGTCGACCTTGTGGAACAGATGATCCGCGTCGCCAATGGCGAGCCGCTGTCGATCACGCAGGACGATGTGGGCATCAATGGCTGGTCCATTGAAAACCGCGTCTACGCAGAAGACCCCTATCGTAACTTCCTGCCGTCGATCGGTCGCCTGACCCGCTATCGTCCGCCCGCAGAAATTGCGGCTGGCCCGATGCAGGCCAACGGCAAATGGGCTGATGAAGCTATCGAAGGCACCAACTTTGCGGTGCGTAACGATACCGGCGTCTATGAAGGCGGCGAGATCTCGATGTACTATGACCCGATGATCGCCAAGCTGTGTACCTGGGCTCCGACCCGGAACGAAGCCATCGAAGCCATGCGCAACGCGCTGGACGGGTTTGAACTGGAAGGCATCGGTCACAACTTGCCCTTCGTGTCGGCTGTGATGGATCACCCGATCTTCATGAAAGGCGAGATGACCACCGCCTTCATCGAAGAGCAGTATCCCGACGGGTTCGAAGGTGTTGAACTGAGCACCGACGCGCTGCGTCGCATCGCGGCCTCGGCGGCTGCCATGTACCGCGTCGCGGAAATCCGTCGCACCCGAATCTCGGGCCGTATGGACAACCACGAGCGTAAAGTGGGCAAGAACTGGGTCGTGACCCTTCAGGGCGAAGAGTTTGCTGTGAAGATCAAAGCCGACAAGAAAGGTTCGACCATCAAGTTCGAAGACGGCACAAAAATGCGCGTGTCCTCGGACTGGACCCCGGGCGACAGCCTTGCCACGCTCGACGTTGATGGTTCGCCGCTGGTTCTGAAGGTGGACAAGATCACCTCGGGCTTCCGCATGCGTAGCCGCGGTGCTGACCTGAAGGTGCATGTCCGCACCCCGCGTCAGGCCGAACTGGCCCGCTTGATGCCGGAGAAACTGCCGCCGGATACCTCGAAAATGCTGCTCTGCCCGATGCCGGGTCTGGTGGTGAAGGTCGACGTGGAAGTCGGTCAGGAAGTTCAGGAAGGTCAGGCGCTCTGCACGATCGAAGCCATGAAGATGGAGAACATCCTGCGCGCCGAGAAGAAGGGCACCGTGTCCAAGATCAACGCTGGCGCTGGCGACAGCCTTGCCGTTGACGAAGTGATCATGGAGTTCGAATAACATGACCAAGGCCACCACGTTGTCCCGCTTGTCGGGGCAGCTGACATTGTTGTCAGTGCTGATCAGCGTGGTGGCCTTCGCGCTTTATCAGGGTGTGGCCCTGATCCGGGCGGGTGTTTTCGAATACCCGCTCGATGACGTTTACATCCACCTTGCGGTTGCCGAACAGATCGCTGCTGGTGGCTATGGCGTGAACCCGGGCGAGTTCACCTCGGCCGCGTCTTCGCCGATTTATCCTTTTCTGCTGACCGCCTTTGCAGGCACCGCTGTGCAGGCGTGGTTGCCGCTGTTCTGGAACACCATATCGCTTCTGCTGGGCGCGGTGCTGTGGGCGCGGATCGTATCGCAAAGCGGCGCGTCACGCGGCTGGATGTTGACCTTTGCGGCCCTTGGCCCCTTGGCGTTCAACTTTGCAGGCGCCGCCATGGTCGGGATGGAGCATTCCTTACATATTCTGGCGAGCCTTGCTGTGCTGCGCGGGTTGCAAATCCAGATGGATGAGGGCCGTATCAGCTGGCTGCTTGTTGCCGGCATGGTGCTGGGCCCGATGATCCGGTTCGAGGGTTTGGCAGTAACAGGCGGTGGCGCCCTTGTGTTGCTTCTGATGGGCCGCGCGGCAATGGCCGGTGTCTTGTTTGCAGCCGCGGCCGCACTTGTCGCGGGCTTTATGTACTTCCTGACCTCGCTGGGGCTGGAGCCCTTGCCGAACTCGGTCATGGCGAAGCTGTCTGGCAGCGGCCACGACCGGTTCTCGCTCGCGGATCTGCCGATTAAACTGCTGGTGCAGCTGTTTTCTGTGAAGGCGGTTGTGCTGCTGATCACGGTGCTCTGCGCGCTGTCGCTTTTGGCGCGTGCGGGGCTTGATCGTCGCCTGCGCGCCCTGTTGTTCGCGGCCTGCTTCACCGGATTTGGCCATTTACTGTTGGGCCAGTTCGGCTGGTTCGAACGCTACGAACTTTACGCGATGAGTTTCGTTCTGGGCCTCGTGATGATGGTCGTTCTGCGGGACGAGACGCTCCACACGATGCGCCTGCTGCTGCTGGCAGGATTTGGCTTTCTGGGCGCGGCCTATGGCCAGTGGTTGTTGTTCAACGGCACCAACGGCCCGAACGCTATCTATTCGCAACACGGCAACATGAGCCGCTTCGTGAAAGAGGTGTATCAGAAACCTGTCGCTGTGAATGATCTGGGATATGTGGTTTGGGCGAACCCCAATCAGGTGCTCGACCTGTGGGGCTTGGCGTCCTACGAGGCGCTGAAGATCCGACTGGATGATCCCTATCCCGGTTGGGCCGCCGATCTGGTGTACGCGGCCGGGGTCGAGCTGGCCATCATCTATGACCGCTGGATTGATGAAGGCATTGGCGACGATTGGGTTAAGGTCGGGGTTCTAACTTTCACCGGCGGCCCGGCTTTCCTTGGCGGCTATGATGTGAGCTTCTACGCAACCAAACCCGCCGCAGCCGTCGGCATCCGGCGCCAGTTGACCGAGTTTGCACCACAGGTGCAGGGCAACGCAGTTCTGCGGGTGATCGACGGGGGTGCTGGATGAGCTTTTTGCGCCATATCCCCGCTGCTGCCGCCACCATGGCGCTTTTGACCGGCTGTAATCTGCATGGCGAGGCCGATTTGCGCACCTCCCTTGGGCAGTATTTCACGCTGGGCGATACGCTGTCGTTCGACAGCAAGATGACCTGCACAGCTGCCGTGTTCCGCGCTGCGCTGAACGACGTGAAACCCGAGATGCCGCTGACTACCTCGAGCGTCGAAGCGCAAGAGCTATTCCGCAATGCAGGCAAAGCCGCGCTGCGTGCAGACGGGCACACCCCGCATGATCTGACGAATGAGATGCTGGCCACCGAGGACGGAATGTTTGGCCGTCAGGCACTGGCCGCTGCAGCATTGGTCGGGAAATGCCTGTCTGAAGCGGACAGCAAAGATTTCCACCGCGCGCTGACCCGGCCCGGTGCGACCATCGCCTATGACACTGGGGTACAGGGGGTCATGATCCTCGATCCCGTTGAACGAAAACTCTTTTTTGCCGCAGGAGATCCCCTGTGATCCGCGGCCCGGAACCAGCCTGCGCTGAGAGGCGCATCAAGACGAAAAGGACGACAAGATGAGCGACACAAAGAATTGGAAGGAACTGGCCGAGAAGGAGCTGCGCGGCCGCGCTCTGGACGACCTGACCTGGAACACGCTGGAAGGCATCGACGTCAAGCCGCTCTATACGGCAGAAGACACGGCGAACCTTGATCACATGGGCACGCTGCCCGGCTTCGGCCCCTTCACCCGTGGCGTGAAGGCGACCATGTATGCGGGCCGTCCGTGGACCATTCGTCAGTATGCGGGCTTCTCGACCGCTGAAGAATCCAACGCTTTCTACCGCCGTAACCTGGCCGCGGGTCAGCAGGGTGTCTCGGTCGCTTTCGACCTTGCAACGCACCGTGGCTACGACTCGGATCACCCGCGCGTTGTGGGCGATGTGGGTAAAGCTGGTGTTGCAATCGACAGTGTCGAAGACATGAAGATCCTGTTCGACGGTATTCCGCTGGACAAGGTTTCGGTCTCGATGACCATGAACGGCGCGGTGATCCCGATCCTTGCGAATTTCATCGTCGCCGGGGAAGAGCAGGGCCATGACAAGTCGCTGCTGGCCGGCACCATTCAGAACGACATTCTGAAAGAGTTCATGGTGCGCAACACCTATATCTACCCGCCTGAACCATCGATGAAGATCATCTCGGACATCATCGAGTACACCTCGAACGAGATGCCGAAGTTCAACTCGATCTCGATTTCCGGCTATCACATGCAGGAAGCGGGCGCGAACCTGGTGCAGGAACTGGCCTATACGCTGGCCGACGGTCGCGAGTATGTGCGTGCCGCCATCGAAGCAGGCATGGACGTGGACAAGTTCGCCGGCCGTCTGTCCTTCTTCTTCGCCATCGGCATGAACTTCTTCATGGAAGCCGCCAAACTTCGCGCCGCGCGTACTCTGTGGCACCGTGTGATGAGTGAGTTCGGTGCGAAGTCGGAACGTTCGAAAATGCTGCGCACCCACTGCCAGACCTCGGGCGTGTCGCTGCAGGAACAGGATCCCTATAACAACGTGATCCGTACCGCATACGAAGCCATGTCGGCAGCCCTTGGTGGCACCCAGTCGCTGCACACCAATGCGCTGGACGAAGCGATTGCGCTGCCCACCGATTTCTCGGCCCGCATCGCGCGCAACACCCAGATCATCCTGCAGGAAGAAACTGGCGTGACCAACGTGGTCGATCCGCTGGCGGGCTCTTACTATGTGGAAAGCCTGACCGACGAGCTGATCAACAAAGCTTGGGAGCTGATGGAAGAGGTCGAAAGCATGGGTGGGATGACCAAGGCCGTGGCCTCGGGCATGCCGAAACTGCGGATCGAGGAATCGGCAGCCAAGCGTCAGGCCATGATCGACAAAGGTGACGAAGTCATCGTTGGCGTGAACAAGTACAAGCTGGCGGAAGAAGACCAGATCGACATTCTGGACGTGGACAACATGGCCGTGCGTGACAGCCAGATCGCCCGCCTTGAAAACATCCGCACAACCCGCGACGCAGCCGCATGCGAGGCCGCCTTGGCCGAGCTGACCCGCCGCGCGAAAGAAGGTGGCAACCTTCTGGAAGCTGCAGTGGAAGCCGCCCGCGCCCGCGCATCCGTAGGAGAGATCTCGATGGCTATGGAAGAAGAATTCGGTCGTCACCGTGCCGAAGTAAAAACGCTGGCTGGCGTCTATGGCGCGGCTTACGAAGGCGACGAAGGCTTTGCGGCCATTCAGAAATCGGTCGAAGACTTCGCAGACGCCGAAGGCCGCCGCCCGCGTATGCTGGTGGTGAAGATGGGCCAGGATGGTCACGACCGTGGTGCCAAAGTCATCGCCACTGCCTTTGCGGACATTGGTTTTGACGTGGACGTAGGCCCGCTGTTCCAGACCCCGGATGAAGCTGCTCAGGACGCCATCGACAACGACGTGCATATCGTGGGGATTTCCTCGCAGGCAGCGGGTCACAAGACGCTGGCCCCGCAACTGGTGCAGGCTTTGAAAGAGCAGGGCGCCGAAGATATCATCGTGATCTGTGGCGGCGTGATCCCGCAGCAGGACTATGACTTCCTGTATGAAAATGGCGTGAAAGCCATCTTCGGCCCGGGTACCAACATTCCCGAGGCGGCTCAGGACATCCTGAAGCTGGTGCGCGAAGCACGCGGGTAACACCAAAAACACTTGCGGCTGGCGGCGTTTCCCGCCAGCTTCAACCCAGACCATTGAAGGGAATGAAATGGCTCTGGGAGAAGTCGATCATCTTGTGGTGTCCTCCGCAACCCTTGCAGAAGGCGTTGCGTATATCGAGGACCTGCTTGGGGTGTCCATGTCGGAGGGAAGAGACCATCCGCTCATGGGCACCCACAATGCCCTTCTGTCCCTTGGCCCAGCCACCTATCTGGAAGTGATTGCCGTCAATCCTGACGCCGATGCGCCCGATCATGCGCGCTGGTTCGATCTGGACTATTTCACCGGCCCTGCACGGCTGACCAACTGGGCATTGCGGGTGCCGGATCTTCATCAAGCACTTCTACGGGCACCCGAGGGATCGGGCGATGAGTTGAAGCTGTCCCGTGGGGATCTGCGCTGGGATATGGCTGTACCTTCTGATGGGCGGTTGCCCTTTGCGGGCTGCGCGCCGGGGCTGTTGTCCTGGCAGGGTGATATGCCTGCGCCGCGGTTGTCCGATCAAGGGCTACGACTGGCCGCGCTGGAAATCACGCACCCCGAGGCCGAGGCGCTGCGTGTGGCCTTGCATTCTTTAGTCGAGGATACGCGCATCTCAGTCCATTCCGGGCAGCCGGGATTGGCTGCGTGGATCGACACGCCGGCCGGGCTTGTCCAGCTATGATCATCCGCGCTGCTACTCTGGTCGACGCACACGCGATCCAAGAGCTTTGGAATCTTGCCATTCGCGAGACCTTGATCACCTTCAACTCGGTCCCGAAAACGCTGCTGGATGTTGAGAACGCTATTGAAACCGCCAAATGTATGTTGGTCGCCGAGGACGATGGCGAGGTGATCGGCTATGCCAGCTTCGACCAGTTCCGCGCCGGGATCGGCTATGCCCACACCGCTGAACACTCGATCATGCTGGCCCCAAGGGCGCGCGGGCGCGGGGCCGGGCGGTTCTTGATGGAGCGGATCGAAGCCGAGGCGCGTGCGCAAGGGTTTCATTCGCTAATTGCCGGGGTGTCGGGTTCGAATCCGATGGGCGAACCGTTCCACGCGGCGATGGGCTATAAGACCGTTGGGGTCGTCCCAGAGGCCGGGCGCAAGTTCGATCAGTGGCATGATCTTGTGCTGATGCAGAAAGTCCTGTGACCCAGTCGCGAAAGCCGCTAACACTGCCTTATGTCTATCTGGTCCCGTATCTCCGACGCGCTGTCCGCGCTTGCCAAGGGCGAAAGCCTGTCAGACGTGTTCTCGCATCTGCGCACGCCGCCGGAACGCTCGGCGGGTTTTGCGATTGCTGTGATTGCGCTGGGCGCGAAGATGGCCAAAGCGGATGGGCTGGTCACGCGGGACGAGGTCTCGGCCTTTCGCGAGGTCTTTACCATCCCGCAATCCGAGGAAAAGAACGCAGCGCGCCTGTTCAATCTGGCCCGCACGGATGTCGCCGGCTTTGAACTGTACGCCCAGCGGGTTGCGGCGATGTTTGGCCCCGACGATCCGGCGCTCTGCGACTTAATGGAGGGGCTTTTCCACATCGCGCTGGCCGATGGTGAATATCACCCCGGCGAAAATGCGTATCTGGAAGAGGTCGCGCGGATTTTCGGCATGCCCGAAGAACGCTTTTCGGCACTGCGCTCGCGCATGGTGCCGGACGAACATCCCGACCCCTACCAGGTGCTTGGCGTGACACGCGACACTCCGCTGGCTGAAATCCGCAAGGTCTGGCGCAACGAGGTGCGCGAAAGCCATCCCGACCGAATGATCGCCCGTGGCGTTCCCGAAGAAGCGGTCAAGCTTGCTGAAAAACGTCTGATCGCGGTCAATCGGGCCTGGGATGAGATCAACGCGGGGCAAGGGTAATGCGGATCGCGACTTATAACGTTGAGTGGTTCGATAACCTCTTTGATGACGAGGGCATTCCGCTTGTCGATAATGGTTGGTCTGGTCGCCAGGACGTCACCCGCGCAGCCCAGTGGAACGCAGTGGGGAAGGTGTTTCAAGCGTTAGATGCGGACGCCGTGATGATCATCGAAGCACCGGATCAAAGCCGCAGACGTGATACCGTTCCCGCGCTTGAAACATTTGCGGAAGCATTCGGTCTTCGCGCGCGCAAGGCGATGATCGGCTTTGCCAATGACACGCAACAGGAAATCGCGCTGCTGTATGATCCGCGTGTGATCAGCGCGCGCCACGACCCGCTGGGGGCCGAGAACGTGGAAGACGCTTATGCAGCGCCTCGGTTCGACAGCAGTTTTGAACTGGATCTGGACACCGATGCCACGCCCGAGGTCGTCGTGTTCTCGAAACCCCCGCTTGAGGTCGCCATGACTCACCGCGAAAGCGGCAAAGAGCTGCGCCTGATCGGTGTGCATGCCAAGTCGAAAGCCCCCCATGGGGCGCGTGGCGCGGCCGAGGTCATGCGTGTTGCGATCGAAAACCGCCGCAAGCAGATGGCGCAGTGTATCTGGATCCGAAAGCGCGTGGATGAACATCTTGGCGTTGGCGAGCCACTGATCGTCTTGGGCGATTTCAACGACGGTCCGGGGCTGGATGAATATGAAAAGCTGTTCGGCCGTTCGGGGGTCGAGGTCGTGCTGGGGGAAAACGGTGCCCCCTGCATGTATGACCCCCATGCCCGCATGGCTTTGCTGCAACGCACGGGCGCACGCCCGACGACATCGCGGTTCTATATCGCGAAGGAAAAGCGGTATCTGCAGGCGCTTCTGGACTATATCATGGTGTCCCCGGACCTGTTGGCGACCAAACCCAACTGGCGCATTTGGCACCCGTTTGATGACTCGCTTTGCTATCAGAATAAGGCCCTGCGCGAGGCGCTGTTGACGGCCTCGGACCATTTCCCGGTGTCGATTGATCTGAGGCTGTGATCTTCAATTCTGGATAGGATCGCCTACATGTGTCTTATGAAACAGATTGCGACATCCACCGCCCTTGCCGTGCTTCTGGCGACCACGCCTGCCTTTGCGGAGGACGACACGCCGCCGGATAATCCCGAGCTTACCGAAGGGGCCGAGCTGTTGAACCGGGGTTTTCAGCTGCTATTGGAAGGGCTTGCCAACGAATTGGAACCGATGGCGGACGAGTGGGCCGAAGGTTGGGCCGATCTGGTGGAGAGATTTGGCGACATGCAGGTCTATCACCCGCCGGAAGTGCTGCCCAATGGCGACATTATCATCCGCCGCCGCATCCCGCTTGATCCGCCCGCGCCGGGTGAAACTGATATTTAACCGCGCTTCTTTTTAACAATGGGCGTGGCGTCTAGCGCGTCAGCGAGAGTCTGGAAGCGTGCTTCGGCCACTTCCCCAAACAACCCATCGGCCTCTTTGCGCAGGATCAGCACCAGCTCGCGTTTTTTCGGGAACCAGCGCAGTTCGGCCAAACGGGTCGGATCCTCGACCGAGAACATGGCCCCGAAGCGCATCGCCTTACCCAGTACCTCGGCGCGGGCCAGCATCTTTTCGGGCAGGATCTCGAAAAGCGGCGCAAAGTGCGATCCGTCGCGATTGTTCTTGTAGCGATGCAGAAGGGCCAGCCCCAGGAACACACGCTGTTCATGGGTCAATCCGCCCAGGTTGGCGCGGGTGGCGTTGTCGAAACAAACCTCGTGCCGGTAATCTGGGTGCGCGCGCCAGCTGACGTCATGCAGCAGGCAGGCGGCGCGGATGATGCGCAGATCTTCGGGTTTTAGCGACTTGTAAAGCGGCGTCAGAAAGCGAAACAGCGCCTTGCCGAAACCCGGATTGCGCGCGTCCTTCTTTTCCGCGTGATAGCAGGCCTCGATCAACGGATCGCGTTTGCGCAGCCGGTCTGGCATCTGTTCATAGAGCAGCCCCTCGCGGATCCCGTAGGAGCTAACGGCGATCTCTTTCGGGCGGAACACATGCATCAGGCGTTTCAGAACCTGTGCAGCGATCGGCACCAACGCCATACGAGCCGAGGACGTGCCAGTGCGCTGGCGCACCTCGTCCAGATCGACCTCGTCTATCCATTTCAACGTCTTGGACAGCGACTTCGGGGTCATCCGGTATTCGTGCAGAACGGTCAGCGGGTAACCGCGGCGCTCCATGTCCAGACGAGCGATAGCACGCCACGATCCACCCACAAGGAACAGGCGCTTGTGATCGGTGCCCATTTCGTCGGCGAGTTCGTCCACGACGCGCGCGATCTCGGCCTTTAAGCCCTTTTTGCCGCCGGGCACACCCGCCAGCTTCAGCGGTCCAAGGGGCGAGGTCACACGCTTGCCGACCTCTCCGTCCCGGATATGGGCCAGTTCCAAAGACGAGCCGCCGATGTCGCACATCAGGCCTTGGGCGTCCGGCCAGCCAAGCAACACGCCTTGCGCAGACAGGCGGGCCTCTTCTTCGCCGTCGATGACGTAAAGCTCTAGCCCGGTTTCGCGCAACACCTGCGCGCGGAAGTCCGGGCCGTCCTCTGCATCGCGCACGGCGGCGGTGGCCACAGCCGAGAGTGGTCCAAGGTTCATGCCGTCCGCCAAGCGTTGGAAGCGTTTGATTGCGGACAGGGCACGTTCACGACCTTCCGGGTGCAGATGGCCGGTCTCAGAAATGCCGCGGCCCAAACCACAGAGGATCTTTTCGTTGAAGAAATAGGCCGGCGAGCGGGCCGCGCCGTCAAACACCACCAAACGGACCGAGTTCGACCCCACATCCACCACGCCAACGCGGCTCAGCCTGCGGGCCGAGGGGTCGTCAAACAGTGGTCGTCCAAACGGGCCCCAATCGTCCCCGGTATCGCCACGTCCGTCCATAGAATCCCCCCGTGTCAGTGAGTGTACTCTAGCGGTGCATCCGACATTACTCAATCTTGTGAGTGCGTTAGTTCCGGCACATCCGACGCCCCGGCAGAGCCGCGGCCCGATAGGGACGGGTTTTCCATGAAGAAGCGGTGGCAGTTGAACGGGTGTTCGATTGCATCAAGGTCAGCGCGGGTGAATTTGCCGTCCGGCCCCATCACCCAGCTTTGCGCCACATCGGCAAGGTTCGCGGCCATGATCTGGCTAACGATCTGGGCCTTTACGGTAGCGTTCTTGATCTCGACCAGCGTTTCCACGCGGCGGTTCAGATTTCGGCCCATCCAGTCGGCAGACGACATATAAACGCGCGCCTTTTTCGACGGCAGCCCGTGCCCGTTGCCGAAGCACACAATGCGCGAGTGTTCCAGGAAACGGCCAACGATGGATTTCACGCGGATGTTCTCGGACAGGCCTTTGATGCCCGGACGCAGCCCGCAGATGCCACGGACCACAAGGCTGATCTTCACGCCCGCCTGCGACGCCTCATATAGCGCATCGATCACGTCTGGTTCGACCAGCGAGTTCATCTTGGCCCAAATCTGTGCAGGTTTGCCCGCCTTGGCATATTCGGCTTCTTCGTTGATCCGTTTGATCAGCGTCGACTTCAGATCCAATGGCGAAATAGAGAGGTTTTCGAGGCTTTGCGGCTCGGCGTAACCGGACAGATAGTTGAAGACCCGCGTGGCGTCGCGCCCCAGTGCTGTGTCACAGGTGAACAGGCTGAGGTCGGTATAAATCCGTGCCGTAATAGGGTGATAGTTGCCGGTGCCATAGTGGGTATAGGTGACCAGCTCGTCCCCTTCACGACGCACCACGGTCGAGATCTTGGCGTGGGTTTTGTAGTTGATGAAGCCATAGGTTACATGCGCGCCCGCGCGTTCAAGGCGGCGGGACTGGCGGATGTTGGCGGCTTCATCAAATCGGGCTTTCAGCTCGACCAGGGCGGTGACGGATTTGCCGTCTTCTGCAGCTTCGCACAGCGCTTTCACGATCGGGCTGTCATGGGACGTGCGATAAAGCGTCTGCTTGATCGCCACCACGTTGGGGTCACGCGCGGCCTGATGCAGGAAGCGGACCACCATGTCGAAGGTTTCGTACGGGTGGTGCAGCAGCATGTCCTTTTGCCGGATCGCGGCGAACATATCGCCCTCGTGGTCCTGCACCCGTTCTGGAACGCGCGGCGCGAAGCTGGGCCACAGCAGATCGGGGCGCTGTTTCAGAACCAGCTCGCCCAGATCGGCCATGCCGATCATACCGATCGCTTCGACAATCTCTTTGCTTGAAATGCGCAGCTCGCGTTTGATCATGGACAGAAGGGCCGAGGGGGCGCCGGCAGTGATTTTCAGGCGGACAACTTCGCCCCGGCGGCGGCGCTTCAGGGCGGTTTCGAACTCGCGTACCAGATCTTCAGCTTCGTCTTCGACTTCCAGATCGCTATCGCGCAGGATGCGGAAAGCGCAGTGGCCTTTTTCGACATAGCCGGGGAAGAGCTGGCCCAGATGTTCCAGCAGCAGATCTTCCAACGGCAGGAAGCGGTACTGGCCCTCTTCGGCGGGCAGGGGGACGAAGCGGTCGATCTGGTGCGGGATCGGCAGCAGCGCTTTCAGCTTCTGTTTGTCCTTGGTGCGCTCCAGCTGTAGCGCCAGCGAGAAGCCCGTGTTCGGGATGAACGGAAACGGGTGGGCCGGGTCAATGGCCAGCGGGGACAGAACCGGGAACACCTGCGTCAGGAAGACGTGATCCAAATGGGCGCGGTCCGCATCGGTCAGATCTTCGCGGCGGGCGATGATGATGCCCTCGTCGCGCATTTCGCCTGACAGAATTTCAAACACCGATTGCTGACGCGCCATCAGCGCACGGGCGTCGTCATTGATCAGTTCCAATTGTTCTGTCGGGGAAAGGCCGTCGGCGGCGGGGGTCGTTACACCTTCGCGGACCAACTCGCGCAGACCGGCGACGCGCACGGTATAAAACTCATCCAAATTGGTTGCCGAAATCGACAGGAACCGCAGCCGTTCCAGCAGGGGGACGCGGGTGTTTTCGGCCTCTTCCAGCACACGCCAGTTGAACCCCAGCCAGCTGAGTTCGCGGTTGAAGAACCGCTTTGAGTCGGCGAACTCCTCGGCGGGCAAGGCGGTTGCGGGCGGGAAATCAGCCGACAGGAAATCGACAAGCGGAAGCTGGGGCGTTTTGGACGTATTCATAACGGCACTCTATCGCGTGAAAGTGTGACGGGAAGGTGACGTTATGCCTCGTTTTCCGGGTCTTTGTCCAGCACGCGTGATGCCAACGCGCGCGTCAATGCGCGCCCTTCTGACAGTGCCGCCTGATCCAGAACCGAGACCAGGCGCGCGGCTTCAGCCAGAGACCGCTCCATCCGCGGCAGCAGATAGTCGATCAGGTTGGCCGGCACGGTGATCTGGCGGTCATGGAATAGTTTGACCAGAACGGCTGACAGCAGCATGTCATCCGGCGGATCAAGGCGGGCCAGCGTCGTGCCCTCCATTCGGCTGCGCAGGTCAGGCAGGGTCAAGCCCCAGCGGGACGGGGCGGTGCGCGCAGTAACCAGCAGCGCGCCACCTTCGGCCAGAACCAGATTGTGCAGATGGAACAGCGCGTTTTCGGCGTCCGCGTCACCCGCAATCTGATCGGCGTCCTCAAGCGCGACAGAATGACCTGCCAGATCCTCGATCCGGGTATGGGGCAGGGCACTTGCGCTCAGGATCCGTGCCCCAGAAAGCCCGGCCCACACGTGGGTTAGATGGGTCTTCCCAGTGCCAGCCTCGCCCGCCAAAACCAGCTTGCGATTGGGCCAGTTCTGCCAGCTTTCGATGGTCGCCATCGCATTGGCGTTTGATGGCGTGACAAGAAAATCATCCAGCCCCTGCGCGGGGCGCGCGGGCAGGTCAAAGGTCAGTTGTTCGGGCATCAGTCAGTCGCGTCCTCGTCCAGCGCGGCTTGGCGGCCTGTAACGCCTTGGTAAAGCCGCCCGGTTTGGTATTTGGCAAGGAAAAAGCGGGTCACGACGCCGATAACGGCCGCCACGGGGACAGCGACCAGCATGCCGACAAACCCAAAGAGCGATCCGAAAACCGACAGGGCAAACATCAGCCAGACCGGGTGCAACCCGACCGAGCCACCCACCAGTTTCGGGGTCAGGATGTTGCCTTCAAGGAACTGTCCCAGCATGAAAATCGCGGCAACGGCTCCAAGGCTCCACCATTCGCCCCAGAACTGGAACAGGCCCAGACCGATGGCCAAGGCGCCGCCGACCAAAGCGCCGACATAGGGGATGAAGGTGATCAGGCCCGCGATGAAGCCAACCACAAGACCGAAGTTCAAACCGACCAGCATCAGGGCGACGGCATAGTAGGTGCCCAGCACGATACAGACAGACCCCTGTCCACGAATGAAGCTGGCAAGGGTGCGGTCGATGTCACTGGCGATCTGGCGAATGGCGGGGCGGTGATCTAGGGGCAAAAGGGCGTCGATTTTCTCGACCATGCGGTCCCAGTCCAGCAGCATGTAGAAGGCAACGACGGGCGTGACGACCAGAAGGATTACGACGTTGATGACGCTCATCGCCGAGGACAATAGCGTGCCCACCAGCTCGCCGCCGCGTTCCTGAATTTTTTGCCCCAGACTTTCCAGCGATTGTCGGATCGTCGAGGTCTCGTCCATCAGCGAGGGAAAGCGCTCGGTCAGGAAAGCTTGCAGCTCGCGCAGCAAATCAGGGGCCGAGTTCGCCAGCGCGATGGCCTGTGACACGAGGGTCGGGATGACCAGAAGGAAGCCCAGGATCACGACCAAGATCGCAAGAAGCGAGATCACGACCGTCGCCAGCACGCGCGACATGCCTGCCTTTTCCAGCCGGTCGGCAACCGGGTCCAGGAAATAGGCAATCGCGCCGCCCAGAATGAAGGGCATGATCACATCGCCCAAAAACCACAGGGCTAAGGCAAAAAGGGCTATGACAATCGACCAGTACTTGGCCTGTGTCTGAACGGGAAGCGGCATACGGGCTCCGGTAAATGAACTTTCTTCTATGTCGCCCAAGCCACCGGGGTTTTCAAGGGGAGGGCGAAATATGTGGATCGTTGCTATCGGCAGGTTATTGCGTCCATTTTCGGTTTCGGCTTGCGTTTTCTCTGCTTGTTAGGGTCAATATCGCCGACAGACCCGGAAAGGACGACCCATGAACAAGACAGCGTTTGCCGCCATCGCCATGTCCCTGCTGCTTGCCGCCTGCGAAGGGCATCAGTACGAACGGAGCGAGCCCGGTGTGACCCTGTCAGGTGAGGCTGGGCTTGGCGTGGTCTATAAAGACGGTAAGATCTCTCCGCACACGACCAAGAAGGTGAAGGTCGGTCTGGGCGGGTCAATTTGATCAGTGAATGCGCACGCCCTGCCGCGTCAGCTCGGCCTGTACGGCAGTGACATCCACCCGATCCAGCGCGACATCTGACTTGATCGACAGCGCAGCAGCGATGCCAGCGCCTTGTCCGGCCACCGCGCAGCAGGCCATGTTGCGTGTGGCGGCGTGGGCGATCTTGTCGCCACCAATGGCGCGGCCTGTCACCAGCAGACCTTCAACCCCTTTGGGCAGCATCGCACGGTACGGCACCTGCATATAGCGACCCGTGGTGGGCAGGATCAGCACGCCGTAGCCGTCAATGAATTCCGGATAGATGCCGATCGTGTCGTCGAACCGGCCCTGCGCGCGGGCGTCTGTTTCGGTCATGTTATAGATCGCATCGATCTTGCGCGTGTCGCGAATGCCGATGGTCATGCCAAAGTTGCGCAGCCGCGCGCCTTCGCAGCCCGGCGTATAGGCACGTAGCGCGTCGATGGCGAGCATCGCCTGCTTGCGCCCCTCGATCTCGCCCTTGGTCATGCTGTCGGGATCCGTTCCGTCAATCCCCGCCAGATGGACGAGGTTCATATAGGTCATCTCGCCGCTGTCATGGACCGCGCCCCATGTGCCGCCAATGGTGTTCAGATGGGGTGGGATCAGACCGTCGCGGATTGCGGCCTCGAACGGTTTGCCAAGGAAGGGCGAGAACATCGCGTCCTCTTTCCCGTCGGTTTCGACCTGCCATTCGCCCGAGGACCAGTCGGCATAGGTTTGCGGATCAGCGCGCACGCCCTCCATGAAGCGCTGCTTGTCGACGCCTGCGATGTGGAACATGACGGATGCCGCCTGCATCTTTTCCACCGGAGTCTTAATCGTCGGCGCGCCCATCATCTGCGCGATATCCGCGTCGCCTGTGGCGTCAACAACGCGTTTGGCCAAGATCGCCTCGCGTCCCGCTTTGCTTTCGACGATCACGCCTGTGATCGCGTTGCCGTCCACGATGGGGGCCACGAACGTGCGGTGGAGCATGGGGTGGATGCCTGCCTCTTCCACCAGTCGGTCCGCCACCAGCTTGAACCCTTCGCTGTCCAGTTCATACGACAGGGACTGGCTTTCCGGGACGGCGGCGCCCATCTCTTTCGCGCGGTCTTCGAATTCGCGCCCGATGCCGCCCGCTTCGACGGTCTGTTCGTGGCGATACCAAGCGAAGCCCTCGACCCCGACGGTGGTGATGTTGCCGCCAAAGCAACCAAAGCGATCCAAGAGCGTCACCTCGACCCCTGCGCGCGCTGCCGCCAAGGCAGCCGCCAACCCACCGGGACCAGAGCCCACCACCAGCACATCAGTGCGGTGAATGATCGGTGTGTGGCGTGCGGGTTCCAGAATGGTGTCGCTCATTGGGGTCTCCTGTTGGTACCGCTAACCTGACACCGGAAATATGGAATGCAATCCCAATAACGACCCGTTCCCGTCGCATTCACGCAAGTGACATTGGACGATTGCCCCGGCCCGTCCAATGGCGTAGACCGCTTGGGACGAATGAATGAACAGAGGTCACTATGCGCCTGTCCCGCTATTTCCTGCCCGTGTTGAAAGAAACTCCGGCAGACGCCCAGATTGTCAGCCACCGTTACATGCTGCGGGCCGGCATGATCAAACAGCAAGCTGCCGGCATCTACACCTGGCTGCCACTGGGCTTCAAAGTCCTGCGCAAGATCGAAAACATCGTGCACGAAGAGCAGATCCGCGCGGGTCACATCCCGATGCAGATGGCCACGATCCAGCCTGCCGACCTGTGGCGCGAAAGTGGTCGCTACGACGATTACGGCGAAGAGATGCTGCGGATCGAGGACCGCCACGGCCGCGACATGCTGTATGGTCCCACCAACGAAGAGGTCATTACCGACGTCTTCCGCTCGAATGTGTCGAGCTATAAGGACCTGCCGCTGACCCTCTATCAAATCCAGTGGAAATTCCGTGACGAGATCCGCCCGCGTTTCGGCGTGATGCGCGGGCGCGAGTTCTACATGAAGGACGGCTACAATTTCGACCTGACCAAGGAAGACGCGCTGCACGCATATAACCGTCACCTTGTCAGCTACCTGCGCACCTACGAACGTATGGGCCTGCAAGCCATCCCGATGCGCGCCGATGGTGGCCCGATTGGCGGCGACTATACGCACGAGTTTTTGGTGCTGGCCGAAACCGGCGAGTCGGAAGTGTTCTATGATAGCGCCGTGACCGATTTGACCTTTGGCGACCGCGAGATCGACTATGATGACGTGGCGCAATGTCAGGGCGTGCTGGAAGAGTTCACCTCGAAATACGCGCGCACGGACGAGACGCATGATGAAGCGATCTTCAACGAGGTTCCCGAGGACCGTCGTCGCGTGGCTCGCGGGATCGAAGTTGGTCAGATCTTCTATTTCGGCACCAAATACTCCGAAGCTATGAACGCCAAAGTGATCGACAGCGAACAGAAACAGGTTCCGGTCCATATGGGCTCGCACGGGATTGGCGTCAGCCGCTTGCTGGGTGCAATCATCGAAGCCTCGCATGACGACAACGGCATCATCTGGCCCGAGGGCGTGACCCCGTTCCACTGTGGTATTGTGAACCTGAAGCAGGGCGATGAAGCTGCCGATGAGGCGTGCGAGGCGCTTTATAAGGCACTGACCAATGCAGGGCTTGAGCCGCTCTATGACGACCGCAAAGAACGCGCTGGCGGCAAGTTCGCGACCATGGACCTGATCGGTTTGCCATGGCGCATCACTGTCGGGCCGCGTGGCTTGAAAAACGGTGTGGTCGAAGTGACCAGCCGCCGCACCGGCGAAAGCGAAGAGATGACGCCGGAAGCGGCCATCGCCAAGATCATCGAGATCTACGAGCCGCACCGTGTGACCGGCCTGTAAGACAAGAAAGCCCTCGGATCTCCGAGGGCTTTTTTCTTGGGGTCGCTTCTGGGGCAGGGGGGACCAACTTCCAATACGGCCCCTTTGACGGGGGAAGCTGCCCTGCGGTAGTGTTGGGAAAACACACCACAGAAGTGAGAGCAGACCATGATCCGTACTCTGGCCATGATTGGCGGCTTGGCAGGCGCCGTGGCGCTTAGCCAATTCCCCGAGTTCACGCAGCAATACATGCAGCGCCTGTCCGGCGCACGGACAGAACTGAAGGTGATCACCACTGGCTTTGACCTGACCGCGAAGGCGGCTGGCTATTCCCGTGAGGAAGCGCTGGATCAGATGAGCGGGTCGGACTTCCAGAATGATCTGCGCGACCAGATGCAGGACAATTTTGACCGCTACGATCGTCTGGATGCGTCCTATGCGGCGCTCAAGGGTACCGAGCCCCTGATGCGCCTGACCAAGCTGTGGCACTTCCGCGATGTGGATCTGGTTGAACGCACGTGGAACGAATACCGCCCGGCCGTACCCGTGACGGCAGACGGCCTTTTATGTGCCGGGATCGGCTATGTTGGCGGTTGGTTGATCGTGTCGCTGCTTCTGGGGGCATTTCTGCGCCCCTTCCGCAGGCTGGCCTAAGCGCGCCATTCAAGGCGCGCCACTTGGCTTAGAAGTTGTAGTTCACACCCAGCTTGATCGTGTGGAACAGCGGCGTTGCAATTGTGGTGCTTCCCGCACCATCCGTCAGTTCGTCCTTGCCGAAATTGACGTATTCATATTCGCCGGTCAGGGTCCACCGATCCGAAAGCGGACGCTCGAAGCCCACGCCAAGGATGTAGCCGTTGGTCGAGTAAGTGTCATTGAAGGACACCGGGCCACCTGCACCCGTGCCTGAGACGACGTAGTCAAACTCGGCGCGCGACAGGCCAACGGTTCCGTAGATGAACGAGTCAAAGAATTTCGAGGCAACGCCTGCTTTCAAGCGAACCGAAAGCGCGTGGTTCAGTTTTGTCGACCCGCTGTAGCCTCCGTTTGTGAAGTCGTCTTCCACTTGTCCGCCTTCAACGGCGATCTCGCTGCCAACAACGAAGTCGTTGAACTGCCAGCGATAGCCGGCGCGCAGGGATACGGCGAGGCCGCTGATGTCCAGCTCTCCGGCGCTAAAGGAAGGGCTGGCTACAGGGTCAATCCCGACCCGGTCGCCACCAGCGAAATGATATCCAAGGGCGCCCCCAACATAGGCACCTTGCCACGGCTTGCTGTCTTCCACGGCGAGGGTGGTAACAGGCGTTTCGATCAGGGGATCACTAAGGGATCCGGCTTGTGCGGTTCCAGCTGAGAAAAGGACGGTGGCACAGGTCAACAGGCAGGCAGACTTCATCATCGGTAGTACTCGTATTTAATCGCAGAAAGAAGATTGCCCTTTTTTATATACAAAATGTTGATGTGGGAACTAATAATTTGGCCATATCTGGTGCGGTGTGGCGTATCGCCCATTTGGGGGCGGTATTGTCGCGGAGGGATACGCAAAGGTGGTTTTGCGTCAAAACTGTTGACGAAAAAAAGAAAATCGCCCGCTGATCTCTCGCGGGCGATCTGTGTTTCATTGTATTGGGATTAGCTTTGGCGGGGCGTGATGCGATTCACGTGGCCCATTTTGCGCCCGGGTTTCACCTCGGCCTTGCCGTAGAGGTGAAGCGAGGCGTTGCCTTCCTTGGCAATGTCAGCCACCCGATCCATGTCGTCACCGATCAGATTTTCCATCACAACGTCGGCATAGCGCGAGCCGTCGCCCAGAGGCCAACCGGCCACGGCGCGGATGTGCTGTTCGAACTGATCAATGGTGCAGCCCTGCTGGGTCCAGTGGCCCGAGTTATGCACGCGCGGGGCAATCTCGTTCACGATCAGCCCTTGCGGCGTGACAAACAGCTCGACCCCCATGACGCCAACATAGTCCAGCGCGTTCAGGATGTTTGCGGCCAAAAGCACCGCGTCCATCCGCTGCGACGCGGTCAGGTTGGCAGGCACCGTCGTGGTGTCCAGAATGCCGTCCTTGTGGATGTTCTCGCCGGGATCGAAACAGGCGACGTCGCCGCCGGTGCCACGCGCGGCGATCACGCTGACCTCGTGGCTGAAATTCACAAAGCCTTCCAGCACGGCGGGCGCGCCCTGCATGTCGGCTAGTGCCGCGTCGGCATCCGCATCCGATTTCAGCCGTGCCTGTCCCTTACCGTCATAGCCAAAGCGGCGGGTTTTCAGGATCGAGGGCGCGCCGATCTGCGCAACCGCAGCGGCCATATCCTCGGCGCTTTCCACGTTTGCATAGGGCGCGACCTTCAGGCCC
This sequence comes from Aliiroseovarius marinus, assembly GCF_004360145.1. Taxonomy (GTDB): domain Bacteria; phylum Pseudomonadota; class Alphaproteobacteria; order Rhodobacterales; family Rhodobacteraceae; genus Aliiroseovarius; species Aliiroseovarius marinus. Next base: position 65,082 of record NZ_ML178716.1, on the reverse strand, counting down.
AGACCGGACAGGAAGTCCTTCTCGGTCAAGCGGTCCTGGCTGACGCGCAGCGCCTCGCGACCTGGGCGGATCGGTTTGTGCGCTTCCAGCGCGTCCAGCGCGGTGGTGGGGATGTTTTCGAATTCATAGGTGATGACATCGACGGAAGCAGCAAACGCTTCAAGCGCGGCGATGTCGTCATAGCCTGCGGTAGTCACACGGTCGGCGACCTGACCGGCTGGCGGGTTGGCGCCCGGCTCAAAGATGTGGGTCTTGAAGCCCAGACGGGACGCCGCGACCGACAGCATGCGGCCAAGCTGGCCGCCGCCAAGAATACCAATCGTGGCGCCTGTTTGCAGCATATCAGTCATCCGAGGGCTCATCCGGGATCGAGGCCGACAGCGCGTCACGCCACGCGTCCAACCGGGTTGCAAGATCCGCGTCCGACACGGCCAGAATGCCCGCCGCCATCAGACCCGCATTGGCAGCACCAGCCGCTCCGATGGCCATGGTGGCGACCGGGAAGCCCTTGGGCATCTGCACGATGGAATAGAGGCTGTCGACACCGGAAAGTGCACGCGTCTGCACCGGCACGCCCACAACAGGAACGCGGGTTTTCGACGCCATCATGCCGGGCAGGTGCGCCGCGCCACCTGCGCCTGCGATGATCACATGCAGCCCGCGATCCGCTGCGGTCTTGCCGTAGTCCCACAAGCGGTCCGGAGTGCGGTGCGCCGAGACGATCTTGGTCTCATAGGCGATGCCCAGCTCGTCCAAAATGGTGGCGGCTTCTTTCATCGTGGGCCAGTCCGACTGGCTGCCCATAATGATCCCGACTTTCACGTCCGTCATGTGTCCCTCGCATCCCTTGCGTCAGTTGGCGTTTCCTTACAGGCTTCACGCCCTGCGATGCAATGCTGCGTTGCAATCAGGCGATGATATCCGGGGTCAATTTGTCCTCGATCCGGGCGATTTTGTCTTTCAGGGCCAATTTCTGCTTTTTCAAGCGACGCAGGCGCAACTGATCCGCCCGCCCGCTTTCCTCAAGCGCGTGGATGGCTTCGTCCAGATCCCGGTGTTCGGCGCGGAAGACCTCGAGCTCCACGCGGAGCACGTCGTCGGTCTTCATTTCTTTGGCATTGCTCATGTGCGAGTCAGTCTCGTGAGTGGTTGCCTGACCATAACGTCTGCCGGGGGGGGTCGCCAAGCAAAAGCCGCCTTGCAACTGATTGGAGGGACACCCATATTCAAGATGTGGTCGCCTGCGGGGGCCATATCAAACGTGTCGCTTATTCAAGGACGTGTCGATGACAAAAGTAAGCTTGGGAACGCATCCCTTTCTGTTGGGCTTTGAACAGCTAGAGCGCATGGTCGAACAGGCCGCGAAATCCGGCAAGGACGGCTATCCCCCCTTCAATATCGAACAGGTCTCGGACCGGGCCTATCGGATCACGCTGGCCGTGGCTGGGTTTGCGGATGACGATCTGTCGATCACGGTCGAGAACGCCAAGCTGGTGATCCGCGGATCGCAGGGCGACACACATGAAGGCCGGGTGTACCTGCACCGGGGCATCGCATCGCGCCAGTTCATGAAAAGCTTCGTGCTGGCCGAAGGGGTCGAGGTTGTGGGCGCCAAAACCGAAAACGGGCTTCTGCATATCGATCTTGAACGGGCCGAGCCAGAGACTGTGGTGCAGACCATCACGATCAACAAAGCCTAGGTCAAAAAGGGCGAACCTCTCCCCCTGTCATGCAATCGCATAGAATCATGCTATTCTTCCTGAAGTTGATTTCAGGAGGACTTTGCCATGGCCCGTGCGAATATGCGCGATTTAAGCTTCGCGACGATCAATCTTTTCAATCTACAGGTTCCCGGCGGGATTACCTATTCCAACCGTCCGCATATCGAGGACGACGCCGAAGGCCGCGCCCATTACCAGCGCAAGATCAAGTGGACTGCCGCGCGCCTGAAAGAGGTCGACGCCGAAATCATCGCCTTTCAGGAGCTCTGGTCCGTTGTCGCCTTACGCGAATGTTTCGCCGAGGCGGGGCTGACCAATGACTATGACCTCGTGGCGCGGGACGCGCCGGGGCGGGGGCGGCCTCAGGTTGCTTTGGCGGTGCGCAAGGATCGGGACGGCAACGCGCAGCTGGTCGATGGCGGCTGGCACGCGGATTTCCCGCCGCAGTTCCGGTTCGACAAGGTGCGCGAGACTGCTGGGGCCGAAGAAGAGGTCACCATCACCATCAACAAATTCTCGCGGCCCTTGCTGGTGGCGCGGATCCAGCCCGAAGGCACTGGCCCCAAGCCGCCCGAAGTGCGCGTGGTGGTGGCGCATCTGAAATCCAAAGGCCCGGCCCGCGTGTCCTTCGCGCAGCCGCAACCCCTGATCCTGCAACACCACGCCAAACACGCGAAATCGTCACTGGCCCATATCCGCCGCGTGATGGAGGCCGGTGCGCTGCGGGTGCTTCTGGATGGTTGGATGAAGTCCGAAGACGAAGACGACATCTCGCCCACCATCGTGATGGGTGACCTGAACGACGACACAATGTCGGTGACGAACGAGCTGATTTCGGACCAACCGACCTATCGCATGGTGCAGAAAAGCCGCGCGGGGCTGACCTCCGATAAGGGCCTCTATTCCGTCGAACGGCTGCAACAATACCGATCCATGCGGCATGTCTATTACACCCATGTTTACAAGCATAAGCGCGAAAGCCTCGACCATATTCTGGTCAGCGAGGAATTCTACGACCACTCGCGCAAGCGCCTGTGGTCCTTCCGCGAGATGGAGGTGATCAACGACCACCTGAACCGCGAGAGCTTTGAAGAGGAACTGGGCGCGTCTGACCACGGGATCGTCAAAGCCTATTTCGACTGGAACCCAATGCCGGATGGGCTGAGCACCTAGCGCCCCTCATTTTCTTGCCCCAAATATCCTGGGGGAGTGTGAAGGCCAAACGGCCTTCACGCGGGGGCAAAGCCCCACAACAAAAAGCCCGGCGCAATGGCCGGGCTTTTCTTTGGATGTGTTTGTGATCAGGCTTTCACCAGACCCATGCTTTCCAGTTTCAACAGAACCTGGTGGGCGCAGTTGTCGACGTCGACGTTCTCGGTCTCGACCGACAGTTCCGGGTTAACCGGCACGTCATAGGGGTCCGAGATGCCGGTGAACTCTTTGATCTTGCCTTCGCGGGCCAGTTTATACAGACCCTTGCGGTCGCGGCGTTCGCATTCCTCGATCGAGGTTGCGACGTGCACTTCCACAAACGCACCGAACTGTTCGATATCCTCGCGCACGGCGCGGCGGGTGGTGGCGTAGGGCGCGATGGGCGCGCAGATCGCGATACCACCGTTCTTGGTGATCTCCGAGGCCACGTAGCCAATGCGGCGGATGTTCAGGTCGCGGTGCTCTTTCGAGAAGCCAAGCTCGCTCGACAAGTTTTTACGCACGATGTCACCATCCAGCAGTGTCACGGGGCGGCCGCCCTGTTCCATCAGTTTCACCATCAGCGCGTTGGCGATGGTTGACTTGCCCGAGCCCGAGAAGCCGGTGAAGAACACGGTGAAGCCCTGCTTCGAACGCGGCGGCTTGGTGCGGCGCAGCTCTTTGACCACTTCAGGGAACGAGAACCACTCGGGGATCTCCAGACCTTCCGACAGGCGGCGGCGCAGTTCGGTGCCCGAGATGTTCAGGATGGTGACGTTGTCGCGATCCTTGATCTCGTCATTCGGTTCGTATTGGGCGCGTTCCTGCACATAGACCATGTGCTTGAAGTCGACCATTTCGATGCCGATCTCGGCCTGATGCTCGCGGAACAGATCCTGTGCGTCATAGGGGCCATAGAAGTCTTCACCAGCCGAGTTCTTGCCGGGGCCAGCGTGGTCGCGACCAACGATGAAGTGGGTGCAGCCGTGGTTCTTGCGGATCAGACCGTGCCACACAGCTTCACGCGGGCCGGCCATACGCATGGCCAGGTTCAGAAGCGACATGCTGGTGGTCGATGCCGGGTATTTGTCCAGCACGGCTTCGTAGCAGCGCACGCGGGTGAAGTGGTCCACGTCGCCGGGTTTGGTCATGCCGACAACCGGGTGGATCAGCAGGTTGGCCTGCGCCTCTTTCGCGGCGCGGAAGGTCAGTTCCTGGTGCGCGCGGTGCAGCGGGTTGCGGGTCTGGAAGGCCACGATCTTGCGCCAACCCAGCTTGCGGAAATAGGCGCGCAGCTCGTTCGGGGTGTCGCGACGGGCGCGGAAATCATAATGGACGGGCTGCTGGATGCCGACAACCGGGCCACCCAGATAGATCTTGCCAGCCTGATTGTGCAGATAGTTCACCGCCGGGTGGGCGTCGTCATCGGCGCCAAAGACCTTCTCGGCTTCACGGGCCTTGTTCGGCTCCCAGCGGTCGGTCACGGTCATGGTGGCCAGAATGACGCCTTCTTGGTCGCGCAGGGCGATGTCCTGACCCAGCTCGATCGAGGCGGCGAAGTCTTCCGACACGTCCAGCGTGATCGGCATCGGCCACAGTTGGCCATCGGCCAGACGCATGTTTTCCACAACGCCGTTATAGTCTTCCTCGGTCAGGAAGCCTTTCAGCGGGTTGAAGCCGCCGTTCATCAGAAGCTCAAGGTCACAGATCTGGCGCGGGGTCAGGTCGTGGCTGGTCAGATCCGCAGCTTCAACTTTCAGTTTCTGCGCGCTTTCATGGCTGACATAGAGCTCGGGGATCGGAGCAAGGTTGTGTTCCATAAGATTGGTCCTGTGTTTAAGCGGAACCAGGCCGCTGGTTGTACCGGTTAGTTCCGCGTGCAATGCGTCATATTCGGCAAGCTTGCGGTTCAAAAAAATGTCTGTGAGCCGCACCTTCTCGGATGCGCCGCGTGCGGTCAGCGAATAGGCAAACCGCTGGCGCTTGTCGGAGCCATCGCGCTCGCTGATCGTGATCAGCCCGGCATCGACCGCCGCGCGCAGAAGCGCGTTCAGCCGCCCCAGGGACACCCCAATGGCGGACGCGAGCGCGCGCTGCGATGCTTCCGGCGCCGTATCCAATTGGCGCAGGAGCCGGAAGAGCTGATCCTCTTCCCCGGGGGTGGGTTTGGCTTCGGTTGACGACATGTCTTGCGACTCAAAGTGTGTTCACGCGTGAACGCATCGCATGAAATAACTGCCCAGCAAAGGAGTATTTCGGCAGGATTCTAATTTACGGGGAATGTCGCTAAGACTGTGTGGATTAGGGAACAGTGTTTTGAATTCGGAGGGCGTAGCGGGACGTTTGCGTTCTGGCAGGCACGAAAAAGGCGACCGAGAGGCCGCCTTTGGGTGTGTTTCGTGAAGGCTCTTGGCCTTATTCGTTTTCAGACAGGAAGTGCTCGGCTTCCAACGCGGCCATGCAGCCCATGCCGGCCGAGGTCACAGCTTGGCGGTACTTGTGGTCTGTCAGGTCACCGGCGGCGAAGACGCCGGGGACAGACGTCGCGGTCGAATCCGGCTTGGTCACCACGTAGCCGCCCATATGAGTTTCCAGCGTGTCCTTCACCAACTCGTTGGCGGGCGCGTGGCCGATCGCGATGAAGACGCCCTTCGCCGGGATCTCGGTGATCTCGCCGGTCTTCACATGCTTGGCGCGCACGCCGGTAACGCCCAGCGGGTTTTCGTCACCCACGACCTCTTCCAGCGTGTGATCCCACAGGGGCACGATCTTTTCGTTCTTCATCAGGCGGTCGATCAGGATCTTTTCCGCACGCAGCGTATCGCGGCGGTGGATCAGCGTCACTTTCGAGGCAAACTTGGTCAGGAACAGCGCTTCCTCGACAGCGGTGTTGCCGCCGCCCACCACGACGATTTCCTCGCCGCGATAGAAGAAGCCGTCACAGGTTGCACAGGCCGAGACGCCAAAGCCCTTGAATTTCTCTTCGCTGTCCAGCCCCAGCCACTTGGCACGGGCGCCGGTCGCCAGAATGACGGCATCGGCGGTGTAGATCGTGCCGCTATCACCCTTGGCGGTAAAGGGGCGTTTCGAGATGTCCAGATCCACGATCAAGTCGCCGATCACCTCGGTCCCCATGGCGCGGGCATGCTCTTCCATCTTCATCATCAGCTCGGGGCCTTGGATGTCGATGAAGGAAGGATAGTTCTCGACTTCGGTCGTGGTGGTCAGCTGGCCACCCGGCTCCATGCCTTGCACAAGGATCGGCTCCAACATGGCGCGCGAGGCGTAGACGCCTGCGGTGTAACCAGCGGGGCCGGAGCCGATGATCAGAACTTTGGTATGGCGGGTCTCGGACATTGGAACTTCCTTGAGCATTCTTGGTTCGTGACGCATATAAGCGAGCTGGACCTGTATTGAAAGGCCCGAGCCAAGGCCCGTCGCGACCCTGTGAGGATGTCGATGGCGAAATCTTCAAGAAATGATGTTGCGCGGGTGCGAAAGATTGTTGCGCAATGCAACGTCTAGATATAGTCTCTGCGCAATTTCCGAACGAATGCCGCCAATTGGCGCGCCACCGGATGCTCATCAGAAGGCAATTCAATGTCCGCAAGCAAACTTGATCCTATCGACCGTATGATTCTGGCCGAACTTCAGGCCGACGGTCGCATGACCAACGTGGAACTGGCCAAACGTGTCGGGATTTCCGCACCGCCCTGTCTGCGGCGTGTGCGTACGCTGGAAGAACATGGGTTGATCCGGGGCTATCACGCGGATGTGGATGCCCGCGCGCTGGGCTTCGAGGTGCAGGTTTTCGCGATGGTTGGCTTGGTCAGTCAGGCCGAGGTTGACCTGTCCGCGTTTGAGGAACAGTGCCGCCACTGGCCTCTGGTCCGCGAATGCCACATGCTGAATGGCGAGGTGGACTTCATCCTGAAATGTGTCGCTCCCGACCTGTCGACCTTCCAGAGCTTCCTGACCGAACAACTGACCGCCGCCGAGAACGTGGCCTCGGTGAAAACATCGCTGGTCATTCGTGGCGCCAAGGACGAGCCGGGCGTGCCGTTTGACGTGCTGGAAGCGCGGATGGAAGACACGCCGTAAGAATTACATCGCTGTCGAGTGCTGGAATGCCGCCCACATCGTTGGCGGCATTTTTGTTTGGCGTGTTACAGCCGGATCGCCGAGATCAGACGGCCATAGTCCGGTTCGTTCCGGTGGCAGGTGCGGCGATAGGAGTAGAACCGCTCGGGATCGGAATAGGTGCAGTGGCCCGTCCATTCTGCATGTTTGACCCCCGCCGCGGTCAGACGATGCAGGCCGAAAGCAGGCAGGTCGAACATGGCGCGGTCGCCGTCTCCGTCGGTGAAGAAGCGGTCATAGCTTGTGTCTTCAGCGGTAAAGGCCTCGCGGAATTCGGGGCCGACCTCATAGGCCTCAAGGCTAATCGTCGGGCCGATGACGGCGGTGACGTTGGCGTGGGTCGCGCCAAGCGCTTCCATTGCGTCGAGCGTGGCTTCCAGCACGCCCCCAAGCGCGCCTTTCCAACCTGCGTGCGCGGCACCAATTACGCCTGCGTCGGGGTCTGCGAATAGGACCGGTTGGCAATCTGCGGTCAGGATCGACAGGGCCAGCCCCGGTGTGGCGGTCACAACCGCGTCTGCGTGGGGTTTGTCACCGGTGATCGGACCTTCTGCCACGACCACATCCGGCGAATGCACCTGATAGACGCCGCACAGATGGCTGGGCGCCACGTCCAGCGCCTGCGCCACGCGGTCTTTGTTGATCTGAACCAGCTCGGCTTGATCTTTGCTGCCGCTGCCGCAGTTCAGTCCGGCATATACGCCCGAGGACGCGCCGCCCTTGCGGGTGAAGAACCCATGCCGTGTTTGGCCAAGGGCGTCAGAGGTCAGGATCTCGAGTGCCATCCGGGTGGGCCTGTGTTCAGTTGCGATCAAGGCCGGGCAGATCAGGCGCGTCGGCGCGAGTCAGTCCCAGCACTTTGAAGAGCGTCCCCATTTCGTCCGGGTGCGTCAAGCGCCGGTGTGCCGCGATATGGCTGTCCAGCGCATCGTCGCTGAGCTGTCCAGCCAAGGCCTGTGCGCGGGCGGTGATGCCAAGACGTTCCAGAAACACGCCCTGCGGGGTCATTTGGTGCGCTGTCAGGGGGGTAGCGGCGCGGGCCAAGGCCTCGAAATCAACATGCGCGGTCAGGTCTGCTTCACCCGGTGTGTCCAGCACCGACACTGGCGTGTGGTTCTTCAGCGCTTGAAACGTATCCCCCAACGACCGCCAATCGCCATAGTCGATGATGAACGCGGCACCGCCCTGCGTGTCGATGAAATGCGCCAGCTTGGACATGACACCTTGGGCAGGGGTGCAAATCTCAACAACGTCGCCATCTTTCGTGTCCTCCAGCCGGTGATCCAGAGCCGGAACGGGCAGGGGGGCGGTCAGGCCCAGTGCGAGATTATCGCCCTCAAGCCCCACCTGAACTTCGCGCCAGCCGTCGCCATCGCGTTGGTATTGGCGGATGGGGAGGGCGTCGAAGAACTCGTTCGTCACAAGAAACAAGGGCGCGTCGGGCAGGCTGCCGATGCTATCGTGATGGGTCACTTGAGTAGGCGACAGTCGCTTAACCTGATGGGCGCGGAGCACGGGCGAGGCCTCGACCAGATGCACCTGTGCGGCGGCATGGAATCCCGGCACGCCTTTGGTGGCGCGCAGAATGTCGGCCATCAAGGTGCCGCGTCCCGGCCCAAGCTCGGCCAGTGTAAAGGGCGACGGGGCGCCTTGGTCAAGCCACGCTTGCGCCAGCGCAAGGCCCAGCATTTCGCCGAACATCTGGCTAATCTCGGGCGCGGTGGTGAAGTCGCCTTTTTTGCCGAACGGATCGCGGGTGGCGTAATATCCGTGCTCAGGATGCAGCAGGCATTCGGCCATATAGTCAGCGACCGAGATGGGGCCTACTTTTGAAATGCGACCAATAAGTTGCTTTTCTAAAGCGCTCATTCGGATGCCCGCCGGTTGGCCCACATCAGCGTGGCGATACCAATCGCAATCATCGGCAGCGTCAGGGTCTGGCCCATGGTGATGCCCAGGTCGCCCAGACGGATCACATGGCCCCACGGGTTGTCCGGTGTAATGAAATGCGCATCGGCCTGACGGAAGAACTCGACGATGAAGCGAGACAGGCCGTAGCCCAAGAAGAACAGGCCAGTCAGGCGGCCCGGGGTTTTCAGCCAGCCGCGGCGATAGGCCAGATAGAGAAGGGCAATCGCCAGAACAGCACCTTCGAGCAGCGCCTCGTAAAGCTGGCTGGGGTGGCGGGCGCAGGCACCAAGTGCGGCGTCCCAGCCTGGGCAGTTCTGGGCGTATTCACCGGGGAAGATCACACCCCACGGGGCGGTGGTTGGGCGGCCCCAGAGCTCGGCATTGATAAAGTTTGCGACGCGCACAAGGCCGATGCCAATGGGTGCGGCGATGGCCAGAAGGTCGGCGATCGAGGCTGTCAGCAGCCCATTCCGGCGGCTAAACAGCCATACGGCAACAATTACGCCCAGAAATCCGCCGTGGAAGGACATGCCGCCCTGCCAGATCTTTAGAATGTCCAGCGGGTTCGCCAGATAGTATTCCGGTTGATAGAAGGCGACGAAGCCCAGTCGGCCACCCGCGATGATGCCGAGGATGATCCATGTGGCCAGATCTTCGAGCTGCGCCTTCGTCATCGGCGGCTCGCCCCGCCACAGCGCTGGACGGGCCAGTGCGCGGGCGATGATCCACCAGCCAATCGCGATCCCCACAAGATAACCCATCGCGTACCAGCGCAGAGCAAAGGTGAAGCTGCCCAGATCAATCGAAAAGATCTCGGGCCCGATATTGGGAAAGGGGATGGCCATATACATGGGTCGTTGTTGAACCTCTTCTTCGGGGCAAGTCAACCTTGTCTCTGCCTGCGCAAAGCCCCATATAGGGGGCAGCTCAAGCGAGGAGAAGCAGATGCAGACGCGCAACAAGGTTTTTGACGACATTTCCCAGCTGATGACCAACGCCATGGGCGTGGCGCAGGGCGCGAAGGACGAAGCTGAAACCGCGATGAAAAGCTGGATGGATCGCTGGCTGGCAGATCGTGATTTCGTGACCCGCGAAGAATTCGACGCGGTGCGTGCTATGGCGCAGAAAGCCCGCGAAGAAAACGAAGCGCTGAAGGCGCGTTTGGATGCGCTAGAAGCCAAAAAGTAAACAATAGCTGGGCGCGGGGCGTATTGTTGATGCCGCACTCACTTTTTCGTGTCAGGCAAGAATGTCATAGAATTGTGACATCAAGTTGCCACTTTTCCAAAATACTGGTCGAGACACTAACCTAGGAATACGGCTTTGCCGGGGGCGTTCCTGGTGGGGGAGGGCGCGGAGTTTCTGCGCCCTTTTCTTTTTGTGTTGCCCGGATCGTCTGCGGATTACTTCAGGATCGGTGGTTTCTCGGGGTTCGAGCCGGGGGCAACCGGGGCGAGCCGTTCGCGGGCCTCTGGCGCGGGCAGGTCAAAGCGCAGGCCGATGGTGGTCAGTTTCTGTGCGATCTCATCCGCTTCGGCGAAAAAGCCGACGTCCAGCTCTCCTACATCGATGCCCGAGAAGGTCAGCGCCTCGTTCGCTGCGCCGGCCAGAGCGCGTTCCGCGCCTTCTGCCGGGTTGACGAAGGCCAGAAGATGTCCGCGGCGACCGTCCGCGTGGCCGACGGCGGCCAAACAAGCGTATTGGGCCAAGCCACCGGCAGAGCCCAGTTTTTCCGCCAGAGCGTTCAGCAAGACTTCGGGGGCAGACGGGGGCAGGATCTCGGTGATCTGCGCCTCGACCTCGTCCGGCGCGCTCGAAAGCGTCTGGGCCAGCCAATCCATCGCCTCAGCCGGGATCAGGATGGATGAAGGCGCGACGCCCAGATTGACGCCAAGCCCGATGCCCTGACCAGATAGCATCCCCGCGATGATACGGCCCGGAAGGGCGGCGTAGGGGGCGGGGGCGCCGACGAACTCGGCGAGTCGATCCTCGCGGTCAAAGACCAGCACGTATTTCTCGGTCTCGAGTTCAAACAGTTCGGGTTCGATATCCTCGCCCTGCGGTTCGGCGGACAAAAGCAGGAACAACTCGCGATCCGCCAGCCGTTCGTAAAACCGCAACCGTGCTGCATCATCGTTCAAGTCTGCCTGCATGGCGGCGTGGGCGTGGTCCAGTTGCGTGGGTTCGCTCATGGCAATCTCCGGCTATGCGGTCAGCGCGATGGCGACCTGCTTTTGTAGTTCGGGCAGAAGTTCGGCCTCGAACCACGGGTTTTTCTTCAGCCAACCCGTATTGCGCCAAGACGGATGTGGCAAGGGGAAGAGCCGCGGCGCATGGGCGCGCCAATTGGCTACCGTGGCGGTGACACCTTTGCCGCGGCCCAGATGGCGGGCCTGCGCATAGCCCCCGACAAGCAGGGTGAGGGGGATGTCGCCCAACGCCTGATCCACATGGTCGGCCCATGTCTTGGCGCAAAGCGGCGGTGGCGGAAGGTCGGATCCTTTGGCGTCATAGCCTGGGAAACAAAAGGCCATCGGCGTGATGGCAATACGCGCGCGGTCATAGAAGACGTCTCGATCCACACCCATCCACTGCCGCAACCGATCGCCCGAGGGATCGTCAAATGGCACGCCCGATTTATGCACGCGCATCCCCGGCGCTTGCCCAATGACCCTGATCCGCGCACCGGGCTGAAACCACACCACGGGGCGCGGCGTGTGAGCGGTTTCCGTCTGGGCGAAACGGGTGGCGCAGAGGGTGCAGGACATGATCTGGGCGTTCAGGTCGGTCATGGGCGCAGCCTAGAAAGGGTTCGTGGAGATTTCAATATTTCTAGTTTTGTCGAAATATATCTTGCGTCACGCATTTATTTCGATATTTCTAGAAATATGAAACACGAATCCCAATCCCCCAAAGACGTTGATGTCTTTGCATCGCAGTTCGCGGCCCTTGGGTCGGAACATCGCCTAAGCGTTTTGCGCACCTTGGTACGGGCAGGCCCGGAAGGGCTGACCATCGGCGCGCTGGGCGAACGTTGTGGTATCACGGGCTCGACCCTGACCCATCACATGAAAATCCTTGCCGCTGCAGGCTTGGTAACACAGGAAAAACAAGGGCGCTCGATCATTTGCGCGGCTGCGGAATATGACGTCATGCGGGCCCTGTCGGATTACCTTTTGTCAGAATGCTGCGCAGATTGCGCTGAAGGAGAGGGCCACAATCATGGCTGAGACGACGCAAACCCAACCGCCACGGCGGTTCAAACCGGATTGGGCTTGGGTATTTGTCCTGCTGGTGCCGCTGATCCTTGCACTTGTGGACCCGGCCGAAGTCATGCCGATGCTGCGTTTCGCGCTGACGGCACTTGGCCACACGGCACCGTTTATCCTCTTTGCGATCCTCGCGGTGGCGTTTCTGAAATCCACTGGGGCCGAAAACCTGCTGGCCCGCGCCTTTGAAGGGCGTGAGACGCGCATGATCGTGCTTGCGGCCTTTGCGGGCGGCCTGTCGCCCTTCTGTTCATGCGAGGTGATCCCGTTCATCGCGGCCCTTCTGGCCGTGGGGGCGCCGCTGTCGGCGGTCATGGCCTTCTGGTTGTCCTCGCCCCTGATGGACCCGGCGATGTTCGCCATCACGGCAGGCACGTTGGGTACGGGGTTTGCCACGGCCAAGCTGGTGTCGGCTGTGGGCATCGGGCTTCTGGGTGGTTTCATCGTGAAAACCTTCGCAACCTCTGCCGTGTTTGCTGATCCGCTGAAGAACGCGCCGGTCAAGTCTTGCTGCAGCTCGTCCTGCGGAACCGGCGCAGACGTGTATTCGGGCGACGTGAACTGGAAGTTCTGGACCGAGGCAAATCGCCGCGACACATTCAAGACCGCCGCCGTCGAGAACGCTCTGTTCCTAGGGAAGTGGTTGCTTCTGGCCTATATGATTGAGGCGCTGATGCTGCGTTACATCCCTGCGGACCTTGTGGCGCAGGTTCTGGGTGGAACCGGCCTTGGGCCGATCCTGCTGGGGGCAATCGTTGGCGCGCCAGCTTATCTGAATGGCTATGCCGCCGTTCCGATGGTGGCAGCACTGCTTGAGCAAGGCATGTCCAATGGCGCCGCCATGTCCTTTGTCATCGCAGGAGGTGTCAGCTGTATCCCTGCAGCCATCGCGGTCTGGGCCTTGGTCAAGCCGCGGGTCTTTGCCGCCTATCTGGGCATCGCGGTTGTGGGTGCCGTTCTGGCTGGTATTGGCTGGAGCGCCATCGCGTGAACGTGAATGACAAGGGGGGCTGGCAAGCGGAGAATTGCTGGCCCCCTGTTGTTGTTTGACGGCAAATGAATTATTTCCAATTGTAACAGGATGCGGTCGCATCCCCGCGTAGCAGCTGGGGTGCGGCCTGTTTACAAGAATAAGACCGAACGGGGAACGCCATGTATCGTGTGTGGAATTTTATCACCACCTATTCCATTCTTCTTATCAGTGGTGCTTTGATTGCGTTGGTTTGGGCAAATATTGACCCCCATTCGTATCACCATTTTGTCGAGTATCCTCTGTGGTTTAACGGCTGGATCGGTATCGACATCGGGTACTGGGAAAAGGCCTATGGGCATGGCGCAGAGTACTTTGAGTACGGCGATGTCGAGAAGGTACTGACCTTCCACTACCTGATCAATGACATGCTGATGGCCCTATTCTTTGCCATCGCCGGTAAAGAGGTGTGGGAGGCCGTCATTCTGAAAAATGGCAGCCTGCGCGGCAAGAAAGCCGCGACTCCTTTGGTGGCCACGGCTGGCGGCATGATCGGTCCGATCGCGGTCTATCTTGGCATTGCTTACTTCCTTGGTTCCAGCACCTTTGACGCGGTGTCGCGCGGGTGGGCGATCCCGACCGCAACGGATATTGCGTTCAGCTATTTGGTCGGCCGTCTGGTCTTCGGCGCAGGCCACCCGGCGGTGCGCTTCCTGCTGCTTCTGGCCATCGCGGACGATGCGGCAGGTCTGATCATTCTGGCGATCTTCTATCCCTCGGGCGAGCTGGCACCGGAATGGCTGCTGCTGTCTGTTGCTGCGTCGGTCATCGTGTTTGTGCTGTTCAACTGGTTGCCGCGCCACAAAGATCGGGGCGATCAGTTGCGCCAGTACTCGACTTTCGTGCGCAAGAAACTGGGCTGGATTCCCTACGCCATCGCGGGCTGCATCAGCTGGTACGGTTTTGCACAGGCTGGCATCCACCCGGCGCTGGGCCTGCTTCCGGTGATCCCGGCCATCCCGCATGCCGACCGCGCCTTCGGTATCTTCTCGGAGGCGGAAAAGTATCTGACGGACACGCTGAACCAGATGGAGCACTCGTTGGCCATCCCGGTCGACATCGTGCTGTTCTTCTTCGGCCTTCTGAACGCGGGCGTCGAGTTTGGTGCCATCGGCGAAGCCACCTGGCTGGTGCTGGCAGGCCTGATCATCGGTAAACCCATCGGGGTCTTCATCATGGGATGGATCGCGGTCGGGCCGATGCGACTTGGCCTTCCTGCGGGTATGCGGCTGGTCGACCTGATCGTGATTGGCTTTGTCGCCGCGATCGGCTTTACCGTGTCGCTCTTCGTGGCCTCGGTCGCTTTCGCACCGGGACCGGTGCAGGACGCTGCCAAAATGGGGGCGCTGTTCAGCTTTGGTGCGGTGGCTCTGTCCTTCATCGCCGGCAAACTCTTGCGGGTTGAAAAACAGCACGGCTGATCCCGATCCCGGGCCTTGGGCTGCCATAGCTGCCCACTGATACTTATGGAAAGCGTCAGATTTTCTGGCGCTTTCCCCTTTGTTTCACGCCGTCACACGCTAGATTTCTTGTGAAAACAGACATAGTTTCGCCGAAATGGCGGCCTATAGCTCTTAATTAAGAAAGTCGGCCTAAGAGTAGTGGGACCACTTCAGGTATCGGAGCGCGAATGCTCGAATTCAGGAATGTCAGCAAGTCCTTTTGGACCGGGAAACAGCGCAAGGTCATTTTGGACCAGGCGTCCTTCCGGGTTGAGTTGGGCAATTCGCTGGGCATTCTCGCCCCAAACGGCACAGGCAAAACCACACTGATCAACATGATGGCCGGGCTGGAAAAGCCGGATGAGGGCGAGATTGTACGCGGGTGCCGGATCTCGTTTCCTTTGGGATTCATGGGGGGCGTGGTCAGCAAGCTGTCTGCCCGCGACAATGCCCGCCACATTGCGCGGCTCTATGGGCTTGATCCCGATTATCTCGAGGCGTTCACTCGCTGGCTCTGTGACCTTGAAGAATACTATGACTTCCCGATAGCGACCTACAGTGCGGGGATGCGGGGACGGTTCACCTTCGCGCTTCTGTTGGCGATGGATTTTGACATCTACCTGATCGATGAGGGCATGCCGAGCACGACAGATGCCGAATTTAACCGTCGGGCAGGCGAGGTGTTGCAGGAACGGCTGAAAGACGCCACGGTAATTGTGGTGTCTCATCAGGCGAAGACACTGGAAAAACTATGTAACTCGGCGGCCGTTCTGACAAACGGCCAATTTTACCAGTTCGAGACTTTGGAAGAAGCGAAGCAGCTCTATGACTACCAAACCCAAGGCTAATCGTTATCGCATCCGCCGAGGTGTCGGAACTGTCTCGCAAACGGGGCAGGCGGATGCTGCTGAGGTTGCGCAGGACGCGGATGCTGGCGCGCCGGATCAGACCGGTCAGACCGTTCAGGATACAGCTCAAAACTCTGCCAATACGCGAAATCGCCCACTGAACCCGCTCGAGGAAATGGCCGCTGGTCCGCAAGAGGATGGGTTGCCGCCAACCCCACGGGTCCGCGTGCAGCGCGGCACTAATCCGACCGGGGGCGATGAGGCCGCGGATATCGAATTGGTGCGTCAGGAGGGTCTGACCGCGCGGCAGTTGCGGATGGCGCGTCGGGTCGCGCAAAAACATGGCATCCAGGCCGAGGACGATCACGAGGCTGTCTATCGGCTGCGGCAGGCCGGGATAGACCCGTTCAAGCGTGCCAACATGTTGGAGCTGGTCGAGGGGGAGGGCGACCGAAACGCCGCCAACCTGCCGCAACCCGCAGTCCAGCCCAGTGCCCCTGCGCCTGGCGTGATGGATGCGGCAGCGCGTGCGCGGTCAGTCATGGATATCCAGCAGGATATTTCCCGCCGCCGCCGCCGCAATCTGCGGATGCTCCTGTTGCGTCTGGCGTTCTTCGTGGTGCTGCCATCGATTGTAGCTGGCTATTACTATTTCAACGTGGCCACCCCGATGTACGCCACAAAGTCCGAGTTTGTGATCCAACAAGCGGATGGGGCTGGCGGCACGGGCGCCGCCGGGCTGTTTGCCGGGACCGGCCTTGCTTCAAGTCAGGACAGTATCGGTGTGCAGGGCTATCTGACCTCGCGCGAGGCGATGCTGCGACTGGATCGTGATGTCGGCTTCAAAGAGCATTTCAGTGATCCATCGATTGATGTGGTGCAGCGGCTTGATCCGGATGCCAGCAACGAAACCGCCTATAAGGTTTATCGCAAGCGGGTGAAAATCGGCTTCGACCCGACCGAGGGCATCATCAAGATGGAGGTTATCGCCGCCTCGCCCGAGGTCAGCGAACAATACTCGAAATCGCTGATCGCCTACGCGGAAGAGCGTGTCGACAACCTGACCCAGCGCAAACGCGAGGATCAGATGCAAGGCGCGCTCGACAGCTATGAAGAAGCCGAGGCCGAGATGCTGGCTGCGCAGGATCGTGTATTGAAGCTACAGGAAGACGTTGGTGTGTTCGATGCGACCTCGGACGCGTCGTCTTTGATGTCGCAGATCAACACGTTTGAACTACAACTGCAGGACAAGCGGTTGCGGTTGGACCAACTTCTGGACAATGCCAATCCCAACCAGGCCCGCGTGGATGGTGTGCGGGGTGATATTGCGCGGCTTGAAGCCTTGATTGCCGAACTGCGCGGGAAGCTGACGGATACAGGGGGCGAAAACGGGTCGCTGGCGTCCATCAGTGGGCAGTTGCGGATCGCGCAAACCAATCTGGAAACGCGGACGCTTTTGATGCAACAGGCGTTGCAGCAATTGGAAGTGGCCCGGATCGAAGCCAACAAGCAGACCCGCTATCTGTCCACCAACGTTAGCCCTGTGGCACCGGACCAGCCGACCTATCCCAAAGCGTTTGAAAACACGCTTCTGGCGTTCCTGATTTTTTCCGGCATCTACCTGATGCTGTCGCTGACCGCGTCGATCCTGCGTGAACAGATCTCGTCCTGATATGTCTGTTGTGTCGATCGGCCCGGTGCGCTTTGGCAACCATCTGCCCTTGTCGGTGATTGCCGGGCCTTGTCAGCTTGAGACACGCGATCACGCCCTGTTTTTAGCCGAGCGGCTGAAACAGGCCTGCGCGGATGCGGGCGTCGGATTTGTCTTCAAGGCCTCGTTTGACAAGGCCAACCGGACCTCTGCACAGGGAAAGCGTGGCCCGGGGATGGACGCCGGGCTGAAGATGCTGGCAGCGGTTAAGTCCGAAACCGGAGTACCGGTCCTCACGGATGTACATTCACCAGATCAGTGCGCCCCGGTGGCCGAGGTCGCGGACGCGCTGCAGATCCCGGCGTTCCTGTGCCGTCAGACCGATCTGTTGGTGGCTTCCGCGCGCACCGGCAGGCCTGTGAACGTAAAGAAAGGTCAGTTCCTTGCCCCGTGGGATATGTCGCATGTGGCGGACAAGCTGGTATCGGCCGGAAATGAGCAGGTCCTGCTGACGGAAAGGGGCACAAGCTTCGGCTATAACACGCTGGTCACCGATATGCGTGGGCTGCCGCAGATGGCTGAACTGGGGCATCCGGTGATCATGGACGCCACCCACGCGGTGCAGATGCCCGGCGGGCAGGGCACGTCTTCGGGGGGGCAGCGGGATTTTGCACCCGTGCTGGCGCGCGCAGCGGTGGCCGTCGGTGTCGCCGGTGTTTTTATCGAGACGCATCAGGATCCGGATGCCGCGCCGTCGGATGGCCCAAACATGATTCCCATTGAGCAGATGCCTGCACTCCTGACGGAACTCGCAGCATTCGATTCTCTGGCGAAAGCACGGCCGGTTTAAGGGTCTGCCGGCTACGCATGTGCACAGGAATGCGCGATCGGCAGCCTGAGAATGGCGCATCCTATACGCGCTCGCCGCATGTACGCATCCAGAGTGTTAGCGCAAGATGTGGGCCCGTCGAAATTCCTGCAAGAAGCAAACTTTTGGGGTTGCACCCCGTTTCTGCTTTGGCTAGTTACACCCGCACGGTTGGGGTGTAGCCAAGTGGTAAGGCAACGGTTTTTGGTACCGCGTACCGTAGGTTCGAATCCTACCACCCCAGCCAGTCATTCCCTTCTCAAATCCCGTCACGAGTTTCTTGCGAATTCATCGCACAATTTCCGTGCGTTGCGGCGATGGGGTATTTCCCTGAGACGGGCAGTGTCAGAAGAACTTAGGTTGAAGCGGGCAGGGTGCTGACTTAGCCTCCCGCCGTGACCAAACACGACCCTTTCAAATATTTCAAAACCAGCCCAGAGATCATCAAGCTTGCAGTGATGATGTATGTTCAGTTTCCACTTTCACTGCGGAATGTGGAGGACCTGCTGCACGAGCGTGGCATCGATATCAGCCACGAAACCGTGAGATATTGGTGGAACAGATTTGGGCCGTTGTTCGCGTCAGAGATCCGGAGAAAGCGATGAAACGATACGGCGAGCCAAAGGTGGTCGTCACCGATCGCCTAAGGTCCTACGGGGCTGCGATGCGGGAGATTGGCAATGCGGAGAAGCAGGTCACTGGGCGCTATTTGAACAACCGGATTGAGAACTCTCATCTCCCGTTTCGACGACGAGAACGCGCCATGTCGCGTTTCAGGCGCATGTGAAGTTTACAGAAACTCGTAGCCGTCCACGCCTCCATATTTAACCACTTCAATCATGAGCGGTGCCTGTCAAATAGAGATCAATTCAAGCTCAACCGAACCACCGCTCTGACCGAGTGGCGCGGTCTCTGTGCTGCATAAAGGACAGTCGTGTTGTCCTAGCTGAGACTGGTTCGAATTCGTCTGAGAGCACAGGCCGAAGCTTAAATCGGGATATCCGGTTTCCACTCTCGCTTCGAAATGTGGAAGTCCTTCTGAACGAGCACGGGATCGAGGTAAGTCACGAAACCATCTGTTTTTGGTGGAACCGATTTGGTCCGTTGTTTGCCGCTGAGATCCGGAAGCACCGGAACCAACAACTCCGCTCCTTCTCACAATGGCAGTGGCACCTGGACGAAGTGTTTGTGTAGATCAACGGCGAGCGACATTACTTGTAGCGAGCGATCGATCACGAAGGGGAGGTGTTGGAAAGCTACGTGACGAAGCGCCGAGACAAGCGTGCAGCCTTTAAATTCTTGATGAAAGCGATGAAACGATACGGTCAGCCTAGTTTGTATGTATCTGACAGCACAGTTCTACTCAATCTCGATCGTTCTAAGAGCGGCGTTCAGGGCGTCGCGGGCGAACCCGGCAGCGGATTTGTACTTGGCCATAAACTCGGCGCGTTCGTCGGCGGGGATGACGTCGTCGATGTTCTCGAAAACCCCGCCACAACCCGGAAGAACTGACCAAGATCTCGCGCATGGAACTGGTCGAGAAGGCCGGTGCACAGGGGACAGAATTCCTGATGTGGATGATGATGCGCGGCGCGCTGGGTGACAACATCACCGAGATCACGCGGAACTATCACATTCCGATCTCGAACACCGGCGCAGGCACGCTACTTTTGGAATGTGCCTAAGATTATGAACTCTGCGGGCCCGTTGTGTAGTGCGATGGGCCCAATATCGCTTTGCTGCCGGGATCTGATGAAGCCAGCCAACGAGGGCAGGGCGCAGATTTGGTATTTGGATGTGCTCTATCCTTGTCCTTGCCGCTCAAGCTGAAACGCTAAAATGTCCGCTCAATGGTGATGCTCATTGCCTAGATGCCCCTGTTAAACGGAAACGCCCATCCAAGGGAGGTGACGATGTCAAATTCTTCAGAAACTCTGGTCGCAACCGAGAATGCCAGCAGTTATCTGCAACGCTTGTGTAAGCATTTCGGACATAAAACCGAGGTGACGTTTACGCCTGAGACGGGCACCATCGCATTCGAATTTGGTACGGCTGATCTACGGACAGAGGCCGAAGGGTTGGTCATGACTGCTCGGGCGGAAACGGATGAAAACCTAGAGAGGTTGAAGCGTGTTCTCGCCAAGCATTTGGAGCGTTTTGCGTTTCGCGAAGAGCTAGAAGTCGATTGGCTGGATTGAACCTAGCAATAGGGGGCCGTGTCAGGTGAAACTAACTTGAGACGGGTTCGAACTCGTCAGCCAACACCTTCACCGGTCTATATCCAATCCGCTGGGAACCTGTTCTGGAATTCGGCTGTTTCCAGATTTTGCTGCCGATCCAGTCAGGCTCTCCAAGAACGCGACAAGGGCCGCGATATCACTGTCGTTTCGTGATGCAATGTGGATATCGCGCGCGTGGGCTTGTCGCTCCATCTCGATCCGGTCTTGCTGGATGACAAAATCAATGTCGCTCAGCCATGGCACGTCGGGCAGAGTCAGATCGCCCGGAGACCATGCAAGGCGTGCGGCTTCGGGCGTCATGTGGTGGCGTATCATCCGCTCCAATGTTGGATAGGCTCCGTTATGCCCATACGGCGCGGTCAGTGCCACGTTGCGCAGCATCGGCGTGCGGAAGCGATAGGCGTCTTTCAGATCATCGGTCTCGCCCATCCGGCCCACGTCACGTGCATAGGGATCGAATTTTCGCGTCCGACCCGGACCAAAGGCTGGCAACCCCAGAGCGTGAAATTGCTGATCCGAAAACAACGGGCCTGAATGGCAACTGCTGCAACCTACATCACCAAAGAACAGCTCCATCCCCTTGCGTTGTTGGTCAGTCAAAGCTGTCTCGTTGCCCGCCAGATAGGCATCAAACGAACTGTCAAACGAGGTGAAATCCTGGACCATGAAATGCGCCAAGGCCTCGGCGATTTGGGTGATTGAGACTTCTTCCGAGGTATCAACCTCGTCGAAGGCGGCGACGAACCTGTCCCCATAGGCAGGGATCGTCCGCACCCGCTTTGCGATGATTGGCCAAGCTGCATCTATCCGGTCACGGGTCGCGCCGATCACCTCGTTCTCGCCGACATTTCCGGCCATCTCGATGCTAGAGGTCATGGGGAACAACGCCTGCGCTGCGATCAGCGATTCCAGCCCGTCAGGCAGCCATTCCTCGGCGGGGGTGTTGAATCCGTTGCCATAGATCGGATCAACGCTGATCCGGCCGTCATGCATCAATACACTGATGGATTTTGCGCCAATGTTCCACAACGCTGGTGCATTGCGTGGTACGCGCTTGACGATCCGGTCTAATCCGGTGCCCGACACCCGATCCGGCCCCAACCCTAATCCGCCTTCGCCCAGCCCCAAGGACAATCCGTCGGAAGTTCCAAACGCAGGATGATGGCAGGTTCCGCAGCTAATATTTCTGTTCCCGGACAGTATCTTGTCGTAAAATAGCAGCCGACCAAGCTCGGCCTTTTGGGTGTCGACCTCCATGAAGTCATCAAGCGTCAAGGGGGCGGGCAGAACGGGCGTATCGGCAAGGGCTGGGACCGCCAGAAGCAGGAAGGATAACAGATGCGACAGACCCCGAAATCCTTTGTTTTGGCTGCGGCGCTGACGTTGTCCGCAATACTTCCGGCGCGCGCCGAGATCGAAGCCGCGCGCGATCTGATGGAAGCCGGGGAGTTTGAAGCCGCCCGTGACGCGCTGTGGCCCGCCGCCCGGTCCGGCAATGCCGACGCGGAAGAGCTGATCGGCGTGATGTATGCGATGGGGCTGGGGGTCGAGCGCGACGACCAACGTGCATTTGAGTGGTATCTGCGCAGTTCGATGAAGGGCCATCCCGGTGCGCAATCGGGTGTCGGTTGGTACTATGAAATCGGGCGCGGCATGCCCGCTCCGGATCTGGTGCGCGCTTATATGTGGTACACGCTTTCGGCCATTGGTGGCGACCCCGACGCGGCGATCAGCCTTGAAGAGGTTGTGAAGAAGATGACCAAAGAAGAGATCGAAAAAGCGCATATTCTGGTCGAGGATTACCGCGTCTGGATGTATCCGTTCCGGTAAGCCCCAGACGGAAAAACGGCGCGAGGTCAGCCCCCGCGCCGATTGAGTTTAGTTCAGATCGGCGTCACGCGCACCGTTCACGTCAGCCTCGGCTGCGGCAACGGCATCGGTCAGCGCGGTGAACACCTCGTCCCCACGGGCCACGTTCGACTTGAACCAGTCATAGACCGGCGATGCAGCCTGTTTGAACGCGTCCTTCTCGGCTGGGGTCGGAACGTAAAGGTCTCCACCACCGGCGACGAAATCCTCATAGGCTTGGATCGACTTGCGCTTGGGCGAGGCAAAGGTGGCCTGCTGCAAGGCATAGAACCCATCTACCACCACGCGGCGCATATCTTCCGGCATTGCCATGAACTTCTGGTTCGACATCCACCACAGCGCGCCCATATAGGCGTGGCCGTCTAGAGTGACATACTGCAGACCCGCATCCGGGAACTTCATGCCCATGATGTCGGTGATCCCGTTTTTCGAGCCTTCCACAACGCCCGTCTGGAAGCTGGTGAACAGTTCCGGCCACGGGATCGGCGTGGGCGACGCACCAAGGGCTTTCACAAGTTCTTGCGGCAGGTCGGCGACCACGGTGCGGATCTTCAGGCCTGCCATGTCGGCAGGTGCGGCCACGCGGCGTTGCGTGTTGGCAAAGTTGCGCCAGCCACCAGTGTTGCCGATGGTCATCAGACGGATCGCATCGCCCGAATCCTCCAGCGCCATCGCCCGCATCTTGCGAGTGAAGTCGCCCGACAGCACGTGCTCGGCGATCCGGTCATCTGCCATCAGATAGGGCAGGTCCAGCACCTGCACATAGGGGAACAGGCCCGACGCGCCGCCTGAAGTCGAGATGTAGACATCAATCGATCCATCCGCGACGCCTTGCAGACACTCGGCCCCGTTCGAGCACAGCTGGGTGCCGATGAACAGCTCGACCTCGATCGCGCCGTTTGATGCGGACTCGACGTAGTTTTTGAAGACGACCAGACCGTCATAGTCTTCGTCGTTTTCGTTCGAGTTCGCCGTCGCGCGGATCGTGTAATCCGCCGCAACAGCCGTCAGCGCCGAGCCAGCCACCAAGGCCGACAGCGCCACCGTCTTTGCCAGTTTCATGATCATGCGTGTTTCCTCCTGTTGCACATGTTTGTTTTTTATCAGTTTAAGAACCCGGTAATCCGGGGGATGGTCAGCGAGATTGCGGGCACGAAGGTGATCAGGAAGATCACCGCGATCTCGACCGCCAAGAACGGCAGAATGGCTTTCGCGATGGTGGTCACCCTCTCGTGCGAAACGGACGCGGCGACGAACAACACCAGCCCCATCGGCGGCGTGGCCAGACCCACGGTCAGGTTCACACACATGATGATCGCGAAGTGGACGGGCTCGACGCCGAGGCCTGCAAAGACCGGGGCCAGAATGGGGCCAAGGATGATGATTGCGGGTCCTGCGTCCAAGAACATCCCGACGATGAACAGCAGCAGGTTGATCAGGAACAACAGGATCAACGGGTTTTCCGACAGGGTCAGAATGAACTGAGCCAGAATTTCAGGTGCGTGGCTTAGGCTGACCACCGTTTTGAACGACATGGCCGCGCCGACTAGCAATAGGACAACGGCAGAGGTGATGCCCGCACGGGTGAAAACCTCGGGCAGGTCTTTCAGCTTCATCGTGCGCAGGACCATGAACCCGACAAGCAGGGCATAGGCCACGGCGACGGCAGCAGCCTCGGTCGGGGTGAAGACGCCAGCCAGAATGCCGCCAAGGATCAGGATCGGGGTTTGCAGCGGCACAACGGCGCGTTTGCAGACGATGCGGAAGTCGTGGCTAACGATGCGGCGCAGGCCCAGCATCAGACCATGCGCCAGCAGAACCGCGCCTAAGAAGACCAGCCATTTTGACAAGGCAGTGTCTTGGGCAGGTACGAGTTGCGCCAGCAACAGCCCAAGGTTCAGACGCACCAGCACGAAGGAAAACCAGCTTTCCAACGCGCTGATTTCCACATGCTCGAATGTCACGCGGCGCGCGGCGGGCAGGTCGTATTTATCGGCCATGACGCGGACCATGATCATCAGCCCTACACCGACCAACACACCCGGCACGATGCCGGCAAGGAACAGCGCCGCAACGCTTTCGCCCATCACATAGGCATAGATGATCATGATGCCCGAGGGCGGGATGATCGGGCCGATGACCGAACTTGCAGCGGTAACAGCGGCGGCGAAACGGCGCGAATAGCCTTCGCGCTCCATCGCTGGGATCAGCATCGACCCCAGCGCCGAAGTGTCGGCAACGGCGGACCCGGACAGCCCGGCAAAAAGGATGGACGACAGGATGTTCACTTGCGCCAATCCACCCCGCAGATGCCCCATCAAGGCTTGCGAGAACTCGACCAGTCGCACGGTGATCCCGCCCCGGTTCATCAGCTCGCCCGCCAGCATGAAGAACGGGATCGCCATCAGTGGGAAACTATCCATCCCGTTATAAAGGTTGCGATACAGCAGCGTGATGTCGCGTTCTTGCCCGTTCAGCCATAGAAGCGCGCCCGGTGCGGCCAGAAGACAGAAAAAGACCGGCAGGCCGACCAGAAGAAGGAACAGGAAGAGGGGAAGGAACCAGATCAACATCACTCGGCCCCTCCCATCTCAAGGCCGGGCCGCGCGGGAAGTTGATCGCCATAGCCCAAAAGACGGACAAAACGTTCGAGCAGAAGTTCGATGTTCACCAAGATCAGCATCGCGATCCCGATCAGAATGGACAGCATCATCCAGCTGCGCGGAATGCGGTACCACTCGTCAAAGCCAAGCGACATCGGGATATAAAGCGATGCCGTCGCAAAGCGACCACCAAGCCCCGTGACCTCTTTATAGCCGATCTGCACGCCGACAATCAGGACCGTCAGGCTGATCAAAAGAAGGATGAACTGCAGCACGTGCATGGCTTTGCCCTGGATTACCGCGTCGATGAAATCGATTGCCACGAACCCGCCGCTGCGAAAGGCCGAGGGCGCCATCAATCCCGTCATCCACAGCATGAAAAAGCGCGCCGCTTCGTCTGGCCACGGCAGCGCGTTGCCTAAAACATAGCGGAAGAACACCTGAATCAGGATCGCGATCACCATCACGGCAATGGCAAACACGCCCACCCAACGCCCGACTGCAAGCAGTCCGGTGTTTAGTGGACGCAACAGATCCAAGACAGCAAAGACTGCCTTCATCGCGCTTCTCTCCTCCTGTTGTGCATCCCGACCTCCTTCGGGATGCGTGCCCCGCGCTTATTGTTTTGCGGCGGCGATTTGGCCCATCTGGCCTTTGTAGAATGTCAAAGCATCTCCATCTTCGCGCATGGTTGCGCGGTCAACATGGCCAAGAACGATCGCGTGATCGCCCCCTTCGTAAATGGCCGAACGTGTGCATTCGAACCGGGCCAGGCAGTTTTCAAGCACCGGTACGCCCCAGTCGTTCACGTGATGATCGACCGACGCCAGACCGAACGCATCTTTCGCAACCGTCCAGCACAGGTCGTCCTGCTCGGCCGACAGCACGTGGATGGCATAGTGATCTGCGCGCTCGAAATGCGGAAACCGGCGCGAGTTCTTGTCGGGCGACCACAACACCAAAGGCGGGGTCAGCGACACAGAAGAAAAGCTGTTGGCGGTGATCGCCACCGGCCCCTGATCCGAGGCGGCAGTAACGATGGTCACGCCGGTGGCAAAGCGCCCAAAGGCGTCGCGCAGCAGGCGGGTGTTATTGGGATCGGGCACAAAGCTGAGCTTCCCTCCGACCGAGTGTGCGGACATCATGGGACCTCCTTGCCGAGAGCGGCTTCGTAAAGGGTGAACCAGGTTTCGCGATCCAAGTTAACCTTGGTCGCATCGGAGATCGTTTTGATACGCTCCAGATTATTGGTGCCCAGCACCGGTAGGATGCGGGCCGGGTGGCGCAGCAGGAACGCGATGGCCACGGCCGCGCGATCGACACCTTGGTCGGCGGCGATCCGGTCCAGACGTTCGGCCAGTTGGCCCGTGCCGGTCATCAAGCTGCCCCCACCAAGCGGAGACCACGCCATGACCGAGTGAGCATTTTGCTGATGGAACGCCAGATCCCCGTTTGTGAAGGGGGCGATCTCGGCCAGCGAGATTTCGATCTGGTTGGTGGCTAGCGGGGTTTTCATCGCCGATTGCAGAAGCTGCCAGTCCCATGGACGGAAGTTCGACACGCCCACGGCGCGCACCTTGCCAGAGGTGACCAGATCATCCAGCGCCGCGCCGGTTTCATTGTGATCCATCAAAGGATCGGGGCGGTGGATCAGCAGAAGATCCACGTGATCAACGCCCATCTCGGTCAGGGACCGATCCACCGACGCCTCGATATGGGCACGCGACGTGTCATAGTATTTGACCGGCTTGTCGGCATACATCCCGATGGGCGCGACGATATCGCATTTCGTCACGATCTCGATCTGATTGCGCAGGGCCGGGTTGGCCTTCAAAGCACCGCCCAACACGGCCTCGGCACCGTAGTCGCCATAGATGTCGGCCTGATCAATCGTGGTGATCCCCTGATCCAGACAGGCTTGGATCTTGGCCTCGACATAAGCGGGCGAGGTGTCGGCATCGTCAGCCACGCGCCACATGCCGTAAACAAGGTGGCTGAAGCTCAGCCCATTTGCGATCTCGACGCGATCCATCAGCGACGTTCTCCGATACCTAAGGGGGTTTGAGGGGTCGAGGTCGGCACGCGCCCATAGGCATGCGGCAGCGACACAGTGTTTAGATGGGGCATGACTCGGGCGCCGAAATGTTTGGCCTCGTCGATATGCGGGTAGCCCGACAATACGAAGGCGCGCATGCCCATTTTCTGATAGGCTTCCAGCTTGGACAAAACCTGATCCGTCGATCCAACCAGCGCCGCGCCACAGCCTGACCGCGCACGACCCACACCCGTCCACAGATGGGGTTCGATAAACCCATCATCATCGGCGACATCACGGTTCTTTGCCTGATGCGACACGCCCAAAGACTTCGCATCCAGCGCCCGCTCGCGGATCGCACGGCCCTGTTCGTCGTCCAGCTTGGACACGATATAGTCCGCGTATTCACGCGCCTCGGCTTCGGTATCGCGGACAATGACATGCACGCGCAGACCATAGTCCAGCGTTCGGCCATAGCGCTCGGCCACCGCGTTCACGGCCTTCATCCGGCCTTCCAGCTCGTCCATCTTTTCGGGCCACATCAGATAGACGTCGCAATGCTGCCCGCACAGTTCCAGCGCATCCGGGGAATAGCCGCCAAAATACAAAAGTGGCCCGCCGGTTTGATAGGGGATCGCAGGATCGGTGGTCAGACCTTCGAAGTTATAGACCTCGCCAGTGTGGTTGATCTCGCCCTGCGTCCACGCCTGCTTCAGGATCTCGACCACTTCGCGCGAGCGCTGATACCGAAAGCTGCTATCGGCTTTTTCACCCGGGAAATCGGACGAGATGATGTTCACCGTCAGGCGCCCTTCCAGCATGTGGTCGAGCGTCGCCAATGTGCGGGCCAGCATGATGGGCTGCATCTCTCCGCAGCGTACAGCGGCCAGCAGATTGATCTTGTCGGTGATCGGGGCGCAGCCCGCAACGAAGCTTAGCGTGTCTTGCCCGACCTGGTACGAGGACGGGCAGAGGATGTTCCGAAATCCCTGTGCTTCGGCTTCCTTCACGATGTTCGAGCAATGCGCCCAAGACGACCGCAGATCGCCATCCGGCACGCCCAGAAACTGATAATCGTCCGAACACAATGCGGCAAACCACGAGACTTCAACAGCATCCAGATCAGCGGATGTCACCGGCACGACGGTCATCGAGTTCCTCCCAAAATCTCGTTTTCCTTAACACTTGAATAAACTGTGATTTGATGTAGATCAATGGTGTATCAATTTTTGGGATGATCCATGTCTAATCCAGACCTCAGCAGTTCGGCCCTGCCGCTCTATCTTCAGATCAGCGAAACCCTGATCCGCGAGATTGCCGCAGGCCGACTGGTCGATGGCGAACGCCTGCCGCCTGAACGCGAGCTGGCACGGCAGTACGGAACAACCGTGCGTACATTGCGCAAATCGCTGTCCGAGCTTGAACAACAAGGCATGTTGGAACGTATTCAAGGGTCAGGAAACTATGTGCGTGCCACCCAAAGCGGGCGCAGCGTCTATTCGATGTTTCGCCTTGAGCTTCCGGGTGGGGGTGGGTTGCCCACAGCGGACATCTTGTCGGTGCATGACATGGAGAAGCCCGGCGACCTGCCAGACTTCGGAACCTCGAATCGCGGAACACGGATTCGCAGGCTGCGGTACTTGGACGACATCGTGATCGCAGTGGAAGAGATCTGGCTGGATGGCGATGCGGGGCGGGTCGACCCTGCGAAACTGTCTGAATCGCTCTATCACTACTATCAAAAGCAGTTGGGTTTCTGGATCCGCCGCGCCGAGGACCGCGTTTCGATCGGCGTGGTTCCAGACTGGGCACCGGATGCATTCAGAAAATCCGCTGGCACCACGGTCGGCTATATCGAGCGCCTCAGCTGGTCGCAGGATCGCGCCCCGGTCGAGTTCTCGCGCACGTGGTTCGACCCCGATCAATCTATCTATATCCAACGCCTCACCTAGGAGACACCATGACCAAACCCACCACTTACGGGATCATCGGCTGCGGCATGATGGGTCAAGAGCATCTGCGCAACATCGCCCTTCTGCCCAACACGCAGGTCGGCGCCATATTCGAGCCCAACGCCCAGATGCGTGCAGAGAGTGCACGTTTCGCGCCGGATGCGGTGTTCGTTGACAGTCTGGACGATCTTCTGGCCATCGAGACACTGGACTGCCTTCTGATCGCCAGCCCGAATTTCTGCCATGTCGACCAGCTGGACATGATCGCCAAGACGCGCGCGCTTCCGATCCTCGTCGAGAAACCGCTTTACACCGAACCGCAGGATCTGGCCCGGATCAATGCCTTCGCGGCGTCCTATCCCGCCCCGGTCTGGGTAGCGATGGAGTACCGCTATATGCCGCCCGTCGCCGCGTTTCTCGAGCAAGCCAGCGAAGCGACCGGCGGGATCAAGATGCTGACCATCCGCGAACATCGCTTCCCATTCCTTGAAAAGGTTGATGACTGGAACCGCTTCAACGCCAAATCCGGGGGGACGTTTGTCGAGAAGTGTTGCCACTTCTTTGACCTGATGCGTTTGACGCTTGGATCAGAACCCGTGCGCGTGATGGCGTCGGGCGGGCAGGATGCGAACCATCTGGACGAAAGCTATGACGGACAGGTGCCGGACATTCTGGACAACGGATATGTCATCGTTGATTTCGAGAACGGCGCGCGTGCGATGCTGGAACTGTGCATGTTCGCAGAAGGGGCCGAGTACCAGGAAGAGATCGCGGCCGTCGGCCCGAAGGGCAAGATCGAAGCGCTGGTTCCCGGCCCGGGACGCTTCTGGCCCGAACATCTGGGCGCGGCCCCAACGCCCAAACTGATCCTGTCCCCGCGTGACCCCAAGGGTCCGGTGGAACAGGACATTCCCGTAGATCCCGACATCTTGGACGCAGGCTACCACAACGGATCAACATTTTATCAGCACAAGTATTTTCTGGAGCTGGTGCGTGGCGACCGTTCAGCGCCCGAGGTCAGCCTGACCGATGGCAAGCAGGCTGTTCTAATGGGCATCGCCGCGCAAAAATCTATCTCGGAAAAGCGATCGGTCGAAATGTCAGAGATCATTTGAAGGGTTCGTCATGCTGGCCTGGCTGAGACTGGCTGGAAACTGTCTGGCAGTACACTAAAGCCTGCGGATGTGTGAAATGCACGCAAACGAGACATCCTAGAGCCCGATCGCGCGGTTTCGCTCAAGACCCCCTTTTTCAAAAAATCCCCCAAAGTGCTGTTGTCGGATTAAGGGTGGTGAGGTCAGGGCTTCCCAAGCATAGTTTTGAAAACGATAGGTTATTTCGGAGCACTCATGAGCACACAATATTACGCACCGCACGGGGGACTTCCCGCTCAGACCCAGCTTCTGACCGATCGAGCCGTTTTTACGGATGCGTATGCCGTGATCCCTAAGGGGGTGATGCAGGATATTGTAACCAGCTTCTTGCCCTTCTGGACAGGCACACGGCTTTGGGTGCTGTCGCGTCCGCTCAGCGGTTTTGCCGAGACCTTCTCGCAATACATCATGGAGGTTCAGCCGGGTGGCGGCTCTGATCGCCCCGAGGATGATCCAGACGCGCAAGCTGTGTTGTTCGTGGTCGAAGGCGCCGCAACGTTGGAAATCGCAGGTGAGGTTCACGAGCTGACGCCGGGCGGCTATGCGTATCTGCCGCCATCTGAGCAGTGGACGCTGCACAACAAAGGCGACGAGGTTCTGCGGTTCCACTGGATCCGCAAGGCCTATCAGCGGGTCGAGGGACTGGACGCGCCTGATGTGTTGATCCTGAACGAAAAGGATGTCGCGCCCACGCCGATGCCGGACACGGATGGCACATGGGCCACGACGCGGTTTGTCGACCCAAATGACCTGCGGCATGACATGCATGTGACGATCGTGACCTTCGAGCCGGGCGGGGTGATCCCGTTTCTGGAAACCCATGTGATGGAGCACGGGCTGTACGTGCTGGAAGGCAAGGCGGCCTATCGCCTGAATCAAGATTGGGTCGAGGTTGAGGCTGGAGATTTCATGTGGTTGCGCGCGTTCTGTCCGCAGGCCTGTTATGCGGGCGGGCCGGGTCGGTTCCGGTATCTGCTCTACAAGGATGTAAACCGCCACATGCCGTTGCGGCTGGGTGGCGGTCACTAAGCGTCAGAGCGTCTGGGGTGCGATCCCACCGATGGCTTCGGTCAGGCGGAGTGATGCGTCTATGACGGCGCGACTTAAGCGCTCGGTTTGGTCTTGACCAACGCGGCTGGTGGGGCCGGACACCGAAATACCAGCGACGACCTCGCCGTTCATGTCAAACACAGGCGCCGCGATGCACCGCATCCCGGCGTTTTTCTCCTCATTGTCGATGGAGTATCCACGCGTGCGGATCTGATCTAGGTCCGCACGAAGTTCTTCTGCTGTCGTGATCGTGTGCTCGGTGAAGGTCTCGAAAGTTGCGGCATCGAGTACCCGGTTCAACCTGTCCTCATCCATATAGGCCAACACCGCCTTGCCAATTCCCGACGAGTGCATTGGCGACAAAGACCCAGGGGGGAAGAAAGCTCGGATGTTGGCGTGAGTCTCGACTTGGCTTAGAAACAGGACGGACCCTTCTTTCTCGATGCCCAGGTTCGCTGTTTCGCCGGTGGCTTCCATCAGCTTGCGCAGAATGGGACGGGCCCGGTCGACAAGGCTGGTGCGCCGTAGAAAACGCGCGCCGATGACAAAGGCGCGGGCGCCGATGAACCAGACCTGTTCGACAGTGTCGAACTCCACAAGCCCGCGCGTCTCAAGCGTTACCAGAACCCGATAGACGGTCGCGGGCGACTGCCCCATTTCCTCGGCAATCACGGACAGGGGTTTGCCCTGCGCTTCGCTGAGATGTTCAAACACCTCCATCGCGCGATCAAGCGATTTGATCGTGTTCTGAGCGGTTTTGTCATGCCAGTCACGGGGGCGTCCGCGGGCCTTACGGGTGGGCGAAATGCCGTCTTTTTGAGATTCCATAAAAACCCTCGCATTTTAAGTGAAAAATAAATTCACAATATGAAAAAGTCAATGGATTGAAAAATAATATAAATATCGCCCTGTTGAGAAAATGAAAAACGATTTCAAAAAAATATCCCTCGAAATGGACGCCCGATATTGTGGCTTCAATGACGAAGGAGAACCCCATGAGTTTTCAGAACCCCGTTTTCATTCCGGGCCCGACCAACATCCCCGAAAGCCTGCGCAAGGCGTCCGACATGCCGACGATCGACCATCGTTCGCCGCTGTTCGGTCAAATCCTGCATCCGGCGCGCGCAGGTGTTAAGAAGATCTTGAAAAGCCAATCGGCCGAGGTCTTCATTTTCCCCTCCAGCGGCACGGGCGGTTGGGAAACGGCCCTGACCAACACGCTGTCCGCGGGTGACAAGATCCTTGCGGCGCGCAACGGCATGTTCTCGCATCGCTGGATCGACATGTGTCAGCGTCACGGGCTGGAGGTCACCATTGTGGAAACCCCGTGGGGTGAAGGTATTCCCGCAGATCGCTATGAGGATATCCTGACCGCCGACAAAGGTCACGAGATCAAAGCGGTTCTGGCGACGCATAACGAAACCGCCACCGGCGTGAAGTCTGACATTGCCGCGGTGCGCCGCGCACTGGACGCCGCAGGCCACCCGGCGCTGCTGTTCGTCGATGGCGTAAGCTCGATCGCGTCGATGGATTTCCGTTTTGACGAATGGGGCGTTGATGTGGCTGTGACCGGGTCGCAGAAGGGCTTCATGCTGCCCGCCGGTCTGGCCATCGTGGGGTTCAGCCCCAAGGCGATGGAGGCGACCAAGACCGGCACGCTGCCGCGCACCTTCTTTGACGTGCACGACATGGCGAAGGGCTATGCCAATAACGCCTATCCCTACACGCCCGCAGTTGGGCTGATGAACGGCCTGAACGAAGCATGCAAAATGCTTTTGGACGAAGGGTTGGAGAATGTCTTTGCCCGGCACAACCGCATTGCAGAAGGTGTACGCGCCGCCGTGGGCGCGTGGGGGTTGGAGCTGTGTGCGGCGTCGCCTGACGTGTACTCGGACACGGTCAGCGCCATTCGCACGCCTGCACATTTCAATGCCACGGACATCGTCACCTTGGCGGCCGAAAAATACGGCGTCGCCTTTGGGGTCGGGCTGGGCGAGGTCGCCGGCAAAGTATTCCGCATCGGCCATCTGGGCAGCATGACCGACGTTATGGCCCTGTCAGGCATCGCGACGGCCGAGATGTGCATGGTCGACCTTGGCTTGGACATCACGCTGGGTCTCGGGGTTGCGACCGCGCAGGAATATTATCGCGGAAGTGCCGCCATGAGCCAGCAAGAGGCTGCGGAATGAAGGATGCGCCGATGTATATCCCGACCTTTGACGACATGCTGGAGGCGCATGCGCGCATCCAGCCCTATATCCGCCGCACGCCGGTTCGGACCTCGGATTACCTGAACGAACTGACCGGGGCCGAGCTGTTCTTCAAATGCGAGAACTTTCAAGAACCGGGGGCGTTTAAAGTCCGTGGTGCCTCGAACGCGGTGTTTGGGCTGGACGAGGAACAGGCGGCCAAGGGTGTCGCCACCCATTCGTCAGGCAACCATGCCTCGTGCCTGTCTTACGCCGCGATGAAGCGGGGCATTCCCTGCAACGTGGTCATGCCGCGCACCGCGCCGCAGGCCAAGAAAGACACGGTGCGTCGATACGGGGGCAAGATCACGGAATGTGAGCCGTCGACCTCGTCGCGCGAAGAAACCTTTGCGCGTGTGCAGGCCGAAACTGGTGGGGATTTCGTGCATCCCTATAACGACCACCGGGTGATCGCGGGGCAGGGCACTTGCGCGCGCGAGTTTATCGAGCAGACCGACGGTCTGGATGCAGTCGTTGCGCCCATCGGGGGCGGCGGCATGATCTCGGGCACCTGCCTGACGCTGTCGACGCTGGCCCCAGAGACGCAAGTGATCGCAGCCGAGCCTGAGCAGGCGGATGACGCCTATCGCAGCTTCAAGGCAGGCTACATCATCGCGGATGACGCACCCAAAACCATCGCGGATGGGTTGCTGGTGCCGCTGAAGGACCTGACCTGGCACTTCGTGTCGAACCATGTGAGCGAAATCTACACTGCGTCAGACCCGGAGATCATCGACGCGATGAAGCTGATTTGGAAGCACCTGCGCGTGGTTATGGAGCCGTCCAGTGCCGTACCGCTCGCCACCATCTTGAAGAATCCCGACGCGTTCAAAGGCAAGCGCGTGGGCCTGATTATCACCGGCGGCAATGTCGATCTCGACCGCCTGCCGTGGACTCTGTGAAGGAGAATGACAATGAACGCAGTGACCAATTTCGATAACCTTATCGTTGGCTTTGACGTTCCGGCCTTGCCGGGCATAGACGAGGCTGACATCCAGACCCCGGCGCTTGTGCTGGATCTGGACGCCCTGGAGCGCAACATCAAGAAGATGGGCGACTATGCCAAGGCGCATGGGATGCGCCACCGGGTGCATGGCAAGATGCACAAGTCCGTGGATGTGGCCAAGCTGCAGGAAAAACTGGGCGGCGCAGTTGGCGTCTGCTGTCAGAAAGTCTCTGAAGCCGAGGTGTTCGTGCGCGGCGGGATCAAAGACGTTCTTGTGTCGAACCAAGTGCGCGATCCGCTGAAGATCGACCGTCTCGCGCAGCTGCCGAAGCTGGGCAGCCGGATCATCGTCTGTGTCGATGATCTGGACAATGTGGCCGACCTTTCGGTGGCCGCGCAGAAGCACGGCACCGAACTTGAAACCTTCATCGAGATCGACTGTGGCGCTGGTCGCTGCGGTGTGAATTCGACCGCGGATGTGATCGAGATTGCTAAGGCGATTAACGCCGCCGACAACCTGAAGTTCACCGGTATTCAGGCCTATCAGGGCGCGATGCAGCACCTCGATACCTATGAGGCGCGCAAAGAGAAGTTGGATATCGCCATCGGCCTGGTGAAAGCCGCGGTGGACGGCCTGAAGGCGGAAGGTATCGACTGCGAGCTGGTCTCGGGCGGGGGCACGGGCTCCTATTATTTCGAGTCGAACTCGGGCGTGTATAACGAGCTGCAGTGCGGGTCCTACGCGTTCATGGATGCGGATTACGGGCGCATTCTGGACAAGGATGGTAACCGGATCGACCAAGGTGAATGGGAGAACGCGTTCTTCATCCTGACCTCGGTGATGAGCCACACCAAGGCCGACAAGGCCATCGTAGATGCGGGCCTGAAGGCGCAGTCGATCGATAGCGGTCTGCCCGTGGTCTTTGGGCGTGATGATGTCGAATACATCAAATGCTCGGATGAACATGGCGTGGTGTCTGATCCGGACGGTGCTCTGAAAGTGAACGACAAACTGCGCCTTGTGCCTGGCCACTGCGACCCAACCGCCAACGTCCATGATTGGTATGTCGGCGTGCGGAACGGCAAGGTCGAAACCCTCTGGCCGGTCTCGGCGCGCGGTAAGGCGTTTTAAGGAACCTCTGAGGTTGGTCCGGCGACGGGCCTAACCCTCCTGAACTGGGTGGAGCGTCACGCTCCACCCGCTTTTTCAAAGGACACAGACATGTATATCGTTCCAGAACGCGAGATTGCGGGCCTGATGACCCGCGAGGCCGCCTTTAGCGCGGTGGAGCAAGTTTTCGCGGCGATGGCGTCGGGCGACGCCTATAATTTCCCGGTGATCCGCGAGGCGATTGGCCATGAGGATGCGCTTTACGGCTTTAAGGGCGGGTTCGATCAGGCCGGGCTGACTTTGGGGCTAAAGGCGGGCGGTTACTGGCCCCACAATCTGGAAAAGCGCGGGCTGATCAATCACCAATCCACCGTGTTTCTGTTTGACCCGGACACCGGCAAGGCCAAGGCGATGGTGGGGGGGAACCTGTTGACCGCCCTACGTACCGCTGCCGCGTCTTCGGTGTCGATCAAACACCTTGCGCGAGACGATGCGAAGGTGATTGGCATGATCGGCGCGGGTCATCAGGCGACGTTCCAGCTGCGCGCCGCGCTTGAGCAGCGCTCGTTTGAAAAGGTGATTGGCTGGAACCTGCATCCTGAGATGCTGCCGAACCTCGAAAAGGTTGCCAGTGAGGCTGGCTTGCCCTTCGAGGCGGTCGAGCTGGATGGCATGACCGAGGCTGATGTGATCATCTCGATCACGTCTTCCTTCGACGCCATCCTTGGGGCAGGCCAAGTCAGCCCCGGCACGCATATTGCCTGCATGGGGACCGACACGAAGGGCAAGCAAGAGGTTGATCCGCAGCTTCTGGTCAAGGCCGACGTCTTCACCGATGAGGTGGCGCAGTCCATTTCGATTGGCGAGGCTCAGCACGCCGTGGGGCAAGGACTGATCCTGGAAAGCGACGTGGCGCAGATCGGCGCGGTGATCAACGGGACGAACCCGGGGCGGAGCTCGGACGATCAGATCACGCTGTTTGATGGCACAGGCGTTGGGCTGCAGGACCTTGCCGTAGCGGCGTCGGTCGTGGAGCTTGCCATCGAAAAAGGTATCGCCATCGAAGTCGATTTCTGATCAGACGCACATCACAAAACAGCGCCCGCCCGGTTCCCCGTGGCGGGCGTTTTACGTTGTGCGCGCGGTGTTTGCCTTCAGCAGTTCCAATCCACGGCGCGCTACAAAATCGACAAGCAGGCGGATCTTCGGATCTTGCAGTTTCTTGTGGGGGTACAGGCACCCGAACATGGACGGCATGGGGCGGGCATTGGGCAAGATCTCTACCAATCGACCCGATTGTAGATGCTCGGCCACTTCAAAGAGCGGCTTGTTCACGATTCCGCGCCCGTCCAGCGCCCAGTTCAGCAGCACATCGCTGTCATCCGCGTCATATTTTCCGGACACCTCGAACTTGCGATACCCAGCCTCAGTGTTAAGTGTCCAGAAATACTCGGGTGACCGGGGATAGCGCAGCAACAGGCAGTTGTGACCCTGTAGCAGGTCATCGGGATGCTGCGGCGTGCCCGCTTGTTCCAGATATCCGGGGGTCGCACAGAGCACACGCGTGCAGTCGGCGATTTTGCGCAGTTTCAGACTGCTGTCATGCGGCGTGCCAACGAAGAATGCCACGTCCAGACCGTCTGCAAGAATATCGACCTTGCGATCCGACATCCGCATCCGCACGTCAATATTCGGATTTCGATCCACAAACTCGGGCACCAATGGGGCAATGATCCGGCGCCCTGCCGCCATGGGCGCGGTCACCCGCACCGTGCCGCGCGGTGCGTCCGAAAAGCGCGCCACAACGCTTTCGGCCTCGTCCACCGTCTCCAGAATGCGCAGGGCTTCGGAATAGAACTGCTGGCCGACCTCAGTCGGGGTCAGCGACCGAGTCGTCCGATTGAACAGTCGAACCCCCAGATGTTTCTCAAGTTCCTTGATCCGTTTGCTGGCCACGGCTGGCGTCAAACGCAGGT
This sequence comes from Aliiroseovarius marinus, assembly GCF_004360145.1. Taxonomy (GTDB): domain Bacteria; phylum Pseudomonadota; class Alphaproteobacteria; order Rhodobacterales; family Rhodobacteraceae; genus Aliiroseovarius; species Aliiroseovarius marinus. The sequence continues at coordinate 27,826 of NZ_ML178716.1, read as the reverse complement.
CGCGCCCGCCCGAGGTAATGCTGCCCAGCTCGACCACGCGGCAGAAGACTCGCAGGCTTTCCATATAGGCCATTGGGGTTCCTAACTTTTCTCAAGGCACCATAGTGCCGCTGGCGCCCAGTATAGCCATTTTCAACGATCTGTTGAAAGTATTTCCCAAAACCTATCATTTTTCCGTGCAGTCATTCGCCGTAGTCTCACCTTCATACCCGCCCGCGCGGGACAGGTTTTGGGAGGCCTTATGACGTATCAAAGCACCATTCGCTTTCTTCTGAACGGACAGGAAAAGACCGTATCAAGCGTGAATGCCACGCTGACGCTTCTGGACTATCTGCGGCTTGAGGAACGTCTGACCGGCACCAAGGAAGGGTGTGCTGAAGGTGATTGCGGAGCTTGTACGGTCATGGTCGGGCGGCTCCAAAACGGTGTGCTGCACTATGAAACGGTGAATGCCTGCATCCGTTTTCTGGCGTCTTTGAATGGTTGCCACATCGTCACGATCGAACATCTCGCTGGCCCCAAGGGGCGGCTGCATCCGGTGCAGCAAGCGATGGTTGACTTCCACGGCAGTCAATGTGGTTTCTGTACCCCGGGCTTCGTCATGTCGCTTTACGCCCTGTGGATGGAGACCCCGCAGCCGACGGCCCATGAGGTCGAAACGGCCATTCAGGGAAACCTGTGCCGATGCACCGGGTATGAGCCCATCGTGAAGGCGGCGCTGGCCGTGAACCAGTATGGCACCCCGGCACATGATCATCTGAACACCGAGCGCGCGATGGTGACCGCGAAGCTGAGCGAACTTGCGCAGACTGCGCGCATTGAGACTGGCCCAGAAGATGATCGTGCGATCTTGCCGCTTGATGTCGCCGACTTCGCCGAGGTTCTGGCTGATAACCCCAAGGCGACCATCGTCGCTGGATCCACCGATGTGGGCCTGTGGGTGACAAAGTTCATGCGCCCGATCTCTCCGGTCGTGTTCATCACCCATCTGGCCGAGTTGAAATCCATCGAGATCACCGACGACGCGCTGACGATTGGCGCTGGTGTGACCTATAGCGAAAGCCAATCTGCGATCCGTCAGGCCTTCCCCCATCTCGGGGAATACTGGGACCGCATTGCCGGCTGGCAAGTGCGCAATATGGGGACAATTGGGGGCAATATCGCAAATGGCTCGCCCATCGGGGACACCCCGCCAGTTCTGATCGCTCTGGGCGCCGAAGTGACGCTGCAAAGCACCAAGGGCACGCGCGTTCTGCCGCTCGAGGACTTCTTCATCGACTACGGCAAACAGGACCGCAACGAGGGTGAGTTTGTCGCCAGCATCCGCATCCCCCGTGCCACGGCGACGCAGATTGATGCAGCCTATAAGATTTCGAAGCGTCGGGACGAGGATATCTCTTCCGTTGCCGCAGGGCTAAGCGTGTCGGTCGAGGATGGCATCATCACGGACGCCCGCATTGCGTTTGGCGGGATGGCTGCCACGCCGAAACGTGCGGTCGCCGCCGAGGCTGTGCTGGTAGGCCAGCCATGGAGCGCAGAGGTGTTCGACACGGCGGCCAAGGCGCTGGCGCAAGACTTCACACCCCTCACGGATTGGCGCGCGTCGGCAGAATACCGGCTGCTTGTGGCAGGCAACCTGCTGCGCCGCTTCCACCTTGAACATGACACCGCCAATGACGTGCCCGCACGTTTGGCGATTGCGTAAGGAGGCGACAAGATGAAAGACCTTCAGACCGTAAAAGGTGCCGCGCATCAGAACCTGAAACACGACAGTGCCGTCAAACAGGTGCAGGGCCGCGCGGACTATACCGATGACATCGCCGAGCCGATTGGCACGCTGCATGCCTATCTGGGCGTCTCGACCGTGACCCACGGTAAGATCCTGTCGATGGACCTGTCACGTGTGCGTCAAGCGCCGGGCGTGGTCACGGTGCTAACTGCCGAAGACGTGCCGGGTGTGAATGATGTCAGCCCCACGGGTCGTCATGACGAACCGGTCTTCCCGACCGAGAAGGTCGAATTCCACGGCCAACCTTTGTTCGCGGTTGTTGCCGAAACACGTGATGCTGCACGCCGCGCGGCCGAGCTTGCGGATGTGGATTATGAGGTTCTGCCGCATGCGCTGGACCCTGTCGCTGCGGAACAGGCAGGGATGCCCCTTGTCACTGATCCTTTGAAGTTGGAGCGCGGGGATATTGAGGCCGGGTTTGCCGAAGCCACGCACCGTATCTCGGGTCAGATGATCGTCGGCGGGCAGGATCACATGTATCTGGAAGGCCATATCGCCTTTGCCATCCCCGGCGAAGATGACGACGTGATCGTTCATTGCTCGACCCAGCACCCAAGCGAGGCGCAGCATATGGTGGCCCATGTTCTGGGCGTTCCAAACAATGCGGTCGTAGTCAATGTGCGCCGTATGGGCGGCGGGTTCGGCGGCAAGGAAAGCCAGATGAACCTGTTCTGTGCGGTCGCGGCGCTGGGTGCCAAGAAGTTGAACCGCCCGGTCAAGATCCGCCCGGATCGGGATCAGGATATGACCGCCACCGGCAAGCGCCATGACTTCGTGATCGACTATGATCTGGGATTCGATGGTGACGGTCGTATTCAAGCGGTGGAAAGTCAGTTTGCCGCGCGCTGTGGATATTCCTCGGACCTGTCTGGTCCTGTCACCGACCGCGCGCTGTTTCACGCGGATAACGCCTATTATTATCCCAATGTGCGCCTGACCTCGCGCCCGCAAAAGACCAACACGGTCTCGAACACCGCGTTTCGTGGGTTCGGTGGGCCGCAAGGGGCTGTGGCGGCCGAGCGGATGATCGAAGAGATCGCGTTTGCGCTGGGCAAGGATCCGTTGGAGGTCCGCAAGGCGAACTTCTATGGCGATGAAACCGATGGGCGCAATGTGACGCCCTATCACCAGACCGTCGAAGACAATGTCATTGGTCGGATCGTGGATGAGCTGGAAGACAGCGCGGATTATCAAGCACGTCGCAAAGCGATCCTTGAACATAATGCCAAAGGCGGCGTAATCCGTCGCGGCATCGCATTGACGCCGGTGAAATTCGGCATCTCGTTTACCGCCACCTGGTTCAATCAGGCCGGCGCTCTGGTCCATGTCTACAATGACGGCTCGATCCACCTGAACCACGGCGGGACCGAGATGGGGCAGGGGCTGAACACCAAAATCGCGCAGGTTGTGGCTGAAGCCTTTCAGGTCGATTTCGACCGGATCAAGATCACCAAAACCACGACCGAGAAAGTGCCGAACACCTCGGCCACGGCTGCCTCGTCCGGGGCGGACCTGAACGGTCTGGCGGCGCTGGATGCGGTGGAACAGATCAAGGCGCGGTTGGAGCAGTTTGCAGTGGAAAGCCGTGGCGTGTCGGAAGATGCAGTCGAGTTCCGTCCCAACCATCTGCGCATCGGGGACGAAACCATCGCCTTCGATGCTTTCGTCAAAGAAGCCTATATGGCCCGTGTGCAGCTCTCGGCAGCCGGGTTCTATAAGACGCCGAAAATCCACTGGGATCGTGCCTCGGGCACCGGGCGGCCGTTCTATTACTACGCCTATGGGGCCTCGTGCTCCGAGGTCGCCATCGACACGCTGACCGGCGAATACCGGATCGAGCGGACGGACATCCTGCATGATGTGGGCCGGTCGCTGAACCCGATCTTGGACAAGGGGCAGGTAGAAGGCGCCTTCGTTCAGGGCATGGGCTGGCTGACCACGGAAGAGCTGTGGTGGGACGACGCAGGCCGTCTGCGTACCCATGCGCCGTCGACTTACAAGATACCGCTCGCCAGCGACCGCCCGCGTGAGTTCAACGTAAACCTTGCCGACTGGTCCGAGAACCGCGAGATGACGATCAAACGGTCGAAAGCGGTGGGCGAGCCCCCGTTTGTGCTGGGCGTTTCGGTGCTGGAGGCGCTGTCGATGGCGGTGGCGTCGGTGAATGACTATCGCACTTGTCCCCGTCTTGAAGCTCCGGCCACACCCGAACGTGTCTTGATGGCGGTTGAACGCCTGCGCGCACAGGATTGATCCGATGTATTCCGCTCAATCCCTTCAACAGTTCCTGACAGGTCCCGGCCCGGTCGCCAGCGTGCGACTGACCAAAGTGCGTGGTTCCTCCCCCCGCACGGCCGGGACCGAAATGTTTGTGCGGGCTGACGGGTTGTGGGGGACCATCGGAGGTGGGCAGTTAGAGCATCTGGCGATTGAGGCCGCGCGAAACCTGCTGGCGAATGGCGATCTGTCGCAACATTTGGATGTCCCCCTTGGGCCGGAGATCGGGCAATGCTGCGGTGGACGGGTCGAAATCACGCTCGCACGGATGAGCGCGACGGACAAAGATATCGCCTTGGATGCTGTGCACATGGAAGAAGCCGCGCAGCCTGCGGTCTATGTGCTGGGGGCGGGCCATGTGGGACGCGCGCTGGCGGAACTGTTCCAGCACCTTCCGGTGCGCTGCGTGTTGGTAGACCAACGCGAAGACGAGCTAGCTTTGTCGCACGCCTCTGTCGAAAAACGGCTGAGTGTCGTGCCTGAATTCGACGTGATGAACGCGCCGAAAGGCAGCGCCTTCATCGTGCTGACCCATGACCACGGGTTGGATTTTCTGCTGACTTCGGCCGCGCTTGAACGTGGCGATGCAGCCTATGTTGGAATGATTGGGTCCGCCACAAAGCGGGCGAAATTCGCCAGCTGGACCCGTAAGAATTGCGACGACCTGTCTGTCGCACCCTTGATCTGCCCCATCGGGGCAGGCGGTAGCCGCGACAAGCGGCCCGCCGTGATCGCCGCCCTCGTGGCGGCAGAAGTGATCACGGCATTGACCTCTGAAACTGCCGCAAAATCCCCTGACTGGGGCGCTGTCTCGCATATCGCGGCGCAGTGAAGCAACGCGGGTTGGGATGTGTTGAGGAGAACGCCCCCGACCCGGTCTGACTGAAGGAGGTCCCCATGAGGGATGGGAGTTACACTTACAAGCTGTTTCACCGCAGCGACTTCAGCGCGTTTTGGGCGCTGTTCACAGACAACTTGATCAACTTGATGGTTCTGGCAGGCATCTGCCAGTTCGTCTTCCAAATGCCGGCGGACATCGTCTATGGCCGCATCGTACCCGGGGCCGCTATCGCGATCCTTGCGGGTATCGCGGTCTATGTGGGCCTTGCCAAACGCGCGGCGGCCCAGCATGGGCGGGATGTGACGGCGATGCCTTACGGCATCTCGACGCCGGTGATGTTCGTCTATCTGTTTGGCGTCATTGGGCCGATCTACTGGTCAACGAATGACCCGGTTCTGGCCTGGCAGGTCGGGATTGGCGCGGGCTTCATGGGGGGTATTGTTGCCGCCATGGGCGCGATCATCGGCCCTTGGCTGAAGCGCGTCACGCCACGCGCGGGGATGCTGGGCACACTGTGCGGCATCGCGCTTGTGTTCATCGGCACCGTGCCGCTGGCCACCGTGTTCGAGAACCCGTTCATCGGTTTTGCCTCGATGATCATCATCCTGTGGGGACTGGTCGGACGCTTCCGCCTGCCGTTCAACATCCCGGCCGGTCTGCTTGCGCTGATCGTCGGCACGATCGTGGCTTTTGCCATTGGCGAGGCCAAGATCAGCACGGATGGCGTCGGTTTCTACCCACCCATGCCCTATATCGGTGACCTGATCGCAGGTATCCAGCACCTGTTCGCCAACCCGGAGCTGTTCCTGGTTCTGGTGCCGGTGCAGATCTACAACTTCATCGAAACGATGAACAACGTGGAAAGCGCCGAGGCTGCGGGCGACCACTACCCGGTTGCGACCTGCCAGATCACCGATGGTGTCGGCACGATGGTTGGCGCTGTCTTTGGATCTCCGTTCCCGACCACCGCCTATATCGGCCATCCGGCCTATAAGCGCATGGGGGCACATGCGGGATATATCATCGGCGTGGGCGTCGTGATCCCTCTGGCCGCGTTCCTTGGCCTGTTGGCGTTCCTGAATAACCTGATCCCCGTGGCCGCTGCTGCGCCGGTTCTGGTGTTTGTTGCGCTAAGCCTGATCACCAACACGGCCCATTCGGTCAAGACCGACCATATGGCGGCGGTAACCTTCGCGATGATGCCGCACGTGTCATCCTTCCTGATGGTCAAATGGGGATCGCTCATTGGCGCGCTTGGCGCTGTCGGCGTGGCGGGCCTGCCGAAGCTAGGCGATGAGGCGTTGACCGCTGCCCTTCTGCAGCAAGGTGCACATTTCGAGGGCCATCTGGCGCTATCCCAAGGTGCAATCCTGACCGGATTGATCTGGGGTGCCATTGTGGCCAGCGTCATTGACGGCAATTTCAAGAACGCAGGCGGCTTTGCCTTCGCGGCGGCCATTATGTCGGCTTTTGGCATCATCCATGGCGCCAGCCTGCATTGGCCGGAACTCAGCGGCGTCTCTGCGGGTTACTTGATCTCGGCGGCGTTCCTCTACATCTACCCGCTTTTCCACAAGGAAGACGAGCTGGTGAACGAGAATGTCGTGGTTGAGGAAGCCCCAACCACGCCTGCGGAATAACGCCCTGAACCTTGGAGTGGGCCGCGGCGTTAACCGTCGGCCCACACCCTTTCCGCTCACTCTCAGAAAATCGGAACACCAAATGACGAACACACAGCCGCGGACGCTCCTGCGGGGGCGGACGCTCGACTTTAACCGCAAGCCTTTGGATGAAAACGACACCGAGGCTTACAACTACGTAGCGGATGGCGCGATCCTGATCGCAAACGGCAAGATCGAAGCGACCGGTCCCTACGACCAGATTTCTGCCCGCGCACCAGATGCGACGGTAATCGACCACCGCCCGCATCTCTTGATGCCTGGCTTCATCGACATGCATGTCCACTTTCCACAGGTGCAGGTGATCGCCTCGTGGGGCGCGCAGCTTCTGGACTGGCTGAACACCTATACATTCCCGGAAGAAACCCGCTTTGCAGACGATGCCCACGCCGCTGCGATGGCCGCGCATTTCTGTGATCTGCTGACCGGCCACGGCACCACCACGGCAGTTGCCTTTGGGTCCGTCCATGCGGGATCGGTCGACGCGCTGTTCACAGAAGCCGCCAAGCGCAACATGTGCATGATCAGCGGCAAGGTCATGATGGATCGCAACGCCCCCGATGAGCTGCGGGATACGCCGCAGACGGGCTTTGACGACGGTAAGGCGCTGATCGAGAAATGGCATGGCAAAGGCCGCGCGCAGTATGCGATCACGCCGCGCTTTGCGATCACCTCGACACCTGAACAGATGGAAATGGCGGGCGCGTTGGTGGCCGAGCATCCCGAATGCTACGTCCAAACGCATCTGAGCGAAAACCATGACGAGATCACCTTCACCGCCGAACTCTATCCCGACGCGCCCGACTATCTGGGTGTCTATGAGCACTATGGATTGCTAGGTGAAAAGACCTTGCTGGGGCACGCCATTCACCTAACCCCGCGCGAGATTGACGTGCTGGCCGAGACGCGCTCGAAGCCAGTCTTCTGCCCGACCTCGAACCTTTTCTTGGGCAGTGGTTTGTTTGACGATGCGGGCCTTCGTGCGCGTGGAATTCAGAACGGGATCGCTACGGATGTCGGGGCAGGGACCAGCTATTCGATGCTGCAGACCCTGAATGAGGGCTACAAGATCCTGCAGCTTCAGAACCAGAAACTGCACCCGCTTGCGGCGTTTGACTGGATCACCCGTGGCAATGCCGAGGTTCTAGGTCTGTCGGATAAGATCGGATCGCTGGCCGAGGGGACGGACGCCGATATTGTGGTTCTGAACGCCCGCTCGACCCACGCGATGGACCTTCGGATGCAACGGGCCGAGACCCTATCCGAAGAACTGTTCATCCTGCAGATGTTGGGGGATGATCGCGCAGTTGAGCAGGTCTATGTGGCGGGGATCGCGTCGAAATCTGTGCCAACGAGCGCGGATCCTGAGAAGCTGACCCAACCAGTTGCGGCGTAGTTTTAGCCCATTTCCAACAAAAAAAGCGGCGTGAACCTCACGCCGCTTTTCACTTTGCTTAAGTGCCGTTCTTAGCCGTTATCGCTGTTCGGCAGGGATCCTTGACCGTGTCCAGATAACCCGCCCGAGACTTCTTCGGTCGATTCATTCGACAGTTCCTCGGGAAGCACCAGGTTCAGCACAATCGCGATCAGTGCGGCAGGCAGGATGCCCGACGTGGCCAGAACCTTGATCGTCGCGGGCAGATGCTGCAGCGCACCCGGCTCCAACTGAAGGCCAAGACCCAGCGACAGCGAAATAGCGAAGATCACCATGTTGCGGCGGTTCCAGTCGACATCCGAGAGCATCGAAATACCCGCCGAGGCCACCATGCCGAACATCACAATCACGCCACCGCCCAGCACTTCAATCGGGATGGACGAGATGATCGCACCGATTTTAGGGATAAGCCCGGCAAGGATCAGGAAGATCGCACCGATGGTCACCACGTGGCGGCTCATCACGCCGGTCATGGCAATCAGGCCCACGTTCTGGCTGAACGAGGTGTTGGGCAGAGCACCGAACAGGCCCGAGACCGCCGTGCCGATACCGTCAGCATAGGTTGCGCCTTGGATCTCGGTGTCGGTTGCTTCGCGTCCGGCACCACCTTTGGTAATCCCCGAGACGTCGCCAACGGTTTCCACGGCAGAGACGAAGGACATCAGACAGAAGCCGATGATCGCCGCGACCGAGAACTCGACACCGAAGTGGAAGGGGTTCGGAAGCGCGAAGGGCGCTGCGCGGCCAACATTGCCAAGGTTCACCTCGCCGATGACGAAGGCAAAGATGTAGCCCACGATCAGGCCGATCAGAACCGCGGATACCGACAGCATGCCACGGGTATAGAACTTAAGGCCAAGCGTGACGAAGATCACGACCAGCGCCATGGTCCAGTTGATCAGCGATCCATATTCAGGCTTGCCGATAGCCGGAACGCCGCCTGCAGCATACTGAATGCCGACCTTGACCAGCGCCAGACCGATCATGGTCACCACAAGGCCTGTCACCAGTGGTGGCAAGGCAAAGCGAATCCTGCCGATGAACAGGCCCAGGAATGCGTGGAATAAGCCCCCCACGATGACCCCACCCATCAGGACCGCGATGGCATCAACTCCTTTGCCCGCAACCAGCGGGATCATGATCGGGATGAAGGCAAAAGATGTACCCTGAACAATGGGCAGACGGGCGCCTGCCGGGCCCAGACCGATGGTCTGGATCAAGGTGGCGACGCCCGCAAAGAACATCGACATCTGGATCATATAGATCATCTGCGGAAAGTCCGGGCTGTTCGAGCCGAACCCGAACCCAGCAGCCCCGCATATGATGATGGCTGGCGTGACGTTCGAGACGAACATCGCCAGCACGTGTTGGATGCCCAAGGGCACAGCCTTGGCAAGTGGTGGTGTGTAATTGGGATCGCGCAGCTGCTCTGGCGTCCCGATGGATGTGTTAGCCATTTTTCTTCCTCCCTATGATGCCCGTGACGGCTTCTCTTCCGGCTTCGGGCTTATGGCTTCTCGATTCTGATTTCCTCCTTGAACCAGTGTTCCTGCAGGTTCGGCCCCGTGCCGATCCTGTCGATCACCGCAAACTGTCCCTGATCAGAGAGGGGGGCACAGACCCCGTGCCAGGTATTGCGGTGGTAATTCACGCCCTGTCCGGGCTGTGCGATGAAGGCCACGGGTGTCCCCGGTTGGCCGCCCGCGTCCGGGGCGACGACCACCAGATAGGGTGCGCGGCTGATCGGGATGAAGGCCTGACTTCCGTCCGGATGGCGCTCGACCATGTCCAGCGTCAGCGGCAGGCTACGTGCCTCGGCGTCAAAGATGCTGATCCCGGCCTGTCCATCTGAAAAATCCAGCGTCGCCCGGTCGTGATACCGCCCGCAAAGCCCTTGATTGATCATTTTGTCCGGCGTGCCCGTGGTGTCGAGCACGTCGCCAAAGGGCGCGAATGCCTCGGGTGTCAGGGGCAGGGGGGTAATGGTCAAGGTCATGCGGCGAACTTCTCTTCCAGACGAAGCTCGGCGATGCGTTCGACCTGTCGGCAGGCCTCGGCAAACTCGGTGTCACGGTCATTGCCGATTCGGCGATGGAACGCCTCCAGAATGCTCGGCTTGGTGTTGTCCTTCACCGCGATGATGAAGGGGAAGCCGTGCTTGGTCGTGTACGCTTCGTTGAGCTTCGTGAAGGTCGTGCGTTCCTCGTCCGTCAACATATCCAGACCAGCGCCCGCCTGTTCGGCGGTGCTTTCCGCGGTCAACCGTCCGGCGGCGGCGAGTTTCCCGGCCAAGTCGGGGTGTGCCACCAGCACGCCCAAGCGCGCCTCTTCGCTGGCGCTGCGGAAGATGCGCGCGAGGGCGTTGTGGACGCCCGCAGCCGTGTCATGGGTTGGTCCCAGTTCCAGACCAAACGCACCCTCGGCAATCCAAGGGCTGTGTTCGAACACGCCGCCGAACTCGGCCACGAATGTCTCTTGGTCCATTTCGGACGGTTTTATACCTTGCATCGGGGGGTGCTCCTTGGCCCAGTGATCTGCGATCTGCTCACGGGTAGCGAACCAGACACCATCATGCGATTTGAAGTAGTCGATGACGCGTTTTAGCGCCGCGGCTCGGCCCGGACGCCCGATCAGGCGGCAATGCAGGCCAATGGACAGGATCTTGGGTGCGCCGGATTTTCCTTCGGCATAGAGCATGTCGAAGCTGTCTTTCAGATAGCTCTCAAACTGGTCGCCATTTGTGTATCCCGCCTGAATCGCGAAACGCATGTCGTTGCAATCCATCGTGTAGGGAACCACCAGTTGGTCCTTGCCTCCAACGTTTATCCAATAGGGAAGATCATCGGCGTAACTGTCAGCGATATAGGCGAAATCGCCTTCTTCAGCGGCCAACGCCACCGTGTTCATCGAGCAGCGACCGGTGTACCAGCCGCGCGGGGGCGTGCCGGTGACTTCGGTATGCAGGCGGATTGCCTCGCGGATCTGCGCGCGCTCTTCGTCAGGCGACATATCCTTGTGCTCGACCCATTTCAGGCCGTGGCTCGCGATCTCCCAGCTTGAGGTCTTCATCGCCTTCACTTGTTCTGGCGCGCGCGCCAAAGCCGTGGCCACGCCATAGACCGTGACCGGCAGGTCCCCAAGCAGGCGATGCACACGCCAGAACCCGGCCCGCGACCCGTACTCATAGATGGACTCCATGTTCCAATGCCGCTGTCCCGCCCAAGGCTGTGCCCCGGTGATTTCAGACAGGAAGGCTTCGGATGCTGCGTCCCCGTGCAGGACGCAGTTCTCGCCGCCTTCTTCATAGTTCAGGACGATCTGAACGGCGATCTTTGCGTCGCCCGGCCATTTGACGACCGGTGGCTTGGCGCCGTATCCGGTCATGTCTCGTGGGTATCGTGTCACGTGGTTTCCCTTTGCTAGTCTTGAATGTCATTCTAGGTCAGAAAATCTGCACACACTTTCAAAATAAATAAGAAGGATTGTTTGGCAGTCGGGCTCTGTGTGCATCTGCGCTTCCAGACTAAGAAGAGGGTGCCAAGCAAAAGCCCATATAGGAGACACCGAAGATGACAGGCTACCTGACCACGCATGTGCTTGATACCGCCCGCGGGTGTCCCGCTGAGGGCTTGAAGATCGAGCTGTTTCGGCTGGATGGCGCTGAGCGCACTCTGCTTAAAACGCTGGTGACCAACGACGATGGGCGGACGGATGAACAGATCCTGCCTGCCGAGAAATTTGAGACCGGCGAGTATGAGCTTGTGTTTTACGCGGGGGATTACCTAGACAGCATCGGTGTTCCGCCTGAAGCGCCCCGATTTCTGGATGTGATCCCGCTGCGCTTCGGCATGTCCGAGGCATCGCACTATCACGTGCCACTGCTTCTATCGCCCTTCGGGTATTCGACCTATCGCGGCAGCTAAACCTAGCCCTGATCCGTGCTGCGGATGCTGGTCGCGATCCGGTCGATCACGAACTCCATAAACAAGCGAGACTTGGGATCCTGACCGCGTCGATGGGTGAACAAGCAAGCCATCTGGATCGGTTCGGGCGGGGTTTCGGTGGCGACGGGCACCAGCCGCCCCGACTTCAGGTGTTCCGAGATTTCGAAAACCGGCTTCATCGCGATGCCGTTTCCACCCAGCGCCCAATCGGTCAGTACATCTCCGTCATCCGATTCATAGCGCCCCGTTACGCGAAAGCGTTTCGGGCCGTCTTTCGTGGTGAGTAGCCACTGGAATTCGGTCGCGCCGGGGAAGCGCAGGTTCAGGCATTCATGCCCATCGTTGATCAGGTCGTCGCCGTTCCGCGGCATGCCGCGTTGCTTAATATACTCAGGCGTCGCACAGAGGACGCGTTCGACATCCGCAATTTTGCGGATCTTCAGGTTGCTGTCTTCCGGTTGCCCAAGGAAGAACGCGAGATCGAGCCCCTCGGTGGTCAGGTCCACTTTGCGGTCGGTCAGGCGCAGGCGCACGCTGACTTCCGGGTATTTTTTCAGAAAGTCCGGCACCAAGGGGGCGATCAGACGACGCCCGACGCCCAACGGGGCAGCGACATAGAGCGGCCCTTTGGGATTATCTGTAATATCAACAATTTGTGCCTCGGCATTCTCAACGGCTTCAAGGATTTCCGTTGCGCCGCGATAGAACCGCTCGCCCTGTTCCGTGGGGGCCAGACTGCGTGTGGTGCGTTGAAATAACCGGACGCCCAGATAGTCTTCGAGCTGTGAAATGCGCGAGGATGTCACCGCAGGCGACACCCGAAGGTCGCGTCCAGCCGCGGACATGCTGCCCAATTCATAGACGCGGACAAAGGTTCGGATGTTGGCGAGGTAGGACATTGTTCTGTTTTTTTTGATGCTGCTTGGTATTTAGCAGCAATACCAGAATAAATATGCTTAGCATAGAGTGTCGCTAAGACGAAAACTGGAGGTATGCCATGTACGACCTGGCAATTATGTGGGACTGGATCGCGTTTTCTGTGCGGTGGCTTCATGTCATCACCGCGATGGCGTGGATCGGGGCGTCATTCTATTTCATCGCGCTTGATCTGATGCTGAAACCCAATCCCAATCTGCCCGACGGCGCCTATGGCGAGGAATGGGAAGTCCACGGTGGCGGGTTCTATCACACGGTCAAATACCTTGTGGCCCCATCCGAGATGCCCGAGCATCTGACATGGCACAAATGGCAAAGCTACACGACATGGCTGTCGGGCGCGGCGCTTTTGATGATCATCTATTGGGTCGGCGGAGAGCTGTTCTTGCTGGACCCGACCAAGGCCGATCTATCGCTATGGCAGGGCATTTTGATCTCGGGCGGATCGCTGACGATCGGCTGGCTGCTCTATGACCAGATGTGCAAATCTAAGCTGAGCGAGAACCCAACGCTTCTGATGCTGCTGTTGTTTGTGATCCTTGTGGCGATGTCATGGGGCTATAACCAGATCTTCACGGGGCGCGCGGCGCTTCTGCATCTGGGGGCGTTTACGGCGACTATCATGACGGCCAACGTGTTCTTCCAGATCATGCCCAACCAGCGCATCGTTGTGGATGACCTTAAGAATGGCCGCACGCCGGATGCGAAATACGGCAAGATCGCCAAGGTGCGCTCGACCCACAACAACTATCTGACCCTTCCGGTCGTGTTCCTGATGCTGGCGAACCACTATCCGTTGGCGTTCGGTACCCAGTACTCTTGGATCATTGCCAGCCTGATCTTCCTGACGGGCGTTACTATCCGTCACTACTTCAACACCATGCACAAGACGGGCAGGGGGCCGAACTGGACATGGTTGGTGACGGTGCTTCTGATGATCTTGATCGCGTGGCTGTCGACGGTGCGCACTGGCGAAACCTACGAGGATGCCGAGGCGCGCGAGATGACTACTTTTGAGCAGAAGTTTGCCGCGGCCGATGGGTTCGAAGATGCGTTTTACGCCGTGGTCGGCAACTGTTCGATGTGCCACGCCCGCGAGCCGTCATGGGATGGCATGTACTGGGCGCCAAAGGGCGTTGTTCTAGAGACCGAAGCTGATGTCGCGCGTCATGCCAAGCAAGTCTACCTGCAGGCGGGCGCGTCCCACGCCATGCCGCCACCCAATGCGATCGAGATGGATCAAGAGGGTCGCGATTTTATCGTCGCTTGGTACAAGGGCGCCACGTCCAACTAAGGACGCAGCGCGTTTTTAAGCACTACTCAGGATTGGAGCGCCAAGGCCGGTTGGTTTTGGCGCTCTATTACTTTCCACGACGGTGCCAGAGGAAACTCACCCAAGGCGGGCAGAGTGTTGAATTGGCATCCCACCATGTCCAAACACACTCTGTTTCAGAACTTCAAAACCAGTCCCGAGATCATTTGCTTTGCGGTGATGCTGTATGTCTGGTTTCAACGCTCGCCTCGGAATGTCGAAGACGTGCCATCCGACTTGATGGAAAGGTGCCCCTCGCACAAAGCGAGGGACACCCGAGTGTCTGCGCCGACAACGGAGGGCAGATTAGTTCAGCAAGACCTCCAGCGGGACCGGGGTGCTGATCCTCCAATTGCCAGTCACTCCCGGGGTGCCATCCGTGATTTCGATGATCTGCATCTCGGCAGAGTTCTGGTGGTGAATGGCATCCGAGAAACTCCGCGGACCGAACGCCGTGGGTTCGTCACGCATCTTTTCAAGCTCGGCGGTGACAGCGGCGCCATCCAAGCTTCCGGCACGCTCGACCGCTTTGGCCCACAGGTCGATCAGCACATAGCCCGGATAGGCGTATTGGCTGGCGGGGCGGCTGCCGGTCGCTTTTTCATACGCCATGTTGAAGGCCTCGACATCCGCGCGCGGATCATCGCCATAGATCGATCCCTGCACGGGCACAACGAAACCGGACAGGTTGGGCGTGGCGTCGAGCCAGTATGATCCATCCACGGCCGAGCCGTTCAAGATCAGCGAGTTGATCCCAGCGGCACGGATCTGCCGCACGGCCGAGGCGGCGCCGGGAATATAGCTGCACAGCATGATCACGTCCGGCTCGGTCTCAAGCGCCTTGATCCGGGTGATCTGGCTGGCAATCGAGGCATCACCGTTTTTGAAGGTGTCACGACCGACGATGTCACCACCGGCACTTGGGAACATCCAGTCAAAGCCGGTGCAAATGCCTTTGTTGTACTCGATTGTGGTATCCAGCAGCACATACCCCGTTTTCGCCCCACGGTCTGCCATGGACCACTCGGCCATGGTCGCGCCCTGAACCGCTGCCAGCACCGAGGCCGAGAAGCTGTTCGGGCCGACGCCCTGAATGCCCGCTTTGATGTCTTCGGCGCACAGGAAGAACGAGTTCAGCCCCGCCCCTTCCGCTGCCAAGGCCGCCGGTGCACCAAAGTCATAGTCGCAGTTGACGACCAGCATATCGGCGCCTTCGTCGATCAGCTGCAGACCGGCACTGGCGGACTGGGCCTGGTCAGATTTGGTGTCGGCCTCGATCCAGTTGATCTGGCGCCCCAACAGCCCCCCAGCGGCATTGATTTCGTCAATGCGAATGCGAGCTGCCGTGGTTGCGGGTGTATCATAGGCCTCAAGCCAGCCTGACTTGGCGATGGCAAAGCCGACGGTGATATCGTCTGCCAGACCTGCACCAGCCGTTGCGAGGCTTATTGCCATAGCGGTTGCTAAGCGTTTCATAGGGTTTCTCCTCAGTTGGTAGATTGTGGTTCTTGTTTGGAATTTCGTACGCGCAACCCGAAGGCTGGCAGGCGAAGCTCGCGGCCTCCGGTCAGGCCGGTCGGGCGGATGATCAGCACAAGGATCATGATGATGCCGATCAGGATTTCCTGAGCACCGCTGGGCAGCGCAAAGCTGGCGCCCCCGATATCAATCCCGCGCTCGAAGCGGACCAGCCCTTCGATCAGCACCGACAGGACCAGCACACCGATCACGGCACCGGACAGGCTGCCAATTCCGCCGACGACCAGCATCGCAAGCGTGATGAAGGTGATGCCAAGGTAGAAGCTGTTGGGATTTAAGACGCCCAAGGAATGGCCCAGAAGGACGCCCGAGACGCCGGTGAAAAAGCCCGAGATCACTAGCGACAAAAGCCTGTGGCGGTACATGTTCACACCAGACGCGGCTGCGGCGACCTCGTCTTCGCGGGTTGCGCGTAGCGCCAGTCCCGAGGCCGAGTTGGCATAGATCGCTGCGGCCAACACCGCCACACTCGCCCAGATCAACGTGACCCATTCATCTGCATAGCGGTCCAAGCCCACGACGGATGAGGTCGCACCGGTCACCCCTTCCCAGTTCGAATAGACCGTGTCCACGATGGCAAGGAAGGCGAAGGTCGCGATCGAGGCCGCGATGCCCGACAGGCGCAGGATGGCAGCGCCCACGATCAGGGCGACCAGAGCCGCCAGCAGGCCCGAGACCACCGTGGCAGGCAGATGTGGCCACTCAGCTGACGCCAACCAAGGTGGCAGGTCAGGCAGGAACATACCCTTCATCTGCGGGCGCAGCGTCAACCACGCGGAACAATAGGCGCCGATGGCCATAAAGCCCGCATGACCAAAGCTGACCACGCCGGAATTGCCGACGAAGATCCACAGCCCGACCACGAAGGTCACTCGGATCAAGGTTTGCGCCGCCATGCGCGCCAGAGATTTGTCTCCCGTGGCCGTGATGATCAGCACAAAGGCCAATAGGATTGCGATCAGGATGACAGGAGTGGTCAGTGCGCGAAGTCGGTTTTGGCGGTGTGCGTCCATCATGATTAAACCCTCGGCTTGGCAGAGGCCGATGCGAACAGACCCTGCGGACGAAGCAGCAGGCTGACGATCACCAGCGTGTAAAGGAAAGCGTCGCGAAACGGCCGTGCGTCCAGCGGCAAAGCGGCCTGCAAGACGACCGACACGGCCCCGATCAGAAAGCCTGCCGCAACCGCGCCGGGCAGCGACCCAAGCCCGCCGATCACCGTCGCGATGAAAGCAACCAGCATGATCTGCCCGCCCATGCGGACATCCGCGACACCGGTCTGAGTGACCATGATCATCGCCACGGCCGCCGCCATTGCGCCGGACAGGGCGAAGGCCCCGGTGATCACGACATTTGCCCGCACCCCTAAAAGCCGTGCCATGGTGAAGTTCTCGGCAGCGGCGCGCATCTCAAGCCCAACGCGGGTTTTCTTCAGCAAAAGCGCCAGCACGCTGACCACCAGAAGCGTGGTGATGATGACGATCAGCTGCAACAGCGGAACAGACGCCCCGACCACCGAGATCGGGGTGTTGAGGTCAGGCCACAGGCTGATTGCCTTGGGGCGGCTGCCATAGACCGCCAACAGGGCGTTTTGGATGACAAAGCCAAGCGCAAAGGACGAGATCATCATCGCGACCGGGTTGGCGTTACGCAATTGCCGGAAGACGAGGTATTCCGAGGTCACCGCAATCAGCGCCCCAAGCGCCAACAGGACAGGGATAAGCAGGATCGCCGGTGCCTTGCCCAAGAACATCACCGCCACCGCATCCGACGACGGCACGATCAAGGCAAAGACGCAGAAGGCGATGTATTCGCCATGGGCAAAATTCACCAAGTTCATCACGCCGAAGATCAGCGCGATCCCCAGTGCTGCCATGGCATAAATCCCACCGAGCGCGGCCGCATCGAAGAACAGCTGAGGGACAGCATTCATAGTGCTTCCTCCATAGATTTGGATTGATCGGCTTGACCGAAATAGGCCTCTTTCAGCAGGTCACGCTTGGCGAACTCGGCTGCGTCGCCGTCTCCCACGACCTGACCACCACGCAGAAGCACCATGCGCCCACCGACCCGCGCCGCCCGGGCCGAGCTTTGCTCGACGATCAGCAGCGTCAGGCCGCGTTCCTGTTGCAGGGCGACAAGCGTGTCATAGACTTGGTCAACGATGTTTGGCGCAAGCCCCAGCGAGGGCTCGTCCACCATCATGAGCTTCGGGTTGGTCATCAGTCCGCGCCCGATGGCCAGCATTTGTTGCTGTCCACCCGACAGCGCACCGGCATTGGCATGGCGGCGTTCGCCCAAGATGGGGAAGGCGTCGTAAATTTCAGAAATATCACCTTCGATGGCCTGTTTGTCGGCGCGAATACCAGTGCCGACGCGCAGGTTTTCCTCAACCGTCAGGGTGCTGAAGATATCGCGCCCCTCAGGCACCATCGACAGGCCGTATCGCGCAATCGCCTCGGCGCTTTTTCCGGTGATGATGTCACCGTCCAGCTCAACCCTCCCGTGGCTGCTGGACACAGCCCCCGCGATGGCCTTGAGCAGCGAGGATTTTCCCGCGCCATTGGGCCCCGACACGAACAGTCGTTCGCCTTCCTGAAGGTGCAGGGTCACCCCACCAAGCGCCGGAACTTTGCCATAGCGCACTTCAAGGTCATATACTCCTAGCTTGGTCATCACGCGGCCTCGCTATCGGCGCCAAGATAGGCATCGCGCACTTTCTGGCTGGACAGGATGAGCGCGCGGTCGCCTTCCTCGATCACTTGTCCGGCATCGAGGACATAGACGTGGTGCGATACCTCAAGAACCAACCCGACATTGTGTTCGATCAGCAAAACACCGATGCCCAGCTCGTCCGCGACGCGTTTGATCAGCGCGGCCAGATCGGACGCCTCGGCCTCGGACATGCCTGCGGCTGGCTCATCAAGCAGAAGGAAGTCGGGGCTGAACATAAGTGCCCGGGCAATGCCGACGCGGCGCTCATCCGTATAAGGAAGCCCCGCTGCGGGCTGCTGGGCTAGATGGGGGACACCCATCCAGCTCAGCAGCCGCTGTGCCTCGGCCTCGGACGCGGCGCGGGTATATCCCAGCCCAACGCCCGTGACCGCAAGGTTGTCCAGAACATCCAGGCCGGTGAACAAGCGGCCAGCCTGGAAGGTGCGGGCCACACCGGCCCGGCGCAACTGGTGCGGCGGCAAAGTGCCGACATTCCTGCCCCCAAGCGTCACAGTGCCCGTGGTCGGAGCCTGAAACCCGGTCAACGTGTTGACCATGGTGGTTTTACCGGCCCCGTTCGGGCCGATCAGCCCATGAACCGCGCCCGGGGTGATCGTTAATGTGACATCGGTCAGGGCTTTGAACCCACCGAAGGCCACCGTCACCCCGGACGCAGCCAGGGAGGAACCCGTTTCTTTCCGCCGCGCCATCTTCAGACCTCGGCCAGTTCTTTGATCTGTTCCAGCGGGCCGCGGTCGGTTTCCGCATCCGCAGTCAGAACATAAACGCCGGTGTCATGCAGGCTGACGGTCCAGCCGGGCTCGACCACGATGGTGGTCGTGACCTCTTCGATCACCGCGGGGCCATGTAGCGTGTCCCCGGCGCCCATGGCAGAGCCGTCATAGACTGGCGTGTCCTGCGCGATGCCATCGGCATTGAACACCATCGGGCGGGTGCCCTTTAGGGTTTCATGCGCGCCTTTACCAGCGGCAATGG
This sequence comes from Aliiroseovarius marinus, assembly GCF_004360145.1. Classification (GTDB taxonomy): domain Bacteria; phylum Pseudomonadota; class Alphaproteobacteria; order Rhodobacterales; family Rhodobacteraceae; genus Aliiroseovarius; species Aliiroseovarius marinus. Next base: position 8,363 of record NZ_ML178716.1, on the reverse strand, counting down.
TCATGCGCTCGGGCTTGTCCACATGGCCGGCAATGGTGCTTTCCACGTTGACGATCTCGACCGCGTTATGCGGTTCGTCATAGGTGTACAGCTCTTTGTGGCGAGCGTGGAACGCGGCCTTGATGTCTTCAATCGTGGCTTCGGTGACCTCGAACGGATTGATCTCGACCGTGCATTCATGCACCTGACCGACATAGCGCATATCAAGCGACCGACGGATTGAGATGCGGTCCTCGGCGAACCCATCACCCGCCAGATCGACCTTGCCGCGCGCCTCGAGCGAGGTGAACAGATCGTCCAGTTTCTTTGCCGCAGCTGCCCCTTCCAGACGGATCGGTGCGGGCGCCATGTAGTTGTATTTGACGTCCGAAATGATCTGCCCATAGGCGCACAGCCCCGAGGCAAGTTTCGAGATCAGAACCTTCGAGATTCCCATTTCGCGCGCCAGTGCGGTGATATGCGCGCCCGTGGCACCACCAGCGCCCATCAGCACGAAATCACGCGGGTCATAGCCCCGTTCGACCGACACCCGGCGGATGGCGTTGACCATGTTGTTGTTAACGATGGTGAACATGCCATAGGCGGCTTTCTCGACGGAAATGCCCAGCGGGTCGGCAAGGTTCGTTTGGATCGCACCGCGCGCCTTGTCGACATCCAACGGAAGCCGTCCACCAACCAGCCCGTCCGCATTCAGATAGCCCAGCACAAGGTTGGCATCGGTCGTCGTCGGGTTCTCGCCGCCTTGCCCATAGCAGGCAGGCCCGGGTTCAGATCCAGCCGATTGCGGCCCCATCTGCATCAGACCCATCGAGTCGATCCAGCCGATCGAACCGCCCCCGGCACCCAAGGTTTCCACCTGGATCATCGGGATGCCGATACGATAGCGCAGGAAGTCGATGTTCTTGTTGACGTTGGCCTGCCCGTCCTTGGTCAGGGTGATGTCGAACGAGGTGCCGCCCATGTCACAGGTGATGATGTTCTTGTCACCCCAAGGCTCGGCCACGTCCAGCGCCGCCTGCGGTGCCGATGCAGGGCCAGAGTTGATGGCATAAACGGATTGATCCGATACCACTTTGCCCAACGCCAGACCGCCGTTTGATTGGAAGTACCGCACCGGATGCTGGCTGCCCAGCTCGCGGAAATAGGCGTCGATGGCTTCGACATAGCGCTGCAGGATCGGCGCCAGATAGGCGTTCACGATAGCGGTCGAGGTGCGGGTGTATTCGCGCACCTGCGGGTACAGCTGGCTGCCCACGGTCAGGCGCACATCGGGCATCATCTCGCGGACGATCTCGGCGGCGCGGTTTTCGTGGTCGGGGTGCAGCACCGACCAGACAAAGCTGATCGCGACCGATTCAACGCCTTCCGCGATGAAGTAACGGCAGGCGTCGCGCACATCTTCCTCGTTGATCGGCGTCTTGACCGACCCGTCCGAGATCACCCGCTCGCTGACCCCCTTACGCAGGTGGCGCGGCACCAGCATGGTTGCGGGCGGATAGTCCGGGTCATAGCGATAGCCGTCTTCTTTGTGGCCCAAGCGGATTTCGATGGAATCCTCGTGCCCCTTGGTGGCGATCAGGCCGGTCTTGGCCCCGGTATGGGTGATCAGCGCATTCAGCCCCACCGTGGTGCCGTTGATGCACAGGTCCGAGTTCGACACGATTTCCTGCGCCGTCAGCCCAGTTTCTTCAGTGATCAGCGCCAAGCCATTCTTGATGGCCTTGGTCGGCTCAGTCGGGGTCGACAGAACCTTGAAGATCCGTGTCCCACCCTTTTTGTCGGCAAGAATGAAGTCGGTGAATGTGCCGCCGGCGTCGATGCCCAGACGATATTGGGTTCGCATAGTTTTGTTCCTTTCAGTCAGGGGCTTCAGGCCGCAGCGCGGGCTTTGGCTGTGGCGTTTTCGTCGATGGAAAGCGTGTCGGCGTCCGAGATGATCACGCCGTAGTCCAGCCGCGCGCCTTCGATCGAGACGAGGCCATTGCGGACGTCCTCGACCACCTTCAGGGGGTCACGTTCAAACGGGTTGCCAAAACCACCGCCGCCGGGGTTCAGGTTTGCTGCGATCTCGCCGGGTTTGATGGTTTCGATCACGTTGTCGGTGATGATTTGGGTTTCGCCATCGCGGGTGATTTCAAGACGGCCGACTTTCTTGTGGACCATTTCGGATTTCGCCCCAGCGGCCCCCATGGCCGGAATGCGGCGCCCTTCGCCGAAGGTGACCAGCGTCATGTCGGTGTCCAGCGGTTCGACCGCCCAGCGCGTGCCGGACCCACCGCGGAACTTGCCCGCGCCACCGCTGTCTTCCATCAGACCGTATTCATGGATGATGATTGGATAAGAGTGCTCGAGCATCTCAATGTCGCCCGAGGTCAGCGCGCCGAAGCAGCATTCCGGTCCGCAGGCGTGCCAGCCATCTTGGCTTGCCGTGGCGCCCGCGCCCGAGATGATCGAGGCCAGCACCATGGTGACGTATTCCTCGTCATGGCGGCTGTCCCACCCGGCAATATTGCAGCCATTGGCGTGACCCCAGCTGGCAGACACCTTGTCAGGCGCGGCCTGTTCAAAAGCCAGTCGCACCGCGTCGGTCAGCGTTTCCATTGGCGTGGTGGTGCAGTTCATATGCGGGGCGGGCGACTGCGCGTTACACAGGGTGCCCTTCTTGCCCATGTCGACTGTCACATTGCGGTATAGCCCTTCGTTATAGGGCGGCGGCAATTGTGCGAACATCATCAGGCCGAGATAGACTCCGGAATACGAGTTCCCCTCGTAGGAGTTGATGAAATAGGGCACCTGCGGCGGGCTTTCGATCTCGATATGGCAGCTGTCGCCGGTGATCGTCACGGTTGCGGTGATGTCGAAATCCCCAAACCCGTGGCCCGCGTCTTCCAGAACGGCCGTGCCCGAATAGGTCCCGTCCGGCACTTGCGCGATCAGGCCGTTCATATGTGCGTTGGCCATATCCAGAAGCTCGGCAATGCACTCCTGCACCACATCCTTGCCGTATTTGTCCATCAGCGCGGTCAGGTTGCGGGCACCCACTTGGCAGGCCCCAATCAGCGCGTTGAAGTCGCCTTCCTGATCGCGCCGTGCACGCATGTTGGTCAGCAGCATGTTCATGATGTCATTGCGCGGAACACCCTTGTCCCACAGCTTGATCGGCGGAATGCGCAGACCTTCTGCAAAGATCTCTTTCGCTTCGGGGTTATAGCCCGCAGGCACCGGCCCACCGATATCCGTCAGGTGCCCCTTACAGACGGTCCAGAACACCAGCTCGCCTTCATAGAACACCGGGTAATACATGCAGGTGTCGATGATGTGGCTGCCACCATAGGCGGGATCATTGTGCAGGATCAGGTCGCCCTCGTGGATGTCACCCTCGAAGAAATTGGCGACCGACTTCATCGCCGGGATCAACGATCCAAGGTGAATCGGAATATCCTGACCCTGCAAAATCATCTCGGGGGTGTGGTTGAACAGCGCCGTCGAATAATCATGCGCCAAGTTGAAAACCGAGCTGCGCGCGGTCTTTTCCAAGGCCAGCGTCATTTCGCGCTGAGTGGTTTCCAATACGCCGCGCACCACCGAAAGCGTGATGGGGTCAACTTGTCTATTAGCCATTCGTTCTGGTCCTTTGCATGGGCGCAAAGGGGCCGCCTGATCCGAGCATTCTTCCGCTTGATCCGGCGCGCTCCTCCTGCACGTCGAACTTGTGATCCCAGCTTGTCGCGGCTTGTTGGGCTGGTCTTGACGATGAGCGCAGAACCGTTTGCAGCTTTGTGCAGAACAATTTGCCGCTCAGCGCAGAACCGTTTGCAGCAGAGTGCAGAACCTCCAAATTCCTTTGTTTTATTGAGAGGCTTGGCTATGGTCAGGCTTGGGAGGAGACGCATATGACCGCCGAGTTCACATTCTCGACGGCCACGACAGAGCCGCAGCACCGCTCCAGTAAATGGAATGCGGTGGTAAATGATGCGTATTTTCCGCTGGAACTTCAGTTCCGAGATCCCATCCATTTCAACGGACAGTTAAGCCGGATGTCGATGGGGCATGTGGGCATGTCCCGACTGACCTCGGATCCGCTCAGCTATGAACGGCGGCGCGCGCATATTCGTGAGGCGCGGGAAGAAGAATATCTCATCACTCTGCCGCGGGCCACATCGGTCGAGTTCCGCCAGTTGGGGCGCGAGGTGCGGTGCGATCCGGGCGGCTTCATCATTGAACGCGGCGACGAGCCCTATCGGTTCCTCTATGAAAACCCCAATGACCTGTTCGTTCTGAAAGTCGGGCGTAAAGCGCTGGAAGAGCGCGTGCGCCAACCCGACCGATTTTGCGCGAAAGTATTCAATGCCACGTCGGGCACGGCAGGACTGTTCGCCTCTATGGTCGATCAGGCCCAGTCGAAGTTTGCAGATCTCGGAGCGGCTGCGGGCGAAACCGTAGGGCGCCAGCTTCTAGAACTGCTTGGCCTTGCCCTTGACGAAACGGTTGACGCAAGCTCAAGCAATCTCTCTGCGGTGCGCACCGCGCATATTTCCCGGGTCGAGAAATTCATCCGCGAGAACCTTAAAAACCCAAACTTGTCCCCCGATCTGATCGCTGAAAGCTGCGGGATTTCGAAACGCTATCTGCATGACCTGTTCAAGGATGTGAATGGTACGGTCAGCCAGCAAATACGGGATCAGCGCCTGATCGCGGCGCGGGATCGTCTGGCCACGGCGCCGGGGCTTCCGATCTCGGAAGTCTCCTATCGTTTTGGCTTTTCGGATCAGGCGCAGTTCTCTCGCCTCTTCAAGAACAAGTTCGGTATCACGCCATCGGCCTTCAAGGCAGAGATCAGCGGATAACCTTCCTTGTTTCTCCAAGCTATGAATCCCGAAAGCGGCCAGCACTAGCACTGATTTTCCAAACATACTTGCGTTTAGGTCTAATCCACTTATGAACGTCGTTGGTTGACCTTAAGGAAATATTACGATGCGAATGCGCGATACATTTATCAAACCAATGCACCCTGAGGGCATAAAGTTTGTAGCTATCTTTGCAGCCATCACGGTCGTCCTGTTCCTGTTTTCCAATCTGTTGGGTTGGATCGGCGTAGGTCTTACCATTTGGTGCTACTATTTCTTTCGCGATCCTGAACGCGTACCACCAACGCGAGAAGGGCTGATCGTCAGCCCCGCTGACGGAGTTGTTTCGCTGATCGAAAAAGCTGTTCCGCCCCAAGAGCTTGGGATGCCGGATGAGCCCCTTACACGCGTTAGCGTGTTTATGAGCGTGTTTAACTGTCATGTGAATCGCACACCGATCGAAGGTGAAATCACAGCCATTGCCTATCGCCCTGGCAAGTTCTTCAACGCATCGCTGGATAAAGCCAGCGCCGACAATGAACGCAACAGCCTGCGCATTCGGATGACAAATGGTCAGGATCTGGCCTTGGTGCAGATCGCCGGTCTGGTGGCAAGACGTATCGTCTGCTTTGTCAAACCGGGGGACATGATGCAGACCGCCGAAAGATTTGGACTGATCCGGTTCGGCTCGCGGCTGGACGTCTACTTGCCTGACGGTGTGGTCCCGTTGGTAAGCATTGGACAAACGATGATTGCGGGTGAGACCGTTCTGGCAGAGCTGAATATGTCGGATGAACGGTAAAAGAAACAGGCCAGTGGCGGGCCCAATCGACAAAAAGGAAAACGCGTTCACGCTTTTCCAGCTTCTGCCAAATGTGCTGACGATATTGGCAATTTGTGCGGGGCTGTCCGCCATCCGGTTTGGAGTTCAGGGCAACTACACGCTTGCGGTTCAGCTTGTGATGGTCGCCTGTATCCTAGATGGAATAGACGGGCGTATTGCGCGGCTTCTTGGGGTCGATAGCAAAATGGGCGCGGAGCTTGATTCACTTGCCGACTTCCTAAATTTTGGGGTGGCGCCGCCTCTCATTATCTACTTTTGGGGTCTGCAGGATATCCCGAGCACCGCTTGGATTTTCGTTCTTATTTTTTCCGTGTGTTGCGTCATGCGGCTGGCCCGTTTCAACGTCGGAAGCAAATCCGAAGACGTTGCTCAGCAGTCACCTCAAGAGAAAGCTTATTTCGAGGGCGTGCCCGCGCCTGCAGGTGCGTTGCTGGTCATGTTGCCGATGTATCTTTCTTTTGCCTTCGCAGATGCATCGCTGCTGCCGGGAAGTGTCATCTGCATCTACATGGTCTTTATCGGTCTTCTGCTGATTAGCCGCATACCGACCTGGTCGTTTAAAACCACCAAGATTTCCCGTGGTAATGTAAAATTCTTTCTCGTCGGAGTAGCCTGCGCTGGAGCGGTTGTCCTGACATTCGCCTGGATCTCGTTGATCGTGCTGTGCCTGGGGTATGTGGTGACGGTCATCTGGGCGTGGCTTGAGAAGGGGCTACAATCAAAGCATTAGGGACCAGATATGGACATCAAAGCTGTGCAGTCTTCCTATGCCCGTTGGGCACCCGTCTATGACAAGACATTCGGAGCAATCACCAATGTCGGCAGGCGATGTGCTGTGGAGTACATCAACAGCCGTGGCGGAAGTGTCCTTGAGGTTGGAGTGGGCACCGGGCTGTCGCTGGAGCAATACAAACCCGGCATGCATGTGACCGGGATCGATTTCAGTGCAGAAATGCTTCAGAAGGCCCGCGACAAAGTGCAAGCGTTGGAGCTTAGCCAAGTCGAAGAGTTGCGTAAGATGGATGCCCGCACACTCGATTTCCCAGACAACCATTTTGACACCATTGCGGCGATGCATGTGTTGTCTGTTGTCCCTGAACCGGAGAAAGTGATGGCCGAGATCGCTAGGGTTTGCAAACCGGGCGGAAAGGTGGTGATCACCAATCATTTCGAGCGAAAACAGGGCGTGATCGCGTCTCTGGAGCGGCTATTCGCACCCTTCGCCAATACCATCGGCTGGCACTCTGATTTCGAGATCGAGATTGTATTGCAAGAGGATGCCCTGACGCTTGAAGAGCAGCGCGCGCTGCCGCCGCTCGGGATGATGACCTTTCTGGTGCTTGGAAAAAGCGGTGGTTGAATATCTTCTTATCCGTCAACACTTCTCCTATGTCCGTGTCATCGAAAACAGGTTTAAGACGGGCAGGGCGCTGACATAGCCCCGCCACAACTTTGCAAGTTTAACCAATCCGTCGCTCTTGCCGCGTGGCGCGGTCTTTGTGCAGCGTAAAGGGCAGTGATGCCGGTCTAGGCGAGACGGATTAGAACTCGCCTGACAGCCCCACTATTCCGAATGTTGCCGCTCTAGCGTTTGCATAAAGAGAGATGTGATCCGGTTGGGATTTGGCCTGCGCCGCGTGACCGCGCAGAAGGTTGTGCGATAGTAAAGCTGGTCTGGTAGAATGGGCCTCATGCTTCCACGTTGTTCGAAAATTCTGGCAAGGTGATCTGGAAGAAAACCAATATAGCGCCCAGACAGGATCAAAATGGACAATGCGTGTTCGCTTTGAACCTTGGCAGACCGACGCAGTCCAAGTTTCTGCCCCACATGCAAATTGGGTGAGTTCACACTGATGCCCGCATAGTTGGTCCGGCGCACGTCAGCCAATGACAGCCCCGCATCACTGCGTTCGAAAAACTCGTGGTCCCTGCCGCAATATACATACATGTTCTCGCCATAGATCGGCACATAGTTCAGGCTGGGCGAGGGCCGGTGCTGAGCGATGATGCCGATATCCAGCTCTCCTCCGATGACTTTGGTTTCAATGGCGGTCGGCGGTTCGATTGACAGGTCGATTTCTACATTCGGCGCAGCCAAGTTAAACGCCGCGATGGACTTTGCCAGATTCACCTCGGGGTTTGAGGCACACTGGTCGAAAAACGCAATGCGGATCGTGCCGACCAGTCTTTTCTTGATTTCATTCACCTCGGCGCGGAAGTCCGAGACACTGCCCAACAGGCTGTCGGCGGCTTCAAGAACCTTCGCGCCGTCCTCAGTCAGCGCGAATCCGGCTGGCCCCCGATCACACAATCGCAGGTCCAATCGATGCTCCAAGTCGGAAAGATGCTTCGAAATTGTGGATCGACCGATGTTCAATTCGGTCTCGGCTGCCGCCAAACCACCGCTTTCGACCACAGATTTGAAGATCCGCAGCAGCTTGAGATCGGCATCTCCGATATTATTAACAAGTGAATTCCGTGCCATAACCATGTTCGCAATATGTGAAACTTTGCGCGCAAAAGTTTATATTTTTGAAACGTTAATGACAACCTACCCTCTTTGCACCGAGGCGAACGGGATCATTGAAAGCGCATGAGGAGAGCGCGTTCCGAAGTCGCCCGATCATCCAAGATGTCAAGGGCGGCGCAAAAGTGGGCCAGTAGGGCGGCGT
>NZ_SAIT01000011.1 GCF_004360145.1 Aliiroseovarius marinus | reverse complement strand
GGCGGCGCTACCGTGGTCCAATATTGCGCCGCCCTTTATATTCGTGCTCTACAAAGACACAACTACAGGCCGGTGCAGTTGATCTGTCGGCAGCAATCCACCTTTGCGGGTTGTTGGCAAAGATGAAAAACATCCAAGGCGTCTTCCGTCCCACCATTCTGCTCGCACTCGCCTTGATGGCGATCATCGTAATGATGATCCTGCCAATGCCAGCTTGGGTGCTGGATCTGGGCCTCGCTGCGTCCTTTGCTCTGGCCATTTTGATGTTCACAGTCACGCTGTTCATCGAACGTCCGCTGGATTTCTCAGCCTTCCCGACAGTGTTGCTTGCCTCTTTGATGCTCAGACTGTCTTTGAACGTCTCATCCACCAAGCTCATTATCGGGAATGGGCACACCGGCACCTCGGCGGCGGGCAGTGTCATCGAAGGGTTTGCCAGTTTCGTCATGGGTGGCAGCATTCTGCTGGGATTGGTCGTCTTCTGTGTGCTGTTGATCGTCAACTTCATCGTCATCACCAAAGGCGCAACCCGCATGGCCGAAGTCGGGGCTCGCTTTGCGTTGGACGGCATGCCTGGCAAGCAGCTTGCCATCGACAGCGACATGTCCGCGGGTGCGATCGACCACGCCGAAGCGAAAGCGCGGCGCGAGCGCGAGCAGGCCGAAACCACGTTCTTTGGGTCACTCGACGGTGCGTCGAAATTCGTCAAAGGGGACGCGGTAGCTGGGTTGCTGATCACCTTCCTGAACCTCGTCATGGGGCTGATCATCGGGGTGGTGATCCATGGGATGGACCTGTCCGCAGCCTTCCAGACCTACGCCATTTTGACCGTCGGGGACGGGTTGGTTACCCAGATACCGGCCGTAATCATTTCGATAGCATCGGCTTTGCTGCTGGCGCGTGGTGGAACCTCGGGATCGACCGACCTGGCCTTGTTTTCACAGTTCGGAAAGCATCCGTCGGCCCTTGCTACCGTGGCATTTTTGATGGGCCTGTTCGGACTGGTTCCCGGCCTGCCATTTGTGCCGTTCATCCTGGGCGCCATCGCCTTGGGGGCGGCCTCTTGGTGGGCTGCAAAACAACAGGAAGCCGCGAACGCATCAGATCCACAAGAGGCGCAAGAAAACCAGCTTGAAACACCGGAGGAAAGCATCGGAGACATCCTCGATCTTGACGATATCCATGTAGAATTTGCAGCCGATCTGGTCGCAATGGTTCTGGATCCCGCCACCGGTCTAGACGCCCGCATTTCCAGCATCCGCAACCACACGGCCAGCGCGTTCGGCCTGATCCTGCCCGAGATCCGCCTGACCGATAACGGATCTCTTCCCGCGGGCACCTATACGATTAAAATTCAGGGGGTTGAGCAAGCCCGCAATCGCCTGATGCCAGACAAGGCGCTGATTATCCTTAGCGGGGACGACGCCCTTCTGCCCGAAGGGGAAGATGTGTTGGAGCCCGTCTATCAAGCCCCCGCGCGTTGGATTGCGGATGGCGACCAAGAACAGGCGGCACTGGCTGGGTGCGCCGTGGTTTCACCCACCGAAGTTTTGGCCACCCACCTTCTGGAAGTCATGAAGCAGAACTTCCCGCGCCTGCTGGGCCTGAAGGCGCTGCGCCGGTTGCTGGACGAGTTCGTGAACCTCTCGGATCCTGCGCGGGCCGAGGCCAATCGCCGCCTGCTGGACGAACTGGTTCCGGACAAGGTCCCGCTTGATCTGCTGCATTCGGTGTTGCGTCTGCTGCTGGAAGAGCGTGTCTCCATCCGCAACCTACCCGTCATCTTGGAAAGCGTCGCCGAGGCACGCCCTGTGTTCGGCACGCCCGAGGCCATCTGCGATCACGTGCGTCAGCGGCTGAACTTCCAACTGCTGGCCGAGTTGAAACGCGAAGATGGCACCATCCCGCTGGTGCAGTTGGCCCCTGAATGGGAGGCCTGTTTTCAGTCCCATCAACTCGATCCAGACCGAGGCGAAGTCGCCCTCCCACCGGAAGAGTTCAATCGCTTGGCCAACGCCGTGGCAGACAAGATCGCACGGGCGGGCGAAACCGGGATCTATCCCGCGGTCGTCACCTCATCCCGCAGACGCCGGTTCTTGCGGACGGTCCTGTCCGCCAAGGGCATTGCAAACCCCGTCCTCTCATTCGAAGAAATCGGGACCGAGGCCCGCCCGTCGCTGGTTGGTTTGGTGCCCGCATGAACGAACAGCTCGCCCAGATCATGGCCCAGTCTCAGGCGTTTTTCATGCTGGGCTTCGTGGTGTTTCTGCGCGTGGGTGCGACGATGGCACTGCTGCCTGCTTTCGGCGAAACCATGGTGCCCGTCCGGGTACGCCTTTTTTTGGGGCTTGCCTTTACCGTGATTGTTGCCCCGGCCATGGCGACCACCATCGGCGCCTCGATCGAGGAGCTGAGTTCGACGATTTACTTGATGAGCGAACCGATTGTCGGGCTTGGCTTCGGAATCGTTTTGCGTCTTGCCATTATGTCCTTGCAGATCGCGGGCAGCATCGCGGCGCAGTCCACATCGCTTGCACAATTGATGGGGGGGAACAACTCGGACCCGCAGCCTGCTATCGGACACGTCCTGACGATCTCGGGTCTGGCCTTGGCCGCGATGTTGGGACTGCATGTGCGGATCGTCGAGGGGTTCATCCTATCATATCAAGTCTTTCCCGTTGGCGGACTGCCGGACACTCAAGGATTTTCAGACTGGGGCATCATGCATATTGCGCGCTGTTTCGGCTTTGCCTTCGCGCTGGCCGCACCCTTCGTCATCGTTTCGCTGCTCTATAACGTGGCCCTTGGCGTCATCAACCGCGCCATGCCGCAACTGATGGTCGCCTTTGTCGGCGCCCCTGCGATCACGGCGGGCGGCTTGATCTTGCTGGCCCTGACAACGCCTGTGTTGCTCCCCATCTGGCAACGCGCATTCGAGGCGCTGTTGCTTAACCCGTTCGGAGGCTGGTGATGGCTGGTGAAGACGACGACAGCAAGCAACACGAGCCAACCCAGAAGAAACTGGACGACGCCCGAAAACGTGGTGAGGTCGCCCGGTCCTCGGATCTGAACACAGCCATGTCTTATCTCGTCCTCTTGCTGCTGACCTCGGCGGTCGGGGCGTCCACGATGACCGGGCTTGGGGGCGTGTTTTCAGCGATGTTGGAACGCTCGAATCAGCTCGCGCAAAACGCCTTTCAGGGCAGCGGCGGCCCCGTGCTTGCGAACGCCGTTACGTCGATCGCTTGGCACCTGACGCCGTGGCTGTTGATGCCGATGGTGGCCGTATTGGGCCTGACAGTGGTGACACGCAGCTTCGTGGTCTCGCCTGAAAAGCTGATGCCAAAGCTGAACCGGATTTCGCCGCTATCGAATGCCAAGAACAAGTTTGGGCGATCTGGCCTGTTCGAGTTCTTCAAAAGCTTCGTGAAACTGTCGATCTACAGCGTCATTTTGGGCATTTTCATCTGGGTCAACCTGCCCGAGATGTTGGCGGCTCTTGCCCTGAACCCCGGCATGGTGTCGGTGTTGCTGCTTGAGTTATCGGTCGAGTTTTTCGCCATCGTCCTGCTGGTTGCCTTGGTCATCGGCGGGATCGACTTCCTGTGGCAAAAGCAAGAGCACCTGCGCAAAAACCGCATGTCCCACAAAGAGCTGATGGACGAGATCAAGCAAAACGAAGGCGACCCGCATATGAAAGGGCAGCGGCGCCAGAAGGCCTATGATATCGCGACCAACCAGATGCTGCAGGATGTGCCGGATGCCGACGTGATTGTCGTGAACCCGACCCATTATGCGGTGGCCCTGAAATGGTCGCGCCTGCCGGGCGAGGCTCCGATTTGTGTCGCTAAAGGCGTGGACGAAATTGCCGCCCGCATCCGCGAGGTTGCCTCTGAAAACGGCGTTCCGATCCACCGCGATCCCCCCACTGCACGTGCCCTACATGCCACGGTCGAGATCGGACAGGAAGTGCCGCCCGATCAGTATCAGGCTGTCGCCGCCGCCATCCGCTTTGCCGAGAACATGCGCCAGCGCGCGAAGAATTCGCTAAGGACTTAAGATGGCAGACCCGCTTTACCAGCTGACCGACCTGACGGCCCTGCAACTGGACCGCGCGATGGCCGAGCTTTCGGCCACCGCCGCAAAAGTCGCAGCATTGGAACATCAGATAGCTGATATGAGGACGCGATTAAGCCAGCTACCCGGCTTGGACCCTGAAACCGGCCTCAATCCCGCGCTTTCCAGCGGGCATTTCGATCAGTGGCAAAAACAGGCGCGAACCCGTCTGGGCCAGTTGAATATCCAACTCGCCCAAGCCCGCGCTGCACATGAAGAGCGAATGGCAGACACCCGGCTTGCCTTCGGGCGCAACGCTGCCTTAGAAGCAATTAAAGCCAAAAAGGCGGCCGATGCCCGCGACATGCGGCGCAGGCGCGTGGAACACCAATAAAACCACGGCAAAACCGCATAATTCCCTTTTCAACGGACCCGATCCGGTCTATAGGCACGGCTTCATTGCGGGGCTTACACCCTTGGAGGATTCCCGCACTTATTAGATATGGAGAAAACCAATGGCACGTGAGATTCCGAATCTTGAAGCCACGGTACGTACGGGGACAGGCAAGGGGGCCGCTCGTCAAGCTCGCCGCGAAGGCCAGGTACCGGGTATCGTATACGGTGGTGGCGCAGACCCGCTCGCCATCAACATCCCCTTCAACGAGCTGTTCAAAAAGCTGAAGGCCGGTCGTTTCTTGTCGACCCTGTGGAACCTGAAAATCGACGGTCAGGAAGATGTCCGCGTGATCTGCCGCAACGTACAGCGTGACGTTGTCAAAGACCTGCCGACCCACCTGGACCTGATGCGCCTGCGCCGCACCAGCCGGATCAGCCTGTTCATTCACGTTGAGTTCGTGAACGAAGAAGAAGCCCCCGGCCTGAAGCGCGGTGGTGTTCTGACTGTTGTCCGTCCGGAAGTTGAACTGAACGTTCTGGCTGGCGAAATCCCCGAGCAGATCGTTGTTGATCTGGCTGGCAAAGACGTCGGCGACGTCATCCACATCTCGGATGTTGCCCTGCCGGAAGGCGCCAAGCCCACCGTTGACCGTGACTTCGTCATCGCCAACATCTCGGCTCCCAGCTCGCTGCGTTCGTCGGATGACGGCGACGCCGGTGAGGAAGCTGGTGAAGAAGAAGCCGCAGCTGCAGAAGAATAAGCCTCACCTGAAAAGGTGTTGCGAAACGGGATCCTTCGGGGTCCCGTTTTTTATGTGGGGGCCTCGTCCAGACGCTCGAACACCAAGACACTGCCGCGGGTGCCCCACGGCATCCACCCGAACCCGTTGGAAAACATGTCCTTGATCAACTGGCGCAATGCGTGGCTGCCATAGCGCTCGGGGTGGATCTCCATGATGACGATCCGCGTTTCGGGCCACCATGCGCAACTGGCAAGGTCAAGCTCGGCCCCTTCGATATCCATCGAGATAACGGTGGGCTGCGCGCGTCTCTGCAGATCCCCGAATTTCAGCGCGGGAACAGTGACCAACTTCGAGGCTTTCCTTGTCTTTTCGCCGCCCTCCGAGATTGATGAGGCCCAAAATCCGGGGAGCACCTCAAATGTCACGGTATCGTCTGTGAAACCATCGGGCACGACCGCGCCTTGAACCACCTGCATTTCAGCAAATCCGTTCTTCACCGCATTGGCTCCGATGGCTTTGGACATATCCGCGCTGGCCTCGACCGCGGTGACATTTTCGGCCCCGACAATCCGCGCGGCCTGAAGCGCGACAAAGCCCGCACCGCCACCAAGATCCAGAACGCGATCGCCGGGCTTTAGGTGTCGCTTCAAAGCCTGGGATTCGTTCTTCTCGTACCCCCCGCGATCCATCGCGACCCGGATATTGTCGTTCATGCATTTGCGCGGGATCTTCAGGATCAAACCGTCCAGTTTGAATTGCGGCATGCTGCTCTCCTTGGGTGGCCGGGATGTGTTGGTGTTTGCCACGCAAGTTCAGGCCAAGTAGATTACCGAAAATGATAATTTCGGGTTCAGGTCCCGATGTCCAGAAGGAATGATGGCACATGAAATTGTTTGTCGGGCTGGGGAATCCGGGGGCAAAATACGCGGGCAACCGGCACAATATCGGCTTCATGGCGGTTGAACGCATTGCCGAGGATCACGGCTTTGCCCCGTGGCGTGGCAAGTTTCAGGGCAGCGTGAGCGAGGGCAAACTGGGATCCGAGAAGGTGATCCTGCTGCGCCCCGAGACCTTCATGAACCTGTCCGGCCAGTCCGTGGGCGAGGCGATGCGGTTCTACAAGCTGACCCCGGACGACGTCATCGTGTTCCACGACGAGCTGGATCTGGCCCCCGGCAAGTGCCGGGTCAAAACGGGCGGCGGTCACGCAGGCCATAACGGGCTGCGGTCAATCCACGCGCATATCGGGGCGGACTATCACCGGGTTCGCATGGGCATTGGTCACCCCGGCAACAAGGCGGCGGTGGCGGGCTTTGTTCTGCGTGATTTTGCAAAGGCGGATCAGGAGTGGCTGGACGATGTGCTGCGCGGCTGTGCAGACGGGGCCACGGATCTGGCGGCAGGCGACAGTGGGAAGTTCATGAACGCGATTGGGCGGCGTGTGAACCCGCCCCGCTCTTCGGGTGGGTCTGCACCGGATGCTGCGCAGAAGTCCAAGAAGAAAGAACCGCCGCAGCCCAAACCGAAACCCGCGCCAGAACCCACACAAGAAGACACGCGCAGCCCGCTGCAAAAGCTGATGGACAAGTTCTCGTGACCCTGCGCGACGCGTTCGAGGTTCAGGCAGACAACAACGAAAGGCTGGACAGCCCGTTCACGGCGCGCGTGCTGCGCATTGCGGGTGCGACACTGACACCGGGCACGCCGCTGACCGATCGCATGTTCGACTGGGAGGGAAATGTCGGTGCCTTCGGACAGTCTCTGCCACTGCGTTTTCTGGCGGGGCTGCATGCGCTGGTTCTGACCGGTGACTGCCCCGCGCTGGTGGCAATCTATCCGCCAAATCCTGCCCCCGGTGACGCGCAGATCGCCGAGGCCCTTCAGGTCGCGATCTCAGAGCATGCGGACACGTTGGACCGCTGGCTCGACCTGCCGCCGCAAACCAACGAGGTGCGCCGCGCTGCGGTCATGGTGGCCGCAGGGCATTGGCTGGCGGACCAGTACAAGTTGCCGATGCGCGTCTATGAGCTGGGAGCGAGTGCAGGTCTGAACCTGATGTGGGACCAGTTCGCGCTTCAGGCGGGCGACACACGATTGGGCCCGGAGGACGCACCGGTTCTACTAACGCCCGAGTGGTGCGGGGACCTGCCCACAGGCCCCCTGCCCCAAGTGCTATCCCGGCGCGGGGTTGATTTGATGCCGATGGACATTACAGCCTCAGACGACTTGCTGCGCATGTCTTCTTACCTGTGGGCGGACCAGCCGGAGCGGTTGGCGCGCAGCAAAGCCGCAGCCGCGATCTTTGACGCGCAAGTGGATCAGGGTGACGCCGCCGCGTGGCTTGAAGCGCAGTTGGATAGTGTCGCGCCGGACCACCTAACCCTGATCTATCACACGATCGCGTGGCAGTACTTCCCCGCTGACACCCAAAACCGCTGCTTGGCGGCCATCGAGGCCGCCGCACAGCGCGGGCCCATCGCGCATCTATCGATGGAGGCGGATGACCGCCAAAGCGAAGGCGCAGCCATCACCCTGACCCTTTGGCCCGAGGGACGGAAGTTGACGCTTGGTCGTGTAGATTTTCATGGACGTTGGGTGGATTGGTCGGCACCTTGATCTTCGAAAAACCGGAGATCCCATGCGTAAAGCCCTGAAATTTCTAACCCGCGCCGCCCTTGTCCTGATCGTGCTTCTGGTCCTTGTAGGGGTCTGGAAGCGCGAACAAATCACGCGACTTTTGGCCGTAAACTCTCTGTTTTCGGAAGAGAAGATCGTGGGCAACTTTTCCAACATGGACAGCGCGTTCCTGACGCGCAGCATGTCGCGCGGGGATGGGCCGGTGACCCCGCTGCCCATTGGGGAAAACTGGGCGCCAGATGCGGCGGTCAACACCTGGATCAAGGACCGTGCGGTCACAGGGTTGGTGGTTCTGAAAGACGGACAGCTGCGCCACGAAAGCTACTACCATGGCACCGGGCCGAAAGATCGCCGGATTAGCTGGTCGATGGCGAAAAGCTATATTTCTGCGCTGATGGGCATCGTGCTGGACCGTGGGGATATCGCGTCTCTGGACGATCCGGTCGTGCAATATGCGCCTGCGCTGAAGGGCAGCGCTTATGATGGGGCGAGCATTCGCAACGTGCTGAACATGGCCTCGGGCGTGGTGTTTGACGAGGACTATCTAGACTTCAATTCGGACATCAACCGCATGGGCCGCGTGCTGGCGCTGGGGCGGTCGATGGATCAGTTTGCTGCGGGGCTTCAGGACAGTTTCGCGCCTGCGGGGAAGACATGGCAATACGTGTCCATCGACACCCATGTGATCGGCATGGTGGTGCGAGGCGCTGCCGGACGACCCATTCCCGACCTGCTGCAAGAACACGTCATCGCCCCAATGGGGCTTGAGGCGGACCCCTATTACCTGACCGACGGCTACGGCGTGGCCTTCGTCTTGGGTGGGCTGAACCTGACCACCCGCGACTATGCCCGCTTTGGCGAGATGTTCCGGCAGGACGGCATGTGGAACGGCCAGCAGATCGTCCCTGCAGACTGGATTGCGGCCTCGACCCGGCCCTCGGCCCCGACTGCCCCCGGCAAGGAACAATATGGCTATCAGTGGTGGATGGCGCCGGACGCGAGTGAGGGCGAATACTACGCCCGCGGCATCTATGGCCAGTACATCTATATCGACAAAGCGCGTGGCGTGGTGATCGCCCTGAACAGCGCGGATCGCGGGTTTCGTGGCGACGGCGTGAACGATCAGAACATCGCCATGTTCCGGCGCATCGCGGCGGATCTGTAAGCCAAAACGAAAACGGGCCGCCCACTTCTGGACGGCCCGGTATTCGTGTGAAAAGTCGCGGATCAATCCACGTCGCGGCCTTCCGTATCGGACATATCAAAGCCCAGATATTTGGCGACGGTGAAGATGTCTTTGTCGCCGCGTCCGCACATGTTCATGCAGATGATGTGATCTTTCGGCAGTGTCGGCGCAATTTTCGTGACATGGGCCAGCGCGTGGCAGGGTTCCAGCGCGGGGATGATGCCCTCGGTCGAGCAGCACAGCTGGAACGCGTCTAGCGCTTCCTTGTCGGTGATCGCCACATACTCGGCGCGACCAATTTCGTGCAGCCAGCTGTGTTCCGGCCCGATGCCCGGATAGTCCAGACCGGCCGAGATCGAGTAGCCGTCCAGGATCTGTCCGTCATCATCCTGCAGCAGGAAGGTGCGGTTGCCGTGCAGCACGCCGGGGCGACCGCCGGTCAAGGACGCACAGTGCTCCATCTTGTCATTCACGCCCTTGCCGCCGGCTTCGACACCGATGATGTTGACGTTCTTGTCGTCAAGGAACGGGTAGAACAGGCCGATCGCGTTCGAGCCGCCACCGATGGCCGCGATGATCGTATCGGGCAGACGGCCTTCGGCCTTCATCATCTGCTCTTTCGCTTCCTTGCCGATGATCGACTGGAAGTCGCGGACCATCGCCGGATAGGGATGCGGACCTGCCGCGGTGCCGATGCAATAGAAGGTGTCGGCCACGTTCGTCACCCAGTCACGCAGCGCGTCGTTCATGGCGTCTTTCAGCGTGCCGCGACCGCTTTCAACGGCGATCACCTCAGCGCCCAGAAGACGCATGCGGAACACGTTCGGCGCCTGACGTTGCACGTCATGGGCGCCCATATAAACGATGCACTTCAGACCGAACTTGGCGCAGACGGTGGCCGTGGCCACACCGTGCTGACCGGCACCGGTTTCCGCGATGATACGGGTCTTGCCCATGCGGCGCGCCAGCAGGATCTGACCGAGCACGTTGTTGATTTTGTGCGCGCCGGTGTGGTTCAGCTCGTCACGCTTCATATAGACCTTGGCGCCGCCCAGATGCTCGGTCAGGCCTTCGGCGAAGTAAAGCGGGCTGGGGCGTCCGACATAGTGGGTCCACAGATCGTTCATCTCGGCCCAGAAACTGTCGTCGGTCTTGGCTTTCTCGTACTCGGCCTCGAGGTCGAGGATCAGCGGCATCAGTGTCTCGGACACAAAGCGTCCGCCAAAGTCGCCAAACCGGCCCTTTTCATCCGGACCGTTCATGAAGCTGTTAAAAAGATCGTTGGCCATGGTGCCCCCCGCTCTGCGCATTTCACACCTGCATAGATTGGGGGGGCGTGGTTTTCCAGCGGTTTTTAGACCCTACGCGAGTCCTTTACGTCGCGCGCGGGGTTAGTCCTTGGCCGCATGCGCGTTGGACACGAAGGCGTGCATCAAACCCGGGTCCTTCACACCCGGTGCACTTTCCACGCCCGAGGACACGTCCACCTGCTTGGCACCTGTCAGACGGATCGCTTCGGCCACGTTGTCAGCGGTCAGGCCGCCCGCCAGCATCCACGGGCACGGCCAGTATTTGCGCTGCACCAGACGCCAGTCGAAAGGAACACCATTGCCGCCGGGCAGGTCTGCACCCTTGGGGGCCTTCGCGTCGATCAGAAGCTGATCCGCTACCCCGGCATAGCGCTCGATCTGCGCGACATCATCCGGCCCGGCAATGCCGATCGCCTTGATCACAGGCAGGCCAAAACGTGCCTTAACCTCGGCCACACGTTCCGGGCTTTCCGACCCGTGCAGCTGGATCATGTCGGTGGTCGTGCCGTTTACGATTTCCTCGATCCCGGCATCGTCCATGTTCACGACAAGCGCGACCTTGGCCACGCCCATGGGGACGTCCAACATCAGCGCGGCGGCCTGTTCGACCGTGACCGAACGCGGGCTTTTAGGGAAGAAATTGAACCCGATATAGCGTGCGCCTGCCTCGACGGCAGCCGCAAGCTGTTCGGGGTCCTTCAACCCGCAGATCTTTACCGAAATGCTCATAGTCTTCAGCTGGTCTTGTCCAGCAATGCCAGCACGTCGTCGCCGGTGCGGGCCTTGGGTTCACGCAGGGTTTTTACCTCGCGTGCCAGTTGGTCGCGCTCGCGGCGATGGCGCGCACCTTCCGCGCGCAGCTTGTGTTCACGCAGCCATTCCCAGACAAAGCCAAGCAGGATCCCTGCCACGACGCTGCCGAAAATGATCACGAAAAGCGGAAGGGTGATGGACCAGCTCCACCCCAAGAAACCCGACAGCTCGCCGGGTAGGATGTTCAACGTCACGCTGCCGCGATTGGCCAGCGCCACCGTGATCAACACAACACCAAGTGCCGCCAGAAAGGCGTAACGGATGTACCGCATTTGGACCTCTTATTTGCCGTTCAGTCGATCCCGCAACAGCTTGCCGGTCTTGAAAAACGGAACGTGCTTTTCTTCGACCTGGACCGACTCGCCCGTGCGCGGGTTGCGCCCGATACGAGCATCTCTTTTCTTCACCGAAAATGCGCCAAAGCCGCGCAGTTCGACCCGATCGCCACGGGCCATGGCTTCAATGATCTCTTCGAAAATGGTGTTCACAATGCGCTCAACGTCACGCTGATAGAGGTGCGGGTTTTCATCCGCGATCTTCTGGATCAGTTCAGACCGGATCATTCTGGTCCCCCCAAATTGGCCTATCTAATGGATTTTGCATCCTTATTCTGTCCGAGTATAGGAGCAAACCAAGCCCCTGCATACAAGTCTTAGGTTAGAACTTGGGGGAATTTAAACGGATTTCAGCCGTTTTCTGCGCGAAAAATAGGATGCTGCAAATGCACATCGTTTCCGCCTTGGAAACGTCCGCCGGTGATCGACGTGATTCGCCGTGCCTGAAAACAGAACGGCCCCACGCATCGCGCAGGGCCGTTCCAGAATTTATGACGCGAGGACTTAGTCCTGCTTCAGAGCGGCGCCCAGGATATCACCCAGCGATGCACCCGAATCCGACGAACCATACTGTTCTACGGCTTCTTTCTCTTCTGCGATTTCGCGGGCTTTGATCGACAGACCCAGACGACGCGACTTCGAGTCGACGTTGGTCACGCGTACGTCGACCTTGTCGCCGATGCCGAAACGCTCGGGGCGCTGTTCAGCACGGTCACGCGACAGGTCCGAACGACGGATGAACGACTTCATGCCTTCGTACTCGACCTCAACGCCACCATCTTCGATCGCGGTCACTTCAACAGTGATGATCGAGCCACGCTTCACGCCGCCAACAGCTTCTGCGAAGGGGTCACCGTCCAGAGCTTTAATCGACAGCGAGATACGCTCTTTGTCGGTATCAACTTCCGAAACAACGGCTTTGACAACGTCGCCCTTCTTGAAGTTCTGGATGGCATCTTCGCCACGCTCGTCCCACGAGATGTCCGACAGGTGAACCATGCCGTCGATTTCGCCGTCGAGACCAATGAACAGACCGAATTCGGTGATGTTCTTGACTTCGCCTTCGACCTCGGTGCCCTCGGGGTGAGTTTCTGCAAACACTTCCCACGGGTTGCGCATGGTCTGCTTCAGGCCCAGCGATACGCGACGCTTGGCGCCGTCGATTTCCAGAACCATGACTTCGACTTCTTGCGAGGTCGACACGATCTTGCCGGGGTGTACGTTCTTCTTGGTCCACGACATTTCGGATACGTGTACCAGACCTTCGACACCGGGCTCCAGCTCGACGAATGCACCGTAGTCGGTGATGTTGGTCACGCGGCCAGTGTGCACCGATTCCAGCGGGTACTTGGCAGCAACCAGATCCCAAGGATCGTCTTGCAGCTGCTTCATGCCCAGGCTGATGCGGTGGGTTTCTTTGTTGATCTTGATGACCTGAACCTTGATGGTTTCGCCGATCGTCAGGATCTCGGACGGGTGGTTCACGCGGCGCCATGCCATGTCGGTGACGTGCAGCAGGCCGTCAACGCCGCCCAGGTCAACGAACGCACCGTATTCGGTGATGTTCTTGACTACGCCGTCAACTGCGTCGCCTTCTGCCAGCTTGCCGATAACTTCAGCACGCTGTTCGGCACGCGACTCTTCCAGGATAGCGCGACGCGACACAACGATGTTGCCACGGCGGCGGTCCATTTTCAGGATCTGGAACGGCTGCTTCAGACCCATCAGCGGGCCAGCGTCACGTACGGGGCGTACGTCAACCTGCGAGCCGGGCAGGAACGCAACAGCGCCGCCCAGATCGACGGTGAAGCCGCCTTTGACGCGACCGAAGATCGCGCCTTCGACGCGTGCATCGTCTGCGTATGCTTTTTCCAGGCGGTCCCATGCTTCTTCACGGCGGGCCATCTCGCGCGAGATGACAGCTTCGCCGCGGGCGTTTTCAGCCGCGCGCAGGTAGACTTCCACTTCGTCGCCAACGGCGATTTCAGGGGCTTCACCCGGGTTTGCGAATTCTTTCAGATCAACGCGGCCTTCCATTTTGTAGCCTACGTCGATGATGGCTTGGCCAGCTTCAATAGCGATGACTTTACCTTTGACAACCGAACCCTCGTCCGGGGTGTCCATTTCGAAGCTTTCGTTAAGGAGGGCTTCGAATTCCTCCATGGTTGCGTTAGCCATGTGGCGTTTCATTCCTTTACAGTCATTTTCACGGGCCGAGCGGTTGTCTCCGCCGGTCTTGGATTTCCCAATTTGGTCAACAGGTTAGACGCAAAACAAAGAGGGCCGAAGCCTCGGCCCTGCTCGATTTTCCCTGTGTCGCGGCAATTGCACCTTGTCGACAGGGCGGGATTTACGGGGATTCTGCCTGTAAATCAAGGGCATTCCGCGTGTTACAGCGGGATGCCTTTCTTCTGAAGCTGCTCGATCAGCTCTTGCTGTAGCGCGCTGCTGTCACCGCCGCCAAACTGCACGCCACCGCCTGTGAACGCCGTGCCGAAACTTTGGGCCGCCACTACGGTCTGGGTCAGGCCCGACACGAACTGCCGCGTTTCAAGCGGAGACAGCGGGTGGATGAAGACCGACCAGATCTGCCCGCCCGCCACGGCATAGCGCGCGTCCAGCACCGCATCGAAATTGGCCTGCAACATCCGCTGCATCAGCGCCTCGTCCATCGCGCCAGCGGGACCAATCCGCACCATCGCGCGCATGCGGTCTGCGGCTGGGTCGGTGACCACGATCATCGGCACGCCCGCGATGACCAACTGGAACCCATTGCCCTGAGGCTGAAGCTCCGGATCAATCGCCGCCAATATCCGCCCGATCCGCTCGTAGGTCATGGGCGACTCGCTTTGCTCTTGTGCAAGCGTGGGCAAATGGCTGGCAATCGCCAGTATCGCGGCAAGGATCAGGGTTTTCGCACTGCGCATCGAGGCACCTCCGTCTATGCCCAGCATAGCCCGCGCCCGCGTCACATACGATGCACAGTGTGGTGAGGGGGATGTCAGCGTTTGGCGTCGATCTGCGCGACGGCCTGCGCCACGGCGTCCTCGATCGACAGATCAGACGTGTCGATGATCACCGCGTCCTCGGCGGGCTTCAAAGGCGCCTCTTCCCGTTCGCTGTCACGTTTGTCGCGCGCGATGACGTCGGACAGCACTTGGTCGCGGGTCACGTCGTGATCCTTGGCGGACAGCTCCAAGAAACGACGCTCGGCGCGGACTTCGGCGCTGGCGGTGACGAACAGTTTCACATCCGCATCCGGGCAAATCACAGTACCAATGTCGCGCCCATCCAGTACCGCGCCGCCGTCACGGGTTGCGAAATTGCGCTGGAAGTCGACAAGCGCCGCGCGCACCTCGGCAATCACGGCCACCTTCGACGCAGCCTGCGCCACCTCGGGCGTGCGCAGATCACCTTGCATGTCGGCAGGGGTCAGCGATTGCGCAGCCTCGACCGGGTCGGCGCCGGTCAGCGTCTTCGCCCCGACCGCGCGATACAAAAGCCCGGTATCCAAATGCGCAAAGCCAAAATGTGCAGCCACGGCCTTGGAAATCGTGCCCTTCCCTGCCGCAGCAGGGCCGTCGATGGCAACCGTAAAGCTGCTCATGAATTGTTGCGCACGATCTGCGCGCCAAGACCGGACATCAGAGGCTCGAACACTGGGAAGCTGGTGGCGATCGGGCCGCCATCGTCCAGATTGACGGGTTTCTGCGACGCAAAGCCCAAGCAGGCAAAGCTCATCGCGATGCGGTGGTCCAGAACGGTCGCGACGGTGCAGCCGCCGGGGACGCCATCGGGGCCAAGGCCTTCAACGCTCCACCAATCTTCGCCTTCATCCACGGTCACGCCCGCCGCGCGCAGGCCCTTGGCCATCGCGTCAATCCGGTCGCTTTCCTTCACGCGCAGCTCGTGCACGCCGGGCATCTCGGTCTTGCCGGTGGCGAAGGACGCCACGACAGACAGGATCGGGTATTCGTCGATCATGCTGGCCGCGCGTTCCGGCGGCACCACGATGCCCTTCATATTGGGCGAGTATTTCGCACGCAGGTCAGCAACGGGTTCGCCACCTTCGGTGCGTTTGCTCTCGAATGTCAGATTGGCGCCCATTTCTTGCAGGGTGTAAAACAGGCCAGCCCGCGTTGGGTTCAGGCCGATATTCGGCACCAGCACCTCGGACCCTGGCACGATCAGCGCCGCGCAAACCGGGAAGGCGGCAGAGCTTGGATCGCGCGGGACGGTGATGGTTTGCGGTTTCAATTCCGGCTGGCCGGTCAGGGTGATTTTGTGGCCTTCGTCGGTCTCCTCGACGGTAATTTCGGCGCCAAAGCCAGCCAGCATACGTTCGGTATGGTCACGGGTGGCTTCTTTTTCGATCACCACGGTCTTGCCCGGCACGTTCAGGCCCGCCAGCAGCACGGCCGATTTCACCTGCGCCGAGGCCATCGGGGTGGTGTAGGTCACGGCAACGGGTTCACGCGCGCCGACGATGGTCATCGGGATGCGGCCACCTTCGCGGCCATAGCTTTGCGCACCAAAGAGCGCGATTGGGTCCGTCACGCGGCCCATCGGGCGCGAGCGCAGCGAGGCGTCGCCGGTGAAGGTCGCAGTGATCGGAGAGGTCGCCATCGCCCCCATGATCAGACGCACACCGGTTCCCGCGTTGCCGCAGTCGATCACGTCCTCGGGTTCCGCAAAGCCACCAACGCCGACGCCATTCACGCGCCATTCGCCATCGCCCAGACGTTCCACATCCGCACCGAAGGCCCGCATCGCGTCTGCCGTGCCCAGCACGTCTTCACCTTCCAGAAGGCCGGTAATGTGGGTCTCGCCCACAGCCATTGCGCCCAGGATCAGCGACCGGTGGCTGATCGACTTGTCCCCCGGCACATTGGCCGTGCCTTTCAGCGGGCCGGATTTGCGGGCGGTCATGGGGATGGCGGGGCCGTGGCCGGACATGGGCGTTCTCCTTTAGTCTTGCAGCCCTGATAGCGCAGACATTTTGGCGAGGCCAGTGGAAAGGGGCTTTGCCCCTCGCCCTGACGGGCTCACCCCAGGATAATTGCAACAAGAAAATGCGAAATGTCAGATCCGACGGAAGGTCAGATAGTGCGGCGTGCGGCCTTCGCGCAGCGCTTTCTGTTCGTAGCGGGTCGAGATCCAGTCGCTCCACGGGGTACGCCAATCGGCAGCACTTTCGCCCAGCCATTCAAAGCCCGCGCGCGGAACTTCTTCCAACGTTTGGCGGACATAGTCGGGGATGTCGGTGGCAACGCGGAATTCGGCGCCGGGTTTCAGAACCTTGTGGAAGGGTTCCAGATATTCGGGCGTCACAAAGCGGCGGCGGTGGTGGCGTTTCTTGGGCCACGGATCGGGGTAGAGCAGGAAGGCCTTGTCGATGCTCTCTGGCGGCAACACGTCAAACAGATCGCGCACATCGCCCGGATGCACGGCGACGTTCTCGCATCCCGCGTCACGGATTTTACCCAATAGCATGGCGACGCCGTTGATATAGGGTTCGCAGCCGATGATACCGATCTCGGGATAGGTTGCGGCCTGATGCACCATATGCTCGCCGCCGCCAAAGCCGGTTTCCAGCCAGACAGGTTTGTCGCCGAACAGCGCCTTCAGGTCCAAGGGGGTGCGGTCGGGGTTTTCGTCCCAGCCGACGGCGCCGGGGCTGAGCGCGGCCAAATCCTCGTCCAGATAGGTTTTCTGGCTGTCGCGCAGCCCTTTGCCTTTCAGACGGCCATAGAAATTGCGCCACGGCGCGCCCGAGCGGTGTTTGTTTTGCGATGCATCATCTTGGGTCATGGCCGCGCCTATGCCGTGCAAAAGGCGGGCGCGTCAAGTGACGGCCCGCCTTTTTGTGTTCATCTGTCTGGGATCAGACGGCTTTCTTCAGCGCCTCGACCAGATCGACCTTTTCCCAGCTAAAGCCGCCATCGGCCTCGGGCGCGCGACCGAAGTGGCCGTAAGCGGCGGTGCGCTGGAAGATCGGTTTGTTCAGGCCCAGATGCTCGCGAATGCCACGCGGGGTCAGGTCCATGACCTGCGCGACGGCGCGTTCAATGCCAGCCTCGTCCACTTCCCCGGTGCCGTGGGTGTCGACATAGATCGACAGCGGCTTGGCCACGCCGATGGCATAGGACAGCTGCAAGGTGCAGCGTTCGGCCATGCCAGCGGCCACGATGTTCTTCGCCAGATAGCGCGCAGCATAGGCCGCCGAGCGGTCCACCTTCGTCGGGTCCTTGCCCGAGAATGCACCGCCACCGTGGGGCGCCGCGCCTCCATAGGTGTCCACAATGATCTTGCGGCCAGTCAGACCCGCATCGCCATCCGGGCCACCGATGACGAACTTGCCGGTCGGGTTGACGTGCCATTCAGTGCCGCCGTTAATCCACTCGGTCGGAACGACTTCGCGAATATAGGGCTCGACCACGGCGCGCACGTCGTCGCTTGTCATGTCTTCGTCCAGATGCTGGGTGGACAGCACGATCGAGGTCACCTCGACCGGTTTGCCATCCTCATAGCGCAGCGAGAGCTGGGACTTCGCATCCGGGCCAAGCGTCGGCTCGGTGCCGTTTTTGCGGACCTCTGCCAGACGTTTCAGAATGGCGTGCGAATATTGGATCGGGGCGGGCATCAGCTCGGGCGTCTCATTGACCGCATAGCCGAACATGATCCCCTGGTCGCCTGCACCGTCACGGTCCACACCTTGGGCGATATGCGCCGACTGTTCGTGCAGGAAGTTCATGACGCGGCAGGTGTTCCAGTGGAATTGTTCTTGCTCGTATCCGATGTCACGGATGCAATCGCGCGCAATCTGACCGATCGAGCCCATCATCACCTTCAGGCGCTCTTCGTCGGACAATCCGACCTCGCCGCCGATGACAACCATGCCGCTGGTGGCGAAGGTCTCGCATGCCACGCGCGCGTTCGGTTCTTCGGTCAGGAACGCATCAAGCACCGCATCTGAAATACGGTCGCACACCTTGTCTGGGTGCCCCTCGGACACACTTTCCGAAGTGAATGTATAGTTCTGTCGTGACATGAAACATGCTCCATTTAGGTCTACCCGCCACGCCAGGAAGCCGTTGTGACGGTGGTCCGGATCGGTATCTGGCCTTTATCTGCAAAGGTCAATGTTAAAAGCGACGGCGCGTCCATGCGCCCCAGCCCGCGACGCCGATCAGCAACAGGAAAAGCGGCCAATCACCGACGCGGGCATATGGGGTTACGGGGCCGGCATCCGGCCGGATCACATCCAGATACCCCGATTGCCCAAGTGGCAGAGATTTTATCACGCGCCCATGTGCGTCAATCGCGGCGCTGATCCCGGTATTGGCCACGCGGATCACCGGCAGGCCGAATTCAATGGCGCGGAAACGGGCCTGGATAAGGTGCTGCTGCGGCCCCGAGAAATCGCCGAACCACGCGTCATTCGTGATTTGCAGGATCCAGTCGGGACGCTCAGGCGCATTGCGAATATCGCGCGGGAAAACAGCCTCGTAGCAGATCAGGGGCAGCACTTTGCCCAAAGCGCCCAGATCCAGCACGACCGGGCCCGGCCCCGCCGAGTAGCCTTGCCCGTATTGCGCCGCAAAAGCGCGGATGCCGATGCGGGCCATCGCATCGCCAAGCGGGACGTATTCACCGAAGGGCACAAGGTGATGCTTGTCATAGACTGGTTGCGCGATGCCGTCCGCGTTGACCTGTACCATGCTGTTAAAATAGCGCAGCTCCTCGGCCCGTTGGATGCCCATCAAGACTGGCGGGCCATCCGCGGCCTCGGCAATCAGCGGGAACAGAAGCTGAGCATGTCGCATCAGATACGGCACCGAGGTTTCGGGCCAGATGATCAGGTTCGGGAGAGCGCCCTCGGGCGGCGTGGCGGTCAGCTCCAACTGGCGGCGGACAAAACCCTCGGCATGGTCCGGATCCCATTTTTGGTGCTGCGGCGCGTTGGGTTGGATCAGGCGAAGTGTGATATCGCCCTTTGGGGGCGTAACCGCTATCGACAGCCCCGATGCAAAGGCAATAAGCAGCACCAAGCCAATGGCACCCAACACACTTGACCAGTTGCGGCGCACACACGCCGTGACAACTACTGCAGCCAACAAGGCTGTTAGCCATGACAGACCGACGACGCCTACTAGGCTTGCCATCTGTGCGTAAGACGTGTCGATCCACGCCAGTCCCGGCCCGCCCCACGGAAAGCCGGTGAAGAGCGCGCCACGCAACAACTCGGCCGCGGCAAGTCCTGCGGGCCAGATGAGCCACCCAAGGCGTCCGCCACCGACAAGCCACCGCGCCACGCCCCAGCCCAGCGCCCAGAGCAGTGCAAGCCCACCGGCCATGCCCAAAAGCGCGAAGGGGGCCATCCAGCCGTGACGCTCGGGTTCGACAAAGAACGGATTAACCAGCCAGCTCATCGTGACGGTGAAATAGCCCAGCCCGAACAGCCAACCTTGCAGAGCCGAGGCACGCGGCGACCGGCTGTGTCGCCAAAACAGGAACGCGACCAGAAGCCCCGCCAGCGTCGCCGCCCAAATCAGAAACGGCGCCTGCCCCAGCGCCGCAATAGCACCCGCTGCAAGCAACACAATGACCCGCACCCGAGGGCGCGCGGCCAGTCGTGCCACGTAAGCGTCAATGTCAGGCATTCGTCGCGGGCGCGTCATCCGCGCTGGCCTCAGCCACCTGATGCGGCGCAGGCATCGGGCCCGGCACGCGCAGGCGCAAGCGTTTGATGCGACGGGGGTCAGCGTCCACGACCTCGATCTCGGCACCGCCGGGATGGGCGATCACTTCGCCGCGCGCAGGCACCTGCCCGCACAGCACGAAGACCAACCCGCCAAGCGTCTCGATCTCGTCATCATCAGCTTCATCGTGCTGAAGGCGCACGCCAGTTTCAGCCTCGAACTCGTCCAAGGGCGTCTTGGCCTCGACCAGATAACAGCCGGGCTTTTCTTCGATCCACAGCTTGCCTTCTTCAAGGTCATGCTCGTCCTCAATCTCGCCAATTACCTGTTCGATCAGGTCTTCGATGGTCACAAGCCCGTCCACGCCGCCATACTCATCAATGACCAGCGCCATGTGGATCCGTTCAGTCTGCATCTTCTGCAAAAGCACCCCGATGGGCATCGAGGGCGGGACGAACAGCAGCGGACGGATCAAATTGCGTAAGACAAAGCGCGCGGTTTTCGCGCCGGATTTGCCGTTGAACCCATGGTTCAGCGCCAAGTCTTTCAAGTGAACCATCCCGATGGGGCTGTCCAACGTGCCGTCGAACACGGGCAACCGCGACAACCCGCTTTCGCGGAACACGTCCACAAGTTCATCTTTCAGAATATCCACCGGTGCCGATACGATCTCGGATTTCGGGATCATGACGTCTTCGACGCGCATCCGTCGAAGGTTGACCATACCCGGAGCAGCGTTGGGAAGCGCGCCATTTCCAGCGGGCGCGGCGCCAATGGGCGCGACCTGATCCTGTGTATCCGGGCTGCGCGCACCGAAAATGCGGCTAAAAAATCCCGGCCTGTGATGTCTTGTTTCATCCTGCAGCGCGCTCTGCGCTGCCTTAGAAGATCCGTCTGCGGTGTCGCCCATTTGTCCTTTTCCAGTTTCGCGCGAAATGCGCCTTACTCTTCATATGGGTTGGAAATGTTCATCTTGCCAAGGATTTCAACCTCCAAACCCTCCATAAGTGCCGCATCTTTGTCGTCTATGTGATCATAACCCAACAGATGGAGCACCCCATGCACCAAAAGATGGCTCACATGGGTTGAGAATTCCTTGCCCTGCTCATCCGCCTCGTGTTGGCAGGTTTCATAGGCAATGGCGATGTCGCCCAGTTCAGGATCTTCCGGCGGCAGTGGATCACCGCCGGCGTCTTCCGCGGCGCGTTCGTCTGACGGCCAAGACAGCACATTGGTCGGCGTCGGCTTGTCTCGGAAGTCGCGGTTCAGGTCGGCAATACGGGCGTCGTCACATGCCAGAAGGCTGATTTCGAAGCCATCGCCAAATGGGGGCGTCAGTTGAAGATGGTCGATCACAGCCTGCGCCGCGGCGTCCGCCAGTGCAGACAGACCCGCCTCTTCCCAGCGGGGATCTTCAAAAACAACATCTACAAGCATCTTATGTGTCGCGCGTCTGCTTCACAGCCCGCGCCATCGCCTTTTGCGAGGCCTCGTCATACGCCTCGATGATCTTGGCGACCAACGGGTGACGCACCACGTCTTTCGAGGTGAAATAGTTGAAGCTGATCTGGTCGATACCCTTGAGCAGCCCCTCGGCGTCACGCAGACCGCTGTCCACGCCACGCGGCAGATCGACCTGAGACCGGTCACCCGTGATCACCATCCGCGAGCCTTCGCCCAGACGGGTCAGGAACATCTTCATTTGCATGGTGGTTGCGTTCTGCGCTTCGTCCAGCACGACAAAGGCATTCGCCAAGGTGCGGCCACGCATAAAGGCCAGCGGCGCGATCTCGATCTTTTTCTCTTCGATCAGCTTGGTGACCTGCTTCGAGGGCAGGAAATCATTCAGCGCGTCATAAAGCGGCTGCATATACGGATCGACCTTGTCCTTCATGTCACCGGGCAGATAGCCCAGTTTCTCGCCCGCTTCGACGGCGGGACGCGACAGGATCAAGCGATCCACATGGCCGCCCAAGAACATGTTCACGCCCACCGCCACGGCCAGATAGGTCTTACCGGTGCCCGCCGGGCCAATCCCGAAAGCGAGTTCATTGTTGAACAGGCTTTGCACATAGGCCTTTTGCGCCTCTGTGCGCGGTTCGATGGTCTTCTTGCGGGTCTTGATCTCGACCGCGCTGCCTTTGAACATCTCCATCTGGTCGCCGTCGCGGGTGCCAGTGCCATCCTGCGAGCCGCCCATGCGGATCTCGGCGTCGATGTCACCAGGCTCGACCGCTTTGCCGCTTTCCAGCCGCGTATAAAGCGCGCTCAGCACCTCGCCCGCCTTTTCGCGTGCGTCCATTTCACCCATGACAATCAACTGATTGCCGCGTCGGATGATTTGCACGCCCAGATGGCTTTCGATGTGAGTAAGGTTGCGATCAAACTCGCCGCACAGATCAATCAGCAGGCGGTTGTCTGGAAATTCCAGCAGCACTTCGGGGGTTACTGGGGTCTCGGGTGCTGCGGTCAGGTCTGCTATTCCCAAATGGGGTCTCCTGTCAGGTCTATACCCTGATGGTGCCAAGAGCGGACGGCGCGCGCAAGCCCCATCCGCAAAATGTCATGTGATTGTCATCTCACTGCCTGCGCAGGCAGCACTCTGCTTATTCCACAAGCTCGCCGGCCAGCGAGTTCGGCCCGCTGTCGGTGATGCGCACGCGACGCAGATCGCCAACGGCCGCGTCACACTGAACGTGCACTGCGTGCAGGTGATCGGATTTTCCGACCATCTGGCCTTCGAGACGGCCTTTCTTTTCAAACAGTACGCCGACCTCTTGGCCGACCATGCTGTTTTGAATGGCACGTTGCTGTTCGGTGATCAGCGCTTGCAGACGATAGAGCCGCTCGGAGGCGACCGCATCATCCACCAGCGCGCGTTCCGCTGCCGGGGTGCCGGGGCGGGTCGAGTATTTGAAGCTGAAGGCCTGCCCATAGTTCACTTCGCGGATCAGGTTCATGGTGTCTTCAAAATCCTGATCATCCTCTTCCGGGAAGCCCACGATGAAGTCACCCGAGATCAGGATATCCGGGCGCGCCTCGCGAATCCGTTCGATCAGGCGCAGATAGCTTTCGGCAGTGTGGCTGCGGTTCATCCTCTTCAGGATCTTGTCCGAGCCCGACTGAACCGGCAGGTGCAGATAAGGCATCAACTTCTTGCAGGTGCCATGTGCCTCGATCAGGTCGTCGCTCATGTCATTGGGGTGCGAGGTGGTGAAGCGGATGCGCTCCAACCCGTCGATTTCGTCTAGCGCCCAGATCAGCTTGGCCAGCGACCAATCGCCATCCGGCCCAGCGCCATGATAGGCGTTGACGTTCTGGCCCAAGAGAGTGATTTCGCGCACGCCACGCTCAACCAGCTCGCGTGCTTCGCGCAGGATGCGTTCGACCGGGCGGCTGACTTCGGCCCCGCGGGTATAGGGCACCACGCAGAAGGCGCAGAACTTGTCGCAGCCTTCTTGAACCGTCAGGAATGCCGCCGGGGCGCGCTTGGCTTTGGTGCCGCGCAGCTTGGGCAAGTGTTCGAATTTGTCTTCCTCGGGGAAATCGGTGTCTAACGCCTTTTCGCCCTTGGCCACCTGCTCCATCATCGTAGGCAGACGGTGATAGGTCTGCGGACCAACCACCAGATCGACCATCGGCTGACGGCGCATGATTTCCTCACCCTCAGCCTGCGCGACACAGCCCGCCACGCCGATCTTCAGATCGGGCTTTTCGGCCTTCAAACCCTTGAAACGTCCCAGTTCCGAATAGACCTTCTCGGCGGCCTTTTCGCGGATGTGGCAGGTGTTCAGCAGGATCATATCCGCATCATCCGGCGTCTCGGTCTGCACATACCCATCCGCGCCCAGCGCTTCGGCCATGCGTTCACTGTCATAGACGTTCATCTGGCAGCCATAGGTGCGGATGAAGAGTTTTTTCTTGTCGGACATGGCGCGTTTCCCAAGGTTTTTAGCAGCACAAGCTCAAGTTCCCGCCTGTTACAGCAAAGGGATCAGGCCCGCAACGCTTGCAAAACAGGTTGATTTCATGAAATTTCTGTCGGCAATCGGCAAGACCTCGCAAATCAGCGGGACACCAACTGGGGCACATCATGCGGTATAGCGACCTTCATCAGTTCCTTCAGACCTCGGGGGCTGTCTTGGCCAAAGGCCCCGTCGCGATGATTTTCGTCGAGGATCTGGTCGAGGTCGACAGCACCATTCGCCACCATCAGGACGCCGGGTTCCGGGCGGTTTTGGTCTTTGCGCCGGATGCGCTGGACCTGCCCAATGATCTGGAAAAATCCATTCACCGCATCAGTTTCGACGCCACTGCGGCGGCTGTTGTGGACGCCATCAATCAGGTGATCGAGGCCGCCCCCGGCACGTGGCTGTATTACTGTTTCAATGCCGAATACCTGTTCCACCCGTTCTGCGAATCCCGCACCGTGGGCGAGCTGTTGGCCTTCCAAACCGAAGAGCGTCGCGATGCGGTGCTGAGCTATGTGGTGGATCTGTATGCCGACGACCTGGACCAGTTCCCGAATGCGGTGTCACTGGACCACGCTTGTTTGGACAAGTCCGGCTATTACGCGCATGGGCTCAAAGGTCCGGATGGCGACCCGCTGGACCGACAACTGGATTTCTTCGGCGGTCTGCGCTGGCGATTCGAGGAGCACGTCCCGGCAAACGGCCACAAGATCGACCGCGTGTCCCTGTTCAAAGCCAAACCTGGCCTGAAGCTGCGCCCAAACCACACGTTCAATGACGAGGAATACAACACCTATTCCTGCCCGTGGCACCACAACATCACCGTCACCGTCGCCAGCTTCCGCACCGCCAAGGCGCTGAAAACGAACGCTGGGTCGAAACACGACGTCCACAGCTTCAACTGGCACAACACCACGAAGTTCCAGTGGAATTCACAGCAGCTTCTGGATTTGGGGCTGATGGAACCGGGGCAGTGGTTCTAGGCGACGTTTCCATCCGGCGCGTTTTTCGTTAAACACCCCTATCCGACACGAGCACCCGCTGCGTTACCGCCTCGGCCTCGTCCATTCATTCCCAGACATCACGAGGTTCCTATGACCGAAGTCACGCAAGGCGCGAAGGTGCGCATTCATTATACTGGCACTCTGGAAGACGGCAGCGTTTTCGACAGTTCAGAAGGCCGCGATCCGTTGGAGTTCGAAGTGGGCTCGGGCATGATCATTCCCGGTCTTGATAAGGCGCTGCCCGGTATGAAGGTGGGCGACAAGAAAAAAGTCTCGATCGTGCCGGAAGAGGCGTATGGCCCGCGTCATGACGAAGCCGTTCTGGAAGTGCCGCGCGCTGACATTCCTGCTGAGATCCCGCTGGAAGTTGGCATTCAGCTGCAGATGAGCGGCCCGCAGGGTCAGCCCGTTCCGGTCACCGTTACCAACCTGACCGACGAGACCGTCACGCTGGACGCCAACCACGCGCTGGCCGGCAAGACCCTGATTTTTGATTTCGAGGTAGTTGGCATCGGCTAAAGCGTTTCCAGTTCCCATTAAAATGTTGGGCATCGCTTTTCGCGTTCGACCGAAGGGAGAGGCAGCGAACAAGCGATCCAATGTGAACTGAAAACGCTTGGCGCCTTCGCGAAACAACAGAGCCGCGCGTAACCGCGCGGCCTTCAGGGGCTTTGCCCCCTGTGCCCCTTCGGGTCACTCTGGGCTCCGCCCGTTCTCAGGCGAAACTGTCCCCCGGACAGTTTCCGGGAAGCCTTCGAACCCCAAGATATTTATGACAAGAAAATGCGGATGCAGATTAACTGCGGCGCAGGCGGATCACCACGTCGACTTTGGCGATCTCGGCCCCTTCGGGCGCTTCAGGCAGTTGCGCAATCTTCAGATCTTCGTCGGGCGCATCCATCAGCTCTTCTGTGTCTTCCCAGAAGAAATGCGGGTGGTTGGTGACGTTTGTGTCGAAATAGCTGCGCGCGCCGTTCACTGTAATCTCGCGCAGCAGGCCGGCGTCTGAGAAAACCCGCAGCGTATTATAGACCGTCGCAAGCGACACCTTGTCCGCCCCATCGCGCGTCGCCTCATACAGGCTTTCGGCGGTGACGTGACGGTGCTTTCCATCCCCGATCAGCAAATGCGCCAAGGCCAGACGCTGCCGCGTCGGGCGCAGCCCAGCGCTGGACAACCAGTCGGCTTCGGTGTGGCGATTTTCCTGCGTCATGATCCGGCTCTTCTGACTTCTAACGGATGTTTCCAAGCGAATATAAGGGCTCTGGGCGGCGAGCGCCAATAAAAACTGGTCTTTGCGCTTCAGATTGCCCTTGCGCGCCGTCGCCCGCTCTTGCGTCGGGCTTTGCGCGGGTGCTAGAGGGTGGTGGACTGAGAACACACAAGATATGGGGCGAAGATGGCGGACTATCCCACAAGCTTTGGCAAGGAAGACCTTTTGAAATGCGCAGCGGGCGAGCTGTTTGGCCCCGGCAATGCGCAGCTTCCGGCCCCGCCGATGCTGATGATGGACCGCATCACCGAGATTTCGGGCGATGGTGGCGCACACGGAAAAGGCCACGTTCTGGCCGAGTTCGACATCACCCCCGACCTGTGGTTCTTCGACTGCCACTTCCCCGGCAACCCGATCATGCCCGGTTGTCTGGGGCTGGACGGTCTGTGGCAGCTGACCGGATTTAACCTAGGCTGGCGCGGCTGGCAGGGGCGCGGCTATGCGTTGGGTGTTGGCGAAGTGAAGCTGACCGGCATGGTCCGCCCGGACCGCAAGATGTTGACCTACAAGATCGACTTCACCAAAGCGATCCAGACCCGCCGCCTGACCATGGGTGTTGCCGATGGGATCGTCGAGGCCGACGGCGAAGTGATCTATCAGGTGAAAGACATGAAGGTCGCGCTGAGCGAGAGCTAAGCCTAGGCTGAAGGGCACCGGGCACGACGCCATATCGACATCCGACAGACACATCTATCGACGGCGGCTCCACTTGGGCCGCCGTTTTGCGTTCAGTGTAAGACCTTGTCTATCTGGCCAAACCGTCAAGGCTGTTGGATCAGACACCCACCACCGCCTTGCACCACCCCCACCAATCCCCTACTAAGAATTGAACGTTTTCAAGGGAGGCCACGCATGCGTCGTGTCGTCGTTACCGGTCTGGGCATTGTCTCGGCCATCGGGAACAACAAGGACGAGGTTCTGGCCTCGCTCAAGGCTGGCAAGTCCGGCATCACCGCCAATCAAGACATGGTTGACCATGGCTTCCGCAGTCAGATCGCTGGCATGCCGGATATCGACATCAAAGAACATGTGGACAAGCGCACGCTGCGCTTCATGGGGCCGGGTGCCGCTTATGCGCATATCGCGATGAGCCAGGCGATCGAGGATGCCGGTCTTGGCGAAGATGACGTGGTGAACCCGCGTACCGGTCTTGTGGCTGGCTCGGGCGGTCCATCGACCAGCGCGATGTTTGCAGCCCACCAGACCGCGCTGAAATCCGGCGCGACCAAGCGGATCGGGCCGTTCGCGGTTCCGAAATGCATGGGCTCGACGATTTCTGCAAACCTTGCGACCGCTTTCAAGATCAAGGGCATCAACTATTCGATCACCTCGGCCTGCTCGACGTCTTTGCACTGCATCGGCAACGCGGCCGAGCAAATCATGATGGGCAAGCAGGACGTAATGTTCGCGGGTGGCGGCGAGGAACTGGACTGGACGCTCTCGTGCCTCTTTGACGCGATGGGTGCGATGTCGTCCAAGTACAACGACACGCCCGAGAAAGCCTCGCGCGCATTTGACGCCGACCGCGACGGGTTCGTGATCGGTGGCGGCGGTGCCATTCTGGTGCTGGAAGATCTGGAGCACGCAAAAGCCCGCGGCGCGAAGATCTATGCCGAGGTCACTGGCTATGGTGCGACCTCGGATGGTCACGACATGGTGGCTCCATCCGGCGAGGGCGGTGAACGTGCCATGCGACTGGCGATGGATATGCTGCCGGAAGGCCGCAAGGTGGGCTACATCAACGCCCACGGCACCTCGACCCCTGTCGGCGATGTGGGCGAAGTGGAAGCCGTGCGCCGCGTCTTTGGCGAAGGCTCGACACCTCCGATCAGCTCGACCAAGTCGATGACCGGCCACAGCCAAGGCGCCACCGGCGCGCAAGAGGCCGTTTATTGCCTGCTGATGCTGGACAACGACTTCATCGCGCCGTCGATCAACGTCGAAAACCTGGACCCTGCCATCAACGAAGGCGAAATCGCCACGACGCTGGTGGAAAACGCAGGACTGGACAGCGTGATGACCAACAGCTTCGGTTTTGGCGGCACCAACGGGTCGATGATCCTGAGCAAATACCAAGAGTGAGGAACTGACATGGCAGGGCTTATGCAAGGCAAACGCGGCCTCATCATGGGAGTTGCAAACCAGCGGTCCATCGCATGGGGTATTGCGCAGGCAATGGCCAATGAGGGCGCGGAACTGGCATTTTCCTATCAGGGCGAGGCGTTCGGTCAGCGCGTGGCCCCGCTGGCGGAATCAGTGGGCTCGGACATTCTGGTCGACATGGATGTGACGGACGACGACGCGCTGGACAAAGGGTTTGATGACCTGTGGTCCAAGTGGGACTCGATCGACTTTCTGGTCCACGCGATTGCCTATTCCGACAAGAACGAGCTGACGGGCCGTTTCGTCGATACATCACGTGCGAACTTCAAGCACTCGATGGACATCAGCTGCTATTCCTTGATCGAGGTCGCGCGCCGTGTGTCCCCCAAAATGACCAATGGCGGCACGATCCTGACGCTGACCTATGGCGGCTCGAACCGCGTGACGCCGTTCTACAACGTAATGGGCGTGGCGAAGGCGGCTCTGGAAGCTTCTGTGCGCTATCTGGCCAACGACCTTGGCCCGAACGGCATCCGCGTGAACGCGATCTCGCCCGGCCCGATGAAAACGCTGGCAGGAGCCGCCATCGGTGGCGCACGCAAGACCTTCCGCCATA
Organism: Aliiroseovarius marinus; assembly: GCF_004360145.1. Taxonomy (GTDB): domain Bacteria; phylum Pseudomonadota; class Alphaproteobacteria; order Rhodobacterales; family Rhodobacteraceae; genus Aliiroseovarius; species Aliiroseovarius marinus. The sequence goes on along the minus strand of NZ_SAIT01000011.1, from coordinate 209,793 downwards.
CGGAACAAAACGCGCCCCTCCGCAAGAACGCCACGCTGGAAGCCGTGGGCGGCACCGCCGTCTATCTGGCATCCGACTATGGCAACTGCACCACCGGCGAAATCATCACCGTCGACAGCGGCTTCCATGTACTAGGCATGCCACAGCCGGACAATCTGTGATCCGGCTCAAACACGACCCTTCAAAGGCTCCCGACTTGGGGGCCTTTTTTCTGCGCCCCCACTTCCTCTTGCCCAAAATACCTCGGGGTGAATGCGCGCAGCGCAGAGGGGCAGCGCCCCTCCCTCTGGACCCTCGTGACGATCTGGTGCTTACTGCACGCAACATCGCCAAGGGAAGACACGCATGCAGACATTCACCGCCAATGACGGACTGGAAATCGCCTATCGGGACGAGGGCGAAGGCCTTCCTGTTCTTGCCCTGTCGGGGCTGACGCGTAACTCGGACGATTTCAACTTCGTCGCGCCGCATTTGAAGGGCGTGCGCCTGATCCGCATGGATTATCGCGGGCGGGGGCAGTCGGACTGGGGCGATCACAAAACCTATACGGTGCCGCAGGAAGGGCTGGATGCGCTCTTTTTGATGAACCATCTAGGGATCGAGAAAGCCGCCATCCTTGGCACCTCACGCGGGGGGCTGATTGCGATGGGCCTTGCCGCCACGGTGAAGGACAAGCTGTTAGGCGTCTGCATGAACGATATCGGCCCCGAGCTTGCGCCGGGCGGACTTGAGAACATCATGGGCTATTTGGGCCGCAAACCGTCCGCCAAGACCATCGAAGAAGCCGCCGAGGCCCGCGCAAAGCTTATGGCCGATTTCGGCTTCAAGAACGTCCCGATGGAACGCTGGGTCGAGGAATGCCACAACCTGTTTGAACAGGACAACAAGGGTCTGACCAACCGTTACGACCCTGCCCTGCGCGACGCGGTTGAGGCGGCGGGCGCACAACCCGCCCCCGACCTCTGGCCCTTCTTTGACGCGATGGATGGTCTACCGCTGGCACTGATCCACGGCGAAAACTCGGACCTTCTGTCTGCCGAGACGGTCGCCGAAATGCGTAAGCGGCGCCCTGACATGGGCTATGCGAAAGTTCCCGATCGCGGTCATGTCCCGTTTCTGGACGAGCCCGAAAGCTTGGCCACCATCACTGAATGGTTGGAGAAAATGCGTTGAACATCAACGAGATCCGCAATGCCGCCCGCCGCAACGCGGGACACGTCCGGCGCACACCGCTTCTGACCTCACCTTTTCTGGACGAGATCGCCGGGCGGCAGGTCTATGTGAAACCCGAGTGCCTGCAGCACACGGGCAGCTTCAAATATCGCGGCGCGCATAACGCGATTTCCCAGCTGACCGCAGATCAACGCGAGATGGGCGTGATCGCCTTTTCATCCGGCAACCACGCGCAGGGCATTGCGCTGGCAGCGCGCCAGAACCAGACGCCGTCTACGATCGTGATGCCCTCGGACGCACCGCAGCTGAAGATCGACAACACCCGCGCGTTGGGCGCGCGGGTCGTACTGTATGACCGTGCGACAGAAAACCGGGACGAGATCGGTGCGCGGCTGGCGCAAGAAAACGACCTGACCCTGATCAAGCCGTTCGACAACGAAGCGGTTATCGCAGGCCAAGGCACCGTTGGGCTTGAAATTGCCAACCAAGCGCGTGACGAAGGCATCCGCGACGCGCAGGTACTGGTGCCCTGTGGTGGTGGTGGCCTGACGGCAGGCATCGCCTTGGCGCTGGATCACGAAGCCCCCGGCCTGAAGGTGCGCCCCGTCGAACCCAAGGGGTTTGACGACGTCGCGCGGTCCCTTGAAGCTGGCGCGATCCGACGCAATGCGCAGCTGACCGGATCTATTTGCGACGCGATCATCACACCGTCACCCGGCGAATTGACCTTCCCCATCATGCAGCGCCTGTGCGGCACCGGGTTGACCGTCTCGGACGAGGATTGCCTGCGCGCCATGGCCCATGCCTTCACCCGCCTGAAGTTGGTGATCGAACCCGGCGCGGCCGTCGCACTGGCTGCGGCGCTCTTCCAACCGCTCGAGATCAAGGGGGATACGGTGATTGTCGTTGTGTCCGGCGGCAATGTCGACGCCCCCGTCTTTATCGATGCCCTGAACCGCTTCGCCTAACCGGAGACCCTTATGACTGATTTCACGATTGCCTCGTTCAACGTCAAAAACCTGATTGGCGCAGACCAGGAGTTTTACAAGTTCCTCAGCTATACCCCCGAAGAATACGCGTGGAAGCGCGACTGGATGGCGGACCAGATGTTGACGCTGGACGCCGACATCATCGCCTTTCAGGAAATCTTCGAGGAAGACGCCCTGCTGGATGTGATAGGCGAGGCCAACACACGTGCCCACGAGCTGAATGCGGCGACCATCCCGGATGAAACCAAGCGCTATCACCGCAAGGCGATCTTTCGAAAACTGGCGGTGACGCCGTGGCCCAAGGACGGGCTGGTCTTTGCCCCGAACTCGGCCGATGGCGGCCCCGGCGAACGCCGTCCCGGCGTCGCGATCCTATCGCGCTTTGGCTTTGTGGGTGAGCCCGAGATTATTCAGGATCTACCCGAGCCCGTGACCATCCCCTTCCCTGCCCTGCGCGGGGACGAGGGCGACGCGGGATCATATACGCTCACCCGCCTGTCGCGGCCAATCCTGAAGGTGCGTGTGCCCGTCGGGGATCAGGTCATCACGCTGTTCAATTGTCACCTAAAATCCAAACTGGGCGAGTTCATCCAGCCCAAAGGCGCCCCCTACGCGCCCGAGGCCGACCTGACCCGCTATGACCCCGTGGGCCGCGCCCTTGGCTCTGCCCGCTCTGCCATGCGCCGGATGGCCGAGGCATGGGTGCTGCGCAAGCTGGTGGTCGCCGAGATCAAGGCCGGTCACCCCGTCGCGGTGATGGGGGATTTCAACGACGGCGAACACGCCGTTAGCTCGGAAATCATCGCCGGTGAGGTGCCGTTCAAAAACTATTCGTGGATGCTGCGCCACGATGCCAAGACCGACCGCGACCGCTATAGCCGCGAGGAAAACAAGCAGATTACCGCGGCGGTCGAGGCCTTCCGCCTGCACTCCGCCGAGAAGCTGTTTGTGCGGAAATCATTGCGCGACATGGTCTATACCTCGGCCTTCGGGGGCGTGTTTGAAAGCATCGACCAGATCTTCCTCAGCCGCCATTTCCATCCGGACAATGCAAGACGGATCGCCGACATGACCTATTTCAGCGTGCTGAATGACCACATCACTGATGGCTCTCACCCCGAGGCACCTTACAACAAGCTTGCCTCGGACCACGGGCAGATCATGGCGCATTTGACGCTGCTTGGGGACGAGGAATGATCGTCATCCCCAATGACAAGGGCGTGGCGCTGAACGTCGCCGACAGCGGCCCGAAAGACGGACCTGCCGTGGTGTTCGCCCATGCGCTGGGATCGGACCTGACCATGTGGGACGCCGTCGTCGACGCCCTGCCCGACCGCTTGCGCCTGATCCGCATGGACATGCGTGGGCATGGTCAAAGCCCCTGCCCCGACGGCCCCTATCCGATGGGAGATCTGGTCGGCGATGCGGCCCGCGCACTGGACAATCTGGGCGTGAAAGAGTGTGTCTTTGTCGGGTTGTCCATCGGTGGCATCATCGCACAAGGGCTGGCGGCGGAGCGGCTGGATTTGGTCCGCGGGATGGTGATCTCGAACACCGCCGCGAAGATTGGAACGCCGTGGATTTGGGACGCGCGGATCAAGAAGGTGCGCGACAGCGGGATCGACGCGGTGGTCGATGCCAATATCGACCGCTGGTTTTCCCGCGCCACCAAACGCGATCATCCGGAACTTCTGGACGACGCCCGCGCCCGCATGCGTGCCACCCCGCTTCAGGGCTATCTGGGCTGCATGGAGGCCATCGCCGACACAGACCTATACGAAAGCACCGCCCGCCTGGGGCTGCCGACACTGGCCATTGCCGGGACCGAGGACGGATCAACCCCCGCCGACATGGTGCGCGAGACCGCCGGGCTGATCCCCGGATCGCGGTTCGAACTGATCCGCGGCACCGGGCACATGTCTCCGGTCGAGAAGCCTGCCGAGTACGCAGCACTTCTGACGGACTTCTTGCGCTCCATCGGGCATTTCTAGGAAACGCCGCGTCGTTTTCCGCCCTTCCTGTCGCAGTTTTGTTGGCAAGCCCGCGTTTTCCGCGCAAGCTTTCAGAAAACACAACACCAACAGGAGCCGCCATGGACCGGATCAAAGCCGCCGTCTGTCACGAATTCGGGAAACCGCTGGTCATAGAAGAGATCGCCATCCGCCCGCCAGAAGGCAGCGAAGTCGAGGTGACACTGGATGCTGTCGCCATTTGCCACAGCGACATTTCCTATGCGGATGGCGCGTGGGGTGGATCCCTGCCCGCCGTCTATGGGCATGAGGCCGCCGGGCGGATCACCAATGTCGGGGACCACGTGAAAGGTCTGTCCGTGGGCGACCCGGTCGTCGTGACCCTGATCCGCGCCTGCCAGACCTGCCCCAGCTGCGCCTCGGGTACGCCGACCGCCTGCGCGACGCCCTATGATGGGGATCACGGGCCGATCACCGATGTGGATGGTGGCAAGATGCATCAGGCGATGGCCACCGGAGCGTTCGCCGAACGGGTCGTGGTCGAACAAAGCCAAGTGGTGAAACTGCCCGAGGATATGGCGATGGATGTCGCCTCTTTGCTGGCGTGCGGCGTCATCACCGGGGTCGGTGCTGCGGTAAATGCGGGCGGCGTGCGGGCGGGCGATGTGGTCGTGGTGATCGGCGCGGGCGGCGTGGGCTTGAACGCCATTCAGGGCGCGCGCATCGCCGGGGCCTCGCGCATCATCGCGGTGGACATGTCGGAAGAGAAGCTGGATGTCGCCGTGGAATTCGGCGCGACGGACGGTGTACTTGCCACGTCCGATAAACCTTGGAAAGCCGCGATGCAGGCGGCAGGACGCGGAGCCGACGCCGTGCTTGTCACCGTGGGCGCGATCCCGGCCTATGACAGCGCCCCGCGCTATCTGGCCCCCGGCGGCAAGGTGGTGATGGTTGGGATGCCTCATTCCGGCGACATGTCCAGCTATGAACCCGTGGTTCTGGCGGCCCTTGGTCAGGGCATGGTCGGCTCGAAGATGGGCGACGTGGTCATCCAGCGCGACATCCCGTGGATGATCGACCTCTACCAACAGGGCCGGCTGAAACTGGACGAACTGATCTCGGGCCGCTGGTCCTTTGACCAGATCAACGAGGCGATTGCCGACACCAAAACCGGCGCGGCACGGCGCAACGTCATTCTATTCGACAAGGTCTAATTCCATGCGTCTGAAGGATCTCGACATCATCGTCACCGCACCCCCGGCCCCCGGCTGGGGCGGGCGGTATTGGATCTTCGTGAAAGTCACGACCGATGACGGGATCACCGGCTGGGGCGAGGTCTATGCCAGCGCCGTTGGCCCCAACACCATGCGCGCGGTGATCGAGGATGTGTTCGCCCGCCACATGCAGGGCGAAAACCCCGAAAACATCGAGCTGATGTTCCGCCGCGCCTATTCCGCGGGGTTCACGCAACGCCCCGACCCCACGGTGATGGGCGCGTTTTCGGGGTTGGAAATCGCCTGCTGGGACATTTTGGGCAAGGCGCGGAATCGGCCCGTCTGGGCGCTTTTGGGTGGGATGATGAACGAGCGCCTACGCTCTTACACCTACCTTTATCCCAACCCCGGCCACGCGCTGCCTGAGTTTTGGACGTCGCCAGAGATGGCCGCAGAGGCCGCAGCAACCCGCGTCGAGCAGGGCTTTACCGCGCTGAAATTCGACCCCGCGGGGCCGTATACGATCCGCTCGGGCCATATGCCGTCGATGAAGGACATCTCGCGATCCGAAGCGTTCTGCAAAGCGATCCGCGAGGCCGTCGGCGACCGCGCTGACCTTCTTTTCGGCACACACGGCCAGTTCACCACCGGCGGCGCAATCCGCATGGCGGAAGCCATCGCCCCCTACCAGCCGCTCTGGTTCGAGGAACCCATCCCGCCCGACAACATCGCAGAAATGGCCAAAGTCGCGCGCGCCAGTTCCGTTCCTGTCGCGACCGGAGAGCGCCTGTCCACCAAGGCCGAGTTCGCAGAAGTCCTACGCCAAGGGGCGGCATCGATCCTGCAACCCGCGCTTGGCCGTGCAGGCGGGATTTGGGAAGCCAAGAAGATCGCGGCCATTGCCGAGGTCCACAACGCCCTGATCGCTCCGCACCTTTATGCGGGCCCCATCGAGTGGGCGGCGAACGTGCAGCTGGGCGCCTCGATCCCCAACCTCTTGATGGTCGAGACCATCGAACAGGGCGGCGACTTTCACCTCGCCCTGATCGGCCACACGATCCGCTGGGAAGAGGGCTTCGTGATCCCGCCCGACGCGCCGGGGCTGGGCATCGCCCCCGATGAAGACCTAATGCGCGCGCATCCCTATACCGGCGACGGGTTGCATCTGGAAATGCAGGAAGACCCCTGCAGCTATACCGAAGAGAACTGCTTTGAAGGTGGTGCGCCTGCCCCAAAAGACGACCGCTGATTAGCAGTGCGACAAGAGCGGCTTTCCGTTCTTCAGATGCCGCGCCACCAGCTTTTTCTGGCGCTTCCCATCGGGCGCGAAAATGGCGAACTCGGGGGTATAGTCTCGGTCCGCAAGCTCGGGGAATAGCGCCAACACCTCGTCCCGCGCCTCATCGCTGATCGCCTTCAGCGCCTCGGGACCAGTATAGAGGCTTTCGCTGGGTGCGCCCTCGGCATAGACCACCTGATGGTCGTCAAACAGCATGTGGTAGTAGGTGACCTCGGACACGGATTGATCCACGTAAATGCCCGGAAGCTCGGTCAGCTTGATCGCGTGGACCAACACATCTGAGGTCCCGAACATCCGCCGCGCGATGGGGGATTGGACCAACATCCGATGCTGGCGAGACACCAACAAATCGCGCTTGGGCAGGCCAGCGCCCAGTGCTCCGGCCGTGATGCGGATTGGGAAGAGCTTGGGATTGGCAGCGAGCTGCATCCTGGAAACCGGGCTTTGCCCGATCCATCGCACAGCCTTGACCCCGTCCGCCGTCAGAACCAGTTCACCAGCGCACATACGCTCGATTGCAACCGGGCCGCACGGAGTCTCGATCAGCGTTCCGGCAGTGAAGCATGTGACTTCGGGCGGCCCGACGACTTCGGCCCACTCAAATCCGGTTTCAAACTCGACAAACCCAGCCGTACTGAGGACGATCGAACCGTCATCGAAAGCCGATCCCCACTTAGGCACAAAGATATAGCTGGACCCCGTATACCACGCGTACAGTTCCTCGGTATGGGTTACACCATTCGAGTCCACGAAGGTCAGCTCATAGGTGCCTCCGCGCGGATTGGTATAGGTCGTCCCGTTGATGGTGATTTTTTCACTGAAGTCATCGGTGAGATACGGCGACATAAAGGGGTCATCGTCTTCAATCGTGACCGGCACAAGCGTGGTTGGAGTTCCGGTGCCGGTAAAGACCCATCCGTTGGTGCTATAGGTGGCCATCGAACCCCTCTAACACCAACGCCGACAGCGCGGCCTTGCTTAACCCAGGGATTAAGGGACGGGGGCGCTTGATCCTGACATTCGTCATCATGGCTCTGTCAGCTTTCACTCTCTAGGCGCACCGGGCGGAGGCGCGGGCATCAATCTCCTTTAAGGGAATTTTACTCTTATTAACTTCTCTTTCAAGTAGTATTGCCAGAAAGGGCAATTCCGCATGCGTACACGATGGCAGAAAGGCCTATTGCTGCCGCCCACACATTTTTCTGGATTTTGGATACATTATCCCGTAGTGGTGACCCTAGCCCTAGATTGCAAAGGAATCCCTCATGTCGAAAACCGTGTTCGCAGGTACGATGCCTGCCCTGATGACCCCCTGCAAAGCCGACCGCACCCCGGACTACGATGCGCTGGTCCGTAAAGGTCACGAAATGATCGCGGCAGGCATGTCCGCCGTTGTGTATTGCGGCTCGATGGGCGACTGGCCGCTGCTGACCGATGAAGAGCGGATGACGGGCGTCGAGCGCCTGGTCGACGCTGGCATTCCGGTGGTTGTCGGGACCGGCGCGATCAACTCGAAATCCGCCGTGGCGCATGCGGCACACGCCCAGAAAGTTGGCGCCGTCGGTCTGATGGTCATCCCGCGCGTCCTGTCTCGCGGGTCGTCAATGGCCGCGCAGAAGAACCATTTCAAAGCCATTCTGTCCGCCGCACCCGACGTGCCCGCCATCATCTATAACAGCCCTGTCTATGGCTTCGCGACCAAGGCGGATCTGTTCTTTGCCCTGCGCGCCGAGCACCCCAACCTGATCGGCTTCAAGGAGTTCGGTGGCAAGGACGACCTGCGCTATGCAGCCGAACACATCACCAGCCAGGATGACGACGTGACCCTAATGGTCGGCGTCGATACCGAGGTCTATCATGGCTTCGTCAACTGCGGCGCGACGGGTTCGATCACCGGGATCGGCACCGCACTTCCGAAAGAGGCCCTGCTGCTGGCGGCCCTGTCCCAAAAAGCTGCCGAGGGTCACGCCGAAGCACGCAAACGCGCGCAGGAACTGGAAGATGCCTTTGCGGTGCTCGCCAGCTTTGATGAGGGCACAGATCTGGTGCTCTACTACAAGCACCTGTTGGTTCTGAATGGCGAAGACGAGTACCGCCTGCATTTCAACGAGACCGACGAACTGTCCCACGCCCAGCGCAACTATTGCGAACAGCAATACACCCTGTTCCAGACGTGGTTTGCGGACTGGTCGAAACAGGGTGGCGTGATCGCCGAGTGCATGTAAGCTCTGACAAAACACGAGGTTCCAGATGCGCAGCAGCAAGACCATTCATGTTGTCTCGGCCCATGCCGAAGGCGAGGTCGGTGACGTCATCGTCGGCGGCGTAGCCCCACCCCCGGGCGACTCGGTGTGGGAGCAACGCAATTTCATTGCCGAAGACCAGACCCTGCGCAACTTCGTCCTGAACGAACCACGTGGCGGCGTGTTTCGCCATGTGAACCTGCTGGTTCCGCCCAAGCATCCCGACGCCGATGCTGCGTGGATCATTATGGAGCCAGAAGACACGCCGCCCATGTCTGGCTCGAACTCGATCTGTGTGTCGACCGTTCTGCTGGACAGTGGCATCCTGCCCATGTCTGAGCCCGAAACACACCTGACGCTGGAAGCCCCCGGCGGGTTGGTCCGCGTACGTGCCGAATGCCGAAACGGCAAGGCCGAGCGGATCTATGTTCAGAACGTCGCCAGCTTCGCCGACAAGCTGGACGCGATGATCGAGGTCGAAGGGATCGGCACCCTACGCGTTGACACCGCCTTTGGCGGCGACAGCTTCGTGATCGTGGATGCCGCCGACCTTGGCTTTGCCCTGACCCCGGACGAGGCCCGCGACCTTGCCCGCACCGGGGCGAAGATCACCGATGCGGCCAACGAGCAGCTGGGCTTCAACCACCCGCAAACTGACTGGAACCACATCTCTTTCTGCCAAATCGCTGGCCCGCTGACCCGCGAAGGCGACGTGCTGACCGGCAAGAACACCGTGGCCATCAAACCCGGAAAGCTAGACCGCTCCCCCTGTGGCACAGGCGCCTCGGCCCGCATGGCGATGCTGCTGGCGAAAGGGCAGATGCAGGCGTTAGATCGCTATCACGCCCGATCTGTCATCGACAGCGAGTTCCGCTGCCGCATCGTCGACACGTTCGACCTGAACGGACGCCCCGCCATCACCCCCGAAATCTCGGGCCGGGGGTGGATCACCGGGACACACCAGCACATGCTGGACCCCGACGACCCGTGGCCCGGTGGCTATCGGCTCAGCGATACGTGGGGGGCCTAACCTGCCCCTTGCACATCCCGCACCTGCACACCAAAATGCCCGACAACCAAAAACCGGGATCACCCTATGACCGCCAAACGCAAGATCGCACGCCAAAGCCTTCCGGATGTCATCGCCAATGACCTGCGCGAGCGCATTCTGAGCGGCGAGTTGGCCGAGGGCGAGGTGATCCGGCAAGAGGCCTTGGCCGACGAATACGACGTCTCACGCATGCCCATCCGCGAGGCGTTGAAGCGGCTGGATTCCGAGGGTCTGGTGCATTTGACCAACAATCGCGGCGCCTCGGTTGTGAAGCATTCCATCGCCGAAATTGCCGAGATTTTCGACCTGCGCATCCTGATTGAGGTTGATCTGTTCAAACGCGCCATCCCCAACATGACGAAGGCCGATTTCGCCCGGTGCGAGGGTATTCTGGACAAGATGGACGCCTCGTATGACGCGGATGACGTGACCCAGTGGGGCGCGTTGAACTTCGACTATCACACGGCGCTCTATGCTGCTGCCGGTCGCAACTTGACGAACGAGCTGTTGCACCGCGTGAACCTGCAATCGGACCGCTATGTACGGATGCATCTGAGCATCAGCGGCAAGCGCGAGTCCGCCAAGGACGAACACCGCCGCCTTCTAAGCTTCGCCAAGGCCGGGGATATTGACGCGGCCGCGGCCCTTCTGACCCACCACATCAGCCACACCAAATCCGAGCTTCTGGGCGTGATCGCCGAGCTTCGGGACGCCGAAGCCACCTGATCCGCCAACGGCAGCACCAGACAGCACTCCTTATATCCGTAATTTTTGGATACATTATCCATACAATAAGCAAGAGGCCCGCATGACCTTCATCCCTCACGGAAAACACCTGATCGCCGGCGCTTGGGTCGCGGGCGATGCGACCTTCCCATCCAGCCCCGCGCATGGGCTGTCGCATCAGTTCTCGCTGGGCACGCCTGCGGATGTCGACGCCGCCGCCAATGCCGCGGAAGAGGCGTTTGAAAGCTACGGCTATTCCACCCGCGCCCAGCGCGCCGCCTTTCTGAATGCCATCGCGGACCAAATCGAGGCCCGCGCCGACGCGATCACCCAGATCGGCACGCAAGAAACCGGCCTGCCCGAAGCCCGCCTGCAGGGCGAACGGGGTCGCACCACCGGCCAATTGCGCCTGTTCGCCGATCACATCCTTCAAGGGGCCTATCTGGACCGCCGCCATGATGCCGCTCTGCCTGACCGTGCGCCCCTGCCCCGTCCCGATCTGAAGATGATCCAGCGCCCCATCGGCCCGGTCGCCGTCTTCGGTGCGTCAAACTTCCCGCTCGCCTTTTCGACCGCCGGGGGCGACACCGCATCTGCTTTGGCCGCAGGTTGCCCCGTCGTGGTCAAAGGCCACCCCGCCCACCCCGGCACGGCCGAGATCATCGCCGACGCGATCCACGCGGCCATCGCGGACTGCGGCCTGCATCCCGGCGTGTTCAGCCTTGTGCAGGATGGTGGCCGCGAGGTCGGGGCCGCCTTGGTCCAGCACCCTCTGATCAAGGCCGTGGGCTTTACCGGCAGCCTTGCCGGGGGCCGCGCGCTGTTTGACCTTTGCGCTGCCCGCCCTGAACCCATACCGTTCTTTGGCGAGCTCGGATCGGTGAACCCGATGTTCATCCTGCCTGACGCCGCCGCCGCACGTGGCGCAGAGCTGGGCGCGGGTTGGGTTGGATCGCTGACCATGGGTGCGGGGCAGTTTTGCACCAATCCCGGCATCGCGGTGATCCGCGAAGATCAGGCGCAGCCTTTCCTGGACGCTGCCACCGCCGGGCTGGCAGAGGTCGGCGCGCAAACCATGCTGACAGATGGCATCGCCAGCGCTTATCGCGACGGGCAGGCGCGGATCGCTGCGACCACTGGGGTGCAAGAGGTGCTGACCTCGATGTGTGATCAGCGGCAGGCGACACCCTATCTGTTCCAGACCAGCGTGCAGAATTGGCTCGCGAATGAGACGCTGGGCGAAGAGGTCTTCGGCCCGCTGGGGCTCGTCGTTCTAGCCAAGGACACGGGCGAGATGCAGCAGATGGCCCGCGCCCTAGACGGCCAGCTGACCTGCACCCTGCATATGGACGACGGCGACACAGACGACGCCCGTGCCTTGATGCCTATTCTGGAGCGCAAAGCAGGCCGCATTCTGGCCAATGGCTTCCCCACGGGTGTCGAGGTCGCTGACGCGATGGTACATGGCGGCCCCTACCCGGCTTCAACCAATTTCGGCGCAACGGCAGTGGGCACGCTTGCCATTCGCCGCTTCCTGCGTCCGGTCTGCTATCAGAACCTGCCTGCGGCGCTGCTGCCCGAGGACCTGTAATTTTCGCTCTGCCGCGCCCAACAGGCGGCGCGGCAGTATTCCCCTCAGCTTAGGCCGCGCTAATCGCCTGCACCGCTGCCTGAACGGCAATCCGGGTCTGCTCCAGATCCGCTTCCGTGTCTGCCAGCGACGGGTACAGCTTGCCCGGAGACTTGAAGATGCCATGACGTCGCAGCGTCGCGTTGTAGGTCGCGTTGCGCTGTGGGTCATCATGTTTTGCGGTGCGGTAGTCCCGGCAGGCGCCGCTTGTGAAGAAGATGTCGAACAGGGTCTCATCCCCACAAATCTGGTGCGGAATATCCGCCGCGCTTAGCGCCTCGCTTTGCATGTCTTGCAGTTGCTTCCCGATGGCACGCAGGCGACCGTAGTTGCCTTCGCGCCGCAGGATCTCCATCGTTTTCAGCCCTGCGACCGAGGCGATGGGGTTCCCCGACAACGTGCCCAGTTGCATCAGCCACTTGTCCGCGCCGACGACGGACTTGTCGAAATGCTGCATGATCTCGGCGCTGGCGCCAAGCGCAGCCAAGGGGAAGCCGCCGCCGATGATCTTGCCCAAGGTGCAGATATCAGGCGTCACGCCATAGCGTTCCTGCGCGCCGCCATAGGCCAGACGGAAGCCTGTGACGATCTCGTCAAAAATCAGCAAAACGCTGTGCTTGTCACACAGATCGCGCAGCCCTTGCAGATAGCCCGGGTCGGCGGGAATGATCCGTTGCAACGGCTCGACGATGATCGCGGCGACGTCGTTGTGCTCGGTCAACAGCGCCTCGACCGCGGCCAGATCGTTGAACGGCGCGATTAGCATCTGGTCGGCGACCCCTTGCGGGATGCCTGCGCTGTCCGGCACGGCTTGGGGAAAGTTGACGCGCGCCTCGGGCGCAAGGCTCATCTGTGCCTCAGCGCTCATCCCGTGATAGCCGCCTTCAAACTTCAGGATCTTGTCGCGCCCGGTATAGGCACGGGCAAGGCGGATGGCGTACATGTCGGCCTCGCCCCCCGAGGCGACGAACCGGACCTGTTCACAACAGGGCACCGCGTCGACGATCGCCTCGGCCAGTTCGATGCCTTTTGCGTTGTTCGCAAAGAAGGTCATGCCAAGGGGGAGCTGTTCAAGCACGGCTTCGATCACCTCGGGGTGGCCATGGCCCAAAAGCATCGGGCCAGAGCCGATCAGATAGTCGATATACTCGTTCCCATTCTCGTCCCAGACATGGCTTCCTTCTCCGCGCGCGATGACAATGCCGGGGTCGAAATTTCCAAAGCCGCCGGCGGGCAATACGGTGCGGGCGCGGGCGATCCAATCAGCTTGAGAGGTCAGTTTCTGCATGGGTCACTCCAGTTCAAGAATGGGGGTTCCAAGGATGTCCGGGTCGGGCGTCACCCCAAGCCCCGGACCTTCTGGCGGGGCGATACGTCCATCCTTGCGGGTCGGGCAATCGGGCGCAATGCGCGGGCCGACATAGGACGACAGATCGCAGGTATTCAAAAGCGCGCTTTGCGGGGTCGAGGCGGCGAAATGCAGCGACGCCGCCGTCACGATGTCCGATCCCCACGTGCATTCAGCGCAGATTTCCGCCCCCAGATGCACGGTCAGATCACGCGCGCGGCGCATGGCGGACAGCCCGCCGAACTTCGACAGTTTCAAGGCCACCGCGTCCAACACACCAAGTTCGTGCGCACGCATCAGCGACGCCAGATCGAAGGCGCCCTCGTCGATCTTCATGGGCAGGCCAGTTGCCTGCCGAACCGCGGCACAATCTTCCAGCGTTTTGCAGGGCTGCTCCAACATTACGTCCAGATGGGCCACAGCGCGCCCCGTCCGCGTGGCCTGCAACTTGGTCGCCCCGCAGTTCCAGTCGCCGTAGACCAAGGGACCGTCCCCCACAGCCTCGCGCACTTTGGCCAGACGCTCTGCATCGGCCTCCCAATCGCCATCCGCGCCCAGTTTGACCTGAAACTGTCGGATGCCCGTGGCATACGCCTCGCGCGCAATCCGCGCCATGTCGTCGGGCGCGATGCAGGTGATCGAATGATAGAGCGGCATGTCAGCATGGGTACGCCCGCCAAGCAACGCATAAAGCGGCTGCTCGGTTGCCTTTCCGAACAGATCCCACAGCGCCATGTCGACGATGGATTTCGCGTGGAAATGCCCTTGCAGAAACGCATCCAGTTTACGCATTGAGGCATCCACACCGAAGGGCGAGACACCAAGGATTTCCGGTGCCATTTCCTGAACCGCGCTGGGGACGCCCCCCGCGAAAGCGGGCAGGTAATGCGGGATCGGACAGACCTCGCCCCAGCCTTTCAGGCCGGTGTCGGTTTCCAGACACAGGACATGACTTTTGACCGTGTCGCAGGTTTTGCCTTCGGCCATGTAGTAGGTTTCATGGCTGGTCAGATCGACCGACCACAGAGATATTCTTGTAACTTTCATGAGTACACCGCCACTGGATCGCCCAGTGCCTCTTCTTCTGGATGAACCCCAAGGCCCGGAGCTTCGGGCAGGTGCAGATGCCCGTCAATGTTGCGCGGCCCCCGCCCGCCTGCGATGTCGATTGTCAGCATATCCTGACAGGCCCAGACCGCGTGGCAATTGGCGTCGGGAATGGTTGCGGCCAAATGCAACGCTTCGGTGTCCGCCAAAACCGATCCACCAGTGGCCATGACAAACATGTCGATGCCGTGGGCCAAAGCGATGTCGCGCATGCGGGCTGCTTTGGTCAAGCCTCCGACACGGTTCAACTTGATGCCGAAAATCTCGGCCAGTCCATCGCGAGCAATGCGCGCGGCGTCTTGCAATGTAACCAGTGTTTCATCCACCGACACGGGCGCGGCATGTTTGCCGCTGATCGCCGCGATGTCATCAAGCGTCTCGCAGGGCTGCTCGAACATCACGTTCAGGTCCTCGCAGGCGCGCATCACGCGCAGCGCCTGTTGCCGCGTCCAGCCGCGATTGACGTCGTAAAGTACGATCTCTCCGTCACGGCGGATGCTTTCCACATCGCGCACACGGGCGATGTCACGCGCCACGTCTCCGCCGATCTTGACGGAATGGGCGACATAGCCTCGTTGCCTGTAGCGTTCCATAACCTCGCGGGTTTCTTCGACAGTCTTCGCCCCCACGGACGAGGCAATCGGGCGCGGCGTGCGTGACCCGCCACCCATCAGATCGGCAATCGGAAGGCCAGCCGCCTGACCCGCAATGTCCCAGCATGCCATATCAATTGGGCTTTTTGTATAAAGGTGGCCCGGAAGGGCAAGGTCCATGGCGCGCTCGACCTCGAGCACGCAGCGCGGGTCAAGGCCCAGGACAAACGGGGCCATCGTCTGGATGCCTGCGCGAATGCCCGGACCGTGGGCGGGCACATAGGTGTGCCCCCACGGGGTTCCTTCACCCCAGCCAGTGATACCGGCGTCGGTTTCAACTTTGACCAGCGTGGCGTCCAGCACCTCGAATTTCAGCCTACCGGCAGACAGCCAGTAGGGATGCTCCAGTGGAAGGTCGACTTGGAAAACTGAAATGCGCGTGATCTTCATGGTGTCACCACGATGTTGCCGGCATGTGTCTTTGCGATGAACGCGGCCTGTGCATCGCGCAGTTTCTTTAGGGGATAAGAGGCGGCCAAAAGCGGCTTGATCTCGTCCCGTTCAATATAGCGGATGAGGTTGGGCATGACTTCAGGCGGGATCACGGTCGATCCCGTAAAGGTCAGATCGCGCAGATATAAGGTGCGCAGATCCAAATCGACCATGGGCCCCGCAATTGCCCCGGAACACGTATACCGCCCGCCGCGCTCAAGAATGTCGATGAGGGTTGGCCAATAGGGCCCCCCTACAACATCCGCAACGACGCTGATCTTTTCATCGCCAAGCGCCGCACGCAGATTTTCGGGTGCGCGCGGCAAGATCATATCGGGTCCAAGGGCTGCGACGTCGGCCTGCTTTGCCTCGGACGCCATGGCGATCACGCGCGCGCCGCGACGCTTGGCCAATTGCACCAGCGCACCACCCACGCCACCCGACGCGCCGGGGACCAGCACCGTGTCCTTGGAGGTGACATTTGCGCGGGTCAGCATGCCCTCGGCAGTCGAATAGGAGCACGAGAACGTCGCAAGTTCCGCATCCGAAAGCTCGGACCGCACCGCCAAAGCATTGCGCGCAGGTGTGGTGGTGTATTCGGCAAACCCGCCGTCTCGCTCGGATCCGAAATAGCCGGTCTTGTTGATGTCAGTCGGGTCCTCGGGATCGCGCAGCCAATTGTCGGTGATCACACGCTCTCCGATCCTGCCCGGATCCACACCTTCGCCAACGGCGACGATTTCACCGCAGACGTCAGCACCTTGAATGCGTGGAAAGGTGATCGGTGCGCCGCCCCATGTGGGGTCATCTTTGCCGACCTCGTCAAACGCACCTCCGGTTGTCGCGTCGGTCACGGTCTTGGAATACCAGCCCGAGCGCGTGTTCACGTCGGTGTTGTTCAGCCCGCAGGCCCCCACGCGGATCAGCACTTCGCCCGGCGCCGGGTCAGGACGAGGCCAATCCTTATGCAACACCATCTGATCGAGGTCGCCATGGCCCATCGTGACCATGGCCGTCATTGTTTTGGGCAAGGTCATGACACATCCATCCTTGGCTTCAGGCTTTCGGGATCATAGGCGGGTTCGCCCAGCACGCGCGCCGCGCGGGGGGTGCCGTGGATCACGACCTCAAGCGCCGTGCCGGGGGTGGCCGCGTTGGGCTTGATATAGGCAAAGGCCAGGATCTTCCCGACCGTCGGCCCGAAAGCGACCGAGGCGGTCGAGCCAACCAGCTGCCCGTCCAGCATCACCGCCTCGCCGCCGTGACCGTCTGCCTTGCCGTCCGGCTCGATTTCCAGATAGGCGCAGACCCATGGCAGGTCGGTGTTCAGGGTCTTGTCTCGACCCAGATAGTCCTTGTCCGTCCGGGCAAAACGCAGCACGTCAGCTTCGGCCAGCGTGACTTCGTTGGTCAACTCACCTGCGCCCTTAAAGCCCTTCTCCATCCGCATCGCGTTCATCGCAAAGCTGCCGTAGTCGGCGATGCCATGTGCCTCGCCCGCGTTCCAAAGCGCGGAGTAGACATCCAGACAGGCGGCGTGCGGCATGTGGAATTCCCACCCAAGCTCGCCCGCATAGGACATGCGGAAGGCCCAGATTTTGTGGCCCGCGACGGTGATTTCCTGCGCCGACAGCCAGCGGAAGCCCGCGTTTGACAGATCGGCATCGGTGCAGGCTGCCAAGACGTCACGCGACTTTGGCCCGTTCAGCGACAGGGCGCTCCAATCCGAGGACAGGGCGGTGATCGTCACGTCTTCATCCGCGCGCTGATGGTTCAGATGATCCAGCAGACGCTGTTCAAAGAAGGCCGCGCAGACCAGATAGAAGCGATCCTCGCCCATCCGCACAATCGTCGTTTCCAGCTCGATCCGCCCCGCGCGATTCAGCATGTGGGTCAGTGTGATCGACCCCACTTTCTGCGGCATTCGGTTCGCAGTTAGCCGGTCAAGCAGCGCGTAAGCATCCGGCCCTTCGATCAGCACCTTGGTGAAGGCGGTCACATCCATGATGCCGACGCCGTCGCGCACTGCTTTCACCTCGGCCGCGAGCATGTCGTCAACGGGGGAGCGGTTGAAGGAATAGTGGTCGCGCTGCTCAATCCCCTTAGCAAAGAAGCGCGGGCGCTCAAAGCCATAGACCTCTTCATGCACGGCACCTTTGGATTTCAGAAGGTCATACAGGGGGGACGGCTTGATCGGACGCCCCGCCAAGCGGTTGAAATGCGGGAAGGGGATTTCGTGGCGCAGGCAGTAATCCTCCTCGGCCTTCACCACCTGCCAGTCCTTCGTGGCGTAGCTGCCGAAGCGACGCGGATCAAACTCGCGCATCGAGATGTCCGCCGCCCCATGCACCATCCACCGCGCCAGTTCGCGCGTCAGGCCGGGGCCCCAACCGATGCCGATCTGCGTGCCGCAGCAGCACCAATAGTTCTGCACGCCGGGCGCCGGACCGATCAGCGGGTTGCCATCTGGCGGGTGGCTGATCGCGCCATGCACATCGCGCTGAATGCCCAGCTCGGCAAAGATCGGCATGCGGTTCAGGCTTTCTTCGAGATACGGCATGACGCGATCATAATCCGCGTCGAACAGCCAGTTTTCGTATTCCCACGGGCATTCGTCGTGCCAGACCGAATTCGGGTTCTCTTTCTCGTAAATCCCGATCAGGCCCTTCTTTTGCTCCATCCGGATATAGCCCGAGACCTTCTTGTCATCGCGGATAACCGGCAGTTCGGTTTCAAGATTCTGGAACTCGGGCACCTCGTCGGTCACGAAATAATGGTGCGTCATCGAGGTCATGGGCAGTTGCAGCCCCGACCATTCACCCATCTGCCGCGCATAGGTGCCGCCCGCATTGACGACATGCTCGCAGGTGATCGTGCCTTTCTCGGTCTCGACGACCCATTCGCCGCTGTCGGCCTGCGTGATGTTGGTGGCGCGGCATTGGCGGATGATCCGCACACCCTTTTGACGCGCGCCAGCGGCCATCGCCATCGTGACGTTGGTCGGATCGACGTGCCCGTCATCGGGTGTGTGCAGCGCGCCCAGAACACCGTCGAGGTTATAGAAGGGATGCAACTCGGCCACCTTATCTGGGCCGACCAGTTCAATGTTGAACCCCAGCGAGCGGCCCACCGACAGCGTATGCCGCAGCCAGTCCATTTCGTCTTCCGTATAGGCCAGACGGAACGACCCGCAGCCGTGCCATGTCACAGGCTGGCCCGTCTCGGCCTCCAACCCGCCGGAATAGAGACCAATATTGTAGTCCACGCATTTCCCAAGCCCGAAGGACGAGGTCGAATGCGTGATCTGCCCAGCGGCGTGCCACGTGCTGCCCGAGGTCAGCTCGGCTTTTTCAAGCAGCACCGTATCTTCACCCCAGCCTTCATGCCCGAGATGATAGGCTAGCCCGACGCCCATGACGCCTCCGCCGACGATGACCACGCGTGCGTGGGATGGAAACTCAACAGCCACGACAACATCCTTTTCGAGTCGTTTTTCCTCTCGACAGGCTAAGCAAACAAAAATACCATCGTCAATCATGAATGGGACAAATGTATCAAACACGATTCTCGAACGTCTGGCCGATGAGCTGTCCGCGCTGACGCCCGAGGCACGCAAGGCGGCCACTTACGTCTTGGAAAACCCCCGCGATGTGGGGGTGTCCACCGTGCGCGAAATCGCCGAGGCTGCGAATGTGAAACCCAACACCGTGGTGCGCATGGCGCGGCAGGTGGGCTTTGAAGGCTATGAAGATTTCCGCGCGCCCTTCCGCGATGCCATCCGTCGCGGCGCGGCGGACTTCCCCGACCGTGCGCGCTGGCTTCAGGACATTCGCAAGTCTGACGATCTGGGCGGGCTATATGCGGACATGGTGCAAGACGTTCTGCGCAATGTGGAAGAGACCTTCGCAGGCATCTCGACCGACGATCTGAAAGCCGCGGCCGAGGCAATCTGGTCCTCGCGCAACGTGTTCACCCTTGGCGTGGGCGTCAACAATTCGATCGCGCGCAACTTCACCTATCTGGCCTCGACCGGCATGAAGGAATTCCACGCCATCCCGCGTCCGGGCTCGACCCCCGTGGATGATCTGGCATGGGCCGATGAAAGCGACGTGTTGATCGCGATCACCTGCAAACCCTATCGGACCGAAGTGGTCAAAGCCGTCGAAATCGCGCGGGAACAAGGCATGGTCATCGTCGCCCTGTCCGACAGCCCCGCCAGCCCGATCCTGCGTCTGGCGGATCATGGCTTCGTCGTTTCGGTCGACACGCCCCAGTTCTTCCCGTCCTCGGTCAGCATCATTGCGCTGCTCGAGACGCTCTTGTCCTTCGTCATCGCCGTCGCCAGCGACGAGATCGTCGAGCGGGTCGAGAAATTCCACAACCGTCGCCACCAGTTGGGACTGTATCACGAGGAGAAGACATGACCGAACCCATCAGGTCTTTGGCCGCGCGCTATTACACCGACCCCGAGATTTACGCGCAGGAAATGTCTGGCCTGCTCGCTCGGACGTGGCAGTTCGCGGGCCATGCCAGCCAACTGCCCAATGTCGGCGACTATTTCACCTTCGAGATCGCGGGCCAAAGCCTGTTCTCGATCCGTGGCCGGGACGAGGTGATCCGCACCTTCTATAACGTCTGCCAACACCGCGCGCACGAGATGGTCACCGGCACCGGCAACACCCGCGTGGTGGTCTGCCCCTATCACGCCTGGACCTACGAGCTGACCGGCCATCTGCGGGCAGGGCCGAACATCAAATCCGTGCCGGGTTTTGACCGGTCCGAGATCTGCCTAACAGAAGTGCGGACCGAGGATTTCCACGGCTTTCTCTTCGTCAATCTGGATGACGACGCCGTGCCAATGGACAACTGGTTCCCCGGCGTGCGGGAAGAAATCGCCGCCTTCGTCCCAAACGTCGATGACCTCGCCCCGCTGGAATGGGTCGAAGTGCCGGAGAATTGCAACTGGAAGGTCTCGGTCGAGAATTATTCCGAGTGCTATCACTGCCCGATGAACCACGCGACCTTCGCCGAGGGTGTGATCAAGCCGGAAACCTATGACATCCAACCGGATGCGGGGGGCGGATACGTTCTACGCCATACGACCGAATGTCAGTCGATGGACAAGATGACCTATCCCGTAGACCTCTCGGTGCCCCACGCGGGGGATTATCAAAGCTGGTTCCTGTGGCCCATGTTCTCGTTCCAATGCTATCCGGGCAACGTCTTGAACACCTATCACTGGCGCGCGGATGGGCCTGAAAACTGCACGGTCTGGCGCGGCTGGTACACGCCCGAGGGTGCCGAAAGCGATGTGATCCGCGGGCTTGCCGTGCAAGATCGCGACACCACGGTTGAAGAGGACATCCGGCTGGTGGAAAGTGTGCAGCGCGGGTTGAAATCGCGCGGCTATCGCCCCGGCCCTCTGGTGCTGGATCCTGCCTGCGGTGTCAGCTCGGAACATTCGATTGCCGCGTTGCATCAGTGGATGCGCGAGGCGGTCGATGGCCCGGAATAGGAACGCGCGACGCGCCCAAACAGGACGAAACCCAAGATGAAGACCTATTGGCAAAACTACATTGACGGCGCATGGGTCGACGGCGGCGCGGGGCGGATCGACGTGATCAACCCCGGCACCGGCGAAAGGCTGGCCGAGCAGGCGCTGGCCGATGCGGGCGACGTGGACCGCGCCGTTATGGCTGCGCGCCGTGTGCATCTGTCGGGCGCCCTGTCCGATCTGCGCCCGGTCGAGCGCGGGCGCATGGTGCAGGCGATGGGCCGCTACCTTATGGATCATATCGACGAAATCGCCGAGGTTCTGACGCTGGAACAGGGCAAGCCGCTGTGGGAAGCCCGGATCGAGGTCGAAGGCGCGGCACGCTATTTCGAATACTATGGCAATCAGGCCGAAACCGTCGAAGGCCGCTCGATCCCGCTGGGCAAGGGCTATTTCGACTTCACGACCTACGAGCCCTTCGGCGTCTCAGCCCAGATCATCCCGTGGAATTATCCCGTGGAAATGACCGCGCGGTCGCTGTCGGCAGCCTTGGCCACCGGCAACGCCTGTGTGATCAAGACGCCGGAACTGACGCCCCTCAGCAACGCATGGTTCGCCTCCGCTGCCGAGGCTGTGGGTCTGCCCAAAGGCGCCGTGAATATCCTGTGCGGTTTGGGCCACGAAGCCGGTGCCGCCCTGTCGGCCCACCCCGAGGTGAACCAGATCGTCTTCACCGGCTCGGTGCCCACAGGCATTGCCATTGCCACCTCCGCCGCCAAGAATGTCGTGCCTTGCGTGCTCGAGCTTGGCGGGAAATCCGCCGCCATCGTCCACGATGACGCCGATCTGGACGCGTTCGAAAATGACGTCCGTTGGGGCATCTACTTCAACGCCGGTCAGGTGTGTTCCGCCATGAGCCGCGTGATTGTGCATGACAGCGTCCATGACGAGTTGGTCGAGCGTATGGTCGGTGTCGCCCAGTCGCTCTCCGTCAAACCCGGCATCGACCAGCCGGAATACGGGGCAACGATGGGCGCAATGGTGTCCGACGCGCAGCGGGATAGGGCCGCAGGCATGATCCAAGCCGCGGAAGCGGACGGGGCCACGGTCGCCACGGGTGGCCGCAAGATGAACATCCCCGGTGCGTTTCTGGAACCCACCATCCTGACGGGTGTCACGCCCGACATGGCCATCGCCAATGACGAGGTCTTCGGGCCCGTGCTCTCTGTCCTGAAATTCCGCGACGACGACGAGGCAATCCAGATTGCCAATGGCACGCCCTATGGGCTGGTCGGCGGCGTCTTCACAAGCGACCTCGACCGCGCCACGACGGCCGCCCGCCAGATCCGCGCAGGTCAGGTGTTCGTCAATGAATGGTATGCAGGCGGCGTCGAAACGCCCTTCGGTGGCTACGGCAAATCCGGCTATGGTCGTGAAAAAGGGCGCGAGGCGCTGTGGAACTATGTGCAGACAAAAAATGTCGCAATCAAATTGAAGGGCTAAGAGATGAGCACGTTTGACGAAGACCTGTTCCTGAAGGGACTAGAGCAGCGCAAGGGCACCTTGGGTGCGGAATATGTCGAGAAAAACCTTGCCGCCGCAGACGATTTCACCCGCCCGTTTCAGGAAGCCATGACCGCGTGGTGCTGGGGCTTTGGCTGGGGCGACGACGTGATCGACGCCAAGACCCGCTCGATGATGAACCTGTCGATGATCGGCGCGTTGGGCAAGATGCACGAATGGGAGCTGCACTGCCGCGGTGCCATCAACAACGGCGTCACCAAAGAGGAAATCCGCGCGATCATCCACGTGATCGGGATCTATTGCGGCGTACCACAGGCGCTGGAGTGCTTCCGTGCGGCGCGCAAGGTGCTGGAAGAAACTTCTTAACTGGCAACACGTCGGGCAGGGTCACTCACGCAAGGCTTGGCTTAATGACGATCTTGCCCAACACTTGGCCTTTCCCCGTCCGCTCCAAAGCCTCTGGGACGGAGGCGAGGGGAAGCACGGCGTCCACATGCGGGGCGATCCGCCCCTGCACCGCATACTCGGCCACGCGGCGCGTCAGCTCCTGCCCAGACGGCACCAGAAGCATCCCAATGGATTTACCGTGCGACAGGAGCTTCCCGCCGAAAACGATCGACAGAAGCGTGGGTACGTCGCCGCCCAGCGCCTTGTAAGCCCCGCCTTCGGCAAGCGCGCGAGAGATCTCGCGCGGGCCGCGGGTCGCAACCATATCAAGGATCCGATCCCACGTCTGGCCCGTCTCGGTGAAGTTCACCTTGGCATAGTCGATCACCTCGTCCGCACCCAAACTGGCAAGCCACGCGGTTTTGCCAGCGTTGTCCACGGCTGTCACATGCGCCCCAGCGGCCTTTGCCAGCTGCAATGTCATCGTGCCCGACCCGCCGCCCGCTCCGTTGATCAGCATCCGGTCCCCTTCCAACAGGCCCTCAGCGCCCGCTACGGCAATACCGCCCGCCTGCGGCAGGCAGGCCGCAATGTCATCCGAAAGGGCGTCAGGAACGGTTACAGTTTCGCCCGCAGGCACACAGGCATATTCTGCAAACCCGCCGCGCGTCATGACATAATCCCCCATGACCCGCTGCCCGATCTCGAACCCGCTGACGCCCTCGCCCAGCTTGTCGACGATGCCAACAATATCTGATCCCAGAACCGACACCTTAGGCTTGAACAACCCGCCAACAGTCCGCACCCATGCAGGCGAGCCGGTCAGGTACTCCCAATCCGACAAGTTCACCGCGCAGGCCAGAACCTTGACCCGGATCCCTCCCTTCGCGGGTTCGGGCGTGTCGATATCCGTCAGCCGCAGCTGCTCGGGACTGCCATAGCGGTCATAGATGACGGCTTTCATCCTGCGGCTCCTTCCATAATGCGCACAGCTCAACCGTCCCCGTAACGGGGTATCAACAGGCTAGCACGATTGGTGGCACCGAACAATGACGGGGACCCGAAGGGCGTTTATGACGCGATTGGATGATGGCGATCCCTGAAGGACTCGAACCCTCAACCTGCTGATTAGAAGTCAGCTGCTCTATCCAGTTGAGCTAAGGGACCGCTGGACGAAGCATTACCCCCGCCGGCGGTCCATTTTCAACCTGAAAACGTGGCTTAGCCGTTGATCTGCTTGGCGACGACCCAAGATACGGGGGCGGCGACAAGGAAACCGGCGATCGCGGCGTAGATGATCGGCTGGGCGGTATCCATGCCCACGGTCAAGGCGGCGACGATCAGGATGCCAGCCAGCGTGGCGCCTAGAAGGATGTAGATGACGGCGGCAAGACGTAACATGTTAATCTCCTTGCAGAATATTTGCAGGAGGACCTTCTGCCCGTCCAACCTAGGGCGCTTTGATCCGGATCAATCGCCCGCCATCGCACGCGCGACATAGTAACTCACCGGCAGGCCGATCACGAAGCCCACGGCGGCCGCGCCCAGAAGCGGCCACAGTCCCGAAACACCGTTCACCAGTGCAATCACCACCAGCACCGAAGCGATGGTCGAGCCGATGATGCCGTAAAACGTGGCGACGATTTTCCAAAGCGGTGCGCGCATGGCGGGTCTCCTTTCCGGGCGGCATAGCCGACGGGGCCCGCGCTGGCTATTTCTTCTTCACAAACTGCGTCAGAATGACAATGCGCTGCCCTTCCACGCGGCCCTCGATATGCGCGGGATTGTCGGCGACAAGGCTGATCCCCCGCACCGCCGTGCCGCGCTTCGCGGTGAAGCCTGCGCCCTTCACGGGCAGATCCTTGATCAACACCACGTTGTCCCCCGCGTTCAGCGTCACCCCATTGCTGTCCTTGTGCAGCGAGGCCGCAGCCACATTGTCGACCCACGCCTGCGTGTCCTCGTCCAGATAGACCTGATCCAGTAAATCCCGCGCCCACGCAGCATCGAGCCGCTTGAGCATCCGCACCGAGAGCACCTGAACCGCCGCATCCTCGGACCACATCGAGGACGCCAGCCCGCGCCAGTGGTTCTCGTCCGGCGTGCCGTCGATCTGAGCGGCACAGGTGGCGCAGATATCAGCCGAGGCGTCAGCGGGTCCGCCGGGAACGGGGAAAGAAGAAAGAGGCGCGTCTGCGGCGCAGAGGGGGCAAGGCATAGGGGCTCCGATGTTGGATGAGGGAGCTATAGGGGGGATTGGGAGGGGGAGTCACGCAGAAGTTTTCGTGAGGGGAGTATCGCCTCCAAGTTGACTTCAAACGAAGCTAGATCTTGAAACCCGAGACCCCATACTCGTACTTGTCCGCGCCAGCAGGCCGCATCCAGAACCACCTGAACCTCGTGACAATGTTTTCTTCATCGCAAGGGTTGGGCGTATCATTGTGCTTACAATACTCAAGAAAGAGTGAGTACTCGATCGCCAACACCTTGGGGAATAACAAAAGGTCTCCTACCTCCCATCCTGCGACCCAAACGTCGTAAAAGAATAACGGCATCTTACCAGGTTCACCTACCCAGTCTTGCGGGATCGCTGTGAATTCCTCGTCGTCATATAGCAAACCATGTGTATAGATTGGTGGGCCTAGTTTCGTGCGTATTTCGGTATAGCTGTCTTGAGTAAAATCTGACGACCACGCTTCCGGCTCGGGGTTGAAAAAGTAGAGCGAAAAATCAATCGCCAAGCTCACAATCAAAGCCGAGAACAGAGCTGCTCTCATAGATCAACACCTTCACGCACAATTATCATTCAACCTCAATCAGACAATCAAACCCATCGAGTGATTTATGAACCAGTTTTTTGAAAGCGGTCGTCATGGGCACAGTTCACCCGAATGCAAGCTGCTGTTCAATCAGGAATTGCATGTCAGATTCTAAACAAAGGACATCGCCTGACCCTGGGTGGGCGGAACGCCCTCCCGTGGGGAGGGTCGGGCGTTGTCTGCCAACCGGCAGACGATTGCACGCAATCGTCGAGAGGTCGGTCTATCGACCGGACGGAAGGGTGTTGGGGTGGACCGACGGGTTAGCGCTCCGGGTGGGGGGCTAAGGGGACGGAGTTGTGAGGGGGTGCGCACGCGATTTGCTTCGCAATTCGCTGCCGCGCACGGAATGAAAAAGGCCGCTTGCGCGGCCATTTTCATTCTCAATCGTCCATCTTCAGCGCGTTGATAAACGCTTCTTGTGGGATATCCACCTTACCGAACTGGCGCATCTTCTTCTTACCCGCTTTCTGCTTCTCCAGCAGTTTCTTCTTCCGGGTCGCGTCGCCGCCATAGCATTTCGCGGTCACGTCTTTGCGCATCGCCGACAGCGTCTCGCGGGCGATGACTTTGCCGCCGATGGCCGCTTGGATCGGGATTTTGAACATGTGGCGCGGGATCAGGTCTTTCAGCTTCTCGCACATGGCGCGGCCACGCTGTTGCGCGCGGTCGCGGTGCACCATGGTGGATAGCGCGTCCACCGGCTCGTCATTCACCAGAACGGACATTTTCACAAGGAAGTCCTCGCGATAGCCGATCATCTGGTAGTCGAAGCTGGCATAGCCTTTGGTGACCGATTTCAGGCGGTCATAGAAGTCGAACACAACCTCGTTCAGCGGCAGGTCATAGACGACCATCGCGCGGGACCCGGCATAGGTCAGGTCCATCTGGATACCGCGGCGGTCTTGGCACAGCTTCAGCACGTCGCCCAGATATTCGTCGGGCACAAGGATGGTTGCCTTGATGCGCGGCTCCTCCAAGTGATCAACGGTCGACAGGTCGGGCATGTCGGCGGGGTTGTGCAGTTCCATCATCGAGCCGTCTTTCAGGTAGACGTGATAGATGACCGAGGGGGCGGTGGTGATTAGCTCGATGTTGTACTCACGCTCGATCCGGTCGCGGATGACTTCGAGATGCAGAAGACCAAGGAAACCACAGCGGAAACCAAAGCCCAGCGCGGCCGAGGTCTCCATCTCATAGCTGAACGACGCGTCGTTTAGGGCGAGCTTTTCGATCGAGTCGCGCAGGTCTTCGAATTCGGCGCTATCGACCGGGAACAGGCCACAGAACACCACGGGTTGCGCGGGCTTAAAGCCGGGCAGCGCGTCTTCGGTGCCTTTCTTCTCGTGCGTGATCGTGTCACCCACGCGGGTGTCGCGCACCTGTTTGATCGAGGCGGTCAGGAAGCCGATTTCGCCGGGGCCAAGCACGTCGATGGGCTTCATCTCGGGCGTGAAGACGCCGACGCGGTCCACGGGATAGACCGCATTGGTCGACATCATCCGGATCCGCTCGCCCTTTTTCAGCTTGCCGTCGATCACGCGGATCAGAACGATCACGCCCAGATAGGCGTCGTACCAGCTGTCCACCAGCATCGCTTTCAGCGGCGCATCGGGGTCGCCTTGCGGGGCGGGCAATTCGTTAACGATGGCTTCCAGCGTCTCGCGGATGCCCTGCCCGGTTTTCGCGGACACCTGAATGGCACCCGAGGCATCGATGCCGATCACATCCTCGATCTGTTCAGCCACGCGGTCACAGTCGGAGGCAGGCAGGTCAATTTTGTTCAGAACCGGCACGATCTCGTGATCCGCGTCGATGGCCTGATAGACATTGGCCAGCGTCTGCGCTTCCACCCCTTGGGTCGAGTCCACCACCAGCAGCGAGCCCTCAACGGCTTTCATCGAGCGGCTGACTTCATACGCGAAGTCCACGTGGCCGGGGGTGTCGATCAGGTTGAGGATATATTCCTGCCCATCATCCGCCGTATAGGCGATCCGCACGGTGTTCGCCTTGATGGTAATCCCGCGCTCACGCTCGATATCCATACTGTCGAGCATCTGCTCTTTCATGTCCCGGTCGGCAACGGTGTTCGTCTCTTGGATGAGACGATCAGCCAACGTGGATTTACCGTGGTCAATATGCGCCACGATCGAGAAATTGCGGATGTGTTTCAGGTCGGTCATAGTTCAGCGTATTAAAGGGATTTTGGGGGCGGTCAAGCGTGATCGGCCTTGAGGGTAGTTGAAGGCAAATCAACAATTATTAATCCGGCAGGCATTCCAGCAGAGAGCCCCGCATCCTTTCCTGCGAAAAGGGTGGCGAATTTTAACTGTCGACCCGATAGCTTGTTCGACGCACGTCCGCACAATTAATGACATGCTGCCACAATAATGCCCGTTTCCGTCTTCAATGTTGACGCGCATCGATATTTCGAAAGGTCTTTAGATGAAATACCTTAAGCTCAGCTTCTTAATTGCTGCCCTATTGGCACCGACATCCCTATTTGCAGAAGACATCATCTTTCCATCCGAACCGCGACTGAAGGATCTTCCGAAAGCAAACCACAAAGGTGAACGGCTTGGGATGCTGGCACTCTTTGCCACCTCGGTAAGCAGAATGGCCTCAGGTGAGAAGATCGTCATGCACGGATTTATTACGGGTAGCCCAGATGGGACGTCCAGCTTCTTCTATTGGAATGACAAGCTGAACATGGAATGCCATGGGACCACGGAACGCATGGAAGACAAGTCTGGCAAAGGCGATTTGATCTGCACAGAAAATGGCAAAACATTCATCAGCGATACTCTTGTGATTCCTGCCAAGAAATACATGCGGCTCAAAGGTGTTTCGACCCACAAAAATGTAGACACCTCTGGCAGAACGGTTTGGACCGTCATCAAGTGGCAAGCCAGAAGCAAGTTCCCAGATCCTCAACCGCTAATTGACGCCTTTCAAAGCTAACCCCTGTTACCAAGTGCCACCCAACGGAGTGGAGCTTTGTGTGATGCACTCGCTAACAGGTCAGCACTGTCTGGTTGTCCGACCGGACGAAATGGTTTGAAATTTCAACCCTGCGTGACCGCACTCCCAGTCGCTTCACCCCATCGGCATCACATTCCGCTTCACCATGGTCCGCAACGTAAAGCTCGACCGCATCCGCGCGATGCCGTCGACGCGCATCAGTTTTTCCTCCATGAAGCGATCGAAGGCGGTCAGATCGGCGACGGCGACGCGTAGAAGGATGTCTCGGTTGCCGCTCATCAAGTGGCATTCCATCACCTCATCCATGCGCGATACGGCGCGTTCGAATTTGGTGACGGCCTCGCCCATTTGGCTTTCCAATTCGACCGAGATGAAGACCGTCACGGGCAGGCCGAGCTTGGCTTGATCGACGCGGGCGCCATAGCCGGTGATCACGCCGGCCTCTTCCAGCGCGGTGATGCGGCGGGCGCAGGGTGTGGGGGACAGGCCGACGGAATCAGCAAGCTCCCCCAGCTTCTGGCGGCCGTTCTCTTGTAGGGCGGCGATGATGCGGCGGTCGATTGCGTCCATTGGATTTCTCTCGTTTTCACGTCTTTTTCATTAGATAATCTCTAACATCTCACGAGTCGACGCCTTTTTTTGGTGATATTCCCCCAAGTCGCGTTGTTAGCCTGTTAATAACATGGAGGACATCATGAACATCACACAAGTGGCATCGCACACCCACGAAAGCGTTTACCGCGTCGAAGCAGCCGAGTTTGGGCTGGTCGGATTTATCGCCATCCACTCGACCGCGCTTGGCCCGGCGGCGGGCGGTTTGCGGATGAAGCCTTACGGGTCCGAGGACGAAGCGCTGACCGATGCGCTGCGTTTGTCCGAGGGCATGACCTATAAGAACGCGGCGGCGGGCCTGCCCTTGGGCGGCGGGAAATCTGTGATCATGGGTGATCCCGCAACGCTGAAGACACCCGAACTGCTGCGCGCCTTCGGGAAAGCCGTTGAGGCCTGTGAGGGCCGGTATTGGACCGCCGAAGACATGGGCATGACGCCGGCGGACATGGCCGACGTGGCCAAGGAATCGCGCTATGTGGCCGGGCTGGCGGACGGCAAATTCGCGTCAGGCGATCCGTCTCCGATCACCGCGCGTGGGATCTTCAACGCAATCCGTCAGGTGTCGGAACACGCGCTGGGCGATGCGTCACTGAAAGGCCGCGTGATCTCGGTGCAGGGCTTGGGGCATGTCGGGTGGAACCTGTGCCACCGCCTGAAAGCTGCGGGCGCCGAGTTGATTGTCACCGACATTGATCCCGACCGCGTCAAGGCTGCTGTCGCCTCGCTGGGGGCAACCCCCGTTGCGCTGGACGAGATCTATGCGGCCGAAGCCGACATTTTTGCCCCCTGCGCGATCGGCGGTATTTTGAATGCCGAGACCATTCCGATGCTGAAGGTGAAGGCCGTGGCAGGTGGTGCCAACAACCAGCTGGCCACCCCCCAAGACGCCGAGTTGATGCATGGTCGCGGGATCCTTTATGCCCCCGACTACGTTGCAAACGGCGGCGGCATCATCAATGCCGCGACCGAAATCCTCGGCATCGAAAACCAAACCGACTGGGTGGATGAGAAGCTGCGCGCCTTGGACAACACCATGGGCGACATCCTGACAAGCGCGAAAGATGCTGATGTCAGCCCAGCCGTGGTGGCGCAAGATGTGGTCACCCGCTCGATGACGCCGCGCGCCGCCTAACGCGAAAGGCGCCGTCCGGTTCCTTGACCGGTCGGCGTCAGAAACCCGCGCATTGAGGCGCGGGGTAAATTGCATCTGGCACGTTCTGCCGATATCCTGAGTGCAAATCGGGCAACAGACCCAAACAGGCACATATTTAGGTGATGGTATGAAACGAGCAGTTCTTGCAGTGACCTTGGCGACCGCGATGCTATCAGGCCCATCGGCCTATGGCGGAACCATCGAACGCGCATGCCTAAAGGCGGATCGTCCCAATGCCACGCGCTCTCTGTGTCGCTGCATCCAGCGCGTTGCTGATGCAACCCTCAGCGGCGGGGAACGCTCGAAAGTGGCGAAGTTCTTTAGCGATCCGCACAAAAGCCAATCCACGCGCCAGTCCGACCGCCGTTCGGACGAGCAGTTCTGGAAAAAATACAAGAAATTCGGCGAACTGGTGTCGCAAAACTGCAGCTAAGACAACCGCGCGATCAGTCCAAGTGACGCGGCCTGCACCAGATCCAACGTCTGGTCGAAATCACGTGTGTAATACGGGTCAGGCACGTGATCCATGCCAGTCTCGGGTGCGAAATCCGTGAAGATCTGGACCGGGGTCTGCGACCCCGCAGGACGCAGTCGTTCGATGTTCTCAAGATTGCTGTCATCCATTCCGATAATCAGGTCGAACGCGTCAAAGTCACGGGCGGTAAACTGGCGTGCGCGCAGGTCGGACAGATCGAACCCGCGCGTTTTGGCTGCGGATTGCATCGGCCCGTAAGGCGGGCTGCCCACATGCCAGTCCATGGTCCCGGCGCTGTCGGTTTCAACCTTCAACCCCGCCTCAGAGGCAAGCGCACGAAACACGCCCTCGGCACTTGGGGAACGGCAGATGTTGCCAAGGCAAACGAAAAGAACACGCGTAGTCATGGGGTGGTTGTAGCGGCGCGGCGGCGGGCTGTCACCTATGCGTCCTTGCGCCAAACCATTTTCATGTACAGACGCCCGCCCCGCAGCTCGTCACACATTTGGTCAATGCGCTTCTGCCGCGTCTCAGGACGTTTCGCTTGGGCAATCCAGCCAAGATAGTCGTTCCGCTGATAGGGCGGGCGCGCGTCATAGGCGGGCCGCAGCCCGTCGGCGCCCAGGCGGGTCGCAATATCATCTGGCATCGGTTGGATCGGGCGTTTCAAGCTCATGCCATCAGGATGCATACGCCCTTGCATCGGGTCAACGGGCGCTGTTTCGCTTAAGGTGCAGATCGCATCTTGCGGCCCCCTTTGCACTGGGTCAAAAGCAGCACATGTCGCGTGCAAAACCTTACTCTCTGAACTGTCCGATTTCCCTGTCGCTTGACCTCTTGGGCAACCGCTGGGCGCTGCATGTCCTGCGCGAGCTGCACGCCGGTCCGTCCGGCTTTGGCAAGCTGCGTGATGGGTTGCCGGGGATCGCGACGAACATGCTGTCCGCGCGTCTGGCCGAACTGGTCGAGGCCGGGCTGGTCTCGAAATCCGGGCGCGTCTATGCGCTGACCGAGCGCGGGGAAGCGACACGCGGGATCCTGTTTGAACTCGCCCGTTTCGGCCGCGACATTCCGGCGCCCGAAAATGCCGCCCCCACCAACGCGCCGTCGTCGCGGGTTGCCGTATTGGCGGGCGCAATTGAACGTGCGGCGGGGCCTCTGGACGAATTGCGGGCCGAGATTTGGCTGGATGACGCTCCGTTTTCATTGACCGTGTCACAAGGGCGGGCCGCGATGGTCGCAGGGCCGATGCCACTGGCACCGGTGCGGTTGGGATTTGCGTGGGCCGACCTTGAAGCGGTCGCGCAGGGCAACCAACGCGTTGCCAACTTCGCCGCCCAAGGTGAGATCGCCGCGCAGGATCCCTTGCAAGTGGCCGCGCTGCTTGATCTGTTGCAGAAAGCAATGGACATTTATGGCGGCTTCAAATGACACATATCCTGATCCTGACCGGCGCGGGCATTTCGGCTGAAAGCGGGTTGGGAACGTTTCGCGACGTGGACGGGCTTTGGACAAAGTATGATCTGGAAGACGTGGCCACGCCCGAGGGTTTCGCTCGCGATCCCGCGCTGGTGCATGCGTTCTATAACGCCCGGCGTGCCAATTGCCTCGATGCGACTCCTAATGCCGCCCATGACGCCTTGGGCCGCTTGCAAGCCCAGCATGTAGGCCAAGTAACGCTGGTTACGCAGAATGTCGACGACCTGCATGAACGCGGTGGCGCGACGGATGTGATCCATATGCATGGTGAATTGGCCGGGGCACTCTGCGCGCAATGCGATCACCGTTGGCCCGCCCCGCGCGAGATGTCACCGTCCGCCCCCTGCCCTAGCTGCAATGCCACGCGCACCCGCCCTGACATCGTGTGGTTCGGCGAGATGCCCTATCAGATGGACATGATCTATGCCGCATTGGGAGAGGCGGACCTGTTCGTCGCCATCGGCACCTCGGGCACCGTTTATCCTGCCGCCGGGTTCGTCGGAGAGGCGCGTGCCATGGGCATCCCGACGCTGGAACTGAATCTGGAACCATCGGACACAGCGGGCATTTTCGACGAGGCACGCTTTGGTCCGGCGACCCAAATTGTCCCAGCGTGGGTGGACGAGGTGCTGGGCTAACCTGCTTCGGTGGCTCGCTTCGCGAGCCTGACGGGGCTTTGCCCCTCGCCCCTGCGGGGCTTACCCCAAGGTATTTAGGGCAAGAGGAAATAGGAAAGGCCGCAGCGCATCGCTACGGCCATCCGGGGTTGACGAGACCCCTTTAGGGGCACGGGGCTGGGGACGCATTATCGCCCCGCGCCCTCAATTCTGAAGGGCTGCCCTTAGTTCGACTTGCCGTCGCCCATTGTCATGGTGCCGTGACCCTCACCCATTTTGCCGTCTTCAGGCTTGCCGTGCTGCATGCCGCCAGCCATCGGGTTGCGCTTCAGGTCGATCGGAATCTCGACAGTCATTTCGCCGGCTTTTTCAAAGACCAGCGTGACGGTCACGGTTTCACCATCTACGAAGGGTTCGTTCAGACCCATGAACATGACGTGGTCTCCACCACGTTTCAGGGCGTGCATGCCGCCTGCTGCGATCGGGAAGCCTTCTTCGACCTCCATCATCTTCATCACGCCGTCACCCATATCTTTGTGGGTGTGCAGCTCGACGCGCTTCGAGGCATCGGATTTTGCGGCGATCAGGCGGTCATCTTCGGTGCCGTGGTTCATGATCTGGAAGAAGGCGGCACCGGCCTTGGCGTTCATGCCCGAGGCACGCGCATAGGCGTCGTTGATCATGATGTCACCCGCGAAAGCAGGCATGGAAAGAAGGGCAGCTGCACTGGCAGCCAGAACGGTTTTCATATGGAACATAGTCTTGTCCTTAGGTCTTTGGGTTGGTCTTGATGGAAGGGATCAGACCAGCGCCGGGGGACCTCGGGCAGACGGGGACAGTTCATCCCGGCCCGGCATGGCGACAGCACGCGAAGGGACGATGCGCGCGATCACCCGTGTTTCGGGCATATCAAGGGATGGAAGCGAGAATGCGGCCGCGAAGATCGACGTGCCATCGGGACACAGGTGCACCGATTCGATGGGCTCACCATCGGGGCCAAGCGTGATGGTGGTCATGCCGGTGCCAGTACACAGCACCATCTCGAACGCACCATTCATATCGGGGTTTTCACCACGGGCATCCGCCAGCGCAAAGCTGGTGATGGTCAGCGCAAAGGCCAGAACATATGCAAATACCGCACGGATCATGCCACTTAGCTATGCCTCTTTTTCAGGGGCGACAAGTGACAAAATGTAACAGGTGCAGAACACGCGAAAACCGCCCGCAGCCAAGGGCCGGGGCGGTTCAAAATCTGGTCGATCCAGAAAAGCGCAGGGCTTAGGCGGCTGCCTGAGCTTTCGCGATTTCTTTCTTGATCTTCAGGGCGTTGGCCGACAGTTCGTCGTTCTTGGCTTTTGCCAGGAACGCATCCAGACCACCACGGTGGTCAACCGAACGCAGGGCGGCAGCCGAGATGCGCAGTTTGAACGCGCGGCCCAGTGCTTCCGACTGAAGCGTCACGTCGTTCAGGTTCGGCAGAAACCGGCGGCGGGTTCTGTTTTTGGCGTGGCTGACATTGTTGCCAGTCATCGGGCCTTTTCCGGTCAGTTCGCAAACTCGCGACATGGCTCTTATCCTTGCTCTCTCGGGCCAGATTGGTGAGAAGTTCAGCGCGCCCTCGCGCCGCTCACGTCCAGCCGGTCAATACAAACGGGCGCCGCAACGGCAGCGCCCCGAATTCCGTCCGCGGTGAATAGACGCCTTATCGGGGGACGTCAAGTGAGTCGCGGCGCAGTGGGGCAGGAATTTTCTGCCCCACCACAATTGTTTACTCTTCGGCCAGGAAACCGCCCGATTGGCGTTCCCACAGACCGGCATAGATGCCCTTGGCGGCCAGAAGTTCATCGTGACTGCCGTCTTCTATCACTCGGCCCTGATCCAGCACCACGATCCGGTCCATCTGGGCAATTGTCGACAGGCGGTGCGCGATGGCGATCACAGTCTTGCCCTCCATCATACCATAGAGGGTTTTCTGGATCGCGGCCTCGACCTCGCTATCCAAGGCCGATGTGGCCTCGTCCAGCACCAGAATGGGCGCGTTCTTCAGCATCACACGCGCGATGGCGATCCGTTGGCGCTGACCACCAGACAGTTTCACACCACGCTCGCCCACATGGGCGTCATAGCCGGTGCGCCCTTTCGGGTCTTCGAGCGTCTGGATAAACGCATGCGCCTCGGCGCGTTCGGCGGCGGCGATCATCTCGGCCTCACTGGCCGAGGGGCGACCGTAAAGCAGGTTCGCACGCACCGAACGGTGCAGAAGCGAGCTGTCTTGCGTGACCATGCCGATCTGCGCACGCAGGCTGTCTTGGGTAACGCCCGCCACGTCCTGACCGTCGATCAGGATGCGCCCACCTTCGGGATCGCGGAAGCGCAGAAGCAGGTTCACAAGGCTCGACTTACCCGCGCCCGAGCGCCCGACCAGCCCGACCTTTTCGCCCGGATGCACCGACAGGGTGACGTTGTCCAACCCGCCCGAGCCTTTGCCATAGTGATGGGTCAGCCCATCAAACTGGATCTCGCCCTTGGTCAAGGCCAGCGCGGGGGCGTTCGGCGCATCGGTTACTTCATGCTCGACCGCGATCGAACGCAGCCCTTCGCGGATCACGCCTGCATGTTCGAACAGCCGCACCGTGACCCACATGATCCAGCCGGACATGCCGTTCAGACGGATGGTCAGAGCGGATGCCGCGGCGACCTCGCCCACCGTTACGACACCACGCGTCCAGAACCAGATCGAGGTACCCAGAACGCCGGTGATCAGCAGCCCGTTCAGCACGTTCAGACCAAAGCTCAGTTCCGTCATCAGGCGCAGGAAGCGCTGGAACCGCAAGCGGTGGCGCTTGAGGGCGGACAGCACATAGCGTTCCTCGCTTTCGCCTTGGCTGAACAGCTTGACGCTTTCGATATTGGCATAGGCATCCACGATCCGCCCAGATAGAAGCGAGCGCGCGTCGGACCATTTTTCTGACGCCGATGCCACGCGCAGCGCGATCCAGCGTGTGTAGATCACGTACAGCACCAGCCAAATCAGCAGCGGTGCGGCCAGTCTTGGGTCGATCTGGCTGAGGATCAGGGCCGCCGCGATCACATAGGTCAGCGCGTACCAGATGCCCTCGAACGCCATATAGGTGCCATCCTCGACCGCGCCGCCCAGTTGCATCACGCGGTTGGACAGCCGTCCGGCAAAGTCGTTCTGGAAGAACCCCATGCTTTGCCCTAGCAGGTGTTTATGCGCGCGCCAGCGGACCTGATCGTGCAGGTTTCCGACGAGGGTTTGCTCAAGCAATAGGTGGTTCAGGCCGATGGTGGCTGGGCGTAGGAACAGAATGAACAGGGCCGCCAACAGCAGCTCGACCCCATGGGAGGCGAAGAAGCTGTCGGTGGTGCTGCCATCCATCAGGTCGATCACCCGGCCCGAATAGAAGATCAGGCTGGTTTCGATCAGGGCGACGATGACGCCCGACATGGCCATGAACGCCATCAGCCTGCCGAAGCCGTCATATTGCGACTTCAGATAGGGCCACAATTTGGCGGGCGGGGTGTCGTCCGAGGACGGACGGAACGGGTCGATCAGGTTTTCAAAGAAACGGAACATGGTGGCGCCTCATGCGCTGGAAGAAATAGAAATAGGGAAACGGGGCTGACGACAGCCCGACAGGACCGGCGTTCTACGCGTGGTATGGGGTCCTGACTGTTCGCATCCGGCAATTCCTTCTTGGTGTCCGTGCAGCGACGCTATCCGAAATGTTAGCGGTGATCAACCTTTGGTTTCAGGCAGGAATTCGGTGGCTCGTTTCACGAGCCTGAAGGGGCGTTGCCCCTCGCCCCTGCGGGGCTCACCCCAAGGTATTTGGGGCAATAGGAAGGGGGGAGCTGTTAAAGCTTCAGGTGCGCTAGCATATCCTCGGCCGCGCGGGTGGCGGAGAGGGTGCCTTGGGCGACCTGCGTGCCGAGGCTTTCGATCCGGGCGCGGGTGTCGGGGTTTTCCAGCACGGACAGCAGACCGATGCGCAGGTCCTCTTCGAACCAATGGCGCGCCTGAGCTGCGCGGCGTTTGTCCCAATGGCCGTGTTCGCGGCGCCAGTTGGTCAGTTCGGTCATGGTGTCCCATGCCTCTGGCAGGCCATCATGGGTGACGGCCGAGACCATCAGCGCCTTGGGGAAGCCTTCGGGATCGTAGACGCGTTTGCGCAGAAGACGCAGTGCACCGGCATAGTCGGCACAGGTGCGCATCGCGGTTTCTTTCAGGGGGCCGTCGGCCTTGTTCACCAAGATCAGGTCGGCAATCTCCATGATGCCGCGTTTCACGCCTTGCAGCTCGTCGCCACCGGCGGGGGCCAGCAGCAGCAGGAACAGGTCCGACATCTCGGCCACCATGGTTTCGGACTGGCCGACGCCAACAGTTTCGATCAGCACAATGTCAAAGCCCGCGGCTTCACACAGCGCCACGGCTTCGCGGGTCCGGCGCGCCACGCCGCCCATTTGCGCCTGCGAGGGCGAAGGGCGGATGAAGGCGTTCTTCTCGCGGCTGAGGCTTTCCATGCGGGTTTTATCGCCCAGAATGGAGCCACCCGACCGGGCCGAGCTTGGGTCGACGGCCAGCACAGCCACCTTCAGGCCCTTCTCGATCAAGAACATGCCGAAGGCTTCGATGAATGTGGATTTGCCAACGCCGGGGGTGCCGGACAGACCGATGCGCAGGGCTTGGCGGCCTTCTGGCGCGGTGGCCTCGAGCAGTTCGACCGCCTG
The DNA here is from genome assembly GCF_004360145.1 of Aliiroseovarius marinus. GTDB lineage: Bacteria > Pseudomonadota > Alphaproteobacteria > Rhodobacterales > Rhodobacteraceae > Aliiroseovarius > Aliiroseovarius marinus. Next base: position 171,663 of record NZ_SAIT01000011.1, on the reverse strand, counting down.
CGCGCGGTGGTCAGCGCGGCCGCTTTCCACCAACGTGATGGCGCGTGCCAAGGCACGGCGTTCGCCTGCAATCACCCGTTTGGCCAGATCCTGAATGTCCATGTCGCCTCCCTTTTCCGGGTCTGTTCATGCCGTGCGGAAACGCCCCTGTCCAGAGCCTCGAAGGATGTTAGCGCCGATGTGGGATGTGATCTGGGCTAGACCCGAGGTGCAGAGCGTCGGATAAGGACGGAATGACGGTCAAATTGCCCATACACGATGCCATTCCACCGCTGCTTCAGGCACTGCGGGATCAGGGCCGCGCGGTGCTGATGGCGCCGCCCGGTGCGGGTAAGACGACTGTGGTGCCGCTTGAGATGCTGAAGGCGGGCGCGTTTGAGGGACGGCTGATCATGTTGGAACCTCGCCGCCTTGCCGCGCGGGGTGCCGCCGAGCGGATGGCGCAGACACTGGGCGAGCGGGCGGGCGAAACCGTGGGCTATCGCATTCGCGGCGAGGCGAAAGTGTCGAAATCCACCCGGATCGAGGTCGTGACCGAGGGCATCCTGACGCGGATGCTACAATCGGACCCCTCGCTTGAGGGCGTAGGCGCGGTGATATTTGACGAATTTCACGAGCGTTCGCTGAACGCAGACCTTGGGCTGGCGCTGACATGGGAAGCGATGGGCGCGCTGCGCGATGATCTGAAACTGGTCGTCATGTCGGCCACGTTGGATGCGGACCCGGTGGCACGACTGTTGGACGGCGCGCCGATTGTGCGGTCCGAAGGACGGGCCTTTCCGGTCGAGACGCGGCATCTGGGGCGGCCGCTGGCAAAGGGCGTGCGCCTGCCGGAGGCGACTGCCGATCTGGTGATGACGGCCTTGGCTAACACCGAAGGCGGCGTGCTGGTCTTCCTGCCAGGCGAGGGTGAAATTCGGCGCTGCGAGGGCGCGCTGAAAGGGCGCCTGCCCGCCGGCTGTCACCTGCACACGCTGTTCGGCGCGATGGATTTTGCAGCCCAACGCGCTGCCATTCAACCCGCGAAAGAGGGTCGCAAGATCGTGCTGGCGACCGCGATTGCCGAGACCTCGCTAACCATTCAGGACATCCGCGTGGTGGTGGATGCGGGACAGGCGCGGCGTGCTCGGTTCGATCCGGGTTCGGGGATGTCCAGGCTGGTGACCGAGCGCGTGTCAAAGGCCGAGGCTGAACAGCGGCGGGGCCGTGCGGGGCGTGTGGCGCCGGGCACCTGCTATCGGCTGTGGACCAAGGGCGAGGACGGCGGGATGCCGCCCTTCGCGCCTGCCGAGATCGAAACCGCCGACCTTGCCCCCTTGGCGTTGGAGCTGGCCGGTTGGGGCAGCCCGGATGGCGCAGGGCTGGCGTTTCTGACGCCGCCCAATGCGGGCGTGCTCTCGGAGGCGCAAGCGCTATTGCGCGGATTGGGCGCGCTGGATGATAGCGGGCGGATCACGGATCACGGAGCGCAGCTGTCTCGCCTACCGTTGCATCCGCGTCTTGGACATATGCTGCTGACGGCTGGACCCGACGCAGCCGATCTGGCCGCCCTTTGGAGCGACCGGGATCCCCTGCCCCGTGGGGCCGCGATGGATCTGGCTCTGCGGCTTGAGGCCATCCGCGATCCAAAAGGCTTTGCCGCCCGGCGTGGCATTCAAGCAAATCGGGGCGGCATCGAGCGCATCCGGACCGAGGCCAAGCGTCTGCGTCGGATGGCGGGCGATGCGCGCCCGGATTTCAGCCCCGCGCAGATGGCGGCGCTGGCCTATCCCGACCGCGTGGCGCTGCGCCGCCCCGGGGACATTCCGCGTTTCGTCATGTCGGGCGGCAAAGGGGCGGTGATGGATGAAAGCGACGCGCTGGCCGGATCGCGCTTGCTGGTCATCACCGACACAGACGGCAACCCGCGCGAGGCGCGGGTGCGGCAGGCGATCCAGATCAGCGAAGGCGAGCTGCGCGAGCTGTTCGCGGATCAGATCGCTTGGATCGACAGCTGTGCGTGGTCCAAGCGCGATGGGCGTGTGATTGCGCGGCGGCAGGAATGTCTGGGCGCAGTCGTGCTGGATGACCGCATCTGGAAAGACGCCCCGCGGGATGACGTGGCCCGCGCAATGCTGGACGGGGTGCGCGATTTGGGGCTGCGGCCCTCGGACGCCGCCAAACGCTTCATCGCACGGGTCGAACTGCTGCGCGCAGGCGGAGACAGCTTACCCGATATGACCGAGCCCGCTTTGATGGCCGCGCTGGACGACTGGCTCCTACCGCATCTGGGCGGCGTCAAAACCACTGCCGACTGGAAGAAGTTCGAGATCCTCGACGCCTTGCGCGCGATGCTCGATTGGCACCAGATGTCACGACTGGATGCCGAGGCCCCTGCCCATTTCATCACGCCCTTGGGGCACAAGACGCCCATCGACTATTCCGGCGACACGCCCGAAATCAGCCTGCGCCTGCAGGAAATGTTCGGTGTCACCCGCCACCCCACCGTGGGCAGGACGCCCCTGCGTGTCACGCTTCTGTCGCCTGCCCGCCGTCCGGTGCAGACCACGACGGACATTCCGAATTTCTGGGCCACCAGCTATGCCGATGTGCGCAAGGACATGCGCGGGCGCTACCCAAAACACCCCTGGCCCGAGGATCCGACAGTCGCGGACCCGACCCTCCGCGCCAAACCGCGGGGTACATAGCCACGTAAACCAGCCTTAAACATATGATCACGGCCCGTTTACTTGCAATTTAGTCGCAAACAGCTATTTAACAGCCGCAACAACTTAAAGAACGAGCAAAAACACCACAGGCACCCTATGTCGTCGCTTTTGAAACAAGCTTGGGACGAAGTCCTATCGCCAATGCTGAAACGCCCCAGCCGCTCTCAGGTTGCGGCGCTGTGCTATCGTGGGCAAGGCGATGATAAAGAAGTGCTGCTGGTGACCTCGCGCGGGACGGGTCGCTGGATCCTGCCCAAGGGCTGGCCGATGGATGGCAAGCACGATGCCGAAGCCGCCGCGCAGGAAGCGTGGGAAGAGGCCGGCGTCAAGAAGGGCCAATTGGATCGCGCACCGATCGGCGAATACAGCTATGCCAAGGAACTGGACGATGGTGGTCTGGCGCATTGTTCTGCCCGCGTGTTCCCTCTGAAGGTCAAAACGCTGGAAAACGACTTCCCCGAAGCGGACGAGCGCACGCGTGCGTGGGTGTCGCCGGTAGAGGCCGCCGAGATGGTGCAGGAAAAAGGTTTGCGCAAACTGTTGCGTGATTTCTGATTTCCCAGCGCCACATGGCATTTCCATCACAGAATCTGTTGCAATCGCAGCCCTGACAAGCTAGCGCGGGCGCTGAATTGTAACGGCTACGTAACAGCCGTGTAACAAGCAGCTTGCGAGGATGGGACATGAGCGGCGAGAACAGCGGCAACCAGTGGAAGACACTGGACAAGGACCTGAACAAGATCAGCCAAGTCGAATACGCAACCCAACTGGTGGCGCGTCCGCTGGTGGGCATGGGCGTGGCGTTGGCCTTTATCGTGGTCGCAGCCTTGGGTGCGGCGGTGTTCTTCGGCCAAACCCCGACCTCTTTGGTTGTCGTCATCGCCGCCGCGTTTGGCGCCTATATGGCCCTGAACATCGGCGCGAATGACGTTGCCAACAACATGGGCCCTGCGGTGGGCGCAAACGCGCTGACCATGGGCGGCGCGATCGTGATTGCCGCCCTGTTCGAAAGCGCCGGTGCGCTTTTGGCGGGGGGCGACGTGGTCTCGACCATCTCGAAGGGGATTATCGACCCGTCGGGCTTTGACCACTCGCGCACCTTTGTCTGGGCGATGATGGCGGCGCTGATCTCGTCCGCGCTGTGGGTGAACCTTGCCACGTGGGTTGGCGCTCCGGTCTCGACCACACACTCGGTCGTGGGCGGCGTCATGGGCGCGGGCATCGCGGCGGCTGGTTTTGCTGCGGTCAGCTGGCCCACCATGGGTAAGATTGCCGCCAGCTGGGTGATCTCGCCGGTTCTGGGTGGCGTGATTGCGGCCTGTTTCCTTGCCCTGATCAAACACAAGATCGTCTATCAGGAAGACAAGATTGCTGCTGCAAAACGCTGGGTGCCGATCCTGATCGGGATCATGGCTGCAGCTTTCGGTGCCTATCTGTCGATCAAAGGCTTGAAGAAGATCATCAAGATTGACCTTGGCACTGCCCTGCTGATCGGTGCCGCCGTGGGTGGCGCGGCATATGTCATCACCGCCCCGCTGATCGCCCGTCAGGCCGAAGGGCTTGAGAACCGCACCAAATCGCTGAAGACGTTGTTTGCCCTGCCGCTGATTTTCTCGGCCGCGCTTCTGTCCTTCGCACACGGCGCCAACGACGTGGCGAACGCGGTTGGCCCGCTGGCCGCCATCGTACACGTGGAAAGCGTGGGCGACTTCGCCGCGAAAGTCTCGATCCCCACATGGGTCATGGTGATCGGCGCGTTCGGCATCAGCTTTGGCTTGATGCTGTTCGGCCCGAAGCTGATCCGCATGGTCGGCAGCCAGATCACCAAGCTGAACCCGATGCGCGCCTATTGCGTAGCACTGTCCGCCGCGATCACTGTGATCGTCGCCAGCTGGCTGGGCCTGCCCGTAAGCTCAACCCACATCGCTGTGGGGGGCGTCTTCGGCGTGGGCTTCTATCGCGAGTTCCACATGGAGCGCCGCCTGCGCAAATCGCGCGAAGCACGCCCTGCAGCAAAACGCATCGCCCCCGAGGAACGCCGCCGCCGCAAACTGGTGCGCCGTTCGCATTTCATGACCATCGTTGCTGCGTGGGTGATCACCGTGCCTGCCGCTGCGATGATGTCGGCTGTGATTTTCTTCCTGCTGAACTCCATCGTGGCGTGATCCACAGGACAGTCGAACCAAAAAGGGCGCCCAGTGAGGCGCCCTTTTCTATTGGATGATCGTCAGGCTTACTTGCCCAAACACCAGCGCATGACGGCCTTCTGGGCATGCAGGCGGTTTTCGGCCTCGTCAAAGATCACCGATTGCGGGCCGTCCATGACCGAGTTCGTCACTTCCTCTTCCCGGTGTGCGGGCAGGCAGTGCATGAACAGCGCGTCGGGTTTGGCGTGCGCCATCAGCTCGTCATTGATCTGATAGGGACGCAGCAGGTTGTGGCGACGCTCGCGGGCCGAGGGCGCATCATGCATCGACACCCAGGTATCGGCGACCAAAAGATCCGCACCTTCCACGGCCTTCACCGGATCGCGCACGATCTCGACATTCACGCCTTTGGCGCGGGCTTCCTCGACAAAGGCCATTTCCGGGTCCAGAGGTTCCGGACCGGTGAATGTCAGGTCAAAGCCGAACTGGCCTGCGGCGTGCAGGAACGAGGCGCAGACATTGTTGCCGTCACCCGCCCAGACCACTTTCTTGCCCTCGATCGAGCCGCGATGTTCCTCATACGTCAGGATGTCGGCCATGATCTGGCAGGGGTGCGAGCGGTTGGTCAGCCCGTTGATCACCGGCACGTCGGCATATTCTGCCATCTCGAGCAGGGTCGCTTCTTCGAAGGTCCGGATCATGATCATGTCAACATAGCGGGACAGCACCTTGGCGGTGTCGGCAACAGTTTCACCATGACCCAGCTGCATTTCAGAGCCGGACAGAACCATGGTTTCACCGCCCATTTGGCGTACACCCACGTCAAAGCTGACGCGCGTCCGGGTCGAGGGCTTTTCGAAAATCAGCGCGACCATGTGGCCGTCCAGCGGCTTTTCGTCGTCCAGGGCGCCTTTGGGGCGGCCCGCACGCGCGGCTTTGATCCGGTGCGCTTCCGAGATGATGTTTTTCAGCTCGCCCGTTTCCGTGGCGTTGATGTCGAGGAAATGTTTCATGTGCTCTGGCCCTCCACGGCCTTGGCAGCGGTTTCAAGGCGGGTGATCGCCTCGGCAATATCTTCGTCTTCGATGGTCAGCGCGGGCAGGATACGCAGCACGTTGTCGCCTGCAGGCACGCAGAGCAGCTGCGCGTCATAGCATTTCGCCAAAACATCCATATTGGTCGCTTTGCATTTCAGGCCCAGCATCAGACCCGACCCACGCACGCCTTCAAAGACGTCCGGGTGCGCGGCGACAAGGCCCTCCAGCTTCTGACGGAACAGACCGGCCTTGCGGCTGACCTCGGCCAGAAATTCGGGATCGGCGACGATCTCGGTCACTTTCGAACCGACGGCACAAGCCAGCGGGTTGCCGCCATAGGTGGACCCATGGGTGCCCGCGACCATGCCGCTGGCGGCCTCTTCAGTTGCCAGAACAGCACCCAGCGGGAAGCCCCCGCCGATGCCTTTGGCGACCATCATGATATCCGGCGTGACGCCCGAGAACTCGTGCGCGAAGAGCTTGCCGGTCCGGCCCATGCCGCATTGCACTTCGTCAAAGATCAGAAGCGCACCTGCGTTGTCACAGGCAGCGCGGATGGCTTTCAGCTCGTCATCGGGGACGGGGCGGATGCCACCCTCGCCCTGTACGGGTTCGATGATCACGGCGGCGACGTCGCCTTCGGCCAACTCGTTGGTCAGACCGTCGAGGTCGCCAAAGGGCAGGTGGGTGAAACCGGGCAGCAGCGGGCCGAAGCCAGCAGTCAGCTTTTCGCCACCCGCGGCGGCGATGCCTGCGGACGACCGTCCGTGGAACGAGCCCTCAAAGCCGATGATCCGCGCGCGGTCTTCGCCTTTGTCCGACCAGTACTTCCGCGCCATCTTCACCGCCAGCTCGCAGGCTTCGGTGCCCGAGTTCGTAAAGAACACCGTGTCAGCAAAGGTCAAGTCGACCAGCTGATCGGCCAGCGTCTGTTGCTGCGGGATCTTATAGAGGTTCGACACATGCCACAGCTTCGCGCCCTGCTCGGTCAGAGCCTCGACCAGTGCAGGATGGGCATGGCCCAGCGCGTTCACCGCGATGCCCGCGCCCAGATCCAGGTATCGCTCGCCCCCATCCGTGACAAGCCAGCTGCCCTGACCACGCTCAAACGCAAGGTCAACACGGTTATAGGTCGGCAAAAGCGACGGGATCATGGTGGTATCCTCTTCAAAAAGAAGCCTTTGGGTGCCGGATGGCGGGCCTCAAGTCAACAATTTCCAGATGGTTTTGGATGGGTTTGCGCAAACGTTGCGCAGGAACAAACGAACGGGACGTCAGGCGCGGGTGCGTCGGCGTCGGGTTTCAGCGATATGCAGGCGTTTGTTCATGGGGGCGGGATAGGGGATCGCGCCTGTTCTGTCCAGCCTTTTCAATCGGGATGCGCGCGCGTAGAGGGAAAGGATGGAAACGCGCAACTCTCCCCTCGCTGCTGTTGGCTTCATGCTGGTGGCCACCGTGTTCATCGCGGGCACGACGCTGATGGCGAAGCTGGCGGGGAAGGATCTTCTGGGCGATCCCCTACACCCGTTTCAGATCACCCACGGGCGGTTTACCTTCGCTTTTCTGGCGATCGGCAGCTTCGCGCTGTTTCGACGGCTGCGCATCACGCGCCCCAACCTGAAACTCCACGCCGCGCGGTCTGCTGCTGGGTTTGCGGGTGTGACGCTGATGTTTGCCGCCGCCACGCTGATCCCACTGGCGGATGCCACGGCAATCTCGTTCCTGAACCCTGTCTTCGCCATGCTGCTAGCGATCCCTCTGCTGGGCGAACGGGTTGGCCCGTGGCGCTGGCTATCGGTCGCGATGGCACTGACCGGTGCGCTGATCCTGATCCGCCCGGGTGCCTCCAGCTTCGACCCGGCGGCGCTGCTCGCCCTTGGGGCCGCAGCAATCTTGGGGCTCGAAACCATCTTCATTAAACGACTGGCAGGGCGCGAGGCACCCCTGCAGATCCTCGTCATCAACAATGCGATCGGCCTAACCATTGCCTCTTGTGCGGTGCTGTTCGTGTGGCAAGCCCCCACCCCCGCGCAATGGGCCGTGCTGGCAGCGCTTGGCTTCATGATGGCCGCGGCGCAGGCGTGCTATGTGCAGGCGATCCGGCGCGCGGATGCCAGCTTTGTCGTGCCGTTTTCCTACGCCACACTGATCTTCGCCGCCCTCTATGATTTCGGCCTGTTCGGCGTGGCACCGGGCTGGGTCAGCGCGCTTGGCGCGGCCATTATCGTGGCGGGCGGCGCCATTCTGGCGTGGCGCGAAGGACGACAGGCCAAGTAAAGCGGCTTCTTGGCTTGTATCCCCCGCGCGGGTGACTAGTATAGGGGCTTGTGAATTCAAAGGGGCCCTGACCGGATCCGGCCACCCCCAAGCAGACGGGAAGTAAGCATGTCCTGGACCGACGAGCGCGTAGAAATCCTGAAAAAGATGTGGGGCGAGGGTCAATCGGCCTCGGTCATCGCAAAGGAACTTGGTGGTGTGACCCGCAATGCGGTCATCGGTAAGGTGCATCGTCTGGGCCTGTCCAACCGCTCGGCAGGCGGCACCAAAGCGCCTGCTGCGGACAAGGCCAAGGCAGCCGCCAAACCCAAACCCGCCGCCAAGCCCAAGGCAGCGCCGAAGAAGGCCGCCGAACCCGCGCCGAAAGTCGAAGAGGCTCCTGCCGCGGAAGCCAAGCCCGCAACGCCCGCACGCAAGGCGATCATTCCGGCAGGCCAACCCCTGCCCCCGCAACCCTCGGCCAATGAAATCAGCCCCGAGGCCCTGGCCAAGGTCAGTGAAGTGGAAAAAGGCGCCAAGCGTCTGAACCTGATGGAGCTGACCGAGAAGACCTGCAAATGGCCCGTGGGCGACCCGGCCACCGATGACTTCTGGTTCTGCGGTCTGGCCGTGCAGCAAGGCAAGCCCTATTGCGAAGCCCACGTGGGCGTGGCGTTCCAGCCGATGTCCTCGCGTCGCGACCGCAAGCGGTAAGCATCCGCGACACAGCATTTCGAAAGCGCGTCCCACCGGGCGCGCTTTTGCATTCCGGCCCCGCGCCCTTCCCATAACGTCCAGCTTTAGCTATACGGCCCGCCATGACAGATCCTGTAAATCCGCCCAACCTGCGTCCCGACCTTGCCCCCAAGGCCCGCTTTTCCGAGCCTGCCCGCGATGGCCAGCCCACCGTGGGCATGGTCAGCCTTGGCTGCCCGAAAGCGCTGGTCGACAGCGAACGCATCCTGACGCGCCTGCGTGCCGAAGGCTATGCGATCAGCCCGGACTATTCCGGCGCGGATGCTGTGATCGTGAACACCTGCGGGTTTCTGGATTCAGCGAAGGCCGAAAGCCTTGAAGCGATCGGGGAAGCCCTGAACGAAAACGGCAAAGTGATCGTCACCGGCTGTCTAGGCGCGGAAGAGGACTATATCCGCGGCACCCATCCCAGCGTCTTGGCCGTCACTGGCCCGCATCAATACGAGCAGGTGCTGGACGCCGTGCACGGCGCCGTACCACCCAGCCCCGATCCCTTCATCGACCTGCTGCCCGCCACCGGCGTCAGCCTGACCCCGCGCCACTACAGCTATCTGAAGATTTCCGAGGGCTGTAACCACAAGTGCAAATTCTGCATCATTCCCGACATGCGCGGGAAGCTCGCCAGCCGTCCGGCCCACGCGGTGATCCGCGAGGCCGGGAAACTGGTGGATGCCGGCGTGAAAGAGCTGTTGGTAATCTCGCAAGACACCTCGGCCTATGGCGTCGACATCAAACACGCCGAGGAACGCGGCCACCGCGCCCACATCACCGATCTGGCGCGTGACCTTGGGGCGCTCGGCGCGGGCAAGGACCTGTGGGTGCGCCTGCACTATGTCTATCCCTATCCGCATGTGCGCAATCTGATCCCGCTGATGGCCGAAGGGCTGATCCTGCCTTATCTGGACATCCCGTTTCAGCACGCCCACCCGGACACGCTGAAGCGCATGGCCCGCCCGGCGGCAGCCTCGAAAACGCTCGACGAAATCGCCGCGTGGCGCGCGGACTGCCCCGACATCACCCTGCGCTCAACCTTCATCGTCGGCTACCCCGGCGAGACCGAGGAAGAATTCCAAACCCTTCTGGACTGGATGGACGAGGCGCAACTGGATCGCGTTGGCTGCTTCCAATACGAAAACGTCGATGGCGCACGCTCCAACGACCTGCCCGATCACGTCCCCGCCGAGGTCAAACAAGACCGCTGGGAACGCTTCATGGAAAAGGCGCAGGCGATTTCCGAAGCCAAACTGGCCGCTAAGGTCGGTCAGGTAATGGACGTGATCGTCGACGACATCGACGAAGACGGCATCGCCACCTGCCGCACCAAAGCCGACGCGCCCGAGATCGACGGCAACCTGTTCATCGACGACGGCACCGAGGGGCTGTCGGTCGGGGATATCGTGTCCGTCGAGGTCGACGAGGCGGGGGAATATGATCTGTGGGGACAGCTCAAGTCATAATCCAAGACTTGCCCCTGCCATCCCCTCGGCTAAATTGATGCCGGACTTATCGGGAGCATTTGCACATGAAGCTACGTATCGGAATGGCGTTCGCCTTTACTCTGGCCGCATTGGCGGGGTGCAAGTCCACCGGTGGGCTGGAAAGCCAGTTTATGCTTAGAACCTCCACCGCGACAGCATGTGGTCCAATGGCGGCGGCGCGGGTCGAGCAAGAGCTGGCGGCGGTTGAAACGTTGCGCCGTGGCTATGACCGGTTCCAGATTCTGCGCAACACCGTAGCCAACAGCACCCGCGCGACCGTAACGGGGCCGACCCATGCGAACCCCTATGCCACTGCCGACACCTCCAGCCCCTCGGCCAATGGGAACGTCACATATTTCGGCAATCAGCGGGTCGCCATGTCCGGCGCGCATGAGGCCATGATGTATGTCCAAATGTTCAAGCCACGCGACAAAGGCTATAAGACCGCGATCGACGCCCGTGAAGTTCTGGGCCCAGATTGGAAAGCGATCGTCGCGCGCGGCATCTATTCCTGCAACTGATCCAAACCGCACCTCGCACCGTAATCGTCTTCGTAAAGGAGGTGATACACATGAGGTTTCCGACATCTCTTCTGCTGGGTTTGGCGCTGATGCTGACCCCAGCCTACGCACAGGATCAAAGCATCGAGGATGTGATCTCGTCCCAGATCGACGCGTTCGGGGCGCAGGATACGGACAAGGCGTTTTCTTATGCGTCGCCCAACATCCAGAACCTGTTCGGCACGCCTGAAAACTTCGGCATGATGGTGCAAAACGGCTATCCGATGGTGCAAAATCCGGCCGAGCTGGAATATGTCGATCAGATCACCAATGGCAGCTACACGCTTCAACGTCTGCGCATTCAGGACCAGTCCGGCAAGGACCATTGGTTCGCCTACGAAATGATCGTCATTGACGGCAAATGGCGGATCAACGGCGTCTATCGGATCGAGCCAATCGGGCTGAGCGCCTGAGCTTTGGTGCACTCTCGCCAAACGAGAGTTCCCCACATATTCCAGAATTCGCTTGATATGTTGACCCGATAGTCTATCGGAATGGCCTACCACCACAAAAGTAGGCCCATGACAGAGCTCTCAAACATTCCGCTGCCGAACGACGAAGACCTTACAGCCCGTGATTGGGTCAGAACGCTGGCAAAGTATCGCGAACCCAGCACGCTGCGCAGCTCGTTCGAGCTGGTCGTCAGCGCGGTTCCGTTTCTGCTTCTTTGGGCGCTTGCGTGGTATTGCCTGTCGATTAGCCCGTGGCTGAGCCTTGGCATCGCGCTATTCAACGCGGCCTTCCTTCTGCGCCTGTTCGCCATCCAGCATGACTGCGGACATGGCTCGGTCTTCAAAAACCGCACGGTGAGCGATTGGGTTGGCCGCGTGATCGGCGTCGTCACCCTGACGCCCTATGATGTCTGGAAGCGCACGCATTCGATCCACCACAACTCGGCCGGCAATCTGGGCAAGCGTGGGATTGGCGACATCATGACCCTGACTGTGGACGAGTACAACGCGCTGTCGCCGCTGCGCAAATTCCAGTACCGGCTCTATCGCAACCCGATCACGCTGTTCGGCTTTGCGCCCGGATACCTGTTCCTGCTGCAAAACCGCCTGCCCTTCGGGTTGATGAATGCCGCGAAGTATTGGGTCAGTGCGATGGCGACGAACATCGTGATTGTCGCGGCGCTTGTGTTGATCTGGTATTTCGGCGGGCTGATGCCCGTCCTGCTGATCTTCCTGCCCACCACGTTGCTGGCCGCCACCGCGGGCATGTGGCTGTTCTATATCCAGCACCAGTTTGAAGAAACGCACTGGAAGGCCGAGGAAGACTGGCAGCTGCACGACGCGGCCCTGCATGGCAGCTCGCACTACGTGATGCCCGCGATCCTGCAATGGTTCAGTGCGAATATCGGCATTCACCACGTGCATCACCTGCACAGCCGTATCCCGTTCTATCGCCTGACCGAAGTGCTGAAAGACCACGAGTATCTGTCGACGGTGAACCGCATGACGATCCGCGAGAGCCTTGCCAGCGTGCGCCTGCATCTGTGGGACGAGAAAAGCAAGAAGCTGATGTCGTTCACGCAGGCGCAGCAGCTGTACGGTTAAGACCCACTGGGAACGCTGAACAGAACCCAGCCGTCAATCCGCGCGACCTCGATGCCGCCGGTATCCACTTGGAACACGCCCAGACCTTCATAGTCTGCCGGGCAGCCGACCAAGGTGGCCGTGTGGTCCAGATAGTTGATGGTCAGCTCGTTCTCGCCCAGCTTTTCGCATTCATCCGCAGGGCTGCGATACCCGCCCATCAGCGGAAGGTCCGTGACGTTGGTGGTGGGCGTGGTGGTTGGTTGCATCGCCTGACATCCGGACAGAAGGCCGACAAGTGCGACGGGCAAGATCATGGGGGCAAAGGGTTTCATCACTGCTCTCCTTCTTGTTGAGGAAAGCATAGCACAGCCCACGCAAATCGAACGAGATTTTCACCCAGCCACGAAAAAGGGCGCGGAATTGCCGCGCCCTTTGTTCTGTCTGTGCTGAGGGACTTACGCCTCTTGCAGCGCTTTCACCGTGATCTCGCGTTCGCCGCGGGTCTTCATGGCGCGGGCAGCGGCGTGGCTGCCGGCCAGCGTGGTGAAGTAGGGGATCTTGTCCATCAGGGCGACGTTGCGCATTTCGCGGCTGTCGCTGACGGATTGCGCGCCCTCGGTCGTGTTCATGACCAGATGCACTTCGCCATCTTTCATGATGTCGATGATCATGCGGCCCGGTTCATAGGCTTTCGCAACCACATCCGCCTCGACCGCGTTTTCAGCCAAGAACTTGGCCGTGCCCGAGGTCGCGATGATGCGGAAGCCTTGCTCGATCAGCATCTGAGCGGTTTCGACCAGCTGCGGGGTCTTGTCGCCATCCTTGATCGACAGGAACACAGTGCCTTCGGTCGGCAGCATGGTGCCTGCGCCCAGCTGTGCCTTCAGGAAGGCCATGGCGAAGTCCTTGTCTGCGCCCATAACCTCGCCGGTGGAACGCATCTCCGGGCCAAGGATCGTGTCCACACCGGGGAAGCGGGCGAAGGGCAGAACCGCCTCTTTCACTGCGTAGGTGTCGATGTTCGGATCAACCAGATCGAACGCATCCAGCTTCTCGCCCGCCATGACGCGTGCTGCGATCGAGGCGATGGGCGACAAAACCGCCTTGGCCACGAACGGCACGGTGCGCGAGGCACGCGGGTTCACTTCGATCAGATAGATCTCGCCATCTTTCACGGCGAACTGCACGTTCATCAGGCCAACCACGTTCAGGGCCAGCGCAAGCTCGCGCGACTGGCGGCGCAGTTCGGCAATGATGTCTTCCGACAGGCTGTAGGGCGGCAGCGAGCAGCCCGAGTCGCCCGAGTGGACGCCAGCTTCTTCGATGTGCTGCATGATGCCAGCAACGTGGACCTTCTCGCCGTCACACAGCGCGTCCACGTCAACCTCGATCGCGCCGGCCAGATAGCTGTCCAGCAGAACCGGGCTGTCGCCCGACACCACAACGGCCTCGGCGATGTAGCGCTTCAACTGGCCCATGTCGCGCACGATCTCCATCGCGCGGCCACCCAGAACGTAAGACGGGCGAATGACCAGCGGGAAGCCGATTTCCTCGGCGATTTCCAGCGCCTGTTCGTCGGTCGAGGCGATGCCGTTTTTCGGCTGCTTCAGGCCCAGCTTGTTGACCAGATCCTGGAACCGCTCGCGGTCTTCGGCCAGATCGATCGCATCCGGGGTGGTGCCCAGGATCGGAATGCCCTCGGCTTCCAGCGCGTTGGCCAGCTTCAGCGGGGTTTGACCGCCGAACTGAACGATCACGCCGTGCAGCGTGCCGTTGTCTTGCTCGACACGCAGGATTTCCATCACGTGTTCGAAGGTCAGCGGCTCGAAATACAGACGATCCGAGGTGTCATAGTCGGTCGACACGGTTTCAGGGTTACAGTTGACCATGATGGTCTCGTAACCCGCGTCGGTCAGCGCGAAACAGGCGTGACAGCAGCAGTAATCGAACTCGATCCCCTGCCCGATGCGGTTCGGACCACCGCCCAGAATGACGACCTTTTTGCGGTCGGACGGGCGGGCCTCACACTCTACTTCGCCCATCATCGGGGCTTCATAGGTCGAGTACATATAGGGCGTCTGCGCTTCGAATTCCGCCGCGCAGGTGTCGATGCGCTTGAACACTGCGTTCACACCAGCGTTCCGGCGTACATCGCGCACGTCTTTTTCGGTGCGGCCCGACAAATTGGCCAGGCGGGCATCGGTGAAGCCCAGCATCTTCAGCTTGCGCAAACCGGCTTCGTCCAGCGGCAGGCCGTTTTCACGCACAACGTTTTCAGCATCCACGATCTCGCGGATACGGTCCAGGAACCACGGGTCAAACGCGGTCACACGCTGGATGTCAGAGTTCGACATGCCAAGGCGCATGGCCTGCGCGATCTGCAAGATGCGGTCGGGGCGCTGTTCCGAGAGGGCCTTGATGATAGCAGCCTCTTCCGGGGCGCCTTCGATCTCGACCTCGTCAAATCCGGTCAGGCCCGATTCCATCGACGCCAGAGCCTTCTGCATCGATTCGTGGATGGTGCGGCCAATCGACATCGCCTCGCCCACGGATTTCATCGCGGTGGTCAGTTCGGGCTTGGAGCCGGGGAACTTCTCGAACGCGAATTTCGGGATCTTGGTGACGACATAGTCGATGGTCGGCTCGAACGAGGCGGGGGTGACCTTGGTGATGTCGTTGTCCAGCTCGTCCAGCGTATAGCCCACGGCCAGCTTCGCCGCGATCTTGGCGATCGGGAAACCGGTCGCTTTCGAGGCCAGCGCCGAGGAGCGCGACACGCGCGGGTTCATTTCGATGACGACCATACGGCCATCGGCGGGGTTCACGGCCCACTGTACGTTCGATCCGCCGGTTTCCACGCCGATCTCGCGCAGCACGTTGATCGAGTGCGTGCGCATCAGCTGGTATTCCTTGTCGGTCAGCGTCAGCGCGGGCGCGACGGTGATCGAGTCGCCGGTGTGTACACCCATCGGATCCACGTTTTCGATGGAACAGACGATGATGGCGTTGTCGGCAGTGTCGCGCACAACCTCCATCTCGTATTCTTTCCAACCCAGCAGGCTTTCATCCACAAGGATCTGGTTCACCGGCGAGGCATCCATGCCGGTGCGGCAGTAATGTTCGTATTCTTCGCGGTTATACGCCACACCACCGCCGGTGCCGCCCAAGGTAAAGGCGGGGCGGATGATCGCGGGCAGACCGATTTCGTCCAGCGTCTCGAGCGCCATCTTCACGCCAGCGTCCAGATCCGCGTGACCCTTTTCGTTGGTCGGTGCGGTGACGATGGTTGCGCGGGGGTTTTCGATGCCCAGACGGTCCATCGCTTCGCGGAACAGTTTGCGGTCTTCTGCCATCTCGATGGCGTCGCGCTTGGCGCCGATCAGTTCCACGTTGAACTTGTCCAGAACACCCAGATCGTCCAGTTCCAGCGCGGTGTTCAGACCGGTCTGACCACCCATGGTGGGTAGCAACGCATCGGGGCGCTCTTTCTCGATGATTTTGGCGACGACTTCGGCGGTGATCGGCTCGATATATGTCGCGTCGGCCAGACCGGGGTCGGTCATGATCGTCGCCGGGTTCGAGTTCACCAGAATGACGCGGTAGCCTTCTTCGCGCAGCGCCTTACAAGCTTGGGCACCCGAGTAGTCAAACTCGCAGGCTTGCCCAATAATGATGGGCCCCGCGCCGATGATCATGATCGAGTTGATATCGGTTCTTTTAGGCATGGTATCCCCCATCGGCAGACTGAACGCGCGCGGGAATCCCTGCCGCACGCAAATTGTCGTGGGTTATAGACACCAGCGGGGTTTCTGCAAGCCCTGTTTGCGCATTCATATACGATGTTTTCGCGCTGCCTGCAAAAGCGCCAGCGCTGTGGCCATAATTAAGGCCAAATGCAGATAGACTTCACCGTAGCCAGCAAGCGGCGTGTCCAGCAGCCACAGGTAGACCGGCAAGCAGGTAAGAACGGCGCCGCCCAGCAAAACAAGGCGCACGCCGCGGCCGGGGGCAAGGCTTGCCGCGACCAGCGCCAAAAGCGCGGGCAAGACCAGATAGTGAAGCCATGACAGCGACGCGGTTGTGACGACCAGCAGAAAGATCAGCGTGAACCGGACCCACAGGCGGACGGGTGGAAGCACCGCACAGGTGCTGGACCAAATCGCAAGCAGGCCAGCGATAAGAAGGGCACGGGTGCTGATGCCCAGCCATGCGGGTTTCTCTATCAATTCAGGGCGTTCGATCTGCCATTGGCCATCACCCGTTGCCACCTGCCCGAAATGATAAAGCACGGTCTCGATCCCGATCCCCAGCCGACTGATCGAGATTTGCGACGTCAGGTGCCCAATCCGCTCGAGCAAGGCCTGATGCATTGGCCACCCGGCCACAATAACAGACATTCCGGCCAACAGCGCCCCCGCCACGACGAAGGCCCCCAACGCCCGCCAACGGCGCTCCATGATGAACAGCACCACCAGTATCGCGGGCATCAGTTTGATCGCCGCCGCGAAAGCCAACACGACACCCGCCGACAGATCGTTGTTGCAGCTAAGCAGATACAGGCACAGCATCAGCAGGAACGAGACCAATATCTGCGGTTGCCCCAATTGAAAAGAAAGCGAGCCGTAGGACGTAGACCCGGCCAGAAAGGCACCGATCAGGCAAAAGAGCGCAAAGGGAATCAGGGGCGTGCCTGCGGCCTCTGCAATCCGGCGGGCCATTTGGTAGGTCATCAGGATCATTCCGATGATCGCCCCCAGAAAGACCAAAAGGAACGTATTCGCAAAGCTGGTGAAACTCACGACGCTGGCCCACGGCCCCAAGACCGCCGCCCATAGCGGAGGATAGACATAGGCCGGAAGCAGGGTCGCCTCGTACCCCTGTGATCGCGCCAGCGCGCGCCACTCTGGATAGGCCTGATCCCAGAACGCCTGACCGTCGGGCGCATAGACCAGCTCATAGGCGCCCGCATCAAAGAAGTAAGCCGCGAAGTACAGCGCCGACAGGTCGACCGGCCAATTGCCCCAATAGCTGTGCAGCATCAGGCCAAGGAAACCCCCAAGGATGAAGATGCCCAGAGCCTTGTCCATGCGATCTGTCATGGGGCCAGCCTTTCAAGGCGGCCCATTCCGGCGGATCTATTCCCGTGATCAAATTGCCCGACCATTCGGTCTTTGCCTCGAAACCTCTGCCCACCTGCTGGTGGGGATGAATAGGAGTTTTCTAGCCAGCGCTGCGCCCCACGCCAAGAAAATTGCACCTTGTGGCGGCTCTTTTGCGCCATTGGTGCCACTGCGCCTTGACTTTGCCCGCCAAGGCAGGTGTATCGGCCCGAGACTTAAATCCGCTCGTGGGAGCCTGACATGCACGCCTATCGCAGCCACACCTGTGCTGAACTGAACAAATCCAACGTCGGTGAGACCGTCCGCCTGTCGGGCTGGGTCCATCGTGTCCGCGACCATGGCGGCATCCTGTTCATCGACCTGCGCGACCATTACGGCGTGACGCAGGTTCTGTGTGACCCCGACAGCCCCGTCTTTGCCGAGATGGAGAAGGTGCGCTCGGAATGGTGTATCCGCATCGACGGCAACGTAAAAGCGCGCGACGAAGACCTGATCAACGAAAAGATCCCGACCGGTGAAGTCGAAGTCTTCGTCCGTGATCTGGAGGTTCTGGGCGCCGCTGACGAACTGCCGCTGATGGTGTTCGGCGATCAGGAATACCCGGAAGAAACCCGTCTGAAGTACCGCTTCCTGGACCTGCGTCGTGAGGTGATGCAGGAAAACATGAAGCTGCGTTCGGACGTTGTGGCCTCGATGCGCAAGCGTATGTGGGATCAGGGCTTCCGCGAATACCAGACCCCGATCATCACAGCCTCGTCGCCGGAAGGTGCGCGTGACTTCCTTGTGCCGTCGCGTCTGCACCCGGGCAAGTTCTATGCGCTGCCACAGGCCCCGCAGCAGTTCAAACAGCTGATGATGGTTGCTGGCTTCGACAAGTATTTCCAGATCGCGCCGTGCTTCCGCGACGAAGACCCGCGTGCCGACCGCTCGCCCACCGACTTCTATCAGTTGGACATGGAGATGAGCTTCGTCACCCAGCAGGACGTGTTCGACACGATCGAGCCGGTTCTGCGCGGCATCTTCGAAGAATTCGGCAAAGGCCGCAAAGTCGACCAGACATGGGAGCAGATCTCGTACGCAGATTCCGCCCTGTGGTATGGCACCGACAAGCCGGACCTGCGCAACCCGATCAAAATGCAGATCGTCTCGGACCACTTCCGTGGCTCGGGCTTCGCGATCTTCGCCAAGCTGCTGGAACAGGACGGTACTGAAATCCGCGCCATCCCGGCCCCCAAAGGTGGCTCGCGCAAGTTCTGCGACCGCATGAACAAATTCGCGCAGCAAGAAGGTCTGCCCGGCATGGGCTATATCTTCTGGCGCGAGAAGACCGCAGATGCCGTGGCGCAAGAGCTGGGCATCACCGTGAAAGAAGCCCAAGCCAAGCTGAAATCCGGCGAAGTCGAAGGCGGCATGGAAGCGGCCGGTCCGCTGGCCAAGAACATCGGCCCCGAGCGCACCGAAGCCATCCGCCAACAACTGGGTCTGGACATCGGCGACGCGGCCTTCTTCCTGGGCGGCAAGCCGAAAGCCTTCGAAGGCGTCGCGGGCCGCGCCCGTACCGTCATCGGTGACGAGCTTGGCCTGACCGACAAGGACCGTTTCGCCTTTGCTTGGATCGTCGACTTCCCGATCTTCCAGCTGGACGAAGAAAACGGTGGTCTGGACTTCGACCACAACCCGTTCTCGATGCCGCAAGGCGGTCTGGACGCGCTGCTGGGCGATCCGCTGCACGTCAAAGGCTTCCAGTATGACTTGGCCTGTAACGGCTACGAACTAGTGTCGGGCGCGATCCGGAACCACCAGCCTGAGATCATGTTCAAGGCCTTCGAACTGGCCGGCTATGGTAAAAGCGAAGTGATCAAACGCTTCGGCGGTATGGTCAACGCGTTCCAGTACGGCGCACCCCCGCACGGTGGCTGTGCTGCTGGTGTCGACCGCATCGTCATGCTGCTGGCCGATCAGGAAAACATCCGCGAAGTGATGATGTTCCCGATGAACCAGCGCGCCGAAGACCTGATGATGAACGCCCCTTCCGAACCGCAGAACGAACAGCTGCGCGAACTGCACCTGCGGGTCATTCCGCAAGAGTGATCTCGTCACTGTCATCGTATATCAATAATTCCCCTGGCACACTCTGACTTGCCCGCACATGCTGTGCGCGCCAGTCTGGTGCCAGGAGAACAGAATGTCATTCGACCCACGCATTGCACAAAACCGGTTTGGGTATGGGCCGGGGCCGGGCTTTGAGCCGCCGCGCTCGGTCCAGCACATGTTGGCTCGTCTGGCCGGGCCAGACACGCAGGCCACCCGCTTTCCGATCTCGGGCTTCGTTGATGTGTTCGGCGATCTTCAAGAAATCCGCGACCTCACCGCCGCCTTTCGCAAGGCGCGCAACAAAGGTGGGGACGCGGTCGAAACCACCAAAGCCGCCCGCAAAGAAAAATATCGCGAGATGAACCGCAAGCGGGACGCATGGTTTCTGGCCACCGTCGCGCGCTGCGCCACGGCTGAGGATGCGTTTCGCGAGCGCTTGGTGCGCTTCTGGGCTGACCATTTTACGGTCGTCGGCAAGGGGCCGCTTTTCCAAAGCGTGGTTGCGACTTTTCCCGAGGATGTCGTGCGTCCCCACATCACCGGCCGTTTCGCCGATATGCTGCGCGCCAGCACCACCCATCCGGTGATGCTGCACTATCTGGACCAGTTCGCCTCGGCCGGGGAAGGCAGCAAGCTGGCAATGAAAGGCAAGCGCAGCCTGAACGAAAACTTGGCACGCGAAATCTTGGAACTGCACACGTTGGGGGTGGACGGCAGCTATACCCAGACCGATGTGCGCGCCTTTGCCAATCTTCTGGCCGGATTCGCCCCGGGGAAAGAAGGCCGTGCCGCCTATCGCCCGAACTGGGGTAATCCGGGGCCAGAAGTCGTTCTGGGCAAGTCCTATGGCGGTCAGAAACCTCGGGTCGAAGATGTCTTCGAGGCGCTGGACGACATTGCCCGCCACCCGGACACCGCACGCCATATTGCCCGCAAACTGGCCACGCATTTCGTGTCGGATGACCCTGACCCCGATTTGATCGATGCCCTGAGCACCAGCTTCACCGATAGCGATGGAGACCTGATGGCGCTCTATGGCGCGCTGCTAAACCACCCCGCTGCGTGGGCACCGGCGCAGAAGAAGATCAAGCAACCCTTCGACTACATTGCATCCGCCGTGCGGGCCTTGGACGTGTCGGTTGACACGCTGGCATCCCTGAAACGCAAGGATCGTAATCTCTTGTTCTTCGGGCCGCTGAAGCTGATGGGGCAACCGTGGGAACGTCCCAGCGGCCCTGATGGCTGGCCCGAGGACGCTGCACATTGGATCACACCTCAAGGACTGGCCGCACGCATTCAGTGGGCGGTCTCGGCCCCGTCAGCTTTGAACGCCAAGCTGCCCGACCCACGCAACTTTGTTCAGACGGCGCTGGCCGGTCAAGCGTCTGAGGCAACCCAATTCGCAGCCCGCGCCGCAGAAACCCGCTGGGAGGGGATCGGCATCATCCTGTCCTCGCCCGAGTTTCAGCGCCGCTAGGAAGGAGATCGCCATGACGAAACACAGTTCCCTTTCCCGACGCTCGTTTCTGAAGAACGCAGGCG
The DNA here is from genome assembly GCF_004360145.1 of Aliiroseovarius marinus. Taxonomy (GTDB): domain Bacteria; phylum Pseudomonadota; class Alphaproteobacteria; order Rhodobacterales; family Rhodobacteraceae; genus Aliiroseovarius; species Aliiroseovarius marinus. The sequence goes on along the minus strand of NZ_SAIT01000011.1, from coordinate 150,427 downwards.
TTCTGGGCTGCTCGCTCGCCGCAAGCCCGCTGGTCACACCGGTCAGTCTGGCCGCCGCCCCCGGCGATCACCGGTTGGTGGTGATTGTCTTGCGCGGTGGCATGGATGGGCTGGACCTTGTGCGCCCGGTCGGCGATCCCCTGTTTGCCGGTCTCAGGCCGAACCTGTCTTCGGCGGACCCGAAACTTCCCCTGACGGACTTCTATGCCCTGCACCCAGAGGCGGACAAACTGCACGCTCTTTGGATGGCGGGCGAGCTGGCGTTTGGTCAAGCGGTCTCGACCCCCTATCGCGACAAGCGCAGCCATTTCGACGGGCAGGATATACTCGAGGCCGGTGTCGGTGCGGGCGGTGCAATCCGGGATGGATGGCTGAACCGGTTGGTGCAGACCATGCCCGACACTCAGCTGCGCACCGCGCTGGCGGTGGGACGCGAAGATCTGCTTATTCTCAGTGGGGATGCTACCACGTCCGGATGGTCGCCGGATGTGACCCTCCCCCTGTCCGAGGCGTCCCGGCTGTTGATGGCACGGGTGTATGACGGTGACCCGCTGTTCTCTTCCGCCTTGGGCGAAGCGATGGACCTGACCGATGTGCTGCGCCCGGAGCTTCTGCGGAACGCGGATGACGCCCCGAACGATCCGTCTGAAGTCATGTCAGACGCCATGATGATGGCCAAAGCGCACCGCGGAACGACAGGCATCGCCACGTTCACTGCCGAGATGTTGAAACAGGACACCCGCATTGCGTCCTTCTCGATCGGCGGATGGGACACGCATGTGGGGCAGACGTCGGGCTTCAAACGGCCACTGAAAAACCTGCAAGACGCGATCATGACCCTGAAAACCGAGCTTGGTCCGATCTGGGGCAAGACCACTGTGCTGGCCATGACCGAATTCGGGCGCACGGTCCGTCAGAACGGCAGCAAGGGGACGGATCACGGAACCGGTGGCACCGTGATCGTCGCGGGTGGTGCGATTCGCGGCGGCAAGATTTACGGAGACTGGCCCGGACTGGCGGAAGAGGATCTGTACAACCGCCGTGACCTAATGCCGACGGCTGACATCCGCCTTTATGCGGCGGCAGCGATGCAGGGACTGTTCAACGCCACCGCGTCGCAGATTGAAGGCACCATTTTCCCGGGGTTGGATCTGTCACCCGGGCTTCCCGGGATCATTGCCTGATGGGTGAAATAGAATAGGGCGCGCTTCTAAGGCGCGCCCGATACTCATAACAGCAGAACGTTTACAATAAGGTCAGGTCAACCCGCCAAGGGCTGCACTTCAATGATATAGCCCGACGCCTCGCTCACCGGCGCATTGGGTTCGACCACCGCAAGAACCACCGCAGTTACCATCATGACCGCGCCCGCAATCAATACGGTCCAGTCAATTACGGCATTGCCCAGCTCTTCATCAGCAAATTTCTTGATCAGGTCTTTCACGACATCAACCTCGCAAATTGATTCAAATACCTTTCCTCATTCTTAAGAGTGCCCCCGAAAAAGGGCGGAAATGAGGAGGGCCGAGGTTTATTTCGTGCCGGATTTCTCTGACGTCGCAGCTTAAAGTTGTCGTCTTTCCCTTAGCCGATCTTCCACCAGATGCGCCACATGGGCCATGTCAGCCCCCGTGGATCGACCGGCATCCCGGGCGGCGGCAAGCCGTTTGGCTGCAGCCGCAAGCCCCTGATCATGGGCCGACAAGGCCAATCCCCCCAGAAACTGCGCGATATAGTCTTGTGTCGCGCCATCGTCCCCGTCACGCATGATCTGGGCCAGGTGCGACAGGTCGTCCTGCAGCGCCAAAGCATCCGGAGCAACCACATCTTTCGACAGCGAACGTGGGGTCAACGGTCCTTCTTGGTTTGGCAGCACACTCAGGATCGCCTGCTGGAATGCGGCGAGGCTTTCAACGGGTTTTTCCAGAAACCCATCTGCTCCGGCCTCAAGCGCAGCATCACATGTGCCGGCGTCCCCGCTCATCCCAAGGATCACGGGCACGCGGATGGCATCGCCTGTAAGCTCCTGGATCAAATCCGCACCGAACCCATCTGGAAGCCCCATATCCACAATGACGACCGACGGGCGGTAAACACGAAGATGTCGATGCGCGGCGGCCAGATTGTCGGCCCGCCGGATCCGCGCGCCGGATCGTAAACACAGAAGGCGAATGGCCTCGGACGCAAATCGGCTGTCTTCGACCACCAAAACGGTCATCCCGTTTAGGGGGCGCTCGGCGGTTGGGGGTTGGGTCATCATGAAGGCTTCCAGTTCATCGCTCATCTTCATGCTCCTTTCGGGATCAGCTTGGCGCAAAACTGCCTAACAACCGGTTAACCCCAGAAACGCAACGGCATTCAGGGCCTGTGGCACAGTGCCGCTTGCCCTGAAGGGGCCGCTTATGCATAAGCAGCACAGCATTTGAATTGGGAGAGACAAGATGATCGGACGCCTGAACCACGTAGCCATCGCCGTACCGGACCTTGAGGCCGCTGCCGCGCAATACCGCGACACGCTGGGTGCCAAAGTGAACGCACCGCAGGACGAACCCGATCACGGCGTGACCGTCGTGTTCATCGAACTTCCCAACACCAAGATCGAACTGCTCTACCCGCTGGGGGACAACTCGCCCATCGCCGGCTTCCTGGAAAAGAACCCGTCGGGTGGCATCCACCACATCTGCTATGAAGTCGACGACATTCTGGCTGCACGTGACCAGCTGCAAGCCTCGGGCGCCCGCGTTCTGGGCACAGGCGAACCGAAGATCGGCGCGCACGGCAAGCCGGTTCTGTTCCTGCACCCGAAAGACTTCACCGGCACTCTGGTGGAACTGGAACAAGTCTGATGTCGATCACCGCCGCCGCCGTCCTTTATGTGGTGATCTGGTTCGTGACCATGTTCGTGGTCCTTCCGATCCGTTTGCGTACCCAAGGCGACGAGGGCGAGATCGTGCCCGGCACCCATGCAGGCGCCCCGGCCAATTTCAAACTGGGACGTACGCTTTTGATCGTGACCATCGCGGGCACGATCGTCTGGGCGATTATCGCGGGTATCATCATCTCGGGCTGGATCGGTGTCGAGGATATCGACTGGTTCGACCGCTACGATGACACCAGCGGATAAGAAAAGGGCGCCCAGCGGGCGCCCTGTTTCGTTCTAACGTCCTGCAAGACGGTGGAACATATGTGTGAAGCTCGCGGCCCCTAGGATGGGGATCAGCAGGTTCACCAACGGCACCGACAACGGCACCGCCATCAAGCACCCGGCAAACCAGATCTGTGCGTTGTGACGCCGCCGCAGCGCGTGCGCGTCTGCGCGGGACATCCGGCGCATGGCGGCCATGGTGAAGTATTCACGGCCCAGCAGGTATCCGTTCACCGCGTAGAACAGGATTGGGGCGAGCGGACCCACGAAGAAAAACAGGATCAAGGCGATCAGGTTCACCCCGACAATCACGCCGAAAAAGCCAAGGCTTTCGCGGACGTCGTTCAGAAGTGACGTCTCGGGGTTGGGCGGCAGGTGGGGATAGTGCTTTGCCTCGACCGCATCGGCGACCTCATCCAGAAACAGACCGGTAAAGGCACCCGCGACGGGCACCATCAGGATGACCGACAGCACCAACATCAGCAGGACCGAGGCCCAAAGCGCCAGCCCGTTGACCCACGAGATCTCGCCCACGAAGGGCAGCGACAGGGTGTCGGGAACCAGAAAGCCGACAAGCCATGTCATCGCGATGGTGATTGCAGCCAGAAGGCCGACGGTCAGGCCAAGCCCCTTCAGCAGCACGTTACGAAAGCGCGGATCGCCAAGCTGGCCGAGGGCGCGGAAGAAATCGTCAAACATTAGCTCTCAATCCAAGTGGTGATGGCGTCCAGATCCGGGCGCGGACGCTCGGGCGGGGCTACGGTTTCGGTGCCGATATGGATGATCCCTGCAACGCTTTCGTGACTGTTCACGCCAAACGCATCGTGGGTGAAATCCGCGTCAAAGCTGGCCCAGCCAGACAGCCAGTTCGCCCCCCAGCCCGAGGCCAAGGCGGCGTTCAAGAGCGCCAGGCAGACGGCACCGGCAGAATAGGTCTGCTCGATCGCCGGCACCTTCTCGCTGTCGACAGGGCTTTCCACGACGACGACGGCCAGAGGGCTCCGTTCATAAGCGATTTGTTCTTTCTCGATCTTTGCAGGGTCAAGACCTAGCGCAGCACCGCGCTCGGCCACCAGCGCGTGGGCGCGCATCAGGGCAGGCTTCTCCAGCACCACAAAGCGCCACGGCTCTAGCTTGCCGTGATCCGGCGTGCGGGCGGCGGCTGTCAGGATGGTTGTCAGCGTGTCGCGATCCGGGCCGGGACCGGTCAGAGTTTTGGCGGGGCGGGACCGGCGGGTCAGAAGAAAATCAAGCGCCGCTTGGTTGCGTTCAGGCATCGTTTTGTCCTTGGTCAGAGCAATATCTTGCTTGGCCGCGGGACGCGGCTGGCTTGGGGGATATGTCGGGTCTGCGCAGCCCAACGTCAAGATGTTAAGTCACTTTACATTGAAGAAATCGGACAGGTCGCCCAGTTGGTCCGAAAAGAACGCTTCCGCCTTGGCGTTGGGCTGCCGGATCGCGAAGGCCTCGGCCAGAGGATCAGCGGCGTGAATGCCCGAACCCGACATCTCTTCCAGCACGGCATGGCCGCAGAAAGGGACGTAGACCTCGGAGTATCCGCCCTCATGCGCCATCATCACACGGCCATCACAGATGTCATCGGCCAACGCCATCACCATGCGGGTCATCTGGCGGAACGTGTCTGCGGTCGCCAACATGCAGGACAGGGGATCAATCACCGCCGCGTCATAGCCGTTGGCGACCACGATCACCTCGGGCTCGTGCGCGCGGATGGCGGGCAGGATGATCCGCTCCATCGCTTCCAGATAGGTCGCATGCCCCGCGCCCGGCGGCAGAGGCAGATTCATATTGGCGCCCTGCCCTTTCCCCTCGCCGCGCACATCTGCGTCGCCGGTATCCAGCGGATAGTTCCGTTCTTGGTGGATCGAGATGGTCAGCACGTCAGGATCATCTAAAAAGATCGCCTCGGTTCCGTTGCCGTGATGCACGTCCCAATCCAACACGACAAAGCGCTTGGCGAGGCCCTTCGCCTGCGCATTGCGGATCGCGATGCCGAGGTTGGCGAGCAGACAGAAGCCGTTGGGGAAATCCGGCAAACAGTGATGCCCCGGCGGGCGCGACAAAGCATATGCGTTGTCGACATCGCCCCGCAGAACAGCCTCCAACGCAGCGACGGACAGGCCCGCCGACAGCGCGGCAATCTCGAACCCGCCTTGGCCGAAGGGGGTGCGCAGGCCCAGCTCGCCCCCGCCCGTGTCCGAGGCGGCTTTGAAGTCTGACAGGAAGGATGCGGGGTGAACCCGGGCCAGCGTCTCGATATCCGCCGCAACCGCCGTGCGCAGGTCAAGCGCGCCGGACAGGCCGGTCACATCCATCAGGTTTTTCAAGCGCCGCTTGGTCTCGGGGCTTTCGGGCAATCCACCGGCGGCCAAGGGCTGCACCAGCCCGCCCACAGGCAAGGTGCCCGCATAGTTGCCGCCCGAATGCCAAAAGCACTTCTCGTCCCAGAAAAACCCTGTCTCGCGCATGCCGCCCTCCGTCATTACCAGCACAGTGACCCACAGCCCTTGCGCCGTCCAGCCCTGCGCGGCACTCTGCGCCCATGAAGAAGGGCGAGCTGTCATATCTGGCTAAGGAAGGCGCGCGGATCGCGGTGCGGGTCACTCCGAAGGCCTCGCGCAACGAGGTCAGCCTTCGCGACGGGCAAATCCGCGTGCAGACCACCACCGCACCCGAGAACGGCAAGGCCAACAAGGCGGTTGGAAAGCTGCTGGCCGACGCGCTTGGCATAGCAAAATCGCGCCTTGAACTGGTCCAAGGCGCGACATCGAAGGATAAGGTGTTTCAGATCACCGGGTGATCAGTCACCGACATTCGGGATCGACGACGGCGCATAGTCGCTGTCATCGTAATCAGCCGGACCATCGCCGAACGGATCGTTACCAAACTGGTTCGGGCCTTGGGTGCCGGGCTGGCACATCCAATAGATCAGAACGATCCAGCCAACGATCGGGATCAGGATCAGCAGCATCCACCACGCCGATTTGTCGATATCGTGCAGACGGCGCGACGTGACAGCCAAGCTGGGCAAAATGGTCGCCAGCGAGAACAGGTCGCTCAGCGGCGAGAACATGCTTTCCCAACCAAAGAAAATGCTGTCCACAATTCCCAGAGCGATCGACGCAAGGACGAGGAACAGGGAAAACCACCAATATTCACTTCGGATCGCGCGGCCTGAGAAGGTTACGTATTTCTGAAAGCAGATTCTAACTGATGTCTGAAAATCCATCGAGACTATTCCTTGTTACGTGCGGCGCTACTTGCGCCCAATCCGCGGCTCTTCGCCCGCGATGATACGCGTGATATTCGCGCTGTGGCGGTAGAAAATCAAGGCAGCCAATGCAACTGAAATAAGAAAAAGGCTGTTCCAGCCAAACACCAACGCGATGACCGGCGACAGGGCTGCCGCGACCAAGGCGGCAAGCGAGGAAATGCGGAAGACCAGCGCGGTCACAAGCCATGTGGCACACGCGGCCAATCCCAGCGGGAAGGCCAAGGCCAGCATCGTGCCCAACCATGTGGCAACACCTTTGCCACCCTTGAAGCCCAGAAAGACTGGGAAACAGTGGCCAAGGAAGGCCGCGAAGCCCGCCAGTTGGGCGGCGTCTTCGGCAAAGAGCGCACGGGCCAGCAGAACGGCGGCTCCGCCTTTGCCGGCGTCTCCGATCAGGGTCAGGAAAGCGGCGAGTTTGTTGCCGGTGCGCAGCACGTTGGTCGCGCCGATATTACCCGATCCGATCTGTCGCAGATCGCCCAGACCAAACAGGCGCGCCATGACGATGCCAAAGGGGATCGAACCCAGAAGATAGCCTGCGATGGCCACGCCGACCAGCAGCGGAAACGAGGTGACGAGATCAGGCATCATTGCCTCCAAACACGCGCTCGCCCGCGACCCATGTGCCCAGCACTTTACCCTCCATCCGCGCACCATCGAAGGGCGTGTTTTTGGATTTCGAGTTCAGCTTGAAGCGATCCAGGACGAAGGGCGCATCGGGATCAAACAGGACCAGATCGGCGGGGGCACCCACGGTCAGCTCACCGCCCGGCAGGTTAAACCGGCGGGCGGGGTTCAACGACAGCGCGCGCCAGAGCGTCGGCAGGTCGATCAGACCCGCATGGACCAAACGCATCGCGGCGGGCAGTAGCGTTTCCAGCGCCACCGCGCCCGAGGCCGCTTCCTCGAACGGAAGGCGTTTGCTTTCTTCATCCTGTGGGGTGTGCATGGACGAGATGATGTCGATCAGGCCCGAGGCGACAGCCTCGACCATCGCCAAACGGTCGTCTTCGCTACGCAGAGGCGGCTTGACCTTAAAGAAGGTGCGATAGTCGCCCACGTCCAGCTCGTTCAGGGTCAGGTGATGAATGTTCACGCCGGCGGACACGTCAACGCCCGCGGCTTTGGCGCGCTCCAACGCAGGCAGCGATTTCGCGGTCGACAGGCTGTCGGCGTGATAGGCGACGCCCGTCATCTCGGCCAGAGCCAGATCGCGTTCCAGCCCCATGCGCTCGGCCAGAGGGTTCACAGCAGGCAACCCGCGCAAGGACGCAAACTTGCCCGAGGTCACAGCCGCCCCTTTCGACAGCTGCGGATCCTGCGGGTGGCCGATGATCAGCGCGCGCAGCGAGCGGGCATAGGTCATGGCGCGGGAATAGACCTTGTTGTCGGTCACCACGTGGTCGCAATCGGTAAAGGCGATCGCGCCGGCATCCAGCATAAAGCCCATCTCGACCATCTCGCGGCCCTCACGGCCTTTGGTCAGCGCGCCCATCGAATGCACGTTCACCGGCGTCACCTGCCCAGCGCGACGAGTGACAAAGGACAACGTCTCGGGCGTATCAACAGCAGGGGTGGTGTCGGGGCGGATGACCATGGTGGTCACGCCACCCGCCGCAGCCGCCAGACCGGCGGTGCGGAAGCTTTCCTTGTGCCGTTCGCCCGGTTCGCCGATCTTCACGCCGATATCCACGATGCCGGGAGCCAGACATTTGCCGCCGCAATCGATGACCTCGCCCGCCTCGCCCGCGTTCACACCCGTGATCAGCCCACCCTCGATGGTCAGGCTGCCAATCTCGTCCGTGCCGGTTTCCGGGTTAATCAGGCGGGCATTGGTGAAGGTGGTGGTCATGTCAGTCTCCTTACGCGCCTCGCGCACGATCAATCGCGGCTTGGGTGGCCTTGGCGTCGGCCTGATATTTCAGCATGTATTTGTCGCCCGTCAGGGTCACCATCTGCGCGGCGGTGAAAATCACGTTCACCTTGTCGATTGAGGTCAACAAGATGGTGCGCCCATCCGGGCCGATCAGGCGACGGTTGGTCAGGTGCCATGTGAAACCCAGCTGTTCCTTGGCGACATACAGCCCGCGCACCCCGATGGCGGCGACCGATCCGACGACACCCGTCCAGGCGTGGGGATTACCCATCGCCATCAACGCGCCCGAGATCACAACCGCGCCCAGCGCAGCCAACATCACGTGCTCTTTCACATAGGTTTTCGTGTTGCCCGAGAAGCTCTCGATCAGCTTTTCGCCGGGTTCCAGATCAAGTGCGCGTTCAGACATTTCAGACATAGACACCCTCGGTCCGGTTTTCGCGTTCCGCTTTCAGGTTGCGCGCAAGTAGGTCCATCGCGGCCATGCGGACGGCGACGCCCATTTCCACCTGTTCCTGAATGACGGATCGGTTGATGTCGTCGGCAATGGTGCCGTCGATCTCGACCCCGCGGTTCATCGGGCCGGGGTGCATGACGATGGCGTCGTCCTTGGCGTGGGCCAGCTTTTCGGCATCCAGACCGTAACGGTGATAGTATTCGCGTTCCGAGGGGATAAAGCCGCCATCCATACGCTCGCGTTGAAGGCGCAGCATCATGACGACGTCAGCGTCTTTCAGACCTTCTTCCATGTCGTCATAGACCTCGACCCCGAATTGGTCGATCTGGCTGGGCATCAGGGTCGGCGGGCCGACAAGGCGCACGCGGTTTTCCATCTTGCCCAACAGGATCAGGTTCGAGCGGGCGACGCGGCTGTGTGCGATGTCGCCACAGATCGCGACGGTTAGGCGATGAAGCCGCCCCTTCTCGCGTCGGATGGTCAGCGCATCCAAAAGCGCCTGCGTGGGGTGTTCGTGTTTGCCGTCGCCAGCATTCAAGACGGCGCAATTCACCTTCTCAGCCAGCAGGTTCACCGCGCCGGAATGCGGGTGGCGCACGACCAGCAGATCCGGGTGCATGGCGTTCAGCGTCAGCGCAGTGTCGATCAGCGTCTCGCCCTTCTTAATGGACGACGCCTGCATCGCCATGTTCATCACATCCGCACCCAGACGCTTGCCGGCGATCTCGAACGAGGCCTGCGTGCGGGTAGAGTTCTCGAAGAACATGTTGATCTGGGTCAGCCCGGCCAAAGCATCGGAATGCTTGACGGACGAGCGGTTCATCTCGGCATAGCTGTCGGCAAGATCGAGAACGGTTTTGATCTCTTCCGGGTGAAGCTGTTCGATCCCAAGAAGATGTCGTTGGCGGAATGTCATACGGGCCTCCGTCCTGTGTTCCACGCGCTTATATGTGCGGGGCGCGTGTTCGTCTATCCCTTGTATGCATGTGACGGCACCGTTGCGTCTTGAACGCAGGCGGCGCCCGAGCCTGGGTGGGTGTGAAGCGCCCTCCCATGGGGGAGGGTCGGGCGCTGCCTACCTATCGGCAGGCGAGAGGGTAATTCCTATCGCCTTGAGTGCGTTTACCTTCCTTCGCGGCCCCCGTAAGCTGCGCACATGGAATCGGCACAAGACTGGCACAGCGCAAAAGCGCTTTTGGAATGGCAGATCGAGCTGGGCGCGGTGGATGCAATTTCCGACGCCCCGGTGGATCGCTATGCCTTGGCCCCGTCCGAGCCGAAACCCGCCCCCAAAGCCCAAACATCCGCACCGGTCGAGCTGCCCAAACGGACCGCTCCGACACCGCCGCCTGCTGAGCCCAAGATCGACTATGTCGCGCTGGCCAAACAGGCCGCAGCAGGGGCGCAGGATTTGGACGGGCTGAAGGCCGCGATGAAGGCTTTTGATGGCTGCGAATTGAAGAAGGGCGCACGCAATACGGTGATCTCTGACGGCAACCCCGCCGCGCGCGTGATGATCATCGGCGAGGCTCCGGGCCGGGACGAGGATATCGAAGGCCGCCCCTTCGTGGGCCGCGCCGGGCAGCTTCTGAACAAGATGTTCGCCGCCATTGGCATGGGGCGCGACGTGCCTTTGTCCAAGGACGCCGTTTACATCACCAACGTCATGCCGTGGCGCCCGCCGCAAAACCGTGACCCAAGTCCCGAGGAAATGGCCATGATGGTCCCCTTCCTCGAACGCCACGTGCAACTGGTCGCACCCGAGCTGATCGTGCTGATGGGCAACACCCCCTGTCAGGCCGTCCTCGGCAAGCGCGGCATCACCCGCCTGCGCGGCCACTGGGACAGCCAGTGGGGAAAGCCGATCATGCCGATGTTCCACCCCGCCTATCTGCTGCGCAACCCCGCCGCCAAGCGCGAGGCATGGGCGGACCTTCTGGAAATCCAAGCGAAACTGAACGAGGGCGCATAGCCCGCCAAAACACAGGTCCCACCATGTCCAAAGTCCCCGCCGACAACCAACGCGAGTTCATTCCCACCCGCATCGCGGTTCTGACTGTCTCGGACAGCCGCTCGATGGACGAGGACCGCTCGGGCGATACGTTGGTCAAACGGTTGGAGGGGGCCGGGCATCTGCTGGCCGACCGCAAGATCATCCGAGACGAACGGGGTGAGATCGCAGACCAATTGCGCGCATGGTCACTGGACCCCGAAATTGACGTGGTCATCTCCACGGGCGGCACCGGTCTGACGGGCCGCGATGTCTCGGTCGAGGCGCATCGCGATGTCTATGAAAAGGAAATCGAAGCCTTCGCGACGGTCTTCACCATCGTCTCGATGAAAAAGATCGGCACCTCGGCGGTGCAAAGCCGCGCCACGGGGGGCGTCGCCAACGGCACTTATTTCTTCGCCCTGCCCGGCAGCCCCGGCGCGTGCAAGGACGCGTGGGACGAGATTTTGGTGCATCAGCTGGACTATCGCCACCACCCCTGCAACTTCGTCGAAATTTTTCCGCGTTTGGACGAACATAAGCGACGGAAGTAATCCGCTCATCCGTTTGATCCGTATGGATCATATGGGCCGACGCTATCGAACCTGTGACCACACGCCGCTTGCCCCGGCCTGTGGCGCGCGTCAGGATAGCAACGGATGAGACGGAGAGATTTATGCGATTTCTGGGACGCAGCCTGATTGGGCTTTTCCTGCTGGCTGCCACGATCGGCTTTTTGGCGATGGCCGGACTGATGGTGCAATCGGCCTTCAAGGCCCGCGCGGATCGCGATAACGCGGCCCCGTCGGGGCGCGAGCGGGTGTTTTCGGCCAATGTAGTCACGCTGGAGCCCACGACCATCACCCCCATCCTGTCCTCATTCGGGGAACTCGCCACACGCCGAGGCCTGGACATCCGCGCCCGTGCCTCGGGCACCGTGGTTGAAATGTCCGAGGCCTTCGTAAACGGCGGGCAGGTCGCGGAAGGCGCGCTTTTGCTGCGCATCGACCCGACCGACTACAAAGCCGCGCTGGACTTGGCCGAGACGGACCTGACCCAAGCCAAGGCCGAGCTGCGTGATGCAACCGCCGCCTTGGATCTGGCCCGCGATGATCTGGACAACGCCCGCCGTCAGGCTGATCTGCGCGACGCGGCTTTGGCGCGTCAGAACGATCTCGTTGCCCGCGGCGTCGGAACCGAAGCCGCGGTGGAAAACGCAGCGCTCGCGGCCTCCTCAGCCGCCCAAGCTGTGCTGGGCAAACGGCAGTCCGTGATCTCCGCCGAAGCCCGCGTCGCCACGGCCGAAGCCACCCTGTCGCGCCGCGAAATCGCCCGTGACGAGGCCCAGCGCCGTCTGGACGAAACCGAAATTCGCGCCGCATTCGCAGGCACATTGACCGACGTGACCGTGTTGCGTGGCGGGCTGGTCACCCCGAACGAAAAGCTGGCACGCTTGGTCGATCCCAACAAGCTCGAGGTCGGCTTCCGCGTCTCGACCGCGCAATATGCACGATTGCTTGCAGACAACGCTGCGCTTGCGGATCTGCCGGTCACGGTCCGGCTGGAAGCCACCGGCGTAGACCTAACCGCCACCGGCCGCGTCGACCGTGAAAACGCCGATGTGGGTGAAGGGCAAACGGGCCGGATGCTCTTTGCCAATCTGGACGCCACGCCGGGATTGCGCCCGGGGGATTTCGTGACGGTCGAACTGTCCGAACCGCCGCTGGACCAAGTGGTACGCCTGCCTGCAACCGCTCTGGATGCGTCCGGCAATATCCTCATTTTGGGCGAAGGTGACCGGCTGGAAAGCGCGCAGGTGACTCTTCTGCGTCGCCAAGGTGACGACGTTCTAGTCCGCGCCTCAGGCCTGAACGGGCGCGAGGCGATCACCAAGCGCAGCCCGGTTCTGGGCGAAGGCATTCGTGTGCGCCCCGTGCGCGATGGCAAGCTGGCCCCGGAAGCCAAGCCCGAAATGGTCGCGCTGGACCCCGCCCGCATTGCGCTGTTGAAAAGCTTCGTGGAAAGCAACACGCGGATGCCGGAAAGCGCCCGCGATCGCATCCTACGCCAGTTGGACGAGGGCGAATTGCCCGCCGACACTTTGGCGCGGCTTGAAAAGCGCATGGGGAACTAAGTCATGACCCCTGCCACCGGCATTCTGTCCTATTTCACCCGCCACGCCACGGTCGCCAATCTGCTGTTGGTGATCCTGATGGCGCTTGGCATCGCCAGCTATCCGCAAATGCGGGCACAGTTCTTCCCCGATGTCGTGGTCGAGACCGTCTCGGTCAACACCACATGGCAGGGCGCAGGCGCCGAGGATGTAGACACCGCAATCGTTCAAGTGCTGGAGCCTTCGCTTCTGGCCGTGGATGGCGTCTCTAGCGTCAGCTCGCGCGCCTTCGAAGGGCGGGCCAACATCACAATGGAGTTCGAGCCCGGCTGGAACGTCAATCAGGCCGCCGATGACATCCAGACTGCGGTAGACGAGATCACCGATCTGCCCGAAGACGCCGACACCCCCCAAGTCCGGCGCGGCGCGTGGCGTGACAGCGTGACAGACGTGGTGATCTCGGGCCCTGTGGCGATTGAACAGCTGGGGCGCTTTGCCGACGAAATGGTGATCCGCCTCTTTGAACGTGGCGTGACGCGCACCTCGATCCGAGGTTTTGCCGCGCCGCAAACCGTGATCGAAGTGACCTCACTCTCGTTGATCGAAAACGATGTGACCATGGCCGAAATCGCTCAGGTCATCGCAGGTGCGGTCAGTACGAACCCGGCGGGCAACGTCTCGTCCGGCGCAGCGCGGGTGCGTACGGGCGATCCAAAGCGGACCCCCGACGACATCGCCGCACTCGTCCTGCGCGCCAATCCCGACGGATCGAACCTGACCATCGGGGACATTGCGACCGTGCGCGTCGAGGGCGTAAACCGCAACCGCTCTTATTTCGTGGGCGACGATCCGGCGATGGCGCTAAACGTCTCGCGATCCGCCCAAGGGGACGCAATCGAGCTGCAAGAGATCGTCGAGGACATCCGCGCCGAGATGCTGGAAACCCTGCCCGAAGGGGTCGAGATCGAGCTGATGCGCACGCGGTCCGCTCTGATTTCCGCCCGCCTGAAAATGCTCACCGAAAACGGGCTGCAGGGGCTTGGGCTGGTGCTGCTTCTGCTGTTCCTGTTCCTGAACGCCCGCACCGCGTTCTGGGTCGCGGCGGGCATTCCCGTCGCCATGACCACTGCCGTTTTCCTGATGTATATGTCTGGGATCACGATTAACATGATCTCGCTTTTCTCGTTGATCATCACGTTGGGGATCGTGGTGGATGACGCCATCGTGGTGGGCGAACACGCGGATTTCCGGGCGCGACGGTTGGGCGAAGGCCCCTTCACCGCCGCCGAAAACGCCGCGCGACGCATGTTCCCGCCGGTCTTTTCCGCCACCCTAACCACAATCATCGCGTTCTTCGGCCTGACCTCGATTGGCGGGCGGTTCGGAGACCTCATTACCGATATCCCCTTCACCGTGATCGTGGTGCTGGCGGCATCGCTGATCGAATGCTTCCTGATCCTGCCGCACCACATGGCGCACGCGCTGACCCACACCGCCAAGGAACATTGGTACGACTGGCCGTCGCGGCAGGTGAATAAAGGCTTCCGCTGGGTGCGGGATAACCTGTTCCGTCCGTTCATGGCGCTGGTGATCAAGGCACGCTATCCGGTGATTGCGGCGACCATCGTGATTCTTGCCAGCCAAGCGTCAATCTTCATTCGCGGCGACCTGACCTTCCGCTTCTTCAGCGCACCCGAGCGTTCGTCGATCACCGCGAACTTCGCGATGGCCGAAGGTGCGACCCGCGCTGACACCCGTGCCATGTTGGACAATGTGCAGCGCGCCGTGGAGGCCACCACCGCCAAGTTCGAGGCGGAATATGGTGCTGACCCCGTCGCCCATGCACTGGCGCAAATCGGCGGCAATGCCGGGCGCGGCCTGTCGGGCGTCGACAACAAAGACGCCGACCTTTTGGGCTCGATCGTGGTCGAGCTGATTGATGCCGACCTGCGCCCCTACTCCACATTCGAGCTCATCTCGGCCCTGCAGGACGAGATCGTCAACCACCCGCTGCTTGAGGTTCTATCCTTCCGCGGCGGCAGATTCGGACCGGGCGGCGACAGCCTTGATGTCGACCTGTTTGGCGCAACGTCAGAGGCCCTGAAAGCCGCCGCTGAAGACCTGAAAACACAGTTGATCCAATACCCCGAGGTCTCGGCGCTGGAAGACAGCCTGAGCTACGATAAGGAAGAGTTGGTTCTGGACCTGACCGCGCAGGGCAAAGCGCTGGGGTTCACCATTGATGACCTCAGCCGCGTCTTGCGCAATCGCCTGAACGGGGTCGAGGCCGCAACCTATCCCGACGGCACGCGCTCGGCCGAAATCCGGGTGGAAATTCCGGACGGCGAACGCTCCGCCGATTTCCTTGAACGGATGCAGCTGCGCACGCAGACGGGCGCTTATGTCAGCCTGGCCGATCTGGTGTCTGTGCAGACGCGGCAAGGCTTTGCCACCGTCCAGCGCGAGAACGGCATTCGGATGGTCAATGTCTCGGGCGATATCAGCGAAGACAACGCGGCCCGCGCCGAAGAAATCCAACGCACGATTGAGACCGAAATCCTGCCCGCACTGGCCGAAACTCACTCGATCGAATACCGAATCGGCGGGCTGGCCGAGCAGCAGCGTGATTTCCTGTCGGATGCCCGCACCGGTCTGATCTTGGTGCTGCTGGGGATCTTCCTGACACTCGCGTGGATCTTCTCAAGCTGGACGCGGCCTTTGGTGGTGATGTCGATCATTCCATTTGGGCTGGTCGGGGCCATTTACGGGCATGTGCAATGGGGGGTTCCGCTGTCCATGTTCTCGGTCGTGGGGCTGATCGGGATGACAGGGATCATCATCAACGATTCCATCGTGCTGGTGACCACCATCGACGAATACGCGAAGGAACGAGGGATCATTCCGGCGATCATCGAGGGCACCGCCGACCGCCTGCGCGCGGTGATGCTGACCACCCTGACCACCGTGCTGGGGCTAATGCCGCTACTGTACGAGACCTCGCGGCAGGCGCAGTTCCTGAAACCCACGGTGATCACGCTGATCTATGGGCTTGGGTTCGGGATGGTTCTGGTGCTGCTGATCGTGCCGTCGCTGATCGCTATTCAAACCGACATCGGCAAGATGCTGGGAACGTTGCGGCGTCTTTGGCACGGGCGTGGACGTACGGCGGCGAAACCGGCAGTGCGCGTGACCGGGCTGGCGGCAGGTGCGATGCTGCTGGCCTTTGTCGGCTCCGTCGCAATCTGGGGCGCCACCAATGGCGCAATCCTGCGGGCGGTCATGATGTGCGGAGCCATCGCGGTAATCAGTATGGCGGCGGCCTATGCCAGCCAAAGGGGCGCTGCCCCTCGCGGCTGACGCCGCTCATCCCCAACCGGGGGACCGGCCGTCAGGCATGACACACGGGCGGGAGGGTTTAGTCGAACGTCCCGGTCACACGCCCCAGCAGCATGAAGGCCCGCGCGGTGCGGGTGTCGGCCATTGCCGCCAGATCCGCGTCCGAGGCGTTCTTTTCGAATTGCGCGAAGGTCTGGTCGAAGCGGCGCAGGAAATGGTGGGCAGTGTCACGGAACACCGGATCTTTGCGCATCCGTCCAGCTGTCAGGGCCAGGGACGAGCGGTCGCGGATCCCGCCCAAGGCGGCAATCTCTTTTCCGCGTTCGCCAGCGGCAAACTTGCGCCACACCTCGGGGCGGGCGCGGTCCGGGCGCAGGTCGTCCATGTAGATGCCGTCCTGCGACATCAGCGTGAGAATGTCCTGTGCTGCCTGCACCAGCCCCGCGACCTGACGATCTTCAAGGGCGCGGCGCAGGGCACGGAAGCCCTCGGCATCTTGGGCGTGTTCGGGGAAATGCATCGCGCGGATGAAATCCTCGATCGACAGGGGCGGGATCATATCTTCGGCCGGGGTGCCAAGCTCGAGCTTGGTTTGATCCACCGGATCTTTTGGCGCTTCCTCGGGACCCATAGCAGGCGCTACCGGGTCGGGGTGCGGGTTGGTCAGGCTGGGCATGCCGGGACGAATCGACACAAACGTGGCCAGCGCCGTTTCCGTCCGGCGCGAAACCTTGGCGATCTCTTCCAGCTTCTGTTCGACCTTCGACACCTGCGCACCGGGGCCACCAATGCTTTGTTGCTGCTGCAGATACGCGGTGCGCATCCCATCGATCGCTGCCTTCAGGCGCGTGCTTTCCTGCCGCATAATCCGCGCCGAGCGCATCGCGGCGACAGCCACCCAGATCATCGCGACAGGCATCGCGATCGCCACGACGACCATCACGAACCGCAGCGGGTCAAAGCCACCCTCAGACGGACCGGTGCCCAGCACCATGAAGAACATCGCGCAGGCCGCCAACCAGACGAAGGACAGGGCAAGGCCGATTACCTCGGCCATGGAAAGCGAGGACGCCTCGTCCAGCATCTCAAGAGGTGCGGTCCCTTTCAGCGGGAACCGCTTGGTGTCCTGTGTCTGGGGCTTGTCTGCCACGGTTAGATCCAGTCGATGCTCAGGATTTCATAAGCTTTCTCGCCGCCCGGCGTACGAACCTCGACGCTGTCGCCTTCTTCCTTGCCGATCAGGGCGCGGGCCAAGGGGGACTTGATGTTCAGCTTGCCGTTTTCGATATCGGCTTCGGGCTCGCCAACGATCTGATAGGTCTTCTCTTCGTCGGTGTCTTCGTCAACGATCGTGACGGTGGCCGAGAACTTGACGGTGCCAGACATGTTCGCCGGGTCGATCACCTCGGCCAGCGACAGGATGCCTTCCAGCTCTTTGATGCGGCCTTCGATGAATCCCTGCTTCTCACGGGCCGAGTGGTATTCGGCATTTTCTTTCAGGTCGCCAAGCTCGCGCGCGGTGGCAATCGCCTCGATAATCGCGGGGCGTTCCACAGTCTTCAACTGCTTCAACTCGTCATTCAGCGCGGTGTGCCCCGCGCGGGTCAAAGGTATTTTTTCCATCAAACCTGTTCATTTATTGTCGCTCGGCACGAAGGTGCCCGCCAGCGTGGTCTCATTTCGGCTCGGTCGGGTCGAAAATCTAGCAATCCGGCGCGATTTGCAACGCCCTTGTTTGCTTGCACGATTGGATCCGAAATGCAGCATTTCACCCCCACGCCGCTGGTGTCAGCGCAAACAAAGCCGTGGTTCGGCAAATTTGTCGGAAACACACCCTTGTAACGTCGTGTCCTGATTGACCCGCCCGGTGCGTCAAGCTAACGATCTTGCGAAACGGACCATCCGGGGAAAAGATTATGAGCGACATCGAACGCGAAAGCATGGAATACGACGTGGTCATCGTGGGCGCAGGCCCCGCAGGCCTGTCCGCCGCCATTCGTCTGAAACAACAAGACCCAGACCTTGAGGTCGTGGTGCTTGAGAAGGGCTCGGAAGTGGGCGCGCACATCCTGTCGGGTGCTGTGCTGGACACCTGCGGTCTGGACAAGCTGATCCCCGATTGGAAGGACAAAGGCGCGCCGATCAAGACGGAAGTGAAGAAAGACAACTTCCTTGTGCTTGGACCGGCAGGTCACCTGCGCGTGCCGAACTGGCCGATGCCGCCGCTGATGAACAACCACGGCAAGTACATCGTCTCGATGGCGAATGTTTGCCGCTGGATGGCCGAACAAGCTGAAGAGCTGGGCGTGGAAATCTTCCCGGGCATGGCCGCATCGGAACTGGTCTATGGCGACAATGGCGAAGTGAAGGGCGTCGTTGCGGGTGTCTTCGGTCTGGAAGCCGACGGATCCTATGGCCCCAACACCGAGCCGGGCATGGAGCTGCACGGTAAATACGTCTTCATCTCGGAAGGTGTGCGTGGCTCGCTGGCGAAAGAGATCATCGCCAAATACGACCTGCAGGCTGGCCGCGACGTTCAGAAATTCGGCGTCGGCATGAAAGAAATCTGGGAGATCGACCCCGCCAAGCACCGCGAAGGCACCGTGACCCACACGATGGGCTGGCCGCTGGGCAAGAACGCAGGCGGTGGCTCGTTCATCTATCACCTGGAAAATAATCAGGTGTTTGTCGGCTTCGTGGTTCACCTGAACTACAAGAACCCGCACCTGTATCCTTACATGGAATTCCAGCGCTTCAAGCATCACCCTGAAATCGCCAAGCTTCTGGAAGGCGGCAAGCGCGTTGCGTACGGCGCGCGTGCGATCTCGGAAGGTGGCTATCAGTCGATGCCGAAAGCCTCGTTCCCCGGTGGCGCACTCTTGGGCTGCTCGGTCGGTCTGGTGAACGTGCCGCGCATCAAGGGCAACCACAACGCCATGCTGTCGGGCATCGCGGCGGCTGATGCGGCTGTAAAAGCCATCAAGGCAGGCCGTTCCAGCGACGAGCTGAACGATTACGAAGAAGAACTGCGCACCGGCGACGTCGCGAAAGACCTGAAGAAGGTCCGCAACGTCAAGCCGCTATGGTCGAAATACGGCCTGACCGCATCGCTGATGCTGGGCGGTCTGGACATGTGGGTTCAGTCGATCTTCAAGTTCTCGCCCTTCGGCACCGTGAAGCACGGCAAGTCCGATGCGGAAGCCACCGGCAAGGCCAAGGACTACCCGGAAATCGACTATCCGAAACCCGATGGCACGCTGTCCTTTGACCGCCTGACCAACGTATCCTTCGCGGCCACCAACCACGAAGAAAGCCAGCCTTGCCACCTGAAGCTGGCAAACCCGGATCTGCCGATCTCGGTCAACCTGCCCGAGTTCGCAGAACCCGCGCAGCGTTACTGCCCGGCCGGTGTGTACGAAGTCGTCGAAGAAGACGGCAAAGACCCGCGCTTTGTCGTGAACTTCCAGAACTGCGTGCACTGCAAGACCTGCGACATCAAGGACCCCAGCCAGAACATCACCTGGACGGTTCCGCAGGGCGGCGACGGACCGAACTATCCGAACATGTGATCGCAAGCGATCAAAAAAGCGACAATGAGGGGCGGCCATGTGCTGCCCCTCATTGTTTTCAACTGGAAGGCACATTAGGTTTTGCAGACGTAACCCTGCTGCGACTTAAGGAATTTCTGCCCTTGTTCCGCCTGACATCTACGGCCCTGCGCCGCCTTGCCCTTCCGACCCTTCTGGCCGCGCACTGCGCTGTGGGAACTGCTGCCTACGCGGATAATGTGGCGGGCGCTTATCTTGCCGCACGCCACGCTGATCTGTCGCGCAGCTTCTCGGAAATGGTGGAATACGGCACCCGCGCCATTGCGCAGGACCCGCAAAATCTGGACGTTCTGGAAGGGCTGATCGTCGCCCAGATCGCGCTTGGCAAGCTGGATGATGCGCTGCCTTATGCACGCAGGCTGGCCTCGGTCAGTGAAAACAACCAGATCGCCGCGCTGGTCCTGTTGGGCGATGCGCTGAAGAAAGGCGATTGGGGCACAGCGACCGCGCTGGTGGGCACGAAGGTGTCGATCGCCCCGGTGATTGATCAGATGATTCAGGCCTGGATCCGCATTGGAAAAGGCAAGATGTCAGAGGCACTGGCGATCTTCGACACGCTTGGGGAAGACAATGCCAGCCACGGCTTTACCCTGTACCAGAAGGCACTGACATTGGCCTATGTTGGGGACTTCGAGGGCGCGGCCCGCATTCTGGGGGGTGAGGACGGAGCGCTGCAACTGAACCGCTCGGGCGTCTTCGCCCACGCCCAGTCGCTCAGCCAAAGCGACCGCCCCGAGGAAGCGCTTGAGCTGATGAAGGCGGCCCAGTCAGGCATGACCGACGCCGAAGTCGAACAAATGATCGCGGATCTTGAGGCTGGCAAAACGCTGGACTTCACCATCATCCGCGCCCCGCAGGACGGAATTGCCGAACTGTTGTTTGCCGTGGCCGAATCGGTGGGCCCCGAAGGCGATCAGACCGGCATCCTTCTTTACAACCGCGTGGCCGAGCATCTTGCCCCGGACCATGCCGGTGCACTGGTCCTATCGGCCCAGATCCTTGAAGACATGGGCCATCATGATCTGGCGATCGAGACCTATGGCCGGGTGCCGCAAGACAGCTTTGCCTATCAGCACGCCGCCCTTGGCCGTACTGATGTGCTGCGCCGCGCTGGCCGGTTGGACGAAGCGACCGGAGAGCTGCGCACCTTGGCCGAAACCTTCCCGGACACGCTGCGCTTTCGCGTGGCGCTCGGGGATACGTTGATGCAGCAAGACCGCTTCGCCGAAGCCCGCGACGCCTATGACCTTGCCATCTCTCGGTTCGAGGCAGACCTGGCCACCCAATGGCCCACCTATTTCCAGCGCGCCATTGCCGCCCACAAGCTGGGCGACTGGCCCGCTGCCGAAGCCGATTTCCGTAAGGCACTGGAGCTGAGTCCCGAGCAGCCCACCGTCCTGAACTATCTTGGCTACTCGTTGGTGGAACGCCGCGAGAAACTGGACGAGGCGCTGGACATGATCGAACGCGCCGTCGCGGCCCGCCCGGATCGCGGCTATATCGTCGACAGTCTGGGCTGGGTTCTGTACCGCCTTGGCCGCTATGACGAAGCCGTCGTGCAAATGGAGCGCGCAGTCGAGCTGGAGCCGGTGGAACCGATCCTGAACGACCATCTGGGCGACACCTATTGGGCCGTTGGCCGCAAGCGTGAGGCCGAGTTCCAATGGAGCCGCGCGCTGAGCTTCATCACCGACGACACCGACCTGACCGAGCTTGACCCCGACCGCATTCGCCGCAAGCTCGAGGTCGGATTGGACGTGGTTTTGGAAGAAGAAGGGGCCGATCCCCTGCACGCGTCCGAATGAGCATCACCAAGGTATTCGCCCCCGCCAAGGTGAACCTGACCCTACATGTGACCGGGCAGCGGCGTGACGGCTACCACTTGCTGGACAGCCTTGTGGTTTTTGCAGATGTGGGCGATCGGATCACGGTGATGCCCGCCGAACAAAACCGGCTGGAGGTGATTGGCCCGAAAGCGACGGGCGTGCCAACCGATGGCTCAAACCTTGTTGCCCGCGCGGCGGACCTGTTTGGCGTGCCGGTCCATATCGTTCTGTCGAAACACCTACCGGCTGCCGCAGGGATCGGAGGCGGAAGCTCGGACGCGGCGGCGACCATTCTGGCTCTGTCGGACCTGTTGGGCGACACGCGCCTGCCCGAGGGCGTGGCCGAACTGGGCGCAGACGTGCGTGTCTCCCTGATGCGGCAAGCCGCCCGCATGCGCGGGATAGGCGAAGACGTCGCCCCCTGCCCCGGCCTACCTCCCCTGTTTGCGGTTCTGGCAAATCCGGGTGTGGACGTACCAACCCCTGAGGTCTTCAAAGCGCTGGAGAGCAAACAAAACCAGCCCATGCCCAAACGGATCCCGCAGGGCATGAAAACGGGTGCGTTCATCGACTGGCTGGCAACCCAACGCAATGATTTGGAAGCCCCGGCGATTGCGCGATCCCCGGTCATTCAGGACGTGTTGGACGCGTTGGAGGATCTGCCCGGCGCGCGACTGACGCGGATGTCAGGGTCCGGGGCAACGTGCTTTGCGTTGTTTGAAACCGAGGATGCGGCGCACGCGGGGGCTGCCGCGCTGGCATCGGCACAGCCTGACTGGTGGGTAGAAGCGGCGAAACTGGCCTAGGGCTGTCGGCGGGCTGTCGGTGGCTCACTTCGTGAGCCTAGGGGGCGCTGCCCCCGCGCTGCGCGCTCCCCCGAGGTATTTAACGCAAGAGGAAGTTTAGTTCAGGCGCGCGACCACGTAGTCTGCGATGTCATGCAGCATGTGGCGGATCGGGGCGTCGGGCAGTGCGGTCAGGGCGGCTTTGGCTTTGTCTGCCCAGGCGATGGCCTCGGCCCGGGTGTCTTCCAGCGCGCCGTGTTTGTTCAGCAGCTTCAGAGCGTGCTCCAGATCGCCCTCTTCCTGACGGCCTTTTTCGATCGTGCGCGTCCAGAAGGCACGTTCTTCGTCGTCGGCCTTGGCCACAGCCTTGATCAGCGGCAGGGTCAGTTTGCGTTCGCGGAAATCGTCGCCGATGTTCTTGCCGGTGGCGTCGCCACCCCCATAGTCCAGCAGATCGTCCACGATCTGGAAGGAAATGCCGAGCGCGTCGCCATAGTCGAACAGCGCCTTCACCTGATCTTCGGGTGCACCCGCAATGACACCGCCCACCTCGGTCGCAGCCGAGAACAGCGCGGCGGTTTTGCCGCGGACAACCTGACGGTAGATCTCTTCATCCGTCGACAGATCCTGCGCGGCGGTCAGCTGCAGAACTTCGCCTTCGGCAATCGTGGCAGAGGCGTTGGACAGGATGCGCAGCACATCCAGCGAACCGGTGTCGGTCATCAGCTGGAACGAGCGCGAGAAGAGGTAGTCGCCCACCAACACGCTGGACTTGTTGTCCCACAGCAAATTCGCGGTGGGGCGCCCACGACGTTGGGCGCTTTCGTCCACCACGTCATCATGCAGAAGCGTCGCGGTGTGAATGAACTCGACCGTCGCGGCCAAATGGATGTGATAGGGGCCGTCATAGCCACACAGACGCGCGGCGGCCAAAGTCAGCATCGGGCGCAGACGTTTGCCGCCTGCATCGACCAGATGCGCAGTCACTTCGGGAATACGCGGCGCATGTTTCGAGGCCATCCGCTCGCGAATCAGCGTGTTCACGGCCTCCATATCCTCGGCCAAATGCTGGCCCAGACGCTCATGCGGTTTATGTGCAGCTTCGATCAGCATCTTCACCTTCCCGTCAACCGGCTCGACAAATGGGCGGGGATGCCCTTATCTCCGAAAGCATGAAAGAGCTTCTGAGAACCACGGATCCAACCATGATCCCCTTCGTCACCGCCCTTCTTACAGGCGAGGATATAGCTTGCTTTGCGATGGACGTCCATATGAGTGCGCTGGAAGGAAGCATTGGCATTTTGCCGCGCCGATTGATGGTGAGGGACGAGGATTTGTTCATGGCGCAAGCCATCTTGCGCGACCACGACATCGCCTTTGAAAGCTAAGGGCCATGATGCATTCCGACGATCTGACACAGGATGATTTTCTGGGTGGGCAGCTTGTGCTGACGCAACCCAGAACCGGCTATCGCGCTGGGGTCGATCCGGTGTTTCTGGCCAGCGCCGTAACTGCGAAGACTGGTGAATCTGTGCTGGAGCTGGGCTGTGGCGTTGGGGCGGCATCGCTGTGTCTGGGGCGGCGGGTATCAGGGATAACACTGCACGGGATCGAACGACAGGCGGATCACGCGGCACTGGCGCGCAAGAATGCGGAAGATAACGGAATTTCCTTGACCGTGCATGACGGCGATCTGGCGCGGATGCCGGATGCGCTACGCGCCCTAAGCTTTGATCATGTGATCATGAACCCGCCCTATTTCGACCGCGCGCGCGGCAGCATGTCGCCACACGACGCCCGCGAGCAGGCGATGGGGGAAGAGACCCCCTTGGCGGTCTGGATGGATCAAGCCACGCGCCGCTTGAAACCCCGCGGCATGCTGACGATGATCAACGCAGCCGAGCGGTTGCCGGACATTCTGTCGGCGCTAGATGATCGGCTGGGCTCGGTGGTGGTGCAACCGCTGTGTCCGCGTACCGGGCGCGCCGCGAAACTGCTTCTGTTGCAGGCCCGCAAAGGCGGGCGCGCGGCGTTCCGTCTGGCCGCGCCGATTGTTCTGCATGAAGGCGCCGCGCATACTACGGACCGTGAACACTATACGCCCGAGATACAGGCCATCTTGCGCGAGGGGGCTGCGCTGGACTGGCGATAGGCCACTCCTGAACGAAACAGATCTGCGGTGCGACAATTATCCGCGAAAGATTTGCAACGATTCCGTGACAAGCCGGAAATTATGTGTTGCACTCGGTACGTTCTATAAATCAACAGGAGGATCGCCATGAGCATGAGTTCGCATCTTGAAGAGCTGCGCAGGAAACACGAGGTCCTCTCGGAAAAAGTCGAAGAGATCCAGCGCGCGCCCGGCAGTACAGATGCCGAGATTACCGAACTAAAAAAGCAAAAGCTCCAGCTCAAGGAAGAAATTGAACGACTGACGACGGCTACGGCCTGACGGTTTTAGGCCCGGGTCAGTTCTGTTCAGACGAACCAGCACTGGCCCGTGCCGCCATCAGAGCACCCGCAGTGATCAACACCCCCGCGATCAGCAGAGATGGGTGAGGCTGCGCGACTCCCGCCAAAATCAACACAAGCGTAGACAGCAAAGGCGCGCCATAGCTTGCGACGCCTAGAAGTTGAATGTCTCCGCGTTTGACCCCCACATCCCAGACATAGAAGGCCAGTCCGACTGGCCCTAACCCAAGCCCCGCGACGGACGCCCAGCCAAGTGTTCCGCTGGGCCAGATCGTGTCCTCCCACAAGAAATGCGCACCGGTGGACAGGATGGCGGTGGCCAGACAGAACACCACGACCGAAGCCGTGGGCGTATTCCCAAGCCGGCGCGACAGAACCGAATAGCCCGACCATGTCAGCGCGCAGAGGAAGGCCAGCACAAACCCCGGCAGCGCGGCTGCGTCAAAGCCGGTGGCACCGCCCAGCACGATCAAGGCCGCACCGGCAAAGGACACCAACGCGCCGATCACATGCATTGGGCGCAAGCTTTCGCCGGGCAGCAGCCCGGAAAACAACACGATGAAGAGAGGCCACAGATAGGCGATCAATCCGGCTTCGGCCGCGGGTGCCATGCGCAGGGCCGAGAAATACAGCGCGTGATAGCCAAACAGCCCCAGCGTCCCGAACGCATAGACCCGCCAGCTGACCGTGCGCAATACGCCCAACCCCTCGGTCGTAGCGATCCAGATCACGCCCAACGTTCCGCCGACCAGGAAGGTCATCGCCGCCAGCTGGAACGGCGGCACCGGAGCTGTGCCCACGGTGAACAGCGCCAAAAGCGACCACAGCAGCACAGCGGTGAACCCGATGAAGGTGGCAGTTTTCCGCGTCACGCCAAATCCTCGACCGAAACAATTTTCAAACCGTCCGTCACATGCGTGTTTTTTGCGATCTCGGCAAGCACCCAATCGCGGAACGCGGCAATCGCTGGTCGGTTTTCCTGCCCCAGACGGCACAGGAACCTAAATCGCGCCTTGGTCGACAACGCCAATCCATAGGGTGCGACCAGGCGCCCCTCGGCCAGATATTTGACCACAAAGGCGCGCCGACCTAACACCACACCCACCCCTGCCATCGCCGCATCCAGCGCGTGGTCGGGTTGGGAAAACACCGACGTGATCCGGGGCGTCCCATGAACGCCAGCCGCGCGTAACCACGCGGGCCAGTCACAGGGTGGGTTCAAGAAATCATCTGATGTGTTGTGGATCAGAGGCGCCGACAACAGGTCTCTCGGCTCTGGATATCTCTCGGCCAACGCGGGCAACATCACTGGGGTCAGCCATTCGTTCGCCAGCGGATGAGAATACAGCCCGTCGTCGGGGCCGTAGCCAAACCGGATGGCGACGTCGACTTCGTCTCGGTTCAGGTCCACAAACTTCAAACCCGCAGCAAAGCGCAGCTCGATCTCGGGATGATCGTGGGCGAAGTCATACAGCCGAGGCGCAAGCCATTTCGACGTAAACGCCGGCCCCGCCGTCACAGTCAGCGTATTGCTGTCCAAGCTTCGCCGCGCATTCCGCCAAGCGCTGGTCAGCATTTCAAACCCATCCGCCGCGCCGGGCGCCAGAAGACGGCCTGCCTCGGTCAGCTCGACTGCGCGGTTCAGACGGTGAAACAGCGGCGCGCCAAAATGCTCCTCAAGCGATTTGATCTGAAAGGACAGAGCCGCAGGTGTCACATTCAGTTCGGCTGCTGCTTTCTGAAACGACATATGGCGGGCGGCGGCATCAAAGGCGCGCAGGGCGGTTAAGGGGGGCAGACGGTCACTCATTTCAGTTAAGTATCACTTATCTGAAGCCTTTGAAAGTCTCGTTTGTCGCCAGCATTTCAACGCCCCATATTAGGATCACTCAAAGATGACTTAAGAGGACCAGGACCATGTTGGAGACCGCGACAAACCAGATCGAGCTTCATGCCGCCTATAAGCGCGCACATGCAGAGCGCGCCTTGGTCTTTCGGAATATTGGCCGCTGGATGTCGGCGCGTCTAGCGTCGCTGACGCCTCAGTTGCCAACAAAAAGGGCCGGCCAAACAGGCCAGCCCCTGAATTGTGATTGTCCTGCGTAATTAAACGAAGAACTGCGCACCGTTGGCCGAGATGGTCGAGCCGTTGATGAAGCCAGCGTCGTCCGATGCCAGGAAGGTCACGCAGCGCGCGATTTCTTCCGGTTCACCCAGACGGCCTGCCGGGATGCCCGCAACGATCGAGTCGCGTACTTTTTCCGGGATTGCCATAACCATTTCGGTCGCGATGTAGCCGGGGCAGATGGCGTTGGCGGTGATGCCTGCGCGTGCGCCTTCTTGGGCCAGCGACTTAACGATACCCAGATCGCCTGCCTTGGTCGCAGCATAGTTCACCTGAGCGAACTGACCTTTCTGGCCGTTGATCGAGCTGATCACGATGATGCGGCCGAACTTGCGCTCGCGCATGCCGGGCCAGATCGGGTGAACAGTGTTGAACACGCCGGTCAGGTTGGTGTCGATGACTTCCTGCCACTGCTGCGGGGTCATCTTGTGGAACGGTGCGTCGCGGGTGATGCCAGCGTTGGCAACAACCACGTCGATCGGGCCAAGGTCAGCTTCGACCTGAGCGATACCGGCGGCGCTTTCTTCATAGCTGCCAACGTTCCACTTGTACGTCTTGATGCCGGTCTCGGCAGTGAAGGCGGCAGCTTTCTCTTCGTTGCCAGCAAAGGTCGCGGCGACCTCGTATCCTTCAGCTTTCAGCGCTTTTGAAATTGATGCGCCAATACCGCGCGAACCACCGGTGACAAGTGCAACTCGGGCCATGTTTATCTCCACTTCGAATCTTGAGCCTGAAACTCTGTTACATTTTCAATTTAACTTGCGCAATATTATTGCGCAAACATTTTGCCGCAATGCAGAGTTTATTTTGCGGTTGCGACAAGAGCGCGACAAAACATTTAACAAAAAAGGCGCCCGAAGGCGCCTTTTCTATCGTTCATGTCGACCTTACGGACGCTCGAGGCACATGGCCACGCCCATGCCGCCACCGATGCAGAGGGTCGCCAGACCCTTCTTGGCGTCGCGGCGCTTCATTTCGAACAGCAGCGTGTTCAGGATACGGCAGCCCGAGGCGCCGATCGGGTGACCGATGGCGATGGCGCCGCCGTTTACGTTCACCACGTCTGGGTTCCAATCCATGTCTTTGTTCACAGCACAGGCCTGTGCGGCGAAGGCTTCGTTGGCTTCAACCAGATCCAGATCCTGAGCTTTCCAGCCCGCCTTATCCAGCGCCTTGCCCGACGCGTGGATCGGGCCAACGCCCATGATCGACGGGTCCAGACCGGCAGTTGCGTAAGACGCAATACGTGCCAGCGGCTCCAGACCACGCTTCTCGGCCTCATCTGCCGACATCAGCAGAACCGCAGCGGCACCGTCGTTGATGCCCGATGCGTTTGCAGCGGTGACCGAACCGTCTTTGGTGAAGGCCGGACGCAGTTTTTGCATGGCTTCGATGGTGGCGCCGTGACGGATGTATTCGTCTTGGTCCACAATGATGTCGCCCTTGCGGGTTTTCACGGTGAAGGGCACGATCTCGTCAGCGAATTTGCCGGCTTTCTGAGCAGCTTCCGCCTTGTTTTGCGAGGCAACGGCGAACTCGTCCTGCATTTCGCGGGTAATCTGCCACTGCTGGGCCACGTTCTCAGCGGTCTGGCCCATGTGGTAGCCGTTGAACGCATCCCACAGACCATCTTTGATCATGCAGTCGATGAATTTCATGTCGCCCATTTTGTGCCCGGCGCGCAGATGCGCGACGTGGGGGCTGAGGGTCATGTTCTCTTGGCCACCTGCGGCCACGATGGCAGCGTCGCCCAGCTGTACATGCTGCGCGCCCAGCGCAACGGTGCGCAGACCCGAACCACAGACCTGGTTGATGCCCCAAGCCGATGCCTCTTTCGCGAAACCAGCGTTGATGTGCGCCTGACGTGCCGGGTTCTGACCCTGACCGGCCTGAAGCACCTGACCCAGAATGGTCTCGCTGACCTCGGACGGGTCAATCCCTGCGCGGGCGACGATCTCGGCCAGAACGGCTGCGCCGAGGTCATGGGCGGGCGTATTCGCGAACGAACCCGAGAAACTGCCCACGGCGGTGCGCGCGGCCGATACGATTACGACATTGGTCATGATGCTTCCTTTTCCTCCAGACTTACGATCAAAAAGCCGCCGCGCATTTCAGAAATTTCCAAAACACACGCCGTCATGCACGATCATTGCTGAGCGCATCCTGTGCTGCATTGCAGAGAAAATCAAGCGGCGTGAACGTGGTAGCGTTATCACGCCCATCTAGGCCGCGTTGCGCCAATAGGGATCCAAGGTCGGCACGCCGAAATAATACCCTTGCATGCAGTCCACGCCGATCTGGGTCAGAAAGGCCGCATCTTCGGCCGTTTCGACGCTTTCGGCCACGGTGAACATATCAAAATGCCGCGCGACCGAGACCATCGCCTGAGTGAGGATCTGATTGTCCGGGTCGCTGTGGATCCCGCGGATGAACTCGCCATCAATCTTGATGATGTCGAAATAGAAATCCTTGAGGTATTTGAACGAGGTATAGCCTGCCCCAAAGTCATCCAGCGCAAAGCTGATGCCATGCCCCTGCATCTCGGCCATGAAGACGCGGACAAGTTCGGGCATTGTGATTGCAGTGCGTTCGGTGATCTCAAGGATCAGACGTTCACCCAGATGCGGGTCGTCTTCCAGTCCACGCTCCAACACCTTCTTCCAGCCCGGATACCCGATCGACCGCGCGGACATGTTAATAGACAAACGCAAGCTTGGTTCAGCCTGCAGCGCCTCCAACCCTTTTTCCAGCGCAAGCGCATCCAGTTTGCGTCCCATCTCTTTATCTTCGACCGAGTCGATGAAGTCCTTTGCGGGAATCACCCGCCCGTTTGGGTCCAGAACGCGGATCAGCCCTTCGAAAAACGCACGGCGATCTGGCTTGGTCGATTGCACGACGGGCTGAAAGGCCAGCCGGACGCGTTTTTTGCGCAAGGCCTCGCGCACAAGGTTGATTGCGTCCTTGTCCCGCATCCCGATGGCCGAGCTGAGCGGATCGCCCACCGGCCCATCCACAGGGTCTTGCATCTGCGTGTCCGGGGATGTCTTACTTCCGAAGTTGAACATGGTGTCACCTGTGCTGCCGTACGACCATAAGTGGCAATTCAGTGCTAACGAGACGTAAATCAGATAGTTTGTCTAAAAGTGTAATGGATCCGAGAACATGACCGACTCCCACGCGCAAACCACTGACTTGATCCGCTGTTCTTGGTGTGGGAGCGAGCCGATTTATCAGGAATATCATGACCTTGAGTGGGGCGTGCCGGAATGGGACGGACGCGCGCTTTGGGAAAAATTAATCCTTGATGGCTTTCAGGCCGGGCTCAGCTGGATCACGATCCTTAAAAAGCGAGATAATTTTCGCACGGCGTTTGAAGGGTTCGATCCCGAGCGCATCGCCACGTGGGGCGAACCCGAGATCGAGCGTCTTTTACAGGACAAAGGCATCATCCGGCATCGCGGCAAGATCGCAGCGACCATCACAAACGCGCAGGCCTATCTGGATCTGGGTGGCGCGGATGCGTTTCGGGATATGATGTGGGGCTATGTGGACGGAAAACCGCTGAACGGGCGTTACAAGACGCTGGACGAGGTGCCGACCTCATCCCCGCTGTCGACACAGATCTCGAAAGACCTGAAGAAAGCCGGGTTCAAGTTCTGTGGTCCGACAATTGTATATGCATGGATGGAGGCCTGCGGGCTGTTCAACAACCATCTGGTCAGCTGCCATCGGCACGATCAGGTCTAGCTGAGACTCGCCAAAAGCTGGGTACTGGGCACGCCGGTCACGGGCATGCCGCGCGACGCTTCATAGGCGCGGATGGCTGCGCGACCTTTCTCGCCGATCACACCATCAGGGCGCCCGGCTTGAAACCCCAGATCGTTCAGACGGTTCTGTAGCGCCTGACGTTCGGCGGTACTCATCCCCCAAGGCTTCTTGGGATAGCTGGCCCGGATCGCACCGCCCCCCGCCAGACGGTCGGACAGGTGACCGACACCGATCACATAGCTGTCGGCATAGTTATAGGTCTTCAGAACGTGGAAATTCTGGAAGATCATAAAGACGGGACCCGTCGGGCCAGCTGGCAGAATCAGTGCGCCGCTCGCGGCACCGGTCAGCGGATGCCCAGCGACATTCGTCACACCCAACTTCCCCCAATCGCGCAGGCGACGTGGGTAGATCCGCCCGGTCAGGGCCAGATCAAACCCTTTGGGCAAGCGGACCTCGATCGCCCAGGGCTGGCCTTTCACCCACCCCTTGGCGCGCAGATAAGCCGCCGTTGACGCCAGCGCATCCGTCGGATCATCCGACCAGATATCGCGCGCGCCGTCGCGATTGAAGTCCTCGGCATGGGCCAGATACGAGCTGGGCATGAATTGTGTGTGCCCCATCGCCCCTGCGTAGGACCCTTTCATTCGAGACGCTGAAACATCGCCAGCAGTCAGGATTTGCAGGGCGGCCAGCAGCTCGGCCTCGAAAAGATCGCGACGGCGGCCTTCATAAGCCAGCGTGGCCAGCGTCGACAGGACCGAGGCCGATCCGCGCACCGCGCCAAAGCTGCTTTCCATACCCCAGATCGCGACGATGACCTCTTTCGGGACACCATATTTCCGCTCGATCTTCTTCAGAAGCGTCGGATAGCGCGACAGTGCCCTCTGCCCGCCCTTGATCCGCTGGGGCGAGGCCGCCGACGAAATATAGTCCTGTAAGCTGCGCGCGGTTTCCGCCGGTCGGCGGTCCGACTTGATGACCGAGGGCAGGTACTCCGCCCGTCCAAGCGCCTTCAGCGCCGTGTCACTGACCCCCGCCGAACGTGCGTGGGATGAAAACCCCGATAGCCACCCCGCAAACCCGCTATCAGCCAGCACGCGCCCCGGCATCACTGCCGCAGCGCTCAGCGTGGCCATCGCCATTCGGCGACTCAGAGACGGGGAATGTCGGGTCATAGGGGATCCTGTTGGCAGCAGCGTGTCCGGCCACTTTAGGGACAGACCATGACGACACAAAGGCAATCCGGCCCGATCGGCAAAAGCGTGCCATGAACAAGCAGAGCTACAGCAATTGCACCTACCCGCCTTGCCGCGTATAGCATGCAGTCAGCAGAAATATGTCCTGAAAGGCAGATCATGAGCGACGACACGAAATCCGCGAATGAAATGTGGGGCGGCCGGTTCTCGGCAGGGCCCGACGCGATCATGGAGGCGATCAACGCCTCGATCGGCTATGACCAGCGCATGGCGCGACAGGACATCGAAGGTTCGCGCGCACACGCCGCGATGCTGGCCGCGACCGGCGTGATCACCGAAGACGACGCCAAAGTCATCCGCGAGGGCCTGCTGACCGTGCTGGCCGAGATCGAGGCGGGCAATTTCGCCTTCTCGACCGCGCTGGAAGACATCCACATGAATGTGGAAGCACGCCTGAAAGAAATCGTCGGCGAACCGGCGGGTCGCCTACACACCGCACGCTCGCGCAACGACCAAGTGGCCACCGATTTCAAACTCTGGGTCCGCGACCAGATGGACGCCGCGATTGATGGGCTCGAAGCCCTGATCCGCGCGCTTTTGGGTCAGGCCGAAGCGGGTGCCGACTGGGTCATGCCCGGCTTCACGCACCTGCAAACCGCACAGCCTGTGACATGGGGCCACCACATGATGGCCTATGTCGAAATGTTCGGCCGCGACATGTCCCGCTTCCGTGACGCGCGTGCGCGGATGAACGAAAGCCCGCTGGGATCTGCCGCACTTGCTGGCACGTCCTTCCCCATCAACCGCCACATGACGGCCGAGGCGCTTGGCTTTGACCGCCCAACCGCGAACTCGCTGGACGCTGTGGCGGATCGTGATTTCGCGCTGGAGTTCCTGTCCTCGGCCACCATCTGCGCCATGCACCTGTCGCGCTTCGCTGAAGAGCTGGTGATCTGGTCCTCGGCCCAGTTCCGCTTTGTGCGCATGTCGGACAAATGGTCGACCGGCTCGTCGATCATGCCGCAGAAACGCAACCCCGACGCCGCCGAACTGATCCGCGCCAAAATTGGCCGCATCATGGGCGCCAACATCGGGCTTATGACCGTGATGAAGGGGCTGCCGCTGGCCTATTCCAAGGACATGCAGGAAGACAAAGAGCAGGTTTTCGACGCCGCCGACAACCTGATGCTGGCGCTCGCCGCGATGACCGGGATGGTCTCGGACATGACCGCCAACACCGAAAGCCTTGAGGCTGCGGCCTCGTCCGGGTTCTCGACCGCGACCGATCTGGCCGACTGGTGCGTGCGCGCGCTGAACATGCCGTTCCGCGATGCCCACCACGTGACGGGTTCACTGGTGGCGATGGCCGAGGATCGCGGCTGCGACCTGCCCGACCTGTCGCTGGAAGACATGCAGTCGGTCAACGCGCAGATCACCGAAGAAGTCTTTGGCGTTCTGGGTGTCCACAACTCGGTCGCGTCGCGCACCAGCTATGGCGGCACCGCGCCGTCGGAAGTGCGCAAGCAGATCGCACGCTGGAAAGAGGTTCTGGCATGATCCGCGCGCTTCTGATCACCGCCCTTTTGGGGCTGGCGGCCTGCGGCGCGGATGGCGAGCCCATCCGCCCGGGATCGCCCGAGGATACCCAAGCAGAGTAGCTTCAAACGCCGGTCCACGTGGCCGGCGTTTGCTTATGCGAGGCTCTGCCTCGCGCTCCGGGATATTTATAGCAAGAAAAAGAGAAGCCCCGGAGGGTTGAGCGGCAGGCGCAGTTCCGCTAGGGCAGTCAGGAAGCGCAGACAGACGAGGCCCAAGATGGACCATTTCCTTTATCGCGATGGCGTGTTGCACGCCGAAGACGTATCGATTGAAGAGATCGCTGCCGAAGTTGGCACGCCCTTCTATGTCTATTCCGCGGCCACGTTGAAACGTCACATCGGACTGTTCAATGAAGCGCTAGACTGGGCCGATCATCTGGTCTGCTTCGCCGTGAAATCGAACTCGAACCTGGCTGTGTTGAAGCTGCTGGGCGAGATGGGCGCGGGGATGGATGTCGTCTCGGGCGGGGAATACCGCCGTGCGATTGCAGCGGGTGTGCCGGGGGACCGGATCGTGTTCTCGGGCGTTGGCAAAACCCGCGATGAAATGCGTCTGGCGCTGACGAACGGCATCCGCCAGTTCAATCTGGAAAGCGAACCGGAAATGCGCGTGCTGTCCGAAGTGGCCAGTGAAATGGGCGTCGTCGCCCCCGTCACCGTGCGCGTGAACCCGGATGTGGACGCGAAGACCCACGCCAAGATCTCGACCGGGAAATCGGAGAACAAGTTTGGCATCCCAATTGCCCGCGCGCGCGAGGTGTATGCCGAGATTGCATCGCTGCCCGGCCTGAAGGCTGTGGGCATCGACGTGCATATCGGCTCGCAGCTGACCGAGTTGGAACCGTTCCGTCAGGCCTATCAGAAAGTGGCCGAACTGACCGAGGCGCTGCGTACCGACGGCCACGACATCACGCGTCTGGATCTGGGCGGCGGTCTGGGCATTCCCTATGAACGCTCGAACGAGGCACCGCCTCTGCCGATCGAATACGGACAGATGGTGAAGGAAACCGTGGGGCATCTGGGGTGCGAGATCGAGATCGAGCCGGGGCGTCTGGTCTCGGGCAATGCCGGGATCATGGTCACATCCGTCATCTATGTGAAAGAGGGCGAAGGGCAAGATTTCCTGATCGTGGACGCTGCGATGAACGATCTTGTACGTCCCGCCATGTATGAGGCGCATCACGACATCATCCCCGTGGTGGAGGCCGCCCCCGGCGAGGACAAGTCGCGCTATGACATTGTCGGTCCGATTTGCGAAACCGGCGACACCTTCGCCAAAGGCCGTGATCTGGACAGTCTGAAGCCTGACGATTTGATCGCCTTCCGCTCGGCAGGCGCATATGGTGCGGTGATGGCGTCCGAGTACAACTCGCGCCCCTTGATCCCCGAAGTGCTGGTGATGGACGATCA
This sequence comes from Aliiroseovarius marinus, assembly GCF_004360145.1. GTDB lineage: Bacteria > Pseudomonadota > Alphaproteobacteria > Rhodobacterales > Rhodobacteraceae > Aliiroseovarius > Aliiroseovarius marinus. The sequence continues at coordinate 115,424 of NZ_SAIT01000011.1, read as the reverse complement.
ATATGCCGTCATCCGCGCACGTCCCACCTATGAAGAAATGCTGGGACGCGATACCATTCCAGAATGGCTGTGATGTTCCCACGGGTCCGGTGACCCGGCCCGACCTGTCCCAGAAGGTGCAAAAGCGCCTTCGTTGGCCCTTGGCGTTGACAAGGGGCGGGATGGTTTTGGAACGGCTCTGGCAGGTCGGATGGCCTTTGGCGAGTGTCATCTTGGTCACGATTGCGTTGGCAGGCTTCGGTGGGTTGCGGGGCTGGGCGGTGCCTATGGTGCTTGTCCTCGCCGCGCTGATCTTCCTTATCCGCGCCACGCGCCGCTTTGTCTGGCCAACGTCAGGCCATGCGCTCCGGCGTTTGGATGACAACCTGACCGGCCACCCGATTGCTGCAGTTCAAGATGATCAGGCGACCGGTGTAGGCGACGCGGCCTCGGCCCAGTTGTGGCAGGCGCATCAGGATCGAATGCTGGCACGTCTGGACGAGGTGCAGGCGGCCCCGCCCGATCTGCGAGTGGCGGGAAAAGACCCCTATGCGTTGCGGCTGATTGCGGCGACCGGGGCGGTCATGGCGATTGGGTTCGGCCCGTGGAACAGCACAACGCCCACAGGCACACAAGGCGCGGCGGCGCAGGTTGCCGCCAGTTGGGAAGGTTGGATCGAGCCGCCATCCTATACCGGGCAACCCAGCCTCTATCTTGATGACCAACCCGATGGCGCGTTGACCATCCCGAAGGACAGCCGTCTGACCCTGCGCCGCTATGGCGACCCTCTGGCCTTGGCTTTCACCGGATCAGTTCTGGACAGTGAAGCGGGCGCGGCCTCGAGCCTCAGCCAACGGATCACCCGCAGCGGTACGTTGTCCATCGATGGCCCAACGGCGCGCAGTTGGACGCTGACTGCGCTACAGGATACGCCCCCGACCATCCGCCCAAGCGGACCGCTGACCCGGCAATTGAACGGGGATTTCACGCTCAATTTCGTGGCCACCGATGACTATGGCATCACCGGGGGCGCCGTCATCATCACCCTGTCGCTGGACGATGTCACACGCGCGCATGGGCTGTCCATCGACCCGGAACCCCGGCCTGAGGTCGCTGTCGACCTGCCCCTGCCCTATCGCGGGGCGCGCAAATTGATCGAAGGCACGCTTCAGGAAAATCTGGTCGAACATCCCTTCGCAGGCCTTCCCGTGACGCTCACCTTTGTCGCACAGGACGGGGCGGATCAGGAGGGTGACAGCCAGCCCTACCCGATGATTCTGCCCGCCCGCCGCTTTCTGAATCCGATGGCCAAGGCGCTGATCGAACAGCGCCGCGACCTTATGTGGAACCGCGCCAACGCTCGACGCGTCTCGCAAGTACTGCGTGCGACGCTGTTCCACCCCGAAGACCTGTCCCTGCCTGAAGGCATTTATCTGCAACTGCGCGGCGCGATCCGGCGGCTCGAGGCGGGGCTGGCCTTTTCCGATGTGGCAGGCGGTGTCCCCGGCGACCTGCGGGACGAGGTGGCGCAGGTCCTGTGGGATGTAGCGGTCGAGCTGGAAGACGGTCAGCTGGACGACGCCCGCGCCCGCATGGAAGAGGCGCAGCGGCGTCTGGAACAAGCCATGCGCGACGGCGCCACGCCCGAAGAACTGGCCGAGCTGATGGACGAATACCGCGACGCGATGCGGGATTATATGGATCAACTGGCGCAGCAAGCCCCCGAAGGCGACCCCAACGCGCCGCAGCCTGATAATGCGATCGAACTCAGCCAATCCGACCTGGACGCGATGATGGACCGGATCGAAGAGCTGATGCGCGAAGGCCGTACCGAGGAAGCGATGGAGCTGCTCGATCAGATGCGCCGGATGATGGAGAACATGCAGGCCCAGCGCGGCGGCGAAAGTCAGCGCCCCGGCGAAGCCGCGCGCGACGAGCTGCGCGAGACCATGCGCCAGCAGCAGGGCCTGTCGGACCGGGCCTTCCGCGACCTTCAGGAACAGGGGCAAGGGTCTCAGGCCGGTGAGAATCAGGAAAACGAAGGGCGAGACGGTGGTCAGGGACGCGGGCAAAGCCACGAGGGTTCGGGCGGCGAGCAGGGTCAGGATGGACAGGGCGGCGCGCAGGAAGGTCAAGACAGCCAAGGCCGTGGCGGCGATCCCGGCACCAGCCTTGCGGATCGGCAGCGTGCCCTTCAAGACCAGCTAGACGCCCAAAGACGCAACCTGCCCGGCGCGGGTGATCCCGCAGGACAAGCCGCCCGTGACGCGCTGGACGAAGCGGGCCGCGCGATGGGGCAGGCCGCCGATGCGCTGGAACAAGGCGACATCCCCGAGGCGCTGAACCAACAAGCCGACGCAATGGAAGCGATGCGCGAGGGTCTGCGCCAGTTTGATCAGGCGATGGCCAATCAACAGGCGCGCGAAAACGGTCAGCAGGGTGAAAACCCGGGCGAAAGTAATCAGGCCTCTGATCAGGATCCGCTAGGACGTAGCGCATCAGGACGCGGCGGCGCGACCTCGACCGACAGTCCTTTGGGCGACACGGACGAAATCTATCGCCGGGCCGAAGAGTTGATGCAGGAATTGCGCAAACGCTCGGGCGAGTCAGACCGCCCGCAATTGGAACGCGATTATTTGGAACGTCTGCTGGATCAGTTCTAAGCCGCAGTTACATCCGCTTGCGTGCAGACAACGCGGCCGAGATCGTACCCTCGTCCAGATAATCCAGCTCGCCCCCGATGGGCACACCTTGGGCCAGCGACGAGACCAGACAGCAGCCCTCAAGCTCGTCAGCAATATAATGCGCAGTGGTCTGACCATCGACGGTGGCGTTCAGGGCCAAGATGACCTCGCTGATGTTGTCATCAACAACACGTTGCACCAGACGCGGAATGCCCAGATCCTCGGGGCCGACGGCATCCAGCGCTGACAACGTTCCGCCCAGCACGTGATATCGGCCCTTGAACAGACCTGCGCGCTCCATCGCCCACAGGTCGGCCACATCCTCGACCACGCAAATCTCGCCGGTGGCACGCTTTTCAGACACGCAGATGTCGCAGCGATCCGAGGTCGAGACATTGCCGCAGGTCACGCATTCCCGCGCGGTTTCCGCCACCGCCTGCATCGCATCCGCCAAGGGCGTCAGCACCAGCGCACGTTTGCGGATCAGGTAAAGCACCGCCCGACGGGCAGAACGCGGACCGAGCCCCGGCAGCTTCGCCATCAGCTCGATCAGGTTCTCGATATCGCGCGGTGCTTCTGACATTTAGAACGGCAGGTTCATGTCTTTGGGCAGGCCCAGCTCTTCCGTCAGACGCGACATTTCGCTTTCCGAACGCTGCGCCGCCTTGGCCTGAGCATCCTTGATCGCGGCAAGGATCAGATCCTCGACCACTTCTTTTTCATCGGGGTTGAAAATGGTGGGATCGATGTCCAGACCGGTCAGCACACCTTTGGCCGTGGCGGTCGCTTTGACCAGACCCGCGCCGCTTTCACCCACGACGGTCATCGTCTCGAGGTTCTCTTGCAGCTCGGCCATCTTGGCCTGCATTTCCTGCGCTTTCTTCATCATCCCGGCCATATCGCCGAGACCGCCCAGTCCTTTGAACATGTGATGCTCCTGTTATGTCACGTGAGGATTAGATACGGGCGGCGCGCCTGTGATACAAGGTCGCGCTTAGTCTTCCTCGAACGGGTCCCATTCGTCTTCGACCTCGGCCAGGCCTTCTTCGGCGGCCTCCTGCACCATATCCTCGGCAGATCGGATTTCGGTGATGCGCGCCTTTGGGAAGGCGGCGATCACGGCCTGCACCAAGGGATGCGCCTTGGCCTCTTCCTCCAGCGCCAGCTTTTCGCCATCGCGGGTTTCGGTGATGGTCGGCGCCTCGCAGCCATTGACCAGCGTCACGCCCCAGCGCACACCAGTCCAGCCATGCAGGCGCTGCGCCAGACGCGCGGCCAGATCCTGCGGCGCGTCGTCTGAGGGCGTAAACTCGATCCGTCCCGGCTGGTAGGATGCCAGACGCACGCCGCCCTCGACCTCAACCAACAGTTTCACGTCGCGATTGGTGCGGATCAACTCGACCACATCCTCGAACCGCGCATATCGCGCAAGCGAGGTTTCGGCATCCGCCGCCACGGCCAAGGCAGTCGCCCCGCCCCCCGGTCCCGAGGGCATAGATTGCGTCGACATGGCTGGCGCACCCATTGGCGCTCCGCCACCAGCGGGCATTCCACCGCCACCACCCGGCCCTGCGGGTGGCGTGGGGTGGTCTTTCAACTTACGCACCAGTTCTTCCGGCGAGGGTAGATCAGCCACATGGGTCAGACGAATAACCGCCATTTCCGCCGCCATCATCGCGTTGGGCGCACGGCCCACTTCCTCGATCGAGGTCAAAAGCATCTGCCACATTCGCGCCAACACGCGCATCGGCAAAGCCTGCGCCATCTGCTGCCCACGCGTGCGCTCGTCAGGCGAGACCGTCGGATCCTCGACCGCTTCCGGCGTGATTTTGATAACGCTGACCCAGTGCGAAACCTCGGCCAGATCGCGCAGCACCGCCATCGGGTCGGCCCCGTCGGCATATTGCGCGCCCAGCTCGGTCAACGCACCCGCAGCGTCACCCTTCAGGATCATATCAAACAAGTCCAAAACCCGGCCACGGTCTGCCAAGCCCAGCATCGCGCGCACCTGATCGGCGGTGGTTTCCCCCGCCCCGTGCGAAATCGCCTGATCCAGCAATGACTGCGCGTCGCGGGCAGAACCCTCGGCCGCCCGCGTGATCAGTGCCAGCGCATCATCCGCAATCTCAGCGCCCTCGGCATCGGCAATCCGGCGCAGCATGGCCAGCATGTCTTCAGGTTCAATCCGACGCAGGTCAAAACGCTGACAACGGGACAGAACGGTGACCGGAACCTTGCGAATCTCGGTCGTCGCAAAGATGAACTTCACATGTGCCGGTGGCTCTTCCAGCGTCTTCAACAGCGCGTTGAACGCACTGGTCGACAGCATGTGAACCTCATCGATGATGTAGATCTTATAACGGGCCGAGGCCGCCCGGTAATGCACGCTTTCAATGATTTCACGAATGTCGCCAACCCCGGTGCGCGATGCTGCGTCCATCTCCATCACGTCCACGTGCCGCCCTTCGGCAATCGCAACGCAGTGCTCACACTCGCCACAGGGCTCAACGGTCGGGCCACCCTGCCCATCCGGGCCGATGCAGTTCATCCCCTTGGCGATAATCCGCGCCGTGGTCGTCTTACCGACCCCGCGAATGCCGGTCATCACAAAGGCTTGCGCAATCCTATCCGCCTCGAACGCATTTTTCAGCGTGCGGACCATCGCCTCTTGCCCGACCAGATCGGCAAAGGTTTCAGGGCGATATTTACGCGCCAGAACCTGATAGGCGGGGGCGTCAGATTGCGTGTCGGTCATGGAATGCCTTCGGGCCGGATTCGTGTCCGGGCCAGACTATGCGGCCAAAGCCGCGCCGTCCACCGAAAGCCAATTGGCGGATGGCTTTCTGCGTGCTACGCCAAACGCATGGAACCACTTTTCCCCATCGCACACCTGCCCGCAGGCAACGGAACCCTTGGCATCTGCCCCATCCCCGGTCGCAGCGGAGATTACCGCGAAGACTTGGAAACCCTGCTCGACTGGTCACCTGATATGGTGCTGACCATGACCACCACGCGCGAGATGCAAAGCTTTGGCGGTGCCGATCTGGGCCGCGACCTCACACAGGCTGGCGTCATCTGGCACCACCTGCCCATTCAGGATTTCGGCGCCCCCACTGCCAAAATCATCGCCAGCTGGAGCGACATATCCCCCACCACCCACCGCATCCTTGCCCAAGGCGGCAAAGTGCTGGCCCATTGCAAAGGCGGTTGCGGGCGGTCCGGCATGATGCTCCTACGCATTCTCTGCGAAGCCAGGGAAGAGCCCGCCACAGCCCTCACCCGCCTGCGCGCAGCCCGCCCCTGCGCTGTCGAAACCGACGCACAGTACGCTTGGGCCAGCCAGCTCTAACCCTTATTTTCTTGTCCTAAATACCTTGGGGGAATGTGAAAGCCCGCAGGGGTTTCGCAGGGGGCTAAGCCCCTCAGGCTCGCGAAGCGAGCTAACGACCTTTCCGCTTGCCCGCCCCACGCACATGCGCGTTGACCATTTTCGAAAACTTCTTCTCCCGTGACCGCGACTGCGCCACGGTTTCCGAGTTCTTCTTCTCGCCCTTGCGCAGCTTCATCCAGCGATCCAACCGTTCTAGATCCAGATCCCCCGCCGCGATGGCAGCCTGTACAGCGCAACCCGGCTCGGTTTCATGTGCACAGTCAGAAAAGCGGCATTGCGCTTCCAGCTCGGCCAGATCGTCGAATACGTTGTCGATACCCTCGCGCGAGTCCAACAGCCGCAGCGCGCGCATGCCCGGCATGTCGATGATCCACCCGCCTTGCAACATCGGGCGCATCGAGCGCGCAGTGGTCACGTGGCGCCCTCTGGCGTCATCCTCGCGGATTGCGCCCGTCGCGGCGTCACCTCCGGTCAATGCGTTGGTCAGGGTGGTTTTCCCCACGCCAGACGAGCCAATGAAGGCGGCGGTTTGCGGCGCTTTACACCACGCCGCGACTTCGGCCGCGCTGTCAGGATCGCGCGCATTCACCGTCAGGATCGTCAGCATCGGGTCCAACGCCTGCGCCTCACGCTCGTAGTCGCGGGGATCGTCGCACAGGTCGGCCTTGGTCAGCACCAGTACTGGATAGCACCCGGCCTCGTGCGCCAAGGCCAAAAACCGTTCCAGCCGCGCGATGTTGAAGTCGTCGTTACACGAAGTCACGATGAACAGCGTGTCCACGTTGGCCGCGATCAACTGCACATGGGCGTCCGTCCCCGCGCCACGCCTCTGCAACAAAGACCGACGCTCAAGGATATGCTGAATACGCATTTCCGGGTCGGCCAGAATCCAGTCGCCCACCGCCAGTTCACCGGCCGAGAATTTCGGCGTCGTCAGCGTTACAGCGCCAGCTTCACCCAACGCAGACATCTGCGCGCGGTGGATTTCGGTCAGTCGATAAGGGGTCAGCGTGTCTGGATGTTCGGCGCGTTCCTGTTCAAACGCGGGCGACCAGCCTAGATCCACAAGCGCCAGCGTCATTGGGCGTCCTGATGGGCCGGTAGAACACGCATGAAACACTCCGTTCAATTGCGGGCGAATGTGGGGGATCGCCGCGCGGGCTTTGGTCCGACTGTGTGAAACGGCGTTTCATCTGTCGGGGAAATCGATGTCCCTCTTGGGGAAACTGCGTTTCCCCTGTCGGGGTTTCAAATCCGGGGGATTTGAAACTAGGTGAGAGGCTGAACACGACCCAGACGGGGCTCGTTGTGGCTGCTTCCTTCCGGACCTGACCATATTGGCGAGGCGCCTACCCGCGCCAACCTCTCGCCTTCCATATATGAGGCTGCGCTGAGGGATGCAAGCCTCAGAGCGGTAGCTCGTAGCAGGTAAATCCACGCGCATCACATGCGGTCAGTTCGTTCAGACGAAGCCACGGATACTCTTGGACAACCTCGCGCCCTTGTGGCGAGGATCGAAACCAGACAGATGCACCGTCGACGGGCACAAACTGCCAGATCGGAGACGCTTCGACCGCGATACAATCCTGATTGGCAACATAATCCATCAACAGCTCGCGAATCTCGATCGGGGCGACTGGAAGAATGTCCTCAGCCACCGGCAGCGGATAGTTTCCCCCGCCCAACACGCGATAATCCGTCGTGGCCAGCAGGAACTGGTCCTCATCCCGCACAGGACGTCCCTCGTGACACAGCGCCCTGATGCGCCCCGCGGTGGCCGACCGCAGAGCCCCAGCGGGCGAAAACCGCGACGGCTGGGTCAGATCAACCTGATAGGTCAGCCCCAGAATGCTCTCGTGAATGTATCCCGGCACGCCGTCATCTTTCAGCTGCACCGCCTTCTGTCCCGGCAGAACCCGATTGAAGATGCTGCAGGACCGCTCAAGCCAATCGCGCAGGAATGCGCCCGTCACCTTTACCAGCGCAAAGCTGTTGGGAAACATATAAAGGTCCGCCAAAGACCGCTGCGTCAGCGTTCCCGCACCAAGGGCCGTATAATAGTCCGGCCCGCCAAAACCCCCGGACTTGAAGGCCGCACTGGCGGCCAGAAGCGGCAGATCGGGCAGGCCCAGCGCGTCTTTGCACAAACGAGCGTGGTCCAACATAGCATGCTGTACCAACCGAGTGGCGCTGTCTGCCCCCACCAGCGTGAAATAGTTATTCAGCGGGCGCACCGTTTCCCCAACCCGCGCCTGCATCGCCGCGCGGGTGCTGTTGTGCAGATCCGAAAACAGCGCCTCAATGGTGTTATTTTCAGGAGCCTCGCAACAGGGATCGTCCGACACCGCGCGCAGGCTGGCCGCGCCGCTACACACACTCCACTGCCCATCAAGACGGGTCATCGACAGGTCAATCACGCCCAGATGAGACCCCCAGAACCCCGGCATGACCGTGGGAATGCCGTTCAGAAAGCCGTCATCCTCGGCGCCTTCGGCAGGGAACACCTGATGCGTATGCCCGCCAACCAGCGCGTCGATCCCCGGAATGGTCGAGAGCGGATGCAGCACGTTCTCCATATCCGCACTGTGCGCTGTGTCCCCCAACCCACTATGGGCCAGCGCGATAATCACATCTGCGCCTTCCGCCTTCATCTGAGGCACATAGCGAAGGGCGGTGTCCAGAATATCACGCGTGTCGATCTGCGCCTGATGCAAAGAGTTCGGCGGCAGGAAACCAATCACGCCAATCGTCAGCACCTGCACCCCACCGTGATCGTCTTCCACCTGCCGCCGCAGCAAGACATAGGGTGCAATTCCCGCGTCTTTAGGCAGGTCCGCATTCGCCGTTAGCACAGGGAAATCCGCCCCGCGAATGGACCGCAAGACCGCGTCGCGCCCCTGATCGAAATCATGATTGCCCAGGTTCATGGCATCATAGTTCAGGTGGTTCATCGCGCGGATCATGGGATGCACTGGATCGCTGCCCACATCGGGCAGGCGCTCGCCCAGCGCCGAGCCATACAGGCAATCCCCGTTATCCACCAAGATCACATTGGCCGCTTCCCCGCGCGCCGCGTCGATCAGCTGCGCCGTCCGTGATAGCCCCCACCCGCTGACAGACCGGTCCGCGTGATAGTCATAGGGCAGGATATTCATGTGCAAATCGGTTGTGGCCAGGATCCTCAGGCGCACGCGAACCCCTTGATCCGCAACTGGATTCTGAACGAAATGCCTCATCCCCTTACCATTTCTTTCCCTCGGCCACTTTTCACACTCACCCCTTGGGTGTTTAGGTAGCTCCAATTCTCGCTAATGTTGCATAATGTCAATTTAATGACCCGATAACGGCAAGATTCAAAACTGGACAGTCGGGTGGGCTCTGATAGCGTGCGCGGCAATGAACCAACGTAGGACCGCCCCATGAAAATCGCCGAGCAGGTCACATTTGCAGCAGGCAATCTAAACCGGGATGCCGAAAGCCGTGGAAACCCGGAAAAGCTCGCCGCATTGGCGCAGACTGGGCACCTGTTGCCCCTGTGGCGCGGGAAAATCCTGCTGAAGCCCGAGGGCGATGGCTGGGATCTGGCTTATCTGACCCAAGCCACGCTGCCTGCCGATTTCGAAGCCGCCCCGCGCGTTTATCTTGGCCTTCAGAACGATGTGCCGCTGTTCGCACTGGACGTGTCCCGGTGGGAGCCCGAGGACGACCTGCCGGACGCCACGCAGTTCGTGGATCGCAGCATCCAGCGCCACCCCGATCTGCCCGCGGACTTTGGCTTTGCCGAGCTGCGCGCAACGATGGCAGGCCTGACCCCGGACGAGGCCGAGGTCGCGGCCACCGCGCGCTCGATCTTGGAATGGCACCGCATCCACGGGTTCTGCGCCAATTGCGGCACGAAGACAGATGTTGCGATGGCTGGCTGGCAACGGGATTGCGGGGATTGCGGGCGCTCGCATTTTCCCCGGACCGATCCGGTGGTGATCATGCTGATCACACACGGCAACTCGGTTCTGGTGGGGCGGGGAATCGGCTGGCCCGAGGACATGTATTCCCTGCTGGCAGGATTCGTCGAACCCGGCGAGACCATTGAAGCGGCCACACGGCGCGAGGTCTACGAGGAATCAGGCGTTCGCGTTGGGCCGGTTGGCTATCTGGCGTCTCAGCCCTGGCCCTACCCGTCATCATTGATGGTCGGCACCTGGGGGCATGCGACAACCACCGAAATCAAGCTGGATCCGAACGAACTGGCCGATGCCCTTTGGATCACGCGCGAGGACATGCTGGACATCTTTGCCGGTCGCAATCCCGAGATCAAACCCGCCCGAAAAGGTGCAATTGCGCATTTTTTGATGCAGAACTGGCTTGCGGATCGCTTGGACTAACTTCATTTTCACCGTCGACGCGAATGGCAGGAGCATTTGATGAAAATCAAGACCCACGAAGACATCGAGGCCACAATCGATCAGGTATTCGACGCCGTCACCGATTTCGAAAGCTTCGAACTTGCCGCATTGCGCCGCGGGGCCGAGGTGCGCCGCGTCGATACGCTGACCCAGCCCGGACAGGGCATGAGCTGGCAGGCAAAGTTTGCCCATCGTGGCCGTCAGCGGGTTGCCGACATCAATCTTGAACAGTTCGAGCGCCCGAACCAGCTGCGCGTCTGGTCGAAAATCTCGGGACTAACCGCCGATGTGGACGTCGAGTTGGTGCCCTTGTCCCGCACGCGCACACGCATGACCCTAAGCGTCGACATGCGTCCCAAGACCATTCCGGCACGGCTGTTAATCCAGTCATTGAAGCTGGCACGCACGACGATGCTGCGCCGCTTCCGTAAACGCGTCTCGGAATACGCTGCCACGATCGAGGCGCGGTACAAGACCTGACCGCGCCTAGCGCATTCTCTTAGTCGCGGGCGGGATCGCGGGGGTAGACTCCAAGAATGTCCAGTGACGACGTAAAATAGGCCAGTTCTTCTAGCGCCAATTGAACGCCCCGATCATCCGGGTGGCCTTCGATATCCGCATAGAATCGCGTTGCGGTGAAAGATCCATCCACCATGTAGCTTTCCAGCTTCGTCATGTTGACGCCATTGGTCGCAAACCCGCCCATCGCTTTGTAAAGCGCAGCCGGGATATTTCGGACCTCGAACACGAATGTGGTCATCATGCCATGCTCGCCACGCCGCTCTAGATTGGTCTCGCGTCCCATGATGACGAAGCGGGTGGTGTTGTGGCCGTGATCTTCGACATCCTCGGCCAGCAGATCGAGGCCGTAAATATCCGCCGCCAGCGCGGACGCTAGAACCCCTTCACCCTGCGTCTTGGCTTTCGCCAGATGTGCAGCCGCCCCGGCGCTGTCCGCAGCACCAACGCCGCGCATGCCGTGCATCTTCAGGAAGTTTGCCGATTGCGGCAGCAACACGGGATGTGCGCGCACCAGCTTGATGTCGTCGATCTTGGCGCCCGGTAGCCCCATCAGGCTGATCCGAACGCGCACGAAAGCCTCGTCCAGAATATGCAGCCCACTTTCAGGCAGAAGCCGGTGAATGTCCGCAACCCGGCCATAGGTCGTGTTTTCGATCGGCAACATCGCCTGATCCGCCTGCCCCGAGCGCACGGCCGCGATGACCTCGTCAAAGGATTCGCAGGGCATGGCTTCCATATACGGTCTGGCGGCCTGACATGCCTCGTGGGAATAGGCGCCTGGCTCTCCTTGAAAGGCGATTCGGCTGGTCATTTTGCGGACCCTCCCTGCGGGTTAGCGTTAAAGGACTATAAGTCGCGCGTCATATCGCTTGAAAAGACACAAGGGAAGCGGCTAGAAGGCTTCTGACTTTGGATGAGACGGATCGCGACATGTTCGACACAATGACCTTTACAAAAGCGAGCGCCGCCGTGATTGGCACGCTCTTGGTACTTCTGCTGGGCAACTGGGCCGGCAGCGCGCTGTATAACACCAGCGGCGGCGGCCACGGCGCAGGCCATGGCGATGAAGCACACGCAGCCGCCACCGGCTATGTCATCGCAGTTGAAAGCGGCGACGCTGCCCCCGCGGAAGAGGAAGAAGCCGTTCCCTTTGCAGATCTGGTTGCAGCAGCTGACCCCGCCAAAGGCGAAAAGGTCTGGGGCAAGTGTAAAGCCTGCCACAAGCTGGAAGACGGCGCCAACGGCACCGGCCCGCACCTGTACGGTCTGGTTGACCGCCCGATCGCTGGCGTTGCTGGCTTCGGCTACTCGGACGTTCTGGCTGGCATGAGCGGTGACGCTTGGACCATCGAAGCTCTGGACGCATGGCTGGCCAACCCGAAAGCTTTCGCTCCGGGCAACAAAATGACCTTCTCGGGTCTGAAGAAAGACAAAGATCGCGCCAACCTGGTTGCGTATCTGGCCACCATCGGCGGCTAAGCGCCCCTTCGGTGAAGAAATTCAAAGGCCGTCCGGTATTCCGGGCGGCCTTTTTCGTTGCGCCGTTTCGGGCGGCGTACGGCGGATTAACACCCAGTTCACCAATTCGCGCCTTGAATGTTATCGGGCAGCGCTTTTTACTCGGATCAACGCATTCCGCTGATGAACGGAGGTACCGCCATGCGCGACGCACAGACCAAGACCATGACCCGACCTGATACCCGCGCCCTGACACTGGGGTTCGGATTGGCCGCGGGGGCCTTGCTGGCGCTGGCACCTTTGGCCGCCAAGGCCGAGACCACGGTCAGCCACGGCTATTCCAATTTCGGCGAGCTGAAATACGGCCCGGATTTCACACATCTGGATTACGTAAACCCGAACGCCCCAAAGGGTGGCGAGATTTCGATCTGGGCGCAGGGCACGTTTGACAGCTTCAACCAGTTCACCCGCAAGGGGACGACGGCCTCGATGGCGACGATCGGGTATGAAAGCATCCTGACCTCGACCGCAGACGACCCCTATGGCACCTACTGCTTCCTGTGCACCACGATGGAGTATCCAGACGATCTGTCTTGGGTCATCTTCAACCTGCGCGACGACGTGACCTTCTGGGACGGCACCAAGATGACGGCAGAGGACATCGCCTTCAGCCACAACCTGTTTGTCGAACAGGGCATCGCCGAATACCGCGCCATCATCACGGAAATCGTCGCGGGCGTCGAAGTCACCGGCCCGCTGCAAGTCAAGTACACCTTCACGGAAGACTCCCCGAAACGTGACCGGATCAGCTTTGCGGGCAGCAGCATGGCCCTGTCGAAAGCGTGGTTCGAAGAAACTGGCGCACGGGTGGACGAACGCTCGGACGCGCCGTTCATGGCGACCGGCGCCTATAAGCTGGGCAGCTTCGACTATGGCCGCCACGTGACCTATGAGCGCGACCCGAATTATTGGGGTGCAGATCATCCGCTGTCGGTCGGACAGAATAACTTTGACGAGATCACGGCGATCTATTTCGCTGACGGCACCGCCGCGATGGAGGGCTTCAAGGCAGGCACCTACACGTTCCGCACCGAGAACTCCTCGCAAATCTGGGCCGAGGATTACGACTTCCCGAACCTGCGCAACGGATATGCAATCAAGGCCGAGTTTCCCGATGGATCGGTCGGAACCGCGCAAAGCTTCATCTTCAATCTGGACAAAGGTGTTTGGCAGGATCCCAACGTGCGTGACGCATTTGGGCTGATGTTCAATTTCGAATGGTCGAACGAGGCCCTGTTCCGCGGGCTCTACAGCCGTGTCGACAGCTTCTGGCCCGGCATTGATCTGGGTGCCAAGGGTGCTCCCAGCGCGGGTGAGGTCGAGATCCTTCAGCCGCTGGTCGATCAAGGCTTGCTGCCCGAAACCATCCTGACCGCCGACGCCGTGATGCCGCCGGTCCACGACGCCGACGAAAACCGCCCTTCGCGCAAATTCTATCGGCAGGCCAACAAACTGCTGGAAGACGCCGGGTGGGAGATCGGATCGAGCGGCTTCCTTGAAAAAGATGGCCAGCGCATGTCGGCAACTTTCGTCACCTACAGCCCCGCTTTCGACCGCGTGATCAACCCCATCGTCGAGAACCTGAAACAGCTGGGCGTGGATGCCAAACTCGACCGCGTGGACATCCCGCAATATATCGAGCGGACCCGCTCGGGCGATTTCGATCTTGTAACCCACTCGATTGGCATGGGGTTCGAACCCGGCACGGGGCTAGAGCAATGGTTCCACTCGAAAACCGCCGAAGACAGCTCGCGCAACCTGATGCGTCTGCGCGATCCTGCGGTGGATGCGCTTCTGCCCATCGTGGCACAGTCGGAAACGCTGGATCAGCTGCGCACCTCGACCAACGCGCTGGACCGCGTGCTGCGCCATATCGGCTTTACCATTCCGCAATGGTACAAGAACAAGCACACCGTGGCCTTCTATGACATCTTCGGCTACCCGGAAAATCTGCCGCCGCTGGCTCTGGGCGAACTGTCCTTCTGGTGGTACGACGCGGACAAAGCCGCCAAATTGGAAGCGGCGGGCGTGTTGAAATAACCCGCCCCAGATAACCGAGCACAAAACCAAGGACCGCATATGGGCGCCTATATTCTGCGAAGACTGCTTTTGATCATCCCGACCCTGTTTGGGATCATGGTGATCAATTTCACGCTGACGCAATTCGTGCCCGGAGGCCCGATCGAACAGATCATCGCCCAGATGGAAGGCGGCGGGGATGTGTTCGAGACGATCTCGGGCGGCGGGGATGCGGGGATCGAGGCCAGCGGTGGCGACGAAAGCTATCTTGGTGCGCGCGGTCTGCCTGCGGAATTCATTGCCGAACTTGAGAAAGAATTCGGCTTCGACAAGCCCCCGCTTGAGCGTTTCTTCACGATGATCTGGAACTATATGCGACTGGATTTCGGCGAGAGCTATTTCCGATCCATCGGCGTGTTCGAGCTGGTGGCCGAGAAAATGCCCGTGTCCATCACGCTGGGGCTGTGGTCGACCGTGATCGCCTATATGATCTCGATCCCGCTGGGCATTCAGAAAGCGGTGCGCGACGGATCGGATTTCGACACCTGGACCTCGGCCATGATCATTGTGGCCTACGCCATCCCGGGCTTTCTGTTCGCGATCCTTCTGCTGGTGCTGTTCGCGGGCGGGTCTTACCTGCAATGGTTCCCGCTCCGCGGCCTGACATCCGACAACTGGGAAGAGTTGTCCCTGTGGGGCAAGGTCGTGGATTACTTCTGGCACATCACATTGCCGGTGCTGGCGTCGACGATTGCCAGCTTCGCGACGCTGACCCTTCTGACCAAGAACAGCTTTCTGGATGAGATCAAGAAGCAGTATGTCGTCACCGCCCGCGCCAAGGGTCTGGCCGAGAACCGCGTGCTCTATGGCCACGTCTTCCGCAACGCGATGCTGATCGTGATCGCGGGCTTCCCCTCGGTCTTTCTGGGCGTGTTCTTTGGCGGCTCGGTCATTATCGAGACGCTCTTCTCGCTCGATGGGCTTGGCCGTCTGGGCTACGAGGCCGCACTCGCCCGCGACTATCCGGTGATCTTCGGCACCCTCTTCGTCTTCGGTCTGCTGGGCCTTCTGGTCGGCATCCTCTCGGACCTCATGTATGTCTTCGTCGATCCCCGCATCGACTTTGAAGGGCGCGAGGTCTGATCATGGCGCTGTCCCCCCTCAACCAACGCCGCTGGCGCAACTTCCGCCGCAATGGCCGCGCTTTCTGGTCGCTGATCCTGTTCGCGATCCTGTTTGGCCTGTCGCTGTTTGCCGAGCTTCTGGCCAACGACAAACCGATTTTGGTGAAGTACGATGGCGGCTTCTACACGCCGGTTGTCAAGTTCTACCCCGAAACCGCGTTCGGCGGCGACTTCAAGACCGAGGCCGTCTATGGCGATATCGAGGTGCAATGCCTGATCATCGCCCAAGGGTCACAGGCCTGCTGGGACGACCCGGAAGGTGTGATTGCCGAGGCCAAAACCGGCACGGTCGAGGGTGAACCGATCAACAAAGGTTGGCTGATCTGGCCGCCGATCCCCTATAGCTACACCACCATCAACGACATCGACGGCGCCGCCCCCAGTGCGCCAGATGCGCAGCACCTTCTGGGCACCGATGACACCGCGCGCGACGTGTTGGCCCGCGTGATCTATGGCTTCCGCCTGTCCGTGTTCTTCACCGTTGTCGTGACCATCCTGACCTCGATCATCGGGATCACGGCAGGGGCCATTCAGGGCTATTTCGGGGGCTGGATCGACCTGATCTTCCAGCGGATTTTGGAAATCTGGGCCTCGACCCCGTCGCTCTACGTGATCATCATCCTCTTCGCGATCCTTGGGCGAAGTTTCTGGCTGTTGGTCTTTGTGACGGTCCTGTTCGGCTGGCCCGCGCTGGTCGGCGTCGTCCGCGCTGAATTCCTGCGCGCCCGCAATTTCGAATACGTTCGCGCCGCCCGTGCGCTTGGCGTGTCCAATCGCGTGATCATGTTCCGCCACGTACTGCCCAACGCAATGGTCGCCACGCTGACCATGCTGCCCTTCATCATCACCGGTACGATTTCCACATTGGCCACGCTGGACTTCCTTGGCTTCGGCCTGCCGTCTTCGGCCCCGTCGCTGGGCGAATTGACCCGTCAGGCCAAGCAAAACCTGCAAGCCCCGTGGCTGGCCTTTACCGCCTTCATGACCTTCTCGATCCTTCTGTCGCTGCTCGTCTTCATTTTTGAGGGCGTACGAGACGCGTTTGACCCAAGAAAGACCTTCCAATGAGCCTTCTGACCGTCAACAACCTAAGCGTCAGCTTCCGACAGGACGGGCAAAGCCACCCCGCCGTGCGTGGGATCAGCTTCACCGTCGAGAAGGGCGAGACCGTCGCGCTGGTCGGCGAAAGTGGGTCGGGGAAATCCGTGTCCGCCCTGTCGACCGTGTCGCTTCTGCCAGACAGCGCCGAGGTCACTGGGTCCATCACCTATGAAGGGCGCGAGATGATTGGCGCGTCAAAGTCAGATCTGCGCGATGTACGTGGCAATGACATCAGCTTTATCTTTCAAGAGCCGATGACCTCGCTGAACCCTCTGCACACGATCGAAAAGCAGATGGCAGAGTCGATCCAGCTGCATCAGGGCCTGACCGGCGACGCCGTGCGCGCCCGCATTCTGGAGCTTCTGGACAAGGTCGGTATTCGCGACGCGGAAACGCGGTTGCAGAACTATCCGCACCAGTTGTCCGGCGGGCAACGGCAGCGCGTGATGATCGCGATGGCGCTGGCCAATGGGCCGGAGCTTTTGATTGCGGATGAACCCACCACGGCGCTGGATGTGACCATTCAGGCGCAGATCCTCGACCTGCTGGCGGATCTGAAGGAAAGCGAGGGGATGAGCCTTCTGTTCATCACCCACGACCTTGGCATCGTGCGTAAAATCGCGGACCGCGTTTGCGTCATGAAAGACGGCGAGATCGTTGAAGCCGGCCCCACCGCCGAGGTGTTCGAGAACCCGCAGCATGACTATACCAAGATGCTGCTAGGGGCCGAGGCGCATGGCCGTCCCGATCCCGTCCCCGCCGACGCACCGGAAATCGCAAGCGCCAAAGACCTGCGCATTTGGTTTCCAATCCAACGCGGCTTGATGCGCCGCACTGTCGGCCACATCAAGGCGGTGAACGCAGCCACCTTCAACGTCCGCGCGGGCGAAACGATCGGCATCGTGGGCGAAAGCGGATCCGGCAAGACCACGTTGGCGCTGGCCGTGATGCGATTGATCAGCTCGGACGGGCCGATTGTCTTCATGGGTGACGGCATTCAGGGGCTGAAATCGCGTCAACTGCAGCCCCTGCGCCGTGATATGCAGATCGTGTTCCAAGACCCCTATGGATCACTGTCCCCCCGCATGACCGCCGAGGAGATCATCGCCGAGGGTCTCTCCGTGCACGGGCTGGAACCGGGCCGCAACCGGCGCGAGATGGTGGCGGAAATCATGGAAGAGGTGGGCCTCGACCCCGACACGATGCACCGCTATCCGCACGAGTTTTCCGGCGGGCAACGTCAGCGCATCGCTATCGCCCGCGCCATGATCCTGCGCCCAAAACTGGTGGTACTGGACGAGCCGACTTCGGCCCTCGACATGACCGTGCAGGTGCAGATCGTCGAGCTTCTGCGCAACCTGCAAAGGAAGCACGGGCTGGCCTATCTGTTCATTTCGCACGACCTGCGTGTGGTGCGCGCGCTCAGCCACAAGGTGCTGGTTATGCGGGCAGGCGACGTGGTGGAGAGCGGTGACGCGGATCAGATCTTTGATGCACCCGCGACAGACTATACCCGCGCGCTGATGGCCGCGGCCTTCGACATGAAGGCCAGCGACGCTGTTTCTCAGTAGAGTGGGACGGCCCTTTTTAGGAGGGGCCCAGAACCTTGCACCGCGTATTGCGGGCGTTCAGGCGACGGCAGGCCAGATCGGCCTGTTCCTGCGTCAGGCTGACGAAGTTCGCATGCCACCCATCCGAACGTTTCACGACCTTACGCAGGGCTTCATCCAGCGTGTCGATCTCGCGCAGCGCCGTTTTCAGCAGGCGACGTTCCGCATGATAGCGCGTAGACAGAACCCCCACGTTGATCGCGTAGTGCCGCCCACCTGACGTGGACATACGGGTCACGATCTCGGGTGCGGCCTCGGCAGGCTGCGCGGCGGGTTCCAGCGAAGCCAGAATGATCGCAGCGGGACGCGGCGGCGGGGATGTCATGGCCGCAGACGCGACGGTCGCCTCGCCACCGAAGGGCTGGGTCGCGGTCGGCACTGGTGTCGTTTCGATGGCCGGAGCCAGCGCAACAGCTTCAGCCTCGGGCGGGGTGGTGCCGTCTTCTGTCACCGCGACCACGGCGTCTTTGATGCTATCGGTCAGGCTGGCCAGTTGGGTGTCGACAACCGGTTCTTGCGCCGCACCCGGACGGGGCGCAGGGCGCGGGCTGCGTTTGACGGCAGTGACCAGACGGATGATTTTGCCAGCCGCGCCGGGTTCAGGCGTGTCGGTTCCCACATTGCCCGCATAAGCAGGCAGCGCAGGCTTTCGCACCGCGGCATGGCTAGGCGCACGGCGGAAGCCAAGGTCCATCAGCTCGGCCACTTTGGCGTTGCGCGACGCGGTCGAACGGCCACCGAAAACGGTCGTGATAATCCGCTCTTGCCCACGTTCCGCCGAGGCCACCAGATTGAACCCGGCGGCATTGGTATACCCCGTCTTGATCCCGTCCGCCCCCTTGTAGGCGTTCAGAAAACGGCGGTTGGTGTTGTTGACCGCTTTCACACCGGCATGGGTCGAGCGGCGCGAGAACAGGTTGTAGTAGTCCGGGTGGTCATAGAAAATGTGACGGCCCAGCGTGGTCATGTCCCGCGCGGTCGACAGGTGACCGCTTTCGGTCAGCCCGTGGGCGTTCTTGAAATGCGTCCGCGTCATGCCCAGCGCCTTGGCGGTGCGGTTCATGCGGCGCGCAAAGGCGGCTTCCGAGCCCGAGATCGCCTCGCCAATTGCGGTGGCGGCGTCGTTGGCAGATTTCACCGCAGCGGCGCGGATCAGATAGCGCAGTTTGATCTTCTGGCCCTTACGCAGGCCCAGCTTGGACGGCGGCTCAGCGGCCGCTTTGGCCGAGATCGTCACGACCGTATCGGCCGAAATCTCGCCATGCTTGATGGCTTCAAACGCCACATAAAGCGTCATCATTTTGGTCAGAGAGGCCGGGTGCAACCGGGTATCCGCGTTTCGGGAATGCAAAACTTTGCCGGTGCGCGCATCGATCACCATCGCCGCATAGGGCGCGGCCTGCGCACGCATGGGGGCAAGCGCCACCAAACAGCCAATAACTGCGAGAATGAACCCAAAACGGGCCAACTGCTTAAAACGCGTCATCACGACGGTTACCTTTTCTGCCTCAATCGCCGGATCTTTTTTCGCCCAGCTGATTTGTTTTTTTCAGGCTAGCACGCGGATTTCGTTTGGGAAACCGCTTATTTACTTCGCCCGATTGCGTGTCCAAAGGGCCACGGCACGTCCCCAACCGCAAGATATGGGGCGCATGGCGCGGCGCACTTACTAGATCTGCACGCAAACCGTGGCCGCACGGGATCGTGCAGACAGCGGATTTGTCGCATCCGAACAGCCCAATGAAACCAATTGTTGAGACTTTCGCCCCCATTTTGTATGAGCGGTCCCGGATGCGCGGCCCCCTGCCCCTTTTCTCGGCGCGGGCAAGCCTTATATTGTGTGTCCCGGACGCTTTTGACTGCAACCCACGGAGCGATGTCGACATGACAACATCACCCTTCATCCTGTCCTCGGGTGGTCCCGATGATGACGGTGACGCCGGCCTTGCGGTTGCAACCAAGCCGAAGACCAAGCGCCCGCCGATGTACAAGGTGCTGCTCTTGAACGACGATTTCACCCCGATGGAGTTCGTCGTCATGGTGCTGGAGCGCTTCTTCGGCTTGAACCACTCGCAAGCATTCGAGCTGATGCTGACCGTCCACAAAAAGGGTCTGGCCGTGGCGGGGGTCTTCTCGTACGAGATTGCCGAAACCAAGGTCACTCAGGTGATGCAGCTGGCGCGCGAACACCAGCACCCGCTGCAATGCACCATGGAAAAGGAATGACCGCCGCGCGCGGGGTTCAAGATGCTTCACACACGTTTGTCCATTGCCCTTGATGATGGGCTGATTGCGCTGCCCGACGACGGTGCGCTTCTGGTGATTGGCCCGACGCCGGATCACGATATCTCGGCGCTTCCCAAGGATCGCGTGACAATCTACAGCCATTTCTATCCCGATGTGCAGTTCTGGAGCGCGCGCGGATATAACGTGGTCAACGATCTGCCGGACGCGGGCTTCGCCGCCGCGCTGGTCTGTGCGCCCCGGTCGAAGACGCAAGCGCAGGCGTGGCTGCATGCCGCAGACCGCGCCACGGGTGGCGGGCTGGTTGTGCTGGATGGTCAGAAGACTGACGGGATGGACAGCCATCTGAAAGCGCTGAAGAGACGCGCAGAGCTTCTGGGGAACCTGTCGAAAGCGCATGGCAAGATTGTCTGGTTCCAAGGCCTGGACGCACCCGAATGGGCCGCCCAAGACATCACCCTACCCGACAGCTTCATCACCCGCCCCGGCGTCTTCTCGGCAGAAAAGATCGACAAAGGGTCCGAGGTACTGGCTGCCGTCATGCCTGACGCCATCAATGGCCGCGTGGCCGATCTGGGCGCGGGCTGGGGATATCTGTCGCGCCACATCCTGTCGCGCGAGGGTGTCGAGGCGCTCGACCTGATCGAGGCCGACAAAGTCGCGCTGGACTGCGCGCGGCGCAACATCGACGACCCGCGCGTTCGGTTTTTCTGGGACGATGCCACTGCGTTCACGCCGGATCAGCCCTATGATGTGGTCATCTCGAACCCTCCCTTTCACACCAGCCGTGCGGGCCGTCCCGAATTGGGGCAGGCTTTCATCCAGTCGGCGGCACGCATCCTGAAGCCCTCGGGCCGTTTCGTCATGGTCGCCAACCGCCACCTGCCCTACGAAGACACGCTGGCCAAATATTTCCGCGTGGTCGAGGATCTGGGCGGCACCCCCGGCTTCAAGCTTCTGGCCGGGCTGAAACCGCATCGCGTGACGCGGTAAACTCCGCTAGTCTGGCGCGGGGAATCGCCCCGAGATAGGAGAGCTCATGTCCTTCAACATCCAAGGCAAGACCGCCATCATCACCGGCGCCGCCAACGGCATCGGCCTGTCCATCGCCCGCCATTTCGCCGATCACGGCGCCAATGTGGTCTGTGCCGATATGGACGAAGCCGGGCTTCTGGATCAATGGGGCCCGAACCCCGATGAAGACAGTGACGAGGCTGGAAACACCCGCATTTTCGCCGGCGACCTACGCGAGAAGCTGACAATTGCGAACCTGCTGTCCGCCACGATCGATGCGTTCGAGCGCGTGGACATTCTGGTCAACGCCTCGCGCCAAGTGGCGCTGGCCGATCCGCTGGACGCGGATGACAAATCCGTCACCTCTCTGCTGGATCAGAACCTGATGACCAGCCTGCGTCTGAGCCAGTTGGTCGCCAAGCGCATGATCCTGCAAGGCGAGGAGTTGGACGATGAAGACGATGAGACCCCGCTGGGCGCCATCGTAAACCTGTCCTCGATCGCGGCGACCCGCACCCAGCCGGGGTTGATGGCCTATTCAATCGCCTCGGCGGCGGTGGACCAGATGACCCGGTCGCTGGCCGTGGCCCTTGCCCCCAACCGCATCCGCGTGAACGCGGTGTCGTTTGGATCTTTGATGAGCGCAAGCCTGCGCAACACGATCCGCGAACACCCCGAGACCCGTCAGGACATCATCGAGGGCACGCCTTTAGGTCGGATCGCACCAGCCGCGGACATTACCGAAGCGGTGCAATTTCTGGTGTCGGAAGCCTCGAGCTTCATGACCGGCCAGATTGTTCAGGTCGATG
This sequence comes from Aliiroseovarius marinus, assembly GCF_004360145.1. Classification (GTDB taxonomy): domain Bacteria; phylum Pseudomonadota; class Alphaproteobacteria; order Rhodobacterales; family Rhodobacteraceae; genus Aliiroseovarius; species Aliiroseovarius marinus. Next base: position 92,946 of record NZ_SAIT01000011.1, on the reverse strand, counting down.
GCGGGCGCAGTTTGTTGGACGTGGTGGGCAACCCGGCGCACTGACCGCGCGCGCCCTCGCGACATCCTGCCTTTTGCCAAACCCGCCCAGCTTTGATAGCTGGTCAGGACAGCCGTAACCTTTGACACCCGGAGCCACCGATGACCGACCAGATGACCGATCAAAAAGCACGCGCCAGCCAGTGGTTCCACGAGCTGCGCGACCAGATCGTTGCCGCGTTCGAGGCGCTGGAAGACAGCCAGACGGACGGTCCCCTGTCGGATCAACCTGCCGGTCGGTTCGAGGTCACAAAAACCACCCGCCAGTCGGATGATGGCTCGGATGCCGGGGGTGGCTTGATGAGCCTCATGCGCGGTGGCCGCGTGTTTGAAAAAGTGGGCGTCAACATCTCGACCGTTTACGGCACGCTGGGCAAGCCCGCCCAACAGGCAATGGCGGCCCGTGGCGTTCCGGGGATCGAGGATGATCCGCGCTTCTGGGCCTCGGGCATTTCGCTGGTGGCGCATATGCAAAACCCGCATTGCCCCGCAGTGCACATGAACACCCGCATGTTCTGGACCCCCGGCGCGTGGTGGTTCGGCGGTGGCTCGGACCTGAACCCCTGCATCGAATATGACGAGGACACGGCGCATTTCCACAACGTCCAGAAAGAGCATCTGGATCCGCACGACCCCACGCTTTACGGCAAGCTGAAGGAATGGGCGGACGAGTATTTCTATGTCCCCCACCGTGGCCGTGCCCGTGGCGTTGGCGGGATCTTTATGGACGACCGCAACACCGGTGATTGGGAGGTTGATTTCGCCCTGACCCAAGACATCGGCCGCGCCTTCCTACCGGCCTTCATTCCGGTGACCGAGAAGCGCCGCAACACGCCGTGGGACGAAGCCGACAAGGATACGCAGCTGGTGCATCGCGGGCTCTATGCCGAATACAACTTGGTCTATGACCGCGGCACCAAGTTTGGCTTGGCGACCGGGCACGACGCAAATGCTGTGTTGATGAGCCTGCCGCCGATGGCGAAGTGGGTCTAAAGACTTCGTTGGCTCGTTGACGCGAGCCTGAGGGGCTTTGCCCCTCGCCCTTTCGGGCTCACCCCAAGGATATTTATGGCAAGAAAATGCACAGGTGGGCTTTGGCTTGCCTTGGCGCACGTGTCGGGGCAAGCTGTGTGGAAAACCCGAAAGGCCCCCGCGTGACCAGCTTTAAACTTGACGATTTCCTGCCCTATCAGCTTGCTGTTCTGTCCAGCCGGGTGAGTGCGGAGTTTTCCAAACACTATCGCGAGGCCTATGGGATTTCGGTGTCCGAATGGCGGGTCGTGGCGCATCTGAGCCAAGCCGACAGTGTCAGCGTACGCGAGATCCACAAACGCGTGGACATGGACAAACCCAAGGTCAGCCGGGCGGCGTCTCGGCTTGAGGCGGCGGGCTATGTCACCAAGACCATCAATCCCTCGGACCGCCGTCTGGTCGAACTCAGCCTGACCGACAAGGGCCGGGCGATGATCGAAGCTTTGGCGCCTATTGCCGATGACTATGAGGCGCAGCTATCGACGCTTCTGGGGGCGGAAGATTCCAGTTTTCGTGAAGCGCTGACCGGTTTGCTGCACAAACTGGACCCCGACACCACCGCGGACAGTTGATCCCGCTCCTCTGACGGAGCGTTACACAAGACAGGTCTTCTGCTTTGCGGCACAGTGTTGCCAACTCAAAACAGGAGGTCCAGACATGTCCGATATTGTCATTCTTGACGGCGTACGCACTGCAATCGGTGGCTTTGGCGGCAGCCTTGCCCAAACCCCGCCCAGCGCGCTTGGCGCAACCGTCACCCGCGAGGCGATGGCCCGCGCGGGCGTATCCCCGGAACAGATCGGGCATGTGGTGTTCGGTCACGTGATCAACACCGAACCGCGCGACATGTACCTGTCGCGTGTGGCGATGATCGAGGCCGGCATCCCCGACACCACCCCCGCGATGAACGTGAACCGCCTGTGCGGCTCGGGCCTGCAGGCCATCGTGTCCGCCACCCAGAACCTGATGCTGGGCGACGCTGATTTCGCCGTCGCAGGTGGGGCCGAAAACATGAGCCGCTCGCCCTATATCTTGCCGCAGGCGCGGTGGGGTCAGAAGATGGGCGACACCGGTGCGCAGGACATGATGCTGGGCGCGCTGAACTGCCCCTTTGGCACTGGTCACATGGGCATCACCGCTGAAAACGTCGCGTCCGAGAACAACGTCACCCGCGACGATCAGGATGCGTTTGCACTGGAAAGCCAGCGCCGCGCCGCTGCTGCGATCGAGGCCGGGTATTTCGACAGCCAGATCGTGCCGATCGAGGTCAAGAAGCGCCGCGAGGTGGTGGCCTTCGCCCGCGACGAGCACCCCAAGCCGACGACCGCCGACGCGCTTGCCGGTCTGCGCCCTGCGTTCCAGAAAGATGGCAGCGTGACGGCAGGCAATGCCTCGGGTATCAATGATGGTGCGGCGGCGCTGGTTCTGGCCCGCGCGGACGCCGCCGAGGCCGCAGGTCTGAAACCCAAGGCGCGTATCATCGGCTATGGCCATGCAGGCGTCCGGCCCGAGGTCATGGGCATCGGCCCCGTCCCGGCGGTCGAGAACCTTTTGGCGCGCACCGGGCTGTCGGTCAGCGATTTCGACGTGATCGAATCGAACGAGGCCTTCGCCGCCCAAGCCATCGCCGTGAACAACGGTCTGGGTCTGGACACGGCCAAGGTGAACCCGAATGGCGGCGCGATTGCGCTGGGTCATCCGGTCGGCGCCACCGGCGCGATCATCACGGTGAAGGCGCTGTATGAATTGGAACGCATCGGCGGCTCGAAAGCGCTGATCACCATGTGCATTGGCGGCGGTCAAGGCATCGCACTGGCCATCGAGCGTCTGTAAGCACGCACCCGAAAGAAGAAAGGCCCGGTCGCGATGCCGGGCCTTTTGTTATTTCCAGTCGAAGAAGTCGTCGCCGACGCGGGACAGAAGCTCTGCGGCGAGCTTTCGTCCCAGCTCTGGCCCATCCGCAATCGGACCCGAGACCTGATCGGCCACGCTTTCCGATCCATCCGTCCGCAGGATCTCGCCCTTCAGGGTCAAGGTATCGCCGTCCAGCATCGCAAGCCCGGCAATCGGGGTTTCGCAGGATCCATCCAGCGCGCCAAGGAAGGCGCGTTCGGCAGCCAAGCGCTGGCCGGTTTCCAGATCGTGGATCGCATCCAGCATATCTTTGGCACGGGCATCGTCGGCGCGGCGTTCGATGCCGATGGCGCCTTGGGCGACGGCGTTCAGCATATCCGCCGTCTCGATTGCCGCGGCGGGCACGTCGTCCATGCCAAGGCGGTTCAGGCCTGCCATCGCAAGGAAAGTCGCCTCGGCCACGCCCGCACCCAGCTTTTTCAGGCGGGTCTGCACGTTGCCACGGAACTCGACCACGTTTAGGTCGGGGCGGCGGTTCAGAAGCTGCGATTTACGGCGCAGGGACGAGGTGCCGACGACGGCGCCCTCGGGCAGTTCTGCAATCGATTTGTACTTGAGCGACACGAACGCATCGCGCGTGTCTTCGCGCGGCAGGTAGCAGTCCAGCACCAACCCCTCGGGCTGCTCGACCGGCATGTCCTTCATCGAATGCACCGCGATGTCGATGCGTCCATCCAACATCGCCTCTTCGATTTCCTTGGTGAACAGACCTTTGTTGCCGATCTCTTTCAGCGGGCGATCCGTGTCGATCATCGAGCGGTTGTCGCCGGTGGTGTGGATCACCACGATCTCGAACGCCGCTTCCGGCAGATCAAACGCAGCCATCAGGCGGCGGCGCGTTTCATAGGCCTGTGCCAGCGCCAAGGGGCTGCCACGGGTGCCGATGTTCAGGGGGGCGTCGGGGGTCGGAAGCGTGTAAGTCATGGCGGTTGGTTTACGCGCGAAGCCCCCCTCTGTCCATGCCTGCGACACACCCGGCGCTTGACATCTTGCCGCTGCTTTGGGACGAGGCTTGGACCCGAACAGGAAAGGCCACCTTATGACCCAGCAAAAGACCATTCTGCGCGCACTTGCAGGCGAGACCCTTCCGACCCCTCCGATCTGGATGATGCGTCAGGCGGGGCGATATCTGCCCGAGTATCGCGCCACGCGTGCGCAGGCCGGGGATTTCCTGAAGCTGTGCTATAACTCGGAACTGGCCGCTGAGGTCACGTTGCAGCCCATCCGCCGTTACGGCTTTGACGCGGCGATCCTGTTTGCCGACATCCTGCTGCTGCCGCAGGCGCTGGGTGCGGATCTTTGGTTCGTGACCGGCGAAGGTCCGCGTCTGTCCACGATCACCGAGCAGGCTGATTTCGATAAGCTGTCGGGCAAGGATGACATTCACGAAACGCTGAACCCGATTTACGAAACCGTCCGCATTCTGCGCCGCGAGCTGCCGGAGGAGACCACTCTGATTGGGTTTGCCGGGATGCCGTGGACCGTGGCGACCTATATGATCGCGGGTCAAGGCACCAAAGATCAGGGTCCGGCCCACGCGCTGAAAGCTGAAAACCGTCCGCTGTTCGAGGCGGTGATGGATCGTCTGACCGAGGGCACCATTGAATACCTGTCCAAGCAGATCGAGGCTGGCGCCGAGGTCGTGAAGCTGTTTGACAGCTGGGCCGGATCGCTGAAAGGCGAAGACTTCCAGAAATACGCGGTGGAACCTGCCCGTGTGATCACCCAAGAGCTGAAGAAACGTCACCCCGGCATTCCGGTCATCGGTTTCCCGCGCGAAGCGGGCGAGGGCTATGTTGGGTTCGCCAAGGCGACCGGCGTGGATTGCGTGGCGCTGGATAACTCGGTCAGCCCGGAATGGGCAGCGGCCAATGTGCAGGTTGATGGCTGCGTACAGGGCAACCTGAAATCCAGCCACATGGTCACCGGCGGTCAGGCCTTGGTTGACGAGACCCGCGCCATCGTCGAGGCGTTCAAGAACGGCCCGCATATCTTCAACCTTGGCCACGGGATCACCCCGGATGCCGATCCTGAAAATGTGCAGCTGATGATCGACACGGTTCGCAACGGCTGATCAGGTAGAACTACCAGCCCGCTTGCCAAATCACCCCGGCCCGTGTCTTCTGCGCGGGTTGAGATTGGGAGGTCCGCATGCGGGTTGGTATCATCACATTGATCGTGGCTTACGTGTTAAGCCAGTTTTATCGCGCCTTTTTGGCGGTGATGACGCCTGCGCTGAAGACAGATCTGGGCGCCACGCCCGAGGATCTGGCCCAAGCATCCGGCGCGTGGTTCCTTGTCTTTGCCTTGATGCAGATCCCCGTTGGCTGGGCGTTGGACAACATCGGCCCGCGCAAAGTGGCCGCCGGATTGCTGGCGCTTGGCGGGGCCGGAGGGGCCGCGCTGTTCGCAATGGCCTCCAGCCCGGATCACATCCTCTATGCGATGGTGCTGATCGGGATCGGCTGCTCTCCGGTGTTGATGGCCAGCTATTTCATCTTCGCACGCCTGTATTCCCCCGCCGTTTTCGGCACGTTGGCCGGAATGGTGATCGGATTTGGATCGCTGGGCAATATTGCGGGCGCCTTGCCCTTGGCGCTGGCAGTCGAGCAGTTCGGCTGGCGCACCTGCCTGTGGGCCTTGGCGGCGGTCACACTGGTGGTCGCGGCGCTGATCATGGTGACGGTCGATAACCCGCCGAAAGTTACAGTCGAGGAGGGACAGGCCAAGGGGTCCGTGTTGGACCTGCTAAAAATGCCCGCGCTATGGGCGTTGTTCCCGCTGATGTTTGTCAACTATGCAGCGGCAGCCGGGCTGCGCGGCAGCTGGGCGGGGCCGTTCTTGCGTGATGTCTACGGGTTGGACACGAAAGGTATCGGCTGGGTCACAATGGCGATTGCACTGGCCATGGTGGTGGGCAGCTTCACTTATGGCCCGATGGACCGCATCTTTGGCACCCGCAAATGGGTGATCTTCACCGGCAATATGATCGCGGTTGGTATGGTATTCCTGTTGTGGGCCTTCCCCGAGGCGGGCGTGTTGCAAGTATCCCTGACTATGGCCGCAATCGGGCTGTTTGCTGCCAGCTTCCCTTTGCTGATGGCGCATGGCCGCAGCTTCTATCCGCCCCACCTTGTCGGGCGGGGCGTGACGCTGATGAATATGTTCGGGATCGGCGGCGTGGGTGTATTCCAATACGCCTCGGCCAGTGTGTATCGCTCGGCACAGGGGCCTGACGTGGCAGTGGTTGCCCCCTATCAGGCCGTGTTTCTGTTCTTCGCGGTGCCGGGTCTGATCGGCTGCCTGCTGTATCTGTTCAGTCAGGATCGCACGGATTAAGCCGACTTGCGCGATCTGCGACGGCGACGCTGCTTAGGCGCACCACCGGGGTTGCCTGAAGGCTTCTGACCCTGCGCGCCGCGCGGCTTGCGACCACCGCCGGCGCCAGCGCCTCCGCCACCACGGCGGCCGCCTCCGCCACCGCCGCCACCTTGGCCGCGCTGCGGGCGTTTTTCCTCGGCGGGGCGTTTGCCGCCCAGCACCGGGATCTCGATCTTCATGACTTTCTCGATGTCGCGCAGCAGGCCCAGCTCGACACCGGACACGAAGGAAATCGCATCCCCATCAGCACCCGCACGCGCGGTGCGGCCGATGCGGTGAACATAGTTATCCGCGACCTCGGGCAGGTCAAAGTTGTAGACATGGCTGACGCCGGGAATGTCGATCCCGCGTGCGGCCACATCGGTGGCGACCAGAATACGCGCCTCGCCCGCGCGGAAGGCGGCTAGGGCGCGATCACGCTGGCCTTGGCTTTTGTTCCCGTGGATCGAGACCGCCGCAAAGCCCTCGTGCACCAGATGCTTCATCAGCTTCTCGGCCCCGTGCTTGGTGCGAGAGAAGACCAGAGACAGCGCCTGTTCATCATGGCGAAGCAGATCGACCAGTCGGGTGATCTTTGCGCCGCGGTCCGGGCAGTAATACAGCCCCTGCGTGACCTTGTCCGCCGCCTTGCCCGGAGGCGACACCTGCACGCGCGCCGGATTGGTCAGATAGGCTTTCGACAGCTCGGCCATCAGTTTCGGCATGGTGGCCGAGAACAGCATGGTCTGACGCGGCTCGCCCAGCTCGGGCGCGATTTTGCGCAGCGCATGGATGAAACCCATGTCGAGCATCTGGTCGGCTTCGTCCAGCACAAGGAACGTCGCCGTATCCAAACGGATCGAGCCCCGGTCCATCAGGTCGATCAAGCGGCCCGGCGTGGCGACCAGAATGTCGATCCCGTTCGCCAGCATGCTGATCTGCTTGTTGATCGATACGCCCCCCACAACGGTGCGCACTTTCAGATGCGTGCCCTGCACGTAAAGGCGCAGGTTGTCGGCGATCTGGTTCACCAGCTCGCGCGTGGGGGCCAGCACCAATGCTTTCACCGATTTCGGCTGACGTTTGTCATGATTGCTTAGAAGCTGATGAATCAGCGGCAAACCAAACGCGGCGGTCTTGCCGGTGCCGGTTTGGGCCAGGCCCATTACATCACGGCCTTCAAGCACCAGCGGGATAGCCTGAATTTGAATAGGGGTCGGGGTTTCGTAACCAGCCTCAGACACGGCGGCTACCAGCTTCGGGTCCAACCCGAGCTCTGCAAATTTTGTCATCATCGTCTTTCTGGCGCACGCACGGGTGCACCGCTGTCACGCGGGTGGGGCTTTGTGCCCGTCGCTTAGGTTTGCGGTGGATGCTCGCACAAAGGCCGAATGCCCAAGCGCCGATCTGACCGCTAGAACCCCGCGTGATTTGGGAACTTGTAGGAAGGGCTGTCTGCCTCACATCTGGGGCGGGTCGCTCACGCGTCGACCGGACAGTTGATGCGCGTATCACAGCGAAAAGCACACAAGTCAACGACAAATGATGGCGGCACACCGCGAAAAGCCTTTTCTGCAAGGCAGAATTGCTCTAAGGAACCCTCCGTCTTTGGGTGGTTCAAAGACAGATTCATTATAGGAGGCCGTAATGGGCTATAAAGTCGCCGTCGTAGGCGCCACGGGCAACGTGGGCCGCGAAATGCTGAACATCCTGGCAGAACGCCAGTTTCCTGTAGACGAGATCGCCGCGCTTGCATCGCGCCGTTCGCTCGGTACTGAAGTCAGCTTTGGTGACAAGACCCTGACCACCCAGGATCTGGACACCTTCGACTTCACCGGCTGGGACATGGCTCTGTTCGCCGTGGGTTCGGAAGCAACCAAGGAATACGCACCGAAAGCGGCTGCGGCTGGGTGTGTGGTGATCGATAACTCGTCGCTGTACCGCTACGACCCCGACATTCCGCTGATCGTGCCCGAGGTAAACCCGGATGCAATCCACGGCTATAAAAACAAGAACATCATCGCAAACCCCAACTGCTCGACCGCGCAGATGGTGGTGGCGCTGAAACCCCTGCATGACCGCGCCAAAATCAAGCGCGTTGTCGTGTCGACCTACCAGTCGGTGTCGGGCTCGGGCAAAGATGCGATTGATGAGCTGTGGAACCAGACCAAAGGCATGTATGTCCCCGGTCAGGAAGTCGAGCCGAAGGTTTACCCCAAACAGATCGCCTTCAACGTGATCCCGCATATCGACGTCTTCATGGACTCGGGCGACACGAAAGAAGAATGGAAGATGATCGCCGAGACGAAGAAAATCGTCGACCCGTCGATCAAAGTCACCGCGACCTGTGTGCGTGTGCCGGTCTTCGTGGGCCACTCGGAATCGATCAACATCGAAACCGAAGAGTTCCTGGACGAAGACGAAGCCCGCGATATCCTACGCACTGCCCCAGGCATTCTGGTCGTGGATAAGCGCGAGAACGGCGGCTATGTCACCCCGGTTGAATGCGTCGGCGACTTCGCCACCTTCATCAGCCGCATCCGTCAAGACGTGACGGTCGAGAACGGCCTGAACATGTGGTGCGTCTCGGACAACCTGCGCAAGGGCGCCGCCCTGAACGCCGTCCAGATCGCCGAGTTGCTGGGCCGTGAGGTTCTAAAGAAGGGCTGATCGACCCTCGATAGATTAAGAGAAAGCCCTGCCATTTGGCGGGGCTTTTTTGTGGGGTGGTGTCTGATCTGAACCCGAAGCGGGCATTTGATCACTCGTCATTGGGCGGGAACATCCACGCCTGGGAAAAATTTTGGTCGAGCGTAGGCTGACTTCCAGTCCAAAGTTGTCATGTAGCATGGTGCACAAAGCTTGCAGCCAACGTTGTTACAGGCGTTTGTAAAGTATGAGAGATTACGTAGCAGCGTTTGTTTGCCAGATTTTATCTCGCTTCTGGAGAGCATGCGCTTCAATTCGGCATGAGGTACTATCCCTTTGTTCATGTGCATGCCACAGACAGTTGCCTTGCCCTCAACGTTTATCGTTGCGTATGCGATTATGGTTTCTCCTCGCTGCTCGGCCTCCCACTTCACAGTCGTCTTTCTGAAAAGTTGCTCGTTGCCTTTTAATGCCAGGCAACCTTCGAGAAATTCGCCGCCAGCGCTTGCTGCCGAGATCGATACGACAAATACGAGCATCGATGCGAAACAATTTCTAATGAACAAAGACATAAACTCCCCCTCCTTCGGTTTTCAAAGCGGATAACTCTTCACGCAAGAAATCGCTTTGACCTACCACAAAAGTCTGGAATATCGCGAAAGAATAGTGGCCGTTCTGTCCGCGCGAAAGTTATTGACCCCGAGATCAGTTTGACTACGAAGATCGCAAGGGTGTTTCGGTCTGGAATCCAAGCAACCCCGCGAACGGCCAGTCTGAAATCATCATCGAAACCACTCTGCGTTGGCCCGAGGGTAAGACCCTCTCGTGGACACCTTAAACGCCACGGGTGACGGCCTCAAAGAAATGGGCAGCGGCAACGGGCCGCTGTCCCCAGAGTGAGGTGTGACTACGCCTCGGCCTCTGCCAGCCAGCTGTCCACCTCGCGGCGCAGTGCGCTCCAATCGGTATAGTCGTGATCCGTGTCCAGATCGGCCTCGGGATCTTTCTCCGCAATGATCCGGCGCATGACAAAGCGGCTGAGGACGCCATATTCCGACGGCATATAGGCTCCGGCCACTTGGACCACGCGGTCGGGCGTCCAAGTGGTGGCATCGGTGAACTCGCTGAGAATACGTTCCAGCCCACGCCAGTCTTCAGCGTCATGCCCGGCTGCGGCTAGCGATACGGACAGAAACAAGGTCGGCATGTTCCCAAGCTTTGACGCGTGTGCGCTGGCGAACTCGGCCACCTCTGGCTGGTAGTGCCCAACATGCACTGATCCCGCCATGACCACACCATCGTACCGGTCAAGATCGATGTCCTTCGCATCCGCCAGCCGAAGCAGCTCGACCGAGTGGCCCTGATCATAGATGCCATCAGCAACCCACCGGGCGACCTTGCGCGTGTGGCCTTCGCTTGTGGCATAGGAAACAAGAATTTTCATAGGAACCTCCTTTGGCGACGACGGGCCATGTAGACCAAAGTTAGTGTGGCATGGTTTTCAGCAAGGCTCATTGACTCGCGTCAATTGCGGGGCGGGCGTGGACCGGCCCGAAATCCCGCGCAATTCGAGGTAATTTCAACGCATCCATATACGATTTCTTGAGGCCCTGCGGTCATTCTGCCCCTGAGGGAAAGAGACAACCGGGGTGCTGGTATGAGTGACATTGCGACATTAACCCATTTCGAAGACATCCAACTGGATCGGGATCAGCTGCGCGCGCTGTATGTGCGCTTTGGACCGGTGCAGGCGGATCGTAACCTGAACCAATCGCTTGAGGATTTGGCGCTTTGGCTGGGACGTCTGCAACATGCGCAGAAGACCCGTCGATACGGGGATCTGCGACAAGGGGCCAAGGATCTGAAGCGCATTGCGCAGCGGCTGGGCATGACCACATTGGCCCGCGTGGCGCGTGATGTGGAGGAACAATGTGTGGCACAGGATCCAGCAGCCCTGCCCGCAACACTGGCCCGCCTGAACCGCGTGGGAGAACGCAGTCTGATCGCTGTGTGGGATCATCAGGACATGTCGCTTTAAGAAGATCATTCGGGGATTGCCCTTGCGCCGGGGCGCGCTACTCTGCCAGTCAGAACCGGCACAGATAAGGACAAAGGCCCCGATGACCCTGACTTTCGCCCCCCAAACGGACGCTGCCATTCCGCTTTACCTGATCGAAAAGGGCGAAGCGCTGCCGCAATCGGCCCAGAGCTGGGCCGAAGTCAACGGGTTTACCGGCGCGCTGGGGCAGAGCTTGGTCGTGCCGTCGGCGTCGGGCGTGGTCGAGATGGCTCTGGTCGGGCTGGGCACCGCGCAGGCGCGCAAACGCAAGCGTTTCGGCGCGGTTGCGGCACGCGGAAAGCTGCCCGACGGCGTGTATCAACTGGCCAGCACGCAGCCTAAGCAGATCACGCAAGAGTTTGCCCTTGGCTGGCTGCTCGAGGGCTATCGCTTTGACCGCTACGCCAAACAATCCTTCCCGAAAGCGCAGCTTGTCGCCCCTGACGGCGTGGACGCCGCACAGCTGGAGGCGATCGCTGCGGGCGAGCTAACCACGCGCGATCTGATCAACACCCCGGCCGAGGATATGGGCCCGGACGAACTGGAGCTCGCCGCCCGCAAACTGGCCGAGGCCCATGGGGCAACGATCTCGACCATCTTGGGCAAGTCGCTGCTCGACCAGAATTTCCCGATGGTCCACGCCGTTGGCCGCGCCGCCACCCGCGCGCCGCGTCTGATCGACATGCGCTGGGGCGACGAGGGCCCCGCGCTGACTTTGGTGGGCAAGGGTGTGTGCTTTGACACGGGCGGGCTGAACCTGAAACCTGGCGGCTCGATGGGCTTGATGAAGAAAGATATGGGCGGTGCGGCGACGGTGCTGGGGTTGGCACAGATGATCATGACGCTGGGTCTGAAACTGCGCTTGCGGGTGCTGATCCCGGCGGTGGAAAACGCCGTCGCAGGGAATGCGTTCCGTCCCGGTGACATTCTAACCTCGCGCAAAGGACTAACAGTTGAGATCAACAACACCGACGCCGAAGGCCGCCTTGTGCTGGCCGACGCGCTGGCGCTGGCGGACGAGGACAAACCGGATCTGATTGTCTCGATGGCGACGCTGACCGGGGCCGCGCGCGTGGCAGTCGGCCCGGACCTGTCGCCCTTCTATGCCACTGAAACCGGTGACGCAGACGCCCTGCGCAAAGGTGCGCAATCCAGCGCCGATCCGGTGTGGGAGATGCCGTTTTGGGAACCCTACGAGGCGATGATCGAACCCGGCATCGCTGACCTAGACAACGCGCCGAAGGGCGGATTCGCTGGCTCGATCACCGCCGCCCTGTTCCTGAAACGCTTCGTCACCGACACGCCGCGCTATATGCATTTCGACATCTACGGCTGGAACCCCACCGCCGCACCGGGCCGCCCGAAAGGCGGCGTCGGTATGGGCGCGCGGGCGCTGCTGGACGCACTGCCTGAGATGCTGGAGTTGTGATGGATCGCCGCCTAACCCCCGCCAACGAGCACGTTGCGCATGAAAGCCTGCGCGGGAAGGTTGATGCCCCGCGTTACACAGAAGGCACGGTGAAACAGGTCGTCGGAGACAGTTTCCTGCTGGATGCGCCCAGCGGCAACCGAGACCGGCAAGTCTTGTCCGGCGATCAGGTCAACATTCTGGACGGCGACGATCACATGGTGTTCGGGCAGTCTCTGAAAGACGGCTATGTCGGCTACCTTGAAGCCTGGAATCTGGGCGATCCGCAATCGCTGACCCACCGCGTGATCCGGCGCACGACGCATATGTATCGCGAGCCGGATTTCAAATCGCCCTACAGCCGCGCATTCCACCTGAACAGCACGGTGCAGGTGGTCTCGCAGCAAGGCAAATGGGCCGAGGTGAAACTTCCCAAGACCCCGATGTCCGCCCCAAAACACGGGTTTATCCCGGCGGCGCATCTGCGACCGATCGACGAGGTTGCCTCGGACCCGGTCGCGATTGCCGAGCAGTTTTTGGACACGCCTTATGTCTGGGCAGGCAACTCGGGCTTCGGCATCGACTGCTCAGGCCTTGTGCAGGCCGCCCTTCTGGCTTGCGGCATCCCCTGCCCCGGCGACAGCGACCTGCAAGAGGCAGCATTGGGTCAAGACATCCCGAAAGATGCACCGCTGCAGCGGGGGGACATTTTGTTCTGGAAAGGTCATGTGGCGATGGTGGTGGATGCCGACCGGATCATTCACGCCAACGCGCATCACATGTCGGTGGTGTATGAGAATACAGCAGACGCCATCGCGCGCATTGACGCTCAGGGCGATGGCCCTGTCACCGCGCGCAAGCGGCTCTAGGCTTATTCGACCGCGCGGATCAGCTTGCGCTCCAGCACCCGCAACACGGTGCGCAGATCGCTCCCGCGCTTCAAGATGCGCCCATCCATGCCGATCACGGAATACTGCCCCTGCTTGTTACGCAGCTTGGGGCGCTTCTCGATTCGGTAAATGGGGTGCTCTGCGGTGCGTCGGAAGATCGAAAAGATCGCAACATCACTGAGAAAGCTCATCCCGTAATCGCGCCATTCACCTGCGGCAACCATGCGGCCATACAGCCCCATGATGGCGCCAAGTTCCATGCGATTAAAGGCGACCTGCTCGGCCGGTTTGCCCGTACCTTGGAAGGGCGTCGTTGTCTGCCAGTTCATAAATTCAGAGTGGACCGACATGGTAAACAAATCAATACCTGCCCCAGTTTTGCCCAGAAATGACCGGTAAGTTACCTTTCAGAGACCGCGTTAACGCCCCCTTAGTAGGAAATTGTTAACAGGTAGCGAGCGAGAGCTCTTCCGGCGCCGCATGTAGAGCCCCCATCCAGTGAGCGGCGCCGGAATCGAGCACATTCCACAAAAATTCACCCCTCTCCGCAGCAGATCCAATCGGTGACGCTGCGTGCCTTCCTGTCGGAAAATCAAAACACATTATTGACCGCGCGGTCGGTTTTGTGCATTTTGGAACCGAGTGATCTTGGGGGGAGGCCACATGACGCCGCAGGAAATCGCAGAGAAAAGCGCCGACGCGATGTGGGCCGACGATCCGGCTAGCCAGGAATTGGGCATGCGGATCGACGCCATAGCGCCCGGCCGTGCCGTCATGTCGATGGAGATCCGGAAGGATATGGTAAACGGGCATGGCATCTGCCACGGCGGATTTTCCTTCACGCTGGCCGACAGCGCCTTTGCCTTTGCCTGCAACAGCTACAACAACCGCGTGGTCGGGCAGCATTGTCAGGTCACCTATCTGAGCCCGGGCAAGCTGGGCGAGCGCCTGACCGCCACCGCGACCGAAGTCAGCCGCGCAGGACGCTCGGGGATCTATGACGTGACCGTCACCGGCGAAGACGGGCGCAACGTGGTAATTTTCCGCGGCCATTCACGGCAGGTCAGCGGCACACATTTTGACGAACAAGACGGATGACAGCACGGGGCGCTGCCCCGTCGGAGGAGAGACATGAAAGACCTGACACCTCGCAAGGAAGACCTTGACCCGATCGAAATCGCATCGCGCGATGAAATCGCCGCCACCCAGCTGGAACGTATGAAATGGTCGTTGAAACACGCCTATGAGAACGTGCCGTTCTATCGCAAAAGCTTTGACGACGCGGGCGTGCATCCTGATGACCTGAAGACGCTAGCGGATCTGGCCAAGTTCCCGTTCACCGTCAAACAGGACCTGCGCGACAACTATCCGTTCGGCCTGTTCGCTGTCCCGCGCGAGCAGATTTCGCGCATCCACGCCAGCTCGGGCACTACGGGTCAGCCGACCGTAGTGGGCTATACCGCGAATGACCTGAAGATGTGGGCCGGTGTTGTGGCCCGCTGCATGCGCGCCTCGGGTCTGCGTCCGGGCGACGTGCTGCACAACGCCTATGGCTATGGCCTGTTCACCGGCGGTCTGGGCGTACATGGCGGTGCGGAAGCCGCTGGCCTGACCGTTGTTCCGGTCTCGGGCGGGATGACCCAGCGCCAGGTGCGTCTGATCGAAGATTTCCGCGCCGACGGCATCACCGTGACGCCCTCTTACGCGTTGTCCATTCTGGACGAATACGCCAAGCAAGGTCTGGACCCGCGCAAAAGCCCGCTGAAGGTCGGCATTTTTGGCGCCGAGCCGTGGACCAACAACATGCGCCGCGAGATCGAAGATGCGTTCGACATGCACGCCGTCGACATCTACGGCCTGTCGGAAGTGATCGGACCGGGCGTGGCGAACGAATGTGTGGAAACCAAAGACGGTCTGCACATCTGGGAAGACCATTTCTATCCCGAGATCATCAACCCCGAGACCGGCGAGGTCTGCGAGGATGGTGAGCTGGGCGAGCTGGTGTTCACCTCGCTGACCAAAGAGGGCTTCCCGATCATCCGCTACCGCACCCGCGACCTGACGCGTCTGCTTCCGGGCACCGCACGCTCGATGCGCCGGATGGAGAAGATCACCGGCCGCTCGGACGACATGATCATCCTGCGCGGCGTGAACGTTTTCCCGACCCAGATCGAAGAACAGCTGATGGACGTGCCCGCCCTGTCGCCGCACTTCCAGATCGAACTGGTCCGCCCGGGCCGTATGGACGAGATGCACGTACACGTGGAGATGGCCGAAGGTCAGTCGCAGGAAGGTGCCGAAGCCGCCGCCCGTGCCCTGTCTGGCAAGATCAAATCCAACGTGGGCGTCAGCGCCAAAGTGCATGTTGCCGATGGCGGCAAGGTTGCACGAAGCGAGGGTAAGGCTGTAAGGGTCGTTGATAACCGCCCGAAGGAGTAATCCATGCCACGTGGGATCGCCCGTGATCACGAAGAAAAACGCGCTGCCATCCGCAAGGGGGCAGCGGCCTATTTCGCTGAACACGGGTTTGACCGCGCGTCGATGACCGCAGCCGCCAAGCATTGCGGGGTCTCAAAGGCGCTGATCTATCACTATTACGACAGCAAAGAGGCCCTGCTTTACGACATTCTGGATCACCACCTTTCGGGTCTGGTGGCCGAGGTCGAAGCCGCCCCGGAAACCGACGGGCTGCGCGGTTTGGTCCGCGCAATCCTTGTCGCCTACAAGGGCGCAGATGCGGAACATAAACTGCAGCTGGATAGCCTTACGGTTCTGGAACCCGATCAGCAGGCGCCACTGGTAGATCTGCAGCGCCGCCTGATCGACATGATGGGCGCCGCGTTGAAAGCCGAAGCACCCGAGCGGTTTGAAAACGGCACCAACCTGCGCGCCGTGACCATGTCGGTCTTCGGCATTTTGAACTGGTACTATATGTGGAACCGCCCCGGCAAAGGGCTGAACCGCGAAGACTATGCCGATCTGGTAACGGATCTGGTTCTGGGCGGCATTCACGCCCTGTAATTTCGGCCCTGTCCGATACGCCCTTTCGGCGAACTTCCCCCACATCTAAGCAGATCACGATCCTGTGATTTCGAAAATAGATGCATATGCATACAATTGGGAAAACGAGTCACCATCGCCTGAAAGGACTAGGTATGAAATCTGCACGCATTCTCGCCCTCGCAACCCTTGCCAGCATCACTATGGCAAGCGGCCTTGCCGCACACACAGACGCCACAAACCCCGCCGTGATCAAGCGGATGGAGGTGATGAAGGCCATTGGCGGCTCAATGAAGACGCTGGCGGGCATGGCCAAAGGCGAGATGGCGTTTGAAGCTGAAAAAGCCAATGCAGCCGTTGCGACCATCGCCGAGCAGGGCATGATGGTTCCGGCTGTTTTTGAAGCCAACGAAACCGACCCCGCCACCGAAGCCCTGCCCGCAATCTGGGAAAACTGGGACGACTTCGCTAAGAAAGCCGACGACATGGTGATGGCCGCCAAAGGCGTGGCCGAGATCACCGAACAAGGCGCGATTGGCGCGGCTTTGGGTCAGATCGGCGGCACCTGCAAAGCCTGCCACGATGATTACCGCAAGAAGTAAGCGCGAAGCGAACAGAACGGGGGCGGTGCAGGGATGCGCCGCCCCTTTTCGTTTCGGGGATTAGAAAACACCTTAGCGCGGCTTCGTCAAACGCGACCATCCCCGCACAGCAAAGGATTTCCTTTTCAATGTCGCGCTTGTACAAATGCGTGTCGCTGGTTGCTTGAAACGTCATCGGTTTTTCGCCCACTCTTGCGACAACCAACAGAGGAGTATGAACATGCGCACCCGTGCCGCCGTCGCCGTAGAAGCAGGCAAACCGCTTGAGATTATGGAAGTGAACCTTGAAGGCCCGCGTGCCGGCGAAGTTCTGGTCGAAATCAAGGCCACCGGCCTGTGCCACACCGACGAGTTCACCCGCTCTGGCGATGACCCCGAGGGCATCTTCCCGGCCATTCTGGGCCACGAAGGTGCAGGCGTGGTGATCGAGGTGGGCGAAGGCGTGACCTCGCTTGAGGTCGGCGACCACGTCATCCCGCTCTACACCCCGGAATGCCGCGAGTGTGAATACTGCCTGAACCCGAAAACCAACCTCTGCCAGTCGATCCGCTCGACCCAAGGCGCTGGCTTGCTGCCCGATGGCTCGACCCGTTTCTCGATGCTGGATGGCACGCCGATCCACCACTACATGGGCTGCTCGACCTTCGCCAACCACACGGTTGTACCTGAAATCGCACTGGCAAAAGTCCGCAAGGACGCGCCGTTTGACAAGATCTGCTACATCGGCTGCGGCGTCACCACCGGCATCGGCGCGGTGATCAACACCGCCAAGGTCGAGATCGGCTCGACCGCCGTTGTGTTTGGTCTGGGCGGCATTGGCCTGAACGTGATCCAGGGCCTGCGCATGGCCGGCGCGGATCAGATTGTCGGAGTAGACCTGAACGACAGCAAAGAGGAAATGGGCCGCCACTTCGGCATGACCGATTTCGTGAACCCCTCGAAGGTTGAGGGCGATCTTGTCGCCCATCTGGTCGAGCTGACCGGCGGCGGTGCGGATTATTCGTTCGACGCAACCGGCAACGTGAAGGTAATGCGCGACGCACTGGAATGCGCCCATAAAGGCTGGGGTGAATCGATCATCATCGGCGTGGCCCCCGCAGGTGCCGAGATTTCGACCCGCCCGTTCCAGCTGGTCACCGGCCGCGTCTGGCGCGGTACCGCCTTCGGCGGCGCGTCGGGCCGTACGGACGTTCCGAAAATCGTCGACTGGTACATGGACGGCAAGATCGAGATCGACCCGATGATTACCCACAAGCTGACGCTGGATCAGATCAACGAAGGGTTCGATCTGATGCACAAGGGCGAAAGCATCCGTGCGGTGGTGGAGTTCTGATCCACTTTCTATTCCTGAGCAACTTAGGGGGCCTCGGCCCCCTTTTTTCATTCTGGCGCGACAGAATGTAGTCTTGCCTTCCGCTTCTAAACCCATACATTAGAACCATTCTAATTCAGGAGCTTTCCATGCTGTCCGCCAACCTGCACCGCCGCCGCTTCTCGGACCTGTCCGAACAGGAAATTCTGGCGCTGGCGATCTCGAACGAAGAAGACGATGCGCGGATCTATCGGCAGTATGCCGAAACGTTGCGCGAAGAGTTCCCCTCCTCGGCAAAAGTGTTCGACGGCATGGCCGAGGAAGAGGACGAGCATCGACGCCTGTTGATCGAGGCCCACAAGGCCCGTTTTGGCGACGTCATCCCGCTGATCCGGCGCGAACACGTAGCCGGCTTCTATGCCCGCCGCCCCGTCTGGCTGGTCGAAAATCTGGGTCTGGAAACCATCCGCGGCGAAGCCCGCGAGATGGAGCGCCAAGCCGAACAGTTCTATCGCAAGGCCGCCGACCGCACCTCGGACGCGAACACCCGCAAGCTGCTCGGCGATCTGGCCGCCGCCGAGGCCGACCACGCCCACGCAGCCGTCGATCTAGAAGCCAAGCATCTGGATGACAGCGCCCGCGAAAGCGAAGACGAGGCTGCGCATCGTCAGTTCATTTTGACATGGGTTCAGCCGGGTCTGGCCGGGCTGATGGACGGCTCGGTCTCGACCCTTGCACCGATCTTTGCCACGGCTTTTGCCACGCAAGACACGCACACCACCTTCCTTGTGGGGCTTGCTGCCAGCGTCGGTGCGGGCATCTCGATGGGCTTCACGGAAGCAGCTTCGGACGATGGTGAACTGTCGGGGCGCGGTAGCCCTGTGAAGCGCGGCTTTGCCTCGGGCATCATGACCACGCTTGGGGGCTTGGGCCACGCCCTGCCCTATCTGATCACCGATTTCTGGACCGCTACAACCATCGCAATCCTCGTCGTATTCGTCGAGCTGTGGGCAATTGTCTGGATCCAGAACCGCTTTATGCAAACCCCGTTCATGCGCGCCACGCTGCAAGTTGTTGTCGGCGGTGCGCTGGTCTTCGCCGCGGGGGCACTGATCGGCGGCGGCTGACCGCAGTTTCTTGCTCAAAATATCCTGGGGTGAATGTGCGCAGCACAGAGGGGCAACGCCCCTACAGGCTCACAACGTGAGCCACCCCGCCTTTTGGCGGTGTCTCTCGCCAAGCGCGCAGCACCGTGCTAGGCCTGCGCCATGATCGACGTTCTTCTGCAGACCCTTCCATTTTTTGCCCTGATCGGGCTGGGCTTTGGCACCGCCGCACGCGGCTTTTTCCCGCCCGAGGCGACCGCCTATCTGACCCGCTTCGTGTTCTACTTCGCCCTGTCAGCCATGCTGTTTCGCTTCTCGGCCAACCTGTCGCTGGCCGAGGTCATCAACTGGCCCTTCATCTGGGCCTACGCGCTGGGGGGCTTGGGGGTCTATATCCTTGCGACCG
This sequence comes from Aliiroseovarius marinus, assembly GCF_004360145.1. Lineage (GTDB taxonomy): Bacteria > Pseudomonadota > Alphaproteobacteria > Rhodobacterales > Rhodobacteraceae > Aliiroseovarius > Aliiroseovarius marinus. Next base: position 73,170 of record NZ_SAIT01000011.1, on the reverse strand, counting down.
TGGTGGCACTGGTCCGCAAACGCGGCGCGCAAGAGGCCGCCGTGGAAGCGCAATGCGCGGTGATCGGCAACACCGGTTTTCTGGGCGTGCCCATGCTGGCACTTCTGCTGGGCGAGGCCGCGATCCCCGCCGTCATGCTGGTGCTGGCGGTCGATCTGTTTCTGTTCAGCAGCCTGATCGTCATCATCATCACCGGCACGCGCGACGGGCGGGTCAGCCCCGCTGTGCTGGGGACGGTCGGCAAAGGGCTGGTGTCGAATCCGATGATTGTCTCGATGGCGCTTGGGTTCGCGTGGTCCGCAACAGGGTGGGATTTGGCAGACCCCGTGCAGCGGTTCCTTGACCTTCTGGCCGGGGCCTCGACCCCCGGCGCGCTGTTTGCCATTGGGGCATCTCTGGCCTCGAAATCCGCAGAACGCTTGTCCGTCGCGGGCTGGCTGAGCTTCGCCAAGCTGATCCTGCATCCGCTGGCCGTTGGCGTTCTTGCCTTCATGGTGTTCGATGTCGAGCCCTTCATGGCAGGCGTCATGGTGGCCGCAGCGGGCCTGCCGGTGGCGGGCAACGTCTATATCCTTGCGCAGCACTACGGCGTGGCCCCGCAACGGGTATCCTCGGCCATTTTGCTATCGACGCTCATTTCTGTGCTGACCGTGTCAGCCATCATTGCGTGGGTGACGTCGTAACTACACGGGCAGCCGACGCATTCCCCATTGCCATTGCACCCCGGCTCTAGTTAGGTCGGAACACTATCTTTCGCAAAGGAACGCGCCATGGAAACGATTTCGGAAAACGCCTGTTTCGGCGGCACCCAAGGGGTCTATAAACACGCCTCAGCGGCGACAGGTACGGACATGACCTTTGGCTTGTTCCAACCGGCCGAAGCACAGGACGGCCCCGTGCCAGTCCTGTGGTACCTGTCGGGTCTGACCTGCACCCATGAAAACGCCATGACCAAGGCGGGCGCGCAGGCGTGGGCCGCCGAACAAGGCATCGCGCTGATCTTCCCCGACACCAGCCCGCGTGGCGACGGTGTGGCCGATGACGACGCCTATGATCTGGGCCAAGGCGCCGGGTTCTATGTGAACGCCACGCAGGATCCGTGGGCGCCGCATTTCCAGATGTGGGACTATATCACCGAGGACCTGCCCGATCTGGTCTTTAACAATTTCGCACTGGACGCCGAACGTCAGGGCATCACTGGCCATTCGATGGGCGGCCACGGCGCGCTGACCATTGCCATGACTTTGCCCGAGCGCTTCCGCTCGGTCTCGGCCTTCTCGCCGATCTGCAATCCGACCGCATCGGACTGGGGCACGAAGCAGCTGGGCGCTTATCTGGGCGACGACGCCACCAAATGGGTCGCGCATGATGCCAGCCTTCTGATGAAGAACGTGGGCTTCGATGGCCCGATGCTGATCGACACTGGCACCAAGGACCAATTCATCGACCTTCTGAAACCCGAGACTCTGGCCAGTGCCATCGCCGCCCGCCGGCAAGAGGCCGTGTTCCGCATGCAGCCGGGCTATGACCACAGCTATTTCTTCGTCTCGACCTTCATGGAAGACCACGTGAGTTTCCATGCCGAGGCGCTGTGGGCGTAACCTGATGGCGCTTTATATCGACGCAGATGCCTGCCCGGTGAAGGCCGAGGCCGAGGCCGTCGCGACCCGCTATAAGACCCAAATGTTTCTGGTGTCGAATGGCGGGCTGCGGCCGTCGCCGAACCCTCTGGTCGAAATGATCTATGTCCCCGATGGCCCAGACGTGGCCGACATGTGGATCGCCGACCGCGCGGCGCCGGGCGATGTGGTGGTGACCGGGGACATCCCGCTCGCCGCCAAATGCGTCGAAGCCGGGGCCGAGGTGCTGCGCCATAACGGCGAACGCTTCACCCAAGCCAATGTGCGCGAACAGCTTGCCATGCGCGACCTGATGGCCGACCTGCGTGCGGCCGATCCGTTCCGACAAGGTGGCGGCAAGGCGTTCTCGAAAGCCGACCGCGCGCGGTTCCGGCAGGCGTTGGACACCGCCTTGCGCCGCTGCGCCTCGGCGGGTTGACCAAAACGTAAGCGTCGGTTTTTGCCAAGTTTTCCCCTTAATTGCCCTTGCGTCACCGTGCTTCGCTGGTCCTATTACGGACAGCCCTTCTGCATGCTTGCGGGCCGGGTTGACGGCAGCATGTTGCGTGCTGTGGTAGGCGTTATGCCCAACATGCTGGCGACTATTGAACCCAAGCCATTTTCAAACACCGGGGGAAGGCAGCCGCTTTCCCCTTTTTTCTTGGGCAATTCAACGCAATTGCTTGCCTATCGGAGCGTCCGGGACTAGGCAGGAATGAACACTGACCGGAGGGCAAGCCATGCCGCATAGCGACCCGAAAACGCTGGTCTCGACCGACTGGCTGGCGAAACATTTGAAAGATCCCGACCTGCGCATCCTCGATGCCAGCTGGTACTTGCCGGATATGAACCGGGACGCAAAGGCCGAATATGACGCGGCCCACATCCCCGGCGCGCGTTTCTTCGACATTGACGAGATCGCCGACCTGCGCTCGGACCTGCCGCACATGATGCCTCCTGTCGAGAAATTCATGTCCCGCGTGCGTGCGATGGGTGTGGGCGATGGGCACCAGATTGTCGTCTATGACGGCATGGGCCTGTTTTCCGCCGCCCGCGTCTGGTGGATGTTCCGCCTGATGGGGCACAAGGACATTGCCGTTCTGGATGGTGGTCTGCCGAAATGGCAGGCCGAGGGCCACCCGACCGAAGATATGCCCCCCGTCATCCGTGACCGCCACATGACGGTTACGCGTCAGGCGCATATGGTTAAGGACGTCACGCAGGTGGCGGCTGCCTCGAAACTTGGTGATTACGAGATCATTGACGCCCGCGGCGCCGAACGCTTCCGCGGCGAGGTGCCAGAACCGCGCGAGGGTCTGCGCGCCGGACACATCCCGAACTCGAAAAACGTACCCTTTGCCACGCTTCTGAACGCGGACGGCACGATGAAATCCCCCGAAGACACCCGCGCCATTTTTGAGGCCGCAAATGTCAATCTGGACAAACCCGCCATCCTTAGCTGCGGCTCGGGCGTGACGGCCGCGATCCTTGCGCTTGCGCTGGAACGTCAGGGCCATGACCGCCACGCGGTCTATGATGGCAGCTGGTCCGAATGGGGCATGTATTCCGACCTGAAAGTCGAAACCGGAGAGTAGACGATGTTCACCAACCTGAAAGCCCAGCCCAAAGACAAGATCATGGCGCTGATGCAGCAGTACCGCGAAGACCCGCGCGAAGGCAAAATTGACCTTGGCGTTGGCGTGTACAAGAACGCGCAGGGTGTCACCCCCGTCATGCGCGCTGTCAAAGCCGCCGAGAAGGTTCTGTGGGACGTTGAAAGCACCAAATCCTATACCGGTCTGGCGGGCGATCCGGCCTATGGCAACGCTCTGACCAAGCTGGTTCTGGGCGATGCGGTCCCGTCCGAGCGTCTGTCGATGGCTGCCCAACCCGGCGGCACTGGCGCGATCCACCAGGCGGTCGAGTTGATCAAGATGGCCTCGCCCGACGCCACGATCTGGCTGTCGGCGCCGACTTGGCCGAACCACCCCTCGATCATCAAGCACCTTGGCATGAACATGGCCGAGTACCGCTATTTCGACAACGAAAGCCGCGCGGTTGATTTCGACGGGATGATGGAAGACCTGAAGGGCATCAAGGCGGGCGACGCGGTGCTGTTGCACGGCTGCTGCCACAACCCGACCGGCGCGAACCTGACCCTGCCCCAGTGGAAAGAGGTCGCGGACCTGATCGTTGAAAAGGGCGCAACGCCCCTGATCGACATCGCCTATCAGGGCTTTGGCGACGGTCTGGAAGAAGACGCCGCTGGCGTGCGCCTGATCGCGCAGGCCGTGCCAGAAGCGATGATTGCGGCCAGCTGCTCGAAAAACTTCGGCATCTACCGCGAGCGAACCGGGCTTTTGACCTGCATCTCGGAAAACGCCGAGCATGCTGGGATCACCCAGCAGAACCTGACCCACCTGAACCGCCAGAACTTCAGCTTCCCGCCCGATCACGGTGCCCGTCTGGTGACCATGATCCTAGAGGATGAAGGTCTGAAGGCGGACTGGATGGCCGAACTGGAAGAGGTTCGCACCGGCATGCTGGCCCTGCGCGAGCAACTGGCTGGCGAGCTGCGCGCCCGCACGGGTTCGGACCGCTTTGGCTTCATCGCCGATCACCGCGGCATGTTCTCGCGCCTCGGCGCCACGCCCGAACAGGTCGAGGCCCTGCGCGTCGATCACGGCATCTACATGGTCGGAGACAGCCGCATGAACATCGCGGGCCTGAACGAAGAGACCGTGCCGATCTTGGCAGAAGCGATTGCGAAGGTTGGGGTGTAAGTCTTAGCTTTCGCAACAAAATACTGAAAGGCAACGGAGAAAGTCATCGCCGACAACTTCGTTGCCTTCTTTGCTCGCGCTAATTCTGCGTGATATATTCCCGGCATGATTGTTAAATTTTTTGAGAATCTCGAGAAGTCGAGATGGCTACCGTGGGTCGGAACTGCCCCATTCATTATCGCACCACTTGCAATCATGTATTACGGGGAAATGTGGCGCGGAATAGGGTTTGCTCTATTTGTCGTAAGTATCTGGCTAGGCATCGCTTCAGGTGGATTTCTTGCCCGCTTGATCTCAGCCAGGATGCTTAGTGCGTCGCCCGATACAGCTAAACGCTTATCCGGCGCGGGTAACGTGTTTGGCTTCTTGTTTCTTCCTCCGGCTGTTGGACACTGGACGAACACCCACTTAGATACCGAAATCGGTCTGCATCCTCTCGGCGCCCATTTGCTTTGGGCTTGTATTGCCAGCGGAGTGGCCTACTTCATCACCCCCCAAGACTTCGAAGATTGAAGAAACTAAAAGGGGCCACTTAGGCCCCCTCAAATTCTAATACCCAGCAGGCATCGCCCTGCCACTATGACGACCGAAAACCCGTGCCCGCGTATTACGTGGCAGGTCTCAGCCCAAGCTTCACGAGAATCTTTGTCAGGGGGCAAAAGCCCGTCAGTCCGGCTTGGAACAGGTTCAGGCCAACGAAAGCTGTGAACCAAAGCCAGCTCACCGAGGTGATATCGATCTGCCCATTGGCGTGGGCCAGTCCAAGGCTGATCAGAACGAACAGTCCTGCGATGGACATTGTTGCGCGTTGTGCATTCATTTCCGCTATCCAGTATCTTTGTGACCGAGGAGTACTCTCTATCACATACAATTTTCTGAATGTGAAGGCCTGCCATTGTCGCAGCGTGGGAAGTGGAACGGCATGGGGATAACGCAAAAAGAAAAGGGAGCCTTCCAGCTCCCTTTTCCACCCTGTTGGCCTTGGTCTAGTGCCGGCCTTACAAAACCGCGCCGGGTTGCCTCGGCGCGGTTGTTTCTTATTACCCGTTGGTGAATTCCGGGTAGGCTTCCATGCCCAGCTCGGCCATGTCCAGCCCGTTGACTTCCTCTTCTTCGCTGACACGCAGACCCATGGTGGCCTTGATGATCGCAAAGAAGATGTAGCTTACGACGAAGACGAAGATGCCGATTGCCAGGAAGCCCATGATCTGGGTGCCAAAGCTGGCGTCGGTGTTGGTCCAAGCTACGATGAACGTACCCCAGAAACCTGCAACCAGGTGTACCGGGATGGCACCAACCACGTCGTCGATCTTCAGCTTGTCCAGCAGCGGGACCACGAAGACTACGATTGCGCCACCGATGCCGCCGATGATCAGCGCTTGGAACAGCGAGGGGGCCAGCGGTTCGGCGGTGATCGAGACCAGACCAGCCAGTGCGCCGTTCAGGGTCATCGTCAGGTCGACCTTCTTGAACATCACTTGGGTCATGATCATCGCGACAACAGCACCTGCAGCAGCAGCCATGTTGGTGTTGGCGAAGATACGGGCCACGTCCGAGACGTCCGAGATGGTGCCCATGGCCAGCTGCGAGCCGCCGTTGAAGCCGAACCAACCCAGCCACAGGATGAACGTACCCAGAGTTGCCAGCGGCAGGTTCGAACCCGGCATGGGAACGGTGCGGCCGTCTTTATACTTGCCGATACGCGGTCCCAGGATCAGGACACCAGCCAGTGCAGCGAAGCCACCCGCAGCGTGCACCAGTGTCGAACCCGCGAAGTCCGAGAAGCCAGCTTCCGACAACCAGCCGCCGCCCCACTGCCAGCTTGCTTCGATCGGATAGATGAAGCCGGTCAGGACAACAACGAAGGCCAGGAAGGGCCACAGTTTGATACGTTCAGCCAGCGTACCCGATACGATCGAGGCCGTGGTGGCACAGAACATCAGCTGGAAGAAGAAGTCCGATGCGCCCGAGGCATAACCTACGTCTACGGCATCAGCAGCAACGCCAACCGGATCAAGCGAGGTCACGGCGAAGAACGGGCCCAGCCAGCCTTCGATCAGCCAGTCACCGGGATACATGATGCCGTAACCGGCCAGCCAGTACATGATCGCCGCGATCGAGAAGAGCGCGATGTTCTTGGTCAGCTGCATAGTCACGTTCTTGGAGCGCACAAGGCCAGCTTCCAGCATGGCAAAGCCTGCGGCCATCCAGAACACCAAGAAGCCACCGACCAGAAACAGGACCGAAGTCAGGATAAAGCCGGTATGTGCAGCCGCTTCGCCTTCCGCGAAGGCCAGCCCGGGCAGTGCGGCCAACAGGGCCGTCGAAATCAGAAGTTTGCGTGTCATCGTCTGTCCTTTCACGCTTATACGGCGTCTGCGCCGGTTTCGCCGGTGCGCACGCGCATGGCGTCCGACACGTCGAGGGTGAAGATCTTGCCGTCACCGATCTTGCCGGTATGCGCGGCTTTCGAGATGGTCTCGACGACCTCGGCAGCCAGATCGTCATTCACGACGATCTCAAGCTTGATTTTCGGCAAGAAGTTCACGGCGTATTCCGCGCCGCGATAGATTTCGGTGTGACCCGACTGGGCCCCAAAGCCCTTGATTTCTGAAACCATCATGCCGGTGACGCCCACTGTGGTCAGAGCCTCGCGTACGTCTTCCAGCTTGAACGGTTTGATCGCTGCAATGATCAGTTTCACGTTCTTTCCTTTCCCTTTTCGGCATGGCGTGATCACCATGCGCTTGAGGTAAGTCAGACGCCGCAGCGCAGCAAATTGCACGGGAACGGGCATAAATTGGGCAGGAAAGCTGACCTGAAAACCTGTCACGCCCGGAAATTGACGCGATTGCCTAGGGCCGTGCTGAAAAATGCGGCAGCGCGAAAAGTCGCGCGATGATGGGGTTCGGGCTACACTTGCCCGTAACGAATCGCTAAGTCACAAATGACAAGCCCAGAGCACACACCGAGCAGACCCGGACGAGTATCATGAGCCAATCTGGCCAGAAACGCCCCCCTTTGGTGGCAGACAAGCGTTACCCTGCGAAAAAGGCGGCGCCCAAGAAGCCTGCGCGCAAGACAACGACCACCAAGCGCAAGGCAGCCCCCAAGCGGCGCGGCGGGGGCGGCGGCGGGCCGAAGAAGCCACGCTCGATCTTCATGTGGCCCTTCGTGCTGATCGGATGGGTGTTCCGGCTGTTCTGGCGCCTGATGTGGAAGGGCGCGGTGGTCACGGCGCTGATCGTCGGGGGTGCAGTATTCTATTTCGCCTCGACCATGCCCGAGCTGAACGCGATGCTGGACGGTCGGGCCAAGGGGTCTGTCACCATTCTGGACCGCTATGGCGAGGTCTACGCCTGGCGCGGAGACCAGCGCGGGCGCACCATCACCACCGAAACCGTCAGCCCACATCTGAAGAACGCCGTGGTCGCGACCGAGGACAAACGGTTCTACGGACACTTTGGCCTCAGCCCACGCGGGATCGCCAGCGCGGTGCGGATCAACCTGCGCGAAGGGCGCGGGCCTTTGTCGGGTCACGGTGGCTCGACCCTGACCCAGCAGGTCGCCAAGCTTCTGTGCTTGGGCGTGCCGTATGATCCCGACCAATGGAAGAACGAAGCCGCCTACGAGGCTGACTGCCGCCAAGGATCGCTGTGGCGCAAGATGAAAGAAGCCGTCTATGCGATGGCCCTTGAGACCAAGTTCACCAAGGACGAGATCCTGACGATCTATATGAACCGCGCCTATCTGGGGGCGGGATCGTTCGGGTTTGACGCGGCATCGCAACGGTATTTCGCCATCCCCGCGTCGGAACTGAACCCGGCGCAGGCCGCGATGCTGTCGGGCATGCTGACCGCACCTTCGCGCTTCGCCCCGACGAACGATCTGAAACGTTCGCAGGATCGTGCAGCCACGGTTTTGCGCCTGATGAACGAGCAGGGGTATCTGTCGGACAAAGAAACCGCCCAGTATCAAGCGAACCCCGCCACCCTGTCGAAAGCCGCCAAGGCGCAGGCAGGCGGGTACTTTGCGGACTGGATCATGGGTGACCTGCCGGCCTTCCTGACGCGCAAGACGACCGAGGACGTCATCATCAAGACCACGCTTGATCCGCGCATTCAGAAAGCGGCGGAAGATGCGATGGCCAAGATCTTTGACGAGAAGGTCTCGGAAGGATCGAAAGCGCAAGCCGCGATTGTGGTGATGAGCGCCGATGGCGCGGTGCGCGGTCTGGTCGGCGGACGCGAAACCCGCGTCACAGGGGCGTTCAACCGCGCCACGCAGGCGAAACGCCAAACCGGATCAGCCTTCAAGCCCTTTGTCTACGCCGCTGCGCTGGATATGGGGTACCAGTGGAACGATTTCGTCATCGACGAACCCTATTGCCTGAACATTGCAGGGTCGGGCGAATGGTGCCCTAAAAACTATACAAACCGGTTCTACGGCCCCGTCAGCTTCACCGAGGCGCTGGCCAAGTCCCTGAACATTCCCGCCGTAAAGGTATCAGAAGAAGTCGGGCGCGAGGCTGTGCGCTCGGTCGCGTCAATGTTTGGCATCGAAAGCGATTTGGCGGCCGGCCCAGCGCTGGCGCTTGGCGCCTCGGAAAGCACGCTTCTGGAAACCACCGGCGCCTATGCGGGCATCCTGAACGGTGGCTCGTCCGTGACGCCCTATGGCCTGACCGAGCTAAGCCTTGTGGGTGACCGTGATCCCCTGATGACCCAGACAGGCGGGATCGGCGAGCGCGTGATCTCGCGCGAGGCCGCCGCGCAGCTGACCTATATGATGAGCCGCGTGGTCGAAGAAGGAACCGGCACCCGTGCGCGCATTGAGGGGCTTGAGATCGCAGGGAAGTCCGGCACCAGTCAATCCGCGCGCGATGCGTGGTTCATCGCCTTCACCGCGGATTACGTGATGGGTATCTGGATGGGCTATGACGACAACACGCCCCTGAAAGGCGTAACCGGTGGTGGCCTTCCGGCCGAGATGTGGCGCGAGGCGATGGTGAACATCCAGTCGCAGCTGGTCCCCACGCCTCTTCCGATGATCCGCCCGGATTTCGTGCCGCAGTTCGACGGTCGCATTATGAACTCGGGCGAGCCCGGCTTCCAAGGCATTCCGCAGAACGGTCAGGGCGGCGGCTCCGTGGGCGAGGCCGTCGAGGATGTGTTTATCGGGGTGCTCCGATCGATCTTCGGCCAAGGAAACTGATCCAACGACTTGAATGAAAAAGCCCCGGCACATTGGCCGGGGCTTTCTTTATTCTATGGGGGCGAAGGTCAGCCCTTCTGAAGATCCGCGATCAGCTGGTTCAGATCGCCCTTACGGCGGTCCAGCATCGCGCCGATTTCCTTGCGCTCGGACTTCACGATCGAGATGCCTTCGACCTGCATATCAATGAACTTGCCATTCTTGGCCGCCACGATGAACACAACATCAAACGGTGCGTGTCCTTTCAGCGTGGTCTTGGTCAGAACCTCATAGCGGCTTTTCACCTGCGTCGTGCTGACGACATCAATGCGCCCGCCCTCGAACTCGCGGAAGCGGCTGCCATAGCGGCGGGCAATGTAGGCGCGGAACGCTTTGACGAATGCGCTTTTCTGCGACGCACTTGCCGACCGACCATCCGGCCCCAGCGCGGACAGCGCGATAAAGTTCACGTCAGCGTATTTTGCGAACACATCTTCAAATCGTTTGATCATCGTCGCCTCGGGCGCACCCGAGTTGATGATCGAGTTGATGTCACGCACGACTTTGCCAATCAGGCTTTCCGCCTGCGACGCCGAAATCGCGGCCAGTGCGCGGCCCGGCATAGCGGCCAATACGCTCAACCCGGCCAGCCCGCCCACAAAGGCGCGGCGTGTCATCGAGGTCTCGTTACCCATCATACGCATCATAAATATCCTCAAGCTCATCGTCTTCCACTTCAACGCCCAGCTCGTAACGGCGCGAGTCCAGATAGTAGAGTTGCATCAGCTCATAGCCGGTTTCGCTCTCATAAAACTCATCCACGGTGTCGCTGAACTGATAGCGATCACCAAACTTAGACAGAACCCAAGCCGCTTTTGGAAGGTGTTTTACATCGGTCGGCAAAGCCATGCTGAGCGGGTTCAACACGAAGTCCACCAAGATCCCGATACCATCACGCTCGGTCGATGGGCCAAAGAAGGGCAGAACAACATAGTCCCCTTCCGGCACACCCCAAACGTGCAGGGTTTCACCAAAATCACTGCTACGTTCTTCCAATCCAATATCGGTCGCTACGTCGAAGATGCCAAGCAGGCCTAACGTAGAGTTGAACACGAAGCGAACGGTGTTGTGGAGCGCATCTTCAATCTGGCCCTGCAACAGGTTGTTCGCCACCACGCCCGGCAAGGACGCGTTGTCTGAAAACGCCGAAACCGAATCGCGCACGGGTTGAGGCAACACAGTGCCGTAGGTGTTGGAGGCCGGCGACACCAGCACGCGATCCAACTTGATATTAGCACGGTGCGTCCACCGGTTCTGATCCTCGTGCGGATCAGCATAACCGGACGGTGCGGGCGCCGTTGCACAAGCACTTAGCCCCATAAGCGCCAGACCAGCCAACGCCACCACAATTTTCGAATTTCTTTTCTTCACGTGAACTATCGCTGAACTTGGTTTTTCTGCTTATCCGGGCAACACATAATAGATGCAGATCTATTGCACAGATGTTAAGGCTTCCGCAGCTATTGAATGTGACTATTTGGCGACAGGTGCAAGCAGATTCCCGCCGAACGCCACACGTGATCCGGGCTGCAGGCAGGCGATTTTGGGAATAAACAGGCCAATATGAAACAGAACCAACTGATTCAAGGACTGGAAGAGCTTCGATCTCAGCGCCGCAAACTGCGGGGCCTGATGTGGAGCGTTGCGCTATTCTCGGTCTTCGTAAACCTGCTGATGCTGACGGCGCCAATCTATATGCTGCAGCTTTACGACCGCGTGCTCGGCAGTCGGTCGGAGGCGACACTGATCGCCCTGACCCTATTGATGAGCTTCCTGTTTTTGATGATGGGTATTCTCGACTATGCCCGTGCGCGCATTCTGGCGCGTGCCGGGGCGCAATTTCAGGCCTCGCTTGACCATCGGGTATTTTCGGCCGTCCTGCGCCAACCCAGCAAGGATGGCGGCACCACGGCGGGCCTGAAGGACTTGGAGGCGGTGCAAAAACTGCTCTCAAGCCCGGTCATCACTGCGGCATTCGACATTCCGTGGACCCCGGTCTTCCTGCTCGCCATCAGCATCTTTCACCCGTGGCTGGGCATTTTGGCCATTGCGGGCGGGGCTGTGTTGATCGGCATCACGGTGCTGAACCAGATCATGACCAAGGGGCCGTTGACCAAGGCCACCGTCGCGACACACCGCGCGGATCAGATGGCCGAGCAGATGCGGGTAGAATCCGAAATGGTACGCGCCCTTGGCATGTCCAGCGGTGCCTACAAGCGCTGGCATCGGTCGCGCGAGGTGTCGCTGCATGAAAACCTGCGCGCCTCGGATCGGCTGGGTCAGTTCTCGGCCATGTCCAAGACCTTCCGCCAGTTCCTGCAATCGGCAATGCTGGGCCTTGGGGCCTATCTGGCGTTGCAGGGCGAGATATCGCCGGGCGCGATGATCGCGGGGTCGATCCTGTTGGGTCGCGCTCTGGCGCCTGTCGATATGGCGGTGAACCAGTGGCAACTGGTGCAACGCGCACGCGCGGGCTGGCAAGCGCTGGCCGAGCTTTTGGCCGAAACGCCCACTGAACAGGAACGCACTCGGCTGCCGCGCCCGAACGCAAAACTGCAAGTGGACAAGCTGACCGTCATTCCACAGGGGGCCAGCCGCGCGGTTCTGCGGCAGGTCACATTCGACCTAAACCCCGGCGAGGCTTTGGGCGTGATCGGCCCCTCCGGATCGGGCAAATCAACCCTCGCGCGCGTACTGACGGGCGTCATTGCGCCGGATGCCGGCACGGTGCGCTTGGGCGGTGCGTCGCTGGACAATTACGCGCCCGAGGCTTTGGGCCAGTATATCGGCTATCTGCCGCAGCGCGTGCAGATGTTCGAAGGCACGATCGCCGAAAATATCGCTGGGCTTGAGCTGCAACCAGACGCCACCGCCGTCGTGGCCGCGGCCCAGATGGCTGGCGCACACGAGCTGATCCTGTCGCTGCCCGATGGCTATGACACGCGCCTCGCACCGGGTGGCGCGCCCCTATCTGGCGGGCAGATGCAGCGCGTCGGGCTGGCCCGCGCGATCTATGGCGAACCGGTCATTCTGGTGCTGGACGAACCGAACTCGAACCTCGACAACGAAGGGACGCAAGCGTTGAACAACGCGATCCGTGCGGTGAAGGACCGAGGCGGTGCCGTGATGATCATGGCCCACCGTCCCGCCGCCATACGGGAATGCGAGCTGCTGCTGATCATCGACGACGGCGTCGCCCGCAGCTTTGGCCCGCGCGACGAGGTGCTGAACAAGCATGTTCAGAATGCGCAGCAAATCCAGACAGCGCAGACGAACGGGGGCACGCAATGACACAAGCACCCGACACCCCAAACTTCTCGGCCCGCCGCCCGTTGATCCTTGGCTTTATCGCCTTGCTGGTCCTGATCGGCGGCTTCGGCACGTGGTCTGTTGCCAGCAAACTGTCCGGCGCCGTGATTGCCGAGGGGCAGGTGCAGATCGAACAGAACCGCAAGGTCGTTCAGCACCCGGACGGGGGCGTCGTCACCCAGATCCTGATCAAGGAAGGTGACGCGGTGCAGGCGGGCGATGTGCTGGTGCGTCTGGACGCAGCGCAACTAGCTTCGCAGTTGACCATCATCGAAGGTCAGTACTTCGAGCTTCTGGCCCGCCAAGCCCGGTTCGAGGCCGAGCGGGACGGCACGGACATATTGGCATTTGACCCCGAACTGATCGACGTCGCCGCGAAAAATCCGGAAATCGACAGCCTCATGCAGGGGCAAATCCGTCTGTTTTCCTCGCGTATGGACGGGCTGTCGACGCAGCTTGAACAGCTCGACAAACGCAAGACTCAGATCTCGCGCCAACTGGACGGGCTGGACGCGCAAACCACTGCGCTGCGTGAGCAATTGGCCCTGATCCAAGAGGAACTGACCAGTCAGCAAGCCCTGCTGGACAAGGGCCTGTCGCAAGCCTCGCGCGTGTTAGGGCTGAAGCGCGAGGAAGCGGGCATATCCGGGCGGCTGGGCGAACTTTCGGCCGCGCGCGCCGAGGCCGAGCTGCGTATCACCGAGACCGAGCTGCAAAGCATTGGACTGCAAACCGACTTGCGCGAGCAGGCGATCTCGGAACTACGCGATTCCCGCGCCAACACCCGCGATTTGGCCGAACAGCGCCGTAACCTGCTGGAGCAACTGGACCGTTTGGAAATCCGCGCACCCGTCACCGGCGTAATCCACGGGTTGCAGGTCTTTGCGGAACGCGCGGTGATCCAACCGGCACAGCCGTTGCTGTATGTCGTTCCGCAAGACCGCAATCTGGTGATCAATGCGCGGGTGGAACCGCTGCATGTCGACCAGATCTATGTCGGCCAGACCGTGTACCTGCAGTTCCCAGCCTTCAACAGCCGCGAAACCCCGGACCTTTTGGGCCATGTCACGCGCATTTCGGCGGATTCCTTCGTGGATGACGTGACCGGGCAGGCCTTTTATCTGACCGAAATCCAGATGAATGACGGCGAAATCGACCGCCTGCCCCAAGGCGCGGTGCTGATCCCCGGCATGCCGGTCTCGGCCTTCATCCGCACCACGGATCGCAGCCCAATCCTGTATCTGGTCGAGCCGCTGTGGGACTATTTCAAGAAAGCCTTCCGCGAGTCCTGATCCCCGCGACGGGGAAAAGCACGCAGGCGTCGGTTTCCCCCTTCCCCTGATCCCGGACGCGGGCTAGCGTCCGAACAACGCCTGCCCGTCAGGCACGTCAAACGAAAGGATCGCCCGATGAGCGCTTTTGAAACCCGCCTTGCAGAACTGGGCGTCACCCTGCCCGACGCCCCTGCCCCTGCCGCCAACTATGTGCCCTACGTTCAGGTCGGAGACCTCGTGCATGTCTCGGGCCAGATCTCGATGAAGGACGGCGCGTTCCTGACTGGAAAGCTGGGTGACGACATGACCGCCGAAGACGGCGCCGAGGCCGCGCGCAGCTGCGCCATCGCCCTGCTGGCCCAAGTGAAAGCCGCCTGTGGTGGCGATCTGGACCGCCTGCAACGTGTCGTGAAATTGGTGGGCTTCGTGAACTCGACTGCTGATTTCGGCGACCAGCCGAAAGTGATCAACGGCGCCTCGGACTTTATGGTCGAAGCACTGGGCGATGCAGGTCGTCACGCCCGTTCCGCCGTCTCTGCCGCCAGCCTGCCCTTTGGCGTGGCCGTCGAAATCGAAGGCATCTTCCAGATCAAATGACGCGCAAACCCGTCCCGCTGCCACAAAGCTTCTTTGACCGGCCGATTGCCCACCGCGCCTTGCACGACCTGTCGGCAGGCCGGCCCGAGAACTCGCGCGCGGCCATTCGGGCCGCTGTGGACGCGGGCTATGGGATCGAGATTGATCTGCAAATGTCGAAAGACGGGCAGGCCATGGTCTTTCACGACTATGACCTGTCCCGCCTGACCGGCGACACCGGCCCGGTGCGCCAGCGCAGCGCGGTCGAGCTGGGCGGCATTGCGCTGACCGGCGGGGACGAGGGCATTCCAAGCTTCGCCGAGGTTTTGGAAATCGTCGCCGGCCGCGTGCCCCTGTTGGTCGAACTGAAAGACCAGCACGGCGCGATGGGACCGCATGAGGGCGTGATGGAGAAAGCCACGGCCGAGGCGCTGGAAGGCTACACCGGCGACGTCGCCGTCATGTCCTTCAACCCCCATTCGGTTGCCGAATTTGGCAAGCACAACGCCACTCTGCCCCTTGGCCTGACGACCGAGGCTTACACAGACGAAGATACCTCGCTTTTGCCCGCCGCCACGCGCGCGCACCTGCGCGACATCCCCGATTTTGACCGGGTCGGCGCAAGTTTCATCAGCCACGACGTGCGCGATCTGGACAATCCTGCGGTCACACGCCTGAAGGATCGCGGTGTGCCGGTATTGTGTTGGACCGTGCGATCACAAGAGGTCGAAGCCAAGGCCCGCAAGATCGCAGACAACGTGACGTTCGAAGGCTATCTGGCTTGACCCGTCCTGCCCTCTGCCCCTCAATAGGACCGTGAGCGAAACCCAAGTCGACATCCGCACCCACCAATCCCTCGACGCCATCCGCGCCGAGGATTGGGATGCCTGCGCCAGCCCCGAACGGGCCGCGGGCGGGCGGGCATTGGACCCATTCACCACCCACGCCTTTCTGTCAGCGCTGGAGCATTCGGGATCTGTCGGGGAAGGCACGGGTTGGCATCCGCAGCACCTGACGGTCCACGCGGGCGATCAGGTCATCGCGGTGATGCCGCTGTATGTGAAGACTCACAGCCAGGGCGAGTACGTGTTCGATCACGGCTGGGCGGATGCGTACGAGCGTGCCGGGGGAAGCTATTACCCAAAACTGCAATCCGCCGTCCCGTTCTCGCCCGTCACGGGCCGCCGGTTCCTGACCCGTCCCGGACACACACAGATCGGGCAAGCGGCCCTTGTACAGGGCATGGTGCAGATCGCCGCGGACAACCAGATCAGCTCGGCCCATGTGACCTTCTGCACGGGGGACGAGGCTGCGGCGGGTAAGGCGATGGGACTGCTGGCGCGCGAAGGGTTGCAGTACCATTGGCAGAATGACGGCTACGCCGATTTCGATGCGTTTTTGAGCGCGCTGAGTTCGCGCAAGCGCAAGCAGATCCGCAAGGAACGCCGCATTGCGCAAAGCTTTGGCGGACAGATCCTGTCGCTCACCGGCGACCAGATCCAACCACAACACTGGGATGCCTTCTGGCATTTCTATCAGGACACTGGCGCCCGCAAATGGGGCCGCCCCTACCTGACCCGCGCCTTCTTTGATCAGCTCCATGACACGATGGCAGACGATGTGCTGCTGGTGCTGGCCGAACGCGAGGGTCGCCCGGTCGCCGGTGCGCTGAACATAATCGGCCGCGACACGCTGTTCGGCCGCTATTGGGGCTGTGTCGAGGACCATCCGTTCCTGCATTTCGAGCTGTGCTATTATCAGGCCATCGACTATGCCATTCAGCACGGGTTGGACCGGGTCGAGGCCGGCGCGCAGGGCGAGCACAAACTGGCGCGCGGCTATCTGCCCGTCACCACCCATTCGCTGCACTGGATCAACGACCCGGGTTTTCGCGAGGCCGTCGACCAGTTTCTTCAGTCAGAGCGACGGGCCGTGGCGCAGGACATCGACATCCTGACCTCCTACGGCCCGTTCAAATCCGTGGACGTGTCGGAACACGACTAAAGGGCTTAGCCCTGAATGGCCTCGAGCATCGCCTCGCCCGCCGAGATACCGCACATGCCGGGGTTATCCTCGATATGCAGGATCTTCACCTCGCCATCCACCACATAGGCGCCATAGCGTTTCGAGCGGTTGACCAGACCCACATGCGGCGCGGTGAAATCCATGCCGACCGCCTTGGTGTACTCGGACAAGGCATCCGACAGGAACACCAGCCCGGCCTCGGCGGCGCCAGTTGCGTCTGCCCACGCGCTCATGACGAACGGATCGTTGGCGGCGATACAGATCACATCGTCCACCCCAGCCTCATCCAACGCGGGCTTGGTACGGATATAGCTGGGCACATGGGCGGTCGAGCAGGTGCCGGAAAACGCACTGGGCACCGCAAAGATCACCACGTTGCGCCCTGCCAGCAGGGACGACAGGCTGACAGATTCGGGACCTTCCGCGCCCATCCGCAGCAAATTTACATCAGGTAACGTGTCACCAACACTCAGGGTCATTCGCGCATTCCTTACTTATGATTCAGCAAATTGACTTTTGACATCTTTCGGCGCCATGTCATCCAACAATCTTGTGTAGAGCACGAATGCCAATCGTTGCCAAAGCAACTATTTTCGGCCTATCGTCCCCTGACAGAAACGCGGAGAAAACCATGAGCCATATCGTCGTGATCGGAGCCGGGCAGGCCGGAGCATCACTGGTCGCCAAACTGCGCAACGCGGGCTTCGACGGAGAGGTCACTTTGATCGGCGCGGAAAGCGCGCCGCCCTATCAACGTCCGCCCCTGTCCAAGGCCTATCTGCTGGGCGAGATGGAGTTGGAGCGGCTCTATTTGCGCCCCGAAAATTTCTATGCAGACCAGAACATCACCCTGCGGCTGGACACCCGCGTGGACGCAATTGATGCGGCGGCGAAAGAGGTTGTGATCGGGGATGAACGTATCTCCTATGACCAACTGGCCATCACCACCGGATCGACCCCGCGCTATCTACCTGCAGCGATTGGCGGCGATTTGGACGGTGTGCATGTAGTGCGCACCTTGGCCGATGTGGACGGCATGGCGCCCGAGTTCACCGAAGGCCGCAGCGTCTTGATCATCGGCGGCGGCTATATTGGGTTGGAGGCTGCAGCCGTGGCCGCCAAGAAGGGCTTGAAGGTCACGCTTGTCGAAATGGCCGACCGCATTCTGCAACGTGTCGCCGCGCCCGAGACCTCGGACTATTTCCGCGCGCTGCACGGCGGGCACGGCGTCGACATTCGCGAGGGCGTAGGACTGGACCGTCTGACCGGCGAGGACCGCGTAACGGGCGCCACCCTGTCGGACGGCACCAAACTGGACATTGATTTCGCCATCGTCGGTGTGGGTATCGCCCCCGATAGCGCGCTGGCCGAAAGCGCGGGGCTTGATCTGGACAACGGCATCAAGACCGATGCGCAGGGCCGCACTTCAGATGCGTCGATCTGGGCGGCGGGCGATTGCGCGTCCTTCCCCTATCGCGGCGAGCGGATCCGTCTGGAAAGCGTCCCCAACGCCATTGATCAGGCCGAGATCGTCGCCCGCAACATGCTGGGCGAAGGCGTCGACTATGTCGCCAAGCCGTGGTTCTGGTCGGATCAGTATGACGTGAAGCTGCAAATCGCGGGGCTGAATACGGGCTATGACAACATCGTCACCCGCCCCGGCGACAAGGATGGCAGCGTCAGCTTCTGGTACTATCAGGGCGACACGCTTCTGGCCGTGGACGCAATGAACGACCCGCGCGCCTATATGGTCGGCAAACGGCTGGTCGAAGGCGGCAAATCGCCCGACAAAGTCGCCGTGGCCGATCCGGGGACCGAGTTGAAAGCCCTTCTGGCATGAGGATCATCGCAGGCCGTTTTCGCGGGCTTGCGCTGGCGAGTGTCGGCAAGGGGGACGCGGGCGCACATTTGCGCCCCACCACCGACCGCGTCCGCGAAAGCCTGTTTTCCATGCTGACCGGCGGACGCTTTGGCGACCCGATCGAGGACGCCCGCGTGCTGGACCTGTTTGCGGGCACCGGCGCGCTGGGGCTTGAGGCGCTGTCGCGCGGGGCGACCCATGTCACCTTGGTGGATGACGGACGCAAAGCGCTGTCGCTGATCCGCGAGAACATCCAGAAATGCCGCTGCGCGGACGAGGTAACGATCCTGAAACGCGACGCTACCCGCCTGCCCGAAGGCACACCCCATGACCTGATCTTTCTGGACCCGCCCTACGGCAAAGGGCTGGGGGAAAAGGCGCTGGCGGCGGCAATCAAATCCGGTTGGGTTGCCGACGGCGCACTGATCGTGTGGGAGGACAACATGCCGGTTATCCCGCCCGCAGGCGTTACCCAGCTGGACAGCCGCCGCTATGGCGACACGGTGATCACGATCTGCGAGTACGCGGAAACGTAGCAGGCACCACGATTTCAAAGAAGATTCTGTGACTAGGGGGAAACCTCAGAAAGTTTCCCCTAAGTCAACTTTGCGTTCACCCCCAGGTCGGGTGGAACTTCCCGGCAGGCGACAGGGTGAAGATCTCGCACCCATCCGCCGTCACGCCGACCGAGTGTTCGAACTGCGCCGACAGCGACTTGTCGCGCGTGATCGCGGTCCAGTCATCGGACAGGATCTTGGTTTCCGGGCGGCCCAGATTGATCATCGGCTCGATGGTGAAGAACATGCCTTCTTCCAACACAGCACCGGTGCCCGGGCGGCCATAATGCAGCACGTTAGGCGGGGCGTGAAACACGCGGCCCAGACCGTGGCCACAGAAATCGCGGACGACGGACATGCGCTGTGCCTCGGCATATTTCTGGATGGCGTGACCGATGTCGCCGAAGGTGTTGCCCGGCTTGACGGCGGCGATGCCCTCCATCAGCGCGTCATGGGTCACTTGGATCAGGCGATCCGCGAAGGACTTGATCTTGCCCACTTTGTACATGCGGCTGGTGTCGCCATACCAGCCATCGACGATCACAGTGACGTCGATGTTCAGGATGTCGCCCTCGACCAGCTCGTCATGTTTGCGGCCGGTCTTGTCATTCTTCATCTTCGGCGTTTTCGAGCCGGGAATGCCGTGACAGACCACATGGTTCAGCGAAATACACGACGCGTGCTTGTAGCCCTTATAGCCAATGGTGGCCGACACGGCACCCGCTTCGTCGACCATCGCTTCGATCGCAGCATCCAGTTCGGCGGTAGTCACACCGGGGGCGATCATCGGGGCCACGCGGTCCAAAATCTCGGCCGCCAGCTTGCCTGCCGCATGCATCCCCGCGAAATCCGCCGGGTCATAGAGGCGAATGCCTTCCTTGGTTACGCGCATCTTGTCGTCCATGGTGGTTTCCTTCTTCTGCCCCCTAGATAGGGCCTTCAGGCCAAAGACGCCAGAGGGGCTGCGACATCGACCCCAGACGGCGAAATTGAGGTGCCTAAAACGATCACCTCGACCCCCGCCGCGCGGGCGGCATCAAAAGCCTGCCCATAGGCGGGATCAATGTCCCGCGCTAAATCGAACCGGTCGCAATCGGTGCGCTGCACCAGATATAGCATCACGGCACGGTGGCCCTCGCCCACCATCTTCGCCAATTCGCCCAGATGCTTAGTGCCACGGGCGGTGACGCTGTCGGGAAATTCGGCCAGACCGGGTTGGCGGGAGAGGGTGACGGATTTGACTTCGACATAGGTCAGGCCATCCCCTTCCAGCAGGAAATCAATGCGGCTCTTCTCGCCGTATTTCACCTCGGCCCGGACGGTGTCGTAGTCGCCCAACCCCGGCACGGCACGTGCCTCAAGCGCGGCCTTCAGCGCGCGGTTTGGAACCGAGGTATCGACGCCCGTAAAATGCCCGTCCGCATGTTCGACCAAGCGCCAGCCAAATTTCAGCTTTTTCTTGGGATCGTCGTTAGGCTCCAGCCAGATTTTCGCCCCCGGCTCGGCCAGACCCATCATGGAACCGGGATTGGCGCAATGCGCCGTGACTTCGCGACCATCTGTCAGCAGGCAGTCGGCCAGAAAGCGTTTATAACGACGTACAAGCGTAGCGGGTATAAGAGGGCTGGGAAATTCCATATCTCGGGCCTATACCGGAAACAGGAAAGGAACAAGCGATGCCCAACCCCTCTGCCGCAATGCTGGTAATCGGAGACGAGATTCTATCGGGCCGGACACGGGATGCGAATATGCATCACCTTGCAGGCCGCCTGACCGAACACGGCATTGACCTGAAAGAGGTCCGCGTGGTGTCCGACGATGCCGATGCCATCGTGACCGCCGTGAAAGCCCTGTCCGCAGGCTATGACCATGTGTTCACGTCCGGCGGGATCGGTCCGACGCATGACGATATCACCGCCGACTGCATCGCTCGTGCCTTTGACGACCACATCGACATTCGCGACGACGCCCGTGATCTGTTGGCCGCCTATTACGCCGAGAACGGCCGCGAGTTTAACGCAGCCCGCCAGCGCATGGCGCGCATCCCGGATCGGGCCACCCTGATCGACAACCCTGTCTCAATCGCACCCGGATTTACGCTGGAAAACGTGCATGTCATGGCAGGCGTCCCATCCGTCTTCAACGCCATGGTCGAAAGCGTCCTGCCCAGCCTGACCGGCGGCGCGCCCTTGGTGTCGCGCACCGTGCGGATCGACCGGGGGGAAGGCGATATTGCGGGTCCGTTGGGGCAGCTTGTGCAGAACTATGCTACGCTCAGCTTTGGATCCTACCCGTTCATCGAAAACGGCGCGTTCGGCGTCAACATTGTTATTCGCGGCACAGATGCGGCCCTGATAAGTGACGCCGCCCGTTCGCTTCAAGACCAGTTCAAGGAGGCCACATGACAACGCCCCATCTTCCTTCCCCCGAACAACTGATCGAGGTCTGTGAAGCCACCTGGCCCCCCGCCGCCACGCAGCGTGTTGGCGCATGGGTGGTGCGTGACGGCGCAGGCGGTGGCAAGCGTGTGTCCGCCGCGACCGAGAACTGGCCGACCACCGAAGCCGACCTGCCCGCCGCTGAAAAAGCGATGCGCGACATGGGCATGGATCCGCTGTTCCAAATCCGCGCAGGTGACGAGCATCTGGACGAGATGCTGGCGCAACACGGGTACGAGATCGTGGATCCGGTCAACATCTGGGTCATTCCCGTGGCCGAACTGACCCGCGACCCGCTGCCGCCCGTCTCGGCCTTTGCGATCTGGCCGATGTTGTCGATCATGACCGAGCTGTGGGAAGCTGGCGGCATCCACGAACACCGCCGCGCCGTGATGGAGCGCGCGGATTGCCCCAAGACAGCCCTTCTGGCGCGCACCGATGACACACCCGCGGGTGTTGGCTTTGTGGGCATCCATGACGGCATTGCGATGGCGCACGCCCTGCATGTGGATCCCAAGATGCGCCGGATGGGCACTGGTCAGAATCTGCTGAAACAGGCCGCCAAGTGGGCCGAGGATCAGGGCGCCAAGTTCCTGTCGCTGATCGTGACCCAAGGCAACCACGCTGCAAATCCGCTGTATGCAAATCTTGGCATGCATCTGGTTGGGCACTACCATTACCGTGTGAAACGCTAAGAAGGATACAGCATGGCGCGCAAAACAAACGGTGTCACCGCCCTTGACCTGCCGATGGTCGACCCCCTGCCCGAAGACATTCAGAAGTATTTCGACATCTGTGATGAGAAACTGGGGCTGATCCCGAACGTGCTGCAGGCCTACGCCTTCGACATGGCCAAGCTGCGCCCCTTCATGGACATGTATAACGAGGTGATGCTGGACGACAGCGGGCTGTCCAAGCTGGAACGCGAGATGATCGCGGTCGTCGTCAGCTCGATCAATCGGTGCTGGTATTGTCAGGTTGCCCACGGCGCCGCCGTGCGTCAGCTGTCGGGCAATCCAATGCTGGGCGAGGCGATGGTGATGAACTGGCGCATGGCCGATCTGGATGCGCGCCAAACCGCGATGCTGACCTTCGCGGAAAAGATCACCAAAGCCTCCTCGGAAACCTCGGAAGCCGATCGTCAGGCGCTGCGTGATGTTGGGTTCTCAGATCGGGATATCTGGGACATTGCGGCGACGGTCGGGTTCTTCTCGATGTCCAACCGCATGGCCTCGGCCGTTGGGATGAAGCCAAACGACGAATACCACGCCCAAAGCCGATGATCTTACCCCGCCGCCTGCTTGCCCTTGCCTGTGTGGTCGCCACGCTGCCCTTCTCGGCGGCGGCGCTGGACCTGCCCGCCGGGGCCAGGCTTCAGGCCGAGGTCTCGGAAAACGGTCAGGCCGAGATCGCCACAAGCCGTTTCGACGGCGCGGCGGTTCCGGCCATCACCGCGACTGGCCATGTGAACAGGCAGGCGTGGCGCGTCCCCGGCCAAAACGCGCGCAGCTATCAGATTTTGACCGCGCTGCGCGAGCAGTTACTTCAGGACGGCTATAACTTCCTCTATCAATGTCAGGCTGTGTCCTGTGGCGGGTTCGATTTCCGGTTTCAGGTAGGGCATTTTCAGTCCCCCGACATGTTCGTTGATCTGGCGGATTATCACTTCCTGAGCGCCCGCAAGGATGACAGCTTTGCGCAAATTCTGGTCAGCCACAGCGCGCAGGACGCGTTTTTCGAGCTCACCTTTGTGACGCCCTCGAAAGACAGCGTGCCTGTGCTGACGACGACAGAGGCGGCGCCGATTGCTGCGCCCCAGCCCAGCGACCCGCTGGATGTTCAGCTGTCGACCCTTGGGCATGTGGTCTTGTCCGGCCTGTCCTTCGCCACCGGATCAGCTCAGCTGGCCGAAGGCGACGTGCCCGCACTGTCCGATCTGGCCGCGTATCTTAGCGCAGACCCAGCCCGACGGGTGGTTCTGGTCGGGCATACGGATGCCGAGGGCAGTCTTGAGGGCAATGTCGCTCTGTCCCGCAAACGTGCGACGTCGGTAATGGAGCGTCTGATCACAGGCTATGGTGTAGACGCGGGCCAAGTGTCTGCTGACGGCGTTGGCTATCTGTCCCCCTTGGCCGGGAATGCCACAGCCGAAGGGCGCGAGCTGAACCGTCGCGTGGAAGCGGTTCTGCTGAACACCAACTAACCCGAACAAAAAAGCGGCGGGACCAGCCCGCCGCAGATGCTCTTCGCTTTTACTGCTCTGCCTTTACCAGATGTCTGGCCCTTTGTTTGCAAAGGCTTGCACCAGAAAATCAATGAAGGCCCGCACTTTGGGCTGCGTGAACCGTCCCGGAGGATACACCGCGTAAATCCCCTGAATGTCGGCGGGCAAATCCGGAATGGCCTCTTCCACCAAGCCCTGCTCTAACGCGTCGGCGTAGAGGAAGCTGGGCAGATAGGCGATGCCCAGACCCGAGATCGCCGCGTTCAACAGCGACTGCCCGTCATTCACGCTGAGCCAGCCAGCAGAACGCACCTGCCGGAGCTCGCCGGACGGAGCGGGGATCTTCCACACATTGCCCGAGCTTTGGCTGGAATAGTGTAGAAGCTTGTGATTGTTCAGATCATCAATGCGCTGCGGGCGTCCGTAGCGCTCGAAATAGGCGGGGCTGCCGACCATCTTGCGCGTGGTTTCGGCGATCTTGCGCGCGCGCAACGAGCTATCTTCAAGCTCGCCCACACGGATGGCCATGTCGAACCCTTCCGAGATCAGCTCGACATAGCGGTTTGCCAATTCCATGTTCACGGTGACGTCTGGAAAATCCTTCAGGAACTCACCCAGAACTGGGCTCAGGTGGTTAACGCCGAAATCTGTCGCGACCGAGATCCGCAGCATCCCAGCCGGGGCTGATTGCATAGACGTGACCAAGGCATCTGCTTCGCCCGCGTCATTCAACACGCGCCGCGCGCGGTCGTAATAGGCAAGTCCAATCTCGGTCGGGCTGACGCGCCGTGTCGTGCGGTTCAGAAGCCGCGCCCCCAAACGCGCCTCAAGACTGGACACATGCTTTGATACGGCAGACTTCGAGATCCCCATCTTCTTGGCGGCATCGGTGAATCCCCCTTGATCCACGACAGTTGCGAATGCCTCCATTTCGGTCAATCGATCCATCACTCACTCTCTAAAAAAATTCTCGCAGCCATATTTGTATCGCCACAAATTGGGGCAAGACTGTGAAGACCTGCCGACATTACAGGGGTAATTCGGTTTATGTTCACGATCTGGAAACGAGATAATTTGACAGATCCCAAGCGCTTCACAACTTCAAGCTGCAAGAGGTCGCCGCCCCCTTCGTGAGAACTGCAAAACCTCAACTAAGGAACAGCGAACTGAACGCGTGTTCACCCTAACGCAGGGTAAATACAACCTCTGCGATTGTAATCCAAAGGGGCAGACTGAGGGCGGACAGCAAGGTTGTTTGTGCAATCAATGTGGCCACAAGACGGCGATCTGCGCCAAATGCGGACGCAAGCACGTGTGCGGCGGACGCGGTAGGCAGCGCCGCAAACACCACGAGGACCGAGGCCACACCCGGCGACAGCCCCAGGATAACGCCACAAGCCAGTGCGAAGGCGGGCAGCGCCAACAGCTTGATGCCCGAGATCGCCGCGCTGAACCGGTTCAACCGCGCCAAGGCCTTCCACTCCATCGTGGCCCCGATGGACAACAGCGCGATCGGAATGGCGGCTTTTGCCAGCAGATCCAGCGGTGCCATGATCGGTTGCGGGATTTGGATTTTCAGAAGCCCGACGCACAGGCCGGACAGACTGGCCAGCAGGAAAGGATTCAGCGCGATCTTCAGAAGGGTCTGTTTCAGCCCCATCGCGCCGCCACGGGACAAAGCACTGACTGCAAACAGATTTGCGACGGGCACGCCCATGCCAACGGCCACGGCCATCTCGCCCAGACCGCCTTGCTGCAACAACCCTACAGCCACCAGACCCAGCGCGGTGTTGAAGCGCCACGTGACCTGCCAAGCACCCGCGAAATCCAGAAAACGGTCCGGCCCGATGCCGCGCGTCAGCCAGCCCAGCGCCAGCCCCATGCCCAGAATGGCCCAGACCACCGGGGCCATGGTGATGACCTGTGCAATCTCGATTGGGCGGCTGGCGGCGGCGACGAACAAAAGAGCGGGGAATAGGATCTCAAAATTCAGGCGATCCAGCCCCTGCCACGCGTTATCCGACAGACGCCCACGCACCAGCCCGCCCAGCACAATCAAAAGGAAGCTGGGCAGAAGTCCCAAGAAGATCGACAGGAATAGCATAGGGCCCTCATTCAGGCCCCAGCTGTTAGAGCGAGGCCGCCAATCGCGATCCTTGGTCGATGGCGCGCTTGGCGTCAAGCTCGGCAGCGACATCTGCGCCGCCAATGATGTGCGCGGTAATGCCTTTCTCGGCCAGCTGATCGAAAACTGTGCGCTCAGGCACTTGGCCTGCGCAGAGGATGATGTTGTCGGCCTCGATCACGCGCGGGTTCTCGCGCGCCTCGCCCGAGCTGACCATCAGCCCTTCGTCCGAGATGCGTTCGTAGTTCACGCCGCCCTGCATTTCGACGCCCTTCATCTTCAGCGTCGCGCGGTGAATCCAGCCAGTGGTCTTACCCAGCCCCTTGCCCAGCGCCTGCGCCTTGCGCTGCAGCAGCACGACCTGACGCGCGGGGGCTTCCGGTTTCGGACCCTCAGGGGCCAAGCCACCCCGCGCCGCGCCCGGATCGGTGACGCCCCATTCAGACAGCCATTCCTCTAGGTTCTCGGTCGGGCTGTCGCCCGCCTGTGTCAGGAATTCAGCGACATCAAAGCCGATGCCGCCCGCGCCGATGATGGCCACCTTGTCCCCCACGGGCGCCTCGTGGCGCAGCACGTCGATGTAAGACAGCACATTCGCGCCGTCCTGCCCATCGATCTGCGGATCACGGGGCGAGACACCGGTGGCGATCACCACCTCGTCAAAGCCAACCAAATCGTCAGCCGACACCTCGCGCCCCAATTGCAGATCAATGTCCGAGGCACGGACCATCCGGTCATACCAGTCAACCAGCCCAATGAACTCTTCCTTGCCGGGGATCTTCTTGGCCATGTTCAGCTGCCCGCCCACCTGATCGGCGCGGTCAAACAGCGTAACCTTGTGGCCGCGCTCATCCGCGACCAGCGCGGTCGCCAGCCCCGCGGGCCCAGCGCCCACAATGGCGATGGATTTCGGCGTGTCGGTCAGATCATAGCTCAGCTCGGTCTCGTAACAGGCGCGCGGGTTCACCAGGCAGGTCGAGATCTTACCGCCGAAGGTGTGGTCCAAACAGGCTTGGTTACAAGCGATACAGGGCGCGATCTCATCGGCGCGATCCTCGGCGGCTTTGACCACGAAATCCGGGTCCGCCAAGAACGGGCGCGCCATCGACACCATATCGGCCGCGCCGCCTGCCAGAACCTCTTCCCCCACGTCGGGTGTGTTGATCCGGTTTGAGGTGATGACCGGGATCGACACCTGCCCCATCAGCTTTTTCGTGACCCATGTAAACGCTGCACGCGGCACCGAGGTCGCAATGGTCGGGATGCGTGCCTCGTGCCAGCCGATGCCAGTGTTGATGATGGTCGCACCCGCGGCTTCGATTTCCTTGGCCAGCTGGATCACCTCGTCAAAGCTGGAGCCGTTCGGAACAAGGTCGATCATCGACAGGCGGTAGATCACGATGAACTCCGGCCCAACGGCGGCACGCACGGCCTTCACGACCTCAATCGGCAGACGCATACGATTTTCATAGGACCCGCCCCAGCGGTCCTCGCGTTTGTTGGTATGGGTCACAAGGAACTGGTTCAGGAAATAGCCTTCGGAGCCCATAACCTCGACCCCATCATACCCGGCCTCCTTGGCGCGGGCGGCGGCGGTGGCGAAATCGTCGATCTGTTTCTGGATGCCGTCCTCGTCCAGCTCTTTCGGCGGGAAGGGCGAGATCGGGGACTTCACCGGGCTGGCCGATACGCAGTTCGGCCCATAGGCATAGCGCCCAGCATGCAGGATCTGCATCGCGATCTTGCCGCCTTCCGCATGAACCCGATCCGTAACCGTCTTGTGGTTGGCAATGTCTTCGTCCGAGAACAATCCCGCCGCGCCGGGGAACACGCCACCTTCGTCATTCGGAGACATCCCGCCCGTCACGATCAGCGCCGCGCCGCCACGGGCACGGGTCGCATAGAACTCGGCCACGCGGTTCCAGTCGCCGCGCTCTTCCAGTCCGGTGTGCATCGAGCCCATCAGCACGCGGTTTTTCAACGTGGTGAAACCAAGATCGAGCGGGGCAAGAAGATGTGGGTAGCGGGTCATAGCGGTCCTCGGGCTGCCTGTTTCTCGAGATATTGACGTGCACGTAAAGCGCTGTCACCTGAAACGCTGCGTAATCTAGTTGCCCTAGGTTTCAATCAGGGATGCCAGTTCCTCGATCTGCTCGGACGAAAACACCTGCACCCCGGCCTGCGTCAACGCCGCCGTCACAACGCCCATCCCGGCACGTCGCTCCCCATCATGATGGCCACTGTAGATTACACGTGACCCGCAGGACGGGCTGGCCTCGGTCAGCAAAGCATATTGGCATCCGTGTTTTCGCGCATGGTCCACGGCAATCTTAGCGCCCTGAAGAAATGCATCCGTCACGTCGCCGCCATGCAGGTCCAAAATACGCCCCTGCCCCGACAGGACCGACGCACCATCATGGCCCGGTTCGATCTCGGCTGGCAGGCGCGGGACGGACAGACCACCCAAAAGCTCGGGACAAATCGGATGCAACCACCCTTTCTGCGCCCAACGGCTTAACCGCGCATCTGTCAGCGTTTTCGCCGCCCCGTCATAGCGCACTTTCTGCCCCAGCAGACACGCACTGACGAGGATCGCGGTCATCCTTCGTCGCCGTCCTGACAATGCCGACGGAAGGCGCGTTTCAGCATGTCGAGCTCGGATCGCAGCAAATCCATCTCGGCCCGGATGTCTGCCTGAAGCGGCTCGCCGGTGACAATCACGAAGCTGTCCAGCGTCTGCCCGGTGGCCTTGTCCTGAATGACGAAGGTCTGAATACCGTCAGCCAAAAGCGCGGCCGGGATCGGCACGCGCACGCTGAACTGACCGGACTGGCCGTCCAGCGCGGTGACCTCGACCCCCGGCACCTCTTGCGCCTGATGCATCACCTGAAGCGCGGGCGCGGCATCGACGGGCGCGGTCAGGACACCTTCCCAGATGCCGGCGTGAATGCGGGCTTTTTCAAGCGTCATGTTGGCCATGAGTGCTCCTTCTTGGCGATGCCCTTAGATCTCGGCACGGGGGTAACGGTACAGCGTCAGATCGCGCAGCGTGATTTGGTTCATAGCGGGATCACCAAACACCAGATCGACCCACATTTTCTGCACCCGCTTTTCGTTCATGTTGGAATAGGCGAGGTCGAATTCGAAGTTTGTCTCACCTTCGCCAAGGGTCTGCTTATTGGGCAGTTGTTCGTGGTTCGGGCCATGCTGAATGTTCAGACGTGCAAAGACGTCGATGGGGCGTTCGGCCTCGGCGGATACGGCCAGGCGCACGATATGATTACGGTGCAGACCGTCGGTTGCGCCTTCGGGCAGCTCGACCGCGAAGGACAAGAACGAGCCTTCGAAGCCAAAGACCTCAAGCGCGACGCCAAACGGCGCAAGGTCCGCTTCGCGCGTGTTGCGCACTTGGCGGACGGCAACCTCGGCCAGAGGACAGTCGTGGAACAGCTTCACCTCGTCCCCGAATTGCGTCGCGTTGCGCACAGACGCTACGCCGGATGGTTCGAGCGGGCCCCGCCATGCCTCGGGCCGGTGTGCCCAATCGGAATGGAGTGGCTTTTGAAACGTGTTGGACCCAAGGGCTGGCAGCGCCAAGCGGCTGTCAGCGGTGTAGAGCACCTGATCCAACTGCTGACGCAACTGCCGCGCCCGCACGCGTGCCTGCCGCAGTGTGGGCTTGTCGATCGCCCCAGCATCGCCCGCCGCACGCGTCCAACGGCGCAGGGCCCGACGGTCGGTCAAGCGATCCGAAAGCGAGGTAATCCAGCTTTGCATATCTGTGTGTCTGCCCGTTCTGGTGGTGATCAGGTGTCAGGATGGCTGCACTTAATCAGATAATCGTTAATTTCGCAATTTACGAAAAGTTGACGCCGCGCCACCATTGGCAGCGCGGTTTCAGGGGTTGGCCTTTTCGATCGCCGCGATGAATTTATTCAACTGCGTCAGACCATTGCGCGGGCTTAGCGGATGCTCTGTGAACCCGGTGACGCTGGCGACGACAAGTTTGTCACCAACCGGCAGGAACGCACGCCAGGTCGTGTCTGACAAGGATTCAGGACGATTGCCCGAACTGTCACGCGTTAGCACTTTCACCACGCCCGACGCGGTCTTTAGGTCCAAGACAGTCACGGTATCGGCATCGCCGGACCGGCTGAGCGCCGCGCGGCCAGCGGTGCTTTCCAGAAAACGCCGCGCCTGCGCCATCTGCGCGTCAGCATCACCCTTTGCAGTCACCGCACCTGCGGGCTGGGCCGAGACACTGGCCACCAGAAAGGCTGGTGTCTTAGGGCTAGGATCGGCGGCATTGCGCGTCAGGGCCGCACAGGCGCCAAGCGGGACAAATGCCCCCGACGCCTGATCCCGCAGCGAACTGACATCAACGCAATATCCCTTGGGCGCGGCGATGGTCACAGCCCCGGACATGACCGTCCGCTTCCGAACCAAATCGCGCGATGCGGACGGTGCTTGTTTCGAAAACAAAGGGCTATTGCGTACATCATCGGACGCTGCCCCACCGAAGCAGCCGGCAAGCAACGCCGTCAGAACAACCCCCGCCGCCCAACGCATCTGCTGCCTCCGAACTCGGCTTTTTCCGTTACTTAACACTCGGACACCCATTCCCGCCTCGACCCTGATCGGATAGCAAGCCTACCCCGCCAGACGCAAGTCACGGAAAACCTGATTGTCCTTTTTGGCGATCCACGACACATTTGTCAGGACGATCCAGTTGATGTGTACAGGAGCCGCCCCGTGACCCCCGTCCCCCAGTCTTACTTCTGGTCCCCTGCGCAGCACTCCTGCCAAATCTGGCGCTCGATCCTTGGGTTCATCCTGATTCATGTGGTCTTTTTCACAGCCACCTTCGCGATCTTCATGGGCGGCGCGTGGCTGATCGATACAGACCCTGCCATCATCTTTGGCGGTGGTTCGGCCACACATTCTGGCATCTTCTTTCTGACCTTCCTTGGCTATCACCTTGGCCTGTGGCTGGTCGTGCGTTTCCTGCACAAGCGCAGCTTCTTAACGCTGCTTGGCCCTCAGAGACGCGTCCTGTGGAGACAGTTCCGCATCGGCCTCTTGATTGCTCTGGGGATCAGCTTCGCTGCCGGTCTGCTGCAAATGTTCGAACCGCTGTTCATTGCCGCCCAAGATCAAACCCAGCTTGAGCGCAACCTGCCCACGGACGAATGGATGCTGGTTCTTGTTCCAGCCCTGATTCTGATCTTCATCCAGGCCTTTGCCGAGGAACTGGTCTTTCGCGGATACATGCTCCAACAACTTCGCGCCCGGTTTCAGTCGGTCTGGATCTGGGCGGTCCTGCCCTCGGTCGCCTTCGGCCTGATGCACGGAGACTATGCCACTTGGGGCATCAACGCGGTGTTTTACGTCATCCACACCAGCGTCGTGGGCATAGTCCTTAGCTTTGTGACCATCCGCACCGGCAATATCGGCGCGGCTGCAGGGCTGCACTTCGGCAACAACATGGCGATGGTGCTGGTGGGCAATGCGGGAAGTTTGGATGGTTTTTCCCTTTTCGTGGCCGAAGTTGATCTGAAAGGTTGGACCACGACGGCCGCAATGATTCTGCAAACCGTGCTGGTTCTGGTCGCATTTGTGATCTGGTTGAAGCTCACGCAGCGGCAAGCCCCAATTGCAAATGCCTCCAAGGCAGACTAACTAAGGCCAAACGCAAAAAGGAAGTCTGGCGATGAACTGGATCTCGAACTACGTCCGCCCCCGCATCAACTCGCTTTTCTCGCGCCGCGAGGTGCCGGAAAATCTGTGGACCAAATGTGGTGAATGCGGAACCATGCTGTTCCACCGTGAATTTGCCGAGAACCAGAATGTCTGCACGAGCTGCGATCACCACATGGCGATCACCCCGCGCGACCGCTTTACGCATCTGTTCGACGGCGGCATCTTCACCGAGGTAGACGTCCCCGCCCCGATCGACGATCCGCTGCAATTCAAAGACCAGAAGAAATACCCCGAGCGTATGAAGTCCGCCCGTAAAGGCACCGGCGAACGCGAAGCAATGCTGGTGGCCGAGGGCGAAATTGGCCGCACGCCGATCGTCGCTGCCGCGCAGGATTTCAGCTTCATGGGCGGCTCGATGGGCATGTATGTCGGCAACGCGATCATCGCCGCTGCCGAACGCGCTGTGGCTCTGAAACGCCCCTTGGTTCTGTTTTCCGCTGCCGGTGGCGCCCGGATGCAGGAAGGCATCCTGTCGTTGATGCAAATGCCGCGCACCACGGTTGCCGTGCAGATGTTGAAAGAAGCAAACCTGCCTTACATCGTCGTCCTGACCCACCCGACCACGGGCGGCGTGACGGCGTCCTACGCGATGCTTGGCGACGTGCATATCGCCGAACCCAACGCTCTGATCTGCTTTGCTGGCCCGCGCGTCATCGAACAGACCATCCGCGAAAAACTGCCCGAGGGTTTCCAGCGCGCTGAATACCTGCTGGATCACGGCATGCTGGATCGCGTGACACACCGCAAGGACATGAAGGACGAGCTGGTGACGATCCTGCGCATGCTGACCGGCCAGCCGCCTGCGGTGAAAGGCGATCTTCCTGCCCCGGCGCAGGAAGAGACCACAGACGAGGCCGCGCCCGCCCCAAAGGCCGACGCAGACAAGGCCGACAAAGCGTGAGCGCCCAAGGCTCGGACGTCATCCTTGACCGGATGATGTCGCTGCACCCGAAAATCATCGACCTGACGCTTGATCGTGTTTGGCGGCTGCTGGGGGCCGTGGACAACCCGCAGGACAAACTGCCTGCGGTCATTCATCTGGCAGGGACGAACGGCAAGGGCTCGACCCAAGCGATGATCCGCGCGGGGCTTGAGGGCGCGGGCAAGGCCGTGCACGCCTACACTTCGCCGCACCTCGCGCGCTTCCACGAACGCATCCGCCTGGCCGGTGAGCTGATCAGCGAAGACGCCCTGAGTGAGGTGCTGGACCGCTGCTATGCTGCCAATAACGGCGAAAACATCACCTATTTCGAGATCACAACCGTCGCGGGGCTGATGGCCTTCGCCGAAACGCCTGCCGACTTCACTTTGCTGGAAACCGGGCTGGGCGGTCGGCTGGACGCGACCAACGTCGTCGAGAAACCCGCGCTGACCGTGATCACCCCGATCTCGATCGACCACACGCAGTTTCTGGGCGAAACCCTGCCCGAGATTGCAGGCGAGAAAGCAGGCATCCTGAAACGCGGTGTGCCCTGCGTGGTTGGCCCGCAGAAAGACGAAGCGCTTGAGGTGATCGAGGCGCGTGCCGCCAAGCTGGGCTGCCCCCTGTTCGTGCACGGCCAGCACTGGCATTTCTGGGAAGAGCGTGGACGGCTGATCTTCCAAGACGAAAACGGGCTGCTGGATCTGCCCCTACCCGCCCTGATCGGCCCGCACCAGATCGAAAATGCTGGCGCCGCAATCGCTGCCCTGCGCGTGTTGGGCTTTGACGAAGCCGCCTGCGAGGCCGCGATGCGCGACGTCACATGGCCCGCGCGGATGCAGCGTTTGCGCAATGGCCCGCTGATCGACGCAGCAGGCGACGCCGAGCTGTGGCTGGATGGCGGTCACAACCCCGCCGCGGGCGAGATGCTGGCAGGCGTACTGGCAGATCTGCCCAAGCGCCCCACTCATCTGGTCTGCGGGATGCTGAACACCAAGGACATCGCGGGATATCTGCGCCCGTTGGCGGGTGTGGCCGATAGCCTGACCGCCGTGTCCATCCCGGACGAGCCCAACACCCTACCTGCCGAAACCACGGCAGAGGAAGCCGCGAAGGTCGGGATGACCGCGCGCACCGCAGACTCGGTCGAGGCCGCGATTGCCGCCATCACGCAAACCGATCCGCAGTCGCGCATCCTGATTTGCGGGTCCTTGTATCTGGCGGGCGCAATCCTGCGCGAAAACGGCTAAGACGGCGAATTTCACGGGCGTGATCACAAAATTAATTTTGCACGGTCACGCCCAACCGCATCAAGAACACGAGTCAAACCCCCGAAAAGAATCACTTTTTTACCCGATTCGCGAATCGGCAGTGATTCCATGTAAAACGTTGACGGTTTAAGGGGTTAGCGCCTATAAATAGAGTATTCTATAGGCAAAGTCCGCAATAAGTGGACGGCTTATCGAGCAGTACATTTCGCCGGGGCGGCAAAGTGATTCGCACGGGGCAAGAATTACCTATGCCTTTGTGATCACAAACTAACATCGTGACTCTTTGCCTAACCCAGCGGCGCTTCGGGGTATTCCGACCCCATCCGAGTTAGGCAGGCAGGTGCAAACCTGAGGGGTCGCAGATGCGCGGCCCCTCGTCCCGCCGCTAGTCGTCCATTCCCCAGTCTTTGTCCTGCATCTCGCGCAAGCGACTGGCCGTGCGTTCAAACTCGAACGAACCTTCGCCTTCGACATAGAGCATCTCGGGCAGGGCCGCAGCGGATGCGATCAGGCGCACCTTCGCCTCATAAAGCGCGTCGATCAGCGTGACGAAGCGCTTCGCCTCGTTGAAGTTCTGACGGCTCAGGCGCGGAATGTCTTCCAGCACCAACAGCTTCACCGCATTGGCGACGGTCAGATAGTCACCCGGCCCCAACATCGCGCCGCACAGATCATGGAACCGCGCCCGCGCGGCCCCGTTGCGATAGGCGGGCAACACGACCTCGCGCCCTTTGACGGTCAGCACCAAGGGCTCGGCCTGCCCGCCGGTCAAATCCCTCCACAGCGCATCAATCGCCTGCCGTGCTTCCGCATTCGCGGGGCTGAAATAGACCTGCTCGCCCGCCAGGCGATCTTGGCGATAGTCGTTCGGACTGACCAGTTCGTGCACCACCATCTGATCTTTCAGAAGTGCTATGAAAGGCAGGAACAACTGGCGGTTCAGCCCGTCTTTATACAGTTCATCCGGGTGGCGGTTCGACGTGGTGACAACAACCACACCCGCGTCGAACAGCTTTTCGAACAATCGCCCGACAATCATCGCATCGGTGATGTCGGTGATTTGCATTTCGTCAAAAGCAAAAAGCTTTACATCGGCGGCGATCTTCGCAGCGACCGGCGCCAGCGGGTCATCCACGCCGGTCTTGCGCGCCTCGGCCATGCCCTCGTGCACCTCTTGCATGAAGGCGTGGAAATGCACGCGGCGGGCGGCGGTGTTTTCCAGACTGTCGACAAACAGGTCCATCAACATTGACTTGCCACGCCCAACGCCGCCCCACAGGTACAGCCCCTGCGGCACCTCTTCGGGTTTGGAATGAAACAGCCCACCCAGAATGCCCCGCTTGCGCTTGGGGGCGGCGTCCAGATGTTCGCGGATGTCTTCGAGGCCCGGCAGGCAGGCCTCTTGTGCGGGGTCGCGGGTAATCTCGCCAGATTGGGCAAGGGCATCATAGGTTTGGATCAAATTCGCCATGACCGACAGATAAAACGCCGCGTCACATAAGGAAAGGTTAAGTGGCACATCAAAAAGCAAGAATTGACGCAGTGCGGCTATTGTCTGACATTGCTGCTATGGAACAAACGCGCGCGCCCCTTATCACGCCGGTCCTTGTGGCTGGTTGTCTTATCATTCTGATCAGCTTTGCGATCCGGGCCAGCTTCGGCGTGTTCCAGATCCCGATTGCCACCGAATTCAACTGGCCCCGCGCCGAGTTTTCGCTGGCGATTGCGATCCAGAACCTTGCCTGGGGCATCGGACAGCCGATTTTCGGCGCGATTGCCGAGAAGATCGGGGACCGCAAGGCGATCATTATGGGTGCGATTGTTTATGCAGTTGGTCTGG
The DNA here is from genome assembly GCF_004360145.1 of Aliiroseovarius marinus. Taxonomy (GTDB): domain Bacteria; phylum Pseudomonadota; class Alphaproteobacteria; order Rhodobacterales; family Rhodobacteraceae; genus Aliiroseovarius; species Aliiroseovarius marinus. The sequence continues at coordinate 37,333 of NZ_SAIT01000011.1, read as the reverse complement.
TCGCAAGTTCGATGGCCGTGACGCCGGAAGCGCACCAGATGCTTGAGGTGATGGTGGGTTTCGGCATCGCGGGCACCGGGTTTGGCGTCATTCTGGCCGTCGTGGGCCGAGCCTCGAGCGACGAGAATCGCTCGATGGCTCTGGCAATTGCCACCGCTGCCGGGTCCGCCGGTCAGGTTTTCGGGGCTCCGCTGGCCGAATACTTGCTGAGTTTCATGACGTGGCAAAACGTTTTTGTTGTCTTTGCTGCCGCCATTCTGGCCACGCTGGCCCTGCTGCCGCTGATAAAGACCGAGACCATCGCCAGTAAGTCCGAGCTGGAAGAAAGCATGGGACAGATCCTGATCAAGGCGTTCAAGGATCCCAGCTATACGCTGATCTTCCTGGGTTTCTTTTCCTGTGGCTATCAGCTGGCCTTCATCACCGCCCACTTCCCGGCCTTCGTGACCGAGATGTGCGGGGCGATTGATCCGTCAGGCACGCTGGCCGCGGTTGGGGTCTCGACGACTTCGGCGCTGGGGGCGATTTCGATCTCGCTGATTGGGTTGGCCAATATCGCGGGCACGCTCTTTGCGGGCTATCTGGGCAAGACCTATTCGAAGAAATATCTGCTGGCGGCGATCTATGCCGGGCGCACGATTGTGGCTGGGTTGTTCATCCTGATGCCGATCACGCCGACCTCGGTCATTATCTTCTCGATCGCGATGGGGTCACTGTGGTTGGCAACCGTTCCGCTGACGTCGGGTCTTGTCGCGCATATTTATGGGCTGCGTTACATGGGGACGCTTTATGGGATCGTCTTCTTCTCGCACCAGTTGGGCAGCTTTTTGGGCGTCTGGCTGGGCGGCCGGATGTATGACGCGTTTGGCGATTACACGCTGGTCTGGTGGATCGGTGTGGGGGTCGGGGCGTTCTCGGCCATTGTGCATTTGCCGGTGAAAGAGCGGCCATTGTCGGCGCGCACGGCGTAAGTTTCGGTGGCTCACTTCGTGAGCCTGAGGGGCGCTGCCCCTTGCATGAGTTTCCTTCGGAAGCTCATGCTACCCCGGGATATTTATGGCAAGAAAATGCGGGCGCGTTTCAGACGGGCAGCGCCGTGGTTTTGAACACCGTACGCAGGGCGAAGCTGGACTGCATCCCCTGAACACCCGGTAGGCGGGCGAGGTATTGGCGGTGGATGCGCGCGAAATCTTCGGTGTCTTGGGCGACGACTTTCAGAATATAGTCCGCTGTGCCTGCCATGAGGTGGCATTCCAGAACGTCCGGCACCCGTGCAACCTCGCGTTCGAAGGCGTCCAGCACTTCGTCGGCCTGACCTGACAGCGTGATCTCGACGAAGACCGTGGTCGGGCAGTTCATTTTACGCGCATCCAGAAGCGCCACGTAATCCTTGATAAAGCCCTCGGCCTCGAGTCGTTGGACCCGGCGATGGCAGGCGGACGGAGACAGGTTCACTTTCTCGGACAGCTCTGCGTTCGAGATGCGGCCAGTGCGCTGCAATGCCCGCAAGATGCGACGATCTACGCTATCAAGTTCCAATTTCGATCACATTCCTTGCGCTGTTTGCGCCATCGGCGCAGATTTCTTCGAAGAACTATACCCAACACGCCACATCTTTTCAAAGCAATTGCGTCGGGACACCCCCAAGATCAAAGAAGAACAGCCTATTTTTTCAGCGCTAGGGAGAAGGAGGACACCCCCATGCTGATCGGATGCCCGAAAGAGATCAAACCACAGGAATTCCGCGTCGGATTGACGCCCGCCGCCGCAGGCGAGGCCATCGGACGTGGCCATTCCGTCATCGTTGAAACCAATGCCGGGATGGGCGCTGGGTTCTCGGATGACGATTACCGCGCCGTTGGTGCGACCGTCTTGGACACGGCCGAAGAGGTCTTTGCCAAGGCCGACATGATCGTGAAAGTGAAAGAGCCGCAGGCCGTCGAGCGCAAGATGCTGCGCGAAGGTCAGCTTCTGTTCACCTATCTGCACCTTGCCCCCGATCCCGAGCAGACCCATGACCTGCTGGCCTCGGGCTGTACCGCGATTGCGTACGAGACCGTGACCGACAACAATGGCGGCCTGCCCCTGCTGGCCCCGATGTCGGAAGTTGCCGGACGTCTGGCCCCGCAGGTTGGCTCGTGGACCCTGCAGAAGGCCAATGGCGGTCGTGGTGTGCTGATGGGCGGTGTGCCCGGTGTGGGCCCGGCCAAGGTCGTTGTAATTGGCGGCGGTGTCGTGGGCACCCACGCGGCCAAGATCGCGGCTGGCATGGGCGCGGATGTGACCGTTCTGGACCGCTCGCTGCCGCGTCTGCGCTATCTGGATGACGTCTTTGGCGGCACCTTCAAGAATCAGTACTCGACCGCTGCGGCCACCGCCGAGCTGGTCCAGCAGGCTGACATGGTGATCGGCGCCGTTCTGATCCCGGGCGCGGCCGCCCCGAAACTGGTCAGCCGGGCGCAGCTGTCGACCATGAAACCGGGCGCTGTGCTGGTCGACGTGGCCATCGACCAAGGTGGCTGCTTCGAAACCTCGAAGGCGACCACCCACGCTGACCCGATCTATGAGGTCGATAACGTGATGCATTACTGCGTGGCCAACATGCCGGGCGCAGTTGCGCGCACCTCGACCATCGCGCTGGGGAACGCCACCCTGCCCTTCATGCTGTCGCTGGCCGACAAGGGCTGGAAGCAGGCATGTGAAGACGATCCGCATCTGCTGAACGGCTTGAACGTGCACGCGGGCAAGCTGACCTACTATGCCGTTGGCGAGGCCCTTGGCCTTGACGTCCTTTCGCCAGCCTTGGCGCTGAAGGCCTGATCCTCCCTTCCCAGGCCTTTTGAAAAGCCCCGCCATTGTGCGGGGCTTTTTGTTTTCGGCGCAATGGGTCCCCAAAACGAAAGAAGCCCCGCCAGATGGCAGGGCTTACTTCAGGATTGAGATGGTAGCGTGGGGCGGACTTGAACCGCCGACCCCAGCATTATGAGTGCTGTGCTCTAACCAGCTGAGCTACCACGCCATCTCATATCGGAGGTCCGAATATTCCGGCACGCTGCCAGTGTCAAACGAAAAACGCCAGAAATCGGCAAACGGGCGCAGAAATTTCAAACAAAAGGGCGCCGGTTTTTCCGACGCCCTTTCGCGGTCCAATTGGGCCCGTTTTATTTCTTCAAAGCGTCGCGAATCTCGGTCAGCAGATCCAGTTCGCTGGGGCCTGCGGGGGCCTCTTCCACGGCTTCTTGTTCCTTCTCGGCGGCCTCCTTGGCCTTGTTGACCATCTTAACCAGCATAAAGACAACCCATGCGATGATCAGGAAGTTGATCACGGCCATGAGGAAGGCGCCATAGGCGAAGACCGAAGCGCCCGCCTCGCGCGCGGCTTCAAGCGACGCGCCTGCGGCGACATCGCCTGCCAGCACCGCATATTTGTTGGTGAAATCCACACCACCGGTGAACAGACCGATAAAGGGATTGATCAAATCGTCGACCATAGATTTGACGATCGCGGTGAAGGCGGCACCGATGATGATACCAACAGCCATGTCCATGACATTGCCCTTGGCGATGAAATCCTTGAATTCTTTAAGCATACTGTCCCCGTATGTTTCGTGATCGTGCACCATGCATGATCCTGTTCGCATTAGGGCCAAATATACACGGAGACCGCGAATTTTTGCTGGGGAAAAATCTGACTGACGTCACCGCAAGCTGACGTCAGGGTCAGCTTGGGAGGGTGCCGTTCAGCACATAGGCCAGAATCTCGACCACTTGCGCAGGCTCGCGGGCGACGGCAAGTGCTGCGGCATCGACCTCTTTCAAGGCGTGATCATGTTCGGGCATTTGCAGGATGATCAGCGACTTGCCCTTGGCAGCCGCATAGCCAGCGTCGAAGGCTGCGTTCCACTGGCGGTATTTCTCGCCAAAGCGGACGACGACCACGTCTGCATCCTCGATCCCCTTCCGGGTGCGGATGGCGTTGATCATCGCGCCTTTGTGGTCGTGCCAGTACTTGTTGGGCTCTTCACCCAGAATGGCCACACCGCAATCGTCCGAGGCATCGTGATCGGTGACAGGGGCCGAGAAGGTGACGTCCAGATCCTTGGCGCCGTCGACGATCTGCTCGCGCCAATCGGTGTGGATTTCGCCGGAAAGATAAACGGAAAGAGTCATAGGAAGTCCTTTCATCCCCAGACGTTAGGCACGCGACCGCACGGGTGGGCGTGGAACACGCCCGCCATGGGGCGGGCGGGCGTGTGCCGGGCCGCAAAGCGCCCCGGCGAAAGATTTAGCCGCGCAGGCTTCCGCCCGTGGCTTTCTCGACCTTCTGGACGATCTTCTGGCTAACCGCCTCGATGTCCTTGTCGGTCAGCGTCGCGTCACGCGGTTGCAGGCGTACGGTGATGGCGAGGGATTTCTTGTCCTCACCCAGCGATCCGCCGATGAATTCGTCAAAGACGTTCACATCCGTGATCAGCGCCTTGTCGGCACCTGCGGCGGCATTCACCAGATTGATGGCTTCCACATTGGCGTCAACAACGAAGGCAAAATCACGTTCGACAGGCTGCAAATCGGACGCGCCCAGCGCCGCGCGGCCCGTGCCTTTGGCTTTCGGGAACGGCACTTTGGCCAGATGCACTGCGAAGGCCACGACGGGACCTTTCACGTCCATCTCAGCGATTGTCTTCGGGTGCAGCTCGCCAAACGCGCCAAGGATGTTCTTCGGACCCAGACCCAGCTTGGCCGAGCGGCCCGGGTGCCACCACGCGTTCATATCGCGCACGAAGGTCAGCTTGGCGGGCGCGCCTATGGCGGCCAGCACAGCCTCGACATCTGCTTTGGCGTCATAGGTGTCGACCGGGCGACGCGCGCCGAAACGGTCGCGCGGGCCGGTGTGACCGACGAGGATACCGGTGACCATCTGCTCGTACTCATCCGGCTCGCCACCGTGGAAAACCGGGCCGACCTCGAACAAGGCCAGATCCATGAAACCGCGCGCTTGGTTGCGAGCGGCGGCTTGCAGCAGACCGGGCAGCAGCGACGGGCGCATGTGGCTCATCTCGGACGAGATCGGGTTCGCCAAAGCTACGTCATCGCCACCGGTGCCAAAGCGTTCCGCGCTGGCCTGATCAATGAAGCTGTAGGTCACACATTCATTGTAGCCCAGCGCCGCCACGGTGCGCCGCGCAATGCCTTCGCGCTTTTGCATCGGGGTCAGGATCGCTTTGGGCACGCCAACATGGCTGCGCGGCAGGGGCTTGCCGACCAGCTTGGTCAGGGATGCCACACGGGCGACTTCCTCGACCAGATCGGCTTCGCCGAGCACGTCAGGACGCCACGACGGCACATGGGCCATGTCGCCTTCCAGCGTGAAGCCCAGCGCAGTTAGTGTCTTGCGCTGCTCATCGGCGGGAATGTCCATGCCCACCAGCGACTGCACGCGGTCGGTGTCCAGCTTATAGGCGCGCGAGACGTCCGGCACTTCGCCAGCGACTACAACATCCGATGCCTCGCCCCCGCAGAGATCAAGGATCATCTGGGTCGCGGCCTCGATCGCCGGGGCGTTATATTCCGGGTCGATGCCGCGCTCATTGCGATACCGCGCGTCCGAGTTGATCTTCAGCGCACGGCCGGTTTTCGCGATCTGGATCGTGTCCCAGACAGCGGCCTCAAGGAAGACGTTCGTAGTCTCTTCGGTACAGCCCGTGGGCAGACCGCCCATGATGCCCGCAATCGATTCAACGCCTTCCGCGTCCGAGATCACGACGGCGCCCTCGGGGAAGGTGTATTCCTTCTCGTCCAGACCCATCAGGGTCTCGCCACCCTTCGCGCGATGCACGCGCAGGTCGCCTTTGACCTTGTCGGCATCAAACACGTGCAGCGGGCGGTTCATGTCGTAGGTGAAGAAGTTGGTCACATCGACAAGGGCCGAGATCGGGCGCAGCCCAACCGCTTTCAGACGCGCCTGCAACCACGCAGGCGACGGGCCGTTCTTCACGCCTTTGATCAGACGGCCCATGAAGACGGGCGCATCATCGCGGGTGTCGTCATCAATGGTTACGTTGATTGGGCTGGGGCCGTTGCCTTCAACCTTGTGCTCTTTCAGAGGCTTCAGCGTCCCCAGACCACGGGCGGCCAAGTCGCGCGCAATGCCGCGTACGCCCAGCGCATCGGGGCGGTTCGGCGTGATCGCAATCTCGATCACCGGGTCCACCTTGGTCGGGTCATTGGCGGCCAGCCAGTCGACGAATTTCTCGCCCACCTCGCCCGAAGGCAGCTCGATAATGCCGTCATGCTCGTCCGACAGCTCCAGCTCGCGCTCGGAGGCCATCATGCCGTGGCTTTCCACGCCGCGGATTTTACCAACCGAGAGCGTCACGTCGATGCCGGGTACATAGTCGCCGGGTTTGGCCAGCACCACGGTGATGCCCTCGCGCGCATTCGGCGCACCGCAAACGATCTGCTTTTCGCCCTCGTTCGTCTCGACCGTGCAGACACGCAGACGGTCGGCATCGGGGTGCTTCTCGGCCGATTTCACCTTGGCGATGGTGAAGGCGCCCAGACGGTCCATGGGGTTGAAGATATCCTCAACCTCGAGCCCCAGATCGGTGCAGGCATCGGCGATCTCATCGACGCTCGCGTCGGTGTCGAGGTGGTCTTTCAACCAAGAGATTGTGAATTTCATTCGCTTTTCTCCGAAATCCGGCTGTCTTGCACTTCTAACTTAGGGCCACCAGCTGCGTATTTATTCGTGCCGATGCCTACTATCGAAATGACAACAGCCGCAAGAGCAAGACTTGCCACGACAACATTCCCCAACCTCGACTGCCAATCCGACTTTTTGCGCTTAATGAAAGCTATCGGTATGAGATCAGAGTAGGTGTATCTTTCCACTTCACCCCCACTCGAAGTAACAGATGTAACTGAACTAAAGTCGATCCCTCTAAAGGTGGCCTTTGTTTGCTTCTTCGGTTCGATTGGGGGCAGAAGATATTCATACGATCCGTTTGCAACCTCACGAAACTGAACCGGAACATCTGGATCTACGCTAAATCTTTGAGGTTTCTGGGAAACTAGTATCGAGACTTCTGCCGAATTCACTTTCCCGTCATTGTATACGACGACGGCGGTGGATCTGATGGGGTCATCGAAGCGCTCTCTGATCTCCTTGAAGCCCCACGAAGCCCATTTTTCTTGGTTCACCTGCTTCGCATCTTCGAGCAGTTGATCAACAGTAATATGGAGAGCACTTTCCATACCTGAACTGTCATTGTGGGTTCGAAACCAAATTAGCCTAGCTTCTCCATTCAGCCATTTTTCAACTGATCTCCAGAGCAATCGACCGACAACCGCAGCCAATATACCCCCAAATAGAAGTAAGGCATCACGTCCGTCGATCACCTACTCAGCCCTCCACGCATAGTTGGAACATCAAGCGAGCTGAAGCCATAGTGGCGCAGCCAGCGCAGGTCTGAATCAAAGAACGCGCGCAGGTCGGGGATGCCGTATTTCAGCATGGCCAGACGGTCGATGCCCAGACCGAAGGCAAAGCCTTGCCACTCGTCGGGGTTCACGCCCGCTGCCGACAGCACTTTGGGGTGCACCATGCCAGAGCCGAGGATTTCCATCCAGTCGTCGCCCTCGCCCAGTTTCAGGGTGCCGCCTTCCCACGAGCAGCGGATGTCGACTTCGGCCGACGGCTCGGTGAAGGGAAAATGTGACGCGCGGAAGCGCAGTTCGATGCCGTCGATTTCAAAGAAGGCGCGGCAGAATTCTTCCAGCGTCCATTTCAGGTTCGCCATCGAGATGTCTTTGTCGATCGCCAGCCCCTCGACCTGATGGAACATCGGGGTGTGGGTCTGGTCGTAATCCGAGCGATAGACGCGGCCCGGTGCAATCACGCGGATCGGTGCGCCGGTCTTCTCCATCGCGCGGATTTGCACCGGCGATGTGTGGGTGCGCAGCACGTGCGGCGGGCGGTTGTCGCCTTCGTCGCGGTGCATGTAGAACGTGTCGAACTCCTGCCGCGCAGGGTGGTGCGGCGGGATGTTCAGGGCGTCGAAGTTATACCAATCACTTTCGATCTGCGGACCTTCCGCGACCGAGAAGCCCATGTCACCGAAGATGGCCGAGATTTCCTCGGTCACTTGGCTGATTGGGTGGATCGAGCCTTGGCGCTGCGGGCGGCCCGGCAGGGTGACGTCCAGCCATTCGGTGCGCAGGCGTTCGTCCAGTGCGGCATCGGCCAGCGCGGATTTCTTGGCGGCGATGGCCGAGTTGATCTCGTCCTTCAGCGCGTTCAGCTTGGGGCCGGCCACTTGGCGTTCCTCGGGCGTCATCTTGCCCAGCTCGCGCATTTTCAGGGCGACTTCGCCCTTTTTGCCGACCGCCTGCACGCGGATATCTTCCAGCGCTGCCTCATCCGCAGCCCCACCGATTGCGTCCAGATATTTTGTTCTGAGCTCGTCCATCTCGGTCCCTTTGCTTCGCACCGCTTCCAGCTAGCGAATAGAGGGCAAAATGGCAAGCGGGGGAAGGGGTTCAGGGCGCGTTCAATGCGTGAAGGCGGCTTTCAAGGAACGCTGCTTGCGCGGGGACGTCGGACAGGGCGATGGCCGTGCGATAGCTTTCGGCGGCATCGTGGTCGCGGCCAAGGCGGGCCAGAAGGTCGGCGCGGCAGGCATGGAAGGGCTGGTAGCGGGCGAATTTGCCCTCCGCTTCGACCGAGTTCAGCAGGGCCAGCCCCGCCTGTGGGCTGTCGGCATAGGACAGCGCCACGGCCTGATTGATCTTTAGGACCGGGTTGGGCTGGCGAGCATAAAGCACGTCATAGAGCGCCACGATCTGCGCCCAGTCGGTCGACGCAAAATCGTCTGCCTGCGCGTGCACCGCGCTGATCGCCGCCTGAAGCGCATACGGCCCCGCGCGGCCCATCGAGAGGGTGGTTTCAACCAACTCCAGCCCCTCGGCGATCTTGGCGCGGTCCCAGCGGGCACGGTTTTGAAGCTCCAGCGGAATGAAGGCCCCACCCTGCCCCTGCCGCGCCAACCGTCGACTTTCGCCCAGCAGCATCAGGGCCAGAAGGCCGTGCGCCTCCGCATGGTCAGGCAAGAGGCCGGTCAGGATGCGCCCCAGCCGGATCGCTTCGGCCACCAGATCGCCACGGGTCAGCTGGCCGTCGGATGCCTGATAACCTTCGTTGAAAATCAGATAGACGACGCGCAACACGGCATCGGTGCGGTCATGCAGGTCCTCGGGCTCGGGCAGTTTGAAGGGGATACCAGCGCCCGCGAGCTTTTTCTTGGCACGGGTCAGGCGGGCGGCCATGGCATCGGTTTTGTCCAGAAACGCGCGGGCGATCTCGGCCGTGGTCAGCCCGCCCAGCGCGCGCAAGGTCAGGGCCACGCGGGATTTTTCCTCGAGCGCGGGGTGGCAGCAGGTATAGATCAGTTCCAGCCGGTGGTCGGTAATCAGCATCGGCGTGTCCTCGGGATCGCTTTGGTGCTGTTCAAGCCAGAGGGTCAGTTCAGCCTCTTTCCGGGTCGCGGTGGCACTGCGGCGCAGACGATCCAGAGCTTTGCGTTTCGCGACCGAGATCATCCACGCGTCCGGATGACGCGGCGCGCCTTTCTCGGGCCAGACCTCAAGCGCTTTGATAACCGCGTCCTGCAAGCTATCCTCGGCCAGCGCGTAGTCGCCAATGGACGACACAAGCGCCGAGAGGATGCGCCCCCAGTCTTCGCGGATCAACCGCGTGACCTGCGCCTGAACATCAACCGGGGGCAGCATGTGGGATCAATCGAAGACCATGATCGGACGGACTTCCACCCGGCCATATTGGGCATCTGGAATCTTGGCGGCGTATTTCAGCGCCTCGTCCAGGTCCTTGCAATCGAGGATATAGTACCCGCCCAGCTGCTCTTTGGTTTCGGCAAAGGGACCGTCCACGACCTCGGTCTTGCCGTTCCGCACGGACACGGTGGTGGCGGTCGCCACCGGATTAAGGGCTTCGCCGCCGACCATCACGCCTGCGTCCTGCACTTCCTGCGTATAGTCCATATATGCCTGCATATAGGGGCCAAATTCGTCGGTGCCGGGCTGCGGGCCGTTATCCTCGGCATTATAAATCAAACAGATATATTGCATCGGTTTTCCTTTCGTCTGTTGGGAAAGGTCTATGCCTTTCTGTGTACCAGACGTTTGGGGATCGGCAAAATCGACAGTTGGACTGAGTTTCTTTCAAATTCGTGTAATTATTAACTCCTGACGGAACAATTTAATCAGAAGGATTCATTATGCCCTTTCCAGATTTCATCACAGAATTGCCCGGCATGGACGTCCCCTTCCCCGAAGATGTGGTGCAAACATCTGCCGTTCGATCAGACAACGGCTTGGTTGCCTTCCTCACCTTCCTGAAAGACATGGAGCTTCCGCCGCATTCACACGGACCGCAATGGGGCACCGTTGTCGAAGGCGAGATCGAACTGACCATTGGCGGCGAGACACGAACCTACAGGGCCGGTGACAGCTACAATATCCCCGATGGTGTCGTACATGGCGGCCGCATTAAGGCTGGAACGCGCGCCATCGACGTCTTTGCCGAGGCTGATCGATACCCAATCAAGGAATAGCGGCCACGTCGCCGCCCCTAGGGACACACCCGCGTGTAATAGAGGAACCGAAGCGGGTTCGGCGCCTCTTCGCCCCTTGCGGCAAGCTCTTTCGAATAGTGGACCGGTTCGATCACCTGCTGGTAGCACCGGGCGAACTCGGGCAGGATTTCCAGTTCCTTTCCTGACAGGAACCACGCGTCCGAGACTTCGACGCCGTGGGCTGGGCCGATGATGATCCGGTCGGGCGCGCGGGACAGCACATAGGCGCCGTCCCCTTTGGCGTGACCCGGCCAGCTTTGGCGCTCGGTCAATACGGGGACGTTTTTGCGTTTGGCGATCACCGGATCATTCAGCCCCAGCATGTCGATAAAGATACGATTCTGACCGGCAAAGAACGGGGTCGAGCCCGCCGTATTCACCGCAATCGTGATGCCTTCCGGCCATGTGGTGTCGATGTGGCGGCCGATGATCTCGCCGAAATGGGCGGCGTGGTCGCGCGTTTTCGGAGGCTCGACCAAGGCCACAACCAAGGTCGCAGCAGCCGAGGCCCCGACGACGATATTCCGCGTGCGCAGCGCCATCGCGGACAGGCTGGCCAGAAGCAACAGGGCCAGCGGCGCAAGCAGCGGCACCAGCATCCGCGCCCACGGCATATGATCGCCCCCGGCCCAACAGATATAGAGCAGCTGCAACACCGTCGCGCACAGCAGGAACGGCACAGCCGGGTTGGACCGTACGGTTTTCCGAAGGATCACCGCAGCACCCAAGGCAATGCCCAAGGTCGGGATCGTCACCAGCATATCGGACAGATACTCGGCACCGTTCAGAAGCTTTTCCGGCAGGGGCAGATCGGCTTTGGCATAAAAGGTCAGGGGGAAGAGCTCTCCATAGATCTGCCAGCGGATCCCCATCTGAATGAACGAGACCGCCGCCGGGATGCCAACAACGAGTGCAGCCCCCATCACGCGGGCGGATTTGGTCCCCGGCCCGGCCACCAGCAGACCCAGCCCCGAGCCCGCGATGAACACAGATGCATCCAACCGCGTCAGCACGGCCAGCGCATAGGCGATGGCTGCCAACGCCAGCAAAACGGGGCGCGGTTGGCGTAGATAGGTCAGCAACGCGGCCACGCCACTGGCAAGCAGCGCTGCGACGACCACCGCCTCGAGCCCGCCGAGCACCCAGAGCGCAATCGGGGTTGAACCCGCAATCGTCAGCACTGTCAGCGCCCGTCCCAGCCAGTTTTCCCGGCCCGGCAGCACCGCACGCGCTGCGACAGCCGTCGCCGCCAGCAAGACAAAAGCCGCAATGGCATTCACCGCCTGCGCCGCCGCAACTGCCGAAGCGCCAAGCCGTATGACCCAGCCGGTCAGCACCACGTGCAGTAAGCTTGTGTAGCCCTCGGCCCATTCGCCGGGGTTCCACTGGATCAAGCCGGTTTCCGCAAAGGTGCGCGCGTAGCGTAGGGTGATATAGGCATCATCGTGAAAAAAGCCGCTGTGCTTGGACAGAAGATAGGCCAGCACGGCAAGCGCACCGAAAACTGCAAGAGTGTCGCCCGAAATCCGTCTCAACATAGATGTGCCTTCACATACACTGCCCACTGGCAACCTAGCGCGAATGCCACCCGCCGCAATGTTAAGTTGATCACAGTAGCCCTTCGGGTAAGCAGCAGCGGCAAAATCGCACCATCATACGAAAAAGCCGCGAAGGTGTCCCCTCGCGGCTTTCGAATTCTTCGCTGAAATCAGGCTTAGGCAGCCAGAGCAGCTTTCGCTTTTTCGACGATTGCACCGAATGCATCGGGCTCGTGTACGGCCAGGTCGGCCAGCACTTTACGGTCGACTTCAACACCAGCCAGGTTCAGGCCGTTGATGAAGCGCGAATATGTCAGAGCCTCGTCATGCGAACGGACAGCAGCGTTGATACGCTGGATCCACAGCGCACGGAACTGACGCTTGCGGTTCTTACGGTCACGGGTTGCATACTGGTTCGCCTTGTCGACGGCCTGACGGGCAACTTTGAAGTTGCTCTTACGACGGCCGTAATAGCCTTTAGCGGCCTTGACGACTTTACGGTGACGGGCGTGGGTTGTGGTTCCACCTTTTACGCGGGACATATTAGTATCTCCTCTTAGCGGTCGTAGGGCATGTAGCCCTTGACGATCTTGGCGTCGGGGGCGGACAGGGTGGTGTTGCCGCGTGCGTTACGCAGGAACTTGTTGGTACGTTTGATCATGCCGTGGCGTTTGCCGGCCTGACCTGCGCGGACCTTGCCGGTCGCGCTTACCTTGAAGCGCTTTTTGGCGCTCGATTTGGTCTTCATCTTGGGCATTTTCGTCTCCAATTAAAGGTTACGTTGATGCACGGCGGGCATGCCACACTAGCCCACGCGCACATGAAGTTGGCCGTATAGGGGCAGATCGCCCGACTCGCAAGCGTTTTTTGCGTGGAAATGGGCCGTCACTTAGGTCCGCAAATACGCAATAAAATGGCTAATCACCGAGTCGATGACTTGCGGGATCGTACTGATCGAATAGGCATTGGGTTTCGCACCGATTGCGACAACGATCAGCCCACCGCCGATCAATACCAAGATAGCCGGAACGCGCGGGGCTTCTCCGCGCCGAAATGCGCCCAAGATTGCGGGCACAGCCAACACCAAAATGAAAAGCCCGACGACGAAAAAGGTATCATAGGTCACGCAATAACCTCCAACGATGAAACCACCTTGAGCCCCTTGCATCAAGGATAGCACAGATCGGTCAGGTTGCGTAGATCATACTTTCATCACAAGGGGCTACGCGCAGAATGTTGGTGGTTCCGGGCACGTTGAAGGGCACACCAGCGGTCACAACGATCTGGTCGGTTTCCTCGGCAAAACCAGCGCTGCGGGCGGCGCGCGCTGCGGACACAACGGCCGCTTTGAAGCGTTCGACCGCACCAGCCGTCACGAAACAGTTGGTGCCCCAGGACAGGCACAGACGACGGGCCGTGCCGCGCAGCGGAGTTAGCGCGATGATTGGCACGCGGGGACGTTCCCGCGAGGTCAAAAGCGCCGTAGTGCCCGACTGGGTAAAGCAGCAGATCGCCTTGATGTCCGTGGTTTCCGCGATTTCACGCGCGGCGGCGACGATCGCGTCGTTGATGCCCGAGCGGCTCGCCACGCGCGATGCCTCGACCTGTTCCAGATAGGTCTCGTCGCTTTCGACCTCGACCGCAACGGCGTTCATGGTGGCCACAGCCTCGACCGGGTACTGGCCGGCGGCACTTTCCGCCGACAGCATCACCGCATCCGCACCGTCATAAATCGCGTTTGCAACGTCCGAGACCTCGGCCCGCGTGGGCATCGGGCTTTCGATCATGCTTTCCAGCATCTGCGTGGCAACAATCACCGGCTTCCCTGCGCGGCGGCAGTCATGCACCAAACGCTTCTGGATCGGCGGCACCGCGTGCACGGGTAGCTCTACCCCAAGATCGCCACGGGCAACCATGATCCCGTCCGAGGCCTTCAGAATCTCGGCGAAGGCATCCACGGCGGCGGGCTTTTCGATCTTCGACAGCACGGCGGCACGCCCTTTGGCCAGATCGCGCGCCTCTTCCACGTCCTCGGGACGCTGTACGAAGCTCAGCGCCAGCCAGTCCACACCCAGCTGACAGGCGAATTCCAAATCCGCGCGGTCCTTGTCGGACAGCGCCGCCAGCGGCAGCACCACGTCCGGCACGTTCACGCCCTTGCGGTCCGAGATCGTTCCGCCAACCTCGACCTCGCAATCAGCAAAGTCCGGGCCGCAGGTCTTGACCTTCAGGCGCAGCTTGCCGTCATTCACCAGAAGGGTCGATCCGGGCTTCAGCGCTTCAAAGATTTCGGGGTGCGGCAGGCAGACGCGGTGTCCTTCACCGGGGGTCTCGTCCAGATCGAAACGAAACTCCTGCCCCTCTTCGATATCCGCAGCGCCCGCGGCGAACACACCGCAGCGCAGCTTCGGTCCCTGAAGGTCGGCCAGAATCGCGATCGGGCGATCCAGATCCTTCTCGACCTGACGCACCAAGGCGTGACGCGCGCGCTGCTCGTCATGGGTGCCGTGGGACATATTCATGCGGAAGACATCGGCCCCGGCCTCGAACAGCGCACGAATTGTATCGTAGTCACTGGAAGACGGACCAAGTGTTGCGACGATCTTGACATTACGATGGCGTCTCACGGCGCACCTCTCTTTCTTTTCTTGCACGGGCATTTCTTACGCGGGGTTAGCCGCTCTATGCCCTATTTTGTTAGCGCTGACAACAAAATGTTAGCGCTCACATGTAGCGCTCGGCTTTGACCTCGCTTAAAGGGGATATGAATCAGAATAACAACACCATCATGACATACCTTCCATTTCACGTTCACGGGCCGGATCGGCCTTCGCGCTGGCTGATCACCTGCGATCATGCTGCAAACACCGTGCCCTCTTGCGTCGGAGGCGGCGATCTGGGCATCGCGCCCGAAGATATGAACCGCCACATCGCCTATGACGTTGGCGCCGCTGGGGTCAGCATCCATCTGGCCGAACTTCTGGACGCGCCTGCGATCCTATCCAACTTTTCGCGCCTTGTGATCGACCCGAACCGGGGCGAGGATGATCCGACGCTTCTGATGAAGCTCTATGACGGCACCGTAATCCCCGCGAACCGCCATGCGGATGCGTCTGAGAAGGCCCGCCGTCTGGACGCGTTCCACCGCCCCTATCACAATGCATTGGCCGATATGGCCGCCCGTCAGGACAACACAGTGATCGTGGCAATGCACTCTTATACGCCGCAGCTGAACGGCCGCGACCCGCGCCCTTGGCATGTGGCGGTTCTGCACGAGAAAGACAGCCGCCTTGCCACACCTCTGATCGCGAAGCTCGCGCAAGAGCCTGATCTGTGCGTCGGCGAGAACGAACCCTACGGCGGTCATCTGGATGGCGATAGCATCGACCGTCACGCAGTGCTACAAAAGCGCCCCAACGTGTTGATCGAGATCCGCAACGACCTGATCGAAACGGAAGAGCAGCAACGCGCCTGGGCCGAACGACTCGCACCGATGCTGATGGAAACTCTGGCCGAAACGGGGCTCTGACATGCCGCATATCCGCATCGAATATACCGGCGAGGCCGAAACGGGCATGCAACCCCTGTGCGAGGCGCTGCTTGACGCGCTGTCATCCCATGACGCCATCCCCGATCCAAGCTCGATCAAAATCCGGGCGCTTCCGGTCGCCTATGCGGTATTGGGCACCGAGGCGCAAAGCTTTGCGCACGCGCAATTCGCGCTTCTTCCCGGGCGTTCGGAAGCCGTGAAATCCGACCTTGCCGGGCTGATCGTGGCCATCATGCGCACCCATCTGCCGCAGATTGCCAACCTATCCGTTGACGTCGAAGACCTCAGCCCTTCCTATGCCAAAGACGTTCTCTAAGGAGTGACCCACATGGACGACCAGACCCGTATCGAGATCGAAGCCGCCGCTTTCCGCCGCCTGCAAAAGCACCTGATGGAAGACCGCACCGACGCCCAGAACATCGACCTGATGAACCTTGCCGGCTTCTGCCGCAACTGCCTTGCCCGCTGGTATCAGGAAGCCGCCAACGAACGCGGCATCGAGATGTCGAAGGACGAGGGTCGCGAAGCCTTCTATGGCATGACCATGGCCGAGTGGAAGGCGAACTATCAAACCGACGCCAGCCCCGAAAAGCAGGCCGCGTTCGAAGTGGCGTTTAAGGAGAACGTGACGGATAAGCAGTAAGCATCACCGGAGGTTTCCGGGTGATTTTCCCGGAAACTTCCCTGCAATATATCCTATCGCTCATCCCTTCCAAGTGGTATGCTGCACCGCAGAAAAGACATTTGGAGGCTTGACCAATGAGCAGTCGGATCATCTGCGTGGCGCAGCAGAAAGGTGGCGCGGGCAAAACAACGCTCGTCTCGAACCTGGCAATCGCGTTCCTGTCGCAGGGCAAAAGCGTGGCCCTGCTGGACACCGACCCCCAAGGCAGTCTTGGTAAGTGGTTGGATATCCGCGAGGAATCTCTGGGCGAGGATGACAACCTTCAGTTCGCAACCGCGACCGCCTATGGCATCTCGCGCGCCGTTCGCGGGGTCAAAGAACAGGCCGACATCATCCTGATCGACACACCCCCCAAAGCCGACAGCGACGTGCGCTGGGTGCTAAGTGAGTCGGACTTGGTGTTGGTCCCCGTCTCGGCCAGTCAGGCCGATGTTTGGGCCACCAACGACGTACTGGACTTGGCCGACCGGGCGGGCAAGCCCACCCAGGTCGTCATGAACCGCACCCGCAACGGCACGCGGGTTGGCGAACAAGTCGCCGCCGCCGTGGTCGAACTTGGGGCAACATCGCTGCAATCCACGCTTACCCACCGCGTGATCTATGCCGAGGCACTGGGCCGCGGTCTAGGTGTGATTGAGGCCAAAAGGACGGGTCCCGCAGCAGACGAAGTACGAGCGCTCGCTGACGAAGTGGCCGCTATCCTAAACCTCGAACCCACCGCCGCGCGCCAACTGGCTTAGAACCGAGCCAACTCGCAACGAAAAAGGGGCCGCGACTGCAGCCCCTTCGGATTTCATTTGCCTGTGGCTTACACAGCCTTCTTCAGGCTCTCATCCAGATAAATCTCGCGCAGGCGCAGGGCCACGTTGCCCGGCGCGCCATCGCCCAGCGCTTGGCCGTCGATTTCCACAACCGGCATCACGAAAGCCGAGGCCGAGGTAAAGAAAGCTTCATCGGCGTTCTGTGCTTCTTCGATGGTGAAGTTACGCTCTTCAATCTCCATCTGGGCTTCTTCAGCGAAGCGCAGAACGGCAGCACGGGTGATGCCGTGCAGGATGTCGTTAGACAGACCGCGCGTGATGATCTTGCCGTCTTTCACGATGTAGACGTTGTTCGAGGTGCCTTCGGTCACATAGCCATCTTCGATCAGCCACGCATCGTCGGCACCGGCGGCCTTGGCCATCATCTTGCCCATCGACGGGTACAGCAGCTGTACGGTCTTGATGTCGCGACGACCCCAGCGGATATCCTCGATCGAGATCACTTTCATCGGCTTCACGGTCGCGGCCAAACCCGGCTTGTTCTGGGTAAACAGCACCACGGTCGGCTTCACCTTCTCGGGGTCCGGGAACACGAAATCACGGTCGCTGTCGGCGCCGCGCGAGATTTGCAGATAGACCAGACCCTCATCGATCTCGTTCACGCGCACCAGTTCGCGGTGCACTTCCAACAGATCCTCTTTCGAGATCGGGTTCTCCATCCCCAGCTCGTTCAGCGAACGGGCCAAGCGCACGGCGTGACCTTCGAAATCAATCAGCTTGCCATTCAGAACGCTGGTCACTTCGTACACCGCGTCCGCAAACAGGAAACCACGGTCAAAGATCGAGACGCTGGCTTCGGTCTCGGGCAGGTATTCTCCGTTCACGTAAACGGTGCGGGTCATGTCAGGTCTCCTTCATGTGACGCTCGGGCATGTGACGCTGCGGGCCATTTGACCCGCGCGGCATTTCCTGTTTGGGGTGTTGATACAAATACCGACGCCAGAGTCAAAGGAAACCCCATGCCCAGCGCCACGCAATCCGCCGCCATCATGTTGACCGCCGGAATTGGCATTCCGGTTCTGGCCGCGCTGAACGCCGCTTTGGGCCAGCGGATGGGGTCGCCGATTGCGGCGGGTTTGATCCTGTTCGTGGTGGCATTTCTGACCACCGGCGTTGTGTTCCTTTTGTCCGGCGCGTCGCTGAAAGGCGCGGTGGGGTCTCCGCCGCACCTGTTCTTCGCGGGCTGCCTTGTGGCGTTTTACGTGCTGACCATCACATGGGTCGCGCCCAGCTTTGGCGTCGGCAATGCCGTGTTCTTTGTGCTGATCGGACAGTTGATCGCCGCTGCCGCCATCGACCATTTCGGTCTGTTCGGCGCAAATGTCACGCCGCTGACCTTCTGGCGCATTGCCGGGATTGCGGTCATGGGCGTGGGCGTCTTTCTGACCCAGATTGCAGGACGTGGCTGACATCAGCCCCAAAGCGCGGCGCTGGGCGGGTGTACGCCCGCATCGTCGAACAAAAGCGGCGTCTCGCGGTCCTCGGCCAGCAGCAGCGGGCCGTCCAGATCGGTGACCATCGCCCCCTGCGCGACCAGCGTGGCGGGTGCCATCGCCAGCGACGAGCCGACCATACAGCCAACCATCACCTGATAGCCCTCGGCCAAGGCGGCCTCACGCAGGGCCAACGCCTCGGTCAGACCACCGGTCTTGTCCAGCTTGATGTTCACCACATCATACTTGCCTTTCAGCTTGGGCAGGCTGGAGCGGTCATGACAGCTTTCGTCGGCACAGACGGGCACGGGGCGGTCCATCCCGATCAGCGCATCATCTTCACCCGCAGGCAAAGGCTGCTCGACCAGATCGACACCCAAGCGCACCAGATGCGGGGCCAGATCAGCATAGACCTCGGCCGACCAGCCTTCGTTGGCGTCAACGATGATGCGCGATTTGGGCGCCCCAGCACGAACCGCCTCGAGCCGAGGCATATCGTCCGGCGTGCCAAGCTTGATCTTCAACAGCGGACGATGCGCGTTCTTCGCGGCCTGCGCCTGCATCGCAGCCGGTTCGTCCAGAGACAGCGTATAGGCGGTGATCTCGGGACCCGGCGCGGTCAGCCCGGCCAGCTCCCACGCGCGTTTGCCCGCGCGCTTTGCTTCCAGATCCCACAGCGCGCAGTCGACAGCGTTCCGAGCAGCCCCAGCAGGCAACAGATCATACAACGCGGCGCGAGTGATGTCGGCTGGCAGGCCCATGATCTCGTCCGTCACGCTCTCGAGCCTCTCGTCATAGCGCGCATAGGGCACGCATTCGCCCCAGCCCACATGATCGCCATCCTGAACCCGAACGGTCAGAACCTTCGCTTCGGTCCGCGACCCGCGCGAGATGGTGAACACCTGCGCCAGTTTGAACACATCAGGGGTAACGGAAATCTTCACGCGCCTGCCCTCTTTTTCTTGTCACAAATATCCCGGGGGTCTGGGGGCAGAGCCCCCAGCCACGAGAGCCGCTAACGAACTATCAGATCGCTTCCAGCGCATCCACCAGCTTGCCCGCGCCATAGCGGAACGGGTCGGTCGCGGGCAGGCCCATGTCAGCTTCAACCTTCGCCAGATAGGCCTTGGCGTCGTCATCCGACATGTGCTGCGTGTTGACCGAGATGCCGATCACCTGACAATCCGGGTTTGCCACCTTCGCCAAGTTCAGCGCAGTTTCGCGCAGCGCTTCCAGCGACGGCTGGGTGTACTCCGGCAGACCGCGCATATGCTCGCGGGTTGGCTCGTGCGCCAGAACCAAGGCATCCGGCTGGCCACCGTGGATCAACGCCATGGTCACACCCGAATAGGACACGTGGAACAGCGAACCCTGACCCTCGATGTGATCCCAGTGGTCTTCGTCATTGTCGGGGGTCAGCCATTCAACCGAACCGGCCATGAAGTCGGCAATCACGGCGTCCAGTGGCACGCCGTCGCCGGTGATCAGAATGCCGGTCTGACCGGTGGCGCGGAAGGTCGACTTCAGGCCGCGCTTGCGCATTTCGGCGTCCATGCACAGCGCAGTGTACATCTTGCCGACCGAGCAGTCGGTGCCCACGGCCAGACAACGCTTACCGGTGCGCTTCTTGCCGTTGGCGATCGGGTACTCGACCTCGGGGATGCGCACGTCGTGCAGCTCTTGTCCGGTGGCTTCGGCCACGGCAACCAGATCAGGCTCGTCGCGCAGCAGGTTGTGCAGGCCCGAGGCCAGGTCGAAGCCTTCCTCAAGCGCTGTGACCAGCACCTTCTTCCACTCTTTGGAAATCACGCCGCCACGGTTGGCCACGCCAACAACCAGCGTTTTCGCGCCAGCGGCTTTGGCTTCGGCCAACGTCATGTCGGTCAGCCCCAGATCGGCACCACAGCCTTCCATGCGGAACTGACCCACGGCGTTTTCAGGGCGCCAGTCACGGATGCCGATGGCCACTTTAGCAGCCAGTTGGTCGGGCGCGTCGCCCAGGAACAGAAGATACGGTGTCTTGATCATGGCCGTGGCCCTTTCGATGAGTGGTGGATTATCCGTCGCGTCATTTTGACGATTATCCAGCGGATTTTCTTGCGAACTCACTCCATTACACGACAAATGCACAAGATTTTGCGTTGGATTGACACTTTCAAGCAAGTTTCTTCGACACAATGTCGAAATCCGCCAGAATCTCCCAAGATGCTGCGCGCGCAAAATAACCTTGCGGGCGACGCAGCAATTTAATAACGATTGCATCCAAGAAATCGCAACATCATTACCGAGAGGCTCGCTATGTCCTTCCGACTGCAACCCGCCGCCCCGTCCCGCCCGAACCGCTGCCAACTGTTTGGCCCGGGCTCGAACACCAAGCTGTTCCCGAAAATGGCCGCCTCGGCCGCTGACGTGATCAACCTCGACCTCGAGGATTCGGTGGCGCCGTCGGACAAGGACGCAGCCCGCGCAAACATCATCGAAGCGCTGAACACCATTGATTGGGGCAACAAATACATGTCGGTGCGCATCAACAGCCTCGACACGCCCTATTGGTACCGCGACGTTGTGGACCTGCTGGAACAAGCTGGCGACCGTATCGACCAGATCATGATCCCGAAAGTGGGCTGCGCCGAAGACGTCTATGCCGTGGACGCGCTGGTCACTGCGATCGAGCGCGCGAAGGGCCGCACCAAGCCGGTTAGCTTCGAAGTGATCATCGAAAGCGCCGCCGGTATCGCCCATGTGGAAGCCATCGCTGCATCGAGCCCCCGCCTGCAAGCCATGTCGCTGGGTGCTGCTGACTTTGCAGCCTCGATGGGCATGCAAACAACCGGAATCGGCGGCACGCAGGAAAACTATTACATGCTGCGCGACGGCGAGAAGCATTGGTCCGACCCGTGGCACTGGGCGCAAGCCGCCATCGTCGCCGCCTGCCGCACCCACGGAATCCTGCCGGTCGACGGCCCGTTCGGCGACTTCTCGGATGACGAAGGGTATATCGCACAGGCCAAACGCTCGGCCACGCTGGGTATGGTGGGCAAATGGGCCATCCACCCCAAGCAGATCGCGCTGGCGAACGAGGTCTTCACCCCGTCGGAAGAAGCCGTCGCAGAAGCCCGCGAGATCCTTGCCGCCATGGAACAGGCGAAAGCCAATGGCGAAGGCGCAACTGTCTATAAAGGCCGTCTGGTCGACATCGCGTCGATCAAACAGGCCGAGGTGATCGTGGCACAGTCCGAACTGATCGCTGGCAGCTAAACATAAGAATATTCCCCGACTGGCCCCGCGTTTACGCGGGGCTTTTTTTGTGCGCGGTCAACTGGTCGCATGGGCAATCGCGTGCCGGGGGCTAAGGTGGGCGCGGGTCATGACGAGGCCCGTTTGGGGACGCATCCCAAACTGAAAGACACAGAGATGAAACCGCTTCTAATCGCCGCCGCGCTCACCCTTGGCCTGTCCGGGGCTGCTTTGGCGCAAATGCAACCCTCCAACCCCGCGCAGACCGGCCTGTCGCGTCCGGTGATCCAACTGACTGGCATTTTGGCCAAAAACATGGACGCGCTCGCGCTGAACGACGAACAGCGTGCGGACGTGAAGAACTGGGTCGCCACCATGCCTGCGAACCGCAAGGCGCTCGAGGCCGAGACGGTCGAGCTGCGCGCAGCCCTGCGCCAAGCCATCGTGGACGGCAAACCCACCGCCGAGCGTCAGGCCATCGCCGACAAGATCGGCGCGAACGAGGTCAATTTGGTGATGATGCGGTCAAACTGCGCCGATCACTGGCGCGTGGTTCTGACTGAAGAGCAGTTCGCCAAACTGCTGGAAATCGCAGGCGTGTCCTGATCTTGCAGGGCGGCGGCACGGCGTGTTGCCGCCCTCACTGTTCCTACAGCCCGACCAGCACCTCGGACGTCGCAACTGCGGCGAAGCTTAGGGTCATCAGCAAGACCAAATAGCTGGCCGTGAAGGCCCGGAAAGCGCTGCGTTTCGAGAATACGGCGTGTGTCATGCGTCTGCTCCTTTCGCGTTTTCGGCGTGGCGTGATCCAAATGGCTTAAGCGGCCACCTGATCTACAAACGCGCGAGCCAAGGATTCCCGTCGCTGGAATCGACAATTCCGCCTGGCTGGTTTCCCGCCCCCCGTTGCAAAGCCGCTTCCCAAGCGTCATATAGTCATGAACATTGTGTAATCAGGCAGGCCCATGACCAACTATCTCGAGTTCGAAAAACCGCTGGCTGAAATCGAAGGCAAGGCAGAAGAACTGCGCGCACTTGCCCGCAACAACGAAGAGATGGATGTCGAAGGCGAAGCGCAAGCGCTGGACGCCAAGGCCGAGAAGCTTCTGAAAGAACTCTATGAAGGCCTAAGCCCGTGGCGCAAATGTCAGGTGGCCCGTCACCCGGATCGCCCCCATTGCCGCGACTACATCAACGCGCTGTTCACCGAATACACGCCGCTGGCAGGCGACCGAAACTTTGCTGATGACCACGCGGTTATGGGTGGTCTGGGCCGCATCGGTGACATCCCGGTTGTCGTCATGGGTCAGGAAAAGGGCCACGACACCAAAACCCGCATCGAACGCAATTTCGGCATGGCCCGCCCCGAGGGCTATCGCAAAGCCATCCGCCTGATGGATCTGGCCGACCGCTTTGGCCTGCCCATCGTGGCGCTGGTCGACACCCCCGGCGCCTATCCCGGCAAAGGTGCGGAAGAACGCGGCCAGTCCGAGGCGATCGCCCGTTCGACCGAACGCTGCCTGAACGTGAAATCGCCCGTGATCTCGGTGATCATCGGCGAAGGTGGCTCGGGCGGTGCGGTTGCACTGGCCACGGCGAACTCGGTCATGATGCTGGAACACTCGGTCTATTCGGTGATCTCGCCGGAAGGCTGCGCATCGATCCTGTGGAAAGACGCCGAGAAGATGCGCGAAGCTGCCGAAGCACTGCGCCTGACCGCGCAGGACCTGAAGCAGTTGGGCGTGATCGACAACATCATCCCCGAACCGATGGGCGGCGCCCAGCGCGGTCGGGATGAAACCATCGCAGCCGTCGGCAAGGCCATCGAAGCCGAGCTGAAAGCGCTGATGAAGCGTCAGGATGGAGATTCGCTGTTGAAGGAACGCCGCGAGAAGTTCCTGAAGATGGGTTCGAAAGGTCTGGCCGCCTAACACCAGATTCACGCTTTCGTGGGGCGGGTTGGAAGCCCGGCCCGCATGCACAATATTCACGGGACCACAGATCAGGAGGGTTCCCCGTGGATTGGAAAGCATTTCTTGCAGAAACCGAAGGTAATATTGGACATCTGGCCAAGGACGTTCCGGCCACGATGAAAGGCTTTGGCCAGATGGGTGCTGCGGCAAAGACCGACGGCGCGCTCAGCGAAAAGACCAAAGAATTCATTGCCCTCGGCATCGCGATCTCGACCCGCTGCGACAGCTGCATTGGCTTTCATGTGCGGTCTCTGGTTCGACTGGGAACCACGCTGGATGAGCTGAACGAGGCGTTGGCCATGACGACCTATATGGGCGGCGGCCCGTCGCTGGCTTACAGCGCCAAGGCGCGGGAGGCGTATGAGCAGTTCAGCGCCTAAGCCTTACCACAAGGTCCGTTCTGCACGCTCCGGCCAGGCGCGGTCATAGTCTTCGCCGCCAAACTCGCCCGAGCTCATTTCCTTCAAAATGTCCCCGATGGTGGGCAGCGCGCCGCTCTGATCCCCGGCGCTCCACAGTTTGGAGCGCATCAGGGCCTTGGCGCATTGCACATAGATCTCGTGAATGCGGAAGATCAGCACGGTGCGGGGGCGTTTTCCGGATTTCTCGAACCGGGCGCAAAAGGCGTCGTCTGCAGTGATCCGCGCCTCTCCGTTCACGCGGACCACGTTGTCGGATCCGGGCACCATGAACATCAACGACGCACGCGGGTCTTGGACAATATTGCGCAGGCTGTCGATGCGATTGTTACCGCTCCAATCCGGCATCGCCAGCGTGCGGGCGTCCAGTTCGGTCACCACCGGGCCATCATCCCCGCGCGGGGTGCCATCTGTACCGTCAGGACCAACCGTGGACAGAATGCAAAACTTCGAGGCCATGATCCATTGGCGATAGGTCGGCGTCAGCTCGTGTGCGACTTTGACCTGCGAGCCTTTGCTGGGCGTTCCGTACAGCGCCTCGAGCGCCTCTGTCGTCTTGATGAAGTCCATTATTTCTCCAGCTTAAATCCGGCCTCTTCCATCAACGCGTCCGAGCCGCTTTCCACCACGTCTTCGATCCGTTCCATGAATTCGTTCAGCTCAAGGCCCGGTTCAATCGGGTCGTGAAACTCCAACACTGCGAGCCCCGGATGGCGCATGATCCCGTGGCGCTTCCAGAACACGCCGACATTGGTCGAGGCGGGAATGACAGTCTGCCCAGTTTCCCGATACAGCACGCCCGTGCCAACCTTATAGGGTTTCTTGGCCCCCGCCGCGACGCGCGTCCCTTGCGAGAAAATCACCAGCTGCCCCGGTTTCGATTGCCCGTCCTTCACGGCGGCCACCATCTGCTTGATCGCCGCGCCCTTCTTGCCGCGGTTCACCGGGACCGAGTTGGTATAGACCGCGTAGATGTTGATGATCGGCGCCCATTTCAGCTGGCTTTTATAGATGAACTTCAAGCGCGGCAGGACCGAGGCCAGCAGCAAGATGTCGAAGAACGACTGGTGTTTTGCGGCGATCAGAACCTCGCCCGTCGGCACCTCGCCCCGGATTTCGCTTTTCAGCCCGACCATCCATGACGCGGTCCAGCGCACCCAGTTGCAGTAAAAGCGGATCACCTTGAACGCATTGTCGCGCTTGATCCAGACAAGTGGGACACCGATAAAGCCGACGATCGGCAGCATGATGTACATCTGGGTGATGAACAGAAGCGAGCGCAGCCATTGAATTGCGTGACGCATCAGCGTTTCTCCTGCAGGGTTGTCAGGGCGGCTTGGCGGGTGGCCAGGAACGCCACCAGTGCCGCGAAGAGGGGGATCACAAGGGGCCACAGCCACTGCCAGCCCTGAAGGCCAAGCCCGGTCAGGAAGCCGCCTTCGGCCCCGGCCGAGGGCAGCAGGAACAGCGCCAGCGCGCCCATCACAGTGCCCACCGCTGCACCGGCAAGCGCGCGCAGCGTGTAGCGGCGCACAAAGGCGTGGGCGATATAGCTGTCCCGCGCACCGATCAGACGCAGCACGCGGATCACCTGTTCATTGGCCGACAGCGCAGCCGAGGCCGCCAGCGTGATCACCACGCCCGCCAGTGCCGTGATCAACACAATTGCCACCAGTCCCAGCGACCGCAGTCGCGTGGCGGCTTTCACCAAAGGCTCGCGCCAGCGGGCATGGTCATCCAGAATGGCGCCGGGGGCTTCGCCCGCCAGACGGGCACGCAGCCCGGCGGCGTCAAAGCCCTCGTCATCTTCAATCACTTCGACCAAACGCGGGATCGGCAGACGATCCAGCGGCAGATCCGGGCCGAACCACGGCTCTAACAATGCGCGCTGTTCGTCCTCGCCCAAGGGCCGCGCCTCTTTCACGCCGGGGGTGGTTGCCAAGATCTCGGTCACGGCCAGCAGCTGGGCATCCATCTGGTCCGCCGGGGCCGAAATACGGATCGTCGCGCTTTTCGCCAAGGCATCGCCCCAGCGGTCGGCCAGACGTCCGGTCGCCAGCGAAAAGGCCAAGGCAAACACCGCCAGAAACGCCATCGCGGCCGAGGCAAAGACCGTCAGGCGCGCGGTAAACCCGGTGGGCGGCACCACGCGGTCGGCTTGCGCATCGCCAGACAGAAATCGAAGGATGTTGGACAGAAGGGTCATCACAGATTTGCCCCCGCTGCTGTTACCTGATGGTTCGAAATCCGCAGCACCCGCGCCTGCACTTGCGACTTGGCCGACCGGATCAGGTTCATGTCGTGGGTGGCGATCATCACGGTCTTGCCCATGCGGTTCAGTTCAACCAGCAACTGAAGCAGACGCACCGACATGTCCCAATCCACGTTGCCCGTCGGCTCGTCCGCCAAAATGACATCCGGGGACATGATCACAGCCCGCGCCAGCGCCGCCCTCTGACGTTCCCCGCCGGACAGCTCGGGTGGCTTGGCGTTGGCCTGTTGTTGCAGCCCGACCCACGCCAGAAGCTCTTGCAGTTCGGACGGGTCGTGCAACGCGCGACCAGACACGGTCAGCGGCAGCATGATGTTTTCCGCAAGGCTCAGGTGATCCAGAAACTGGCAGTCCTGATGCACGACACCGATGCGGCGGCGAACCTCGGCCACGTCATCGCGCTGCATCTCGCGCACATTCTGGCCAAACAACGCAACACTGCCCTGTTCCGCGACCAGCTCTCCATAGCACAGCTTCATCAACGTGGTTTTACCCGCGCCCGACGGTCCCGTCAGAAAATGAAACGATCCCTGCGCCAAGGACATGGTCACATCGGACAACAACGTCCCGGTGCCATAGCCATAAGCGACCTGTTCCAGCTCGATCAATGTGATGCCCTCGTGCTTGCTTGGCGCCAGTTGTGCCTCAGCTAGCGGATTGTTTCAATGTGCGACACACGAGTGTTTGATTTCCACAAGCTTTTTGCTCATATTACTCTTGATTGAGGCGGAAGATTTCCAGCCAGTCTGAGGGGAATAGGTACAAAATGCGTTTGGTTTGCCCCAATTGCGGTGCTCAGTACGAAGTTGATGATCGCGTGATGCCCGAAGAGGGCCGTGATGTTCAGTGTTCGAATTGTGGTCACGCGTGGTTTTTCACTCCACCCAAGCCTGCTACCGCCCAAGCCGAAGAAGCTCCTGAACCGAAGATCGAGATCCCGGCACCGGCTGCAGCAAACGTAGAAGAGGCGCCCGAATCCGCCCCGGAACCCGCGTCGACACCCGATCCCGAACCCACCCCGGACGAGACGCCCAGCGCCGATCCAGAGGTCCGCGAAGAAGTCGCCGAGGCTGAGGAAGCCGACGCGCCCGAAGCTGCCCCCGAAGAACCCGAAGTCGAGGCGGCAGAAGCCGAAGACCAGCCAAAAGAAGCGGACGCCGAGCCCGAGGCCGAAGCAGAGGTCGAACCAGACCAATCCGACGACGCAGACGATGGCGATGATGAAGACGACGCGGACACTCCGATGCCCGCCGTCGCCGCTACGCCCCGCAAAGAGGTCAGCGAAGAAGTCAAACAGATCCTGCAGGAAGAAGCCGAGCAAGAGCTGCGCGCCCGCGAGGCAGACCAACAAGGGATTGAAACCCAGCCGGATCTTGGGCTGGACGCGGCCCAACGGGACAATGACGCCGAACTTGCAGCCCGCCTTCAAAAAATGGAAGACGAGGCAAACGCCGCGCTGGAAGAGGTCGAAGAGAAAGACCTGCGCAGCCGCGACATGCTGCCGGATATTGAAGAGATCAACTCGACCCTCGATGCCCCGGATGGCGCGGATGACACGCGCATCGATCTTGGCCCCATGGCCGGTGAAACCGCATCTGGCGGCAAAGGATTCCGTCGCGGCTTCAGCCTGACCATCCTGCTGGCCGTGCTTCTGGTCAGCCTTTACGTGCTGGCCCCGCAGATCGCTGAACGCTTCCCGCAGGCGCAGGGCGTGCTTGACCAATACACCGCGATGGGCGACAGCGTCCGGCTTTGGCTGGAAGGTGCCATGCAATCCGCAATCGAGAAGATGCGTGGCTTGATGGATACCTCGTCCGAAGGCTAACCCCCCGAAACTTGACCAGATTGGCTCCGGCGCGTTTCAGCGCCCCGGAAACTTGCGCCCGATTACCGGTGCAAACAGCACGACAATCACGATCCGCAGGATGTGGTGCGTGACGACATAGGCCAGATCCGATCCCGCGATAATCGCGATCACCACCATCTCGGCCTGACCGCCGGGCAGGAAGGCCAGAAGCGCATCAAGGGACGGGGCAAGCTCCAAGCGGGTGATCAGGATGAAAAATCCAAACGAGATTGCGCCAAGTAGGACGGAATAGAGGACGCCGGCAAAGACATTCACGCGGATTTCCCGGCTGGTGATCCCGACATATTTCACACCCACGGCGATCCCGATGAAGAACTGTGCGGCCTGAATGATCTCGGCCGGGGGGCGCGTCTCGATTACGCCCGCCAAGGACAAGGCGGTGGTCACGATCATCGGCCCCAGAATGGACGCACCAAACAGGCCGATCCGTTCGAAAAACTTCCAGCCAAACAATCCGGCCGCGACCATGATCGCAATCTGCGCGGGCGAGATGGCCGACATCGGCTGCCCCGGCGCGACGCTCAGGTCCAGCCCCCAAACATACTGCATCAGGACAGGCGCACAGCTGACCAGCACGACGACGCGGGTTGCGTGGATCAAGGACAGCGCGCGCGGGTCGCCGCCCGCTTCCTCACCAAAGACCAGCATGTCCTGTAGCCCACCGGGCATGGCGCTGTACCACGACGTGACGGGATCAAAGCCGAAGACATGGCGCAACAGGGGATACCCCACTACCGCAATGGTCGCGATGAATAGCGGCACGAAGGCCAACGAGCTTGCGATCTCGGGCATGCGGCCCAAAAGCTCGGGCGTGATTGAGCTGCCAACCGCGACCCCAAGAAAGGTCCGCATGAACAGCCCGAATTGCCCAGCGCCCTTCAGCTGCATCCCCGCAAGGGCGGCAATCAGGCAGGCGGACATTGGCCCAAGCAGGAACGGCAAAGGCAGCCCAAGGATAAAGAACCCCAGACTGCCTGCACCTGCGATCAGAAAGGTCATGGCACGCGACATGCGTCAGCCTTTCGCCTTAATCGACATAGACATCAATCCCCTTCTGCCACGCCTTCCTGACGCGCTTTCGCACGGCGGGCGCGGTAGCTTGGGATGACCACCAGCAGAACCGCGATCACCAGCAAGCCTAGGGTCATCGGACGGTCAAAGATGAACCCGATCCCATCATACAGCTGCATCGAGCGCGAGAAGTTGTCCTCCAACATCCCACCCAGAATGAAGCCGATCAGCAGCGGCGCCAGCGGGTAATCCGCAAACTTCAGAACCGTCGCACAGATGCCCATGCCCACAAGGATCAACAACTCGGTCGCGTTGTTCTGTCCGATATAGCTGCCCATCAGCGTGAAGAAGAGGATGAACGGAATCAGATAGTTACGCGGAATGGCCAGAACCTTGGCGATATAGGGGATCAGCGGCAGGTTCAGGATCAGCAGCACAAGGTTGCCGATATACATCGAGATGATGACCGCCCAGAAAATCTGCGGCTCGTCGATCATCAGGCGCGGACCGGGCGTGACGTTCAGCGCAATTAGCGCACCCAGCAGGATCGCCGTCGTGCCCGAACCGGGAATGCCCAACGTCAGAAGCGGCACGAACGAGCCGGTGCAGGCCGCGTTGTTGGCGGTTTCCGGCGCGGCTAGACCCTTGATGGCACCCTTGCCGAACTCCTCCTGCTCTTCCTTGGTCGCGATGTTGCGTTCAACCGCATAGCCAAGGAATGATGCGATGGTCGCCCCCGCTCCCGGCAGCACCCCGATGAAGAAACCTTGAATCGACTGACGGCCAATGACCGGCGCGATCTTGCGTCCCTCTTCTTTGGTGATGCGCAGGTTCTCGATCTTGCCGCTAGCACCTTGGGCCGACCGTTTCGGATTCAGGACCAGAAACAGCGCCTCGGGCAAAGCGAACATCGCCATCGCCAGCGTAATGAAACTGAAACCCGACTGCAGATCCATCAGCCCCATGGTGAACCGCGGCATGTTGAACAAGGCACCTTCGCCCACTGTGGCCATGACAAGCCCCAGCAAGGTCATCAGGATCGCCTTACCCACGTTGCCGGTCCCCGCGAAGGCCGCGATGGCCGACAGGCCTACGACCATCAGGGCGAAGTACTCGGCCGAGTGGAACAGCAGGGCGACAGTCGACAGCATGGGGGCAAAGATCATCAGAAGCAGCGCCCCGATGCTGCCCCCCGCGAACGAGGCGATGGCCGCAATGGTCAGCGCCTTACCGGCCTGCCCTTTTCGGGCCATCGGATAGCCATCAAAACTGGATGCCACGGTCCCAGCCACGCCCGGTGCGTTCAGCAGGATGGACGAGGTCGAGCCGCCGAAAATGGCGCCGTAGTACACACCGGCCAACAGGATGATGGCAGCCGACGGATCCCCGATGGTGATGGCAACCGGGATCATAATGGCGATGATCGACATCGGGCCCAAACCGGGCAACATGCCAATGAACGTGCCGATCAGACAGCCCGCAATCACCATCAGAAGGTTTTGGATTGAGAATGCGGCGCTAAGGCCGATCAGAAGTCCTTCGATCATGTCTCAGCTCCTTAAATAAAGAACGGCCAGGGGCGCAGGAAGATGCCCAGCACCTCGTCCACCAGATACCAGACGACAAAGCTGGCAAGGCCAGCGACGGGCAGCAGGATGTGAAACTTGCGTTCCCCCAAGGCGAAAGAGCCGCAGCACAGGAAAGCGAAGGTCGCGAACAGGAAACCCGCAGGACGCAACAGCAGCGCATAGGCCACCATCAAGCCCAAGAGCGTCAGCGCTTGGCCCAGGTGATAGTCCCCCAGACGCCGATAATCGATGTCCGGCTCTTGGTCACTTTCCGGAGCTTTTTCGAACCCCAGCAGAATGAACAGCGACGTGGCGATCGTTAGCACGGCCAGAACCTTGGGGAAGGTGCTTGGCCAGATCGGGTTGCGCTGCATAAATGGCGGCAAAGACGCGTCCATTGTGAAGAAGGCGGCATAGCCATAGGCCAGCGCGGCGCATAGAATGATGAATGATACCCAGCGATCCAAAGCCATCAGGTTCCTCCTTGTTCCGATAGTTGGGAAGGGGCGTTGCCCCTCTTGAGCCTGCGGCTCAATTCACCCCAAGGTATTTTGGGCAAGAGGAAAGAGGTTGTTAACCATTCTTCCGCTAAGCTCCCCGCACGGTACAGGCTGAGGAGCCGATGACCGTGCAAGGGGAAGGTGTCTCCTTCCAGTGGGGAGGGCCTTTGCTCTCCCCTTCCTCTTGCCCGAAATACCTCGGGGAGCGCGAGGGGCTGGCCCCTCGCACCCGGTGTTTTAGAGGAAGCCGAGCTTCTTCATCAGGTCACCAATGACCTGCTCCTGACCTTCCAGGAAGGTTTTGAAGTCATCGCCCGAATTGTGGATGTTGACCCAGCCATTGCGTGCGCGCACGGCTTCCCATTCGGGGGTGTCATACATCTTGGCGATGGCCTCTTGGTACATGGCCAGCTTGTCGGCTGGCAGGCCGGGGGCTGCGAAGAACCCGCGCCAGTTGACGAAGGTGGTATCGATCCCTTGTTCCTTCATAGTCGGGGCGTCATAGGCGGCGACACGCTCGTCCGCGGTCACGCCAAGGATCTTGACCTCGCCGGCTTCGGCCAGGGCCACGGCTTCCGAGAACCCGGTCGACAGGGCTGCGATTTCGCCCGACAGCAGGGCTGCCATGGCTTTACCGCCTGCGTCGTAGGGGATGTACTTCACGGCCAGCGCATCTTTGCCCGCGGCCTCCATCACCATGGCTGCAACCAGGTGGTCCATACCGCCCGGAACCGAACCGCCACCAATGGCGGTGCCCGATGCATCCGCGTCGAACGCTGCCAGAAGGTCGCCCATCGAGTTCAGCGGGCTGTCCTTGCCCACAACGATGGCCGCGTAGTCGCCGATGGTGCCCGAGACCAAGGTCAGGTCGCGGAAGTTATGCGGGAACACGCCGGTCAGCGAGCGGATCACGATCGGGGTCGAGTTGACCATCAGTGTGCCGTGCTGGCTATCAGCGTTTTCGATCAGGTAACCGATGGCCTTACCACCGCCGCCACCCGACATGTTCTCATACGATGCGGTGCCGACCAGACCTGCGCCGGTCAGCGCTTCGCCGGTGCCACGTGCGGTGCCGTCCCAGCCGCCGCCTGCGCCACCGGGGATCAGGAAGTGAATGCTGTCAACGACCTTGTGGTCATCAGCAAAAACCGGAGCAGCAAGGCTGAGCGATGCAGCAGCAGCGATAAAGGCGCGACGGCCCAATGTGAATTTCATGTTTATGTCCTCCCATTTGACATTGGCGGCGCTTGCCGCTCATGTCGGAAGAAGGTGACAATCTAAGCTGACACAAAGCTGACACGACTAAAAAACGAGCAAAAAGAGAAAATCTTTCATGCGATTCTTGCTGATCGAAGACAACGAACAACTGGCCGAGGCTGTCGTGGACAGGCTGATGCTGGATGGCCATGTCGTCGACCACGCGCCCGATATTCAGACGGGGCATGACTTCACCGCTACAACAACTTACGACTTGATTTTGCTTGATATTATGCTTCCGGACGGCGACGGTCGTACCTTTCTTGCGCAGCATCGCAAGCAGGAAGAAAGCACGCCAGTCATCGTCCTGACCGCACGGTCTGAAGTCGCGGATCGCGTCGGTCTTCTGGATCTTGGCGCGGATGATTACATGGTGAAGCCCATCGATTTTTCCGAGCTCGAAGCACGCTGCCGCGCGGTCATGCGCCGTCGCGGAGGCGCCGCGCAGAACCTGCTGACCCTCGGTAATCTCCGCTTCGATTCGCTGTCAGGGACCCTGAAACTGCCCGATCAGGACATCCAATTGCGCACCCGCGAGCTGCGACTTTTTGAGGTTCTGGCCAACGCGCCCGGGCAGGTGTTTTCAAAATCCACGCTGGTGGACCGGCTGTTTTCCTATGACGAGGACGTCACCGAAAACGCGATCGAGGTCTATATCGGGCGGCTGCGTCGCCACCTTGATGCCTCAACCGTGAAGATCACGACCATTCGCGGGCTCGGCTATAAGCTCGAGGTCGCATGAGCACGCCGGTCGCACATGGCTCGATCCGCCGCAGGTTGTTGTTATCGCTTCTGGCAAGTGCAGCCGTCTTGGCGATTGTTGTGTACTTCGTGGTGCAATCCGTAGCGCGGCAGGTAGCGCAGGAAAGCCAAGACAACGTGTTGACCGCGTCCGCCCTGTCCATTCTGGACAGCGCGCGTCTAAGCGGAGGCGAGATCAGCATCGACCTGCCCTATTCCGCGCTCTCGATGCTCGACAGCATTTCGGACGAGCGCGTGTTTTATGCCATCCGTCTTGAGGACGAGTTCCTGAGCGGTTACGCCGACCTGCCGGAGCCCACAGGTGATCCGAATGGCACCTCTAGCTTTCTTTCAACCACGTTTCTGGGCGAGGACGT
This sequence comes from Aliiroseovarius marinus, assembly GCF_004360145.1. Taxonomy (GTDB): domain Bacteria; phylum Pseudomonadota; class Alphaproteobacteria; order Rhodobacterales; family Rhodobacteraceae; genus Aliiroseovarius; species Aliiroseovarius marinus. The sequence continues at coordinate 3,435 of NZ_SAIT01000011.1, read as the reverse complement.
CCGTGTCGTGCTGGTGAAACGGCGGATGTCGACGGATACCGGTCGAAGCTTCCTGAAGGTCTCGGTCGCGCAGACACTATCAGGGCAGAAACAGGCGCTTGCGCGGATCTCGCGGACGTCAATGGGGATCGGGGCGGGGTTCTTCTTGGTCTCGGTGTTGCTGGCGGCGCTTATCTCGCGCAGTACGATCCGTCCGCTAGATCGGTTAACGGGCTCAGTGTCGCGCAGGGGGCCGAAAGACCTGCGCCCGGTCGCCGCCCCCGTCCCGTCCGAGATGGTGCCGTTGGTCGCCTCACTGAATTCGTTCATGCGACGCTTGCAGCAATCCCTGATGCGGTCCGAGGACTTTATCGCCGAAGCCGCGCACCGGGTGCGCACCCCCTTGGCCGTGGTCCGCACCAAGGCCGAGGTTGCACAGCGTAAGTCCGACGATCCCGAGACCCGCAAAGCGCTGCGGGAAATGATCCGCGCCATCGACGACAGCTCGCGCACAGCGGGGCAGCTTTTGGATCATGCGATGGTGACGTTTCGGCTGGACCATCTGGCGCGGGAAGAGATCAGCCTGCATCGCCTTGTGCAGGACACTGTGGAACGCATGCGCCCGACATCGGAACTGAAGGACGTCACGCTTGAAGCGACCGAGGTCGAGACGGCGACCATCAAAGGCGACCCCATCCTTGTACAGAACGCGCTGCACAATCTGTTGGACAATGCGGTAAAATATTCGCCCTCCGGGGCCGAAATCCATGTGGCGCTGACCACCACCGATGACGGCGCAAAGATCAGCGTCAAAGACACTGGACCCGGCTTCCAGACCGATGAATTGGACGTGCTTCCGAAACGCTTTGCGCGCGGTGCGAACACGCAAGACATCGTCGGGTCCGGCCTTGGCCTGACCATCGCGAAAGAGGTGGTCGAGGCCCACGGTGGCACCCTGCACATCACGAACAATCCAGGAGGCGGCGCATGCGTCAGTTTGGTCTTTCCCTCGTCCTGATCTTCGCGGCCGGCTGGGCCAGCGCCTTCGAGGCGGAAGAGGTCGCTCGGTTCGGCCCGGAGAATAGCGACCGGGAACTGCGGATCATCTCGACCGCCGACATCGCGTTCTTTGAACCGATGATCACGTCCTTTCTGGCCTCCGCCCCCAACACATCCATCGAGTACACGGTGGTCAGCTCGTCTGAACTGCAAAAGGCGATTGTGGATGAAGGCGAGGCGTTTGACGTGGCTGTGTCCAGCGCGATGGACCTACAGACCAAGCTGGCGAATGACGGCTGGGCCCAACGCTTCACGCCCGCAGCCAACAGCGCTCTACCAGACTGGGCCGTGTGGAATGACATGCTGTTTGCTTTCACACAGGAACCGGCGGCCATCGTCGTGTCCAAATCCGGCCTTGGCGACTTGCCCGTGCCCGACAGCAGAAATGACCTGATCAACCTTCTACGCCAGCACCCTGATCTATTCCGGGGCCGCGTTGGCACCTATGACGTGCGCCAGTCCGGCCTTGGCTATTTGTTCGCCACACAAGACACGCGCGCCTCAGAAATCTATTGGCGCCTGACCGAGGTCATGGGCGCGCTGGATGCACAGCTGTATTGCTGTTCGTCCGACATGATCGACGCGGTAAAGTCCGGCGAGCTGCTGATCGCCTACAATGTCCTTGGAAGCTACGCCATCAACCGCGCAGATCGGGACGAGTTCGCCATCATACTGCCGTCCGATTTCACCACGGTCATGCTGCGCACCGCACTGATTCCCAGCAATGCGCCATCGTCTGAACTGGCTGCCTTGTTTCTGGATCACCTGATGGCGCGATCGCATGGACAAGATGCGCAGCTTCTGACCAATCCCGCGCTAGATCTCAGCCAGAACGAAGCCGCTTTAAATCGAATCCGGATCGGTCCGGGACTTCTGGTGTTCTTGGATCAGCTGAAGAAACGCGCTTTTCTGTCGGAATGGGAAAGCGCCATTTTGCAAAACTGAGCCCGACGTGGTCGCATCCCCAGAAATGACAAAACCCGCCAAAAAGGCGGGCTTTGATCAAAGCGATAGATCGCTATTTTGGTTGCGGGAGCAGGATTTGAACCTGCGACCTTCAGGTTATGAGCCTGACGAGCTACCGGGCTGCTCCATCCCGCGCCAGTAGTGTGCTGTATATAGTCCCGGGTTTCGGGAAGCTCAAGCGCAATCGGCAAAAAAACTGTTACAAAATGCATCCCATGCACTGGACGGATGACTTCGCGCGCGCAGTTCGCTAAGTCTTTGGGAACAAATGAGGGTTTCATGGACGGCACACTGGCAATTCTGTTTCTGTTGACCGGGCTGATTGACATGTGGGTCAATCACTGCGACCGCGGCTGCGTGAAACCCGCAATCGAAATTGCACGCCACACCATGTCCGCAGGCAGCGTCATTTTCGAGGCAGATTCGATTGGCGGCGAGGTGTACTATCGCCATGACCTGCCCGTCAGCTTCGGCCCCTTCCGACCCGTCGTTGGCGTGTCTGTCGACAGTCTTGGCGATGTCTGGATTGGCGCGGGGGCTGTGAACGAGTTCCGCATGCCAAGTGGACCGGGCTTTGCCGAGCTCAGCTTCATGCCTGGCTGGTGGATGCGTTCGGAAAACGGCCCCGTCTTAGGGTATCCGCTAGAGTTTCGCTCGGGCATCGAGGCCGGCGTTTATCGTGAAACCGGCGAACGGGTTGGGGTGTCTCTGGACCATCGGTCAAACGGAGAGCTGAGCTATCCTATTCCGAATCCCGGGCTGGAAACGCTTCACCTTCGCTTCGCACAGTGACATCACACGACAGCTTCCAGACTGTCTTCGGCGGCTTCTTTCGGTGCGCCAGCCTGCGCAACCTTTCGCGCAAGATCCAATGAGATCATCGCATCCAACGCCAACCGAAACCTCACATCCCGCTCAGCCCGTGCGCGCAACTCATTCACATCCCAGAACAGCAACTCCCCGTCTTCGGCCATCATGACCGTCGCTGACGCCTTGTTGTTGGTCAGAAACGCGACTTCCCCTACGAAATTGCCACTGTGCATGAAGAAACTGCCATCCGGCTTCTGAACTTCAACCAAGCCTGAGATGACATAGTACAGATCAGGCACTGCAGCGCCGGCGGTGGTTAACACTTTGCCCTTAATCAGTTTTTCGCGCTGCGCCAGCAACATGAGCTTCCGGAAGTCTCCCGGGGGCAATGCGCTGAACGACGGGTAGATATCAATGTCCCTCCTTGGCAAAATCCATCTGGATCTCCGGATCAACAGATTGCTGAGGCCGATTAGGTTCGCCATCCCAGTGGCTGCACTGGCCCAGATCGCCGACCAAAGCGGGTCATCGGACACGACCGCGTAGTACCAGATATACAACCCGGTCCCGATCAACAGCATTGTCAAGGGCGGCGCAAAAGTGGGCCAGTAGGGCGGCGTA
>NZ_ML178715.1 GCF_004360145.1 Aliiroseovarius marinus | reverse complement strand
GCGCTACCGTGGTCCAATATTGCGCCGCCCTTTATAGTTCCTTGCCTCGAAAGCAAGCCGGATGATCACAGGCCAAGCACTGGTCGTGGATGGAGGCGTGGTCGTAACAGGATGAAGCACATGGGACAGACACCAGACTGGATCGCCGTTGATTGGGGCACGACGCATATGCGGGCGTGGCTGATGTTGCATGACGGAACCATTCTGGACAGACGTGACAGTGACAAGGGCATGGGCGGCCTGTCGCGGGACCAGTTCGAACCGGTGTTGACTGACCTGCTGTCAGATCTGGCATCGGACACGAAGCTGCCCGTCATCGTCTGTGGCATGGCGGGGTCGCGTCAAGGCTGGGCCGAAGCCCCCTATGTCGCTGTGCCGTGTGTTCCGCCCGGCGGTGACGCCGCCACCCGTGTTGCTTCGGACCATTGGGATGTCCGTATCCTTCCCGGTGTTAAGCAGTCCAATCCCGCAGATGTCATGCGGGGTGAAGAAACGCAGATCGCCGGCTTCCTTGCCTCCGAGCCTGACTTCGACGGCATCCTCTGTCTGCCCGGTACCCACAACAAATGGGTCCATATCAGCGCGGGCGAGATCGTCAGTTTCCGCACCTTCATGACGGGCGAGATCTTCGCGCTTCTGGCCGAGCAATCGGTGCTGCGCCATTCAGTCGACACCGATGGTTGGGACGAGGCCGCATTCACCGCCGCCCTGTCCGACACCATGTCGCGCCCATCCGACCTTGCGGGGAAGCTCTTTTCCTTGCGGGCGGAAGGCCTGCTGAACGATATGCCTGCGGCCGAGGCTAAGTCGCGCCTATCTGCCCTTCTGATCGGGTCCGAATTGGCCGCCGCGAAACCCTATTGGCTGGGGCAACAGGTGGTCATTCTGGGCGAGGGGGCCGTGGCCCGCGCCTATGAGGTCGCCCTGAACGCCCAAGCCGCCATGGTGCGCTGCGTGGATGCCGAAAACATGACCTTGGCCGGCCTGACCTCGGCTTATTCCCAACTGCAAGAGAGCACATCATGAGCCGCGAAATCATCGCCATTCTGCGTGGCATTCAACCGGATGAAGCCGTCGACATTCTGAACGCATTGATCGACGCAGGGATCACCAAGATCGAAGTCCCGCTGAATTCGCCCGACCCGTTCGACAGCATTGAACGTATGGTGCAGGCAGCAGGCGCGCGCGCGCTTGTGGGGGCGGGGACTGTGCTGGACGTGGCTTCGGTTCGGCGGCTGGCGTCGATTGGCGCGCAGATGGTTGTGTCACCTGACGCAAATCCCGATGTGATCACCAAGACCAAGGCGCAGGGCATGTTGTCTTATCCCGGTGTCCTCACCCCGACCGAGGCATTCTCGGCTCTGCGGTCAGGTGCGGACGGATTGAAGTTTTTCCCGGCGTTCAAACTGGGGCTGGACGGGTTCAAAGCGCTTGCCGCCGTGCTGCCCAAGGGCACCAACACCTATGCGGTGGGCGGTGTTGGCCCCGCCGATTTTGCAGACTGGCTGGGCGCGGGCATCACCGGTTTTGGGCTGGGATCGAATATCTACAAGCCAGGCTACTCTGCCGAGAAGGTGGGCGCATTGGCGGCCGAGATTGTGACGTCCTACGACGCGGCAACCTTATGACCGCGCGGTTGTTTTCGGACACGGTGTGCACGCTTGGCGAAGGTGCGTTCTGGCATCCTGAGCGTGCTCAGTTCTTTTGGTTCGACATCCTTGGCAAGAAGCTTCTGACGCGTTCTGGTGATGACGAGCAGGTTTGGCAATTTGACGACTGCGTCTCTGCCGCTGGTTGGGTGGATCGCGACACGCTGATCATGGCGAGCGCTAGCGGGCTATGGCGGTTCGAGATTGAGACTGGCAGGCGCGAGAAGTTGATTGACCTGGAAGCCGACAATCCCGTCACGCGCTCGAACGACGGACGCGCGGATCCGCTGGGTGGGTTCTGGATTGGAACCATGGGCTATAACGCCGAACCGGGTGCGGGGGCGATCTATCGCTTTTATCGCGGTGAGCTGCGCAAACTTTTTGACAAGATCACCATCTCGAACGCGATCTGTTTCGGTCCGGATGGGGACACTGCCTATTTCACCGACACCAAAGATGGGTGCGTGATGCGTGTGACGCTGGATGCTGATGGCTGGCCAGACGGTGATCCGCAGGTCTATCTGGACCTCCGCAACGAAGAACTCGGTGCAGATGGCGCCGTGATCGACGCCCACGGCAATTTCTGGAACGCCCAATGGGGCGCGTCTCGTGTGGCCTGCTATGCACCCAATGGCACGCTTATCGAAACCCGCGCGGTGCCGACGCCCCAAGCATCCTGCCCTTGCTTTGGCGGTTCTGATCTGAGCACCTTATTCGTGACCACAGCCGCAGACGGGCTGTCAGGCGACGACATGGCAGGCAAAACCTTTGCCATCGACACAAACGTAACTGGCCAACCCGAACACCGGGTTATTCTCTGAGATCGACATGAAACGCACACTTGGCACCTGCTATTACCCAGAACACTGGCCCGAAAAGATGTGGTCCGACGACGCGCGCCGTATGGCCGAGGCAGGCCTGACATGGATCCGGATCGGAGAGTTTTCGTGGTCGCGTCTGGAGCCCACGCCGGGTGACATGCAGTGGGAGTGGCTGGATCGCGCGATTGACGTGTTGGGGCAGGCCGGGCTGAGGGTCGTATTGGGCACACCCACCGCCACACCCCCGCGCTGGATGATCGACAAGCATCCGGACATGCTGGCGGTGGACGTGGATGGCAATCCGCGCAAGTTCGGCTCGCGCCGGCATTACTGCTTCAGCCATCTTGGCTACCGCGAGGAAAGCCGCCGCATCACGCGTCTGATGGCCGAGCGCTATAGCCGGAATCCACATGTGGCGGCGTGGCAGACCGACAATGAATATGGGTGCCATGACACGACGGTGTCCTATTCGGACGCGGCGCGCGTCGGGTTTCGCATTTGGCTGGCCAAGCGCTATGGCGACATCGATGCGCTGAACGCTGCGTGGGGCAACATTTTCTGGTCGATGGAATATCGCGGCTTTGACGACATCGACCTGCCCAACCTGACCGTCACCGAACCCAACCCCGCACATGTGCAGGATTTCCGGCGTTACAGCTCGGATATGGTGGTGGCGTTTAACAAGGTACAGGTGGACGAAATCAAGGCGCACTCGGGCGCGCCGATCTCGCATAACTATATGGGGCGGATCACGGATTTCGACCACTACAAAGTGGGCGAGGATTTGGAAATCGCCACATGGGACAGCTATCCGTTGGGCTTTCTGGAAGACCGCGTTGGGGCCGATGCGGCCCATCAACGCGCCTATGCCCGGCAGGGCGATCCGGATTTCCAAGCCTTTCACCACGACCTCTATCGTGCCGTCGGGCGCGGCCGCTGGTGGGTGATGGAGCAACAGCCCGGTCCGGTGAACTGGGCGCCCTACAACCCGTCGCCGCTGCCCGGCATGGTGCGTCTGTGGACGTGGGAGGCCTTTGCCCACGGGGCTGAGGCTGTCTGCTACTTCCGCTGGCGTCAGGCTCCTTTCGCGCAAGAGCAACTGCACGCGGGCCTTCTGCGCCCCGACAGCAAAGACGCGCCCGCTATGGCCGAGGCACAAGAGGTCGCCCGCGAATTGGCCGACGCTCCGGACGTCCAGCCCGCACAAGCCCCCGTCGCGCTGATCTTTGACTATGACGCCGATTGGGCGTGGGATACGCAACCGCATGGCGCGGGGCTCAGCTATTTCGGGTTGGTGTTTGACCACTATAAGGCGCTTCGTCGCGCGGGGTTGACGGTGGATATTGTGCCGCCCGAACATGCGGATTTCGCTGGCTACAAGCTGATTTTGGCACCGGGGGTAATGCACCTGGCGGATGGGTTGCGCGCGGCACTGTCCAAAGCCGAGGGTCACGTCTGTTATGGCCCCCGTACCGGAGCGCGGGATGCGGGTTTCCAGATCCCCGTGCCGCTGCCCCCCGCGATTGACGGACTGGATGTGACAGTGGCCCGGCTGGAAAGCCTGCGCCCCGATATGCCGATTTCGCTTGATGGCAAGGGCGCCGTGTCTGGATATATCGAAGAGCTGGAAGGCACTGCGCCTGTTTTGATGCAAACCGACGCCGGCGCCCCTGTCGTGATGGGCGGGGCAGGGCAGAGCTATTGCGGGGCGTGGCTGGATGCAGATGGGCTGGATCGTCATGTTGCGCTACTGGCCGACCATGCGGGGCTCGAGACCCGCGCTATGCCAGAAGGTGTTCGCACCCGCCGAACCGCGACAGAAGAGTTCTGGTTCAACCACACCACCGAGGCCGTTGAAACCCCCGCCGGAGTGCTGTCCCCGGCAGGTGTCGCACGCCGCCCGCTATGACAGTGACGCATGTCGCCAGCTTGCCGGATGGCAGCCCGTTGTTGGGCGTGACATTGCGCTCGGATCAGCTGACCGCCAAAGTGCTGAGCTTCGGAGCCGCGTTGCAGGATTTGCGCCTCGAGGGACATTCATCCCCTCTTGTTTTGGGCTATCAGAACCCGCTCGACTACCTTCAAAACCCGTCCTATCTGGGCGTGATTGTCGGGCGGGTCGCCAATCGGATCTCTGGCGGTGCGATCACAGTCAATGGGGCCCGGTACGAGCTGGACAAAAACGAGAGCGGTGCCACCACGCTTCATGGAGGGCGCGATGGGTGCAGTCATCGCAACTGGGATGTGCTTGAACATGGCCCGTCTCATGTGTCCTTGGGGTGCGTCTTGCCGGATGGACATATGGGGTTTCCCGGTCGCTTGGAGCTGACGGCGACCTATCGGTTAAACGCCGCCAGTTTGCAGGTCGCGTTGACCGCGCGCACAGATGCCCAGACGGTCTGCAATCCAGCGCCGCATATCTATTTCAATCTCGATGGACATGCGGACATAGGAAATCACCGCCTGCAAATCGACACCAATCAGGTGCTCCCCACTGATCAAGGTCTCCCAATATCGGGCCCGATTTCCGCGGAAACACTCGGCTACGATTTCCGAAAACCAAACGCTGTGCCCCAAGGTCTCGACCACCATTTCTGCTTTCGACCTGCTTCCGGGCCGCTCCAGAAAATGGCGCAGCTTTCGGCACCGGGGATCGCAATGGAGCTTCGATCCACCGCGCCGGGGCTTCAGGTCTATGACGGAAGCGGATTGTCGGTTCAGGGTGCGGGTCTCCGAGGAGCAGACTATGGTTCGCGTTCCGGGCTGGCACTTGAGCCACATGGCTGGATTGACGCGCCCAATCAGCCGTGGTCCCACCAGTGCGCTCTGGGACCTGAAGATATCTTTTCTGCTGACACCGAATTTTCTTTTAAAATCTTGGCCTGAGCGGCGTTCGTAAGTATTGCGATCCCGATTAGAGGATGACGAACCAAAGGCGCTCGTCTAATCCAAACGTGCAATGCCTCCGTCGATTTCCTTCAGCAGAAACTCCATGAAGACTCGGACCTTGGGCGAAAGAACATTCGCTTTGGGATAGACCAGCCATAGGCCAGTTTGCTCCCTTAAACGCCAACCGGGAAGGACCTGAACAAGGCTGCCTTCTGCCAGCTCGTTACGGACACTCCAAACCGAGTTTATCGATATTCCAGCACCGCTCATGGTCGCGATCTTTTGGCTGAGCCCGTCATCTATGACCATACAGCGCAATGAGTTTTGGGGATCGAACACACCGGGTTGTCCGTCTGAGGAAATCAGCGGTCGGATAGACGTGTTTTTAAAAGAAACAAGGCAATGCGATGCCAAGCCCTCGGGTGTGGCGGGTTGCCCGCGCTGCGAAAGATATTCCGGGGCAGCGCACAGGATCCGGGTGTCATTTGCCAGCTTGCGCCCCTTAAGGTTTGAATCCTCCAGTTCCATGTTTCGCAGCGCCAGATCAAAGCTTCCTTCGATCAAGTCGAACGAGGCATCCGACAAGCGAAGATCCAGTTTCACTCTGGGGTGCTGATCCTGAAATTTCGGAAGAATTGGTGCGATATACAGCTGTGCAAATGTGCTGGGCGCGGTGAAGCGCAGCGTCCCTTTTACCTCAGCGCTGCCTTGGCCAAGGGCGGCCATTGCCGCGTCCTGTTGAGCGAGGATTTCACGGGCATAGGGTAGAAACTCAGCCCCTTCCAACGACAGCGAGACTTTGCGGGTCGAGCGGTGCAATAGATCTGCGCCGATGGTCCGTTCCAGCTTGGCCAATCGTGCGCTGGACACGGCAGGGGCAAGGCCCAGCTCGCGCCCTGCAGCGCTGATATTCAGCTTGTCGGCCGCAAGAACGAACAGGCGAAGGGCATCGGTATCCATTTGATTATATCCAAAATCGGAAAACTGAAATCCAAACTCTGCCGTTTTATATCGCAACGCAAGTGATAAATCCTTTGGCAAGAAACATAACGTCGAATGGAAACACAGATGAACGCTCACACTGAAATTCGGTCCGAAATTCAGGATCAGATCCTTGAGGCCTTCAACTTTCGTCATGCCACCAAGGTTTTTGACCCTGCGCGCAAGCTGAGTGATGCGGAAATTGAAACCATTTTGGAAGCCGGACGGCTATCGCCGACCTCGTTCGGTCATGAACCGTTTAAAATCCTGATGATTCAAACCCCCGAAAAGCGCGATCTGTTTCGTGAGTTCTCGTGGGGTGCCAATGGCATGATGAATGGCACGACTGGGCAGCTCGGTACGGCCAGCCATTTCGGTATCATTCTGGCAAGCACCGCTGAACTGATGTCCGCAGGATCGGAGTATCTGCAAGCCCATTATCGGACCACCAAACAGCTTCCCGATGAGGTCATCGAGCTGTTCAACGGCGCCTATGGCAACTTCCAGTCGACCGACCACCACATCACCTCGGACCGCGAGATCACCGACTGGTCGGGCAAGCAAGCCTATATCGTTCTGGCCAACATGATGACCGCTGCGGCGCTGATGGGGATTGATTCCTGTCCGATCGAAGGATTTGACATGGATCTGACCACGCAAACATTGGCCGACCATTTCGACATCGACACCACCAAATGGAAACCGGCGGTCATGTTCGCATTCGGCCACCGCGCGGGCGATCCCGAGTTCGGCAAAACCCGCCGCACGATGGAAGAAACCGTCAGTTGGTTCTAGCCTAAAAGGCCGAGGCCCTATGTTGAACACACAGTTGCAAGACTTCCCCACCATCAATCGCGCCTATGCACAGGTGTTTCAGCCCAACAAGCTGACGCTTGGTCTTGTGGTGCCTCTGGAGGCATATCCTGACAGCGCCGTGCCCGGGATGGTGCAGCATGTGGAGCGGGCGCAATTGGCGGATCAGCTTGGGTTCTCGGCTTTGTGGCTGCGGGACGTGCCGTTCAACGTGCCCAGCTTCGGCGATGCGGGGCAGATTTTTGATCCGTTTGTCTATTTGGGGCATCTGGCCGGAGCTACAAAAAGCATTGCGTTGGGGGTGGCGTCTATCGTGCTGCCCCTGCGCCATCCGGCCCATGTGGCAAAGGCTGCGGCCAGCGCTGATGCGTTGTCAGGCGGGCGGTTGTTGCTTGGGGTCGCATCTGGGGACCGGCCCGAGGAATACCCGGCGATGAACATGGATTTTGCCACGCGCGGCGACCGTTTTCGTGACAGCGTCGACTATATCCGCGCGATGGCGAAGGACTATCCGGTGGCGCAGACGGCGCAGGGCAGTCTGGCCGGACGCGCTGATATGCTGCCCAAACCCACAGGCGGGAGGTTGCCGCTGCTGATTACCGGCGGGTCGCAACAAACGCCGGATTGGGTGGCGCAGAACGGAGATGGCTGGATGACCTACCCGCGCGATCCTGTGTCTCAGGCCCGCGTTGTCGGAGACTATCGCCGTCGTATTGCCGCATCCGGGGGTCAGAACAAACCGGTGATGCAGTCGCTTTATGTCGATTTGCAATCTGACCCAAGCGCCGCGCCGAGTCCCATCCATTTGGGGTTCTCGTCCGGCAGCGCCTATCTGAAGCACTACCTGCGCGAGGTTCAAAGCCTCGGCATTAATCACGTCGCCCTGAACCTGCGGTTCAATCGGGCGGATATTGAAGGCACCATGGAACGGTTGGCAGATGACTTGCTGTCCGAGTTCAGTTTGTAGAGAGCGAAAGCGATGACCAAAACGATCTTGATTACGGGCGCAACCGACGGCATCGGCCTTCTGACTGCGCAAAAACTGGCTGCTGACGGACACCACGTCCTGTTGCATGGACGTAGCGAGGTCAAGCTGGCCAAGGCCGCCGAGTCCGTTGGCGGGGCTAAAACCTATCTGGCCGATCTGTCCCGCATGGGTGACGTCAAGGCGATGGCAGAAGCGATCCGCGCCACGCATAATCAATTGGACGTGCTGTTCAACAACGCAGGCATCCTGAAAGCGCCGCAAACGCAGACTGAAGCGGGACGCGATATTCGGTTCGATGTGAACACGATTGCCCCCTATCTGTTGACCCGCGCCCTACTGCCCATCATGCCCTCGGGTGGCCGTGTGGTGAATTTGTCTTCCGCTGCCCAAGCCCCCGTGGATGTGGACGCCATGATCAGCTATCGCCCTATGGACGACATGGAGGCCTACGCACAAAGCAAACTGGCGATCACCATATGGTCGTCCGAAATGGCCCGCGAGATGCCCGGCGGGCCGGTGGTTGTGTCGGTAAATCCGGGGTCTTTGTTGGCGTCAAAAATGGTGAAAGAAGGGTTTGGCATCGCGGGGAACGACCTGAGTATCGGCGCCGACATTCTGATCCGCGCAGCGCTCTCGCAGGAATTCTCGGACGCGTCAGGCAAGTATTTCGACAATGACAGCGGTCGGTTCGCGGCCCCTCATGCGGCGGCCTCGAACCCTGCCCATGTTGGCGCAGTTATGGATGCGATCCGCAAGCTGGCCAGTTCATAGAAGCATGGGAATTAATAGCTGTCGCGCGTTCCACAAAACAAGATGCAGCGTCTCCACCACCATCTATTTATTTTCTTTTCCAGAGGCAGCTTGTGAGTTCCCTCACTCCGTGTGCTCGGTCAGCAATGTGCCCGTCGACGCGCCAGCCTTCAAGTTCCGGGCGATCCGGCTGAGGTCTTTGTACAATTTGCCCGCCGCCGGATCCCAACGGGCGACGTCTTCGCCTTGCTGGGTGACCACCAAGGTGTCGCCACGCGCGGCGGGGCCGGTCAGCGCCTCCCACGGGCCTTTTGCCACCACGTTTTCATAGGTCGCTTTCAGCAGCTTTTCGTTGAGTTGCTGCGCGATGTTGTCCGGTACGCCTGAGGCGGCCCACGCGTCGCGCGCGATGGCTTGAAGAACGACGGCGAAGTTGTTCGAGATCACCGCAGCAGCGTGATAGAGGCTTTTGCTGTCGGACCTGATTTCAAAGGGCTGCGCGCCCAATTTTGACATCAGCGGAGCAAGAATTTTCAACGCTTCGGCATCCCCTTCGATCCCACAATAGGTTCCCTCGAACTGAGCCATTGCGTCCTGGGGATCCGCAAAGGACAGCACGGGATGGACGCTGGCCAGATGCCAGCCCAGATCACGAAGGGGGACCATTTGCTGGGCCGGAAAGAAGCCGCTGCAGTGAAAAGCAATTGGGGCTGGGGTGTTTGCTTTACGCGGTTCGAACGCATTCGCGATCGAAGCGGCGGCGGCTTCGATTTGGGTGTCCGGCGTGGCGATGATCCATAGGTCCGCGGGTCTGAGCTTTGCATAGTCCGAGATCGCACGCCCCGCCCCCGCAAAGGTCACCGCATCCTGTGCCGACTGCAGCCGGGGGCTGAGCACATCTTGGATTGTGCAACCGGGAAGCCGCTGCAAAAGGCACAGCAGGGTTCTCCCTACGCGTCCTGCGCCGATCAGGTTTACTTTGATCTCCACGATCGCCTCCCATGTCTGCAGATACCTGTTCCATACCCGCGCCGCGCATCCCCCGCCAAGGAAAAAGGGCGACCCAATGGGCCGCCCTTCCGTTTCTGCTTCCGTGAGTTGGGGTGGGTCAGGTCGCAGAAATGGCTTCGCGTTTTTCGTCGCGCTTGAAAAACACGTAGTAGAACACCGGGGCGGCAACCAGCGTCAGGATCGACGCGAAAGCCAGACCGCCCATGATGGTGACCGACATCGACACAAAGAACGCGTCACTGAGCAGTGGCGCCATGCCAAGGATGGTGGTCACGGCGGCCAAGATCACCGGGCGAACCCTGGAGGCCGAGGCCTCGATGATCGCAGGGCGCAGGGCTTTGCCTTCGGCGCGGACGAGGTCGATTTCTTCGACCAGAACGATGCCGTTCTTGATCAGCATCCCCGACAGGCTGAGCAGACCCAAAAGTGCGGTGAAGCTGAAGGGCAGACCCGTGCCAAGCAGGCCGACCACAACGCCGTTCACCGACATGGGCACCAAAAGCCAGATGATGATCGGCTGGCGGATCGCGTTGAACAAGAGGATCGAGATCATGACCATGATCAGCAAGCTGACTGGCAGCTGCGCGCCAAGGCTGGCTTGCGCGTTGCTGGCGTTTTCGAACTCGCCACCCCATTCCAGCTTATAGCCGGGGGGAAGCGGCATCGCTTCGATTGCGGCGCGGATATCGGAATGCGCCTGTGCGGCGGTCACGTCCTGCACCACATCCGCCCCGACCGAGATCGTGGGAACGCGGTTGCGGCGGTGCACAAGGGTGTTTTCCGTGCGCACCTCGAACCCGTCGGTCACCTGTTCGATCGGCATATGACTGCCCGCAACCGGCGAATAGACCAGCTGATCATAGATGTTGAACGGCTCTTCCTGCGGGCGGCGCATGATGATCGGGATCTGACGCTCGCGTTCGCGATAGACGCCGATGCGTTGCCCGTCGGTGGCAAACTGCAAGGTGCCTGCGATGTCTTCGCGGGTCACGCCTGCGGTCTGCGCGCGTTCGGTGGCGTAGATCGGTTTGATCACCAGTTCCTGCTCGCGCCAATCGGTGCGGAGGTTCAACAGGCTATCCGAGTTTTCCTGCATGATTTGCGTGGCTTGATCAGCCAGTTCGCGCAGCACCTTCGGATCGCTGCCCGAGAAACGCGCCTGAATGGGATCGCCGCCGCCCGGACCAAAGACCAGACGCTGTACGCGGAATTCTGCGTGCGGGAAGGTCTCTTTGCCGAAGCTTTCAAGCCGTGCGTGCAGGTTAGGAATGTCGTCCAGAACCTCGGTCCGGATGATCAGGTGACCGTAGCTTTGATTGTCCTTGCCGCCATCGTACGTCAGCATGAAGCGCGATGCCCCACGCCCGGCGTAGGAGGCCACCGAGACCACCTTTTCCTGTTCCAGCAACCACGCTTCCATCTGCGCCAGATCATCCGACACTTGATGGATCGAGCTGCCTTGCGGAAGCTTGTAGTAGACGAAGAACAGCGGTGTGTTCGAGTTCGGGAAGAACTGCTGTTTCACTTGGCCAAAACCGGCGAAGCAGACCACTGTGATAGCGACCAATGCGGCGATCACCATCCAGCGGGCCGACAGCGCCAGATCCAGCGTGCGTTTATACAGACGGAAGAACGGGCCGTTATAGGCGTCTTCGGCGTTCTGATTGTCATGCTTGAACAGATAGTGGCCCAGCAGGGGCGTCACGGTCAGCGCCAGCACCCACGACAGCAGAAGCGAAATGCCGATCACCGCAAAGAGTGAGAACAGGAATTCACCAGTCGAATCCGGCGACAAGCCGATGCCCGCAAAGGCCATAATGCCGATGACGGTCGCGCCCAGAAGCGGGATTTGCGTTTTCTTGGCCGCATCATCCGCAGCCTGGCGCGAGTTGCGCCCACGCAGCATGGATATCTGCATCCCTTCCGCCACAACGATCGCGTTGTCCACCAGCATCCCCATGGCGATGATCAGGGCGCCCAGCGAAATCCGCTCCATCTCGATGGAAAAGAGCCACATGAATAGGATCGTGCCCACAACTGTCAGAAGAAGCGTGGTGCCGATGACGATGGCCGCACGCCAGCCCATGAAGGCCCCCAGCACGACGATCACGATCCCCACAGACATGGCGAGGTTCACAAGGAAGTCGTTCGAGCTCTGCTCGACCACCAGATGCTGCTGATAGATCGGGTGCAGGTCGATCCCGTGCGGGATGTCTTGGCTAAGCTGGGCCAGACGCGCATCGACACGGTGGCCGACTTCGACAATGTCTTCGCTTTCAAGGCCGGCAATGGCGATGGTGAAGGCCTCTTGCCCGTTGAAGCGGATGACCTGATCGGGGTTCGCCAGACGTTCGCGCGACACCTGAGCGATGTCTGCCACGTTGACCAGAACGCCGTTCACGCCGACGTTCAGCGACGCAATATCGTCGATGGTTTCCGACCCTTCCGGCGCGCGGAACATGGTGCGGCCTGCGTCATTGTCCAACCCGCCCGCAGAGGCGACCGAGTTCGAAGTCGACAAGGCCCCCGCAATCGCATTGGGCGGGATGCCCTGATTGACGGCCAGTGTCATGTTGGGCTCGACATAGATCACTTCGTCGGGAAGGCCCGCCAGATCCACGTCGGCCACGCCATCCACGACCAACAGTTCGCGCCGCAGGAAGGTGGCAAGCTCGTGCCGTTCAGCGTCGGTGAAACCGGGGCTGGTGACGGCATAGTAAAGGCCAAACACATCCCCGAAGCTGTCATTCACGAAGGGCGTCATGGCGCCTGATGGCAGGTTGCGCGCAGTGTCACGGACTTTCGCACGAAGCCGGGTCCAGATGTCGGGCAAAGCCTCGGCCGGGTAGGTTGATTTGATCTCGATATCAATCCGGCTTTCCCCAGGGCGGTTGGTCGAGGTGATCTTGTCCACCTCCTCCATCTTCTGAAGGGCGCTTTCCAACGGTTCGGACACTTCGGTCGCGACCTGTTCGGCGCTGGCACCGGGGTATTGGGTGACCACAACGGCCTGTTTGATGGTGAATGCGGGATCCTCAAGACGGCCCAGATTGAAGAACCCATAGGTTCCCCCAAACAGCATGGTGAGGATGATCAGCCACGTATAAAGCGGCTTCTCGATCGAGGCGCGGGCGATGTTCAACATGTCGGGCCTCAGTTCGCAAAGCCGTTAAACGGACGCACAGTTTCTCCGTCCTTCACCGACGCGGCGCCGGCGGCGACGATCACGTCACCGTCCGACAGGCCTGAGGTCACGATGAAATTGCCGTCCGAGGCAGTGGTCACGTCAATCGGGGTCGCGACAATCGTGCCGGTGCCTTCGCCGCTTTCCACAAAGCGCATGGCCAGTGTGTTGCCCTGCGGATCAACGGAAATGGCGGTGGCGGGCAGTTTGATTTCCTGCACGCTAGTGGTCGCGCTGACGCGCACGTCGACCGAGGAGCCGGGCAGCAGTTGCAGCCCTTCAACTGGCGCCATCCCAAGGGTCAGGCGATAGGTCTGGCCGGCGGCGGCGGCTTCGGCGTTGAACTCGCGGATGCCAAGGGGATAGGCCTCGGGGTGGCCTGCGAAATGCGCCATGATCGCGATTTTTTCTTCGTCGCCTGCGGACTGGAACAGGATCTCGGGCACGTCGATTTCGATGCGGATCTCGCTCATGTCATGCAGGCGGGCGATGGGGGTGCCGGCGCCGATGGTGTTGAAGTTGCCAACATTGCGCGAAGCGACCAGCGCGTCGAACGGTGCGTAAAGCGTGGCGTTGTCCAAGTTCTTCTCGGCCTGACGGAAGGCGATGTCAGCAAGGCTGGCCTGCGTTTCGGCGTCGTCGATCGTGACTTGGCTAACCGTGTTGCCGCTTAGCTTGGTCAGACGTTCAACGGTGCGGTCGGCCTGATCCTTCTGGACGATGGACTGCTCAAGCGCCAGCGAGAACGGCTCTTGATCCAGTTGGGCAATCAAGCTGCCTTCGGGCAGAAGCTCGCCTTCGATGATCGGGAAGTCGACAATCTGACCGCCGACCTGAAAGGCCAGATCAATAGTCTGACGCGCGACGACCTTGCCATAGAAGGTACGCGAGAACGTCTGCTGGCTTTCCGAGATGGTCATCAGTTTGACCGGCTTCACGGTGTCCGGCTGGGCGGTGCTGTCTTGTGCGACGGCCGAGCCGAAGGACAATGCGGATGCCAAAGCGGCGGCAACAAGGGGGCGGGTATACTGGGTCATGTGCATTACTCAGCCGTTGTTCAATTCTTGGATTTTCAGGTGAATTTTTAAAGAGATCTGGGCGAAGGCCTCGACCTCGTCATCGGTCAGGCCCAGCGTCTCGTGCAGAAGCGCGTGGGCAAGGCCGACCGTTTCTTTTCGTTGCTGCTGGCCTTTCTCTGTCAGGCACAACAGCCACGCGCGACGGTCGTTCGGGTCGCGCATACGTTCGATCAGGCCGCGCTCTTCCATCTGGTCAGCCACGGCGGTCATGGTTGACGGCAATGCGTCCAGATCGCGGGCCAACGTGCCGATCCGCTTGGGCCGGTCCAGCTTGACCAGAACCTTGCGTTCCAGGTTGGGGCCGCCGCAGTCGTCACCCTGCTGACGCATGTTCGTGTCGATATAGGTGTAGAGTGAGAAGACGCCCATCAGGGCGCGCAATTCGGGCTCAAGCCCGGCGGTATCGTGGCCTATTGGTGCGTTCATCGGACGGACTCCTTCCATGGTGAGCGCTCACATATAGTTCAGAAAATGAAATGTCCAGAAAATAAATCAAATCCGCCGACACGAGAGGCGGACGTTACGTCAAGCGGCGCATCCTCAAAATAACGGTGTCAATTTCCTGCGTGGTGCGGTTCAGTTCAGATCAAGCGATAGCGCCGTCATGCCGGTTCCCGAGAACCGACAGCATAGGGGTGTTTTCTGGTAAGATTATTTTACCAGTTAAGTAGATTCCAATTGAAATCTAAATCTAGCTGCGTAGTAATTACCGTGGCAGCGCGGGCGGGCCATTGGTTTTCCTGTGCGTCTCAGAAGAACAAAATTAAGAACTCGGAGGAGGAAATTCCAATATGGAACGCCGTAAGTTTCTATAGGGTGCAGCGCTGGGCGCTGGTGCAACCGCTCTTGCAACGCCCGCCCTTGCTCAAAGTGGCAAAACCCTGACCATCGTATCGACCTGGCCGCGGGACTTCCCGGGTCTGGGTATTTCGGCGCAGCGTCTGGCCGCCCGTATCGGCCAACTGTCCGACGGTGCACTGAATGTTGAATACTTTGCGTCCGGCGAACGTGTTGGGGCTTTCGACGTATTCGACGAAGTCGCATCGGGTAACGCTCAGGCCTATATCGGCGCTGAATACTACTTCACCGGCAAGCACCCCGGCTTTGCGTATTTCACCTCGGTGCCGTTCGGCATGTCGACGCCTGAATGGAATGCGTGGATCAAGTTTGGTGGCGGTCAGGAACTGTGGGACGAAGTCTCGGGCGAGTTTGGCCTGAAAGCTCTTGCTGCTGGTTCGACCGGTACGCAGGCCGGTGGCTGGTTCAACCGCGAGATCGAAAGCGCTGATGACCTGAAAGGTCTGAAAATGCGTATTCCTGGTCTGGGTGGTCAGGTTCTGTCGAAGCTTGGTGCATCGACCGTGTCGGTTCCCGGTTCGCAGATCTATGAAAACCTGGTGTCGGGCGCCATCGACGCGACCGAGTGGGTTGGTCCGTACAACGACTATTTCATGAAGTTCTACGAAGCGGCCAAGTACTACTACACCGCTGGTATGCACGAGCCGGGTGGCGGTCTGTCCTTCAGCATGAACCGTGCGTTCTATGACGGCCTGTCCGACTGGGAGCGTGCCGTGATCGAGGCCGCCTGTAACGAAGAGCACGCCGCATCGCACGAAGAAAACATCGCGAAGAACGGCGAGTATCTGGCCAAGCTGGTTGACGAGCAGGGCGTAGAAGTTCGTTCGTTCAACGATGATGTTTGGGACAGCTTCGGTGAAGCCGCAGAAGAAGTGTTCGAAGAAACCCGCGACCACTCGGAGCTGGCTGCGCGTATCAACGACGACTTCCAGTCGAAACTGCGCGAGATGGGTACCATGATGGCTCAGTTCGAAGTGGGCTACATCAACCAGCGTAACCGCGTGCTGGGTCTGGGCGAATAAGTCGCAGATCGCTGAAAAGCAATCAGAGCGGGGCCGAAATGGTCCCGCTCTTTTGTAAGGCGCAAGGGCGACCACTGCCCTGATCCTTACGCAAACCGACCCCGGGGGAGCTGATGGCAACCGATTTTTCCGACATTTCACGCGAAGGCAGTCCGGCGATTGGCCCACGGCTGTTTGCATGGGGCATGCTTGGCTTCCTGTTCGCGTTCTTGGTTAACAACACACTGGTCGTAGGCTTCGGCATGCCCGGCACAAAGCCGATTTTCCAAGGCGGCGCCACAGGTGGCAGCTGGGCCAATCTGGCAGTCTATGTCGTCTGCATCGCGGTGGCAGCGTTTTATGTTGTCAGCACGAAGGCCACTGCGCTGCGCTGGGATGCGATGAAGATCCACAAGTTCAACGTCTACCTGATCCGTGCGTCGTTCTGGGTTGTTCTGCTGGTCGGGATCGCCGACAGCGCCATCGCCTTCATGCGGGTCGAGGGCATTCTGGCGGGCATGTTCAGCGAAGACACCGCCAAGCTGTTTAACAAGTCGCGCTGGGTTGGTCCGTACATCCACATGCCGCTGATCGTGGCAGGGTTCGTCATCGCCCTGTTTACCCGCACACTGGGCTTTACGTGGCTGGCGTTGATGATCGTCGCTGCCGAGCTTCTGATCGTCATCTCGCGCTTCGTGTTCAGCTATGAACAAGCGCTGATGGGCGACCTTGTCCGTTACTGGTACGCAGCCCTATTCCTGTTTGCCTCGGCCTATACCTTGTTCGAAGAAGGCCACGTCCGCGTCGACGTTCTGTATGCAGGCTTTGGCCGTACCACCCGCGGGTTTGTAAACGCCTTTGGCTCGATCGCGCTGGGGATGAGCACCGTCTGGGTGATCTTGGCGGTTGGCTTCAACGGCAAGACCGCGATCATCAACAGCCCGATCATCAACTTCGAGATCTCGCAGTCTGGTGGCGTGGGCATGTTCATCAAATACCAGATGGCCGCCTTCCTTGGCGTGTTTGCCATCACCATGCTGATCCAGTTCGTTAGCTACTTCCTCGAGGCCGTCGCCGACAAACTTGACGAGCCCGGACACCGCGAAGTCGCCCCGGCGGCCCATTAAGGACACGACAGATGGAATTCTACTTCCTAGCCCTTCTTATCCTGATCATGGCCGCAGCCCTTGGGTCCGGCTATCCCGTGGCCTTTGCGCTTCCCGGCGCGGCCATCATCACCATCGGCCTTGCGGCTGGTGCCGGTTACATTTTTGCAGGCTCGACAGATGCCTATTTCCACTCGGGCGGGCCAAACCAATGGCTGTCCGCTGGGGTCACGAACTTAAGGGGCGTCTATTGGGAGGTCGAGAGGGATACCCTGATCGCCATCCCGCTCTTCATCTTCATGGGCATCATGCTGCAACGGTCAAAGATTGCCGAGGACCTGTTGGTCACGATGGCGCAGCTGTTCGGCCCGGTGCCGGGCGGTCTGGGCATTTCGGTTGTCTTCGTGGGTGCGCTGCTGGCGGCCACCACCGGGATCGTCGGTGCAACCGTCGTGGCAATGGGCCTGATCTCGCTGCCTGCAATGCTGCGCAACAACTATTCGCCGTCGCTGGCGACCGGGACCATCGCGGCTTCGGGCACGCTGGGGCAGATCATTCCGCCTTCGATCGTGCTGATTATTCTGGCCGACCAGTTGGCCTCGGCCACGGACCAAGCCTCGACCGCGCGTAAGGCGCTGCACAAGGAAGCCACGGGCGAGCTGTCGATGCCGTCGGTCTTCGATGTGGGATCGACCTCGGCGGGCGAGATGTTTTTGGGTGCGTTCATTCCGGGTCTGCTGCTGGTGGGTTTGTACATGCTGTACATTCTTGTCTACGCGATCCTGAAGCCAAAGCAGGCGCCGGCGGTGCCTTACGAAGGCAAGTATGACAAAGCCTTCCTGAAGAACGTGCTGATCACTCTGGTGCCGCCGCTAGCCCTGATCTTCCTTGTGCTGGGCTCGATCATTGCGGGTGTTGCCACCGTGAACCAAGCCGGTGCCATCGGTGCCGCGGGTGCGATGATCATGGCGGGGTATCGCCTGCCGGAAGCCAACAAAACGCTCTACTATCCGGCGCTTCTGGCGATTGCATCGCTGGCCGTAATTGCCTTTGCCCTGATCAACTTCGACATGAACGTGAAAGCGATCGAGGATAGCACGGACCAGTTCGGCATCATCCTTGGCGCCATCGGGTCGATTATGCTGTTGACCGCTTTGATCTGGTCGTGCTGGCGCGTTCTGAAGATCGAAAACACGCTGGCAGGCGTCATGCTGGAAACGGCCAAGACGACCTCGCTTGTGTTCATCATCCTGCTGGGTGCCGCCATGCTGACCGCCGCCTTCCGTGCATTCGGGGGCGAGGATCTGGTGAAAGAGTTCCTTCAGGGTCTGCCGGGCGGGTTCTGGACGCAGTTCTTCATCGTCATGCTGGTGATCTTCATTCTGGGCTTCTTCCTGGACTTCATCGAGATCGCCGTGGTCGTGGTGCCCATCGTGGCCCCGATCCTGCTGGCCGATCCCGAGGCAAACATCACCGCCGTGTGGCTGGGTGTGATGATTGGTCTGAACATTCAGACCAGCTTCTTGACGCCGCCGTTCGGGTTCGCGCTGTTCTATCTGCGCGGTGTGGCCCCTGCGATCGTGAAGACGGTGCAGATGTACAAGGGCGTGATTGCCTTTATCTCGCTGCAGATTGCAGCGCTGGTGATCGTGGGTCTGTACCCGCCGCTGGTGAACTATCTGCCGAACCGCGTCAGCTTCCTGTCGGAAAGCAGCCCGCCGCCGCGTAACCCGAAACTGCAGCTGTGTGTCGAGGATTACGTGGGTCAACGACTTGCCGAAAGCTCGGCCACGCGTGATGCAATTGCGGCTGCGCGCGGTCTGGATCTGGCTGTGCTGCCGAAGGATCTGGCCGGTGATCTGACCGATGGTCTGGATGCGGCTGACGACGCGATTGCGCAGTTGGAAGGGGCCTTCGTGGCGGCTGACAACGTGCAGGCGGCCTCGGGCGAATATCGTCCGCAGTTGCGGCTGGTACGCGGGATCGAAAAGCAGATCCGCAACATCCAGCGCGAAGTGGACGAGATCGAGAAAACCGCCAGCCGGATGCGTGACGAAAGTCAGGCGGCTGAGCGCGCCAAGCTTGAGACCAAGGCGACTGCTTTGAAAGCCGAGATCGCGCATCTTGAGACCGAGATCCCTGAGAGCTGGGCAGGGGTGAACAAAGAGTTCCTGACCCTGACCAAGGCCGAAAACGGCGCACGGACCAAGTATCGTCGTGCGGCGGACGAGGCGTGGGAAGCCCCGCTTTCGGTTCTGGCCGTGCTGGACGCCAACGACGCATTCGCTGCGTTGGAGCAGGATCTGCGGAATATGAAGGCAACGATCATGTCGACGCCGGAAGACGAAGCGCAGGAACTTGTGAATGAGCTGTCCAAAGTGTTCGGCAAGGTCGAAGGTGCGGATGACGTGAAGAAGGCCCTTGGCAAGGCGCGCAAAGCGTTGAAGTCCAAGACCCCGGATCGCGAAAAAGCGCTTGAGGCCTATGACGATGCCGTCGCCGCCTATGAGGCACAGCTGGCATGGCGCGCCGAGGCTGACGCCAAGCTGCGTAGCGGGCTGAATACCTATCTGGACGGAATCAGGGACACTCTGGGGATCCGCCAGCAGGCTCGCTTTACGCGAGATCAGGCGCTCGAGATGGCTTCTTGTACGGCTTATCACCGCGACATCTCGTTGAATTTCTGATCTGCAAACGCGGACAAATATATAAATACTTGAAAGGGCTGGATTTTATCCGGCCCTTTTTGTTGAAAATGGAACGATCGCAGCGGTCGTTTCTGCTATAAAACTTGCCGTTTTACGTCATCCAATGTCGTAAACATGGTTTCGAGAGTCGGGAACCGCCCTTGCAGAAAGGCGGCAACTAGGCAACTCTGTTACCGGAACCAATAAAACGCGGTGCACCAACAGGTAGCGCCGAAACTCAGGGAGCAATAAATGTCGAAAGAACTAGAATTTCTGTCCAAGCGCGTAGCGGAAAACAAGCTGTCGCGTCGTGACTTTATGGGTCGCGCAAGCGCACTGGGCGTGTCGACCGCTGCGGCCAGCACGATGCTGTCGACCGCGGCCATGGCAGCCGGCCCCAACAAAGGCGGCACCATCAAGCTGGGGATGAACGGCGGTGCTGGTACGGATTCGCTGGATCCGGGTCTGGTTGCATCGCAGACTCCTCGTGCGGCATTGGGCAACTGGGGTGATACCCTTGTGAACGTTTCGCCGACTGGCGAGATCGACATGCGCCTTGCCGAAAGCATCGACAGCTCGGCTGATGCGAAAACTTGGCATTTTAACATTCGTCAGGGTGTCGAATTCCACAATGGTAAATCCCTGACTGCTGAAGACGCGATGAAAACGATCGAGCGTCATTCGAACGAAGAATCCAAATCGGGTGCTTTGGGGATCGTGAAAGGCATCGAAAGCATGTCGGTCAGTGGCAACACGCTGACGCTGAACCTTGATACACCGAATGCTGACCTTCCCTATCTGATGGCTGACTATCACCTGGCGATCCAGCCCAATGGTGGCATGGATGATCCCACCGCCGGGATCGGCACAGGCCCCTATCAGATCGAGAGCAATGAGCCCGGTGTTCGTCACACTTTCACCAAGTTCGCCAACTACTGGGATGACAGCGTAGGTCATGCGGATTCGGTCGAGATTCTGGTGATCAATGACAACACTGCCCGTATGTCTGCTTTGCAGTCGGGTCAGGTACACATGGTGAACTCGGTTGATCCGAAGATCGCTGGACTGCTGGATCGTGCGCCCAACATCACCGTGCAAAACGTTTCGGGCCGTGGCCACTATGTGTTCATCATGCACACCGACACGCCGCCCTTTGACAACAAAGAGCTGCGCCTCGCGCTGAAATACGCAATCAACCGCCAGGAAATGGTGGACAAGATCCTGCGCGGCTATGGTGGTGTTGGCAACGACATTCCGATCAACGCAGCTTACCCGCTGTTTGATGACAGCCTTGAGCAGCGCGAGTACGATCCGGTCAAAGCGGCCGAGCACTATAAGAACTCGGGCCATGATGGCACGCCGATCATTCTGCGCGTTGCAGAAACCGCCTTCCCGGGTGCTGTTGATGCAGCCCAGCTGTTCCAGCAAAGCGCTGCGGCCGCTGGCATCCCGCTGGAAATCAAGCGCGAGCCGAATGACGGCTACTGGTCGGAAGTCTGGAACAAACAGCCCTTCTGTGCGTCCTACTGGACGGGTCGTCCGGTTCAGGACCAGATGTACTCGACCGCGTATCTGTCGACCGCTGACTGGAACGACACCCGTTTCAACAACGCCGAGTTCGACAGCCTTCTGCAATCCGCCAAGGCCGAACTGGATGCAGCCAAGCGCAAAGAGATGTACGGCAAAATGGCCCGCATCCTACACGAAGAAGGCGGCCTGATTGCTCCGATGTTCAACGACTTCATCGACGGTGTCAGCAATGACATCGGTGGCTATATGCCAGATCCGAACGCTGAACTGATGGCCGGTCTGGCAGGCTCGCGTTGCTGGTTGAAATAAGGCCAGCTCATGCATCCCATCCTTAAACTGGTGGCTCAGCGTCTTGCGCTGAGCACCCTCCTTCTTCTTGCGGCGTCGGTGCTGATCTTTGCGGGCACCACCATCCTTCCGGGTGATGTCGCACAAAACATCCTTGGACAATCCGCCACCCCCGAAAGCCTTGCCAACCTGCGTAAAGAGCTGGGTATGGATCAACCTGCCACCACACGCTATTTCAACTGGCTGTTTGGTGCATTGCAGGGCGACCTTGGCACAGCCCTGACCAACGGGCGTGACATTGTCGACAGCCTTGGCGGGCGTCTGAAAAACACGCTGTTCCTGGCGTTCTGGGCCGCAGTTGTTGCCGTGCCGCTGGCCATTTTCCTTGGCCTGCTTGCCGTGCGCTATCGCGAGCGGTGGCCGGACAAGCTGATTTCGGCAGTGACGCTGGCATCGATCTCGGTTCCGGAATTCCTGATCGGTTACGTGCTGATGTACTATGTCGGCGTGAAACTGGGCTGGGCACCGACCGTGTCCACGATCTATGACAGCATGTCTCTGGGCGAAAAGCTTAGCGCGATTGCACTGCCCGTGACCGTTCTGACCATGGTCGTGCTGGCGCACATGATGCGCATGACGCGCGCCGCCATTCTGAACGTGATGCAGTCGGCCTATATCGAGACGGCTGAGCTGAAGGGTCTGACAAGTTTTCAGGTCATCGCCCGCCACGCTTTCCCGAACGCCATTGCGCCGGTCGTGAACGTGGTCATGCTGAACCTTGCGTACCTTGTCGTGGGCGTTGTGGTTGTCGAGGTGGTCTTCGTCTATCCCGGCATGGGCCAGTATCTGGTTGACCACGTGGCCAAACGTGACGTGCCCGTTGTGCAGGCCTGCGGTCTGATCTTTGCGGCGGTCTATATCGGATTGAACATGGTGGCTGACATCGTGTCGATCCTGGCGAACCCAAGGCTGAGGCATCCGAAATGATGAGAATACCCCCCGCGGCCTTGATCGGCCTGTTTTTCACCGGGCTGTATTTCTTTGTGGCAGTCTTCGCCCCATTGATTGCGCCCTATTCGATGACCGAGATCGTTGGTGACGTCTGGGAGCCGTCCTCGTCCGAGCACTGGCTGGGCACCGACAATATCGGCCGTGATCTGCTGACCCGTATGATCTATGGCGGGCGGACGACGATCTTCATCGCCACCGCGGCCACGATCCTCAGCTTCACGCTGGGCTCGATCCTTGGCTTCACGGCAGCCGTTGTCGGCGGCTGGGTCGATCAGGTGATGAGCCGCTTCGTCGACCTGATCATGTCGATCCCGACCCTGATCTTCGCACTGGTTGTTCTGTCGGTCATGCCCGTGACGCTGCTTATCCTGATCCTTGTGATGGGTCTTCTGGATTCGACGCGTGTCTATCGTCTTGCCCGCGCGGTCGCCGTGGACATCAACGTCATGGATTATGTGGAAGCCGCCAAACTGCGCGGCGAAGGCCGCCGCTGGGTTATCTTCCGCGAGATCCTGCCCAACGCGCTGTCGCCTCTGGTGGCCGAAATGGGCCTGCGCTTCATCTTTGCAGTGCTGTTCGTGTCGACGCTTTCGTTCCTTGGCCTTGGCGTGCAACCGCCGAACGCTGACTGGGGCGGCATCGTGAAGGAAAACAAAGACGGCATCGTCTATGGCATCCCGGCAGCCCTTGTGCCCGCCGTGGCCATTGCGACGCTGGCGATTTCCGTGAACCTTGTTGCCGACTGGGTGCTGAACCGCACCACCAGCCTGAAAGGAGGCCGCGGATGAGCGAGAAACTTCTGAAGGTCGAAAACCTGAAAATCGGCGCGCGGATCTATCCGCCCGGCGAAAAGCCCCGCAACATTGATATTGTTCACGGCGTGTCCTTCGAGCTGGAAAAGGGCAAGGTGCTGGGTCTGATCGGTGAATCGGGCGCTGGTAAATCCACCATCGGTCTGGCCTCGATGGCCTATGGCCGGGGTGGGGTCGAGATCACCGGCGGCAAGGTCTGGGTCAATGGTCGCGAGATCCTTGGCACCAACCTACGCGACCTGCGCAAGCTGCGCGGAACCGAGGTGACCTATGTCAGCCAGTCGGCTGCGGCCAGCTTTAACCCTGCCAAGAAGATCATGGAGCAGGTGATCGAAGCTTCGCTGCACCAAGGCAAGTTCTCGAAGAAAGAGGCTGAAGCGCGCGCGGTAGAGCTGTTTACCAAGCTGGGTCTGCCTGATCCTGAAAATATCGGCAATCGCTATCCGCACCAGGTGTCGGGTGGTCAGTTGCAACGCTGTATGACGGCTTTGGCCCTGTGCCCCGAGCCCGATTTGGTGGTGTTCGACGAACCCACCACGGCGCTGGATGTGACCACGCAGATCGACGTTCTGATGGCGATCAAGGATGCCATTCGGGATACTGGCGTTGCGGCGCTTTATATCACGCACGACCTTGCGGTGGTGGCTCAGGTCTCGGACGAGATCATGGTGCTGCGTATGGGCGACATGGTCGAGCATGGCACCACGGATCAGATCATCAACAATCCCGTTGAGGAATATACCCGCGACCTGGTATCGGTCCGGTCCACCCAGCACGAAGGCAAACCGCCGACGGACAACCCCGTCCTGACCGTGGAAAACGTCACCGCCCGCTACAAGGGCACCAACTTCGACGTGTTGCACAATGTCACGATGGAGCTTCACCCGGGCCAAACCCTGGCCGTTGTGGGCGAATCCGGGTCGGGTAAGTCGACCACGGCCCGCGTGATTACCGGCTTGTTGCCGCCACGCGAAGGCAAGATCCATTTCGACGGGCGTGACCTGTCGCCGGATCTTGAGGGCCGCTCGCGCGAGGATCTGCGCGAGTTGCAGATGATCTATCAAATGGCGGATGTCGCCATGAACCCGCGCCAGACCGTGGGCACGATCATCGGTCGTCCGCTGGAATTCTATTTCGGCATGAAGGGCAAGGAAAAGCGCGCGCGGATCATCGAACTTCTGGACGAGATCGAACTGGGGGTCGAATTCATCGACCGCTACCCGGCGGAACTGTCAGGTGGTCAGAAACAGCGTGTCTGTATCGCGCGCGCGCTGGCCGCCAAGCCCAAGGTCATCATCTGTGACGAGGTGACCTCGGCGCTGGACCCGCTGGTGGCAGATGGCATCCTGAAGCTGTTGGAAAACCTGCAGAAGGTCGAGAACGTGGCCTATCTGTTCATCACCCACGATCTTGCGACGGTGAAGGCCATCGCAGACAGCATCGCCGTGATGTATCAGGGCCGCGTCGTGCGCTATGGTCCGAAGACCGAGGTGCTGGCGCCTCCGTTCGACGACTATACCGACCTGCTGCTTAGCTCGGTCCCCGAGATGCGACTGGGTTGGCTGGAAGAGGTTGTCCAGAACCGCAAGATGGAAAGCGCCGGCAACTAAGCCATCGAAAAAAACAGGCCGGGGGTGTCACACGACGCCCCCGGTTTTCTTTTGCCGGGTCAAAACCGACCCTTTTCTGACGCGTCCGTTGCATAAATCCGTGACGTCCCCCGCCTAGTCTTGGGCAAATCAACGCGCAAATCGGAAGGGCGCTGACATGGACAGAAAACTCCTGCTTCTTATCATCGACGGTGTGCCGCATCGCAACTGGCGGCGGTTGTTTGGTAATCTGGAAGGTTGGGTGCAATCTGGCGATGCGAAGCTGCTGAAAATGCGGGCTGTGTTGCCGTCGACCTCGGCCAGCTGCTATGCGTCGATCCATACGGGCGTGACCCCGCAAGAACACGGCTGCACTGGCAATCACGATGTCTTCCGCCTGTCGCATGACGACATTTTCAGCCAAGTCCGCAAGGCTGGCGGCGTAACCGGCGCGGTGACGCATTCCTTCTGGTCCGAGTTCTTCAATCGCGCGCCCTTCGATGTGGTGCGCGACGTGGAATATGACGAGCCCGAGAGCACCTCGATCAACCACGGGCGTTTCCACACGATGACCGGCTATGGGATGATCAACCAATGCACCCCCGCCGATGTCGACCTGTTCGGCACGCTGACCATGCTGTGCGAGCGCAAGGGGATCGACTATGGTATCTTGCACACCTGCACGTTGGACAGCATGGGCCACCGGTTCGGGCACGAGTGCCACGAGATGGACGATGCCTGCTTCAAGATGGACGAACAGCTGGCCCCGTTTATCAAGCGCTGGCGGGATCAGGGATACGAGGTGATTGTGACCGCAGATCACGGCCAGACCAATCGCGGCCATCACGGCGGGCACGAGGACGTGCAACAAGACGTCGCGCTTTACTATTTCGGGGATGCGGACGTGGTCGATGACAGCGATATTTTGTGCCAAATTCAGCTTGCGCCCACGATCCTGTCCCTGATGGGCGCGCCGATTGCAGACACGATGAAAGGCAAGGTGTTCCTGAAATGACTTGGACCATTCCCGCTCCCGCACAACCGTTTCTTCCCATCGCTGGCTCGGACCAGAAATTCCCGGTGCGCCGGATTTTCTGCGTCGGGCAGAACTACGCCGCCCACGCGCGTGAAATGGGATCGAACCCGGATCGGGAACTGCCGTTTTTCTTTTCGAAACCTGCGGATGCCTTGGTGGCGGATGGCGCGACCATTCCCTTCCCGCCGGGCACGTCGAACCTGCATCACGAGGTCGAGCTGGTCGTAGCGATCGGCAAAGGTGGTGTGAACATCGCCGCCGACGCCGCGCTGGATCATGTATGGGGTTATGCGGTTGGCAACGACCTGACTCGCCGCGATGTGCAGGCCGATGCGAAATCGAACGGGCGTCCGTGGGATATGGCCAAGGGGTTCGACCGTTCCGCCCCGTGCGGCGCGCTGCACCCCGTGGCCGAGGTGGGGCATTTCACCAAAGGCGCCATTTCTCTGAGCGTGAACGGAGAGACGCGCCAGAACTCGGATATTTCAGATTTGATCTGGCCGGTGGCCGACGTGATCGCCTATCTGTCGACGCTGGTCGAGCTGAGCGCAGGAGATCTGATTTTCACCGGAACGCCGGAAAATGTCGGGCCGCTTCAGTCAGGTGACACATGCGTTGCGCAGATCGACGGGCTGGGCAGCGTCACCACGCATATCGCCTAGGACGGCTTACCCAAAATAGGCCAACAGCTTGTCGCGTGCTTCTTGAATATGCGTCAGCGTCAAATCGGCCGCTCTATCCGCGTCTCCGGCCTCGCAGGCTTCTTGGATCATCAGGTGGTCATGATTGGCGCGGATCATGCCATCATCCATCATGATGCGCGCCCGCAGATAGCGGTCGATCCGGTTCAGGGCGTTGTCGATGGCAGCCAGATGATAGGTCAGGCCACTGGCGGCGTAATGCGTCGCGTGAAACTTCCGGTTCAGATCGCCCCATTCCGAGGAATCGTTCGACGAGGCCAGCGCCTCGTAGTACCCCCGCGCTGTGCGCAGCGTTTCGGCATCCATTTTCGGTACGGCTTGCGCGATGACATGCGGCTCTAACAAAGCACGAAAGTCGAAGATCTCGCGCACCTCGTCCTGCGACAGGGACGAGACAACCGCGCCCTTGTAGCGCTGTGATGTTACCAATCCGTGCTCTTCCAGCTTCAGGATGGCCTCGCGGACCGGAATGCGCGATGTGTTGAACATTTTCGCAATTTCATCCTGACGCAGAGGGGTGCCGTCCTCTAACTCGCCTTCGACGATGGCCTGTTTCAGCGCCTCGAAAATAATGGTGGTGGCTGAGGCGGTCTTCGACACGTCCACGGATTTCAACTGCATTCAATGGTCTCCCTTAGGGGCAGACTACCAATATCGCGGGGCAGGTTGAAGTGTTTCAAAGGGCGCAACGCCAGCCAACCAGCTCTTACGTGTCCTGCCGGACGATGTTTGTCACCAACACGTCTTTCACGCTCGGCCCTAGAATGGATTGCGCCACCTCAAGCAAGGCCGCGCGCAGAGGGTCCAAGCGGCTGGATTG
Source organism: Aliiroseovarius marinus (assembly GCF_004360145.1). Lineage (GTDB taxonomy): Bacteria > Pseudomonadota > Alphaproteobacteria > Rhodobacterales > Rhodobacteraceae > Aliiroseovarius > Aliiroseovarius marinus. Next base: position 226,321 of record NZ_ML178715.1, on the reverse strand, counting down.
CGTGAAAACCCCGTCAAATCCACCCGTGTTGGCGTGGTTGAACATCACCTGAAGAAACTCGTCGCGCAGCTTGGGCTCGCGTTGATACACTGTCTCTCGTCCGCCCAGTTCGACCTCGATGTTCAGAGACATCACCACAAGGGACGAGATGTTGCCATCTGCGACGACGGGCACAACGAACTGGTTGTTGATCTTCACGAATTCAGTGTCCGAGGGCGTGTCCTCGTCCATGTCTTTATGTTCATCTTTTTCGGCGGTTTCCGTGTCTCCGCACGGGTTCATCACCACTGGTTCCGGTTCAGGCTGAAGCATCAGGCCGGCCCCCGCGCCGACCCCAAGCCCGATCAAGGCCAGAATGATTGGGATGATCTTGCCCATAGTGCCCCCTTAATACGGAAGAATGATGTCAGCGACCTGTTGGCCATAACGCGGCTGCTGAACGTCGGTGATCTGTCCGCGACCGCCATAGGAAATACGGGCCGAGGCGATCTTGTCATACGGGATCTCGTTCTGGCGCGAGATGTCCTCGGGGCGCACAAAACCGGTGACCAGAAGCTCGCGCAGTTCGAAATTGACCCGAACCTCCTGCGTGCCTTGAATTTTCAACACACCATTCGGTAGCGTGCCCAAGACCGTCGCAGCCACACGCAGTTCCAGCTTTTCGTTTCGTTTAACCGATCCATTTCCATTGAACGCACTGCTGGATGACATTCCGACCGCATTCGCCATTGAGGCACCCTCGGGCAGCCTGTTGTCGATGGCTTGCGGGATGCCAAACAGGTTTGGGATACCCATGTCGTCAGACGCGCCACGCGCGCGGGACGAGCTGTTCGAGAACTCGGCGCGATCATTAATCTCGATGACCACGGTCAGAATGTCACCCGACTTCTGAGCGCGCCGATCCCCAAGCAGCGATTGCCGCCCGCCGCTCCACAGGGACGAGCGGTCCACCGTGCCTTGCGGCGGAAGATCCTGTGGCAGCGCCGACGCTTGCATCGCCTGATGCTCGGCGCTCATTTCTACGGGGTTCAAATCGGGGGCCTTGCCGACGTTCTCGATGCGAGAACAGGCGGTCACAGCCATGGATAGGATCAGGATGGGCAGGGTCAAACGCATTGGTTTTCCTTGTCAAAATTGGGTGTGAGAATTCGAGACGATGACGTCGCCATTGGGGGATACCGATCCGGTGATCGTCGTGCGCGAGGACAGGTTCATTACCCGCACACGGTCCCCGACCGCTCCGCGCCCCAGGCTGCGCCCTTCGGCCAGGATGGTCATCGACCCGGCGGTATAAACCAGAGTGACGATCTGGTTTCGGTCGATCAGAGCGGGCGGGCCAATGTCATTGGGCAACACGGGCCGCCCAGCATACAGCACCACGCGGGCCTCTTGTCCGATGACATCCTCGAGCAGCCGAAATCCGCCCGGGATATCGGCCTCGACCAGCTTCACATCCATCGCCGAGACGATCATGCCGGGCCGTAGGTTCTTGGCTGCGACGACGGTATCGGCGGCAGCAGGCGCTGCGAGTCCCATCAAAAGGAATGTCAGAAATCGTTTCATCAGCGCACCTGTGTGGTTGCCGCAAGCATCTGGTCAGCCGCGGTGATGACTTTCGAATTCAGTTCGTACCCGCGCTGGGCCGCGATTAGTTCGGTGATTTCGCGCACGGCGTCGACCGAGCTGTTTTCCAGATAACCCTGCCGCAGCGTGCCGCGCCCGTCTGTACCGGGGGCCCCAACAAAAGCGGGCCCCGAGGCAGGCGTTTCACGAAACAGGTTCGAGCCGATCGCCTCGAGCCCCTTGTCATTGGTGAAGCTGGCAAGGGTGAAAGCGCCCAGAAGTTCGGGCTCGATCGTGTTGTCGAAAAAGGCATAGACCTCGCCATCCGAGTTGATCGAGATCTGGCGCGCGTCACTGGGGATGGTGATTTCAGGCGCGACCGGATAGCCGTCCGAGGTCACGATCAAGCCGTCGCCGGACAATTTCAGCCCGCCGTCCCGCGTGTAACCTGATGCGCCAGAAGGCAGCGTGACCTCTAGATATCCACGCCCTTCGATGGCCAGATCCAGATCGCCATTGGTCTGCGCCAATGTCCCCTGCTGGACCATCATCGTGACCGAGGTCGGACGCACACCAAGACCCAGCTGGACGCCAGTCGGCAGGACTGTCCCGTCCGCGGCATTGATCGTGCCTGCCCGCGTGGCCTGCTGATAATGTAGGTCCGCGAACTCGGCCCGCCGAGTGTTGTAACCCGTAGTCGACATGTTCGCGAGGTTGTTCGAGATCGTTTCGACCCGCATTTGCTGGGCCAACATCCCGGTTGCTGCAATGTTCAGTGCGCGCATTTAAGCCTCCTATTGTCCGATGACCGTTTTGGTGACTGAGCGGATGCGCTCATCTTCTTTTTCCATGAATTTCTGACCCAGCTCATAGCTGCGCTGCACCTCGATCATGCGGGCGATTTCGGCGATGGGATCGACGTTGGATCCTTCGACAAACCCCTGCAGGATCGAGGCCTCAGATAGGGCCGGTTCGACCCCGCTGGGCGCTTCGAACCGGACGCCGTCGCGGTGCTGAAGGTCGGTCTGATCGACCGGGGTGAACAGACCAATCAAGGCCAGTGCCCGGCCGTCGGCAGACAGCGTCCCATCCGCGGCCATCGATACGGTTTTCGCATCGGGCGGAATGAAGACGGGGGACCCGCCACCGTCCAACAGACGATAGCCGTCAGGGGTCACAAGCTCGCCCTCGGCGGATGGCGTGAAGACTCCTGCACGGGTCAGGAATTGGCCGGTTGGTCCGTCCAGTAGAAAGAAACCATCGCCTTCGATTGCGAAGTCGAATGTGCCCCCGGTTTGGGTCAGCGCGCCTTGTTCCAAATTCAGCGCCCGCGTGTTGGCCGTTGCCATGGAAAGTGAGGGATCACCCCGCTCAAGTGCATGAATGTACTCGGAAAAGATGACGCCCTCGCGCCGGAACCCGGTGGTCGAGGCATTGGCAATGTTGTTGGCGATGCTTTGCATCTCGCGCATCAAGCCGGATTGCCGTGTCAGGGAGGTATAGCCGATATTGTCCATCTCAGCCTCCTGCAATCAAGGGAACGACGCGCAACTGGAAGAAGCTGACCAGCGTTTCGGTCATGAAGCCCATGCTGCCCCAGAAGACGACCAGAATGGCCACCAGCTTGGGGACAAAGGTCAGGGTCATTTCTTGGATCGAAGTCAGTGCTTGGAACAGGCCAACGATCAGACCGGCGATCAGCGCAACCGACAGGATGGGCAGCGAAATCAGGACCGCATCCCAAAGCCCCGCGCGCAGCGTGTCATAGAAGATAATCTCGTCCATCAGACCGGCATCCTTAAGATTTCCTGATAGGCCTCGACCACCTTGTCGCGGACGGTCACGGCGGTCTCGACCGCTAACTCGGTCTGGGCCAAGGCCTGCACCAATGCATGCGGATCGGCGTCACCAGATAGCGCGGCCATCGCGGTGCGTTCCCCGTTTTGCAGGGTCTGCGCAAAGTCCTGCGCGACACCGGCGAAATTGTTCACTTTTTGTTCATTATTCGCCGTCGGCTGAGCCGCCTGACGCGAGGCCGCATATTGCTGCGAAGCGAGTGTTGCACGAATATCCATAATCTATCCTCCTAGCGGCGCAGCAGATCCAACAGCCCGCGCGACATCTGGCGCGACTGGTCGAACATTTTCAGGTTAGCTTCATAGCTCCGCTGCGCTTCACGAGCGTCCGCGATCTCGATCACCAGATCGACGTTCGAGCCTTGATAATGACCGCTTTCATCGGCCAGCGGATGTGAGGGATCGTAGATGCTGGGCAGGGCGGTCTTGTCCAACTGGACGCGACCTGTTTCCACCAGTCCCGTGGCGCGGCCACCTTCAAGCGCGGCCTGGAAGCTGACCATTTTTCTACGATAGCCGGGCGTGTCCACATTGGCGATGTTTTCAGACACATGGCGCAGGCGGTTGGCCTGACTTTTCATGCCCGATGCGGCGGCGGCTACCGAATTGCGAAGATCACTCATGGCCCGTTACCTCCGTCCCAGCGCGCTGCGCATGATGCCCAGCGTGGACTTGTAAACGGCCAGTGCCATGTCGTGGTCCCTCTTGGCCTCGGCAGCCATCATCATCTCGGTCTCAAGCGACACCGAGTTCCCGTTGGGCGAGGTCGCGCCAGCGCGATAGACGACATTGGATTCTGTTGCGGGGGAGGTCGCCGCATCTGCCCCGATATGGCCGCTGCGCGTGGCGCGCATTTGATCGGGCCGGCCGGGCTTATACGTCTCAGAAAACGAGGCAACGTCGCGGGCGCGATACCCCGGCGTATCCGCGTTCGCCACGTTCTGCGCGATGACGGACTGCCGTGCCGCAGCATGGAGCGCAAGGTCGTTTGCCTTGGCAAAAATACTCAGTTTTTCAAACATCGGGGCTTCTCCCTCGATTGGCTTCAACCAAGGCTTAACCCTGATTCCTTTATAAACAGTTTCAGTGAAAATTTTAGGAGAATGCCGATGCACAATGTTGGGTTCGAGCAGGTGACCGCACAGCTTTTATCACTGCAGGTCGTTCGACATATCGGGCGTGTGACTCACATTCGGCAGGGTATGGTCGAGGTGTCGGGGCTTGCAAAAATCGCCGCACAGGCGGATCTGGTGCAGATCCATCCGCGCGGTGGTACACCCCGGATGGGCGAGGTTCTGGGGCTGTCGGGTGACACGATCTCGGTCTTGCCAGATGGGGATTGCGCCGGACTGCAGATCGGAGACGAGGTCGAATTGCTGGGTGGCTCCAGCATTTCCCCAGATGACAGTTGGATCGGGCGGGTTGTGGATCCGTTAGGGAAAAGTCTGGATGGGCAGCCGATCCTACAGGGGACGCAGGCGCGTGCGCTGAAGGGCGAGGTGCCGAACCCAACTGCACGCCGCCCGTTGGGGGATCGGCTTGAAACCGGAATGACAGTGTTCAACACCTTTCTTCCGATTGTCTCGGGGCAGCGGATCGGGCTTTTTGCGGGCTCGGGTGTGGGCAAATCCACCCTGCTGGCCAAACTTGCACGGGGCGTGCACGCCGATGTGGTCGTGATCGCATTGATTGGTGAACGTGGGCGCGAGGTGCGTGAATTTGTGGAACGCGTCCTGGGCGAGCAGGGGATGAAGCGGGCGGTTGTCGTCGCCGCGACATCGGACCAGTCTCCTATGATGCGGCGGCGCTGTGCATGGATGGCAATGTCGGTTGCTGAACATTTTCGCGATCTGGGGAGGCAGGTGTTGTTTCTGGCCGACAGCGTAACCCGATTTGCCGAGGCGCATCGCGAGATTGCGCTTGCTTCGGGCGAGACGGGAAATCTGCGTGGGTTTCCCCCATCTACCACGCAGCAGATTACTTCGCTTTGTGAGCGGGCGGGGCCGGGTGTCGGCGAGACAGGAGACATCACAGCCGTATTTTCGGTCCTTGTGGCGGGATCGGATATGGAAGAGCCGGTCGCGGATATCTTGCGAGGAGTTTTGGACGGTCATGTTGTGCTTGATCGAAAGATTGCAGAACGCGGGCGGTTTCCAGCGATTGATGTTTTGCGGTCGGTATCGCGCGCCCTTCCCGAAGCGGCTTCGAACGACGAGAACGCCCTTATTCTCGAAGGGCGCAAGCTGCTGGGCTTGTATGATCGGTCTGAAATGATGATCCAAGCAGGACTATATTCTGCAGGAAATGACGTGTTGTTGGATCACGCGGTTGAGGCATGGCCAAGGATAGATGGATTTCTGGCCGCACCCGAGGTGCTGGACACGCGCACCAGTTTCGATCGGTTGGCGGCCTGTTTGTCCAAGAATGCGGACTAGCGTCACACGTTCTGCAGCAATGTCAGAGCGATTGAGTTTGAGCTGAGCGCCGCTGTTCCCTGCGCAATCTGAGACCGTGCAAGAAACAGGCGGGTAAGTTCCTCCAGCTGTGCAGGATCTGAAAACTGATCAACCGCAGAGGACCCGAAATAGCGTTCGGATTTCTCCTGAAAGACTTCAAGCTGCTTGTCGATGTCGATGGTCCCGAAAGAGGACGGAAGCCCCAGCGCTGTTTCAAACACCTGACGCAAGGGCGGATTCCCCATGACCGAATACCATTTCGCAGTATCTGAAGTGGACTTTCCAATGATATTGCCTAGATCACGCTCCAGGCTCATCGCGAGGCGCATATCCTGATCTTGATTGCCCACCGCGACTTCGAACTGCCGTTCTTTATATGCTGCGACCGTCTTGGCGGCAAAATCCGAGATTTGGGTGCGCGGAACATTGTAGTCTCCGAACCCGAAATCCCGAGCCATTTCAAAATAGCGTTGGTCGGACAGCTTGTTGGCCAATGCGTCGGCGCTTAGCGTTCCGTCTTCCAGAACCTTGCGGATGAAATAGGTGCTATTGATATCCTCGCTTAACCCATAAGCCCCAAGCGCAACCGAGAGCAGTCGGCGATCGCTGACCAGTTCTTCAGCCGTTGTGACGTTTCCGATGTTCTCTTGGAAATACTGTACGTCGCGTTGAGGGACCGCGCCGCTTTCGAACGCAGTTTGCTGCGCCTCTTTCGTGCGTTGCAAAAACGCCCAACCGGCCGCGCCGCTGAACGGTATGACCGGTTGAAAGCTCATGCGAACCGTGCCGACAGAAGGCGTTCTTCTCGCGGTAGCAAGGCGCGGAGTTGCTTGAGCGCCTGATAGTACTGGTTGTCCAGAACCGCACCAGAGGCCGCATCCAGAAACTTACGGCTGTCTGGATCTGTGAGCACCTGAGAGAGCTGCTCAATTCCGCGCAGTAATTGAAGTTGCCCATCTTCCTGTTTCGCGTCGCCAGACAAAACCAGTTGCGCAATGTAGCAGACCCGTCGCACAGGCGTGTTCACTTCCTCTGGGTGGATGGCGTCTTTCAGGCGCAGGATGTTGGCATTCGGTGTGACGACGGACAGCCGTGATCTCCGGTCACCATTTTCGATGACCGCGCCGTTGATCAACACACGTTCTTTCGGGCTGAGTTTCAGGACCAATCCGCTCATGCTGCTACTCCTGTCTGGCGCAAGCCGCGCATGACGGCTGTGTTGATTTCGACAAGTGCGCCAACCTCATCAGGGTCTTTCAAAACTTTGCGCGAATGCTGATTGGTGAATTCATAAAGATAGAAAATGCGGGCGCGCAGATCGGCGGGTAGGCCGTTGTCTGCAGCGGCGACGTCGGCGGCCAGCAAGGTCCATAGTTGACGATTTTCGTGAATGGCTTGCGCCAGTTGCCCGAATTCGCCGCGGCCTTTCTCTGCCGAGGATTTCAGGCGATGTGTGATACGAGCAAACGCCTCGTATTCGATACCGCGCGGTGTGCGTACGGTGTTTTGAGTTGCCGCATAAGCCGTTTTGGTCATGTTCATAGCGGTCACAGGATGTCCTTCCGGAAACAATGGTGGTCAGGGAGAAGGGATGTGTGGGGCGCCTTTTTGGCGCCCCACCGTCACGCCCTTTAACGGAACAGCGACAGGATGTTCTGCGGTGCCTGGTTGGCAATCGACAGTGCCTGAGTACCCAGCTGTTGCTGAACCTGCAGCGCCTGCAAACGTGCCGAGGCCGCTTCCATGTCCGCGTCCACAAGCGCACCAATCCCCGAGGTCAGCGAGTCGGACAGAGACGAGATAAAGTTCGTCTGTGTCTCGATCCGGCCCTGAGCCGAGCCAAAGGCGGCGGCAGCATCGATCGACTTGTCAATCAGCCCCTCGATCGCGGTCAGCGCGCCGGTCGCACCGGAATCAGTTGTGACATCAATGTTTTGCAATGCACCCAGGCCACCCGAAGCTGCCGTAGTGCCCGGTGTACCACCAGTCTGTGCACGTACGCCCACGTTGATGGCATCAGTAACACCGCCAGTCGCATTCGTGATGGTAAACTGGTTGGTATTGCTGCCGGTTCCTTGCGTGATCGAGTAGCCTTCAGCCGATCCGGTTGCTGCCGCAAAGAACGAGTTGATCTGCGAGACCAGCTGCTGTGCGACGTCGGCAGTACCGTCATTGGCGCCAGCGACATATTCAAAGGTGCGCTGACCCAACGACGTGCCGCCTCCGGCAACGTTGACATTTACGTCATCCAGAATGACCTGATAGCTGTCGCCTTCACTGACCGATCCGATCGTGAAGGTCAGGCTTCCACCATCCGCAATGGTTGCGGTCGGCGAGGCCGGGTCAAAAGCCGCATCGTTGAACTGGGTGTTGTTCGCACCCGCCTGAATCAACGCGTTCGCTGCTGCCTGGTCTGCCGGGTCGGTGGTCCCGAATGCTGCCGAAGTCACCGGCGTGGTCACCGACAGGTTCTGGCGATCGACCTCGATGTGGCGGGCCGTCACGTTGCCCGACGAATCACGATCCAGCGAAGCCAGAACGTCCATTGTGTCGGTACTGGTGCCGTCGATCAGGTTCAAACCGTTGAACTGGGCTGCGTTCACAACCGAGCCGATCTGGTCGCGTAGTGCAGCAATATCAGTCTGCAGCTTCGAACGGTCCACGTTTTCTTCCTGCGCGGCAACGATCTTGCCTTTCATTTGCGTCAGAAGATCGGTCACTGTTTCCGCTGCTTTCTGTGCAACGGCAACGGTCGATTCCCCTAGCGAAAGGCTTTCCGAAATGCCCTTGAAACCCTTTACGTCAGATTCCATGACTTTCGAAATCGCCCAGACGGCTGCGTTATCTTTGGCCGAACTGATCGATTTACCGGTCGAGATCTCGGCCTGCGTGCTGGCAAGGTTCGAGTTGATGGACTTCAGCGTTTGAAGCGCCACCATCGCGCTGTTGTTGGTCAGAATGCTGGACATATTATATTCCCTTCAATCTATGGCGCTTTGCGCCTGTTCCCATGTCCCCGGATTTACGCGGGACGACTTTGCCTTCTGACATCTGCAAGCCAATTTGATCGGCCGCGCCATCCGTTTGGATGCAAAGCGAAACTGCAATGGAAACTCTGAACGAATACTGAATCTCGCTGGCTTGATTTCATACAAGTTGAACTAAACTGGGGCGGGTCACGCGCGTTTTTCAAAGTTCGAGGGCTTGCGTGACAGAAGCTCCGAGGCGCCTGTACGGGTGTATGTTTTAACCCCCTGATCCCGATTGCGAATGGCGTCGAGCCGTTGCCGCGCCGAGCGAATGCCATTTGCTGCCGCGGCAAGCAGGTTTTGATTGCGTGCAGCCATCGCCTGTAGATGCGCCAACTGCTGTTGAGTGACGGCTGTTTGCCCGAGCTCAGACAGCGCGCCCGTCTTTGCTTCGGTCAGTTTTGGCAGATCGTGAAGATCACCATTCAGAATCATCTGGCGCTCTTCCTCAAGCAGGGTGAGCAGTTCGTTAAACTTGTGCATCCGAACGCTCCTTCAATGCTTCGAAAAGGGATTGGGCAAGGCCGATCCCGCCGCTGTCGACCATGCTGCGCGCCTGTTCCTGACGCAGAAACGACGCGAACTGATCCTCGCCAATGCCGCCGCCAAAACTGTCCGGCGTCTTGCCGATCCCGGCGGATTTCAGCATCTCGGACAGGAAGCTGGCTTCCAGTTCTTTGGCGGCGTCCCAAAGCGCTTTGTCCGGGTCCGCTGCGAGCGGTTTTTGCGTCGCGATAGGCTGCGATACACCTGAGACAGGATCCATGATGTCGCCCTTTCAAATTCGTCACAGTTTTTCCCAGTGTCCCTGTCAGCGGTAAAGATTTGGTAATTCCCATCTGCAATTCTGCGCTGAACCGAGGCAGAACTCCCGGACGGACCTTATGCAAATTGCACAGTTTCTTTTCGCACCTGCGGGACAGACGGATCGCGACACTCAAATCCCTGTTGTGGAATGGGGCGAGTCGATTGTGCCGCCAGAGGCCGCATTTGATATGGTTTTTCTGGGTCAGGAAAAGCCATCGATGGAGTTGGAACTGCCGATCGAAGCGATGATTCAACCAAGTCCTAGGGAGGAAAAGGCGCAGATTCAAAAGGGGGATGCCATCCCCGCGCCAGACACGCCTTTTGATATGACAGAGCTTCCAGCGGATACGCCTAAGCTTGCGGGCGACCTGCGCAGGACACTGCCAGAGCTGACGGTCGCGTCAAAACGTATGCCTGAAGATTACACGCGAGGCGACGTAGATCTGGCAAAGCCCTTGTCGTCAGCGAACACCATTCCGGATGATGGGGTGTCGGCACGTCTTGAACCGATTTCTGCGCCGTTGGCGAACGGGACAGATGTGTCCCTCGCGCGCTCCGTGGTAGCTGTTGACGCTCCGCAGGACGTGGGGGATGGCGCTTCAGATGTCGCCGAAGCTGAGATGTCCAAGCCGGTCGTCGAGGGTGCGGCGGACGCGCCCGTTGCCGCGCTTTTGACGCCAGATCAGCAGGCACCAAAAGCAATCGAGCATCCCCAAGCGCCCGCAGATAAGGAGGTGTCATCCGCAGGGCAAGCGCGTTCAGAGCCACGCTCAATGGCCGGGATGGTTCATGACGCGCTGTTGGCCCGGAAAGATGTGATGCCCGGCCCCAGTCTTCTGAACCAGCGTCCTGCAGAGCCGGGCGTTGCGGCGGCGTTCACACGGGTTCTGGATCACCGTGCGGGTGTAGATATCCCCAGATCCGCTCTGGAGCGCCCGACAGAATCGGGGGCCTCACATCATGAAAAGCACCTTGTGGCGCAGAAGTCCGATTCACCACAAAACGTGAGTGTGACTACGCCCAAACCGGTCGACGCAGTTCAGCCGCAGAGCACCCCCGTGCCGCAAGCCGAGGAAGCAGCGCCCAACGGCCCTGCACCGAGCCCTGCGCCGGGGTCTGATCTGAAGACCGCGCAGGCTCCGGATATGATGAAACACGCTCCGATGCCGGTGTCCGCCACGCCATTGATATTCACGGTCGAACAAGAGGCCGAGCGGCCGGCATCTGACGAGACCGGATTTCGCGTGGTCGATCAGGTATCGCAGACGTCAGCAGACCTGAAGCCAGCGGCCATTGCGCGTGGTGCCGAGCTTCCCCGCATGGTCATGGCTCAAATCGCCGAGATCGTCCGGCAGCAACCGGATCGCCCGGTTGAACTGACGCTGAGCCCCGAGGAGCTTGGCAGATTGCGCATGTCTTTCCAGACCGAAGGCTCTGCCATGCATGTCGTTCTCAGCTTCGAACGGCCAGACACGCTGGACTTGATGCGGCGTCATATCGACCAGCTGGCACAAGACATGCGCGAGCTTGGCATGTCGGATGTGAGTTTCACATTTCAGCAACAAACATCAGAAGGAGGCAACGGAGCGCATTCCGATGACGACACCGCTACCCCTTCCCAACACCCACAGTTTGACCCGCAAGATGCGCCGGAAGACCCCCTGCCACGCGCATTGAATATCGCGGGCCGCGCGGGTGTGGATATTCGAGTGTAAGGAGCACAGCATGAACGTTACCCCTACAGCCATGCCCGCCGCCCTGACGGCACCCGCCGCGGATTATGCCGAGGCATCAGCCTCGGACGGGCCGATGGTGTCGTCTGATTTCGAAACCTTCTTGGTGATGCTGACCGCCCAGATGGAAAACCAGGATCCGCTGAACCCGATCGAGTCGACGGATTATGCGGTGCAGCTTGCGACATTCTCGGGCGTTGAGCAGCAGGTACGGACCAATGATCTGTTGAAGTCGATGGGAACCCAGCTTGGGTTGATGGGGATGTCGGATATTGCGGATTGGGTTGGGAAAGAGGCGCGTGTGGCGGCTCCGGTTTTGTTCGATGGTGACCCGATTACGTTGTCCCCGAACCCGGTTGCGGCCGCGGACGAGACCATCATGGTGGTCAAAAACGCCGAAGGAATCATCGTTGATAGCGAGCCGCTGCCAGTGTCGACTGACCCGGTAGAGTGGGATGGTCTTGATCAGAATGGGAATGCTCTGCCCCACGGGGTCTATTCCTTCGAGCTGACCAGCCGCAGTAACGGGCGACATCTGTCGACGGACCCGATGGAAAGCTATGGCCGGATCGTGGAAACCCAAAATAGTGGCGGGCAATTGTGGCTTGTGCTGGAAAGTGGCGAGCGAGTGACCGCAGATGCCGTTTCCGCCCTGCGCGAAGCCGCTGAATAAGTTTTCGTCGCGGGGCGGGTTGGCTATATAGCTTGTATGACACTTCGCGACTTCATGTTGGACGATCTGCCCGCGCGGCAAGATCAGGACGCTCTGCAACAGGCGCTTGCCCTGATTTGGCAGGAGGAAGGGCATGTGTCCAAGCGGGCAACTTGGTCCCAGCTGATGGGCGGGCGGAGCAATCCGATCTGGCAGATCACGTCAGACGACATGCCGCATGACCTTGTCTGCAAACTGTATGATGCCTCGGCCGCCACGCCCCTGTTTGCCAATGATGGTACACGCGAGGCGTTGGTGTTGAAACATCTGGCGGGCATGGGGATTGCACCCGATTTCGTGTGCTTTCTGGACAGCGCGCTGGGCGCGAGTGTGCTCTACCGTCACGTGGATGGCGTACCGTGGAGCAGCGCCGTCGAGGGCGTTGCCCAGCTGATGGCCCGCTTGCACCAGATCATTCCGCCCCAGGAACTGCCCGAGACGGTCACTTCGCCTATATCCTTGATCGCTGAAACGCAGGCAATGGCGCGTGCGATTGGGATGGATTTGCCGCCCCCGCCAGACATCACAACCAACCTGCCACAACCAACTCGACGGTTCCTGCATGGGGATGTTGTTCCCGGCAATGTCGTCGTGATGTCGGACGAATTGCGCTTGATTGACTGGCAGTGCCCAAGCATCGGGGATCCCGCTGCCGATCTTGCGATCTTCCTGTCCCCGGCGATGCAGATCTTGTATGGCAACCAGCCCTTGTCGACTGAGGAGCAGTCGGCATTCTTGTCAGCCTATCTGGCCTCGGGCGGAGATGCGGTTGGCGTGGCGCGCTACACGGCATTGGCGCCGCTCTTTCACTGGCGGATGGCGTGCTATTGCCACTGGAAAGCCGCACATGGGGACGCCGCCTATCGCGATGTCGCCGCGCTGGAACACCACGCGTCAGAGCAGGGTTGAGACCCAGACTGCTGCCAAGGCCAATCCGCCACCCAAAGTCACATAGCTCATCGCACGCAACGGGCGGGCGCGGTCGGCTTCCTGATGGGGCTCGGACTGGCGGATCAAAGCGGCTTCTGCCAATTCGGGCAGGCGCGGACCAAAGCGGGCCAGAACGCGGGCGGTGTGCACAAGGTCTTGCAGCAAAGCCTTCGGCCCGATCGAGTTCGAGATGTAGCTTTCCACCACGGGCTTTGCGACTTTCCAGATGTTGATGTCCGGCGATAGCGAGCGCGCGACGCCTTCCACCACAACCATGGTTCGTTGCAGCAAGATCAGCTCGGTCCGGGTTTCCATGCCGAATTTCTCGGTCACTTCAAAGAGATAGGCCAGCAGGCGGCCCATGGAAATCTGTGTGGCGTTCATGCCGAAAATCGGCTCGCCAACGGCGCGCAGGGCGCGGGCGAATTCTTCAACATCGCGGTCGGCGGGGACGTAGCCTGCTTCGAAATGCACCTCGGCGACGCGGCGGTAATTGCGGGTGATGAAACCATACAGGATCTCGGCATAGACGCGGCGGGTGTATTCGTCGATCCGCCCCATGATGCCAAAGTCCACGGCGATGATGTCACCATTCGCGGCAAATTTCAGGTTGCCCTGATGCATGTCGCCATGAAACAGCCCGTCGCGTAGAGCGTGGGACAGGAACAGCTGCAACACACGTTCGCCCAGCTGCTGCATGTCCAAACCCGAGGCGCGGATGGCGACCAGATCATTGGCCGGAATGCCTTCACCCCAGCCCAGCGTCATGACGGTACGGCCGGTCAGGCCCCAGTTCACCTCGGGAACGACAAAGCCCTCATCCTGCGCAGTGTTCTCGGCAAACTCGCTGGCCGAGGCGCTTTCGAGGCGCAGGTCCAGCTCGCCCATCACAGTGTGCTCGAAATGCTCGACCACATCGGTGGGGCGCAGGCGGCGAGTTGACGGCAACAGCATCTCGATCACGCGGGCCGAGAAGTGGAAGGCGTCGATATCGGTGCGGAAGGCGCGTTCAATGCCGGGACGCAGGACCTTGACGGCGACGGCCTGTCCAGTGTCGGCCAGACGTGCCTTGTGGACCTGCGCGATCGAGGCGGCTGCGACGGGTTCCGAAAACTCGGAAAACACCGTGTCGATCTCGATCCCAAGCTCTTTCTCGATCATGCGGCGCGCCACGTCCTGTTTGAACGGGGGCAGCTTGTCTTGCAGGTACTGCAACTGGTCTGCCAGTTCCGGGCCGACCACGTCAGGACGCGTCGACAGGATCTGACCGAACTTGATGTAGGCCGGACCCAGCGCGGTAATGGCGCGGGTGACGGGGGGCAAAGCGGGGTCGCCCTTTTTGCCCAGCCATGCGAAGGGCCAGCCGACCACATGGGCGGCGATGCGGATGGATGCCGGTGCGCTCATCGCGTCCAGCACGACGCCCATTGCGCCGGTTCGTTGGAAGGTCGCGCCGGTTCGGATCAGGCGCCAGATGTTGTGAGGGCCACGCATCTTAGATTTTCCACCCCGAATGCAGGGCCGCGATGCCCATCGACAGGTTGCGATATTTCACGTTTTCGAACCCGGCCTCGCGGATCATACGGGCGAAGGTTTCCTGATCGGGGAACTTGCGGATCGATTCCACCAGATACTGATAGCTGTCGTAGTCATCGGCAATCAGCTTGCCCATGCGCGGGATCACGTTGAAGGAATAGAGGTCATAAAGCTTCTGCATGCCTTCATCGGGCAGCTGGCTGAACTCCAACACCATCAGGCGGCCGCCGGGTTTCAGCACACGATAGGCTTCCTTCAGCGCGTCCGGGATGCGGGTCACGTTGCGGATGCCGAAGCTGATCGTGTAGCGATCAAAGCTGTTGTCCTCAAACGGCAGGGCCATGGCGTCACCGACGACCCAGTCCAGATGATTGGCCAAATGCGAGGCTTCTGCGCGTTGGCGACCTTCAACCAGCATGCTTTCGGTCATGTCCAGAACGACGGCCTCGGCCCCCGGGGCGCGACCCAGAAAGCGGAACGAGATGTCTCCGGTGCCACCCGCTACATCCAACAGGCGCTGCCCGTCGCGCGGGGTCAGCCAATCCATCATCGCGTCTTTCCAGACGCGGTGGATGCCCACCGACATGACATCGTTCATGATGTCGTATTTCGAGGCCACATTGGTAAAGACGCCGTGGACCATTCCGGCCTTGTCGTCCTCGTTCACGGTTTTGAACCCGAAATGCGTGGTGCGGTTGTCTGACGTGCTCATTGGGCATACTCGCTTCTTGCGGTTGATCCCTCATATCGTGACAGTAAGGGACGCACAATGGAGAGGCTTTCAACATGCCCGAATTACCCGAGGTCGAGACAGTACGTCGCGGATTGCTGCCTGTGATGGAGGGCGTGCGGATTGGGCGGGCCGAAACCCGGCGCGAGGGGCTGCGCTGGCCCTTTCCCGAACGCATGGCCGAGCGTCTGACCGGAGCCACCGTGCAACGGCTGGGGCGGCGGTCGAAATACCTGCTGGTGGATCTGGATACGGACGAGACGCTGATCGTGCATTTGGGCATGTCGGGGCGGATGCTGATCTCGGGCCACAAGCTTGGGAAGTTCCATCACGAACACCCTGCGCCGGAAAAGCATGACCATGTGGTTTTTGACATGGAGAACGGCGCGCGGGTGACGTTCAATGATCCGCGTCGCTTCGGGGCGATGGATCTGTGCCCGACAGGCGCGCTGGACGATCACAAGCTGATCCGCGTGTTGGGGCCGGAGCCACTGGGCAATCAGTTCGACGAAGCCTATTTGGTCGAGGCGCTGCGGACGAAGAACTCGCCCATCAAAACGGCGCTGCTGGATCAGAGAATCATAGCAGGGCTGGGCAATATCTATGTCTGCGAGGTGCTGTTTCGCGCTGGGATCCACCCGGCGCGAAAGGCGGCCAAGATCTCGAAACAGCGTGTTGCCAGTTTGGTACCGATCATCCGCGACGTGTTGTCGGAAGCGATCGAAAGTGGCGGGTCGTCCTTGAAGGATTACCGGCAGGCGGATGGCGATCTGGGTTATTTTCAACACAATTTCCGCGTCTATGGCCGCGAGGGTGAACGTTGCGTCACATCCGGCTGCACGGGGGAAATTGCGCGTATTACGCAATCTGGGCGCTCGACATTCTATTGTCCGCAATGCCAAAGATAGCTTGATCCATTGGGGTGGCGTGTTAGGACTCCGCTCCAACCACTCGTGACAAAGGCAGGGGAACCATGGCCTATAAGAACATCATCGTTGAAACCGAAGATCATGTGACGCTGGTCAAGCTGCACCGGCCTGACGCGCTGAACGCGCTGAACCTGGAGCTTCTGGGCGAGCTGGGCGAGGCACTGGCCGAGGCGCAAGCCAATGACAAGGTGCGCTGCATCGTCATCACCGGCTCGGAAAAAGCGTTCGCTGCGGGTGCCGACATCAAGATGATGGCCGAGAAGAGCTTTGTTGACGTGTTTGCCGGTGACCTGTTCACCCCGGAAGAAGATGCGATCATGCGCATCCGCAAGCCGATCATCGCAGCCGTTTCCGGCTACGCGCTGGGCGGTGGCTGTGAATTGGCCATGATGTGCGACTTCATCATTGCGTCCGACACCGCCAAATTTGGCCAGCCCGAGGTGAACTTGGGCGTGATGGCTGGCATGGGCGGCACACAGCGCCTGACCAAACTAGTCGGCCGCGCCAAGTCGATGGACATGAACCTGACCGGTCGTTTCATGGACGCGGAAGAGGCCGAGCGCTCGGGACTGGTCAGCCGCGTTGTGCCTGCCAAGAAGCTGATGGACGAAGCGATGTCGGCCGCCGCCAAGATCGCTGAGAAGTCGATGATCACGGTGATGGCTATCAAAGAAGCCGTGAACCGTGCCGAGCAGCTGCCGCTGACCGAAGGCATTCTGTTTGAACGCCGCGTCTTCCATTCGCTCTTCGCGACCGAAGACCAGAAAGAGGGCATGGCCGCCTTCGCTGAAAAGCGCGAACCGCAGTTCCGCGACAAGTAAACCAATAGGGCTTCCCTTTAGGGCCGAAATGGCTTAAAGGGCAGCCCATCCATGCGCGTGAGGCCCGCTTAGGCCAGAATCACCGGTTCTGAACCCGGTCGGGTGCTGTACGCGCAGCTTAGACAACGTAACACACCCGAAAGAGGGATCAGACACATGGCAAATTCGCCCCAAGCTAAAAAACGCGCCCGTCAGAACGAGCGTCGTTTCGCCGTAAACAAAGCCCGCCGTTCGCGCATCCGCACCTTCCTGCGCAACGTCGAAGAAGCCATCGCTTCGGGTGACAAAGAAGCTGCAGCTGCTGCTCTGAAAGCGGCCCAGCCGGAACTGATGCGCGGCGTCACCAAAGGCGTTTACCACAAGAACACCGCATCGCGTAAAATCTCGCGTCTGTCGGCTCGTGTAAAAGCACTGGGCTGAATCAGTTTTTACTGCTGAACAGCATCTCGAAAACAAAAAAAGAGCGTGTCCAAATGGGCACGCTCTTTTTGCTAAACCCGCCAAGAAATTTGATTTTGTAAAGCGCTCTCGGGATTCGTTTCGGCAATCACAGAGTCAAGCGTGAAGTTCTATTGCGCTAGTCCCAGAGGGATTGCTAGCTTGCATGCAGCGATTCACTTCGCCGACTTGGGACTATCAGACATAAGTGGGCTAAACCCACGACTTTTAAGGGGAATACCCTTTTTGCCACATCTGGATTTGATTCTTTGAGGTCAGATCCCAATGCCTGTTGTGCGCCAACTTACAAGGCCGCGCCTGAAGGCATGTCGCCACCCTAACTGCTAGGGTGGAAGGAGGAGACTGTTCAGTTCCCGGACGCCCGATTGGGCTATGTCGCCAGAATGGGTAACCATTTGGGGCGGCCTGCTATTGGGCACGGCGTTTAAAGCATGCGCGTTGGTTGCGTGCTGCGGATTTCGTGTGTCGCTATGAAGGGGTGCGCTGAAAGTGCGCCATATGAATGGGATATTAGTACCTGTGAAGGACGGTCTTGGGCTGTCTAACTAAACGCTGGGTCGAGGTAAGATGACGAACGAACAATGGGGCAAGGTCCGCAACAAGCTGCAAAAAGCAGTGGGACAAAACAACTATACCAGCTGGATCGAACCCTTGGAATTTGCCGAACTGGATGGCGGCGTGGCCCGTTTTTTGGTGCCGACGAACTTCTTGGGCAACTGGGTTAGCCAGAATTTTGGGGATCAAATTCTGAGCCACCTGAATAGCGAGGGCGTCAAAGTTGCGCGTCTCGAGTTCAAAGTACCTGAAAAGGTAAAGCCCCGTCCGGTTGCGCAACCTGCTGATGCGGCATCGTCCCCAGCATCTGCCGTTGCCAAACCCGATCAAAGCGACCTGCCGGGCGCGCCGCTTGATGCGCGTTTCACCTTCGACAGCTTCGTTGTCGGTAAGCCGAACGAACTGGCCCATGCCGCTGCCCGTCGTGTGGCCGAAGGTGGCCCTGTCACGTTCAACCCGCTGTTCCTCTATGGTGGCGTTGGTCTGGGTAAAACCCACCTGATGCACGCCATCGCGCACGAGATGAAGACCCGCCAGCCCGACCTGCGTGTGGTCTACCTGTCTGCCGAGCAATTCATGTACCGCTTCGTTCAGGCGATCCGCGAAAAGCAGATGATCGACTTCAAACAACTGTTCCGCTCGGTCGATGTACTGATGGTGGACGACGTTCAGTTCATCGCTGGCAAAGACAGCACCCAGGAAGAGTTCTTCCACACGTTCAACGCGCTGGTGGACCAGAACAAACAGATCATCATCTCGGCCGACCGCGCACCGGGCGAGATCAAGGATCTTGAGGACCGCATCAAAAGCCGCCTGCAATGTGGTTTGGTTGTGGACCTGCACCCGACCGATTACGAACTGCGTCTGGGCGTGCTGCAAACCAAGGTCAATGCGTACCGTGAACAGTACAAAGGTCTGGTGATTGCCGATGGCGTGCTGGAATATCTGGCACACCGCATCTCGACCAACGTCCGCGTGCTGGAAGGTGCCTTGATGCGTCTCTTCGCCTTTGCCTCGCTGGTGGGTCGCGAGATCACGCTGGAGCTGGCGCAGGACTGTCTGGGCGACATCCTTCGTGCGTCGGACCGCAAGGTCACCGTCGAGGAAATCCAGCGCAAAGTGTCCGAGCACTACAATATCCGCCTGTCGGATCTGATCGGTCCGCGCCGCGTGCGCACCATCGCGCGCCCCCGTCAGGTTGCGATGTATCTGGCCAAGCACATGACCTCGCGCTCGCTGCCGGAAATCGGGCGTCGTTTTGGTGGCCGGGATCACACCACGGTCATGCATGGCGTCAAGCGCATCGACGAGCTGAAGGGCGTGGATGATCAGATCGCGGAAGATCTGGAATTGCTGCGCCGCGCGCTGGAAGCGTAAAGCAGCGGCAAAACGGTGGGTTTTGGGCCTTAAACCCTTGACCCGCCCACGAAAGAAGCGGACATTCCAAATAAAGAATTGAGCCGGGCGGTGATCCTGATATGGTCTCCGCCCCGGTATCTGTCAGGAGTGGGACATGAAGATCAGTATCGAACGCGGCGCGCTTCTGAAGGCCGTGGCACAGGCGCAATCGGTTGTTGAGCGTCGGAACACCATTCCAATCCTAGCAAACGTGTTGATCGAAGCCGAAGGCGACAGTGTATCCTTCCGCGCCACCGACCTGGATATCGAGGTGGTCGACAAGACCGACGCGATGGTCGAACGCGCAGGCGCGACGACCGTGTCCGCCGTGACCCTGCACGAGATCGTGCGCAAGCTGCCCGACGGGGCGCTGGTACAGCTGACCGATGACGGCGCCACCGGGCGTCTGAGCGTCGAAGCTGGCCGGTCGAGCTTCTCGCTCGCCACCCTGCCCAAGGAAGATTTCCCGGTCATGGCCTCGTCGGAATACTCGGCAAACTTCTCGGCCCCTGCGCCGGTTCTGCGCCGCCTATTTGATAAATCGAAATTCGCGATTTCGACCGAGGAAACCCGGTACTATCTGAACGGCGTGTATCTGCACGTCTCGGACGCCGATGGCGGCAAAGTTCTGCGCGCTGTGGCCACCGATGGTCACCGTCTGGCGCGCATTGACGCTGATCTGCCCCCAGGTGCCGAAGACATGCCGGGCGTGATCGTCCCGCGCAAAACCGTAGGCGAGCTGCGCAAGCTGCTGGACGATGACGATGCGACAATTGCCGTCTCGGTATCGGAAACCAAAGTGCGCTTTGCGACCCCGGTGATCACCCTGACCTCGAAAGTCATCGACGGCACCTTCCCGGACTACACCCGCGTGATCCCCTCGGGCAACACGCGCAAGTTGGAGGTGGACGCGACCGCGTTCGCGCAGGCCGTGGACCGTGTGGCCACCGTGTCCAGCGAACGTTCGCGCGCTGTGAAGCTGCAGCTGGACGAAGACCGTCTGGTTCTGTCGGTCAACGCGCCGGATGCCGGTGCGGCTGAAGAAGAACTGGCCGTTGCCTACAATGACGAACGTCTGGAAATCGGCTTTAACGCCAAGTACCTGCTGGAGATCGCCAGCCAGGTGGACCGTGAAAACGCCGTCTTCATGTTCAACTCGTCGGGCGATCCGACCCTGATGCGTGAAGGCAATGACACCAGCGCCGTTTACGTCGTCATGCCGATGCGCGTGTGACCTGCGGGTCCTTAAAGCGTTGAAAAGGAGGGCGTGATGACACTCGCCCTTCGCGAGCTGACACTCAGCCATTTTCGTAGCCACAAACTGGCCCGCCTGTCCTTGGATGGGCGGCCTGTTGTGCTGCATGGGCGCAACGGGGCGGGGAAGACCAATATTCTTGAGGCGGTCTCGATGCTGTCCCCGGGGCGGGGGCTGCGCCGCGCTGCACTGGACGAGATGATCCGGAAACCCGAAGCGGTGGGCTGGAAGATCTCGGCCGTGCTGCAAAGCCTTCATCAGATGCACGAGGTTGAAACCTGGTGCGAGGCCGGAGCGTCCAGGCAGGTAAAGATCGACGGAAAGGCGGCGGCGCAGGTGGCGTTGGGCCGGATCGCGCGGATCGTCTGGTTGGTTCCGGTGATGGACCGGCTGTGGGTCGAAGGCGCGGAAGGGCGGCGGCGGTTTCTGGATCGCATGACGATGAGCTTCGAGCCCGGCCATGCAGACGCGGTTTTGACCTATGAAAAGGCGATGCGCGAACGCAATCGTTTGCTGAAGGACGGGCAGCGGGATGCCCATTGGTATGACGCGCTGGAAGCGCAAATGGCGCAGGCCGGCGCGCGGATCATCGCAAACCGCGCCTATTGTCTGGAACAGCTGCAAGAGGCGCAGGGCATGGCCGAAACCGCCTTTCCCGTGGCGGATCTATCGCTGGTGCAGGTGGATGATAGCAGCTTGCCGGGTGACGAAAGCGATCTGGCGCAGGCCTTTGCGGAAAGCCGGTCGCGGGACCTTCTGGCGGGGCGGTCGTTGGTTGGACCGCATCGCACCGATCTTGGCGCGGTCTATGCCGCAAAGGGAGTTGCGGCGCGGGATTGTTCGACCGGTGAACAAAAGGCGCTATTGGTGTCTTTAATCCTTGCCAATGGCCGTGCGCTGGCGCGGGATTTCGGGGCACCTCCGATCTTGCTGCTGGACGAGGTCGCCGCGCATTTGGACGCGGGGCGTCGCGCTGCGCTGTATGATGAGATTTGCGCCTTGGGCGCGCAGGCCTTCATGACCGGCACGGGGCCAGAATTGTTCGAGGAACTCGGCGACCGCGCCGCGCATTTTGAAGTGACCGAGACCGACGGCGTGTCGGAAGTCAAAGAGGTGACACCATGAAAACCAATCGCGTGACCCTGATCACTCTGGGCGTCAAAGACCTGAACCGTGCGCGTGCGTTTTACGAGGCGATCGGGTGGGAGCCGTCGAACGTACAGGACGAGGTCGTGTTCTATGACATGAACGGCATGAAGTTCGGCTTCTACACGCTAGAAGGGCTGGCCAAGGACACGCGCAAGCCTGTGGAGGAGCTGAAAACCGGCGCCATGACCCTTGCGCAATGCTTCCCGACCGAGGCGGATGTCGATGCGGCTTTTGACAAGGCGCTGGCCGCCGGGGCGACGGAAATCGCCCGGCCAGAAAAGGTCTTCTGGGGCGGGTATTCGGGCTATATCGCTGACCCGGACGGGCATCTTTGGGAATATGCCATGAACCCGTTCTGGGAGATGGACGAAGACGGTCACCTGACATGACAATCTCGCCTGCCGAACTGGGTTTCTACATCTTCGGCCTGTTCATTCTGTTCCTGACACCGGGGCCCGTCTGGGTGGCGCTGGTCGCACGCGTGCTGGCCGGGGGCTTCACGCAAGCGTGGCCGCTGACGTTGGGGGGCGCCGTTGGAGATATCTTCTGGTCGATCCTTGCGGCGCTGGGCATGGGCTGGGTCGCCTCGAGTGTCGAGGGCGGGATGCTGGTGCTGCGGATCGTGGCGGCCCTGTTTTTCCTTTGGCTGGGCGTGACGATCATCCGGTCCGCGGGTCACAAAGTGACGGGGGACAGCCGCCTGACACGTCCCGGCATGTATGCAGGCTTTGTAGCAGGGCTTATTGTGATCCTGTCTAACCCCAAGGCGATCTTGTTCTACATGGGCGTGCTTCCGGGGTTCTTCGACCTCTCGCGCCTGACAGCGGCGGACATCACGGCCATTGCTGTGGCGTCCTTCATCGTTCCTTTGGTGGGCAACCTGATACTGGCCTATTTCGTCGATCGCGCGCGCGCTCTTTTGTCGTCAGAACGGGCGCTGACACGGATGAATTACGCCGCTGGAGGCCTTCTTGTTCTGGTCGGATTGGCGATCCCGTTCGTCTAGGAAAAACATCGCCAGAAACCCCCTAAATATTGTGTCACATGCGTGACATTCCCCGCCCGATTCTCTATATTTTCGGGAACGAATAACAGGAAGGCCCACATGGCTGATGACGCGCAGAACGGTGCCGAGTATGGCGCTGAATCCATCAAAGTTCTCAAAGGTTTGGAGGCGGTGCGCAAGCGCCCCGGGATGTATATTGGTGACACCGACGATGGCTCGGGTCTGCATCACATGGTGTACGAGGTTGTGGACAATGGTATTGACGAGGCGCTGGCCGGTCACGCCGACGCCGTAACCGTCACGATCCATGCCGATAACTCGGTTTCTGTATCGGATAACGGGCGCGGTATTCCGGTGGATATGCACCCCGAAGAAGGCGTGTCGGCGGCCGAGGTCATCATGACCCAGCTGCACGCGGGCGGTAAATTCGACTCGAACTCGTACAAGGTGTCGGGCGGTCTGCACGGTGTGGGCGTATCGGTTGTGAACGCTTTGTCCGATTGGTTGGAGTTGCGCGTTTGGCGCAACGGCAAAGAGCACGTCGCCCGCTTTGAGCGCGGTGAGACGGCAGAGCATCTGAAAGTGGTTGGTGACTGCGGTGATCGCACCGGGACCGAGGTACGGTTCTTGGCGTCGACCGACACGTTCTCGAACCTCGATTATCAGTTCAAGACGCTGGAAAACCGTCTGCGCGAACTGTCGTTCCTGAACTCGGGCGTGCGGATCATCATCGAAGATGAACGCCCGGCCGAGAAGCTGCACTCGGAAATGCACTACGACGGCGGCGTGAAGGAATTCGTGAAGTATCTGGACCGCTCGAAGACGCCTCTGATGGAAGAGCCGATCTTTGTGACCGGCGAGAAGGATGGCATCGGGGTCGAGGTCGCGATGTGGTGGAACGATGGCTACCACGAAAACGTGCTGCCCTTTACCAATAACATTCCTCAGCGGGACGGTGGCACGCACCTTGCAGGCTTCCGGGGTGCGCTGACACGGACACTGAACCTATATGCCAACTCGTCGGGTTTGGCGAAGAAGGAAAAGGTGAACTTCACCGGGGATGACGCGCGCGAAGGTCTGACCTGCGTGCTGTCGGTGAAAGTGCCGGATCCGAAGTTCAGCTCGCAGACCAAAGACAAGCTGGTGTCGTCCGAAGTGCGCCCGGCGGTTGAAGGTCTAATGAACGAAAAGCTGCAAGAGTGGTTCGACGAAAACCCGCAGATCGCGAAGATGATCGTCGGCAAGATCATCGAGGCCGCTTTGGCCCGCGAAGCGGCCCGCAAAGCGCGCGAAATGACGCGGAAGAAATCGACGCTGGATGTGGCGTCGCTGCCCGGTAAGCTTGCGGATTGTCAGGAAAAAGATCCGGCGAAACGCGAATTGTTCCTGGTCGAGGGTGACTCGGCTGGGGGGTCGGCCAAGCAGGGTCGCTCGCGTCACGATCAGGCGGTTCTGCCCCTGCGCGGGAAAATCCTGAACGTAGAGCGCGCGCGGTTTGACCGGATGCTGTCCAGTCAGGAGATCGGTACGCTGATTACCGCGCTGGGCACCGGGATTGGTCGCGACGAATTCAACATCGACAAGCTGCGGTACCACAAGGTCATCATCATGACCGATGCGGACGTCGACGGCGCACACATCCGGACGCTTCTTCTGACCTTCTTCTTCCGCCAGATGCCGGAATTGATCGAGGGCGGGTACCTCTATATCGCGCAGCCGCCGCTGTATAAGGTCAGCCGCGGCAAGTCCGAGGTCTATGTGAAAGACCAGACCGCGCTTGAGGATTACCTGATTGATCAGGGGATCGACGGAACTGTGCTGCGTCTTGCCAATGGCGAGGAAATCGCCGGTGCCGATCTGGCCCGCGTGGTCGAGGGTGCCCGGAATTTCAAACGAATTCTGGACGCGTTCCCAACCCATTACCCGCGCAATATTCTGGAGCAAGCCGCCCTTTCAGGTGCCTTCGATCCGGGTCGTGCGGATGCCGACTTGCAGCTGGTGGCCGACGATGTGGCCGCACGTCTAGACAAAGTTGCCGTGGAATATGAACGCGGTTGGCAAGGTCGGATCACGCAAGATCACGGCATCCGCTTGGCCCGTATTCTGCGCGGGGTCGAGGAAATCCGCACGCTGGACGGCGCTGTCCTGCGCTCGGGCGAGGCGCGGCGGTTGTCGGAGGTCTCGCAAGACACCCGTGACATCTATCGCGAACATTCGCACTTGTCGCGTAAGGACCGCGAGATCCTTGTGCAGGGTCCGATCGACCTGCTGAGCGCTATTCTGGCCGAAGGTGAAAAGGGTCTGACGTTGCAGCGTTACAAAGGCCTGGGCGAGATGAACCCCGATCAGCTGTGGGAAACTACGCTCGACCACGAGGCGCGTACGCTTCTGCAGGTAAAAGTGGACGACTTGGCCGAGGCCGACGACATCTTTACCAAGCTGATGGGCGACGTGGTGGAACCCCGCCGCGAGTTCATCCAACAGAACGCCCTGTCGGTCGAGAACCTGGATTTCTGATCGCCTGCAGGATTCCCCATAATCTTTCGCGATGCCCATAGGTTTTCGCGAGACGCCCATAGTCGTTCGTTTTGTTAAATTTCGGCGAGTTTCTGGACAGGCAAAAAAGTGCTCCGAAATTCGCCGAAATCTGAAGATTTTCAGAACGCGGATATCAGCCTTTCTTCAGCTGAGTCGCAAATTGGCGTCAGCCTTCTATTAGTGCCATTAGCGGACACTAGCTCAGATTACACGAACAGCCCATTGCCGACATTCGCGGCGAAGGGCCGCGATGAATCCAATCTTTTGAGAGCTGCATATCGTCTCAGTATCCGCGTCTGGGAGAATGCGGGTTCGGTCAAAAGCCCCAACTGAACCCGGTTTCCTGCTCGGAGAGCACCCAGAGCCGCTCCATAACCGGTTTGTCATAGGCGTGGGGGTGCAGCGTGCCCTTACCAACCGGACCGACGAACTCCATGCGCCCGGTTGGGCCGTAAAGCGCGCGCTGCTCGAGCTCGTCACCGCCGCCTGCGACGACTAATCGGCGATCGACGTAACCGCGCACACTACGCTTCGTGCCGCCTTCGCTGCATCCCAAGCACACCGCTTCAGCCTTGAAGTGTTGGGCGCGACCGGTTTGGGCCTTGGATCATCTGTCCGATCTGGGGCCCGAGGTTTTGCCCGCACCCTGAAGACGACGCAACGGGGCGTTCGGCCCAGTTAAGCCTTCTTCAACCCCTCTGCTTAGAAAGCTCGTCATCCCATCACGCAAAGGCGCCCTGATTGTGGCTACCGGAATGCGTGTGAACTTGTCAGGAGCTTGCAATGTCCAATCCCTTTGAAAACCGCATGCCGTCCCTGCGGGGTCCGGCCACCGATATGGAACCCGTTCTGCCGTCCGATCTTAGCGATCTGCCCAATGTGGCTGTGTCGCTGTATGTGGAAACTGGCGGCGCCGTTTCCTTTGAAAGCGTGGCAGGCGGCGTGCGCACTGTGACGGTCGGGGACAACGCGATCCTGCCGGTCGGTGTGCGCAAAGTTCGGTCGACGGGCACAACCGCGTCGGGCATCCATGCTTTCGTGCTGATCTGATGCTGTCTCTGGGTTTTGAGCTTCCGGCGGTGGCACTGCGCAGCGCAGGGTCGTCGCCTTCACCTGGTCCGTTCTCTCCTCTGCAGCTCGCGCCGTCTGCGATGTTTGATCCAGAGAACACGGCACAGCTTTATCAAGACGATGGCGGCACGACTGCCGTGACCGCAGACAACCAGCCGATCGGGCTGTGGCAGGATGAAACGCCGAACGGGCTGGATCTAAGCCAGTCGACCAGCGCCGCGCGCCCTAGCTATCGCACCGATGGCACCTTTCACTGGGCCGAGATGGATGGGGTGGATGACAGTCTGATCTCGACGCCGATTCTGCGGATCGGAAACCCGACGACGATGGTCATCGGCTATCAGATGCTGGCGACCGAAGGCACGGGGCGTGTGAACTTTGCCGAGATCAGCAAGAATTCGATCAATGCAATGTCGATCGGCTCGCGCCCTTCCATCGACCGTTTGCAGTATCTGAGCCGACTGAGCGAAAAGAGCGTGAGTATTTCCCACGTGAGCGCTCAGCCCCCTTACGGCGGCCATCAAAAGCGTGTTGTGACGTTGCAGGCGACCTCGGGGCAGGTGATCATTCGGATGGATGGCAATGTTGTCCTAAACACGACCCAGAACCTGACCAGCGAATTTACCGATGCGCAGCCTTTGCGAGTCGGCATTGGCGTCAGCGGGGCAAGTATGCCGGGCGCGTTCCGCCTGTTTGGCTTGCAGGTCTGGAATGATCCGGCAACCCAGCCTGACGCGGCGCAGATTGATCAACTGGAAAGTTGGATGGCTGACAAGATCGGCGTGACGCTGTGATCTTTTGCGTGGCTAACTGGATTATAGAGTGCTTAAAACCCGCCCTGTGAAGGCGGGTTTTGCTTTTCGCGCAGGGACTTAAACCTTGTAGTAATCCCGATACCACGCCACGAAACTGTTCACCCCCTCGCGGAAATCGGTGGCCGGGCGGTAGCCAGTCAGACGTTGCAGCAATGTCGCATCCGCCCACGTGGCGGGCACATCGCCCTTCTGCATCTCCATGTAATTGCGCACGGCTTTCTTGCCCAAGGCGTCCTCGATCGCCTCGACGAAATCCAGCAGGCGCACCTTGTCCGAGTTCCCTACATTCACCACGCGGTAAGGCGCGGCGGGGGATAGGCTATCGCCGTCCTCGATGTCGTCCTTGCTGTCTGGCCGGACCGGAGGGCTGTCGATCAGCAGGCGGATGCCACGGACCAGATCTTCGACATAAGTGAAGTCACGGAACATGTCGCCATTGTTGTAAATGTCGATGGGCGTACCTTCTATGATCCCCTTGGTGAACTTGAACAGCGCCATATCGGGGCGGCCCCAAGGACCATAGACGGTGAAGAACCGAAACATGGTGGACGGGATGTTCCACAAATGCGCATAGCTATGCGCCATGGCCTCGTTCGCTTTCTTGGTCGCCGCATAGATGGTCAGTGGCGTGTCGGCCTTTTCCGTTTCCGTAAACGGCATCTCGTCATTCGCGCCATAGACGGAACTTGTCGAGGCCATCAGCAGGTGGTCGACCTCGTGGCGACGGGCGGCCTCCATCACGTTGAAGGTACCGACGACATTCGAGTCGATATAGGCACGGGGGTTCTCAAGGCTGTAACGCACCCCCGCCTGCGCGGCGAGATGCACGATCACGTCGGGTTCGAACGCGTCCGCCATCTGGTCGAACAGTTCTAGATCTTCCAGCATCCCTTCGGTGGCCGAGAAGCTTTCGTTTTGCAGAAGCATCTGGTGGCGGCGCTGCTTCAGGGTGACGTCGTAATAATCCGTCATCCCGTCGAAGCCGTGGACCTGAAAGCCCTCTTCCAGCAGCAGTTTTGACAGGTGATAGCCGATAAATCCGGCCGAGCCCGTCACAAGAACCTTACGTTTACCCATTGAAAATGACCTTTTCTAAAATCGTATAGTACAATTCTATCGACGCCCGCTTCTAGCGCCAAGCATCTTGGCACCCTAAATCTTCCCTAGTGCATTCACTGCGCGCGCGAATATCACTGGTTTCACTGCGCGCGAGGTGATAATCGCTGCCAGACAGGAACATTCAGATAAGGGTGGGAACCACATGCCTGCTTACAGATCCAGAACCTCGACCCATGGCCGCAACATGGCCGGTGCCCGTGGCCTTTGGCGCGCGACCGGGATGACCGACAGCGATTTCGGCAAGCCGATCATCGCCATTGTGAACAGCTTCACGCAATTCGTGCCGGGTCACGTCCACCTGAAGGATCTGGGCCAGATGGTCGCCCGCGAGGTCGAGGCCGCAGGCGGTGTCGCCAAGGAATTCAACACCATCGCCGTCGATGACGGGATTGCGATGGGTCATGACGGCATGCTTTATTCGCTGCCGTCGCGCGAAGTGATTGCGGACTCGGTCGAGTACATGGTCAACGCGCACTGCGCTGACGCGATGGTCTGTATCTCGAACTGTGACAAGATCACCCCCGGTATGTTGATGGCCGCGATGCGCCTGAACATCCCGGTGATCTTCGTGTCGGGTGGCCCAATGGAAGCGGGCAAGATCGATATTGCCGATCTGGACGCCAAGAAGATCGACCTTGTGGACGCGATGGTCGCCGCTGCCGATGACAAATACACCGATGAGCAGGTTCAGCATATCGAAGAGAACGCCTGCCCGACCTGTGGGTCGTGCTCGGGTATGTTCACCGCGAACTCGATGAACTGTCTGGCCGAGGCGCTGGGTTTGGCGCTGCCGGGCAATGGCTCGACACTGGCGACCCACGCGGATCGTAAGGGTCTGTTCCTGGAGGCTGGCCGCAAGATCGTCGAGATCACCAAGCGTCACTATCAGGATGAAGAAAAAGGCCTGCTGCCGCGCGAGATTGCGACTTTTGAAGCGTTCGAGAACGCCATGTCGCTGGACATCGCCATGGGTGGGTCCACCAACACGGTTCTGCACCTGCTGGCCATTGCCAACGAGGGCGAGGTCGATTTCGACATGACGGACATGGACCGCCTGTCGCGCAAAGTGCCCTGCCTGTGTAAGGTCGCGCCGAACATCCACAACGTCCACATGGAAGACGTGCACCGCGCCGGTGGCATCTTCTCGATCCTTGGCGAACTGTCGCGTGCTGGTCTGCTGCACAACGACGTGCCGACCGTCCACTCGACCACCATGGGCGAGGCGATCGCCAAATGGGACATCAAGGTTGCCAACAACCCGGCTGCTGAAGAGCTGTTCAAAGCTGCCCCCGGTGGCGTGCGCACCACGCAAGCGTTCAGCCAAGCCAACCGCTTCAAGGAACTGGACACCGACCGCGAAGGTGGCGTGATCCGTTCGGCGGAACATGCATTCTCGAAAGACGGTGGTCTGGCGGTTCTGTTCGGCAACATTGCCGAAGACGGCTGCATCGTGAAAACAGCAGGCGTGGATGAAAGCATCCTGACCTTCACCGGCACCGCTCATGTTTGCGAAAGCCAAGACGCGGCTGTGAACAACATCCTGACCGGCAAGGTCAAGGAAGGCGACGTGGTTGTCATTCGTTACGAAGGTCCGCGCGGTGGTCCGGGGATGCAGGAAATGCTGTACCCGACCAGCTATCTGAAATCCAAGGGTCTGGGCAAAGCCTGTGCGCTGTTGACCGATGGTCGTTTCTCGGGCGGCACGTCCGGTCTGTCGATCGGCCACGCCTCGCCAGAGGCTGCCGAAGGTGGTGCCATCGGTCTGGTGCAGGACGGCGACAAGATCGAGATCGACATCCCGAACCGCACCATCAACCTTGCCATCTCGGACGAGGAAATGGCGGCCCGCCGTGCTGAGCAGGACAAAAAAGGCTGGGTCCCCGCCGAGCCGCGCAAACGCAAAGTATCCAAGGCTCTGAAAGCCTATGCGATGCTGGCGTCGTCGGCTGCAAAAGGCGCGGTTCGCGTCATCGACTAAACACAATCGGGCGCGTAGGTAGGAATACCCACGCGCCCGTTTTCCCTTTCCCGACCGCCCTCTCTGCCCCTAGGCTAAGGATGCGAACGGAAAGGATCCCCCATGCCCATCAAAGCGATTGCCTTCGACGCTTACGGAACGCTTCTGGATGTCTATTCGGTCGGCGCCTTGGCAGAAGAGTTCTTCCCCGGCAAAGGTGCAGACATCGCCGTCACTTGGCGCGACAAGCAGATCGAGTACACCCGCCTGCGGACGATGTGCGATCGCTACGCCGATTTCTGGCAAGTGACCGGGGATGGGTTGGACTATGCCTGCGAGCTGCATGGGGTAGCGCCAACCGCCGCGCAACGCACAGCCCTGATGGGTGCCTATGAGAAGCTGACCGCGTTTCAGGAAAACCACGCCCAACTGACCCGCCTGAAAGCCGCTGGGGTGCCGATGGCGATCCTGTCGAACGGGACGCCCGCGATGCTTGACAGCGCGCTTGAGGCCGCTGGGCTGGATGGGCTGTTGGATCATGTGCTGTCCGTCGACAGCGTCGGCAAGTTCAAAACCGCGCCCGAGGCGTATCAGATGGGCCCGGATGCGTTCGGTTGTGATGCGTCAGAGATCCTGTTCGTGTCCTCGAATTGCTGGGACATCTGCGGGGCGACATGGTTCGGCTATCACTCGATCTGGCTGAACCGCTATGGCCTGCCGATGGAGCGGCTGGGCGTCGAGCCAATGGCGCGCGGCGCTAGCTTAAAGGACGTGGCGGATTATGCGTTGGCGTCGTTTTCCGGGTGACGCTGGGCGCGTCGCGGTCCCTGATCGGTGATCATGTCATACGATAGCGTATGGTCCATGTTGCGCATCCGATGGCGCAGCATTTGCCGTGTCAGGCGGGCCAGATCGGTGGCGAAGGCTGGGTTGTCGGCCACGTTTTCCAGCTCTCCCTGACCGTCGTGATCGAACAGAAGCGGGGGCAGGTCTGCGGCGAATTCGATTAGGGTAAACCGGCTGTCGCGCAGGATGCCAACGCAGGAGTTGCTGGCATCGGTGCCCAGTTCTTTTTGCCACAAGGTCGGGGTGATCGGGTCGCCGAAATCCAGTTCTGAGAACGAGTAGTCGCGCCAATCGCCCGGTGTCTCGCCCGACAGGAGCGGCAGCAAAGACCGCCCATCCATCGCGTTCGGAACCTCTTGTCCGACCCATGACAGAATTGTGGGCGTCAGGTCGATGCTCTCGGTCGGTACGTCCACCACATGCCCAGCGACACAGCCCGGCGCGTGGATGATCAGCGGCGTGTGATAGGCCGCGTCATAGACCGAGTGTTTGCCCCACGCATGGTGGTCGCCCAGCATCTCGCCATGATCGGCGGTCACGATCAGCAGCGTGTCGTCCCACTGGCCGCTCTCTTTCAGGAAGCTGACCACACGCCCGATGTGATGGTCCACTTCGGTCGCCAGCCCCAGATAGACCGCGCGCAGGGCTTGCAGGGTCTCATCGCTGTCGTCGGCCTTGGCGCCCAGCAC
Source organism: Aliiroseovarius marinus (assembly GCF_004360145.1). Lineage (GTDB taxonomy): Bacteria > Pseudomonadota > Alphaproteobacteria > Rhodobacterales > Rhodobacteraceae > Aliiroseovarius > Aliiroseovarius marinus. The sequence continues at coordinate 194,362 of NZ_ML178715.1, read as the reverse complement.
AAAGTTCGCGGCTTTTTCCTTGGCCAGCGCAGGCCCAAAGAACGGGTGCACGGCAGCCTCGTCATCCCGCGAGCCAACGCGGGTGGGCGCGGGCAGGGTGGTCGGGTCGTACATGTCGTTATAGGGCGCGGGCGCGACCAGCGGCGGGTGCGGACGGATATAGGTTAGATGCGCGAACCAGCTTTGATCGGCATAGGCGGGCATCCGGTCAAGGAACTGATTGGTTAGGAAGGCGGTGTCGCTGTCCTCGGCGGTGTATACGGCAGGCGCGTTGATCGCGGACCCATCACCGCCGGGAATGTAAAGCTGCCAGTAATTGTCCCAATGATGCCCCTTGCCCATCAGGTAAGAGCGCCACGGATAAGACATCTCTAACCGCATCTCGACCTGCTCGACAAAGCCGGACATGGCTTGTTCATAGGTCTGCACAGCCGGGTCATTCGGCGCGAAGACACGCGGATCCTGCGAAGTGTCGGTATAGCCAAACAACATCGGCAAATAGCCCGCCTTGCGCATCTCGCTCGCGATGGTGGGCGTGTCGTGGCGCAGCGGTGTGCCGTTACGGACCGAGCGGTGGTTCATCGCATATTGCCCCGTCAGGATCGAGGCGCGCGACGGCCCACACGGGTTCACGACCGAAAAATGGCGCTTGAAGGTCACGCTGTCGTCCATCAACGCGCGCAGGTTGGGCAGATCGACATGGTCCGCCAGCGCGCCATGCAGGCAGTCCGCCCGCAGCTGGTCGATGATGATAAACAGCACGTTTTTCTTGGCGGTCATCGCGGATCCCTCCCCTGTCATGAAATTGATAGGGCATGGATTTTCACCGCGTCCAGCGGAAGTTTCACTGGCGCCGTCGAATTCGACAAACTGGTACGTCCGGCAAAAGAAAAGCCGCAGCGCGTGGGGGCGCTGCGGCTGAAACCCAAGAGGGTGTGTTTAGATCAGGCTTCGGCGCGCGACAGAACGCTGGCCGGACGGACCTTGACCAAGGCTGCGGTCAACATGCCAGCCAGCGCGGCTTTGATCACGTCGCCGGGAATGAAGGCGGTGACCAGAGCGGTCGATTCCACCAGCGTCTTGTCCAGCATGATCGCCATGCCCGGGATGCCGAAGCCGTAAAGCACGATGATGCCGCCCACGACGGCAGCCACACCGGCGCTCAGCCAGACAGGGCCGGTGCGCCATTTTTCAGTGATCAGGCCGGTGACGAAGGCTGCGACCGGGAAGCCGATCAGGAAGCCGACCGAGGGGCCCGCGAAGACGCCCAGTCCGCCGCGACCGCCCGACAGAAGCGGCAGGCCAATGGCGACCAGCAGCAGGAACAGAAGCACGGCCAGCGCGCCGCGCTTGGCGCCCAGAATGGTGCCGCACAGCATGATGCCAAGGCTTTGGGCGGTGATCGGAACACCGAAGAACAGGTCGATCTTCGGGATCAGGCCCAAGGCCGCGATCAGCGCTGCGAACAACGCAATAAGGGTTACGTTCTTTTCCATGGTGACTCACTCCTTCATGGCGTCGAAACCGCCGCGCGCACGCAGCGCATCGGCAATGTGGTCTGCGTCTTCCAACGCAAGAACCGTGAATGGCAGGATGATGCGCCAGCCGGGACGGCGGGCGGACCGGGCGCGCCAAGCCTCGGTCAGGTGGGTGCCTTTGGCTAGAAGCACAGGCGTAAAACGGATGACCAGCGCGATGGCGGTCTCAAGGTATTCGGTGCGTAGCCCGAGCGCGCGCAAGGGCGTTGCCAGCCAGCGGACAACGGCGATCATATCGGACAGTCGCGTGGTCATGGTGACCAGATTGGCCAGCCCCACGGCGGTCAGCATGCGCAGGATGATCACCAGCCCGTCGATGGGGCTGCGGGTCACGATGTGATAGATCCCGACCAGCAGCACGAAGGGCCACAGGACTTTCAGTGACCGCAGTCCTGCGCGCAGGAAGCTTTGGCCGGGCAGGGCATAGAACGTCAGTGTGGTGGCGAACGTGGCCATGTGGAACCACAGGCTTTGCATCTGAAACAGCACGATGGTTACGACGCAGAGCGCCGCCAGCTTCAGACCGGCGGGCCAGCCATGGGCGCGGGTCTCAATCGGAGAGGTCAGAGATATCATCGCTCTCTCCTTGCTGTTTCATCTGGGCGGTGAAGGCGGGCAGCACATCGGCGGGCAGACCTTGCTGCGCCAGCGCGCCAGCCTCGATCCAGATGACATGATCATAGGCCGAAAGCTCGTCGGGGTCATGGGTGACATGGACCAGCGTGCCCTCGTAGCGATCAAGATAGCGGCCCAGTTGCATCCGCGTGGGGATGTCCAGCCCGGCGAAGGGTTCGTCCAGCACCAGAATGCGCGGGGCCATCGCCAGCACCGCCATCAGGCAGACCAGTTGTTTTTGCCCCTGAGACAACCCGTGCACATGGCTGTCCGCCCAATGGCTTTTGCCAAAGCGGTCCAGTTGCGCGCGGGCAGCACCCTCGGGGTCGTCCAGCCCGAGCTGACGCAAGCCAAAGACCAGTTCCTCGACCACAGTGGGGAAGATGATCTGGTGGTCTGGGTTCTGGAACAGGATGCCCACCAGCGACAGCGCCGCGCGACGGTCTTTGGCCGGGTCGATCCCGTCGACGCGGACGGTGCCCGCGCTGGGTTCCACCAAGCCCGACAAGAGCCGCGCAAAGGTGGTTTTGCCCGACCCGTTGCGCCCGATGATGCCGATGCGTTTGGCGGTCAGGTCTACGGACATGTCCGCAAGAATCCGGCGCTCGGCCACCGCAAAGCTGGCAGCTTGGAATTCGATCCGCGCGGGTTTCATCTGACTGTCCATGTGCCCTTTCCAAGGCCGCGAAGTTTGCAGGTGTTTGACGGGGCTTTTAACCGGACGCAAGAGAGAATGCCGCAAGAAAATGCAGAAAACGTAGTTCTACCCAGTTACATTTCGGCCTGCGAATTTGATCATCTCAGGTGCAGAATGCGGCGGTGAGCGTGTTCCATTGCCGTTGGGTCAACTCTCCGCGCTCGGCCACCATCCAATAGGAGTTCTCGGACGGCAGCGCATCGTCCGACAGGCGGACAAGCGCGCCGGACGCCAAAGCCTGTTCAACCAAGGGGATCGAGGCCAGCAACACACCCGCCCCCGCCCGCGCGGCGGCAAGCGCGGCGGTGAAGGTGTCAAAGCGCAGATGCGGGATGGGGGTGGGGGCGTCGCCCGTGTGGTCCGCCCATTCATGCCAGCCCATGCGCGGGCCAGACAGGCCAATGCGCGGCAGGTCCTGCCAGCGGTCCGGATCCACGCCCTGCATCAGGGCAGGGGCGGCGACGGGGGCCAGCACCTCGTCAAACAGGCGGGCGCGATGGGGGATGCTCCAATCCCCGCTGCCATAGCGCAACCGCACCCCGCGTAGCTGCGGATTGTCTTCCGAGGCCAGCATTAGTGTCTTGAACGACAGTTGCACATCCGCACCCAGCGACAGCCCCGCCAGCCGCGGTGCGATCCAATGCTCCAGCACCGAGGCACTGCTCCACACCGTCAGGCGTTTGCGCTGGATACCAAAGAGTTCCTCGGAACTTTGGCGCAGCGTCCCCAGCGCGTGGGTGACATAGGGCAACCATGCCTCGCCCTCGACCGACAGCACAACGCCGCGCGGTTTGCGGATGAACAGGGCGACACCCAGCCGGGTTTCCAGATGCCCGATCCGCTGGCTGATCGCGGCCTGCGTCAGCCCGGTTTCCTGCGCGGCGGCGGTGAAGCTCCCTAGCCGCCCGGCGGCCTCGAACGCGTGGACCCAATCGAGGGGCAGGTTTGAAAGGGGATTATCCATAAGCAGATCGGGGTCTCAGGTATGTTTTCGCTTGGTTGTCCTTATCACGCTTTGCGCGGACAATCATCCCAGGATCAACGCGTCACAGGAGACACGCGCATGTTTACCACCCAGCTCGACCCATCGGGCCAGGTTCTGACCCTGACCACCCCAAACGGCCCGCTTCGTTTTCACGCCATGTGGCTGCGTGACAATGCGTGGGACCCCGAGACCCGCGCGGCAGGCAATGGCCAGCGCTTGGTGTCGCTGGGCGAATTGCCCGCCGATACGCATATGACGGAGGCTTCGGCCAGCGGCGATCAGATCACCATCCGATTTGCGCCCGAGGGCAAGACAGTCACCTATGATGCGGGTTGGCTGGTTCAGAACGCCTATGACCGTCCCGCCCCGGCCGAACGCGGTTGGCTGGGCGACGGGATCGAAACGTGGGATTCGGGTCTAATGGGCGCCGTGCCTATCGGCGACTTTGCCCAGCTGTCTTCGGACCCCGACGCGCTGGGCGCGTGGCTGGAACAGGTCACACGTTACGGGTTCGGCAAGGTTGTAAACGGGCCCGTCGAAGACGGTGCGCTGTTCAAGGTGGTCGATCTGTTCGGCTATGTGCGTGAAACCAATTATGGCCGTCATTTCGAGGTGCGGACCGAGGTGAATCCGACCAACTTGGCCTTCACCGGGCTGGGGCTTCAGGCGCATACGGACAACCCGTATCGCGACCCGGTGCCTTCGGTTCAGGTGCTCTATTGTCTGGAAAGCTCTGCCGCTGGTGGCGAAAACATGGTGGTTGACGGTTTCGCCGCCGCCCGTCGTCTGCGCGAAGAAGACTCTGCTGCGTTTGACGTTCTGGCCAACCACTGCGCGCGGTTCGAATACGCGGGCGAGGAAGGCGTCTGCCTGCAATCTCGCCGCCCGATGATCGAACTGGCCCCCGATGGCGAGATTATCGGCGTCCGTTTCAACAACCGCTCTCTGTCCGCTGTGACCGACGTGCCGTTTGACCAGATGCAAGCGTATTATGCCGCCTATCGTCGTCTGGGCGAAATCATTGATGATCCGGCGATGGAGGTCACCTTCCGTCTGGAACCCGGAGAGGGCTTTGTCGTTGATAACACACGTGTTCTGCACGCCCGCAAGGGCTATTCCGGCGAAGGCACGCGCTGGCTTCAGGGCTGCTACTCTGACAAGGACGGGCTGCGTTCAACCCATGCTGCCCTATCGCGTTCGCGCACGCAGGAGGCTGCAGAATGAAGCCGGATATTGAAGCGCTGACGTCTGAAAACATCGTCGAATTCATCGGAGGTATCTTCGACCGCCGTGGCGGTGAAGAATATCTGGGCGAAGACGTCACCATGGCCGAACACATGCTGCAAGGCGCCACCATCGCCGAGCAGAACGGCCAGAGCGAAGAGATCATCGTCGGCGCCCTTCTGCACGACATTGGCCACTTCACGTCCGAGTTCGGCACCTATCATCCCGACGACACCGAAGACCGGCATCACGAAGATGCGGGCGCTGAGGTTTTGGAGCAGTTCTTCCCCAGCGTGATCACCGATTGCGTGCGCTTCCACGTGGCGGCGAAACGCTATCTTTGCGCGACCAAGCCATCCTATTTCGACCGGCTGAGTGCTGCGTCGGTGCACACGTTGGAATTGCAGGGCGGACCGATGAGTGCGGACGAGGTGGCGGAGTTCGAAAAGAACCCCAACCTGAAAGAGATTATCGCAGTGCGTTATCTGGACGAAGCGGGCAAACGCGCCGGAATGGAAACGCCGGATTATTGGCACTTTGCCCCCATGGTGCAACGCATGGTGGAGCGCCGCCGCGACACTTAAAACGATGCGCGGGCGGCACTCCGCTCTGCCCGCGCAAATCCGCTGATCCAAAGATTCAACCTTGCGGTGAGAGTCAATATTTGCTTTGAAGTACGCAAATAAATATTATGTGAGGTCGGCATGTGTGAAAAATGCGGTGATTTCAGGCACGTAGAAGGCGGGGGGACTGGCGTCTCCATTGCTCAGGTTTCGGCGTCATTGCCGACCTTCTCGGTCACGCAAATCGCGGACTATTTGGTCAATGGATATTGGAATGATACGGGCCGCCTCTCGCGTAAATTCGATGTGTCCGCTGGCGGCACGCTGACCTATTCCGTCGCAGGGCTGGAAGCTGCCGGGATCTGGTTTGTCGAGAAAGCTTTGGAAGCGTGGACTGCGGTCACCGGTATCAACTTCGTGCTGACCACCGGCACGGCGGATATCGTGTTTCAGGATCATCAATCCGGGGCGTTCAACTTCTCAAGCACCTCTGGCAGAACCATCATTCAATCAACGGTGAACGTGCATCCAAGCTGGTATTCCGGCGAGGAATACGACCTGCACAGCTATTCGTTCCAGACCTATGTACACGAAATCGGTCACGCGCTGGGGTTGGGGCATAGCGGAAACTACAACGGCTCAGCGACGTTCCCCGGCGGGGCGCATTATGCCAATGACAGCTGGCAAATGTCGGTCATGTCGTATTTCAGTCAGCAAGAGAACTCGAATGTCGACGCGGACTTGGCATTCCTTCTGACGCCCATGATCGCGGATATCGCCGCCGTGCACAGCATGTATGGCAAGCCGACGAACGTGAATGACGGGAACACCACCTGGGGCTTCAATTCGAATGCCGATGGTCCAGCCAGCCAGTTTGCATCGCTTGCTGGCGGCTCGATCGGTGTGGCGATGACAGTGTTCGATTCGTCTGGGGTTGATACGTTTGATTTCTCGCAGACCAGTCAAAACCAGAAAATTGACCTGCGCGCCGGACGCATCTCGGATGTGTTGGGATACAAGGGCAACCTGATCGTTGCCAAGGGAACCGCGATTGAGCACGCAGAAGGCGGGTCAGGCCGTGACAAGATCATTGGCAATGGGAAGGATAACCATCTGACCGGCAATGGCGGCGCCGATGAATTGATCGGACGCAATGGCGCAGACAACCTGTATGGTGGCTGGGGCGGAGACGTTCTGAAGGGCGGCAAGGGTCGCGACCGCTTGTACGGATCGAACGGCGATGACGTGATGAAAGGCGGCGGAGGCAAAGACCGGTTCTATTACGACGACGGTCAGGACCGGATCAAAGATTTCAAAGCCGGCCAGAAAGACAAGATCTTCATCGAAGATGATCTTGTGCCAGCCGGAATGACGGTGAAGCAGGTTCTGAAGCAATATGGCAGCGTTAAAAACGGCGATGTGCATATCGACTTCGGCAATGGCGATGTGCTGATCATCGAAAACGTGTCCAGCAAAATGGATCTTGTGGACGACATTCTGTTCTACTGATCAAACCTTTGGGGGATGGATCAGAACCGGGTTGGGGAAGGTATATTCCTCGAGGTTCGTTCCATCCCCAATTCTATCTACCACCGCATAAAGCCCCTGCGCTCCGATCGGGGCGAGGACCCCGTGCCATGTGCCTTTGTGCAGGTTGATCGCCTGATCTGGGCGCATCACGAAGGCGCGCGGCGTGCCGGGGGTGCCGCCATCGTCCGGGCAGACGGTGACCAGCAGGGGCACGCCGTTCATCGGGATGAAGGCTTGCGAACCCTGAGGGTGCCGTTCCACCAGATCCAGTTCATAAGGAAACTGCCGCGGTTTGCCGTCAAACAGGCTGATCCCGGCGCGGCCCTCGCCAAAGTCCAACTGCGCCAGATCGTGATGACGCTGGCACATGCCTGCGTTGATGGTCAGGCTGTCGCGGTCGGTCAGCTCCAGCACATCGCCGAACGGCGCGAAGGCGTCGGCCGTCAAGGGCTGCGCGGTGATGTCGGTCATGGCAGCAGGTCCATCAGGCGGAACGCGGCGATGCGTTCGACCTGGCGGCAGGCCTCGGCGAATTCGGTGGCGCGGTCATTGTGGATGCGGCGCTTGAAGGCTGCCATGATGGACGCCTTGTCGTGGTCTCTCACCGCGATGATGAAGGGAAAGCCGTGTTTTGCGACGTAGTCCGCGTTCAGCTGCGTGAAGGTCAGCCGCTGCTGGTCCGTCAGCATATCCAGCCCGGCGCTGGCCTGTTCCGAGGTGCTCTCCGCCGTCAGCCGCCCCGCCGCCGCCAGTTTGCCCGCCAAATCCGGGTGGGCGCGTAGAACGCCCAGCCGTTCATCTCCGCTGGCGGTTCGGAAGGCGCGGCAGAGCGCGTTGTGCAGGCCAACCGCGCTGTCATGGGCGGGGCCAAGCTCCAACTCGAAGGCACGTTCGGCGACCCAAGCGGAGTGCTCGAAGATCCCACCGTAAAGGTCCACGAAACGGTCCCGCGTCATCTGGCTGGGGCGCTCAAAACGCTTGTGAGGGTGGTGCGTCGCCCAGTGCTTGGCAATCTCGATCCGGCGGGGGTACCAGACATCGTCGTGACGTTGGATGTGGTCGATGAACCGGCGCAGACCGGCGATTTTGCCGGGACGCCCGATCAGACGGCAATGTAGCCCGACCGACATCATCGCGGGGCGATCCCCGGCCTGACCTTCGGCGTGGAGCGTGTCAAAGGCGTCGATCAGGTAGTCCCCGAAATCATCGCCTGTCACCCACCCCGGCGCGGTGGCAAAGCGCATGTCATTGGCTTCCAGCGTGTAGGGGATGATCAGCTGATCCCGCTCGCCGATCTCGGTCCAATAGGGCAGGTCGTCGTCGTAAGTATCTGATATATAGTCAAACCCGCCATGCTCGGCGACCAGCCGTACGGTGTTTTCCGAACACCGCCCGGTGTACCACCCGCGTGGGGGCGTGCCGACGACCTCGGTGTGCAGACGGACGGCCTCGGCAATCGCGGCGCGTTCTTCGTCCTCGGGCATGTCCTTGTGCTCGACCCATTTCAACCCGTGGCTCGCGATCTCCCACCCCGCGTCCTGCATCGCCGCGACCTGTTCGGGGCTGCGCGCAAGGGCTGTGGCGACGCCATAGATCGTCACCGGAATACCCGCTCCGGTGAACAGACGATGTAACCGCCAGAACCCCGCCCGCGCGCCGTATTCATAGATGCTTTCCATGTTCCAGTGCCGCTGGCCGGGCCATTGGGCCGCACCGGGAATGTCGGACAGGAACGCCTCGGACGCGGCATCGCCGTGTAGCACGCAGTTCTCGCTGCCTTCCTCGTAATTCAGGACGAACTGAACCGCGATCTTGGCATCCTTTGGCCAGTTCGGGTTGGGCGGTGTCGGGCCGTGGCCGCGCATGTCACGGGTGTATCTGTCGGGCATGAGTTCCCTCGTCCTTGGTTCCCCTCCACCCTTCCAAGGAACGCGGGTCAGGTCAAATGGGATTGCGCCGGGGCGCTGATCCCCCAATAGTGAGGGCAAGGAAAGGACACGCCATGACCGGATATCTAACCACCCACGTTCTGGACACGGCGCGCGGCTGCCCGGCGCAGGGCTTGCGCATTGACCTCTACCGGATCGAGGGCGAGGTGCGGGCGCTGGTGCATTCCCTTGTGACGAATGACGACGGGCGGACGGATGAACAGATCCTGCCCGCGGATGCGTTCGAGGTCGGGGTGTACGAGCTTGTCTTCCACGCGGGTGACTATCTGCGCGCCACCGATCAGGACGGGGAAAGTCCGCTGTTTCTGGACGTGGTGCCGATCCGCTTTGGCATGGCCGAACAGGCGCATTATCACGTGCCGCTTTTACTATCGCCTTATGGATACTCGACATATCGCGGAAGTTAATTCCGTTCGAAAACAACCACTTACAAATTTTGCGACTTTTCCCATCGCGTCTGCGACCCATCGCGCGCCCTGCTTTCGCTTGACTCGTCCCCGCCTGTTCTGACATTCAAGGCCAGCGATCGGTTTCGCGTGTGCAGAAGCACCGCGAAAGTAATAGGGAACCCGGTGAGGTGTAGCCAACAGGCGCCAAATCCGAGACTGCCCCCGCAACTGTGAGCGGCGAGCAAAGCTGAACATGCCACTGGGTCCAACCCGGGAAGGCCAGCCAAGCCAAGACCCGCAAGTCAGGAGACCTGCCGGACGCTGGGCATTTGCCCATTTCCACCGGACGCCGGGGTGCGCGTCTGGCCCGGCGGTCCAAAGACCCTCCCGTGCCAATATACCCCGTTCGTTCATTCTTGATTGCAGGTGATCCCTGCGACGTCGAATGAGGACGACATGAAAAAGACTGTTCTGGCCGCTACACTGGCCGCTTTTGTACCCGTTGCCGCTCAGGCGCATTTCCTGCTGCAACACACCGATGAGGTGCTGATCGACAAGCCCGGCGACGTGCCGATGGGCCTGATCTTTTGGCACCCGATGGAGAACGGGCACGCCATGGATATGGACGCGCCGCAAGAGTTCTTCATGATCCACAACGGTGAAAAAACCGACCTGATGGATCGCGTGGCGCCCGCCACCTTCAAGGGCAAGCACAATGAATCTGCGGCCTTTACCGCGTCTGTGCCGGTCAAGCGCTCGGGCGACTATGTGGTCGTGACCGTGCCTGCGCCGTACTATGAGGAAAGCGAAGACATCTACATTCAGCAGATCACCAAATCGGTTCTGAACCGCAACACGCTGCCCACCGATTGGGATCAGCCCGTTGGTCTGCCGACCGAGATCTTGCCGCTGAACAAGCCCTACAACGTTGTCGTCGGCTCGACCTTCTCGGGCGTGGTGCTGTCCGAGGGCAAGCCCGTCGCAGGCGCCGAGATCGAGATCGAATACATGGCCGCCGAGCCGGATCTGGCGGCATTCTCGACAACCGATAGCACCGTGGGCGCGATGCCCGGCGGCACTATCGTAGCCCTGACCGATGCAAACGGCGTTTTCACCTTCGGCATTCCGAAAGCGGGCAACTGGGGCTTCGCAGCCTTGGGGTCCGGTCCGGCAACCGAACATAACGGCAAAGAGCTGAGCCAAGACGCGGTTCTGTGGATCAACGCCACCGAACTGAAGTAAGGAACGCGCAATGCACATTGTAGATGGAGCTCTGTCAAATCCCGTGCTGCTTGGCGGCGCGGCTTTGGCTGTGGGCGGGATCGCGATGGGCCTGAAGAAACTGCCGCTGGAGCGTATTCCGGCGGCAGGTGTGCTGTCCGCCAGCTTCTTCGTGGCGTCGTTGATCCATGTGCCCATCGGCCCAAGCTCGGTTCACCTGATCCTGAACGGGTTGGCGGGTCTGGTGCTGGGTTGGGCGGCGTTCCCGGCGCTGTTTGTCGGGCTTCTGTTGCAGGCAGTGTTCTTTGGGTTCGGCGGTTTGACCGTGCTGGGCGTAAACGCGATCAACATCGCGGGGCCCGCCGTTCTGGCCGGACTGATCTTCGGGCGTCTTGTCGCGCGCGGTACCCCGATGCAGGGCGCGATCTGGGGCGGGCTCGGTGGCGGTTTCGCCATTGCCGTGACCACGCTTGCTGTTGCGTTCTCGCTTGCTTTGTCGGGGGACGAATTCATCCCCGCCGCCAAACTGGTCTTCGTGGCGCATATTCCTGTTATCATCATCGAAGCGCTTCTGTCCGGCGCGGCCATCTTCTTGGCCCGTCGCGTGAAGCCCGAGCTCTTCGCAGGCGCGAAAGGAGGATGGGCATGATCCGATCTCTGGTTCTGATCCTCGCCTTGGCGGCCCCTGTGCCGGCCTTGGCCCATAATATCATCTCGTCCGTCTTCCCATCCGGGTCGAACATCGAGGGTGAGATTGGCTTTTCCAGCGGCGACATGGCCACCGATCTTCTGGTCGAGGTCTTTGACGAGGCCGGCAATAAGCTGGGCGAGACCAAGACCGACGCGGACGGCTTCTTCATCTTCACGCCCACGCAACCCGTCACGCATATTTTCCGAGGTGATCTTGGCGCGGGCCACGTGGCCGAGGTCTTCATGCCCGCTGCAGACGTGGCAGCACTGATGGGGCAAGAGGCTGCGGCGTCGACCGCTTCGGCGTCCGTCTCAACCCCAGCAGCGTCTGGCGCCCCTCTGTCCGGCCTGTCCGATCAAGCCCGCGCCGAGCTTGCCACAATGCTGCGCACGGAACTCCGCCCGATCCGGCAGGAACTGAGCGCGCTGAAAACCGAGACGAACTTTCAGTCGGTGCTGGGCGGGATTGGCTATATCGTCGGCCTTTTCGGTCTCGGCTTCTACATCGCGGCGCGCCGCAAGATGGAGGGCGGTAAGTGACCTATGTCCTGACAGGTGAAGACAAGCCGCTTACCGGCTTTGGCGCATTGCGGGCGGCGGTTTCCTCGCTTGATCCTCGGATGCGGATCGTGATGACCGTGATTTATGCCGTGACTGTGGTGACACTGGACGACCTGCGGGTGCTGTCCGGCGCGTTGATCCTGTCGATGTGGCTGCTGGCGATCTCGGGCCTGCCGTTCCAGAAGACGCTGAAGCGCATGGCGATGATGGACGGGTTCATCATCTTCACCCTGATCCTGCTGCCCTTCACCATGCCCGGTACGCCGATGTTTTCGGTCTTTGGCTTTGACGCCACATGGGAAGGTCTGTGGCGTGCGACCGAGATTGCGCTGACCGCCAATGCCGTCATTCTGGCGGTGATGACGCTGGTCGGCTCAATGGAGCCGGTCACGATGGGCCACGCCCTGTTCGCCCTGAAAACGCCCGAGCGGCTGGTGCATCTGATGATGTTCACAATCCGCTATATCGACGTCCTGCGCGAGGAATATCTGCGTCTGCGGACCTCGATGAAACTGCGCGGGTTTCGCCCCGGCACCAACTGGCACACCTATCGCAGCTATGGCTATCTGGTGGGGATGATGCTGGTGCGCGCGATTGAACGGTCGGAACGTATTCTGGCCGCGATGAAATGCCGGGGGTTCTGTGGTCGGATCGTGCTCTTGGAAGAGTTCCGCCTGACCCGGACGGATGTGATGTTTGCAGGCGCGATGGTGCTTGCTCTGGCTGCCCTGATCTGGGCCGAGGTCGCTTATGCCGCTGCTTGAACTTTCTGACATCCACTTCGCCTATCCGGGGCTTGAGCCGGTTCTGGACGGGGCCTCGATGCGGATGGAGCCGGGCGAGCGGCTGTCGATTGTCGGGCCGAACGGCGCGGGCAAGTCGACGCTGTTGAAGCTTATCATGGGGCTGTTGCAGCCGGACGCGGGCACCATCACCGCCTTCAGCAAATCCCGCACGCAGGAAGCCGACTTTCACGAAGTCCGACGCCGCATCGGCTTTGTCTTTCAGGATGCCGACGACCAGCTGTTCTGCCCTACCGTGGCCGAGGATGTGGCTTTTGGTCCCCTAAATCTTGGCAAGTCGAAGGACGAGGCTCTGGCCATCGTCGATCAGGTACTAGGCCGTCTTGGTCTGATGCATCTGCGCGACCGGATCACGCATAAGCTGTCGGGCGGCGAAAAGCGTTTGGTGACGCTGGCGACCGTTTTGGCGATGGAGCCGGAAGTGCTGATCTTGGATGAACCCACCAACGCGCTGGACCCGGACAACTACGCCCGTTTGACCGAGATCCTGAAAGGGTTGGATCAGGCGATCCTTCTGGTCAGCCACGCGCCCGATTTCCGCGCTGAAATCGCGCCCGAGGGGTACCGGTTGGAAAATCGAAAACTGGTGCGGATCTAGCATTCCGCCCGGTCGATAGACCGGGCAGCGCCCGTCCGCCCCCATGGGCGGGCGCTTCACGCCCACCCGCGGACCGGCGATGCCCTATCGTTATTCCAACCGCACAACTTCGCCGCCCGCCGCATCCGCGTCTTCCTGATCATGGGTGACCATCAGAACCGGCAGGGCACGAGCGCGGGCGTGGTCAAACACCAGCGCGCGGACTTGTTCGCGCAGGGCGGCATCAAGGCCTGAGAACGGTTCATCCAACAGCAGCGCCTTCGGCTCGGACAGCAACATCCGCATCAAGGCCACCCGTGCCCGTTGCCCGCCCGACAGGGTTTCGGGGTCTCGGTCAGCGAAGCCCTCCAGTCCCACTTCGGCCAGTGCCGCGTCGATCTGCGCACGGCGTTCCGCGCGGGTACCGCCTTGGGCCAGCCCAAAGGCCAGATTGGCCCCCACGCTGAGATGCGGAAACAAAAGTGCGTCTTGGAACAGGATCCCCACACAACGATCTTCGGGCGGCAGGGGCAGCAGGTCTCGGTCCTCTAGTCGGACATGGCCTTGTAGCGAGAAGGCCGGGGGCAGGGTGCCGATGATCGCCGACAGCAGCGTGGATTTACCCACGCCGCTTGGCCCCATGATGGTCAGCACCGATCCGGGCGCGACATGGGTGTCGATCTCGATCAGCGGTGCGCCGTCTTTCAGGATGCGGACCTGCTCCAGATGCAATCCGTTAGCCATTCAAAAGCCCCTTTCGGTTGCGCCATACCAAAGCGGGCAGCGCCAAGGCCAGCGCGAAGGGCAGCATCGCGGCAGCGGTTTGCATCAGGCCGAAGACGCCGATGGCGCGGCGGTCTCCGCCAGACGCCAGCGCGATGGCCTCGGTGGTCAGGGTTTCAACCCGGCCCCCGCCCGCCAGAAGCGTGGGCAGGTATTGCCCGACCGACACCGCGACGCCGACGGCGGTTGCGGTCAGAAGCGGGGCCAGAAGCATCGGCAAACGCACGCGCCACAGGATTTGGTTCGGCGTGGCCCCCAGCGCTTTGGCGACCGTGGCTTGGCGACTGTCCCACGATTGCCATGGGCCTTCGAGGGATAGGCGCAGATAGGGTAGGACAAAGACCAGATGGGCCAGAATGACGGGCAGCCGCCCCATGCCCAGCCCAAGGTTCAAAAGCAGCGTTTGCAGTCCCGGTAGGAACGCGGTTTGCGGCAGGATCAGTGGCAGATAGATCAGCCACATCCCTCGTTGGGTCAGGCGCAGGCCATAGCGTTCCTCGGTTTCAAGGCAACCAATGGTCAGGATCATCCCGATGGTGACCGAGACGCCCGCGATCAGCGCGGTTTCCCCCAATGCGTCCAGACTGCCGGTGCGGTGGCGCATCCAGCTTCGTAAGGTGAACTGATCTGGCAGCAGGTCAGGGAAGCTCCAAAACCCGGCGAAGGACCAGATGATCAGGCCAAGGAAACCCAGTAGTAGGGATAGTGAGACGGTGGTGCCGAGGGCGAAGCCTGCGACACGCAGGGCGGTGTCGCTGCGCCCGCGCCGTCCGGCCTCGACCTGTCGGCGGGCAAGGCGGGCAATCAGCGCTTCGCCCAGAAACCACAGACCGACGCCCGCGACGACCAACACCAGTTGCCACAGTGCAGCGGCGGCGGCGAGTAGGCGAAAGCCAATGTCCGGGTCCGACATCCAGCGCACGATCTGAACCGATAGTGTGGGCGGCGTTGATGGGCCAAGGATCACCGCCACATCCACCACCGACATGGCCCATGTCAGGACCACAAGCACGGGCAGGCGGATGCGGGCGTAGAGCGCCGGGAAGATGGCGATCATCCATGCTTTGATGCGGCCATATCCCATGCTCTGGCTCAACGCCATGCGGCGGCGTCCGTCGATCTGGCCAAGGGCAGCGATGGACATGAGGAGGAGGAACGGGACCTCTTTCACCACCATGCCTGCGATTAACGACAGCCCCCATGGGTCATTGAGGATCAAAAGGTCCGGCGGACGCTCCCACCCCGTCAGCCACGGGGATAACAGCCGCGCGATCCAGCCCGAGGGGGCAATCAGAAAGGCCAGCCCAAAGGCGGCGGCGGCGTGGGGGACCGAGAGGAAGGGCGAGAGCAGACGTTCCAGCACGCGAAACCCACGCGTGCCGGTCCAGCCTGCGAGGATTAGGGCTGTGATGGCCAGCGACAGGACTGCCGAGACAACGCCCGTGACCAGCGACAGCCGGGATGCATCGGACAATCCGGGCCAGTTCCAAAGCGCGCGGAATGGATCAAGTGACGGGCCGGTATGTCCACCCGCAGGGAAGTGCCCAAAGGCGGGCAGAAGTGTTCCCCACAGCCCTGCCACCAGCGGACCCAGCAGAAACAGGACCGTCAGCAATGGAAACAGGGGAAGGCGGGGGAGGTATTTCATGTCAGAGTATTGCCCCGCACGCGGCGCGCGGGGCAATCGCATTTTACTGAACGCCGTAGCGCGACTGCCAGTCTTCGGCGATGCGGGTCATCCAGCTGGGATGCGGCTCGTCCTGCACGCGGCCCAGCTGGGCGGGTGTCAGAGTGGCGATGCCCAGATCCAGCGCGTCAAAACGGGCGCGGTCTTCGTCCGACAGGGCGGCCATGTTCAAAACCGTGCCATAGCCCAGCACGTTCGGGTCTTGCGCGTGGGCCTGTGCCTCGGGCGACATCAGGAAATCGGCCAGCACCATCGCACCTGCTTTCGACCCCGAGTTATAGGGGATCGCCACGAAGGAGGCATTGCCGATCGTGCCCTTATCCAAAACGAAGGTGCGCACAGTGTCCGGCAGTTCGTAATTGGCGATGGCGGTCGACGCTTCACTGGGGCTGAAGGACACGGCCATGTCCAGCTCTCCGTCATTGATCAGCTGGATCTGGCGGGTGCCGTTGGGCGGATAGGCGCGGCCCTCACGCCACAGGGCGGGGGTCAGCTCTTCCAGATAGGCCCAGAGCGGCGCGGTGACATCGGCATAGGTCTCGTCCGACACAGGCGCGGCCAGAACCGAGGGATCGTCCAGCAGCTCGACCAGCATCTGCTTCAAGAAGGTCGTGCCAAGGAAGTCAGGCGGCTGTGGATAGGTGAAACGGCCGGGATGCGCTTTGGCCCATTCAAGGATCGCGGCGGCAGACGGAAGCGGTTCGGCAATGTCGGCGGTGTCATACATGAACACGACCTGTGCCATGGCCCAGGGGGCCTCGTAGCCTTCGACCGGGACGGTGAAGTCCGTGCGGACGGTCTTGCCATCAACGTCGACGAATTGCCAGTTCGGCAGGTCCTCGGCAAACGGGCCAAACAGCAATCCATTATCTTTCATCGAGGCAAAGTTGGCCCCGTTAATCCAGATCATGTCGATTGCGCCGTCATCATCCTGACCGGCTTGCTTTTCCGACAACACGCGGGTCACGGCGTCGGCGGTGTCGGTCAGCTTCACATGCTCCAGCGTCACGCCATAGCGCGCTTGGATCTGGTCGCCGGCCCATTCGATGAACGCGTTCGTGGTCGGCGATCCGCCCCATGCGTTCCAGTACACGGTCTGGCCTTTCGCCTCGTCCAGCACAGCGTCCCAGTTCGCGGGATCCGGATCGGCAAAGCTGGCCGTGGGCAGAAAGGTCGACGCCAGCAGGCTGGCGGCAAGAGCAAGGTGTTTCATTTGGACTCCTGTTGATCGGAAAGTGTGGGGCCAAAGGCCTGATACGCACCCCAGACGCGCAGAATGGCGGTGGCGAAGCAGGCGATGGCAAAGAGCCATGCCAAAGGCATGAAGAAACGGGGAACAAGGCAGAGGAGGACGAAGAACGCGATGGTTTCCGTGCCTTCCAGAATGCCATTTGAATAGTAGAGCGACTTGATCCCTTGTGCGCGGGTGTCCATGCCCCGCTTTGCGGCAAGGATCGCGTAGCCAAGGAAGCTGGCGCCGTTGACGTAGAAGCTCAGCAGCAGGACCGCGCCTGCGATGCCGTTTGTGGCCGGGTCATGCAGGATGAACGCCAAGGGGATGGCGCCGTAAAAGGCGAAATCAGCGGTGATATCCAGATAGCCGCCGAAATCTGAGCGAGTGCTTGCGCGGGCGACGGCGCCGTCCAGCCCATCCGCGACGCGCGATGCCAGAACCAACCCCAGCGCTAGTGTGAACTGTCCAAACACGATGCTGACCGCAGCCAATAGGCCAAGCCCCAGCCCCACCAGCGTCACCGCATTGGCGCTGACGCCCGTGCGCGCCAGCAGGCCGCCCACACGATCCAGCGGCGGATCAATTAGTTTCCGTGCATAAGCGTCCAGCATGACGCGCCCTTTCCCATCGCCGATGTCCTGCGGCGTTTATGGATATCTGGACCAATTCCACACCTCTCGTCCATGCGGCATACGAAAACGTGAGCATTCGTCATAGGTTCTGTGTGAAAAACCTTGGCGGGTCTGTCGTCATACGATTGAATGGGGCGTCAATCGGAGGCCTTGATGAAGAAACCGACCTACTACGCGCCGAAGGGTGGCTTGCCGCCGCAAACCCAGCTTTTGACGGATCGCGCGGTGTTTACAGATGCCTATGCGGTGATCCCAAAGGGGACGTTGTCGGACATCACGACATCGGCGCTGCCGCATTGGAACGGCGCGCGGTTCTGGGTCTTGGCGCGTCCGCTGTCGGGCTTCTCTGAAACATTCTCGCATTACATCGCCGAGGTCGCGCCGGGGGGCGGCAGTGACCGCCCCGAAGACAATCCAGAGGCCGAGGCCGTGCTGTTCATCGTCGCGGGCGAGATGACGGTGACCATCGATGGAACCGCACATGAGATGCAGACCGGGGGCTATGCGTTTCTGCCTGCGGGCTGCGCGTGGAGCTTGGCCAACCGGTCAGACGCGCCGGTCAGCTTCCACTGGATCCGCAAACGCTATCAGCCTGTCGATGGCATTGACGCGCCCACGCCCTTTGTGACCAGCGACGCGGATCACGAGCCGATCCCGATGCCGGACACCGATGGCGCATGGGCCACGACACGCTTTGTCGATCCGTCCGACCTGCGCCACGACATGCATGTGAATATCGTGACCTTCCAGCCCGGCGGGGTGATCCCCTTCGCCGAAACCCATGTGATGGAGCACGGGTTGTATGTTTTGGAAGGTAAAGCCGTCTATCGCTTGAACCAGGATTGGGTCGAGGTCGAGGCCGGCGATTACATATGGCTGCGCGCCTTCTGCCCGCAGGCGTGCTATGCGGGTGGGCCGGGGCCGTTTCGCTATCTGCTCTACAAAGACGTGAACCGCCACATGCCTCTGACTGGGTTTTGATCATAAGGCTTGAACCTTCCGCGCATTTCCCCTTCTGTGGCACGGAAACACGCGCGAGGGATCAACGATGTCACAAAAGATTCGCATCGGATTGAACGGATTTGGCCGGATTGGCCGATCCATTCTGCGTATCTTGGCGCAGGATCCCGGCCCGTTCGAGGTGGCGTTTATCAACGACATCGAAAGCTTGGACACCTGCGCCTACCTTTTCAAATACGACAGCGTGTTTGGGCCGTTCCCGGGCGAGGTCTCGACCGGCGATCAGGCGCTTGTGCTGAACGGACAGAGCATTCCGTTCTATGCCAAGCCCGATATCAGCGCGATGGATCTGACCGATGTGGACGTGGTGCTGGAATGCACCGGCATGGCGGGCAAACGCGCGGTGGCAGAACGTGGTTTGGCGGCTGGCGCGCGCAACGTGCTGATCTCGGGCCCGTCGTCCGAGGCAGACGTGACCGTCGTGCTGGGTGCGAATGAGGATCAGTTGGCGGGGCATCGCATTGTCTCGAACGCATCCTGCACAACCAACGCGCTTGCCCCGCTGTTGAAGCTGCTCGACGACCAATGGGGCGTGATTGGCGGGCATATGACCACCGTGCACTGCTATACCGGCAGCCAGCCCACCGTGGACAAGCCCCGCGCCAATGCGGCGCGGTCGCGGGCGGCGGCGTTGTCGATGGTGCCGACCACAACCAGCGCACACAAACTGGTTGGCGACGTGCTGCCCGAACTGGCCGGCAAGGTCGAGGCGCGCGCGATCCGCGTGCCCACCGCGTCCGTGTCCTGCATCGACCTGACCGTCCGCCTGCGCGACGAGGTCACCGAGGCCGAGGCCCGTGCAATCCTGCAAGAGGGCGCGACCGGCAAAGTGCTGGGCTGGACCGAGGAACCCCTGGTCTCGTCCGACCTGCGGATGCGCCCCGAAAGCATCGTGATCTCGGGCCCCGAAACCTCGGTCTGCGAGGGCGGATTGCTGCGCGTGTTTGGCTGGTATGACAACGAATGGGGCTTCTCGCACCGCATGCTGGACGTCGCCCGTTTGATGGCGCGCAGCTAGGTTTGCATCACTAAACCAGCGGTTCGGTCCGGATTCCCGTAAGGCGGCGCCCCTTGGCGGGTCGTTAACGCGTTGCTACACTTGAGGCATGCGAACCCAGCGCCGATGGCGCTTTAACGATTGACCGGACATGACTGAACCTGCGCATCCCATGTCAGGCCAGAAAGAGGGTCTGACAGGACGAACCCGCGATGAAGCGATCGAACGTCTCTATGACGTGGCGCTTGATCCGTCGCGGTATGAGACGCTTTTGGACCTGTGGGAAACGGCGCTGAAACCGATGCGCGAAGGGGTCGATCTGGCGGCGCCGCGCCTGTTGGATGACCACGCGATCTCTAGCCATTTTGAGCGCGCCAGCGCCTTTCTGGATCGTCTGGATCAATCCAGCACGCAGGATCACCTAAACGCCGCCATTGCGCCTTTTGATAAGGTGGCGGCCTTTCTTCTGAATCGTGGGGGAAAAGTTGCCGCGGTAAATACGGCGGCCACGCAGGTCTTGGGCTTGTCGCAGGGGGACGACATCGCGGCGATGCGGGTGAACCCGGAAGACATCGAAAGCATCCGCGTCGCGGCCCGCGGTCTGTTGATCGATGCCAGTGACAAAACCGCCGTCCTGCGCCTACGCTCGCGCGAGAAGGGGCATTTCGTCGTGGTCCGCCTGCAAGAGGTTCAGGTCGGAGACCGGGGCGCGTTTGTGCTTGCCGCCTCATCCGAGTTCAGCTGCCCGGACGGGTTCGAGGACATCCTGAAACGCGCTTTTGACCTGACCGGGGCCGAGGCCAAGGTCGTGCAAAGCCTTGTGGAATGCTGTTCCGTCAAAGAGATCGCCGAACAACGTGGCCGGTCCGTCGACACGGTGCGCGCCCAAATCAAATCGATCCTGTCAAAGACCGAAACCAAAAGCCAGATCGAGCTGGTGCGCCTTGCGTTGTCGGTCATGGATATGTCGAACCTGACGATCAAGGCAGATCCCGGTCCGCGGATTATCAGCCGTGGCTATGCCACGCTAGAAGAACGCCCCTTCCAGACGCTGATCACACCGGACGGACGCCGGTTGGACTATCTGGTGCTGGGCGATCCGGATGGCACACCCATTTTGTTCCTGCCCTTGGATTACGGTCTGGTGCGCTGGCCTGCATCGGCCGAGGCGGAGGCACAGGCGCGTGGGCTGCGGATCATCGTTCCCGTCCGCGCGGGTTACGGCCAGTCTGACATGGTGCCGAAATCCGTCGACTATGACGGCTGTGCGGCGCGCGACACGATACAGATCCTGCAGGCCGAAGGGGTCGACCGCTGCCCAGTGATTTCGCTTGGATCAGACAGCTATTACGCCTTTGCGCTTGCCGCGCAGGGCGACGTCGATCTGACCGCCATCATCGCCTGCGCCGGGACGCTTCCGATGACCAAACGGGTTCAGTACGAACGGATGGAGAAATGGCATCGCTTCATTCTGGCAGGCGCAAAGTATACGCCGCATCTTTTGCCCTTCATGGTCAAAGCTGGCTTCTATCTGGCACGTAAAATCGGCAAGCGCGGTTTTGTGCACGCAGTCTATGGTAACAACCCGGCAGACATCGAAACCTTTGAAAACCCAGAGGTTTTCGAGGCGATGGTCACCGGATCCGAAACCGCGCTGACCGACACCCATTCCGCACACGAGGCCTTTTCGCGCATGGTGATGGGTGAGCAGCAGGGCGACTGGTCCGATCTGGTCAATCGGCAGAAAGGCCATCTTCCGGTGGTCTATTTCAATGGCGCGCAAGACCCACAGGTGCCGCTTGAAACGCTGGCGGAGTTTCGTGCAGATCATGACTGGATCGACTTTCGCCTTTATGAAGACGCAGGCCAGCTTGTGTTCTTCCGCTACTGGCGCGACGTGCTGGACGAAGTCGAAAAATATCTCCCTTAGGTGCGTTTTACCCCAACTTGGGTATGACGCGTTTCCCCCTGCCTCTTAGAGTCGACTGTGTTGAGTCAAAGAGGTTTTAAAGTTGCCAAGTGGTCTCGAAATTACTGCGAGATGCTCATGACCCTTTCGGTTCCGAAGGGCTGTCGGATCGGCCATCTGAGTGGGTGGGTTCGCACCGGTTCGCTTTGGGCAGACATGCGGCAACGGCGCTTGGAATTCGCTGTCCCAGTCCTGGGCAGCGGTCCACGCGCTGGCCAGTTTGAAAGATGCACCTGACCCGGGGACTTCCTGATCCGGGTCAGGTGTATCGGCTTTGGAGTGCTCGGATGGTTCGTCGTAGGCGGAACGCGCTTTTCTGATGCGGAGGCGTTGGTCACCTATACGATATCAGACAGTGCTTTGTGATGGTCCCGACCGGGGGAAGGTTCTTGGGCATCACGAAAAGCACAGGGCATGGGCGATGTGGGGCGTCCATGCAAAATCTCGGGATCGCCGTGTCTTGCGGCGATCCCGAGGTTACTTCCGCTTTTTTACTGAGCCGCCGGCGTTGCGTTGAAGGTGAACAGCGTCTCGCCATTGATCTGATAACCGTCAATCATCCCCTGCGCGCGGTCTGATGTCAGCCAGCCCTCCAGTACCTCGGCCCCTTTTGCATTCACATGCGGGTGGTTCTTCGGGTTCACCGGCAGGAAGGCGTATTGGTTGAACAGCACCGGGTCGCCTGCGAACAGCAGGGCCAGATCGGCCTTGTTGCCGAAGTTCAGCCAGCTGGCGCGGTCGGACATGATATAGGCATTCATCCCCGCCGCGATGTTCAGCGCAGCGCCCATGCCCGCACCCGCTTCGCGGTACCAATCGGCGGCGGGCGTCACGTTGGCCGAGGCCCAAAGACGCTTTTCAGCTTTGTGGGTGCCGCTGTCATCGCCTCGGCTGACAAAGGCAGCACTGGCGTCCGAAATGCGGGCCAGCGCGTCGGCAGCTGTCGCGGCGGCTTTGATCCCGGCGGGATCCCCAGCAGGGCCGATCAGGACAAAGTCGTTATACATGATCTCGCGTCGGTGGGTGCCGTGGCCAGCGGCGACAAACGCCTCTTCCGCTGCGCGGGAATGGACCAGCACGGCATCCACGTCGCCAGCCTCGCCCAGACGGATCGCCTGACCGGTGCCGACGACCAGCAACTGCACCTCAAGCCCGGTGTCTTCTTTGATGGCAGGCAGCAGAACCTCGGCCAGGCCCGAGTTCTGGAACGATGTGGTGACGGCCAGTTTCAGGTCTTCCGCAAAGGCGGTTCCAGTCGTGGCAAGGGCAACCCAAAGCCCGGTCAGCAAGGATTTCATTCGACAATATCTCCGTTCAGGAAGGCCGCCGCTTCGGCGGTCTGTGGCTGGTCAAAAAACTGGGGATTCGGTGCGTGGTCATGGATGTGGCCGTTCAGCAGGAACAGCACATCATCAGCCAAGCGACGGGCTTGTCCCATGTCATGAGTCGACATGATCAGGCGCGTGCCCGAGGCGGCGGCGCGTTGCAGGATCTCTTCAATCTCGCGGGTGGCGCGACCATCCAGCGAGGCGCAGGGTTCGTCCAAAAACAGCAGCGCGGGCTTGGTGATCATTGCCCGGGCAATGGCCAGTTTCTGCCGCTCGCCGCCGGATAGGAACGTGGCGGGACGATCCAGCATCGCCCCCAGGCCGACTTGTGCGCCAGCCGTGTCGGCCTGCGCGCGGGCTTTGGCCTTCGGGGTGCCGCGCAGTTTCAAAGGATAGGCAATGTTGTCACGCACCGACCGGCGCAACAGGATGGGTTGCTGAAAGACGAAAGATTGCGCCTGACGCGCGGCGTCCAGATCGCAGCCCCACGTGATGTCGCCGTCTGACAGGCGGGCGATGCCGTGCATCATCTGCAAAAGCGATGTCTTCCCGGCCCCGTTTGGTCCGATGACAATGGTGATGCCTTGATCTTGCAGCGTCAGGTCGATCGGCCCCACCAGCCGTTTGCCGCGACGCCGGATTGTGGCCCCTGTCAGGGTCAGAGGGAACAGGTTGCTCATCACCAGCGTCCCTCTTGTTCAGTGCGTCCGATGATGTGGATCGCAAGGTTCACGGCAATCGCCATCAGGATCAGCACAAAGCCCAGCCCCAGCGCCATGGCAAAGTCTCCCTTGCCGGTTTCCAGCGCGATTGCTGTGGTTAGGACGCGTGTATGGTGGTCGATATTGCCGCCGACGATCATGATCGCGCCGACTTCTCCGATGGCGCGGCCAAAGCCGGCCAGCGCGGCGGTCAGAAGCGCGCGGCGCCCGTCCCAGAGCAGCGCCGCCATGCGTTGCCGTTGCGTGGTGTTCAGCGAGATCAGTAGGTCGTGATAGTCCGACCAAAGCTCGCGCAAGGCCTGATGCGCGATTGAAGCGATCAGCGGCACGATGATGATGACCTGCGCGATGATCATTGCGGTGGGGGTGAAGATCAGGCCGAAGACGCCAAATGGACCCGAGCGGCTAAGCAACACGTAGACGATCAACCCGACCACAACAGGCGGCAGCCCCATCAGGGCATTCAAAAGCGCGATGGTAAAGCGCCGGGCACGGAAGCGGCGGACGGACAGAAGCGCGCCGATAGGCAGGGCAATCGCGCAGGCGATAACCAGTGCCGTCAGCGTCACGCGCAGTGAGCGCAGCGTGATTTCCACCAGATCTGCATCCAGCGTCACCAACAGCCAGAGCGCCTGGCGTATTCCTTCCCACAGATCCGACATATGCCGCCTTTAGACCAGTCTAGGCATCCCTGATACAGGTCCGTTCTGCCTAAAGGCAAGTACAGTGAAGCGGTTGGGAATGATCTATTGAAGGTGGGACGCCAACCTTCTGAACGGATCGGTGCTTCTCTAGGTCCCGCAATAGGTCGTGTAGGGGCCAAACCCGTCCGGGGCAGGCAACGCGTAGGCATCAGCCCCCGGCTGTTCATCGTAGGGCGTCGCGAGGATTTCCAGAAGCCGATCAAAGGCTTCCATGTCCCCGTTTGAGGCCGAAGTCAGAGCCTCTTCCACCTTGTGATTGCGCGGGATGTAGATCGGATTCACGGCGTTCATCGCGGCGGCGCGGGAGGGGTGATCCCCGTCATGGGTTAGACGGTGCTGATAGCGCGCCACCCACTCCTTGGTCCCTTCGGCGGTCAGGATCCCGTCCAACGCGGTCGCATTCCCGTCCGCCAGGCGCGACAACGCGCGGAAGGTGCGGGTGTAGTCGCTGCCCGCCTCTTGCATCAGGCTGTGCAGATCGTTCGCCAGATACAAATCCTCGTCCCGTGCGGTGAGCAGGCCCAGCTTCTTGCGCATGCCGTCCAACCAATGCTGTTGGTATTGGGCGGGGAAGGCTTCCAGCACTTCCATCAGCTCTGCGATCGCCGCGTCCTGATCCTCGCGGTTGATCAGCAGAACCAGCGTTTCAGCGAAACGCGCAAGGTTCCACTGCGCCAGATTGGGTTGGTTCCCGAACGCATAGCGCCCCTGCCGGTCGATGGACGAAAACACCGCATCCGGGCTGTAGGCGTCGATGAAGGCGCAGGGGCCATAGTCAATCGTCTCGCCCGAGATGGTCATGTTGTCGGTGTTCATCACCCCGTGGACAAAGCCCACATGGACCCATTGCGCGATCAGCGCGGCCTGACGGGCCTGCACTTGGCGGAACAGCTCCAGATAGCGGTTCTCGGCATTGGCGACGTCAGGATAGTGTCGCGCAATGGCGTAATCGGCCAGCTGCCGCACCCGTGCATGATCGCCCCGAGCGGCAAAGAATTGGAATGTGCCGACCCGCAGGTGCGAGGCCGCGACACGCGCCAGTACAGCACCCTGTTCGGGGCCGTTTTGGCGCAGCACCGTTTCGCCCGTGGTCGTGGCCGCGAGCGCGCGCGTGGTGGGGATGCCAAGGGCGTGCATCGCTTCGCCCATCAGGTATTCGCGCAACACCGGGCCAAGCACGGCCTTCCCGTCGCCGCCGCGCGAGAACGGCGTCTTGCCCGAGCCTTTCAGATGCAGGTCACGGCGCTTGCCGAAGGTGTCGATCAATTCGCCAATCAACAGCGCGCGGCCATCACCCAACTGCGGCGAGAAGCCCCCGAATTGGTGGCCCGCATAGGCCATGGCGATTGATGTGCCGCCGTCGGGAATGCGCATGCCGACCAGCTCCTCGGCACCCTCACGGGTTTCAAGGTGATCGGCGTCTAGCCCAAGTTCGTCTGCCAAGGCGCGGTTCAGGCGCAGCACGGTTGGGTCGGGGACTTGCGCCCCCTTCCAATCGACGTAGAAGCCCTGAAGATCGCGGACGAAACTGTTGTCAAATTCGGCTCGGATCATGCCGGACCCTATTCCGCGGCGCGCTTGGGCAGAACCCAATCGGGACGGACGAAGTGGCAGGTGTATCCGTTCGGGATGCGCTCCAGATAGTCCTGATGTTCTGGCTCTGCTTCCCAGAAATCACCTGCGGCTTTCACTTCGGTCACGACCTTGCCCGGCCACAGCCCACTGGAGTCCACATCCGCGATGGTGTCCAGCGCGGTCGCCTTCTGCTCGTCGGACAAATAGTAGATGCCCGAGCGATAGCTGGTGCCAAGGTCGTTGCCCTGACGGTTCACCGTGGTCGGATCGTGGATCTGGAAGAAGAACTCCAACAGCGTGCGATAGCTGGTCTTGGCCGGATCAAACCAGATCTCGATCCCTTCGGCATGGGTGCCGTGGTTGCGATAGGTGGCGTTGGGAACGTCCCCACCCGTGTATCCCACGCGGGTTTTCGTCACGCCGGGCATCTTGCGGATCAAATCCTGCATGCCCCAGAAACAGCCACCGGCCAGAATTGCGCGTTCAGTCATTGGTTTGCCTCCACAAGGTCAAGATAGTCGCCATAGCCTTCGGCTTCCATCTGGTCTTTCGGCACAAAGCGCAGCGAGGCCGAGTTGATGCAATAGCGCAGCCCGCCCATTTCGCGCGGGCCGTCGGGGAAGACATGCCCCAGATGGCTGTCGCCGTGTTTCGAACGCACTTCAACGCGTTCCATCCCGAACGTGCTGTCGCGGTGCTCGGTCACATGGGTCGCCTCGATGGGCGTCGAAAACGCCGGCCAGCCACAGCCCGAGTTGAACTTGGCGGATGACGAGAATAGCGGCTCGCCGGACACAACATCCACATAGATGCCCGGCTCATAATGCTTGTCATACTTGCCCGTGAACGCCCGCTCGGTCCCGTTTTGTTGGGTCACCCGGTATTCTTCCGGGGACAGGCGTTCAATGGCGTCTTGGGTTTTTTGATAGCGCATGCGGTCCTCCTAATGGGTAAGGCAAGGATATGGGGTCCGGGGGCCAAATTGGAAGCGTCCCGTGAAGCACGTTGGCGTGAGCGATTTGTAACGAAAGCCTCAGAACCGCGTCGGTGCGAAGGGGGCAAGGTCCAGCCCCGGCTCTGCGCCGAGGGCCAAATCGGCAACCAGTTCCGCCGTGCCTGCCGATTGGGTCAGGCCCAGATGGCCGTGCCCGAAGGCATAAAGCACCCGTGGATCCTTGGGCGAGGCGCCGATGACGGGCAGGGTGTCGGGCAGCGACGGGCGGTATCCCATCCACTGCGTGCCGCCTTCTGTATTCAGCCCCGGCATGAACGCCTTTGCTTTCTTCAACAGAGCGTCCGCGCGCTTGTAATTCGGCGGCAGCTTCAGCCCGCCAAGCTCCACCGCGCCACCGATGCGCACGCCGCCATTGATCCCCGAGGCAACGAAGCCATGCTGGCTGAAGGTCAGATGGGTGCGTAGATCGAACGCGCCGGGGGGCAGGGTGGTGTTATAGCCGCGCTCGGTTTCAAGCGGGATCTTGTCGCCCAGATGGCGCGCCAGATGGTGGGACCATGCCCCTGCCGCGATGATCAGCTTCTGGGTCTCAATCACGCCCTCATCCGTGTCGATCCGCACCCCGGTTTCGGTGGGTAGGATGTTTCGGACCGAGGTGATCTGGATCTCGCCGCCCGCGTCACGCAGCGCCTGCGCCACGGTTTCGGTCCACAGTTTCGGGTCCACGGTGTTGAACCAGTTGGGGGTGAACGCCCCGTGGGTAAATCGCGGATGCAGGCCTGGCTGGTATTCGGCAATCGCCTCGGGGCTGGTCAGATGGACGGCATCAAAGCCGTGCTGTTTCTTCAGCTCCCACGCGGGCAGAGTGCTGCGATAGGCTTTCTCGCCTTCGTAGAGCGCCATCTGGCCTTTGCGCTGGATCAGATCTTCGCGGTTGATATGCGCGACCTGCCGTTCAAAGGCGGCTTTTGCCACATGCATTAACTCGGACTGTGCCTTCATGGACCCTTCGTACCGGTCGCGCCAACTGGCCCGCCATAGCCGGAGCATCCAAGGCGCGATCTGCACCGCATAGGCGGGCGGAACCGACAGTGGCCCGAGTGGGTCCAGTAGCCATTTGGGCGCTTGCTTCATAATGCCGGGTTTCGCCAGCGGCTCGACCTCCTGAAAGGCAAACGCCCCGGCATTCCCCGCCGAGGTCTCGCCCGCGACGCCTTTGCGGTCCAGAACGCGGACCTTTTGGCCACGGCGGGCCAGCTCCAGCCCGATGCTGACGCCGATGATACCGGCACCGATGATTGTGATTTCGTGTGACATCTTGGACCTTGTGGGAAACGTGGGTCAGGTGCGGATACCATTCCTGAAAGGATCGGCGGCGTCAAAGATCAATCGACCTTCGGCCATGATAAAAGCTTGGCCAGTGATGGACGGGATCACGCCCCCGTTCGGCCCAAGGGTGCAGGACAGGCGATAGGGGCTGCCGATGACGCTTTCCTGCGTAATCTCCTCCCCGAACTGCAGCCGTCCGTCGGCGATTAGACAGGCCAACCGGGCCGAGCTTCCCGTGCCGCAGGGCGAGCGGTCATAGGCGTCATCCGGGCAAAGCACGAAGTTGCGGCTGTGCATGTCTGCGTTGGGCGAGGCGTCTTGGAAGATCACATGGTCAATCGGCTCGCCGTTCTCGCCGCCGATGCCTTGTGCGTTGGCGGCGTCGCGGATGGCGATGGCCGCATCTGTCAGCGCGCGGATATTGCCGGGGTCGACCGGCAGGGGCGACGGGTCAAGGATGAAGAACCAATTGCCTCCATAGGCGACGTCTCCGGTCAATTGCCCAAGACCGGGCACATCCACAGACACGCCCGCGTGCACGCGGCGGCTTTCGATATTGGTGACGGTGACGGTGTTGGGGTCGGACAGCAGAACTTCGACCACGCCGACAGGGGTCTCGATCCGGTGCGTGCCCAGCCCGATCCGCCCAAGGTGATACAGCGTCACGGCCAACCCGATGGTGCCATGCCCGCACATGCCAATCACCGCGCCTGCGTCGAAATAGATCACGCCGGTCACACAGCTCGGGTCCACGGGTTCGACCAGCAGCGCACCGACCATGGCCGGCTGGCCGCGTGGTTCCAGCATGACGGACAGATAGAAATCCTCGTGTTCCTCGGCCAACGTCCGGGCGCGATGGGCCAAGGGGCCGGTGCCCAAATCGGGGCCTCCGTTCAGGATGACGCGCGTGGGTTCGCCACCGGTGTGGCTATCGACAATATCCATGGATGTTCAGACCGAGTTTTCAGGGGGCATACACAGGCGTATGGGGGTATGATCCGCCAGCCCGGCCGCGCCCATGTTTTGTGCGATTTTCGCAGGGGCGACGGCCGGATCTGGGCCAAAAGCGTCAAAGCTTTCTTTAACGTGCAGACGCGCATCAATTTTGCGCTTGGCGCCTTCCGTTTGCAGGTCGACTTTGAAACCGTTTTGCCGTGTCCGTGGGGTGGGTGGCACGACGCATTCTTTTTGATGGATCGATTTCATATGCGCGATGGCGGAAGTGCCAAAAACCCCTCGGGACACCACTGGGTGCCGGACCAAAAGGGAGCGCGCTCTATTGATTGAAATGTCCTGTTTCATTGACGACTGTTCGATAGAAGGCCGGTTGCCCGCAAGTGGTGATTTCACCCTAATGTATCTTGGATCCAAAAATCTAGCGAAATTGTGGCGATGCCCTGCAATTGCACGTCGCGGTTGTATGGTGCGCGGGTCTGGCGGCTAGCCTCCGAATCCGGCCAAGCCTCCGAAGGACCCAATCGCGCCGGTCAGGATGGGCGATACGATGGCGATGATCGCCTTCAACGCGTCCAATGTCGCGATGCGTTGGATGTCAAAGCCCGCGACGTCCTTTGCCAATTCGGGTTTTCCGGCCGTGGCAACCGCGTCATGGAAGGCGTCAATACGGACCTTCAGGATCAGGCTGACCGGCAGATAGTAGGACAGAATCAGGATCGAGTAAGTGACGCCCCGATAGATCGACAACGCGCTGACCAGTTCGGCGTGGGCCTTACGCATATCGTCATTCAGAATCGCGTCACCGGGCCACGACATCCACGACAGCATCAAGACCATCCCGGTCGTCAGCAAAATGCCCGAGCAATAGAGGTAGCGCTGCGTGGCCTCTTGCGCGGATTTCAGGATGCGCGCTTCGGTCTCCAAGTCCGGGTGGACGGACAGGCCAACGCCTGCCGGTCTGGACAGGGCCAGAACCATCCCGGCAATCACTGCGCCTGCTGACAACGAGGTCAGGATGTTCACGCGGTCCAACAGGTACTCCATCGCGAAATAGGCGCCCTGCTGTTTGCAGCCGTCTGGCAAGCTGCCCCCCGCCTCGCAGCCCGGCAGACTGGCCGGGATCATCAAGGCGTGGAACAGGTTGTCCCCCAAAAGCGCTTGGCTTTCGAAACTCGCGGGCATCCATTCGGGTTCGAAGGTCGAAAAGCTAAGCGAGACCACGATGATCCCCAAGATGCCCACCAGCGTGGTCAGGATCGACCGCCGCGTGTGGCGGGAATAGAGCTCGAATACGAAGATCGCCGTGACCGAGACCGTCGCCCCGCCAAAGAAAAACACCGCGGCTAGAAAACGATAGCGCGCGCTTAGCTCGATCAGCTGGGACTGGTCTTTCAGCTCCAGCCCCTCAAGATGAACCGAGGTGTCGCCGAACGTGCCCAGCAGATACTCGGCCACAATCAGAACCCCCACGGGCATCAGCATGATCAACAGATATCGCGGGTCGATCTGCAGCCGAGTTTTGTCCGTCGCACGCACCATCACCGCCCCCGATCAGCCCAGATCAATGTCGGCGATCAGCGTTTTACGCGTGTCCGCCAGCTTGTCGCGAATGATCTCGCGCACATCGGCGTAGATCACCGGGCTGAGCGCAAGTTTCTGGGCAGACAGCCAATATTGCAGCTCGTTCTTGCCCCAAGTCACGAACAACAGGTTCTGCTTGCGATCCTTGAAGGTGAAGTTGAACGCGCCCAAGGCCATGCTGATCACATCGCCCGAGGCCTCGGCGCTGCCGATCTGGAAGTTGCCACCTGTGGACGACGAAGTCTCGAAGTCAAACAGCTTGATCTTGCCATCATCCTGCGTCAGCCCGCGCAGCGCTTCGATGGCACTTTCGACGATGCGGAACTGGTTGCCCGTCGCCACCTGCGCCAGCGTGGCCAAAATGACCTGATCGAAGCTGCCATTGCCTTTCATCCGCTGGCTGGCCTCGAACGGGGCGGCCTCGCGGCTCCAGCCCATCACGCTCATCAGCTCCATGTATTTCACGAACCATGCGGCGCGTTCCTTTACTGGGTCGAACGCCGCATCTGCGGCGCGCTGGGCGAAGAGGGTCGACAGAAGCACGTCCTCTTTCTGCAGCGGGGTCAGGTTATCGACGAAGGAAATCACGCTGGAGGCATTCACTGCCGATTGCAGCGCCTGCTGTGCGGTGGCGTTGGTGGTGCTTGGATCGAACTCCTCGGCCGATCGCGAGGTGGGTTCGGCAAACGCCGAGTGAACGGCACCATCCGGTGCCGAGCGGGGCTTGGCCAGAATGGTCGAGAACAGCGTCGCAATCCGATCTGCCAGATCCATTTTTTCGGGCGGGCTATGCACCACAGGCGGCTGCCCCGGTGCGGGGGCCGCGCCCGGATCATGCGGCAGAAGCGGCGATGCGCTGGGCAGTGCCGCGTCCCGGAAGGCAGGCGGCCACGTGGCATTGGTGCCCCGCGTGTCGATATGAGTGAAGCTGTTGTAGCGCCCGATCCCGCCGGTAAAGAATCCTTCCTTGTCGCGCAGCCAACGTAGGGCGGTGGCGACCTGCGGCGCGTCCATGCCCGAGACTTTGAAATCCAACGCGCGGAACGCCATGTGCTGGCTGGATTTCGCCCCGCCAATACACTTGTTGTACGCAGGCCCGCGATAGGCGTTGGTGATCGCAATCGGCTTGCCCAGACGATCCCGCAGATGATCGAGCGCCTGCGCGGTCTTGGCGATGTTCCCCCACAGGTTGCGCGGTGGATAGAGGTTTTTGCCCTGACACGCCCCGCCCGGGGTGCTGTGTCCGCCGCCCAGAACCAGGAACTCGTCTGTCGAGAAATTGCGCAGTCCCAGCGCGCGGATGAAGGCGTCGAACTCGGCATAATCCGGCCAGTTTAGCGCAGGCGTTGCGTTGCGGAACCCCGCCCCGCGTGCCTTGGCATCAAGGATCGCGCGGACCTCGCTGTCGGGGATCTGATCGTGTTCGTCGCCTTCCTCGTCCTCGGCACTGGCGCGAGAGGGACGCGCGATGGGGTCACTGACAGCGGCATGGCCCTGTGCGGGCAGCAGGGTGAAGGGCCGGTCCGTGACAAAGTTCGGTTCTTTCAAAAGCGCCTCAAACAGTTGTGGGGTTTGGCTGTCGCTGTTGATCTCGGCGTCGATGGCGATGCGGAAGGCGCGGTAGTCGCCGGCAAACGCGCCATCCGACCAGACCTTCAAAAGCGCGCCGGTGAAGGCTCCGTTTTGCGGGCCGTCCATGGCGAATTGTTCGTCCTTACAGGCGCCAAGGTTCAGGACCGAGGCTTGGATGGGGCTGGACAGCGGCGAGGTCATCACGCTTTCCTTCAGCGCGCTATAAGACTTTGACGCCTCGCGATAGGCCGCTTCATTGGCGCGCCAGACGCGGTCTTCGATATGCAAGGGCATCGCCCGCACGTTGGGATTTGGGGACATGGGACGCCCAAACAAAGTCGTTGGCGCGCCGGGACCAAACCGGATCATCGAGCCTGAATGGCACGTGTCCGGCACCATCAGCACCCGCACGCCCGCGCGGAACTTGGTCCAAAGCATGTAGAGCTCGTCATCGGCGATCTGGAAATCATACAGGCACAACGTCTCGTCCATCTTCTCGTCGCCATCATGGTCTTCGTCCTGATTGAAGTCCGGCACCCGCCCCCCATGGCCCGAGACGGTGAACAGAAACATATCTCCCGCGGTCAGTTCCTCTGCCGCGCGTTCGATCTCGGCGACCACGTTTTGCCGCGTGGCGTCGGTGGTCAGAAGACGGGTGGGAGTGAAGCCTTCGGCCTCGGCCAAGGCTTCCATGTCCAGCGCGTCGGCTTCGCAGGCGTTCAACTTGCCGTCCCAACCGTCGTAATGGGTCGGATCCACCAAGTTTAGACCCACATGCAGAGACATCCCCTTGGGCGCGCCGCCGGCGATGACGGGGGTGGGATGGATGTCTGCCTCAAGATCGCTGGCCAACCCAAACGGGCCGCTGATGACAGGGGGCGTTTCGATACGTTCCGCCTCGATCTTCTTGATCTCTTTCTGGAAGGCGCGTGCAACCTCGGCATAGCCGGTGTTGTCTGGATGCAGTTCGTCATGCCAGTGTTCGTCCTTCACCAGACCGCGACAGTCGATATAGGTGGCGTTCGGCACGGACTGTGCCAGCCTCCGTAGACGCCGGTTGAAAGCATCCATCATCTCGACCGCGATGTCGCGCTGCAGTTTCTTGTCGACGATCTCTTGCTCTTCCATCGGGGCGCCCAGCCAGCGGCCCCCATCTGGAATCGGATAGTCATAGCCGTGGCACAGCACGCTGACATGCGGGAAATGTTGTTGGACGTCCCTAAACATGCGCCCGTAATTATGGATCGCATCGTCCAGAAGCGTGTGGAACGAGGGCAGCAGATAATCTGCCGGCTTCAGCGCCGGGTCGTATTTTTCCAGATGCGAGGCAAGCGCCCCGCCCGCGACCAGATCATTGCCGCCGCCGGACAGCAACAGGATCTCGCCCTTCTCGTCATCAAGCGCGTTCAGATATTCCTGCTTGTCCGCCATCTTCTTCAGAAGGTCACCCGCCGCCCCCAGCGAAAACACCGCATAGGGCTTCATCAGGTAATCGATCGTGTCGTGCAGGCGCACCGGGTATTGGAACCAGCTGTCGCCCTCGGACACGATGATCGGGCCGGTATAGCCCGCCTTCAGCTTGTCGCGGAACATGCCCTGCCGCCGTGCACGTGAAATCCAGTTGAAAAAATTCATTGCCGCCGCCGTGCGCGCCCGCGCATCTGGCCCTTCCGGCAACTCGACCGTCTCTGGGTTCAGCTTGAACATCGGGTTGAATGCGCCCGAGTTCGCCTCGTCCAAAATGAAATACTTGGCCAGGTCCTCTTCCGCGACGTTGGGATCCGCCATTTGGGACATAAGCTGTTCGACTGAGATTTTGGCCATCGGTCTTCTCCTTTGTCAGGTCACGTGTTTCTGAAATCCTCTGATGCACTCGAAAATACTGGTGGTGATGGTCGGGTCGGCATTCAGGTCGGTCTGCTGAATGCGTTCAAGATCGTGTTTCTGGTCGTGGATACGGTTCAGACGAAAGATCGCGCCGCTGGCAACCGCCGCGTCGTTATCGACAAGGCTGGCCATGCCCAGAAAGGGGCGCGCTTTCAGATAGGCGCCTGCGTCCGGCGTATCGGTGCCGCGCGGTAAGGGGTAGCGGTCTTCGAACGCGTTCGAGACCAGATGCAAAACCGATTTGCCATAGGCGCCGAAACAGACGCGATCCTCCAACTCTTCTGTCGGGACATAGATTCGGGCGGGCACGTCTTCGGCGGCACGCAGTAGCGGTTGCACCACGGGGCCGCGGGCACGGCTTTTGCTGTGACGGGCTGGATCCAGCGCACCGTTCATCTGTGTGATCCGGGGCAGCAGCACGTTTTGTGCGCGCGGCAGCCCAATGGCCGGATGCACCAAATGCATCGTGTCGAACCAAGTCTCGCGGAAATCCACGCCGGGGCGCGTGAAAGGCGGCGGCATGTCGGGCTGTAGAAGGGACAGCATCTCGTGCACCATCAAGACGCCCGCGCCCTCGGCCACGATGTGCAGCTCGCAGCCGGTCTGGTCCTTCAGATCCAGAAGGCTGTGCAGGAAATCCCCAACGATCCCGGTTTTTGAATAGCTGCGGTCGTGATGCTGCTCAAACGGCAGCTCGCCCGTGCCTTTCAGCGCGCGCATGGCGCTCATTTCAATGTCGCGCCAAAAGGCCCGCCCCACGCCGCGCACGCGGTTTTCGATCAGCTCGTCCAGATGTTCGGCGGTGTCCCCGGCTTGCTTGGTGCAGCTGTCAAACAGACTTGCCAACACCTCCAGCGACTTCTCGACGAAGCTGTTGCACCAGAAGATCGAGTACGGATACAGCCCCATCGCCTTGATTGCATTCTTGCGGGCGACGGCGGCGGAAAAGGCAGGTTTGATGCCCTCCAGACTGCCGGGGATCCACAGAAGCACGCCGCGATATTTATGCGGGTCATCCGGCGCGGCCTTGGGGTCCAGCTTGGGGGCAAGATGCGCCTGTGTGCGGGTCCAGCCGTCTTTGAACGAGGGGTAGGAGCCGGTCGAGACGTGATAGCCGTCATCCAGATGCATGTAGTGCCCGACCAGTTCAAAACACGGGGTCGAGCCGGACCTGATCTTGCCAATCACACCCTTGGTGCCCTTCTCGCCGACCGAAGCACCAAACGCCGCAGGGGCAGGGACGCCCAGACGCAGCACCCAGCCGTCGATCACATTGCGCGCCCAGTCGTCATAGCTCCACAGCCCGATCCCGGCCTGTCCCAGATATCCGCCCCAGTCCGGCCCCCACGAGTTCAGAATGTGAAAGCCGTGTTCGTCATAGCCCGTCAGCACAAAGGCATGTGTGCCCAGCTTACCCTGCGCGGGTGGCCAGCCAATTGCTCCGCTGTTTTGCGGGGTGGCCTGCAGCCAGCCGTCATGGATGTTCGCGCTGACCAGCACGGCCTGCGCATCATTCAGTGCCGCGTGAAAATGGTTCAGGACCGAGGCCAGCCGGAAATACGCCCCCAGCCCGATATCGCGCGCATGCCGCGCCTGCGCCACGCTGGTGAACCGTCGGCCGGCATCCGGCCCGCCTGCCAGATAGCAGTCGCTCTGCCACCGCGTGTCGTCGGGCGGCGGCGTGTCGAAGGGCCAGTCCAGACAGGCCCCGTGGTGATAAAACCCCTTGATGGCCGAGCGCAGGGTCAGGACGCCCTCATGCGCGTCGGATTTCACGGCCTCAAGCGCGGGATAGCGGTCGTGGAAATGTGCCATGCGATACAGCATGTCTGCGCTGGTAATGTCCTTTGCATGATCCGCGCCGCCCTGTGCATCACCGCGTTCAGCGCGTTGAAGGTGGCGCTGAATATCGATCAGGTTGGCAAGGGCAAAGCCCACGCAGCGCCCGGATGTCCCCTGATGGCGCACCGTGAACACTGGTTGCCGCAAACCCGTGTCGTCAGGCGTGGTCAGCAACTTGGGGTCCATCGACAGGGCGTGTTTCAGGATGGCCAAGTTCGGCACGTAGGTCTGATCCCTCAGATCAACCCAATCTGCCCGGACCCCGTTTTTCTGCACAATTTTGGTATCAATATCGGACATGCGCACCCGCGGCCCAAATCGGAAATTGCAATTAAATTTAGAAGACTTACCCCCACATTCTATCACAAAGTGGAGGTTTTTCAAAATTGCGGCAGGAATGGGGCAGGTGGCGCCGGGCAACGTTTGGCCCAACAAATACAGGGGAAAACGGAAATTATACTGTTTCTACAAAGCGTAAGGTTCTAATTTTGACTGCTACTTTGTCCGAATTTACGAAACAGTTTGGTGCGATCGAAGGCTTCTTCCAGCGCATCCGTACGGGCCTTCACATCGTCCCAAAGACGTTCCTGCACCTCGGCCACGGCGCATTCCAGCAAGACCAGAATCGCGGCCATCGAATCCCATGCGGACGGCACCGCGATGCGCGCGCCGAAGGTGTGGCGGGCCAGGCGGTGAATAGGCGAGCGCCATTGGTCGGTGAACAGTACGATCTCGGCCTCGCGCTCGTGACACAGCTGCCCGATCACCAGCGTGGTGTTCTCGTACCGCCGCACATCCAGCGCAATCAGCACGTCGCCTTTGCGGATGTCCAACAGCTCGTGCGTCCACGAGGCCGAGAAGGGCAGGATACGCACGTCGGGTCGGATCATCTGGAGATGCAGATAGAAATACTGCGCCAGCGCGCCAGTAATCCGGCCCCCAGTGATGAAGATGCGGCGGTTTGGATCGGAGAGCAATTTGCAAAGCCCGTCGAACTCGTCCGGATCGACCTCGTCCAGCGTGCGCCGCTGGTTTTCAAGGGCCTGCCGCGAATAGCGGTTCAGCATATGCTCTTCCGGCAGATCGGTCTTCCACACGTCGCGCTTGGCGACGGGGTCCGAGATCATCTCTTTCAACTCGCGCCGCAGAGCAGCCTGAAACTGCGGATAGCCGTTGAACCCGGTTTTCTGCAGCAGACGCGCGACCGTTGTCGTAGAGACCGAGGCGTTCGCGGCCAGTTCGGTGATGCTGCCTAGCCCGGACAGGGGGTAATCATCCAGAATTGCGTTCAGAAGCTGCCGCTCGGATGGGGTCATCTCGTCGCGGTGGTGTAGAAGCTGATCGGTTACGCGCACGTGGCAACACCCTTTTGCTGTGAATTTAGTCATTCTGTCAAAAAATCGACAGAGAAATCAAGGGTGGTAAAATTGGTGCGGAAAATTATTGACACAGTTAATTAAGCTGTGGAACTTTTTCCGCATGGAATCGCAGTCGTTGAATTCAACTTTCGGTCCGGCCGTGCATGTGGACCAGATGGGGGACGCGCCCCGGGTGATCGTGGTGTGTGAACACGCCTCGAACCGGGTGCCTGCGCATCTGGACGGGCTTGGGTTGGATGCCGAGATCTTGACCCGCCACATCGCGTGGGATCCCGGCGCGCTGCCCGTCGCAAAGGGGCTGGCGCAGCGTATGCGCGCCGTTCTGGTGCATGGCGGGATTTCGCGGCTGGTTTATGACTGTAATCGCCCGCCCGAGGCCCATGACGCAATCCCGGCGCGCAGTGAAGTCTTTGATATTCCCGGAAATGCCGGCCTTTCCGATGCCGAGCGCTTCGCAAGAGTGAAGCAGGTTTACCGTCCGTTCTCAACCACGTTGAAAGAACAGATCGGCGTGCACCAGCCGCATCTTCAGATGATGGTGACGGTGCACAGCTTCACGCCTGTTTATCGCGGCCAGATGCGGGATGTGCAGATCGGCATCCTGCATGGCGATGACGACAGGCTGGCCCTGTCCATGATGCAGACCATACCCGCCGATCTGGGCATGGAGGTGCAATTGAACGAACCTTATGCGGCCGTCGATGGGGTGGCCCATACCTTAAACAAACATGCGGTGCCGTATGGCTTGCCGAATGTAATGATCGAAATCCGCAACGACCTGATCGAAACGGCCGAACAGCACGCCCGCATCGCCGGGGCGCTGGCCGACTGGATCGCCAAGGCAAAGGCCGCGATGACCGAAGGAAAGCCAACGTGACTGCGCTTATGTCTGGATATGTACGCGTCGTGGACGCCGTGAATTATCGCATCGGTCGGGTGATGATGTGGGGGCTCTTTGTGATGATGGGGATCCTTTTGTGGTCCTCGATCTCGAAGACGTTCTTCCTGCCGTCGCTCTGGACCTTGGAAATGGCTCAGTTCGCGATGGTGACGTACTACATCATGGGCGGTCCGTATTCGCTTCAGATGGGATCGAACGTGCGGATGGACCTGTTTTATCACAACTGGAACGACCGCAAGAAGGCGTGGTTTGATGCCTTCACAGTGTTCTTCCTGCTGATCTATCTGGGCGTTCTGGTCTGGGGCGGCGTCGGATCGACCGCCTATTCGCTGGGGTATTGGGGGGACGAACCGTTTTCCTATTTCTGGGGGCTGATCACGGGAACCGAGGAGGTCGGGCGGCTTGAGCGCTCGTCCACCGCATGGCGCCCCTATGCCTGGCCCATCAAATCCATCATGGTCGTCGGCTTCTTCCTGATGCTGCTTCAGGCCATTTCCGAACTGTTCAAAGACATCGCCCGCATTCGCGGCAACGAGATTGGTGTGACACGCACATGAGCCAAGAATATATCGCCATTTTCATGTTCGCATCGATGATGCTGATGCTGTTCACCGGGCAGCGCGTGTTCGGCGCGATTGGTGCCGTGGGCGCGATTGCGGCCTTGCTGTTGTGGGGCGTGGGCGGACAGGACATCCCGTTCTCCGCCGCGATGAAGCTGATGAAATGGTATCCGCTGCTGACCCTGCCGATGTTCATTTTCATGGGCTATGTCCTGAGCGAAAGCCGCTTGGCCGATGACCTTTACCGCATGTTCCACGTCTGGATGGGCCCGGTGAACGGAGGCCTTGCGATTGGCACAATCGGCCTGATGGTGCTGGTGTCCGCCATGAATGGCCTCAGCGTCGCGGGCATGGCCATCGGTGCCACCATCGCGCTGCCGGAATTGCTGCGCCGGGGCTATGACAAGATCATGGTGACGGGGGTTATTCAGGCGGGCTCCAGCCTGGGCATCCTCGTTCCGCCCTCGGTCGTCTTGGTGCTGTATGCGATGATCGCGCGTCAGCCTGTGGGGCAGCTGTGGCTTGCGGGCGTGCTGCCCGGCCTGATGATGGCCGCGCTGTTCATCATCTACATCTGGTTGCGCTGCAAAATCCAACCGCATCTTGGACCCGCGATGGAAGACGCGCATCAGGTGTCGCGTGCCGAGAAGATCCGCCTGCTGGGCGCGGGCATCCTGCCGCTGGCGATTTTTGCCGCAATGATGGTGCCGTTTGTGAACGGCTGGACCTCGCTGGTCGAAAGCTCGGCTATTGGGGCGCTGACCGCCCTGTTCGCGTCCGTCGCCAAGCGCCGCATGACGTGGCATATTTTCGAGACCTGCACCAAGCAGACCCTGCTGATTTCCTGCATGTTCATGTGGATCATTCTGGCGGCTCTGGGCTTTGGCGCTGTCTTCGACGGGCTGGGCGCGGTCAAGGCCATCGACAACCTGTTTACCGAACAGCTTGGGCTGAACCCGTGGGTCATTTTGATCCTGATGCAGTTGAGCTTTATCATCATGGGTACGTTTCTGGATGACACCGCGATGCTGGTCATCGTAGCGCCGCTTTACGTGCCCTTGGTCAAAGTGCTGGGCTTCGACCTGATCTGGTATGGGGTGCTTTACACCATCACCACTCAGATCGCGTATATGACGCCACCCTTTGGCTACAACCTGTTTCTAATGAGGGCCATGGCACCGCCAGAAATTGGGCTGGGGGACATCTACCGTTCTATCGTGCCATTCGTCCTTATCATGGTGATGGCGTTGGCGATCATCATGACCTTCCCCCAAATCGCGCTTTGGCTGCCCAATTACGTATACGGAAAATAAAAATAATAAAAACAACCAACTAGGAGAGAGAAGATGACGACAAGACGTAAGTTTTTAACCACCGCCGGGGCCGGTCTGGCCGCGGCTCCTTTGGCGACGCCCGCAATTGCGCAGGGCACGATCAAGTGGCGGATGCAGACCTATGCGGGTCCCGCACTGGCCGCCCACGTGATTGATCCTGCGATCCAGATGTTCAACAAGATCGCAGGCGACCGCATGCAGATCGAGCTGTTCTATGCCGACCAGCTGGTCCCGACGGGCGAGCTGTTCCGCGCCATGCAGAAGGGCACGATTGATGCGGTGCAGTCGGATGACGACTCGAT
Source organism: Aliiroseovarius marinus (assembly GCF_004360145.1). Lineage (GTDB taxonomy): Bacteria > Pseudomonadota > Alphaproteobacteria > Rhodobacterales > Rhodobacteraceae > Aliiroseovarius > Aliiroseovarius marinus. Next base: position 153,770 of record NZ_ML178715.1, on the reverse strand, counting down.
GGCCTCGCCCACCGAAGTCACCGTGTTCGGCGGCTATTTCCCCTTCGCCTCGCGCTATTCTCTGGACGTGCCGGTGCTGTTCAACCAGTACGGCCTGAACGAGATCTGGGACGAGGAATACTCGGCCGTTGGCATCAAGCACGTTAGCGCCGGGTCGTGGGACCCGTGCCACTTTGCCACCAAGGATCCGATCAACTCGCTGGCTGATCTGAAGGGCAAGCGCGTGTTCACCTTCCCGACTGCAGGCCGCTTCCTGTCGCAGTTCGGCGTGGTTCCCGTGACCCTGCCGTGGGAAGACATCGAGGTCGCCGTGCAAACCGGCGAGCTGGACGGCATCGCATGGTCGGGCATCACGGAAGACTACACCGTGGGCTGGGCCGACGTGACCAACTATTTCCTGACCAACAACATCTCGGGCGCATGGGCCGGGTCGTTCTTTGCCAATATGGACCGCTGGAACGAGCTGCCGGAAGACCTGCAAACGCTGTTCCGCGTCTGTTGTGACCAGTCGCACTATTATCGCCAATGGTGGTATTGGGGCGGCGAAGCCAACCTGCGCGTCAACGGCGACAAGATGAGCCTGACCACCATTCCCGACGAGGAATGGGCACAGGTCGAGAACGCCGCCGTCGCCTTCTGGGACGAGATCGCCGCAGAAAGCCCGACCAAGGCCAAAGTGGTCGAGATTTTCCGCAAGTATAACGCCGACATGCAGAAGGCTGGACGGCCTTACCGCTACGGTTAATGATACCGCGTGGGGCGGCCAACTGCCGCCCCCGCATTTCTTGAAAGAGGCAGTTATGACACTCGACGATCTGAAAGCCCAATTTGCCGAAGGCCACGTTGATACGGTTCTGGTATGTCTGGTCGACATGCAGGGGCGCCTGATGGGCAAGCGGTTCCATGCGGACCATTTTTTGCATGGGGCGTATGAAGAAACCCATTGCTGCAACTATCTGCTGGCAACGGATCTCGAGATGGGGACGCCGGATGGCTATGCCTCGACCTCGTGGGAAGGGGGATATGGCGACTATGTCATGAAGCCCGACCTGTCGACCCTGCGCCCGGTGCCGTGGCTTGAGGGCACGGTGATGGTGCTGTGCGATGTGCTGGATCACCATACGCATGCGGATGTCCCGCACTCGCCGCGCGCGATCCTGAAGCGTCAGGTGGCGCGTCTGGCCGAGCTGGGCTTTGATGCCATGACTGCGACCGAACTGGAGTTCTTCCTGTTCGAGAAAAGCTTTGACGAGATCCGCAAAGAGGGCTTCCGCGATCTGGCCCCGATCAGTGGCTATAACGAAGATTACCACATTCTGCAGACCACCAAGGAAGAACACGTGATGCGGCCGATCCGCAATCACCTGTGGAGCGCGGGCCTGCCGATCGAGAACTCGAAGGGCGAGGCTGAGACCGGTCAGGAAGAGTTGAACATCAAATACGCTCCCGCGATGGACAATGCCGAGTATCATACGATTGCCAAACACGCGGTGAAGGAAATCGCGTGGCAGCAAGGCCATGCTGCGACCTTCCTGCCCAAGTGGCATCACGACAAGGTGGGCTCGTCGTCCCACGTGCATCAGTCGCTGTGGAAGGATGGCGCGAACGCGTTTTACGATCCTGAGGATGCGCTGGGCATGTCGGATCTGATGAAATCCTATATGGCTGGGCTGTTGAAATACGCGCCGGACTACACCTATTTCATGGCGCCTTACATCAACTCGTATAAGCGCTTCATGAAGGGCACCTTTGCGCCGACGCGGATCATCTGGTCGGTGGACAACCGGACGGCGGGCTTCCGTCTGTGTGGCGATGGCACCAAAGCGGTGCGCGTGGAATGCCGCATCCCTGGATCGGACATGAACCCCTATCTGGCCATAGCTGGAATGCTGGCGGCAGGTATTGCTGGCATTGAAGAAGGGTTGGAGCTTCAGGCGCCGACCACGGGCGATGTCTATCAGGGGGAAACTGGAATGATCCCGGGCAATCTGTCCGCTGCGCGGGATGCGCTGCATGGATCGAAGATGCTGAGGGCTGCGATGGGCGACGATGTGGTCGACCACTACACCCGCGCTGCCGAGGTCGAGATCGAAGAGTTTGAGCGCGTCGTGACCGATTGGGAAGTCGCGCGCGGGTTCGAGCGGGCGTAGGTGTTAGGCGAGGGTCGCCGTTGATGCGCCATTGGTTCGAGCAACAATGGCGACGCCCCTCGCGCTCCCCGAGGTATTTGAAGCAAGAGGAAGAGGGCTGGATTGCCCTGTATCGTGGAGGTTTGGCATGGGCCAAATGTTGAAATGTATCTCGCCGATTGATGGATCGGTCTTTGCCGAGCGCGAGGTGTTGTCGCTGGAGGCCGCTGAGGCAGTCGTAGCACGTGCGCGGGCTGCTCAGGCAGATTGGGCTGCGCGCCCGTTGGCCGAGCGGGTGGAGCTGGTGATGGCCGGCGTGGCCGCCGTTGGTGCGATGAATGACGAGATCGTACCGGAACTGGCCCAGATGATGGGCCGTCCGGTGCGCTATGGCGGCGAGTTTGGCGGGTTCAATGAACGCGCCAGCCACATGGCCTCGATCGCGGCGGACAGTCTGGCTGATATCGAGGTGGGCGAGGACGAGACGTTCAAGCGCTATATCAAGCGCGTGCCGCATGGTGTGGTCTTTGTGGTTGCCCCATGGAACTATCCTTACATGACGGCGATCAACACCGTCGCGCCTGCGCTGATTGCCGGGAACACAGTGGTGCTGAAACACGCGACGCAGACCCTGTTGGTGGGCGAGCGGATGGCGGCGGCGTTTGCCTCGGCCGGTGTGCCTGCGGATGTGTTCCAGAATGTCTTCCTGTCGCATGACGTGACCAATGATCTGATCGCGGGCAACGCGTTTGATTTTGTGAATTTCACCGGCTCGGTCGGTGGCGGTCAGGCGATGGAGCGCGCAGCTGCGGGCACCTTCACTGGCGTCGGCACCGAACTGGGTGGCAAGGATCCCGGCTATGTTATGGAGGACGCCGATCTGGATGCTGCCGTGGATACGCTGATTGATGGGGCGATGTTCAACGCGGGACAGTGTTGCTGCGGGATCGAACGGATTTACGTGCATGAGAGCCTCTATGACGACTTTGTCGCCAAGGCGGTTCAGATCGTGAAAGGCTATAAGCTGGGCAACCCGCTGGACCCGGAAACCACGCTTGGTCCGATGGCCAATGTGCGCTTTGCGGATGAGGTGCGCGCGCAGATTTCCGAGGCGCTGGCTGATGGTGCCGTGGCGCATATCGACACCTTCGCAGAGGATGATGGCGGGGCGTATCTGACGCCTCAGATCCTGACCAATGTGACCCATGATATGCGCGTGATGCGGGATGAAAGCTTTGGCCCGGTTGTGGGGATCATGAAGGTCTCGTCCGACGAAGAAGCCATCGCGCTGATGAATGACAGCGAGTTTGGCCTGACGGCGAGCCTGTGGACCCGCGACGTGGATCGTGCCGCGCGCGTGGGCGATCAGGTCGAAACGGGGACAGTTTTCATGAACCGGGCCGACTATCTTGATCCCGGCCTGTGCTGGACCGGGTGCAAAAACACGGGGCGTGGGGGTGGTTTGTCCGTGATCGGCTTCCACAACCTGACACGCCCGAAATCCTACCATCTGAAGAAGGTGACATCATGAGCCTTGTTGGAAACTGGTCTTACCCGACCGCGATGAAATTTGGCGCAGGCCGTATCAAGGAACTGCCCGAGGCCTGTGCACAGGCGGGCATGAAGCGGCCGCTTCTGGTGACGGATAAGGGTCTGGCCGATCTGCCGATCACAAAGGCGACGCTGGACATCATGGAGGCCGCCGGTCTGGGCCGCGGCATGTTCAGCGACGTGGACCCCAACCCGTCCGAGATCAACCTGCACGCCGGCGTCGAGGCCTATAAGGCCGGCGGGCATGATGGTGTGATTGCGTTCGGTGGTGGCTCCGGTCTGGATCTGGGCAAGATGGTGGCGTTCTACGCAGGCCAAACCCGCCCGATCTGGGATTTCGAAGATATTGGCGATTGGTGGACCCGCGCGGATGCCGACGCGATTGCGCCGATCATCGCGGTGCCGACCACGGCGGGGACTGGCTCGGAAGTCGGGCGTGCCTCGATCATCACGAATTCGGTAACGCATGAGAAGAAGATCATCTTCCACCCGAAGGTGCTGCCGACGGTCGTGATTGCCGACCCTGAGCTGACCATGGGCATGCCCAAATTCATCACCGCAGGCACTGGTCTGGATGCGTTCGCGCATTGTGTCGAGGCGTTCTCGTCCCCGCATTACCACCCGATGAGCCAAGGCATTGCGCTGGAAGGGATGCGTCTGGTCATCGACTATCTGCCGCGCGCCTATGCGGATGGCACCGACCTTGAGGCACGGGCCAACATGATGTCCGCCGCTGCGATGGGGGCGACGGCCTTCCAGAAGGGCCTCGGCGCAATCCACGCGCTGTCGCACCCGGTTGGCGCGATCTTCAATACCCACCACGGGACGACGAATGCGGTTTGCATGCCCGCCGTGCTGGAGTTCAATGCGGGTGAAATCGCGGATCGGTTTGACCGCGCGGCGGGTTATCTGGGCATCGAGGGCGGCTTCAAAGGCTTCCAAGGCTTCGTGCAAGACTTCAACGACAGCTTTGAAATCCCGCGCAAGCTGTCCGAGATGGGCGTGAGCGCTGATCAGATGGATGCTCTGGTCGAAGGCGCGATCAAAGACCCCAGCTGTGGCGGTAACCCGGTCGAGCTGACGCGCGAAAACCTGCGACAACTCTTTGAAGATGTGATCTGACCCAATGACCACAGGCATCGTCCTGATCATCCTGTCGGCGGCACTGTTGCACGCCACATGGAACACCATCGTGAAAACGGCGGGGGATCGGACGGCCACATTGGGTCTGGTGGCGCTGGGCCACGTGATCCCCGGCTTGGCAATGGTGGCGGTGCTACCATTTCCGGCTGCGGAAAGCTGGCCCTACCTGCTCGCCTCGACCGTGATCCACTTTGGCTATTTCTACATGCTGGGGCAGGCCTATAAGCACGGCGACCTCAGCGTCGTTTACCCCATCGCGCGCGGCATCGTGCCTGCGCTGGTGTCGCTGTGGGCCATGCTGATCGTGGGCGAAATCCTTCCCGCGCAGGCATGGTTCGGGATCGCGTTGATCGCGGTCGCGATCCAGATCTCAAGCTGGGCGGCGCTGCGACACGGGGTCGGTCGGGTCGCATTGTTCTTCGCGCTTGGCACCGGGTTTTGCATCTCGGGCTATTCGTTGGTGGATGGTGTCGGCGTACGCCTGTCTGGCAACACGCTGTCCTATTGGGCGTGGCATTCGGTGCTGCATATCTTCATCACGGGATTCGTCGCCCTGCGCCGCGGCAGTGCCATCCGCGCGTTGCCCCGCCGGACGTGGATGATCGGCATTCTGGGCGGCATGGTGTCGATGACTGCATATGGTCTGGTGCTCTATGCCAAGAACTTCGCGCCGCTGGGGGCCGTGTCGGCCTTGCGCGAAACCTCGGTCATTTTCGCGGCGCTGATTGGCTTTGTCTTTTTGGGTGAAGGCAACTGGCGCCGTCGGCTTTCTGCCGCTGTCCTGATGGCAGGGGGCGTCGCGCTGATTGGCTTGTCGATCTAAGGGGAATCAAATCCGCTTGGGGTAAGTTGTTGACTCGAACCCCTTTTAAGGCGTTCACTTCTTAAGGTGGCCGAGGAGTCGGTCCAGTGAAATCGAGAACCAGTGTCCTGATGTGTCCAGATTGCGTGTGATGGTTAGGTAATTGAAAATATAGGGAGAAAATTAAAATTTCGCCCAGCGATCTGGGGAAAATAGCAAGACAAAGGTCCAGAAGCCAAGTCGGCATATCTCAACTGGACCGAACAAGCGATAAAAGCTGGCGCTATTGGTGTGCCGGATAATGAAAAAAACTATCGCAAGTCAAAAATGAAAAACCAACGGGAGAATACAATGACAACAGAGAACAAGTTCAGTCGTCGTTCCGTGCTGAAAGGCGCGACCACGATGGGTGCTGCCGCACTGGCGACACCGCTCTACGTGAAGAACGCGCTGGCGTCCTCGGGTGAGATCAACATCCTGATGTGGTCGGACTATCTGCCGCCCGAGTTCATCGCGGGCTTCGAAGCGGAAACCGGCATCAAGGTGAACTACACCGGTATTGGCTCGAACGAAGAAATCATCAACAAGATGAAAGCGACCAAAGGTCAGGGCTTCGACATCGTATCGCCGACCAACAACCGTTCGCTGCAGTGGGAGCCGCTTGAGCTTCTGAAGCCGTTCGACCTGTCGAAAGTGAACATCGATGCTGTAAACCCGGCGATGGCCAAAATCGGTACCGATGCTTGGAACTTCGCCGGTGGTGGCGCACATTGGCTGCCGCACATCTGGGGCACCGAAGGTATCGCATACCGCACCGACAAATGGCTGCCGGCTGGCGACGCGCCAAGCTATGGCGACGTCTGGTCGGAAGAAAACGCTGGCAAGACCATGGGCCGTGCACACTCGATGATGCTGGGCGCTGGTCTGTACATGGAACGCGCTGGCGAGATGGAGCCGGGCTCGGTCTGGGCTGCTTACAACGACGAAGAGACCATGCGCAAAGTATGGGGTCAGATCGCTGATTGGTGTATCGCCCGCAAGTCGCGCATCAAGCTGATCTGGAACGACGCCGACACCCAGAAGAACGGTCTTCTGAACGAAGGCGTTGTGGTCGGTCAGACTTGGGATGGTCCGCCGCTGGCCCTGAAATCGGCAGGCGAGCCGGTGCACTATCAGGCACCGATCGAAGGCGCGATGGCATGGGTCGACGGTATGTCGATGCCGGTTGGCGCCACGAATGAAGAGCAGGTCTATGCCTTCATCGAATACGCCTATCGTCAGGAGCCCGCCGGTGTTGCGATTGACAGCCACGGCTATAACTCGCCGGTGCTGGGTGCGGACACCTATTCGGGTGACACCTACAAGAAGAACTTCTCGGAAGCCTATCCGGGTGACAGCCTGGCCAACCTGAACCCGTGGCCTGCTGAAGCACCCTGGTACGCTGACGTGCGGACCGAGTTCGTCAACAAGTTCAAGAGCGCCTAAGCGACTTGAAAATAGCGCGTCCCCGTCAGTGGATGGGGGCGCCACACTAAACTGACTGAAACGTCTGGAAACACGGTCGCACGCCTGAGATCAGCGCGTGAGCGGCCCGTTTATGGGGAGAAACCATATGAGTGCCGGAGTAGGCGTCGATCTTGAAAACCTCTGGATCCGCTTTGGAGATTTCGTCGCGGTGCGCGACGCGAATGTGCACATCAAAGGGGGCGATTTCTTCTCGTTCCTTGGACCGTCGGGTTGTGGCAAGACCACGATCCTGCGCGCCGTTTCGGGCTTTCTTGAGCCCAGCGAAGGCAATGTCCTGATCGGTGGAAACAACATGAAGGGCATTGGGCCGAACAAGCGCCCAACCGCGTTGATCTTCCAGAACCTTGCGCTGTTCCCCCTGATGAAGATCTGGGAAAACATCACCTTCTCGATGGAGATCAAGGGCGCATCCGCCCGCGAGCGTCGCAAGCGCGCGGACGAGCTGTTGGACATGATCGCGCTGCCGGGGCAGGGCGACAAGCTGCCCAGCGAATTGTCGGGCGGTCAGCGTCAGCGTGTGGCGATTGCCCGTGCGCTATGTGCCGAACCCGATGTTCTGCTGCTGGACGAGCCGCTGTCCGCGCTGGACCTGAAACTGCGCCAGCACATGCGCACCGAGCTGCGTGAGATTCAGCAGCGTGTGGGCATTACCTTCATCTACATCACTCACGACCAGGGCGAAGCGCTGACCATGTCGGACGACATCGCCGTGATGCGCGCCGGTGTGATCGACCAGATTGCCGATGGGAAAACCATCTACAACGATCCGTCGACTGCCTTTGCTGCCAGCTTCGTGGGTGAAAACAACGTGTTCCGTGGCAAGGTGTTGGATGTGCGTGGCGATCAAGCCCTGATCCGCACCAACCGCTCGGGTGATCTGCTGTCGCGGATTTCGACCGCCAATCAGGGCAAGATGAATGTGGGCGATGACGCCATGATGTTCATCCGTCCCGAGGCTCTGTCGCTGGCGCCGACCGGGTCGCAGGGTGATCACTTCGTCACCGCCAAGGTCAACCACGAAGAGTTCGAAGGCAACGTCTTCAACATCTTCATGGAAGGCGACGGCGGGAAAGAACTGAAAGTCTCGATCCCCAACCACGGCCAGTCGTTCGAGGACCACTCGGGCCAAGACATGACGCTGGAATATGACGTGAATAACGCCGTTGCGGTTCCCGCTGGCGAATTGGCCGCGGAATAAGGAGGGGGTGCGATGCCAGGTTTCCTGAAGGAATTCTTCAACCGGAACGGCACGCTGATGGGATCCCTGATGCTGGGTCTGGTCCTTTTCTGGACCGTTGGCCTGATTATCTTGCCTCAGCTGTCGATGCTCGACTTCTCGTTCCGTCCGAACCTTCCCCCGCCCGAGATCGGCGGGCCGAAGGATGTCTATACGCTCGAGAACTATAAATATCTGATCTATGGCCCCGAGGGTGGGTCGCAGGATTACAACGCGGTGGACCTTCGGGTGTTCTTCCGTACGCTGGTGGCCGCCGTTTGTGTAACCATCTTCAACCTGATCCTGTGCTATCCGATTGCCTATTATCTGGGCCAGAACAAGGGCAACCACATCCGCGTTTTCGCGCTGATGCTGATCATCCCCTACTGGATCAACGAGATCCTGCGCGCCTTCGCGCTGCGCATTATCTTCGGCGAAAGCGGGGTGTTGAACACGTTGCTTGTCGGGTCCGGGATATTCGATACGCCCTTTGACTTCATCCGCAACGACATCGCGCTTTATGCGGGTCTGGGGTATGCGTACATCCTTCTGATGATCTTCCCGATCTACAATGTGATCGAAAGCCTTGATCACAACCAGATCGAGGCCGCGCGTGACCTTGGTGCGCCGTGGTGGCGGATCCACAAGCGGGTGGTCATTCCCTATGCCAAGCCGGGCATCAGCTCGGGCTGTACGATGGTATTCATGCTGTCCGCCGGTGCGCTGGCCGCGCCCCAAATCCTTGGGGGGCCATCGTCACTTTGGTTCACGCAGCTGATCTATCAGCAGTTCAACGACAACTCTGACTGGCCGCAAGGTGCTGCCTACGCGATCGTACTGCTTGTCACCTGTATCCTGCTGGTGCTGGCCCTGATGCGTGTGTTCAAAGTGAACATGGGGGATATTGGCAAATGACGACTGATAAAATCATTCGCGTCTCCATCTGGATCTATCTGGGTATCTTCTTTGCCTACCTGCTTGGTCCGCTGATCATCATGTCGGCGACGGCGTTCAACTCACCCAGCTTCCCGCGCATGACCCCGTGGGAGTGCCTGACCTTCAACTGGTTTGGCGAGCTCTTCCGGGACGAGCGTATTCTGAACGGGATCTGGAACTCGATCCTTGTCGGGTTTGGCACGGTGATCCTGTCGGTGTCGATGGGTCTGGCGGGGGCACTGATGCTCACCCAAATCTGGCCCAAGCTGCGGGCGACCTATTACACGATCATCATTGCCCCGATCCTTATTCCGGGCGTGGTTCTGGGTATCTCGACCCTTGTGTTCTGGGATCGCATCAACCGCATGCTGGGTCTGGGCGCGGACAGTGTTCTGTCGAACGGTCTTTTCCTGACCATCATCGGCCAGTCCACCTTCATCGCTAGCTACTGCATGCTGGTCTTGGTGGCCCGTCTTCAGCGCTATGACATCGCACTGACCGAGGCGGCGTTGGACTTGGGCGCAACCCATGCGCAAGCGTTCCGCAAGGTGCTGATGCCCTTCATGATGCCCGCGATCCTGTCGGCGGCGGTGCTGGCGTTCTTGGCCTCGTTCGAGAACTACAACACCACCACCTTCACCTTTGGTGAATACCCGACCCTGACGATCGAGTTGGCGCAGAAGGTGCGTTACGGGATCACCCCGGCGATTTCCGCGCTGGCCTTCATGATCGTGGCGCTGACGGTCTTCTTTGCCTTGATCAACGAAGCGAACATCAAGCGTAAGAAGATGATCGCCGAGGCCCGAAAGGATGCCACTGTAGGTGAGCTGGCGGGTAAGATCGAAGTGCCCGGTCTGATCAGCCGCAACCCAGCCGCGATTGCCTTGATCGTGCTGGTGATCGGTGTGGCAACGGTGACGGCCTCGGCCATGACCTACAGCCCGGATCAGTGCATCGCCGATGTGCAGGAACAGAAGCGCCTTGAAACCGAGAAGCGCATTCAGGAACTGCGCGACCGCCGTGCCAAGGAAGCAGCCGAGAAAGCTGCCGCCGAAGGTGCGGAGGGTGGAGCAACCCAGACGGCGCCGAAACCGTCCAATAACTCGGGCTTCGGTGGAGTGTTCGCGCCGAACACGCTGCAGAACGAGGGTACGGATGATGGCGCGTCGGATGAGGGTGCGGACGATGGTGCTGCGGGATCGTCGAACAACTCCGGCTTCGGAAATGTGTTCGATCCCAACGCGCTTGGGAACGACAACAACTGATCGTTCCGCTGCTTGAAAACGAAAAGGCCCGGCACTGCGCCGGGCCTTTTTATGTGGGGTAGGTCACTTTCCCCACGTCATGCGTTTCAGCACGTCGTCCTTGTGATGGACGTGGTGCCAGATCGCAGCCCCCGCGTGACCCAGCAAAAGCAGGCCAAGGGCAATCGCGGACAGGAAATGCACCTGCGCGAAGAGATCCGTCAGAGCTTGGCTTCCGGGGACGAACGGGTCGTACATCTCGAACCAGTCAAACACCTTGTTCTTCACGCCGAACCGATCCTGCAAGGGCGAGGCCGAGGCCATCAGCCATCCTGACAGCGGCATGATGAACATCAGCGCGTAAAGTCCCAGATGCCCCAGCTTTGCCGCCAGCTTTTCCAGCGGCGGCATGTGGTCGGGCAGGTCTGGCGCGTTGCGATTAAGCAGCCGCCAGATCACGCGGATCACGGCCAAGGCGAATACCACGAAACCCCAGCTTTTATGGGTCTGGATCAGCGGGAACTGGGCCAAGGCGTCCGTGACGAATTTCGTCATCCAGACGCCCATCCCCAATTGATACAGGATGATCACAGCAATCGCCCAATGCAGGAGGCGCGCCAGCGCCCCCCAGCTTTGTGTCGTGTTGGTAAGCCGCATGGCTTATTCCCAGCCGCCCGCGCGCAGCTCGGCCGAGATTTCCAGACGCACTTCGTCGGACGTCACAGGCGCGAACATGCCCACGCCAAAGTCCGAGCGCAGCATGTCGCCGGTGCCCTGAACGCCGATCCATTCGCCTTTGTAGTAGTCAAAGAAATCGCCCAGCGGGTGCGGGCCGTTGTGGTTCAGGGTAAAGTTCATGGTGACCGGCTTGGTGTTGTCCTTGATGGTCAGATCCCCCACCAGCGTGATGGTGTTGTCCGAGGTCTGCTCGACCCCGGTCGAGGTGAAGGTGATTTCGGGGAAGTTCTCGACATCAAAGAAGTCGGCGCTTTTCAGGTGGTCATCCAGCGGGCCGACACCGGTGTCGACGCTGGCCGGGTCAACGGTCACGGTGACTTTGGTGGCGGCGACATTCGCGGGGTCGAAGTCAACTTCGCCGCCGATCACTTTCCACTGGCCCGACTGTTCCGACAGACCGGCGTGGTTATAATAAAAGCGGATTTCGGTGTGGCCGGGGTCGAACTTATAGATCTCGGCGGTGGCGGTTCCGGCGGCAGCAAGGCCCAACCCAAGGGCGGCGGCGGTCAGAAGAGGTTTCATTGTGTCGGCTCCTTTGTCATGTTGCAGGACAACGTGGGATGAAATAATAGATGCATGTGCATGTATCTAATGTGAGCGCGTAGGGGAAGACGGCAAATCTGCCGGTAACGGGAATGTGAGATGGATAGAAAACCGAATAGCCAGACCACCGCGATCTGGGTGCTTCTGAACATTGCCCATAAACGGGTCACGCAAACCTTCGAGGCGGAACTGAAGCGCGCGCATCTTCCTTCGGCCGCGTGGTATGACATCTTGTGGGCGCTGGAGCGCGCGGAAGAGGGGATGCGCCAGAACGAGTTGGAGCGCCAATCCCTATTCGACCAACCCAACCTGTCGCGCACCATCAAGCGCATGGTGGATGACGGGCTGGTGACACAATGCCCCGCAGCAACCGACCGGCGCGGGCGCGAGCTGCGGATCACGGAAGAAGGCAAAGCGCTGCGCGCCCAGATGTGGAAGGTCTATGGTGGTCTGATGCTGTCTGAAATCGAAGACAAGGTGCCTGCTGAACATCTTGCGGGATTGATCGAGGGGCTGGCGTCAATGATTCCCGATCAAGACGAGAAGCTTCAGGGCAAGCTGAAAAATGCACGAGAAACAGCCATAAACCCGCCTAAAGGTCCGTGTTGAAAAACTCGTGAAGCATTTCGTTGGAATAGTGCAACGCGAGAAACCGGAATCAGAAGGCGCGCGTCATGAACAAAGACTTTTTCAAACTGCTGGAAGACATGAACAAGTCCGGGGACAATCCCTTTGGCGCTTGGGCGGAAACGTGGATGTCCTATCAGAAAGACATGGCCAAGCTGTGGATGATCACCGCGCTGAAAGCGGGCGAAGGGATCGAGCCGTCGAAGGATCATCGTTTCAAGGGGGATGCGTGGAACGAAGGCGTCTTCCCGCTGTTGCGCCATTCCTATGAGCTGACCGCAAAGGCGATGGTGGACATGGCCGACAAGGCCGGGCTGTCGCAACAGGAACAGGACAAGCTAAGCTTTTACGCCCGCGTTGCCGCCGACAACATGTCGCCCTCGAACTTCCTGGCCACCAATCCCGAAGCGCAGAAGCTGGCGCAGGAAACCGGTGGGCAAAGCCTGATCGACGGCTTCCAGAACGTGATGGAAGATCTGGAAAAGGGCTATATCAGCACCACTGATGAAGACGCGTTTGATGTGGGCAAGAACCTTGGCACCACGCCCGGATCGGTCATCTATCGCAACGAGCTGATCGAGCTGATCCAGTACAAGCCGATGGCCGCAAAGACCCGCAAGGCGCCGATCCTGATTGTGCCGCCCTGCGTGAACAAGTTCTACATCTTCGATTTGAACGAAAAGAAATCCATGGTGCGGTATCTGCTGGAACAAGGGCAGAGCGTTTACATGATGGCGTGGCGCAACCCCAGTGCCGAACTGGGCGATCTGGGGTGGGACGAGTATATCTCGGACGGGATTTTCGAAGCGCTGCGCGTGACATCGGAAGTGTCGAAGTCGGACGCGGTGGACATCATGGGCTGGTGCAATGGCGGCACCATGCTGGTCGCGGCTTTGGCCGTCATGCCGGACGATCTGAAGTCCAAGCTTGGCACCGCAACCTTCCTGTCCTCGATGATCGACTTTGCCGATCCGGGTCAGTTGAAAGTGTTCATCGACGAGCCGCAGGTCGAGGTTTATAACCAGCGTCTGCAATCCGAAGGGGTGGCCCCCGGTCGAGACATCGCAAACGCCATGGCGATGCTGCACGTGAACGAAAGCATCTGGGGCTTCGTGGTGTCGAACTATCTGATGGGTAAATCGCCCGCGCCGTTCGACGTGCTGTATTGGAACTCGGACACGCAGAACCTTCCGGCCAAGTGGTACAGCTTCTTCGTGGAAGAGATGTATATGGCGAACAAGCTGAAAGAGCCGGGTGCGCTGACCCTGTGCGGGACGCCCGTGGATACGCGCAACATTGATGTGCCGTGCTATTTCCTGGCGGCGGATGGCGACCATATCGTGCCGTGGAAATCCTCGTACACCGCGACCGAATTGGTGTCCGGCCCGACCGAGTTCGTGCTGACCACCGGCGGCCATGTTTCGGGCACGGTGATCAACCACCCTGCCAAAACCCGCCGCAAGTTCTGGGCAGATGGCTCGGATGGCTCCGGTGCAGAAGGCTGGCAAGAAAGCGCCGCGCTGACCGAAGGCAGCTGGTGGCCTCATTGGTTGGAGTGGCTGGACAAAAACAATCCCGCCGAACGTGGCGCACCGGCGAAAACGCTGGGCAACCGCAAGTACAAACGTCTAGCCGACGCCCCCGGCACCTATGTGCTTGAGGGCAAGGATTGATGGGCGTGCAAGAGGCGATCAACACCATCGACAAATCCGAATTTCACATGGTCGAGGTCGACGGCGCGAAGATCCGCTACCTCCACCGTGTCGTGAATTCGGACCTGCCGCCGCTTTTGGTCTGCAACGGCCTTGCCCAGTCGATCGAGGTGCTTCTGCCCTTGCTGGACGAAATCAATGACCGCTGCCTGATCGCCATCGACATGCCCGGCACGGGGCGGTCGCACATGATCGACGGGATCTCGACCATTCCGGATTATGCGGATTTTACGCTGCGGGTGTTGGACCAGATCGGGATCGAGGATTTCGATATCCTCGGCATCTCGTGGGGCGGTGCCTTGGCGCAGCAGATCGCCCATACGGTGCCGGATCGTGTAGCGAAACTGGTGCTGGCAATCACCTCGGCAGGTGGGATCGGCAGCTGGTGGGGCACCCCCATCGCGCTGTCCGAAATCATGTTCCCGCTACGCTTCACCAGCAAGGCCTATGGCAACTTTATCGGCCCGTGGATGTATGGCGGCGAAGCAATCTTCGCCCCCGGCGAGTTCCGCGAGTACGCAAAGCACGCCATTCGCCCCAGCCCGGAAGGCTACTTCTCGCAGGTGAGGGCGATGTGTGGCTGGACCAGCCTGCCGTGGCTACGCACGCTGACCCAGCCGGCGCTGGTGATTGCCGGGAAGTATGATGGGCTGATCCCGATCACCAATCAGATCTTGCTGTCGAACATGCTGCCGAACGCCAGTCTGCACGTGTACCCCGCAGGTCACCTGCTGATGTACACCCAGCGCGAGGACGTCGGGGCCGAGATCACGAGTTTCTTGGGGAAGGACTGACCCTTAGGGTTTGGCGATCAGGAAACACTGGATGTCGGCCACATTGGTGCCCGTAGCGCCAGTCATCAGCAGATCATCCGAGGCCGCAAGCGCGGCGTAGCTGTCGTTGTTCAACAAAAGCGCTGCGGGGTCCGCTCCGGCGGTGCGCATCCGGTGCAAGCTGTCTGCATCCACGATGCCGCCTGCCGCGTCCGTGGGTCCATCACGCCCATCCGTGCCGCCACTCAGGAATACCCAATCGCCCTGCAATCCGCGCGCGGCGACGCCTGTCGCCACATGAAGCGCGAGTTCTTGATTGCGACCGCCACGACCCGTCCCGGTCAGCTGGACGGTGGTTTCGCCCCCCGCCAGAATGACAGATAAGGTGCCAACGGGCGCAGCCTCGGCCGCGTCCAAAAGGGTGTTTGCCGCGTCCTGCACGTCCCCGGTTAGCATGTCCGAAACGATCTGCACTGCGCCGATGCTTTGCGCTTCGACCTTGGCTGCGCGCAGGCTGTGGCCGTTCGATCCGATCAGATGGTTCTGGGCGGTTTGCGGCAGGTCGTCAGCCGAGTCGGACTGCGCCAGATGCGCTTGGACCGACGTGGGAAGATCTGACCAAACGCTTGCTTCCTCGCAGATCGCACGGGCGTCTTTCCGCGTGCCGATGGGGGCCACGGTTGGGCCGCTGGCGATGGCGCGCAGGTCATCTCCAATCACGTCTGACAGGATATAGGCGGTCACCGGCGCGGGGCTTGCGACGGCCAGCATGCCGCCGCCCTTCAACTGGCTCAGCTGTTGGCGCACAAGGTTCATCTGGGTGATGTCGATGCCCGCGCCCAGCAGCAGCGCGCTGACCTTCCCTTTGTCTTCGATCGAGATCCCATCCGCAGGCAGCGCCATCAGCGCCGACCCCCCGCCCGAGATCAGGGCGATCACTTGGTCCTCTGCTCCGGCTTGCGACAGCAGCTCTTTCACTGCTTGTCCTGCGGCCAGACTGTTCTGGTTTGGCACTGGATGTGCGCCGTGCAGAAGGGTTGCACCCTCGACCGTTTCCTGGTTCTCGGGATGGGTGACGATCAAGGCCTGGCGCGGACCGTCAATGTGCTGCAATGCCTCGCGCATCATGGCGGGGGCGGCTTTGCCGATGCTGACGACATAGCTTTTCCCGCTTGGTCCGGGTGTCGGAAACGGTGACTGGCCAAGCGCCTTGCGGACGGCCAGCGCAGGGTCGGCGGCCTCGACCGCTTTGGTAAAGATCTGACGTGCCGCGCGGCGAAGCGCATCTGTGCTGTGCTGTGTCATGTGGGTCTCGAGCGCGCATGGAAAATTTTAGCGCTATTATTCAGATCTGACGCGGTGGGGCAAGGGCCGAACGGGGCACGCCCTCAGTTTAGAAACGCAACGCCGCTGAGGTCGGCTGATATGCGGATCATGTCCGAGGTCGAGGTGCCGTCGCGGGTCACATCTGGCACGGGTGCGCCGATCAGCTTGGCAGGAACAGTTGTTGCCGCGCGTAGCGCGTCCGAAAGCGAAACCCCGACCTGTTCCACCAATGTTTTGATCGCCGTGGTCAGGTCCAAATCCGCCCCGGCCAAGGTGCCGTCCGCCAAGGTCAGAATGCCGTTCTTTCGCGTGATGGTGCGGCCATTCAGGTCGAAGGACGTGGCATCGGACCCCGCGACGGCCATCGCGTCGCTGACCAGAAAGATTTCTCCGGGTTGGGCTTTGGCCGCCCACGCGGCGCGCATGGTCTGAGGGTGCACATGCACTGCATCCGCGATCAGCCCTGCGCTGACCGCGCCTGTGCCCAAGGCAGCCCCGACGAGCCCCGGCGCACGGCTGCCCAGTTGGCTCATCGCGTTGAACAGATGCGTGACGCAGCGCGCCCCGGCTTCAAAGTAGCGCAAGCAGGTGTCGTAATCGGCATCTGTGTGGCCAAGAGACACCAACACCCCCGCGCGGGAAAGGGTTTGGACCTGCGCCTCGGTCACGGTTTCGGGCGCGACGGTCACCTTCAGGACGGGCAGGGCGCTGGCGGCGTCCAGCAGGATCTGCAGGTCCTCGGGCGTCATCGGACGGATCAGTTCCCCGTCATGCGCCCCTTTGCGGGTGATGGACAGGTGCGGGCCTTCCAGATGCAGGCCAGCAATGCCCGGGACGCCGGTCTGGATCGCGTCAGTCGCTGCGGCAATCGCGGCGCGGGTGTTCTCGGGCGTGTCGGTGATGAGTGTGGGCAGAAGCTGCGCTACCCCCAAGCGGCGATGCGCTTGCGCCATCCGCGTGAGCGTTTCCACCGAAGGATCGTCGTTCAGCAGGATCCCGTCTCCGCCATTGACCTGCAGATCGACGAACCCGGGCGAAAGGATGTCGCCCTTTAGATCGACAACCTGCCCTTGGTCGGCGATCTGAGCGTCTGGTCCGAACGCAGTGACGCGCCCGGTGGTGACGCAAAGGGCGTGGGCGTCATGCAGGGTGGTGCCGTCGAAAATGCGCCCGTTGCGAAAGGTGGTGGTGTCTGTGGTCATACTGTTTCTACCCTGCGCCATTTTCCAATGCGTCGCGATAGGATTGCGCCAACGCGATCGCACCAGAGAGCGGCGCGCCCAGTGGGGCAGAGATATGCGCCGCGATGTCCCCAGGCAGATAAGGCGCATAGAGCGGGCCGATCCCGCCGGTCAGACACAGCGCCATGCCCGGGGTCCAACCGAGCTGCGGCAGCAGGTCTGCGATCGATTGGGCGGCTTCGGTCAAGATCTGCGTGGCCATACTGTCCTTGTCGCTGGCCAACTGGGTCACGGCGGGCGCCAGTGCGCCGAAATCGGCGGGGCGGGCTTGGGCTGCGAAGGCGACAATGCCGGCAGAGTTCGTGAACGCCTTTAGCATGTGCTCTGAAAGCGCAGAGGGCGCGCGTAACCCGTCCACTACGTCCAAGGTCAGGGTCAGCGCTCGCCGCCCGACCCATTGCGCCGAGGCGGGATCGCCCAAAACAGCCCCCCAGCCGCCCACGAAGCGGGACTTGCCCGCAACCTGCGCCGCTATGAAAGAGCCGGTTCCACAATGCGCCATGACGCCATCGG
The DNA here is from genome assembly GCF_004360145.1 of Aliiroseovarius marinus. GTDB lineage: Bacteria > Pseudomonadota > Alphaproteobacteria > Rhodobacterales > Rhodobacteraceae > Aliiroseovarius > Aliiroseovarius marinus. The sequence goes on along the minus strand of NZ_ML178715.1, from coordinate 135,749 downwards.
TGGCACCCAAAGCACCGCGCAGGGCGGCGTGGCGGTCATCCTCGACCCGGATGTGTTTCTGGGGCAGCGCCGCTGCGACTTTGCGGCCCATCGCGGTGTCCATGACACCCGCCAGCCCGGCATAGGTGGGGACAGTCGCCAGATCCTCAACGCGCCGGCCCGCCTGTGTGGCCAGCTTGTGCACTCCGCGCGACAGCTGGTCGATGGCCGCGTCGAAGTCGCTGGTAACATTCACCGATCCCACCTCGACCACCACCGGCGCCCCATTGCTTGTCAGGGCAAGGCGACACCGTGTGCCGCCCCCGTCAATGGCGATCACTGGCGCGGAATGCTGTGAGGGAAGATCGTTCATAGCGTCACCTATAACGCAGCTTGGAACACGATCAAAGCTTGCCGGACTTGCTTGCCGGCGGCGAGTCCCTATACCTCTGACTTGGAAAGAGAGGGGCGTCATGTCGGATCGACATCCAGATGAGAATGGCTGGGCCAGTGCCGCGGAAAGCTGGATCAAGAATATGGATGGTCCCGACCATTTTCAGCGCCAACGCGTAATTGATCCCGTGTTCGATGCGCGCATCAGGGCGCTGGCCCCAACATCGGCGCTGGAGGTCGGATGCGGCGAAGGTCGCTATTGTCGCAAACTGCAGGACCTTGGGTGCGATGTGACGGGTCTGGATCCGGTAGAGGCATTGGTGGACGCCGCGAAGAGGCGCGATCCTGCGGGCACCTATGTCACAGGGTTCTCGGAAGATTTGCCCTTCGCGGATGACAGCTTTGATCTGGTCTATAGCGTGATGGTTCTGGGTAATGTGAACGACCTTCAGGCGGCGATCTCCCAGATGGCGCGGGTTGTGAAACCCGGCGGGCAGGTCCTGATCATCGAACGGACAAGCTTTGCCACCGCCAGTTTTGCCAGCAAGCCAAGGACCTGTGAGCAGACCGGGCAGAAGCTGAACGTGATCTCGAACTACCTGAAGCCACGGCAGTATGATTTCCGGTGGGGCGATCTGCACACCCGCAATTGGCACCGCCCACTGTCGGCCTATATGCAGGCGTTTCTGGCGGCTGGTTTGACGCTGACACGCTTTGATGAACCGCGCCCGACATCAGGATCCTCGGCTGATGTCTGGGCCTATATGAATTTGCCCTCGGTCATGACGATGGAGTGGGAAAAACACTAGACAACCCAAGGGGGTGTCTGGCAAATATGCACCATTCTGAATTGGATCCAATTTTCACTTTTTGATTGAGTGGGTGGACGTCCTTGGTCGCAGCTTTCGCGGCGTAGGGCAGGTAGTTGACTAAAGGAAGCCATGCAGGTGGGAACGGCGACATTGGAAATGGCGAACTCTGTGGCGGACGTGTTTCTGTCCCATGCCATGGCCGATCCCGATGCCCCTTTCTTCATCCAAGGGGATCACCACGTTTCGCGATATAGCTTCTTGCGTCAGGCGGCGGGCCTTCGGGCCTTCTTCTTAGAACAGGGGATTGCGCCGGGCATGGTGGTGGGCCTTGCCAACACAGATCAGCTGCGCAGTTTTGCTGCGAAGTTTGCCCTGTGGTCCCTGCGCGCGGCGCCCTTGGTGCTGGACTATCGGATTTCGAAAGCCGAGCGGTCGCATGTGGCAAAAACGGCCGGGGTCTCGGTGATTTTCAGCGACTTCAAGGGGCTGGCGGCGCTGGACGGGTGTACGCAACTTCCGCGCGATCTGGCGCCGTCCGATGACATCTCCACACTCCGTTTTCCCAATGACCCGGATGCTATCGTCGACTTCCGCCAAAGCTCGGGTACGACGGCGCTGCCAAAGCTGAAACCGATCAGCCAACAGACCCTGTTCGACATGACCGAGCAGCGCTGCCGTCCAAGCAGCTATGTCACGCAGGGCAATATCGTGTCCTGCATGAACCTAGCCTTTGCCGGCACACGTTACCTGTGGTTCCGAAACGCCTTTCTGGGTCGTGCGATCATTGGTGTACCGCTGTTCTTTACACCCGCGCAGTTGGATGCGGCCCTGCGCCACCCCTTGGCGGAAGAGGCCACGCTTGCGCCAGTGATTTTGAGGCGGCTGGTCGACTATGTCGGGTCTTTGGACGCACGGCCAGCGGGGCCGCGCTATCCCGGATTGGCCAAGCTGCAGAGCATTGGCGGCCCGCTGACTGGACAGGTTCTGCTGGACGTGCAGCGGCTGTTGTCGGACCGGATCAGCACCACCTATTCCTTCTCGGAAGCGGGCGTCGTCTCGCGTCTGTACGGCAACGATATCGCGCGGCATCCGACCTCGGCTGGGCGCGTACTGACGGGTGTGAGTGTCGTTACGGTAGACGATCATGGCACCGAACAACCCGCCAACATCCCGGGCGCGCTTGTGGTCACCAAAGCGGGCGAGACCTTCCGCCCCGGCGATCATAGGTATGTGTCGGATGAAGGGCTTTTGTACATCACCGGACGCGATACTGAACGGTTTTGCCGCAACAGCGTCACCTTCACCGCCTTGGACGTGGCCGAGCGCATTCGGGGGATGGAGGCCGTGTCCGATTGCTGCGTCTTTGCTGTGCCCAGCGACATGGAGGGCGAAGACATCGTGGTCGCGGCCATCGAAGGCGACCCGGCCCATCAGTCAGACATTGCCACCCGCCTCAGGTCTCAGATGCTGGCAGAGATCCGGCCCGATTATATCCGCCTATATCCAAGCCTTCCGCGCGGATCCGCGATGAAGATAGCCATCCAATCCTTAAAACAACACTATTTACAAGAGCCTGAAAGATACCATGACCTCTGATGCGCCCCATACCCCCGACAGTTTGATGCCGATTATCCTGGCAGCGTTTCAGGCTTGTTTTCCGGGGCAAGAGATCACGCCCGAAGAAGACTTCTTCAATTTGGGAGGCGATTCTTTGAAGGCGCAAGAATTCTGTCTCGCACTCGCACAGCACCTGTCCGGTGAAATACACCCTTCGCTTTTGTTCGAAGCGTCCTCGCCAGACGAGATTGCAGAGTTTCTTGCCAGCACCCTTCCTGCCGCATGAAGCGCGTTAGCGTGGTGGCCAGATGGTCGACATGCTCGGGATCAAAATATTGCCCATGCGTACAGCGCAACCGGGCCTGTCGCCAGTCAGCATAGAAACGTTTGTTCACCTCGATTGGATCCGGGGCGATGCCATCGAAGAAGGTATCTTCTTTCCAATCGACGCCGAAGTTCAAAAGCAGGGGCAGTTGGGTTTCGACCCAGGGGCGGGCATCGATCACAGCGGCGCATCCCACATCGCACCCACGATCACGCAGCGCATTTGAGATCCACAGCGCGATGGGCGCGCCTTGGCAATTGCCTCCGACCAGTGGCACCTTTTTGGGAAGGGCTTGCGCAAGCTGATCCGCATAATAGGCCGCCAATCGCTCGGCGTTGTCATATCGATCAGACGAGGCGCGCTGGATTTGGTTCAGTGATCTAAGCGCGATAAGCGGCTGCTTGGGCCCAAGCGCGCGCGCCAACTGCCGGGGCTCGTGGGCTGCATTGAACACCCAGATGATGGGGGGGCGGGTGCCTGCCGAATTCAGAATGCGCATGACGCCGCGATCATCAAGCGGCTCGCCGGGCCAATGCCGGGTCAGCTTTGACAATGCGTTCAACGATTTCTGCAAATCAGCAAATTCCATACCTGCTCTTTATGGCATCTAACGATTCCAACCAAGCGGTCAGGAAAAGACTCAACCCAAGGGCGACAAACTGTCGTATCTGGCGCTGGTTCTGGGAGAGTTTCGCGCTTGGGCTTGCCGGAGGCCACGTTGTCGTGCAGGGGTATGGTGTTCAATTATTTACGTGCTTTCCAAGGATGACCCATGACCATTGAAACCAAGACACGGGTGTTGATCGTGTTTTGCCACCCATCCCCTGAAAGCTTCAACGCGTCAGTGAAAGACGCGGTGCTCGAGGCGATTGATCAGGCCGGGGCCGAGGTCCGCGTCAACGACCTCTATGCGCGCGATTTCAACCCGGTGATGGGTCGGGAAGAGCTGCACAATTATCTGGACACCGGGCGCAATCGCCTTGGGCTCGAGGATGATGTCGCGGACATTCTGTGGTGCAATGCCCTGATCTTTATCTATCCCACATGGTGCTATGGTCCGCCCGCGATGCTGAAAGGCTGGCTAGAGCGCTGCCTGCTACCCGGCGTGGCGTTTGATCCGACACTTGGGGACAGCGACACGATCCCGCGCGGGCTGGCGCATGTCACCCGGCTGGGGGTCTTCACAACCTGCGGAGCCAGCCTTGCGCTGACCCATATGATGGGATCCCCCGGCAAAAACACGTTCCTACGTGGCGTGCGGGCGCTGTTGGCTGTGCGGTGTAAAACCAGCTTCGTGGCGCATTATGCAATGGACAAATCCACGCCTTCCAGTCGCGCAGCGCATCTGCGCAAGGTCCGCACCAAGATGCGCGCCTTGTTGGCCTGACCGAAACCGCGTGCAAACATCATGGACAGCAGACGCAGTCTGTCTGTCGGAATGAAGCGGATAAGCTGGAGATGGAAAATGGCGCTCTGGGGAGGATTCGAACCCCCGACCCCTTGATTCGTAGTCAAGTACTCTATCCAGCTGAGCTACCAGAGCGCGGTAGGCGGGGATGTAACTGGACCGCCGGGGGTTTGCAAGGGCGAAAGTCGAAGTTTTTCGACTTTTTCGCAGAAGCGCATCCCGCCTTCGCGCGGCCCCTTATTTTGCTGACCCTGCCCAGCGGGACAGAACCACGGCGACGTCTTGCGGGCGCTGTTCCTCTCCGGCTTCAGCGCGCAGAGCGCTGCCGGACATCTGCGGGGCGGGGCTTGGCTGCGCCACCCCGTCAATCGTGGCAAAGCTGCCGCGGGCTGCGTTGTGGGGATGGCTGGGGGCCTCGGTCATCGACAGGACAGGGGCGCAGCAGGCATCTGTGCCTTCCAAAAGCTCGGCCCATGCATCACGGGTCTTTTCCTTGAAACGCTTGGCAAAGGCGGCACGCAGTCTGGGCCATCCCTCAACGTCGTGCTGGGCTGGTAGACCGGCATCCGCTAGTCCCATCAAGTCAAGGAACTCGGCATAGAACTTGGCTTCCAACGCGCCCACAGTCATGTGCCCGCCACAAGCACATTCATAAACCGCGTAGAAGGGCGCGCCACCGTCCAGCAAGTTGGCCTCGCGCTGATCGGCCCAGATGCCCGACCCGTAAAGCGAATAGATCATCGCCATCAGATGTGCAGTTCCATCGGTGATGGCCGCATCCACCACCTGCCCACGCCCGGTGGTCTTTGCCGCATGCAGCGCGGCCAACATGCCAGCCACCAGATACATGCCGCCGCCACCAAAGTCGCCCAACAGGTTCAAGGGTGGCACCGGATGATCCCCGCCAATCGCATGCAGCGCGCCCGAGATGGCGATATAGTTGATGTCATGCCCCGCCGCATGGGCCAACGGACCGCTTTGGCCCCAACCCGTCATACGGCCATAAACCAGCGCGGGGTTGTCCGGAAAATCATCCGGGCCCAGTCCCAGACGCTCCATCACGCCGGGGCGCATCCCTTCGATCAGCATGTCGGCACGATTGATCAGATCATGCGCGACCGCGCGGTCGGCGTCTGACTTCAGATCCAGTTCTACAAAGCCGCGCCCGCGGTTCAGCACATCTACCTTTTGCGGGATCAGCGCCTTCAAGTTCGGACGCTGAATGCGCACCACATCCGCCCCCATATCCGCCAGCCACATGGCCGCAAAGGGGGTGGGGCCAAGCCCTTGAATTTCAACAACCTTTAACCCTGAAAGAGGTTTCCCTGTGCTCATGCCCTGCTCCTCCGCATGACTGCATTTCCTTGGCTCAAATATCCCGGGGTGAGCCCGGCACGGGCGAGGGGCAGAGCCCCTTCAGGCTCACAGCGTGAGCCACCGAAAGCGCGCCCGGCGCAAAGCGGCGGGCGCCCTGTGCTTACACGTCAATCGACCGTGCGATCAATTCCTTCATGATCTCGTTCGTGCCGCCATAGATCATCTGCACCCGCGCATCCGAATAGAGCCGCGCAATGGGGTACTCCATCATATAGCCATAGCCGCCGAACAACTGCAGACACTCGTGCATAATCTCGTTCTGGACCTCGGTGCCCCAATATTTCGCCATCGAGGCGGTGGGCGCATCTAGCGTCCCCGCGATCAGCTGAGCGATGCAATCGTTGACGAAACTGCGCAGAACCTCGGCCTTGGTTTTGCATTCGGCCAGCTTGAAGCGGGTATTCTGGAAGTCCATCACGCGCTGGCCAAAGGCCTTGCGTTCCTGTGTATAGGCCACGGTCTGCTCGATCGCGAAGTCAATGGCACCAAGCGCTTGGATGGCGATCAGCAGGCGCTCCCACGGAAGCTGCTTCATCAGTTGATAAAAGCCCTGACCCTCTTCCGCGCCCAGCAGATTGGTCAGCGGCACCTTCACGTCTTCATAGAACAGCTCGGACGTGTCATTGGCTTTCATGCCCAGCTTTTTCAGGTTCTTACCACGCTGGAAGCCCTCGCACTGGTCGGGTTCGACCACGATCAGAGACACACCTTTTCCGCCCGCGCTTGGATCCGTCTTGCAGACGGTGATGACCAGATCGGCGGCCTGACCGTTGGTGATGAAAATCTTCGATCCGTTGATCTTGTACTGGTTGCCGTCCTTCTCGGCCCGCGTTTTCACGGCCTGAAGGTCCGATCCCGTGCCCGGTTCGGTCATCGCAATCGCGCCCACGATCTCGCCCGAGGCAAGACCCGGCAGCCAGCGCGCCTTCTGTTCGTCGGTGCCATAGGCGGTGATGTAGTGGGTGACGATCGATTGAATGCCATAGCCCCAGCCGCAATCCCCGGTGCGGGTCTGTTCATAGATCACGACGCTCTCGAATCCCATGTCGCCACCCGCGCCGCCATGCTCCTCGGGAATCGCACCGCCCATGATCCCGGCTTGGCCGGCTGTGTGCCAAAACTCGCGGTCGACGATGCCCTGATCGACCCATCGTTCGATGTTGGGGGAAAGCTCGTCCGCAAAGAAGCGGTTGGTCATGTCTGCAAACATGCGATGTTCGTCGCTGATCCAGCTGGCCGAGGGCGAAAAGAGGCTCATGGTGGGCTCCGATTTAACGTTGTTTTTCAAACTATAGGCCGCGGACGCTGCAATCGGACTGGTAACGTGACGTTACACGCGCTAAGCCGACGCGAGGGAACTTGTGCAATTGCGCGACATTCCCCCACAAACCGCTGGGGCGGGTATGTTTTGCGTGCGTTAGTCGCGCGGATCACGTATTGAGATTGGAAAAAAGACGTTAGACGGAGACTGCGGTGACTACTGCACGGGTGGATTACATCAAGTACGCAGCGCTTGGCCTGCTGGCCACGGCGGCAACGCCTGCTCAGGCGCAGCTCGGAACCGAGACCACAAGCTATACGCTGTTCGGCACACCGGGTCTGATCCTGATGCCCACGGCCGAGGTCGCTGCCGACAGCGAACTGGCGTTTTCCTATTCGCAGTTTGGTCCAAACGCGAACGGTACACTGACCTTCCAGATCCTGCCCCGTCTGTCCGGCAGCTTCCGCTATACGAAGCTTGATAATTTCTGGGCCAGTGGTCCATTGCGCGGTCAGGACTTCTTCGACCGCAGCTTTGACTTGCAGTACCGCATTCTGAATGAATCGAAATACTTGCCGGCGGTCTCGGTCGGCATCCGCGACTTTATCGGCACCGGGATCTATTCCAGCGAATATGTTGTCGCGACGAAAAGCATTGGCGACAAGCTGCGCGTACACGGTGGTCTGGGATGGGGGCGTCTGGCCTCGCACAATCCCATTGGCAATATCGGTGGTCCCCGTCCGGATTGGGATGCAGGCAAGGGCGGAACCCTGAACTTCAGCCAGTGGTTCCGCGGTGACTTCGCCCCGTTTGCCGGCCTCAGCTACAAGGTGAACGACAAGCTGACCTTCAAGGCAGAATATTCGTCTGATGCGTTCACCGTGGAAGAGCGTCGCGGCACGCTGGAATATAACTCGCCCTTCAACTTCGGCATCGATTACGAGGTGTCACCCGCCTTCCACCTGAACGCATCTTACGTTGCAGGCAGCATGTTCGGCGCCGGGCTGACCATTCGCCTGAACCCCCGCAAACCGCAGGCGCGGTCGGGGAATGAAAAGGCACCTTTGCCCGTCAAGCCGCGCCCGTCGCGTGCGGATTCGGTGGCGTGGAGCACCGATTGGGTGTCCACACCTGAAGATCACGCCGACATCCAGCGGGTTGTCTCGGACGCACTTGGCAAGGAAGGCATTCGCCTGAAAGCGCTGGCGCTGACCGCCACGCGGGCCGAGTTGAAGATCGACAACAAGCGCTATAACTCGCAACCGCAAGCCATCGGGCGCACCGCGCGTATTCTGACCCACGCCCTGCCGGCCTCGGTCGAGTCCTTCGAAATCACGGTCACGCAAAATGGCATTCCGCTGTCGACGGTGACCATGCGCCGTAGCGATATTGAACGGTTGGAGCATGCTCCGGCCATCGACATGTATCAGCGCGTTACCATTGACGAGGCTGCGCCGAGCGCACTGAGAAACTCGGATCTGCCGAACCACGACACGCGGTTCACCTGGGCGCTGGCCCCCTATTTGGCACTCAGCTTTTTTGACCCGTCCAGCCCGGTTCGCGGCGATTTCGGCCTGCGCTTCAGCGCGAAGTACGAGCTGACGCCGAACATCATCCTGTCGGGCGCGGTTCAGAAAAGCATCTTTGGCAACCTGGACGATGACACATACCTTAATACGTCGGTCCTGCCCCATGTGCGCACCGACGGCGCGCTTTACGCACAGCAGGGTGACCCTGCGATCGAACATCTGACGGCATCGTGGTATGAACGTCCGGGCAAAAACCTCTATAGCCGCGTGACTGTCGGGTATCTGGAGAAGATGTTTGGCGGCGTTTCGGCCGAACTTTTGTGGAAACCCGTGGACAGCCCGCTGGCCATCGGGGCCGAGGTCGCCTGGGTCAAACAGCGTGACTATGACCAGCTTTTCGGCTTCCGCGACTATGATGTCGTGACCGGGCATGTCTCGGCTTACTACGATTTCGGCAACGGCTTCTCGACCCGCGTGGACGCCGGCCGCTATCTGGCTGGGGATTATGGTGCGACCTTCTCGGTTGACCGGACCTTTGCCAATGGCTGGAAAGTCGGTGGTTATTTCACCAAGACCAACGTGTCGGCCGAAGATTTCGGCGAAGGCTCGTTTGACAAGGGCATCCGTATTTCGATCCCGTTCGAATGGGCGCTGGGAACCCCGTCGAAAAGTGAATCCTCTGCCCAGCTGCGTTCGCTTGAGCGAGACGGCGGCGCGCGCCTGCAGGTCGATGGTCGCTTGTTCGATTGGGTCGAGGATGGCCACGGCGATGCGTATGCGGGCCGTTGGGGCAAATTCTGGAGGTAACCATGCTGGGATTTCATCTGACACAACCGCTGCGTGCGGCAGGTTTTGCGCTGTGCGCTGTTGTCGGTCTGACAGCATGTGGGTCGGATGCGCAGGAAATCGAGCTGTCTAAAGTGACGGGCGATTTTCTGAAGCAAGCAAGCGGCAAGCTGACCTCGAAAGTGGGCAAAGGCAAGTCCGACGCGAAAGCGGCCACTGGGCAGTCCGCAGCCCCGGCTGACCCCAATGTATTGGTTGCCAAGGCTCTGGCAGCCACGGATGGTCCGATTGCCATTGTGGTTCGTCTTGACACCAATGCTGTGCTGGCGATGAACCCTGTGGGCCGCAATGGTGATCACGTGACGTGGGGCAGCGCGCCGGGGCAGGGGATCACCTATAATCGTGGCGTGATGACCAACACACGCGGCTTGGGGGAAGACCTGATGTCTTCGCGCATCGATGCGGCGGTTTCGGCGATCACGTCCCGGAATGACGCGGATTACACGCGCGTGCACTACTATCTGGGTGACTTGGGCCAGACGACAGAGCTGCGCCTGAACTGCGCGTTGCGGCGCAGTGGGACCGAGAAGGTGGTTGTGGGTAACATCGATGAGGCCGCGGCTATCCTGAAGGAAACCTGTCGCAAAGACGAGATTTCTTTCACCAACATCTATTGGGTTGATGGTAAGGGGCGCGTGCTGAAATCCAGCCAGTGGGTCGGTCAGCGGATCGGCAGCTTGGCCATTCAGAACCTGCGCCTGTAATCGAACCGGGGCTGTGAACGGCGTGCGCGCATAGGTGCGGGCGCAGTCTCTCTCAGCTACTTCATTGCCCTCTAAGACAGGTCGCCTTTGGTTGCCAATTTCCCGAGTCTCATGGGGGTGAGAGCGCCGTCAACGCGGCTGGGCGACGTTCTGATCATTTTGATCGGAATGGTCCAAGAAGATTTTTCCTCCAAAGAGTTCGCGATGTGCGTGGCGCAATCCAACCCGGGTGATTCGCGCCTTAATAGAATCGCGCGGACCCTCAAACGAAAAACGGCAAGCCCGAAGGCTTGCCGTTTCAATCGAAAGCTTCTTGCGAAGCAGCCGATATTATTCTTCCGACGACGAGTCCGAAGCAGCGATGATGCCAGCAACCAGGGCCAGGCCCAGCAGAGCAGCACCGGTGTTGCCCAGCGAGCTTGCAGCTTCTTCTACTACTACGATTTCGTCTTCAACAACCGGATCGCTGTAGCCACCAGCAAAAGCAGGTGCGGTCAGGGCGATCATGCCGGCTGCGGCGAGGGTCATGACATTTTTCATGTTTCATACTCCATAATTAATAAGCGGGCACCACTACTTTAGCGAGCCGTCCCATTTTGTTTCGCATACAAGAGACGGCATTGGAAGTCTGATCTTCAGGTTGATCCCCATATGATGGCAAAGTTTAGCCGATGTGGCACCGATGCAATACCCGAATATCAGCCCAGAAATATCTGGGTAAGGAAAACCGCACCACAATGCTGCGAGTTGGGGCGAATCCCTGCTCCTGCACCGGTATGGCGCAGTTTGCGATGTAAAATGTTCTTACGGTGGCTCGGCGACTCCATCCATTCGCGCACGGCCAACTGGGCCAGACTGCGATAGCTGTGCGGCCCAATGCGTTGGCCCGAAGGTGTTGTGAATACGCATTGTCCAGACGAGCGAATCAGAAAACGGCGTCCATCGACATTGTAAAAACGCATGACGCCGATGTTCTCGGCCCCCGTTTTAAACTTCAATCCCGACCCCTTAAGGCGCCCTTTTAGGTTGCGGCTGGACCCGCTTGAGGCCTTGTGGCTAAGCTTTCCGGACTTCGCCATCCACATCGAGTGTTTGCTGGCTTGCTTGCGCAAACCACTGGCCGGAGCCAGCTTCGACAGGCCGTGTTTACACCGGTAATAGATCACTTGCGCCAAGATCGCAGCGTCCAGCAAGGCTTGGTTCAACCGTTTGTAGGATATGGATTTTTCCTCGCCCGCGACCCGCTGGACCGAACATTTGGCCTGCGCTTCGGCAGGTGTCAGGAACACTGCAAGGCATGCAGCGAAGAGGACGGGCAGCAAGGTGCGCAACATTTCTGTCTCCGATCTGAGTGGTAATGACGGATCCTACACGTGATTGTTGAATAAGTAATTGAGGAATGCGAGGCCATTTGTTGGCAATTATATGGCGCTCTCCATTGACTTGCAGCAGTGTTTCCCGCACCAATTTTATACAGTTTATTTAATTATATGAGAGTTATGACCGATGAAAATCGCGATGATTGGAACGGGCTATGTTGGGCTTGTATCGGGGGTTTGTTTTTCTGATTTTGGACATGAAGTCGTTTGCGTCGACAAAGATCCGCGCAAGATTCAGATGCTCGAAGCGGGCAAGGTTCCGATTTACGAGCCGGGGCTGGAAAGCTTGATGGCAAAAAACGTCCAAGCCGGGCGTTTGACCTTCACTGAAAACCTGAAAGAGGCGGTCACCGGGGCCGAAGCCGTATTTATTGCTGTCGGCACGCCCACCCGTCGCGGAGATGGCCATGCAGACCTGACCTATGTTTTTGCGGCGGCCGAAGAAATTGCTGATTCGCTTGATCATTACGCAGTGGTCGTCACCAAATCGACCGTGCCCGTTGGCACAAACCGTCGCGTCGCCGAGGTGATCGCGAAGGCCAATCCCGATCTAGATTTCGACGTGGCCTCGAACCCCGAGTTCTTGCGCGAAGGCGCTGCGATTGATGACTTCATGCGGCCCGATCGCGTGGTGGTCGGCGTCGAAAGTGACCGCGCTGCACAGGTCATGGCCGAGATCTATCGCCCGCTCTTCCTGCGCGATTTCCCGATTGTGACCACCGATCTGGAAAGCGCCGAGATGATCAAATACGCCGCCAATGCCTTCTTGGCTGCCAAGATCACCTTCATGAATGAGATCGCTGCGCTCTGCGAACGTGTGGATGCGGATGTAAAGCAAGTGTCGAAGGGCATCGGTCTGGATGGGCGCATCGGCAACAAGTTTCTGCACGCCGGTCCCGGCTATGGCGGAAGCTGCTTCCCGAAAGACACCAAGGCGCTGGCCCGCATCGGGCAGGAAAACGGGATGGCGATGCAAATCACCGAAACCGTGATCGGCGTGAACGACGAGACCAAGCGCCGGATGATCGACAAGGTCGTCGATATGTGTGGCGGTGGAGTTTCGGGAAAGACAATTGCCGTCCTTGGTGTCACCTTCAAACCCAACACTGACGACATGCGCGACGCCCCCAGCCTGACCATTGTTCCGGCTCTGATCGGCGGCGGGGCTACCGTGCGCGTAGTGGACCCTCAAGGTCTTGCCGAGGGCGAAGCACTTTTGCCGGGTGCACATTGGTTCGAAGATGCGTATAAGGCTGCCGAGAATGCGGATGCGGTTGTGCTTCTGACCGAATGGAACGAGTTCCGTGCACTGGACTTAAAACGTCTGGCCGGATGCATGAACACAGCAGCCATGGCCGATCTGCGCAACATCTATTCGCCATCGGATGCGAAGCGTGCGGGGTTCTCGGCCTATTGTGCCGTTGGGCGTCGCGGGTTCGGCACCGGAGAGTGGCATGACTGAGGCAACCTTCCAGATCTGGGGGGCGGCAGGCAAGGAACGGGCAAAGGTTGAAACGGTTTTTAGACATCGTGTTGGCACTTGTGCTGCTGGTGCCGGTGATTCCCGCGCTGGTGGTTCTTTATGTCATCGTGCTTGCTAAGGACGGACGCCCGTTCATCTACCGTTCGCGCCGGAACACGGCGTTTGATCAGGAATTCGACCTGATGAAGATCCGCACCATGCGGACCGTGCCCGCGCATGAAAATGTGGGCATCACCGGGGGGCACAAGAAGGGTCGAATCACCAAGCTGGGTCGGTACCTTCGCAACCACCGCCTGGATGAACTGCCGCAGCTGTGGAACGTGCTGAAAGGCGAGATGAGCTTTGTCGGCCCACGCCCGCCCGAGCCACGTTATGTCGCCACCTGCCCCGAGATCTATCAGCAGGTGCTGCTGGACCGCCCCGGTATCACAGGGCTGGCCTCGATCATTTTTCATTCGCATGAGGAAAAGATGCTGGCCGAGTGTCATTCGCAGCAGGAAGCGGAAGACGTTTATGTGCGTCGCTGCATTCCGCGAAAGGCGCATCTGGACATGATCTATCACCGGAACAAGTCGCCGATGCTGGATCTGTATGTTCTGTATCTGACAGCGGCAAAACTTCTGCCGCTGCCAGGTCGTCGTGCCGCCCGTATTCGCGGGCAGTGATCAAAGGGCGCTGTGGGTTACAGCGCCGTGCCGTCTGCCACTTTCAGCCACGCCGCGCCATCGCAATAGGCCAGCTGCGCACCACCGGTCGCATCCGACACAAAGGCTATCCCGCCTGCGCCGATGGTTGCCGCCGCGGGCAGATCGGCGGTCAGTACTGGGGTCAGCTTCATAACGCCGTCCACGTCCAGCTTGGCATCGGGGGTCTTGCCGATTCCAACGTCCCCACCGCCGGTGGCGACAACCGCACTGTTCCAGCTGGACCCATCAGTGCTGGTTTTGATCGAGAAGTCGTCATTCCCCGCCAGTCCCATTTCCGCACGACCGGACCAGTTGTCCTGAAACAGCAATGATCCTGTATCGGCGGCGCTGGCCTTGTTGACCTTCAACTGATGCGAGCTGCCCGCATGGGTCAAAAGCGTTGCGTCCGCAGACACGGCAAGCCGGTTGGTCGTATCGGCGCTGGTGTTGACGCCGACCAGATCCAGATTATTGGTGTCAGGGGTCACTTCCCCCCACGCGCTGCCGTTGAAACGCACGGTCTCGGCCGTGGCCAGAACATCTGCGCGCCAACCTTCCAGCGGTACGAAAAACTGCCATGTGCCATTTTCCAGCAGGGCGATGTTGTGATCCTGCCCAGCCCAGTCACCGGTTGCGCCGCTGGCGACGATGTGGCGGTCACCCTCTGCGGCAGAGACGGGCGGTGCAGTGCCATCTGCGCTTTGAACCGTCAGTTGGACCAGCACATCGAGAACCCTAAGCGCCTCGTTATGGGTGACATGCTTTTGCGCCTGAGATGGCTGGATCAGGGGCAGGGACAGGACAGGTGACTGGCTCATGGGGCTCTCCGAAAAAGGTCGTTTCCGTCCAAGTGATTGGCGAAAATGCTTAATGGGAGCGCACCCGGGCGTGCGTTGCGTTGTGCGCCCACGCCCGGGTGTTGCGTATTAATAGAAGTCGATCGTGCCCTCGAGCTGCGACAGGTCGGTGATCCCGTCAATGACCAGCTTGTCGCCGTCGCCAAAGTCGAACACGGCTTTTCCGTTTTTGATTTCAGCGTATTTGAGGATCTTCTTCTCGGACTTGGAGCCTCCACCCCACAGCGAGCTGCCGAACATGATTTTATCTTGCTGGCTGTCGAAGTCGCGAATGCGATCTTTGCCATCGTTGAACATGAACGTATCCTGTCCGGCGCCGCCATACATCACGTCGCGCCCGGCCCCGCCGTCCAGAACATCGTGTCCTTTGCCACCGCGCAGGACGTCGCGCCCGGCGCTGCCACTCAGATTGTCACTGCCGTTGTTGCCCCAAAGCTTATCGTTGCCAGCACCTCCGTTCACCTGGTCTGCTCCACCGCCGCCGCGCAAACTATCGCGTCCGCCCGCTCCGGCCAGTACGTCAGCCCCCTTGCGTCCTTCGAAACTGTTGTCAGCGCCATCTCCGATCAGTCTGTCGTCATACGATGTGCCCAACAGGTTTTCGATGTTCGAGAACTGATCGCCGGCCATGCTGCCAGCGCCTGTCCCAGCTGTCAGATCGACCTCGGCTGCGGTCGCGTTGGCGCGCATGTCGATCGTGTCGACCCCCGCCGAGCCATCGAACAGATCGGCACCGTCCCCGGCAAGGAAGCGGTCGTTGCCATCGCCCCCGATCAACCGGTCGTTCCCGGCGCCACCATCGATCAGGTCATTGCCGCCGCCGCCTTCCAGAATGTCATCGTTGGCAGCGCCCGTCAGCGTGTCTGCCCCGGCGCCCCCGGCGACCCCTTCGATCGAGTCGAACGTGTCCAAAGCCGCCGCGCCAGTGCGTTCACCCGTGGCGAAGTTAAAGACGAACCCGTCAGTCACATCGCTATAGTCGGCGATATCGATGCCGCCACCGCCATACAGCGCATCGGCGCCTCTGCCGCCCATAAGCCGGTCGTCCCCATTTTCCCCATAAAGCTGGTCGTCTCCGTCGCCGCCTTGGATGACGTCATGCCCGGTGCCACCCCAAATCTGGTCATGCCCCTGACCGCCCAGCACGGTGTCATTGCCGCCATTGGCGCGGATCGTGTCGTCCCCACCGTTGCCATACAGCGTTTCGGCGCCATCGGATCCTGTCAGATCGTCGTTGAAATCCGTCGCGATGATGGCCTCGATCGAGTTGAACTGATCCCCGGTCGCCCAGCCAGAGTGAATCCCGGTTTGCAGGTCCAGAACCAATCCCGACCCAAGTGCCGAGTAATCCACTGTGTCAAAGCCATTGCCGCCGATGAACTGATCTGCCCCTTCACCGCCGATCAGCGTGTCGTCACCGTCACCGCCATCTAGAATGTCATCTCCATGGTCGCCAACCAGCGTGTCCTCATCGTTCCCGCCTTCAAGCGTATCGTTGCCATAACCGCCAATCAGCGTGTCGTCTCCAGCGCCCCCTTGCAGGGTGTCATCGCCGTCATTGCCATACAGCGTGTCGTCGCCGTCGTTTCCTTCAAGCGCATCGTTGCCATCCAAACCGCGCAGGATGTCTGCGCCATCGCCGCCGGCCAGTTGGTTTTCGCCATTGTCACCCGTGATATCGTCCGCGTGGTCGCTACCAATTACCCCTTCGATACTAATCAGCATGTCTCCGTCACCTCCGGTTCCGTGTAAAAGTGAAATTGTTATTCCTTGCGTGCTGAGGGCGAAGCTGACGCTGTCCATCCCTGCACCCCCATCCAATCGGTCCTGACCATCGCCGCCGCACAGGATGTCGTTCCCGGCGCCTCCGATCAGTTCGTTGTTCCCGGCATCCCCGACCAACACGTCGTCGAAGTCAGAGCCAATCAGATTCTCAATGGAATCAAACTGATCGCCCCAAGCGGCCAGATCCGCCGCGCCTGTGGTTAAATTGACCAGAACGCCTGTGTTCGCTTGCGTGTAGCTGACGGTGTCGACGCCGGTGCCGCCGTAAAACAGGTCGCCGCCGCCCGACCACATCAGCGTGTCGTTTCCCGCCAGCCCATAGAGCGTGTCAAAACCGGCATTGCCCTCGATCGTGTCATCGGCTGCAGTGCCGCTCACGGTCTCGGGGAAATAGTTGAACCCGTTTGGTGGGCGGTCCAGCAGCAGCGTGTCCGCGGTCTGAAAATGCGACGCGTCCAGTGCCCCGCCCCCCGCGCGATAGACGTGCAAAACCTCGTCCTGATAGGTTAGGATGGCCCCCCAGCTGGTCGAGGTGACGTCAAGCTGGCTGGCATCGTACAGCATGTGATAGCTGCTCAGATCCAACGAGTCTTCGGCGGGGTCGAAGTCCGTGACCGTGTCCAGCGTGCCGTCGCCACAGAGGATGAACAGATCCGCGCCCGCCCCGCCGGTCAGCGTGTCCGTCCCCGCGCCGTCGCTGAGGATGTCGTTCCCCCCAGCGCCCGCCAAGGTGTCGTCCCCATAGCCGCCCAGAATGATGTCACTGTCGGCGCCGCCGGTCAGCGTGTCGCCCGAGATCCCGCCGGTCAGGGTCACGCCCGCCGGGTCGGGGTCGATCGTAAATTGGGTGATCCCTTCCTCGGTCTCGCTGGTTGCGAAGACGACGATCTGTCCGTTCACTACAGTGGCCTCAAGGGCGGCGATGTTCTGAAGCGCCGTCGCGTTCGTGTCCCAAACGGTGTCCAAATGCACCAGCGATCCGTCGGGCAGCACCGTGAACAGGGACAAGCCGTCGTCAGACCCACCCGCGATGACATAAAGGCGCCCGTCATGCTCGACCGTTGCCAGTTCGGTCACATCCGAAAACCGCGTGAACTTATTGTCGATGACGTGGTCAGTTGGGGTCAACGTGCCAGCCGAGTTGACCTCGAACACAGTCAAGGACGAACTGCCTGCGCTGGCCATGATGACGAAGCTTTGACCGCCGACCATTCCAGTGGCCAGCTTGGTCGGCGTGCCAACCGGCAGCACCGTACTGGCCGAATGCGCGGACACCAGCGTCGGCGCGCCCACGGCATCCAGCGTATAGCTGGCAATACCATCGCCCGAGGACGAGGCCGTGATCAGAACCTTGTGTGTGCCGAAATCGACGGTTTCGATGTCAATCAGGTCCGGTTCCGCCTGAAATCCGGGTTGGCTGAAATCCCCCTGCAATACGAACGTATTGGTGCCATCCAACGTGTAGTGGCAGAAGCCCGCACCGGTCACGCTGGCGGCATAGATATGCGTGCTGCCATTGATCGTTGTGGCGTGCAGTGCCGACAGCATGCCCACCCCGTCCGGGCCCCATTGATAGGATGCTGGGTCCGACAAGGTTGCGCCGGGTTCAAGTGTCAGCCCGGCAAGGTCCCAGTCGCTTTGACCGAAGGCCATCAAAACGGTTGCACCTTGATGTGTGACGGTTTCGAGGACGGGAACCGAGGACGACACCGCGCCCCCGCCTGTCCAGACCTGATCCGTCAATGTCAACGCGCCACCGGCGCCGATGCTATGGATCATGGACCCGCTGGCGGAAGCACTGATCGACACCAGATGCGCTTGGCCACCCTGCCAGACGATCTTCAGATCCGTGATTCCTGATTCATATAACTGACTGGCACCCGACAAGGTGCCAGCGAAACTAAACATGGTCACCCCAACCACCCTCGATCTCACCCACGCGTTTAAAACGCCCTTCGAGTGTGTTGGCTGGGGGTTAATGACTGTTTATTTCTTGGCAGGAACTTGTTTAGGAATTGTAAGCAATTGAATCTTAATGATTTCCTAATCTTCACGGATACATGCTGCCCCGCGACCGTCTGTGCACATAATCGCGCCGCCTTAGTTCTTGTTCTAATTGAATTTCCCGCTAGCGCTGATCGCCGGGCTTGGGCTGCCACGTGGCGCTGAGTGGTCGGCTGAAAGTAACCACCTCTGCCCATTCCTGTTTGCTAAAAAAACCGGGGTATGGAACAACGCAGGGGATATTCACGTTGGAGATTGCGATGAACATCTTACTTGTCGGAGCAGGCCTGAGCGGTGCCGTCATCGGGCGCGAGCTGGCCGAAGACGGGCATCAGGTCACCATCGTGGAAAGCCGCGACCATATTGCGGGCAACTGCCATACCGAACGGGATGGCGAAACCGGGATCATGGTTCATGTCTATGGCCCGCATATCTTCCACACCGATGACGAACAGGTCTGGGACTATGTGAACCGTCACGCCACCTTCCTGCCGTACAAGAACCGCGTGAAGACGACCTCGAAGGGTACGGTGTTTTCGCTGCCGATCAACCTGCATACGATCAACCAGTTCTTCGGCCGGTCCATGCGCCCGGACGAAGCGTTGGAGTTTATCACCAACGAGCAAGCCGACACCTCGATCGAGGATCCGAAGACCTTTGAGGAACAAGCGCTGCGTTTTGTCGGCAAGGACCTGTATGAAGCCTTCTTCAAAGGCTACACGATCAAGCAATGGGGCATGCAGCCGTCCGAGCTGCCCGCCAGCATCCTGAAACGCCTTCCGGTGCGCTTCAACTACGACGACAACTATTTCTTCCATAAATTCCAAGGGATGCCGGAAGACGGCTATACCAAGATGGTCGAGAAGATCCTGGATCACCCGTCGATCACCGTCCATCTGAACACACGCTTCACCCGCGATCAGGCCGACCAGTATGACCACGTGTTCTATTCCGGCCCGTTGGATGGGTATTTTGATTTCGAGCTGGGCCGTCTGGGCTATCGCACGCTCGATTTCGAACGCTTCACCTATGATGGTGACTATCAGGGCTGCGCGGTGATGAACTATGGGGAAGAGGACATCCCCTATACCCGCATCACCGAGCACAAGTATTTCAGCCCTTGGGAAGAGCACGAAGGATCCGTCTGCTACCGCGAGTTCTCGCGCGCCTGCGGGCCGGATGACATTCCGTATTACCCGATCCGTCAAGTCGATGAAAAAGCCCTGCTGGCTGACTATGTCGACCTGGCCGAGACCACCAAGGGCGTGACCTTCGTGGGGCGTCTGGGCACGTATCGCTACCTCGACATGGACGTCACCATCCGCGAAGCTTTGGACACCGCAGACATGTTCCGCAAATCCGTGGCGAACGGGACGGACATGCCGACCTTCGCCGTGGCGCCATAGAGGGCAAAATATGACAAAGCTGATCCTTCACGTCGGGCTGGGAAAAACTGGAACTACTGCGTTTCAGGACGCTCTGCGCGATGGGTACGAGGCGCTGCTTGAGGCGGGGTTCCTCTGTGCGGGGCCGCGGCTCAAGTTTGCCGTGCCCGAAGAGGAAGAGCTGGAAGCGCAGTATCTTGCACGCGAGCCGGGGCCTCTGGCGAACGCACTGCGGTCCCTCGAAGCTGCCGCCCTTGCCGCGCCCGAGGTGTCGACCGTCGTTTGGTCAAACGAAGCCATCGGTATGGCCCCGAACCTGCCCGATCTTATCGATGTGATTGATCAGTTCATTCAGAACACCACCGTTTTCGATGCCGTCGAGATTGCGATCTGCTTCCGCCGTCAGGACGAATGGGTCGAAAGCGCATATCGCCAGTGGGGTTTGAAGCACAAAACCAGTCTGGAACGCGGGATTGAAACGCCCGAAAGCTGGTTGGAGCGCAATTGGTTCGCACTGGATTATCTTGGGCAGTATCGTGCGTGGTCCAAGCTGGGGGGCGACCGTATTCGGGTCATGACCTATGATGCCATGCGCGAGGCGGGCGGCAGTGTGCCTTATCTGTTCGCGCAATTCGGCTTGCCCATGGACGCGGTCCCGGAGGTTGAAGCGCGCGTGAAGAACGTGTCGCTTGGCCCGGCGCAAAGCTATCTAAATGCCCTGCACAACGGGACGGAAGAGGGGCCGGTGCGTCCGATCGAGTTTGGCAAGGTGTTCGAGGCGATCGACCTGCCCGAACTGGATGATAAGCACAGCAGCTTCGTGTCGACCGCACTGCGCCAGAAGGTTCTGGATCGCTGTGCCGCCGACAATGCCAAGCTGGCGCAGCTGGCGTTGGGGCGTGATGCGTTGTTCGGTGATTTCCCGGTCGGGGGAGACGTCCTTTACGACAGCGGCACGCAGGACGCCCTGTTCTATCTCAGCCGCATCGTGGGCGCGCAGCAGAACATGATCGACGATCTGTCTCGCGAGCTGAACGAAGAGCACGCAAGACGGCTGCGCGACCTCGAGCGCCCGTTCTATCAGCTGCGCAAGCTGCGTCGGCGCCTCAGGGCGAAATTCGGGTTGGACGACTAGATTCGGCCTAGCGCTTGGTCAACTCCAGCACGTCGGGATGCGACCGTGTGGTCCGGCGTCTCAGCCCGTCTGACACCGCCGCGCGGCGCAGGGCGTCATAGGCTGCTTTGTCATCGCCATAGTGTTTTGCCGCCCGTTTCCAAGCTGGAAGCAGCAGCGGCAGCAGCGGCCAGAACCAAATCCCCGCGGCCTTGCGATACATGATCAACCCGTTGCGATAGGCATAGTACACCTTCCACAGCGGCTTGTAGGTCTTCTTGTCGTCCTTCTGAAAGGTCGAGCAATCATGGACAAAGCGCACGGACGGATCGAAGTCGATCTTGAACCCGCGTTTGCGCAGGCCCAGCGTGTAGATCACGTCGTCGCCATAGATGAACAGCCCCGGATCCGGCAGGCCCACCGTGTCCAGCATCTTTTTCGAGATGAACAGCCCGACGAACGACGTCAGGTCGATCGGGGTCGGCTGTTCGGCTGTATAGGCGCTGGGCGAGATGTGATATCCGTCACGCCGCTTGATCAAAGTGCGCAGGAAAGTACGGGGCGACCAGAACGGGTTCACGGACGGGCGGTTCATCTCGCAGATGCGTCCATCTGGATAATACACCGCCGCTGCGACCGCTGTATCGTCTGGGCGGTTACCTGCCATGAAACTGTCAAGCATGCCCGGCTCGGGCCATGCGTCGTCGTCCATTACCACGTACCAATCGGCCTTGTGCTGGGTTAGGGCGTGCCTCAGGCCTTGCTCGAACCCGCCAGCACCGCCGCGATTGGTCGCGCTGGTCAAAATGTCGAGTCGCGGATCGTCCTGCGTGGCCAGCCAGTCTGCCGTCCCATCGGTGCTGGCATTGTTCACAACAACGATCCGGGCCAGGCCCGCAGGTGTGTTTTCCAGCAGGTTCGACAACGTCAGTTTCAGCTTGTCCAGCCGGTTAAACGTCACGACGACGGCGACCAAGCGTCCATTCGGGCCGGTATTGTCGTGCATTTTCAGAACCTTGATCTTGTTGTGGTGCGCGTGTCGCTCGTCGGGGGTTTTCCCCTTTATTTGTTGGGGTTGTCAATGCTCTTACCGACGTCGGTGGCGCTGCGCGGTGCCGATGGGAAACACTGCCCCTATTTGGTCG
This sequence comes from Aliiroseovarius marinus, assembly GCF_004360145.1. Classification (GTDB taxonomy): domain Bacteria; phylum Pseudomonadota; class Alphaproteobacteria; order Rhodobacterales; family Rhodobacteraceae; genus Aliiroseovarius; species Aliiroseovarius marinus. The sequence continues at coordinate 113,720 of NZ_ML178715.1, read as the reverse complement.
TCCAAGGTTTGACCTTCACGGCAAGGCACTTTAGGTGATCAGGCAACGAGTAGTGATATTTTGGCGGGCAAGCAGACATGAAAAACTCAACTTCGCTGGTGCTGATCGGGGGCTTCGGTTTCGTGGGGCGCAACATCCTTGATGTGATCGCACAGGACGACCAGTTCGATGGTCTTGAGCCCATGGTGATCGACGATCTGTCCAATGCCGTTCCGGGGCATGAAGCGCTGGATCTACCCAGCTTTGCAGGCGGCTATGAGGACGCTGGCGCGATCGAGTTTCTTGAGGCGCAGAAGTCGGAAGACAGCGGCCGTATTTTCGTGTTCCTTGCCGGTGAAACCCGCGTGGCGGAATCGAAAGACCGCCCGCTGGACTTCATCGATGCCAACATTGCAAACCCTTCGAAATTCGTGATGGAGGCGGTCCAGCCCGGCGATCACTTTATTCTGATCTCGACCGCAGGCGCGCTGTTTGACGGCACATTCGAGGTGCGCACCAGCTCGGCCTATTGCCCGAAAAACTTCTACGGCGCGACCAAGGCGGCGGAAGAGATGATCCTTGAGAAGCTCGTCGAGCTGCGCGGCGGTACGTTTTCGGTCATTCGCATGACCAACGTTTATGGCCGCTTCTCGGACAAGAAGAAAAGCGCCATCCACGCCTTCACCCGCGCCATCGTCGAAGGCGGCGAGGTGTTCATCAACGGCGACGGCAAGCAGTCGCGCGACTTCATCTATGCCGGTGACGTGGGCCGCGGGATTGCGACCCAAGCCAAACGCGTCCGCGAAGGTGCGGCCTATGACCGTGTGAATATGCTGGGGGCCGGTGTCTCGACCACGTTGATGGATGTGGTGGGGGCGATCGAAGCGGCCAGCGGCAAGACGCTGAACTATACCAAGATCCCAGCCGAAGACCTTCTGAAGACCGAACCGCGCGATGTGATCGCCTCGGCCGAGGATGTGAAGGTCCTTTTGGGCGACCAGATCACCGACTTTGCGGACGGTATTCGGCAGACCCACGCCTATTATGCGCGCTGAGCTGTCGCAGCGCCGTGGATAGAGGTTTTCCTTCGAGGGAAACGGGTCTATAGCTCGAGCAACCTTATTATAGCGGGTAATGAAACATGAAAGTAATCATTCTAGGTGGTGACGGATTCTGCGGTTGGCCGAATGCCCTGCACCTGTCCAATCGCGGCCACGATGTTATTATCGTCGACAACCTGTCGCGCCGTGAAATCGACCTTGAGCTTGAGGTGGACAGCCTGACCCCGATCCGCCCGATCGGTGAACGTATCCGCGTCTGGAAAGAGCTGACCGGCAAGGACATTCAGTTCCACAACTTCACCGTGGGCGAGCACTATCACCGCCTGCTGACGCTGATCAAAGACGAAAAGCCGGATGCGATCATCCACTTCGCCGAACAGCGTGCTGCCCCTTATTCGATGAAATCCTCGGCGCACAAGCGCTACACGGTGTCGAACAACCTGAACGCCACCAATGACGTTCTGGCTGCCATCGTGGAAAGCGGTCTGGACATCCACCTTGTGCACTTGGGCACCATGGGCGTTTACGGCTACGGCACCGCCGGCATGAAGATCCCGGAAGGGTATCTGAAGGTGAAGGTCGACACGCCGGAAGGCGAGACCGAGACCGAGATCCTGTACCCGACCAACCCGGGCTCGATCTATCACATGACGAAAAGCCAGGATCAGCTGCTGTTCGCTTTCTACAACAAGAATGATCAGGTAAAGGTCACCGACCTGCACCAGGGCATCGTGTGGGGCACGCAGACCGCCGAAACCAAGATGGACGAACGTCTGATCAACCGTTTTGACTATGACGGCGACTATGGCACTGTTCTGAACCGTTTCATCATGCAGGCGGCTGTAGAATACCCGATGACCGTGCATGGCACCGGTGGTCAGACCCGCGCCTTCATCCATATTCAGGACACCTGCCGCTGCATCGAGCTGGCACTGGAAAACCCGCCGCAAGCTGGCGAGCGTGTGAACATCCTGAACCAGATGACTGAAACGCACCGCGTGCGTGATCTGGCCCAGATGATCCACGACATGATGGGCGCTGAAATCGCCTATCTGGAAAACCCGCGCAACGAAGCGGCCGAGAACGACCTGTTCGTCGCCAATGACCGCTTCCTGGGTCTGGGACTTGAGCCGATCAAGCTGGAAGGTGGCTTGATGGACGAGGTCAAAGAGATCGCCGAGAAATACGCGGATCGCTGCGACAAGACCAAGATCCCCTGCGTCTCGCTCTGGAAGTAAAGCACATAGGGCCGCTGCCGAAAGGTAGCGGCCCTAACTTTCTTGTCCTCCAGACACCAAAGGCAGGTACATGCACGCTCTGGAAACAAATGCACGCATCGAGCTGCGTGAAAAAGCGCAGGGTCTGACGGAAAGTTATGACCGGCTTCCTGCCGAAGATGTCCTGAAACACGCGATCAAGACGCTTTTTCCCGGGCGGATCGGCCTTGTGTCGTCCTTCGGGACCGAGGCTGCCGTGCTTCTGCATATGGTCTCGCGGATTGATCCCTATGTGCCGGTGATCTTTCTGGACACGGGCATGCATTTTCCCGAGACGCTTCAGTACCGCGAGGATCTGGTCGCCCGGCTTGGCTTGTGCAACATCCAGACCGTCCATCCCCGCCCGGCCAGCGTAAACGCGGATGATCCCGAAGGTTTGTTGCACCAGTCAAACACCGACCTGTGCTGCCACGTGCGCAAGACGCTACCGATGCTGGCCGCGCTGCGCGGGTTGGATTGCTGGATCACCGGGCGCAAGCGCGGGCAGGCCGCCACACGCTCGGAGCTTGAGCTGTTCGAGACGCAGGACCGTTGGCTCAAGGTGAACCCTCTGTTGGATTGGAGCGCAGACGACGTGGCGGCCTATTTCAAGACACACGAGCTGCCGGAGCATCCGTTGAAAGAGCGTGGATACCTGTCCGTGGGCTGCCTTCCTTGTACCCGCGCCGTGAAACCCGGCGAGGACGCCCGTGCCGGGCGCTGGGCGGACAGTGAAAAGACCGAATGCGGTATTCACTTCGTCGATGGGAAGATGGTCCGCGGCGGAAACTGACCTGAAGCGTTTCCAGTTATTGCTGTGATCCAACAATAACTGGAAACGCTTTAGTTCTTCGCCGCATTCGTGTGCGGGAACGCGTCATCCGGTGCGTCCACGCCATAGAACGCGGCCAGCGCCGCATAGCTTTTCAGATCGTTCCACTGAAGTTCAAGGCAGTCGTCCGGAAAGGCTTCGGCCAATGCCAGAAACGCGTCGTGATGGCGCGACCAAAAGGCCAAACGGTTGGCAATGCGTGCATCCGGATCTGTTTCCCACAGGCCGTGGTGCCGATAGATCTCGGGGTGGGACGTTTCCCACTTGCGCACACTTTCCAGCCAGCCTTCGGCGTCGCGATTGACCCAGATGAACCGCGCCTCGGGCGCGATGATCTTGCGGAGGAACGGATGCATATGCGTATGCCCCATCGGGGCATCGTGGAAGATGTCGTAGGCGGCGGCTTTGGCCACTAGCGGCTTGAACTGCCCTAGCACCTCATCCTTGTGGGCGGCCTCGAATGCGCGGAAATCGGGGGTGCCTTGAAGCTGCTTGCGAAAGCGTCGCGCGGCCGGTTTGATCTCTTTCAAAAGCGCGCCATCATGCTGCATCTCGCGACGCCCAACTCCCAGTGCGATCAGCGACTTCCCGACCGAGGTCGACCCGGTTTTATAGGGCGATGCAATGATGTGCACCGGCCCCGTGATCTGGGTTGGCGTTGGGCCGCGTCGCAAGCGCTTTCCAAGGGATCTCAGGGCCGCCTTCATGCGATCACCGGATCTTGCGAATGGTGTTGTAGGTGATCAGAAGCGGGCGGTTCAGCACCGGATACTTCTGCCCTACGGCCTTTCCGGCCTCGACGATGCGCGTCTTGTCGAACAGCTTGCGACGGCTGGCCGCCTGTAGGGATGCCATCACCTCGCCGTAATAGGGCGTGTTGATCAGCGCCTGCCAGTAGAGACCCGATTGCGGGACGGCCACGCCATGCCACGGCTTATACGCGCGGTCGGCATAGTGAATGATCCACGGATCGCGCCGCGCTTCCATCGCCTTGGCGTGGTTGGTCGTCGGCACCTTTGAATAGGCCGCATCGACCGAGTTGAACACGTTCCAGCGCCCATCCAGCACATACAGGTCATCCTTGAACGCCTTGTTCAGTATGTCCTGATCGCGGAACAGATACCGCCCGTTCTGGGCCTCGTGCAGCAGATGACGCCCGACAGCATTCAGATCGCCCATGGCTTTGAAGTTGAACAGCAGAACACCCGCGTTGAAATAGCGCGCAATCTGTTCGTCCGACATCTCAAGCCGTTCACGGTGATAGGCCGACAGGTCCGGCACGTCCGGATCAATGGTCGGAATGGGCCCGGTCAGGGTGCGGGTCATGATCCAATCCGGCACGGCACCGATCTTGGCCTCCCCGATGTCGGTGTCATACAGCTTGGCCACATCCGTCTTCAGGATAATGTCCACGTCCAGATACAGCAGGCGATCCAGCCCCGGCAGCAGGTTGAACAGCAGGAACCGGTTGTAGGTCGCGTTCGACGGCGCACGGCTGGACGACCGATAGCTGTCGTCGAAGTAGTTGCCGGTGTCGATGGCGTGCAGCTGGATATTGCCGCGCTGGGATTTTAGCCAGCCGTCAAAGATTTCGATATCATCTGCCTCGATCCCCGAGTGCAGAAAATACAGCGCAATGGGGCGCTTGGGATCCGCATGCGCCAGAAGCGAGCTCATCATCGCCGAGGCGTGGGGCAGATAGTTCCTGTCCGCCGCGATCGCAAGGTTCATCACGTCGTCGGCGGGCTTGTCCTGCTGGGTCAGGTGAGGCGTGACAACCGCCTTCGACAGGTTCGCAATCGCGGTTTCGCGGATGCGGGTGGACGGATTGGTCTGTTGCTCATGCAGGATGAACGCGGTCATCAGACGCTCGGCCAGAAAGCCGATATAGCGCGACTGATAGGGGCTGTAGTTGCTGCGATCAATATCCGCCGCGTCGACCTTCAGCAGGATATCGAACAGCCACGCGCAATAACGGTCAAAGACCTCGCGCCGCATCAAGGCGATGTTGCCAAGCCGGATGTCGGTCGATTTGGCCGCCGTGTTGAAGGCGTCCAGATAGGCCGGGTGATCCGCTGCGATCACCTCGCGCATCTTGTCGAAATCTTCCTTGTGGTGTCCAGCCAGATAATTGTTCTCGACGCTGACGCCCATTTCATGCAGGCGTGGCAGCACGATGTCCCAATTGTCCAGCTCGGCCTCCATCCACGCCTCGGCGCGGGCGGTCCAGCTGTCGATGTCCACGGCGCCGACATAGGCCTCGGCCGGGCCGCTGTCGATCTCGCCCGCCACATCCAAGAGGCGTCGATAGTGCATCAGTCCGATGAAGTCGCTGTCACGGTCGTTCTTCCACGCCCAGTACAGCGCTGTCAGCTCGCAAAAAGACCCGTTCTTGTCCGAGATGTTGTCGCCCGTGTTATCGGACAGCATCCCCGCCAACGGTGCCTTGGCCAGAGCGGCGCCAACATGGATCGGCTGGATGCTTTTCGACGAAACCCGCGGCGAAAGCTTGTGATAGGCGGAGTAAATCGAGACTTTCATTATGCACCTTATCTACGTCGCGGATGGTATATTGGGCCGGGGCCGAACTTACAAGAAATCAGCGGAGCTGCGGGGCAGTATGCGCGGCGATCCACTGTTCGATTTCAGCATCCGAGACGTTGTCGTTACCCACCTCGGGATAGCGGGACAGATCCATGTCGAAATACTGGGGGGCAGTCTTGTCTCCAAGCATTTCGGCCAATCGGCGGTTGCTATCGTTGAAGTGATCCAGAAAGGCCAAGGCTTGTGCGCGCGATGGGGTCAGTTTTTCGGAATCCTCGATCTGTTTGATCAGCGCGATAACTTCTTGTCGCTCGATGCCCTTGGAGCGTTGGTACAGCCCGACCAAAAGTTGCTTGCGTGACATGGGGGGGGTTGCGTGCTCGCCCCAATCGGGTGCCGTAAGCCCAAGAAGATGAAAGAAATCGTCGACCGTGTCGTTTTTGAACAGGGCGGATTTCTCGAATTTCCGCACATGCAGGCTGTCAGGCCCAAAGGCGTCTGCCCAGATTCGCAGCTTCTGATCATAGTTGAAATAGTGGTCGAAGTGTTCTTGATAAGTCGGAAGGGCCGAGAGTTGTAGGCCATAGAACCCCTCGGCAGCACTGCGCATCACGGCTTGCTTGCGATGCGAGATTGCGAGCGAGTCTTGCCGGCGCAGATAGACAACGATGTGGATCTCGTCGAATTGTCGCTTCAAGACCCGGGCGAGTTTGCGTACCTGTCGTGGGTTATGGATCCAGAAGAACATTTCCGAGGATGCGATGCAGTTGCCCGTCGTCGGGAAGACTGCTTTCAGTCCGCGAAAATTAACTCTGGTCCTAAGCGTCCGGCCTTCGCCTTTGACCCGAATCAGATTGTTTATGTTTTTGCTTTTGGGTGAGCGGGCATAGGTCAGATCGCCAAGCAACTGATGGGTTTGTGCAAATCGCAACGCGCGTTGAAGCGACGATGTTCCAGTTTTGTGCGAGCCGATGTGAAGCCAAAGCTGTCTCAACACTATCCCCTCAGTCTTTGTGCAGCGCATCAATGCGGGCTGTGCGGAAGATTTTGGACCAGTCGGTATCGGTGGCGCCGAGCATCGCGTTGAACAGGTCGCCCAACGCGTGGATATGGCGCAATTCCTTGTCCGAGAAGTGATCCGCCGGCTCGGTCGAGATTGCCGTTGGGCTGGCCTTTTCGGCGGCGGCCTGCAGCGCATTTGAAAGCAGTGGCGCGCCGCCAAAAAACGCAGTGTCCACGTCACGGGCGTCTTCGGCATAATGCTTGGCAACGCTTTGGGCCAAGTCGAGATGCATCTGCAGTTTCTCGCCTGTCGTCTCCGACGGGTGCAGCTCTAGATGGCGGGCGACTTCGCGGCCGAACGTGTGCCGGGTGGTTTTGGGCTGCTCCGAGATGCGCGATTGCAATGCTTTCAAAAGCATCAGGTCATGCAAGTTCAGCGACTGGTTGTCGTTGTCAAACGGCGTGATGACGAAGTCCTCGGTTCCGAACCCATGGGTGATGAAATCGTCCAACAGGGATCCGTTGGTCAAGGCGCTACGTATCATTGGGCGCAGGACGAAGTGATCACCGAATGCATCGCGCCATGCTTGGAAACGCTTTGCGTAGATCAGGCGCTCGCTTTTAGCCATGTTGTCGCAGAATTTCTGCAGGCTCGTTTGATTGCCACCGATTTTAGTGACTTCGGCATAGCCAGACAGCAGCCGTTCGGCATGTGGACGCACATAGGCGATGACCCGCACGTCATCAAATGCCGACCCGAGGTAATCATCGATGAATCGTTTCAGCAGTGCAGGAGGGGTGCGTTCAAGCATCTCGCCCGAGATCAGGCTGTATTTTGTCGACGCGGATTTCAGGCTTTGACCCAGCTTGGTCAGAATAGCGCGGCTGCGCGCATCGTTCTTCAGCCCTTTCCCTTCGTACCGGTCTTTCAGGGCCGCGGGCAGAAAATTGTGGTTCAATCGGTTTGGATAGCATGGGACTTCGCCATCAATCTGAATGCAGCTTTTCGCAAAGGCATTCTGAATGCTGGTCGACCCGGTCTTGTGGTCGCCAATATGGATCAGCAGCACCCGACCGGGTGTTTTGCGTTTGCCGAAAATCATGCTCTGCCCACTCCAATGTCTTCACGTATCAAATGCCTCTGTCATCCTTAAGGCACAAAGGCGGCCGTGCAGCGTGCGAGAAATCGCATCTTACCGGATTCAGATCAAGTCCATCTAACGTGGGTCACTGCCGGGAACCCGACTTCCCATCTACTGATACAAGATGTCGTCGTGGTACCGATTCAGAAGGGTCAATCCCAGCGACATGGTCGCCAGAGCAACGGCAAAGACGAAGATATACGAGATGTAGGTCGGCTCGTAGGTGGCGTAGACCCCCATGCGCATTTGTCCGACCACATGGACAATCGGGTTCCACCACAGAATATCCTGCGCGAAGACAGGCAGGTCATCGAAATTATATAGGACGCCCGAGATGATGAAGAGCGGGCGCATGAGCACCTTCCACAACGACTGCCACCAGTCGAAGCGCCAGAACAGGAAACAGTTCAGCGTTCCGATTCCGGCCCCCAGTGACATTGCCATCAAAAAGGACAGCCCCATTTCTGGGATGTTGAGAAAGACAAAAGAGGGGCTGATCAGCACCATTCCGCCGATCAGCATGACGCTGATCAGGATATTCGTGAGGCTGTTCAAGAGGGCGCGTGCCAGAATCGTGTCGACGAAGGTGACGCGTGGATACCCCAATAGGGGTTTCGAGTATTTGATCGCACCTGCCGTTTTGGCGCTGAGCTGTCGGAACAACCCCAGCGGCAGCATCCCCGTGGCATAGTACAGGGCAAAACTGTCCCCAAGCGACGGGGAACGCAGTGCAAGTGAGAAAACGATGGTCAGAAAGGCGATGCCGCTGATCGGTTCGACAAGAGCCCAGACATATCCACCTTTTGACCGCCCATAGGTCGACGACATCTCGCGCAGCATCAGTGCGACGACAGTGCGTCCCATCTTGAAGCGGGTTGGATCTGCTGTGCGTAAAGCGGTCATGCGGCAATATCGAGTTGATTCGTCCTAAGAGGTATCCGATAACTGCCGCTAATGCATATAGTTTGCAAAATGTTTTGCCGTGGATAGCCTATGACCCAGTCTTCTGAAGCGCCCAACCCCAAGCCCGAGACGGAACTCCGCAAGGATGCCCAGATCTCACATGCTGAGCAGGACGAGCTGGATGATGACGGCTGGGGCGAAGAAGAGCAGGCGGGTAAGGACCTTCCGCCCCCTCGTCCGCACGCAAAGCCCGCCCGCCCCCGCAAACGGCACAAGATGATCCGCAGGTTGTTCCTGCTAGGCGTTTTGGCGCCGATCTTCTTGGCAACGGTATACCTCTATGTCATCGCCAAGGATCAGTACGCCTCGTATCTGGGATTCTCGGTGCGGGCAGAAGATAGCGCCTCGCCGGTCGAGATGCTGGGTGGCATCACCGAGCTGGCCGGATCGTCCAGTGGTACCGATACCGACGTTCTGTTCGAGTTCATTCAAAGCCAGCGCATCGTCCGGCTGGTGGACGAGCGGCTGGACCTGCGCTCTATGTACCACATGCCCTCCGACCCGATTTTCGGCATCGACCCCGATGCAACCATCGAGGGGCTTCAGAAATTCTGGGGCCGGGTTGTGAAGGTTTTCTATGACAGCGGATCGGGTCTGATCGAAGTGCGGGTCACCGCCTTTACGCCGGAAGACGCCAAGGCCGTCGCGGATGCGATCTATGACGAGAGCACCGTTATGATCAACAAGCTGACTGCCGTCGCGCGCGAAGACGCCACCAGCTATGCCCGTAGCGAGCTTGAGAAAGCCGTCGAGCGCCTGAGCTCGGCGCGTGCCGCGATCCAGAAGTTCCGGCTTGAAACCCAGATCATCGATCCCGAGGCAGACATTGTCGGCCGGATGGGGCTGTTGAACTCGCTGCAAAACCAGCTGGCCTCGGCTCAGATCGATCTGGATATCCTGATGCAGACGGCACGCGAAAGTGACCCCCGCCTGATCCAGGCACGTCGCCGCGTGGATGTGATCGAGCAACGTCTGGCCGAAGAGCGTGCGCGGTTCAGCAACACCGATGGCACGGTGAATGGCTCCTATGCCAACCTGATTGGCGACTACGAGCGTCTTTCGGTCGACAAACAGTTCGCCGAACAAGCCTATCTGTCCGCACTGGCGTCCTTGGATGTGGCCACCGCCGAAGCGGCGCGCAAGTCGCGCTATCTTGCGGCCTATATCGAACCGACTTTGTCCGAGACGCCCCAATTCCCGCAGCGCCTGATTATTCTTGCCACGCTTTCCGGGTTCTTGATTGGTATCTGGGTGGTGGCAACCATGGTCTATTATTCGGTCCGCGACAGACGATAGGGCCGCCGTATGATCCGGATCCGAAAACTGCGCAAAGCGTATCGCTTGCAGGGGCAAACCAAGGTCGTGGCTGACAATATCTCGGTTGATTTTGAACCGGGCAAGGTCGTCGGCCTGCTGGGGCGCAATGGGGCCGGTAAATCCAGCCTATTGCGGATGGTCGCCGGTACGATGCGTCAGGACAGTGGCACCATCGCGATTGACGGTACCGTCAGTTGGCCAGTCGGATTTGCGGGCAGTTTTCACAAGGATCTGACAGGCGCGCAGAACACCAAGTTCCTTGCGCGCATTTACGGGGTCGATACCGAAGAGCTGCGCGAATATGTCGAAGACTTCGCCGATCTGGGGCAGCAGTTCTATCTGCCTGTGCGCACCTATTCCTCGGGTATGAAATCACGGCTGGCTTTTGGCCTGTCGATGGGCATCAAGTTCGATGTCTATCTGGTGGACGAGGTCACGTCGGTGGGGGACGCGGCGTTTCGCAAGAAAAGCATGCGCGTCTTCCGTGACCGAATGGAAAGTAGCGGTGCGCTTTTGGTGACCCACAACCTGCGTGTGATCTCGAATGTATGCGATGCGGCGTGTATTTTGGATGACGGGCGCCTGACCTATTATGACGATGTTGAAGAAGCGATTGAATTGCATCGCGAGATGACAGCCTGATCCCACTGCAACTCACCCGAGATACTGCAAATTGTGCACAGTTCGGAATTAACATCGAAATCCACGTCTCGACGCTTGAGAAAACGCAGCTTCGTTACTAATGTGCGCTCAATTGGTTTGCTGCCTTGAACCACGAAATAACCTTGGGGATTGCGCGTATGCGTTTTGTTTTAATTGCAGTTTCTGCCCTTGCTCTTGCTAGCTGTGGCCTGCCTCGTGGGGCGGCCGTTCAGTCCGAAATCGTCGGAAGCGAGTCTGAGAGCAGAGCGGATTTGGCCGTTTACAACGTGACCAAAGCGACCCTGCCGGCGATTTCACGCTGGCCTGCGCCCAATGCCGAAGGCGACTATTCGTGGCCGTCGCGCGGATCGGCAGCGGCTGACAAGCCGATCAGGCCGTTTGATCGCGTGGACGTGATTGTTTGGGACAGCGAGGAATCTTCGCTTCTGTCGTCTCCCAACCAGAACACGGTCGAGATGAAGAACATGCTGGTCTCGGCGGGCGGCACAATCTTCCTGCCCTTCGTTGGCTCGGTGCATATCGCAGGCATGCCCCATTCCGCAGCCCGCGCCAGAATTCAGCGCAAATATGTCGAAGCCATCCCGTCGGCTCAGGTGCAGTTGAACGTCACGCAAGGCACCCGCGGTACGGTGTCGGTCGTGTCGGGCGTTTCGCGCCCCGGACCGATCACTTTGGATGACCCCAGCTTTACTGTGCTGAATGCGATCGCCGCTGCCGGAGGCCCCGAGCGCGGCTTGGAAAACCCCAGCGTCAAGCTGGTCCGTGGCAATCAGACCTATCTGCGCCCGCTGTCACAGGTGATGTCCGACGCGTCCTATGACACCTACCTGCGCCCCGGCGACAAGCTGGCCGTCGAGAATGACAGCCGCTATTTCCGCTCGCTGGGGGCGGCCTCGAAAGAAGCATTGATCCCGTTCTCGAAATCCGAGATCTCGGCGCTTGATGCGATGTCGCTGATCGGCGGTCTGTCGGAAAACCGCGCCAACCCCAAAGGGATCCTGATCCTGCGCGAATATCCGCAATCTGTCGTGCGCCAGGACGATCAGGGGCCGGACAATGCGCGCAGCGTCTTTGTGATCGACCTGACAACCGCCGACGGTCTGTTCAGCGCGGGCAAGTTCCAGATCCACAGCAAAGACACCGTCCTTGTCACCGAAAGCTCTGTCGCGGCCTCCAACACATTGCTTGGGCTGCTGCGCAACCTGACCGGTGTCGCGGTCAACGTGACCAAGCTTTAATCCTAAAGGCCGTTTAATTGAGGGGCGCGGACAGCACTGTCGCGCCCCTTTTTCGTGGCGGCTCTATACAAGTCGTCTGGCCATTTACTTGACCCTACCGCGCCCGGTCCTTACCCATTGAGTTTCAAGGAGGACCCGACATGCGCAATGCAGATGAAGCCCTGATCGTGATCGACGTGCAGAACGATTTCTGCCCCGGCGGTGCCCTTGCCGTTGCCGAAGGGGACCAGATCGTTTCCCTGATCAATGCCATGCTGCCGGATTTCGCCGTAAAGGTCTTCACACAGGACTGGCACCCGGCGGGCCATTCGTCCTTCGCCACGTCTCACGAGGGTAAAGCCCCGTTTGAGATGACCGAAATGCCCTATGGCCCCCAAGTCCTCTGGCCTGACCACTGCGTGCAGGGTACGGACGGCGCGGCGTTTCACCCTGACCTTCTGACCGATCCCGCCGACATGGTTATCCGCAAAGGCTTCCGCCCGCAGATCGACAGCTATTCCGCCTTCTTCGAGAACGACCAGACCACTCCCACCGGGCTGGAAGGCTACCTGCGCACCCGTGGCATCACCAAGCTGACCATGGTTGGCCTCGCCACCGATTTCTGCGTTGCATACTCGGCCATCGACGGCGCCAAACTGGGCTTCGACGTCACCGTCCTTGAACCCGCCTGCCGCGCCATCGACCTTGATGGCTCGCTGGCCGCCGCCCGTGACAACATGCGCGCCGCTGGCGTGAAACTGGAGGCCTAAATGGTAGATATCGCCACCCGCGTCTATGACCACAACTGGAAGATCGACCCGATCGTCCGCTCGCTGATCGACACCGATTTCTACAAGCTCTTGATGTGCCAGTTGGTCTTCCGCAACAAGCCCGACGCCCAAGTCACCTTCAGCCTGATCAACCGCTCGAAACACGTCCCCCTTGCCGACCTCATCGACGAAGGTGAACTGCGCGAACAGCTCGACCACATCCGCTCGCTCACCCTGTCCCGCGGCGAAAGTACATGGCTACGCGGCAACACCTTCTATGGCAAACGCCAGATGTTCCGTTCCGACTTCATGGAGTGGTTCGAGAACATGCGCCTCCCCGCCTACCACCTCGAACGCGTCGGCGACCAATACGAGCTTACCTTCGAAGGCTCCTGGCCCGAGGTCATGCTGTGGGAAATCCCCGCGCTCTCCGTCCTCATGGAACTCCGCTCTCGCGCCGTCCTGCGCGGCATGGGCAAGTTCGAACTGCAAGTGCTCTACGCCCGCGCCATGACCCGCGCGTGGGAGAAGATCTCCGGGCTCCGCGCCCTCGACGGCCTCCGCCTTGCCGATTTCGGCACAAGACGCCGCCACTCCTACCTCTGGCAGGACTGGTGCGTGCAAGCGGCGATGGAGGGGTTGGGCGACAGCTTCGTCGGCACCTCGAACTGCCACATCGCCATGAAGCGCGACATCGAAGCCATCGGCACCAACGCCCACGAGCTGCCCATGGTCTACGCGGCCTTGGCCCAAGACGACGCCGAACTGGCCCAAGCCCCCTATGACGTGCTCGCCGATTGGCAGCAGGAACACGACGGCAACCTGCGCATCATCCTGCCCGACACCTATGGCACCAAGGGCTTTCTGGACAACGCGCCTGATTGGCTGGCCGGCTGGACCGGCATCCGCATCGACAGCGGAGACCCCGCCACGGGCGCCGAGACCGCCATCAACTGGTGGACCGCGCGAGGCGAGGATCCCACCCAGAAAATGGTCATCTTCTCGGACGGTCTGGACACCGACAAAATCATCGAACTGCACCAGCAATTCGCAGGCCGCGTCCGCACCAGTTTTGGCTGGGGCACCCTTCTGACCAACGATTTCCGAGACCTCGTCCCCGACAACGCCCTCGCCCCGTTCTCGCTGGTCTGTAAGGCGGTGAAAGCGAATGGAAGGGCCACTGTGAAGCTGTCGGACAACCCCAACAAGGCGATGGGGCCAGAGGTTGAAATTGCTCGCTATAAACGTGTATTTGGTGTTGGAGATCAGGTAGAGATGGATGTCTTAGTTTAGATGGCAACAATTACAAAGCAGAAACGCCTCAAAATTCTATTGGAGCGCGGCTTTTTCCCAATTGAACTTCCTCCCCCCTTTAACACGCAAAGTTTTGCCAAATACCGCAAGTCAATCACAGATTCATGGCCAACAAATTACGCACCCAAGACACAGTACGAACGGTATTCCATTAAGCGTATTGGGTTGAAACGGCGTCAGCTAGCGATCGTCAATCCAATTAGCCAGTATTATCTTTCTAAGCATATTTCTGACAATTGGATAACTATTCGTGACCATTTGAGCTACGGCGTCGTTTCGTTGGATAGGGCGATTATCTCAGAAGAAGGCGAACGGGCGATAGAGAAACCCGATTTTAGGTTAGTTCAGAGTGCCAAGCTCAACGCGTCAGCTAACGACGACTTTATCTTCAGAAGTGATATCTCGAGATTCTATGATACTATTTATACGCACGCCATTGCTTGGGCTCTTGAAGGGAAGCAATGGTGTAAATCTAACATTGGCTCTGCACTAAATTCATCGATTGGTGGAGAGTTAGATATTCTTGTACGAAAGTGCCAAGATAATCAAAGCCAAGGGATCCCAACCGGGCCCGATACCTCAAGGATCTTGTCTGAAGTATTGGCAATTGGTGTGGAGCGGAATTTCCTCGCTTCGGCGAATGTCGCTCCAGAAGACGTCTATCGCTATGTTGACGACTGGTTTATCGGAATCGGAAGTCCTTCCGACGGCGAAGACTTGCTACGCAAGCTTTCTCGATCCATGGCTGAATATTCTTTGGATCTCAATATCGAGAAGACAACTGTGTTGCACCCATCTGATCCCATTTGGTCGTTCTGGCCAGATGAGCTTCTGGACTGCATGGTTGAAGCCACGAGCTCGCGGGAGCAATCACGCCAAATATCACTGTTTTTCTCGAGAAGTTTTGATCTCGCGGCTAAGAATAAGTCGCAGAATGTCCTGCTCTACTCGATCAAACTAGCTCGCTCGTTTCCCATAACGCGAGCGAATTTCTCTTTGTTTGAGGGGTACCTTTTTAAGATCGCGCGCGCGGACAATCTGACTATTCCAATCGTAACTCAGATTCTTGCGAATTATCGGCTCAACGGCTTCTCAGTTTCTGCCAGACGGCTAGACCGATTGATTGACGACGTAATTCGATCATCCGCACCGTTGATGCATACCGAGGAAGTCGCATGGGCGCTTTTCCTCGCGAAAGCACTTCGCCGGGAGATATCCAAAGATCTTGCGAATCTTGTGATCGAAATGTCTAGTTCGGTCTGCTCGCTGATACTTCTCGACTTAGAACGACTTAGTTTGCTCGAAGGAGGTAGTGAGTTGTGGACATTGCAGCAAAAAATGACGTCTTCATCTTTGCGCGATGAAAATTGGCTTCTCGCTTATGAAGCCGACGTGAAGGGGTGGCTTCAAAGTGCGGAATCCACAAACCATGTGGACTCGGATCCTTACTTCTCAACTCTCAAGGCTAGAAGGATCGAGTTCTATGACATCAATCGAAATGTGAAGACTTTCCGAAGGTCTCGGCGAGATAACGTAGAACGCCTCCGGCGCAGAAGAACGTCTAACCAACTCTTCGCTTTTCTTATGCATGCTCACGGAAATTATGAGCCCCCGCTTTGAACTCGGTCAATTTCCCCTTTAAACCCTTTAAAACCCACCCCAAAACGCCGTTAAAATTTTTTAAAGCCCCGACCTGTCCCGCGATAAAAGGTCTAAGCATTTCCGCCCGTCACGCGGCCCTCATCCCCCAAGGAAATTCCGGGCGGCGATGACGGCTTTTTGGGTATAGCTGGCGACCTCGGGGCCGGTCGGATCGTATCGCGGAACCGCCCAGCCCATCGACGCAAAACGTCGTAACATCAAGAACATAGGCAGCAGGTCTTCCGCCTCTTGGCTCAGCGCCCGGTGTTCCCGATACCCCGCCAGCGCCGCCGCCTTGATCGCCTCATACGCGGGTTCCTGTTCGTTCTGCGACATCATCACCGCAAGGTCGTACAGCCGAAACCCAAAGCCCGCGTCGTCGAAGTCGATCAGGGTTAGCAAGCCCTTGTGAATAAACACGTTTTCACGCAGCACGTCCGCGTGGATCAACCCAAAATCCGCCCCGTTTTCAAGGTAGACCGAGGCCAGATCATGCGCCACAGCCCGCGCCCGCAGCACCAAGTTGCGCTCGTCCTCGCGCAGCGCTGGGCACTCCCAGAACCGCCCCCAAAACGGGTCGTCCCCCAGCAGGCCGGGGATGTCCCAGCGGTGACGGGTGAAGCCCTCGGGCAGGGGGATATCGTCGGTCAGGTTGTGCAGTTTCGCCAGCTCGGCCCCGACTTTGCGGTATAGCGCGGCTTGATCATCTGGCGAGCCGTCCAGAGGCACGCCACTTTCCCCAATCGGCGCGCCCTCGACCCACGATACCATCGTCGCGCATTGGTCCGCGTCCAGTGAAAACACAAGGTCGCCTTCGGTCGTCGGGATAGGAGACGGCACCCGCATACCCTGTTCGGCCAGCGCGGCCATCCAGTCGAGCTCTGACCGAATGGCGGCCTTGGACTGGTACCCCGGACGGTGCAACCGCAGCGCGGCGGGCTTGCCGGCAATTCGCACCTCATGCACTGCGTTTTCGCGATCCTTGATCATCCGCACATGCTGCGCGCCCCATGCCTTGAGGGCCTGTTTCAAGAAAGGGCTCATGCAGGTACCGCCTTCAGCGCGGCGTCCAGCGTTTCGGCCAAAAGGTCGGCCTGCGACCGGTCAAAACACATGGGCGGACGGATTTTGATCCCGTGATAATGCCGCCCCATCAGGTGCAAGAGCACACCGCGATTGCGCATGTCCTCGACCAGATCTTTGCAGAATGTCGTTGCGCCTTCCGGGTCGCCGTCGCGCGTGAACTCGATGCCCATGAACATGCCCGCGCCGCGGGTGTCGGCGATCATTGGATGGGATAGCTCTTTCAACAGCCCCAACGCATAGTCACCCGTATCGCGTGCGTTTTGGACCAGCTCTTCTTCTTCGAGCACATCCAGAACCGCCATCGCCGCCGCCGCAGAGACCGGGTTGCCGCCGAAGGTGTTGAAGTACCCAAAGCGGGTGCGGAATTCGGCCATGATCTCGGGGCGGGTCACGACCGCTGCGACGGGATGCCCGTTCCCCATCGGCTTGCCCATCGTCACGATGTCAGGCACCAACCCGATCCGGTCATGCCCCCAGAAATTGCGCCCAGTCCGACCAAAGCCCGGTTGCACCTCGTCTGCGATGATGATGCCGCCTGCCTTACGGACAACCGCGGCCGCAGGGTCAAGGAACCCCTTGGGCAGCGTATGAAAGCCTTCATTGGCGAAAAACGGGTCGAGGATCAGCGTGCCGAAGCCGTACCCTGCCTCCTCCAGCTCATCAATCGCGCGCTGGATCTCGTCGGCAAAGGCCTGTGGTTGCGACTCGGCGCTGCCGCCCAGCGGAGACAGCGTATCCGGGGCTGGCACCTTCTTGACCCACTCCACCGGCCCGCCAATCGGCGTGCGTTTCGATGACATCTGGCTGACCAGATCCGTGTTGCCGTGATAGGTGTTGTCGGTGCAGATGATGCCCACCTTCTCGGTCATCGCGCGGCCCATGCGCAGGGCGATGTCGTTCGCCTCGGACCCGGTGCAGACCATGATCATCGTGTCCAGCCCGTGATCCATCGTGCCCGTCAGACGTTCGGCATAGTCCAGAATGCCTTCGTGCAGGTACCGGGTGTGGGTGTTCAGGGTCGCGGCCTGCTTGGTGATCGCCTCGACGACTTTCGGATGGGCGTGACCGACATGCGGGACGTTGTTGTAGCAGTCCAGATAGCGGTTCCCGTCCGTATCCCACAGCCATGTCCCTTCGCCGCGGACCACATGAACTGGCTCGCGATAGAAGGTGGTCATGTTCGGGCCAAGAAGCCGCGCGCGCCGTTCCAGGATCGAAGAGGTGTCCGCCATGTCATGCTCCACTGTGCCGGGTGTTTCTGTGCCGACTATGCCAGCTTGCTGGGCGCAAAGCAAATTAATTGCGTTGTTAAGTAAGTGGCGTCAGTCGTCGGTGACCCGCCCGCGCAGGGCTTTGACCTGCCCGCGCTTGGTTTTGGCATCCATGCGCCGGCGTTGAGAGCCCTTGGTTGGTTTGGTGGGAATGCGCCGCTTGGGGGCAACCAGCGCTTTGCGGATCATCTCGGCCAGACGTTCGGCGGCGATCTCGCGGTTGCGGGCTTGGCTTCTTGTGTCCTCGACCCGGATGGTGATCGCGCCGTCCTGCGCCCATTTGCGTCCGGCGATCCGCTTCAGTCGTGCCTTCACCGGTTGCGACAGATGCGGCGAGCGCGCGGCCTCGAACCGCAATTCGACGGCGGTCGAGACCTTGTTCACATTCTGCCCGCCGGGGCCTGAG
This sequence comes from Aliiroseovarius marinus, assembly GCF_004360145.1. GTDB lineage: Bacteria > Pseudomonadota > Alphaproteobacteria > Rhodobacterales > Rhodobacteraceae > Aliiroseovarius > Aliiroseovarius marinus. The sequence continues at coordinate 95,256 of NZ_ML178715.1, read as the reverse complement.
GAACGCGAAAAGCTCTCGCTCAGCTCCCAATCTTTCAGGGTGATATCGTCATTCACGCGGATCATAAGGGCACCCTATCCAATCGGATGCGCAACGGGAATGGCAGATACGAAAAAGGGCCGCCCCAGCAGGACGACCCTTTCGAGAATGTAGGAGGTGGGACCGGTTAGACCTGGGTCAATTCGGCCCGCGTTCCGATCCGGGGGCTGCCCCGGAGCGTCGCGATCTAGATTGTCCCGGCACCTCGCTCCGTTGTATCTCTCGACATGGACACCTCCTTTCTCGCTGTTTCTATATCTAGGAGCGTGCCACATATTTTGCGTTTGTCAAAACTTTTCACGCAGGATTTGGTGAAAGTTTTGTGACCAAGACGCGGAAAGGCACCAGTGCAAGCAATGCAAGGGCCAGTTTGACCATCCAGTCAGCAACCGCCAAAGATACCCACAGCGGGGCCATCGGGCCTGCGCCCAGAAGCGGCAAAACCTCGCCCGCCCAGCTAACGTCGTTGGCCGGTTCAAGGAAGGTCAGCGTGCCCGAGAAGGCGATGGTGAAGAAGATCGCGGTGTCCACCGAGCTGCCGATCAGGGTCGAGACAACCGGCGCGCGCCACCAGCGGCCTTCGCGCAGGCGGTCAAAGATCGCGACGTCCAGCAGCTGTGCGGTCAGGAAGGCAAGGCCGGATCCCATAGCGATGCGCAGGGTCACAAGCGGACCGAACTCGCCCATGATTTGGGTGCCTATGAAGCTGCAGATCACGCCGGTGACGAAGCCGACCAGAACGACTTTGCGCGCAGCGGTCACACCGTAGACACGGTTCATCACGTCGGTGACAAGGAAGGCAAGCGGGTAAGTGAAGGCGCCCCAGGTCAGCCAGTTGCCGAACAGGAATTGCACCAGAATGTTAGAGGCCACGACGATGGCGGCCATGGCGATAACGCCAGGAAGAAGACGGGTCATGTTGTTGGTCCGTTTTAGCAAGGTTGCGGAGACTTGGCCCCTGAATGTCAGGGACGGAGTGCTCTTACAGTGGGAAAACGGACAGATCAACCCTTGCAAACAAGGGGGATGTCGCGTCAGTTCGCGACGTCGCCCGCAGGCTTCGCAGGAGTGGGGACCACATATTCGACGAATTCCGTGGTTTGGTAGAACTTGAAATTGTCGTCGGACACCATGGTTAGGCGGATATTTCCATCCGTGTCGCGCCAGACCGCAAGCCCTTCCAGATTGTCATGCAGCCCAACGGGGGTGCGCAGCAATTCGACCTCGTTCTTGAAGCCCTCGGGCGTGATGTCGAAGCGGCGGACGCGGTTGGTGAAGCCCAGAATGCCGCTCAGGTGACGTTCCAGCAGATAGAACTTCCCATCCGGGCCGATATCGGCACCGACGGGCAGATACGGGGCAAAGCGCGGGATCGAGAAGGGCTTATCCCATGTCTGACCGCCGGCGCGCAAGCGATAGACCGGGAACGGCGAGCCTTCGACGCCCGTCCGTTCGGGGATTGTATAAAGCGTGCCGACGCGGTCGATGGCCAAGGCTTCCAGAGACGAGTTGTTCTGCAGTCCCTTAAAATCCGGGTGCTTCTCCAGCACGCGCCCCTTGGTCCGTAAACCGGTAAAGCGCATCACGCGGTGTTTGGCCTCGAAACTGACGTAAATCGGGCCGGTCATATGCGTGGCCAACCCTTCGCTGTCGGCCCGGAACCGACCAAAGGGGGTGCCTTTGGGGGATTTTAGCGGGCCAAGGCGGGTGGTGTTTAGGCCGGTGATGACACCGTCCTCGCGCGCAAAGCTGCCGCGTGCGATATATCCACGGTCGGTGATCGCAATGAAGTCCGTGCCATCTTCGCTGACCTCAAGCCCCGAAAACCCGCCGAAATTTTCACCTGTGCCATGCCAGCGATAGGCGGACACCAGTTGGGCGTCCGACACCGGCTGCGCCCCAAGATCAAGCGCCAGAAGCGCGGCAAGTGCCGCTATCGCGATGACAAAACGGGTCCGCATTGGTTGGGAAGATCCTTAAGGGTCAGAGGACCGCGAGGCTTGCGCGGCGTTGCGGGTTTCGTGGGCTTCGGTGCGGGTTTGGGATGTAGAATATCCTGAACCCATTTCTCGGCGTCTTTGCAGCCATCCCCTGCGGGTGGCGGGGCTTGGTTTACGCAGCCCTTGACGCCCTTGGGACAGGAAAGCCGGACGTGGAAGTGATAGTGATGCCCCCACCACGGACGGATTTTCCGCAGCCAACGCCGGTCGCCTTTGGCGTCTTTGCACATCTGTACCTTGGCGCCGGGGAAAACAAAGATCCGCGCCACGCGTTTGTCTTTTGCGGCGGCCTTGATGATCTCGTGATGGGCGCGGGTCCAGTTCTTGTTTACGTAAGCGCCCTTGGACCGGCGGGTCGAAATCGACGACAGCGCCTCGCGCTCGGACGCGCTGAGGTTCAGGCGTTTGGGCGGAAGCATCCAGATATCGGCATCCAGTCCGATCTGGTGCGAACGGTGCCCGGTCAGCATCGGACCACCACGCGGCTGGCTGAGGTCGCCGACGTAAAGCCCCTTCCATCCGGGTTGCTGGGCAGCTTTGCGCGACAGTTTTTCCACGAAGTCGATCAACTCGGGGTGGCCCCAGTTGCGATTGCGCGACAGGCGCATGGCTTGCCATGTCGGCCCGGTTTCGGCCAGTTGCTCGGCCCCGGCCAGACAGCCTTTCGCGTACGATCCGAACGCGGCTGCACGACTTGCCGTGCCCTTCCGCGCCGCACCGAACAGCTCTTTCGCGGGTTGTTGGGCGGCGACTGGCGCCCCGGTTAGGGCGAGGCCAGCAATCAGGATGAGCTTGTGAAACAGTTTCATGTGAAAACCTACGCGTGAGTGCCTTTGGGTTTAACCCAGATCAATAGGACAAGTCCCAGAACAAAGAGCCCGATAAGCGGGGAGACGCCGAGCTGCTGGCTGCCCGTCGCCGCCGTGATGATGCCGATCAGGAAGGGCGCAAGAAAGCTGGTGGCCTTGCCAGCAAGGGCATAGAGGCCAAACGCTTCGGTCATCCGTTCCGGGTTGGCTTGGCGGACCATCATGGTACGGCTGGCCGATTGCAGCGCGCCACCCGCGGCCCCGATCAGCGCGCCCAGGATGTAGAAGCCGATATCCGGCAGCTTGCTGTCAGGCTCGACCGGCATGCCAAACACGCTCTCGCGTGAGATGAAGACGATACAGATGGCCACGAAGGTCAGCACCAGAATGCAGGTGGTGATGACGGGCTTCGGGCCAAAGCGCCTGTCTGCGCGCCCGCCGATCCATGCGAAAATCGCGCCAGTGATGATCGCCAGAATGCCGAAGATGCCCACGTCGACCACGGACCAGTTCAACACGCCCGCCGCATAGATGCCACCAAAAGTGTACATCCCGTTCAGCGCATCGCGATAGAACATCGAGCTGCTGAGATAGGCAAACAGGCTGGGCGAGTGGGGCAGGGATTTCAGCGTTTTCCAAAGGCTCGCCAGCGCGTGACGCACCAACAGGGGATCGCTGCTGACCGGTTTCGGATCACGTACCCATAGGAAAAACGGGATCATGAACAGCGCATACCAGACCGCAGTCAGCGGGCCGACGAAGCGCGTGCCCTCTTTCGCGGCGGGGTCCAGCCCGAACGGGGGTGTCATGCCGATCAGGGTCTTGCCGTTTGGTTGCTCGACGAATAGCGCCAGCATGATGATCAGGGTCAGAAGGCCACCGATATAGCCAAACGCCCAGCCATTACCTGAAATGCTGCCGATTTCCTCGCGCGAGCCGAGGTCGGGCAGCATGGCGTTGGTGAAGATCGTTGCGAACTCCATCCCGATCAGGCCGATGCCGAAGAGGATCAGAATAAGCGTCATGTTGAAATTATCGGGGGCTGCATACCACAGCCCGAAGCTGCCGATCACGTACATGATCGAGAACAGCCAGATCCATCGCAGACGATTGCCCGAGTTATCGGCGAAGGCGCCCAGAATGGGGGCGAGGATCGCGATGATCAGGCCACAGGTGCCAACGGCAAATCCCCAACTGGCCTGCGCCTGTGCGCCATCGCCAACAACGGTCTTGAAATACGGAGCAAATACGAAGGTCAGGATCAACGTGTTATATGGTTGGCTGGCCCAATCGAAAAAGAACCATCCCCAGATGCGCTTGCGTGCCGAGATCTCTGCCATGTTTGCCCCTGAAGATGCCTGTGTGCTTTTTGTTGATCAAACAGGGAAACAGGCGCGCGGGCAAGGGGATTACATTTCGGGGGGCCAAGGTCTCGTTGCGTCAGCCGCGATCCAGGCTTGTACCCATTCAGGCAGCGCGGGCGCGGGTCCCGCATGGCCAATGGCCGTTCGCACCCTGTCCGTAGATACAATCCCGCTGCGATCCGTCACCGCCGAGCGATAGATGATCTGGTTCGCACAGTCTTCGCCCAGCCACATGCTTTGTTCCACATAAAAGAATTTGTCGTCCCACCCGACCAAGCGGCTGCGCATCTCGAACCGCGCGAAGGTGCGGATGCGTTTGCGATAGCGCACGCTGGCCCCTGCCATGGTCAGTCCCCAGCGGTTCTTGATCAGGGTGCGACTTAGCCCGGTGCGACCCGCCAGCGGAATGCGGCCCAGATCATACATGGTCAGGGTGCGGCCATTGTTCAGCTCGCGCCATAGGTCGATATCCCACGGCCAGCAGCGGTGGTGGCTGATATGGACGCCATCGACGGGCAGCGGCTCGGCCTTGGCGAATTTGACCATCTCTTTGATCATGCGGACGAAGGGGTACATGGCGGCTCCTATGAATGTGGTTGCCCTGCCGCGCCTTTCCCCAAACGTCAATGCCAACCGCGCGTCACCCTTGCTCTTGCGGGTCAGGCGACCTAGATGGGTGTGACCAACTTGCAAGGAGCCGACATGATCAGCATTCTTAAAATCCTTCTGATGCTTACCGAAATTGCTTGGTTCATCCTGATCGTGCACATCGTCATGTCTTGGCTGATCAATTTCCAGGTGCTGAACCTGCGCCAGCCGATCGTCGCGCAGATCTGGTTCGGCCTGAATAAACTGCTCGAGCCGATCTATTCCCGAATCCGTGGCTTCCTGCCCAACTTGGGTAATCTGGATCTGGCGCCGCTGGTCGCCCTGATTGCGCTGATGGCCATTCGGATCGTGCTGAACGACGCTTTGTACTCGGCCGCCTACTAACCCCTTGCTGCCCACGCGCGGGCATGGGATTGTGCTGGCAAAACACCGAGCAGCACACACATGCCCCGCGACCTTGATCTTCTGAAATCCGTTTTCGGCTTCGATGACTTTCGGCCCGGTCAGGCCGAGATCGTGCAGGCCGTGTGTGATGGTCAGAACACCTTGGCGATCATGCCAACGGGTGGTGGAAAATCCCTGTGCTTTCAATTGCCTGCGCTGGTGCGCGACGGGGTGACGGTGGTGATTTCGCCGCTGATTGCCCTGATGCGCGACCAAGTCCGTGGGCTGCAGGCGGCGGGCGTGTCGGCGGGGGCGCTGACCTCGGGCAACACGCAGGAAGAAACCGATGCGGTGTTTGACGCGTTGGAGCGCGGCGAGCTGAAGCTGCTGTATATGGCGCCCGAGCGTTTGGCCTCGGGCGGGACGCTGAACCTTTTGCGTCGGATCGGCACCAGCCTGATCGCCGTGGACGAGGCGCATTGCGTCAGCCAGTGGGGCCACGATTTCCGCCCCGACTATCTGAGGATCGGCGAGCTGCGCCGCATGTTGGACGTACCTCTCGCCGCCTTTACCGCGACCGCCGATGAAGAAACCCGGGCCGAGATTGTCGAGAAGCTGTTTGACGGTGTCGCCCCCGCTGCGTTCTTGCGGGGCTTTGACCGACCCAACATCCATCTGGCCTTTGCCGCCAAGAATTCGCCCCGCCAACAAATTCTGTCCTTTGCCGCTGCCCGCAAGGGCCAGTCGGGCATCGTCTATTCTGGAACGCGCGCCCGGACTGAAACCTTGGCCAACGCTCTGCGCGATGCGGGCCACGCGGCCGTGCATTATCATGGCGGCATGGAGCCCGATGACCGCCGCGAGGTCGAACGCCGTTTCCAACAGGAAGACGGGCTGATCGTGGTCGCCACAGTCGCCTTCGGCATGGGCGTCGACAAGCCAGACATCCGCTGGGTCGCCCATTCCGATCTGCCGAAATCCATTGAAGCCTACTACCAAGAAATCGGCCGCGCGGGCCGCGATGGCGCGCCAGCCGAAACTTTGACCCTGTTCGGTGCCGACGACATCCGCTTTCGCCGCACCCAGATCGACGAAGGGCTTGCCCCGCCGGAACGCCGCGCTGCTGATCACGGGCGTCTGAATGCGCTTCTGGGTCTGGCCGAGGCACATGGTTGCCGCCGCCAGCAGCTTCTGGCCTATTTCGGGGAAGAGGCTGAACCTTGTGGGAATTGCGACCTCTGCTCCAACCCTCCAGATCTGTTCGACGGAACGGTCGACGTGATGAAGGCGCTGTCGGCCATTCTGCGCACGGACGAAAGCTTTGGCGCAGGGCATCTGATCGACATTCTGCGCGGAACGATGACGGATCGTGTGCAGGAACGTGGCCATGACAGCCTGCCGACCTTCGGGGTGGGGCAGGACCATACAAAGCCGATGTGGCAGGCGATCTTCCGGCAGATGCTGGGGCTGGATCTGGTGCGACCCGATCCGGAACGCCACGGCGCGCTGCGCATCACGCAAAAGGCGCATCCGGTCCTGCGGGGCGAGGCGCAGGTCACGCTTCGGCGCGACACGTTGAAAGCTGCGCGCAGGCCTGCCGCCAAGATGCTGGTGTCTGAGGAAGACGCGCCGCTGCTCTCGGCGCTCAAAGCCAAACGCCGCGCGCTGGCCGAGGCCGCCCGCGTCCCCGCCTATGTGGTCTTCACCGACAAAACCCTGATCGAAATGGCCGAAACCCGACCCGCCACGTTGGACGACATGGCGCGGATTGGCGGCGTTGGCGCGAAGAAGTTGGAAAGCTATGGGGCCGACTTCCTTCAAGTCATCGCAGGCGAGGTCGAGCACATGCACCCCGCCCGCCGCAAACTGGCCGGCCGCGCGGCGGGCAGTCTGTTTGACCGGTTGCAGGACGCCGCGACGGAACTGCTGCGTGGCGAAGATGGCACCGGGAAATACTTGACCATTGCGCCCGGCACCCTACGTAAAATTGCTGAACGCAAACCGATGAGCATCGGAGATCTGGGCCGTATGCCGGGGATGAATGACGCCAAGGCCGAACGGTTCGGCCCCGCGTTTTTGGAAATTCTAAGCGAAGAGGACTGACATGCTGGTTGTGGTTTCCCCTGCCAAACGATTGGACGAAAAACCGGCCCTGAACGGGGCGGGCACGCGGCCTCGGTTCTTGGATCAGGCCGAAATTCTGGCGGAAACCGCGCGGGGTGTCGGGGCGGAGGGGCTGCAAAAGCTCATGCATATCTCGCCCAAGCTTGGTGCGCTGAATGCCGAGCGCTTCGACGCGTTTGGCAGTGGCGAAGGTGAAAAGCCTGCGATCGAGATGTTCGCGGGCGATACCTATGCGGGCCTTGATGCGCCCAGTCTGGATGAAGACGCGTTACGCTATGCCGATGACCATCTGTGTCTGCTGTCGGGCCTTTACGGCCTGTTGCGCCCACGCGACCAGATCGCGCCGCACCGGCTTGAGATGGGCACGCGGATGCAGAACCCGCGCGGCAAGAACCTCTATGAATTCTGGGGGCCGCGCATTGCGGATGCTTTGAACTCAGCGGGTGACGAGACCCAAAGCGAGGTTTTGGTGAATTGTGCCTCGGTCGAGTATTTCTCGGCTGTGCAGAAGGACCGGTTGGCGCTGCGCGTGATCACGCCCCAATTCATGGAGATGAAGAACGGCGCGCCGAAAGTGGTCAGCTTCTATGCCAAGAAGGCGCGTGGATCGATGGCGCGCTATGTGGTGCAAAATCGCCTGCGCGATCCTGCGGCCCTGACCGAGTTCGATCTGGGCGGTTACCAATACCAGCCCGAGATGAGCACCCCGGACCAGCCGGTGTTCCTGCGCGACGAGGGGTGATCAGACGTCGTCCATCGGCGCCGTCGCGTCACCGGGGCAACTGCCCATGATCTCGTCAAAAATGACCGATTTGCGCAGCGGTTTGGTTAGGTAGTTGTCCAATCCGAATGCCATGACCTCTTCCGCATCGCCTGTCATCGCATGCGCGGTCAGGGCGACGATGCGGGTGCGGGGCATGTTCTGATCTTGCTCGATCAAGCGAATGCGACGGGTGGCTTCTTTGCCGTCGACCTCGGGCATCGAAATGTCCATGAAGATCAGGTCAGGCTTGAAATCCAAGAATGCCTCGACCGCTTCCAGCCCATTATTGGCAAAGCGCAGGTCGATGTTCAGGGATTTGACCAGCTTCGAGAACACCAGCTGGTTGGTCTTATTATCCTCGGCGGCCAGCACACGCATGGCGCGGGTATGATCGACGGGTGTGACGGTATCTTCGGGTTGGGTGTCGACCTGTGGCGGTTCCTCGGGCAGCACCTTGGGCGCTGAACTGATCTGGCTGAGCGTGTCGAACAGCACCTCACGCAAGACAGGGGTGTGCAGGATATAGGACGTGACGGCAGTGCAGCTGCAATCTGGTTCGCGTTTCTGCGGAGGGGTTAGAAGGATCAGAGTGCTGTCAGGGTAAGCGGATTTCAGAGCCGATAACGGATTGGCAACTGATGACGCGGTCGCACAAAGCGCCTCGTCCACGAAAACCAGCCGTGCGCCATGGCACATATCCATTAAATTGGCGGTCGCTGAGGTCAGCGTGACCTCAAACCCCAGCGCCTTAAGGCGTTTTTCTAAGATAGTCTTGTTCAGCCCGTCAGTCAGGGCCAGCACGGCTTTGCCCGGTGCATCCGGCAGGTTGGGTTCGACCACATGTTCGAGCGCGGGTAGCGAGATGTTGAACCCAAAGCACGAGCCCTCGCCCTCTTCGCTTTCCAGCCAGATCTCACCGTCCATCAGCTTGACGAGGCGCTTGACGATGGCAAGGCCCAGTCCGGTGCCCTCATAGCGGCGGTTGCGTTCGTCCTCGACCTGATTGAACTCGCCAAAGATGTGGGCTTGCTTGTCCTTTGGAATACCGATGCCACTGTCTTCGACCGAGAGATGCACGCGGTAATCCTTGTCATCGTCAGCAGGCAGACCGATTGCGCGGACCAACACATGCCCTTCCGACGTGAACTTGACCGCGTTGCCGATCAGGTTGGTCAAAATCTGCCGCAAGCGTACTGCGTCACCCATGAATTTCGTGGGCATGAACAGGTCGAAATCAATCGACAGCTGGATGCCTTTTTCCTGCACGGTGGGCTGTAGCAGGGTCACCACGTCCAGGATGGTTTTCTCAAGATCGAAGGGCTCAGGGTGGAGCGCCAACTTCGCGGCTTCGATCTTCGAGTAGTCCAGCACGTCGTTGATGATGGTCAAAAGCGCCTCGCCGGATTTGCGGATCGTATCCACATACAGGCGCTGTTCGTCGTCCAGCTCGCCTTCCGCCATCAGCTCGGCCATCGAAACAACGCCGTTCATTGGCGTGCGAATTTCGTGGCTCATATTGGCAAGGAAGGCGGACTTGGCTCGGTTTGCGGCCTCGGCACGGTGGCGGGCCTCTTTCAACTTGGTTTGATAGGTGATGGTTTCGGTGATGTTCAGCCCAAGGCACACCATATCCCCATCGCGCGAGCGTCGGTCGATCAGCCGGATATGGGTGCCGTCCCACAGGCGCAAATTCAGCGGATCGCGTTTGGGGGCATGCCAGCGCGCCAGCATCATATCGCGCCACACCAGCGGGCGCAGGTCGCCAATATCCACGATGCCTTCTTCTGTGGCGATGCTCAGGATATCGACATAGCGGATGCCCGGCGCCACACAGGTTAGACCATCGAAGGGCTTCAGATAAGCGCTGTTGGCGGCAATCATGCGGTCGGTCTGATCGAAGACGGCGAACCCATCTTCGATGGTCTCCAGCGAATCCCACAGCCGCCGTTTGGCAATCACCACTTCCTTGTTGGCACGCTCTAGGTCTGCGCGGACCTGGGTGTTCTCCCCTTTGATTTCCTCGACGACTTCGCGGGTCTCGGTAATCTCGTCCGACAGTGATAATGCGTGCAAAGACAGTATTCGGTTGGCATCCGATAGCTCGGCCTGTTTCTGGGCCAACAGCCGTTCAGCGGCCATTCTGGCCCGCCGTTCCTGTGCAAGAATATCTTCGATTTTCATCCCCGGTTCTCCGGTCTTCCGAAACTGTCCAAGGCAGCATCGTCGATCACGGTGAACAGGAACTTAACAAGACCCGGAAAATTTGAGGCGCACGGATCCGGCAACGAAAAACCCCGGCGCGGGGCCGGGGTTTGGGATCTTATTCGTCGTCTTCGTCGGTCGAGTCCGGAAGGTTGAAGAAGCTGTCTGCATCGGGCAGTTCTTCCTCTTTCTCTTCCGGTGCATCGGACAACGAGAAGGTTTCCAGCCCTTCGATGGCGCTGGGCATCTTGGGCTCGGTATCCATTGCCAGGCTCTGCTCGGTCGAAACCAGCTTGCGGCGCTCGTCATCCGACATGACGCCACCCTCTTTAGCCTGCTTGGCAGCGGCTTTCTGAACGGCCTGGTCCAGCTCGCTCTGACGGCACAGACCCAGAGCAACCGGGTCGATGGGCTCCATGTTCTGGATGTTCCAGTGGGTGCGCTCGCGGATTGCCTGAATGGTCGGCTTGGTGGTGCCGACCAGCTTCGCGATCTGGGCGTCGGCCAGTTCCGGGTGGAACTTCACCAGCCACAGGATCGAGTTCGGACGGTCCTGACGCTTGGACAGCGGCGTATAGCGCGGGCCACGGCGTTTTTCTTCACCGGCGGCTGCGGCATAGAACTTCTGCTTCAGCTTGTGCAGCGGGTTCGCTTCGGCCTTGTCGATCTCTTCTTGATCCAACTGGTTGTTGGCTACCGGATCGAAACCTTTAACACCGGTGGCGACGTCGCCATCCGCAATGCCCTGCACTTCCAGCTCGTGCAGGCCACAGAAATCCGCGATCTGCTTGAAGCTGATCGTCGTGTTGTCCACCAGCCAAACAGCGGTGGCTTTTGCCATGATCAGTTTGCTCATCTGAACACTCCTTACAATATCGGCCCGGATACAACTTTCCCGCGCCCTGGCTGGGCTGTCTGGCGTCTTCTGACCTTCCAGACGGGTTTCCGTTGTCGGGGAACTTGGGGTCTATATAAGGAAGGAAGGTGAAAGAGGGAAGGGCAAATGCGTCAACTGGTCTTGAGCGGCTTGATCTGGCTGAGTGCAGCATGGGCCTGCGTGGCCGAGGGCGAACGCGCCGGGGATTTCGATTACTACGTCCTGTCACTCAGCTGGTCTCCCAACTGGTGTGCCACGACCGGCGATCAGCGCGGGTCCGAGCAATGCGATCCGTCACGCGATCTGGGCTGGGTCGTGCATGGGCTGTGGCCGCAATACGAAAACGGCTGGCCGAGCTATTGCAAAACCGCCGTGCGTGCGCCGTCCCGATCCATGACCGCAGCACAGGCCGATCTGTTCGGTACGGGTGGGGCCGCATGGTATCAGTGGAAGAAACACGGGTCCTGCGCGGGCATTGAAGCCGAAGTGTACTATGACCTCGTGCGAAAGGCATTTGGCGCCGTGAACCGCCCCGAAGTGTTCCGCAAACTAACCAATTCCGTGCGCCTGCCTGCGTCCGTGGTGGAAGAGGCATTCCTTCAGGCCAATCCCGACTGGCACGCGGACATGCTGACCATCACCTGCAAAGCCGACCGCATCCAAGAGGCGCGCCTGTGCCTGACCAAAGACCTCGAACCCAGAACATGCGCCCGCGACGTGGTGCGCGATTGCACGGCGCAGCGGGCGTTGCTGGATCCGATCAAGTAGTTACGACCTCAAAAGGTGAACCACGCGCGCCTTAAAGCTCGTTTTCCGCATCTCGTAGCCGAGGTTTTCGAAATCTGCCCGGTACTTCTGGTTCGTCGTGATCGTGCCGTGCGCCGTCCAGTTGATCTCGACCTGCTGGGGTTTTGAGCCACGATGGTGCGGGATCTCGTGGGGCAGGGGTAGGCGGGTTTTCTCGGCCACGTCCTTGATGATCTCGCCAATGCCATCCTCGAACCGATAGATCGTGCAGGCCTCGGTCAGGAAGTCCCATTGTGGGATCAGGTGGCCGTCCAGAAAGAACGGATCCGTCTTGGCCTTGTTCAGTACGCGATCCAGCCATGACTGGAAACGGCCTTTCGACGCGATCACATCGGCCGAGCGTTCCGTGCGCATTTTGAATTCGGATTCGATCCGCTTGTACGGGTCACGCACGATGGCAAAGACAAAGTCGAAATAATCCGCGCCGAACATGGCTTCGATATCCGTCATCCGCAGGTGCTGCGGGGTCAGGCGCAGCCCGTTGGTCGGGATCGGGTTATGCAGCCGAAGCGGCGCAATCGAGGCGAGCCAGTCTTCGACTGAAGACCCGCCCGTCTTGGGGATGTGGACGAACAGGATCCGTTTTCCGCCATGTTCGATATAGGGCACTAGCGGATCTCCAACACGATCTTGCCGATATGCTGGCTGGTTTCCATCCGGGCATGGGCTTTGTTGGCGTCTTCCAGCGCGAAGACCTGATCCATGACCGGCGCGATGCGGCCTGCATCCAGAAGGGGCCAGACCTTCTCGGCCAGTTCCTCGGCGATGCGGGCCTTGGCCAGATCCGATTGCGGGCGCAGGGTCGATCCGGTGACGGTCAGGCGTTTGGCCATGATCATCGCGAAGTTGATCTCGGCCTTGGGGCCGGACAGAAAGGCGATGTGGACCATGCGGCCTTCTACGGCCAGACATTTGATGTTGCGGGCGATATAGCCCCCACCCACCATGTCGAGGATCAGGTTGGCACCGCCCTCGGGCTTCAGTACCTCGACGAAATCTTCGTCTTTATAGTTGATCGCCCGTTCGGCCCCCAGATCGGTGCACACGGCGCATTTCTCGTCCGAGCCAGCGGTGGTGAAGACGCGGGCACCAAAGGCGTTGGCCAGTTGAATGGCCGTGGTGCCGATGCCCGAGCTGCCACCGTGGACCAAGAACCGCTCGCCTGCTTGCAGCCCACCGCGCATGAAGACGTTGGACCAGACGGTGAAGAAGGTTTCGGGCAGGCAGGCGGCTTCTTTCATCCCCATGCCGTCGGGGATGCGCAGGGCGTGGGCCGCCGGAGTTGTCGCGTATTCTGCATAGCCACCACCGGGCAGAAGGGCACAGACCTTGTCGCCCACGGCCCACTGGGTCACCCCGTCGCCCAGCGCCACAACCTCGCCCGAGGCCTCAAGGCCGGGCAGGGGGCTTGCGGTGGGGGGCGGGGCATAGCTGCCCGCACGTTGCAACGCATCGGGGCGGTTTACCCCGGCATAGGCGACCTTGATCAGGATCTCGCCCGGGCGCGGGGTCGGGATGGGTTCTTCGCACAGTTGCAGGACGTCTGGACCACCGGGCTCGGTGATCTGAATTGCGCGCATGGTGTTGGTCATTATTCGTCCTCGTCTGGGTGCCAGCGGCCGGGGTAGTTCGGATTCGGAGTGCCGGGGGCCTTGATCGTATCCAAGATCTTGCCCGGCCCCGACATGAACGCCTTATACAGCGCCGATCCGCGGGCCTGTCCTTTGAATTTCTCGATCTGCATCACGTCGTCGATGCGACGGTCCAAGAAGGCCCATGTGTCCTGATCTCCCTCGCTTTCATCGCCCAGCCAGAACAGCACGACGGATGAATAGACCGCCGACAGCGTCGCCCGCTTGGTGTACCAGTTCAGATCGGTCGAGCTGTCGCCCAATGTCTCCCAGATCAATCCGCAAGTCTGCCACAACGCAGCCGCCCCATCGCTGGCATTTTGCGGCATCGCGAAGAAGGCCATGCCCTTGCGGACCAGTTCCTTATCCGCGACTTCCAACCGAAAGCGCACCCCCGCAGCGATCTTGTCGCGAAAGCGCATCTCGGACAGGTCCGCGGCGGTCAACCGGTCGACCATCTTGGCGTCGCCTGCGCGGTGATAGGCCAGCGCCAGATCCACCGCCCCACGCGGATACATCGCGCGCGCGTCAGATTCGGTCAGGTCGCAATCTTCGGCAGCAGCGATAAGGGTTGCCTCCGACCACCCGTCAAATGGGACGTGGTTCAGGGCCGCCTCAAGCAATTTGTCTTTTTCAATCATAGTTATTTCCTCGCATCTGAGGGCGAACTGGACAAGAGGCTTCGTCGCTGCTATGAGCCAGCTTCCTGCAACTTTTTGCAAACTCTAACTTAGAAAGGTGGTGACAACCACATGCAGGTATCGGTTCGCGATAACAACGTCGACCAGGCGCTTCGTGCGTTGAAGAAAAAACTTCAGCGTGAAGGTGTTTTCCGTGAAATGAAGCTTAAGCAGCATTTCGAGAAACCCTCCGAGAAGAAAGCCCGTGAGAAAGCGGAAGCGATTCGTCGTCAGCGTAAGCTGGCTCGGAAGAAAGCGCAGCGTGAAGGTCTGCTTTAAGACCTGAAGGCATTCCGGGACATGGCAACATGCCCCACAGCGACCCCCGCAGCAGCCGCTTCGGGGGTTTGTTGTTTTTGGGGCCTACCGCTTCTGCCACGCCTTCAGGATATAGCGGCTGGTCATCAGGTCCAGATGTGCGCCGCCGCCGTTTTTGTAGAGCGTGATGTCGTCGGGTTGGCGGGTGAAGACGCCATCCTTGTGGTCGTATAGATCCCCCACAACGTCGTCGCGGCTGATCACGCCGCGGGCCAGCGGGTCTTTGAATTCGCCGATGTGATCCAGCACCGTGTCGCGGCTGTCCATGAACAGGCGGGCGCGGGTCAGGGCGGTGTCGTCGGCCTCGCGCATGTCAGGGCGATAGGCGCCGATCAGGTCCAGATGCTGGCCGGGGCGCAGCCAGTCGCCCTTGATCAGGGGATCTGTCGTCATGGTGGCCGAGGTGATGATGTCCGCTTGGGCAAAGCCTTCTTCCAGCGAGTCGACGGCCTCGGTCTTGTCGAAATCGTCCGCAAACTTGGCCGCACCTTCCGGGCTGCGGTTCCAGATCAGGAAACGGGCCTCGGGGAACATCGCCTCATAGGCCGCGCGCAGATTGCGCCCGACCGTGCCCGCGCCGACGATCAAAACGACCTTGCTGTCAGGCCGCGCCAGAAGCCGCGCGCCAAGGGCGCTGTCGCCAGCCGTCTTCCACTTGGTGACAAGGTGGAAATCCACGATGGCCTCAAGCAGCCCGGTGGTATCATCATAGAGGTTCACCGCCCCATGGATCATCGGCTCGCCGCGTCCGGGATTGCCCGGCATGATGTTGGCGGTCTTCACCGCGATCCCCAGCCCATCGATCCAAGCCGAGCGGGTCAACATGGTGTCTTCGCCACGATAGAGGAACGTGTCCCCGATCTCGGCCTTGGGTTTGGTGTGGTCCGCAAGGAAAGCGTCGGCCAGACCCTGCCAGCTGAGAAGGGCATCGGCGTCAAACGGGATCAGTTCGGGGGTCACAGGTCGCTCTCCTTTATCAAGTCGCGGGCGATCAGAGTGTCGGCCCACGCGCGGGGCGTGGTGAAATGGTGGGTCTGCCAACCGCGCTGGGCGGCGGCGTCGATGTTTTCTTCGCGGTCATCGGTGAACAGAAGGCCGTTTGGTGCGTGGCCGCAATCGTCTTCCAGCATCTGATAGATCCGCGCGCTGGGCTTGGTCACGCCCATATGGCCCGAGATATAGCGGCGGTCGAAGTCAGACAGGAAGTCATAGGCGGCTTCTCCGACCTCGAACGTGCCGATGCCGAAATTCGACAAGGCAAAGACCGGCACGCCACGGGCTTTCAACGCACGCAATGTGGCCACCGACAGGTCAATCGCGGGGCTGGCCATGTCGAGCCAGCGATCATGCCACCAGCGGATTTCTTCCGCGTAGGTCGGGTGTTTGTCTGCCGTATCATAGATCACCTGCCGAAAATCCGCGCCCCGATCGACCAGTTCATTCATGAAATGCAAATCGACGGCGGCGAACATTTCTTCCCGGCGGGGCTGACCGACCCATTGGTCATAGAGCTCTTCCGGTTGCCAGCGGATCAGGACGTTGCCGATGTCAAAGACCACGGCGGTGACGCGGGTATTCTGTGTCATGCCGCGACCTTAGTTCGTTTATCCGGAAACGGAAGCCGAAACCTGCGGGTGCGTGCTATCTGTCCGCGGGGCTCGAGGGGCCTGCCTGCAGGCGCGCGGCGCGGGCGTGGTGGTCGACAAGGCTGACAATGTCCGCTGGGTCCGAATCTGTTGGCACGCAGGCATGGGCATTGGACGCCAACGCAAAGATCGAGCCATCGGAAAAGAAGCTGGTACCGGTCACAAAGATGATCCGCGCGGATGGCAGGCGATAGGAAATATAATCCGCCAGCGCAATCGGCCGCCCACCGTCAATATCAGCGTCTAGGATGACCACGTCGAAGGCGCGTTCGGTCACCGCCGTGTGCGCCTCGATTTTCGACGCGGCATGCGTCACGTTCATCCCCTGACGCGTCAGATGCGCCGACCACATCCGGGCCAGATCGGGGTTTTCCTCGATAATAAGTACTTGCATAATAATCTCCGCGGGCGCGGTATGACACGTTCCGAAGCATCTGCCAATCTTACCGTTGCTGCCGTTGTGTCGCCCAACCCGGCCACTTCGCCGCAATTTGCGTTGTCTTTCGCCGCATTTTCCGTTTGAACCATCCCCAACAGTGAAGGAGCGCGCGCCATGACAACTTGGATCACCATCTGTGACACCTGCAAACACGCCGATTGGGCTGAACGCGGGATGGAGCAGACCGACGGCGAAGCTTTGGCCGCCCTGATCGAGGCGCAGGCTGATGGGACCGAGGTCCGCACCCGCCGCGTGTCCTGCATGATGGGCTGTGACAACAGCTGCAACGTGACCGTTCAGGCGCATGGCAAGCTGTGCTACACGCTGGGCCGCTTCGAGGTGTCTAAGGACGCCGCCCAAGGCATCGTCGACTACGCTGTGGCCCACGCGGGCAGTGAGACCGGACAGGTCCCTTATCGCGATTGGCCGCAGGCCGTGAAAGGCCATTTCGTCACGCGCCACGCGCCCTTGCCGGAGGACACATGACCCAAGCCAAAGAACGCGATCACGGGGGCGGGCTGGACGCGGCCATCGCACGGTTCGGCGGCACGCGCACGGGCTGGCTGGATCTGTCCACGGGCATCAACCCGCTGCCCTATCCCGTGGGCGTGTTCTCGGCCGATGCGTGGACCGCGCTGCCAGACAAAGGCGCGTTTGCGCGGCTTGAGGTTGCGGCGCGCAGGTTCTGGACTGTCCCTGACGATGCAGCGGTTCTGGCCGCACCCGGCGCGTCTGCTCTGATCGCCCGCATTCCCTCGCTTCTGCCTGCCGGACAGGTGCAGATTGAAGGACCGACCTATAACGAACACGCCGCTGGCTTTCAGGCACAGGGGTGGGAGGTCGTCGACCACGCTGCCCCCACCCGCGTGGTGGTGCACCCCAACAACCCCGACGGTCGCGTTTGGCCGGATCTGGATCTGGACCGCACGCTGACGGTGATCGACGAAAGCTTCTGTGACGTGATGCCCGATCAAAGCCTGATCGACGCCGCGACCACACCCGGCGTGCTGATCCTGAAAAGCTTCGGCAAGTTCTGGGGGCTGGCCGGGCTGCGTCTGGGTTTTGTGATCGGAGACCCCGCGTTGATCGCCAAGCTGCGCGACACCATCGGGCCGTGGCAGGTCTCGGGCCCCGCACTGGAACTGGGCGCGCAGGCGCTTGAGGATGTCGCATGGGCTGACGCGACGCGCGTGCGGTTGGCGGACGACACCGCGCGTCTGGATGCCCTGATGACCGCCAAGGGCGCCAAGGCGTTGGGCGGCACGACGCTGTTCCGTCTGTACGATGTGGACGACGCGCAGGCGTGGCAGGACCGCTTGGCCGAACGCCACGTCTGGTCGCGCATCTTCCCCTATTCGACCCGCTGGCTGCGCCTTGGGCTGCCGCACCCGGATCGCTGGGCACAGTTGGAGACTGCCCTATGATCTACGCAGCACCTCTGGTTCTGGCTTTAATCTTGGACGGCTTCCTGGGCGAGCCCGATTGGGCGTGGAAACGGGTGCCGCATCCGGCGGTTCTGATGGGCCGCGCGATTGGGTGGCTAGAGCGCAATCTAAACGAAGGCGACAACCGCTTCTTCAACGGTGCGCTGGGCGTTTTCGTTCTGGCCGCCGTGGCCGGGATACTTGGCCAAGTGATCCAGTACCTTCCCTTCGGCGGGTTGCTGGAAATCATCGTAGCCGCAATCCTTCTGGCGCAGAAATCCTTGGCGCAACATGTGCAGGCCGTGGCCGACGCCCTGCGCCAAACGACCGAAGAGGGCCGTCAGGCCGTCGCCATGATCGTCGGGCGCGACACCAAGGACATGACGGATGACGCCATCGCCCGCGGCGCGATTGAAAGCGCGGCCGAAAACTTCTCCGACGGGGTTGTCGCGCCTGCCTTCTGGTTCCTGATCGCAGGTCTGCCGGGGCTGATGGTCTATAAGCTGGTCAACACCGCCGACAGCATGATCGGTTATCGCAACGAACGCTATGAACAGTTCGGAAAATTCGCCGCGCGACTGGATGATGTGCTGAACTGGATACCCGCCCGCCTGACTGCGCTGATCCTGATCCTTGCCAGCCGCCAATGGTCCGCGTGGTCGGTGATCCGTCGCGACGCGCCCCTGCATCGCTCGCCCAACGCAGGCTGGCCCGAGGCCGCAATGGCCCGCACCCTGAACGTCGCCCTGTCCGGTCCCCGCGCCTATCATGGCGAAATGCGGGACTTCCCGTGGGTGAACGGCGAAGGCGCGCGCGACATTGGCGCGAAAGAGGTCGATCAGGCCGTCGATGCGCTCTGGTCGGCATGGTTGGTCCTGCTGGGCGTCGTGTTCCTAGTTGCGGTTGTCACGTGATGCGAATCCGGTAATCTGCCTGCCGAGCAGAACAAGGTATTCACATGCAAAAAATAATTTCCGCAGCGGTTTTGGCTATGACACTAGCCCTTCCCGCACAGGCGCAAAATGTGGCCTGTGGCGGCAGCTTCAAGGGCTTCGTGGGCGCCATGAAGAACGCGGCCATCGCCAAGGGGCACTCCAAAGCCAGCGTGAACAAGTTTTTCGCGTCGGTCCGGCAAGATCCGGCTACGCTGAAAGCCGATCGTGCGCAGGGGATCTTCCAACGGCCCTTCGTCGATTTCTCGCGCCGTTTGATTAGCCAGAACCGGATCGACCGGGGCCGCGCCATGCTGACCAAGCACGCCGCCACCTTTGACCGAATGGAGGCCGAATATGGCGTCAGCCGCGGTGTCCTGACCGCGTTCTGGGCGTTTGAAACCGACTATGGCGCCTTCCAAGGGGACTTTAACACGCTGAACTCTCTGGTGACGCTGTCGCATGATTGCCGCCGCCCGGAACTGTTCCAGCCGCAAGTCTTTGCAGCACTGGAACTGTACGAGGCCGGTGCCTTCAATCCCGCGACCTCGACCGGCGCATGGGCGGGCGAGATCGGCATGGTGCAGATGCTGCCCGGTGACATCATCGAGGCGGGCGTGGACGGCAATGGCGACGGGAAGATCGACCTGCGCAAGACCCCTGCGGACGCGCTTCTGTCAGGGGCCAACATGCTGCGCGGGTTGGGCTGGCGCGCGGGCGAGCCGTGGCTGCAAGAGGTCACGGTGCCGTCAAACCTGAACTGGGCAGAGACCGGGCTGAACACCACGAAATCCGTGTCCGACTGGGCCGCACTGGGTGTGAAACCCCGCAGCGGGAAGCTGGGGAAGGGGACCCTGCCGGCCTCGATCATTCTGCCACAAGGACGCAAGGGGCCGGCCTTCATCGCCTACCCCAACTTCAACGTTTATTTCGAGTGGAACCAAAGCTTCGTCTACGTGACCACCGCCGCCTATTTCGCAACGCGGCTGGAAGGCGCGCCGGTCTTCGACGCAGGCAACCCCGACCCGGCCTTCACGGGTCAGCAGATGAAAGCGCTGCAAAAGAAACTGGCTGCGCGCGGGCATGATGTGGGCAAGATCGACGGCATTCTGGGCGCGAAAACCCGTGCCGCTATTCAGCAAGAGCAGATCCGTCTGGGCCTGCCCGCCGATGCGTGGCCGACCTCCAAGCTGTTGAATGCTCTTTAAGAAAAACGCCCCCAGCCATCAGGGTGGGGGCGGCATGTTTCAAGACAGTGCGTCTTCGAAGCTTTCGACGACCTCGGTCCAGATGTCGAAGATCTCGTCAAAGTCGGTCATGCTGACGCCGTCCTGACCGGTGTAAATGTCGTACTCCAGCATCTTACGGCCGTCTTCGGCCACATAGGCCCGGCCATAGCGTTGCTCGGCGTTCCAGTCGTTCAGACCGGCAAGCGAGATCTCGCTGTCCTTGGTGTAGGCAGCGAAGAACTGAAGCGAGTTGCAGTTGGTGTTGTTTCGACAGCCATAGAAGAACACGACCATGCTGGTGCCGTAATACTGCACCTCGACCGACGGGTCGCCGACGTTGTCTTCGACCAGCTTCGCAGGCGCGCCAAGGTCTTCGAAATAGGCCAGCACGCTTTCAGGTTCCGAGGCTTTGACCTGCTGGGCAGATGCGGTGTGTCCCGCCAACAGGGACAGTGCCATCGCGCCGGAAAAAAGAATGGATTTCATAAGCTTCTCCAAATCAGACTTTGGGTCAGCCTAGGGGGATGATCGGGTTGGGGCAAGGGCGTTGCCGGATCAGGCAACCATCTGCTCGGCCTTCTTCAGGTCCACGCTGACCAGCTGGCTAACGCCCTGTTCTGCCATCGTCACACCGAACAAACGGTCCATCCGCGCCATCGTCACGGCGTGGTGCGTGATGATCAGGAAGCGCGTGTTGGTGCGGCGGGTCATCTCATCCAGCAGGTCGCAGAACCGGGTCACGTTAGCGTCGTCCAGCGGCGCGTCAACCTCGTCCAGCACACAGATCGGTGCGGGGTTGGCCAAGAACACGGCAAAGATCAGCGCCAGCGCGGTCAGGGTCTGTTCACCCCCCGACAGCAGGCTGAGCGTCGACAGTTTCTTGCCCGGAGGCTGACACATGATTTCCAGACCCGCATCCAGTGGGTCGTCGCTTTCGACCAGAACCAGCTTGGCCTCGCCGCCACCAAACAGGTGCTTGAACAGTGTGCCGAAGCTTTCGTTCACCTGCTCGAACGCGGTTAACAGACGTTCGCGGCCTTCCTTGTTTAGGCTCGAAATGCCGGTGCGTAGGGCCTTGATTGCCTCTTCCAGATCGGTCTTCTCGGACAAAAGATTGTCGTGCTCTTCCTGAACTTCCTTGGCGTCTTCCTCGGCGCGCAAGTTCACCGCGCCCAGCGAATCCCGCTGGCGTTTCAGACGGTTCACGTCGTGTTCGATTTGTTCGGACGAGGGCATCTTTTCCGGATCTGCATCCAGCGTTTCCAGAAGGGCGTCCGGCGTGGTCTCCATTTCTTCCTGGATGCGCTCGGCGGCCAGCGCGACTGTTTCGCGCGCTGCATCTGCGCGGGCTTCGGCGCGGGCGCGGGCTTCGCGGGCTTCACCGGCGGCGCGTTCGGCGTCCCGTTCCGCATTGGCAGCTTCGCGTTCGGCGGTTTCGCCCTCGGCCAGCTTGTCGCTTGCGGCTTTGCGCCGGGTTTCGGCCTCGCCAATGGCATCGGCCAGCTCGTCGCGCTTTGCGGCCAGTTCATCTGGCGCGGCTTGGGCGTCTTTCAGCTCGGCTTCGTTTTCGGTCTTGCGCTCGTCCAGCTCGGCGATCCGTTTGCCCGCGGTTTCCAGACGGTGCTTCCAGCCCGAGATTTCCTTGGTGATCTCCTGAGACCGACGGGTCCGCGCCTCGCCCTCGCGGCGCAATTCGTCATGGGCCGAGCGCTTGGACATCATGGTCATCCGCGCGGCTTCGACGGCCATTTTGACCTCTTCCACCTGCGTGCGGGCGGCGTCCAGATCGCCCAGATCGGCGACGCCTTTTTCCGCTTCGGCCAGACGCTGACGTGCACTCATGGCTTCTTCTTCGTGGCGTTTCAGCGCCAGTCCGAGGTTTTCCAACTTGCCTTCCGCGATGTTGCGATCGGCCTCGGCGCGCGACAGGGCGCGGTTCGCTTCGGTCACAGCGCGGTCGGCGTCGCGGCGGGCATCGCGGGCACGTTTGTCGGCCTCGGTCGTTTCGACCAGCCGGGTTTTCAGCATGTCATGGGCGGCGCGGGCACCATCGGCGCGGGCGGTGGCCTCTTCCAGATCTTGCTTGAGTTCCTGCAGGCGGTTCAGCTGTTCCAAACGCAGCGCGGCGGTTGAGGGCTGATCTTCCGCCCCAGCGCGGAACCCGTCCCAACGCCACAAGTCACCCTCCATCGAGACAAGCCGCTGCCCCGGTTTCAGTTCGGCCTGCAGGCGCGCAGCGTCTTCGGTGTGGACCAGACCGATTTGGCTCATCCGGCGGGCTAGAACTTCCGGCACGGTGACATAGTTGGACAAGGCATTCACGCCGTCGGGCAGGGACTGCGCTTGCGAATACCCCGGCAGTAAGGCCCAGCCGGACGGCGCTTCGCCCTCGATCTCGGGGGCACGCAGGTCATCTGCCAGCGCTGCGCCCAAGGCTTTCTCGTAGCCCGATTTCACCCGCAGAGCGTCCAGCACCTGCGAGCCTTCAGACGCATCGCGTTCGACCAGACGTGACAAGGCTTGAACCTCGGCATGGAGGGCGTTTACCTCGCCCTCGGCGGATGATCGGGCAGCGCGGGCATCGGCCTCGCGCGATTGTGCCTCGGCGCGGGCTTCATCGGCGGCAACCAAAGCTGCTTCCGCGTCTTCGGATGCCTTGGCCGCCGCCGTTTGCGCTACACCAGCCGCTTCAAAATCAGCCGCCGCCTGGTCTACCGCGCCCTTGGCGTCGTCCATCGCGGACCGCGCCCGCGTGGCTTCGCCTTCGCTTTTCTCAAGCGTTTTGCGGCTGTCATCCAGCAGGCGGTGGGCGGATTGGTGGCGCGCGGCCAGCCGCGCGACGTCTTCCGTCAGTTGGGTCAGGTCGCCTTCACGTTCCTGCAAGATCGCCGCACTGTCGCGGGCATCGGCATTGGACGCCTCAAGCGCGTCGTCATGGCCTTCGGACGCCTTGGCAATCTGTGCCTGTTCCCATTCCAGACGTTCAATCGTCTCGCCCGCATCCTTGTTCAACCCGCTTTCGCGTTCGATGTCGCGGGCCAGTTGCGCGATGCGGCTGGTCAGAGTCTCAATCCGCGCGCGGGCTTGGCTTTCCTGATCCGACAGCTGGTCACGCTGGACTTGCAGGCGCTGCAAGATGGCGGCGGCAACAGCCTCTTCCTCGCGCAGGGGCGGCAGGCGGTCTTCGGCTTCCTGCC
This sequence comes from Aliiroseovarius marinus, assembly GCF_004360145.1. Classification (GTDB taxonomy): domain Bacteria; phylum Pseudomonadota; class Alphaproteobacteria; order Rhodobacterales; family Rhodobacteraceae; genus Aliiroseovarius; species Aliiroseovarius marinus. The sequence continues at coordinate 71,782 of NZ_ML178715.1, read as the reverse complement.
GGGCTTTGGTCGCCTGACGCGAGGCGCCCTCGGCAGCCGCCGCAGCCTTCACACGTTCGGTCAGTTGCGCTTGTGCCTCGGCGCGGGCGGCGTCTGCCTCTTTCCAACGACGATAGAGAAGCAGCCCTTCGGCGCGGCGCAGGTCGTCCCCGATGGTGCGATAGCGTGCGGCCTGCCGAGCCTGACGCGCCAACTGCCCAAGCTGCGAGGCGAGCTGCTCGATCACATCTTCCACACGCGCCAGATTGGTCTCGGTCCCTTTCAGCTTCAACTCGGCCTCGTGGCGGCGCTGATACAGGCCCGAGATCCCTGCAGCTTCTTCCAGAATGCGGCGGCGTGCCTTGGGCTTGGCGTTGATCAGCTCGGAAATCTGCCCCTGCCGCACCAGCGCAGGCGAATGCGCCCCGGTCGAGGCGTCCGCAAACAGCATACTGACGTCACGCGCGCGGACATCCTTGGTGTTCACCTTGTAAGCCGAGCCCGCGTCGCGGGTGATCCGGCGCACGATCTCCAAATTGTCGCTTTCGTTGAACCCCGACGGGGCAAGCCGTTCGCTGTTGTCCAATAACAGCGACACCTCGGCAAAGTTGCGCGCCGGGCGCGAGGCCGCACCGGCAAAGATCACATCCTCCATCCCGCCGCCGCGCATGGCGGTCGGGCGGTTCTCGCCCATGACCCAGCGAAGGGCTTCCAGAAGGTTGGATTTGCCGCAACCGTTCGGTCCCACAACACCCGTCAGCCCGTCCGCGATCACCAGATCGGTCGGGTCTACAAAGCTTTTAAAGCCATTCAGACGGAGTTTTGAAAACCGCAAGCGGTCTGCCTCATAATTGATTCTTACTGTCCAATGATTGTTCGAAGGGAAGTTGCAGGAGTCAACGGCGGTGGCCGATATGTGGTCGAAATGGGCAACTTATCCACAAGATATTGCATTTGGTGCCGTTTGGGCGGGATTCCCGTGCCGCCATTCCCCCGTCCAAGGTCGGTTTCGATCTTGACCCTTTGCCCCCTTGCACGGCAAAGACGTTCTGCATGGTTCCCAATGGGACAAAAGGGAATGCACCGGGGACGACCCAATCCGGGGTTTGATGGTGCAGCCGCCCCCGCGACTGTAAGCGGAGAGCGCCCGCCAGCGCCACTGACCTTCGGGTCGGGAAGGCGGCGGCGCGCTTCGACCCGCGAAGCCAGGAGACCTGCCATGCCCACACGCAACCCACCCGTCGGGGAGACGGGCGAAGGAGGATAAGATGCAAGCAAAGATCCCTGCCACCGTGGTCACCGGTTTTCTGGGCGCGGGCAAGACGACCCTGATCCGCCACATGCTGGACAACGCCAAGGGCAAGCGCATCGCGCTGATCATCAACGAATTTGGCGATCTGGGCGTGGATGGTGACATCCTGAAAGGCTGCGGGGACGAGACCTGCACCGAGGATGACATCATGGAGCTGTCGAACGGTTGCATCTGCTGCACCGTGGCCGAAGACTTTATCCCGACGCTGGAAAAGCTGCTGGACCGTGACACCCCGCCCGATCACATCGTGATTGAAACCTCGGGTCTGGCGCTACCGCAGCCGCTGGTGCGTGCGTTCCAGTGGCCCGAAATCTCGACCCGCGTAACCGTGGATGGCGTTGTGACTGTTGTGGACGGGAAGGCTGTGTTTGACGGTCAGTTCGCGTCCAATCTGGATGCCGTGGAAGCCCAGCGGAAGCTGGACGAGAACCTGGACCACGAAACGCCGCTGTCCGAGCTGTTCAAGGATCAGGTGACCTGTGCCGACATGATCGTCGTGAACAAGTCCGACCTTCTGGCAGAAGGCGAAGCGGATCAGCTGGTCTCGCGATTGGCGGGCGAAAGCCGTGACGGGGTGCAGGTTGTGCGCTCGACCATGGGTGCGCTGCCGGTCGAGGTTCTGCTGGGCCAAGGCGTCGGTGCCGAAGATGACATGGACGCCCGCCTGTCGCTGCACGAGAAGGGGCATCATCACCACGATGATCACCATCACGACCATGACGACGATCATCACCACCATGATCATGACCATGATGCGTTCGAAAGCTTCGTCGTCACGCTGGGCGAGGTCGCTGACCCTAAAGCCTTCGCCGAGAAGGTTGCCGACGTGATCCGCGCCAACAACATCCTGCGTCTGAAAGGCTTCGCCGCCGTTGAAGGCAAACCGATGCGCCTGACGTTGCAGGCGGTTGGCCCCCGCGTCGATACCTATTTCGATCAGCCCTTCGGCACTCAGACCCGCGAGACGCGTCTGGTGGTCATCGGCCAGTCGGGTCTTGACCGCGACGCCATCGCACAGGCGCTAACCGCATGACGATTGACGTTGTCCCCGGCGATCCACTCGATCCACAGGCCACGGCGTTGCTAAAGCAAAGCCATGCCCTGATGGAGAGCCTGTTTCCGCCCGAGGACAATTTCTTTCTGAACATCGACGACCTCTGCGTGCCCGAAATCTCGTTCTTCGTGGCACGCGAGGGTGACAAGGTTCTGGGTACCGGCGCTCTGGCCGATAAGGGCGACTATGGCGAGGTGAAGTCGATGTTCGTCTCGCCCGACGCGCGCGGCAAAGGCGTGGGCGAGGCGCTGATGCGCCAGATCGAAGCCACCTCTCGCGCGCAAGGCCACGCGGCGATGAAGCTGGAAACCGGCAATGTGCTGTATGCGGCGCACCGTCTGTATGAACGGGCCGGATTTACCAAATGCGGCCCGTTTGGGGATTACCCCGAGGCCAACAGCTCGCTCTTCATGGAGAAAGCGCTGTGAGCGGCGTTCAGTCCTTCTTACCCTTGTCGGCAGCCGCTTTCATCCGCGCCAAAAGCGCCGATTTGTCGTCCTTGCGGTTCAGCGGATTCTTCTCGGTTCCGCGGGCGTTGTGTTCGGAGTGGCGGGGCTTGCCCTTGGCGGGTTTCGGCGCGCCGGCAGCTTTATAATCCATAGGGTTCACCTTGATCGGGATTTGTTTTCCCGGTCCATAACATCTTTACGCAAGGGACGCGATATGCATCTTCTGGCAGCAACTCCGGGCAGCATTGATGACGGAAAAGAACCGGTTGATCTGGGGCAGACGCCCTCGGATCTGGTGTTCATTTCGGCCGCAGACACGGAACTTGCGGGTCTCGCCCAAGCGCGGGCCGAGATGGCGGGCGCACCGGGTCTGCGACTGGCCAACATGATGCATCTGGCGCACCCGATGTCGGTCGATCTGCATATCGACAACTGCGCGACCAAGTCCCGTCTGGTTGTGGCGCGGGTGCTGGGTGGTGTCGGCTATTGGAAATACGGGGCTGAACAATACGCCGCCCATTTGCGCGACGCGGGTGTGCCGTTGGCGCTGCTGCCGGGCGACGACAAACCCGATGCGGAACTGCGCGCGCTGTCGACCGTGTCCGATGAGGACTACGATGCGCTCTGGGCCTATCTGGTCGAGGGCGGGCCAGAGAACGCGGTCGGGTTCCTGAACTATGCCAAGGCGATGATTGACGGCGGCGACAAACCCGAAGCCGCGCGTCCCCTTCTGCGCGCGGGCGTCTATTGGCCCGGTGCAGGCGTGGCTGATTTGTCTGCTGCGCAAGAGATGTGGACCGACGGTGCCCCTGTTGTGCCCGTCGTGTTCTATCGCGCGCTGGTGCAAGGCGCGGGGCTGAACCCGATCAATCGTCTGGTGAAATCGCTGTTGCGGCAGGGCCTGAATCCGCTGCCCGTGTTCGTGGCGTCCTTGAAAGACCCAGTCTCGGTCGCAACACTGGAAAGCCTGTTCACCGAGGCCGCGCCCGAGGTCATCCTGAACTGCACCTCCTTCGCCGTCGGCTCGCCACACGCAGGCGATGCGCCCAGCCAGAACCCATTCGAAGCCCCGTGGTGCAACGCGGCCCCCGTGTTCCAAGTGGTGCTGGCCGGGTCCAGCGAAGAGGCATGGGCCGAGGGTTTAACCGGCCTGTCTGCCCGCGACATCGCCATGAACGTGGCCCTGCCCGAAGTGGACGGGCGCATCCTGTCCCGTGCGATCAGCTTCAAAGGTGAGGCGTTCTTTGATGAAGCCACCGAATGCCCCATCGCGACCTACAAAGCGCTGGGTGATCGGGTGCAGTTCGTGGCCGAGCTTGCAGCGAACTGGGCGCGTTTGCGTCGGGCTGGGACGGCAGATCGCAAAGTCGCGTTGATCATGGCGAACTATCCCAACAAGGATGGCCGTCTTGCCAATGGCGTGGGACTGGATACGCCTGCCGCCGTGGTGCACGCGCTGGGGCTGTTGGCGGAACAGGGATACGCGGTTGCGGATGTCCCTGCGGATAGCGACACGCTTATGCAGGCGGTGATGGCCGGGCCGACTAACTGGCTGACCGACCGGGCCGCGCGCACGGGCGGTGTCACCCTGCAGATGTCGGACTATCAGATCAACTACGGCCAACTGCCGTGGGAGATGCGCGAGGCGATTGAGACCCGTTGGGGCAAGCCCGAACAAGACCCGTTCTTCACACCGGGTGAGGTCGACTGCGGCTCGTTCGCGCTGTCGGTACTGGAGTTCGGCAACGTTGTCGTCGGCGTGCAACCCGCGCGGGGCTATAACATCGACCCGACCGAGACCTATCACTCGCCCGATCTGGTCCCGCCGCACAACTATCTGGCCTTCTATTTCTGGCTACGCCACACGTTCGGGGCGCATGCGCTGGTGCATATGGGTAAGCACGGGAACCTTGAATGGCTGCCGGGCAAGGCCGTCGCCCTGTCCGAGACCTGCTGGCCCGAGGCCGTGATGGGCCCGATGCCGCATGTCTATCCGTTCATCGTGAACGATCCCGGCGAAGGCACGCAGGCCAAGCGCCGTGCGCAGGCGGTGATCATCGACCACTTGACGCCGCCCCTGACCCGGGCCGAGACCTATGGCCCGCTGCGTGATCTGGAAGCCTTGGTGGATGAATATTACGAGGCCGCCGGCGTCGACCCCCGCCGCATCGACCGCCTGCGTCGCGAGATCCTGACCCTGACGCACGCCACCGGGCTGGACGCCGATGTGGGCATGTCGGGCGAGGATGAGGATAGCGATCTGGCGAAGCTCGACGCCTATCTGTGTGAACTCAAGGAAGCACAAATCCGCGACGGCTTGCACGTGTTCGGGCAGTCTCCGACCGGGGATCTGGAGCGTGATCTGGGCATCGCGCTGGTCCGTGTCCCGCGTGGGCAGGGTGAAGGGGGCGATGCGTCCCTGATCCGGGCTTTGGCAGCGGATTGCGGCGTGGAGATTGATCCGCTGGATTGCGATATGGCGGCCACATATGACGGCCCACGCCATGCGCGGCTTGAGGCAATTGAAGCGGGCAACTGGCGCAGCAATGGTGACACGGTCGAGCGGCTGGAGCTGCTGGCGCAGATGGCGGTCGCATGGGATGAGGTGCCGGAGGAGTTCGCGGCAACGCGTCCGGTTCTTGATGCCTATCACGCGCAGGTTCTGCCCTCGGTCCGCGCCTGTGGACCAGATGAGGGGGAGGGGCTCCTCACCGCCCTTGCCGGGCAGTTCGTCGCCCCCGCGCCGTCCGGCGCGCCCACCCGCGGACGACTGGATGTTCTGCCGACGGGCCGGAATTTCTTCTCGGTCGATAGCCGCGCCGTGCCGACGCCAACCGCGTGGGCGCTGGGGTGGAAATCGGCCAGCCTGCTGATCGACAAGCACCTGCAAACCCATGGCGACTGGCCGCGCACGATGCTGGTGACGGCATGGGGTACCGCCAACATGCGCACCGGCGGCGATGACATCGCGCAGGCCTTGGCGCTGATGGGCGTGAAACCCAAATGGGACAGCGCCAACCGCCGCGTGACCGGGTTCGAAGTGATCCCCTCGTCCGCGCTTGGCCGTCCCCGCGTCGACGTCACTTTGCGCGTGTCGGGCTTCTTCCGCGACGCCTTCCCGCAGCTGATCGCTTTGGTTGATAGCGCCGCGCGCGCTGTGCAGGCGCTGGACGAACCCGACGACGTAAACCCCGCCGCTGCGCGCGTGCGAGCGGGCGAGGGGGCATCGCGGGTCTATGGCTCGAAGCCGGGCGCTTACGGCGCGGGACTTCAGGCGATGATCGACGAGCGGCTTTGGGCCGACAAGGCCGATCTGGCCGAGGCCTATCTGGAATGGGGTGGCTATGCCTATGGCGCGGGGTCGGAAGGCACCCGCGACCGCGAAGGGTTCGAGGCCCGTCTTGGTCAGGTCGAAGCCATTGTGCAGAACCAGGACAACCGCGAGCACGACCTGTTGGACAGTGACGACTATTACCAGTTCGAAGGCGGTGCGGCGGCGGCTGTGTCGACCCTTCAGGGCCGGGATCGTCCGATCTATCACAACGACCACTCACGCCCCGAACGCCCGGTGATCCGCACGCTGGAAGATGAAATTGGCCGCGTGGTCCGGTCGCGCGTTGTAAACCCGAAATGGATCGATGGGGTGAAGCGCCACGGCTATAAAGGCGCGTTCGAGATCGCGGCGACGGTCGATTACATGTTCGCCTTTGCGGCCACCACGGGCGCTGTGCGCAGCCATCACTTTGATCTGGTCTACAGCGCCTTCATCGAAGATGACGACACCCGCGAGTTCATCGAGGAACACAATGATCCGGCCCTGAAAGAGATCGCCGAGCGTCTGCGCGAAGCGATTGAACGCGGTCTGTGGACGCCGCGGTCAAACTCAGCCCGCGCGATGCTGGATCAGATCAGATGATACCCCGCCAGCTTAGGTCGGACGAAGATATGGCGCCGATTTTGGCGCTACTTCGCGTGGCCTTTGCGGGCATGGAGGGGCGGATTGATCCGCCGAGTTCGTTGCATCAGTTGACCGAGGACGAGATCGCCGAGCAAGCGCGGATAGGGGAGGTCTGGGTGATCGGCGAACAGGCTTGCGTGTTTCTGACACCGCGCCCCGAAGCGGACCCTCCTGAGCTTTATCTTGGAAAGCTTGCCGTGCACCCGGGCGCGCAACGTCAGGGTCTGGCGCGGAGCCTAATCCATCTGGCCGAACAGCGGGCGCGTGCGTTGGGCCTGTCGGTTCTACGTCTGAAAACGCGGGTTGAGTTGGTGGAGAACCACCGTACGTTCGAGCGGTTGGGGTTTACCAAGACCGCCGCGCATAGCCATCCGGGATTTGACCGCCCGACCTCTTTCGAGTTCTCCAAGGTGATAGTGCCGGCACCCGGTATTTAACCTTCGTCGCAGTCAATCTCGGCCCTTTGGATGGCCTGATCCCCGCTGAGCGACCCTTTGACCACCTTGCATCCGGTGGCCTGTTCAATCGCGATCTTTGAACGCGCCAGAATCACCGGGACGCGGGGCAGAGCCTCGAATCCGATGCGATAGACCTCGACCCAGTTTTCACGCTGATGGACGGAAAAGGTCGAGCCCTCGACCTCGACCCGCGTGGTTGCGGTATCGCGATGCATGAACTGCGGGCTGGGGCTGTCGCAGGCGGTAAGGGCTGCAAGGCCCAGAAAAACAAGGGAATGGGCAAGGCGCATGGGTGGGTCTCCTTCCCGTGCAGCTTGCGATGCCTTGGTTAACAATCGGTAAATCCCCGCAAAATCCCCCCGCGACAATCTGTGCACTGCAGGCCGCTTGCTAACTGTTGCAATTGCAATTATAAGATATTCAAGATTACGAATATGAATGGAGAGATCCGATGCAAACCTCACGTCCCGCGGATAAATATTCGCCGCTCTACTTTCTCGCCTCGGTTGGGGCCGGTGGCCTGTCGGTCACCTTCTTCATGTACCTGATGTTCTGGGTGAAGCACCCGGGCCAGCCCGTGCCGGTCTTTGAAGACATCATGGCCGCCTTCACCACCGGATCGATGGGGATCAAGGTTGCCATCGCCGTGGCATGGGCCGGGATCGCCGCCATGGTTTTCCTGAACCTGAAATACCTGATCTGGAACCTGAAACGCTTCTCGGTCTTCCGCAAAACAGATGCCTACACGGCGCTGAAAAACTCGAACGCGGAAACCACCATCCTCGCCATGCCGCTGGCACTGGCGATGAGCGTGAACGGCATGTTCGTGGCTGGGCTGGTCTTCGTACCCGGCCTGTGGTCGATCGTGGAATACCTGTTCCCCTTCGCCATGGCCGCCTTCCTTGCCATCGGCATTCTGGCGCTGAGCTTCATTGGTGACTTCTTGGGCCGCGTGCTGTCCAAAGGTGGCGTCTTCGACGTGACCGCCCATAACAGCTTTGCCCAAATGCTGCCCGCCTTCGCGCTGGCCATGACCGCTGTTGGCTTTGCTGCTCCGGCTGCAATGAGCGCCAACACCATCGTCGTGGGCGTCTCGCTGGTTGGTTCGACCTTCTTTGGCACCGCGTCCATCGTCTATGCCGCGCTGGCCCTGTTCACTGCCTTCAACTCGATGCTGCATCACGGGACCGCCAAGGAAGCTGCGCCCACTCTGATGATTGTCATCCCGCTGATGACCATTCTGGGCATCATGTTCCTGCGCCAAGACCACGGCCTGCACGCCACCTTTGATGTGCACGGTTCGGGTGCCGAAACCATGATGTTCCTGGCCCGTCTGATCGCCGTCCAAGTTCTGTTCGGTCTGCTGGGTCTGGTTGTGCTGTCGCGTGTTGGCTACTGGAAGAGCTATGTCTTCGGGAACGAAACCTCGCCCGGTTCCTATGCACTGGTCTGCCCGGGTGTCGCCCTGTCGGTTCTGCTGCACTTCTTCCTGAACTCGGGTCTGGTCAAAGCTGGTGTGATCGACAAGTTCTCGGTCATCTACTGGGTGATTTCCGCCATTGCGATTGCGTTCCAAATGGCCATGATTGCTCTGGTTGTTCGCTTGAACAAACAGCATTTTGGCCGCGTACACAGCTCGGCCGTACCAGCCGAGTAACATACCACTCACGGTGGCCAAAATTGCGGGCGTCCTGATTTTCGGGGCGCCCGCTCTTGCATCCGGGGCCATGTGCTTTCACAGTGGATGGACAGTCAGAAGTGAGGCCAGAATGACCGTAGATCCCGATCGCCACGCCACGAAGATGGCAAAGAAGAAAGCCGCCCGTGACAAAATCATGGCGACGAAGACCGACAAGAAGGGTCTGATCATCGTGCATACGGGCAAGGGCAAAGGCAAAAGCTCGGCCGCGTTCGGGATGATTTTCCGTTGTATCGCGGCGGATATGAAATGCGCCGTGGTGCAGTTCATCAAGGGCGGCATGGATTGCGGCGAGCGTGATCTGATCAACGCCAAGTTCAGCGATACTTGCGAGTTCTACACGATGGGCGAGGGCTTTACCTGGGAAACGCAGGACCGCACCCGCGACATCGAAATGGCGCAGGCCGCGTGGGAAAAATCGAAAGAGCTGATCCGCGACCCGTCGAACAAGATGGTGCTGCTGGACGAGATCAACATCGCCATTCGCTATGATTATGTCGACATCAACGAGGTCGTGCAGTTTCTGGTCGACGAAAAGCCCGAGATGACCCACGTGGTGCTGACCGGGCGCAATGCCTCGGACGATCTGATCGAGATTGCCGATCTGGTGACCGAGATGGAATTGGTGAAGCACCCGTTCCGGTCGGGCATCAAGGCGCAGATTGGGGTCGAATACTGATCCCCTAAACGGGAGGAGAGACGATGCCGAAATTCTATATGGCCTATCACGAGCCGACGGATGTACCCGACGACAAGAAGGCCGAGATGCAGGCCGCGTATAAGGCGTGGATCGCCAAATACGCGGATGTGTTCGAAATGCCCGAGACGCCCTTCAAGGCGCAATGGACCGTGGACGGTGATGGCCACCGCGAAGGGTTCAAACAGCCGATGATGGGCTTTTGCGTGATCAATGCGCCGGACGCGGACACGGCCTTGGCGATTGCCAGTGAGAACAGCTTCATCCAGATGGGCACAATCCATCTTGCCGAGCTGATGGAGATGCCGAAAGGCTGATCCTTAGCGACAGGGCGCGGCGGTTAACCGGCCTCGCCCTGCGCGCGCAACTGGTCCAGCGTCAGCCCCGGCGTGGCGACTTGCTGGTCCACCACCAACTCAATTACGGCCAGTTTGCCAGAGGCTTCGGCCCGCCGAAATGCGGCTTCGAAGTCTTCGGTGCGCGTGACGGTTTCCCCATGCCCACCATAGGCGCGGGCCAGATCTGCGAAGTCGGGGTTTGCCATGTCGGTGCCCGAGACGCGCGCCGGGTAGGTGCGTTCTTGGTGCATCCGGATGGTACCATAGCGCCCGTTGTTCACGATGATCGCAATGGGTTTCGCGCCGTGCTGCACTGCGGTCGACATCTCGTTCAGGGTCATCTGAAACTCGCCATCCCCAAGCCATGCAATAACGGTGCGGTCGGGGTGCTGAAGGCTGGCAGCCACCGCTGCGGGGAAGCCATAGCCCATCGAGCCCGAGGTCGGGGCCAGCTGCGTTCCGTATTCCTTGAAACGGAAGTAGCGGTGCAGCCATGTAGCGTAGTTCCCGGCTCCGTTGGTCATGATGGTGTCGGCAGGCAGCGTGTCCGACAGCCAGTGCATGATGCGCTCCAGCTTGACGGGACCGGGGGTTTCGACCGGGGTTTGGAACGCGTCATAGTCTGCGCGGCCCTGCTGCGTCCACTCGGCCCACGGGGGTGCGGCCAACGCGGGCTGTTCGCCAAGTGCGGCAATCGCTGAGGGGCCGGTTGCCAGCACTGTCTGATCGGCGTGATAGACGCGCCCCAGCTCCTCGGCGCAGGGATAGACATGCACGATGCGCTTGCCGGTCTGCATCGGGTCCAGCATCTCGTAACTCCCGGTGACGATATCGCCCAGTCGGCTGCCCAAAACGACGAGTGTATCTGCCGCGTCGAACATGGTTTTTAGCGCCGGGTTGATGCCAAGGCCGAGGTCTCCGACATAGTTCGGGTGGCGGTTGTCGACGTAATCCTGACGACGGAAGGCGGTGGCGACGGGCAGGGCGTTTGCGGCGGCGAAATCCATGAGGTTGGCACCCGCATCTGCCGTCCACCCCGGTCCGCCCGCGATCAAAAGCGGACGCGCGGAGGTTTCGATTGTGGCCAGTATGGCACTTGCGTCCGCGCTGGACACGTTGCCTTGCGTGGCAGGCAAAGCGGGGCGATCCGGCACATCGGCCACGTCGCTGAGCATATCTTCAGGCAGGGCGACGACGACAGGGCCAGGGCGCCCGGTGCGCGCCACATGGAACGCGCGGGCGAGGTATTCGGGTAGGCGCTCGGTCTGGTCAACCTCGCATGACCACTTGGCGAGCGGTCCGAAAAAGGCGCGATAGTCGACTTCCTGAAATGCACCGCGATCCCTATGGCCGCGCGCGATCTGACCGACAAACACCACCATCGGCGTTGCGTCCTGCATGGCGACGTGAATGCCAGCCGAAGCATTCGTCGCCCCCGGCCCACGGGTCACGAAGAGCACACCCGGAGCGCCGGTTAGCTTGCCATGCGCCTCGGCCATCATCGCCGCGCCGCCTTCCTGACGGCAGACGACGTTTTCAATCCCGCTGTCGTAAAGCCCGTCCAGCGCGGCCAGAAAGCTTTCTCCCGGCACGGAAAAGACGCGGCTTACGCCTTCGGTTTTCAGGTGATCGACCAGGATTTGTCCGCCGTGGCGCATGGCTGTGTCTCGTCTTATCTTGACCTCTTATGTCGCGCGCCCCACATCCTTGGGACGCGAACAAGGAGGCTTCATTGTCCAAACACCAATTGCTTGGCATGTCCGGTTCCCTGCGTAAAGACGCAACGAACCGGTTCCTGCTGCGAAATGCTGCGCGGCTTTATGGCGATGCAGACTATGTCGAGGCAGATCTGAACCTGCCGCTTTATGATGGCGACCTTGAGGATGCCGAGGGGATCCCGGAAAGCGTGGCGAGGCTGGCAGCGCAAATTGCAGCGGCAGATGCGGTGATCATCTCGACCCCGGAGTATAACAAGATGCTGACCGGCGTTCTGAAGAACGCGCTGGATTGGGTCAGTCGGGTGAAACCTCATCCGTGGCAGGGCAAGCCCGTGGCCGTCATGTCGGCCGCCGGAGGTCGCGCGGGCGGAGAGCGGGCGCAGGCGTCTTTGGTGGCGGCGATGGTGCCGTTTCAGCCGAAGCTAGTGATTGGGCCCGAGATCGCCGTGGCAGGAAGTTCGAAAGAGTTCGACGCGGATGGCATTTTGACGAACGAGCGCTACGAGGCCAATCTGGTGAAGCTGATGGGAAAGCTGCGCGCTGCTGTCGATCAGTCCTGACGCTTCTGGGCGATTTCAATCAGGTTGCCATCGGGGTCGCGAATATAGATCGACAGGATCGGGAAACGCGCGCCGGTCCGCGGCACGGGCCCGTCGACGATTGCCACGTCCTGCGCGCGCAAATGGATTTCCCACGCCTCTAGCGGCTCATCGGTTAGAAAGCACAGATCAGCGCTTCCCGGTTTCGGGGCGGCAGCTTTTGGATCGAATTCACGGCCCGCTTGATGCAGGTTTATCTTCTGCTGGCCAAATTCCAGCGCCCAGCGGGTCGACCCATTTGCCACCTTGAATTGGATCGCCGTCATGCCGAGCGCATCGGCATAGAAGGACACGGTCCGATCAATACTGGCGACGGTCAGGACGAAATGATCCAATGAGTTCAGTTTCGGCGTCATGATTGTAGGCTCCTACAAGCTGGCCTCGACCCGGAAGTCATCGGGGATTTCGTCGCGGCCCTCCAGCACCAGATCCGCCATAAGCTCGCCCACGCGCGGGCCCATGCCGAAGCCGATTTTGAAGCCGCCATTGGCGATGAAGGCGCCGGGGCGGCCGGGGTATTCCCCCAGCATTGGCGCGCGGGATTTGGCGCGGGGGCGGACGCCTGCCCAACGCTCGATCACGGGGGCGTCTGCTAGGGCCGGGCAGGCGGCTCGGGCGCGGGCGATGACCTCGCCCAGTGCGTCGTCGCAGCTGGAGGGATCGTCAAATTCACGTTCGCTGGTCGATCCGATGGCGACGGTGCCGTCTGCGTGTGGGATGATGTGCACGGCGTCGGCAAACAGTTGCGGCATCTCGCGTGCGTCATAGTCCAGAAGCGCGCTTTGGCCTTTGACGCCGTTGCCGACGGGTTTGCCCAATTCCTCGGACAACCTCACCATGCCCTGCCAGCCGGTCGCCCAGACCTCGGTCCCTTCTGAGGGGCCATCGGTCACGATCTTGCCACCCTTGGCTTGGATCGCAGCGACCAAAGCGGCACCAGCGCGACGCGGACTCATCCGGGCGGTCAGCGTGTCGTAGATCAGGAAGCCTGTGGGGCTGACGGGCGCCCAATCGGGGAAGTCCGAGGCGGGGCGCACCTGCCAGACGGCCTTGCCTTGCCACAGGGTGTCCGCCTCGACCGCGCGGGTTTTGGCAAGGTCCAGCAGGCGGGCGTCGGCGATGGGCTGCAACCGGCCCGAGCGCGCATAGCCGGGGGATGTCCCGGACACGGCCTCGACCTCGGCCCAGTAGGTTTCCGCCATGATCAGGCTGTCGAACTGAAAGGCTTTCTTGGCGTTCCAGCGTTCGGGCACATGCGGGGCCAGCGCGCCGACCAGACCGCCGGACGATCCCGCGCCCGGCCCGTTCGGGTCGATCACCCGCACCTTTGCGCCGCGCTTGGCGCAGCTCCACGCCACCGACAGGCCAAAGATCCCCGCGCCGTAAACTGTCACATCAGCGATTGCCATTGGGCCGTTCCTTCTTCATGGTCGCGCGGGTTTCATCAGCGTTCTAGGGCAGATCATGACAAAGCGCCAGACAGCGACGATCACGTGGAAAGACAGCGGCGTGCCGGTGGCCGAGCAGTTTGACGATCCCTATTTCTCGCTCGAGGACGGGCTGGCCGAAACGCGGCATGTGTTCATCGACGGCAACGATCTGGCGACCCGATTCCGCCCCGGCTTCCAGATTGCTGAGCTTGGCTTTGGCACCGGCCTGAACATGCTGGCCGCGTATATCGCGTGGCGTGCCGCCGGATCGCCCGCGGGGGCTGGGTTCACCTCGTTCGAGGCCTTCCCGATGGACGCCGCCGACATTGATCGCGCCCTGCAAGCCTTCCCCGAGGCACATGCAGTGGCAGGGCCGTTCTTGACGGCATGGGAGCAGGGCGCGCGGCGGTTCGATCTGGACGGGTTCGCGGTCGAGGTGATCGAAGGCGACGCCCGCGACACCCTCGCCGCGTGGGATGGCAAGGCAGATGCGTGGTTCCTTGATGGGTTCTCGCCCGCGAAGAACCCCGAGCTGTGGGGTGAGGACTTGATGGGCGAAGTCGGCACCCACACCGCGTCAAATGGCACGTTTGCGACATATACTGCCGCAGGTTTTGTCCGTCGTGCCCTAGACGCGGCGGGGTTCGATGTGGAACGTGTTCCCGGATACGGGCGCAAGCGGCATATGAGCCGCGGCAGATTGCGACCCTGAGGGGACGCAATGGAGCGCAACAATCAAATCGGCATCTGGCTGATGGTGGCCACCACCTTTGTCTTTGCGATGCAGGACGGGATCTCGCGCCATTTGGGCGGAGAATACAACGTCTGGATGGTGGTGATGATCCGCTATTGGTTTTTTGCGGCGTTCGTTCTGTGGCTGACCCGCCGGAACGGAGGGCTATCACAAGCCCTGCGCCCCGCCCGCCTTTGGCTGCAAATCTCACGCGGGGCGCTGCTTGCGCTGGAAATCTGCGTGACCGTTATCTCGTTCACGTTGCTGGGACTGGTGGAAAGTCATGCGATATTCGCCGTCTATCCGTTAATGGTCGCGGCGTTGTCTGGCCCGGTGCTGGGCGAACGTGTGGGCTGGCGGCGTTGGGTGGCCATCGGGATTGGTTTTGTTGGCATTTTGGTGATCTTGCAGCCGGGGTCGGGCGTCTTTTCACCCTACGCCATTGTTCCTTTAGTCGGGGCCGGGATGTTTGCTGTCTACGGGCTGATGACGCGATTGGCAGCCAAAACAGACAGCACCCAGACCAGTTTTTTCTGGACAGGTGTCATCGGCGCAGTCGTGATGACCGCCATTGGCGCATGGTTCTGGGAGCCCATGTCGCAAGGTGATTGGGTGTGGATGGCGGTTCTGTGTTGCTCGGGCGTGCTGGGCCATTGGCTGCTGATCAAATGCTATGAATTCGCCGAGGCCAGCACCGTCCAACCCTTCGCCTATCTGCAGCTGGTCTTCGTCAGCTTCATTGGCGTCTTGGTGTTTAACGAGACCTTGCACACCAATGTCGTCATCGGCGCGGTGATCGTTGTGTCGGCGGGCATCTTCACATTGGTCCGCAGTCGCCGCTCTACTTCTTAAGTTCTTTCGACAGGCGCAGCGGCTCGGTTTTCCCGGTCAGCCGCGCGCGATAGACGGGCAGGCTTTCGGTGACGCGCATCACGTAATTGCGGGTCTCGCGGAAGGGGATGTGTTCGATCCAGTCGATGATATCCACGGACGAGGACCGCACATTCCCAAATCGTTCGCTCCAGTTGATCGACCGTCTGGGGCCAGCGTTATAGCCGACCGAAATCAGCACCGGATTGCCGTCGAAATCTTCAATCAGTTTTGCCAGATATTCCGAGCCAAGCCGGGTGTTATAGGCAGGATCCTCGGTCAGACGGGCCTTTGAATAGGGCATGTCCAGACGTTTCGCCATGTCAGACGCGGTGCCGGGCATCAGCTGCATAAGCCCGCGCGCGCCGACGCCCGAGACGACTTCGGGGTCGAACTCGCTTTCACGGCGGGCGATGGCCAATTCCAAAGCGCGCGGAACGGTGCGGTTGCCGCGTCCGATGTCGGGCGTCGGGAAATAGGGGCGGGCGATGGTGTGACCCTGACGCGCGGCCTGTTTGGCGATCATCACCTGCAAATGCGGCTCGCCTACGCTTTCTGCCCATGCGGCCAGCTGCCCAATCTCTTCGCGGGTCAAGCTTTCGGCGAGGTGGACCGAAAAGCGCTCGGCCCAATAAAGTTCCCCTGCGGCTTGCAGAAGGCGGGCGGCTTCCATCACCGAACCGCCCCAGAAGCTGGCCTGCCGGAAGTCCGGGAAAGGTTCCGACCCGGTCAGGCGAGGGTCCATTGGAAGGCCCGCTTTCTCAGCCGCCAGAAGGCCATAGAAACTCGTCTGGAACTCGCCCCCATATTCATAGGACGCCTGAGCGCTGATTGTGTCGCCCAACGCCTCGTAGGCGCGGCCCTGCCAGTACCCGGCACGGCCAAGGCTGATGGGGGTCTCGACACCCAACTGGAAGGTCTGGAAGTGCTTAAGCGCCGTCGTCGGATCGTTCAGCTTGCGCAATGCGACATAGCCCGCCAACCACTCCAGATCATTGCGGTCCGATCCGGCGGAGATGTGATGCGCGCTTGCCAAGCGATACGCCTGCTTGGGCTTCCCATCGCGCATCGACCAGCGGGCCAAGACGCGGCGCCAGCTGCCCCAACGCTCGGGTGCGCCCAGCGATTGGGCCGAGGTCGAGCGTTCCAACAGCAAATCTACCGCATCCTGATTGCGCCCTTTCGAGGCGCGCCAAAGGAAGCGTTCATAGGCCAGCCCCGGATCATCCGACAGGCTGGCAGGCACGGCTTTGATCAATGCATCTACGCCGTTTTGCTTTTTGCGCAGCGCGATGCGGGCTTTGGCCAGCGCCTGCTGTGCGGATGACAACAACGGTAGCATACGCCCAGCTTCGGTCGTTGCCCCACGCCACAGCAGCATATCTGTCCGGTCCCAGTGATGGGATTTCAGCGTGTCGCCATAGCGCGACACGAACGCGTTGTGTTCGTCTTCGTCCAACGACAGCGAAATCCAGCCAAGAATGATCTGCGCCTTCGCCTCTTCCCCGTTGCCCGTGGCCTTCAGCGCCTCGGCCAGACGCAATGCGCCGCGTCCGGTCTGCGGGGGCTGGTCGCGGAAGAACTCCAGAACCTCGGACGGGGTATGGTTGCGCGGAATTGATTCTTCGGATCGTTTGCGCAGAAGCTTCAGGCCGGGCCAGTCGGGGTTGCGGGCCAGAAAGGCGCGGGTGTCGGCAAAGCTGCCTTCGCTTTGGCGCAAGCGATGCCATTCCAGAATGTCAGCCGCCAGCGCACCGCCCTGTGCTGCTTGGGCCCGGGCGGTGTCCCATTCTTCGGCTCGGGCGCTTTCGATGGCCTTTTCAAGTGCCGAAACGGCCCCGGCATTCTGTGCAAAACCGGGGGTGCTGGCGGCAAAACCAAGGCTGGCGGCCAGTGTCAGGGCGGCAAGAAGACGTGATTTGATCCTGTTCATGTGCAAAACCTAGCTTTGTGGCGCTAACACGCAACACACAAACTTGGCATTTCTGTCGAACCCGGCTAGTTTCCGCCGCGTTTGCGGAGCGATTCAGCAGATCTTCGCAGACGTGATTGGAAACACAGACAAAAATGGAGCGTGTCATGTTCAAAGGATCTCTTCCTGCCCTGGTTACGCCGTTCAAGGACGGTGCAGTGGATTTCGACGCGCTCAAACGCTTGGTCGAATGGCAGATCGAAGAAGGCTCGACCGGTCTGGTGCCGGTGGGCACGACTGGCGAAAGCCCGACCCTGACCCATGACGAGCACGAAGCGGTCATCGAAGCCGTGGTGGAAGCCGCCGCAGGCCGTGTGCCGGTCATCGCAGGCGCCGGTTCGAACAACACCGCCGAAGCGCTGCGCTTCATGGAGTTCGCCAAGCAAGTTGGGGCCGCTGCCGGTCTGGTGGTGACGCCCTATTACAACAAGCCGACCCAGCGCGGCCTTGTTGCGCATTTCGAGACGATTGCCGATGCCGTCGACCTGCCGATCGTGATCTACAACATCCCCGGTCGTTCGGTTGTCGACATGACGCCCGAGACGATGGGCGAACTGGCCAAGCACAAGAACATCGTGGGTGTGAAAGACGCGACCGGCGATCTGGCGCGCGTCAGCTTTCAGCGCATGACCTGTGGCGCGGATTTCATCCAGCTGTCGGGCGAAGACGCCACGGCGCATGGGTTCAACGCACAGGGTGGCGTGGGCTGTATCTCGGTCACCGCGAACGTGGCCCCGCGTCTGTGCGCGGATATGCAGGCGGCAACGCTGGAAGGTGACTTCGCCAAAGCGCTGGAAATCGCAGACAAGCTGATGCCGCTGCATCAGGCGATCTTCATGGAGCCGGGCACCTGTGGCGCGAAATACGCGCTGTCCAAGCTGGGCCGCTGCACCGAAGAAGTCCGCTCGCCGCTGGTCGGCCTGACCGACGAGACCAAGGCCGCGATTGATGCCGCCATGCGTCACGCTGGGCTGGTCAACTGATGAGTGACAGGCGCGAAGGCGAGGTTCAACTCGCCTTCGATCCTGCCGACAGTGACGGGCCGCGTATGGCCTTCATCGGGCATGTCCGCACCCCGTGGCAACCGGGCGATGCGCCGGGCAATGTGGCCGGCGCGCGCAAACGTGTGGCTGACGAGGGTGGTGCGTTTCGGATTGAACTGGCCGATGGCTATCAACCCGGTATCAAGGACTTCACGGTCGGTCAGCACATCATTGTGCTTTACTGGATGGATCAGGCGCGCCGTGACTTGATCGTGCAGTCGCCTCGTCATGCGGATGCCCCGCGGGGTGTGTTTTCCCTGCGCTCGCCCAACCGCCCGAACCCGATTGCGATGAGCACGGTCCAGATCGTATCGCTGGATGTCGAGGCCGGAGTCATCGGTATTGATGCGCTGGACTGCTTTGATGGGACGCCGGTGGTGGATTTGAAGCCATGGATTGCCACGATTGACGCGCCAGCGAGTTAGGCGGGCTGGACAGTTCGCGGTGCAAGCCCTACATCCGGCACATGGCTAAAGCAAAAACCAAAGAAGACGCAAACTATAAGGTGATCGCCGATAATCGGCGCGCACGCTATGACTATGCGATCGAGGAAGACATCGAATGCGGTATCGTGTTGATGGGGTCCGAGGTGAAATCGCTGCGTCAGGGTGGGTCAAATATTGCTGAAAGCTATGTGGCGGTTGAGGATGGCGAGCTTTATCTGACCAACGCCTATATCGCGCCCTATAAGCAGGCCATCACCTGGGGTCATCTTGAGCGTCGTAAGCGCAAGCTATTGGCCTCGAAGCGTGAGATTTCCAAGATGTGGAATGCAACCAGCCGGAAGGGCATGACCCTTGTGCCGCTGGTCATGTATTTCAATCACAAAGGTCTGGTGAAGGTGAAGGTGGGCATTGCCAAGGGCAAGAAGGCCCATGACAAGCGCGCGACCGAGGCCAAGCGGGATTGGGGCCGTCAGAAGCAACGGCTGCTGCGGCACGGGGACTGAGGTTCGGCGGCTCACGTTGTGAGCCTGAGGGGCTTTGCCCCTCTGCGCTGCGCGCGTTCGTCGGCGAAACAGTCCCCCGGACTGTTTCTAAGCTGCCTCCGAACACCCCAAGGTATTTCAGGCAATAGGATGGGGATCAGGTGATCCCGAGGCTGTCGTAGCTGATGAAGCGGACGGGGGTGCCGGAGGTGATGTCCATTGCCTCGTCCGGCAGTTCGACCAGTCCAGTGGCCCAGCTGAGACCCGAGATGCGGCCCGATCCTTCGGATTTGAACGCTTCCACCTCGCCGTTTTCGTTCAGGCGTGCGCGCAGGTATTCGCGGCGGCCTGCTTTTTTTGATTTGGTGAAGGCGGCAGGGAGCAGGGTGCCGGGCGCGGTCAGCCACGGGCCGCCTGCAAGGCGTGAGAAAGCCGGGCGTGCGAAGATCAGCGTGGTGACAAGGGCTGCGACAGGATTTCCAGGCAGTCCGAAAACGGGCGTGCCGTTCCACTGTGCCAGTGCCAGAGGGCGGCCCGGTTTGATCGCGATGCGCCAGAGGTGCAGCGATCCGGTTTCTTTCAAAAGTGCCGAGACGTGATCCTCGTCGCCAGCAGATGCGCCGCCTGAGGTCAGGATGACGTCGGCTTGGGTTGCGGCTGTGTCGAAGGCTGCGCGCAGGGCGTCGCGGTCGTCTGCCACATGGCCCAGATCGACGGGGGTATAGCCCCAGCTCTCGGCCAGCGACAGAAGCATCGGGCGGTTGGCGTCATAGGTGCGGGCGGTGTCCATGGTGGTGCCGGGCTCGGCCAGTTCATCGCCGGTAGACAGAACGCCGACGCGCAGCGGTTTGTACGTTTTGACGTTGGGCAGGCCCAGTGCGGACAAGAGCGCAACATCTGGCGCGCGCATTTTATGGCCCATGGGAAGTGCCAGCTTGCCGGCCTCGACGTCTTCGCCTGCCGCGCGGGCGTTGGCGCCGGGTTTTACACCTGCGGGGAAGCGTAGGGTCTGGCCGTCGATTTGGACGTCTTCCTGCAAAACCACCGTGTCGACGCCGTCGGGCAGAAGGGCGCCGGTCAGGATGCGGATGGCGTGGCCCATCGGGACGGTGCCGGTGAAGGGATCGCCGGCGGCGGCGCGCTCGGACATCAGAGGCATCTCGATCACGTCGCCCTCGGTCAGGCCTGCATAGGCGAAGGCGTATCCGTCGACGGCAGAGTTTGCGCCCGGAGGGTTGGAGCGCGCGGCCATATGGTCGGCGGAGAGGATGCGGCCGCGGGCGGTTGCGGTGGGCACGGTTTCGGTATCGACCACGGGTGACAGGCGGTCGCGGAGTGTGTCCAGCGCTTCATCGACGGGGGTCCAGTGGACGCCGGGGGGCAGGGCGAAGCAGTCGTTCTTCAACCCCTTTGGTTTGCGTGGGGCGAGGCCGGTGACATCTGCGATGAACGCGGCAATCGCGGCGGTGTCATCCAGATCGAAGACTGGCAGGTCAAGGTCAGGGAGGGCTTCATTGCTGGCCACGGCGCGGATCGTGTCGTTTTCCGGGGCCAACAGGTCTTCGCCGGTTTCCACGCGGTGCGCCTCGATCTTCGGATGCGGTGCGCCTTTGAACCCTTCCACCAGCACAAGGTCGCAGGGGGTCAGGCCCGCGATCAGCTGTGCCAGACGGGGTTCGGGGGTGTCGCGGAGTTCATACAGGGTAGTGATGCGGGCAGAGGACGCCAACACGACCTCTTGCGCGCCCGCCACGCGGTGGCGGTGTGTATCGGTCCCGGGCTTTTCCAGGTCAACGCCGTGATGCGTATGTTTTAGGGTCGATACACGCAGGCCCTGCGCGGTGAAATGGGCGATCAGACGCTCCATCAACCCGGTTTTGCCCGAGTTTTTCCACCCGGTGACGCCGAAGATCTTCATGGGGCGGTCTCCAAAAGCTGTTCGGCCTGGGAAAGGTCGTCTGGGGTGTTCACGTTGAAGAAGGGGTCAAACGGGGCGGGCAGGAAACTGGCGGTCGCCGCGCCGTGTTGATCCGTCCACAGGACGACTTTGCGCAAGCCGTCTTCCAGTGCGGCCCGCAGGTCGTCACGCAACGCCACAGGCCAGAGGCCGAAGGTTGGCTGACGCATTGCACCGCGCTGTGGGTCCAGCGTGGCGGCCAAAGCAATCTCGGTGCCGTCGCGCTGCGCGGCGATCAGCAGGCGATCCACAAGGTCTCGCGGGAAGAAAGGCGTGTCGGCGGCGGCAGACACGACATGGGTTGCACCTTGTTCAGCGGCCCAGTCTAGACCGGCAAGTACACCTGCTAGTGGCCCCGCATAGCCGTCGATGCTGTCGGGCAGAACGGGCAGGCCGGTGTCGGCAAAGCGTGCGGGATCTCCGTTCGCATTCAGAGCCATGCCCTCGACCTGAGGCGCCAGCCGGTCGATCACGTGGGACAGCAATGTGCCATCGCCAAGCGGCAGACGCCCCTTATCTCCGCCGCCCATGCGGGTGGCCAGACCGCCTGCCAGAATGATGCCAAGAGGGCGGGTCATGCGCCTGCTCCTTTGCGGCGGTGTTTGCGGTCTTCGTGGGTGACGTGGGCCGGATCGACATCGCGGACCAGACGCTCTTCCCCCGCGAGGCAGGTGAAGCGTTGCCCACGCATTCGACCGATCAGGGTCAACCCGACTTCGTTCGCGATCTCAACGCCCCACGCGGTGAAGCCCGAGCGTGAGACCAGCGCGGGAATGCCCATCTGCGCGGTCTTGATCACCATTTCAGAGGTCAGCCGCCCGGTGGTGTAAAGGATCTTATCTGCGCCCGAGACACTCTGATCCAGCATCCAACCTGCCACCTTGTCGACGGCGTTGTGACGGCCCACATCCTCCATATAGACCAGCGGGCGATCCCCTTCGCACAGGACCGTGCCGTGGATCGCGCCAGCCTCAAGATACAACGAGGGCGTGCGGTTGATCTTCTGCGACAGCGCATACAGCCACGAGGTTTTCACCGGGGTTGCGGGCAGCGTCAGCCCCTCAAGCCCCTCCATCATATCGCCAAACACCGTGCCCACCGCGCAGCCCGAAGTGCGGGTCTTGCGGGCCAGCTTGTCTTCGTAATCGGTTTCTGTTGCGGTGCGCACGACAACCGTGTCGATGTCGTCATCATAATCGACGCCGGTGATCTGATCCTCGGTCGACAGCATCCCCTGATTGCGGAGGAACCCAAGCGCCAGATACTCGGGATAGTCGCCGATGGTCATGGCGGTCACGATCTCGCGCCGGTTCAGGAAGATGGTCAGGGGGCGTTCTTCCACCACATTGATGGTCACGGGCGCGCCGGTCTCATCATGGCCCGCAACGGCGCGGGTCAGACGCGCCGCGCCGGGGTCGGGCGCGATAAGGTATTCGGATAGATCTAGTTCAGTGGCCAATTGCAACTCCTGCACGGACGCCGTAAGCGTTAGGGGTAACTTAGGAATTCCCGATGACCGCGTCCAACCCGAAACGACATTTCCTGCGCGGAACGCGTGATGCGCTTCCGTTTCTTCTGGTGATCATCCCCTTCGCCGCTCTGTTCGGCGTGGTGGCGACCGAAGCTGGACTGAATGTGGCCGAGGTTATGGGCTTTTCCGTTCTGGTCATTGCCGGGGCCGCGCAGTTCACCGCCGTTCAACTGATGACCGAGAACGCGCCGACCGTGATCGTGATCCTGACCTCGTTGGCCGTGAACATGCGCATGGCGATGTATAGTGCGTCACTGACGCCGTATCTGGGCAGCGCGCCGATCTGGCAGCGCGGATTGGTCGCTTATCTGATGGTGGATCAGGCCTATGCTCTGTCGCAAATCAAGTTCGAGATGGAGCGCGAGCTGACCGTGACCGAGCGGTTTGCCTATTACGTTGGAACCGTCGCGCCCTTGGCCCCCTTTTGGTACGCGGCAAGCTATGTCGGTGCGGTTGCAGGCGCGCAGGTGCCGCCTGAGTTTGCTCTGGATTTCGCCCTGCCGATTACATTCCTCGCGATGATCGCGCCCGCGTTGCGTACGATGGCGCATGTGGCGTCTGCCATGACCTCGGTCGTGTTGGCGCTGTTGATGGCGTGGATGCCCTATGGCTCGGGCCTATTGGTGGCGGCGATCGGGGCCATGATTGTGGGTGCTCAGGTCGAACTCTACATGGAACGGAGGGCCGCGTGATGGAAGAACTGAACCACACAACCGTTTGGTTTGTCATCTTCGCGATGGCGATTGGCAGCTTCCTGATCCGTTTCAGCTTCTTGGGTCTGATCGGGGACCGCCCGATGCCCGAATGGGTGCTGCGCCATCTGCGCTACACCCCCGTCGCCGTGTTGCCCGGCTTGGTGGCACCGCTGGTCCTTTGGCCTGACGCCACAGGGGGGAACCCCGATCCGGCACGTTTGGGGGCTGCTCTTGTAACGTTGGCTGTGGGGTATTTCAGCAAAAACGTTCTGGCCGCGATCCTGTCAGGGGCCGCGACGCTGTACGGGCTGTTGTATTTACTGGGATAACGCGGCTTAGATGCCCTGCGTGACGATCTTGCCACCCTTATGCGGGTCGTTGTCGCTGAAGGTCTTGGTGCGCACGCCGGGAAGTTCTTCAAACGCGTCCATGATCTTTTTCGGATAATAGCTCTGCGGAACAGATTCAAAGCCTGGCAGGCTGCGCAGGATGGCGCTTACGGACTGACCACAATGCGCCTTGGGGACCGCGCCATATTGCTCGGCTGCGCGTTTGGCCATTTCAGCGACCTGCGGCGAGACGACGATGTCCTGCCGCACCACGTCATAGGTCACGCGGGCATGGTAATCGATATAGAAATCCACTGCTCGCTCAGTCATGCCGTAAATCACGTCATGGCGCTCGGGCAGGTTGGGGTGGTTGAAAGTGCCGGCCGGGTCAAAGATCACGCGCTGCGATCCGTTGACCAAAAGCGCCGAGTGCGCCCCGGCACCTGAAGTCGTGGATACCACAGTAAACAAGGTGATGGTCGGAGGGCCATCATGCCGGTACACGGCATCCGCGACGGTTTGATCGCTGGCCCAGATGTTATCTGCGCCCCCGCAACCGGCAAGCGCGACGATCAACGAAAGCACCGCAAATAAGCGTACCATGAAACCCTCGAACCTGAACTGTGATGGGTGTGGTGGTCTTAGGCGCCAACCAGAGCCATGAACACCAGAACGGCCAGAATAACGATGACCGACCATTTGGTTACGTTGATGAAGCCCGCGTAAGTTTTTTCCTGGGCGCTGGTATCCATGGTGCCGTGCACGTGTTCAGCCATTGTTCAAATCCTGTTCTCAGTTTGCGTTTTGCACCGAATAACGGATTTCCGAGCCTCTGTCACGGCCCGGATTCCCATCGGTCTACAGTTTGCGTCTATTCTTCTTCCAACTGGGCCGCCAAGCGGAACCCGATGCGGTTCGGTTCGGCGTGGTCGACCTGTTTGGGTAGGGCGCGCAGCATCACCGACAACTGGCTGACATGCTGTACCAGTTGGGTTTTTGTGCCTTCGCCGTCGGACCCGTAATAGGTGATGATGTCCGGATCGAAATAGCCGATCCCCTCGATCCGCAGAACGCCCGCGTCGCCACCAGCAAAGCCCATCGCGATCTCGTGCTCGTTGTCCAGCTGCTCTTCGAAGTTCTTGATATAGAGAATCAAGCGCTCATAGGCCCATTGTGCGGGGCTTTTCTGCTCGACCGGGGTGTCTGCGACCTTGGCGGGCAGCGGTTGATCCTCGACCACGACCGGCCCAGATTCGCTGCAATCAGCAGTATGCGCACGCGGTTGGCGGGATTTGGCTTTGGGGGTCTCGTCGGACATTCAGGCACCATTCTTCGAAAATAACACAGTGCGAAGATTGCACAGCGAACGCTCGGCGTCACGTCACGAAATGATGAGCGGCACAAAACCGGCCTCATGTCGGAAACAGGACAGAAACGTATGGATGTCGCTGAAAACCTGACCGGAACGCAGGGAGGTTTTGCATGAAAATCGGATTTGTAGGGCTAGGGAATGTTGGCGGTAAGCTGGCGGGCAGCTTGTTGCGCAATGGCAAGGATCTGACGGTTCTGGATTTGAACCCCGAGCTTGTCGACGGCTTTGTGTCGCGCGGGGCCAAGGCGGCAGATAGCCCAGCCGCGTTGATGCGCGATTGCGACGTGGTGATCACCTGCCTTCCGTCGCCCGCTGCCTGCAACGCGGTGGTCAGCGAGATGTTGGACGAGGTATGCGACGGCAAGATCTGGCTTGAGATGTCCACCACCGACGAGGCCGAGGTGAAACGGCTGGGCGCCGAGGTCATTGCACGTGGTGGCGCGGCTGTGGATTGCCCGGTTTCGGGCGGGTGCCACCGGGCGGATACGGGCAATATCTCGATCTTCGCGGGCTGTGACCGCGCGACGTTCGAGCGGGTGTTGCCGATCCTGACCGTGCTGGGGCGGCGTGTGCTGCATACCGGAGAGCTCGGCTCGGCTTCGGTCCTGAAGGTGATGACCAACTATCTGGCGACGGCGAACCTGCTGACTTGCTGTGAGGCGCTGGTGACGATGAAAGCGGCCGGGTTGGATTTGGCGACCACCTATGAGGCGATCAAGATTTCGTCGGGCACGTCCTTCGTACACGAGACTGAAAGCCAAGTGATTCTGAACGGCTCGCGCGACATCTCTTTCACCATGGACCTTGTGAAAAAGGACATTGGCCTGTTTCAGGAGATTGCCGATCGGACCGGCGTACCCTTGGAAATCTCGCCCCTGATGATCGAGATCTTCAAGGATGGGATCACGCGTTACGGCGAGCGGGCACAGTCAGACGACATTATTCGCCGTTTGGAAGAAGCCACCGGGTTGGACATCACCGCACCCGGTTTCCCGGCCGAGATGGTGGATGACGAACCCGAAGAACCGGGATACGAGGTGGTGCCTGCGCGCGGTTAGACCGCGCGCCAGAGCCACGCGCCATCTTCCCGCTTGGTGCGGGTGGCGCGGCCTTCGTGGAGAAGGTGGTTCAGGTGGCCCACGGCCTCGACCAGTGCCAGCCCGTATTCCCCGCCCTTGATCTCGCGTTTGAAGAGCGGTGGGAAGCACTCGCCAGCGGTGTGCGGCTCCGCCAGGAACTCTTCCAACCGCCGAAGGGCGCTGTGATGGTTGTCGATCAGCTGGCGCATCCGCGTGGGCAGGCCTGTGAAGGGCAGCTTGTGGCCGGGCAGGACCAGTTGGTTTGGCGTGGCGTACTGCTTCAGACGCTCATTGGCCTCAAGCCAGTCGCCGACCGGGTCCGCATCTGGTTCGGTCGCATAGACGCCTAGGTTCGGGCTGATCGTGGCTAGCAGTTGATCCCCGCCGATCACCAATTCCCCATCCGTCGACCAAAGCGTCGCGTGCTCCGGCGCGTGACCATTACCGATGCGCACATCCCAATCACGCCCGCCAAAATGAATGCGACTGCCTTCCTTGATGCGTTTGAAGCCAAGGGGCATGTCGGCGACGATGTCGGCATAGTTGAAGGGGCGTTCGGTCAGGCGTTTCTCGTAAACCTCGCGGTCCATCCCCGCCGCGCGCCAATAGGCCAGCGTTTCGTCCACCGGTTCCATTTGTTCGTCCAGCAGCAACATGCGGGCAAAAAGCCACGCGGTGCGCGTGGTGACCAGTTCCGCGCCGTGGTCGCGCTGGAACCAGCCCGCCAGCCCCACGTGGTCGGGGTGGTGATGGGTGACAATCACGCGCACGACAGGCTTGCCGCCCAAGGGGCCTGCCAGCAACTTCTCCCAGATGCGGCGGGTCTTGCCGGTGTCAAAACCGGTGTCGACGATGGTCCAGCCCTCGGGATCCTCGAATGCGAAGACGTTCACATGGTCCAAGGCCATCGGCAGCGGCAGGCGGGCCCAGAGCACGCCTTTGGCCACCTCGATCACCTCGCCCTCACCGGGCGCGTCGGGGAAAGGAAAGTCCAGCTTTCCGGTCGTCAGGTCGCTCACGAGGCCAGATCTTCCGGGCTGAGTGCATAAAGACCAGCAGCACCTGCACGGGCTTGGGCGAACTGGGCCACATGCTCCGGCAGCAGGCGGTTGATGTGGAAACGGGCGAGTTCCGTGCGCGCGCCTTTGCCGCCTTCCGCAATCGCGGCCTTCAGGTGCATATGCGCGCCCAAGACACGGGCAAAGCCCATCAGGAAGGGCACAGCACCGGCGAAGCGGTCCTGCATATCGCCCTGTTCAACCATCCACTCAACGGATTCGCGCAGGTCTTCTGCGGCGGACCAGACGGCTTCGGACATGTTGGGGAACTGGGCGCGGGCGCCTTCGGCCTGAGCCTCGATTTCATCCAGCAGGCGGAAGGCGGCTTCGCCCCCGTCCATCATCTTGCGGCCCACAAGGTCCATCGCCTGAATGCCGTTGGTGCCTTCGTAGATCGCGGTCACACGGACGTCGCGGCAATACTGCGCGGCGCCGGTTTCTTCGATGAAGCCCATGCCGCCGTGGACCTGTACGCCCAGATGGCTGGCCAGAATGCCGGTCTCGGTCCCGTAGGCTTTGACAATCGGGGTCAGCAGGGCGGCGCGCGCCTTCCAGCTTTCGTCACCCGTTGCGGTGGCCATGTCGATGGCTTTGGATAGCGACAGCGCCATGGCGCGGGCGGCGAAGAGCTCGCAGCGCATCTGCGTCAGCATCCGACGCACATCGGCGAAATCAATGATCATGCCGGTGCCGTTCTCGCCCAGAGGCGTGCGGCCCTGCTTGCGCTCCTGCGCGTAGGCCAGTGCCTTCTGATACGCACCTTCGCCAGCGCCCAGACCCTGCACGCCCACACCCAGACGGGCGTTGTTCATCATGGTGAACATCGCGGCCATGCCCTTGTGCGGCTCGCCGATCATCCAGCCCTTCGCGCCTTCAAACGACATCACGGCCGTCGGGCTGCCGTGCAGACCCATCTTGTGCTCAAGGCTGACGACGCGCAGGTCGTTCTTCTCGCCGGGATTGCCGTCGGCATCGGGGATGAATTTCGGTACAAGGAACAGCGAAATGCCCTTGGTGCCCGCAGCACCATCAGGTAGACGCGCCAGAACAAGGTGACAGACGTTTTCGGTGATGTCGTTGTCACCCCAGCTGATGAAGATCTTCTGACCCGACACCGCATAGGTGCCGTCGCCATTGTCCACAGCCTTCGAGGTCAGCGCGCCCACGTCCGAGCCCGCCTGTGCCTCGGTCAGGTTCATGGTGCCGGCCCATTCGCCGGAAATGAGTTTCGGCAGATAGAGCGCCTTAAGCTCGTCCGAGGCATGGTGTTCAAGCGCCTCGATCTGGCCTTGGGTCATCAGCGGGCAGAGTTGCAGCGACAGGTTTGCCGCCGACATCATGTCATTCACGGCGGTCTGCAGGGTCAGGGGCAATCCCATGCCGCCATATTCGGGATCCGCAGCCATACCGACCCAGCCGCCTTCGGCAATCGCGGCATAGGCATCTGCGAAACCGGGCGAGGTGCGCACAACGCCGTTTTCCAACACAGCCGGGGTCAGGTCTCCGTCCCGATGCGACGGTGCCAGCTTGTCTTCGCACATCTTGCCCGCTTCGGTCAGAACGGCGGTCGCCATGTCGCCGGGGGCTTCGGCGAAAAGCTCGGTCGCGGCGATATCGTCATAGCCAATGATGTGGTCGAACAGGAATTGAAAGTCATCAGTTGTGGCGCGATAAGTCATGTTCGATCCTTGGCTTCGTGGACATTGGCCCTTAACAGGGCGTTGATGATCCCTTACCGAAGGTCATTTGAAGGGCAAAGGAAAACGCAGCGTCATGGCCGAGCGCGAGTTGAAAACCGAGCATTTGCAGGACGACGCGGGCGGGGTTGCCCGCGCGGCTGAACTGTTGCGCGCAGGCGGTTTGGTGTCCTTCCCGACCGAGACGGTCTATGGCCTTGGGGCGAATGCGGCGGACGACCGGGCGGTGGCGCGGATTTTCGAAGCCAAGGGCCGCCCGCATTTCAATCCGCTGATCGTGCATTTGCCATCGGTCGAGGCGGTGTCGGACTATGCCGAACTGTCGGGCGTTGCCCATGATCTTGCGATGGCATTCTGGCCGGGGCCTTTGACGCTTGTGCTGCCGTTGAAGCCCGATGGGCCTCTGTCGGCCTTGGTGTCCGCCGGGTTGCCGACCGTGGCAATCCGCGTGCCTGAGCATCCGCTGGCGCAACAGCTTCTGGTGGCCGCGGGTGTTCCCGTCGCCGCGCCCTCGGCCAATCCGTCAGGGCGGATCAGCCCCTCGACTGCGCAGCATGTGCTGGACGGGTTATCGGGCCGGATCGAGGCCGTGTTGGACGGAGGCCCCTGTGGCGTCGGGCTGGAAAGCACCATTGTCGGGCTGGACCCGGAACCCACATTGCTACGCCCCGGCGGACTGCCGGTCGAAGCGCTGGAGGCTGCGCTGGGTGGCCCGCTTGCGACGCGGGGGCAGGATGAGGCCATCAACGCGCCGGGTCAGCTTCAATCGCACTATGCGCCGAATGCGCGGATGCGGTTGAACGCGGACACTGTCGCGCCGGGTGAACGTCTGTTGGGATTTGGTCATGTAGATGCAGAACTGAACCTGTCGCCCTCGGGTGATTTGGTCGAGGCTGCCGCGAACCTGTTTGGCTATCTGCACAAGCTGGATGCAGAGGGCGATGCGCAGATTGCCGTATCCCCGATTCCCGATCACGGGCTGGGCCGTGCGATCAACGATCGCTTGCGCCGAGCGGCTGCGCCGAAAGATTAAGCGTGCCCGCCCTCGGCGGACAGAAGTAACGGATCAATCCCCAGCTTGGCCAGCGCGGCGGTCCATTTGGTATCGTCATCCGAGGCAAAGACAATCGCCTTCTCGGCATCACAGGTCAGCCACGCGTTTTGCTGGATTTCGTCTTCAATCTGCCCCGGCGACCATCCGGCATAGCCCAGTGCGGCCAAGGCCTCTTGCGGGCCTTCACCATGCGCCATCGCCTCAAGAATGTCGCGCGTCGCAGTCATCGAAAACACGTCATCCACGCGCAGCGTCGAATCGTCATTGTTATACTCGCCCGAGTGCAGAACAAACCCACGCCCGCCTTCCACGGGGCCACCGAAAAACACTTTACCCGCCTTAGTGATCGAGCTTGCGTCGATGTCCAGCTGCGCCAGCACATCGCCCAAGGACAGTTCAGCCGAAGGTTTATTGACGATCAGCCCCATCGCCCCTTCCGGCGAATGGGCGCACATGAAAACCACGGACTTTTCGAACCGTGGATCCCCCATTCCGGGCATTGCAATCAACAGCTTGCCGGATAGGTTCATTTCGGTGTTATCGGTGTCGCTCATACTTAATAGAAAAGCGGTCCGGCGGGTGCTTTGCAAGGGCTCGTCACAACTTATCCAGTTTTTGTGATTTTACATGTGGGATTTGCTGCCTATGTATTTAGGCATGACGATGAAACTCGCCTTTCTTGCTGCCTGCCTTGGGGCGCTGTCGCTGGGATCTCCGGCTACGGCGCAATCTGATTGGCCGCCTGCGCTTGAAGACGTGGCGCAGATCGACGTTCTGCCGGGATGGCGCGACGCGTCGGGTAACCATTTGGCCGCGCTGCGGGTGCGGTTGGCGGATGGCTGGAAAACCTATTGGCGCAGCCCCGGAGAGGCCGGCATTCCTCCAAGCCTTGATTGGCGCGGATCGGGCAATCTGGCGGGCGTGACTTTTCATTGGCCGGTGCCCGAAGTGTTCGAAACTTCAGGGATGCAAACCATTGGCTATTCACGCGAGTTGGTCCTGCCGATGAGCCTGACGCCCAACCAAGCAGATAAATCCATCACGTTGACCGGCAAGGTCAACCTTGGTGTGTGCAAAGATGTGTGCATGCCGATGGACGCCGAGATCTCGGTCACACTGCCTGCGGAAGCCACCAAGGCTGCGCGCCCGATCAAGCGTGCGCTGAACGCGCGGCCTGACACAGCTGCCGAGGCCGGGTTGCGCAAAGCCACCTGTCAGGTTGAACCGATCAAAGATGGTCTACGCCTGACCGCGCAGATCGACATGCCCCGCGTTGGTAAGGGCGAGGTCGTCGTGGTGGAAACCGCTGACCCCTCGCTGTGGGTGAACACCCTGTCGACGGAACGTTACGGTCGCGTTCTGACCACCGTGGCCGATCTTGTTCCTTTGTCCGGCAAGCCCTTCTTGCTGAATCGTTCGGACGTGCGCCTGACGGTGCTGGCGGCCGGGCGTGGCGTGGATATTCGCGGCTGCACCGGCGGCTAACACCTGTTAGCGCCTGAAACCGCCCACGGATGTCGCCAAACGGCCTTTCTGTGCCGTCTTTCCCATTGCGCCCACCCCGCACGCTTTCTATAGAAAACCCAACGAAGCCCATAGGGCCAGAGAGGTTGGCTGTCGACGATCGACCCAGATAGGGGATCAGACGCAGCGTCGTTGAAGGAAAGAGGCAGCCTCTTTGCGTCCGCTTTATGCGTGAAAGGATGCCGCATGACCCGTTTTGCTCTTGTTGTTCTTGGCCTTCTGGCCGGCCCGGCCATTGCCCACCCCAGCCATATCGGAGACGTCGCAGGACATGACCACATCGGGGCGATTATCCTGATTGGTCTGGCAGCAGCCATTGGCCTGTGGGCGGCGCTGAAGGGTCAGAAGGACAACGACGCCAAGGCAGAAGATGCCGAAGCAGACGAGACTGACGAACAGCCGCAGGAGGCATAACTCGTGTCGAAAATTGGTGTGATGATTTGCGGGCACGGCTCGCGTAGCCAGGACGCTGTGGATCAGTTCGCAGTCCTAGCGGAAAAGCTGCCTGCTTATTTCCCGGACGACTGGGTGACCGACTACGGTTATCTGGAATTTGCCAACCCGGTGATCCGCGACGGTCTGGACCGCCTGCGGGAAGCGGGTTGCGATCGAATTCTGGCCGTGCCGGGCATGCTGTTTGCCGCGATGCACACCAAGAACGACATTCCGACGGTTCTGAACTCCTATGCTGAAAAGCACGGGATCGACGTGACCTATGGCCGCGAGCTGGGCGTAGACCCCAAGATGATCGCCGCCGCCGGTGCGCGTATTCAGGAAGCCGTCGACGCTGCCAATGCCGAAAAAGGCGAGGTGCCGCTGGAAGAGACCTGCCTTGTGGTCATCGGCCGTGGTGCCTCGGACCCCGACGCCAACGGCAACGTCGCCAAAGTGGCGCGTCTTTTGCAGGAAGGCATGGGCTTTGGCTGGCTCGAGGTCGGCTATTCCGGCGTGACCTTCCCACTGGTTGAACCCTGCCTGAACCACGTGACCAAGCTGGGCTACAAGCGCGTCATCGTGTTTCCGTATTTCCTGTTCTCGGGCATCCTGATCGACCGGATCTATGGTTTCACCGACAAGGTGGCCGCCGAAAACCCGGGCATCCATTTCGTCAAAGCCGGATACCTGAACGATCATCCGAAAGTGCTGGAAACCTTCGCCGAGCGTGTGACCGAGCAGCTGGGCGACGTGCGCCCGCCGAACTGCGGCACCTGTGGCTATCGCACGCAGGTTCTGGCGATGGACGGTGGCGAGGCCAAGACCATCCCAGTCGAAGAGCGCGAAAAGCACCCCGCT
This sequence comes from Aliiroseovarius marinus, assembly GCF_004360145.1. Classification (GTDB taxonomy): domain Bacteria; phylum Pseudomonadota; class Alphaproteobacteria; order Rhodobacterales; family Rhodobacteraceae; genus Aliiroseovarius; species Aliiroseovarius marinus. Next base: position 38,956 of record NZ_ML178715.1, on the reverse strand, counting down.
TTTGCTGACGTCCCGCCGCCCACCTGCGTCATGTGCAAATACCGCGTGGAAGTTCTGGGCTTCGAGGCCGAGGTCGGCGCCATTCAGGAAAGCCACCACCATCACGTCGAAGGGCAAGGGGCATCCGCACCCGGCTCGAACGTGGCGGATTGTAAGTTGTGCGACACGTTCTGCACAGGCGAATGCCGCCTGTATATGGGGCATCACCATCATCACCACGATCACGGCCATGACCACCATCATCACCACGATCATGATCACGTGCACGCCGAATACCCCCATGCAAAACACCCGCATGGCCCAGAATCGGCACGCTCGAAATGAGCACGGGCCGTCCCCCTCTGCGCTATGAACGCGACCCGATGGCGATCTATGCCGAAAGCTTCGCGACCCTGCGCCGCGAAGCCCGGCTAGAGCGGTTCCCGGGCGGCATGGCGGCTTTGGCGACCCGCGTGATCCACGCCTGCGGTATGGTCGAGGTGGCGGACCGTCTGGCGTTCTCTCAAAACGCCTATGAGGTCGGCCACGAAGCGCTGAAATCCGGCGCGCCTATCTTTTGCGACTGCGAGATGGTGGGCGCGGGGATCATCCGCCGTTATCTGCCCGCCGAGAACGAGGTGATCGTCACCCTGAACGACCCGCGCACGCCGCCTCTGGCGAAAGAGATCGGCAATACCCGTTCCGCCGCCGCGGTCGAATTGTGGGCGGACAAGCTGGACGGCGCAGTCGTCGCCGTGGGCAACGCGCCCACCGCTTTGTTCCACCTGCTCGAACTGATCGACGCAGGTGGCCCGAAGCCTGCCGTGATCCTTGGCTTCCCCGTGGGCTTTGTCGGCGCTGCCGAAAGCAAGGCGGAACTGGCCAACGACTCGCGTGGCTGCGAATTCGTTGCCCTGCGTGGACGACGTGGTGGCTCGGCGATTGCATCCGCTGCTGTAAACGCGCTGGCAGCGGGGCTGCCCGAGGAAAACGCATGACCCAACCTTGGCTGCATATCATCGGCATCGGCGAAGACGGTGTGGACGGGCTGGCGCCTGCAACCCGCGCGGTTCTGGATGCGGCCGAGGTCATCGTGGGCGGCAAGCGCCATCACGAGATGCTGGACACACAGGCCGAGCGCCTTGCCTGGCCCTCGCCCTTCAACAGCTTGATTTCCGAACTGGAAGCGCGACGCGGCAAGCGCGTGGCCGTGCTGGCGACGGGGGATCCTTTGTGGTTCTCGGTCGGGGCCAAGATTGGCCGTCATTTCGATCCGTCCCAGATCGTTTTCCACCCGCAGGTGGGTGCCTTCCAACTGGCTGCGGCTCGCATGGGCTGGTCGATGGCGGATCTGGAAACCCTGACCGTGCATGGCCGCCCGGTCGAACAGATGATCGCCTTCATCCAACCTGACGCGCGGTTGTTGGTGCTGACCACGGGGTCCGAGACCCCCGGCCAGATCGCCGCCTTCCTGACCGAACGCGGCTTTGGCAAATCCCGCATGACGGTGCTGGCACATATGGGCGGCGACAAGGAAGCGCGGTTTGATGGGCTGGCGGAAAGCTGGAACCACGACGTGCCCGAGTTCAATACGCTGGCGGTTGAGTGTGTTGCGGCCCCTGATGCCGCGCTTTTGCCCCGCGTGCCGGGGCTGGCGGACGAGCTGTTCCAATCCGACGGCACCATGACCAAGCAAGAGGTCCGTGCGGTCACTTTGGCAAAGTTGATGCCGATGCGTGGCGCTTTGCTGTGGGACATCGGCACCGGCTGTGGCTCGGTCGCTGTGGAATGGATGCGCGGGGCACGCTATGCCCGCGCCATCGGGATTGAACCCAAGCCTGAACGTCGCGCTATGGCGGCTGCGAACGCGCTGGCGCTGGGTGTGCCTCGGCTGGAGCTCGTTGACGGCATAGTCCCCGCCGCGCTGGAGGGCCTCGACGCGCCTGACGCCGTGTTCATCGGCGGAGGCCTGACCGAAGAAACCTTCGACGCTGCGTGGGCCGCGCTGCGCCCTCTGGGTCGTCTGGTCGCCAACGCCGTCACCATCGAAAGCGAAATGTGTCTGACTGCGCTGCACAAAAAACATGGTGGACAGCTGGTGAAACTGTCCGTGGAACGCGCAGAAGCGCTGGGGGCGCTCTCTGGCTGGAAACCTCTGCGCCCCGTCACCCAATGGAGCCTGATTAAACGATGAACGGAACCCTTTACGGGATCGGCCTTGGCCCGGGAGACCCCGAGCTGATGACGCTGAAGGCTGCGCGCCTGATTGCTGCGGCCAAGGTTGTGGCCTACCCGGCGCTCGAACGTGGCGACAGCTTCGCGCGGTCCATCGCCGCCGACCTGATCGCGGAAGACGCCGATGAGATCCGCATCCCCGTCCCGATGAGCGTCGAACGCGCGCCTGCCCAAGCCGCCTACGACGCGGGTGCGGCCCAGATCGCCGAACGTCTGGAAGCGGGCAACGATGTGGTCGTGCTGTGCGAGGGTGACCCGTTCTTCTATGGCTCGTTCATGTATCTCTTCGCCCGCCTGTCCGACCGGTTCGACTGCGAGATCATCCCCGGCGTGACCTCGATCACCACGGTAGCTGCACGGGCGCAGAAGCCCTTGGTCGCGCGCAACGAACGCCTGACCGTGCTGCCCGGCCCGCTGGACGAAGCTGAACTTCGGTCGCGGATCGAAGGCGCAGAGTCGGTGGCGATCATGAAAGTCGGCCGCCACCTGCCCAAAATCCGTGGCGTAATTGAAGACCTCGGCCTGACCGCGAAAGCCACCTATGTGGAACGCGCCAGCCTGCCGGAAGAGGTCGTGCTGCCCCTGTCCGAAGCGCCTGAAAAGGCCCCATATTTCTCGATGATCCTGCTTGCGAAAGGAACCGACCCATGGCTGTAACGCCTGTTGTTATCTGCTTGAATGCTTCAGGCGAACCTCTGGCCCATAAGGTCGCTGCCCTGCTGGGCGCGCAGGTGCATGGCCGCGAAGGCCGCGTCGAAAAAGCCGATGCGTTCTTCCCCAACGCGCTGGATCACGTGCGCATGTTGTTCGCCGCTGGGACGCCGATTGTTGGCGTTTGCGCGGCAGGCATCCTGATCCGCGCCGTGGCGCCGATCCTTGCCAACAAACTGGCGGAACCGCCCGTCGTGGCCGTGGCAGATGATGGCTCGGCCGTGCTGCCGTTGCTGGGTGGTCACCGTGGGGCCAACCGTCTGGCCAGCCAAATTGCCGCCGACATTGGCGCGACTGCTGCCGTCACCACCGCAGGCGATGTGTCGATGGGCGTTGCGCTGGATGAGCCGCCCCTAGGCTACCGCTTGGCCAACCAGAAAGACGCCAAGGAAGCCATGGCAGAGCTGCTGTCCGGTGCTGGCGTGTCCATCGTGGGCGAGAACATCTTTGACATCGAAGACGCAGGCGGTTCGGTCGAGCTGGTCGTGTCAGAAGCACCGGTTGAGACAGGCCCGACCCGTCTGGCCTATCACCCACAACGCTTCGCGCTGGGCGTGGGTTGTGCACGCAACGCGGACCCCGAAGAGCTATGGCAGAACGTGTTCGAGCAACTGGCCGCTGCCAATATCGCACCCGAGGCAATCGCCTGCGTCACCTCGCTGGACCTGAAAGCCGACGAACGCGCGATGAACGATCTGGCGCGCCGCCTGGGTGTGCCGTTCCGCGTGTTCTCCGCCGAAGAGCTGGAAGCCGAGACCGCGCGTCTGGCCAACCCCTCGGACGTGGTGTTCGAAGAGGTGGGCTGTCACGGCGTGTCGGAAGGCGCTGCGCTGGCCGCCGCTGGTCCGGACGCCGAACTGGTTGTCGAGAAAGTCAAAACCGCCAACACCACCTGCGCCATCGCCCGTGCGCCCGAGCCGATCACCGAGATGCGCGGCCGCACCCGTGGCAAGCTGTCCATCGTCTCGATCGGGCCGGGACAGCACACATGGCGCACGCCTGAAGCCAGCCACCTGCTGCAAGAGGCCGAGGAACTGGTGGGCTATGGCCTTTACATCGACCTGATCGGCCCGTTGGCCGCTGGCAAAACCCGCTCGGATTTCCCGCTGGGTGGCGAAGAAGATCGCTGCCGTTACGCGCTGGAGCAAGCTGGCAAGGGCAAAAACGTCGCGCTGGTCTGTTCGGGTGATGCGGGCATCTATGCGATGGGCGCGCTGGTCTATGAACTGCTGGACCGTACCGCCGAGGAAAAAGGCGTGACCGATGCAGCGCGTCGGGTCGAAGTTGTCTCCACCCCCGGCGTGTCCGCGCTGCAGGGCGCAGCCGCCCGTGCAGGCGCACCGTTGGGCCACGACTTCTGCGCCATTTCGCTGTCGGATTTGCTGACCCATCGCGAGGATATCGTGAAGCGTCTGCATGCCGCTGCCGAGGGCGACTTCGTGATCGCTTTCTACAACCCCGTCTCGATGAAGCGCCGCACCCTGTTGGCCGAAGCCCGCGACATCCTGCTGAAGCACCGCCCGGCAGATACGCCCGTGATGCTGGCGTCCAATCTGGGCCGCCCGACCGAAAACATCCGCTATCGCCGTCTGGACGAATTGCAGGTGGACGAGGTCGATATGCTGACCGTGGTGCTGGTGGGTTCGTCGAACTCGCGTCTGGCGCAACTGGGTGAAGGCCCGCGTATGTTTACCCCGCGCGGCTATGCCCGCCGCATTGATGGAGACCTGTCATGACCGTCTATTTCATTGGTGCCGGCCCCGGCGATCCCGAACTTCTGACCCTGAAAGCGCAGCGCATCATCGGCGAATGCCCGGTGTGTCTGTACGCAGGCTCTCTGGTCCCGCCGCAGGTCGTTGCCTGTGCACCCGAAGAAGCCAAGGTCATGGACACCGCGCCCATGACGCTGGACGATACGCATGCCGAGATCAAAGCCGCCCACGAGCGTGGTGAAGACGTGGCCCGCGTACATTCCGGCGACCCGTCGCTGTACGGCGCAATCGCGGAACAGATCCGCCGCCTGAACGCGGATGGTATCGACTATCAGGTCATCCCCGGCGTACCCGCTTATGCCGCTGCTGCGGCTGCTCTAGGGCAGGAGCTGACCATCCCCGAGATTGCGCAATCCATCGTCCTGACGCGGATGTCGATGCAGTCGACCTCGATGCCGGAAGGCGAAACGTTGGAGAACTTCGCCAAGACCGGCGCGACGCTGGCCATCCACTTGGCCGTGCGCAATATGCGTGAAATCGAGCGTGTGCTGACCCCGTATTATGGCGAGGATTGCCCGGTGGTCGTCGCCTATCGTGTCGGCTGGCCGGACGAGATGTTCATCCGTGGCACCATCGCCGACATCCGCAAAAAGGTCCGCGCCGAAAAGATCACCCGCACCGCGTTGATTCTGGTCGGTCCTGCGCTGGATCGTGGTCGGGACTTCAAGGATTCCGCGCTCTATGATCCCGAAAAGCCCCACGTTCTGCGCCCTGTGGTGGGCGTCGATCTGGTCGAGGATCATAATACCTGATCTAAATGCGTTGATCTAAATATGGTGGCGGGACGTATACTCTATGTCCCACACATGAGGCTTTCATGAGCACGTCCCGCCCCGCCATCCTTCTGTTTCGCAATGATCTTCGCCTGTCAGATCATGCAGCCCTGACCGCCGCCTGTGCGGATGGTCGCCCCGTGATCTGCCTCTATGTGAATGATCCCCTCGCCGCCGATCCCATGGGCGCGGCGCAGCAGTGGTGGTTGCACCATTCCTTAACCGCCTTGTCGGCGCAGATCGAGTTGCTGGGCGGGCAATTGGTGCTGCGCTCGGGTCCGACGCAGACGGTGCTATCGCAGGTAATCGCAGAGACAGGCGCGGACGAGGTGCACTGGTCGCGTCGCTACACCCCTAATGCGGTTGCCGCCGACACTGTTCTGAAAACGCAGCTGAAGTCGGATGGCATCCGGGCTGAAAGCCACGCCGGGCGGTATTTGTTCGAGCCGTGGCAGGTCGCCACCAAATCTGGCACCCCCTACCGTGTCTTCACCCCGTTTTGGCGGGCGTGTCTGGCGCAATTGGATCAGGTCTCGCCTGCCTTGCCGATCCCTTTGGGCCTGACATTCTATCGCCACCTGCCGAGTGATGACTTGCCCGATTGGGGATTGCTGCCAACGCGTCCCAACTGGGCGGCGGGGTTTGGCCCCCATTGGACTCCCGGCGAGGCCGGGGCGTTTGCGCGGTTGGACCAATTCCTGTCTGCGCGGGCGCAAGGCTATGCCGAGGGGCGGGACTTCCCGGCCGTGGCGCACGTCTCGAACCTGTCCCCGCATCTGCAAATGGGTGAAATTACCCCGCGCCAGATTTTGGCCAGCCTGCACCGCGCCGAGGTGACCGGAGATGTCGGCGACCGGGACGCGACCAAGTTTTTGGCCGAGGTCGGCTGGCGCGAATTCGCGGCCTATCTGCTCTATCACACGCCCAGCCTGCCCGAGGTCGAGTTTCAGCCGAAATTCGTGCCCTTCCCGTGGCGGGATGCGCCGGATGATCTGGCCGCGTGGCAACGTGGGCAGACCGGATATCCGATCGTGGATGCCGGCATGCGCGAGCTGTGGCAGACCGGAACGATGCACAACCGGGTGCGGATGATCGTGGCGTCGTTCCTGACCAAGCATCTGCGCATTGACTGGCGCGCGGGGCAGTCGTGGTTCCATGACACGTTGCTGGACGCGGATGTGGCGTCAAACGCAGCCAGTTGGCAGTGGGTGGCGGGTTGCGGGGCAGATGCCGCGCCCTATTTCCGCATCTTCAATCCCATCACACAGGCCACGAAATTTGACCCGACCGGCGCGTATATCCGCAAGTGGGTGCCAGAGCTGTCAGCCCTTCCAGACCGTTATCTTGGTGCCCCGTGGCAGGCGCCCGAGGCTGTGCTGCTTGGGGCGGGCGTACGCTTGGGGACGACCTATCCCCACCCGATCGTGGACCATGCCAGCGCCCGCACGGCGGCGCTTGATGCGTTCGGCGGGCTCTAGTCTGGGGTGCGAATGTCACTCAAGATTAACACTCCGTTTACTTGACCGAGACATATCTTGTGCCATGATAGTCATCTGCGATCAGAGGGGACGAACCGTGGAATATCTTCCGAAAGAGGTGCGTGAGGGACTGGAGGCCGCGCGCAAGAAAGACCTCAAGAAAAAGAGCCGTTTGCGCATTCGCGTGAATGAAGAGGTGTTCCCGGTGCTCAAGTTCTGGGAGACCGGGTTTGCCTTGGACGCCGAACGCGCCCCGCATTTGCGCGGGCTGGTCGACCTGTATGACGGGTCACGGCATCTTTACCAATGCCTGATCATCGCCTCGGAAGAGGAAGAGGGTCAGATGAAATACGAATTCAAGCGCAAGGCCGAAGCGCATGACGCCGTGCCGCGGGATTATGCCCGCGAAGACAATGCGCCGGTTGCCCTGATCGAAGGGCAGTAACGGCGAAAGAAAACAAAAGGCCCGCGCGGATCGGTTCTGCGCGGGCCTTTGTGTTTGTTACTGCAGGTCTGCGAAGGCGCGTTGCATGCGCTCGATGGCGTCCTCGACCCGTGCGCCTTGGGTGGCCAGATTGAAGCGCTGGAACCCCTCGCCTCCGGCACCAAAAGACGGGCCGGGGCTGACTGCGATCTTGGCGTCATCGCGAATGCGGGCAATCACTTCGTCATGGGTCATGCCCGTGCCCGAGAAATCAACCCACGCCAGATAGGTCGCTTCAAGCGGCATGGAGCGCACGCCGGGGATGGCATTGATCGCGTCGTCGAACATCTTGCGGTTGCGGTCCAAATGCGCGATCTGGGCGTCCACCCATTCCGCTCCCTCGGGTGAATAGGCAGCCGTGATCATCGATACGGCCAACATGCCGGGCGCATAGTCCATCTGATAGAGTTTCCCGCGCATATCGTTACGCAGATCATCGTCAGGGATGATCATGTTGCCCGTGCGCTGGCCCGCGATGTTGAAGGTCTTCGAGGCCGCAGTCAGCGTGATCAGGCGCGGAAGTGCCTCGGGTGCCGCGACGGCGGTCGGTACGAATTTATGGCCCGGATAGACCAGATCCTGATGGATCTCGTCCGACACCAGCAGCAGGTCATTCTTTTCGGCGAACGCAGCGACGGCTTTTAACTCGGCTTCGGTCCAGACCCGACCCGAGGGGTTCTGCGGTGAACACCACAGGATCATCTTTTCACTGCCGGTCAGACGCGACTGCGCGTCTTCCAGATCCAACTCATAGCGGTCACCAACGCGCTTCAGCGGGCATTCGACCACTTTGCGCCCGTTCTTGCCGATTTTCAGGGCGAACTCGTGATAGACCGGGGTGAATATGATGATGCCGTCGCCGGGCTGCGTAAACGTTTGCAGACACAGGGCAATCGCGTTGCCAAGCCCTTGGCTGGACAATACCCAATCCGGGTTCACGTCCCAATTGTGACGGGTACGCATCCACCAGGCGACGGCCTCTTTATAGGCGTCATATTCCCAGGAATAACCAAAGACTCCATGTTCAACTGCTTTACGGGCCGCTTCGATCACGCAAGGCGCGGTTTCATAGTCGCTGTCGGCCGTCCACATCGCCAGCCCGTCTTCCGGCGACACGCCAAACAGCTGCTCCATCTTGTCCCATTTCGAGGAGTGCGTGCCCCGGCGCTCGGTCATCTTGTCGAAATTCATGGTGTCTCCTTCGGCATGGCGTTTGGGGGCACGTTAGCGCCTTTGGCGGCGGGTGCAAGCCAGCCATTGCACGAAAGGGGCGCATGTCCTACATGCAGCATATGACCATCAAACCGATCCTCATTCACCCCGACCCGCGCCTGAAAAAGGTGGCCGATGCCGTGCCGGACTTGTCCGATGACTTGCGGACGTTGGCCGATGACATGTTGGAAACCATGTATGACGCGCCGGGCATTGGGCTCGCCGCCCCGCAGATCGGCGTTTTGAAGCGCCTGATCGTGCTGGATTGCGTGCGGGACGAAGACGAACCGCACAACCCACTGATCATGTTCAACCCCGAGATCATACAGTCCTCGGACGAGCTGAACGTGTATGAAGAGGGCTGCCTGTCGATCCCGGATCAGTTCGCAGAAGTCACCCGCCCGAAAGAGGTTCGCGTGCAGTGGCTGGACCGCGATGGCAACCCGCAAGAGCGCGACTTTGATGGTCTCTGGGCGACCTGCGTGCAGCACGAGATCGACCACCTGAACGGCAAGCTATTCATTGATTATCTGAAGCCGCTGAAGCGCCAGATGATCACCCGCAAGATGCAGAAATTGAAGCGCGAGCTGGCCCGGTCGTGACCCACCGCCCCTATGTGAAATACCCGCATAAATGCCTGCGCACGGCAGCCGAGCCGGTCGAGGCCGTAACGGACGAGATCCGCGCCATCTGGGACGAGATGATCTTTGCGATGGATTCGATGCCCGGTGTGGGGCTCGCGGCCCCTCAGCTGGGGATCATGCTGCGCTTGGCGGTTGTGGATGCATCCGACGAACGCGGGCAAGCCGTGCGCATGGCGAACCCGGAAATCCTGCACACCTCGACCCAATCGCGCGAGCATGAAGAGGCCAGCCCGAACCTGCCCGGCGTCTCTGCCGTGATCAGCCGCCCGCGCGCCGTGACCGTGCGGTTCCTGAACGAGGCAGGCGAGGTCGAGGAACGGGATTTCGTGAACATCTGGGCCACGTCCGTGCAGCACCAGATCGACCACCTGAACGGCAAAATGTACGTGGATCACCTGTCGAAGGTGAAGCGCGACATGCTGGTGAAGAAGGCAAGGAAACTGGCGCGATGAGACTGGTCTTCACGGGCTCGCCTGACTTCTCGGTTCCGGTGCTTGAGGCGCTGGTCGAGGCAGGGCATGACATCGCCGCCGTTTACTGCCAGCCGCCCCGTCCAGCGGGTCGCGGCAAGAAAGACCGCCCTGGTCCAGTCCATGCGCGGGCGTTGGAGCTGGGGCTGGAGGTGCGCCATCCGGTGTCCTTGAAAGGGGCCGAAGAGCAGGCGGATTTTGCGGATCTGAACGCAGATGCTGCCGTCGTTGTCGCCTATGGTCTGATTCTGCCGCAAGCCATTCTGGATGCGCCGACGCATGGCTGCCTGAACATCCACGCCTCGCTTCTGCCGCGTTGGCGCGGAGCTGCGCCCATTCACCGTGCGATCATGGCGGGCGACGCGGAAACGGGCATTTGCATCATGCAGATGGAGGCCGGTCTGGATACAGGCCCCGTCTTGCTGCGCGAAGCCACGCCGATCGGGGCCGAGGAAATCACCGCGCTTCTGCATGACCGTCTGGCTGCCATGGGATCGCGGATGATCGTTGACGCTCTGGCACGGTTGGATGATCTGACCCCCGAGGTGCAGGCCGAGGACGGTGTGACCTATGCCGCCAAGATCGACAAGGCCGAGGCGCGGGTGGATTGGACCAAACCGGCCGCCGAAGTGGATCGCCTGATCCGTGGCCTGTCGCCGTTCCCCGGCGCGAAATGCGATATGGCTGGCGAGCAGGTGAAGCTTCTGGCCTCGCGTCTGGCGGATGGAAACGGCGCACCCGGACAGGTTCTGGACGGGCTGACCATCGCTTGCGGAGAGGGCGCCGTGCAGATCCTGCGCGCCCAGCGTCCCGGTAAACGCGCGATGGAGGCCGAAGACTTCCTGCGCGGTTTTGACATGCCTGATCACGTCGCGTGAACCTTTCAATTCACGCGCGCTGACCCCATATTGACCCTATGCCGTTTATTCTGTTGATCATTATCGGAGCTGCCGCGGGCTTTCTGGCCACGCGGATCATGGATGTGCGCACCGACGTGCCCACCACAATTGCCATCGGTGTCGGAGGCGCTTTGATCAGCGGACTTCTGATGCGTGCTCTTTTGGCCATCGGCAGCGTTGCTTTCGGCGCCATCGGGGCCGTGCTGGGGGCCATCCTGCTGATCTGGCTGTGGCAGAGATACTCGGGCCGCAGTTAACACACGGTTAACCATCCTACGTCACAGTGAACCCATGTTGGTTCGTGCGCTCATCCTGTGCTGTTTGGTCCTGATCGGGGCGACGGTCCCGGCCGCTGCCGGATCATGGCCGCGTGCAGAGGGTGAGGCCTTCCTGTCTGTCTCTGCGACGCAGGACATCAATGGTGCACAGGATGATCCGCTTGCCGGGGTCTATTTCGAATATGGGCTGCGCCACAACATCACCGTGTCCGGCGCGGTCACCTATGATTTCTCGACACAGCAGGCGACGGAATACGAGCTGACCGCGCGCTGGCATTTTCCCGAGAACGACCAGCCGCTTCGAAAGGCGCTAAGCCTGACATTGGCTGGCCCGCTTGATGATCCCCGGATCGAGCCTGCGGTACATCTTGGACGTGGTTTCAGCACGCCTTTGGGATCTGGTTGGGCAGATCTAGCGCTCTATGCGAGCCTATCCACGGAAGGCCGCGAGACTGAATATGGTGGCTACGGCGTGATTGGCCTGAAACCTCATGATCGGCTGATGACCATGCTGGGCGTGGATGTGATGATGACGCCGGACCAGACCTTTGTGAAGGCGATCCCGTCCGTCGCGTGGCAACTGCGCGAGGGGCGGCACCTGACCGCGCAGTTCACCAAAGGATTTCTTGATGCAGAGGATAGCGAGTTCGGTCTGGGGCTGTGGCTTCAGTTCTAAGGGCGCTTAGCCCTTGAACGGCGCCATGCCTGCCCGCGCCAGTTCGTCCGCGCGTTCGTTCTCCGGATGGCCGGCGTGGCCCTTCACCCATTCCCATGTCACGTGATGGCGCGCTTGGGCTTCGTCCAGTCGCTGCCACAACTCGGCGTTTTTCACCGGTTTCTTGGCCGAGGTTTTCCACCCGTTGCGCTTCCAGCCGTGGATCCAGCCGGTCACGCCGTTCTTCACATAGGTGCTGTCGGTCACGACGGTGATCGCACAGGGTTTGCCCAAGGTCTCAAGCGCCATAATGGCGGCCATAAGCTCCATCTGGTTGTTGGTGGTCAGCGCCTCGCCGCCCTTCAGCTCGCGTTCCTTGACGACGGTATCGCCGTCCTTGGCCTGCAAAAGCGTGCCCCAGCCGCCAGGGCCGGGATTGCCGGAACAGGCGCCATCGGTATAGGCGAAGAATTCAGCCATGAGTGTGTTCCTTTCGCCTTAGCTGCGCGCGTGCAGGACAATCCAATCGGACGAACGGCCATCCAACCCGGTGCCGCTGCCCAGAATGCGGGTGATGAGTGTAAAGCCCGCCGAGGTCAACAGCTCTTCCAGCTCATCCTGTTGGTAATAGGTGTAGTACCGCCCCAGATCGTCGCGCGCGTCGCCCGTGCCGAGCTTGACGCCGATATGCAAAACACCCCCCGGTTTCAGCGCTTTGTGCAGTCGGAGCAGCATTTCGGGCATCTGGGCGCGGGGCAGGTGGAGCAGGCTGAAATTTGCAAAAACCCCGTCATAGAGCGCCTGTCCGTCGATCTGGTGAAACAGGGCCTGTCGCGCAGGCACACCATGATCGCGGGCGCGTTTCACCATCGCGTCAGAGCCATCCGTCGCATCCACCGTTAGGCCGTGATCCATCATCTGCTTGGCGGTCAGGCCGGGGCCGCAGCCAAGGTCGAGAACGTGCGCTTTCTGAGGTAGTTCCGCGATGAAATCGTCCAGCCCCGGCGTATCCTTGACCGCCACCCGCGCCTCGTACTCGGCGGCTTGGGCGTCATAGACGTCAAGGGTCTGGCGATCTTCGGACATGTAGGGTCAGGCAGGTACGCGCAGCACGCGCGGCACTTTGAATTCGATGTTCTCCTGCGCGGTTTCGACCAGTTCGACGGTCACGTCGTAGCGGTCGCGGAAGGCGTCGATCACCTCGTCCACCAGCACTTGCGGAGCGGATGCGCCTGCGGTCAGGCCGACGGTGCGGATCCCTTCAAGCGACCGCCAGTCGATCTCGGACGCGCGCTGCACCAGCATGGAATAGTCGCAGCCATTGGCGCGGGCGACCTCGACCAGGCGGCGCGAATTCGAGCTGTTGGGCGCGCCGATCACCAGAAGTGCATCCGATTGCGGCGCCACCGCTTTGACCGCGTGTTGGCGGTTGGTGGTGGCATAGCAGATGTCTTCCTTGTGCGGGCCGACGATGGCGGGGAAACGCTCGCGCAGAGCGGCGACGATCCCGGCGGTGTCGTCCACGGACAGGGTGGTCTGGGTGATATAGGCCAGTTGTTCGGGGTCGCGCGGGGTTAGCGTGGCGACATCCTCGGCGGTTTCAACCAGCAGCACTTCGCCCTCGGGCAGTTGGCCCATCGTACCGACGGTTTCCGGGTGACCTTCGTGGCCGATCATCACCATCTGAAGACCGTTTTCGTGGTGACGTTCGGCCTCGATATGGACCTTGGATACCAGCGGGCAGGTGGCGTCGACATAGACCATCTCGCGGCGCGAGGCTTCGGCCGGGACGGATTTCGCAACACCGTGCGCCGAAAAGATCACCGGGCGGTCATCGGGGCATTCGTCCAGTTCCTCGACAAACACGGCACCCTTGGCCCGCAGCCCGTCCACAACGAATTTGTTATGCACGATTTCATGGCGGACATAGATCGGCGCCCCCCATTTCTCGATCGCCATTTCGACGATTTTGATGGCGCGATCCACGCCAGCGCAAAAGCCGTTGGGGGCTGCAAGATACAAGGTCAGGGCGGGTTTGGTCATGGCGTCCTCCGATCTGGGTCAGAGGTAAGGGTTTTCGCGCGGGTCGTCCAGAGCCGCCCCAAAAGGAAACAGGCCGGAGCGTCTGCCCCGGCCTGTTTGTTTCAATCAGTCGCGGTCTTCGGGACCGTCAAATTCGCGTGGCGGGCGGCCGATCACGTCTTTCAGTTCTTCCAGCTCGATGAAGTTGTCGGCCTGACGGCGCAGTTCATCGGCAATCATCGGCGGTTGGCTGCGGATGGTCGACACGACCGAAACACGCACACCTTTGCGCTGAAGTGCGGCCACCAGCGGGCGGAAATCGCCGTCGCCCGAGAACAGAACCGCGTGGTCGATATGGTCGGACAGCTCAAGCGCATCGACGGTCAGTTCGATGTCCATGTTGCCTTTGACTTTCCGGCGGCCCATGGAGTCGGTGTATTCCTTGGCCGGCTTCGTCACCATCGAGAAGCCGTTATAATGCAGCCAGTCCACCAGCGGACGAATTGGGGAATATTCGTCGTTTTCCAGAAGGGCAGTGTAGTAGAACGCGCGCAGCAGCTTGCCACGGCGCATGAATTCTTGTCTGAGCAGCTTGTAATCGATGTCAAACCCCAGCGACTTAGCCGCTGCGTAAAGGTTCGAGCCATCAATGAAGAGCGCGAGTCGCTCGTCGCGATAGAACATTAATTATTCCTTTCTAATTAACTTCGCCGAGCAATTCCGTGAGTGGTAGGATCAAAATCACTTAACGAAGAAACATGTGTCGTAATCTAGGGAACACACGCGGTGCCGCAAGCTAAAAATCATCAAAATGCCTATACTAAAGCATTAGTACTGTTAGGAAGTAACATTACTTTTGCGCTCGAAGATTCGGCGAAGCTGGTGCGCGATGCGCTAAAATGTCTTTCTGAGCGTGGAGTTAGAATCACCTCCTTAAGTCGCTATTATAGCACAGCTTGCTTTCCGGCGGGTGCTGGACCGGATTTTATCAATGTTGCCGCAGCGTTGGAGGTGGATGAGCCAGCCGAGATCCTGTTGCAGAAACTGCATGATGTGGAAGACGAATTTGGCCGCGAGCGGCCCTCGCGCTGGGCGCAACGCACGCTGGATATTGACCTGATCGCCTATGGGGATTGCGTCGCGCCGGATCGCGAGACGTTCGAGCACTGGATGAGCCTGCCGCTGGAAGACCAGATGAAGCAGGCGCCAGATCAACTTATTTTGCCCCATCCGCGGGTACAGGATCGCGGGTTTGCGTTGATTCCTCTGGCGGATGTCGCACCGGACTGGCGCCATCCCATTTTAGGCAAAACCATCAAAGAGATGGCGGACGCTTTGCCAGAAGAGGCAAAAAACGAGGTTTCGCCCTTTGAAATGGGCTGATAAAGGGCGTTTTAGCTTGTCATTGCCCGTTCAGAGGCATAGACAGGCGTTTCACATCCCCTTGCAAGGAATGGACTGATATGGCCCGTGTGACGGTTGAAGATTGCGTAGATAAAGTGCCGAACCGGTTTGATCTGGTAATGCTGGCATCGCATCGCGCGCGTGAAATTTCGGCAGGCGCCGAGATCACTGTAGATCGCGACAACGACAAGAACCCCGTTGTGGCTCTGCGCGAGATTGCGGACGAAACCCAGACGGCGGACGAACTGCGCGAGCGCATGATCGAGAACCACCAGACTCAGATCGAGGTGGACGAGCCCGAAGAAGACAGCATGGCGCTGCTCATGGGTGCTGAAGCTGCAGACAAGCCTGCTGACGACGATATGTCGGAAGAAAAGCTGCTGCGCGCGCTGATGGAAGCGCAAGGCCAAGGCTGATCGGAAGCGAACGGAGGCGTCACGAGTGACGAGCTGGAAAGACGAGCTTGTTGATCTCGATATCGACGGTCTGATCGAACGCATTTCGACGTACAATCCCAAGTCCAACTCGGACCTGCTTATGGCCGCCTATGAATATGGCGGCCAAATGCATTTCGGGCAGTATCGCCATTCGGGCGACCCTTATTACATGCATCCTTTCGCCGTGGCCGAGATCCTGGCGGATATGCAGCTGGACGATGCCACCATCGTCACCGCGTTTCTGCATGACACGATCGAAGACACCGGGTCGACCTATGGCGAGGTGTCCGAGAAGTTCGGCAAAGAGATTGCCGAGCTGGTGGACGGCGTCACCAAGCTGACCAACCTGCAGCTGTCTTCGTCCGAGACGAAGCAGGCGGAAAACTTCCGTAAGCTCTTTATGGCCATGTCCAAGGACATGCGCGTCATTCTGGTGAAGCTCGCCGACCGTCTGCACAACATGCGCACGATCAAGGCGATGCGCCCCGATAAGCAGATCCAGAAATCGCGCGAGACGATGGATATCTACGCACCGCTTGCAGGCCGCATGGGGATGCAGTGGATGCGGGAAGAGCTGGAGGATCTGGCTTTCCACGTGCTGAACCCCGAGGGGCGAAGCTCGATCATGCGGCGGTTCCTGCGGCTTCAGAAGGAAAGCGGCGATGTGATCGAAAAGATCACCGGCGACATCCGGTTGGAGTTGGATAAAGCGGGTATCGAGGCCGTCGTGCTGGGCCGCGCGAAAAAGCCCTATTCCATCTGGCGTAAGATGGAAGAGAAGGAACAAAGCTTCTCGCGACTGTCTGACACCTATGGCTTCCGGGTAATCACCGAGAACGATACAGATTGCTATCGCGTTCTGGGCGCAATTCACCGGCGCTGGCGTGCTGTGCCTGGACGTTTCAAAGATTACATCAGCCAACCCAAATCAAACGGCTATCGCTCGATCCACACCACTGTGTCGGGCCGCGATGGCAAACGGGTCGAGGTTCAGATCCGCTCGCGCGAGATGCACGAGGTGGCAGAAACCGGCGTGGCCGCGCACTGGTCGTATCGTGACGGGATTCGAGTGGAGAACCCGTTTGCGGTGGACCCTGCCAAGTGGATTGCTTCGCTGACGGAACGGTTCGAAACGGCTGATGACCACGACGAATTCCTCGAGCATGTGAAGCTTGAGATGTATCAGGACCAAGTGTTCTGCTTCACCCCGAAGGGCGAGGTCGTCAAACTGCCGCGCGGCGCGACGCCCTTGGATTTCGCCTATGCCATCCACACGCGGATCGGCGACAGCTGCGTGGGCGCCAAGGTCGACGGCATCCGTGTGCCATTGTGGACACGCGTGAAGAATGGCCAGTCGGTCGAGATCATGACCGCCGAGGGCCAAAGCCCGCAAGCCACCTGGATTGACATCGTTGTGACCGGTCGCGCCAAGGCCGCCATTCGCAAGAAGCTGCGCAACGATGACCGCGAACGCTATGTCCGTTTGGGCCGTGAACTGGCCCGTCTTGCCTTTGAACATGTCGGGCGCAAGGTCACGGATAAGGCGCTGGCGACCGCCGCCAAGCAATTGCGGCTGAAGGACACGGACGAGCTTTTGGCGCGTCTGGGATCGGCCGAGCTTCAGGCGCGTGACGTGGTGGGCATCCTCTATCCCGAGGCTGAGCAGGCGGGGGACGAGGTCGATCTTGATGCCTCGGTGATTGGTCTGGAAGCCGGGCAGGACTTCGCGCCTGCCCAGTGTTGTCAGCCGGTGCCCGGCGAACGGATCGTGGGTATTTCCTATCGCGGCAAGGGCGTGATGGTGCACACAATCGACTGTGACGCCTTGGCAGAACTGGACGATGACAGCTCGCGCTGGGTGGATCTGCACTGGCATTCGGGCAAGCATCCGGCCATCCACGTGGTCAGCATTGAACTGACGATTGCGAATGACGCGGGCGTATTAGGTCGCATCTGCACCTTGATTGGGGAGCAGAAGGCCAATATCTCGGATCTGAAATTCGTGGATCGGAAACCGGATTTTTACCGATTGATTGTTGATGTTCAGCTACGGGATGTCGAACATCTGCACACCATTATGCTGGCGCTTGAAGCCGACAGCGACGTGGCCGCAGTACATCGGCATCGGGATCTGAGCCGCAAACCATAACCCACCACCGGCCGGGCAGGCGGAAGGACGTACAGGTGTTTAAACGAAATCCGCGATCGTATCTGCGAATCGTAGCGGAGTTCTTTTATCCGCGCGGCGGTTGGTACCGTGCGGCGCAATACGTGGGGCATCGTTTGCGACGCCTGCCGGATCCAGCGCATCGGATCTCGCGCGGGATTGCAGTGGGCGTATTTGCGTCCTTCACGCCATTCTATGGTCTGCATTTCCTGACCGCCGCCATTTTGTCCTGGCTGATACGCGGCAACGTTCTGGCCTCGCTTCTGGCGACCTTTGTGGGAAACCCGCTGACCTTCCCCCTGATTGCCGAGCTGTCGGTCAATCTGGGACACGCGATGCTGGGGCACGAGGTGACGGTGCACCTGCCTGAAATCGTTGCCAGTTTTGCCGCCGCAACCAACGACATCTGGGCGAATATGAAGTCTATCTTCACCGATGACGTGGCGGATTGGTCGAAGATCAACCGGTTCTATGACCGCGTGTTCCTGCCCTATCTGGTTGGCTGTCTGATCCCCGGCATCATTGCGGGCATCACGGCCTATGTGCTGGCGAACCCGGTGATCCACGCTTATCAGCGCCGCCGGATCAACAAGCTGAAGTCACGCTATGAAAAACGGATGGCTGAACGGTTTTCCGAGGGTGGCAGCCCTGACAAAAACAAGTAACACTTCCCCAAACGGAACCGGTGCAGGAGCACAAACATGACCCAGACCGCAGGCAAGCTTCGGCTTGGCGTGAACATTGACCACGTGGCGACCGTGCGCAACGCGCGCGGGTCAGCCTATCCTGATCCGGTGCGCGCCGCGAAGCTGGCGGAAGAGGCCGGGGCGGATGGCATCACCGCGCATTTGCGGGAAGATCGCCGCCATATCCGGGATGAGGACATTGACGGGCTGATGGCCGTTTTGAGCGCGCCCCTGAACTTCGAATGCGCCGCGACCGAGGAAATGCAGGCGATTGCCCTGCGCCATAAACCCCATGCGGTCTGTTTGGTGCCCGAAAAGCGCGAGGAACTGACGACCGAGGGTGGCTTGGATGTGGCGCGTAATGACAACCGTTTGGGCGATTACATCCTGCCCTTGCGCGATACCGGCTGCCGCGTGTCGATGTTCATCGATGCAGATGCCGAGCAGATCAAAGCTTCGGCCCGGATTGGCGCTGCGGTGGTGGAGCTGCATACCGGCGCCTATTGCGATTTCCACGCGGAAGGCGAATTCGACAAGCGCGATGCTGAACTGGAACGCCTGCGCGAGGGTGCGGCGTTTGCCCATTCGCTGGGGCTTGAGGTGCACGCGGGTCATGGTCTGACCTATGACACCGTCGCCCCCATCGCCGCTATGCCAGAGGTGGTCGAGTTGAACATTGGCCACTTCCTGATCGGTGAATCGATCTTCCGTGGTCTGCCCGACGCCATCGCCGAGATGCGTCGCCTAATGGATGAGGCCCGAGGATGAACGGAACACTGAACTGGAAGCGCTATGCAGGCGTTTATATTCTAAGCATGATCGGCCTGATGATCGTGGGTTTGCTGCTGCAACGGTTGTTTGGCTTTTCGCTGCCGTCGGGACTGTCCACTGTGCTGCCTCCGATGATGGCCGCGATGATCGAGGGTCAGAAACGCGCCGATGCCGGATTGGCACAGTTTGAAAACGTCGAGGCGTGGTCTGCCGCTTCGTCGGCCACAATGGTCGTCGGGGTTATCACCGTGGCCGTGCTGGCCGGACTGCTGATCCTGATGCCTCAAATGCGCGAGATGTTCTCGTCGATCTCGATGATGACCTTGGTGTTGGTGTTTGCCGCGATCATGGGGGTTACGCTTATGGTCAATCGGTTCTTCCTGACACTAGGATACAAGAACCAGCGCAAAGCCTTGGACAAGAAGGCCGCTAAATGATCCTTGGCATCGGCACGGACCTTGCGAATATCGAACGTATTCAGGGCACGTTGGATCGGTTTGGCGACCGCTTCCGAAACCGCGTCTTCACGGAACGCGAGCTGGCCAAAGCTGCGCGGCGCAAGGATGAGGCCGGGACGCTGGCCAAACGCTGGGCTGCGAAAGAGGCATGTTCCAAGGCGCTGGGCACAGGGCTGACCATGGGCATCAGCTGGCGCGATATGGCCGTGTCGAACCTGCGCACCGGCCAGCCGGTGATGGAGGTCACGGGCTGGGCCAAGGACCGTTTGGACGAAATGACGCCCGCCGGACATCAGGCCGTGATCCACGTCACGCTGACCGATGATCACCCTTGGGCGCAGGCGTTTGTGGTGATCGAGGCGCGCGCCGTCTAGCCACCGGTAGGGTGGGCTGCAAATTGGCCATTGCTGGTCGATGAAACAATTTTCCGTGGTATGCCTGATGGTATTGCCATGATGCATTGCCCGATGAAGAAAGCCCAAACATGAAACGTCTGATCACGTATTTTTTTACTGCCCTTTTTATTGCCGCGCCTGCGTTTGCACAGTCTATCTCGGAATGCGACTGGCGGGTTTCGGCCGCTAATCTTGCCGAGCCTTGGGATGAAAACACGCGTACGTACAGCAATGGAAAGGTGCGTCTTGCCGTCATCGACACCATCGAACCTGCCGCCGGTGCCTTCCACCTTCTGATCCTGTCACCGCCCTATTCCGAAATCGGGGATCGCCAGTGTCGCATTGTCTCGAAGAATGACACGATAGGGTTCTCGGGGATTGATCTGTCGAAGATCGAGGCCAGCTATGATCCCGCGCGCGGGCTGCTGTTCACACTGCCAGCAGGGAAGTACGATCCAGACACGGGCGGCAGCATTTGGCACGTTCTTTCGATCACGCTGAATCAGGCTACGGGCGAGATCACGGCTCTTTTCTGGGAGTAACTGCGGTGAATAAGGCGCGCCCCGTCTAAATCCCCGGTCAAACCCGCCGAAACCCGGCGCAAAACTTGACTCTGCCCCCCCATCCGCCCATATCGCCCACAACAGATTTCGGCCGTCACGGCCTGACAGATAAAAGGCAGTTACATGACCGAGAAGCAGAAAGATGGCCTGTGGGAGAACATCAAAACGATCTTCTGGGCGCTGATCATCGCCGGGATCTTCCGCACCCTGTTCTTTCAGCCCTTCTGGATCCCCACAGGGTCGATGAAAGACACGCTCCTGATCGGGGATTTCCTGTTCGTGAACAAGATGGCCTATGGCTATTCGCGTCATTCCTGCCCGTTCTCAAGCTGCCCGATTTCGGGCCGTATCCTTGGCTCGGAACCTGAACGCGGTGACGTCGTCGTCTTCCGCCACCCGACCCTTGGCACCGACTATGTGAAACGTCTGGTCGGTCTGCCGGGGGACAAGATCCAAGTGAAGAACAGCGTGTTGTGGATCAACGGGGAAGAGGCCAAGCAGGTGCCTGCTGGCATGTTCTCGGAAACCAAACTGCCGCAGGGCCGTTTCCGCACCATCCCGCAATGTATCAACCGTCCGGTTGGTGAAGGCGGCGAGTGCCTGAAAGAAAAGTTCATCGAAACGCTGCCGGGTGGCGTGTCGCACTCGATCCTGAACTTCGCGAACCGTAGCGTGGACAACACCAACGTGTTTACCGTGCCTGAAGGTCATTACTTCTTCATGGGTGACAACCGTGACAACTCGATCGATAGCCGTGTCAGCCCGAACGCAGGCGGCGTGGGCTTCGTGCCCGCCGAATACCTGTTGGGTCGCGCCGACCGCATCATGTTCTCGGCGGCGGGCAAGCGTCTGTTCTATTTCTGGACCTGGCGGTCGGATCGCTTCTTCAAGGAAATCGAGTGAAGCTGTCCGCCGACCTCCAAGCCTTCACGGCGCGCATCGGGTACGAGTTTTCGAAACCCGACCTGCTGATCCGCGCGCTGACGCATGGGTCGATCTCGTCGACGACACGCCCTGACAACCAACGGCTTGAGTTTCTGGGCGACCGGGTGCTTGGGTTGGTCATGTCCGAAAAGCTTCTGGCCGACGATCCCAACGCGCCCGAAGGCACGCTGGCCCCGCGCTATAACGCGTTGGTGCGCAAGGAAACTTGCGCAGATGTCGCCAAGCAGATTGATGTGGGCGCCGTCCTGAAACTGGGGCGGTCCGAGATGAAGACCGGCGGGCGCCGCAAGCTGGCGCTGCTGGGCGACGCGATGGAAGCCGTCATTGCTGCCGTCTATCTGGATGGCGGGTTGGACCCGGCGCGGGACATGATTCTGCGTCTGTGGGGCGACCGTATCCACAAGGTCGAGGCCGACGCCCGCGACGCGAAAACAGCCCTGCAAGAATGGGCGCAGGCGCGTAAGATGGCCGTGCCGAAATATGTCGAAACAAGCCGCGAAGGCCCGGATCATGCTCCGGTCTTCACCATTGAGGCGCAATTGCCCGATGGCCGGACGGCACAGGCGAAAGCCAACTCTAAACGGGCCGCCGAACAAGCTGCGGCCAAAGCGCTTCTGGCGCAGGTTGAAGGATAAAAGATGTCGGATGCGAACACACGCGCGGGCTTTGTCGCCCTTATTGGCGAACCCAATGCGGGCAAGTCGACGCTGACGAACCGTATGGTGGGGGCCAAGGTCTCGATCGTGACGCATAAGGTTCAGACCACCCGCGCGCGTATTCGTGGCGTGGCAATCGAAGGCGACGCACAGATCGTTTTCGTGGACACGCCCGGCCTGTTCCAACCCCGCCGCCGACTGGACCGCGCGATGGTTGCCGCGGCTTGGGGCGGCGCCTCGGACGCGGATGTGATCGTTCTGCTGGTCGAGGCACATCGCGGTGTCACTGAAGGCGTCGAACGCATTCTGGAAGGTCTGGAAGAGATCGGGCAGGGCCGCACCGTGGCGCTGGCGATCAACAAGATCGACAAGGTGGAAGCACCCGTGCTTCTGGCCCTGACCAAAGACCTGAACGACCGCTACAACTTCGCCGAAACCTTCATGATCTCGGCCGAGAAAGGTCACGGTGTGAAAGACCTTCGCAAGTGGCTGGCCGAGCGTCTGCCGGAAGGTCCGTGGTTGTACCCCGAGGATCAGATCGCCGATCTGCCCATGCGCATGATCGCCGCCGAGATCACCCGCGAAAAGCTGACCCTGCGCCTGCATCAGGAACTGCCCTATCAGCTGACGGTCGAAACGGAAAACTGGGAAGAGCGCAAGGATGGCTCTGCCCGCGTGGACCAGATCATCTATGTCGCCCGCGATGGTCACAAGGGAATCATTCTGGGCAAACGCGGCGAGACGATCAAAGCCGTCAGCCAATCCGCCCGCGCCGAGCTGGAAGAGTTCATGGGCCGCAAGGTTCACCTGTTCTTGCAGGTGAAAGTCCGCCCGAATTGGCTTGAGGAAAAAGAGCGCTACTCGGAAATGGGGCTCGATTTCCGCGACGGGAACAAGTGATGCGCCTGACGGCGGATGTCTGGGTCTCGGCCTATCTGACGCGGCTGCGCCTGTCTGACATTCCGGCCTTCGTGACCCAAAAGGGTGATGCGACCGCAGGGGCTGTTCTGGTCAAGATGAACACGCTGGACGGGCAAGCCGTCGCTTATCAACGCAGCTTCGATCTGATGACGGGTGAGCGGTGCTGGATGGTGTTGTCCGAGGGCGTTGAGGCCGACGTAGACGCCGCCCTGACCCGTCAGAAGGGCTTTGACCCGGACCTTTGGATCATCGAAGTCGAGGACAAGCAGGGCCGCCATCTTCTGGACGAACCGGGGCTTTCCGACTGACACAGACCCCGCTAGGCTGCGTTCAGGAGGGTCGCGATGGATTGGCGAGATCAGGGGGCGTTGCTGTCCGTGCGCAAGCATGGCGAAACCTCTGTCATTATTGATGTTTTTACGTCCGAACATGGTCGCCATGCAGGCGTCGTGCGCGGGGGTGTCAGCCGCAAGATAGCCCCGACCCTGCAACCCGGCGCGCAACTGGACGTCACATGGCGCGCACGGCTGGAAGAGCATATTGGCAGTTACATCGTCGAACCTTTGCGCAGTCGCGCGCTGGTTCTGTCGGATCGCACTGCGCTGGCGGGGCTGAACGCGATCACCGCGCTGCTGGCCTATGCGCTGCCAGAACGCGAACCCCATCCGGTGCTTTATGACCGCACCCAATCCATGCTTGACCTTCTGGGCGTCAACGAAGCGTGGCCGACCGCCTATCTGAAATGGGAATTGGCGCTGTTGGAGGAGCTGGGCTTTGGCCTCGACCTGACCGAATGCGCGGTGACAGGCGCGCGGGATGATTTGGCCTATGTCTCGCCCAAAACCGGGCGGGCGGTGTCTGCTGAAGGGGCGGGGGAATGGGCGGATCGTTTGTTACCTCTGCCGCCTGAACTTCTAGGCGTGGGGGATGGATCCTTGTCCAATGTACTGGATGGGCTGGTGACCACCGGGCATTTCCTAACCCACGGCATTGCCCATGCGCTTGGCGACAAGCCCCTGCCAGAAGCGCGGGCGCGGCTTTTGGATCGGCTGCGGCGTGATGCGGTCAACGCGGCGCGCTTGTAAACACCATCTCGCGCCCCGCTTCGTTGGACAGGATCAGGGTTCTGCCGGATACCTCGGCGATGCTCATCTCAGAAAGGGCCGCAAAGAACGCGGTTTCAGCGTTCAGGTCCGGACACGCGCGTTTGGTCGACAGGATGGGGCCCGTTTCGAACCACGGGTAAGGCGCGGTTTGGGTGCCCGAATAGGTGTTGCACGGCGCTTGGCCCGCGATCCGGCCCTTTTCGGGAAAACTGAGTGTCGCACTGGCCGGAAAGGCGGTGCCATCAAGCTCGACCAAGGACCAAACCGCACCTGCATCCGCATAGCCCGAGATTGTTTCGTCCTTGCAGGCGGACAAAAGAAGGGTGGCGGCGGGGATCAGGAACAAAGCTTTCATAGCAGAAAGATGGGGATGCGGGGCTGGGATTGCCAGCCTTACGCGTCGCGCAGGGCCAGAAGGGCGGCTAAAAGCGTGCTCATGGCGTCTTTGTTATCGGTTCCGTCCTTGGCCGACAGCGTTCCCATGCCGATATAGGCGCCGTAAATCAGGCGGGCGAAATCGGGGTTGCTGAGGTCAAGTTCGGCCAGAATGCCCTGAAGATAGTCCAAGCGCTTTTGATCTACACGTTCGACAACATACGCAGCAGTATGGTTGCTTTGCGCCCACGCCCGGATCGCAGGTTCCACGGCATCGCCCCCGTGTTCCGGGTCTGCTGAGGTCGAGATGTCACCAAGCATATACAGCTTGCGCACGGGATCCGCTTCCTCGTCCAGAAAGCGGGTGATGTCGTCGACGGCGCGGGTTTCCCATAGCTCTAGCATCTGGGACTGGAAGCTCGCTACGTCTTTGAAATGCCAGTAGAATGATCCCTTGGTCGTACCAAGCTCGCGCGCCAAAGGTTCAGCTTTCAGCGCTTGCGGGCCAGACCGTGCAAGGGCGCGAAACCCTGCCATTAGCCAGCTTTCCGTGCTCAGTCTCTCTTTGGTTTCAGCCATAGTTTCAGCGCTCCATACGCTAGCGTATTGACAAGCTACCCGCCGCGTGAACCATACGCAAGCGTATTGATGCGACGGAGGGCGCTATGCAGGTAGTGATTTTGGGACTTACGTATCTGATCTTGGTGGGGGCAGCATTGGCACACGTGTTGTGGGCATTGGGTGTCTGGTGGCCCATTTGGGACGAACGACGCTTGGCGCGCACAGTGGTCGGCGCGCCTGGAATCACCAAGATGCCGCCCGGCTGGGCCTCGGCGCTGGTGGCCGCGGCGTTGGGCAGTTCGGGGATCGTGCTGTTTGGACTTACGCAGGGCATCGCTGTCATTCCCGACCGTTTGCTGGTCTGGGCAGGCTGGGTCTTGGTCGCAGTGTTTGGTCTGCGCGGGGTTGCCAGCTATGTTCTGCCGCTGTTCAGCGTGAGGATGGAAGAGCCGTTCGCACGGCTCAACCTGATGTTCTATGGCCCGCTCTGCCTGATCTTGGCAGCGGGGTTCTGGTCGGCGCTTTAGCCCAGCAGGCGGCGCGCGATGACCTGCGCCTGAATTTCGGCAGCACCTTCGAAGATGTTCAGGATGCGGGCGTCGCACAGCACGCGGCTGATCTGGTATTCCAGCGCGAAGCCGTTGCCGCCGTGGATCTGCAGCGCATTGTCGGCACAGGCCCAAGCGATTCGTGCACCCAGCAGCTTGGCCATGCCAGCCTCGAGGTCACAGCGATGGCCGTGGTCCTTTTCCCAAGCCGAGAAATAGGTCAACTGTCGCGCGATCATGATCTCGACCGCCATCATGGCAAGCTTGTTGGCCACGCGGGGGAAGTTGATCAGCGACTTGCCGAACTGTTTGCGGTCCTCGGCATATTGCATGCCGATTTCCAGCGCGTTCTGCGCCACACCGATGGCGCGGGCAGCGGTTTGAATGCGGGCTGCCTCGAAGGTTTTCATCAGCTGTTTAAAGCCCTGACCTTCTACGCCACCCAGCAGGTTCTCGCCCTTCACTTTGAAGCCGTCAAAGCCCAGCTCGAATTCCTTCATACCGCGATAGCCCAGCACCTCGATCTCGCCGCCGGTCATGCCTTCGGTCGGGAACGGGTTTTCGTCGTCGCCGGGGGTTTTCTCGGCCAGGAACATCGACAGGCCGCGGTGGTCTGTGCTGTTCGGGTCGGTGCGTGCCAGCAGCGTCATCACGTGGGTCCGCGCAGCGTGGGTGATCCAGGTCTTGTTGCCGGTCACTTCATAGTCGCCTTCGGCATTCTTCACGGCGCGGGTGCGCAGCGAGCCAAGGTCCGAGCCGGTGTTGGGTTCGGTGAATACTGCTGTCGGCAGGATCTCTGCGCTGGCCAGCTTGGGCAGCCAGTGTTGCTTTTGTTCCTCGGTGCCGCCGGCCTCGACCAGTTCGGCTGCGATTTCCGAGCGGGTGCCCAACGAGCCAACACCGATATAGCCGCGCGACAGTTCTTCCGAGACCACAACCATCGACGCTTTCGACAGGCCCAGCCCGCCGTATTCCTCGGGGATGGTCAGGCCGAAGACGCCCATTTCCGCCAGCTCTTCCAGAATTTCCAGCGGGATGTAGTCATCCTTCAGGTGCCATTCATGGGCGTTCGGGGTCACGCGTTCATCCGCATAGCGGCGGAACTGCTCGCGGATCATTTCCAGCTCTTCGTCCAGACCGGTGGCGCCGAACGTGGCGTGGCCTGCATTGTCTTGCATCAGCTCGACCAGACGGGTGCGGGCGGCTTGGCTGTTGCCAGTGGCGATCAGAGTGTTGATCGCATCAGTGTCCAAAGCGGCGCCATCGACGCCCATGTCAGCCAGACGTGCCATTTCGTTCTGGCTCATCATCATGCCGCCCTTCATCTGAGCGAGGTATTCGCCAAAGGCGATCTGCAAGATCAGCTTCTCCATCTCGCCCAGCTGGCCGTTTTCGGACAGGCGACCGGCCCACGCGTTCATCTGGCGCAGGCTTTCGGCATAGGTGGCCAGCCACGACAGGGCGTGGGCGGCGGCTTGATGCTCTTCCAATTTCGCGCCCGACACGCGGTCGCCTTCGGACACCAGCGCGCGGACATTTTCCTTGGCGGCGTCAAAGGTTGCTTCAACCGGGGCAAGGGCCGCGCCGGTCAGGTCAAGAAGGTTGTCGATCAGGGCGCTGGTCATAAGAAACTCCTGTCACATGCGGCCGGGATTCGGCTGCTCATTTTGCGTCTGCAGAGAGATAATCCTTTTGCAGGTGCAGCGCAATAAAAATACGCCAGAAACCGTAAATGCGAACATATATAACGCAGCGGCGTTTTGCGTGCCGCGGAGAATTTATTCCGCTACAAGGGGCTAGACGCGGAGGGTATGCATGGGAATTCTGGCTGATCTAGGTATGTCGACGCTGGCGTTTGCCGTCGCGATCACGCTTTTCGCGGGCTTTGTGAAAGGCGCGGTGGGCTTTGGGTTGCCGCTGATCATGATTTCCGGGCTGGCCACGGTTATGCCTGCCGAGGTCGCCTTGGCCGCGCTTATTATCCCCACTGCCACCACCAATATCCGGCAGGCGCTGCGCCAAGGGGCCGGTGCTGCGTGGGAGGTTATAAAGAAGTTTCGCGTCTTCCTGATTGGGCTGTTCGTGACCTTGATCATCAGCGCACAGATGGTGCTGTTTTTGCCGCCGCGCGTGTTCTTCATTCTGATTGGTGTTCCGATTGTGCTGTTCTGTCTGATGCAGCTGAGGGGCTGGGTGCCGGCGCTTCGCCCGGAAAACCGTGTGCGGGATGAAAGCATCATCTCGGCCATCTCTGGACTGGTCGGAGGGATTTCGGGCGTGTGGGGGCCGCCCTTCGTGGCCTATCTGACCGCGACGAATACATCAAAGACCGAGCAGATGTTGGCGCAGGGCGTTGTTTATGGGTTCGGTGCGATGGTGCTTGTGGGCGCGCATATGCAGTCGGGTGTCTTTAATGAGCATACGGCGCCCTTATCTGCGGCCATGTTGCTCCCAGCCTTTTTGGGGATGGGGCTGGGCTATCGCCTGCATGATCGGATGCCGCAGAAGACCTTCAAGCGGGCAACGCTGATCGTGTTGACGGTGGCGGGGCTGAACCTGATCCGGCGCGGGCTAATGGGTTAAGCGATCAACGCGGGCCAGAGCTTGGCGTTTTCCGGGCGGAAAGCGTCGATATGTCCGACTTTCTTCAAGCCAAACTCTTGTGGGGTCAGCGCGAGGTGTTCGGTCTCAGTTCCGGGATAAAGCTCGGTCATGCGGGCCACGGCGCTTGGCGGAACGGATGTGTCATCTGATAGCGATACGGTGCGTACAGGGCATGAAAAGGCTGCAATCGGCGCGGCGGGGATACATGGGTCCTTGGCCGGGTACCCGCGCGTCGTGCACCAGCGTTTCCACTGCTTGAAGACGGGGCCGGGAATGTCACTGCCAAGGCCCGAGACCTGTTTCGGCACATAGCCAAAACTTGCCGTCGAAAGCGGGCCGACCACAAACCACAGGGCGCGCACCGTGGCTTGGAATGGCCACGGATGGTCCGTGGTGTGAACGGGACCAGTGCACACGGTAATCACGCGCGCGACGTCCTTGGTGCGCTGGTGGCGTGCCAGCATGAGACCGCCAAGGGAATGCCCCATAAGCCAAACGGGCAGTCCGTTTGCGCGGGCCTCGAGCCAGTCTCTTGCGACCTGAGTGTCACTTAAACCCCAATCCAGCATCGAGGCCGTCACATCGCGAACCGGCCCGCGGGCCGAGGCTCCGAAATCGCGGTAGTCATAGATCAGGCACGAAACGTCCTGCGTCTCGGCCAGCCACGCGGCGAAATGGCGATAGAAGCGGTGAGGCACCCCGGTCGCGCCGTTCAGCACCGCGACGGCGCGCGGGGTGGCGGCTTCGAAGAATGTGCCGGTCAGCGGGGCGGGGCCATCTATGGTGACAGTCTGGGTCATAGGCGCATGCAAGCGCAAAGCTTACGTTCGCGTAAAGCGTGACTGCGCGTAAAGTCACGGGGCGTCAGCCCAAAAGAAAACGCCCCGGCGATGAACCGGGGCGTTTGTCTTAGTCTGTTTTGCGGCTTAACCGATGGCGACGGCTTTCACGTCGTCGTCAATGTCGCCTTCGTACTGAACAAAGTTGTCAGCGAACATTTTGACCAGCTTGGCAGCTTGCGCGTCATAGGCTGCAGCATCCTGCCAGGTGCGGCGCGGATCTAGCAGCAGGTCGGCAACGCCTTCCACCTTGACCGGAACTTCGAAGCCGAAGTTTTCGTCCTTGCGGAACTTGGCATCGGCCAGCGACCCGTCCAGAGCAGCGGTCAGCAGCGCGCGGGTGGCGCGGATCGGCATACGCGAGCCAGTGCCATAAGCACCACCGGTCCAACCGGTGTTCACCAGCCAGCAAGTTGCACCGTGCTTGGCGATCTTGTCACGCAGCAGCGCACCATACTCGGCCGGGCGGCGCGGCATGAAGGGCGCACCAAAGCAGGTCGAGAAGGTCGGCTCGGGCTCGGTCACACCTTTTTCGGTACCTGCAACCTTCGAGGTGAAGCCCGACAGGAAGTGATACATGGCCTGCGCCGGCGTCAGACGCGCGATCGGAGGCAGAACACCAAACGCATCACAGGTCAGCATGATGATGTTCTTCGGGTGACCGCCAATCGCGGTTTTCGACGCGTTCGAGATATAGTGCAGCGGATAGGCGCAACGCATGTTGGCCGTCAGGCTGTCATCTTCGAAGTCCAGTTCCTTGGTCTCTTCGTCATAGACCATGTTCTCGATCACGGTCGCGAACTTCTGGGTCGTGGCGTAGATTTCCGGCTCGGCTTCGGCCGACAGGTTGATGGTCTTGGCGTAGCAGCCACCTTCGAAGTTGAAGGTGCCGGTGTCCGACCAGCCGTGCTCGTCATCACCGATCAGCGTGCGCTCGGGATCTGCCGACAGGGTGGTTTTGCCGGTGCCCGACAGGCCGAAGAAGACGGCGGTGTCGACCGGGTTGCCGGTGGCGTGGTTGGCCGAGCAGTGCATCGGCATGATGCCTTTTTCGGGCAGCATGTAGTTCAGCAGGGTGAAGACCGATTTCTTGTTCTCACCAGCGTATTCAGTGCCGCCGATCAGGATCAGCTTGCGGTCGAAGTTCAGGGCGATCACCGTTTCCGAACGACAGCCGTGACGCTCGGCGTCTGCGTTGAAGGTCGGGCAGTTGATGATGGTGAATTCGGGTTCGAACTCGTCCAGCTCGTCGCGGTCGGGGCGGCGCAGCAGATGACGGATGAACAGGTTGTGCCAGGCGAGTTCCGAAACCACGCGCACATCCAGACGGTGGGCCGGGTCGGCGCCGCCATACAGATCCTGAACGTAGTAGTCGTTACCTTTCATGTGCTCCAGCATGTCCTCGTACAGGACATCGAACTTGGCCGGATCCATCGGCGGGTTGTTTTCCCACCAGATGTGCGGCTCGACGCTGGGGGTTTTGACGACGAATTTATCCTTGGGAGAACGGCCCGTGTGCTTGCCGGTCTCGACCAGGAAGGTCCCGCCTTGTCCAAGCTTGCCCTCGCCGCGGCCCAGTGCGGCTTCGATCAGAGCTGGCTCCATCAGGTTGTAATAGACATTGCCCAGCCCGGTGATGCCTTGATCTTCCAAGCGGCGTGCTGGGTTTACCCGTCCAGTGGTCATTTATTTGCTCCTGTCGCCGGTCCGTCTGTAACTCCCCGGCGTATCTGTTTCACATGAGAGCGCAGGCAAAACACCCGCACGCCAACCCTCATGTGAACGAGGGCCGGTGACCGGCCTATAGCACGACTGCTTTCTGATGGAACAGCGCGCATTGTCGCGTTAGCGCAAGCAACACTGTGTTTGCGCAACCAATAAGTTTCGTATGCGAAATAAACGGCAGATACATTCGTGTTGAATTCCGGGCGGCGACGTAAGAAAGCTGCGCGCCTCAGTTCCGAATCGCAATTCTCAGTTGATTCGCCACTGAGAACGCGAGAATATGTTAAGAAGAGTTCATGAATGAACGTGGCTCGAGCAGTGCGAGGAAGCCCAATGTCCAGAATTGCCTTGGTCGACGACGACAGAAACATCCTGACTTCAGTGTCTATTACGCTTGAGGCCGAAGGGTTCGAAGTAGAGACCTATAATGACGGTCAAAGCGCGCTTGACGCTTTTGCGAAACGCCTGCCGGACCTTGCGGTCTTCGACATCAAGATGCCGCGGATGGACGGGATGGATCTGCTGCAACGTGTGCGGCAGAAGACCTCGACCCTGCCGGTGATTTTCCTGACCTCGAAAGACGACGAAATTGACGAGGTACTTGGCCTGCGCATGGGTGCCGACGACTATGTAACCAAGCCGTTCAGTCAGCGCCTTCTGGTCGAACGCATCCGCGCGCTGCTGCGCCGACAAGAGGTGATCGCAAGCGACGACGCCGGAGAAGTCGAAGACGGGCGCGTGATGGAACGGGGTGAGCTGCGCATGGATCCGCTGCGCCACGCCGTGACGTGGAAAGGTCAGGACGTGTCCCTGACCGTTACCGAGTTTTTGTTGCTGCAAGCCTTGGCCCAACGCCCCGGCTTCGTGAAAAGCCGCGATCAGTTGATGGACGTGGCCTATGATGATCAGGTCTATGTGGATGACCGGACCATCGACAGTCATATCAAACGGCTACGTAAGAAGATGCGCTCGGCGGATGCAGATTTCTCGGCCATCGAAACGCTTTACGGCATCGGATACCGCTACAACGAAGAATGACGCGCATGCTGTTTGCATCAAGCCGGAAGCAAAAGCGCGAGAAGGCCCAAAGCACCCCACCTGAAGGTGACGTAGACCTGAGCGAAGACTGGATGTCGTCTCAGGACAACTATGATGACCTGTTTCCAGATGCCAAGACTGAGCGCCGGCTGATTTCGATCAACCGCTCGCCGCTGGCACGCAAGATCATCACGTTCAACTTGCTGGGTCTGGTGATCCTTGTGGCAGGTGTTCTGTACCTGAACCCGTTTCGTGACAGCCTTCTGTTTCAACGCGAACGTGGTCTGGTGGTCGAAGCCGAGCTGATCGCGGATGTGTTTGAGGCGCAGCTTTCGCAGGGCGAGGAAGCCGCGCGCATTGTCGAAGAAACCCTGTCGGAAGCCACGGACAGCGTCACCGGAGACGTCGAGGTCGAGCAGGAAACGATCGACACGTTGGAAACCGATCTGGCCGAGACCGCGCCGTCCGATTTCGCCATGACCCTGTCGAACCTGCACTTGCCAGTCGGTTTGGAAGTGTTCGTTTTTGACGATGCCGAAAACCTTGTGGCGACCACCGTAGGGCAAGATCGCGGAGAGAAAACGCCGGTTGATGGGTTGCAACGCGATATCGGCTCGACGGTGATCACGGACATCCTGAACTCGATTTGGGAGGCGACCTCGGGCTTTGCTGACACTGGGCGTGGGCTTGAGCAGCCGCTGGACACGGAAAGCATGGCGCGCAGCCTGTATTTCCGCGCGATGCTGGGGGCCACGCAGGTGGCAAACGGGGTTGATAAGAACAGCGGCACGGTCTTTTCCGTGGCGACGCCGATCTTGGTGGATGGCATGCCGAAAGGGGTCGTTGCGATCACCAGCGCGGCGGGCGAGTTGGATCTGCTGGTCCGTGCCGAACGTGAACAACTGCTACAAATGTTCGTCATCGCCATTCTGGTCTCTATCGGCCTAAGCCTTGTGCTCGCGTCGACCATCGCGAACCCGTTGTCGGATCTTGCGACCGCGGCAGAATTGAGCGGCGAAAACGATCCGCGCAATGTCAAAACCCGCCGGGTGCGCATTCCTGATATGACCGGCCGCCCGGATGAAATCGGGCGTCTGTCTGGGGCGCTGCGTGGCATGGTCACCGCGCTCTATGACCGTATTGATGCGAACGAACAGTTCGCTGCCGATGTGGCGCACGAAATTAAGAACCCGCTGGCCAGTCTGCGGTCTGCCGTGGGTACACTGCGTCTGGCCAACAAGGACGAGCAGCGCGAGCGGCTGTTGGATGTGATTGAACACGACACGCGCCGCTTGGATCGTCTGGTCAGCGACATCTCGAACGCCTCGCGTCTGGACAGCGAACTGGTGCGCGAGGACGAAGAAGAGTTCGATCTGCTGCGGATGTTGCGCAGCCTGTCGGATTATCTGGGGGGCGAGGCGCAGAACAAGGGCGTCGATTTCATCACCGATCTGCCCAAGAACCCGATCATGATCAGCGGGTTAGAGGCGCGTCTGGCGCAGGTATTCGTGAACCTCATCACCAACGCGCTGAGCTTCTGCGAAAGCGGGGATGCAATCCGCGTCTGGACCCGACGCCGCGAAAACCGTGTGCTGGTGGTGGTCGAGGATACAGGCCCCGGCATTCCCGATCAGGCGCTGGGCAAGATCTTTGATCGTTTCTACTCCGAACGTCCGCAGAACCAGTTTGGCAACAACTCGGGCCTTGGTCTGGCGATCTCGAAGCAGATCGTCGAGGCGCATGGCGGGGTCATCTGGGCCGAGAATATCCGGCCCACCGATGCGGATCTGACGTCCGAGCCGCTGGGCGCACGGTTCGTGGTCGGGCTGCCCGTATGAGCGACACAGACGTCACCGCCCGCTATCACGCCACGACAGTGGCGGTTGGGGATGCGGCGGTGATGATAACCGGCCCGTCCGGATCGGGAAAATCCGCCTTGGCGTTGGAATTGATCGGGTTGGGCGCGCAACTGGTAGCCGACGACCTTAGCCAGATTGTGATGGAAGGCGATACCCCCTTCGTGATTGCCCCACCCGAAATGCCCGGCGTCATTGAAGCGCGCGGCGTTGGCCTGATCAACGTGCCGTATTGCCCGAAAGCGCAGCTGAAGTTGGTGGTCGATATGGGGCAGATCGAAATGGCGCGCCTGCCGGCTTCACCCGCGTTCACAGAAGTTAACGGTTGCGCGATTGAATGCCTGTTTCGCGTCGACGCACCTTATTTCGCAATAGCAGTCTTCAACATGTTGCGTCACGGACGCCACGCTTTTGCAGAATAAGGTGGCTGGACTTTGGTCCGCTTCTGAATTGCGTTATATGCCTCGCACGCGCTGCGGGACGCCGGTTCTAAGGGAATGGCAATGACGGATAGTAAAACGAAATCTGGGCAGAAGATTGTGCTGGTGACTGGCCCGTCCGGGGCTGGGCGCACCACCGCGATCCGCGTTCTGGAAGACATCGGGTACGAGGTGATCGACAACCTTCCGATGTCCCTGATCGACCGCGTCTTGTCTGGCCCCGCGCTGACCCAGCCCTTGGCGCTGGGCGTGGATGTACGCAACCGTGATTTCTCGACCGAGATGCTGCTGCAGGTGATCGAAGACCTGCGCGAGGATGACGGATTCGAGGTCGAGGTCCTGTATATGGATTGCTCGCAGGAGGTGCTGCTGCGGCGCTACTCGGAAACCCGTCGTCGCCACCCGCTGGCCCCCGATGAAACGCCCGAACTGGGCATCACCCGCGAGATCGAACTTCTGATCCCGATCCGGCGGCGTGCGGATGTGTTGATCGATACCTCTGACCTGTCGCCCCACGATCTGAAAGATGAAATCATGCGCTGGTTGTCGGTGTCGGGCGCGGAAGAGCTCGCCGTGTCGGTGCACTCGTTTTCCTATAAACGCGGGGTGCCTCAGGGGTTGGACATGGTGTTCGACGCCCGCTTTTTGCGCAATCCGCATTGGGAGCCCGCCCTGCGCGCGCTGGATGGGCGCAGCAGCGAAGTGGCGGACTATGTCGCCCAAGATCCACGCTTTGCGCAGTTCTTTCAGCAGGTGCAAAACCTTGTCAAATTCTTGATCCCGGCCTTCGGGGAAGAGGGCAAAGCGCACCTTTCGATTGGGTTTGGTTGCACCGGTGGCCAACATCGTTCGGTTGCCTTGGCGGAAAACTTGGCAAAGTCGCTTGCAACCAAGGGATGGCAGGTGTCAATTAGACATCGGGAAATGGAACGCCGCGCCGGGACAGCAGCGGCATCAACATCGAGGATTTAGCGTGATCGGTATCGTGATCGTCGCGCATGGCGGGCTTGCAAACGAATATCTGGCAGCGGTCGAACACGTGGTCGGCAAGCAGCCGGGTATGCGTGCTATTTCGACAGCCGCCGAATGTGATCGCGACGACAAACGGGCCGAGATCGCGGTGGCTGCCGACGCCGTGGATCAGGGCGATGGTGTGGTGATTGTTGTGGACATGTTTGGCGGGTCTCCGGCCAATTTGTCGCTGCCCGCCTGCTGCAAATCCGACCGCAAAATCCTGTACGGCGCAAACCTTCCCATGTTGCTGAAACTGGCAAAAACCCGCCATCTGTCGGTCGAGGCCTCGACGCAGAAAGCGTTGGCCGCGGGTCGAAAGTATATTGACTGCATTGACGTGAGCGAGGATTGACACGCCATGAGTACGAACCGAGAGCTTGAGATCATCAATGTGAAGGGCCTGCATGCGCGGGCCTCGGCAAAGTTTGTCGATACGGTCGAAAATCATGATGCCTGTGCGCGTGTGTCCAAGGATGGACTGGACGCGGATGGCGACTCGATCATGGGACTGTTGATGCTGGCAGCCTCGCAAGGAACAAGCATTCAGGTCGAAACCTCGGGACCGCAAGCGGCCGAGCTGATGGACGCGCTGGAAGCGCTGGTCGCCGACAAGTTCGGCGAAGGCATGTAAGCTCTGACAAAGGGCAAAGGTGAACGAACGTGACGCATGACGCGGAAACTCCTATGGCAGAGGCCAACTCGACGGCTCCGGTCCAGCAGCAGTACGACCGGCGCACCCTGACCTATGCCAACTCGTTCAACAATCCCGGGCAGGCGTTGATTATCCGTACCATGGAGTGGATGACTGGCAAGCTGCCCATCCTGCGCATGGTGCGTAAACTAGAGCGCCGTGGCGCGCCCAAGGGGCAGGCGTTCTGGGGTGCCTGTCTGGATGTGATGGGTGTGCAAGTGCAGACCCCGGACGACCAGCTTGCCAATATTCCCGCCGAGGGGCCCGTCGTGGTCGTCGCCAACCATCCGCACGGGCTGACCGACGGGATGGTGCTGGCCGAGCTGATCGGGCGCCGCCGTCAAGACTATCGCATCCTGTCACGCTCGATTCTGGATGGGTTGGACGAGGTCGCCTCGTCCTACATGATCCCGGTACCATTTCCGCACGACCCCGAGGCGCAGAAAAAGATGGTCGAGATGCGCGCTGAAGCGATGGCATTTCTAAAGCAAGGCGGGCTGATCACGCTGTTTCCGTCGGGCGTCGTGGCCTCGTCCGATACGCTGATGGGCCCAGCCATCGAGCGCGAGTGGAACGTGTTCACTGCGCAAATGATCCGTCGATCGGGCGCACGTGTTGTGCCAATCTTCTTCCCCGGTGCGAACACCCGCTGGTATCAGATTGCTAACCGCCTGTCGGCCACGATGCGCCAGGGGCTTTTGCTGCACGAGATCGTCAAAAGCTGCAACCGGCCGATCGCGCCCGTTGTTGGCGAGGTTCTGACCGATGAAGAGATGGAGAAGCTGCACTCGGACCCGCGTGGGTTTATGGCGTGGCTGCGGTCGCACACGCTGGCGCTGTCTGGCAAGTGAATTGAAAAAGGCCCCAGCGGGGCCTTTTGTGCTTCTGGGGGCTGGCTTGCGGCTTAGCGCGTGGGAACCGGAACCTCTCCGCGATAGTCATAGAAACCGCGTCCGGCTTTGCGCCCGACCCAGCCTGCTTCCACATATTTCACCAACAACGGGCAGGGACGATATTTGGTGTCAGCCAGCCCGTCATGCAGCACGTTCATGATGGCCAGACAGGTGTCCAGACCGNCTTTGCGCCCGACCCAGCCTGCTTCCACATATTTCACCAACAACGGGCAGGGACGATATTTGGTGTCAGCCAGCCCGTCATGCAGCACGTTCATGATGGCCAGACAGGTGTCCAGACCGATGAAATCGCCCAGCTCCAGCGGGCCCATCGGGTGGTTCGCGCCCAGCTTCATCGACGCATCAATTGACGCGACCGATCCGACGCCCTCGTACAGCGCATAGCAGGCTTCGTTGATCATCGGGATCAGGATGCGGTTTACGATGAAAGCGGGATAGTCCTCGGCGCTGGCGGCGGTCTTGCCCAGCTTTTCCACCACGGCCAGACACGCCTGATAGGTGGGTTCGTCGGTCGCGATGCCACGGATCAGCTCGACAAGTTTCATCAGGGGCACCGGGTTCATGAAGTGGAAGCCCATGAAGCGCTCGGGGCGGTCGGTCCCGCTGGCCAAACGGGTGATCGAGATCGACGATGTGTTCGAGGTCAGAATCGTATCCGCGCCCAGATGCGGCAAAAGCGTATCGAAGATCTGCTTTTTAAGCGCTTCGTTTTCGGTGGCCGCTTCGATCACCAGATCAGTCGGGCCAAGATCGGGCAGCTTCAACGTGGTGCTAATCCGCCCCATTGCGTCCGCCATCTCTTGCGCCGAAATCAAATCGCGCGAGACCTGACGCTCCATGTTCTTGGTGATGCGAGTAACGGCGGCATCCAGACTGTCTTGGCTAATGTCGTTCAGGCGCACTTCGTATCCGGCAAGGGCCAGAACATGTGCGATGCCGTTGCCCATTTGCCCGGCGCCGATCACGCCCACTGTCTCGATGCTCATATGTCGTTCCTTCTGGTCACGCGACGCGGGCAAGCACCCGCGTTACGTTTGGTTATGCACAGACTATGCGCCGCGTGGTTGCTGGCGCAAGGGTTAAGCGGGCCTGAAAGAAACATCGCGCATTTTAAGATTAGCAATTTGAAAAGGGTTACGGCCGACACTGTGTCTTGGGTGAAAATGAAAGGGTGGGTGGCATGGCCTATGATATCCTTGGCAAAGGGGCGCTGGACTATTTCCCGTGTCGGTACAAAACGTCGAAAATTCTGTTCCGGGGGCCGAAACGCGACCTCAGCGGGCCGTATGTGGCCGTTCTGGGCGGAACGGAAACCTATGGCCGGTTCATGGCGCATCCCTATCCGGAATTGTTAGAGGCGCAGCTGGGGCGCGCTGTGGTGAATTTCGGCTGTCCGAATGCCGGGTTGGACGTGTTTCTGCATGACCCGGTTCTGCTGAAGCTGTGCAACAACGCCACGGACATCGTGACCCAGCTACCGGGGGCGCAGAACCTGTCCAATCGGTTCTACGCCGTCCACCCACGCCGGAATGACCGGTTCCTGCGTGCGTCCAGCATGTTGAAGTACCTTTATCCCGAGCTGGACTTTACCGACTACCACTTCACAGGGCACTTGCTGGGGGCCCTGCAATCGGCTTGTGCGCAACGGTTCGAGGTGGTGCGCAAAGAGCTGCAACAGGCCTGGGTTGGGCGGCTGAAAGGGTTGATGTCACGGCTGGATAAGCGCGCGACACTGGTTTGGATGGCAGATCATCATATTGGGCGCCTTGCCGCTGACGCATTGGGCACGGATCCGCTGTTTGTGAGTCAGGACATGATCGACGATGTCCGCCCCTATGCGCGCGATCTGATCAAGGTCGTGCCGACGCCTGACGAAATCGTAGCCGGACAACAGGGGCTTGTGCATTCCGAGATGGATGCCCCCGCGGCCAAGATGATGCTGGGAACGCTGGCGCATGAACGGCTTGCCAACAAACTTCTGGCCAGCTTGTCGACTCACAGGGTCTGAAACGGAAAAGGCCCGCCGGGTGGGCGGGCCTTTCGTGTCTTTTGCGATGTCCGATCAGACGGCGTCGGTCAGGGCCGGCACGGCGTCGAACAGGTCGGCAACCAGACCGAAGTCGGCAACCTGGAAGATCGGCGCCTCTTCGTCTTTGTTGATCGCAACGATGATCTTCGAATCTTTCATACCAGCCAAGTGCTGGATGGCGCCCGAGATGCCCACGGCGAT
>NZ_ML178714.1 GCF_004360145.1 Aliiroseovarius marinus | reverse complement strand
AAGAGCTGCTTGTTTCATACAGATGTCATGTCTCCAAAACGGCCGTTTTATGGCCTGACTTAACGTGATTGCTGTGATCCTGAATCGGCGCGGCAAATCTGTCTTTTTATCGGTCTCTATAATATTCGATGTCTTCAAACTTGCAACTACCTTTTGAGGACACCCTATGGCCCGTCGACTACTTTCTTCCCGTGCGCATGCAGATCTCTTTGGGATACCGGTGGAACCTGATGCTTTGATCCGCCATTATCTGCTAAGCAGGCACGACATTGACCTGATCCGCACCCGACGCCGCGCCGAAAACCTCCTTGGTGTCGCGGTTCATATTTGTCTGCTGCGCCACCCAGGCTTTGGGTGGAGCGACGGCATCATGCCGCCAGCGGAGCTGATCGCTTGGCTTGCTGAACAGCTTCAGGTGGAGGCCTGTACTCTCGACGACTATGCCATCAGGAGAAATACGCGGCACGAACATCATGCCGT
This sequence comes from Aliiroseovarius marinus, assembly GCF_004360145.1. Classification (GTDB taxonomy): domain Bacteria; phylum Pseudomonadota; class Alphaproteobacteria; order Rhodobacterales; family Rhodobacteraceae; genus Aliiroseovarius; species Aliiroseovarius marinus. Next base: position 260,219 of record NZ_ML178714.1, on the reverse strand, counting down.
CGCGATGCGCCACTTGGGGCTTTCGCCTTTCGGATCTGAACATGTGCAGCAAGCGGAGGATATCGCCACGAGGGCGGCCTTCGCGACGGATCACGGCGTAAAGATTGTTGAGACTCTGGTCGCGGAGCTGCGCAAGCAGCATCTGGTATTGCCGAGCGTAGACACGCTTGAGCGCTTTGCGCTGAAGGGGCGGGCACGCGCTCGGCGCGAGGCTGCCGCTGCGCTGTTTGATGCTCTATCCCCGGACCAACGGGCCCAATTACAGGGGCTCTTGGTCAACGATCCGTCTGTCGGGCAAACGCGACTCACATGGTTGCGGGGCTATCCGCACTCCGCAAGCCCGGCCAGTATGACCGCGCTTCTAGACCGCCTGAAATATCTGCGATCGCTGAATTTACCGTCAAACCTTGGGCACGGCCTGCACCCTGACCGGCTGCTCAAGTTCGCGCGCGAGGGCGCTGTAGCACCGGTCAGTTTGCTGAATGATTTTGGCGAGCGGCGGCGGATCGCTACGCTCGCGGCGCAGATGTCGGATTTATCTATCACGGTCACCGACGCGACCATCGCCATGTTCGAGCGGCTGACCGGCCAGCTCTTCTCAAGATCCCGCAATCGCCAGGAGGAGGTTTGGCGTATGGGCAAAGCGCGGGTTGGCAAGCTGATGCAGCTCTTTGGCGAGTCCATTGATGCGATGGCCCGCGCACAAGAATTGGGGCAGGATCCATTTGCGGCACTCGATGCGGAAATCGGGTGGGACAAGCTTTTGGGCCGTCGTGACGAAATCGCCGGGTTCGGGGAATTGGCCACCAGTGCCCCCCTATCCCTGGCGGCCGAGCGTTATGCCTATATGCGGAAGTTCGCCCCCGCCTTTCTTGAAGCCTTCCAGTTCAATGCCACCGATGCGGGGGATGAGCTCAAGGACGCGATTGCCTTGTTGCGCGACCAGAACCAGAGCGGCAAGCGCAAATTGCCGGATGATCCGCCCATGCCCTTTGCCGCCAAGCATTGGCGATCGTTGATCGTTCAAGACGGTCAGCCGAAGCGGCGTGTCTATGAAACTGCCGTTGTTTCCACCTTGCGAGATCGTCTGCGCGCAGGAGATGTCTGGGTCGACGGCAGTCGTGAGTATCGCCGGTTCGACAGCTACCTTATGCCCCGAGACAATGCTGAAACTGTCATGCGGGATGCAGGCTTCGAGACCGATCCGGACGCGTGGCTGGCTGATCGCCGGACCATGTTGGCGAAACGTCTTGACCAAGTGGACCGCGCCTTGAAACGCAATGCTCTTACTGGCGTCCGTATCGAGCGCGGGCGGCTGAAAATCACACCACATGATGCGGTGACACCTCCTGCTGCGGTGCGTTTGGAACGGGCCATCGACGCCGTGATGCCGCGTATCCGCATCACGGAGCTGCTTTGGGAGGTGAATGCGCAGACAGGGTTCCTCGACGCCTTCACCGATCTGCGGTCTGGCAAGCAGCACGATGAACCCGCCGCAGTACTGGCCACGATCTTGGCCGGGGCCACTAATCTCGGCCTGGAGCGCATGGCCTATGCTTCATCGCGTGTCAGCCACGCTCAGTTGACCTGGGCGCAGACGTGGTACTTGCGGCCCGAGACATTCGCGGATGCCTTGGGCCGGATTGTCGATGCCCATCATGGTCTGTCCTTCGCGCAGCATTGGGGCGCGGCTGAGCACAGCTCATCAGATGGCCAGTTCTTCTCCGCCAATCGTGGCAGCGGGGTCATCAACGCAAAATACGGGCCCGACCCCGGGCTGAAGATCTATTCCTTCCTGTCTGGCCAGTACGGATCGTTCCATTCCAGTGTCATCGGGGCAACCGCAGGCGAAGCGCCTTTTGTGCTCGATGGCCTCCTGAGCAATCCGGCCAGCTTCGACCCCCTCGTTCATTACACAGATACCGGCGGCGTGTCGGACCACGTCTTTGCTCTGTTCCATCTGTTGGGGATGACCTTCGCGCCGCGTCTGCGCGACTTTCCGGACCGGAGGTTGGCCTGCTTCGGGGGCGCGAAGGCGTTGCCCACTTTGTCGCCCATCATCGGCAAGCCTATCAATGAAGAGGTGATCCGGCAGCATTGGGGCGATATCATGCGGCTCGCGGCTAGCATTCGGGACAAGTCTCTGAAACCGTCTGAAATCCTGCGCAAGCTCGGGGCGTACCGCCAGCAAAACCGGCTATATCTCGCCCTTGGCGAAATTGGGCGCATTGAGCGGACGCGCTTCATGCTCGATTGGATCGAGAACGCCGACCTGCGAATGGAATGCCAGGCTGGCCTGAATAAAGGTGAAGCGCGCCACTCGCTGGCCCACGCCGTCTTTGCGCACTCACAGGGGCGCATTCGTGATCGTTCTGAGGTTGCCCAACAGAAACGCGCTATGGCGCTCAACCTGGTCATCGCTGCCATCACATTCTGGAACACAATCTATATGGACAAAGCCGCCAACCACCTCGCAAAGACCAACCCACTGTACGATCCCGCCCTACTGCCGTTCACGTCGCCCCTCGGGTGGGACCACATAATCCTATCAGGCGACTTCGACTGGCATTCCGGAGCCGCAGACCGCAAAATTGCGCGGCCGCTTAACACCAGGCCGTCCAGAGAGTGGGGGACGTGAAGATGTTCCTTAAATGTTCCTCCTTAGCGTGGTTCTACGAAGAAACCTTCCGATGGGGCCTAACTCCGTATCGGGTTTTATCGACAGCAGCCATTGATGCGAACGCAGCGAAAGCGCACTCCGTCCGCATCTTACCTACTCAAGCGCTGCGCAGCGAAGGTCGGGAATGACCTATGATACGATTCCGCCCCCAGCCGGATCAGATCCCAAATTCATCTGATGTTCGACAGTTCCCATATTGTTCCGCCTTAACGGGATCCTACGAACAAACCTTCCGATTGGGCCCGTATCCAGTGCCGAGGCTTGCCCCGCAGTCCAACTAATGGTCACGCCCGCCTCGGTGATCTCGCCTTCTTTCGACAGGCGCGCGACGGGCCAAGCGCGGTCACCGACGCGGACGACGCGGGCCAGTGCGGGAACGCCATGGGGCGGCTGTTCCCCTGTAAAGAAACCGTAAGGGCGGTTGCGGCTATCGTAGCCCGCGTAGGGGTTGCGGCCATAGGATCGGTTGGCGCGGGGTTGGTCCATGACCAGCCCGTCGGGATTGCGACGGACAAATTCTGCCCAGCTTTCCATCCAGGCAGGCAGTTGTTTCAGCTGGGTGCCGGTGTGTTTGCCAACGATCCCCTCCCCCAGCGCCTGTTGCCACCAGCTTTCCGTCTGGTGGTCATACATCACCATGTCCGAGGCGCGCAGCTTGCCCGTTACGCCAAATGTCAGCTCTTGCGCGCCGACGCGGCGGTCGAAGACCATGCCCGAATTGCAGAGCGGGCAGAAGGTCACAGCGACGGGCACGCCGCCCACCGTGTCATTTACAATCTCATGCCATGTCAGATAGCGCAGTGGATAGGCACGCGGGGTCGCGCCTTGGATCTCGACCGTCAGGACGGGTTCGCGGGGGCCGATGCCGGTCTCGTCACTTGCATTGCGAAAGGCTGGGTCAGAGAGCGCGGGGATGCCATCGCGACCGGGACCGCCCGACAGGATTTCGTTCCAGCCGCCAATATTGGATTGTGTGAAATCGGTTTTCGGAAACTCGCGTTCCCACTGGGTCGGGTTGGCGCGCACGTCCTGCGCCCAAAGCCCGACGGTGATCGCAAGCATGGTCATCAGAATACGCATAGGGCCGCTCCTTTTCTCGGACAGACCCAGCCTGACAGAGAAAGAAGCGGCCCCATAGCCCCCCTCACGAGGGTTTGAGCATTCGTGCGCGTGCTTATTCGACCACGCGCATCGAGGTCATGACGTCGGGCTTGCCCAGCACCGACCCGTTCGGGCCTTCGCCGCGCTTGATCGCCTGCACCACGTCAAAACCGTCGGTCACATTGCCCACAACGGTGTATTTCCCGTTCAGGAAATCGCCGGGGGCGAACATGATGAAGAACTGGCTGTTGGCCGAGTTCGGGCTTTGCGAGCGGGCCATGCCCACGGTGCCAGTCAGATAGGGCTCGTCCGTGAACTCGGCCTTCAGGTCCGGGTAGGACGATCCGCCCATGCCCGCGCGACCGCCATTGCCGTCGGCCTTGCCGAATTCGACATCGCCGGTCTGTGCCATGAAGCCGTCGATCACGCGGTGGAAGACCACGTTGTCATAGGCGCCTTCCTTGGCCAGCGTGATGATCCGCTCAACATGCTCGGGCGCCAGATCGGGGCGCAGAGTGATCTCGATCACACCATTGGCCTCGCCTGCGACGGTGATTTCCACCTTGGGGGCGTCGCCCACGACGACCGGGTCCAACTCGGGCGGGGTCGATGGCCACAGCGTGTAGATCGCATAGGCCACGACCAAACCCACCCCGGCCAGAAACGCCAACCAGAAGGTGCGGCGCTCGCGCGGGGTGTAGTTGCCGTCAGACATCGGCAGCCACCTTGACCGAAACCATCACATCGGGGCTTGCAGGCGGCTCGCCACGGACAATCGCGTCGACATGCTCCATACCCGAGGTCACGCGACCATAAACCGTGTACTGACCGTTCAGGAAGTGGTTGTCTTTGAAGTTGATGAAGAACTGGCTGTTGGCCGAGTTCGGGTTCTGCGAACGGGCAGCGCCCAGCGTGCCGCGGTCGTGCGGCAGTTTCGAGAACTCAGCCGGCAGATCCGGCAGGTTCGACCCACCGGTGCCCGCATAGCGGAGCATGGTCGCGTCTTTGCCGTTCTTTACGTCGCCGGTCTGGGCCATGAAGCCGTCGATCACGCGGTGAAAGACCACACCGTCATATTCGCCTGCGCGGGCCAGCTCTTTCATGCGCTCGGTGTGCTTGGGAGCTACGTCGGGCAGCAGTTCGATCACCACGGTGCCGTCTTTCAGTTCCATCAGGATGGTGTTTTCGGGATCTTTATATTCGGCCATCGGGGCCTCCTTCTAAGATTATGTGTTTCGTTGGCGCCAAACTAAGCACGCGGGCGAAAAGATGGAAGGGCAGACGGGCTTCTTTTCGCCGCGCCTGTTGACCCGCGCGTGCTTTTGGTGTGCAACACGCCCGACACCTAATGGAGGGACCGATGGCCTGGAAAACACTCGACGAGATGGACCTGAACGGCAAAACCGTTCTGACCCGTGTAGACATCAACGTGCCGGTGAAAGATGGCGTGGTGACCGACGACACCCGCATCCAGCGCATCCTGCCTACCATCCGCGATATTCTGGCCGCTGGCGGCAAGCCGGTTCTTCTGGCCCACTTTGGCCGCCCCAAAGGCGAACGCGTGGCGGACATGAGCCTGTCTGTCGTGCGCCCTGCCCTTGAAGCCGCCCTTGGAAGCCCGGTGAAATTTGCCGAGGACTGCATTGGCGGGCCTGCCAAACAAGCCGTTGCCGCACTTGAGGCGGGTGAGGTTCTGCTTCTGGAAAACACCCGCTATCACGCGGAGGAAACCAAGAATGACCCCGCCTTTGCCGCCGCTTTGGCCGCTTTGGGCGATGTTTACTGTAATGACGCGTTTTCGGCCGCCCACCGCGCCCACGGCTCGACCGAGGGTGTTGCCCGCCTTCTGCCCTCTTGCGCAGGTCGCCTGATGCAGGCCGAGTTGTCGGCGCTTGAGGCTGCCCTTGGTGAACCTGTACGCCCGGTCGTCGCTGTTGTCGGCGGTGCCAAGGTCTCGACCAAGCTGGACCTTCTGGGCAATCTGGTTGCGAAGGTGGATCATCTGGTGATCGGTGGCGGCATGGCCAACACATTCCTTGCAGCGCAGGGTATCGACGTGGGCAAATCGCTGGCCGAGCATGACATGACCGACACGGCGCTAGAGATCCTGAACAAAGCGCAAGACGCTGGCTGCGAGATCATTCTGCCGTCGGATGTTGTCGTCGCCCGCGAATTCGCCGCAAATGCCGCCAATGAAACCGTCGCCGCCGACGCCTGCCCATCGGATGCGATGATCCTTGACGCTGGCCCCGCAGCGGTTGCCAAGATCTCGGACGTCTTCGAGCAAGCAAACACCCTGATCTGGAACGGCCCCCTTGGCGCCTTCGAGATCGAGCCGTTTGACACCGCCACCAACGCTGCCGCCCTGAAAGCGGCTGAGCTTTCTGAGGCGGGCAACCTGACCTCGGTCGCGGGTGGTGGTGACACTGTGGCCGCCCTGAACAAGGCAGGTGCTGCGGCGCGCTTCACCTATATCTCGACCGCAGGCGGCGCATTCCTTGAGTGGATGGAAGGCAAAGAACTGCCGGGCGTCGCCGCTTTGGGCTAAGCCAAGCCACGAAAACATCATTTTTCAACGCCCTGCGCAGAAATGCGCGGGGCGTTTTTTGTTTCGCATTTCCGGCTTGACTATTACCTGACTGTTTTTATAGGTATTACATATCAGCCAGTCGCACCCCCCTGCGATCAGCCGGAGACCTGAGGGGCACACCCGCCCCGCACCATCAGGAGCGCGACACATGACTGACTTTCACCGCGGATGCTTGACCGCCCGCACCGACATTCCAAACCCCATCCCTTTGCTTCCCGGCCTGCAAGCTTTGGCCGCGTGGATCGAGGCCGTCCTTGAAGGAGACCGCACATGACCGCCCCCATTACCAGCGCCGTATTTGAAACCGCCTTGCGGAGCACTCCACCCGAACATGATGCGTTGGATCTGACGCAAAGTGGCAAGACTGCCCGCATCGTGCTGAACGACATGGTTTATACGCTGACCATCACCCGCGCCGGCAAGCTGATCCTGACCAAGTAACCCGCGCAATCGCGAACGCATCGGCGCGTGTCGGCCAGAGTTCCCCTGCGCCGTCCAAGTTCCCTTCGCGCCCGTTGCCGAGGGGCAAGGCCCATATCCGTTTCATCCAACCTTGCCCCTCACTCTTTCCTACGCACACCTGTTAGCGCCAGCAGAATTGCATGCCCGCTCGCCCTCGCCTATGAACGGGGTAATTCAGACTTTTATTCACACGTGGGATCGACATGCCGAACCAAGCACAAATGGACAAGATCAAAGCCGGTCAGGGCTTCATCGCAGCACTGGACCAGTCGGGCGGATCGACCCCGAAAGCTTTGCGCCTTTATGGCATCGAAGAAGACGCCTATTCGGGCGATGCCGAAATGTTTGACCTGATCCACGGCATGCGCTCTCGGATCGCACAGGCTCCGGCCTTCACCGGCGAGAAAGTGATCGGCGCGATTCTGTTCGAGATGACCATGGACCGTCAGATCGACGGCAAGCCGACCGCCACCTATATGTGGGACGAGCGCGGCGTGGTGCCCTTCCTGAAAGTCGACAAGGGCCTTGCCGATGAAGAGAACGGCGTACAAGTGATGAAGCCGATGCCGGAACTGGATGCGCTGTGCGAACGCGCTGTGAAAGCAGGCGTATTCGGCACCAAGATGCGCTCGGTCATCAATGCGGCCAATGCGGATGGTATTAAAGCCGTCGTCGCCCAGCAGTTTGAGGTAGGCAAACAGATCATCGGTCACGGGTTGGTGCCGATCATCGAGCCCGAAGTCACGATCTCGATCGCAGACAAGGCAGCGGCGGAAGACATCCTGCTGGCCGAGCTGACCGCTCAGTTGGACGCACTGTCGGATGACCAGACCGTCATGCTGAAACTGACCCTGCCGGAAACCGCCAACCACTATAAATCGCTGGTGGAGCACCCGCGCGTGGCGTCGGTTGTGGCCCTGTCGGGTGGCTATTCGCGCGAGGAAGCCAACAATCGCCTGTCACAGAACACTGGCATGATCGCCAGCTTCTCACGTGCGCTGACCGAAGGCCTGTCGGCGAACCAATCGGACGACGAATTCAACGGCACCATCGCGGATACCATCGACAGCATCTATCAGGCATCCATCGCCGGATAAGCCTCTGCTTTGATTGCATTTTGAAACGGCTCGCAGCTTTGCGGGCCGTTTTTCTTTGACGCCCGAAAAAACTTTCCAACCGATTCGTTTTTGGGATTCACAAGCCGAATCACCTATGGCATAGTCTTCTTGCACCGCCCGAAAAGAGGTGGGCAAGAGGCAGTACATACAGGCAGGAGACCTATGGGCGCACCTCGCGCACAGACTGGAATTGGTGGAGTGATCTACTTTGTCGGGGCCGTTGGCCTTGGCCTTTACTTCACGTTTGCCAGTGTGCAGGGCGACTATGGACTATTCCGGCGCGTACAGATCGAGGCCGAGACGCAAGCGCTTTTGAAAGAGCGTGATGCGCTCTCGGCTCAGATCGCTGATCTGCGAAATCGCACCAAACGCCTGTCCGACGACTACCTGGATCTGGACCTTCTGGACGAACAAGCCCGCAACGTGCTGGGTGTTGTCCGCGCGGACGAGGTCGTTCTGCGCTAATCTGAGCGCGATTTTCCCTTTGTAATCTTATAGAAGCGCAAGCCTTGCGTCTGGCGCAACCCTGCCCCGCGCAAGGTTTTGCAAGTTTTTGTCGACCGGTGAGGGCGAAGTCTGTATAAGATAGTTTAACACTAAACTATTACTCTAAGCCAGATGACGCCAGGAGGAGGACGCCGCATGGCAGCTCGGAAAAGCGCTCCGAAAAAGACCGCAAAATCAAACACATCTAAAGAAGAGCTTCTCGAATACTATCGCGAGATGCTGTTGATCCGTCGATTCGAAGAAAAGTCGGGCCAGCTGTACGGCATGGGGCTGATCGGTGGCTTCTGTCACCTTTACATCGGTCAAGAGGCCGTTGTTGTCGGTCTGGAAGCCGCCGCGAAAGAAGGCGACAAGCGCCTGACCTCGTATCGCGACCACGGTCACATGTTGGCCTGCGGCATGGACCCGAAAGGCGTCATGGCCGAGCTGACGGGCCGCGAAGGCGGCTATTCGCGCGGCAAAGGCGGCTCGATGCACATGTTCTCGAAAGAGAAGCACTTTTATGGCGGCCACGGCATCGTTGGTGCGCAGGTTCCAATCGGCACCGGTCTGGCCTTCGCAGACAAGTATCTTGACAATGGCGGCGTAACCTTTGCCTATTTCGGTGACGGTGCGGCCAACCAAGGTCAGGTCTATGAAAGCTTCAACATGGCCTCGCTATGGCAGCTTCCGGTGATCTATGTGATCGAAAACAACCAATACGCCATGGGCACCTCGCTGCAGCGTGCCAGCTCGACCCCTGATATTTACACCCGCGGCGAAGCCTTCGGCATCCCCGGTGAAGCGGTTGACGGCATGGACGTCATGGCCGTGAAAGAAGCAGGCGAACGCGCGACCGCGCACTGCCGTGCGGGCAAAGGCCCCTACATTCTGGAAATGAAAACCTATCGCTACCGCGGCCACTCGATGTCGGACCCGGCCAAGTACCGCACCCGCGAAGAGGTTCAGAAAGTCCGCGAAGAACGCGACGCCATCGAACATGTGCGCGAGCTTCTGCTGCAGGGCAAACATGCGTCCGAGGATGACCTCAAGGCCATCGATAAAGAGATCAAGGCCGTTGTAAACGACGCCGCCGAATTCTCGAAGACCAGCCCCGAGCCCGCGCTCGAGGAGCTGTGGACCGATATTTACGCCTAAGCCTAGGACAGAGGAGAACACGATATGGCTACTGAAGTATTGATGCCCGCCCTGTCCCCCACGATGGAGGAAGGCACGCTGGCCAAATGGCTGGTCAAAGAAGGTGACGAGGTCGCATCGGGCGACATCCTTGCCGAGATCGAAACCGACAAAGCGACGATGGAATTCGAAGCTGTTGATGAAGGCATCATCGGCAAGATCCTGATCGCGGAAGGCACTGAAGGCGTGAAGGTGAACACCCCCATCGCCGTTCTGATCGAAGAAGGCGAAAGCGCAGACGACGTCGCGGCGGCCCCTGCCCCGGCAGCGGAAGCCCCTGCTGCTGCTGCGCCGGCAGCCGCCCCGGTTGCAGCACAGCCCATCACCTCGGAAGATCTGTCTGATCCGGAAATCCCGGAAGGCACCGAAATGCGCTCGACCACGGTGCGCGAAGCCTTGCGCGACGCGATGGCGGAAGAGATGCGCGCCGACGACACCGTCTTCCTGATGGGGGAAGAGGTCGCAGAATACCAAGGCGCCTATAAGGTCAGCCAAGGTCTGCTGGACGAGTTCGGCGCCAAGCGCGTGATCGACACCCCGATCACCGAGCACGGCTTTGCTGGTCTGGCAACGGGTGCTGCGATGGGCGGTCTGAAACCGATTGTCGAGTTCATGACCTTTAACTTCGCCATGCAAGCGATTGACCACATCATCAACACCGCCGCTAAGACCCGCTATATGTCGGGCGGCCAGATGTCGTGCCCGATCGTCTTCCGTGGTCCGAACGGTGCGGCTGCCCGCGTGGGTGCCCAGCACTCGCAGGACTATGCCGCATGGTATGCGCAGATCCCCGGTCTCTACGTGGCGATGCCCTATTCGGCAGCGGATGCAAAAGGCCTGATGAAAACCGCGATCCGCGAAGAAAACCCAGTTGTCTTCTTGGAAAACGAGCTACTTTACGGTCAAAGCTTCGACGTGCCGGTGATGGACGACTACGCCATCCCGTTCGGCAAAGCGCGCATCTGGCGTGAAGGCTCGGATGTGACCATCGTCAGCTTCGGCATCGGCATGAAATACGCTCTGGAAGCGGCTGATAAGCTGGCGGAAGAGGGTATCTCGGCCGAAGTGATCGACCTGCGTACGCTGCGCCCGATTGACTATGACACGGTGATCCGCTCGGTCCAGAAAACCAACCGCTGCATCACGGTGGAAGAAGGCTGGCCGGTCGCATCGATTGGCAACCACATCACCGCTCAGATCATGGAACGTGCGTTCGATTACCTCGACGCGCCGGTGATCAACATGACCGGCAAGGATGTTCCGATGCCTTACGCAGCAAACCTTGAAAAGCTGGCGCTGGTGACCACCGACGAAGTGGTGAATGCCGCCAAAGCTGTAACCTATCGTTAAGGAGACCGAGATATGGCAACCGAAATTCTGATGCCCGCCCTGTCCCCCACGATGGAGGAAGGCACGCTGGCAAAATGGCTGGTCAAAGAAGGTGACGAGGTCGCCTCGGGTGACCTTTTGGCCGAAATCGAAACCGACAAGGCGACGATGGAGTTCGAAGCCGTTGATGAAGGTATCATCGGCAAGATTCTGATCGCGGAAGGGACCGAAGGCGTAAAGGTAAACACTGCCATCGCCGTGCTGATCGAAGAAGGTGAAAGCGCGGACGACATCGCCGCAAGCGCACCTGCAGCGCCTGCTGCTGCCGAAGCCGAGGCCGCTCCTGCAGCGGTTGAGGCTGCGGCACCCGCTGCTGCTCCGGCGGCCCCTGCCCCGCAAGCTGCTGATGGTACACGCATTTTCGCGTCACCGTTGGCACGTCGCATCGCGGCAGACAAGGGTCTGGACCTGACGCAGATCACCGGATCGGGTCCGAAAGGCCGGATCGTGAAAGCGGATGTGGAAAATGCAACGGCAGCTCCGAAGGCGGCTCCTGCCGCGGCAGCTCCGGCGGCTGCACCTGCTGCTGCAGCACCCACCGGTCCCTCGGCCGATATGGTGGCTGCCATGTATCAGGACCGCGAGTACGAGGAAATCAGCCTCGACGGGATGCGCAAGACCATTGCCGCCCGCCTGTCGGAAGCCAAGCAGACAATCCCGCATTTCTATCTGCGTCGCGACATCAAGCTGGACGCCCTTCTGGCTTTCCGCAGCCAGTTGAACAAACAGCTGGAAGCGCGCGGTGTGAAACTGTCGGTGAACGACTTCATCATCAAAGCGGTCGCCAACGCGCTGCAAGCCGTGCCGCAAGCCAACGCCGTTTGGGCTGGAGACCGTGTGCTGCAGATGAAGGCCTCGGACGTGGCGGTTGCCGTCGCGATCGAGGGTGGGTTGTTTACTCCTGTTCTGCAGGATGCCGATCAGAAGTCGCTGTCCAGCCTCTCGACCCAAATGAAAGATCTGGCATCGCGTGCGCGTGAACGCAAACTGGCCCCGACCGAGTATCAGGGCGGCAGCTTTGCAATCTCGAACCTGGGCATGTTTGGTATCGACAATTTCGACGCCATCGTGAACCCGCCGCATGCAGGCATTCTGGCCGTCGGCTCGGGCGTGAAGAAACCCGTTGTGGGCGCTGATGGCGAACTGACGGTCGCCACGGTGATGAGCGTCACCATGTCGGTCGATCACCGCGTGATTGACGGCGCCGTAGGTGCGAACCTGCTGCAAGCCATCGTCGACAATCTGGAAAACCCGATGTCGATGCTGGCATAAGCATTCGCAATCGCGAATTTATTGACATGGCTCAAGGCGGGACATCTCGCCTTGGGCCATTTGCTTTTCCGAACACTCAATTTCGGAGAGACTTCATGGACTTCAAAGCCCTGCTGGACGACACAACAAAAAACACCAAATCCTTTGCAGCCGCACACCCTGAAGGTGCCAATGGCTTCCGCGCCATGCATAGGGCCGCGTTGGTCGACGGAGCACTGTCGGTGAAAGACAAAGAGCTGCAGTGCATCGCCATTGGGATCGTCAAGCAGTGCAACGACTGCATCGGATTTCATGTTCGTGCAGCTATCAAGGCAGGTGCCACCCGCGAAGAAGTGGCCGAGACCGTGGCCGTCACTATCCTGATGGGTGGAGGCCCCGCCTATATGTACGGCGCCCGTGCGATGGAAGCCTTCGACCAGCTGTCGGCCTAATCCCCCAGACACACAAAAGGGCGGCGCGGATGCGTCGCCCTTTTTGTCTTTTGACCGTCTGTGCGGTCTTTCTTTTCTGCCTCTGAGTGTTGTGCTGATTGGACCCGTGGTTCAGGTCGTCTTCACAACGATTAACCGGCCACTGCTACAAGAAACACTGCAGAAAACGCCACCACAGTGGCAAGCCAGATTTGCTTCATCTTCGGGGTCTCCCAGGTTGTCACTGGGCTTCTTTAGATGAAACTTCTGAAGCTTTACATTGATTTAGCGCAAATTTGCGGAAATCCGCCGATCGCCTGCACGGCAACCGGCGCAGCTCTACTTATTGGATAAGTGTCTGGTCCATTTCGACCGACGGGCAGTCACATCCAGCCTCGCCCACGATCTTGGCAGGCACACCAGCCACGGTGACGTTGCAGGGAATTTCTTCCAACACGACCGAACCCGCCGCGATGCGCGAGCAGTCCCCGACCTTGATGTTGCCCAGAACTTTGGCGCCGGCACCGATCAGCACGCCGTCGCCGATTTTGGGGTGGCGATCCTCGTCTTCCTTGCCGGTCCCGCCCAGCGTGACCGAGTGCAGCATCGAGACATTGTCGCCCACCACAGCGGTTTCACCGATCACGATGGAGTGCGCGTGGTCGATCATGATGCCACGACCAATCCGCGCGCCGGGGTGGATGTCGATGCCATAGACCTCGGAACAGCGCATCTGGATGAAATAGGACAGATCCTTGCGCCCTTCCTTCCACAGGTAATGCGCCAGACGATAGGCCTGCATCGCCTGGAAGCCCTTGAAGTACAGGACCGGCTGCAACATGCGGTGGCAGGCCGGGTCGCGATCCAGAACGGCCGTGATGTCGGCGCGGGCGGCCTCGGCCAGCTCGGCGCAGCTGTCATAGGCTTCGTCCGCAATCTCGCGCAGCAGCACCATGCTCATCTCGTTCGAGCTAAGCTTGGCGGCAAAGCGATAGGACAGCGCCTTTTCCAGCGTTTTGTGATGCAGCACACAGGCACCGATCAGACCGCCCAGAAGCGGTTCTTCAGCGATGGCTTGCTTGGCTTCGTCGGTGATCCGATCCCAAACCGGATCAATCCGGGTGAGGATTGCGCGTTTCTCGGCCATGATGTCTCCTGCGTTGCACGCTTAGGATACACCAGATAGGCTTGAATTTCAAAAAAGCAAAGCCGGAAAGCGCCTGAATTTCTCGTGACCCCAGATGACCTTGCCAAATTCAAAGCGCGATTGCGGTCCGAGTTGGACGAGCTTGACCGTGATGATGCGCGTGGGGCTGAGGGACAGAAGGTGGTGACGCTGGATCAACAGGCGGTCGGGCGGTTGTCGCGGATGGATGCGCTGCAAAATCAGGCGATGGCTAAAGCCACACAGACCCGCCGCACCGCCCAGCGCCAACGGATTATGGCAGCCTTGGCCCGGATCGAGGAAGACGAGTTCGGCTATTGCGAGGATTGCGGGGAAGAGATCGCGAAGGGGCGGTTGGATCTGGACCCCACCGCCCCGAAATGCGTTAGCTGCGCCGCCGGATAAGGCGCTTATGGCGCGCTTTCAGCGCTGCATAGACCGTCAGAAGGCAGTCCAGAAACTCCGGATCATCGTGGAAGGGTTCGGCCTGTCGCGGCAGGGACATGGCGACCGATCCCAAACTGCCATTTCCCCAGCGCGGATGCACCCGGCCCAGCGCCCGACGATATCGATCCGCGGCATCAGCACGCTGTAGCATCGCCAGCATCGCACCGGGGCGCCTACGCGGCCCAAGCGCCAGAAGCGCACAGGCCGCCGCCATCGCATCACCGGGCAGCACCGGCCGCATTTAGAGCGTCACCTGGAGCTGCGCATATGGCCCAGGTCCGAACCGCTCGGATATCTGCGCCACGTCGAGCATATAGGTGCCAAGCACCATATCGGCACTGCGAAGCGCGGCGTCATAGGTCCAACTGGAGCTGGTGACGTCCAGCTCACGCAGCACGGTGGCTCCGTCTCGGATCCGTAGACGATAGCGCTCATCAACTTCGCCCAGCGGCACCTCGGCCTCGCCCCAGGGGTCGCCGTCAATCCGCGTACGCCGGATCCAGCTGAACTGGTGATCCCCGCCGTCATCGCGTGCGGTCAGATGCACGGGCGCATAGGGGCGCAGACCGATGCCGTCGAACGCATGCTCTTCATGCACATAGCTTTCATCCGTATAAGCCTTGCGCGCCGGGCCAACACGATAGTGGCGGTTCAGCCCACGGGCAGAAGAGCGCAGCGGGATCTGTTCCTGCGTACCGTCCAGCACGACCACATAGCTGCCGACCGGCCACAACGATGGCATGGTTGCATCCGTCCCAAGCTGTCCACGCAGACGCAGGCTCAGGTCATAGGTCTGCTCGCCGACAAGATCTGCCGTCGCGAACTGCAGGATCTCCCAGTTGTCCGGGCTACCATCCCCGATCGCCAGAACATTGGCGCCATTCAGAAGGTCCTCGACCGAGACTGAGAACAAGTTGGACGGCGAGGAGAGCTTCACACGCACCGCGGGCCCACGGTCCAGCGTACCCGCAGGTGCGGCAAATAGATCGGTTTCTGTCACACCAATGATCGAGCGTGCGGTCACCCGGTCAATCCGGCGATAACCATTGTCACTGGCCGAGCGATAGACCGCAATATTTCCCGGCCAAGGGTCTGCTGTGACCGCGACATGCGGCGCATGTGGCACTTCATCGCCGGTCAGCAAAGGCAGATCCATGAAGATCGGGAAAACCGGAGCCGGCGCGACATAGGGTGTCACGGCGGGCGCGGGCTCGACACTGTCGGACGGCAGGAACAGGCCCGGCTCGACGCGCACGGCGCGGATGTTCTGCACACCTGCGTGCTCGACATGGTCCACACGGAAATGCTCGGTCCCGGCGTCGGTGTCCAGTTTCAGCACATCCCCTGCCCCTTTGGACAGTTCCGACGGCGGCAGGGCAAAGCTGGCGCTATCCCGCGCAACGCGGGCCTCAGAGAGCCAGCGCTCGGTGATGGCGCGCGCTTCGGCGCGGGTCAGGATCAGCGGAATTTCCGACGTCGACACCGTATAGCTGGTTTCATCCGGGAAGATCGCCTCGACCGCGCGGATGTCATAATCCCCACCGCTTTCGATATAGTTCAAGCGAACCCGCCCAGCGATCTCGGCCTCGGGCGCGCGAATACGTTCAAGGGTCGAGTCGCGTTCAGGTGACAGCGCCATCTTCTCGGGGTCCAAGATGTGGTCGGGCCGCCCTGTACGCGAGGCAAAGATCAGAACCCCTTCGCGTTCCGATACTTCAAACCCATAGGCCAGCATGAGCGGCTGAAGTGCTGCCCGCGCCCCACTGATCTGATCCACCACATAGCCACGCACCAAGCCATAGAGCTTGGACACATCATAGCGCGTCACGCCCGAGCGCTCGCAGATCTCACTGACCACCGAGGCCAACGACCGCGACGACGCACGCCCATTCAACCAGTGACCGCGCTCATAGTTTGCACCGTCGCTCCACAATCCCTTCCGGTTGGGGAATTGCGGGAAGGGACGCGTATCCCAAGCCCAGACATGGGCGCGGCTCATATCCAGCATCTGCACGCCGGTCGCACTATGGGTGGGGTTATTCACCACCTCTCCCCAATGGTCATACATCGCCCGTAGATATTGCGCCTGCATCAGGTCATCGCGCCGCCCGCTTGAATAACGCGGCAGCGAGCTTTCCGAGCTTTTGGGGTCAAGGAACTTGTTCGGCTGATTGGTGCCCTTGTCGATCGCTGCGCATCCGATTTCCGTAAACCAGAAGGGTTTCGATCCAGGCAACCAATCCGTCGGGGTCACATCGCGCACGCCACCGATGCGGTTATGGTGCGAGTTCTCCCACCAGCCGCGCAGGTCTTTATAGCGATAGACCCAGTCCTCGCCATGGGCACCATCGGTGATCGGAGTACGGATCTGCAACTCCCGCGCTTCGGGAGTCTTATAGTACCAATCAAACCCCTCGCCGCCTTCGATATTGGCTTTGAGGTAGTCGAGGTTATAGATCGCCTCATAGGACGCATCCGCATGCTCGAACCCATCGCGCCAATCGGACAGTGGCATATAGTTGTCGATCCCGATAAAATCGATCTCGTCATGGCTCCACAAGGGATCGAGGTGGAAGAATACATCCCCTGTCCCGTCCTGTGGCTGGTAACCGAAATACTCCGACCAATCGGCGGCGTAAGAGATCTTAGTTTCAGCCCCCAGAATACCGCGCACATCGTCGGCCAGCTGCATCAGCTGTGTGACTACCGGGAAGCTATTCCCCGGCCCCCGGATCTGGGTCAGGCTGCGCAGCTCGGACCCAATCAGGAAGGCATCCACGCCCCCCGCAGCGGCGCAAAGATGCGCATAGTGCAGGATGAAACGGCGATACGAAAACTCGTTCGGGCCGGTATAGTCCACGCCTGCGTCGGTGACGGTGAAATCGCCGGGCTGTGCATTTCCGAAAAAGGCATCGACCTGCGACACTGCACCAGAGGTGCCATCCGGCGACCCGGCGTGATGTGGCGCCAGCGTGGTGGTGATCCGCCCGCGCCATGGCAAGGCAGGCTGTCCGATCTGGGCAGACCAGGGATCGAACAGTGTATTGCCCTCCATCTGCTCCATCAGGATGAAGGGATAGAATGTAGTTTTGCGGTCATGGCGCGAGGCAAACTCAATCGCTTCCTTAACGGCCTGATCCGAGGGCGTGCCGCCATAGACCGGTCGGTCGTCGTCATCCCGCGGTATCAGCCCAGCCTGCGCACGCGACACGCCGCTGACGGTCCACGGCATGGATTTACCATCCATCTCGTGTTGCTCGACCCGAGGCTGGATCTGGCACGATCCGCAGCGCAGGTCATCCCCGAACCACGACACGACCAGGGCCGTGTTCTTGCAGTTGGGCATTTCCTCGCGCATTTGCCGATACGAGGTCACGAAATCCGTTTTGCCGGACGGGTTATTCAGGTTCGACCCGCCGCTGACACCCGGCCCACCATTGTAATGGACCTTCGACGTGGCCATCGCGTATTCCCCCGTACCCGGGATCAGCGCTACGGCCTGTGTGCCGCGCGCGACCTCTTTGTCCTGATCGGGCTGCTCAGGGCGGAAGACTTCAAAACTGAACTGCGGCACGCGGTTGCCGTACTGGGTGACATCCAAATCCTCGATCACCACATAGGCAATCCCGCGATAGGCCGGTGCTTTCCCGGCCCCTTTGACGGCTTCGATCTTGGGGTCAGGCAATTGGTCTTCGGTGCCCTTGTAAACACGGATGTTCAGGTCGCTTTTCTCGACCTTGTTACCATCGGCCCAGATCCGGCCCACCCGGGTGATTTCGCCCTCGCACAGGGCGACAGCCAGACTGATCGAGTAGCTATAGGTCGTGACCTCGGGTTCCGGCGGTTTAACCAATCCCTTGCCGCTGCCCCCAGTGGTGGTGGCGTTTTCCTTGAAGCGGGTCGACCAGATCACCTGCCCGCCCAAACGCGCCCGGCCATAGATCATCGGGATCGCAGTGCCTTCAGACGCTCCGCTCATGCGCAGCCGATCCACGCGCCCCGTCTCGATCGGGTCAGAGCCTGCACCCAGAATGCGATTGTCGATGGTTTGGCCGATCGTGGCCCCGATCGCCTTGCCGATCACCACCGAAGAAAGCCCCAGAACGCCGCCACCAATCGAGGCACCAGCCGCAGCACCCACGGCAGAAAGAAGTATCGTCGCCATCAGCTTGTCCTTTCAGGAAATTCAAAACACGCCACAATGCGGCGTGCCCAAGGGGTCGAAAGCGGGCTTTCGACGACTCCATGCCCGCTATAGGCATGGATAAATGAGGGGGCCGGCCCAGTGCGGCTGACAAAGCCAAGATGCTTGGCCACCGCGTCCGAGCGCATGCGGAACAGCAGGATGTCACCCGGTTGTCGGTCTTCAGGGAATTTAGGCACCAGATGAGATTGGGCGGCCTGCCACAGGGTCTCTTGCCCATCGGTCTCGGACCAGTCTGCGGTATAGGGTGGCACCTCCACGGGTTCCTGCCCCAGCACAGCCCGCCAGACACCGCGCACCAACCCAAGACAGTCACACCCCGCCCGCTTTTGCGAGGCTTGATGCACATAGGGCGTCCCCAGCCACTCCTGCAATTCTTGCAGTATCACTGCCTGTGTCTGCGCCATATCAACCCCCGGACAGCGGCAAGAATGGATTACCGCCTTCTTCGCTTGGGAAAAGGGCCTCAAGGTCCAACGTCTCGCGCCCATCACCGCCGTCATTCCGGCCAGAGGGGATCGGATAGGACATCAGCCAGTCCTCACCAGGGATGTCGGGAAACCCACGAAAGTTTAGGAAATTGTTGAACTTTTCGCGACAGGTCCGGGGCAGCTTGTCACAGCCAGCTTCCAACCGCACCCGATCACCCGGCTGCATCTCGGCACGCAGGGCTTCCCACAGCTCTATGGTCCGCGCACCGTCGTCCCCTTTCGTGTCGTTTTTGATGATCCCGCTTAGGCCTTCTGCGTCACCGCTGATAACCGTGAAACGTCCACGCACAAACCAATCCGCGGGATAGAGCGCCATGTCCGCGAACCGGAACACGGTCTCTTCGTCATTGCTGACCAGATCCAGCTCGACCGAGTACCCGGTTTGGCCCAGATCGAACCGGCATTTCCCATCGCCCAGCACGGCCGAACACGGCGACTGATACGCCCGCCCCTGCGGCTGGTTCATGGCCTCGCTCAGCCCGTTCAGTTCGGCGCGGAAACCACCCGCCTCGCGGGCCAACTCTCCGACCGTTCCACGAAACCGCAAGAAGCGTTGCGAGACATCGCGCCAATTGACCAACCAAGCTTCAACCTCGGCCCCGTCATAGCGGCCAGCACGGATGTCTTTTTCGCTGATCGCCTCGGTGGACAGGACGCCCAAAGCCTCGGTGTTGTCCACCGAAAGGCCCGTGGTTTGGCTCAGCGCATGCGCGGTCATCCCAGTATCGGCCTTGTAGGTGACCCCATCCATTTGCACGTCAAGATCGTGATCGGTGAAACCATACACCACACCATCGCGTCGCGTGACCTTCCACAGCCGTGCAATTGTTGTGACCGCTTCGTCCAGATGGGTCTGAAATTCTGTTGAGATCGCCATCAGACACGCACCTCGACAACGGGCACATTGGGGGCTTTACCGGCCTGAAATGACGCGACCGAGGTATGCACGCGGTCAGTGTCAAAGCGTACTGGTACGTCGAATTCGAACCCTGCCGTGACCTCGGCCCCCTCTTCCGGCGCCGTGACGAATGTGACAACACCCGTGGTCAGATCCACGCTGTACTGCGTACCCTCGATCTGAGGGTCGCCCTTCAGCCCCAGCTTGACGGTGCCCTCGACGGGCTTATGGATCGGACGCTCGTAGGTATCCGTTCCCGACCGATAGGTCTTGATCAGCTGAAACTCGGTTCTTACACCGTCGCCCCAACCCAAGATCTGATCGGTGAAAGCGATATCCGTTGAGGGCAGCCCGCTTTTATAGTCCGACCAGTCCTTCCAGCGAAACGCATGCAACTGCCCACGCCGCGCTTCAAAGAAAGCAATCAGCGTCTCGACATCATCAAGCGAGCGCATGCCGATCCCCGCGTCATAACGGCGGCGCGAGTGCTCCCACGGGGTGTTGCGTTCTTCAAACCCGTTGGCCAGCGTCACGACTTCAGTGCGCCGTTCAGGCCCACCAACCGAGCCGAAGCTCAGATTGGCCGGGAAGCGAATTTCGTGAAAGGACATGGCGAACGCTCCTCAGGTCGTAAAATCAGGGGATCAGCGGTGACGTTGCCCACGCGCAAGCGCGCGTTGGACATTCGCCGCGATCTGGCTTTGCGACCGGCGGAAGCTTTCAACATCCGGGGTCGAGATATTCATGGTGATGCTGACCGGAGCCCCGCCACCCGCCGCGCGTACACCCAGGCGTCCGTCGGCACCGCGGCTCAGCGGCATGATCGCTTCCGGACCAGCCTCGCCCATCAGGCCCGTCCCACCGCGCATCGGAAAGGTCGTCGCCTGCGAGACGACGCCCCCCTTGGCAAACGGCATCACACGTCCTTGTGTGAACGCACCACCATCCGCGAAGGGCAGAAAGGCGTTCGTGAGCGCTCCAACCCCTTGGCCAAGGATGTTGCCAAAGTGGTTGGTGACGGGATTGATCGCGGCGTTGAAGGCCGCATCGGTCATGGATTTCGCAACCATTTTCAACGCATCCGACAGCTTCATGCCGTCGAAGACCAACCCTTCGAACGCACGCCGCAACCCGGACGAGATGCCCGAGGACAGCTTGCTCACATCTGTGCTCAGATCCGAGATCGTCGAATGCATCCCCTTCAGTTCAAAAATGAACCCGGTCGTCATCTGCTGCGCACCGCCAAGTGCGGCCTCCAGCGCGTCGATCTGATCTTCAAAGCTGTCGATACTGTCCAAACCAGCCATCACATGCCCTTTCCAGTGGGGGCACGCGGTTCATCAGGGAACGCGCGTGCAAGCTCTTCCAGCCGCGACCGCAGGCAGGTGGCAGGTTGCCCCTCAAGCCCGGCCATCACAGCCAATTCAATGGGGGTCAGCGCCCAGAACTGATCCGGGCGCAGCCCCAGTTTTCCAAGGCCAAGGCGCATCAGACCCGGCCAGTCGAACCCGGCAGGCTCAGCCATCGGCGGCCTCGTTCGGGGTCAATGCAAAGGCGCGGGTCAACAGTTGACCGGCCGCCTTTGCCGCCTCGACCGGGCCGCCTTGGATTTCTGCAGCCAACAGGTCCGTTGCCGTGCCTTGCCAGCCCCCACCGCGCAGCCCGGCCACGATCAGCGCCAGCACATCCCGGCTGGAGAATTGCCCGTGTTCAAACCGCTCGACCAAGGACACGATCGAGGCTTCGCCCAGCTGCTCTTCCAGCTCGGCCAACGCCCCCAATGTCAGTTTCAGCACATGGGATGTGCCATCGATCACCAGCGCCACTTCGCCCGTCCACCGGTTGGTCATGATCACAGCGCCTTAAAGGTCAGTTCACCGGCCGAAGCCATCGACAGCTCATAGGTCGCCTCGCCATTATGCGAGCCCGCATACTCGATCGAAGTGATCATGAACGGGCCTTCAACCACGCCGAAATCGGGCACGATCACCTGAAAGTTCGGCACTTCGTTGTCGAAAAAGATCTGACGCGCCCGTTCATCCGTCGACGCATCCTTAAATACGCCCGAGCCCGAGATCGACGCCGATTTCACACCCGCGCCACCCAAAAGTTCACGCCAGCCGCCGGTGCTTTCCAGGCTGGTCACATCGACGCTTTCCGCGTTGAAGCTCAGGCGCGTAGCCCGAAGGCCCGCAATGGTCTCGAACACGCCGGTGTCGGTCATGTCGAGCTTGATCAGAAGGTCTTTGCCGTTTTGCGCAGCCATAGGATCACTCCGTTTTGAAAGGTTTAGTTGTCTTCGACACGTGCGCGGAAGATCAGGTCGATGCGGCGTACATCCGCGTCTTCAACCCGCCGCGCCCGCGCACGATGAAAGTTCAGATACACAAGCCGGCCACGCGCCAGGATCAGGCTGGCATCCACCAGCGTGTCACTGACCGCCGCGGCGACCTCTTTGGCGGCCTGAAAGCCTGCCGCATCCGTGACCACGCTGATCGTGACCTCGTGCAGCGCGCCTTGCCCGGTCATATCCGAGCGTTCGCGCACGTCTTCAGGCCCAAGGCTGACATAGGTACCGGTGATGATGCCCGCAGGCACCGCGTCATAGATCGCTCCGGGCACCAATGTGGACAGCGTGCTGTCCGCCGCGAGGCGCTGGTAGATGGCCTGTTGCAAAGCCGCAGAAACGCCATAGCTCATGCCGAGACCTCCTCTTGTGCAAAGCAGGTCAGGTAGTGCGCGCCCGCGTCGGCCTCAGTCACCGCAAGGATGCGGAAGATCCGCGAGCCATCGCGAAAGCGTTGATCAGGCTTCGGGCGCGACGGTGCGCCCTCAGGGGCCGCGCGCACCGTGATGCGAAAGGCAATCGACGACACGGTGGCCATGCCCGCGGCACGTTCACGCCCCGAGCCGGGCTTGACCTCGGCCCAGAGGGTGCCAAGCGCCTGCCAGCTTTGGGTGAAGCCCCCCGCGCCATCCGGCGCACGCACGGGCTCTTCCAGCGACAGCTTGCGGTTCAGGACAGGGCGCTTCATACCGCCCCTCCACCGCCAAACAGGCGCACAGTGCGATAGCGCTGCAAGAGCGCGGCAATCGCCGCAGGCAGTTCACCCTGCCCGGTCATGGCACCGTCCGCACGGTTCTCGTAATAACTCGCGGCCAGCAGCATCACGGCATGCGCCAGATCAGCAGGCAGATCGCCCCAGGCGGCACCAAAACCAGCCTCAAAGCCAATCACGGCCTGACCACCCACGGGAATGGCGGGCAAGCACAGCCCGGTTGACACAAGGCGGGGGCGGTGCATGTCCGGCTCCAACCCATAGCGGGTGGGGTCGATCACCTCGGTCCCGCCAAGACGGTCATGGATCTCAAGGCTCAGAACCTGCCTGACGGGTGCCACCGGCAGGGCTTGCGACGCCAGATCGCGCCAAGCGGTCAGGGTCCAGGTAAATTCGCGCGACAGAAGGATCTTGCCGGTGCGGGCCTCGATCGCGGCCATAGCGGCCCGAAGGTAGGTTTCCAGCACCTGATCCTGCACCCCATCATCGGCAAACCCGGTCCCCAGCCGCAGGTGGTCCTTGAATTGGGCGACCGGAAGGGCCGTGCCCGTCACTGTGGTCTGCTCGACTAACATCATGGATCATCTCCGAAATTCGGGCCCCTCACGTCATGTGGGAAAGGGTGGGCGCGCACCGTCCGTATTGCTCGGACGGAGGGGGAGCAGCTAGACAACACGGGAGTGGTCGGCGCGCGCCCTGCCCCGTGATGGCCCAAAGGTCACCACGGGATCAGGTCCGGTCCTTACGAGACCGAGAACTTCAGCAGTTTGATCGCAGCAAAGTCGCTTACGTCACCGCCCACACGCTTGGTGGCATAGAACAGGACGTGCGGCTTGGCCGAGAACGGGTCACGCAGGATGCGCGTGTCGGGACGTTCCGCGATGGTATAGCCGTTGGCGAAGTCACCGAAGGCGATCGACATGCTGTCTGCACCGATGTCGGGCATGTCTTCGACGATCAGAACCGGATAGCCGATCAGACGGGCGGGTTCGCCAGCCACGGTCGCATCCGACCACAGGAAACGGCCATCCGCGTCTTTCAGCTTGCGCACTGCGCCCACAGTTTTCGAGTTCATCACGAAGACCGCATTGGCGCGATAGTCCGCACCCAGCGCGTAAATCAGGTCGAAAATCGAGTCTGCCGGGTTGGTCGCGTTGAAGTCACCTGCCTCGCCAGTGGCAACATAACCTAGGTTGCCCCACGTCCAGCTGCCATTGTCCACAGCGGTGTGGTTCAGAATGCCCACGGGCTTTTCGACGCCGTCACCGTTGATGAACGCTCCGCTTTCCGCACGCGAGAATTTGTCGGCGATGCGGCCAGCCAGCCAACCTTCGATGTCAAAGGCGCTGTCGTCCAGCAGGCGCTGCGAGACCTTCGGCAGGGCCGACAGCTCGTGCAGCGGGATCGAGATGCGGTCGATCTGCGGGGTACCGGTTTCAGCGGCCGAACCAGTTTCCGACGCCCAGCCGGTGACCAGATCACCCTGATCGATCAGCACGTCATAGGCAGTGCCTTCCACGTTCACCACATTGGCAACCGAACGCAGCGAAGCGGCGTTGTTCAGCACGCCCTTGATGGTGTCCGCGGTCACCGGATCGACCAGATAGCCGCCGTCAGCCGCCACGGCCGAGGACATGGCTTTGCCTTCCAGATCGATGCCACGCAGCGCGTCATCGTCGCCCGAACGGACATAGGCCTCGAAGGCTTTCTGATGCGGGGCTTCCAGATCGGCAGCCGCGGCAAGATGCGGGCGTCCCGCGATGGTGTTAGATTTGCGATCCAGCATGGTCAGTCGCTCTTCCTGTTTTTGAAGTTTGGTGGAAATGTCTTCGTGAAACTGATTGATATCGCTCACGAAACCAGCCAGCGCGGTCTTCACCTCGGCAGCCGGAGTGGGGCCCGAAACCTGGCCAGCAGGCGCAGCCGACTGGCCCAGAGCCTTCGTCTCTTTGTTGCTCATCTTTGGGTCCTTTTCAGGGGGTCAGATCGCTGGCTCAGGCGTTGCGGGCCAGCATCAGGCGCGCGTCCTCAAGGGTCGCGGCCAGTTCACGCAAAGTGGTGTCATCGGCATCAGGCGCATCGCCCTTAGCCCCCACCCGCGCTGTCGGAAGCATCGGGAAGGTCACAAGCGACACCTCCCACAGCTCCAATTCCGTCAGGCGACGTCCGCCCGTTTGGGTCTTCGTCGATTTCTTGGTGCGATAGCCGATGGACAGCCCGTCGATGGCGCCCGCCTCGATCAGCGCCGCCGCCTCGCGGCCTTTCTCGACATCGCTCAGGATACGGCCTTTCACGTAAAGCCCCTTGGCATCCTCGCGCACCTCGTCCCAGATCCCGATAGGCTGAGCCGGGTCGTGCTGCCACAGCATCTTCACGCCGCGCCCCTTGGCCTTCAGCTCGTCCAGCGATTTGGCATAGGCCCCTTGGGCCACGACATCGCCACCATTGTCGACCTGATCGAAGAAGCTGGCATAGCCATCAATCTGAATGCCGTCTGCGGTCTGGACCGTCTCGCCCAGCTTGACGAACTTGTGCTCAAGCCCGAAATCGGTGTGGTAATCACTCATGGAATGCACCCTTTCTAGTTAGTCTTGAGCCAGCGGCGGCAGGCCCAGCAGGCTGCGCTTCTCGGAATCCGTCAGGAAGTCGGCCTCGGCCACGCGTTTCCACTGCTGGTCACGTTCAGCCGCCAACGCGGGCACCTGATCCAGATCCGGCTTCAGCTTCACCGCCTCGCCAGTGAACCCCGCCAACCAATGGCCGACACTGGCTGCGACTCGGGACACCAGAGGCACCACAGTCAGGCGATAGAAGGCGCGGCTGGCTTCTTGATAATTTGCGTAGGTTGCGTCTCCCGGAATGCCGATCAGCATCGGCGGCACCCCGAAGGCCTGCGCGATCTCGCGCGCGGCGGCTTCCTTGGTTTTCTGGAATTCCATGTCCGAGGGGCTGAACCCCATCGGCTTCCAATCCAGCCCACCTTCCAGCAGCATCGGCCGCCCCGCATTGCGCGCGCCCACGTGATGGCTTTCCATCTCGGACAGCAAGCGATCATATTGATCCGCACTCAGTTGCGCCTGCCCCTCGCCGCCTTTGTAAACAATGGCCCCCGAGGGTCGCGCCGCATTGTCCAGAAGCGCCTTGGACCAGCGACTGGCCGCGTTGTGCACGTCGATCGCCGTGGCCGCTGCCTTAAGCGGAGACAACCCGTAATGGTCGTCCTGCGGGTGGAAGGCTTTCACATGGCAGATCGGCGAGGCGCCTTCGGACACATGGAAACGGTGTTTGCGCGATCCGACCGTATAGTCATACGCCACCGGCCAACCATCCGCGCCGGGCACCAGCGCCATTCGGTCCGAGCGCAGCACATGCAGCTCGCGCGGTTGGCCCTCGTCGTCCAGAACCGCCTCCAGATACCCATTGCCGGTCAGCAACATCTGGCCAAAAAACGCTTCGAACAGCTCGGCCCGACCCTGTGCCGCGTTGGGGCGTGCCAGCAGCTCCAGCAGCGGGTGAATGTCATAGCGCTGCTGGTCGTCCTGCAGCACCAAAGGCAACGCACTGGCCGCTTCCGCGATCAGCTTGACCGAGCGAAAGCCGACCGGGTTCGCCGAAAAGCCAGACCGGGTCAGGCTGACCGTGTCGCGCGGGCTCCAGGCCACACGGCCAGCATTGCCATAGGCGATCACCGGCCCGGTGGCCGATGCTTTGGCCTCATGTGGCATCTCGGCCTTTGCGTCATCCGCGCCTCGCTTCAGAAAATCAAATACCATGCGCCTTGGCTCCTTGGTTTCGGTTTCCGGCCCCCCGGCGTTCCCCGGGCAAACCTGTCCTGTCCGGGCAAAACGCGCTCGCGCCACCCAGCGGATATTTTGTCATTTCGTGATCAGGCGGGGCTGGTGACCCATCGGGCTTTTCGCCCCGCCTTTCGATGTTTGGCACTTTGCCAGTGAGGGTTAAAAAACCCTTTAACCAAGCGTGCGCACCTGCGGTCTGCGGTAGGACGCAACGGGGTCGATGATCAGCTCATGCAGAGCCCAAACCAACGCGTCCACGCGGTCGGGGCTGCCTTTGCCCTCAAAGCCCTGGCTGGTCATCCGGCACATCTGATCCTCCAGCGCGGCCATGTTGCCCGCATGGCTGACCCGCCCCTGTTCATAGAGTGCTGCCACAGGTTCCGCCCGCGTGACCTTGCCGCGCGTCGCGCGCACAGCCTTGTAGGGCACAGTCGCGTCGATCTGACGGATCACGCTTTCCACAAGGTCACCCCCTTGGTTGACCTCGGCTACCAGCCGGTCCGCCTGATGCCGATCCATCGCGTTCAACGCGGCCTCGGCCCATTCCGAGGGGCTGGCCGCCGTCACACTGGCATCTTCCAGCACCACGGCCTTCCAGTTACCCGGGGGCCCCTTCGCAAAGACGCCCGCCACCACGATCCCGCATTCATCGGACCCTTTATGGCCCGTGACCGGCGGGTCCACCGCCACCACGACCCGATCCAGCACGGGCGTGTCCGACCCCAAGCGATGCTGGTCCAGCATCGCCATGGTCCACAGCGCGCCTTCGGTGTCTTCCAGAAGCACACCGTCCAGCTCTTGCCGCCCCAGCCGCGTATCCGCGTAACGCGTCCGCACTTCGTCCAGAAAGCTCTTCGCCAGATAGGCGCGGTTGGCTTCCGTCGGCGCATGGGTCGTCACCGTCGAGGGGTTCTTCAGGATCTGCTTCAGCACCCCCACATTGCGCGGCGTGGTAGTAACGCATTGCCGGGGATGCGTCCCAAGGCGCAACCCGAACTGCAACATGTCCCACGTGTCCTCGGCCTTTTTCCACTTGGCCAGCTCATCCACCCAAGCGGCATCGAACTGTGGCCCCCGCAGGCTTTCCGGCTCATGGGCCGAGAACACCTGTGCAATCGCACCATTGGGCCAGACCAGCCTGCGCCGCCCAGCCTCCCACACCGGGCGCCGGTCCGGGGGCGAGCACGCCAGAATGCCGCTTTCGCCAAACACCATCACCTCGCGCACCTGATCAATCGTCTCGCCCACCAGCGCCACGCGACGCGAGCGGCCAGGGTCCAGCGGTCCCGCCCCCTCGACCTCGGACCGCACCCATTCCGACCCGGCGCGGGTTTTCCCCGCGCCACGCCCGCCCATGATCACCCATGTCCGCCAATCCCCCTCGGGCGGCAACTGATGATCCAGCGCCCAGAATTCGAACAGATAGGGCAGCGCCATCAGCGCCCCGTCACTCAGATCGTTCAGAAAGCTCTCGCGCTCGTCTTGCGTCGCGCAGGCAAGCCAGTCTGCGCCCGATTTCGTCTCGGGCCTGAGCAAGGTCCAGCTCTGCCGCTCGTCCGCCGCCAAATCCGGCTTTACCACTTTGTTCAAGGCGTTTCCTTTCTTCAAATACCGTTTGCATCGCGCGGCGCACATCGGTCACGGCCTTCGCCAATTCCGGCGTGGTTTCGCACCCACCTGTTTCCGCCGTAGACAACTGGCGATCCAACTCTTTCAAAACACGTAGAAAAAACGCATCCGCGATCTTCATGTAATCTTCCGAAGCGGCGTCTTTCCCCAAAGGCGTAATCATTGTCATTCTTTTTTGTTGCCTCTCATGCTCTTGTCCGCACAAGCGACATGAAAAAACGGCCTCGGGCGGATGCCCAAGGCCGTTAGTTTCACGTCTTCTAGCGTATGTCAGAGACTACACGGGACCGTACGTTCGGTCAAAAAGCAACGCGCGGCTCCCGCGCGCTGCAGTAAGATTTTGGCAACCTACTGGTTTGCGCGCTCGGCTTCGATCTTGCGCCACTCCGCCACGTTGGCGTTGTGCTGCGCCAAGGTTTCCGCAAAGGCGTGCCCGCCCGTGCCATCTGCCACGAAGAACAGATAGGGCGTGCTATCCGGGTTCAACGCGGCCTCGATCGCAGCGCGGCCCGGATTGGCAATCGGGGTCGGCGGCAGCGCATCGATGACATATGTGTTATAAGGCGTCTCACGACGCAGCTCGCTTTGACGCAGACCACGCCCCAGACTGCCCTGCCCTTTGGTGATGCCATAGATGACCGTCGGGTCCGTTTGCAGACGCATCCCTTTGTTAAGGCGGTTGACGAATACGCTGGCAACCTGACGACGTTCCTCGGCCAGACCAGTTTCCTTTTCGACGATGGAGGCCATCACAAGCGCCTCTTCCGCATTCGCATAGGGCAGATCTGCCGCGCGGTTGTTCCACGCCTCGGCCAGAATTTCGACCTGCGCATCCTGCATCGAGGCGATCAGCGCCGCACGATCTGCACCCGCTTTCACCTCATAGCTATCGGGGGCCAAACTGCCCTCAGCGGGGGTGCTGGCAACCTCGCCCGATAGGAAATCGGCACGGTTCAGGCTGTCCACAACCTGCCAGCTGGTCACACCTTCAGCCACAGCGATCCGGAACCGCGTGTCACTCTCATCGCGTTTCTCAACATATGCGGCAGGGGCATCCCCCTCCAGCTCGGCCGGTTTGAACTCGGCGGTGATCTGGTACTCTTGCGTGGCCGGATCCAGTTCACGCACCTGCATGACAGCCGACAGAACACCGACGCGGTACAGAATTTCCGTCCCACAGGTCGAGGCCCCGCCACGCGTAACGATGTCCACGATCTCTTCCATTGAGGCGCCTTCGTTCACAAGGAACGAGCCCGCCTTCAGCGCAGACGCCTTGTCAGTATATTCCACACCAATCCGGAAGATAGACGCGTTCGTAATCGCCCCCTGCGCTTCCAGATTGTCCGCCACGCGCGAGAACGAGCTGCCGCGCTCGACCCGCAGGCAGATGGTTTCTGCCAGCGGACCTTCAGACGTGTACTGTTTCTGGCCCCACGCCACCACGCCGACCGCAACGATCAGCACAACAATGAACAGGCTCAGCGCATTCGAGGCGATGTTGCGCCACATCAGTCAGCAACCTTCCCCATCACAAGGCTGGCATTGGTGCCGCCAAAGCCAAAGCTGTTGGACAGCGCGACGTTGATTTCGCGTTTCTCTGCCTTGTTGGCAGCCAGCGACAGGCGCGGCTCGATGGCCGGGTTGTCCAGGTTGATGGTCGGCGGAGCGATCTGGTCACGGATGGCCAGAACGCAGAAGATCGCTTCCACAGCGCCCGCAGCGCCCAGCAGGTGGCCGATGGACGACTTGGTCGAGGACATGGTGGCCTTATCGGCTGCATCGCCCAGCAGACGCTCAACTGCGCCCAGTTCGACGGTGTCGGCCATGGTCGAGGTGCCGTGCGCGTTGATATAGTCAATCGCGGCAGGCTCCAGACCGGCTTTGCCAAGGGCGGCCTGCATGGCGCGGAAGCCACCGTCGCCATCTTCCGCAGGTGCGGTGATGTGATAGGCGTCACCCGACAGGCCATAGCCCAGCACTTCAGCATAGATCTTCGCGCCGCGTGCTTTGGCGTGTTCGTATTCTTCCAGAACTACAATGCCAGCGCCCTCGCCCATCACGAAGCCATCACGGTCTTCGTCATAGGGGCGGCTTGCGGCCTGCGGATCGTCGCCACGCTTGGTCGACAGGGCTTTACAGGCGTTGAAGCCCGCGATGCCCAGCTCACAGATTGCGGCCTCGGCGCCACCGGCAACCATGACATCAGCATCACCCGACTGGATCAGGCGGCTCGCGTCGCCAATGGCATGCGCACCGGTCGAACAGGCAGTCACGACCGAGTGGTTCGGGCCCTTGAAGCCAAACTTAATCGACACCTGACCCGAGATCAGGTTGATCAGCGAGCCGGGAATAAAGAACGGCGACACACGGCGCGGGCCGCGCTCATTCAGCAGGATCGAGGTATCGGCAATGGTCGACAGACCACCAATGCCCGAGCCGATGATCACGCCGGTACGCAGAAGGCTTTCCTCATCTTCGGGCAACCAGTCAGCATCTTTCACAGCCATCTCGGCCGCGGCCAGACCATAGAGGATGAAATCATCAACTTTGCGGCGCTCTTTCGGCTCCATCCAGTCATCCGGGTTGAAGGTGCCATCGGTACCATCGCCCAGCGGAACCTCGCAGGCATATTTGGTTGTCACGCGCGAGGCGTCAAATTTCGTAATCGGGCCTGCGCCGGACTGTCCGTCCAGAATACGCTCCCATGTTTCCTCAACGCCGCTTGCCAGCGGAGAAATCATGCCCAATCCTGTTACAACCACTCGACGCATTCTGGTGCCCTTTCTCAGGTTTTCAAATGTCTTGGCGGTGATAGCGCGGCTAGGCATGGTGGGGCAAGCCGAATCCGTGCAGTGGTGGACGCCCGCCGATCTGCCCCATCGCTTTGCAGGGGTAAAAAATGGCCGAAAGCAGAACATTCCGCTTCCGGCCCGCAATGCCAAACGCTTGCGCTTAGATAAACTCGGCTTTTGCCTCAGGCGCGGGACGCGCGACATCCAAAGCTTCCGCCAGATCGACATTTTTCGAGAACAGAGCCCGTCCGATCAGCGTCCCTGCGATGTTCGGGACATATTTCAGCCGCGCCACATCATCTAACTCGTGAACAGTACCCGCCGCGATCACCTGATGCTTGGTTTCGCCCGCAAGCGCGCTCAGAAGGCCCAGTTGCGCGTCCGGCTGCTCGATGTCGCTATCAATGTCCGTAATCAGCACGCTGGCCAGTGGCACGTCCGAATAGGACGCTATGAAGTCCTCGGGGGACATAGCAACGGGATTGCGCCACCCGTCGGTCATCAGGTTGCCCTGCCAGACGTCAGCGGCCAGTACGATCTGATCTGGATAGCGGTTCGCAAGCTCTTTCACCATCACCGGATCACGCGCAGCAACGGTTCCCAGAACGACACGCCCGGCGCCTTTTTCGATCCAGCCTTCCGCCATATCACGGGTGCGGATCCCGCCAGCCACCTGCACCGAACATCCGGACGCGTTGATGATCTTCTCGATCAACTCTGCATTGTCGCCCTCGCCAGCAACCGCATCGAAATCGGTGACTTGGATCCATTCGGCCCCAGCCTCGGCAAAACCCTGCGCTGTTTCCACGGGGTCCACATGCCAGATCGAGGGCTCTTCAAGACGACCGCGATGCAACGTCACACAACGTCCGTTCTGTAATTCGAGTGTTGGATAGATAATCATGGAGCGCCTCCTTCGCCAAACCAGTGATGGTTTAGTGAAGTTTAGCACATCCCATAGCGAGCGCTTAAATTCGGCTTAATTGGGGCTGAAACCGGCAAAAGAGGCTCTCAAACACAAAAAAACGGCCCATCCGAAGATAGGCCGTCTTTGAAACTCGTGTGTCCTGAAAGATCAGGCAGCTTCGGTGATGAATTTCACAGCGTCGCCGAAGGTCTGAATGGTTTCAGCAGCGTCGTCCGGGATTTCAATGCCGAACTCTTCTTCGAAAGCCATAACCAGCTCTACGGTGTCCAGGCTGTCTGCGCCCAAGTCGTCGATGAACGAAGCGGTCTCGGTGACCTTGTCTTCTTCAACACCCAGGTGCTCAACTACGATTTTTTTCACGCGATCTGCGACGTCGCTCATGATAAATCCTCACGTTAGTTCAGGGCTTGGCCCTTTTCGTTTGACCCATGTGGGCCGCTAAGTTTCCCGCGCGTTACGCCGAGACCCCCAGCCCATGCGGACTGCCCAGTGTGGGCTAATGGGGAAAACCTGCGCCGCCTATAACACATCGGTGAAGATAGGCAAACGCTTTCGCGGTGCAAGGGCGCAGACAAAAAAATCGCTGACCGCGCCCATCACCTTTAGAGCATAGCCATACCGCCATTGACGTGGATGGTTGCCCCGGTCGTATAGCCTGCCTCGTTCGAGGCCAGATACAGAACGGCTGCTGCAATTTCTTCCGGCGAACCCATGCGGCCAGCCGGAATTTGCGCCAGCGTGCCCGACTTCTGGTCGTCGGTCAGCTTGTCGGTCATCGCGGTACCGATGAAGCCCGGTGCGATGCAGTTGGCCGTGATGCCACGGCTGGCAACTTCGTAGGCGATGGACTTGGTCAGCCCGACCATACCGGCCTTCGACGCGGCATAGTTTACCTGACCGGGGTTGCCAGTTGCCCCAACGATCGAGCCGATGTTGATGATGCGGCCCCAGCGGGCTTTCATCATCGGGCGCATCACGCCACGGCACAGACGCATGGTCGAAGTCAGGTTGACGTTGATCACGTCGTCCCAATCCTGATCCGACAGACGCATGAACAGTTGGTCACGGGTGATGCCTGCGTTGTTCACCAGAATGTCGACACCGCCCATGGCTTCAACGGCCTGCTTCGGCAGAGCGTCTACGGCTTCGCCATCCGACAGGTTACACGGCAGAACATGGGCGCGTTCACCCAGTTCAGCGGCCAGCGCCTCAAGCGGTTCAACACGGGTGCCGGACAGCGCCACGGTGGCGCCAGCGGCGTGCAGTGCTTTGGCAATCGCGCCGCCAATACCCCCGGACGCACCGGTTACCAAGGCATTTTTTCCAGTCAGATCAAACATCTGCTTATCCTTCTTCACGTTTCCGGCCTGCCCGTATTCAGGGTGCAAGACCGGCTGAATTTTCTGATTATCCGTTCAGCGCTTCCGCAGCGGCTTTCACGTCCTCGGGCGATCCGATGGCACGGGTGGCAACCGATCTGTCGATCCGTTTGACCATGCCGGACAGGGCTTTGCCTGCCCCGATCTCCCAGATTTCAGTCACGCCATGCTCGGCCATATACGCCACGCTTTCGCGCCAGCGGACCGAGCCTGTCACCTGTTCAACCAGCAGCGAGCGGATCATTGCCGGGTCGGCGACCTCAGCCGCACGGACGTTCGCCACCAGCGGCACCGCAGGCGCGTTCATTTCGACGTGGACCAGCGCCTCGGCCATCACCTCGGCCGCGGGTTGCATCAAAGCACAATGGAAAGGTGCACTTACGGGCAGCAGAACCGCGCGGCGGGCACCCTTGCCCTTGGCGATCTCAACTGCGCGCTCAACGGCTTCTTTGTGGCCGGACACAACCACCTGAGCGGGGTCGTTGTCGTTTGCCGCCTGACAGATCTGCTCATGCGCCGCTTCCGAAGCCACCTCAGCCGCCGTGTCGAAGTCCAACCCCAGAAGGGCCGCCATCGCGCCAACGCCCACCGGCACGGCTTCCTGCATGGCCTTGCCACGGGTACGCAGCAGACGCGCCGTGTCGGCAACCGTCAAAGCGCCCGCGGCGGCCAGTGCCGAGTATTCGCCCAGCGAGTGACCGGCAACGTAGGACGCCGCGTCGATCGAGACACCTTCAGCCTCAAGCGCGCGCATGGTGGCCAGCGAGGTTGCCATCAAAGCGGGCTGTGCATTCTGGGTCAGGGTCAGTTCTTCCTGTTCACCTTCCCAGATCAACGCGGATAGCTTTTCGCCGAGCGCCTCGTCGACCTCGTCAAAAACGGCTTTCGCTGTGGGATAGGCGTCTGCAAGGGCCTTGCCCATGCCAATGCTTTGGGCCCCTTGCCCGGGAAATACGAATGCGCGGCTCATAGCCCCTCCTCTTTATGCCAATGGCTTCAGGGAATGGGATACCTTGCGACGCATCGCTGTGCAAACTGTTTGGGAATGAACCGCCTTGGATTAGGCGGCTCGGAAGGCGCGACCACCGGCACCATATGCAGCCCCGGCGCTCCGATGGCTTTCATAGCTAGGGATCGTCAACCCACCGCGATCATCTTTCAGATCCCGCAAAAGGCGCTCTTGAATGGGACGCAGCAACTGTTCGGGTCCAGACAGAACCTCGACAGCCGTCATGTTCTGATCCCCGTCATCCAGGCGCAGATACAAGGTAGCCTGACGCGTATTGCTCAATCCTCCTGCGCTTTTGCTGCAGGACAAAAGCAGCCCGGTCACATCCCCAAATGGGACCACAGTCTCGGTCTCGAACGTGTTGCCCGAGGTGATCCGACCACGACGCACTTCGCGGTTCTGAAGGTCAACATGAGTCGACGCTACGCCAGTGCTTTGACCCAGCAGATACAGCAGCCCACCCAGACCAACAAACAAGCAGGTCAAACCGATCTTCATCGTCAGAAGCACGGCGTCATCCAACGCTGGAGCGCTTTGCATCACCCACAGACCGGTCGAAGAAATCGCCAGCGCCACCCCCAGAAAACGACAGAATGCCCGCAACACCAGCCCACCGCTGACCGACTTCATCTGGTTCGTCAAAGCGTATCCCCAATTCGTGGGTGTAAGCAGAACCGGCTGAGAAGAATGGGACACTTCCGTGCCAGACTGAGGCAGTGGTGAAACCATGGTCATGGGAAAAGACTTTCCTGTTTTCATATTCGAATCTGACGTGCAGCAGAGTGTCAGAGCTAATTTCCCGCCCAAGTAAGGGCGCTTCCTAAACGTTCGACCCGAAGTGTGACGGAAGTTGGGCGTCCAATTGGTTAATGCGGGGCCATAATTTGCGCCAATCGTCACCAAAGCACCTTATTTAGACCTCGGACCCTGCCGCAAAGCCTTGCACCACATGGTCAGACGTGTATAAGGCACCGTCCTTTCCGTAAGTGAATGAACCGCGTTGCCTCTCGTGGATGGGTCGCGGAAAGGTTTTGACCCATTCTTTGAAGCGCGCTTGAAAATAGAACTGGAGTTCACATGCCCCTTTACGAGCATGTCTTCATCTCGCGTCAGGATCTGTCCAACGCGCAGGCTGAGAACCTCATCGAACATTTCGGCACCGTACTGGGTGACAACGGCGGCAAAGTCGTTGACAGCGAGTACTGGGGTGTCAAGACGATGGCCTACAAGATCAACAAGAACCGCAAAGGCCACTATGCCTTCCTGAAGACCGACGCTCCGTCGACGGCCGTTCAGGAAATGGAACGCCTGATGCGCCTGCATGACGACGTTATGCGCGTTCTGACCATCAAGGTCGACGATCACGCCGAAGGCCCGTCTGTTCAAATGCAAAAACGTGACGAACGCGGCGACCGCCGTGGCCGTGACCGTTAATCGGAGGTCTAACTCATGGCAGCTAAACCGTTTTTCCGTCGCCGCAAGGTATGCCCCTTCTCGGGCGACAACGCACCGAAGATCGATTACAAAGACACCCGTCTTCTGCAGCGCTACATCTCTGAGCGCGGCAAAATCGTTCCTTCGCGTATCACCGCCGTTTCGGCAAAGAAGCAGCGTGAACTGGCCCGTGCTATCAAGCGCGCCCGTTTCCTTGCTCTGCTTCCCTACGCCGTTAAGTAAGGGGACCTGATCAATGCAAGTTATCCTTCTGGAACGTGTGGCCAAGCTTGGCCAAATGGGCGACGTAGTTGACGTAAAGCCCGGTTACGCACGCAACTTCCTGCTGCCCCAGGGCAAAGCCCTGTCGGCTTCGGACGCAAACATCGCGTCGTTTGAAGCTCAGAAAGCGCAACTGGAAGCCCGCAACCTGGAAACCAAGAAAGAAGCAGAAGCTCTGGCTGAAAAGCTGGGCGGCGAGCAGTTCATCGTGATTCGCTCGGCTTCGGACGCTGGCGCTCTGTACGGCTCGGTCACCCCGCGTGACGCCGCCGACGTTGCAACCGCTGGTGGTTTCTCGGTCGACAAGAAGCAGGTTATCCTGACCGCTCCGATCAAAGAACTGGGTCTGCACACCGTCACCGTACGTCTGCACCCTGAAGTCGAAACCGAGATTGCCCTGAACGTGGCACGCTCGGAAGAAGAAGCCGAACTGCAGGCTTCGGGCAAATCGATCCAGGAACTGGCCGCTGAAGCAGAAGCTGAAGCCGAGTTCGAGATCGCCGAGCTGTTCGACGACATCGGTTCTGCCGCATCGGACGACGACGACCTGGTTCCGGCCGGCGACGACGCCGCAGAGGCATCGGAAGAAGAGTAATCTTCTCTCGACACAAGATAAGAAAGGCCGCTCGATCGAGCGGCCTTTTTCTTTGGCACTGATGTGGGTGATGTCTAGGAGGTGCGATAGAACTTGCGGCGTGCTTCCTGTTCGATCGACAGGCGCATCTCCAAATCCGCAAGTTTACGCATTACGGCTTTCTTTTCAGTTTCGTCTTTGGTTTGGCCCAACACCTTCAATTGCGCATCAATCGCCTTCTTCAGCTCGATCTCGCGTGGCAGCACGCCCGCTTCGGCCATGATACCCATGCCCGCAGACACGACATCGCCGCCCTGTCGATCTGGCAGAGGCTTCCCCTGCCCTTTCAGATCATCCAGCTGCCCTTGGGCTTTCGCTTTCTGGATATGGTGTTCGGCCAAGTCACGCCACTTCATATTTGATCTCCCGATCAATGCGTTGCTCTTCCGTATATATAAGCACAAATCGGCGACTTTTTAACGCGGAGGCTACAGCCTGTTCCTGCTGACAATTCTACCCCTATAGTTCTCGCATGAGAAAGTTTTCGCGCCGCACCGCCCTCGTCCTATTTGCTGCAACTGCCCTGACCGCCTGTGGCCGTCGATCAAGGCGGCGTACCGAGCGTACGGACGGTTTCAACCCGCCCCTCTATCCCAACGAAACACCCGAATTGCGGGCTCTGATCAACAAATGGGCGGACCACTACCAGATCCCGCGCGAGCTGGTGCACCGTCAGGCCGTACGCGAAAGCACACACCGTCCCGAGGCGCGCAACGGACCCTATTGGGGGCTTTTGCAGATCCTGCCCCAAACCGCCCGCACCATGGGACATCGCGGCCCGGCAGAGGAGCTGTTGGATCCGAATGTGAACCTGAAATACGCGGGTAAGTACCTGCGCGGCGCCTATATTGTGTCAGGTGGAGATATTGAGGGCGCGATGAAATGGTATGCGCGTGGATATTACTATGAGGCCAAGCGGTTGGGGCTGCTGGTCGAAACCGGCCTGCGCCCGGGATAGGGCTGCTGGTGGCTCACTATGTGAGCCTGGAGGGGCGTTGCCCCTCGGCCACTCGAGTTCGAGCGACCTCACCCCAGGATACTTTTTGCAAGAAAATGAGAGGCAAACGAAAAAGGCCGCCCCGATTTGGAGCGGCCTTCTGAATGTCTGTTGGTAAGACTTATTCGTCTTCCAGAGCCTCAACGGCTTTCTGCAGATCGTCTTTCGAGACTTCTTTTTCCGAAACTTCGGCCAGCTCGAATACGTAGTCCACAACCTTGTCTTCGAAGATCGGCGCCTGCAGCTGCTGACGCATCTGCGGGTTCTGCTGAACGAATTCAAAGAACTGGCGTTCCTGACCCGGGTACTGACGGGCTTGGTTCATCACGGCTTGGGTCATCTCGGCGTCGGTGACCTCGATCTCGGCTTTCTGGCCCAGCTCGGCCAGCAGCAGGCCCAGGCGTACGCGGCGACCGGCAAGTTTCTTGTGCTCGTCGGTGGCTTCGATTTCCGGGTGATCGTGGCCCTGCACGTCCGGGTTTTCTTCGTGCCACAGCTGGTGTGCGATCTGACCAGCTTCGGCGTCCAAGAGCGACGGCGGCAGGTCGAAATCAACCAGCTTGTCCAGCTCGTCCAGCAGGCCGCGCTTCATGACGGCACGAGCGGCACCGGCAAATTCTGCTTCCAGACGCTCGCCGATCTGCTCTTTCAGAGCGTTCAGGTCTTCGGCGCCAAACTTGGTGGCCAGCTCGTCATTGATCTCGGCAGCGACGGGCTCTTTCACCGCTTTCACGGTGCATTCGAACACGGCGTCTTTGCCAGCCAGGTTCTCGGCGCCATACTCGGCGGGGAAGGTCACGTTGACCTCTTTTTCTTCGCCGGCTTTCACGCCAACCAGCTGCTCTTCAAAGCCGGGGATGAACGAGCCCGAGCCCAGAACCAGCGGGTAGTCTTCAGCAGCGCCACCGTCGAAAGCTTCGCCGTCAACTTTGCCCAGGAAGTCGATTACAACCTGGTCGCCGTCTTTCGACTTGGTGCCTTTTTTGCGGTCTTTGAAGTCCTGAGCGGTCTCGGCCAGGTTGGCCAGCGCTTCGTCAACTTCGCCTTCGCCAGCTTTAACAACCAGCTTCTCAAGCTTGATGCCTTTCAGATCGACTTCGGGGATCTCGGGCAGAGCTTCGTACGACATTTCGATTTCAACGTCGTCGCCCTCTTTCCAATCCTCGTTGGTCATCTTCACGTCAGGCTGCATGGCCGGACGGTCACCCGATTCCTCGAAGTGCTTGTTCATGGCGCCATCGACAGCTTCCTGCATGGCTTCGCCCATCAGGCGCTGACCAAACTGCTTTTTCAGCAGAGCCATCGGCACTTTGCCTTTACGGAAGCCTTTCATTTCGACTTCGGGCTGCGCTTCGACCAGCTTTTCGTTGACTTTGGCGTCCAGATCAGCGGCCGGAACCACGATCTTGTAGCCGCGTTTCAGACCTTCGTTCAGGGTCTCGGTGACCTGCATCGTCTCGTCCTTCTTTCAATTTTGGTGCGGGTGGAGGGACTTGAACCCCCACGCCTTGCGGCGCCAGAACCTAAATCTGGTGCGTCTACCAATTTCGCCACACCCGCTAAAACCGAGGACGGCCCGCGTTTTCAGGACGGGGCCGTCCAAATTCGCGCCCTTCTAGCACCAGTGCGCAGCGGATGCGAGAGGAAAAGCGCCCTTATCCGGCTGGAGTTTGCCCAATTTTTTGCTCTTTCGGCGGGGATACCGGGCGTGAGCCCCAGAATCAGGCGCTTACGCCCCCAATTTGCGGAACACGGCGGGCAGTTGTTCGGGCAGATCCTCGGCAATCAGGCCCGGCCCAAACTCCAGTGCGCATTCCACATGCAGCCACGCCCCGGTTTCTGCCGCCTGCATCGGCGCAAAGCCCCGCGCGAGCAGCCCGGTGATGAAGCCTGCCAGCACGTCGCCCGATCCTGCGGTGGCCAGCCACGGGGCGGAGCGTTCATAGGCGGCGGAGTT
Organism: Aliiroseovarius marinus; assembly: GCF_004360145.1. Taxonomy (GTDB): domain Bacteria; phylum Pseudomonadota; class Alphaproteobacteria; order Rhodobacterales; family Rhodobacteraceae; genus Aliiroseovarius; species Aliiroseovarius marinus. Next base: position 220,412 of record NZ_ML178714.1, on the reverse strand, counting down.
GATGGAACACACGCCATCCGGCGCCGCGATCACCGTGTCCGGCCCTTTGAACAGCACCACACACCCTGCCCTTGCCGCAGCTTCGCGGGTCGCGTCCACTTTGGAATAGGCCGGGCCTTTGGTGGCAGGCGCGTTCAGCTTCTCGGCAATGTCAGGGAACAACCGCGCGAACTCGCCCGCATGAGGGGTCAGCACGCAGTTTTCATGCAGCATGTCGAACAGAGCAGACGGATCGTCCTTAAACGCCGTCAAAGCATCCGCATCCAGCACCATCGCGCGTTTGGCAGCCAAGGCCACCGGCACCAAGTTCCGCGCCCGCTCGACACCCAATCCGGGCCCAAGGCACAGCGCATTGAGCCGTTCATCGGCAAGCACCGCCTGCAACGTCTGCGCATCCCCCACCGGAGACAACATAATAGCCTCCAACCGCGCTGCGTTTTCTTGGAGTGCGCCGGGTGTCGGGGCGACGGTGACAAGCCCTGCCCCGATGCGTAATGCACCTCGCGCCGCAAGGCGGGCAGCGCCGCCTTTGCCGGACGGGCCGGAGAGAACGAGGGCGTGGCCGTGGGAGAATTTATTCCACCCGTAATTTTTTCCAATCCAAGTGGGCTTGCTGACCAACTCAACAATCCCTTTCACCTGCCCAGCTCCACAAGTTGCGTCCGGAGTCGAGATTGGCGTCGTTTCCTCCCCACTTTGCTTGGGATCGCTTCCAATTCCGATGGATTTGACAACGACTTTTTGCACACCTATCGGCCCAAGGGACAACCGATGTCCAAGCTTTTCGCTATGAAAACTGACCGTCAGGTTTGCCCAAACACAGCTATCAAATGGGTTTTCATCATCGTACCCAATATATCGACCGCTGTCGGCGCAAATTCCGCTCGGGATATCCACTGAAACTACATTGGGCATATCTTTGCTTGAAGAATAATAGTTCATTGTGTCTTGTACTACTCCAAGCGTGTAAAATGGACGGCTTAGACCTGTTCCGAAGATCGCATCAATGACGACTTTCGCCCCCATGTCGTGGTCAATGTCGAAATCGGCATCACCCAAAGGCTTAACCTCCCCCAACTCCATCCACCGCTCATAGTTCACCCGCGCATCCGGGGGCAGCTTCTCGGCGTCACCATAAAGGAACACCTCGACCTCCCAACCCCACTCTTTCAACAGCCGCGCGACCACGAACCCGTCGCCGCCATTGTTCCCCGGCCCGCACAGCACCACCGCTTTGTGAGAGGTCTTTGCCAGATCGGGCCATTCTTCGAAAATGGCCTCGACCACGCCTCGGCCCGCGCGCTCCATCAGCTCCAGCCCGGTGACCTCGCCCGACTCGATTGCGGCCGTCTCGATGGCGCGCATTTGGGCAGCGGTTAGCAATTCCGTCATCTCAATCTTCTCACTCTGCTCAAACTTCGCGCGCTCTGCTTAATTTTTAGGCACATGCTTAGTTTTTCACACCACGCGTGCGCTACCACCACCCTAGCCAATTGCCCCTCGCCAAGGAAAGTGGTCAGTGATGCTCAACACGATGTTTCGAACCGGGGGGCTATCCATGAAAAAGATCGAAGCCATCATCAAGCCGTTTAAGCTGGATGAAGTAAAGGAAGCACTGCAGGACATTGGCGTGCAGGGCCTGTCGGTGATCGAAGTGAAGGGCTTTGGCCGTCAGAAAGGCCATACCGAACTGTATCGCGGCGCCGAATATGTGGTCGACTTCCTGCCCAAGGTGAAGATCGAGATCGTACTGGCCGACGATCAGGTGGATGAAGCCATCGAAGCCATCATCGACGCGGCCAAGACCGACAAGATCGGCGACGGCAAGATCTTTGTCAGCCCCGTTGAACAAGCCATTCGCATCCGCACCGGTGAATCCGGCGACGATGCACTCTGAACCTAACGAATACACACGAACCAAAGGATACTGATATGAGCGCTCAAGACGTACTCAAGCAGATCAAGGATGAGGACATTGCCTATGTCGACATCCGTTTCACCGATGTGCGCGGCAAGCTGCAGCACGTGACCGTGGACTGCGACCTGGTCGACGAAGACTTCTTGGAAGAAGGTTTCATGTTTGACGGCTCGTCGATTGCCGGCTGGAAGTCGATCGAAAGCTCGGACATGAAACTGATGCCCGACACGGCCAGCGCTTACGTTGACCCGTTCTATGCAGAAAAAACCCTGTGTCTGCACTGCTCGATCGTCGAGCCCGACACCGGTGAGAAATACGGCCGTGACCCGCGCGGCACCGCCGAGAAAGCCGAAGCTTACCTGAAGTCCTCGGGCATCGGTGACGTGGCTTACATGGGTCCGGAAGCTGAATTCTTCCTGTTCGACGACGTTCGTTTCTCGAACACCATGAACAAAGTGTCGTTCGAAGTAGACGCCGTAGACGCCGCTTGGAACACCGACACCGAGTACGAAATGGGCAACACCGGCCACCGTCCGGGCGTCAAAGGCGGTTACTTCCCCGTGAACCCGATCGACGACGCACAAGACCTGCGTTCGGAAATGCTGACCACGATGAAGAACATCGGCATGAAGACCGACAAGCACCACCACGAGGTTGCTTCGTGTCAGCACGAGCTGGGCCTGATCTTCGACAGCGTCACCAAGCAGGCTGATGAACTGCAGAAATACAAGTACATCATCCACAACGTAGCGCACGCTTACGGCAAGACCGCAACCTTCATGCCCAAGCCGATCGCAGGTGACAACGGCACCGGCATGCACGTGAACATGTCGATCTGGAAAGACGGCAAGCCGCTCTTCGCTGGCGACAAATACGCTGACCTGTCGCAGGAAGCTCTGTGGTTCATCGGCGGCATCCTGAAGCACGCCAAGACGCTGAACGCTTTCACCAACCCGTCGACCAACTCGTACAAGCGTCTGATCCCGGGCTTTGAAGCCCCCGTTCTGCGCGCCTACTCGGCCTCGAACCGTTCGGGTTGCGTACGTATTCCGTGGACCGAAAGCCCGAAAGCCAAGCGCGTTGAGGCTCGCTTCCCGGATCCGGCAGCGAACCCCTACCTGTGCTTCTCCGCCCTGCTGATGGCTGGCCTTGACGGCATCAAGAACAAGATCGATCCGGGCCCCGCACAGGACAAGAACCTGTACGACCTGCCGCCGGAAGAGCTGGAAGGCATCCCGACTGTTTGCGCATCGCTGCGTGAAGCTCTGGAAAGCCTGGAAGCCGACAACGACTTCCTGACCGCTGGCGACGTGTTCACCAAAGACCAGATCCAGGGCTATCTGGACCTGAAATGGGAAGAGGTTTACGCCTACGAGCACACCCCGCACCCGGTGGAATACCAGCTGTACTACAGCTGCTAATCCCGGCACCAAACACGCGAAAGGGCACCGTTTACGGTGCCCTTTTTCATTTGCAGGGCTTCCTAGGCTTCGCAAGCACAACAAAAAAGGCGCCCAACAGGACGCCTTCTTCAATGATCTTCAAGCCATGAGAGCCCGAATTCTTTTAGGATCAGCTGCTCGCTCCAACACGGTCATGTGCCGCACGGTACTGGCGATGCCCTTCCTGAATGCAGAGAGCGTCACCTTCAGCTTTCGACATTCCGGCAGGAACGGCGATCGATTCATCCCACTGAACGCGGTCACGCATGTACAGCTGGCAGGTTACCACGCCTTTTTCGGTCTTGATCTGGACAGGGTTGCTTTCATATGCCGACTTGTCGACACAGCCTGCCATCACACCGGTGGCTGCAATTGCCATCACCAAAGTAAGTTTCTTCATAATTTTTCCCGCTCCATGTTCACTCGCGATATCTGCCCGTCGGGCACACATAGCTTTAAGCCACAAAATTTGTCTAAACTATGAATATTGGCGCGCAAAATTCAGTTAAACTGCGCTTATTTGCCCAAAGAACGCAGATCAATCGCGTTCCGGCAGATTGATCCCCAACGCGTCCAACCTTTGCTGCGCCAACACATAGGTATGGATCGAGAAGATCACCGCGTCCGTTTTCGCAAGTCGCTTCATGGTCTGCCGTTCGACTCGCAACCATTTGGGGCCGCCAGCGTCATAGCTTCGACGCTCCTCTTCCCGACGTGGCTGAAACAGCTCGGGATCGTTGTAGAATAGGTAATTCGCCCGCCACATTGGGCGCGCGACCTGAATGCCATCAAACAGGCGTTGAACCCGCCGGGCGATATCGGGGGTGTAGGCATCGACAGGTATGTGTATTTTCACCAATGGTTTAAGAAACTTCTGCTCAAGCGACCAACTGGCCGGAAAACAAAGGATGGCGCCTGTCATCACATGCTCATCGCCTTGTTTTAGCATGATAACAAAGTCTTCCTGCACCAGCGCGCCCGCTGTTAAAAGCGGCTGAGACCAGTCCAAAGGCACCAAACGCCCATCTGGGCAGCGCACCGCGTCTGCTCGCACCGCGAATCCCTCTTTGTCCGAGAGCTCCGTAAGCACATTTTCAAGCAGTTCTTCCGCCGCAGCGCGCGCACCATCGGACAGTTTATGAACGATCTGCCTATGTTCGCGCATCAAAGACAGTCTGTGCGCCATTTGCGCGTTATACGCATCATCAACCCGCAGCCAGTCTCCGGGCGCGACCGGATTCAGCCCCGGAAGCCGCGCGGTCTTGGGATCTGCCCAGGGCAGAATCGGTAGCTCGTTTTGACAGATCTCGACCATCTGCATCTCCTGCCGACTGACAGGCCGGACTGTGCGCGGCGCGTCACGGGGGTGCAAGCGCAATCTGAGGCGCCCCTTCAACTGAACCTACGTTTCTTCACCCTTGCGTGAGCTTGCCCCCGCCCCCCTTGCCGTGATGCTCGCCGCACGCCACCTTCGTCCGAGCACTTCATTTCCGTCAGACCGGACGATCTCTGCGCCCGCTTTGGCAATGCCGATCACGACAGGAGCCCCCATGCCGACCGAAAAGTTCACCTTCCCCGGACATTCCGGTCACGATCTGGCCGCGCGTTTGGACCTGCCGGATGGGCCGCATCTGGCAACCGCGCTGTTTGCCCATTGCTTCACCTGCGGCAAGGACATCGCGGCTGCGCGTCGGATCTCGGCCCGCCTCGCCGCGCTTGGCATCGCGGTCCTGCGGTTCGACTTCACCGGTCTTGGCCACTCGGACGGGGATTTCGAGAACACCAGCTTCACCTCGAACGTGCGCGACTTGGAGAGCGCTGCCGAGGCATTGCGCGCGCGTGGCTACCCGCCTGCCCTGTTGATTGGCCACTCGCTTGGCGGGGCTGCCGTGATCAAAGCCGCCTCTCACCTGTCGGGCATTCAGGCGGTCGTAACCATCGGGGCGCCTGCCGACCCCTCGCACGTCATCGAGAATTTCGAACACGCTTTGCCCGACATCGCCACCGATGGCGCAGCCGAAGTCTGTTTGGGCGGGCGCCCCTTCCGCATCGGGTCGGGTTTTGTCGAAGATGTACGCGAACATCAGTTGGACGAGGCGTTGCAATCCCTGAACGCCGCCCTTCTGGTCCTGCACGCCCCGCGCGATCAGATCGTCTCGATCGACAACGCGGCGACACTCTTCATGGGGGCAAAGCACCCAAAAAGCTTCATCACGCTGGACGATGCCGACCACCTGATCAGCCGCGCAAGTGACGCCGAATATGTGGCCGAGGTGATCGCCACTTGGGCCGCGAAATACGTGAACCTCGCTTCGCCTGCCCCGCCCATCGGCGCGCCCGAGGGTATCGTCCGCGTGTCCGAGGCCGACCCGCGCGGCTTCCTGCAGGACATCCAGTCCGGCCCGAAACACCACACCGTCGCAGACGAACCGCTTGCCTATGGTGGCACCAACAAGGGTATGTCCCCTTATGGCTTTCTGTCGGCGGGGTTAGGCGCCTGCACCTCGATGACCATCCGCATGTACGCCCGCCGCAAGGGCTGGCCTCTGGATCATGTCCGCGTCGAAATCTGTCATGACAAGGTCCACGCCCAAGATGCCGAAACCGGAGCGAAAAACCGGATCGATACCTTCCGGCGCGAGATCCACCTGACGGGCGATCTGGACGCCGATCAACGCCAGCGCCTGCTGGAAATCGCCGACCGCTGCCCGGTGCATCGCACGCTTGAAAACTCCAGCCATATCGAAACCGTTTTGACCGACTGACACAGCACACTGACGGGCGAAATCCGCGTGCAGGTGCTGCGCGTCCGCTTTTTACCTTGACCCGGGCCACCGCTCCGTCAAAAACCCCTGTATGAGTACGGGCAGACTGACAATTGATCTGGATGCAGTGGTCGCAAACTGGCGGGCGCTGGATGCAAAAAGTGGGGCAGAGGTTCAGACCGCTGCCGTGGTAAAGGCCGACGCCTATGGGCTTGGCGTGGGCAAAGTTGGGCGCGCCTTGGCCGCCGCTGGCGCACGGCGCTTCTTTGTGGCCGCCGCCGAAGAAGGGGCCGACCTGCGTGAAGCGCTTGGCCCCGGCCCTGAAATCAGCGTCTTTTCCGGCCATATGTCCGGCGACACGGATATGGTTCACGATCTCGGCCTTGTGCCAATGCTGAACTCGGTCGAGCAAGTGACCCGCCATCTGGAAGCCCTGCCCGGCCATCCGTTCGGCATTCAGCTGGACACGGGCATGAACCGCCTGGGGATGGAGCCTGCCGAATGGGCCGCCCTGCGCGACATCCTGCTGCCGCAAAACCCGCGCCTGATCATGAGCCATCTGGCCTGCGCGGACGAACCCGACCACCCGATGAACCACCAGCAGCTGTCGGCCTTCCATGACATGACCGACGGGGTTCAGGTACCGCGCAGCCTTGCGGCCACCGGCGGCATCCTTTTGGGGCCGGACTATCACTTTGATCTGACCCGCCCGGGCATCGGCCTCTATGGCGGCTTCCCGTTCGAGGACGCCCAGACAGTTGTCCACCTTGACCTACCCGTCATCCAAATCCGCGATGTCGCAGAAGGCGAGACTGTGGGCTATTCGAACACCTGGCGCGCCGAACGCCCCTCGCGCGTGGCAACCGTGGCCGCAGGCTATGCCGACGGTCTGAACCGTCACCTGTCGAACCAAGCCGTGATGTTTTTCGAGGACACGCCCTGTCCCATTCTGGGCCGCGTCTCGATGGATATGATCGGGGTGGACGTGACCCATCTGCGCGACACGCCGAAATTCCTGACCATGCTGTCGGAGCAGCAAACCGTCGATGATCTGGCCGAGATTGCGGGCACCATTGGCTATGAGTTCCTGACCCAACTGGGCCACCGCTATCACCGCCACTATGCACGGGGCCGCGCATGAACGCTGTGACCAAACCCTTGGCCACCATTGGCCGCGTGACCCTTGGGTTTCTGGCGCTTGTCGGACGCGTGGCGATCTTTGCGGGCCAATCCATCGCCCATATCGTCCGCCCACCCTTTTACCCGCGCGAGTTTCTGACCGCCGTTCTGAACATCGGCTATTTCAGCCTGCCCGTCGTGGGCCTGACCGCGATCTTCACCGGCGCGGCGCTTGCCCTTCAGATCTATTCCGGCGGCCAGCGTTTCTCAGCCGAGGCCGTGGTGCCCCAGATCGTCGCCATCGGTATGGTCCGCGAACTTGGCCCGGTTCTGGTGGGCTTGATGATTGCGGCGCGTGTGACCTCATCCATTGCGGCCGAAATCGCCACCATGAAAGTGACCGAGCAGATTGACGCCCTCGTCACCCTCTCGACACACCCGATGAAATACCTGACTGCCCCGCGCGTTTTGGCCGCGACGCTGGTCGTACCGCTACTGGTCGGCATCGGAGACATCATCGGCATTATGGGCGGCTTCATCGTCGGCACGCAGCAGCTTGGCTTTGCCACCGGCCCCTACCTGAACAACACGTGGAACTTCCTCGAGATGTCCGACATCGTGTCCTCGCTGATCAAGGGCGCGGCCTTTGGTTTTATCGCCGCCGTCATGGGCTGCTATCACGGCATGCGCTCGGGTCGCGGCGCGCAAGGCGTGGGCCGCGCCACCAAAACCTCGGTCGAGGCCGCCGCCGTTCTGATCCTTGCCGCCAACTTCCTTCTCACCAGCTTCTTTTTTGCCACATGATTGAACTTACAAACGTCCATAAAGCCTTTGGCCCGAAACGAGTTCTGGATGGGGTAGACCTGACCATCAACCGCGGTGAAAGCATGGTGATCATTGGTGGCTCCGGCACCGGGAAATCGGTGCTGCTGAAATGCATTCTGGGCCTGATGGTGCAGGATCAGGGAACGATCACGTTGGATGGCGAAGACACGTCGAAAGTCGAACGGGACGCCTTTCTGGCGCGCTTCGGTATGCTGTTCCAAGGTGGCGCGCTGTTTGACAGCCTGCCCGTCTGGCAAAACGTGGCCTTCCGCCTGCTGCGCGGATCGCTGGCCAAACCCAAAGAAGAAGCACGCGAGATCGCAATCGAGAAGCTGCGCCGCGTGGGCCTGACGCCTGACGTCGCCGACCTGTTCCCGGCGGAACTCTCAGGCGGCATGCAAAAACGCGTCGGCCTTGCCCGCGCCATCGCCGCCGAGCCCGAGATCATCTTCTTCGACGAGCCCACCACCGGCCTTGACCCGATCATGTCCGGCGTCATCAACGACCTGATCCGCGAAATCGTCGTCGAAATGGGCGCCACCGCCATGACCATCACCCATGACATGTCATCCGTCCGCGTGATCGCCGACCACGTCGCGATGCTGCACGGGGGCAAGATCCAATGGACCGGCCCCGTTGGCGACATGGACAACTCGGGCGACCCCTATGTCACGCAGTTTATTTCCGGCAGCGCCGAGGGGCCAATTGAGGCGGTGAGGTAACCAGCTTCAGCGGGAAAACCTTTTCATTTCTCCCCGAACAGCTGCCTTGCGAAATCGCCTTCGAGGGCTTTCATAGATCCCATGACACTTCGCTATCTCAACCTCGCCCTCCTCATCGCCTTCCCCATCGCGTGGTTCGCGCCGCTGATGCATGCGGGCATCAACCTGCCGCTCTTTGGCTTAAAAGAGGTCAGCGTCGTCTCGGGCCTGCAAGCGCTGTGGGACACCGACGTGGTCCTCGCCCTGCTTGTCACTTTCTTCGCCGTCTTTGCGCCGATCCTGAAGGTCCTTGGGCTGGCGCTGATCCAGTTCGGCATGATGCGCCGCCGGATGCTGCCGGCGTTCAACGTCTTAGGCAAACTCGCGATGGCCGATGTCTTTCTGATCGCGCTCTATATCGTCATCGTGAAAGGCGTGGGGTTAGCGAAGATCGAGACCGGCTGGGGTCTTTATCTGTTCACCGCCTGCATCCTGACCTCGATCGGGTTAAGCTTCGCGACGGCGAAACGCCAAAAAGCCTGACGGGACAGCCGGCTAACCCCTTGCGCCCGCGGCCCCAACCGGGCAGAAATTCCGCATGGCAAAAGCTCAGAAAATCTTCACCTGTTCGGCCTGCGGGGCCAGTTCTTCGAAATGGTCCGGGCGCTGCGAGGGCTGTGGGGAATGGAATACCATTCAGGAAGACACCCCGCTCAGCGCTGGCCCTGCCTCGAAATCCTTGGGTGGCAAGCGCGGCGCATCAATTGCCCTGACCGATCTGTCCACCGAAGAAGCCCCGCCGCCGCGCACTGAATGCGGCATGGGAGAGCTGGACCGCGTGTTGGGTGGCGGTCTGGTCCCCGGCTCGGCCATTCTTGTGGGCGGCGATCCCGGCATCGGGAAATCCACCCTGCTGTTGCAAGCCGCCGCACGCTTTGCACAGGCGGGCCTGCCCACGATCTATGTCTCGGGCGAGGAAGCCTCGGCCCAAGTACGCATGCGTGCGCAGCGCTTGGGGTTGACAGATGCGCCGGTGCGCTTGGCTGCCGAAACCAACCTGCGCGACATCATGACGACGCTGGACAATGAACGCCCGGCCCTTGCGATCATCGACTCGATTCAGACCATGTGGGCCGACAATGTGGACAGCGCGCCGGGGTCCGTCAGTCAGGTCCGCGCCGCCGCGCACGAGCTGACCACCTTCGCCAAAAAGCGCGGGATTTCAGTCGTATTGGTGGGACACGTCACCAAGGAAGGCCAGATCGCTGGCCCCCGCGTGGTCGAACACATGGTCGACACGGTGCTGTATTTTGAAGGCGAGCGCGGCCACCAGTTCCGCATCCTGCGCGCCGTGAAGAACCGTTTTGGCCCAGCGGACGAGATCGGCGTGTTCGAAATGACGGGCGCTGGCCTCTCCGAAGTTGTGAACCCATCTGCCCTTTTCCTGTCCGACCGCGAGGATCCTGCCCCCGGATCGGTGGTCTTCGCCGGCATCGAAGGCACACGCCCGGTTTTGGTCGAGCTTCAGGCCCTTGTCGCGCCCTCGCCCCATTCACAGCCCCGCCGATCGGTTTTGGGCTGGGACAGCGGGCGTTTGGCGATGATCCTCGCCGTGCTCGAAGCCCGCTGCGGCATCCCGTTTGCCGGGCTCGACGTCTATCTAAACGTCGCCGGTGGCATGAAAATCTCGGAGCCCGCAGCCGATCTGGCTGTGGCGGCGGCGCTACTTTCCGCGCGCGAGGACGCCTCGATCCCCAAAGACACTGTGGTTTTTGGCGAAATCAGTCTATCAGGAGCCCTAAGGCCTGTTGGTCAGACCGAAAACCGGTTGAAAGAAGCGCAAAAACTTGGTTTCACGTCTGCGATAGCGCCAACACGCAGCAAGACCGGCTCGGGCTCTGGGCTGAACATACAGAAGATGTCGGACCTGACCGGGTTCGTCGGAGACATATTCGGGGCCGGATAGGCCCAATAACAGGGACGGTATCGGGACAGTATCCGAACCGAAGTGACGATAATGGAAGGTTTCACGCTGATTGACGGGATCGTGGCAGCGGTCATTCTTATCTCGGCAATTCTGGCTTATTCGCGCGGGTTCGTCCGCGAAGGGATGTCGATCCTAGGTTGGGTTGCCGCCGCGGTTCTGGCCTATATCTTTGCTCCGCGCGCCCTGCCGCTGATCAAGGAAATCCCGGTTCTGAAAGACTTCATCGCCGACAGCTGCGAGCTGTCGATGATTGCGGCCTTCGCGGGCGTCTTTGCCTTGGCGCTGGTGGTCGTATCGATCTTCACACCCTTGTTTTCCTCAGCCGTACAACGCTCGGCCCTTGGCGGGCTGGATCAGGCGCTTGGCTTCATCTTCGGCGTGCTGCGTGGCCTTGTATTGGTGGCAATCGCGCTGGTGGTCTACGACCGTATTGTGACGACCGACACGATCCCGATGGTGGATGACAGCCGCACCGCCAAGATCTTTGCCCGCACGCAGGATCGTATCAACGAACAGATCCCCGAGGACGCGCCCGGCTGGATCGTTGGCAAATACGAAGAGCTGGTCGGCGCCTGCTCGGGCGGTTTGCCCACCACCGAGACCGGAAACTGATCCCATCACAACGCGCCCCCCGGCGCGTTGTTTCGTTTCAGGGGCTAGAATTAATCGCCCCGGCATTGTGATAGTTTGATGACACGGGCCAACCTCTCCAGTAAGAGAGGCCCAACGCCACGGAATCGGAGACCGCTGCTCATGTCCGACACCTCGCCCGCCTGCCCTTCCACCATGCCATTTGCGCATCCGTTTGATGACGACAAGCTGAAAGAGGAGTGCGGCGTATTCGGCGTCATCGGCCTGAAAGACGCGGCCAACTTCGTCGCGCTTGGCCTGCACGCGCTGCAACACCGCGGACAAGAAGCGGGCGGCATCGTTTGCCATGACCCGGTTGAAGGCTTCAACTCGGCCCGCCGCTTTGGCTATGTGCGCGACAACTTCACCAAGGCCAGCGTGATGGAGACCCTGCCGGGTCCGCTGTCCATCGGCCACGTCCGCTATTCCACCGCCGGATCGAAAGGCGCCGTCATCCGCGACGTGCAGCCCTTCTTTGGTGAGTTTTCGATGGGTGGCGCTGCGATTGCCCATAACGGCAACATCACCAATGCCGACGCCCTGCGCCGCGAGCTGATCGAGCGCGGCTCGATCTTCCAAAGCTCGTCGGACAGTGAATGCATCATTCACCTGATGGCCCGCTCGCTGCAACGCACCATCCCCGAGCGGATGGAAGACGCGCTGCGCCGTGTGGAAGGCGCGTTCTCGGTGGTGGCCATGACCCGCACCAAACTGATGGGTGTGCGCGACCCGCACGGGGTACGTCCGCTGGTTCTGGGCAAGCTGGGCGACGGCTGGGTTCTGTCCTCGGAAACCTGCGCGCTGGACATCATCGGTGCCGAGTTCATCCGCGAGATCGAACCGGGCGAGATGGTCGTCATCACCGACGAGGGCGTCGAAAGCAGCTTCCCGTTCCGCCCGCAGCCCTCGAAGTTCTGCATCTTCGAACACGTCTATTTCTCGCGCCCCGACAGCTCGTATGGCGGTCGCTCGGTCTATGAAACCCGCCGTCAGATCGGCGTGGAACTGGCCCGCGAAACCCCCGTCGAGGCCGATCTGGTCTGCCCGATCCCGGACAGCGGCGTGCCCTCGGCCATCGGCTATAGCCAGGAAAGCGGCATTCCCTATGCTCTGGGCATCATCCGCAACCAGTATATGGGCCGCACCTTCATCGAGCCGACCGAGCAGATCCGCAACATGGGTGTGCGCCTGAAGCTGAACGTGAACCGCGCCCTGATCCGCGGCAAACGTGTGGTTCTGGTGGATGACAGCGTGGTGCGTGGCACCACGACCCGCAAGATCAAAGAAATGCTGCTGGACGCAGGCGCCAAGGAAGTCCACTTCCGCATCGCCTCGCCCCCCACCGCATGGCCCTGCTTCTATGGCGTCGACACTCCCAACCGCGAGAAACTTCTGGCCGCCCAGATGACCGAGGACGAGATGTGCGAACACCTCAAGGTCGACAGCCTCAAATTCATCTCGCTCGACGGACTCTACCGCGCCGTTGGCGAAGCCGAAGGCCGCAACAAAGAGTGCCCGCAATATTGCGATGCATGTTTCTCGGGTGAATATCCGGTGACGCCTGCGGACCAGATCGAAAAAGGGTTCGAGCTGAAGGCGGCGGAATAGTGAAGTTTCTGGAACGCTTCTTTCAGAAAGGGTCTGAGGACTTGTCCAAGGACCCTCGCTGGAGGCGTTTCAATGACAACTCCTACAATTGCCCCTGCTGCGAACGCAGCTTTTCCGGCATTTTCGACATCGGCTTTGACCACCCTGACCCTTGGCCCCACGGGCATCGTGGTGCAAGCGGTCAAGACGAACTGATCGTTGGCGACGACCGTCTTGGCACGGATTTGTGCAGGTTCGACGGCCATCTGTTTGTCCGATCTGTCTTGTACCTGCCCGTCAAGGGAAGTGGCGAACGGTTCGGGTTCGGATGCTGGGGATCGCTAAGCGACGAAAACTTCGACACCTACGTAGAGGACTCTCTCGGGGAAGCCGTGTTCGAAGGGGCTTTTTCGTGGCTCGCCAATAGCCTACCCTGTTTCGAAAGCAAAGAGCCACTGCCTTGCAACATGACGCCCGGCGCGGAAGGGCAGCGGCCGTCGCTGTGGGTCCAGGAAGGCCACCCGCTATTCGAAGCCCAGCAAGACGGGATCAGCTTCGACACGCTTCTCGATATTTATGCGAAAACGGGTAATGACCTGCGCCCGCACCTATCAGACGCGTAACCGCTTCCCACACTCGACAATCCAACCAGACACCGTTAAGCCGCCCCTATGACCGACACACAGAAAATCGCCCTCGTAACCGGTGCATCGCGTGGCCTTGGCGCCGCCCTCGCGCTGGAGCTGTCCAAAACCCATCACGTTGTGGCCGTGGGCCGCACCACCGGTGCCTTGGAAGAGCTGGATGACAAGATCAAGGCGCAAGGTGGCTCTGCCACGCTGGCGCCGATGGATGTGACCAACAAGGACGCGATGGCGCATCTGTGCCGCTCGATCCATGATCGGTGGGGGCCGATTGATGTCTGGGCGCATACGGCGATTTACGGCCCTGCCCTGATGCCGACCCCTGATCTGGACGACAAAGGCTGGACGCAGGCGTGGAATACGAATGTCGAGGCGACACGCAACCTGATCTACATGGTCAACGCGCTGATGACGGATGACAGCACGGCGCTGTTCTTTGCCGACGACCATGCTGGCGAGAAGTTCTTTGCGGGCTACGGCGCCACCAAGGCAGCCCAAGTCGCGATGGTCCGCAGCTGGGCGGCAGAGAACGCCAATATCGGTCCGTGCGTAATCGTGGCCGAGCCCAAACCGCTTGCAACCTCGATGCGTGCGCGGTTCTTCCCGGGCGAAGATCGCAGCAAACTGGCTCCGGTCGAAGACGAGGCAAAGCGCATCCTGTCCGAGGCGGACCTCACCTAAAACTCTGGCCGGATCGCAACGGTTTTCACTTCGTCGCCTTAACACCAGCCGCCGTGCTTGCTGCACCGGCGTCGCTGCCCTATTGAATGGCAAAAGGCCACCACATCGGGGCTCGGCGGAAAGGGCACACCATGCGCATTCTCATCACCAATGACGACGGGATCAACGCGCCCGGCCTGAAAGTGGCCGAAGCCATCGCCCAGCAGGTCGCACAAGACTTGGCGGGCGAGAAGGCCGAGATCTGGACCGTCGCCCCCGCCTTCGAGCAATCCGGCGTTGGCCACTGCATTTCCTACACCAGCCCCTTCATGATCGCCGAGCTCGCCCCGCGCCGGTTTGCTGCCGAAGGCAGCCCCGCCGATTGTATTCTGGCCGCGCTTTATGACGTGATGCCCGAACGCCCCGATCTGGTGATCTCCGGCGTGAACCGGGGCAATAACTCGGCCGAAAACGCGCTTTATTCCGGCACGCTGGGCGCCGCGATGGAAGCCGCCCTGCAAGGCCTGCCCGCCATCGCCCTGTCGCAATATATGGGCCTCGGCACCAAGGATCTGGACAGCGTGTTCCAAGCCGCAGCCGCTTACGGCCCCGAGATCGTGCGTAAACTGGTCGAGGCCGGTCCGTGGGATAAGGGCGCGAACTATCCGATCTTCTACAACGTGAACTTCCCGCCGGTCGCCGCCGATCTGGTCAAGGGGATCCGCACCGCGCCGCAAGGCTGGCGCCACGACGCGTTTTTCGGGGCCGAGGCGCATCAAAGCCCCTCTGGCCGCAAGTTCCTGTGGATCAAGGGCGGGCCGCAAGCCACCCCGTCAGAGCCGGGCATGGACCTGACCGTGAATCTGGAAGGCTACGTCTCGGTCACCCCGATGCGGGCAGATCTGACCGCGCATGACCATCTGGCCACGCTGGAAGGGCTGTTTGAATGAGCCAAGCCGACGGACAAGCCCCCGCTGCCTGGGATGCAGAACAGAAGATGCAATTTCTGTTCGCGCTGCGCTCAAAAGGTGTGACGAACCCGCGCGTGCTGTCGGCCATGGAAGAAATCGATCGTGGCCCCTTTGTGCGCGGCGTGTTTGCCAAGCGTGCCTATGAAGACATGCCGCTGCCGATTGCCTGCGGTCAGACGATCTCGCAGCCCTCGGTCGTGGGGCTGATGACGCAGGCGGCAGACATTTCGCCCCGTGACAAGGTGCTCGAACTGGGCACCGGGTCCGGCTATCAAGCCGCGATCCTGTCGAAGCTCGCCCGCCGCGTCTACACCATCGACCGCCACCGCCGCCTTGTGGCCGAAGCACGCGAGCTTTTTGAGGCGATGGACCTGCACAACATCACCGCCATCACGGGCGACGGATCGCGTGGCCTGCCCGATCAGGCCCCGTTCGACCGCATCATCGTCACGGCGGCTGCAGAAGACCCGCCCAGTCCGCTCTTGGCGCAGCTGGCGGTTGGCGGTATCATGATCATACCGGTCGGACAGTCTGACGCCGTACAAAGCCTGATCAAGGTCACCAGAACCGAGACGGGATTTGACTATGAAGAGCTGCTGCCGGTGCGGTTCGTACCCCTTTTGGAAGGGCTGGGGCGCGAGTGACGATTTTTCCCGCGACGGCGGGGTCCGGTTGGGGTATCCCAGCCACATCATGACAAGGCCCACAAAAAGGGTCACATGCAGAGCCTGACAAACAGGCCCATGAATTGAGGAAGAGACGAGCAATGCCACTCCACAGCACATTTGCGTGCCTGCCCCCGCATGTCGAGACGCGTCGCGGGGCGAAAACGCGCGCGACACTTCTTTTGGGATCGCTTCTGGCGCTTTCCGCCTGCGGGAATTTCGACATGGATTTCCGCGGTCTGGCTGGGGGCGAGCTGTCCACCGCCCACGCCGCGCAATCTGTCGGCACCGCCCAACGCCCCAAACCCGATAACCGAGGCGTGATTTCCTATCCGGGCTATCAGGTGGCCTTGGCCAACCGCGGGGACACGGTCGCCGATGTTGCAAGCCGTATCGGCATGAGCCCCGCCGAGCTGGGCCGCTATAACGGTCTGGCACTGGACGCGCCCCTGCGCGAAGGCGAGCTTCTGGCCCTGCCCCGCCGGGTAGCGGAACCTGCCAGCGGTGTGATCAAGCCCGAGGGCGAGATTAACATCACCACGCTGGCTGGCGATGCTATTGATCGGGCCGGCAACACGCCGGCGAAGACGACCGCACCCAAAGTCTCAGGACAACAGCCCGTCCGCCACCGCGTTGAACGCGGCGAGACAGCCTATTCAATCGCACGCAACTATGGCGTGTCGGTAAGGTCCTTGGCCGATTGGAACGGGCTGGGTTCCAGCCTAACGGTGCGCGAAGGACAGCACCTGCTGATCCCCGTGAAAGTCGCCGCCCCGGTGAAAGAGACCCGAATCTCGCAGCCCGGTCAGGGATCGGCCACGCCGACCCCGCCGTCGGCGGCCGAGGCTCTGCCGAAGAACGAGGTGAAACAACCTGCGCCCAAGACCCCTGAGGCCCCGAAACTGTCTGACACCCGCACCAAGGCCAGCGCAGCCCAGATGTCCCTGCCCGTCGCGGGCAAGGTGACCAGCGCGTTTGATGCCGAAAAAGCGGGATACATCCTGATCTCGGCCAAGCCAGGCGATCCGGTGAAAGCCGCGGCCAGCGGCACGGTGCGGCTGGTATCCAAGGACGTCGAAGGGGAAGAGATCGTGGTGATCGACCACGGCAATGGCACCCAGACGGCCTATAGCTTCATTTCCGGCATCACGGTGAAGAAGGGGCAGAAGGTCAAGCGCGGTCAGCAAATCGCCGTGGCGACCAAGAACCGGTATAACGCGATCCAGTTCCTTGTCTTCAAGGGCACCGAACCCGTGGACCCGATGCCTTATCTGAACTGAAGCAGGGGCTTTGCCCCTCGCCCCGTCCGGGGCTCACCCCAGGATATTTAGAGCAAGAAAATAAGGGCCGCCGGTATCGGGCGGCCCTTTTTGGTGGCTAGAGCGTAATGCGGAAGAGTGCAAACCCCGTATCGCTGGTGCCTGCCTCTTCAATTGTGACGCCTTCCACATTGCCCGCGTGCGGTGCTGCGGCGGGTCCGGTTTCAAACAGGACCGTTGTGTCCTCCATCGGGGCAAAACGCCAGTTGGCGTCGGCTTTAGGGCTGACGGTGCCCTGTTCAACGATATAGCGCACGATCACGTCACGGTTGGTATCTGGCCCTTCAAATACCGTCGTCGAGCCATCCGCCCCGGGGAAGCTGCCGCCGCCTCCGGCGCGATAGTTGTTGGTCGCAACTATGAACTCCTGCGCGTCATCAATCGGTTGCCCGTTGAAGCTGAGATTCGCGATGCGATGGGCATCGGGGGCTACAACTTCGCCCTTCTTGTTGTAGCGCGAGGGTTGGCTCAGATCGATTTCATAGGTCACGCCGTCGATCACGTCGAAATTGTAAGACGGGAAGTCAGGGTTCAAAAGCACAGCATCTTCGCTGCCCGCGTCGATCTGGTTGAACATGCCCGCGGACCGTTCCAGCCATTCGCGCACCGTTGCACCGTTGATGCGGACCGCCCGGACCGTGTTGGGATAGAGGTACAGGTCCGCGACATTCTTGATCGCCACATCCCCCACAGCCACATCGGTGTAATAGTCCGGACCACCCCGGCCACCCGCCTTGAAGGGCGCAGCGGCGGACAGGATCGGCAGACCTTCGTGTTCTGTCCCCTGCATCATCTGTTGGATGTACCAGGTTTGGGCGTTGGATACGATCTGGACGGACGGATCATCCGCCACCAGCGCGAAATAGCTGTGCAGCGGGGCGTCTGTCTTACCCACCGCGCGGCGCACATAGGCCAGCGTCTCGTCGTGATCAGTTTGGACCGAGGCCAGAACCGCCGATACGCTATCGACCAGAGCCGTGATCGAGCGATCTTCGTTCCGTTTATAGATCGGGCGCGCCTCGGACGTGTGGGACACCACGCGCCATGCGCCGCCATCGTGTTCGATCAAGAGGTCGATCAGACCCATATGCGAGCCCCAAAACCCGCCCATCACGGCGGGGGTGCTCATGATCGTGCCGCGGTCCACATCCACACCGGGGAAATCGGCATAAGTCGAGGACGGGAAGACAAGGTGCGAATGCCCGGTCAGGATCGCGTCGATGCCATCAATGGCCGCCAGCGGGATCGAGGCGTTCTCCATCCCATCCGAATGATCCGCCGCACCGATGCCCGAATGCGACAGCGCGATGATCAGATCTGCGCCTTCCTCGCGCATTTGCGGGATATAAGCCTTGGCGGCCTCGACGATGTCGCGCGCCTGCACATTGCCTTCCAGATGGCGGCGGTCCCAGTTCATGACTTGTGGCGGCACAAAGCCGATGAACCCGATCTTGATGGGTTGCGTGGTGCCTGCGCCATTGGTGATGGTACGTTCGACGATCACATAGGGTGGCAACAGCGTGTCGTCTTCGCGCGGGGTCGCGCCCAGCTGTTTCGCGACGTTCGCACAAACCACAGGAAAGTTCGATCCGGCCAAAGATTTCATCAGGAAATCCAAACCATAGTTGAACTCGTGATTGCCCAGCGTCGAGGCATCATAGCCAAGCGTGTTCATGGCATTGATGATCGGGTGGGTATCACCTTCCTTCATGCCACGTTCATAGGCGATATAGTCGCCCATCGGGTTGCCCTGTAAAAAGTCGCCATTGTCCAGAAGCAGCGAATTGGTTGCCTCGGCCCGGACATCATTGATCAGGGATGCTGTGCGCGCCAGACCGACGCGATCGGTCTCGCGATCCGAGTAGTAGTCATAAGGGAAGACATGCACGTGCAGGTCGGTTGTCTCCATAATGCGCAGATGCGCCTGATTGGAAGATGCTTGTACAGAGTATGGATGAAGCGCGATGAAGCCGGCGGTGCTGGCCAGAAAACCGCGGCGTGTCAGAGTAATAGGCATGGGAACCTCGGTCCTGTTGTATGATTTTTTGAATGCTAGGGTCTCAGCATGACAGAGAAATGACGCGAACCGAGAGTCATTTTCCCCGGAAAAGCGAAACTCCGCCCGTTTGGTCGCGGGCGGAGTTCGTAGTTTTCAGCAGGATCAGCGCAGGATCTATTCGTCCGCACGGCCTTTCCCAAGGTGCTTCCGCAACCGCGAGGGCGTTGATTTCTTGCGGTTTTTATAGGGGTTCTTGTCCCCCTGCCCACGCATCGTCAGGCGAATGGGCGTGCCCGGCATGTCGAAATCTTCACGCAGACCATTGATCAGGTAGCGTGAATAGCTGTCGGGCAGCTTGTCGGGATGCGAACACATCACAATGAACCCCGGCGGGCGCGTCTTGGCCTGAGTCATATAGCGCAGCTTGATGCGGCGACCACCCGGTGCGGGGGGCGGGTGCGCCGAAACCATCTCGGCCAGCCAGCCGTTCAGATGTGCGGTTTTCACGCGGCGGTTCCACACGTCATAGGCGCGCATGACGGCCTCGTGCAGGCGGTCCATTCCCCGGCCTGTCTTGGCCGAGATTGTCACGAGAGGCGCCCCGCGCAGCTGTGGCAGCAGGCGATTGAAGGCTTCCAGCAAGCCTTTCAACTTGGCTTGCTTCTCGGGCTCGACGTCCCATTTGTTCACGGCGATGACCACGGCACGGCCTTCGCGTTCCGCTAGATCCGCGATACGCAGGTCTTGCTGTTCGAACGGAATGGCGGCGTCCAGCAGGACCACAACCACCTCGGCGAATTTCACCGCGCGCAAACCGTCAGATACGGACAGCTTTTCGAGCTTCTCTTGTACTTTCGCACGTTTACGCATCCCAGCAGTGTCGAAAATCCGGGTCGGCGTTCCGTTCCAGTCGAACTTCAGCGAAATCGAGTCGCGGGTGATCCCCGCTTCGGGTCCGGTCAGCAGACGCTCTTCGCCGATCAGCTTGTTGATCAACGTCGACTTGCCCGCATTCGGGCGACCAATGACGGCGACCTGAAGCGGCTTGTCACGGGTCGGCAGAACCGGGGCGTCTTCGTCGCTGTCCGCATCGATCTCGACCTCGGTCTCGGGGGCGGATTCAGCCGCGCGGGCTTCGAATTCCTTGGCGATAGGTTCCAGCGCCATCAAAAGCTCGCCCATGCCTTCGCCATGTTCGGCAGACATGCGCACGGGCTCGCCAAGGCCAAGCGAATAGGCCTCGATCACGCCAGCGTCGGCGGCTTTGCCCTCGGCCTTGTTGGCAGCCAGAATGACGTGGGCATTCTTGCGGCGCAGGATGTCGGCAAACACTTCGTCTGCAGGCAGGATCCCTGCGCGACCGTCCACAAGGAACAAGCAAGCGTCAGCCATTTCCACCGCGCGTTCGGTCAGGCGGCGCATCCGGCCCTGAAGGCTTTCATCCGTCGCTTCTTCCAGACCCGCCGTGTCGATCACGGTAAACCGCAGGTTCCCCAACCGGGCCTCGCCTTCGCGCAGGTCACGGGTTACGCCCGGCTGGTCATCCACCAGCGCAAGACGCTTGCCAACCAGTCGGTTGAACAGGGTCGATTTGCCCACATTCGGGCGCCCCACAATGGCGAGGGTGAAGCTCATTTTGATCTCCGGGTCACATCAAGCGCCCCGCATACACGGTTTTTAAGTCAGCGCAAAGCCAGAAGTTTGCCGTCGCGCGCGACCACGTAGGCAACACCGTTCACGACGACCGGGCGCGTAGCCGCGCCGCCGGGAAGTGCGGTCTGCGTGATCAGGCTGCCATCCACCGGATTATAGCCACGCATGAACCCGTCCGAAGACGCAACCCACAGCTTTCCACCGGCCAGAACCGGGCCAAGATTGGCGTGGATACGCTTGATCTTGCGCGCTTGGCGCTTGGTGAAATACGGCAGGCGCGTACCCCAGATGCGTTCACCAGTGGTCGCGTCCAGACGCACGATTTCGCTTTCGTCCGAGACCATGAAGACCGAACCACCCGTGACCCAGACAGGGCTGGTGGCGCCTTCTTTCGCGGTCCACAGGCGTTCACCCGACAGGTTCAGGGCAACGGTGCGCCCAGCCGAGCTACCGGTGTAGATTACGCCGTTCTTCACGACGGGTTCACCCGTGATATCAGTGACTTGAGTATAGGCGCGGCCCACGCGTTCGCCCGCGATCAGGCTGGACCACGTACGTGTCCCACCCTTTTTCAGAGCAGCAACGATTTCACCCGACCCAAACGGCAGCAGCACCACGCGCTCGGTCACCGCTGGCGACGAGACGCCCACAACGCCGTCCGAGCTTGGCGTGCCGGTCAGGCGCCATTTCACCTTGCCGGTGGCGGCGTCCATCGCCCATGCGGTGTTGTCGCGGCTGACCACATATACCAGACCACCCACGGCTGCGGGTGCACCCGATCCGGGCGCGTCCATGCGTTGTTGCCATTTCACGTTGCCGGTCGCGGCGTCCAGTGCCGACACGATGCCAAAGCCCGAGGACACGAACAGCGTGCCGTTCGCATAAGCCAGACCGCCGCCCGAGGCATCATCCGAACGATCCGAGCCCGGTGTCAGGTCCCGCGCCCAAAGGCTTGCCCCCGCAGTCGAGGTCGCGACCACCTGAGCGCGGCTGTCCAGCGTGAAGATCCGGCCATCCGCCACGACGGGTTCGGCCGTGATGCGGTGTTTTCGGTCATTGCCCTGCCCGATCGGCGCGCTCCAGATCAGCTGCGGATTGGCCGACAATGATGCGTGCTGCACCTGATGCGAAGGCGAACCGCCCAGATGGGTCCAGCTGGTGTGGTTCACTGTGGCGGGCAAAGTGATGGGGCGCGGGCCGTCCTCTTGTTCGGTTTCGGCGCGGGCAGCAATGGCCGCGTCCGCGGCATCGGCCCCGAGAGTCTGAGGGTTCGGGCTGCGAAGATCCTCGCGCTCGCCCGGCAGGATGTATTCCGGCGTGGAACAGGCTGCCAGAATGCTCATCGAGGTAAGAAGCGCGGCGCTGAATTTGAATTTCACGTTAACCCCCCAAAAAGGACTCTTATAAATTTCATCAAAGGCTTGTGGCAAAACCTGACGATCAGGATGCCTCTGGCGTGCCCCCTAGCGCCACAATCAACTGAGTTGCCCGACGACGCAAGGCTGTCGTGGCCTCATCGTCCAGCAGAAGCGCCTGCAATCGGCTAATCGCCGCCGCTTCGTCCCCTGCGCGCAGCTCGGCCAGGGCCAAGGCCTCTTCGCCCAGCACACGGTAAGGCGCACCGGCCACAACGACCGGCGCCAGCAGGCTGCGTACCTCGTCCAGCGATCCGGCATCATCCTGCATCTGCGCCAGGCGCAGCATTGCCAGATGGCGGAAATGATCGGGCAGCGACGCATCAGCCGCAATCTGCCCCAGCGCATCGGCGGAAACATCGCCACTGTCGCCCGCCAGCAGCAGGTTCAGAATGGCGGTTTGTGTGCCCTCGCCCGCGATCCCCTGAAGGGCTGCGATTCTGGCTTGCGGATCTTCGATGCCTTCCGCTTCCAAAATGGCGTCTCCAAACGCCTCGGCTGCGGTCTGTGCGCTGGCTTTGCGCCATTCGTTATAGGCCGCACCGCCCACCACGGCGACCACGGCCACAACCGCGATCCAGCCATAGCGGCGCATCATGCCATACAGCTTATCCCGGCGAACCTCTTCGCTCACTTCATCAATGAAACTGTCTGTGTCGCTCACGGGTTTGCCTCCGATTTCAGTCGCTTTCTTTTGCCCCAACGAAGCCCCGATGCCAAGAGGCATCAACCCGACAGAGCGATAAAGCAGTTTCGGCGATCTTTCCGATCACAAACCGTGATCAAGTTCACCTAGGGGCAAGCTTGTTACCGCGAACAGGAATACCTATGTTCAACCGCAAAACATTACCCATCAGGAGGGGTCATGCGCCTATTCCCTATTTTGACCGCATTACTGGTCGTTGCGGGCTTGTTCATGCTTGTGTTCCAGCGCGATACCTTAGACGAAGCTGCCGGTGTGACCGAGGCTGCCGAGATTACGGCAGAAGCCAAGAACAGCAACGATGATCAAACCGGCCTTTCGGTTGTCGTTCTGAAGTCTATCGCACGCGAGATTGAAACTCCTATCGTCATCCGTGGTCGGACTGAAGCGACGCGCCGGGTTGAGCTGCGCGCCGAAACCTCGGGTCAGGTCATTTCCGATAAGCTTGCCAAGGGGACGACCGTTGCCAAGGGCGACGTGATGTGCCGCCTTGATCCCGGCACGCGGGATGCCAGCCTTGCCGAAGCCAAGGCCCGTCTGGCCGAAGCCAAGGCCCGCGCCCCCGAGGCCGAGGCCCGCGTGATCGAGGCGCAAGCCCGGTTGGACGAGGCCACCATCAATCTGACAGCAGCCGAGAAACTGTCAGAAGGTGGCTTTGCATCTGACACCCGCGTCGCCAATGCCCGTGCTGGCGTGGAAGCTGCACGGGCTGGCGTCATTTCGGCCCAATCGGGCGCCGCCACATCTGATGCCGCGATCCAGTCGGCCAGCGCCGCTGTTGCCGCCGCCGAGCGCGAGATCGAGCGCCTTGAAATCCGCGCGCCCTTTGCAGGCGAGTTGGAAACCGACACCGCCGACATCGGCACCCTGCTGCAGCCCGGCGCAGATTGCGCCACCTTGGTGCAATACAATCCCGTGCGCGTCGTGGGCTTCGTGTCCGAGCTTCTGGTTGACCAACTCTCGACCGGATTGACGGCGACTGTCCGTCTGGCCTCGGGCCGGATGCTGCAAGGCACGGTTAGCTTTGTGGCCGACACCGCAGATCCCGTTACCCGCACCTTCCGCGTAGATGTCGAAGTGATCCCCGCCGAGGGCGAGGCGCCCGTGCGCGCCGGACAGACTGCCGAGATCGTGGCGACCGGCCAAGGCACCGAGGCGCATCTGTTACCGCAAAGCGCCCTGACGCTGAACGACGACGGCAATCTGGGCGTGCGCGTTGCACTGGACGGCGATATCGCGGGCTTCATGCCCATCACCGTTGTGCGCGACAGCCTGAAAGGTGTTTGGGTCGCTGGCCTAGGGGACGCCGCTGACGTGATCATCATCGGCCACCATTATGTCACTGACGGATCTGCCCTTGCGATCACCTATCAGGAGACCGGGTTATGACCGCGATCATCGACTGGGCCTCTGAACGGGCCCGTATGGTCATAGCCTTCGTGATCCTGTCGGTTCTGGCAGGCACGATTGCCTATGTCAGCCTGCCGAAAGAAGGCGAGCCGGATATCGAAATTCCGGCTTTGTTCGTTTCGGTCCCCTTCCCCGGCATTTCCGCCGCAGATGCCGAACAGCTTCTGGTCCGCCCGATGGAGACCGAGCTGGCCGATATTGATGGCTTGAAAACCATGTCCGCCACCGCGGCCGAGGGCTATGCCGGTGTGGCGCTGGAGTTCGAGTTCGGCTGGGACAAGACCAAGGTCATGGCGGACGTGCGCGACGCGATGAACAACGCCGAAGCGGATTTCCCAATGGGGGCCGATAGCTATTCGGTGAACGAGATCAACTTCTCGGAATTTCCGATCATCATCGTGAACCTGACCGGCAATGTGCCTGAACGCACGCTGGTCCAAATCGCACGCGATCTGCAAGACCGGCTCGAGGCGCTGGACAGCGTGCTGGAAGCCTCGCTAGCTGGCTATCGCGACGAGATGATCGAGGTCGAAATCGACCCCTTGAAGCTGGAAGCCTATAACGTCACCGCGGGCGAGCTGATCTCGGTTGTGCAAAACAACAACCAGCTGATCGCAGCGGGGGATATCAAGACGCCCACGGGCTCGACCGCCGTCAAGATCCCGTCCTCGTTTGACGAGCTGCAGGACATCTATGACCTGCCCATCAAAGTGAACGACGACAGCGTCGTCACGCTGGGCGATCTGGCGACGATCCGCCTGACTTTTGAGGACCGCGAAGGAACGGCGCGCTTCAACGGCGACACCACCGTGGCGCTGCAAGTGGTCAAACGCAAAGGCTTCAACTTGATCGGCACCGCCGCCGAGGTACGCCGCGTCGTGGATGAAACCCGCGAAGAATGGCCGCCCGAGCTGCAAAAAGCCGTCTGGGTCGGTACCTCGAACGACCAATCCATCATCGTGGACAGCATGGTGCGCCAGCTGGAAGGCTCGGTCGTGACCGCGATTGCGCTGGTGATGATCGTGGTTCTGGGCGCCTTGGGCACCCGCCCGGCCCTGCTGGTGGGGTTCGCAATCCCAACCTCGTTCCTTTTGACCTTCGCCCTGTTCGGCGCGCTTGGCGTCACAATCTCGAACATCGTGATGTTCGGGTTGATCTTGGCCGTGGGGATGCTGGTCGACGGGGCCATCGTGGTGGTTGAGTACGCGGACAAGAAGATCAAGCTGGGAGTCGGCCCCATGCAGGCCTACACGATGGCCGCCAAGCGGATGTTCTGGCCCATCGTCAGCTCGACTGCGACCACGCTATGTGCCTTCCTGCCGATGCTGTTCTGGCCCGGCATTCCGGGTCAGTTCATGGGCTGGCTGCCCAAGACGCTGATCTACGTGCTTTCTGCCTCGCTTCTGGTGGCGCTGGTCTATCTGCCGGTGGTCGGCGGGGTTTCGGGCCGGATCAGCCGCCTGTTTGGCACACTATCGAAAGCCCTGTCATTCGCGCCGATCTGGGTGCGGGTGCCGCTGGCACTGATCTTCGCCTATGTGCTGTTCCTGTCGGCCCTGCAGCTTTTGAACCCCGGTTATATCTTCGGCGGCACTAGCCCGATCGAGGGCGCGATGGCCATTCTGCCGGGCGCACTGATGTTCCTGATCGGGGCGTCGGGGACGTCCATCGCGATGGGCTCCATCGACTGGCACATGCCGTGGCACCGTGAAGATGATCACATCCACGGCGGCTATCAGCGCACCGCGTTTGGCCGTGTGATCCACTTCATCGCGGGCAATCCGATCATGCCGATTGTCTCGATCGCGTTGGTCGTCACCTTCGTGGTCGGCACTTTCATCACCTTCAGCCGCAACAGCCTTGGGGTCGAGTTTTTCACCGACAGCGAGCCCGAACAGGCCATCGTGTACGTGCGCGGACGCGGCAACCTGAGTGTGGCCGAAAAAGACGCTATGG
The DNA here is from genome assembly GCF_004360145.1 of Aliiroseovarius marinus. Lineage (GTDB taxonomy): Bacteria > Pseudomonadota > Alphaproteobacteria > Rhodobacterales > Rhodobacteraceae > Aliiroseovarius > Aliiroseovarius marinus. The sequence goes on along the minus strand of NZ_ML178714.1, from coordinate 194,043 downwards.
TCCGTCAGGCCGAGGAAATCGCGCTGAACACCAAGGGCATCGAAAGCGTCTTTGCCTTTGCAGGCGCAGGCGGTCTGAACCAGAACACCGGTGGCGCCTCGGGGCCGCGCGACACGGTGGGGCAGTTGCAGATCGAACTTGTCGCCTGGGCCGACCGCCCCTCGATCGAGAAAGACGCGCCTTTGTTCGGCATCATCCCGTTCAAAACGCACGAGATTGACCCGGAATATGATGGCGATGCCGTGATGCTGCGGCTGGAAGAAGCGCTGAAAACCATCCCTGGCATTCGGATCGAAGTTCTGAACCTGAACCGCGGTCCGGCATCGGCCAAGCCCGTGCATCTGCGCTTGAAGGGCGACAATTGGGAGGTCCTGCAAGCCGCGACTGAAGTTGCAGTCGCAAAGTTCGAAAGCACCCCCGGCCTGAACGCCATCGAAGACACTCTGCCCCTGCCCGGAATCGACTGGCAGCTTCAAGTTGACGTGGCCGAGGCTGGGCGCTTTGGCACCAACGTCGCCACCGTGGGCGGCATGGTGCAGCTGATCACCAACGGGATCCTCTTGGATACAATGCGGGTCGACAGCTCGGACGAGGAAATCGAGATCCGCGTCCGCCTGCCAGAAGAAGACCGCGTGCTGTCCACACTGGACACCCTACGTCTGCGCACACCGGGCGGGTTGGTGCCGTTGTCAAACTTCGTCACCCGCACGCCGGTGCCAAGCTTCGCCCAAATCGACCGTGTCGATCAAAGCCGCTACTACGACATCAAAGCCGCTGTGGTCGGCGATCTCGTGCGCCTGACCGATGACAGTGGATTCGATCAGATCGTCCCGTTGGAAGACGCCGACGCGCTGATGGCCGAAAATGCGGACCTAACCCGCACCCCCGTCACGCCTGCCGAGCGTATTGCCACGCTGACCGACTGGATCGACACGACCGGCCTGCCAGATGGTATCAGCTATGAATGGACCGGCGATCAGGAAGACGAGGCAGAAAGCCAAGCCTTCTTGGGGCAGGCTTTCATCGGCGCGCTTGGGTTGATGTTCATCATCCTTCTGGCGCAGTTCAACAGCATCTATAACTCGGTTCTGGTGCTTTTGGCGGTGGTCCTGTCCACCACGGGCGTGCTGATCGGGATGATGGTGATGCAACAGCCGTTCTCGATTATCATGACCGGGACCGGGATCGTTGCGCTGGCGGGGATCGTGGTGAACAACAACATCGTGTTGATCGACACCTATCAGGACTATGCCAGCCATATGCCCCGGATAGAGGCGATCACCCGCACGGCCGAAGCGCGCATCCGTCCCGTTCTGCTAACCACCATCACCACGATGGCCGGTCTGGCACCGATGATGTTCGGCCTGTCGTTGGACTTCTTTGGCGGCGGCTATTCGATCGACAGCCCGACCGCGCTGTGGTGGAAGCAGCTGGCGACCGCCGTGGTCTTCGGTCTGGGCATCGCGACTGTTCTGACGCTGGTCTTCACGCCGTCCATGCTGGCCCTGCGGGTCTGGGTATCCGCGGGCGCCTATCGGTCGTTCACGGTTCTGGAAAGTCTTGCACACAGCTCGGGCCAGATTGCCCGTGACAGGGTGTTGGAAAAGGCCGCCAAGAAACAGGAACTGCACGAACTGCAATGGGTCGAGGACGATCCGGCCCCTGCCGAGGACACCCCCGAGCCAGTGGTCACCGAGACCCCACCCCCGGCCACAGCCGAGGCGCTGCAACCCGAACCGGACCCCAAACCGGGCAGCGGCAAGGCCGCTGCAGAATAAAGAAAAGGCGCGGAGAGATCCGCGCCTTTTTCGTCTCTAGCTGTTGGGAGGATCAGCCCGCTAGAGCTTGCGGCTCTTCCTCGCTGGCTTGACGCGCCCACATCGCGGCGTAGCGGCCGCCATGCTCCAGAAGTTCGTCATGGGTGCCTTGTTCGACAATGACACCAGCCTCCAGCACCACGATCTCGTCCGCATCCACGATGGTCGACAGGCGGTGCGCGATGGTGATCACGGTGCGCCCCTGCCCCATCTCGCTTAGGCTGTCCTGAATGTCGCGTTCGGTCTGGCTGTCCAAGGCCGAGGTCGCTTCGTCCAGCAGCAGAATTGGCGGATTCTTCAGAAGCGTCCGCGCAATGCCCACACGCTGCTTTTCACCGCCCGACAGTTTCAGCCCGCGTTCGCCCACTTGGGTCTCATAGCCCTCGGGCAGTTCCATGATGAAGTCGTGGATCTTGGCCGCCTTGGCAGCGGCTTCGATTTCGGAACGCGACGCGTCGGGGCGGCCATAAGCGATGTTGTACAGCACCGTATCGTTGAACAGGACTGTGTCCTGCGGCACCACGCCGATCTGCGCGTGCAGGCTGTCCTGCGTCACGTCGCGCACGTCCTGCCCGTCGATGGACAGACCTCCACCATTCACGTCATAGAAACGGAACAGAAGCCGCCCGATGGTGGACTTGCCTGACCCAGACGGGCCGACGATGGCCACGGTTTTCCCCGCGCCCACATCCAGTGACACGCCTTTCAGGATGGGCCGCGCGGCGTCATAGCCGAAATGCACGTCGTTGAAAGACAACGCCCCGCCAGTCACGGCGATCTCGGACGCATCGGGCTTGTCAGTCACATCAGCGGGCTGTTCCAGCAGGTCGAACATCTCGCTCATATCCACCAGCGCCTGCCGGATCTCGCGATAGACGGTGCCAAGGAAGTTCAGCGGCATGGTGATCTGGATCATATAGGCGTTGACCATGACGAAATCGCCCACGGTCAGCTGCCCGTTCTGCACGCCAATGGCGGCCAGAACCATCACCGCGACCAGACCGCCAGTGATCAGAAAGGCTTGACCGAAGTTCAGGAAAGCCAGTGAATACGAGGTTTTCAACGCGGCTTGCTCATAGCCCGCCATCGCACTGTCATAACGCTCGGCCTCGCGTTTCTCAGCGCCGAAATATTTGACGGTTTCGAAGTTGAGAAGGCTGTCGATGGCCTTCTGGTTCGCGTCCGTATCCTGATCATTCATTTCCTTGCGGATGCGCACACGCCATTCGGTCACTTTGAAGGTGAACCAGACATAGGCCCAGATCGTCACAACAACGACGGCGAGGTACCAGACGTCAAAGGTCACAAACAGGATCAGTGCGATCAGGCCAAGTTCAAGGATCAGCGGCCCCATCGAGAAGAGCATGAAGCGCAACAGGAACTCGACCCCCTTCACACCACGCTCAATGATACGGCTGAGGCCACCGGTCTTGCGCGTGATGTGATAGCGCATGGACAGGCGGTGAATGTGGGTGAAGGTCTCAAGCGCCAGTTGGCGCAAGGCCCGCTGGCCAACGCGGGCAAAGATTGCATCTCGCAGTTGCTGAAATCCGTTGGTCATCAGACGCGCCATGCCGTAGGCCAAGGTCAGACCGACCGCCCCGGCCCCAAGCATATAGGCCGGCGCCGTGCTGTCGCCCGCCAGCTCGTTCACCGCCCAGCCATAGAACCACGGCGTTGCCACGGCGACGATCTTGGAAAGCAGAAGCGCCAGCATGGCCAACACGACGCGGCGTTTCACCCAGGGGTGCTCGGCCGGCCAAAGATAGGGGGCGACGCGCCGGATGGTACGCCAATTGTTGTCTGGAAGCTCGGTCGAGGTGATGCGGCTGGGCGCCATAAGGCTGCTCCTTGCTGATGTGCGATTTCGCAACGACCTAAGGTCGGTCTTGCTTTATTTCAACATTTCATCAATAGTTGAAGCATGGAACAGAGTCGAGTCCTGAAATCCCTGTCTGCCATGGCCCATGACACGCGGCTTGAGATCGTGCGTCTGCTGGTGCCGCGTGGCGATGACGGGCTGTGTGCTGGTGACATTGCGCAAACGCTGGGGGTATCCGCCTCGGGCCTGTCATTTCATTTGTCGCAATTGGAGCAAGCGGGGCTTTTGACATCGCGCAAGGAAAGCCGGCATGTGATCTATGCGGCGGACCGGGCGGCCCTTGGGGGTGTCATTTCCTATCTTTTGAACGACTGCTGCGCTGGGGCTGCCGAGATTTCCGGCTGCATCGCGCCCCGCGCCCAGAAGGTATAGAGGGGCGTCGCCCCTCGCCCTTGGCTAGGGCTTCGCCCGTTCTCAGGCGAAACTGTCCCCCGGACAGTTTCCAGGAAGCCTTCGAACCCCAAGGTATTTACAACAAGAAAATGAGGGCAGTGCTTTACTCGGGGATCGTGAAGACCTGCCCGGGATAGATCAGGTCCGGGTCACGGATCTGATCGCGGTTCGCTTCAAAGACGCGGACATAGAGCACCCCTTCCCCAAGATTGTCCCGGGCGATGGCCCAAAGGGTTGAGCCGGGTTGCACCGTGACTGCCTCGACCCGGGTGCGAGTGTCCACCGCGGCGGTTGCGGCGGCGATCTGCGCAACCTCTTCGCGTTTGAACGGGGTTTCCGTGCGCGACGTTACAGTGCCATCGGGGGCAAGTTCGTCCACGCGCAAGGTGTAGATGCCGGCCGCGACATCGGGCAAAGGCAGGCGCCATTGGCCGTCTTGAGGAATGGGCGCGGTTTTGATCGGCGCGTTGTCCAGATAGACCCGCAAGGCCCCGCCCCCTGAGGCACGGCCGGACAAGGCGACCTCGCCCTGATCATCATAGGAAATCGCGTCGATGATGACGTTCTGTACGGTCAGATCGCCCGCATCGTCCTGCAGGACGGTGATCCCATCGTTATCCGCCAAAAGAACACGCGGTGCGGCGGGAGCTTCCGGGGCGGCAGGTGTTTCCGGAGCGGCGGGCTGTGCTGGGGCGTCCTCAGCGCTGGCAACCTCAGGCGCCTCTGGCGCGGCGGTCGGTGCTGGCATGCGCGGTTCGATCAGAACGGTCTGCGCAGGGGCTGCATCTTCTACTACCTCGCCTGCGTCATTCATCATCTGCAGGCTCAATTGGCCGGGCTCTGTGACCTGCAGATCCAGCAAGGCGACGAAGTTGCCAGCATCATCCGCGGTCAGCGTTTCAACCGGCGCACCATTGAACGACAGCTGTACGCTCGCACCCGGCGCCGCATGCCCGGCGACCACAGCGCGTCCGTCGGGATCGACACGGACGACGTCAAAGGCTGGCGCATTGGGAGACCCTGAAGGCTTGGTCGGGGCGGCATCGGAGGACGTTTCAGCCTCGGCGGTCGTATCCTCGGCCGTCGGCGCGACCGGTTGCTCGACAACGGGGGTGTCTTGGGCGGTCTGTGGCGTGTCGACCGGTTCGGACACCGGCGCCTGAGCACGCTGATCAAAGCTGCAATATCCAAGCGCAGCCACAATGACAGCAGCCCCGACACCAATCCAAATCTTGCCAACGCCCGCAGCGCCGCCTGAGTTTTCAGCCATTTACATCCCCTGTTGCGATCTTACTGTCGCGTTGTCTTGCCCGACCCTAACAATACCGCTAACACCGGTCAAAAGATCATTCCGATATATTCGCACCCGGAGACCCTGATGACACAACATACAGCCTCGATCTGCGTTTACTGCGGCTCTCGCATGGGGAATGACCCCGCTTATCGCGCCAGTGCGGAAGGCTTGGGTAAAGCGCTGGCCGACAATAGCTGGCGGCTGGTTTATGGGGCCGGAGACGTGGGGTTGATGGGGGAAGTCGCCAAGGCAGCGCAGGTTGCAGGTGCCAACACCTTTGGTGTCATCCCCGAGCACCTTTTGAACTGGGAAGTCGGCAAGCGTGATCTTACCAGCTTCATCGTGACCGAGAATATGCACGAGCGTAAAAAGGTGATGTTCATGAACTCGGACGCGGTGGTGGTGCTGCCCGGCGGCGCTGGATCGTTGGACGAGTTCTTCGAAATCCTGACATGGCGTCAGCTGGGCCTGCACAAGAAACCCATCCTGCTGCTGAACGTGAACGGGTTCTGGGATCCGCTGGTTGGACTGTTGGATCACGTGATCGATCAGGGCTTTGCCGAGGACAGCCTGAAGGGCTTCGTCACCGTCGTAGATAATGTGGATCAGGCGGTCGCCGCTTTGCGCACCGCCCTGTCCTGACGATAGGCACCCACTGAGTAGATGGCCAAGGCAGCCCAGATCAATGGGAAGGCGATCATGTGCCAGATGGTGATCGTTTCACCCAGAATGGCGACCGCGCAGAGGAACTGAAGGCTGGGGTTCAGGTATTGCACCACACCGACGGTCGACAGTTTCAGGCGGCGCGAGGCATAGCTGAACAGCATCAGCGGACCACCCGTCAGAAGGCCAGATCCGATCAGCATCGCGCTGGAGACAAAATCCGAGCCGAACACAGAGCCATTACGACCCACGATCCCTTCCCAGCCTTGGGTATGCGTCCCCCACAGCCAGATCAGCGCAAGCGGTGCCAAAAACAGCACTTCGGCCACGACGGTAACCACGGGGCCGGCCGCGATCAGTTTCTTGATCACGCTATACGTCGCGAAGGTGCCGCCCAAAAGCAGCGCCAACCACGGTGCAACGCCTAACCCGATGGTCAGGGTCAGGACCGCTCCGGTCGCCAGAAGCACAGCGGTCAGCTTGCTGGCGGACAGCCCTTCTGCAAAGAACAGCATACCCAGCGTCGCCATGATCAGCGGAAAGATGAAGTAACCGAGGCTGGCCTCGACCACCATCCCGACCTGTACCGACAGGATAAATCCGCCCCAGTTGACCGAGATCATCACCGATGCCAGAAGCACCAGAAACGCCGTGCGGCCGGTCATCAGCGCGGGCAACTCTTTCAACCGCCCTTGTAGCGCCAGATAGAGCCCCAAAAGCACCAGTGACCAGAGCGAGCGATGGCTGAGCAGCTCAAGCGGCGGCACATCGGCCAGCGCGTAATAATAGAGCGGAGACAGACCCCAGACCGTGCAGGCCACGATAATGGCGATGACGCCTTTGGTTGTGTCGCTCATGCGGCCCTCCTGCCCTTCCCGGAAGACTTTGCACAAAAAAAGCGGCCACCCAAGGGGCAGCCGCATCTAATCTTGTGATCTCGGGCATCACGCCCGTTTGGGTTACAGGCGCGAGGCCACGTTTTCCCAGTTCACCAAGTTGTCGAGGAAGTTCGACAGGTAGGCCGGACGTTTGTTGCGGAAGTCGATGTAGTACGAGTGCTCCCACACGTCACAGCCCAGCAGTGCGGTCTGGCCGAAGCACAGCGGGTTCACGCCGTTTTCGGTCTTGGTCACTGCCAGCGACCCGTCAGCGTTTTTCACCAGCCACGCCCAGCCCGAGCCGAACTGACCCGCGCCAGCAGCCGAGAACTGCGACTTGAATTCGTCAACCGAACCGAAGCTTTCAGTGATCGCTTTTTCCAGCTCACCCGGCATGGCAACCTTGCCCGGGCCCATCATTTCCCAGAACTGGTTGTGGTTCCACAGCTGCGAGATGTTATTAAAGATACCGTTCTGCGCGACAGCTTTGTCGTCATAGGTGCCAACAATGATCTCTTCGAGGGTCTTACCCTCCCACTCGGTGCCAGCGATCAGCTTGTTGCCGTTGTCGACATAGGCCTTGTGGTGCAGGTCGTGGTGAAACTCCATGGTTTCAGCCGACATGCCAAACTCGGCCAGTGCGTCGTGAGCGTAAGGAAGATCGGGAAGTTCAAAAGCCATTTTGGGCCCCCTGTTCAATGCGTGTTTCCGTTGCCCTTAGATGGGGCAGCAAAGGTGGTATGGTCAAGGGTTGCAGGCATTTTTTCAGCCGCTTTCATGCATCCCCTGACCCATTACTCACTTCTTCTGGACGCATTTCCCTTTCGCACGGAAGGTATTGGTGAAGCGAATGGGCTTCATGGTTTCGGTTGCTTGCAGCGTTCCTTTGGTGACGGTCAGACGATAAACCATATTCTTAACCAGCATCTGCTTACGTTCCGTCGTGGTGATCGGCACATTCCGCACGTTCCAAGAGAACGTGTAACGCTTGTTGTTGTTCACCGAGATCTTCGCTTCGATCGGCTTGCCGTAGATCTCTTTGATCAGCCCATCAAACACCATGGCCTTGTCCGAATTCGGATCAAACTCGACCACGGTCTCGGGTGGGATCCAGGCCCCGTCATTCGCCCCAGTCGGGGCAAGCTCGCAAACATAGACCGTGGCTTGTGCGGACAGCGGGACAAGCGTGCTCATCGCAAGAACGGCAGCGAAGATTTTGTTCATTGGTAAACTCCATAATCAGAAAGGGTGAGATTAGTTGATGGTGATACACACCCTGTGCATCACCGGATTTTGCAGGCCCCCGTTAGGCGGCGGGATTGTTCAAAATACTTTACAAGAGTAACTGCCCTGAGAATGGCAGTAAGATCTTCTGGATCGATGGAAACGGTATAGAGAACGCGCCGCGAACTGGCACCCAAAGGGCGGCGGGAATCGACTGGCATGCTTTCATTTACCGTCTCAACTTCAAAAACGTCGCGCGTTCTTATGTCGTCGGTTGCGCGGCCTTCGATCGGGTGCCCATCATCGGTTTTGACGATGTTCCCCAGAACCCAAACGCGGTCATTTCGATCTACGTTGATTGACAGAGAAGACGGAACCCACTTCCGATCATTGGCGCGCACTTTAAAATTGCAATCATACGATTCTGCCGCTGCAAATGACGTTAAAAACAAGGATGAAAACAGCGTAGACGCCAGTAATTTCATAAAAAAAGCCTCAATCAACCTAACAGTGTGCTAGATTGATTGAGGCCTGAATTCAACCCTAAAACGAGGGCGGTATTCAGTTTTTAGAATACCTCACCACCCGGCTGGGCCGCGTCTTTCAGCAGATCGAATGCATATTGGGCAACCGATCGAAAGCAGACAAGAACCGCGGTCTCGTCATCTTCCAGGTAGAAGGCCGCCGGGATCTGCGCGATGCGGGTGCGGCGCAGCATGCCGGGCTGCATGACCGAGGTATCGGCAGGTGCAAGCTTTGCGATCACTTCGCGGCAGGCAGTGCCCTTTACGCGGTAAACAGCGCGCGCGTCCGAGACGTTGACCACCAGGGAATGCTCGTCGCCCAGCGATGCCGTCGCAGCTTCGACAATGCCCGGTGCTTCGGCGTGATCGACGATCAGCAAAAGCTCGTCCGGTGACATCCAGCCCACGCGGCCTTTGGCCCCTTCGGTCACTTCGCCCTGACCCGGCATAGCGGCGCCCGTGACGGCTTTCACCGCCTTGGCAACACCTTTCGAGGCCAGATCACCACGCAGGGTGATCATGCCAGTCAGGCCAGCCTCTTCGACTTTGCAATAGCCGTCAAACGACGCGCCTTGGAGTGCGGAAACTGCGTTAGACATTTTGCTTCGCTCCCTCTTTGTCATAGAAGACCGGATCACAGATCCGCGCCTTGATCACCGTGTTCGAGCCATCCACCGTGGGGAAGTCGATGACCTCGCCCATACGGTCGGGACCATGCAGAACCAGACCCATCGCGATGCCTTTTTTCAGCGTCGGCGAATAATAGGTCGAGGTCACGCGCCCGATCATGTTGCGCTGGCCGTGGACATTGTTGCCCTCGCCCACTGCATAGGCGCCATCCGGCAGGACGGATCCGTCCAGCGTTTCCAGACCCACCAGCTTCCAGCGCTCAGGATCGGTCATGTGCGAGCGCTCTTGCGCGCGTTTACCAAGGAAGTCTTCCTTCTTCTTGGAGATCGCCCAGTTCAGCCCTAGATCCTGCGGGATCACGGTGCCGTCGGTTTCGTCGCCGATCATGATAAAGCCCTTCTCGGCGCGCATGATGTGCAGACACTCGGTGCCGTACGGCATCACACCGAACTCTTCACCGGCCTCCAGCAGCGCATCCCAGAAGGCGCGGCCTTGGCAGGCAGGTACGGCGATCTCGTAGGACAGTTCGCCCGAGAACGAGATGCGGTAGGCGCGCGCGTCGAAGTCACCGATCTTGCCGTCAGCCCACTGCATGAAGGGCAGTGCTTCGGCCGACAGATCCATGCCACCGCCAGCTTGTGCATTGAGCTTCTCAAGCACCTTGCGGGCGTTGGGGCCAACCACGGCGACCTGCGCCAGCTGCTCGGTCACGTTGGCAACATAGACTTTCCAGTCCCACCATTCGGTCTGCAGCCATTCCTCCATCCACGCGTGGATGCGGTCGGCGCCACCCGAGGTGGTGTGGCACAGCCACGTGTCTTCGTCGATACGGGCCACAACACCGTCGTCCGACAGGAACCCGTTTTCCGAGCACATCAGGCCATAGCGGCATTTGCCGATTGCCAGGTTCGACATCATGTTGGTGTACATCATGTCCATGAACTTGCCCGCGTCGGGGCCTTTCACGATCAGCTTACCCAGCGTGGACGCGTCCAGCAGGCCAAGGTTCTCGCGGGTGTTTAGCACTTCGCGATGCACCGCTTGCTCGTTGGTTTCCCCCGGCTTGGCGTAGCAATAGGGGCGACGCCAGTGGCCGACGGGCTCCATATACGCGCCCGCGTCTTCATGCCATTGATGCATCGGCGTGCGACGGATCGGCTGGAAGATTTCGTGGCGCGCTTCGCCTGCAATCGCACCGAAGCTGATCGGCGTGTAAGGCGGGCGGAAGGTGGTGGTGCCGGTGGTCGGGATCTCTTGATCCAGAGCATCCGAAAGCACCGCCAAGCCGTTGATATTCGACAGCTTACCCTGATCGGTCGCCATACCCAGCGTGGTGTAACGCTTGGTATGCTCGACGCTTTCATAGCCTTCACGCGCGGCCAGCTGAACGTCGGACACCTTCACGTCGTTCTGATAGTCCAGCCACATCTTCATGCGCTTCTTCGGACCTGCGCCCTGCGGCATGATCCAGACTGGTGCCATCGGCTGTTCGCTTTCAGCGTCAGCTTTCGGGCCAGCCTTGCGGATGGCCTTGCCACCAGCTGCTTTGCCCGCAGCCTTACCGGCCGCATAAGCGTCTTCCAGCGTGTCGGCCAGCGACATCGCGCCCGAGGCCGTGCCTGCGGTCACAACAAACGCTTCGCCGTCATGGCTGGTCGGTGCACGGTTCGGATCGGGACGGAAATGGGCCTGCGCCTCATCCCAGATCAGCTTGCCTCCGCAATGCGACCACATGTGCACGACCGGGGACCAGCCGCCGGACATGGCAACTGCATCACATTTGATCTCTTCCAAGGCCGAGCCCTCGCCCGCCTGCAGGCAAACCGATACGCCAGTGACGCGCTTGCCGCCATGCACTTTGGCGATGGCTTTGCCAGCCTCAACGCGGATGCCAGCAGCACGGGCCGCTTCGGCCAGCGGGCCAGTGGCTTCCGCGCGGGCGTCCAGAACGACGGGCACTTCCAACCCGGCCTCTTTCAGCGTCAGCGCCGTGCGATAACCGTCGTCATTGTTGGTCACGACCACAGTGCGGTCGCCAATCGACACGCCCCAGTTCACCACGTAATCGCGCACGGCCGAGGCCAGCATGACGCCGGGAATGTCGTTTCCTGCGAAGGACAGCGGACGTTCGATGGCTCCGGTAGCGGTCACGATCTGCTTGGTACGGATGCGCCACAGACGGTGACGTGGACGTCCGTCGCCCGGGGTGTGATCGGCCACGCGTTCGTAGCCCAGCACGTAGCCGTGGTCATAGACGCCCGAGGCCATCATGCGGGTGCGCAGGGTGACGTTCTCCATGCCTTCCAGTTCGGCCAGCGTTGCGTCGATCCAGTCGTCAACCGACTGACCGTCGATCTCGCCGCCATCAACTGCTGCACGGCCACCCCAGTGGTGGGTTTGCTCCATCACCAGCACTTTTGCGCCCGAACGGCCAGCAGCCAGAGCCGAGGCCAGACCGGCCACACCGCCTCCGATGATCACGACATCGGTGTGGAGGTAATAGTGCTCGTAACGGTCCGCATCGGCCTCGGTCGGAACCTGGCCCAGACCGGCGGATTTACGGATGATCGGTTCAAACACGTGTTTCCACGCGGCAGCCGGTGCCATGAAGGTCTTGTAGTAGAAGCCAGCGGGCAGGAAGCGCGCAGCATAGTTGTTCACCACGCCCACGTCGAACTCGAGGCTCGGCCAGTGGTTTTGCGAGGTGCAGGTCAGACCGTCAAACAGCTCGGTCGTGGTGACGCGCTGGTTGGGTTCAAAGCGCTCGCCCTTCCCCAGATTAACCAAGGCGTTCGGCTCTTCCGCGCCAGAGGCCACTACGCCACGCGGACGGTGGTATTTGAACGACCGGCCCATCAGCATCTGGTCTTCGCCCAGAAGGGCTGCGGCCAGCGTGTCGCCCTCGTAGCCCTTCATGCGTTTGCCGTTGAAGGTGAAGTTTTTCGGTTTCGAACGGTCGATCAGGCGACCGCCTTGTGCCAGACGGGTGCTCATTCGTAGCCCCCCCACTCAGGATGTTTCTTCTTGATCTTGGCGACCAGCTCTTTCGGCGGCTCATAGGTCTGGGCCGGATAGGTGCCGTAAACCTCAAGCGTCATGGTGTTGCGCGCCGCGTGGAACCACTTGCCGCAGCCCGAGACATGCCGCCAGCGCTCAAAGTGAACGCCTTTCGGGTTCTTGCGGTGGAACAGATAGGTCTCGAACTCATCATCGGACGAGCCGGGGCCAAAACGCTTCAGATGCGCTTCGCCGCCGCCATGCAGGTCCGTTTCATCGGCCATCACGCCGCAATATGGGCATTCAAGGATCAGCATTTTGCAGCTCCAATCGTGTGTTTCTCTAGCTCGGCCAAAAAAGCGGGCCGCGTTAGGCAGACTTCATCTGCGCCATCACCAAACGAAATGAACGCAGTAACCATTTCAGTCTCGGGCGAGTATTCGAAGACCATCGTATTGTTCTCGTAGGTCGCAGGTTCACCTGCATCCCACCCCTTACTTAGACGCTTCACAACGTCCTTGTATTTGATGCGATCACCGCTCAAGAGTTCCCCATGCATCGGATGGAGTTTGTTGGTTTCTTGCCCCACCATCAGTGCGCCACCCCCGCAGCCACGCTTTCGTCGATGAAGCGTCCTTCGGTGAAACGGTCTAGACCGAACTCGGCGGCCAGAGATCCCGGCTCGCCCTTCGCGACGGTTTCAGCCATGGCCCAGCCCGATCCGGGGATCGATTTGAAGCCGCCGGTGCCCCAACCGCAGTTGATGAAGCAGTTGCCCAGTGGCGTCTTACCGATGATGGGTGAGCGGTCTCCGGTCACGTCCACGATGCCGCCCCACTGGCGCAGCATTTTCAGGCGCGAGATGATCGGGAAGGTCTCGACCAGTGCGCGGACGGTCTCTTCCACGTGGTGGAACGATCCGCGCTGGGTGTAGTTGTTGAACCCGTCGGTGCCGCCACCAATGACCAGCTCGCCTTTGTCCGATTGGGACATATAGCCGTGCACGGTGTTGGCCATGACGACCACGTCGATGCAGGGTTTGATCGGCTCAGACACCAGCGCTTGCAGGGCAACACTTTCCATCGGCAGACGGAAGCCAGCCATGTCGGCCAAGTGACCCGCGTTGCCCGCGACAACCATCGCCAGCTTGTCGCAATCGATCTGACCCAGCGTGGTGTCGACGCCTTTGACAACGCCATTTTCAGACCGCACGCCGGTCACTTCGCATTTCTGGATGATGTCCATGCCCATATCGGAACACGCACGGGCATAGCCCCAAGCCACCGCATCGTGACGCGCGGTGCCCGCACGTTCCTGCCACAGCGCACCCAGAACGGGATAGCGCGGGCCGTTGATGTTCATGATCGGCACCAGTTCTTTCACGCGCTGGGGCGAGATGAACTCGGTCTTCACGCCTTGCAGAGCGTTGGCATGCGCCGTGCGCTCGTACCCGCGCACCTCGTGCTCGGTCTGGGCCAACATCATGACGCCGCGGGGCGAGAACATGACGTTATAGTTCAGGTCCTGCGACATCGTCTCATACAGAGAACGTGCCTTTTCATAGATCGCCGCCGAGGGATCCTGCAGATAATTCGAGCGAATGATGGTGGTGTTACGGCCGGTGTTCCCGCCGCCCAGCCAACCTTTTTCGATGATCGCCACATTGGTGATCCCGAAATTCTTGCCCAAATAATATGCCGTGGCCAACCCGTGGCCCCCAGCCCCTACGATCACCACATCGTACTTCTTCTTGGGCTTGGGCGATTTCCACGCCCGCTCCCAACCGGTGTGATAGCGCGCAGCTTCCCGCGCAATGGCAAATGCCGAATAACGTCGCATGCGATTCCCCTGTCTGGGTTTTCGGTTTGTGTCGGTTTTACGCCGAAGCGACATGACACCATCCAAGATCAGCGTCATTTGATCGGAAAAAGACGACATAATCCACAAATCGCGTCACTTTTCCGGCATGCCGATTGTCGCAGGCCCTGATCTGGGGTTTTGCGACGGCCCGTAGCGCATTACATGGAGTGAGCTACGAATGAAAAGCCGCGCGGAGGATACATGGATAACTTGGCATTCTGGGCCATCATTGGCGCAGCCACCTTGGCGACCATCCTTGTTCTGGCGCGGCGCTTGCTGGCGGTATCTTCCGGCGACACGTCTAAGGACGAAGCCGAAATGACGTCAGACATGAAGGTCTATCGCGACCAACTGTCTGAACTGGATCGCGATATCGCTCGGGGCACCGTGTCAAAAGAAGATGCCGACCGCGCCCGTGTTGAAATCTCGCGCCGTCTGCTGGACGCCGATAAAGCCGCGAAAGCCCGGAAGGCCGCGCAGGACACGCCCAAAGGTCTGACCCGCGTCACGATGGGCCTTATCGCCATTATTTTGGCGGCTGGCAGCTTTGGCCTTTACTGGACCATCGGTGTGCCGGGCGCCCCGGATTACGGACGCGCCAAGCGTATCGCGATCAGTGACGAGGTGCGCCAGAACCGCCCTTCGCAAGAACAGGCAGAAGCGCAGATGCCCGTCTGGGGTGGACCTCCGATTGATGCGCCTGCTGACTATCTTGAGCTGGTCGACGGGCTGCGCAAAGCCGTCGAAGGGCGCCCTGACGACCCGCGTGGGCTGGACCTTCTGGCGACCCATGAAGCGGCGCTTGGCAACATGGTTGCCGCACGCAAGGCCATGAGCCAACTGCTTGAGATCAAAGGCGATACCGCCACGCCGGATGACTACGCCCGTCAGGCGGAGCTGATGATCAATGCCGCTGGCGGCTTCGTCTCGCCCGACGCTGAAGCCATGCTGCGTGCAGCCTTGGAACGCGACCCAACCCACGCCTTCGCCCGTTTCTATACTGGATTGATGTTCGCCCAGAACGGCCGCCCGGATCTGGCGTTCCGTATGTGGCGTCGCCTGTTGGAAGAAGGTCCGACCGACGCAGAATGGTGGCCTGCCATCCGCGATCAGATCGGTGACCTCGCGGCCCTTGCGGGCGAAGACTACATCCCGCCCTCCGCCCCTGAAAGCGACCTTAGCGGCCCCAGCGCTGATGACATCGCGGCGGCAGAAGACATGTCCGAAGAAGACCGGGCTGAGATGATCCAAGGCATGATCACACGCCTCTCCGACCGGCTGGCAGCCTATGGCGGCACGCCTGCGGAATGGGCCCGCCTGATCATGGCGCTCAGCGTCGTGGGCGAGACGGACCAAGCCGCAGCGATCTACGCCGAGGCGCAATCCGTCTTTGCCACCCAGCCCGAGGCCCTGACCATCGTGACCCGTGCGGCCCAACAGGCGGGAATCGCGGAATGATCTATGAGAGCATCGAAGAGTTTGCAGCTGCCCTGCCCCCCATGACGGCCCTTGCCGGGCTCGATCTGGGGACCAAGACCATTGGCGTCGCGGTCTCGGACAGTTTCCGTCAGGTGGCGACGCCACTGGAAACCATCAAGCGCAAGAAGTTCACGCTGGACGCCGAACGCCTGCTCGAGATTGCCAAGGACCGCCAGTTGGGCGCACTGGTGCTGGGCCTGCCCCGCAATATGGACGGAACGGAAGGCCCGCGCTGCCAGTCTACCCGCGCTTTCGCCCGCAATCTTGAGAAACTGACGGACCTGCCCATCGGTTTTTGGGACGAACGGCTGTCCACCGTGGCCGCCGAACGTGCCCTGCTCGAGGCGGATACGTCTCGAAAACGTCGCGCCGAGGTCATCGACCACGTCGCTGCCGGGTATATTCTGCAAGGTGTATTGGATCGGTTGAGGCATCTAGGATGACGGACGACGTCTGGAAAAGAAACGAAATCGCAAGCCCCTGCGTGAAGATCTGCGTGGTCCATCCCGAGGCCCGGATCTGCACCGGCTGCTATCGCACGATCGAGGAAATCGGGGGTTGGTCCAGAATGACGGACGACCAACGCGCGCGCATCATGGGCGAGCTGGACGCCCGCAAATCTAGCCTGACCAAACGGCGCGGTGGACGCCGAGCACGCCTGAGCCAAGGCTGATCACTGCCCCTCACCGCAACGTGACAGCACGTCATGGCACGGCACGCTAGACTGTCCTGACATGTTTCAGGAGCGTCTTATGCGAACCCCCTTGGCCATCATACTCTGCGCTTTTCCCACGCTCGTCGCGGCGAGCGATTGGAACACCCGCGCGGATGACCAGCCATTGTCTACGGCAGAATTGCGCGAACAATTGGTAGGGAACACTCTCGTCTTTTTCGACAATGGGCAGTCCGTCTACGCGGTGAATGGAGAATACTCCTACACCTATGGCGAAGGCGGCACGTGGCTGGGGCATTACGAGTTGAAAGAGGATGGCGTTGCCTGCACCACTTTCGTCACTGGAAGCACACGATGTGATCTGATCGTCCAGAGCGGCACGCGCATGATCCTGATCACAGAAGACGGACTACGCTTTCCCATACGAGATATCATTCCAATCAAGTAAGCGCGCTCGGCCATGCCTCGCGCCCAGCAAGGCGATGGCCGGCTGCGCCGGTCGGGGGCGCTGCCCCGCATGAGTTTCCTGCGGAAACTCATGCCCCCCGGGATATTTTTGAGCAAGAAAATGAAAAAGGGGGGCCCCAACCGCCCCCCTCTGAAAATGAGTTTCTCATTTCCTTGCACGGCCATCGGCGTCCCCGCCTGTTCCGCGTCCCCAATCTTACAAGACTAGGTTAACAATTTCTTATTTTCTTGCGGCAATTATCCTAGGGGTTCGAGGGCTTCCCGGAAACTGTCTAGGAGACAGTTTCGCCTGAGAACGGGCGGAGCCCTGAGTTGGCTCGAGGGGGCAAAGCCCCCTATTCTGCCGCTTCCGCCTCGATCTCGGAGGCGCGTTTCTCAACCAACTCTACGATATGGTCGACCATTTTGTAATTGTCGAGCTTATGGTCCTGTTTTCCAGCGACATAGACCATGCCAGATCCAGCCCCACCACCGGTAAAGCCGACATCGGTCATCAGCGCTTCGCCGGGGCCGTTTACGACACAGCCGATGATCGACAAGCTCATGGGGGTATGGATATGCGCAAGGCGTTCTTCCAGCGTGGCCACAGTCTTGATCACATCAAAGCCCTGACGCGCGCAGGACGGGCAGGAGATGATATTGACACCACGGTGACGCAAACCAAGGGATTTCAGGATCTCGTAGCCGACTTTAACCTCTTCGACAGGATCCGCCGACAGGCTGACACGGATCGTGTCACCGATGCCGGCCCACAGCAGGTTGCCCAGACCAATGGCCGATTTGATTGTGCCGGAGACGAACCCGCCTGCCTCGGTAATCCCCAGATGGATGGGGGCATCGGTGGCCTCGGCGATGCCGTGATAGGCGGCGGCCGACAGAAACACGTCCGAGGCCTTCACGCTGATTTTGTATTCCTGGAAATCGTTGTCTTCCAGAATGCGGATATGCTCGAGCCCACTTTCCACCATCGCCTCGGGGCAAGGTTCACCATATTTTTCAAGCAAATGCTTCTCGAGCGAGCCCGCGTTTACGCCGATCCGGATCGAGCACCCGTGGTCCTTGGCAGCCTTGATCACTTCGCGTACGCGGCCTGCATCGCCGATATTGCCCGGGTTGATCCGCAGGCAGGCAGCACCGGCTTCAGCGGCCTCAATCGCGCGTTTATAGTGGAAGTGGATGTCGGCCACGATGGGGACCGGGCTTTCGGCCACAATCTCTTTCAGCGCGGTGGTCGAGCCCACATCGGGGCAGGAAATGCGGACGATGTCAGCGCCCGCTTCTGCGGCAGCAAGCACCTGTCCCAGCGTGGCCTTTACGTCCGAACTGTCTGTGTTGGTCATGGTCTGCACCGCGATCGGCGCGCCGCCACCTACAGGCACATTGCCTACCATGATCTGCCGGGATTTCCGGCGCTCAATATCACGCCACGGACGAATGGGATTGTGAGACATGTGTAGAATTCCAGCTGGCTTCTCTTGCTCAGACAGATAGCGCGCGTTGCTACCCGCGACAAGGCGCGCCCTAAAACAGATCGCTCAATAAGTGATTATTCGGCGGCTTGCAGCTCGGCCACGACAGTTGCTAAATCGGCATCTCCGTCCAGATCGGCAAGCGCAAAGTTCTCACGCACCGCGTCCTGAGACAGGGCAATATTCTTGACGACGGTCGCGCCAGCACCCGCAGGACCATAGGCCGCGCCATTCACCGCGAAATAGATTGATCCCGCATTGCCGGACCGCATGATCGGCGCCTGTTCGGTCTTGGGCAGGACATAGGTTTCGCCCGCGTCGAGGATCTTTTCGAAGATCACGCTGCCATCAGCGGTCTGGATACGGATCCATGACGGGCGGACGGCAAACACAGCCACATCTGCGGCATCTGCCCCAAGCACCTGAACTTTACCTGCGGCTGGCGCTGCGCTGGCAAGGCGCGTATCGCTTTCCGGGAAGCTTTCTTCGATGACAGGAAGCTCAGGCGTTTGAAGCCCAGCCAAAACGCCAACAGAATTCGGGTTCAGCGTCGAAATCGGTGCGTCGCGATGGTTCAGAACCGGCACGTCCAGCGCCTGCGGGCGATAGAGGCGGTCCAGAGCCTCGACAGTCGGCGGCGCGGTCAGGCCAGCGGCGGCGACTTGGGTGTTTTCACCGTCGGCAGCAAGGGGAGCGTTTTCCAGCTCAGGCAGCTCAGACAATACCCCTGGCGTCTGTTCAATCGGTGCGAAATCAACCCGCTGAACTTCCTTCAGCATAGCCCATCCGCCATAGCCCAGCCCACCGATCAGCAATAGCAGCATCGAAATCGATCCGATTGCGCCCGGCTCGATGCCAGCGAAAATGCTTTCCTTTTGGGGGACCCAAGTTGCGTTCGGATTGGACAGGGGATCTCCGCGATGTTCAGAGGCCGGCGACGCCTTTTTCTCGCTGACCAGACCATTGGACAGGCCGCGATCCACTTCAAAGCCAGCTTCGGCGCAGAAGGTCGAATAGGCCCATTCGGGATCAAGCCCCAGATAACGCGCATAAGAGCGGACATAGCCCGCGATGAACCCCTGCGACGCGAAGGCCGAGGGGTCTGCGTTTTCAATGGCTGCGATGTAGTTGGCTTTGATCTTTAGCTCGCGCTGAACGTCCAAAAGAGACTTCCCAAGCGTTGCACGTTCACCGCGCATCACATCGCCCAACAGGACCTCGTAGGAATCGAACCCCGTAGGTTGTTCTTCTTCCTCGACCTGAGACGTGCTCCAACGCCCGATCATGCCAACTGCTCCTGATGCCTCTTGTCCCTAGGAAACGATTCGTGGTCCATCGTTTCCCTGTGGGGAAAGTAACACATCACGGAAATTTGTGTATATTAACTTTCAGCTTACGCCGACAGTTCGGCACGATTTAGCTCACAATGCGACCACAGGCTGTCCAGCGCGCGGACAAGCTTGTCCATTTCGTCCGGACCGTGCACTGGCGAGGGCGTAAACCGCAGCCGTTCTGTGCCACGCGGAACCGTCGGGAAATTGATCGGCTGAACGTAAATCCCGAAGTTTTCCAACAACATATCCGACAACTGCTTGGTATGTACCGGATCCCCAACGATCACCGGCACAATGTGCGAGCCGTGATCGATGATCGGCAGGCCCATCCCTTTCAGGCGGGTCTTCAGGATCTTGGCTTGGGTCTGGTGCTGGTCACGCAGCGACTGGTCAGTCTTCAGATGCTTAACCGATGCCGCGGCCGCAGCTGCCACCGACGGCGGCAGAGATGTCGTGAAGATGAAGCCGGGCGCATAGGAACGCACCGCGTCACACATCTTGGCCGAGGCCGCGATATAGCCGCCCATCACACCATAGGCTTTCGCCAGCGTGCCGTTGATGATGTCGATGCGGTGGGCCAGGTTGTCACGCTCGGTGACCCCTGCCCCGCGCGGGCCATACATGCCTACAGCGTGGACTTCGTCGATATAGGTCAACGCGCCAAACTCGTCAGCCAGATCGCAGATTTCTTCAATCGGGCCGAAATCGCCGTCCATCGAATAGACGCTTTCAAAGGCGATCAGTTTCGGGGCGGCGGGATCGTCGGCTTCCAAAAGCTCGCGCAGATGGGCGACGTCGTTGTGACGGAAAATACGTTTGGCACCGCCATTGCGACGCACGCCTTCGATCATCGAAGCGTGGTTCAGCTCGTCCGAATAGATGATCAGGCCGGGGAACAGCTTGGGCAATGTCGACAGGGTCGCGTCATTGGCGATGTAGGCCGAGGTAAAGACCAACGCGGCTTCCTTGCGGTGCAGGTCGGCCAGCTCGGCCTCAAGTCGCTTGTGATAGACCGTGGTGCCCGAAATGTTGCGCGTACCGCCCGAACCGGCGCCGGTGGCGTCGATGGCTTCGTGCATGGCTTCAAGAACAACTGGATGTTGACCCATACCCAGATAGTCGTTGCCGCACCATACGGTGACCGGCATTTCGCTGCCATCAGGCTTGGTCCATGTCGCATGAGGGAACTGCCCTTTGCGGCGTTCAATCTCGATGAAGGTGCGATAGCGCCCTTCCTCATGCAGGCGCGACAGCGCCTCGTCCAGCTTGTTTTCGTAGTCCAATTTACCCTCCCGGGCCGTTTCATCCTGTTCCCTGCGCAGCTTATACAGGGATTCCCCCGCAAAACACATTCAAAAAAACGTATGTCGCGCCTGTTCGCTTACCCATCCTCCGGGACTTTGAGCGGTTTTACATTGATCCACCTCAAACGAAAGCCTTTTCATCACGAGCGCGACAACTCGTCCATGGGACCTTCGGACAGGATCGTATCTGGACAGCGGCGACGGCAGTGATAGGCTCGGTTCAAATTTTCCCGACACCGGAGACATACCATGTCGCTTGATCAAGTTCTGGACCGCATTGATGCGGACCTTCCCGACGCACTCGACCGTTTGATGGAGCTTCTGCGCATCCAGTCGATTTCCACCGACCCCGCCTTTGCAGATCACTGCGTGACCGCTGCTGACTGGCTGGCAAATGATCTGAAAACGATTGGTTTTCAGGCAGATAGGCGCGACACCCCCGGCCATCCGATGGTTGTGGGGCATGGCGGCGACGGGGATCGCCACCTGCTGTTCTATGGCCACTATGATGTGCAACCCGTCGATCCGCTGGACAAGTGGGACCACGACCCGTTCGCCCCGTTTGTCGAAGACACCCCCAATGGCAAGATCATCCGCGCCCGCGGCGCATCGGACGACAAGGGCCAGTTGATGACCTTTATCGAGGCCTGCCGCGCATGGAAAGAAGTGCATGGATCGTTGCCTGCGAAACTGACCATCTTCCTTGAAGGGGAAGAGGAATCAGGCTCGCCGTCGCTGGTCCCCTTCATGGAAGAGAATCGTGATGAGCTGACCGCCGACATCGCTTTGATCTGTGACACCTCGATGGTCAGCCCCGGCGTGCCCTCCATCGCCAGCCAGCTGCGCGGCATGCTGAAGGACGAATTCACGCTGGTCGGACCGTCGCTGGATCTGCACTCGGGCCACTATGGCGGTCCGGGCCTGAACCCGCTGCGCGAAATGTCCCGCATTGTCGCCAGCTTCTATGATGACGAGACCGGCAAGGTCGCGGTCGAGGGCTTCTATGAAGGAGTCCATGACACTCCGGCGGATCAGCTGGAGGCATGGGAAAACTCGGGCTTCGATCAGAAAGCTTATCTGGACAATGCGGGCTACACGCAGAGCCACGGCGAGAAAGACCGCTCGTGTCTGGAACAGCAATGGGCGCGCCCGACGCTGGAAGTGAACGGTATCTGGGGCGGCTATAACGGCGTCGGCTCGAAGACCGTGATTCCGTCGGAAGCACATTGCAAGATCACCTGCCGCCTTGTGGGCGATATGGACCCTGACAAGCTGCGCGACCGCGTGCGCGCCCATGTCGAGGCGCAGTTGAAGCCGGATATGAAAGTGATTTGGGACAACGATCTGGAAGGCTCGCCCGCCGCCGTTATGGATATCACCCGCCCTGAATTCAGCGCCGCCCAGAAAGGGCTATCGGACGAATGGAATCGCGACGCGGTCTTTGCGGGTATGGGCGGATCGATCCCGATCGCGGGCTATTTCAAGTCGATCCTCGGCATGGAAAGCATGCTGGTGGGCTTTGCCAATGACGACGACAAGATCCACTCGCCGAACGAAAAATACGACCTGCAGAGCTTCCACAAAGGGATCCGCAGCTGGGCGCGTATCCTGGCGGAACTGGCCTAAACTCAGCTAGATCGCGAAAACACCCAAAACCCCGGACGCTCCCGCGCTCCGGGGCTTTTTTATGCCCGCTTCAGGCGTACCAGTTTCAGAATCAACAAGATCCAGGGCGCGCCGTGCAGCAGCAAATCGAAGATATCGACAGGCTTCACCAGCGTGCCAGAGGCCAGCATCACCAGCTTCTCCCAGATATGCGGTGGGGCGAAGGGGGCTAGTCCCAGTGTCAGGCAGGCAATCAAGATCAGGGAAAAGGGCATTTCGTCGATGAAGGACATAAGGGTCTCCTGATCCAAAGGGTTACACCACACGGGTTCACCCGCCTTAACAGGCCAAAGCATTTGACGAAATGTGGTGAAGTGGCGCGGTTGACGGGGCTCGAACCCGCGACCCCCGGCGTGACAGGCCGGTACTCTAACCAACTGAGCTACAACCGCGCGTAGCGGTGGGAATAGCCCGAGGCCCGCGGGGGGTCAATGGGGAAAAATGCGGTTTCGGTTGAAAAAGTTCCGGCGTCGACTGGGGCTGCATTTCGACACCCCAACAACGAAAAAACCCCGCCAAAGGCGGGGCTTCTTTCGGGCAGTGGTGGCGCGGTTGACGGGGCTCGAACCCGCGACCCCCGGCGTGACAGGCCGGTACTCTAACCAACTGAGCTACAACCGCTCACTGCCAGTCTTGCGACTGTTTGGGCGTTCTATTCGCACCCACCGGAGGCGTCAAGCGGCCTTTTGCAGATTTCGAATTATTTTTTGATGACCCGATCATTGGCGCGAAACGTGGCCAAACATGCCCCCTGCCCGCGTATGACGAACAGCCAGGGCGTCTGAACACATATGCCCCGCGTAGGGACAACATACGATGCTTTGGGGAAGGAATGGTGGGTGATGAGAGACTCGAACTCCCGACATCTTCGGTGTAAACGAAGCGCTCTACCAACTGAGCTAATCACCCGCCGTGGGACGCGACATATCGCTATTCGCCGGGGCTTGGCAAGAGGTGAAATCCACTTTTTTCATTTTCTGACGCACACGCATTAAAACTGGACGCTGAGTTACTTTGTGTGCATGGCAAAGCACGCTAAACTGCGTTCGTTAGCTATCAGGTTTGCCATGCAAGAACCCGTCGTTCCAAAGGGCGTTGCCCATGTCGTCGTCACCCCTCCGGCCGAGCCCGAAACGATTGTTTTCGTGCTGCTGGACAACTTGTCGATGCTGGCGTTCACCTCGGCCATCGAGCCTTTGCGCATTGCGAACCAGTTGACAGGGCATATCCTGTATCGCTGGACCACCATGTCGGCAGATGGCGAAAATGTGCGCTGCTCAAATGGGATCGAGATCGGCATTGATCGCCCCATTGGCGAGACGCCCGCCAACAGTCGGGTCTTTGTGTGCTCGGGTGTTCAGCCTGAACGTTCCCTGTCGACAAAGGTCGCGGACTGGGTGCGCCTGCAGTGGCGCTTGGGGCGCACAGTTGGGTCGCTCTGCACTGGGGCCTATACGCTGGCGAAGGCAGGCATTCTAGGCGGACATAAGTTCACCCTGCACTGGGAAAACATCGCCCCTTTTCGCGAGCATTTCCCGGATCTGGATCCGGTCGAGCAGCTTTACACCATCGACAATCGCGTCCTGACCTGCGGCGGTGGAGCGGCGGCGACCGACCTGTTTTTGCGGCTGATCTATGACACGCATGGGCCCGTGCTGTCGCAGGCTGTGTTGAACATGTGCCTGCACACCGTCCAACGGTCCGAGACCGATCGCCAGCAAAGCTCGACCTCGGCCACGATCGGGGTGCGCAATGACAAGCTGGTGCGGGTGCTGACCTATTTCGAAGAAAACCTCGAGGACAGCGTCAATCTGGACATTGTCACCGAAGAGCTAGGCATCTCGCGCCGCCAAATGGAACGCCTGTTCCGCCACCATCTGAACACGACGCCGAAGAAATACCTGCAGGATTTGCGCTTGCAACGCGCCCGCATTCTTCTGGCGGAAACGGACATGCCGGTGGTCGATGTGGCCATCGCTTGTGGCTATGATTCTGCGGCCTATTTCTCGAAACGGTTCCGCGAGACCTTCGGCATGTCCCCCCACCGGTTTTCGGCCGGCGGGGGATAAGGCTTTATCCGGCCTGTTTGTTGTGGAAGATGAACCCCAAGAAGTTCAGCAATAGCTGTGCGGCGAGAATCTGAGTGCTTTCGGTCGGATCATAGGCAGGCGCGACCTCGACCAGATCAATGCCGACCACATCGCCACGCTTGCTGAGCCCCTGTAGGATCTCCAGCACGTCATAGTACGCAAAACCGCCATGGCTGGGCGTGCCGGTCCCCGGCGCAATCGACGGGCAGAACGCGTCAATGTCGATTGTCACATAGTACCGCGCGCCTTCGGGAATACGCTCCAACACGCCGTCCGTGCCCAGCTTGCGCACCTGCCGCACCGACAGGATGTCCGAGCCGCGCGCCCGCGCGTCGTCATAGCCTTCTTTCGCGGTCGAGGACACGTTGCGAATCCCCAGCTGAGTCATGCCCGAGACATAGTCCTTCTCGATCGCGCGACGCATTGGGTTGCCGTGGCCCTCGGTCACGCCATGGCGTTCGTCGACAAAATCCAGATGGGCGTCGATTTGCACCACGTGAATCGGCCCATTTTCGGCGCAGTCCTCTTCAAAGGCGCGAATACAGGGAATGTTGATCGAGTGATCCCCGCCGATGGTCACCGGCAACGCGCCTGCGTCCAAAATCTTCTTCACGCCATATTCGATGTTGGCGTGGCTTTTACCGGTCATGGTGTGGACGATATCCGCGTCACCCAGATCGACGATCCGCACGTCACTGCCAAGATAGGTCGCGTCATCTTCATGGTCATACGCACCCGCATGGCCGAAGCTGAACAGGGTCGAGGCCTCGCGCACCGCCCTCGGGCCAAACCGCGCGCCGGACCGGTATTGGCAGCCGAAATCGAACGGAGCGCCAAGAACGGCCACATCGGCGTCAATCTGATCCCAATTTTCTACGTAGGGCTTCTTGCCAAAGGTGGCGATTCCGACAAATGGCAGGTTCAACCGACCGCCTGCATAGCCGTGTTCTGACATGCGTTCCTCCTGTTGCGTGACCGGAGAAGTGAACCGGAAAACCTGCAAAGAGGAAAGCAAAATTCGCCGAAGCTTGGCATACATTTACCCTATGTTTCGCGTGCACTTGGGCTTGAACCGGGGACCCGCCGCGCCCTAGATTGGTCCAAGCGGCGCGGCGCGCGTGTTTGCAACCTATGACGACTGAGTATTGGGGCCCGGTTTGAGCGAACTTCTTTTTGACGGCACCTCTCTCCGGGTCATTGGAAGCTCGGTTGACCGCCCAAAACTGTTCGTCACTTTCGACCATTGGCGGCGCCATCGTGCGTCATTCCCGGACTACACACCCTCCAAGACCGCTCTGGAGCACGGCTATGGGCATATCTACGTCCAAACGGACCAGAATGACTGGTTTCTGAACCAAGACACCACCCGATTGCGCGCGTTTCTGTCAGAGCTGTGTCAGGGAAAGGAAAGCTGCTCGGTCGGGTTCTCAATGGGGGGATATGGAGCGCTTTTGTTCGCCAATGCGCTGCGCCTGCGTCGGGTTCTACTGCTGTCTCCGCAGTATTCCATCATGCAATCGAAAGCGCCCTACGAGGCAGGATATCAGGAAGAAGCAGCGTTGTTGGATCCTGCACTGGACCAACTTGAGCCTTTGGAAGAGGGCCACCGTCTGCAGGGCATCATTGCCTATGATCCAAGGCAAGCTCCACAGGATCGCCTGCATGCGGACCACATTCGCGCGCTGCACCCAGACCTTCAGCCGGTCGCCCTGCCCTTTGGCGGTCACACAGCGCTGAAGCATATGGATGGCACGGGCGTCATCCACGATATTATACGGACCTTTATCGAAGACGATCTGTCAGCTGGTGCGATGCGGGGCGTGCATGGCCTGATCGGGCGCAATTCGACGCGCTACAAGCAGCGCATGAAGGCCTATCTTGACCAGAGACGCGCGCGCAGCACCTCTTAATCAAGAGCGCCATCACTTTGTATTCAAAGATAAATGGTGGGTGATGAGAGACTCGAACTCCCGACATCTTCGGTGTAAACGAAGCGCTCTACCAACTGAGCTAATCACCCGACTGGACGCTATGTAGCGCCGCCGCGTCGGGGGTGCAAGAGGCAGAATGCAGCCAAATCCAGCGTAAATGAAAAAGGGCGCGACAGATACCTGCCGCGCCCCTGAATTTTGCCGATCCGGTCAGGATCAGTGCGCCACGGCACCCGATCCGCCCGCATCCTTAGCCAGCGCCTTGGCGGCGGCCTCTTCTGCGGCTTCGTCCCATTCGACGGCTTCCGGCTTGCGCACCAAAGCGTGTTCCAGAACCTCGGACACATGGCTGACGGGAATGATGGTCAGCCCCTCTTTCACGTTGTCCGGGATCTCGCGCAGGTCTTTTTCGTTTTCCTGCGGAATGAGAACCGTCTTGATGCCCCCGCGCAACGCAGCCAGCAGCTTTTCTTTCAAGCCACCAATGGCCAGCGCATTGCCGCGCAGCGTCACCTCGCCCGTCATGGCGATGTCCTTTTTCACCGGAATGCCCGTCAGGACAGACACGATGGACGTCACCATGGCCAGACCAGCCGACGGACCATCCTTGGGCGTCGCGCCTTCCGGCACGTGCACGTGGATGTCCCACTTTTCGAACTGGGGCGGCTTCACGCCAATCTCAGGCGCGACCGAGCGGACATAGGAGCTGGCCGCATCAATCGATTCCTTCATGACGTCGCCCAGTTTCCCGGTGGTCTTCATCCGACCTTTGCCCGGCAGGCGCAGCGCTTCGATCGACAGAAGATCGCCACCCACGCTGGTCCACGCCAGCCCGGTGACTACACCCACCTGATCCTCTTGCTCGGCCAGACCAAAGCGGTGCTTGCGCACGCCCAGATACTCGTCCAGCAGATCGGGGGTTACATCGACGGTCTCGACCTCTTTCTTCACCAGCTTGGTGACGGCTTTCCGCGCCAGTTTCGCCAGCTCGCGCTTCAGGTTCCGCACGCCCGCCTCGCGGGTGTAATAGCGGATCACATCCGTCAAAGCGCCTTCCGAGACCGAGAACTCACCCTTCTTCAGCCCGTGATCCTTGATGGTCTGGGGCAGCAAGTGACGCGAGGCGATCTCGCGCTTCTCATCCTCGGTGTAGCCGGCCAGCGAAATGATCTCCATCCGGTCCAGAAGCGGGCCTGGCATGTTGTAGGAGTTCGCGGTGGTCAGGAACATCACGTTCGACAGGTCGTATTCCACTTCAAGATAGTGGTCGACAAAGGTCGAGTTCTGTTCCGGGTCTAGCACTTCCAGCATCGCCGAGGCCGGGTCGCCACGGAAATCCTGCCCCATCTTGTCAATCTCATCGAGCAAGATCAGAGGGTTCGTGGTTTTCGCCTTTTTCAGCGCCTGAATGATCTTACCGGGCATCGAGCCGATGTAGGTCCGGCGGTGACCGCGGATCTCAGATTCGTCACGCACGCCACCCAGCGAGATGCGAATAAACTCGCGTCCCGTGGCCTTGGCAACCGATTTACCCAAGCTGGTTTTACCCACACCCGGAGGGCCAACAAGGCACATGATCGGGCCTTTCAGCTTCTTCGAGCGCTGCTGAACAGCCAGATACTCGACGATGCGTTCCTTGACCTTCTCAAGCCCATAGTGATCCGCATCCAGAACTTTCTGGGCGTTGTTCAGATCTTTCTTCACGCGGCTTTTCTTGCCCCATGGCAGACCCAGCATCCAGTCCAGATAGTTGCGCACAACCGTGGCTTCCGCGGACATGGGCGACATGTTGCGCAGCTTCTTCAGCTCGGCATCCGCCTTTTCGCGGGCTTCCTTGGAAAGCTTTGTTTCCTCGATCTTTTCTTCCAGCTCAGCCAGTTCGTTCTGGCCTTCTTCGCCGTCGCCAAGCTCCTTCTGAATGGCCTTCATCTGCTCATTCAAATAGTACTCGCGCTGGGTGCGCTCCATCTGCGACTTCACGCGGGTCTTGATCTTCTTCTCGACCTTCAGAACGGACATTTCGCCCTGCATCAGGCCAAAGACCTTCTCCAGCCGCTCGGACACAGTGAAGGTTTCCAAAAGCTCCTGCTTCTGTTCAACCTCGACTCCCAGATGACCGGCCACAAGATCGGCCAGCTTGTCAGGTGCGCGGGTTTCAGAGACAGCGGCAAGCGCTTCTTCGGGAATGTTTTTCTTGATCTTGGCGTAGCGCTCGAACTCTTCCCCGACCGAGCGCAGCAGCGCTTCGATTTCGTTCGGGTCGCCCGGACGTTCTTCGATCACTTCCGCAAAGGCTTCGAAGTAATCTGCATTGTCGACATAGTCAGTGATGCGCACACGCGACTGCCCCTCGACCAGCACCTTCACGGTGCCATCGGGCAGTTTCAGAAGCTGCAGCACATTGGCCAGCACGCCGACCTGATAGATACCGTCGACGTCCGGTTCATCAATCGCCGGGTCGATCTGGCTGGACAGCAAAATCTGCTTGTCATCTGCCATCACCTCTTCCAGCGCACGCACGCTTTTTTCACGTCCGACGAACAGCGGCACGATCATATGCGGGAACACCACAATGTCGCGCAGCGGCAGGACCGGGAAGGATTGGCTCAGTTGCTCACTCATGGATCTTCCTTATTGTTGGGCAGTCCGCATGTCCCCGAATGTCGGCAGATCACACGTCCTCCTGGAATTCGGCCTGTGTCACAGACCTGTCACGCCGAAATGGGGATGCGATTTTGGTTTTTCAACCGCGTTCGACGCGCGCTTCACCCCATAGTGACCAGCAATTTCGCGATCCACAAGGCGGGGGGCGGAATTATCCACAGGAATTTCGGGCCTGATTTAAAAGACGCCCAGCGCAAGACCCGCAGACAGCGCCGCCCCAAGCGCGCGACAGGGTGCCAAAGCCTCCGCATCCAGCTGTTTCGGGGCCAAAATGGCTTCGGGCGTTTGGGCATGGGTGCAGAGGATCAAGGGCGGCTGCACCTCACGCAGGCGCCAACCGGTGGCGATCCGGGCCAACTGCCGCGCAGCCCCTTCCCCGTCCGACCCCGCACAAATCATCTGGGCATAGGGCCGCCCCTCAATCCGGCCCAGCACAGGATAGTAACAGCGGTCGAAAAACTCTTTCATCTGCCCCGACAGGCTGGCGAGGTTTTCCGGCGCACAGAACAAATATCCGCTCGCGGCCAGCAGATCATCGGGCTCGGCCTCCTCCGCCGTTAAAATACGCGCCGCCCCCTCTTCACGGGCCGCATCATACGCCGCCTCGGCCATTTGCTGGGAGCCGCCAGTGCGCGAATGCCATATGATCAGAAGCTCAGCCATGCCCTTCAATACCAACCCACGCATTTTCTTGTCAAAAATATCCCGGGGGAGCATGAACTTCCGCAGGAAAATCATGCGGGGGCAGAGCCCCAACAGGCTCACGAAGTGAGCCACCAAACACCATATTACAAGGGCTCGATATCCCCTTGCGCCCTCCCTGCATGGAACTCGGCCTCCCACGCATCAAAGCGCCCTTCGGAGATCGCATCGCGCATCCCCTGCATAATCTCTTGGAAGTAATGCAGATTGTGCCAGGTCAGCAGCATGCCCGAGATCATCTCGTTCGAGCGGAAGACGTGGTGCAGATAGGCCCGCGAATAGCTCGTACAGGCCGGACAGGTGCAGTTTTCGTCAATCGGGCGCGGATCGTCTTGGTGACGGGCGTTCTTGATGTTCAGAACCCCCATACGGGTCCAGACCTGCCCCGTACGGCCCGAGCGGGACGGCAACACACAATCCATCATATCCACACCGCGCTTCACAGCCCCCACGATGTCATCGGGCTTGCCCACGCCCATCAGATAACGCGGCTTGTCTTCCGGCAGATAGCCGGGTGCATAATCGAGACAGTCGAACATCGCCTCTTGCCCCTCACCCACAGCCAGGCCACCGATCGCGTAGCCGTCAAACCCAATATCGGTAAGCGCCTTGGCCGATTCCTCGCGCAGATCAGCCTCAAGCCCGCCCTGCATGATGCCAAAGAGCGCGTGCCCCGGACGGTCCCCGAACGCATCGCGCGACCGCTGCGCCCAGCGCATCGACAGGCGCATGCTTTCGGCAATCCGTTTGCGATCGGCGGGCAGCGCGGGGCATTCATCAAAGCACATCACGATGTCTGACCCCAGAAGCTTCTGGATCTCCATCGAGCGTTCTGGCGTCAATTCATGCTTTGACCCGTCGATATGCGATTTGAAGGTCACGCCCTTCTCGGTCAGCTTGCGCAGACTTGCCAGCGACATAACCTGAAACCCGCCACTGTCCGTCAGGATCGGCTTGTCCCAGTTCATGAACTTGTGCAGCCCACCTAGCCGGTCGATCCGTTCTGCCGTCGGGCGCAGCATCAGATGATAGGTGTTGCCCAGCAGAATATCCGCGCCGGTCGCAGCAACGCTTTCGGGCATCATCGCCTTTACGGTGGCCGCGGTCCCCACGGGCATGAAGGCGGGCGTACGAATGTCGCCACGCGGCGTGTGAATCACCCCGGTACGCGCGCGCCCATCGGTTGCGTTCAGCGTATACGAAAACTTTGTCGTGCTTTGATCAGTCATGGCCGAGATGTGGCCCAACACGGCCCGAAAGCCAAGGGCAATTGTCAGATCACCTCACCCCTCGGGCGGGGTTTCCCCGTCATCCTCTCGCGCAATGGCCGCGAGAATATTGGGATCCTCTGCCAACCGCTGGGCCAGACGCTCTAGCCGGCGGCTGGTCACCATCAGCTCCGTCATGGTGATCGGATCCAGATGCATGGCGAAGTCATAGGTGAAGTCTTGCACCATCTGCGCCGCATCGGAAAGCTGAGCAATCCTGTCTTTAGTGCCCCCCCGCTCCGGGAAGCCTTCCATCTCCGTGGTCATCGCGCCACGCACCCCTTTTCGATCCCCTCACCCTAAAAAGGGCACAGCCCCCATCAGAGCCTTTCCAACTGAAACTGACCTGCAACTATGGCGAAATTTGGCCCCCACTTCGTCAATATATAGCTGTAATTATGGTGGCTTTTTCCAAGCTTGATCTTTGGTTTCTGCCTGCATTTTTTCCTGTCTGCCATTGCCCCTCTGGACCTTGCGACACGAGAACCCTATATGTTCGCTCAGGATTAGAGCGAGACCAGCATGACCGATACAGCCGATACAAGGATTGAAGGGGAACCCCTGATCAAACCGTCCAGCGTAGAGCACCCGCTTTATGACGCGGTGGTCGAGGCCTGCCGCACCGTCTATGACCCTGAGATCCCAGTAAATATCTTCGATCTGGGCCTTGTCTACACGATCGTGATCAACGACCAGAACGAGGTCGACCTGATCATGACCCTGACCGCCCCCGGCTGCCCCGTTGCAGGCGACATGCCCGGCTGGCTGGTCGAAGCGATTGAACCCGTTGCGGGCGTCAAACAGGTGAATGTCGAACTGACGTGGGAGCCGCCCTGGGGCATGGAAATGATGTCAGACGAGGCGCGGTTGGAACTGGGATTCATGTAAGCCCTCACCCGGTGCAACTTCTGTCGACGCAGATCGGCCCAGCGCAACCCAATCGGGTTGCGTTTTGCGTTTCGCAATCATTTTCGGATGCATTCCCCCAATCGCAACCTAAAAAGGTTGCACTTTACCATTCGCAGCCTATTATGGTTGCACCATGAGTGAAAACCTATCCCATATCGTCGTCCTGACGGGGGACATCATCGGCTCGACCCAAATGACGCCCGAGGATCTGGAACGCGCCTTCGACGCGCTGTCTGCCTCTGCCGAGGTTCAGGCCGAGTGGCACGGAGAAGACCTGCATTTCACCCGCCAGCGCGGAGACGGATGGCAGGTCAGGCTCGCCCGTCCGGAACTGGCGCTGCGCTCAGCGCTGGCCTTTCGCGCGGCGTTGCGCTGTGAGGGGAAAGAGTTTTCGACGTTTATGGCGGTGGCAGAGGGGCCAGCCTCTCCGATTCCCAGCGGTACAACCCTGAACCAACTCACTGAACAGCCATTTGTCGATAGTGGTCGCCTGCTTGAAGTGCTTAAACGCTATCCAAACGAACGGCGAATGGGTCACCTGAATATCAGTGCCGTCGGCGCAACATTCGCGCTTGCCGACCACATCTCGCAGGGCTGGACCCCGGCGCAAGCGACTGCCATTCTTCTCATGCTGGCTCCGGGAAAGCTTCCAAGCCATACCGACGTGGCAAGAGCGCTGGGCAAGTCCCGTCAGGCTGTAACGAAAGCACTGGAGGGCGCGGGGTTCGACGCAGTTTGGACCGCGCTGGAAAACATCGAGAACGAAGAGGCCAAAGATGATTGAAACCTTCACAGCCCTCCTCTTCGCCCATGTGCTTGCTGATTTTGTCTTTCAAACCAATTGGATCACCGACAACAAGCGGCGCCCCCAAGTCCTGCTTCTGCACGCGCTGATCGTCCTTGTCACCGCACAGGCCGCGCTGGGCACCTACGATGCGCCCGAACTGCTTGTTCTGGCCTTCGCGCACCTGATCATCGACGCCGTGAAGTCATTTGGCGGATTTCGGAAGCTCTCGGGATTTCTTTGGGATCAGGCGGCACATCTTGTGACCATCATCGCCGTCGCAGCCTATGCCCCGACGCTCTGGGACACATGGCCCGACACCGCCCTGCCCCTTCTGGCAGTGGCCGCAGGCGCCATCGTCGCCACCCGCGCCGGCGGCTTTGCCATCGGGCTCCTCATGCAGCCCCATTCCCTGCGCATCCGCAACAACGGGCTGAAGGGCGGCGGCTGGACCATTGGCATTCTGGAGCGCGGGCTGGTCTTCGTTCTGATCCTTGCCGACCTGCCACTCGGCGTGGGCTTTCTGGTCGCCGCCAAATCCATCCTACGCTTCGGCACGGCCAGCCGCGATCAGCGCACCGCCGAATACGTGATCATCGGCACGCTTGCCAGCTTCGGCTGGGCCATCCTTGCAGGTTTTGCCACTCAAGCCCTGCTTTCGCTTCTGCCCCCGCTTGAGATTGCCGTTCTGCTTCCCTAAATTAGGGACAAGCGACAAGGATCACAGACATGTTCGGTATTCCCGGCAAATCACCCATCACCATGACCCCAGCAGCCGAAGCACAAATCGCTAAGCTGATGGAGAAAGACGGCCACAAAGGCCTGCGCATCGGCGTCAAGAAAGGCGGCTGTGCGGGGATGGAATACACGATGGATTACGTGGACGAGGTCGAACCCCATGACGAGGTCGTCGAACAGGGCGATGCCCGCGTGATGATCGCCCCTATGGCGCAGATGTTCCTGTTCGGGACCGAAATCGACTATGAGGTCTCGCTTCTGGAAAGCGGCTTCAAGTTCAACAACCCCAACGTGACCGAGGCCTGCGGCTGTGGCGAGTCGATCAAGTTCGACGATGCCCTCTCGGCCGCGCCCACCGACCTGAACGCGCCTCCCAAGTTCTAAGCACGCCCAAGCGCGCGCATTTTCTTGTCACAAATATCCCGGGGGAGCGCGCAGCGCGGGGGCAGCGCCCCCAGGCTCACAACGTGAGCCACCGACGCGTTCAGCTTCCCGTCTGCGCCATCAGGTGCAGATAGGTCTCGTCAAACCGTTTCTTCATATGATCACCCGCCATGATCACCTGCCCTGATCCGCGCGGGGCCACATTGGTGTCGTGGTTGGGGTTAAAGAACATCGGGACCGAGATCCGCTCATCCCCTGATCCAACCACACGGTGCAAGGTGGCCTTTACACGGCCTTCCGTCCACATCTCCAGCATCTCGCCGAAATTGATGACGAAGTCACCCAGCTGCGCATTGACCGGAAGCCAGTCGCCGTCTGCCCCCAGCACCTCCAACCCGGCCACGCCGTCGGACGCCAGAAGCGTCACGCAGCCGTAATCCGTATGCGCGGCGATGCCGAAATCCTTATCCCCGGCCCAGCCAGGACGCGGTGGATAATAGTTCCCACGCAGCAGCGCCATCGGGCGCGTAAAGGCCGCGTCGAAATAGCTCTCATCCTCGCCAATCGCAGCAGCAATCCCGCGCAGAACCCCCATCGCAACCCCCAGCGCCTTGGCATAGTAGGCCTGAATGGCTTCACGAAAACCCTCAAGCTCAGGCCATTGATTGTCGCCGTAGACCGACAGGTTAAAGGCGCGCAGCGGGTCATTTGCGGCCAGTTCAAACCCACAATCAAAGACCTCTTTGAAATCCGGGTTGGCGTCGGGGTCCACCTGTTCGCTGCCCGCAGCGCCCCAACCGCGATTGGCACCCGTCCGCGCCATGTTCACCGCGTCCTTCACGTCCTTGGGCTGGTGAAAGAATGCGCGATACATCGCAATCGTCTCGGCCAGCTCATCTGTGCTAATCGCCGTGTTGTGCACGGTCAGAAAGCCCACCTCCTGCACCCCACGCAACAGCTCGGCCATCGTGGCGGGGTCGCGGGCATCAATCAGGGCAGCGTCCAATCTGGGGATCATCGGGGACCTCGTGAATAAACTTGCCCGCTTCTACAGCACACTCCCCACGGTTCAACGGCAAAATAGCCGCAGGGCTTGACGCCCCGCGCGCCGCAATGGAAAACGGACCGAACAAGACGAGGGAGATCGACATGCGGCGGAAACTGGCAGCAGGCAATTGGAAAATGAACGGCCTGCAGGGCAACCTGGCCGAGCTGGACGCGCTGGCGCAGGGCTTCGGGGAGGCCAATTGCGATATCCTGATCTGCCCCCCTGCCACATTGATCCACCGCGCAGCCTCGGCCAGCGGCGACACCATCGCCATCGGCGGGCAGGATTGCCACGCAGCAGAAACCGGGGCGCATACGGGCGACATCTCGGCCCAGATGCTAAAGGACGCGGGCGCAAGCTATGTGATCCTAGGCCATTCGGAGCGCCGCGAAGATCACCATGAAAGCGACACAGACGTGCGCCAGAAAGCCCGCGCCGCCATCGAGGCCGGCCTGAAGACTGTGATCTGCTGCGGCGAAAGCTTGGAAGAGCGCGAGGCGAACAACACGCTGGATATCATTGGCGGACAGCTGGCGGGCTCGATCCCAGATCAGGTGACAGCCGAGAACCTGATTGTCGCCTATGAACCCATTTGGGCGATTGGCACCGGGAAAGTGCCTACGCTGGATCAGATCGGCGAAGTACATGACTTCATCCGTGACCGTCTGGTGCGCCGCTTTGGCGATGGCGTCGGCCTGTCGACCCGCATCCTTTATGGTGGTTCGGTGAAGCCCAGCAACGCGGCCGAGATCTTTGGTGTCTCGAACGTAGACGGCGCGCTTGTGGGTGGCGCTAGTCTGAAGGCCGAGGATTTCGGCCAGATCATCACGGCACTGTCCGCAGCCTGATCCGCGACACACATCAGATGTCCAAGCCCCGGCCCTCGCGTCGGGGTTTTTCATATCTTGACAGAGCAGCCCATATATTTAACATCGCAATTAAATAGCGCAGGAGCTCCCGATGAACTACGATGATCTGGCCGACTGGCAAAAACGCGCTGCCGATTGGGCGCGCGACTATCATGCAGGCCTGCGTGATCGCCCGGTGCGCCCCGACATTGCACCGGGGGAGTTTCTGGCCAAGATCGAAGCCCCTGTGCCCGAAGCCCCGGAAGCGATCGAGACCATTTTCGACGATTTCACCCAGCTTGTGCCCGACGCCATGACCCATTGGCAGCACCCGCGTTTCTTTGCCTATTTCCCAGCGAATGCTGCGCCTGCCTCGATGCTGGCCGAGCAACTGGCCAATGCCATGTCCGCCCAAGCGATGCTGTGGCAAACCGCGCCTGCCGCCAATGAAATGGAGGAACTGGTGATCCGCTGGCTGCGCGACGGGCTTGGATTGCCCGCTGACTTCACCGGCACCATCCATGACAGCGCGACGACCGCGACGTTTTCCGCCGTGACGACGATGCGTGAGCTGGCGCTAGGACACACCGGCATCACCAAAGGCCTGTCGGGCGCGCCGCAGCTGCGTATCTATGCCAGCGCGCAGACCCATTCCAGCGTCGACAAGGCGGTGCGCTTGTCCGGGATCGGGCAGGACAATTTGGTGAAGGTGCCAACAATTCCTGGCCACCCCACATGGTCAATGGATCCAGACGCACTGGATCGCTTGATCCGCGAAGACATTGCTGCCGGGCGCAAACCTGCTGGTGTCGTACTGTGCGTAGGCGGCACCTCGATCGGGGCGTGTGACGACATTGCGGCCTGTATCAAGGTGGCCCACAGCCACGGGCTGACCGTTCATGTGGATGCAGCCTGGGCCGGGTCCGCGATGATCTGCGAGGAATTCCGCCACCTCTGGGCCGGGATCGAGGATGCGGACAGCATCATCTTCAACCCGCATAAGTGGCTGGGTGCGCAGTTCGATTGCGCCGTGCAGTTCCTGCGCAACCCCGGACCGCAGATCGGCGCGATGGGGCTGCGGCCTGAGTATCTGAAGACCCAAGGCGCGGACGAGATCGTGAACTATAACGAATGGACCCTGCCCCTTGGCCGCCGCTTCCGCGCGTTGAAAATCTGGTTCCTCTTGCGCGCCGAAGGCCTGTCCGGCCTGCGCACCCGCATCCGCAATCACGTCGCGTGGGCGAACGAGGCCTGCGATGCCATCTCCGCCCTGCCCGGGTTCGAGATCACTACGCCCCCGATCCTCTCGCTGTTTAGCTTCCGCTACAAGGATGACGCCAATACCGCCGAGCTGTTAGAGCGTGTAAACCGCGATGGGCGCATTTATCTGACCCAGACACATCACGACGGACAATTCGTCATTCGCGTCTCTGTAGGACAGTTCACCTGCACGCGAGAGGATGTGATGACCATCCCCGCGGTTCTGTCCGAACTCGCGCACGATCTGTAAGGTCAGGAAATCTTTACATTTTCGTGACTATGCTCTATCCTATAGAGGCTGGTGTCACGGGCATCTGACATTTTATTGACCAAAGCCCGGCACACCCAAGCCTGTATCGCCCCTTATATTAGAGGCAAGCGAGAGAGGGTATTCACATGGATCGTTTCCGTGAACATTTTCTGGGCCGCTACACTGAAAACCTGTCGGACAGCTGTACCGCCCACCACACTGACACTCTGCCCGAGCGTCATGGTTTCGGGCAGCACTTCACTTTTCGCGAATACGTCGCCGATGGGGTCGTGCATGGGCTGGGGGTGATCGCTGCGCTGATCGGCTCGATCACGCTGATCCTTTGGGCCTCGGGCGACGCGCCGATGGGGCATCTGCCACCGCTTTTGGTCTATGGCATCGGAATGGTCGCCAGCTTTGGCCTGTCCGCTGCCTATAACATGACCCTGCACACATCCGCCCGTTCCGTCCTTCGCCGCTTTGATCATGCGGCGATTTTTCTTTTTATCGCGGCCACCTATACGCCCATCGCGCTAATCGGGATCGGCGGGACCACCGGCGTGGCTTGGGCGGCCCTGATCTGGACGGTGGCGCTGTTTGGCATGACGCTAAAGCTCTTTTTCCTCTGCCGGTTCGAACGGACGGGCTTCATGCTGACCCTGATGCTGGGCTGGATGGGCGTTCTGATGATCGGTCCGCTTCTGGCCAGCGTCAGCCTTGGGGTGCTGATCCTTTTGGTGGGCGGAGGGTTTCTGTTCACCATCGGCACGCTGTTTCACCTGCGCGAGCATTGGCCTTTCAACCGGGCGATCTGGCATGTTCATGTTCTTCTGGGGGCCGCTGCCCACTATGCCGCCGTTGTGATGGTCGCGTGGTCCTGACCACTTCCTCACCACCCGATTGGGTTCAGAAAGCGGCATATTGAATGACGCAAACGGAATAGAATCCCCGGCTTTCGTCTTCGATAGTTAACACTGTGGAGGAACCCTATGGATCGACTGGATTGGAAAATCTCGATCGTTGTGCGCACCATTGGCGCCGAGCGTGGTCGTGCAGCACGTGGCCGCCCCTGCTGATGTCTTTTCCCAGAAATTGACAATACTGCAGCAAGGACACCCCACATATGACAGCAAGAACTTCGCGCCGCGCGGGCGGCCGTCAGGCCCGCCAAGCCCTTCGCGCAGCGCCTTTGGCCAAGGATTCGCGCCCCGTACGCGCCGGCCTTGAAGGCGGCACATATAAGCCCCTCACCCCGGAAGGCATGGAGCGCATTCACCAAGCCGCCCTGGACGCGCTCGAGCAGATCGGTCTGGCCGACGCCCCCCCGTCCGGCGTCGAGATTATGACCAAAGCCGGCGCCATTCTGGGCGATGACGGGCGTCTACGCTTCCCCCGCGCCTTGGTCGAGGACATGCTGTCCAAGGCCGCCAAGAACATCACCCTCTGCGCGCGCGATCCGCAGCATGACCTGAACCTGGCAGGGTCTCGCGTGCATTACGGCACGGCGGGGGCAGCGGTGCATATGGTCGATGTGGACGGGCGCGAATACCGCGACAGCACCGTGCAAGACCTGCACGACGCCGCGCGGATCGTGGACCAGCTGGACAACATCCACTTTCTGCAGCGCCCAATGGTGTGCCGCGACATTCCCGACAACCGGGAAATGGACCTGAACTCGATCTATGCCAGCGTGACCGGGACCAAGAAACACATCGGCGTGTCCTTCACCGAGCCGGATTTCGTCGATGACGGGATCGAGCTGTTGCACATGATCGCTGGCGGCGAAGACAATTGGCGCGCGCGTCCCTTCGTGTCGAACTCCAACTGTTTCGTTGTTCCGCCGATGAAATTCGCCACCGAAAGCTGCGAGGTGATGGAGAAGGTCATCGCCGCAGGCATGCCTGTCTTGCTGCTGTCCGCTGGCATGGCCACCGCCACCGCCCCGCCCACGCTGGCAGGCGCGATCGTGCAGGCCGTGGCGGAATGCTTGGCGGGCGTGGTCTATGTGAACGCGATCAAACCGGGGCATCCGGCGATCTTCGGCACTTGGCCCTTCGTGGTCGACCTTCGGTCTGGCGCAATGTCCGGCGGATCGGGCGAACAGGCGTTGATGACCGCGGGTTGCGCGCAGATGCATCAGTTCTATGGCCTGCCAGGCGGCGCGGCTGCCGGGTTCTCGGACGCGAAATTGCCCGACATGCAAGCCGGGTGGGAGCAGATGTGCTCGAACGTGATGGCCGGTCTGTCGGGGCTGAACATGGTCTACGAGGCCGCGGGCATGCACGCGTCCCTTCTGGGCTTTTGCCATGAAAGCCTGATCCTTGGGGACGATATCATCGGGCAGGCCTTGCGCTGTGTGCGCGGGATCGAGGTGACCGAGGATGCGGTTAGTCTGGATATGATGCGGTCGGTCTGTCTGGGCGGGCCGGGGCATTATCTGGGCGAGGATCAGACGCTAAGCTTGATGCAGACGGAATATGTCTATCCCACCCTTGGCGACCGCACGTCGCCCAAGGAATGGGCCGAGGTCGGCAAGCCCGATCTGGTGCAGGCGGCCAAGGCGCGGAAAGAGGCCATCTTGGCGGAACGTTCACGTGCGCATCTGGACCCGGAGGTGGACGCGGCAATCCGCGCGCGGTTCAATATCCATCTGCCGAAGTAGGCGCCGAATATGCAAGATCAGGACCGGGGGTTTTGCACCCCCGGGCCCCCGCAGGATATTTTTGACAAGAAAATGCGTTAGCTGGCCGCTTCGGCTTTTTCCTCAAGTTCAAGCCATTCTTCTTCGGCGGCGGCAAGTTTCTGTTGGCGTTCGGCCAGACCTTCCGAGGCTTTCTTGAATTTCACGGGTTCCTTGGTGAATAGATCCGGGTCCATCAGGAACTCTTCCAGCTTGGCGATCTCGGCCGTCAGACGGTCCATTTCGCCGGGCAGCGCTTCGAGCCGGTGTTTTTCGGTGAAGCTAAGGCCGGAAGCGGCTTGCTGGATCTTGGGTTTGTCTTTCGCAGGCGCTTTGGGTTTCTCAGATTTCTTCGCTGCCGGAGCCTCGTCTTCCTGACGTTGCGCACGATAATCTGACCAGCCGCCCGCATAGGCCGTGGCGACCCCGTTGCCTTCCATTGCAATCGTACGCTCAGCCACGCGATCCAGGAAATCACGGTCGTGGCTGACGACCAGCACGGTGCCATCAAAGCCCGAGATCAGCTCTTGCAGCAGGTCCAGCGTTTCCACGTCCAGATCGTTGGTCGGTTCGTCGAGCACCAGAAGGTTGGATTGCCGCGCCATGATGCGGGCAAGGATCAGGCGGGCTTTCTCGCCGCCGGACAGCGAGCGCACCGGCGCGCGGGCTTGTTCATCCGAGAACAGGAACTCTTTCAGGTAGCCGACCACATGTTTCGGGTTGCCCCGCACCATCACCTGATCGGATTTGCCCGAGATGCGCATTTCCGGGTCCGAGGTTAGGTTCTCCCACAGGCTGGCATTGTCGTCGAGCGTTGAGCGGTTTTGGTCAAAGACCGCCATCTCGATACCCGTGCCATGCGAGACGCTGCCCGTGTCCGGGTCTTCCTGCCCGGTCAGGATTTTCAGAAGCGTGGTTTTGCCTGCGCCGTTAGGGCCGACAAAGGCGATGGTTTCGCCGCGCATGACGCGCAGGTCGAAGGGTTTCAAGATCACTTTGTCGCCGTAAGACTTTGAAATCCCCTTGGCTTCGATCACCTTGCGGCCAGATTTCGGACCGGCTTCCAGCGCCATTTCAGCGGTGCCCTGCCGTTTTATCTGCGCAGCACGTTCGTCTTTCATCGCGTGCAGCGCGCGCAGGCGGCCTTGGTTGCGTTTGCGCCGGGCCGAGATGCCTTCGACGGCCCAGCGGGCTTCGGCTTTGATTTTGCGGTTCAGCTTGTGGCGGTTTAGATCTTCGTCTTCCCAGACCTTGTCACGCCATGCCTCGAAGTGCTCAAACCCCTTCTCCTGACGGCGCACCTGCCCCCGGTCGACCCAGAGCGTGGCACGGGTCAGCGCGCGCAGGAAGGCGCGGTCGTGGCTGATCAGAACAAAGCCCGCACGGGTTTGTTGCAGCTCGTTTTCCAACCATTCGATGGCCTGAATGTCGAGGTGGTTGGTCGGTTCGTCCAACAGCATGAGTTCCGGCGCTTCCGCCAGCAGCTTGGCCAGCGCCGCGCGGCGGCGTTCCCCGCCCGAGGCGGTCGCGACCGGCGTATCAAGCTTCATTTTCAGCCCTTCGGCGACACGCTCGACCAGATAGTCATGTCCCGGCTCAAGGCCCGAGGCAGCGAATTCACCCAGTGTCTCGAAAGCGGACAGGTCCGGGTGCTGGTCCATATAGCCCACGGTGACGCCCGGCGACAGAACGCGGGTGCCGGTGTCGGGCTCGACCATGCCAGCCATGATCTTCATCAGGGTCGACTTGCCCGACCCGTTGCGCCCCACCAGCGCCACGCGGTCGCCGGGCTGCACCACAAGGTCCAAACCGTCAAAGATAGGATCGCCGCCGAAGGTCAGAGCGATATCGTTCATCTGCAAAAGGGGTACACGTGCCATAGGGCCGGGTTACGGGCTTGTGCCTTTGGGGTCAAGCGGGCGCGGCCACCGCGCGCAAAAGTCGGGCGCGTGCAGGCGGGACCGAGGCGATCTCGACCCCTGTAAACACATGCAGCGTGTTCAGGTCGTGATCCACCACCGCATGGTCCGAGACCCAGCCGCCCATCATCAGATAAGTGCGCAGAAGCGGCGGCAAGCCCAGCATGGCGCGTTTGGCGTCAGGGGTACGGCGCAGGCGTTGCGCAAAGCGAAATACCTTGGGGGCTTTGACACGCGGCAACCAGCGTTTGGGGGCGATATGGCGATCCCGGAGCAGCGCGAATGTGTCCAGATAGCGTGCCTCGTCCGTGCCCTGAAAAGACGAACAGCCGAACATCAGCCCGATGTTTTCTTGATCCACATAGTGCGTCATTGCCCCCCATGCGACGCGCAGGATATCCGCGCCGTCTTGGGCGTCTGGGTCGATACAGAAGCGGCCCATCTCGATCATCGGGCTGTCGTAGTCGCGCAGGGCCGACAGCTCGTAGAACTGGGCAGAGTAGCTGTCACCGATAGACGTGCCATTCTGAAAGGGCATCAGCCGGAAGCAGGCGACAAGTTTACCAGTCGAGACCTCTTCCACCAGCATGTGACGGCACATATCGTCATAAGGATCAGCGTCCAGCCCCTCGCCGCCACGAAAACACCGATGGCGCAGGGCTTGGGCGGCCAGAATGTCAGCCTGTGTTTCGTCAAACCGCGCTTGATAGCGGGGTGTCGTCCCGATCGGCATGTGGTGCCTCCGCTTGGTTCACGCGAATGCCATTGCATTCATATGCGCATGCGCCCTTCTGGCAACAAGATATGACAGAGCGGTGACGTTGCGAAAGCGAAAGCTGTGCCCCCTACCCCGCACATGAAAAAGGCGCCGGAAGACCGACGCCAATTTGCGAGGTTTTGGAAAGGTTTAGTTTCCGCCCAGCTGTTCTGCCAAGTCGATTCGGCCGAACGACCCAAAGAGCTGACGCAGGAAGCTGACGCCCTTGATGTTGCTGGCGGTCACGCGGCGCTCAAGCACAATGACGCGCCCGTCTTCCAAACCGAACCGCTCGATATTCTCGACGCGTCCTTTGCCGTCAAAGCTGATCGCCAGAACTTCGCGGTCGATCTCTTTCGGGGCATTGTAGAGGTAGTGTTCGAAGCGCGAGCGGACATAGTAAAACCCGCTGTCAGACAGCAATCCTGCGGTCCCCGGCTTGCCAATCGCCTCGGTCACGGTTTCACGGGTATCTTTGCCAACCACCAGAAGATCCACATCTTCTTTCACCGGCATATAGCCGTGATTGCGGTAGGTTGCGGAACAAGCCGTCAAGGCGATCGCAAGCGTCACAGCGGCAACAGCCTTGCCCGCGCGTTTCACCCTATCCGAAAGATAAGACATATGCTCCCCTTGCGTTTTTCCCTTGCTTCTGGGTATCGGCTTATCTCAGGAACGGCTTTGGTTCAAGAAACGAAACCGATCTTGTATCCAGCGGTGGGGATTCCCACCATATACCGCGCAACTTAATGTCAGGAGACACCGCCATGAGCACCGATACGCCCAACACTGGCCAAGACGCGCCTGTGTATCAGCACGTGTTGCGCGTGGCAGATCTGTCGACCAGCGCAGAGACCTCGTTCGAACTGATCCCGACAGCGGCAGAGTGCAAAGCGATTGCCGATGATCTTGGGCTACCGGCTCTGCGCAAGGTCCGGTTCAAGGGCACGTTGGTGGCAC
The DNA here is from genome assembly GCF_004360145.1 of Aliiroseovarius marinus. Lineage (GTDB taxonomy): Bacteria > Pseudomonadota > Alphaproteobacteria > Rhodobacterales > Rhodobacteraceae > Aliiroseovarius > Aliiroseovarius marinus. The sequence goes on along the minus strand of NZ_ML178714.1, from coordinate 150,297 downwards.
GCGGCAAGCGGGACTGGCAGCTGAAAGCGCAGCTGGGCGCGACCGTGGTGCAGGACTGCGTTGTGACACTTGATCCCGTCACCACGCGGATCGAAGAACCCGTCAGCCGTCGCTGGGTCCGTGATCTGCCCGAGCTTGAGGCCGGGGACGAGATTGAAATGCCGGATGATGAAACCTTGGAACAGCTTGGGCCCGAGATCGATCTGGGTGAAGTTCTGACCGAATCCCTTGCGCTCGCCCTGCCGCTGTTTCCGCGTGCAGACGGCGCCGAATTGGACCAGAGCAACTTTGCTGCCCCCGGCGTGGCCCCAATGAGCGATGAGGATGCAAGGCCGTTTGCGGGACTGTCTGCCCTGCGCGATCAACTGGCAGGCAAAAGCGACTCGGACGACGACGGCAAATAAGCCGACTGGGGCGTATCACGCGGAAATACCCCCGAAAAACCGCAGTTTTCGGCGAAATCGGCCCAATCTGCACTTGCAAGAAAGAAGAATCCCAGTATTTTCCCGGCTTCTTCCACAAGATGGGTTGGACAGCGCCCCGCAAACAGCGTATGAGGCGCCAGACTCAGACACGAGGATAAGCAGGCTTCCCCGAAGTCTAAAGAATTCACCGGGCCATGTGCCCCCAAAATCGAAGGTTGAGACCATGGCCGTCCAACAGAACAAAGTATCCAAGTCGCGCCGCAACAACCGCCGCGCACATGACGCTCTGGTTGCTGCGAACCCGAACGAATGTTCGAACTGCGGCGAGCTGAAGCGCCCCCACCACGTGTGCCCGTCCTGCGGTCACTATGACGACCGTGAAGTTGTTGCCATGGCCGATGAAATCGACCTGGACGACGAGGACGCAGCGTAAGGCACTTGCCCCGCGCGGGTGGGCATGTCAGAAAATCCCCGAGCATGGGATAAAGAATGACAATGAACGCCCCCAAACGCACAATCGTATCGGTCGACGCCATGGGCGGAGATCTTGGACCGGCAGCCGTGGTTGCCGGTCTTGCGCTGTCTGCAGACAAGAACCCGAATATCGGGTTCATTCTGCATGGCAATAAACCCGAACTGGAAAAACTGGTCGCACGGACCAAAGGTCTGGCCGAGGTCTGTGACATTCGTCACGCCGACGAGGTCGTGACGATGGACGCCAAGCCCAGCTTTGTGATGCGAAACGGTCAGAACACCTCGATGTGGTCGACCATTGACGCGGTGCGCAATGGCGAGGCCGATGTGGCCGTTAGCTGCGGCAACACCGGCGCCTTGATGCTGTTGTCGATGGTCCGCCTGCGCAAGCTGCCCGGCGTGAACCGTCCGGCGATTGCCTGCCTCTGGCCCTCGCGCAACCCTGAAGGCTTCAATGTGATGCTGGATGTGGGCGCGGATATTCGCGCCGATGACACCGACCTTCTGCAATACGCCATGATGGGCGCGTCCTATGCACGCAACGGTCTTGGGCTGGAACGCCCCCGAGTCGGCCTGCTGAACGTCGGAACGGAAGAGCACAAAGGCCGTCCCGAGCTGAAAAGCGCCAATGAACTGATCGCAGAGGCCGCGGATCGCGCCAATATCGACTATGTCGGCTTTGTCGAAGGGGGCGATATCCCCTCGGACCGCGTGGACGTGATTGTCACCGATGGCTTCACTGGCAACGTGGCGCTGAAGACCGCCGAAGGCACGGCCAGCCTTGTCTCGGGCCTTTTGCGCGATGCCTTCAACGCGACCCTGCTGTCCAAGCTGTCAGCGCTTCTGTCGCTGACCTCGCTGCGGCGCCTCAGCAAACGTGTGGACCCCCGCCGCAACAATGGCGGCGTGTTCCTTGGCCTGAACGGCACCGTGGTCAAAAGCCACGGCTCGGCGGATGCGACAGGCATGTCTGCCGCCGTCAAACTGGCCTTCCGCTTGGCTGAAAGCGGCTTCACGCAGAAGCTGGCCGCGCGGGTTGCATCCGCCGGTACGCCAAGCCAAGATCAAAAAACTCAAAAACCGGAAGGTAAGCAGCCAGAATGACACTTCGCGCCGTGGTCAAAGGCGTCGGGCACTATCTGCCCGAACGCGTGGTTCCGAACTCGTATTTCGAAGACATTGTAGACACATCGGACGAATGGATTCGCACCCGCTCGGGGATTGAACGTCGTCATTTCGCTGCAGAAGACGAAACCACCTCGAAAATGGGCGCCGACGCAGCGCGGGCAGCGCTTGCGGATGCGGGGTTGGAGCCGGATGACATCGACGCCATCGTCGTCGCCACCTCGACCCCGGACCTGACCTTCCCGTCGGTCGCCACCATGATCCAGAACGAGCTGGGCATGACGCGCGGCTTCGGCTTTGACGTGCAGGCTGTCTGCGCAGGCTTCGTATTTGCCCTGACCAACGCCAATGCGCTGATCGTATCGGGTCAGGCCAAACGCGTGCTGGTCATCGGCGCCGAGACATTCTCGCGCATTTTGGACATGAAAGACCGCGCGACCTGCGTGTTGTTCGGCGACGGCGCGGGTGCGCTGGTGCTGGAAGCTGAAGAAGGCGCCGGAGAAAACACCGATCGCGGCATCCTGTCGGCGGACCTGAATTCCGACGGTCGTCTGCGCGAGATGCTCTATGTAGACGGCGGCGTGTCGACCACGCAGACCTCGGGCCACCTGCGTATGCAGGGCAACCCGCTGTTCCGCCAAGCGGTCGGAAAACTGGCCCAGACCGCCGAAACGGCGCTGTCGAAAGTCGGCCTGACCGACGACGATGTGAGTTGGATCGTGCCCCACCAGGCCAATATCCGCATCATCCAAGGCACCGCCAAGAAACTGGGCGTCCCGATGGAGCGCGTCGTGGTGACCGTTCAGGATCACGGCAACACCTCGGCGGCCTCAATCCCGCTGGCCATGTCTGTGGCGCGCGCTGAAGGTAAGATCAAGGACGGAGATCTTCTGGTCGCAGAAGCCATTGGTGGCGGTTTGGCGTGGGGTGCCGTGGTTATCCGTTGGTAAAGCACCTACCTGCCTGCGTCCCACATCCCCATTTTCCCCCTGAATTGCGCAGGCAAGCTTCTGCTTTCGCAAGCCATTGATATTGACTCGGAATTTCAAAAATTCCATGCTCGCTTCAATAACTGATCATGCCCGGTGCCCATGCACCCATAAAAAGGGCAGTTAAAGCCATTCTGGGGGGACAATATGAGTGAAAAGACTTTGACCCGCATGGACCTTAGCGAGTCCGTGTTTCGCGAGGTCGGCCTGTCGCGCAATGAAAGCGCGCAACTGGTTGAAAACGTCTTGAACCACATCTCGGACGCGCTGGTATCTGGCCAAAGCGTCAAAATCTCGTCATTCGGAACATTTTCCGTCCGCGATAAAGCGGCGCGCGTTGGCCGCAACCCCAAGACAGGGGAAGAGGTGCCGATCCTGCCGCGGCGCGTCTTGACCTTCCGCCCCTCGCATCTGATGAAAGATCGCGTTGCGGATGGCAACAAGCGCTAAACGGGGCCTCTGACGGCACCCACGCGGCACAGAGTAGAAGGCAGGCACACGCATGGACAAGAAGTCTCCGGACGCGTTTCGCACCATCAGCGAAGTGGCCGATTGGTTGGGTGTGCCCACGCATGTTCTGCGCTTCTGGGAAAGCCGGTTTACCCAAGTCAAACCTGTCAAACGTGCCGGGGGGCGGCGGTATTATCGCCCCGCGGATATGGAGCTTTTGGGCGGCATTCGGAAGCTTTTGCACGAAGACGGCATGACCATTCGCGGCGTCCAGAAACTGCTGCGCGAAAAAGGCGTGAAGCATGTGGCGGCCATGTCGCCTCCGCTGGACAGCAACGAAATGCGGAACTCTGACGGGTCGAATGTCGTCCCGCTGACACCGCCATCCAAGGCTGTCGAAGAACCAGAGACAAACGACGCGCTGACCTCTGCAGGGCCTGCAGATGAAGAAACACCGCCCGTGCCGCAAGAGGCTACGGAAGCACCGCAGGACGCCGCCATTGACGAGACGCCGCCGACTTTGACCGATGCGGCAGAAGACGCAGCCAGCATGGATGCGGCCCCCGAAGACCCCGTTGACGACGGCCCTGCCGAACCGGATCTGTTCGCCCCCGAGTTTCTGCAAGTCGCGGAAATGGTTGAAGAATCGGAGCACGAGCCAGAACCCACCGCGCCCGAACACCATATCGAACCGACTGAGCTTGATGCCGACATCGCCGCGTCGCATCCGGAAGAAGACGTCTCGAGCCCCGTCGACGACGACACGGTTTTCGACGCTGCAGTTTCGCAAGATACGCCTGAGCCCGAGGTCGCACAACCCGCAGAGGAAGAGCCCGTAGCAGAGCCTGATCCCGTCCCTGAAGCGCCGTCCCCCATCGACATCTCGCATGTTGCGGCGGATGTGTCAGACGACGCCTTCCCCCCCGCGCCGGACGCTTTGGCTGTCACACGTCTTCGCGTACTCCGTGCCGCAGGCACGCCGCTGCCGGAAGATGCCCTGCGCAATCTGACCGCGCGCCTATCCGATCTGGCGGCGCGCATGGCCCCTGCCCCTTCGGACAATGGGCAGGCAGAATGACCCTGCAACAGGCTTGGGCAACGTCTTTGGAAAGAATGCGCATTTTCCGCTCTTTTCTCGCTTGCCCTGCCCGTGAAAATCACTATGTAAGGGCCTCAGTCGGGCTATGGCGCAGCCTGGTAGCGCGTCCGTCTGGGGGACGGAAGGTCGCAGGTTCGAGTCCTGCTAGCCCGACCAATTCAAAAAACGCCCGCCCGGGTTTCGGGCGGGTGTTTTTGTATCTAACAGGCAGCGCGGGCGGCATCCCGGCGGCCCGCGCCGAAGGAGGAACGCCATGAAATCCGGTGTGCTGGCCGATCATCAGATCCGGCAGATGATCACGGAAGGCGGTATTTCCGCGTCCTCACCCATCCTGAACGAACAGATCCAACCGGCCTCGCTTGATCTGCGACTGGGCGAAAAAGCCTATCGCGTGCGCGCATCCTTCCTGCCGGGGAAAGATGCCACCGTGGCTGATCGCCTCTCGGAACTGACCATGCACGAGCTGTCTCTGACTGGCGGCGCGGTGCTGGAAAAGGGCTGCGTCTATGTGATTCCCCTGATGGAACAGCTGAACCTACCTGAAGGCATGACCGCCGCTGCCAGCGCAAAAAGCTCAATCGGGCGCGTCGACCTGATGACCCGCGTGATCACCGATCAGGGGATCGAGTTCGACCGCGTGCCCGAAGGTTATGACGGCCCGCTTTATGCCGAGCTTTGCCCGCAGAGCTTTTCCGTTGTCGCCCAGCCCGGCCAACTGCTGAACCAGATCATCTTCCGGCAAGGCAAAACGATTCTATCCGACGATGAACTGCGCGATGTGCATGCCCGCAGCCCCATCGTCTCGGGCGAGCCAGTGATTTCAGACGGGCTTGGCTTTTCGGTCGATCTGAAGCCTGCTGACGGCGATCTGGTCGGCTATCGCGCCAAGCGCCACACCGGTGTCGTAGACCTGTCGAAACTGGCCCATTACGACCCGGCTGAGTACTGGGAAGAGGTCCGCACCACCGAAGGCCGGATCATCCTGGACCCCGGCGCGTTCTATATTCTGGTGAGCCGCGAAGCCATCGCCATCCCGCCCGATTGCGCCGCCGAAATGGCCCCCTATCTGGCGATGGTCGGCGAGTTCCGCGTGCATTACGCAGGCTTCTTCGATCCCGGCTTTGGCTATGATGCCGCTGGCGGATCAGGCTCGCGCGGGGTGCTGGAAGTCCGCTGTCACGAGGCCCCATTCGTGCTGGAACACGGACAGGTCGTCGGTCGCTTGGTCTATGAAAAAATGAGCGAAATCCCCGAGGCGCTTTACGGTGTCGACATCAAGTCGAACTATCAGGGCCAAGGGCTGAAGCTGTCGAAGCATTTTAAGTAGGATGCACTCACGCCTTAGTTTCCTGCTCGCTGCAGTCAGATCCTTTTGACTTAGGATCGTAACGATAGCAGGGGGATCAGTCTCTCATTCAGCCCAAGAAAACTAGCTCTTAGAATGCAAGGCCCCCAGAAGAGAATTGCCCACTTCCTCATATTTTACCTTCGCCCAAAGACCGATTAACCGTTCTTCATCTGTGATCTGTTTCGCAAAGATATACGTCTTCCGAACACGCCCGTCTGAGAGTTCCTTGTCCACCTCCGTCATCTTCGGAGTAAGATCAGAAAGCCATAGATACATGTAGACAAAGACCAGCAATGGTCGTTCGTCGATTGCCTCTAGGTAGTCTTCGATAGAATTTGCTGCAGCGAGAACAGCGTCAAAACTGCGGTTACGAACAGCTCTTTCAAGATCAATAAACATCAATAGCAGTTTCTGATCTTGCAGTACTCGTTTCCCACGACTCGACTTTTCGACACCGTGAGTTTTCAGCTTCTCAACTACAAATTCGTAGATATTCACGGCACAACAACACCAGCTTAAAACAGCCGCCGCCCTATCCGCATGGACTTCCGCCCACGGTTGGCAAGCTCGCGTGCTTTGCGAGCCTCTTGGCGCTCTTCCGGGGTCATGTCTTCAACCCGTTTACCTTTCCGGGCCGCAATGTCGATCCCGGTGTTCACACCTTTGTTGATCAGGCGGCGCGTCACCATGCGGATGACCATATTAATCAGCTGATTGGCATTCATGGCATCAATCCTCGAACAGTTCGGACTGGCCTTCGGGGCTTTCGTCCTCGTCGTCGCTGTTGGGTCCGGGCATTGCGCCGGGGGGCGGACGGCTTTCCAGCAGACCGGCCGAGCGCAGCTCTTTCAGCCCCGGCAGGTCACGGGCGCTTTCCAAACCGAAGTGATCCAAGAAGCCCGGCGTGACCACGAAGGTGACCGGGCGGCCCGGCGTCATGCGGCGGCGGCCAAAGCGGATCCACTCCATCTCGATCAACTGATCAATGGTGCCGCGACTGACGGACACGCCGCGGATCTCTTCAATCTCGGCCCGTGTAACTGGTTGATGATAGGCGATAATTGCCAAGGTCTCGATCGCGGCACGTGACAGTTTGCGCTGCTCGACCGTTTCTTTCTGCATCAGATAACCAAGGTCGGGTGCGGTGCGGATCGCCCATGCGTCGCCCACTTTGACAACCGACACACCGCGCCCTTCATAGCGTTTGCGCAGGTGGACCAGAGCCTCGGCCGCATCGCAGCCATGAGGCATCCGGTCTTCCAGTTCTTTCACGCTGACGGCCTCGGTAGAGGCAAAAAGGATGGCCTCGACCATCCGTTCCTGTTCGCCCATCGGCGGGGCCTCGAACAGGCTTTCCTCGCGCGCGTCCTGCCCTTCTTGGGGCGTGTCACTGATCACATCATCCGTCATGCGTTTTCCTGCGGATTTGAATGGGCGCGAACGTGTCGCCCTGTCTAAGTTCAAGCTCGCCCCGTTTGGCCATTTCCAACGTGGCGGCAAAATTCGCGGCCATGGCCGAGCGGCGCTTGGCGGGTTCGACCTCCCACCCTTCGGGCAGGTAGGACGTCAGCTCGGTCCAGTCGCCCGCATAGTTGATCAGCCCGCGCATTCGATCCAGTGCCTGCTCCATCGTCATCACCGCATCGCGGTCCATGACAAAGGGGCGGAATTCGTCCTTGGTGCGGATCCGCGCGTAACCCTGCATCAAGTCTAGAAGCGTCGCGGTATAGGTCACGCGGCGCACGCGGGTCACGTCTTCGGGCACGCCACGGGCGAAGAAATCTCGCCCCAACTGGTCGCGGGCCATCAACTTGGCAGCGGCATCACGCATGCCCTGAAGGCGTTCCAGCTGGAAGGCAAGGTGGGCGGCGAGTTCCTCGCCTGACGGGCCTTCTTCTGAGGGATCTGGTGGTAGAAGCAGGCGCGATTTCAAGAAGGCAAGCCACGCCGCCATCACCAGATAGTCAGCGGCCAGTTCGATCCGCAGGTGCCGCGCGCGTTCCACAAAGGCCAGATATTGTACCGACAGTTCCAGAACCGAGATTTTGCGTAGATCCACCTTCTGGGTACGGGACAGAGTCAAAAGAAGATCGAGCGGGCCTTCGAACCCCTCGACGTCAACGATCAGCGCCTCGGCGGCCAACCGCTCGGACACTGACATTGCATCTTCTTGAAACTCTTCAGTCTCGCTCATCGCCTGCCTGTATTACTGTCTCACCAGTCATCAGGCTTTGAAATTCAGCGTCCAAGGCATCAATGTCAATGGGAACGGGCGGTTTGCGCCACGAAAGCGCGGTTTCGGCGCGTGAAAGCGCCTCTCCGGTCAGATCTCCGCAGGCGTCGGCGACCTCTTCCATCTGCTCAAGCACGCCATTGCAGTGCAGAACGATGTCGCAACCGGCCCGCAATGCCGCGCGGGATCGCACGGACAGCGCGCCGGACAATGCTTTCATCGAGATGTCGTCGGTCATCAGAAGCCCACCAAAGCCGATCTTGTCACGGATCAGCGCGATCATCTCGGGGCTTTGGGTCGCGGGATGGTCGGGGTCGATGTCTTCGAAAACGATATGGGCTGACATGCCCAAGGGCAGCCCGGCCAGCGGCTCGAAGGCCATGAAATCGGTCCAGCCAAGTTCCTTGGCCTTGGTCTTGACCCGCGGAAGCTCCAAATGGCTGTCCATCGTCGAGCGGCCATGCCCGGGGATGTGTTTCACCACAGGCAGCACGCCGCCATCCAGCAAGGCCTGTGCCACGCTTGCAGCGCGTTCGGCCACTTTGACCACGTCTTCGCCGTAGCAGCGGTTATGCAGGATCGGATGGGTCTCACCCGTGGCAATGTCGGCCAGCGGCGCACAGTTGCCGTCGATTCCGACCGACAAAAGTTCATCCGCGATCAGGCGATAGCGGATATAAAGGCTGCGGACCGAGGCTTTGGGGTTCAGCTTGACCTGATCCAAAGCGGGCAGCCACTCGCGCCAATACGGCGCGCCCATACGGGCCACACGGCCGCCTTCCTGATCGATGAAAATGGGCGCGTCCCGCCCAACGGCGCCGCGCAACTCGCTGGTCAGCGCGCGCAACTGGTCGGGCGTGTCCACATTCCGCGCGAACAGGATGAACCCCCACGGCTGCGCGCGCTCAAAGAAATCCCGTTCGGCCCGCGACAGCGTGATGCCCTCGCAGCCCAGAATATATGCGCCAACGCGGGACATAGTTTACCGGGTCACAACCGGGATGCAGGCAGCTTTGTCAGCCATCAGCACCGAACAGAACCGGCGCGAGTCCGCCAGATCGGCAAAGCCCATCGCACGCAGGCGATAGAAGGTTTTGCCGCCGGTCTGGGCTTTCTCGATCACGCGGGTTTTGCCGCCCATATAGTCCTCGAACCGGGCCGACAGAACGTCCCACTGTTCGCGGGCAACCTCGGCGCTGTCAAAGGCCCCAAGTTGCACCAGACGCGTACCGGGGGCGAGGGTCGAGGGATCGACCTCTTTCGCGGCGGCGGGGGCGGACGGCACGGGGGCCGCGACTTTGGTGTTCAGATCGGCGGGACGGACAACCGGGCGCAACGACGTGCTGACACCGGGGACCGAGGCCGGGATGATGTTCACGCCGGGTGTTGCCGGTTCTTCAACTGCGGGTGCCGAGGGCGTCGGAAGCACGGTGGCCGCAAGCGAGGCAACAACCTCGGTCGGCTCGATCTCAGCTTCACCGCCCAGCATGGGGCTGTCAGCGGCGATCTGCTCGGCAATGGCCAGCGCGGCGGCAACCGGATCAACGTCGGCCGCGGTCTCGGTCACGTAGGCCTGAATGGCGGCAGCCGGAAGGGACAGGTCCGTATCGGCGCGGGCAACTTCGGCGACCGAGGCATCTTCGTCGGTCAGCGACGCAGGCTCGGGCGCCAGAACAAGGCGATCAGCAGGGGCCGAGGCCTCGCCTTCCGCCTGCACAGCATTCACGGCCAGACCTTGGTGGTCCGCCGATTGGCCACCGGGATTTTCGGGCTGCACGCGCATCGGACCTTCCAGCGCACGCACGACCGGAATGCCGGTCACATCGCGCACGGCCAGCTTGTAGCCCCAGACGCCAAGACCCACGATCAGCGCCAGTGAAACGGCGGCGCCTGCATAGTTCAAAAGCCCGCCAGCCCCGGCACCTCGCGGTGCGGTCGGTTCAGCAGGTTGGGGATAGTATCCCTGATCCGCATAAGGCGCGTCCTGATAGCCCGCATAATCGGCCTGCATCGGCGCCTGTTGCACCTCTGGCCCACCATGAGCCGGATGCACATAGGCAGACGCGCCTGCCGCTGCAGAACGCATCACAGGTTCAGGGCGATGCCCATAGTCGGGATGATTTTGATACGCCGGATGCGGGGCGCCATGCCCCCAATTTGCTTCTGCCATCTTGCCTCACACCCGGTATCTCCAGGGGCTTGGCCTTTATGGCTCTTTCCACACCCTGCACCGGTCAAACTGCTCTACTCGCACTCGACCGGGGCGCATTTTGTCAGCGCATTTCCTCGGCCGGAGTTACGCCCAAAATACCCAATCCGGACGAAATGACAACGGCCACGGCACGCGGTAGGGCAATTTTTGCCGCCGATGAGTCATTATTGCCATCTTGAAGGAAGCGCAGTTCCGGCTTGTCGTTGCCACGGTTCCACAGCGCATGGAAGTCCGAGGCCAGCTCGTACAAATAGAACGCAATCCGGTGCGGTTCATGGGTGCGCGCGGCGATCTCGACCAGACGCGGCCATTCGGCCAGCTTCTTGGCCACGGCCAGCTCGGCCTCGTCCTGCAAATTCGGCGTGTCGGTCAGGGTCACGCCCTGCTCTTCCGCCTTGCGCAGAACCGAGCGCACACGCGCGTGGGCGTATTGCACATAGAAGACCGGGTTGTCCTTGGACTGCTCCAGCACTTTGTCGAAATCGAAGTCCAAAGGCGCGTCGTTTTTGCGGGTCAGCATTACGAAACGGGTCACGTCCGAGCCCACCTGCTCGACCACATCACGCAGGGTGACAAAGTTGCCCGCCCGCTTGGACATTTTGAAGGGTTCGCCATTTTTCCACAGCTTCACCAACTGGGTCAGCTTGATGTCCAGCGGCACCTTGCCGTCAGACAGCGCCGACACAGCCGCTTTCATCCGCTTCACATAGCCACCGTGGTCGGCACCAAAGACGTCAATCAGCGCATCAAAGCCCCGCTCGACCTTGTCGAAATGGTACGCAATGTCCGGCGCGAAATAGGTCCAGCTGCCGTCTGACTTCTTCACCGGGCGGTCCACGTCATCGCCATGCTCCGTCGATTTGAACAGGGTCTGCTCGCGCGGCTCCCAATCCTCGGGCTTTTTGCCCTTGGGCGGCTCAAGCACGCCCTCATAGATCAGGCCCTTGTTCTGAAGCGTCTCCAGTGCGCCTTCGATCCGACCCGTGCCATACAGTGATTTTTCCGAGAAGAAGACATCCATCTTCACACCCAGCTGCGCCAGATCCTCGCGGATCAGGTCCATCATGGCCTCAGTCGCAAACTCGCGGATCGCAACCAGCCAGTCGGCTTCCGGCTTGCCCACATAGGCGTCACCCACCTTGGCTTTCAGCGCCTCGCCCACCGGGACCAAATAGTCGCCGGGATAGGTGCCATCCTCAAACGCGACCTCTTGGCCATGCGCTTCCAGATACCGCAAATACACAGACCGCGCCAACACATCGACCTGCGCGCCACCATCGTTGATGTAGTACTCGCGCGTCACGTCATAGCCCGCGAAATCCAGCAGGCTCGCCAGCGCATCCCCAAAAACCGCGCCGCGCGTGTGCCCCACATGAAGCGGCCCCGTGGGGTTGGCCGAGACATATTCCACGTTGGTCTTCTGCCCAGCGCCCATGGTCGAACGACCATAGTTCGCATCCGCCAACACGCCTTCGACCAGACCAGCCCAAACCGTCGCCGCCAGACGCAGGTTCAAGAACCCGGGACCTGCCACCTCGGCCACGTCAATGCGCGCATCCTCGGCCAGCTTTCCGGCCAGCACATCCGCAATGTCGCGGGGTTTCATTTTGGCGGGCTTCGCCAAAACCATCGCCGCATTCGTCGCCATATCCCCATGCGCCGCATCGCGCGGAGGTTCGACCGCCACGTTGTCAAAGCTCAGCCCCTCGGGCAAAGCGCCTTCGCTGACCATCTGGGTCAGGGCATCAATCACAAGCGCGCGAATATCGGCAAACAGGTTCATCGGTCTGGTCCTTTTCTCTCAGGCGCACTCCTAAAGCGTTTCGGCATACTATTGAACCACAATAGTATGGCGAAACGCCCGGACCTTACCAATCTCGAGGGCGTTTCGAATTCAAGCTGTGAGCCAACTTGATCTCGAAACGCTTTAGCACCCCCAACCCAAAGGTCAAGCGATGCAGGCGCCCGCCCCTTCCTCTTGGCAAAAATACCTTGGGGTGAATTGGCTGAAAGCCAAGAGGGGCAAAGCCCCTACCCGCCCAACCCCAAACGCGCATGCTCCTGCAACGCAAACCGGTCCGTCATCCCGGCAATGTAGTCTGACACCAAGCGCGCCAAGGCAGTCTCGCCTTCTGCGGCTTCAATCTCGCGACACCAGTCCTCAGGCAACTCCATCGGATGGGCCATGAAATGTCCGAACAGATCGCCGACCACTGCGGTGACGCGCGTGCGCATTTCAACCACGGACGGTGCACGATACATGCGAGTGAACAGAAACTTTCGGATGACTTTCAGGTCGGCCCACAGATCAGGTGAGAAGCGGATAACCGCGTGGTCCAGCGCGCGAATATCTTCCACGGATTGTGGATCAGCCGCGTTCAGCAAGGCCTGCGACGTATCTAGCACGTCCTCAACCATCACGCCAAAGACCCGCCGCAGCGCCTCGTGACGCCGCCGACCTGCGTCCAGTCCGGGATAGAGCCCATCTACCTCGGCAATCGCAGCACCCACGATGGGCAGCTCAGCAATTTCTTCCATGGTGAAGAGACCCGCCCGTAATCCGTCATGCAGATCGTGGTTGTTATAGGCGATGTCGTCTGCCAACGCCGCCACCTGCGCCTCGGCACCCGCATGCGTCGACAGCTCCAGATCATGCTTGGCGTTATACTCGGCCAACGCGTAGGGCAGTTCACCGGTCACCGGGCCGTTATGCTTGGCAATGCCCTCCAAGGTCTCCCATGTCAGGTTCAGCCCGTCCCATTTGGCATAGTGCCGTTCTAGCGAGGTCACGATTTTCAGCGCCTGCGCGTTGTGATCAAAGCCGCCAAAGGGGGCCATCAACTCGTCCAGCTTGTCTTCGCCCGTATGACCAAAGGGCGTGTGGCCAAGGTCATGGGCCAGCGCTACGGCCTCGGTCAGGTGACTATTCAGCCCCAGTGCCCCCGCGATGGTCCGCGCCACCTGCGCCACCTCGATGGAATGGGTCAGGCGGGTGCGGAAATAATCGCCCTCGTGCTCAACGAACACCTGCGTCTTGTGCTTCAGCCTGCGAAAGCCCGAGGAGTGGATGATCCGGTCGCGATCCCGTTGATACGGCTCGCGAAATTCGCTTTCCCCTTCCGGGTACAGTCGCCCCCGGCTGCCACCGGGATGGGTTGCAAAGCTGGCAAGCATGGCTGCCCCTTTCCGCCTGTCATGTCTGGCCTCTTGCGGATGTCCCGTCCGCGCGCGCCTGTCCGGGGCGTCTTGTCGCGCCCGTCAGGCCAACCTATATTGCGTTTTGCGTGAACATGAAACGGATTTCCCGATGGACCTGACCCTGCCCCCCAAAGTCACTGACCGAGCCTTCGCCCGCCTGTCCGAGATCGGCGCAAGCCAACAGGGCAAAGCACTGCGCGTCGCAGTCGAAGGTGGCGGCTGTTCGGGCTTTCAATACGAGATCTCGCTGGATGATCCGGCCGAGGGCGATCTGGTCCTGTCGGGCGGCGGCGAACAGGTGGTGGTGGACGAAGTGTCGCTGCCCTTCCTTGCCGATGCCGTGATCGACTTCACCGAGGAACTGATCGGCGCCCGTTTCGTGATCGACAACCCCAATGCCACGGCCTCTTGCGGCTGCGGCACCTCGTTCTCGATCTAAGCGTCACGCGGCCATCAACTCTGCGCCAAGCGCCATCGCGTCCAGTGCGTCTTCCTTGGCGATCCGCCAAGCATAGGCGAAATCCGCTTGCCACGAATTGCCCAACTGGCGTTTCAGCGTCCCGATCAGCGTGGTGGCCAGCAGCTCGGCATGGTCCGCGCCAAGACCCCGCATCGCCATGCGGAACCCGATCAGGCGCAGCCCAGCGGTTAGCGTCACGTCCTTCCCGGCAAATGCCACCATCAGACGATAGAGCATACGGACTTGCGCGGCGTGATCGTCGATCCCTTCGGGGAAGATCACCCGCAGCTCTGGCGCGCGGTGAAATAGCAGCGGAAAAAACGCCTCGGCAAACGCGTCTTCCTGTCCGACCAAAAGGTCCAGACTGTGCAGGCATTGGGCGCGGGTCAGATGGTCCATGACAGTGATCCTTCCAGTGAAACGTCAGATTTGCCTCAAACTTGACGGGTCTCGGTTAACAATTTCTGACTGCGCCTGCAGAAAACCACCTCGCCGCGCATTTTTCTTCCCCCCACCCAGCGAACAGGGTACGACGCGCGCATGAAAACGGAATGGCATACGATCATTATTGGCGCAGGCGCGGCGGGGCTGTTTGCTGCCCCCTATGCGGCCAAGGCAGGCGCCACGCTGGTCATCGACCACGCCAAAAAGCCCGGCGAGAAGATCCGGATTTCCGGCGGCGGGCGCTGCAATTTTACCAATATGTATGCCGAGCCGAAGAATTTCGTGGGCCAGAACCCGCATTTCCACAAATCCGCGCTCGCCCGGTTCAGCCAATGGGACTTTGTCGAACTGGTCGATCAGGCGGGGATTGCGTGGCATGAGAAAACGCTGGGGCAACTCTTTTGCGACGGGAAGTCCACGCAGATTGTTGAGATGCTGACGGACCGGCTGGCAAAGGCCGGGGCAGAACTGGCGCTGAACACTTCGGTCAGCGCGATCTCGCGAACTGATAACGGTTTTCAGCTGGAAACCTCGCAAGGCCGGCTCACCTGCAAAAACCTGATCATCGCGACGGGCGGCAAGTCGATCCCCAAGATGGGTGCGACAGGCTTTGCCTATGATATCGCGCGACAATTCGGCCACCAGATCATCGAGACCAGCGCGGGGCTTGTGCCCTTCACATTCCCCGACGGGCGGTTTGCGGCGCTATCCGGCCTGTCCCTGCCTGTGCGCGTCTGGAACGACAGCGCCAGCTTTGAAGAGGCGCTGCTGTTCACGCACCGTGGATTGTCCGGCCCCGCGATCCTGCAAATCTCTTCCTACTGGCAGCCCGGAGAACCCGTGCATATCGACCTGACCCACGGGTTGAACCTGCGCGAGGCGCTGCGCATCCAACGCCAGACCGAAGGGCGGCGGCAGTTGTCGACGGAACTCTCGCGCCACCTACCCGGAAAGCTGGTCGATCACCTCGCCACCGAATGGGCGGATCGGTTCGACCTTACACAGCGGCTGGCGGACCAGTCCGACAAGGCGCTGGATGCGCTGATGGACCAACTGTCCGATTGGCAGCTTACGCCTTCGGGCACCGAAGGTTATCGCACCGCCGAGGTCACGCTGGGCGGCGTGTCCACCGACGGGCTCGACAGCAAATCCATGATGTCGAAAACGGTCCCCGGGCTTTACTTCATCGGCGAATGTGTCGACGTCACCGGCTGGCTGGGCGGGTTCAATTTCCAGTGGGCTTGGGCCAGCGCCCATGCCGCCGGGCGGCATATCGCCGAAGCCTGAGCAGCTATGCTTGCGCCCACCCGCGTTTGCCCCCACAGTGACCCCAACAACAGGAGAGCCTCATGAAAATCGCCAGCTTCAACATCAATGGCATCAAGGCCCGTTTGCCCGCCCTGATGGACTGGCTGGACGAGGCGCAGCCGGACGTGGCGATCTTGCAGGAAATCAAGTCGATTGACGAGAACTTCCCCCGCGAAGCCTTTGAAGACAAAGGGTATAACGTCGAAACCCACGGGCAGAAAAGCTTCAACGGCGTGGCACTTTTGTCAAAGCTCCCGCTTGAGGATGTGACCCGCGGATTGCCCGGCGATGACGCGGACGAACAGGCCCGTTATATCGAGGCGACCGTGGTGGGCGATCAGGCTGTGCGGATCTGCGGGCTCTACCTGCCCAATGGCAATCCCGTACCAGGTCCGAAATACGACTATAAGCTCGCATGGATGGAGCGTCTGCGCGCCCGTGCCGAGGAACTGCTGGTCGAGGAAATCCCTTTCCTGATGGCGGGCGACTATAACATCATCCCGCAAGCCGAAGACGCCGCCCGCCCGCAGGATTGGGTGGAAGACGCGCTCTATCGCCCCGAAAGCCGCGAGGCCTGGCGCAAGATCCTGAACCTTGGCTTGACCGAGGCGTTCCGCGCCCGCAACCAAGCGCCCGAGCAGTATTCGTTCTGGGACTTCCAGCGTGGCTCGTGGCAGCGCAATGACGGCATCCGGATCGACCATTTCCTGCTGTCCCCGGAATGTGCAGATATGCTTGAGGACTGCCAGATCGACAAAGAGGTTCGTGGGCGTGAAAAGCCCTCGGATCACGTACCGATTTGGGTGAAGTTGGCCGCGTAAGGGATTGGTATGACACGTAAGATCATCATCGACACCGACCCCGGCCAGGACGACGCGGTCGCCATCCTTCTGGCGCTGGCCAGCCCCGAGGATGTCGAGGTTCTGGGCATCACGGCCGTCGCCGGAAACGTCCCTTTGGCCCTGACAGCCAAGAACGCCCGCATCGTCTGCGAACTTGCAGGTAAGCCCGAGACCCGCGTCTTTGCGGGATGCGACCGTCCGCTCCGCCGTGATCTGGTGACTGCGGAATACGTGCATGGAAAAACCGGGCTCGATGGGCCAGACCTGCCCGATCCCACCATGCCGTTTCAAGACCAGCACGCGGTCGATTTCATCATCGAAACCCTACGCGCGGAACCTACTGGCACCGTGACGCTCTGCCCACTTGGGCCGCTCACCAACATCGCCACCGCCTTTGAACGTGCCCCTGACATTGTGGACCGCGTACAGGAAATCGTTTTGATGGGCGGCGCCTATTTCGAGGTTGGGAACGTCACTCCAGCGGCGGAATTCAACATCTATGTCGACCCGCAAGCCGCTGATATCGTGTTTACATCCGGCGTTCCGCTTGTTGTGATGCCGCTGGATGTCACCCACAAGGCGCTGGTGACCAAACCCCGAAATGACGCCTTCCGCGCCCTGCCCGGAGACGTCGGCCATGCGGTGGCCGAGATGACGGATTTCTTCGAACGGTTCGACATCCACAAATACGGATCCGAGGGCGCGCCGCTGCACGATCCGACCGTCATCGCCTATCTGATCCGCCCGGATCTGTTCACCGGTCGCCACATCAATGTGCAGGTCGAAACCTCGTCCGAGCTGACCATGGGTATGACCGTCGCCGATTGGTGGGGCGTGACTGACAATGCCCCCAATGCCATGTTCATCGGAGACCTCGATGCGGATGGTTTCTTTACCCTTCTGACCGAAAGGATCGCCCGCCTATGAGCAGCCTGCGCCTTGCCACTCTGGACGATCTGGACCGACTTCTGCCCCTCGTGGCCGGGTTCCATGCCGAGGCTGGCATCGAACAGGACGACGCCACACGACGCGGTGCCCTGATCCCGCTTCTGGAAGGCTCGCCCCATGGCGCAATCTGGATGATCGGCCCGCGCGTGGCCCCGGTGGGCTATGTCGCAGTCAGCTTCGGCTGGTCGATCGAATTCGGCGGCATCGACGCGTTTCTGGACGAAATCTATGTCCGCGAGCGGGTGCGCGGGCGTGGCATGGGATCGGAAGCTTTAGCCGCCCTGTCCCGAGCCCTGTCCGGGCAAGGTGTGAAAGCCATGAACCTTGAGGTCGACGCCGATAACGAGCGCGCGCGTGCGCTTTATGAACGCATGGGCTTTCAGTCGCGGAACCGCTATCATTTGATGACACATCTCTTCTGACGCGCCCGCGCGGGCGGTTTGGCTATGGACCTGAAACTCGCCACATATAACATGCGCAAGGCTATCGGGCTGGACCGCAGACGTGACCCGCATCGCATTCTGCATGTGCTGAACGAGTTGAATGCGGATGTACTGGTCCTGCAAGAGGCGGACCGGCGTCTGGGCCCCCGCCCCACGGCCCTGCCCTTCAAACTGATCGAAGGCGAGACGGATTTTGTGCCCGTACCGTTTGCTTCGAACGGGCTGTCGTTGGGCAGTCATGGTAACGCGGTGCTGGTCCGGAAAGGGCTGACCTTCCACGACGCGCGCACCGTGGAGCTTCCGGGGCTCGAGCCACGCGGCGCGGTATCGGTCGGGATTGAGGGCAAGATGCAGGTGATCGGCACCCATCTGGGCCTCTTGCGCCCATATCGCCACCAACAAATGCGCGCGCTCGCGAAGCATTTCGACCATATCGAGCTGCCCACCGTCATCCTTGGCGATTTCAACGAATGGTCCCCCCGGCGTGGGTTCGAACCGCTTGAGCAGCATTTCGACATTCACAGCCCTGGCCGCTCCTATCACGCGTCACGCCCGATGGCAGCGCTGGACCGGATTGCGACATCCGAGGGCGTCGAACTGCGGGATGCGGGCGTCGATCAGTCTAAGCTGGCGCGCATCGCCTCGGACCACCTGCCGGTCTGGGCAAAGCTGCGCATCACGGAGTAAGCAAATCCGTCGCGATTTCCGATATTTGTCTATACCCGCGCCCATGCTATGAGGCGCACAAACACGACTTTTGATGACACGGGTTCGAGAATGACTTTTCTGCAAATTGCATCGCTTTTGATTGTTCTGGCGGGCCTCTTCGGGGCCATTAACTATCTTTTCCTGAAACTGCCCTCGGCCATCGGGATCCTTGTGGTCTCGCTGTTCGCCTCCGTCGCGATCCTGCTGCTGGACCTTGTCGCGCCGGGCCTTGGCGTCGCCGATCAGGTGCGCACGCAGGTGACCAGCATCGACTTCTCGGATGCGCTGCTGGAAGGCATGCTGGGGCTTTTGCTGTTTGCAGGGGCGCTGCACGTGAAGATCTCGGACCTGCGCCAGCAATGGCGGCTTGTGTTCCTGATGGCCACCATGGGCGTGGCCCTGTCGACCGCCGTGGTCGGCGTGGGCTTCAGCTGGATCACTGGGATGCCCTTGCTGATCGCGCTGGTCTTTGGGGCGCTGATCACCCCCACAGATCCCGTCGCGGTGCTGGGCGTGTTGCGCGAGGCGAACCTGCAAAAGTCGCTGGAAACCAAGATCGCGGGCGAGAGCCTGTTCAATGACGGCGTCGGCTATGTGGTCTTTCTTGTGCTGATCGGGCTGGCCTTCCCCCATCACGGCGGCCACGGTGGCGGACACGAGGAAAGCGCGGCCATGGGCGCCGTCATGTTGTTCCTACAAGAGGCCGTCGGGGGCGCGGTTCTGGGTGTGGTCTTGGGCTGGCTGACCTTCCGTATCATGCGCCGGATCGATGACTATTCGCTTGAGGTTCTCTTGACCCTTGGTTTGGCGTTCGGGGGCTATGAACTGGCTGTCGCCCTGCACTTCTCGGCCCCAATCATGGCGGTCTGCGCGGGTCTGCTGATCGGTGACGTGGGCGCGAAACACGGGATGAGCGAAGAAACCCGCAACTATGTCGACGCCTTCTGGAAACTGATCGATGAGATCCTGAACGCCGTCCTGTTCCTGATGATCGGGTTCGAGGTCTTCGCCGTCGCCTTCACCATGGACGCCGTTGTTGCGGGCACGCTGGCCATCGCATTGGCGCTTGTCGCGCGCCTGACCGCCGTGGCGGTGCCTGTGCTGCTGCTGAAACCGTTCCGAAGCTTCTCGCGCGGGGTGATCCCGATCATGACATGGGGCGGATTGAAAGGCGGGATTTCCGTTGCGCTGGCGCTTTCGCTGCCTGACAGTGAGTGGAAACCGCTGATCCTGACCGCGACCTATATCGTCGTAATCTTCTCGATTATCGTGCAAGGGCTGACTGTCGCCCCGATGGCGAAACGGATCGGCCGCGAACCGGAGCTGATGTGATGCGCGATTATGGTGTCTATGATGTGTTTACCGACACGGCCTTTGGCGGCAACCAGCTGGCCGTGATCCCGAATGCCGAAGGGTTGTCGGACGCGCAGATGCAGACCATCGCGCGCGAGTTCAACTTCTCGGAAACCACCTTCGTCTTACCGCCCGAGGATCCGGCCCACACGGCGCGCATTCGCATCTTCACGCCAAACCGCGAGTTGCCCTTCGCAGGCCACCCCACAATTGGCACCGCGGTGATGCTGGCAGATATGGGACATGGTCCCGACATGGTGCTGGAGCTGGGCGTCGGCCCCCTGCCCGCCTATGCCGAGGCCGGTCAGGCCAGCTTCGTAACCGAGGTGCCGTTAGAGCGCAAAGGCACGCCCGAGATCGATCTGGTCGCCCGCGCCATCGGCTGCGCGCCAGATCAGATCGTGACCCAGCCCGAGATCGCTTCGCTGGGCGGAGATTTCGTCTATGCGCAACTGGACAGTCGCGAGACACTGTCGGCCCTCTCGCCCAACACCGACGCCATGCGCGAAGGGACGCTGCTCTTCCCCGGCAATCACGACTTCGCGGTCTATGCGTGGGTTGAGGATGCCGATGGCACGATCCATACCCGCATGTTCGCGCCCTTGGATGGCATCCCGGAAGACCCGGCCACAGGCTCCGCCGCCGCGCCCTTGGCCGCGCTTCTATGTGCCGATCGTGGGGAGCCCCAAAGCCTGACCATCCATCAGGGCGATGACATGGGCCGCCCGTCACAAATCCATCTGAAGGCCGAGCCCGGGCGGGTCACTGTCGCCGGATCCGCCGTGCGCACCATGTCAGGAAAACTGATCCTTTAGCCTTCTAGGGCCGGGGCCATCACGGCCTCAAGGATCAACCGTGCAGAGGGTTCGAAACTGGGGGCGAACGCGTAGGCTCCGAACGCCTCGCGCATGTCGTCGGGCAATCCTTCGGGATCACGCTGCGCCGAGATGTCGAACTGTGCGGCCCCCTGCATCGCCATCATCAAGGTACGGGCCAGCGCCTCGACCTGATCGGGTCCGACGCCTGTGACATAGGCCAAATGCATGGACCACTCGTGCCCCAGGGCGAGCAACCGGCGTTTGGCAGTGAACAGGGGTTCATCGGCCACATTGGCTTCGATCACCGCCACCAGCCGCGCGAACAGCGGCAGGAACAGCGGTGTGGTCAGGGCGTTTTCTGTCATCAGATGCGCCAAATGCGCTGCACTGTCGCCAAGCTTGGCGTTGGCTTTGAACCGGTCGACCACCTCATCCATCGCCTCAAGAAACAACAGCAAGAACAGCTCTTCCTTCGAGCGGACATACAGATACAGGGTGCCTTTGGCCAAACCTGCCCGCTTGGCCAGCCCGCTCATCGTCACGCCGTCAAAGCCTGATTCGTCGATGATTTCACGCGCAGCCGCTAGAATTCCGGCCTGCCGTTCGGCCTTCTGATCCTCGGACCGCGCCCGTTTTGCGTTATCTTCCAATACCATAGCCCATCACGCGACGAAATCGCCACGCTCCCCTTGATAACTGACCGTCGGTCATTTAATTAACTGACCATCGGTCACTTAATCTGTGTACCCCCTCTTCTTAGTGAAAGGCAAATGCCATGAAAAAGAAAGTTATCCTGATCACCGGCGCATCTTCAGGGATTGGCAAGCAGACCGCGCTGGATCTTCTGGCAGCAGGCTACACCGTCTATGGCGGCGCGCGTCGGGTGGACGCCATGTCCGAGATCACCGCAGCGGGTGGGCATGCGCTGTCGCTGGACGTCACGGATGATGCGTCGATGCAGGCTGCCGTCGCAAAGGTTCTGGACGCTGAGGGCCGGATCGACGTGCTGGTCAACAACGCGGGCTACGGCCTTTATGGCGCGGTCGAAGACATCCCGATGGAGGTCGCCCGCAAGCAGGTCGACACAAACATTTTCGGGCTGGCCCGGATGACTCAGCTGGTGCTGCCGGGCATGCGCGATCAAGGCAGCGGGCGGATCATCAACATCTCGTCCATCGGTGGCACGATCCATACACCGATGGGCGCCTGGTATCACGGCACCAAATTTTTCGTGGAAGGATTCACGAACACCATGCGGCTCGAGGTTGAAGACAAAGGCATCTATATGGTGCTGGTTGCCCCGGGACTGATCGACACCGGCTTTGGCGACGTGGTGGGCGAAGAGATCACCCGCAACTCGGGCACCGGCCCTTATGCCGACATTGTCGAGAAGATGGTAAGTGCGGCGCAGAACCCCTCGCCTTCGCTGAAAGGTTCGCATCCCAAGGTGATCTCGGACGCGATCCGCCGCGGGATCGAGGACGCCAAGCCGCGCACCATCTATCGTGCGGGCAAGTTTGGTTACGTTCTGCCACTTCTGCGCCGGATCCTGCCGCATCGTGTGTTCGACCGGATGATGAAATCCATGATCAGCTGAGATACCCCCGCCTGCCCCCTTTGCCTGCCCGAATTTTCACGGCATAAGGGGTCGGGCATCAAAACACCGAGGGGCATATGTCAGGCGCATCCATTTTGAAACGTTGTGAAGAAATGGGGCTGCGCATGACCGATCAGCGCCGCGTGATTGCGCGTGTGCTGGAAGATGCCCATCACGACCACCCGGATGTGGAAGAGCTGCACGCGCGCGCCGCCGCCGTGGACAATCGCATTTCGCTGGCTACCGTGTACCGCACTGTAAAGCTTTTTGAAGAGGCCGGCATTCTGGTGAAGAACGAGTTCGGTGATGGCCGCGCGCGCTATGAAAGTGCCGATCGCGACCACCACGACCACCTGATCGACCTGACCACCGGCGAGGTGATCGAATTCCTCGATCCCGAGATCGAGGCGCTGCAGGAAAAGATCGCCGCCAAGCTGGGGTACGAGTTAAAGGGCCATCGGCTGGAACTTTACGGCGTGCGCAAGAAAGACTGAGGCGCGCCGCGATCCATCACGCCCCGTGATTGGAAACATCACCGAATCCCCCCTTGCCGCACCACCTGAAATCGGTTTCTGTCGTCGGACTGCGCGGACGGCTCCGCGCCTATGGGACAGAACATGCAAAACATTCGCGGCATCATCCTTGTGACCTTCTCGATGGCGGCTTTCGCCATGGAAGACATGTTCATCAAATCGATGTCGCGCGGCATTCCTGTCTCCGAAGTGCTGGTCTTTCTGGGGCTGGGCGGGATGATCGCCTTTGGCACCCTGACCTATGTGCAGCGCGGCACGCTGGCGCCGTTGGTGCATCGCGACATGCGTTCGCCCATCATGCTGTGGCGTAACGCGTCCGAGGCTGTCGCCGCAATGTTCTTCATCACCGCCCTGTCGCTGGTGCCGCTGTCGACCGTTGCCGCTGTCTTTCAGGCGACCCCACTGGCGATCACTGCGGGCGCCGCGCTGTTTCTGGGCGAACAGGTCGGTTGGCGGAGGTGGAGCGCCATTGGCTTTGGCTTCATCGGCGTCTTGATCATCATCCGCCCCGGGAGCGACACGTTCCAACTGGCCGCCCTTCTGCCCTTGGGAGCGGTGATCACCATCGCCGTGCGCGACCTGCTGACCCGGCAGATGGATCCCTCGATCCCATCCGTCAGCGTGGCCTTCTATGGCTTCTTCGCTGTCATCCCGGCGGGGCTTCTTCTGGCCCCGATCAACGATCCTTTCCTTGTGCCGCAGGGCGTAGAATGGGCCTTCATGCTGGGGGCCGTCATCTGCGGCGTCTCGGGCTACTACGCGATCGTTCAGGCGATGCGCATCGCGGAAACGGCGATCATCATGCCGTTTCGCTATATGCGGCTGATCTTCTCGATGATCCTGGGCATGCTGATCTTTGCCGAGCGCCCCGACAGCTGGACCTATCTGGGCGCGGCCATCGTCATTGGCACCGGAATCTACATGTTCTTGCGCGAACATCAGGCCCGCGCGCGCTAACATCTCACCTGCCCTGTTGTCGTGTCGCGCGGAACAGGCTAAAGACGCCTCAACTGAAGTTTTCTTCTTATTGGGAGCGCTAAC
Organism: Aliiroseovarius marinus; assembly: GCF_004360145.1. Taxonomy (GTDB): domain Bacteria; phylum Pseudomonadota; class Alphaproteobacteria; order Rhodobacterales; family Rhodobacteraceae; genus Aliiroseovarius; species Aliiroseovarius marinus. Next base: position 126,249 of record NZ_ML178714.1, on the reverse strand, counting down.
ATGAGCACCATCGTCGATATTTTCGCCCGCGAGATTCTGGACAGCCGCGGCAACCCCACCGTCGAGGTGGACGTCATTCTGGAAGACGGCACGTTGGGCCGCGCTGCTGTGCCCTCGGGCGCGTCGACCGGTGCCCACGAAGCCGTGGAAAAGCGTGACGGTGACAAAGCTCGCTACTTGGGCAAAGGCGTTCTGGCCGCCGTGGAAGCCGTGAATGGCGAGATCGCGGACATGCTGGTTGGCTTCGACGCGACCGAGCAGGAAGCCATCGACGCCGCCATGATCGAACTGGACGGCACCCCCAACAAAGGTCGCCTTGGCGCCAACGCCATTCTGGGCGTGTCACTGGCCGTGGCCAAAGCGGCTGCCGACGCCTCGGCCCTGCCGCTTTATCGCTATGTTGGCGGTGCTTCGGCCCGCGTTCTGCCGGTGCCGATGATGAACATCATCAATGGCGGCGAGCACGCCGACAACCCGATCGACATTCAGGAGTTTATGATCATGCCGGTCGCCGCGGAGAACATCCGCGAAGCCGTGCGCATGGGCGCTGAGGTGTTCCACACCCTGAAAAAAGAGCTGTCGGCCGCTGGCCTGTCGACCGGCATCGGTGACGAAGGTGGCTTTGCCCCGAACATCGCCTCGACCCGCGACGCTCTGGACTTCATCATGAGCTCGATCGAGAAAGCAGGCTACACCCCCGGCGAAGACATCTATCTGGCCCTCGATTGCGCCGCGACCGAGTACTACAAGGACGGCAAATACGTTCTGTCGGGCGAAGGCAAATCGCTGAGCTCGGAAGAAAACGCCGCATATCTGGCTGCGCTGTGCGACGACTACCCGATCATCTCGATCGAAGACGGTATGTCGGAAGATGACTGGGACGGCTGGGTCGCCCTGACCAAGGCCATCGGCGACAAGGTGCAGCTGGTGGGCGACGACCTGTTCGTGACCAACCCGGCCCGTCTGGCCGAAGGCATCGAAAAGGGCGCTGCCAACTCGATGCTGGTCAAGGTGAACCAGATCGGTTCGCTGTCGGAAACGCTTAAGGCCGTCGACATGGCCCACCGCGCCCGCATGACCAACGTCATGTCGCACCGCTCGGGCGAGACCGAGGATGCAACCATCGCCGACCTCGCCGTGGCCACCAACTGCGGCCAGATCAAAACCGGCTCGCTGGCCCGTTCGGACCGGTTGGCCAAATACAACCAGCTGATCCGTATCGAGGAAAGCCTGGGAACGACCGCCGAATATGCGGGGCGTTCGATCCTGAAGTGATCAGTCCCCAGAACGACTGGAAAGCCCTGCTGGAAACGGCAGGGCTTTTTGCTTTTGGAGCCAAGCACCCCGAGCAAACCCGGGCTTCTGGGCCGGTTGATCCACGTCATAGCCCCGGGAATGGCATTACGAGCAGAATGAAGTTGTCCAACAAAGAAGGAGACACCTAAATGCTTAGATTGTTTTTTGCCCTCCTTGCGTCCTCCACGCTATTGGTCGCTTGTGCCGACACCGAGACCTATCCGTTGTCAGGCGAGGAATGCACGGCGAATGATCCGGTTCTGGATCTGGATGCTGCAGACTGCACCGTGCCGGGCGTATAAACACGCACGCATCTTTGCCGAGTTAAGGCCCCATTTTAAGGGCGGGGGGCATCTTGCCTCCCCGCTCAGTATTTCATTTGCATCAAACAGTCTGATAGTTCGCACGCCCCTTGGCAGCGGTTTTCATCGCATTCATCGCCTCTGCGCTGGTCATCAACTTGGTCGTGGACCCGCCGGACATCATGCCCGAGGCCCCGACCACCAAGGCGCAAGCGGCCATGGTTTCGTCATCCGGCGCTTCGATCAGCGCCACAACATCATCGTCTCCGAAACAGAAAAACAGGTGATGCAGCTTGGCCCCCATGCTGTCGATCATCGCCCCAGCCGCCGCTTCGCGGTCCTGCGGTTTATCGACCAACGCACGCAAACTGTCCGTGCTGTAGCGGCCCCGAAATAGATAAAAAGACATATCAACCTCCTGATTGGAAATGGATGATAGGTCCCTGCCCTGCCTCGCCACTCGTGAATGGGCCGGATTTTACCACAAATTGCAGATGGCGCGTATCCGTCGAAAGGCTATAGTCCTGCCCCATGACCCCGAACCAGATCATTCAGCACCTCGACCTCGCCCCGCATCCCGAAGGTGGGCATTATCGCCAGACATGGGTGGATACGGATGCCGACGGGCGCCCCAGCGGCACCTGTATCTATTTCCTGCTAAAAGAGGGCGAGCAGAGCCATTGGCACCGGGTCGATGCGGGCGAGATCTGGCTGTATCACGCAGGCGCGCCCTTGGTGCTGTCGATGTCTAAGACCGACGAAGGCCCCGCCACCGACCACATGCTTGGCCCCGATCTTGCAGCGGGACAGGCCCCGCAAATCATCGTGCCAAAGGATCACTGGCAAGCGGCGCGCACGACCGGAGCCTATACGCTGGTCAGCTGCACCGTTTCACCGGGATTTCAATTCGAGGGCTTCACACTGGCCGCCCCCGGCTTTGACATTCCGCGCGCCTGATCAGGAACCGCCTAGTAGCACCGTGGACACCGGCACCATCGCGACCGAGCCGACACGATTGCCCACGCTCCATTCGACCAGAGCGGTCAGCGTTTCCGGCACCGCCCGGCCCATCAGGATCACACCGTCTTGCTGATCAGCCTTGAAGGCTGCGTTGTCCAGAAAACGGCGGATGACCTTGTTGTCCTGCCCATTTCCATCCAGATCACGGAACACCAACCCTGCCGGAACGCCGGTTTTCAGCGCGTTCTTGTGGCCGGTGTTCAGCCCCTCGGGTAGCGTGATCAACCCATGACCCGAGGCCACAAGAATCTCGGCAATCTGACGCGACAGGGGCGCGTTGGTCTGAAAGCCGCTGTCGGGCGCCATATAAACAGCCACACCCATGTTCAGCTTGGGCTGTTGCACCTGCAGGTTCACCTCGGCGTCGGTTGGGGTTGCGTTGGGCGGCAGATCCGCCTGCATCACAAGCTCGGCCCCAGCCGCGCGATAGAACGCGATGGCATCGTCCAGATCGGGCGCAGTGACATCCAGAATGACGCTGACCGGGAAGGGCAGCTTATCCATGCCCTCAAGTTTGGTACGCTCAGGGCCCATATCCTTCAGCACAACCGCCATCAAAGGGCGTCCTCCGATGGCCAACGCGGGAACTGCATTGCGTTCGATTGCCAAAGGCGACGAAGACAGATCGAGCAGCGCCGTTTCAAGCGGCTGGGCCAGATCGATCGCGGGAGCCTCTTCACCCGCGTCAGCCGAGCCAATGCTGGGCAGACGGTTGGTGGTCACGCCGGGCGCTTGGTCGGTAAGGGGCGCAACGCTTGTGCCCAGCCCGATGCGCCGATCCGTGGTCACCTCGGGCTCTTGTGCGTTTGGCGCACTGGCGTCAGCCTCGGCCACATCAGGTGCGGACGCCTCGGGTGCTACGATTGCGGCGTCAGAGGTCTCGGCTTCAGGTGCAGCGGGTGCGGGCTGTTCTTCAACCTCTGTTGCATCTTCTTCGGGTTCGGCTGCGGGGGTTTCTGTCTCGACCGCGTTGCCCTCGGTGGCCGTATCTTCACCAACGGCGTCTTCGATCGGCGTCTCGGGGGCCTCCACCGGCGCAGAGGGCGCGGCCTCTTCAACAATTTCAGGCTCGTCCACGGCCTCGGCGACAGGCGCAGCATCCGCTTCTGGCGCGGCGACGTCGGCCGGTGTTTCCACAACTTCCGGGGCCTCTGTCGGGGTCGGCGCTTCGGTCTGGACAATCGGTACAGGGGCCGTCTGGATGGGTGGTAACATCGGTGATACGAACGCCAAACCGACCGCCGAGACGACACCGCCGCAAATTACGCCTGTAAGGAAGCCTTTTGCCATGGCTTTTACCCCCTGATTACTCGATTGATCCCGCGCCGCTCTTGACCCTCGGCGCTTGCCTAGACCATGTATAGCCCGACAGGGGCATTTCGTAACCCCTTCTAATACAACTTTGGCGAAAGGCCGCGAGATGATCCTGCTGATCGATAACTATGACAGCTTTACCTACAACCTCGTCCATTATTTCGGCGAGCTTGGGGCCGATGTGGTCGTGCGTCGCAACGATGCACTGAATGTGCAAGAAGCGATGGGCATGGGCGCGGATGGGATCGTCCTGTCCCCCGGCCCCTGTGACCCGGCACAGGCAGGCATTTGCCTGCCATTGACGTTGGCCGCTGCCGAAGCAAAGGTGCCGCTCTTTGGCGTTTGCTTGGGCCACCAGACGATTGGCGAGGCGTTCGGCGGCGACGTTGTCCGCGCACCCGAAATCGTACATGGCAAGATGGGCACCGTCCTGCACGAAGGCAAAGGCGTGTTCGAAGGCCTGCCCTCGCCGCTGCAAGCGACGCGCTATCATTCGCTGGTGGTGGATCGCGCCACCCTGCCCGACTGCCTTGAGATCACCGCCGAGCTGGACAACGGCCTGATCATGGGGCTGCGCCACAAAGAGCTTGAGATTGAAGGCGTGCAGTTCCACCCCGAAAGCATCCGGTCCGAGCACGGCCACGCGATGCTGGAAAACTTCCTGAAGAAAACAAAGGTGGCGGCATGAGCGACGCGATGAAACCTCTGATTTTTGCGGCCACCGAAGGCCCGCTGTCGCGCGGACAGGCCGAAGACGCGTTTGAAGAGCTGTTCGAAGGCCGTGCAACGCCTGCTCAGATGGGCGCGCTTCTGGCCGCCATGCGCACGCGCGGGGAAAGCGTGGCAGAGTATTCAGCCGCTGCCGCCGTCATGCGCGCCAAGTGCAATGCGGTGAACGCGCCTGAGGGTGCGATGGACATCGTGGGCACCGGCGGCGACGCGTTGGGCACCCTGAACATCTCGACCGCCACCGCCTTTGTTGTGGCGGGTGCTGGCGTGACTGTTGCCAAGCACGGTAACCGTAACTTGTCGTCGAAATCGGGCGCTGCAGATGCGCTGACCGAGATGGGCGTGAACGTGATGGTCGGCGCAGACGTGGCCGAACGTGCGATCAACGAGGTCGGGATCGGCTTCATGATGGCCCCGATGCATCACCCGGCGATCAAGCACGTCATGCCGGTGCGCCAGGAAATGGGCTGCAAAACGATCTTCAACATCCTTGGTCCGCTGACCAACCCCGCAGGCGTGAAACGCCAGCTGACAGGCGCTTTTGCGGCAGATCTGATCCATCCGATGGCCGAAACGCTGTTGGCCCTTGGGTCCGAGAAAGCATGGCTGGTACATGGATCCGAGGGGATGGACGAGATCTCGATCACCGGGACGACAGCCGTGGCCGCAGTCGAGGATGGCGCAGTGCACACCCGCGAAATCCACCCCGAGGACGCGGGCCTGCCGGTGCACCCGCTGGCCTCGATCCTTGGCGGCGAGCCCGCCGAGAACGCCGTCGCCTTCCGCGCACTGCTGGATGGTGCGCCGTCTGCCTATCGCGATGCGGTGCTGTTCAACGCCGCCGCCGCACTGATTGTGGCCGACAAGGTGAGCGATCTGAAATCCGGTGTCGAAATGGCCGCCGAAAGCATCGACAGCGGCGCTGCGAAAGCCAAGATCGAGGCGCTGGCTGCCCTAACCTCGGCGGCATAAACCTTTCGCCCGGCGGCACGCCGGGCAACGCCCGTCCGCCCCCACCGGGCGGGCGTTATACGCCCACCCGACGGACGGTCGATGCCCTTCGCGCAAATCCTGCACGCATTCCGCCTTCCATCCGCCCCCTGCCCGCGCTAGAACCAGCGCATGAGCACTGTTCTGGATAAAATCAAAGCCTACAAACTCGAACACGTGGCCGCGTGCAAAGCCGCCCGCCCCCTGTCCGAGGTCGAGGCCGCCGCCCGCGCCGCAAGCCCAACCCGTGGCTTCGCGGCATCCCTGATGAAAGACGCCGAAACCGGCTATGGTCTGATCGCCGAGGTCAAGAAAGCCAGCCCGTCCAAAGGCCTGATCCGCCCGGATTTCGACCCTCCCGCGATCGCCAAAGCCTATGAGGCTGGCGGCGCGTCCTGCCTGTCGGTCCTGACAGATGCCCCGTCCTTCCAAGGTGCGGATGAATTCCTCGTGGCGGCCCGCTCTGCCGTGTCGTTGCCCGCGCTGCGCAAGGATTTCATGTATGACACCTATCAGGTAACTGAGGCCCGCGCCTTGGGCGCTGACTGCATCCTGATCATCATGGCCTCGGTCGAGGACAGCCAAGCGCAAGAGCTTGAAGACGCAGCTTTTTCCTGGGGCATGGACGTTCTGGTCGAAGTGCATGACGAAGAAGAACTGGAACGCGCGACGATCCTGAAGTCGCCGCTTCTGGGCGTGAACAACCGCAACCTGAAGACTTTCGAGACCTCGCTCGACACCACCCGTCGCCTGTCGAAACTGGCCGGGAAAGAGCGTCATCTGGTCTGCGAAAGCGGCCTCTTCACACCGCAAGATCTGGCCGACATGGCCGCGCACGGCGCCCGCAGCTTCCTGATCGGTGAAAGCCTGATGCGTCAGGACGATGTCGAGGCCGCAACCCGCGCCATCCTAGCCAATCCGGTGCCCGCATGAGCGATAGCCCCCTGACCCATTTCGACGCCGAGGGACAGGCCCATATGGTCGATGTCTCGGACAAGGCTGTGACCGATCGCATCGCGCTGGCTGAAGGCTTTGTGCGCATGACGCCCGAGACATTGGCGCTCGTCACCTCGGGCACGGCCAAGAAAGGCGACGTGTTAGGCATTGCGCGTCTGGCCGGGATCATGGGGGCCAAGAAGACGTCCGACCTGATCCCGCTCTGCCATCCACTGCCGATCACCAAGGTCGCGTTGGAGCTTGAGCCGCAACCCGACCTGCCCGGCGTGCGTATTACCGCCACCGTCAAAACCGGCGGCCAGACCGGTGTGGAAATGGAAGCCCTGACCGCCGTGTCGACCGCCTGCCTGACGGTCTATGACATGCTGAAGGCGGCCGAGAAGGGCATGGAAATCACGGGCATTCGCCTTCTGCGCAAAGAAGGCGGGAAATCAGGTATCTACGAGGCAAGCTGATGATCACGGTGAACGAGGCGTTAGACGCAATCTTTGAGCTGGTCACGCCTTGTGGAACCGAAGAGGTCCCGCTGGCCGAGGCCGCTGGCCGCGCCCTGGCAGCCCCCGTCACCGCCACCCGCCTGCAACCTCCTTTTGCCGCCTCGGCCATGGATGGCTACGCGCTGAACGGCGTTGAAGCCGACCCCGAAGCGATGTTCCGCGTGATTGGCGAAAGTGCTGCCGGACACGGGTATGAAGGCCGCGTGGGCCCCGGAGAATGCGTTCGCATCTTCACCGGCGCGCCCCTGCCCGAAGGCACAAATCGCGTCATCATTCAGGAAGATGTGGAGCGCAAAGGCAACCTAATTACGTTGGCGCGCAAGCTAGACAAAGGCCCGCATGTGCGTCCGGCAGGCGCCGATTTCAAACCCGGTGACAAGATCCCCGCGCCCCGCGTGCTGACCCCTGCCGATCTGGCGCTGGCCGCAGCGATGAACGTGCCCACCCTGACCGTCTCCCGCAAACCTGTCGTGGCCCTTCTGGCCACAGGGGACGAGCTGGTCATGCCCGGCGAGGAACCGGGACCGGACCAGATTATCGCTTCCAACAGTTTCGGCCTGAAAGCCCTGATTGAGGCGAACGGAGGTCACGCCCGCATGTTGCCCATCGCGCGCGACAATGCTGACAGCCTGCGCACTGCGCTGGAGCTTGCCGCAGATGCGGACCTGATCGTCACCATCGGTGGGGCATCCGTCGGGGATCACGACATCGTTGGCGATGTGGCCGCCGAAATGGGCATGGATCAGAGCTTCTATAAAGTCCTGATGCGCCCCGGAAAGCCCCTGATGGCCGGACGGATGGGCGATGCCGTGATGATCGGCCTGCCCGGAAACCCAGTATCCTCAATGGTTTGCGGTCACGTTTTCCTTGTTCCAGCCCTGCGCGCCATGCAGGGATTGGGTGAATCGGCCGCCCCGCGACATCAGGCCATACTTGCCGCGGATGTCCGTCAGAACGGACCTCGCGAACACTATATGCGTGCGCGAGTGGACGGCGGCCAAATCACTGTCTTCGACAGCCAGGACAGCGCCCTTCTGAGCGTTCTGGCCCAAGCAAACGCACTTCTGGTGCGTCCGGTCGCAGCGCCTGCGCTCGAAGCTGGTGCACAGGTTGAGTATCTGCCGATCTGACCCGTGGGGCCGCGCATAGGCCCGCAGTTGACACAAAAAGAGAACATGGCTAGAACAGAACTTGAACGCCCCGCGACGAGGGCCTTGGGCTGAAGGTCTAAATATATCCCTTTCGCCCCGTAAACGAGGACGGAGGAACGCAGATGCTGACCCGCAAGCAGTTGGAACTTCTGGAATTTATCCACAAGCGCATGCAAAAGGATGGGGTGTCCCCCTCTTTTGACGAGATGAAAGAGGCGCTGGACCTGCGCTCCAAATCCGGCATTCACCGCCTGATCACAGCGCTTGAGGAACGCGGCTTCATTCGCCGCCTCGCCCATCGCGCCCGCGCAATCGAAATCGTGAAGCTGCCGGAAACCATGGAAAACGCGGGCCGTGCCGGGTTCGAACCGCGAGTGGTTGAAGGTGGACGCCCTGAAAGCACGCCAAACACCGCGCTGCCCTTGGATGCGCTTGGCGTGAACGAACTGCCGCTTCTCGGGCGCATCGCTGCGGGTGAACCGATCGAAGCGATCACTGACGGGGCGCAGCATGTCTCGGTTCCCGGCGCGATGCTGGGCGCCGGTGGGCGTCACTATGCGCTGGAAGTCAAAGGCGACTCGATGATCGACGCCGGGATCAACAATGGCGATGTTGTTGTGATCCGCGAAACCAATCAAGCCGAGAATGGCGATATCGTGGTCGCTCAGGTCGATGGCTATGAGGCGACGCTGAAACGCTTCCGCAAAAACGGCGACATGATCGCGCTTGAGGCGGCAAACCCCGCCTATGAAACCCGCCTTCTGCCCGAAGGACAGGTGAAGGTGCAAGGCAAGCTGGTCGGGCTGATCCGGACCTACTAAGTCCTCAAACACCACGCGAAACGAAGAAAGCCCGGTCTGCTGCCGGGCTTTTCTATGAGATCAGGGTCGCGCGTCTTAGCTGAGTTTCGACAACTTCGACTGCAGCTCGACCAACTGCTTCTTGATCTTGTCCAGTTCGTCAGCATCTCCGGACTTTTCGTCCGTCTCGCTGTCCTGTGCTGGTCCCGAAGATCCAGAGAAGCCGCTCATCATTGCCTTCATGAAGGCTTCCTGCTGGGCCTGCATGGCCTCGAACCCTGGCATGTTCGCCATGGGATTACCCATGCTGCCAAGATTTTCCATCATCTTCGACTGACCATCGCGCAGCATTTCAAAGCTGGCCGCAAGGAACTGCGGCACGACGCTTTGGGCCTGCGTGGTATAGGAACGGACCAGGTCGGTCAGCACATCCACTGGCAAGACATTTTCGCCGCGGCTTTCATGTTCTGCGATGATTTGCAGTAGATACTGACGTGTCAGGTCATCGCCGGATTTCAGATCGATGATCTGTACCTCGCGCCCATCGCGGATGAACCCCGCAATGTCGTCCAAGGTTACGTAATCGGACGTTTCCGTATTATAGAGCCGCCGGCTTGCATATCGCTTGATCAGCAGCGCGTCCTGAGACTTGTTCATGTTACCTCCCCGCAGAAAATTATCTTTCTGCACTGCAAAATCCTAGCAGCGCGGGGCGTAAAGGCAAGACTTTTGCTCAAATTCCGTGCGGGACCCCCAAAAAGAAAAGGACGGGTCAGTGACCCGTCCTTCAGGAAGTTGCCGGGGGGAGGAGTGCTCCGGCGTATATCCTTGCTTATTTCGAGGTTGCCTTCTTGGCAGCTTTCGAAACTTCGTCGGTTGCTTTTTTAACTGCAGCCTGAGCTTCTTCGCCCAGCTCTTTGCCGGCAGCCATCATCAGCTCAACGGTTTCAGCTTGAACTTTTTTAGCAACTTCAGCGAAAGCAGCCATGTTTTCAGCAGCCAGCTCAGCCTGAGCCGAAGCGAAGTCGGTCATGGCTTTGGTGTAGTCGGTTGCTTCGTCTTTAGCAGCAGCAACGTCGCCCATTTTGGCCAGAGTTTCTTTGGTCCACTTGGTCGAGATCTCGGCCGACTTGTCAGCAGCCTGCAGGGCTACTTTCGACATTTTCTCGCCCAGAGCAGCCTGGTTTTTGAAAGCGTCTTGTGCGATCGACATGTCCATCGGGAAGTTGGCCATCATGTCCTGGAACATCTTGGTGTAGTCTTGAGTCTTAGTCATTTTAAAGCTCCTAGAGTAGCGGGGGCGCCGGGAGAAAGCGCCGGTCTGTTTCTGGGAACAATATGCATGCTGCAGTGCAGCAAATCAAGTTTTTTCTGCACTGCAGCATGTAACACTTTTAAGTTGTTGGTTTCCAAGTCTTTAGACGGCTCTAAGCGCCCGGAATCGCCCTTACGTAGGTGCCGGGTGCCGGTGCGAGCGGCTCGTGCGACGAATCACCGGGCTCGCGCGCATCGACCTTCTTGCCGGACTTCTTCGACAGCCATTTGTCCCAACGGCCCCACCACGATCCCTCGTGGAAGCTGGCGCCTTCCTGCCAGTCTTCGGGCGCCTCAAGCCAATCTTCGTTGGTGTAGTGACCGTATTTCTTCTTCGACGGCGGGTTCACGATCCCTGCAATATGGCCGCTTTCGGACAGGATGAACGTCTTGTCCTTACCGGACATCTGCCGCATCCCATTATAAGAAGACTTCCACGCCGCGATGTGATCCGTCTCGCAGGCGATGGCGCAGATCGGCGTATCGACATCCGACAGCTTCAGGGTTTCACCCAGCAGGTTAAACCCATCCTCGGCGAATTCGTTGCCCACACACAGCCCGCGCAGATACTCGACCGTCATTTTGGCCGGCAGGTTTGTGCTGTCGCCATTCCAATAGAGCAGATCAAAGGCGGGCGGTGTCTTGCCCAGCATGTAGCTGTTGATGGCCGGACCATAAATCAGGTCATTCGGCCGCAGATACGAGAAGGTGCGTGACATGAAGAAGCTGTCCAGATAGCCGCGTTCGGTCACCTCTTCTTCGATCCCATCCACAAAATCGGCATCTAGAAAAACGCCGACCTCGCCTTGATCCGAGAAGTCGGTCAGCGTGGTAAAGAATGTGGCAGAGTTCACGGATTTGTCGCCACGCTTTTTCATCAGCGCCAGCGTCAGGGACAGCGTTGTGCCCGCAATGCAATAGCCAACCACGTTGACCTTCTGCTGACCTGTGATCTCTTTCACCTCGCGGATTGCGGCCATATAGCCGTCTTCCACGTAATCCCCCAACCCTACATCACTATATGTCGCGTCCGGGTTGACCCAGCTGACAACAAACAGCGTATAGCCTTGATCAACGATCCATTTGATCAGGCTGTTCTGTTCCTTCAGGTCCATGATGTAGAATTTGTTGATCCAGGGCGGGAAGATGATCAGCGGCCGCGCATAGACCTTTTCGGTGGTGGGGGTGTATTGGATCAGTTCGATCATGCGGTTGCGATAGACGACCTCGCCGGGGGTGGTGGCGATGTTGCCGCCGACCTCGAAGGCACTTTCGTCGACCAGCTTGACCAGAAGCTCGCCGTCATTGGCTTCCAGATCTGATACGAGGTTCTCAAGCCCATCGACCAGCGACTGACCGTTCGTCTCGATCGCGCGTTCCATCGCGTCCGGGTTGGTGCCCAGAAAGTTTGTCGGGCTCATCATGTCGATCATCTGCTGGGTAAAGAAGTCCAGCCGCTTACGCTCGTCCCCGTCCAGCCCTTCCACACCGTTCAGGGCTTCGGTCATCGCCCCCGAGGTGATCTGGTACTGACGCTTTAGGTAATTGAAGTAAGGATGCGTTTCCCAAAGGGGGTTCGAGAAACGGCGATCCTTGGGACCACTATCTTCAGGCGCTTTGAACTCGCCCGACATCAGGGCGGATTGTGCTTCGACCGCGTGTTCCAGCGTTTTGCCCCAGAAAGCGGCCTGCTGTTCGATCATTTTCGCGGGGTTTGCCATCATGTCCGACCACATCGAATTGGCGGCCTTGATATAGAACTCTTGCCCCGGGCCTTGAAGGCTGGGACGTACGGGTTTTCGGTTTGACATGATCTCGCCCAGACGGGTGGACAGCTCTTCAATCTTAGCAAGATTCGTGCCCAATTCGCTGGTATCCGGCACCAATCCTGCCGAAGTTTCTTTTTGATCAGTTGTCATAAGACGAATTCCCCCCTATCATTTCGCTACTGCAGCATATCAAAAACCGCATGTGTTAAGGACTATGCAAACGCAGCACCGAAAAAGCAAAGGCTAATTAGGGGATTGTGCATGCGCTATATGGCGACCTACGACCTGATGGAGACCATCCGGAATACGAATCAGTGGCTTGGAGCCACGGCCGCAGCGATGGGTTCCTACCCGGCGACAGCATTGTTCCCCAGCCCTGTGTTTCAAATGATGGCCGCCTGGGGCGAAGTTACCGAGCGCAGCTTTCACCGTATGATTGTGAAGCCCGACTGGGGCATCACCAGCGTGGTGGCCGAAGACGGGCGTGATCATGTGGTGCAGATCGAGAAGCTGGTTGAGCGTCCCTTTGGTGACCTGATCCAGTTCAAAGTTCTGGGCCGTCCGGAAAAAGCGCGCCGCGTGATGCTGGTTGCCCCCATGTCGGGCCACTATGCAACGCTGCTGCATTCGACCGTCGCCAGCCTTCTGCCCGACGCCGAGGTTTATGTGACCGACTGGCACAATGCCCGCGACATCCCGGTCAGCGAAGGCAAGTTCGACGTCGAAGACTACACCCTGTATCTTGTCGATTTCATGCGCCACCTTGGCCCGGACATCAACGTCGTGGCTGTGTGCCAGCCGGCCCCGCTGACGCTGGCCGCCACCGCCTATCTGGCCGAAATCGACCCCGAAGCACAGCCGCAGACCCTGACCCTGATCGGTGGCCCGATCAACCCGGACGCTGCCGCCACCGACGTGACCGACTTTGGCCGTCGCGTGACCATGGGCCAGTTGGAAGAGCTGGCGATCCAGCGTGTGGGCTTCAAATATGCCGGTGCGGGCCGCATGGTCTATCCGGGCCTGCTGCAGCTAGCCGGTTTCATGTCGATGAACTCTGAAACTCACTCGAAAGCCTTTGCCGACCAGATCATGCGCGTCGCCAAGGGCGAGGCGTCGGATCACGACAAGCACAACCGTTTCTACGATGAATATCTGGCCGTCATGGACATGACTGCCGAGTTCTATCTGTCGACCGTCGAGCGTCTGTTTAAAAACTGTGAAATCGCGAAGAACGAGTTCGTCGTGGATGGTCACAAAATTGATATTGGCGCCATCACCGATGTTGCCGTGAAGACCGTCGAAGGTACCAAGGACGACATCACCGCCCCGGGCCAGTGTATTGCTGCTTTGGACCTGCTGACGGGCCTGTCGGACGACAAAAAGGCCAGCCACCTGGAAGAAGGCGCAGGCCACTACGGTATTTTCGCGGGCAAGAGCTGGCGCAACAACATCCGTCCGTTGGTTCTGGATTTCATCGATCAGAACGCCGGGCGCCACGCCGCGCAGGCTGCCAAGAAGAAGGCCGCCAAAAAGGGCAAGCCGGTTGCTGTGAAGGCCGTGAAAAAAGCAGCAAGCTAAGACAGCTGCGATAGACACATAAAAAACGCGCCTGCCCACCGGCATGGCGCGTTTTTTATGTCCTAGGGGCAGAGATCACGCGATAGCGCGGACCCTCAGCTGCAACGGCAGCTCCATCCATGCGCGCAAGCCGATGTTCACATGCTCGGGCGTTTCCAGTGTCGGCAGGTGCCCTGCATCAGGCAGGATGACCAGCTCGGCGTCTTGGATCAGTTCGGCCATGGTTTCGTGGCGCTTGGGTGGCGTCAGCGTGTCATGTGCCCCACACATCACCATCGTCGGCACCTTCAAACGTTGCAGCGCGCGCTGCGCGTCTGGACGGCGTTGAAGCGCGCGGGACTGGCGCACGAAGACCTCGGGTCCGATATCGCGGGCCATTTGAAACACCAGATCCATGATTTCGTCCCGCTTGGGACCGGGCGCTAAAACGTTGGGCGAGAATGCCTCGGACATCGCTTGATCCAGCCGACCGATGTTGGCGTGCACGATCTGCGGTTCGCGCCACGCGGCCTGCGCAGGCGTGTCCGCCAAGGGCGAGGTCGAGATCAACGCCAGCCGGTTCACCCGGTCGGGCGCACGTCGCGCCATCTCCATCGCGACGATCCCGCCAAGGCTAAGCCCCGCCAGTGTAAAGCGCGTAGGCAGTTGATCCAGCAAACGCGATGCCATCTCGCGGACGGTGTCGCCTTGCGTGGGTGCGGCCACAATCACTGTGTGGTCGCGTGATAAGTCGTTGATTTGCGGTCCGAAAACGCGTGCGTCGCACATCATCCCCGGGATCAAAACCAAAGGTTCCCTCATGCCTGCCTCGTATTTTTTTTATATCGTTAGCAGAACTTTGAGGGCTGCCCCGGATGGGCGCAAGTTATAACCCGCGCGCCCAGTCCAGAATTTTCGCGACCGTGGGATCTGTGCCATTCGGGCTGACAATGTCGCCTGCCAACACATGCGCCATCGGATCTTCGACCGCCCCGGGGGACACGACGTGCCGATGCACGATCCCGCCCCAGCCTGCGGCGACTTTCTCGGTCGCGTCGGCGGACACCACTTGATCCTCTTTCGCATAGATGAACAGCGCCGGCACATCGACGATCCCATAGCCCGAGTTCGCCGCCACCTTCACCATCGCCGCCATCGGCATCAGTGCGGTGGTCGGATAGCTTTCGGTCCAATACTTGGCCTGCGCATCGTTCAACGGCGCGAAGCCACGGGTTGCGCCGTTCACCAATGGCACCCAATGGCGCGCGGCAGGGAAGGTCAGCAGCGCGGCTTTGGAATTCTTGATCCCGAAATTGGGCGAGATGAAGGTGATCCCTTTGACATCACTTACGGATGCGTCGTCAAACATCCCAAGCGCCGCGACGGTGCCGCCCGTCGAGGTTGCGATGATCAGAACCTCGTCCCCGATGGCGCGTCCGATGGCCATTGCCTCGGCAAAATCGACCATCCAGTCATTGACGGTCGGCCCCGCCATTGCCTCGGCGCTGCGGCCGTGACCGGCCAGACGGGCGTTATACAGGTTGGCGCCCAACCCTTCAGCCACCAATTGCTGGACCGGGCTGATTTCCTGATGGGTGGCCGAGAAACCGTGGATATAGACGACGGACAAAGGTGTCTTTTCCCCTGCCTCGCCTGCCCAGACGATCTGTTTCTCGGCTCCGTCGACCAGATCATCAAACACAGCTTCCCGCTGCGCCAGATAGGCTTCTGGATCGGGACCAATTGCGGCCTCGTCAAATTGAACGTTCAGGTCGACCGGCTCGTAGGGGCCGATGACGAACAGGGCCGCAACAACTGCGGAAACGGCCATGGCGGTACGCAACGGGCCCTTCATGCTGCACCTCGGGCCAGAACGACCTTGACCATTTTCTGGATCGTGCGCAGGCATTCGTCATCCGAGAACCGGTGGTCCGCCCCTTTCACAAGGATCAAGCGGATGTCGTCGCCGTCTACATGCTCCAGCAATTTCACGGCCTGAGACGTCGGCACCGCGTCATCTTCTGTCCCCTGCAGGAAGCGCACCGGCATATCCAACCGCAGCGGCGAACGCAGGACGAAATTCTCGCGCCCGTCTTCGATCAGGCGTTTGGTGATGATGTAATCCTCGTCATAATCCGAGGGGAGCGTCAGGAAGCCCTCGCGCTCCATCTCGGCTTTCTGTGCGTCGGTGAACCCAGCCCAGTACCCATCCTCGGTGAAATCCGGGGCGGCTGCGATGGTCACCAGCCCCATGATCCGCTCGGGCCGCGCACGCGACAAAAGAAGCGACTGCCAGCCGCCCATCGAGCTGCCCACCGCCAGAATGGGGCCGTCGATCAGCTTGTCCACGACTTCCAGCGTGTCCTCGTGCCAATCGCCAATGCTGCCCTCGGCAAAGGTGCCCGAGCTGACGCCGTGGCCCGAATAATCAAACCGCAGGAACGCGCGGCCTTGCTCTTTCGCCCAGGCTTCCAGCGCGACGGCCTTGGTGCCTTCCATGTCCGATTTCAGACCAGACAGGAACACAATCGTGGGCCCCTGCCCTTCCGTCTTCACATAGGCAATGCGACGTCCCTGCGCCGTGTCGAGATATGCGGTCAATCCTCTATCCTTCTTAGTCGATACTATATGCTAAAACGCGCGAGATTTCGGTGAAGCTGCGCCCGCTTTCTTCGTGCCATGTGTTGAACGCGTCCTGCACAGCCGCTTTGGCCACTTTCGAGGTCGGCGCCTTGTCGATCACCCCCTCGGCCACCAACCGCGCCACCACGTCCCGCGTCATCATGAACCCATCGCGCCCCATCCGACGAAGCGCATAGGCGCCGGTATTGCCACCCAGCCGGGAACCGTTGGATTTCAGCCAATCGAGCAACCCGAAATAGTCGTCCGCAGGCCAGTCGCCGACCTTCCGCCCGAAGCTGCCGGCCTCATCCGCGACAGACTGAATGAACACGGCGTTCTCTTGGATGGATCGGATCTTGGGCGCGCTTCGAATAACACGCGTGTCGGCCAGCAATGCGTCAAACCATTCCTCGGACATCATCGCACAGCGGCCAATGTCGAACCCATGGAACGCCTCTTCGATGCCATCCCATTTGTTGACAATCACTTGCCACGCCAGACCTGCCTGAAAGATCCCCTTGGCAAAACAGGCCAGCCATTCGCTGTTTTCCGTTGCGGCCAATTCATCGGCAGAGGCAGGCTCTGGAATGTCGCCCAACACCGCCCCGAACGAGCCTTTGCGTTCGACCGCCATCATCAGAATGTCGTCAAATTTCCGCATGCGGCCCCTCCTGACCCGCATCTTGCCCCCGCCCCTCGTGAATGCAAGCCGATTTTCGGATTGCCGCCGTTGACTTCGCGACGCGCGCAGGTAAAAACTCGCGCAGACATAACCCGCAACCGGGCGTTCCGTGGGCGCCAAAACGACGAGGAGCTAGGCCGATGAGCCAGATTTCCCTTACATTTCCCGATGGCAATGCACGCGCGTATGACGCAGGTGTAACCCCAGCCGAGGTCGCTGCCAGCATTTCCAACTCGCTGGCCAAGAAGGCCATTTCCGCCACTGTGAACGGGGCCCATTGGGACCTGCAATGGCCGATCACCGACAATGCCGAGATCGCCATTCACACGATGAAAGATCCCGATCAGGCACTGGAACTGATCCGCCACGACTTTGCCCACGTGATGGCGCGTGCCGTGCAAGAGATCTGGCCGGACGTCAAAGTCACCATCGGCCCGGTCATCGACAACGGCTGGTATTATGACTTCGACCGGGAAGAGCCGTTCACGCCGGAAGATCTGGGCGCGATTGAAGCCAAGATGAAAGAACTCATCAACAAGCGCGACCCCGTCACGACCGAGATCTGGGAACGTGACCGCGCGGTGAAATTCTATCAGGCCAACAACGAACCTTATAAGGTCGAGCTGATCGAAGCCATTCCGGGCGACGAGCCGCTGCGCATGTATTGGCACGGTCATTGGCAGGATCTCTGCCGTGGTCCGCACCTGCAGCACACGGGCCAGCTGCCCGCCGACGCGTTCAAACTGATGAGCGTGGCCGGGGCGTACTGGCGTGGAGATAGCGACCGTGCCATGCTTCAGCGTATCTATGGTGTGGCCTTCCAGAACAAAGAGGGCCTGAAAAAGCACCTGCACATGCTGGAAGAGGCCGCCAAGCGCGACCACCGCAAGCTGGGCAAGGAAATGAACCTGTTCCATATGCAGGAAGAAGCCCCCGGTCAGGTGTTCTGGCACCCCAACGGCTGGACCATCTATACTGAACTTCAGGACTACATGCGCCGCCAGCAACGCAAGGGTGGCTATGTCGAGGTGAACACGCCGCAAGTGGTGGACCGCAAATTGTGGATCGCCTCGGGTCACTGGGACAAGTATCAGGAAAACATGTTCATCGTTGAGGTGGACGAAGATCACGCCCGCGAAAAGGCAGTGAACGCCCTGAAACCAATGAACTGCCCCTGCCACGTGCAGGTGTTCAATCAAGGTCTGAAATCCTATCGCGACCTGCCCCTGCGCATGGCCGAGTTCGGGTCCTGTGCACGCTACGAACCTTCGGGTGCTCTGCATGGGATCATGCGGGTACGTGGGTTTACGCAGGATGATGGGCACATCTTCTGTACCGAAGATCAGATCACCGACGAAACCGCGCGTTTCATCGAGTTCCTGTCCAAGGTTTATGCCGATCTGGGCTTCCACAACTGGACCATCAAGCTGTCCACCCGTCCGGAAAAGCGCATCGGTGAAGATGAAAGCTGGGACCGCGTGGAAAAGGCGCTTGGGGATGCCTGTAATGCGGCGGGCTACGAGTACGAGATCCTCGAAGGCGAAGGCGCGTTCTATGGTCCGAAGCTCGAGTTCACCCTGACCGACGCGATTGGCCGTGACTGGCAGTGCGGTACGCTTCAGGTGGACCCGTTCCTACCGGAACGTCTGGATGCCAACTATATCGGCGAAGACGGCGCGAAGCACCGCCCGGTCATGCTACACCGCGCGACGCTGGGCTCGTTCGAACGCTTCATCGGCATCCTGATTGAAGAACACGCAGGCAAGCTGCCCTTCTGGCTGGCCCCGCGTCAGGTGGTTGTGGCCTCGATTGTGTCGGACGCGGATGACTATGTGCATCAGGTTGTCGAAACCCTGAAAGCCAAAGGCATCCGGGCCGAGGCCGACATCCGCAACGAGAAGATCAACTATAAGGTCCGCGAACATTCGGTCGGCAAAGTTCCGGTCATTCTGGCTGTCGGCATGAAAGAGGTCGAAGACGGCACCGTGTCGATGCGTCGTCTGGGCGAAAAGCACTCGAAAGTGCTGCCGCTGGACGAGGTTGCCGCGGATCTGGCCAAGGAAGCCACCGCGCCCGACCTGGCCTGATCGCCCAAAACCTGAACAAAAGCGCCCTTTGACCCCGTCAGAGGGCGCTTTTTTGTGCCCAAGGGCTGTTACACGGGCTCACAAAACACGTGAGACCCCCCCTGCCGCAGCGCAGAAAGTTGTAACATTACAAAAATCTGCGCGTCAGATTCTGAAAGATGTGATCCGTGCGGCGGCTGTTTTCGTAACGAACTGTGACCGCGCAAAATTGCCAACCCGGCGGAAACGCAAGTTTTCTTGGGCTTTCGCAAATCCGTCGTCCGCCCCGCCGTTCACGCCCGCGTTATATGCCGCTCGCGCTGACCTGACAGGCCCGTGATCCACGTTTTCGTGAGTGGAGACCGCCAATTTCCCAGCCTAACTTTTCCTCACCGCCTCGAAGCGGAACGAATTACAAACCCGAAAGGAAATACGATGTCGAAGAAAACTGTAGCCATCCTGGGCGCTGTCACCGCTGCTGTAGCTGCCAACGCTGCCCCGGCTTTTGCTGAAGACAATGAAAAATGCTTCGGCGTGTCGCTGGCAGGCCAGAATGACTGTGCAGCTGGCCCCGGCACCACCTGCGCCGGTTCGTCGACCGTTGATTATCAGGGCAACGCTTGGAAACTGGTTCCGGCTGGCACCTGCGAAACCATGGAAATCACTGGCGCAGACGGCAAAGTTCACAAAGGTTCGCTGACCGCAACCGAAATGAACCTGCCCAGCTAATCCGGACGGATTTCTGACTAGTCCCCATAAAACCGCTCTGGCCATCCTCGCTTGGCCAGAGCGACCCAACAAAGAAAAACACGAAGGGCTTTGACATGCTGAACCAACGCAATACCACAACGCTTCCCGATGGCGCTGGCGTTGGATACAAACCGCAGCATTTCCAAGACCTTCTAAACGCGCCCGGTGCTGTCACCTGGCTGGAAATCCACGCCGAGAACTATATGGGCGACGGTGGACGTCAGATCGCGCAGCTGCGCCATCTGGCCGATCATTTCCCGATTTCTGTCCACGGTGTGGGCGCCTCGATCGGCGGCGAAACCCGACTGGACCCCGAACATCTGGCGCGTTTGAAAAAGCTGGTGGATTGGCTGAACCCGGCCAGTTTCTCGGAACATCTGGCATGGTCGACCCATGACAGCGCGTTCCTGAACGACCTGCTGCCCCTGCCCTACACCAAGGACACGCTGACCCGCGTCACTGCGCATATTAACGAAGTGCAGGACCTGTTGGGCCGCAAGATGCTGCTTGAAAATCCGTCTTCGTACTTGGCCTTCGCGGAAAGCACCTGGTCCGAGCCCGACTTCATCCGTGAAGTCGCCCGCCGCACTGGTTGTGGCCTACTGTTGGACGTGAACAACGTCTTCATCTCGGCCACCAATCTGGAGTTTGAGGCACTGGACTATCTGGACGCCTACCCGCTGGAATTGGTCGAGGAAATCCACCTTGCCGGCCACGACGAAGACGCGGACGAACTTGGCCGCAAGCTTCTGATCGACAGCCACGGCAAACCAGTGGACGAGCCCGTCTGGGCGCTGTTTGACCACGTCATTGCCCGCACCGGTGCGCGCCCTGCGCTGATCGAATGGGACAATGACGTGCCCGACTGGGAAATCTTGGAAAGCGAAGCCGCCCGCGCCACCGCGCAGATGGAGGCCGTTGTCGCAGGACAAAGCCTGATGGTGTCCGCATGACCCAAGACACACTGCCCCAAGCGCCCGCCCGCGCCACCGTATCCCAGGCCGAATTCCGCGCCGCGATCCTGAACGCACAAGCCGATGTGCCCGAGGGGCTGGTCAATCCCGATGGCCAGCAGGCCTCCAAGCGCTTTTCGGTCTATCGCAACAACGTGGTGCACAGCCTGTCCGAGGCGATGCTGACGGGCTTCCCGGTGCTGACCAAGCTGTTGGGCGAAGAATTCTTCCGCGAGATGGCCAAGGTCTATCTGCGCATCCACCCGCCGGCCTCGCAACTGATGATGCATTACGGCGCGGCCCTGCCCGGCTTTCTGGAAAGCTTCCCCGGCACGTTGCACCTGAAGTATCTGCCCGACGTGGCCCGCTTGGAACTGGCCCTGCGCCGCGCTTATCACGCGGGCGACGCAGACCCGATTGACCCGGCCGAGCTGACTACCCTTGGCCAGCACGAGTTGATGGAGGCCCATCTGACGCTGGCCCCCGCCTGTGAGGTGCTGCAAGCCAAATGGCCCGCCAAATCCATCTGGGATTTCAACATGGCAGACGGCCCGCAACCCAGTGCAGGCGGCGAAGACATCCTGATCTCGCGCATAGGGTACGAGCCGAAGACCTTTTTGCTGCCGGAAGGCGCGGCCGAGTTCATCTCGTCGCTGTTGAAGGGGCGCAGTTTTGGCACGACTCTGGGATTGGCCACGTCCAACACCCCGGATTTCGACCTGACTGCCACACTGACCGTTCTGATCGCGGCGCAAGCAATAACCGGCATAGACCGGGCATAATAGAAGAAGGAAGGACACACCATGCAAGCCTTGGTGAACATTCACAACCGGCTGGCCGGACTGGCCGACCGCGCCGCCCCCGAGGTGCTGCCCTTACTGGCACGCTTCACCTTTGCCGCGACGCTACTTGGCTATTTCTGGGCGTCTGCCCTGACCAAGGTCGGCCCCGGCATTTTCGGCATTTTCAAGCCATCGCTGGGCGCCTACGCGCAGATCTTTCCCAAAGCGATGGAGGCCGTCAGCTATAATGTGGGCGACCTGTCCTTCTTCCACTGGGCCGTTGTCTTCGCTGGCACCGTGGCCGAGTTCATCCTGCCGCTTTTGATCGTGATCGGGCTGTTCACCCGGCTGGCCTCGTTGGGCATGATCGGCTTCGTCATCGTCCAAAGCCTGACCGATCTTTTTGGCCACGGAGGCATCCAACATGCCGAAACCCTCGGCGCGTGGTTCGACCGCATTCCCGACAGCCTTATTCTGGATCAACGCCTGTTTTGGGTCGTCATCCTTCTGATCCCCGTCCTGAAAGGCGCAGGATCGCTGTCGGTGGACCGACTGCTGAAGCTCAAGTAACCAGTGTCTGAGTAAAGTCCCTGAAAGGGCACCCTTGCGGGTGCTCTTTCTTTTTGGGCGCCCGATTAATGCGGATCCGGCTTCACCGCCGCCAGCGCCAAAAGCCCGCCCAATCCGGCCAGCGCAATCGGGAACATGGTGAAGACACCATAACCAAAGGCAAAATACATCCCCGCAGCCGAGGCCAACATCAGCGCGCCCCCAATCTGCGCCACCGAGCGCGCCATCGCACCACCGGCAAGTGCCAGAAGCGGTGCGATCAGGGCAAAGGCCCGCACGCGACCGGGATGTTCGACCTGCTCGGCCAAGTCCGGAAGCTCGCCGAACCGGTCGATCACTTCCGTGTATCCATATCCAAAAAATCCGACGATCATGCCCAAAACACCAGCAATCACACCCAAAACCAACGCGGCATTACGCATCACATTTCTCCTGCTCTTTCATCCCAGATAGGGGATCAGGCGCCGGTCTCCAACCACTGCGCCTGCGTTTTTGCGTCCCAACCCAGCGTCAACGCACCGTCTGCCTCGATCACCGGGCGCTTCATCAGCGTGGGGTGCTGGGCCAACAGGGCAACCGGTTCGCCTGCCCGCTCACCCTCGGACAAGCCCCGCCACGTGGTCGAGCGCTTGTTGACCAGAGCCTCCCCAAAAGCCGCGTAAAACCGCTCCAGATCAGCGGCGTCCACCCCATCGGCACGCACGTCTACGTATTCCAGCGCCTGTCCAGCCGCCTCCAACGCCTTCACAGCCTTCCGGCAGGTGTCACAGTTTTTCAGTCCCCAGATGCGCATTTCGCCCCCTGTCATATTCCTGTCACGCGGCCCGCCCAATGTGCCGCCAGCGCCTGTTATGACCGTAATCGGCGCGAAACGAAAGGACGCAGAGACCCGCTGCAAACCCGGCATCGCAAAGGTTTCCCTTGCAATTTGCCGCGCCGTACCCACATTGGGACGGGTAAGACAGAACTATCTACCGCCTCCTTTCATGCAGTCGGACGATACCTGATTGCAAACGAAAGCCCGCAAGATGCAGGGTTAAACAAAGGAGAAGCGGATATGTCCGATAAACAAACCGGCACCGTAAAATGGTTCAACACCACCAAAGGCTATGGCTTCATCGCCCCCGATAACGGCGGCAAAGATGTGTTTGTACACATCTCGGCTGTTGAGCGTTCGGGCCTGACCGGTCTGGCCGACAACACCAAGGTTGCCTACGACCTGCAAGAGGGTCGCGACGGTCGCCAGTCGGCGGTTGATCTTGAGGTACAGGGCTAAATTAGTCTTCACCGTATAGAATTGCGAAACCCCGCGGCGATTGCTGCGGGGTTTTGTTTTTGTGGGGTGCGGATGCAATGCCTGTCTAGCACCAAGTTCGCTGAGGGCATCGCCCGACCTCGGGTGGGTGCGAAGCGCCCTCCCGTGGGGGAGGTCGGGCGCTGCCCGTGCGCGGCACGGGCTAGTCCTTCTTAGCCTCTCGCGTGGCGTTGATACGCTCATCAAGCTCGCTGTCAGACAGAGGCTCAACCGGCCCCAACAATCGCGAGAAAGAAGTCCGCCATTCCCGCGGGAACGTGCTCGGCACAACCGAGTTCAAGAAACTGCGACGCGCTTCAAAAATACACGACGCCGGATCCAACCTGTTGAAATCATCCTTCTGGGGCTGACCCGCCCGAACCAGCTCGCGATAAGACCTCCAAAGAAACCGGTCGGCTTCATCCGGGCGCGCGATGCTTTCCATCGCAAAATAGGCTGCCATGATCGCATCCAACGGCTCGCGGCGATACCCCTCGAAAGCAGGGCCTTTTTCGGCCCCGTGACGATCATCTTCGTGAAGATAGTTCGGAAACAGGAACCGTCCACGATCCACAAGTGCTGACAATTGCGCAGCCTTCTTGCGAGCCTCATCAACATCCACAACACCCTGACCAATACACTGGGCAAAGGCCTGCGCCTCAGATGCTGCGGTCAAAAAATCGGCAGAAAAGGCCGTTATTTCTTTGCGAAACTCGGCCAGATGCTCATGTCGCCCAGACCGGCGAGAGATTTCATGGAGCCGGTGGTTGATGACAAACCCCAAGATCGCGATGACGATCGAGGACAGTGCAGCAACACTACCCCAGTCAAAGACCCCGAGATTAATCTCCATCAGTCCGCTTTCAACTCCGCCTCAAACTCGCGCCATTCGCCCTTCGACATGCCCGAGTTCTCCTGCGTAACTTCCTCACCTTTCAGCATCCGGCGGATGCAGTCCATGGCGCGGCCGGACAGATTGGCACCGCCCAGACGATAATCCTCGAACGCGCCGTATGCAGCGGGAACCCAATCGGCGACGACCTTGCAGATCGCGTCCGCATAGACGCGGATTTCGTATTGGGCGTGGTGGTCGGCGCGCAGGCGTAGGAAGTGGAACAGGTTGTGCAGGTCCACTTTCCAGTACCATTGGGTATAGATGTTGGCGGGCAGGTTCATGCGGGCCAGTTCGCGGGCCAGACCGTCCTGCCCCTCGTCCGAGATCATCTGTTCATAGTGATCATAGGCGCGGTTGCTGTCGGCCTTCAGGATCTCCAGCACGCGGGCGGCTTCCTCGCCCTGCAGCGTCGCGCCACGCCCCTGATTGTTCACCACCGATTGCGCAGCGATGTGTTCGGGCGCAGGGATATAGAACTCGCGGTCGAGGATCGAATAGCGGGCCGAGTATTCGTTCACATTCGCGGTCCGGTGACGGATCCACTGGCGCGCCACGAAGACCGGCAGTTTGACGTGCAGCTTGATCTCGCACATCTCGAACGGGGTCGAGTGCCAGTGGCGCATCAGATAGCGGATCAGCCCTTCGTCGTTCTGCACCGATTTGGTGCCCTTGCCGTAAGACACCCGCGCGGCCTGACAGATCGCGGCGTCATCGCCCATATAATCGATCACGCGGACAAAGCCGTGGTCCAGCACTTCATGCGCGGTATAGAGGTGTTTCTCCATCCCGTCGCTGATGGCGCGGCGGGTGGTGCCGGTCTGGGCGCGTTGCTCTTCGATTTCCTGGATCTGCTCGGGGCTCAATGACATGACGAATCTCTCGTGTGTTGGATGCCCGGCCACTATATCTAGGTGCGGGCGTCCGCCCAACAGCGATATGACGGAAAATATGTCACGCCTTTCCCTTCGGCGCGACAATGCTAAGGTGGCGCAAACACTTGCGCCTGAATTGGAGAGATACACATGGGACTTCGCTATTTGCACACCATGGTCCGGGTGAAAGACCTTGAGGCCAGTATGCGGTTTTATGCACTGCTGGGACTGGTAGAAACCAAGCGGCGAGATGACGAAGCCGGTCGGTATTCGCTGATCTTCATGGCGCCCCCAGAGCAACCCGACTGCCCGGTCGAATTGACCTATAACTGGGATGGCGATGACGGGCTGCCGTCTGACAGCCGTCACTTTGGTCACCTGGCCTACGAAGTCGATGATATTTACGCCACGTGCCAGCATCTGCAAGACAACGGCGTTGTCATCAATCGTCCCCCCCGCGATGGACGCATGGCGTTTGTACGCTCGCCGGACAATGTTTCAGTCGAGCTGCTGCAGGCCGGGGGCGCCCTGCCCGCGCAGGAGCCGTGGGCCAGCATGGAAAACTCCGGGCACTGGTGATGCTGATACAGGCCACATTCGATACGGGTGCGATGCGTTTTCTAAAGCGGATCGCCGCAATTGGATTAGCCTGTACGCTTCCGCACTTGGCACAGTCCCAACCCCAGTGCCGGCAAGCGCTTGCGCTGGGGCTAGACGTCTCGGCTTCGGTCGACCGTTACGAGTATCGCCTGCAACTGGATGGCTTGGCTGCCGCGCTGGAAAGCCCCGACGTGGTCGAGAAACTTTTGGCCTCGTCCGAGACCGTTATCGAACTGAGCGTCTTCGAGTGGAGCGGCCCAAGCAATCAGCGGGTGCTGCAAAACTGGACTGCTCTGACCTCGGAAACTGTGATCTCGGACATTGCCAATGTCCTGCGCCAAACCGAACGCGTCCCTGCTGATCCCTCGACCGGATTGGGACGCGCCATGCTGTTCGGGGCCGATCTGCTGCAACAGCGCCCCGACTGCTGGTCCCACAGCTTGGACTTGTCTGGCGACGGGCAGTCGAACTCTGGCCCGCGTCCGCAAGACGTGCAAGAGGACCTGCGGCTACGAAATGTCGTTGTGAACGCATTGGTCGTCGGTGCATCTGTACCGGGACGCGATCTTACCTCGTATTTCGAGGCTTATGTGCTGCACGGATTTGGCAGTTTCACCATGCAGGCCGAAAGCTTCAAAGAGTTCGAAGCCGCGATGATCAAGAAACTGTTGCGCGAGGTTCAGGGCGTGATGGTGTCAAAAGCATCCCCCGCCCCAACATTTCCAAACGCAACTCAATAGATATAGCGGATCTGGTCGGTCCAATAGCGTTCGACACGTTTCAACGCGGTATTGATGTCGTTGATCCCATCCGAGGACAGCACATCCCGCGACTGCAGCCCGTCCGCGTGACGCTCGAACAGTCCTGCGACAGTGTCACGGATGGAACGGCCTTTTTCTGTCAGGCGCACTCGCACGGAACGGCGATCAATCTCGCAGCGTTGATGGTGCATATAGCCCATCTCGACCAGTTTCTTCAGGTTGTAGGAGACGTTCGAGCCTTGATAATAGCCGCGGCTTTTTAGCTCGCCCGCCGTGACTTCGTTGTCGCCGATGTTGAACAGCAAAAGCGCCTGAACCGCGTTTACTTCCAGAACGCCAACACGCTCAAACTCATCCTTGATCACATCCAAGAGCAACCTGTGCAAACGCTCGACCAACGCCAGCGCCTCAAGATACTGCACAACAAAGCCATGATTGACCGTTTGCCCGATTTGCAAATGCATGCTCATCCGTCTCTCCGAACCGTTACTGAGACGACTCTTGAGCCTGAAAGAAGAACATTCAGTTAAATATCGCGGAAAACTGCGCCGGAGTTCAGGACAATTTTCGGAAAATCGCCCTGTACCCCGTGGCCACTTAGCGTGATTGCATGTGCTGCGCGATCCGCGAGATCAGCTCGGACAGCGCCTCGGGGGCGTCCTGCTGGCCCGACACCCACTGATAGAGATCCTGATCGTTTTCCCCAAGCAGCGCCTCGTAAAGGTCCAGCTCTTCGGTGGTCATATTTTCCAGATGATCATCCGCGTAGCGCGTCAGGATGATGTCCATCTCTTTGATCCCGCGCCGCATCGAGCGCATGGCCAGACGCTTTACACGGTGCTCGGGCGTTTCGCCTTCGCGCGCGCCGGGTGTTTCCTTCAGCTGATCATAGGGAATTCCGCTCATGTCTTATCCTTCCAGCCGCTTACGCAGGCGTTTTTCAAGCCGGCCCAACTGCTCGGCCGAGCGGCTCATCTGCATCTTGATGTCGCGAATTTCAAGCAGAAGATCGCGCACCTCGGGGGCGTCTCCGTCTTCAAGCGTCGGTTCACTGACCCCTTCGCCCTCGCCAGTCAAAAGCCAGCGCATCGAGACATTCAGAACGCCCGAGACCATCTGCAATTTGTTGGCGCGTGGTTCGGACAGATCCTCTTCCCATCCGCGCAGGGTTTTCAGTTTCACACCCAGCCGTCGGGCCAATGCGGATTGCGACATGCCTTCGGCTTCGCGGGCGGCGGCCAGGCGATCCCCGAAGGTCGCGGCGTCCTCGGAAAACCAATCGCCGTTCGCTACAGTCTGTTCCATGCCTGTCTCTCCTTATGCAATGTCGATATCGGGCACCTGATGATGCTTGATCCGCCTCGCGGCGCACCCTAGAAGAATTGCGACCAACATACAAACCGAGGCCGCCATGTCTTTCCTCTCCGCGACACTTGACCGCGTAAAACCTTCTCCGACCATCGCTGTATCGACCCTCGCAGCCGAGCTGAAAGCCGCTGGCCGTGACGTCATCGGCCTTGGCGCGGGCGAGCCGGATTTCGACACCCCCGACAACATCAAAGCCGCCGCGAAGGCTGCGATTGATGCGGGCAAGACGAAATACACCGCGCCGGACGGGATGCCCGAGCTGAAGCAGGCGATTTGCGACAAATTTAAGCGTGAGAACGGGCTGGAGTACACGCCCGCGCAGGTTTCGGTCGGGACCGGCGGTAAGCAGATCCTGTATAACGCGCTGATGGCTACGCTGAACCCGGGCGACGAGGTGATCATCCCGGCCCCTTATTGGGTCAGCTACCCCGACATGGTGCTGCTGGCTGGCGGTGAACCCGTCGTCGTGGAATGCCCGATTGAGACCGGCTTCCGTATGACGCCCGAGCAGCTTGAGGCCGCGATCACGCCGAAAACCAAGTGGCTGATCTTCAACTCGCCTTCGAACCCGACGGGCGCAGGCTATTCGCGTGACGAACTGAAGGCGTTGACCGACGTTCTGATGCGCCACCCGCATGTCTGGGTGATGACGGATGATATGTACGAGCACCTTGCCTATGGCGATTTCGAATTCTGCACCCCGGCCGAGGTCGAACCCGGCCTTTATGATCGCACGCTGACCTGTAATGGCGTGTCGAAAGCCTATGCAATGACCGGCTGGCGGATCGGCTATGCGGCGGGTCCGGTGGAACTGATCGCAGCGATGCGCAAGATCCAGTCGCAATCGACCTCGAACCCCTGTTCGGTAAGCCAATGGGCTGCTCTTGAAGCGCTGAACGGGACGCAGGACTTCATCGCTGAAAACAATAAGATGTTTGTCCGCCGTCGCGATCTGGTGGTCGAGATGCTGAACGCCGCCGAGGGCATTGAATGCCCGGTGCCGGATGGGGCGTTTTACGTCTACCCCTCGATCAAAGGCTGTTTGGGCAAAACCTCGGCCGGTGGTGTGAAGATCGACGACGACGAGACCTTCGCCAAAGCACTGTTGGAAGAGAAAGGCGTGGCAGTTGTCTTTGGCTCGGCCTTTGGTCTGTCGCCGAACTTCCGTGTCAGCTATGCCACGTCGGACGAGGCACTGAAGGAAGCGTGCACGCGCATTCAGGATTTCTGTGCGTCTTTGGTATAGAACCGAAGGCGATTAGAATCGAAAGGTCCCAGATGTCCGCTGTCCTGCCTGACTATTATTTCCGTGTCCGTGAAAACGGAGCTTTCGTGTTCAAGGTGGATACGGAAAACCGGCAACGCCGGATCGAGCTGGACCAGATTGCGGTTTTGAACATCAAAAACGGCGATGTGAAACCCCAAGGCGGTCGTGAGTTGTCTGACGAGGACAATGCCGCGATTGCCGAGTGGATGGAGCAGCGCCGCGCGCAGCTG
The DNA here is from genome assembly GCF_004360145.1 of Aliiroseovarius marinus. Classification (GTDB taxonomy): domain Bacteria; phylum Pseudomonadota; class Alphaproteobacteria; order Rhodobacterales; family Rhodobacteraceae; genus Aliiroseovarius; species Aliiroseovarius marinus. Next base: position 96,841 of record NZ_ML178714.1, on the reverse strand, counting down.
AAGCAGCGGGATATCGATGATATCCTGCGCACGGTCGATCACCTGAACCTGACGACGCATTGGGCGCAGGCGCGGGCCTCGGACGAAGATCTGGAACAGGTGACCGACGCGCTTTTGCTGGCCATGCACGATCTGCGCACGATGTTGGTGCGCAAAAAAGCAGATCGATTGACCAAGGGCTAATCGCCACCACAATCAGCAAGTTTGGTCGCCTGCTCTATCGGGCAGGTGCGCCAATACGCGAGCTTTGCATCCAAAAGCGCCACGACATGAAGGCACCGGCGCAGAGCAGGCCCAACAGCAATCCCCACCAGACACCGACTGCGCCGAAGCCCAACGTGATGCCCAGCACATAGGACGATCCCATCCCGACCAGCCAATAGCTGAGGCTGGCGATGATCATGGGCACCCGTGTGTCCTGCACCCCGCGCAGAAGCCCCATGGCGATGGCCTGCGCGCCGTCTGCGAATTGAAACAGAGCGGCGACCACCAGAAGCGAAGTGCCAAGCACGACGATCTCGGCCCGCAAGACTTCGTTCGGGTCGAGGAACAGCTGGATCAGCGGCGCCGGGAAGACCAAGAACAGGATGACGGTCAGCCCACCGAAGAGGACCGATGCCAGCGTCACCGCTAGGGCGCCCCGGCGTAGGCCCAGCTCGTCCCGGCGGCCCAAGGCGCGGCCTGCGCGCACCGTCGCCGTCATCGACAGACCCAAATGCACCATGAAGAACAGCGCCGTGATCTGAAGCGCGATGCCGTGCGCGGCAAGCTCTAGCGTGCCGATCAGCCCCACAACGATGGTCGAGGCCGAGAACATCCCCACCTCGGCCAATGTGGTCATGCCGATGGGAATGCCCAGTCTCAGGAGCGCCACCAAGGCCTCCCAGTCCGGTTTCCAAAGCCGTTGGAACAAGGCCTGTTCCGGGTTCAGGCGCGCTGCATAGATCCACAGAACGATCCCCGCTGCGATCTGGATCGTGACCGAGGCAATCGCCGCCCCACGCACACCCAGTTCCGGCGCGCCCCAGTTGCCGAAGATCAGCGCATAGTTGATGACCGCATTCATCACGGCCGCAATCACCGTCGCCCACAGGACAATGCGTGCGTGCTCTAGCGCGGACAGGTAGCTGCGCAAGGACATCACGATCAAAGACGGGATCATGCCAAAGCCTGCGATCCGCAGATAGTCCTGCGCAATCAGGCTGAGCCCCTCATCCTGCCCCATCGCCTGCAGGATTGGCGCCGACATCCACATCAGGGGCAGCACGGCCAGTGCAAAGCCGACAGAAATCCACAGGGCCATCCGGGTCAAGCGCCGTACGCGCACCTCGTCGCCGGCCTCTTCCGCCTCGGCCACCATGGGCATCAGGGCAAAGCCCGGACCGGCCCCCATAATCAGGAAAATGAAAAAGAATGTGCCTGCCAGCGTGACGGCGGCCAGTTCCTCGACCCCGTACCAGCCCAGCATGATCGTGTCGGTGATCTGCACCGAAAACTGCGCCAGTTGCGAGGCCACCAGCGGTGTGCCCAGAACCAGAACTGCACGCATGTGCTGAGGGAGAGTCATTACCTGTGTCATTCCCCACCTCTATTGTGGGTAGTGCGGCGGGGCAAGCACAGAGTGTTGGCGCTATCGTATCGCGGTAACGGTGCGTATTGGCGTTGGTATCGCCACGTCGGTCGCCACTTCGACAGGTCCGCCATAGCTCAATCGGGAATGCAACGCTATCGTGGGCGTGCCGGCCCTGTCAGGGCGCATGGGCATCGAGGAGGACACATATGACTGACCTAACGGGCAAAACCGCGCTTGTAACCGGATCCGTACAGGGGATCGGGCTGGCCATGGCAAAAGCATTCGCAAAGGCAGGCGCACGCGTGGCCCTTCACGGGCTGGCAGACGCAAAGATGGCGCAGGACGCGCTGAATGAGGCTCTGGACGCAGGTGCACCCGATGCGCGTTTCTTCCACGCTGATATGCGTGATGTCAGCGCCATTGAACAGATGATGGATGACATGGCTGATTGGGGTGGGGCCGATATTCTTGTCAACAACGCAGGCATTCAGAAAACCGTGCCGCTGGCCGAGGCCGACCAAGAGACCTGGGATGCCATTCTCGACGTCAATTTGTCGGGGGCGTTTCACACCATGCGGTTGGCAATGCCCTTGATGGCCGAACGCGGGTTCGGGCGTGTGATCAATATCGCGTCAGTGCACGGACTTGTCGCCTCGAAGTACAAAGCGCCCTATGTGGCGTCAAAATTCGGACTGGTCGGCATGTCGCGCGTAGCGGCGCTGGAATACGCCGATGCCGGAAGCCGAGCCTCTGGCGGCGTCACCGTAAATTGCATCTGTCCTGGCTGGACCGAGACCGCCATCATCGAGCCGCAAATTCAGGAACGGGCCGCCGCGCATGGCGGTGATCGGGAGGCCGGAATAGCCGAGTTGCTGGCCGAAAAGCAGCCCTCACGCCGCACATCGGATCCTGCGGAAGTCGGCGCACTGGCGCTGTGGCTCTGCGCGCGTGAGGCGCATAACGTGACGGGCACCTCGATTCCGATTGATGGGGGCTGGACGGCACAATAGGCGCAGAAAGCGGTCCTTTTCGACGGCCAGTCAGAAGCCGCTACAGCATTGCAAGCAACGCTTTCGATGGCATACCGGTCACCCGAAGCCCGCGCGACCTCTGGAAGGCCTCAATCGCGGCGAAGGTCTTTTTTCCCAAGACGCCATCGGCCTCGCCCGTGTCAAAGCCTGCGCGGGTCAGCCCGCGTTGCAGGGCCTTGCGATCCTCTAGCGTCAACCCGTGTTCATCTGGTCCGAACGAGGCGCGCAACGCGGGGCGCCCGACCAGCCGGTCGGACAGATGCCCTACGCCAATGATGTATTTCTGCGCGTTGTTGTAGCGGGCCAGAACCGCGTAGTTGTGATAGACTTCGAACACCGGGCCACTGTCACCTGCAGGCTTGACCACGCGGCCCCTGCCCGACGGCGCACGCCCGGTGATCTCTTCGCCCCATCGCTGCCCGCGCCTCCAGCCCGACCGGCTGAGATACGCGGCGGTCGAGGCAAGCGCGTCGGTGGGATCATCTGACCAGATATCCGCCTTGCCGTCGCCCCGGAAATCCACCGCATAGGCCAGATAGGACGAGGGGATGAACTGCGTATGCCCCATCGCGCCCGCCCAGCTGCCCACCATGCGCGCGGGTGTGACGTCGCCACGTGCAAGGATCTTGATCGCAGCGGCCATCTGCCCCTCGAAAAAGCGGCCGCGCCGACCGTCAAAGGCCAGCGTCGCCAGCGCGGACATCACCGGCACATCGCCGCGCCGTTCACCATAGCGGCTTTCGACACCCCACACGGCGACGATCACCTCTTTCTCGACGCCGTAACGGGCCTCAAGCCGGTTCAGCAGGCTTGCGTGTCTGGACAGCATCGCCCGCCCCTTCGCAATCCGCGCGTCCGAGGCGGCGATAGCCAGATAATCCTCGAACGAGCGCACGAATTCGGTCTGATTGCGGTCGCGTTCCACCACGCCGGGCAGATAACCCACATTGCGGAAGGCACGGTTGACAGCGGACGCGGGCAACCCGCGCGCGATCATCCGTTTCTTGGCCCCCGGGACCCAAGTGTCAAACCGCGTATTGCGCACCGCGCGCATCCCACCAGACGCACTCGGCGGAACGCTGCTTACTGTGCTTCCAGATTGGCAAGCCCCAAGAGAAACAACCGACAAACCGGCCAGAATGAAACGTCTGGAATAGGGCATAAAATCACCTGCACTGCTTGTATAAAAAGCGCTCCGGGGACCGTGCGCAAATCTGTTTTCTCCAGACTACCCCGCCTCAACAAAAGATAGAATGAAAAAGGGGCGCCTAAGCGCCCCGTCGTTCTGTGTTGTCTGTCAAATCAACCGCGACGCTGATCCGGATGCAGGCTTGAGCCCAAGATGTGATCGGCGTTGTGGATCACTTGGCTGGCGTGACCTACGATCAGCGGATCCGGCGCGCGGACCAAGTCATAGTCCTTGTCAGGATAGTCAACGGTCGACAGGAAGTGGCGCATGCATTCCAGACGCGCACGCTTCTTGTCATTCGACTTGATGATGGTCCACGGCGCATCGGCAGTGTCTGTATAGAAGAACATCGCCTCTTTAGCTTCCGTGTAGTCGTCCCATTTCGAGAGCGATGCCACATCCACCGGGCTCAGCTTCCAGCGCTTCAACGGGTCATCCTTGCGGCTGTCAAAGCGGCGCTTCTGCTCTTCACGGGTGACCGAGAACCAGTATTTGTACAGGCGAATGCCCGAGCGCGTCAGCATGCGTTCGTATTCGGGCGTCTGGCGCATGAACTCAAGATATTCGCTGGGGGAACAAAAGCCCATCACGCGTTCAACGCCTGCGCGGTTGTACCACGAGCGGTCATAGAAAACCATTTCGCCCTCGGTCGGCAGCTGGCTGATATAGCGCTGATAGAACCACTGGCCGCGCTCTTCGTCAGTCGGTTTGTTCAGCGCGACAACGCGCGCTTCGCGGGGGTTGAGGTGCTCCATGAAGCGTTTGATCGTGCCGCCCTTACCGGCCGCGTCACGGCCTTCGAATAGAAGCACGAATTTCTGACCCGTTTCACCAACCCAGCGCTGAACTTTCAAAAGCTCGGCCTGCAGGCGTGCTTTCTCGGCCTCGTATTCCTTACGACCCAGCTTGGTGTCATAGGGATATTTGCCGTTTTCAAAGGTCTCGCGGATCTGATCTGCACTTACCTTGGGGAACGGTTTCTGCTCGGGCTTGGGCGCCTCTGCAGGCTTCGCGGCCGCCTTTGCAGCGGTTTTCGGCGCACTGGTACGGGTCTGATTCACACTCATTCGCATCTCTCCTTGATTGTCCGGTTTGCCTCTAACAAACCCGGCCGGACCGCGCCTTGATCCGCATCAAGAAATTTGAAGATGTTGGGGTGTTTCCCGCCAAACGCGTCGAAAAAGGGCCCACCAATCGGCGGGCCCTTTCTTAAGTGTATTAAACAGGCTTGTCCGTACGCAGGGTCACATGCGCCGTCCCGCGCACCGGCTTGGACCATTTCAACTGCGCCAGTTTCGCACCGGTTCCTTGGTTCACCAGAACATGCGGATTGTCCCAAACCTGATTGTTGGAGCTGTCGCGCAGATCACCCTCGATCACGACAGACGAGACCGTCCGCGCGTTGCCACCGAACGGGAAATAGGCCGAGCCATCCAAGCTCCAGGTGCTGGCTTCCGTGTTCTGATTGAACTCAAGCGTCACGGGCGAGATCGTCCGCTGGTCGACGCCCACGAAGGCATTGTCCTTGAAGGTCACGTCGCGCATGCTCCACCCGTTCAGCGTTCCGTGGGTGGTCGACACGCTTTCGACCCGGTCAATGCGCCCGTTCAACGACCGGAAGGTGTTGTTGCTGACGTGCAGGCCAGACAGATAGTGCCCGGTGCCGAACGGCTTGATCATGATCCAGGTGAACCACGGCGCAACGTCATTTGCGGTAAAGATGTTGTCCGTGATCGTCATCCCGCCGAATGCATATTCATTGCTGAAATCAGGCTCCGAGTCGTGCTCGTTGTTCCATTCGACCATGCAGTTGTCGATATAGTTGCCAGTCAGCACGGTCTTGTTGTTCTCAAGGGTGAACACGATGCCTGCCACGCGTGGACCATCCGTGACCTCGTCCCCCTGATACATGTGGTTGCCCTGAATGATATGGCCCGAGCCATACATTACCATCGACGTCCCCATGCGCTGGAACTGCGTGTCGCGGATCTTCGAGTCATTGGCGTTCACATTCAGCGCAACCGACACACGGTCCGTTGCCGGCAGGCTTTGTTCGGCCGAGATGAACTGACAACGGTCCACCTGAAGCCCCTGACAGGCGCGTCCGATCGAACTGATTCCATGGTTCTTGGGCTTAATGAAGTGACAGTCCTGGAACACCATGTTTTCGCCATTGCGCGCCAGCATCACAGCCGAAGCATGCGAGTTACACTGGAACTCGATCTCGATCAGGTTTAGGCGGCGTAGCTCGGCAAATCCACCAAGGTCCAGCACATATTTGTGGCGGGTGAACGTATAGGTCTGGTTGGGATCCGCGCCCCAGAGCGGGCGGCTCAGTTCAAGCTCTTCCGCGCTGATATCGACCGATTTCACATACACTTCTCGTCCGACCCCGTTGCCGGTCACGATCGAACCCGGCTCGATCGCCGAGATCCCGGACACATTCGTCAGCTTATTCGGATTGGCGGGGCTGTACTGCGCCGCCGAGGTCGTCACCTCGTCGTCCCAAGCCGCCCCGCCAATGACGTAGAACTGACCATTGCGGATCGCGCGCCGGATCAGGAACGTGTCCGAGGTCGCGTAGGCCCCTTGCATGTCAATGGGCTCGGTGACATCGATGCGGCGTCCACACATGTCCAGAACCTTGTGGTCAGCATAGTGCAGCAGTGCCTGAAACGCCTTGCGGAAGCCCAGAAGTTCGTCCCCGAACGCGTCGATATAGGTGGGCAGGTCGAAGCTGCGCGTCAACGACAGATAGACGTTGTCGGCCATCGTCACCGTGCCTTCAAAGCGAATATCCGTGTGCAGGGTCAGGTTGGCACCGATAAAGAAGACACCGTCGGGCACCAGCAGGGTTCGCCCGCCGGACGCTGCATCGGCGGCCTCGAACGCGGCGCGGTCATCGGTGACACCGTCCCCAACGGCTCCAAAATCGCGCACATCGACCCAATCCATCATGTCGCGCAGATAGGCGCCGGTCACGTCTTCGACGATGATGTCGTCAATGCGCACTGCCGCCCCATTCGACCCGGTCAGGTCCAGACCCACATGGGCATAGGCGACGTCCTCGCCCCAGACCATATCAACGCTCGACCGGCTGCCCGATCCGATGATGGCCGAGATCTCGACCACTTCGCCATAGGATGTCAGCGCGACCTCGGGCCCGGTTTCAACATATCCGGTGGCATGCCCCCCACCCGTCAGGCTGGGACGGGTAGCGATACGCACAGATGGCAGCGGGCCTGAGATCGCCTTGACCCGTGCCCGAACCCGCAAATAGCATCCCTGCTCAAACGGTGTCTGGCCCATATAGCGCAGCGTTTGCGTGTTCTGATCCTTGAACAATTCCAAACAGCCATCGAAATCCTGATCCGCCGGTACGATGGCCGCATTGCCCGCCCCGTCATACGTTAGGCTGCCGGGGGTGCCGTCCTCGCTTGACCAGACATCCAGCCCATCCTCAAATTCAGGCGGCATGAACACCACCCCTTCGGTAATCGCCTTGTTCATCAGGTTCCCTTTCCGGTCGATATCCACGCAAAGCCCCGCGCAAACGCGTTGGGGCGCGCAGGACGGGGCGAGAAACGTCAAAAGGGGTAAATGTGGGCGGTTAACGGGCGTTAAGACGGGCGTGCGTTGCACGGGGGAGTAGAACGAAAAACAGCGCCCGAAAACTCGAACGCCGCTAATAATTTCAATATCTTGAAGGTTTTACTTCACCAGTTCGCCAGCCAGCGCTTTGTCGATCAGGGCAGCCGTCTCCTCGGCCCCATAAAGGGCCGCGAAGCCCCCGAAACGCGGACCTTGGCTGGCGCCCAGAAGCACCTCGTATAGCGCTTTGAACCAATCGCGCAGGTTCTCGAACCCGTGCAGTTTGCCCAGCGCGAAGACCACCGATTGCAGGAACTCGTCCGAGTGGAAGTCGACCGCAGGCAGCGGATCGTCGTTCCCCATCATCTCGTTCTTGCGGGCAATCGCGTTCAGCGCCACGTCGCCATCGCGCAGGGCTTTCGCCAGCTCTTCCAGCGCGCCACGCTCTTGATCCGTGGGCAGGCGGAAGACCTTCGCAGGCTCTACGAAGTCCTCATAGTACTTCACGGCATAACCTGCCGCTGCATCCAGATCCGGGTGCGTCTCCGGCGTCGCGTCCGGCGCATAGCGCTGAATGAAGCCCCAAAGCTGCGCCTTGTCATGGGCCGAGGCCACAGACGCCAGATTGAGCAGCATCGAGAACGGAACGACCATGTTCGATACCGGCACGTCGCCGCCGTGGATGTGCCAGACCGGGTTGTTCAACTGCTGCTTCAAGTCCTGCTTGTGATAGGCGTTCAGCTGCTGGTGATATTCGTCCATCGCCTTGGGGATCACATCAAAATGCATCCGCTTCGCGGTCTTAGGCTTCAGGAACATGAAATAAGCCAAGCTCTCGGTCGAGGCATAGGTCAGCCATTCGTCGATCGACACGCCATTGCCCGAGGTTTTCGAGATCTTCTGACCGTTTTCATCCAAGAACAGCTCATAGGTAAAGTGCTCGGGCGCACGCCAGCCCAGAATGCGGCATATCTTGTCATAGATCGGCGTGTTGGTGGAGTGGTCCTTACCATACATCTCGAAGTCAACTTCCAGTGCGGCCCAGCGCGCCCCAAAGTCCGGCTTCCACTGTAGCTTCACATTGCCGCCAGTGACGGGCAGCGTCCACTCTTTGCCGTCTTCATCGTCAAAGGTAATGGTGTGATCCTCAGCGTTCACCTCTTTCATCGGCACGTAAAGGACACGACCGGTTTCCGGGTGGATCGGCAGGAAGATTGAGTAGGTCTGGCGACGCTCTTCACGCAGGCTTTTCAGCATCACTTCCATGATGTCGTCATATTTCTCGACCGCGCGCTTCAGCACCTCGTCAAACTGGCCGGAGCCATAGAATTCGGTTGCCGAGTAGAACTCGTATTCAAACCCGAACGTGTCCAGGAACCGGCGCAGCATGGCATTGTTGTGATGGCCAAAGCTTTCATGTGTGCCGAACGGATCCGGCACACTGGTCAGCGGCTTTTGCAGGTGGTCATGCAGGCTTTCCGAATTCGGAACGTTGCCCGGCACTTTCCGCATGCCGTCCAGATCGTCCGAGAAGCAGACCAGCTTGGTCGGAATGTCCGAGATCACCTCGAAAGCGCGTTGAATCATTGTGGTGCGCGCAACCTCGCCAAAGGTGCCGATATGGGGCAGACCCGACGGGCCATAGCCCGTTTCAAACAGCACGTATCCCTTATCCGGCGCGCCCTTCTGGTAACGTTTGAGCACCCGGCGCGCCTCTTCAAAGGGCCAGGCTTTCGAACTCATCGCGGCGTCACGCATTTCGGACATGTGCTTTCCTTTCATCTCGTGCATCTTGCACGTTGTGCACTCCCTATTGCGAAGGGCTCGCGGGGTCAATATTCTGCACCGCAACAGAGGAGCAAATCCAATTGCAAGATATTCCCCATTCCCTGACCCCTCAGGACAGTCTGATTGCCGTGATGATGGCGGTGTCCGCGTCGGACGAACACATCACTTCCGCCGAACTGCTGACCATCGAACGGATCGTCAATCACCTGCCGGTCTTCGCGACCTATGACCCCGACCGGTTCAAAACCGTTTCGCAAACCGTGTTTGACCTGTTCGCGGTTGAAGACGGGCTGGACGCTCTGTTCGGCCTCGTACGTGACAACCTGCCGGAAAACCTTTGGGAAACCGCCTATGCGCTGGCTTGTGATGTCGCCGCTGCGGATGGCGTGTTGCAAGGCCCGGAACTGCGCATCCTGGAAGAGATCCGTTATGAGCTAAACATCGACCGCCTGCATGCCGCCGCCATTGAACGCGGGGCGCGCGCGCGTCACATGACGCTGTAAGCGACGCTGATTTTTGACCATCGCAAAAGGGGCCGCACGGCCCCTTTTCTGTATTCCCCACCGTGTCCGAAAGGACACCACGCGCGCGTGATCATGCCGAACCTTGAAGCTGCCACCCCGCCGCCCCATATTCGGCCTCAATCACACACGCAGCCCCTTGAGCGCGCGCTGATACGCGGCCACATTCAAGGTTCGACTTTCTAGGACACCCCATGTTGCAAGACTTCAAGATTACCCAGCGTTGGCCCGCTACCCGGCCCGACGTCATCCAGCTTTACTCGCTGCCCACCCCCAACGGCATCAAGGCTTCGGCCATGCTGGAAGAAACCGGCCTGCCCTACGAAGCGCACCGTATCTCGATCATGGATGGCGACCAGTTCACACCCGAATATTTGTCGCTCAACCCAAACAACAAGATCCCCGCGATCATTGATCCCAATGGACCGAACGGCAAACCCCTGCCGCTGTGGGAGACCGGCGCGATCCTGATCTACCTTGCTGAAAAGTCTGGAAAGTTCCTGCCCACTGACCCGGCAAAACGCGCCGAGGTGCTCCAGTGGCTGATGTGGCAGATGGGCGGCTTTGGCCCCATGTTGGGCCAGTTTGGTTTCTTCTATGCCGCCGCTGGGAAAGATTTCGAAGACAAGCGCCCGCTGGAACGCTACCGCGCGGAAGCAAAGCGACTTCTAAGCGTTCTGGACAAGCGTCTGGACGGGCGCGATGTCGTGGCCGGAGACGAGTATTCGATCGCGGACATCGCCATCTGGCCATGGGTTCGCGTGCTGTTGACCGGCTATAACGCGGGCGACGCGCTGGAGCTTGATAGCTACGCAAACGTACAGCGTTGGTACGCCATGAGCGCCGACCGCCCGGCCTCGAAAATCGCGGTGAATATGCCGCCGAAGCCCGAATAAGGCTGCTGCTAGCAAACACAAAAGGGGCCACACGGCCCCTTTTTTATGTCCCGAACAGCACCGACCAGCGCGCAATCAGATCATGTTGCAATCTTCGTGATCGGCGGCTCCAACCTTTTGCGCCCTTTGGACGTTCCCGGAACGCTTTTGGAATGGCGCCCCGTCGCTCCATATCTGCCGTGAAAATCGCAAACGCCAGCTCGCGCCCGTTTGGCGCGGTGACATAGCCCGCCAGCGCCGACACGAAGTTCAGTGTCCCGGTCTTGGCACGGATCGCGTGGGTTCCGCCTTCAGGCAATAGCTCGGACTTGGGCGGGATGTTTTTCAGAAGCGGCGCAAGATCGCCATCCGGAGACAGCGTGACCAGCGCACGCACCATATCGCGCGCTGTCACGATGGACTGATCGCTCAGCCCGCTATGGTCCGCAAATCTCAGCCGCCGCGTGCCCAACGCGTCCTGCGCCCAGTCTGACATCTGGTCCGCCGAGCCTGCCAAATCCGCAGGCGTACCGCCCGCCTCGACACTCGCCGCCATGCCGACCACTTCCGCCGTCAGGTTGGTCGAGTATTTCAGCATGTCCTGCACGATCTCGGCGACCGGGGCCGACGCGTGCGACACCAGAACGTCGCCCTCAGCTGCTCCATTTTGCGCCAGAGGGCGGGGCAGCTTCACCCCCTGCCCGCGCGCCAGAACCTGAAAGACCTCACCGGTGTAGATGTCAGGTCTCCGGACCGGCAACCAGCGTGACCCGCCCTTCCCCAGCGCCGTGCGCGCGACTGTCCAACTGTCGACACCCGCCGCATCCTTATAGGTGAAGATCGGAGACTTCCTGTCTACGACCTCCATCCGCGCCACTTTCACCGCAGGGCGCAGCGTTTCGGACCGCGCATCCATCGCAACAGCCCAGCTTTGGCCTTCGCGCTTCCATTCGAAATGCACACGGTTGAAGTTCAGGTTCAGCCCCGAGATCGACGGGTTGTACCCCAGATGATCCGGCTGCCCGGGATCAATCACCCGCTGATAGGGCAGATACGCGCCGTTCACATGAAACTTGCCGGTGATCCCGCTCACGCCCAGCGCGCGCAGGTCTTTTGCCATCTGTGACAGCGCATCGGTGTCCAGCGTGGGATCCGCGCCGCCCACAAGGATCAGGTCGCCTTGGATGATGCCTTCTTGCACAGGTCCAGTCGCCAGCAGGCGCGTTTGAAAGCGATGCTCCGCACCAAGGATCGATAGGGCATAGGCCCCCGTGATCGCTTTCGCGACACTGGCAGGCGGCAAAGGCAACACAGGGTTGTGAACCTCAAGCACCTCGCCCGTGTGGGCGTCCGCCACCACGAAGCCAATCTTCCCGCCCAGTCCGGCATCGGCCACCATAGCTGCGACCGATGGCAGACCTCGCTTGGCGTAATCGCCCGGTTTGGGCACAGGAAAAAGCGACGTCGCAGGCGCGTTGGCAAAGGCAGGCATCCCTACCCCAGCCCCCAGTCCCGCCAAAAATGCGCGTCTTGAAAAAGGGTTATTCATGGGGCGAGTTAAACCGCTGGCTTTCGCGCAATCAAGACGGAAACCCGCCGATCAGCACAATCTTTCTGACAGGTTCACCAGTCGCCGCGCGCCCGGATCTGTGACGAAGACACATCCACCATCGGCACATTCACCAAAGACCACGCCGGGGCTTCGGACACCCGCAGTTTCGCGGCCTGCCGCCCAGTGATCTGCGCCGCGCGAAACCGGCGTGCCGCCTTAGACACACGCGCCGCGCCGCGATCCCCCGGCCGGGCCAAGATTCCAATCGGCACGTGCGACATGATCCAGTCCCACTGTTCCCAGCGATGGAAATCCGCCAGATTGTCGGCGCCCATTAGCCAGACGAAATGCACACCCGGATAAAGTGCAATCAGCGCCTTCAGCGTTTCCGCCGTATAGCGCGTTCCTGTGTGTGCCTCGATCTGCGTGACCTTCACGCGCGGATGCTGCATCACGTCTCGTGCATGGTCGAGACGCTGCTCCAGCGGCGCGGGCCCATGCGCCTTCAACGGATTGCCCGGTGTCACCAACCACCACACCTGATCCAGCCCGAACCGCTTCAACGCCTCGCGCGTGATGTGCACGTGCCCCTCATGGGCCGGATCAAACGACCCCCCCAACAGGCCAATCACCTGACCGGGGCGTGCATATGGGTAGCGATGTCGCATCATATGGCCCGTCGTCCTAGCTGGGACATTTCAGATAGTCTTTCAGAAGCTCTGCCCAAGACGCCTGTGGATCGAAACCCGGGACGAGACCGTCCCCCTCGATCGTACCCAAGACCGCTTTCATACCATGCGCAATCATGTAATCCGGTCGGTAGTTCGGGGCACCTTGCGACTTTGCCATGCTGCAGATGCGGGCATGTCCATCAGAGCCATCACCTTTGAACTTCTCGAACGCAGCCGTAATCCGTGGCGCCCAGTCTTCGCCAACGGCATTTGCGACATCCATGATAAGAACCTGATAGGCGCCATGGGCCGTCTTGTCCGAGACCCGACGGGCGTCAAATTCCCCACGCAACTGTAAGACAACGACCATTTCAATCGCTCGCGCATCATCCCCATTCTCAAAACACCGTTTCAGACTGGTCGCCAGATCCGCGGGCGAATAGTCTCTCCTGGCTTCCTCGGCACTTATGCACGGTAGATTATGTGTGGGGCGCAGGTTGCCCTCGGTGTAGATGTTAGTGATCTGCGCCAATGCAGGTGCATAACTTGCAACAAGGGCAAGGATCGGAACAATCGGGGAAAACAATCGGTAAATCATGACAGCAGCGTTACATGTTGTCTTTCAAGAGGTCCAGCCACCACAGATACCCAGCGCGTTTGTCGCTCTTGTGTTGCACCACTGGTCGCACATAGTTATCAGGTCGTGACACGAATTTGCTGAGGACGCGCAATATGGCCGCTTATCAATATGTCTACCACATGGATGGTGTTTCCAAGACCTACCCCGGTGGCAAGAAATGCTTTGAAGACATCCGCCTTAGCTTCCTGCCGGGCGTAAAGATCGGTGTGGTCGGTGTGAACGGCACCGGTAAATCGACCTTGATGCGGATCATGGCGGGCATCGACAAGGACTTCACCGGCGAGGCATGGGCCGCCGAAGGCGCCAAAGTCGGCTATCTGCCGCAGGAGCCCGAGCTGGACCCGTCGCTGGATGTGCGCGGCAATGTCATGCAGGGCGTGGCCGAAAAGAAAGCCATCCTCGAGCGCTATAACGAGCTCGCCATGAACTACTCAGACGAAACCGCCGAGGAGATGGCCAAGCTGCAGGACGAGATCGACGCCCAGAACCTCTGGGATCTGGACGCGCAGATCGACGTCTCGATGGAGGCCCTGCGCTGCCCCCCCGATGACGCCGACGTCACGACCCTCTCGGGTGGTGAGAAACGCCGCGTTGCGCTGTGCAAGCTGCTTCTGGAAGCGCCCGACATGCTGCTTCTCGACGAACCGACCAACCACTTGGACGCCGAGACCATCGCGTGGCTGCAACAGCACCTGATCGACTACAAAGGTACCATCCTGATCGTCACCCACGACCGTTACTTCCTGGATGACATCACCGGCTGGATCCTTGAACTCGACCGTGGCCGCGGCATCCCCTACGAAGGCAACTACTCGGCATGGCTGGAACAGAAAGCCAAACGGCTGGAGCAAGAGGCCCGCGAAGACAAATCCAAGCAGAAAACGCTGGAACGCGAGCTGGAATGGATGCGTCAGGGTCAGAAAGCCCGTCAGGCCAAATCCAAGGCCCGTATCGCCGCCTATAACGAGCTCGCCAACCAGTCCGAGCGCGACAAAGTGGGCCGTGCCCAAATCGTCATCCCCAACGGCCCCCGTCTGGGCGGCAAGGTGATCGAGGTCACTGGCCTGAAAAAGCACATGGGCGACAAGCAACTGATCGAGAACCTCGACTTCTCGCTGCCCCCCGGCGGCATCGTCGGCGTCATCGGCCCGAACGGCGCCGGTAAATCGACGCTGTTCAAAATGCTGACCGGTCAGGAACAGCCCGACGAAGGCACCGTGGAACTGGGTGACACTGTGAAACTGTCCTATGTGGACCAGTCGCGCGATGACCTGAACGACAATGACACCGTCTGGGAAGCCATTTCCGGCGGGGCCGAGATCATCGAACTGGGCGACGCGCAGGTGAACTCCCGCGCCTATTGTTCCAGCTTCAACTTCAAGGGCGGCGATCAGCAGAAGAAGTTGAACCTGCTGTCGGGCGGTGAGCGCAACCGCGTCCACATGGCGCGTCTGTTGAAAGAGGGCGGCAATGTGCTCCTCCTCGACGAACCGACCAACGACTTGGACGTGGAAACCCTCCGCGCGCTTGAAGACGCACTGGTCGACTTCGCCGGCTGCGCCGTCGTCATCTCGCACGACCGCTTCTTCCTTGACCGGATCTGCACCCACATCCTCGCCTTCGAAGGCGACGCCCATGTGGAATGGTTCGAAGGCAACTTCGAGGATTACGAAGAGGACAAGAAGCGCAGACTGGGACCGGATGCGCTGGAGCCCAAGCGCTTGAAGCATAAGAAGTTTACGCGGTAGCACAAATCGTGTCGGCTTCTGATCCTGTCAGAATAACTCCTACGGAAGAAGTGGTTCTTAAGACCTCTTCTTCCGTTTCGGGACACGCTTGTGTTTTTGAGGACGATGGGACGACGGGATACCTGTATGCTTTGAAGCCAGCCGAAAATGGCGACGCTATTGGTCCCATTGCTGACGCTGTTCTTGTGTACCAGTACACTGAAGGAAATCCGCGACAACATAGTGCGGAACTCCAATTTCATTGGACTGAATCCGGTAGTTGTTGTGGCCTTGCGTTGGATGGCCACCTCTATGCACTATTCGACTTCGATACTCAGACTGGCTTTAGCATTTCCGGTTTCCCGCCAGCCTCTGATGCCGATGGTTGGGCGCGTTCCAAAGAAATGGCGGATGCATATAAACTGCTTTCGATTGTTCAAGATGATTAGCATAAGTTTCTTGAGCTGTGATGGCGGGTACAACGGCTAGAATAGCTAGATAACAAGAGACAAACCGCATGACCGCAACGCTTGATGAACTTGTAGTCGAAAATCAAAAACTTCTCGAAGGCTTTGCTTCAGACGGCGTCGATCTAAACCAAGAGTTCCAGTTTGTCTTTCGAGTGGTTTTGCCGAACAAACACGCGGCAAGGCAATTCAGAACCTATATCCGTGAACATGCTGAAACGCTATTTCTCGGCTCACGGTTTGAGCTGATGCTGGTCGCCGACTATCGAGATTTCGCGGAATTGCAAATCGAGTTCAACATGAAAGCCGAACCGAAACTGGTTTCCCAAGTCGAGTATGCATTGCATCGTGAATCACGAGCATTTGGCGGTGAAGACGTAGATTGGGAGTTCAACAAAGCGCAATCTGCCTGATATCCAGTGACTGGCACCTGAACCCTGGGTGGGCGGAACGCCCTGTCACGCCGAAGGCGTGCCTCTGGCACGACGGGGAGGGTCATCTCTCGGCGATTGCAAGCAATCACCTGCCGATCAGCGGGGCGTTGTCTGGCCTATCGGTCGGACGGTTTGCTGTCAGCACCTCCCCCAAAACTAGCCACATCCCCAACCCCTTGCTAAGCTTCCCCTATTAAGAAGAGGGGAAATATTATGAAGAGAAGGGTATTTCTGGCGCTGACGGGCGCTGGGGTTTTGATGGCATGTGCGCGTCCGGGTGTGCTCGGGCTGGCGCCGAACACTACGTTGATCATCGTGCGGCATGGGGATCGGACAGGGGAAAATCTGAATGCCATCGGGCGCGCGCGGGCGCAGGCTTTGGTGGGGGCGCTGGATGGGGTCCATGTCGATGCGATCTATTCTCCCAGCGTGCAGCGCAATCTGGACACGGCGCAGCCTCTGGCCACGGACCGCGATCTGCCAATCAACCGGTTGCCTGCCAACGGCATGGCCGAGCGGTTGCTCACCGCGTCCGCTGGCAAAACAGTCGTTTGGGTCGGCAACAAGGGCAATCTACGAGAGATCTGGGAGGCCCTCGGCGCGGGCGGAGAGCCGCCGTTGAACTACGGTGACCTGTTCATCGTCTCGTCCAATCGCTTTGGCATGCTGCAGGTGGATCGCAGGCAGCACGGACCAGCCGTCTAGTCTTTCTTCACCGGGACCGGGGTGCCGTCATCATCCAGCGAGACGAAGACAAAGACGCCCTCGGTCACCTTGTGCTTGGATCGGCCACGATCACGTTCCGACCACGCCTCGAGCGTCACAGACATCGAGGTGGTGCCAACCCGTGTGACCTCGCCATACAGGCACAAAACGTCGCCCACTTTAACTGGCGAGATGAACTTCATCGCGTCCACCGCCACGGTGGCCACGCGCCCGCCAGCGTATTCCGCCGCCAGCACGCCACCTGCGATGTCCATCTGGGACAGCACCCAGCCGCCGAAGATGTCTCCGGCCACGTTGGTGTCCTTGGGCATGGCAAGCGTGCGCAGGATGATGTTGCCTTCGGGGGCGTCAGTATTGGACATTGGGGGGCCTCGTTCTTTGCTTACCTCTGCGTAAGCCGCGCCAAGCCCCCATGCAAGAACGCCGTTACGTGACACCCGGATCAGGCTGCGCGGGCGACGTCGTAAAGCTCGTTCAGCAGATCCAGAAGCGTTTCCATCCTCTCGGTCCCGAACTTGTCTTCCAGATCCTCGTAAATCCCGGCCGCTTTCTGCGACATGGCGTTGTATTTCGCCCGGCCTTCTTCGGTGATCTGCACGCGGCGGCGGCGGGCGTCGGTGTCTGCTACACGCTCGATCAAGCCACGCTCGGTCAGGGTTTTCAGGATGCGCGACAGGCTGGGCGGCATCAGGACGCAACGTTCGGCCAATTCGGTGGCGCAGCAGGGTTTGCCTTCGGCCAGCACGCGGACCACGCGCCATTGCTGGACCGTCAGGCCGATATCGTCGAGTTCCTGACGGAAGGGTTTGAGGGTCGCCTCACGGGCGTGGAGAAGTGCCAGAGGCAGGGCGCGATCGAGTTTCTTCATCATTGTCAGTCCTTTCGCGGATGGCCGCGTGGATCGTGCTCCAACCTTTCCGGCTGAAGCGGGTTTCGATTTCCTGAACCTCGAGACTAAGAATGAAGGGCGTGTCGCCCATCTGTGGGCGCAGCGCGTCCTCAACCGCGCTGTAAAGGGTGTCGGCGATGGCCTCGCGCGTGGCCTCGTCCCGTCCCTGCCCTAATCTGAGGATCATATCCAGGAAGTGATACCCGCCTGCCCCATCGCCAATGGCGTCGATGTCAGCCTCGAACCCACGCACGCGGATGCCGCCAATGGGACACTTCCCAGTGGCGACCAAAGCCGTGCGCATGGTTTCGGCCAAAGCGGAAAGATCCGCGTGCTGGCCCAGCCCATTGCTGAATTCGAATGACAGGTGTGGCATGTTCACTCCTTAACACCGACAATAAATACCCGTCGCGCCTAGATTGCAAATCATTGCGGGTGCAACAAGTTGTCTCAGGGGGTAACCAGGCCCGACGCCACCCACGCATCGAATTCCTCCAATACGCGATCCGAGAACGCGGCGTCATTGATATGGCTGTCCAACTCGATCAGCGTCACGTTGTCGGGGCAATGAGTGCGGATTTCGTCGATGAAGGCAGCAAGCCCGTCCGCGTCATGCAGCGGGCCACCGGGACGGTCCCATTCATTGCCACCCTCAAGCGGCAGGATCAGGTTCACCGGACCTTTCGCACCTGCCAATTGCGTGCACATGGCCCGCGCCATCTCGCACCGCTGGTCGGGGGTCATCATGACCGAGGACAGTAGGCGGTTATGCGCATGTACCTCTTGGCCGGCTAGCTTCGGCGGAATGTCCTGCCAGCCGATGAAATCCACCAGATCGTAGCAACCGATGGACACCATCTGAGGTGTTCCTGACGCGCCTGCATTGGTCATGCGGTCGGGGCCAGCCGAGATGGTCGAGCCCATGATATGGTTGCCCAACTCTTGCGGTGCGAAATCCAGAACGGCAGCAAAGGCACCCTCGCCCGCAAGGCTTTCAAACGCCCGCCCGCCCATGCCTGTGGCGTGGAACACGGCGACTTCAAACCCGCGCTCTTCCAGCGCCGGTTTCAGGCTGACCATATAGCGCAGCACGGTTTTTCCGAAGCTGGTCATGCCGATCAGCGGTTTTTGGAAGTCCGGTTTCTCGACCGCACGGGCCGCACCCAACACGGCACCTGCCGCCTGTGACAGCGATGCTTTACAGATCGAGTTGAGGCCATAAAGCCCACCTGCCCAGAGGATCATCTGCACATCGGCAGGCAGTCGTTCCGGCGGGATCAGGGGCGAGAAGCTGACCGTCGACACGACGTATTTCGGCACCCCAATCGGCAGCGCCTGACACAGGTCCAGCGCCGCATCCGTGCCCATCGTGCCGCCCAGCACGATCAGCCCGTCAAACACGCCTTCACGGTAGAGTTTCAACGCCAAAGCGGCCGAGCCCTGCGCCATGATCTGCATGGCGGTGTTCTCGTCCCCGCTGTCGATGGCGGCTTGGATGGACGACCCGCCGGCCTCTGCCACGTCATGTTTGGAATAGTCACACGGCGCGCTGGGATCCCCCAGAACCGAGATGTCCATTGTCGCGACATCTCCGCCCTGCGCCCGGATCACATCGGCGATATAGTTCAGTTCGTCATCTTTGGTGTCATAGGTCCCGACGACCAGAATTGTCTTATCGCTCATAGCTGCATCCATGCTGTCTTGAGGTCGAAATACTTGTCGAAGGCGTGCATCGACTTGTCATGGCCATTGCCCGATTGCTTGACGCCGCCCAAAGGCACCGTGCCATCCGCGCCGCCATAGGTGTTCACGTGGACCACGCCCGCCTGAATATCGCGCACCATGTTGTGCGCGCGGCTGAGGTTCGAGGTCCAAACCCCCGCAGCCAAACCGAATTTTGTCGAGTTGGCGATGGCCACAGCTTCCTCATCCGACTTGAACGGTGTGACCGCCAGCACCGGGCCGAAGACCTCATTCTGGGCCACGTTGTCTTGCGGCTTCACGCCTTTCAGCACGGTCGGCTCCATGAAGTATCCGCCGGTGTCCTCCATGATGCGCGCGCCGCCAAGTGCGATCACGGCGCCCTCTTCCACGGCTTTCGTCACGAAGTTCAGATTGCCTTCCAACTGCGTCAGGTTGTTCACCGCGCCGATATTGGTGGTCAGGTCCAAGGGGTTGCCCACCTTCATCGCCGCCGCATGACGCGACAGCGCCTCGACAAACTCGTCATGGATACTCTCTTCGACCAACAGGCGCGAGCCTGCCACGCAGACCTGCCCCGCATTGCGGAAGATCCCGGCGGCGGACACTTTGGCCGCTTGCTCCAGATCCGGCGCGTCGGCGAAAACCACGTTGGGGGACTTGCCGCCCAGCTCCAGATAGCACCGTTTCAAGTTCGACCGCGCCGAGTATTCCAACAGCCGTCGCCCGACCCCTCCAGAGCCGGTGAAGACCAGAACGTCCACGTCCATCGACAGGGCCAGCGCCTCGCCCGTGACGGACCCGGCCCCGGTCACAACGTTCAGCACGCCATCCGGCAGTCCGGCCTTGGCGGCCAGCTCGGCGAGTTTCAGAAGCGACAGTGAGGCGGTTTCGGCAGGTTTCAACACGACCGAGTTCCCCGCCGCCAGCGCGGGTGCCAATTTCCACGCGCCGATCATCAGCGGGAAGTTCCACGGGACAATCGCACCCACGACACCCACGGGTTCCTTATGAACAAGCCCAAGCACGTTGCCCGCGGTTGGGGCAATCTCGCCATAAACCTTGTCCAACGCCTCGGCATAATAGCGGAAGGTGCCCGCCGCCGATCCCGGCTCGGCCTTCAGGGCCATGCCGATCTCGGTCCCGTTATCGCGCACACCCAGAACGGCCAGTTCCAGCGCGTTGGCCTCGATCAAGTCGGCCAGCTTGTGCAGCACCTTCTTGCGATGCGCGGGGGCTGCCCGCGACCAACGCCCGTCGTCAAACGCCCGCCGTGCCGCCGCAACCGCCCGGTCCACATCCGCTGCGGACGCCCGTGCGATCGTGGTCAGTCTTTGTCCGTCAATCGGCGAGAGAACGTCTTGCGTTTCGCCCTCAGCTTCTTGCCACGCTCCGTCAATATATAGTTTCTGCGGCGCGACAGGATGGCGGGAAAGCTCGTTGATGCGTGACTGATCTGCCATTCGTCTTTCTTTCTTTCCTTATAGTCCAGCCAGACCCGGCGGAAATGCAGGGCCAGAACCAGAACGATCATTCCAAACAGGATCGCCGCGATAGGGCGATCGATAAAGTCCAGTGGGGTCTTCACGCGCGCCATAGCGCTGCGAAGTTTGACCTCCATGATGCCGCCCAGAACCATGCCCAGAACGATGGGCACGACGGGCAGTTGCATGCGTTTCATGACGAAGCCGAAGATGCCGAAAGCGGCGGCGATGATGCAGTCGGTCAGCGAGTTGCGCAGCGAATAGACCCCCACAAAGCTGAGGACCAAGATGCAGACGCCTAGGAAGCGGTTCGGGATCTTTACCACTTTGATCAGCTGGTTTGTCGCGACCAATAGGAAGGCCACCACAAGCACGTTCAGGATCAGCAGCGCGAGGTACAGCGCCACCACGAAGTCCATGTCGTTCTGGAACAGCTGCGGGCCGGGGATCACGTTGTGGACGTAGAACACGGACAGCATCATGGCCGTCAGCGCCTCGCCCGGAATGCCCAGCGCCAGAAGCGGCACCATGGCGGCACCGGGGACCGCGTTATTGGCAGTCTCGGCCGCGATCAGCCCTTCGCTTGATCCATGCCCGAAATCCTCGGGCCGCTTGGAGGACTTCTGCGCGTATGTGTAGGACATGAACTGCGCCGTGAACTCGCCCACGCCGGGGATCATGCCCATGACCACGCCGAATGTGGCAGAGATACCTGCGATGCGTGGGTGGCGGGCCAGTTCGCGGAAGCCTTGGAAAAAGCTGCCCTTCAGCTTGGTCAGGCGCACTTTTTCGTCGTCACCATGCAGCAGGGTAAAGGCTTGGCTCAAAGCAAACAGCCCCAGCACCACAACGATCAGATTCACGCCACCGGACAGCCAGCTTTGGTCGAACGTATAGCGTTTCGAATAGCTGGCTGGATGTAGGCCAATGGTGTTCAGCCAGATGCCGAAACACGCCATCGCAGCCGCAATCAGTGTGTGTTTCCGGTGTGCCGTGACGACAAGGATAATGCCCAGAAGCGCGGCCAAGAAAATCTCGCGCGAGCCGAACATTGGGGCGATTTTTGCCAGAATGGGTGCGAAGAAGATCAGGCAAACGACCGAGAAGATGCCCCCAAAGAAGGACGAGCTATAGGCCAGCGACAGCGCGCGCCGCGCCTCGCCTCGTGTGGTCATCGGGTAGCCGTCATAGGTGGTCAGCGCATTCACCGCCGTGCCCGGCGTGTTGATCAAGATCGCGGGGATGGATCCCCCGTACATCGAACTGCCATAGATGCCCAGCAACACGGTCAGCCCGACAATCGGGTCCATGGAAAACGTCGCGGGCAACAGGATCGCAATGGCGACCGCCGGACCCACGCCAGGGATCGCACCGATCAGCACACCACCGACCGAGCCCACCAAAAGCGCCAGCACCACATCCCAACGCGCCAGAACCGAGGAACTGGCCTGCACTTGAGCAAGGAAGTCGTAGATCAGGTCCATGCTGCCCTCAGAAATTCAGGATAAAGAACGAGCGCAGCGCGCCCGGAAGGTATTCATAGAGCGCCGCGCCGGGGATCTTCACTTGCAGGAAGCTTTTGAAGACCAGCACAACGGTGACCGCGAAGACGCCCGCGCTCCACATCATCAAGCGCGAGCGATAACCCACCCGCCATGTCAGGATCAGCGAGAACGCGATGGTAACCGGCAGATAGCCGATCAGCGGCACCAGAAGAACATAGGCTAGGAACCATCCGGCCCATTCGAAGACAGACGCCCAGATCTTGGCTTCGCGCCGGTCGGTCCAGTGCTGGTACAGCCACGTCACGCGGATGATGGCCACCAGAAACACCATGGGGGCAGCAGCAATCGGACCGAGCCACAGCGCCAAGCCAATGGCCAGCACGGCCCAGAACAGGCTTTCAGCCCATTGGAACCAATCTGCCTCGCGCATCCAGCGCGGCAGACGACGGGGCTTACGGGGAAGATGCCAGAAATGCAGCGCGGTGAACAGCACCATGCCCCCAACGCCAATTGCGGGCCAGAACCGCGGCTGTGCAAAGAAGTCTTTGCCTTTCAGCCACTTGGTTTGATCTTCAATGGCAGCCAGCAATAGCGTGGCGCAGATCAGAAACAGGGCCGCGAACAACACCTGACCGCGCTGTGGCCGGTCGGGATGTTCTGTGATTTCGTCGCTCATATCAGGCGCTTTCCGGGGGCTTGGTCGTCACGCGGGGCCAGCCAAAGCCAGCCCCGCAAAAGGTCGTATCAGAGGGGATTACTCAAGGATCCCGCTGATCACCGCACCAGTTTCCTGATCGGCTGCGATGCGTGCGGCCGAGGCTTCGGCATCCATCCAGTAGACCAGCGCGCCGGTCTCTTTGGCGACGGCCTGAGCACGCTCGCTCATCACGGTTTTCGACGCGACGGCTGCGATCTTCTCGCGCACGTCGGCGGGGGTGTCCTTGGTGACGAACAGGCCGTTCCAGAGTGCGATGTTCAGCTGCGAGTCCAGTTCGCCGATGGTGGGTGTGTCGGGCACAAGGCTGATGCGGGTGTCGGTGATCGACATCAGGACTTTCACGTCATCCAGACAGGGCAGGATCAACTGCAGCGTAGTGTTGATCACGTCCGCGTCGCCCGAGGCCAGCGTGTTGCAGTCCAGCGCGTCGAAGGCTGCGTCCGAGCCCCACTCAAATCCCGCGTTCTTCGAATAAGCCTTCGTCACCTGCGTCGGCGTCAGCACGTCACCAAAGTGACCCAGCGCCACGTCATTTTCCTTGGCATAAGCAGCCAGTTCTTCCATCGAGCTATAGGGCGCGTCGCCCGAGGTCGCCACGACGAAGGGATAGGTCAGAAAGATGCCGATCGGGTCGAACTTGGCCGGGGCCAGCTCGTCAATGCCGATCTCGTGGCCGATCACAGGCACGGCGGGCACGAAGCTGCCGATGGTGTAGCCGTCAGCAGGCGCGGTTGCCACGTCGATGGCACCGGGGAACGGACCGCCGCCGCCACCAGGCTTGTTCACGACCGCTGCCGACACGCCGTACTCCGCCTGGAAGTCTTCCGCGATCATGCGTGTCAGCACGTCTTCCAGATCGCCCGGAGGCCACGGCACGATGAAGCTGACCGGCTTTTCCGGATATTCGGCCAGTGCGGGTGCGGCGACCATGGTTGCGGTTACGGCCAGTGCGCCAGCCAGAATGGATTTGGTTTTCATGACGGTCTCCCTGTTTCGTCAAATCGGGCTTCATCTATTCGGTTCATTATTTGAACCATCGGTTTTAAAATAGATTGACAGACGGGAGTGATTCCTGTCAACAAAACAATGAACATATGAACGAATTTCTGCACAGGACGCTTGCGACCATGGGCAGAACCCAACCGGAAGGCCCCATGGGAACAGCATCCAAAGCCCTGTCATTGCTGAATTATTTCAGCCGCGCCCAATCTCAAATCGGGCTAAGTGACTTGGCACGCCTATCAGGTATGAACAAGGCAACTGTCTATCGCCTGATGGGCGAACTGGCCGATCATGGATTCGTTGAGCAGGTCGGCGCGGGTCGGGAATATCGCCTTGGCCCCGCCTTTTTGCGACTCGCAGCTCTGCGCGAAAAAGCTGTTCCGATGCGCGAATTGGCGCTGGCTGAGCTGACAAAACTCAGCGAGTTGACAGGCGAAACCTCGCATATGTCGCTCCTAAACGGAGAGGTTCTGTCCAACCTCACCTACAGCTACGCGCATAAGCACGGCACGATGGTGATGATGGAAGATGCCGAGGTGCTCGAGCTGCACTCGACTGGCTCGGGCTTGGCCGTCTTGGCCTTCTCGCCCGCCCCGTTCGTCGACGCCATTCTCAGCAAACCACTGGTCGCGCGCACCCCCGAAACCGTCACCGATCCCGCAGCCATTCAAGCTTTGCTGCCGAAGATTCGCAAACGTGGGATGGCGTGGTCGATTGGTGGCTATGAACGGGATGTCTATTCCCATGCCGTGCCGATTTTCGACGCCGGATCGCAGTGCATCGGTGCGATGGCCGTCGCAGCCCCGGTCTCGCGTATGACGGACGAGCTGCGTGCCACGATCCAAACCGAACTTGCCCTTGCTGCCCGCCGTACCACGCGCGTGCTTGGGGGCTTCCCGCCTGACAGTTTTCCAAAAATCAACCCCACAGACTCTCCTGTAGAAAGCGAGCTGACATGAAAGATTCCAACTTTCTGAAAGAAAAGAACGCCCGTTCGCTCTGGCATCCAATGGCGCATCCCGCCGACAGCCTTCAGAACCCGCCAACCATCATCACTGGCGCCTCTGGCGTGAAGATCAAGGACGTCGACGGGCACGAGGTCGTCGACGCAGTGGGCGGGCTGTGGAACGTGAACCTTGGCTTCTCGAACCAGAAGATCAAGGATGCGATTTCCGCGCAGTTGGACACCCTGCCATATTATTCGACCTTCCGCGGCACCACGAATGACAAAGTGATCGAGCTGTCCGAGATCCTGCGCGACTTCTTCGCGCCGGACGGGCTGACGCGAGCGTTTTATACCTCGGGCGGATCGGACAGCGTGGAGACGGCGCTGCGTCTTGCGCGCCAGTATCACAAGGTGAAGGGCGACACCGGTCGGACCAAGTTCCTGAGCCTGAAGAAGGGCTATCACGGCACCCATATGGGCGGCGCATCGGTAAATGGGAACGCCAATTTCCGCACCCAATACGAGCCGCTTCTGCCCGGCTGCTATCATATCCCCGCGCCTTACACCTATCGCAACCCGTTCAACGAAACAGACCCCGAGCGTTTGGCCCAGCTCTGCCTGCAAGCGATGGAAGACGAGATCGCATTCCAGGGCGCAAACACCATCGCCGCCATGATCATGGAACCCATTCTGGGCGCAGGCGGCGTCATCCCGCCCCATGAAAGCTTCATGCCGGGCGTGCGCGAGATCTGCTCGAAGCACGGTATTCTGCTGATCGCGGATGAGGTCATCACCGCCTTCGGTCGTACCGGCGGCTGGTCGGGTAGCCGGTATTGGGGCGTGCAGCCTGATTTCATGTGTACCGCCAAGGCGATCACCAACGGCTATTTCCCATTCGGCGCGGTGATGATTGCCGACCACGTGGTTGAAACCTTTGAAAAAGATACGACCGGCGCGGCTGCCATTGGTCACGGCTATACCTATTCCGGACACCCTGTCGGTGCCGCCGCAGCCGTGGCCTGCATGGAAGAAACCATGCGCCTGAAGGTGAACGAAAACGCCGCCGCCCGTGGGGCCGAGCTGTTTGCGGGCCTGCAAGAGCTGGCGGCGCAGCATGACATCATTGGCGACGTGCGTGGGGGTCATGGGTTGATGTGTGCGCTGGAGCTGGTCTCGGACCGCGCAACCAAAGCGCCAATCGACAAGAAGACCATCGGCACCCTGCAAGAGGTCGCCTATCAGAACGGCGCGATGGTGCGCGTCTCGGGTCCGAACGTAATCATGTCACCGCCTCTGGTCCTGACCTCGGACGACGTTCAGACCATTCTGAGCGCGCTGAAAGCGGGTTTCGCCGCGGTCTAAAGCTTTCTCAAACAACCAAAGGCCGCCCCAACCGGGCGGCCTTTATCTATGCTGATCTATCAAAATCGGGAAGCCATCTGGGTCGGTAACGACAAAGCTGCCCGGCCCCTCAGCCCCACCCTGTTCCTGCGTGACCGCGATCCCCGCCGCCTGAAGCCGCGCCTTAATCGCGCGCACATCGTCGAGCGGATCAACATTGGTGGCATTCTGATCCCAGCCAGGATTGAAGGTCAGCATCGCCCCTTCAAACATCCCTTGGAACAGCCCCACCAGTGTGTCGCCGTTCTTCATAATCAGATAGTTATGTTCTTCCGTGCCGGCATAAGCGGTGAAGCCCAATGCCTCGTAAAACACCTTCGACGCGGCCAGATCCTTGACGCCAAGGCTGACCGAGAACGCTCCGAGTTGCATGATGTGATCCTCCCTTTGCCACAAGTGTAGCACATGGGCGGATCACCGAGGGTTTAGACCGGGACGATTAACCGAATACCGTCCAAATCATCCGACGCTTCGATCTGGCAGGACAGACGCGAGGCGTCGGTCACTTCGCCATCTGCCATGTCCAGCATCGCCTCTTCGAAGTCGCCTTTTTCGCCGGTTTTGGACAGCCAATCGCTGTCGACATGGACGTGGCACGTCGCGCAGGACAGAGAGCCGCCGCATTCGCCCTGAATGCCTGCGATATTGTTCGCTGTAGCGGCTTCCATCAGGTTCACGCCCGTCTGGACGTCAGCCACGACTTCCTCGCCCCCAGGCAAGACCCAGGTTACTTTCATCTCGTATCTCCTTGTTATTTCTTCGTTTAGACGAAGTTCACATAGAAATCGCGCAGCCCGTCGCCCTCAAGGTCTCGGGTCTTGATGACCTCTTTGCGCTTCATGAAAATGTGGTTATCGACCAGCAAACGGCCAACACGGTCGCCCAACACGGTGTCGGCCTCCAGATCGTTCATCGCCGCTTTCAGGTTCACCGCCGTGCCCTCCTTGGCCTCGGTGCGATCAAATCCGTCGCCGCCTTCAATAGGTCCAAGCGGATAGTTATTCTCGAGCCCCAACAGAGACGCCTGCAACACCGCCGCCACCGCCGTATAGGGATTTGCTGTCGCGTCTGCCATCCGGTGCTCCAACCGCGATTTCGCACCGCCCTCGCCGGAAATCCGGGTGGTGACATTGCGGTGATCCCCGCCCCAGTTGCGCCAGTAGCCCGACAGCGATCCCGGCTGCAAACGCTGGTAGGAGTTCGTCGTGGGTGCGACCAGCCCGGCAAGCCCCTTGTGATGATGCATCAGGCCCGAGATACAGCCGCGCGCTAGATCATTCATATGATCCGGCCCACCGACGGGTCCGTTGTCCAGCGCATTGCCGCCCGAACGGTCCCGGAAGCTATAGTTGATATGCATCCCCGAGCCACCCGCCTCGGCAATTGGCTTCGGCATGAAGGTCAGGACCAGCCCGTGCTCCAGCGCAACTTCGCGGGCCATCTGGCGGAACAGCACGATGTCGTCCACATGTTTCAGCGCCTCATCAAAGGTCAGCGTGAACTCGAACTGAGGGCTATCGTATTCGCCCGTCATCATTTCGAGATTAAAGCCCAGCTTCTCGGCGCGTTCCCAGATATCATCTGTGAACCGCAGAGGATCGGTAAACGGTCCTGTACCATAGACCACGCCACCCGGCGCGTCATAGGGGACAAGGCGGCCGATCTCGTTGGCCATCAGGGCAAAACATTCCAGCTCGATCCCGACCATCGGGGTCAGGCCGCGTTCTTCCCACGCTGCAATGGCGCGCTTCAGCGCTTGCCGTCCGCACAGCTCCAGCGGCACGCCGTCTTGGTCATACAGGTCACCGATGACAATCTGCGTCGAGGCCTCCCACCCCTCACGGATGTCTTCGGCCCGCCAGCGCAGCTCCATATCCGGCAGACCTTGTTTCATCATCGCGCCCGGCGCGTCCAGAAGGTCTTTGTCGTAGTGCACGCCATAGGTGGACCGGCAGAACCGCGTGTCCCCGGTGCCAATTTTCGAGCCGGGCAGATATTTGCCGCGCAGTATGCTCAGATGATCAAGCCACAAGGCCCGCAAACGATCTTTCATGTATCCTCCCTGCCCGGTGAACCGGGTCGCCCCTTTTGGGGTTATTTGGCCTGCATGGTGACAGGCAATTCCTTGATCCCACCCACGAAATTCGAGCGTAGGAATTTGTGGTCCCCGGCAGGTTCCACCATTTTCACGCGTTTCGCCAGTTCTTCGAACAAAACCCGCACCTCAAGCCGTGCCAGATGCATGCCCAAACAGACATGCGGCCCGCCTTGCCCGAAGGACATGTGGCGGTTGGGGCTGCGGTGCAGGTCAACGCGGAACGGGTCGTCAAAGACCTCGTCATCGCGGTTGGCCGAGGACCACCAGAACAGCACCTTGTCGCCTTCTCTGATTTGCTTCCCATGCATCTCGTGATCCCGCGTCGCGGTGCGGCGGAAATAGAGCGCGGGCGTGGCCCAGCGGATGATTTCATCGGGCGCAGTAGCCCAAATGTCGCCGCCGTCCTGCATCTGACCCAGCAGTTCGGACTGATGCGCCATCGCCTGAATGCCCGCAGCAATCGAATAGCGGGTGGTGTCATTGCCAGCCGCCACGAGCAGACAGAAGAAATTGCGGAACTCTTGTTCCGGCATCACATGGCCGTCGCGGTCCGGCTGCATGATCATATGCAGCACGCCATCCGTGTCGCCTTTGCGGTTCTTTTCGTCGATCAGGCGCTTGGCATAGTCAAACAGCTCGGCTCCGGCGGGCGAGTTGAACGGCATCATGCGGTACTCGTCCGTCTCCATCTTGTCCAAGACGTGATCGGTAAAGTCCGGGTCTGTGTTGGCGATCAAGGCGTCGCCCTTCTCGACCAGCCACGGCAGGTCTTCGTCCGGGGTGCCGATGATCCGGCCCAGCATCATCATAGGAAGCTGACGTGCAATCATCTTGGTGGCATCGAACGTCCCGGTCTCAAGCGCCGCATCCAGAATAGGGTGACACAGTTCGCGGATCTGATCCTCGAACCCGGCGACCACAGGGCGCGAGAACGCCTTCCCCACCATCACACGGGTCTTCATGTGCTCGGGCGGATCGGTTTCCTGAAAGGTGCGGCGGGCCAGATATTCCTCGTATGTCTGGTCCTCCATCCGGATCCCGCGGGCCGAGGACATCAGCTCGTAGTTCCGGTTCAGCTCGGTGATGTCGGCGTGGCGCACCACGTTCCAGAAGCCCTCGCCCCCGTCCCAATCGGTCCAGCTCAGCGGGTCTTCCCGGCGCAGACGCGCAAAGGTGTTGTGCGGGGCGCCATTCACGAAGGTGTCGTGGCTGGACAGATCCGCAAATCCATCATCCTGTGGGGTCCAAACGGTCATGCGCACCTCCGTGGCGTTTTTATATTGTACTTAGCGCGTCTATAAATATATTAAGGAACATGTTAAGTATGTAAAGGGCGAAATCATGCGCATCGCAATTCTGATGGCAAACACCGATGAAAGCAGCTTTGCCGATCAGCACCCGAAGGACGGCGAGAAATGGACCACGTTGTTGGCGAACCAGCGCCCGGATTGGGACTATGTGGCCTTTTCCGTAAAGGATGGTGACTTCCCGCAAGAGCTTGAGGTCTTTGATGGTTTCGTGATCACCGGCAGCCCGGCATCGGTGCATGACGATGACGCGTGGGTCGGGCAGCTGTCAGATCTGATCCGCACCCTTCACGCCCAGAAGGCCCCGCTCTTCGGTGCCTGTTTTGGGCATCAAGCCATTGCGAAAGCCCTTGGGGGCAAGGTTGAAGCGAACCCCGGCGGCTGGGTTTTCGGCTCGACTCAGATGGGTATCAGCACCCCCTCCCCGTGGGTCGAGGCACAGCGATTCCGTCTGTATGGTGCGCATATCGAGCAAGTGACCCAGATGCCCGAGGGCGCAACCAATATCATGACCTCCGAAGGCTGCCCCATCGGCGGGTTCCGTATCGACGATCACGTCTTCACCACGCAAAACCATCCGGAAATGACGCCAGACTTCATTGCAGCCTTGATTGATGAGTTGGAAGGCGAAAAGCCCGCGGAGGTGATCGCACGCGCCCGTACCTCACTTGCACAGCCTGCGGACGGCCCTCAGTTCGCGGAATGGATCGTCAGGTTCTTCGAGCACGCGAACGCGCAAGGCTAACCCAGCGCGGCCAGCAGATCCGTCACAGTCACGCGGTCGAACAGGACATGTTCGGTCATCAGGGCGCGCGCCTCGTCCACCTTGTGGGCAAGGATCAGCTCGGCAATCTGCCGATGCTCGCGCGCGCTTTCTGCAATTGCGCCGGGATTGCGATAGCGGGCGCGGTAATAGGCGATCAGCTTGCGCCCGTTCATCTTGATCATGTCCAGAAGGAATGGGTTCCCGGCCGCCTCGGCCACCTGTTTGTGGAAGGCAAGATTTAGGGTGTAGTAGCCGTTTGGATCGCCATCCCCCTTGTCACGCGCATGGACCTCGCAAGCCTCGACGATCTGCATCAGGGCAGCCCCATCTTCGGCCCCGATCCGACGCGCAGCCAACCCTGCCGCCTGCCCTTCCAGCTGGGCGTTCACTTCGAGAATGGACAGAAATTCTTCAAAGCTGGGTTTGAACAACACAGCTCCTTTGCGCGGCGGGCGCGTGACCAATCCCATCGCTTCCAGCCGCAGCAACGCCTCGCGCAAAGGCGTGCGCGAAACCTCGTATTGCGCGATCAGCGCGTTCTCGTCGATCGCCTCGCCGGGCGACAATTCGCCCCTGTCAATCGATGTCAGGATTGCATTCAGCACGATTTCGGTTTGTCCAGCCATGCGGGCAGTTAAGCAAATCCTGCAGGGAATTCCAGCTTTCGCGCGCATTCCGTGTTATATTTCAATGGCAGCCAACCAGTTAGCCCCGCGCAGCTCGCGGTTTCGCACTAATTCTGGATATAATCTAATAGCGGGCTGGCCCTATTTTCGTTTGCGATTTCCGAGAAGATATTTGATCAAAGAATCTCTGTTCCCACGGCCCGCTTCGCACGGGGAACCTTCAGCACCGGAGGACGTCATGGACGGTCAAATCAAAGAAAACGATATCAGCCACGTAGTCGAGGCCGATAAGGCCCATGTCTGGCACCACCTGACCCAGCACAAGCCCTTTGAAACCGGTGATCCCCGCATCATCGTTGAAGGCAAAGGCATGCGCGTGTGGGACCAGAACGGCAAAGAATACATCGATGCCGTGTCGGGTGGCGTCTGGACCGTAAACGTGGGCTATGGCCGCGAAACCATCGCTGACGTCGTACGTGACCAGCTGGTGAAAATGAACTATTTCGCTGCGGCTGCGGGCTCGATCCCCGGCGCGCTGTTCTCTGAGAAGCTGATCGAAAAGATGCCGGGTATGAGCCGTGTCTACATCACCAACTCGGGCTCGGAAGCGAACGAAAAGGCCTTCAAGATGATCCGTCAGATCGCCCACAAGCGCTATGGCGGCAAGAAAACCAAGATTTTGTATCGCGACCGCGACTATCACGGCTCGACCCTTGCGACCATGTCAGCCGGCGGTCAGGACGAACGCAACGCGCAGTATGGCCCCTTCGCACCGGACTTCATCCGCGTGCCGCATTGCATGGAGTACCGCAAGCACGAGCTGGGACTGGAGCATCTGTCGGGTGCCGAGTTCGGCCGCGCTGCTGCTGACGCGATTGAAGAGGTCATCCTGCGCGAAGGTCCGGAAACCGTTGGCGCACTGTGCCTTGAACCCATCACCGCAGGCGGTGGCGTCATCGAAGCGCCCGAAGGCTACTGGCCGCGCGTGCAGGAGATCTGCGAGAAATACGACATCCTGCTGCATATCGACGAGGTCGTCTGCGGTCTGGGCCGTACCGGCACATGGTTTGGCTATCAGCACTATGGCATCAAGCCCGATTTCGTCACCATGGCGAAGGGTGTGGCCTCGGGCTATGCGGCGATTGCCTGCTGCGTGACCACCGAGCGCGTGTTTGACATGTTCAAAGAAGATGCCTCGGACCCGATGGGCTATTTCCGCGACATCTCGACCTTCGGCGGCTGCACCGCTGGTCCCGTCGCCGCGCTGGAAAACCTGCGCATCATCGAAGACGAGGGCCTTTTGGAGAACACCACCAAGATGGGCGAGCGCATGATGGCGAACCTGAACGCTTTGGCCGAAAAGCACGCTGTCATCGGCGACGTGCGCGGCAAGGGTCTGTTCCTGGGCGCCGAGCTGGTCAAAGACCGCGAGACCAAGGAACCGGTTTCGGAAGCCGAAGTCGGTGCCGTTGTTGCCGATTGCGGAGCGCAGGGCGTGATCATCGGCGCGACCAACCGCTCGCTGCCCGGCCGCAACAACACGCTGTGCTTCAGCCCAGCTCTGATCGCGACCGAACAGGACATCGACCGGATTTGCGAAGCCGTGGACAACGCTCTGACCAAGGTCTTTGGCTGATCGCTCCTAAATTGGACTGGTCAAAAAGTTCAAAGGCGGCTCTGGAAACAGGGCCGCCTTTTTCGCATCACGATCAGGTTCAACAAAAGGATCAGTATCATGTGGCCAGCCCCCGTTACCCTTACCGGCACTCACGTTACGCTTGCCCCCCTCAGCCTGGACCATGCACCAGCTTTGAAAGAGGCCTGTGCAGACGGGGAGCTGCACCGCTTATGGTACACCTCAATCCCCAAGCCCGAGGACATGGAGGCCGAAATCATCCGGCGCCTGTCTCTGCAGGACGCGGGATCAATGCTGCCCTTCTGCGTGATGACGCCAGACGGCACGCCGATCGGCATGACGACCTTCATGAATATCGACGCCACCAACAAGCGGGTCGAGATCGGATCGACGTGGTATCGCACATCTGTCCAACGCAGCCCGCTGAATACCGAAGCCAAGCGGCTGCTTCTTACCTACGCCTTTGACGACTTGAATTGTATCGCGGTCGAGCTCCGCACCCATTTCATGAACCATCAAAGCCGGGCCGCGATTGAACGACTGGGCGCCAAACTGGATGGCGTGTTGCGCAGCCACATGGATCAGGGCAACGGGGTGCTGCGCGACACAGCGGTCTATTCGATCATCGCGTCGGAATGGCCCGCCGTCCGAGCAAACCTGACATGGCGGCTTGAAAAGCCAAGAAAATAAGGGCGTTCACCATCCCGTGATCCGGCAGGACTGGACAATTAACCATTTTGTTCTATATTTGTTCTCACTCGATGTGAACAAAGGAACGCGCCATGGCCCAGCCCAGAAGCCTGCCCCCGACGCCGAAACAGACGGACTATGCCCGCGCGATCGCGTCAAAGCTTGGCGCGGCGATTCCGGCAGACGTGGCGCAAGATCGTGCTGCCCTGTCAGGCTGGATTGGCGAACATCAGGCCCGCTTGAAAGCCCGTGCCACACAGCCTCGCGACACACGGGCGACCTCGAAACAAGTAGCATATGCCGAGCGTATCGCGCGCGCCAAGCGCCGGTCGGTCCCGGACGAATGCTTTCGCGATGCTGGGTTGATGTCAGCCTGGATCTCGTCCAATCGCTGAGAAGTAGAGTATATCCAGATTGCACCCCAACTAGGTCCAATATAAGGTGCCCTTTATGGCAGCACCTGTTGAGACATTCTTTCTGGACCCTGACGCCCAGGGCACCCTTCAAGCGCAGATCCAGCAAATGATCGCCGAGGCGATCCTGTCCGGACGCCTGCCCCGTGGCGAAAAGCTACCCTCGACCCGAAAACTGTCGACCCATCTTGGGGTCAGTCGGATCACGGTTACGCTGGCCTATACCGAACTTCAGGCGAATGATTACTTGTCCTCTAAAGGGCGGTCGGGCTTCTATGTGTCGGAAAACGCACCAGAACCGCCCAGCTTCCAACCCCGCGCCCGCGGCGAGGATAAGGTCGACTGGCATCGCGCCATCGGCAACCACTTTACCGGGGGCAGCACACCCAAGAAGCCGCAGAATTGGCGGCAACAGAAGTATCCCTTCATCTATGGGCAGGCCGACCCAAAACTCTTTGACCACAACGCATGGCGCCTATGTGCCCTTCGCGCATTGGGGCACAAAGACCATGAAGTGATGATGGGCGACTACTATGATCAGGACGATCCGCAGTTGATCGAATTCATCGCCCGCCACATCCTGCCGCGTCGCGGCATTCTGGCCCGACCAGAGGAAATCCTGATCACCTTGGGCGCACAGAACGCGCTGTGGATGGCCGCGCAGATCTTGCTGACCCAGCGCCGGACCGCTGCGATTGAAGATCCTTGCTATTACTCGCTGCGTGACGTGCTGACCCAAAGCCGCTGCCATCTGGTCAACATCCCCGTCGACCGCGACGGCCTGCCACCCGAGGCCCTGCCCGATGGCACAGACGTGATTTTCTCGACGCCCAGTCACCACAGCCCGACAACGGCCACCATGCCGATCGAACGCCGCAAGGCGCTGCTCGCGCGCGCCAAGGAATTGGACGCTGTGATCGTGGAAGACGACTATGATTTCGAGATGTCGTTCCTGAAGCCCCCCTCCCCCGCACTGAAGTCCTTGGACCGCGAAGGGCGGGTGATCTACGTGGGCAGTTTCTCGAAATCACTGTTTCCGGGACTGCGCCTTGGCTACATGGTCGGGTCTGAACCTTTCATCCGCGAAGCCCGCGCCCTGCGATCCGCCGTGCTGCGCCACCCGCCCGGCCTGATCCAACGCACCGTCGCCTATTTCCTGTCTTTGGGCCATTACGACGCTCTGATCCGCCGGATGGGCAGCGCCTATCAGGAGCGGCGCGAAGTGATGAATCAAGCCATCGACGATGCAGGGCTGAGCATTGCTGGACGGGGCGTTTTTGGGGGCTCGGCCTTCTGGATGCGAGCACCTGAAGGGGTGGACATGGGCCAACTGGCCGGGCAGCTCAACGCCAAGGGTGTCTTGATTGAACCCGGCACGCCCTTCTTCCGCGGCCCCAATCAGCCCACCAATTTCTATCGGATCGCCTATAGCTCGATCCCAGCTGCGCGCATTCCCCAAGGGATATCGCTGATCGCAGACGAGATCGCAGCCGCTGAGAAATCTGGCGCCAGATAGCTGAGACAACTGGCCCTATAGGCTTTGGGTCGCGCTGCCTTAAAAAGATCTAGGAAAACCGATACTGCGGACGAAACGATTTCGCCGCACGACCACCAATTCAAGGGAGAGCGTCACAATGAAGATGACCACGGAAGAAGCGTTTGTCAAAGTGCTTCAGATGCATGGGATTGAGCATGCGTTTGGGATTATCGGGTCGGCGATGATGCCGATTTCGGACATTTTCCCGGATGCGGGGATCACCTTCTGGGACTGTGCGCATGAAGGCTCGGGCGGGATGATGGCTGACGGCTACACCCGTGCGACCGGCAAGATGTCGATGATGATCGCGCAGAACGGCCCCGGCATCACCAACTTCGTGACCGCCGTGAAAACAGCCTACTGGAACCACACCCCGCTGCTGCTGGTCACCCCGCAGGCCGCCAATAA
The DNA here is from genome assembly GCF_004360145.1 of Aliiroseovarius marinus. Classification (GTDB taxonomy): domain Bacteria; phylum Pseudomonadota; class Alphaproteobacteria; order Rhodobacterales; family Rhodobacteraceae; genus Aliiroseovarius; species Aliiroseovarius marinus. The sequence goes on along the minus strand of NZ_ML178714.1, from coordinate 60,929 downwards.
GACCATCGGCCAGGGTGGCTTCCAGGAAATGGAACAAATGCGCATGTTCGCTGACTGCGTGGCCTATCAGGAAGAGGTGCGCGACCCCGCCCGTGTGGCCGAGGTTCTGAACCGCGTGATCATGAACGCCAAGCGTGCCTCGGCACCGGCGCAGCTGAACATCCCGCGCGACATGTTCACCCAGATCGTCGACATCGATCTGCCGGCGATTGTTGAGTTTGAGCGCCCCTCGGGCGGTGCTGACGCGGTGACTGAAGCGGCCAAGCTGATCTCGGACGCCAAGAACCCGGTGATCCTGAACGGCGCAGGCGTTGTCCTATCGAAGGGTGGCATCGAAGCCTCGAAGCGGCTCGCCGAGCGTCTGGACGCCCCGGTTTGCGTGGGCTACCAGCACAACGACGCCTTCCCCGGCTCGCACCCGCTGTTTGCAGGTCCGCTGGGCTATAACGGCTCGAAAGCCGGGATGGAGCTGATCAAGGAAGCAGACGTTGTTCTGTGCCTTGGCACCCGCCTGAACCCGTTCTCGACCCTGCCGGGTTACGGCATGGAATACTGGCCGTCGGATGCGAAAATCATTCAGGTCGACATCAACCCCGACCGCATTGGCCTGACCAAAGCCGTGACCGTGGGCATCGTGGGCGACGCCGCCAAAGTGGCCGAAGGCATTCTGGCACAGCTGAGCGACACTGCCGGTGACGCGGGCCGCGACGAACGCCGCGCCCGCATCGCGCAGAAGAAATCGGCCTGGGCCCAGCAGCTGACCGAGATGACCCACGAGGACGACGATCCCGGCACCACCTGGAACGAACGCGCCCGTGCGGACAAGCCCGACTGGATGAGCCCCCGCATGGCGTGGCGCGCGATCCAGCAGGCGCTGCCGAAAGAGGCAATCATCTCGTCCGACATTGGCAACAACTGCGCGATCGGCAACGCCTATCCGTCCTTCGAGGAAGGCCGCAAGTACCTCGCCCCCGGCCTGTTCGGTCCCTGTGGCTATGGTCTGCCGGCTGTTGTTGGCGCCAAGATCGGCTGCCCGGACGTGCCAGTTGTGGGCTTCTCGGGCGACGGTGCCTTCGGCATCGCGGTGACCGAGCTGACCGCCATCGGCCGCGAGGAATGGCCCGCCGTGACCCAAGTGGTCTTCCGCAACTACCAGTGGGGTGCGGAAAAGCGGAACTCGACACTGTGGTTTGACGACAACTTCGTCGGCACCGAGCTGGACCAGCAAGTGTCCTACGCCGGCATCGCCAATGCCTGTGGCCTGAAAGGCGTCGTCGCCCGCACCATGGACGAACTGACCGCCGCGCTGAACCAGGCCGTGGCAGACCAGAAGAACGGCATCACCACCCTGATCGAGGCGATGATCAACCAGGAACTGGGCGAACCCTTCCGCCGCGACGCGATGAAGAAGCCGGTCAAAGTCGCCGGCATCAACAAAGACGACATGAAACCGCAACAGGTTTGATGAAAGCTCCCGGGCGCGGGATCCCTCGCGCCCGGAGTTTTGGCGGGTCCCCATTCGGCCCCTGTTCCATGACCATGAGGCTCTGATGAAACCGCTTGAAACCCTTCTGAAAAACGCAGCACGCACCAACCTGAGGATTATCCTGTCCGAGGGCAGCGATCCGCGTGCCGTGACTGCGGGGTATCAAGCCGTATCGCAGGGCATTGCGCGTATCGGCCTTGTCGGCGACACCGCCGCAATTCAAGCAGAGTTCGACACGCAAGGGCTTGAAATCCTTGACGGGATCGACATTCACGACCCGGCAACCTCGCCGCTGCGCGATGAACTTGCCGCGCTATATCACGATTTGCGCAAGCATAAGGGTGTCTCGCTTGATGATGCACAGGTCGCCGTCGACCTGCCCCACATCTTCGCCGCTCTTTTGGTAAAATCGGGCCACGCGGACGGCACTGTCGGTGGCGCCGTTGCGACCACAGCTGACATCGTGCGCGCAGCCATTCAGATCATTGGCACCAAGCCGGACACCAATCTGGTGTCCTCGTTCTTCCTGATGCTGTTCTGCAAAGAGCATCACGATCGCAAAGGTGCGATGATCTTCGCCGATAGCGGGCTGGTGGTAGACCCTTCTGCCGACGAAATGGCGCAGATCGCGCTCAGCTCGGCCAATTCCTTTGAACGTCTGATCGGTGAAACGCCGCGCGTCGCGATGCTATCCTTCTCGACCCGGGGCAGCGCCGAGCACAACGCGGTCTCAAAAGTTGTAACGGCCACCGAAACTGCCCGCTCCCGTGCGCCTGATCTTCTGATCGATGGGGAGCTTCAATTTGATGCCGCTTTCGTCCCCGACGTGGCCGCGCGCAAAGCCGAGGACAGCCCCCTTCAGGGCAACGCAAATATCTTTATCTTTCCCAATCTGGAAAGCGGCAACATTGCCTACAAGATCGCCCAACGCATGGGTGGTGCCGAGGCCATCGGACCCATCCTTCAGGGTCTGGCCAAACCCGCCAATGACCTGTCTCGCGGCTGTTCCTCTGAAGACATCCTGCACATGATTGCCGTCACCGCAGCTCAGGCCAGCGCCAGCGATTAACGCCCGCTTGTTCCTGCGATCGATAAAACGGTCGCGGCAATGATCTCGTCCACGGTTGCGCCCCGGCTGAGATCACAAATCGGTTTCCGAAAGCCTTGCAGGATGGGGCCATAGGCTTTTGCGCCAGCCAACTGCACCAACAGCTTATAGGCAATATTGCCCGCATCCAGATCCGGGAAGATCAACACATTGGCCCGGTTGGTCAAGTTGGCTTGTTTCTTCTGGGCGGTCATGATGTCCAGCGCCGCATCCGCCTGAACCGGACCGGGGAATCCCGCAATAAAGGCGGCTTCGCGGACTTTCTCGACGCTGTCCCCTGCGCCGGAATACCCGGTCGAGAAGGACAAAAGCGCGACATCCGCCCGCCCCAGAAGCGATTTGGCGGTCTGGGCACTTGCCGTGGCGATGTCCGCCAGCTCTTGCGCTGTCGGCGCGACGTTCACCGCACAGTCGGCAAAGACGAACTCTTGCCCATCTGGCAAAACCATCAGGAAGTAGCTGGACGGCGTTTGGATGCCGTCTTCCAGCCCGATCACCATCGATGCGGCTTCCAGCACACGGCGCGTGGGCGCGATGGCCCCTGCGACCAACAAGTCAGCCTCGCCCGCCGCGACCATGGCAGCCGCGCGCATCAGGGGCCGTTGCAACAGTCTTTTGGCGATCGAACTGCGCATGGCCCGGTTCGAGGTCAGCGCGTCGAGGTGACGTTCCGAGGCATCGGCAAGCGCAACCGGCTGGGCCAAACCGTCAGCCTGCAAACGTGCGGCAGCCTCGGATATGCGCGGATCTTCCATCTCGGGAAAGACGACGCGCGGTTTGCGCGCTGCGGCGACCTCGAAGGCGCGATCCATTGTGGCCGTCATGAGGCGTTCCTATCAAACGGATTGGTTGCGGAACGTCCTATAGCCGGTTGTCAGTACAAAGATCAACGCCGCAGCCACGATGATCGACGGCCCCGCCGGGGTATCCAACCGAAGCGACGCCCAAAGCCCTGCCCCGCTAGCCGCCCAGCTGACCAGAACCGACGCAACCACCATCTGCACCGGAGAAGACGAGACACGCCGTGCGGCCGTTGCCGGGATGATCAGCATGGCCGAGACCAAAAGCGCCCCAACAACCTTTAGCGACACCGCCACCACCAGCGCGATGGCCACGGTGATAACAAGGCTTTCGCGGTTCGGATGAACGCCTGACGCCGCTGCCAAATCAGGGCTAAGCGTAGACAACAGCAGTTTCGACCATCGCCACGCGATGACGGCGGCAACCAGACCGGCCCCGCCCCAAATCAACAGAAGATCGGACCGTGTAACGGTCAGGATGTCGCCGAACAGATAGGCGGACAGATCAACCCGGACGTCAGGCACGAACGAGATCGCGACCAAACCCGTCGCCAATGCGCCAAAGGACAACACGCCCAGCCCGCTGTCTGGCGACTGCCCCTGCGCCATCATCCAGCTGATCGCACCTGCCATCGCCAAGGCGACAAGCAACGTGCCAAGGCTAATCGGCAGCGAAAAAATCAAGGCCAGCGCCACACCCAAAATGGCGGCGTGGGCCGTGGCATCCCCGAAATAGGCCAGACGCCGCCAAACAACGAAGGCGCCCAGCGGGCCGGTTGCGATGGACAAGCCAAAGCCCGCCAGCGCCGCACGGACAAGGAAATCATCCAGCATGTTCAACCTCGTCCTTCGGCGCGTTGTGATGGTGGTCGTGGCTGTGCTCATGCCCGCAGCCATTATCGTGATCGTGGTCATGCGCGTGTTGATACAGGGCCAATGCACCTTGCGTGCCATGGCCAAACAGAGCGCGGTATTCTGGGGCGTTCTGCACCACATGGGGCTTGCCCTCGCAACAGATATGCCCGTTCAGGCAAATCACCCGGTCCGAGGCGCTCATCACCACGTGTAGATCATGCGAGACCATCAGGACGGCGACGCCGGTTTCGCGGCGGACATCCTCAATCAAACGGTAGAACCCCGCCTCGCCCATCTGATCTAGCCCCTGCGTCGGCTCATCCAGGATCAGGATGTCGGGGTGTTCCAACAGGGCCCGCGCCAGAAGCACGCGTTGCAACTGACCACCGGACAAATCTTGCACCTGCCGCGCTTCAATCCCCGGCACGCCAACGCGGTCCAACATGGCCGCGATTTGGTCAGCCGTATGGGCCTTGGGCAGGTTAAGAAACGTGCGCACGGGCAATGGAAGCGTTGGGTCGAGTGCAAGCTTCTGTGGGACATACCCGACGACCAGACCGGCCTTGCGCGTCACCTTCCCCTTAGAGGGCGTGAGCCCCAGAAGTGCACGCAGAAGCGACGTCTTGCCAGACCCATTCGGGCCGACGATGGTCACGATCTCGCCCGGTGCGACGGACATGTTCACCCGGTCCAACACTGTTTGCGTGCCGTGGCGCACGGTCAGGCCATTGGCCTCGATCAAGGTCATGCAGCGGCCTCGTTCTGACAGGACGGGCACAGGCCCAACGCCTCGACATTGGCGCGCTCGACGGCAAATCCCATCTTCGCGCCCGCCTCGTTGATCATAGTGCGCAACGAAGTTGCCGGGATTTCGGCCACGGCCTTACAGGCCTTGCAGATGAAAAAAGCAGGCGCGTGATCACATTCGAATGTCGTGCAGGCTGCGAAGGCGTTCAACCGCCGGATGCGGTGCGCAAGTCCTTGATCCACAAGAAATTCCAACGCACGATAGGCCACGGGTGGCTGACTGCCAAATCCATCTTCAGCCAGACGCTCCAGCACATCATACGCCCCCATCGCACGATGCTCTTCCAGAAGGATTTCCAGCGTGCGACGCCGTACTGGCGTCAGACGCGCTCCGGCCTCGCGGCAGATATCTTCGGCGCGGGTCAGCGCCTCGCTGGCGCAGCTGGTATGGTCATGACTGTGGAATGCACTGGCAGGATCCGGCATAGGTTGACACCAACTTTGTGTAATATTATCACTTTCGCCAATGCTATAACATCACATTAACCGGAGCAAGCCCAGATGACTTTGACCCGCACCACGATGGCGTTGTGCCTCAGCCCGACTTTGCTGATGGCCGAAACGCCCAAAGTCGTGACCGATTTCGCCCCGATCCATTCGCTTGCCGCGCAGGTGATGGACGGTGTGGGCGAACCGGAACTGCTGTTGCCCCAAGGGGGAGACCCGCATGGCTTCCAGATGCGCCCATCGCAAATGCGATCGCTGTCGGACGCCGATCTGCTGATCTGGGTCGGCCCGGCCTTGACCCCGTGGCTTGAGCGTGCCGTCGAAGGCGCATCACTGGGTCACAGCATGGCACTGCTGTCCGAAGCGGGCACCGTATTGCGCGAAGGCGGGCATGACCACGATCACGGCGACCACGAGTCTCATGAAGACGAGATGCATGAGGATCATGATGATCACGAACATGATGACCATGGTCACGATGACCATGACAAGGATGATCACGCGGATCATGATCATGAAGGCGATGCACACGATGACCACGACGATCATGACCACGACCACGAAGAACATGACGATCATGCGGACCATGATGACGAGAAGCATGATGCCCACGACGATCACGACCATGAGGAAGATCATGACCATGTCGCGCATGTCGAAGGCGTAGATGAACACGCATGGCTGTCGCCTTTGAACGCTCAAGTCTGGCTGGAGGCGATCGCCGAAGAACTGTCCGAACTAGATCCGGCAAACGCCGAGCGCTATCACGAGAACGCCCATGCAGCGCAGGAAAAGATCGCCGCGTTGGACGCCCGCATCAAGGCACGCCTTGAGCCTGTGCACGAAAAAGGCTTCGTCCTGTTCCACGACGCGTTTGGCTATTTCACCGATCACTATGACCTGAACAATCTGGGCTCGATCCGCGAAGGAGACTCCGCCCCGCCCTCGGCCGCTCAATTGGCCGAGATCTCTGAGCGGGTCAAAGGTGGCGAAGTGTCCTGTATCTTCTCGGAGCCTGCGCAGGGTGAATCGCAGGTATTGGATCTGGCGAAAACTGCCGGAGCGGGCACAGGGGTTCTGGATCCCTCGGCATCCATGATCGAGATCGGCCCGATGCTCTATGAAAACCTGATGTGGAGCACGGCGGAGACAATCGCCACCTGTCTGGAAGGCAAGTAAACCAGAACGGGCGCCAATGTGGCGCCCGTTTTCTTTTGCATCAAGGGGTTAGGCAGGTTTACCCCAGCCGCCGCCACCGGGTGTGCACATCTCGAACAGGTCTCCGGGATCCAACGCAACCTCGCCATTGCCCGGCATCGGAATCCGGCTACCGTCGGCCTTTTCGGCTGTGTTCACGCCCACCTGCCCGGGCGCACCGCCGTCGCCGCCAAACGGCGGCACCACACGGTGCGAGCTAAGCGTCGTGACCGTTACAGGTTCAAGGAAGCGCAGCCGGCGCACAACCCCGTCGCCTCCGCGCCACTGCCCTGCCCCGCCAGAACCCGCACGCAGCGTGAACGCCTCAAGCCGCACCGGGAAGCGCTTCTCAAGGATTTCCGGATCGGTCATGCGGGTGTTGGTCATGTGGCTTTGCACCCCATCACAGCCGTCAAAGCCCGGCCCCGCGCCAGTGCCGCCCGCGATGGTTTCGTAGTTCTGGAAGTCGTCATTGCCCCAGATAAAGTTGTTCATCGTGCCTTGCGATCCGGCAATCACACCAAGCGCCCCGTAAAGCGCGTTACAGGCGGCCTGCGAAACCTCGGTATTGCCGGAAATCACCGCCGCCGGATAGCGCGGGTTCAGCATTGTGCCTTCGGGGACAATGATGTTCAGCGGCGCCAGACACCCCTCGTTCAGCGGGATGTCCGCGCCCACCAGCGTGCGGAACACATACAGCACCACCGCGCGGCTGATCGACAGCGGCGCGTTATAGTTGCCCGCCTGCTGATCCGACGTGCCGGTGAAATCCACCGTGGCCGAGCGCGTCGCCTTGTCGACGCTGACGGTCACGCGGATTTCGGACCCACCATCCATCGGATAGGAAAACGCCCCATCGCGCAGCCGGTCGATGACGCGACGCACGCTTTCCTCGGCATTGGCCTGCACGTGGCCCATATAGGCCTGCACGACGTCCAGGCCGTAGTGATCGACCACGCCCAGCAACGCCTGTCGCCCGGTTTCATTGGCCGCCACCTGCGCCTTCAGATCCGCCATGTTCTGATCGATATTGCGGCACGGATATTTGCCCGAGGCCAGAAGCGCGCGCATGTCACCTTCCAAAAGCTGCCCTTCGGCCACCAGCCGCGTGTTCTCGATCAACACGCCTTCATGTTCGATATGCGTGCTGTCGGGCGGACCCGAGCCCGGTGTGCGCCCGCCGATATCCGCATGGTGCCCGCGCGAACCCAGCCAGAAGGCGATGCTGTCACCGACAAAGACCGGAGTCACTACGGTCACATCTGGCAAGTGGGTGCCGCCATTAAAGGGGCTGTTCAGCACGAACGCGTCACCGGGCTTCACCTGTCCGGCATTGTCGCGCATCACGGTACGGATGCTGTCGGACATCGACCCAAGATGCACCGGCACATGTGGCGCGTTCGCGACCAGATCGCCCTGTGCATCAAAAATCGCGCAGGAAAAATCGAGCCGTTCCTTGATGTTCACCGACCACGAGGTATTGGCCAGCGTCGCGCCCATCTGATCCGCCACCGACATGAAGAGGTTGTTGAACACCTCGAGCAGCACCGGGTCCACATCGGTCCCTGCTGCATGGGCACGGGCCAAGGCCTCGACCCGTTCGAGGATCAGGTTGCCGTGGCTGTCTTGCCGCGCCTGCCAGCCCGGTTCGATCATGTTGGTGCCCGTGGGCTCGCGGATGATCGCCGGGCCGGGAATGCGGACGTCCGCAGACAGGTTTGTGCGATCATAGAGCGGCACATCCTGCCAGCCCTCTTCGGTGCAGAGCTGCACAGTGTCGTCAGGCTGATCCTTCCCGCTGGTAACGTGCCCACGCGGTGCTTCGCCTGATGTGCCGATCGCCTCGACCGCCAGCACCTCGAACAGGATCGCGCGTTCGGGCGAGTGGAAGCCAAAGCGCGCTTCGTGGGCCGCTTCAAAGTCGGCACGCATCTGCGCGGCATCTCCAAAGGGCACCTCAAGCGCCTGATGCGAGCCGTCATAGCGCAGATGGGCGATACGCTCGATCTGGATGTCGGTGACGCCCTGCTTGGCGACTTCGGCTTCGGCATCGGTCGCCAAAGCCTGCAAGCGCGCGGCAGCTTCGCCCTCGGCATCCAGCGCGGTGTCGAACTGCTCTTGCCGCAGGGCGCGGATCTCGGCCAACCCCATGCCGTACGCCGACAAGACGCCCGCGAATGGGTGCAGGAACACGGTTTTCATGCCCAAAGCATCGGCGACCAGACAGGCGTGCTGCCCCCCGGCCCCACCGAAGCATTGCAGCACATAGCGGGTCACATCATGCCCGCGCTCGACCGAAATCTTCTTGATCGCGTTGGCCATGTTGTCGACGGCAATACGCAGGAAACCACGCGCCACGTCCTCGGGCGACTGCGCGGGTTGTCCAGTTTCCGTCGCGATCTCTTGCGCGAGGGTTTCGAACTTCTGCCGCACCACATCCGCATCCAACGGCTGGTCGCCATTCGGGCCGAACACATGCGGGAAATGGGCGGGCTGCAGACGGCCCAGCATGACGTTGCAATCGGTGACCGTCAGCGGCCCACCACGGCGGTACGCCGCCGGACCGGGGTTCGCCCCCGCGCTTTCCGGCCCGACCTGAAAACGCCCATCGCGGAACTGGCAGATCGAGCCGCCGCCCGCCGCAACCGTATGGATATCCATCATCGGCGCACGCATCCGCACGCCCGCGACCTCGGTCTCGAAACTGCGTTCATAGCTGCCTGCATAGTGGCTGACATCGGTCGAGGTTCCGCCCATATCAAAGCCGATCAGGTGGTCAAACCCGGCGACCTCGCCCGTTTTCACCATGCCCACAATGCCGCCAGCGGGGCCAGAAAGGATTGCGTCCTTACCCTGAAACATCGCCGCATCGGTCAGGCCACCATTGGACTGCATAAAAAGCAGCCGATCACAGGCCGCGCCAATGTCCAGCGCCCCCGCGACCTGTTCGACATAGCGCCGTAGGATGGGCGACAGATAGGCGTCGACCACGGTCGTATCCCCGCGGCTCACCAGTTTCGACAAGCGCGAGACCGCGTGGCTTTCGGACACTTGCGTATAGCCAATGTCGCGCGCGATCTGAGCCACCTGCGCCTCATGCGCCGGGTTCAAATAGCCATGCAGGAAGGCGATGGCGACACCGCGGATGCCTTCGTCGAAATGGTGCTGCAGCACCGCGCGCACGGCCTCTTCGTCGATGGCGCGCAGGGTATTGCCGTCGGCGTCCAGCCGCTCGTCCACTTCCTCGACCGCCGCATAAAGAAGGTCAGGACGTTTGATATGCAGATCGAACAGGCGCGGGCGGGTCTGATAACCGATGCGCAACAGATCTCCGAAACCCTTCGAGATCAGCAGCAACGTATCGTCGCCCTTGCGTTCAAGCAGCGCGTTGGTCGCCACCGTCGTCCCCATCTTGACCGAAGCAATCGCCCCGTCCGGGATGGGCTGACCGGCTTCAAGCCCCAACAGTTCGCGGATACCCTGCACCGCGGCGTCCGGGTAGCGTTCGGGATTCTCGCTAAGGAGCTTATGGCTCTGCAGACCGCCTTCCGGGTCGCGCGCCACGATGTCGGTGAACGTGCCGCCACGATCCACCCAGAACTCCCACTTGCTGTCCGACATGAGCGCCTCCCTGATCCGTCAGACAGAGGTCAGGCATGGGTCGGGAAATGTCAATCGTGCAGACGAAAAAGGGCGCCGCATAAATGGATCTCCGGCGATCAGAAGACCGTCTGGAGACGGCTGCCTTGGGTCTTTTCGAATGCTACGTTGACGCCGGATCGCTTGGCGCATTAGCTGCCCCAAGTCGGCAAAAAGAAAAGGGCAAACGCGCTGCGCCTGCCCTTCTCATTTTTCATCCAAATGGTCCTTACTGGAACACAGCGGTCGGGTTGTCCAAGCTGTCCGATCCCTCGACCGCGACATCACCCGCGCCAACCACGGCAACCGCGCGCTCAATGTTGCGGGTCTGGGCCACAAGATGGTCGATTGCGTTCTGAATCAGCGCACCTCCCGGGTGCCCAGCGCCCAGCATCTGATCATAGGAGGTGCCAGCCTCGGCCGCCGTGCGGATGTCGCCCAGCGCGATCATGGTCGCGTTCATGTCCCCCAACAGGCCGTCGGCCAGCGCGCCGTCGGCGGCCTTCACCAGATCGTACAAAGACGCGCCGTCCACAACCGACCCATCAATGCGGACATAGCGGCCGGTATAGACGTTGCGGATGCCCAAACCGTCGAAATAGTGCGAATTATGGGTGTTGTCCGAGAAGCAGTCATGCTCTTCTTCCGGGTCATTCAGCAGCAGACCCAGCTTCATCCGCTCGCCCGCTTGTTCACCGTAGGACAGAGAGCCGATGCCAGTCAGCGCCATGGTGATGCCCTGCGAGGCGTCAGTGGTCACGTCGGTGCGGCCCTGCCCGCCTTCCGACCAGTTGGCCACGGCGTCTTCCAGATCCGAGATCAGCAGATCCGTTGCCGCCACCAGATACTGCGCACGTCGGTCACAATTGCCGCCGGTGCAGTTTTCCGTGTCATAGTCCGTCGCCGGTCGCATCCCTGCACCGTGATCGGTGCCCGACAAATCTTGCCCCCAGAGCAGGAACTCAATGGCGTGGTATCCGGTCGCCACATTTGCCTCGATGCCTTCCACCTCGTGCAGGCTTTCCAGCAGCTCGGGCGTGATGGTCGCGGCATCGATTATCGCCCCACCAACACTCAGCTTCGCATTGGCGACGACATTCGCGGTCGAGAACGGGTTTTCATCATTCGCGCCGAAATCGGCAGCGATATAGTCGATCAGCCCTTCATCCAAAGGCCAGGCGTTCACCTTGCCTTCCCAGTCATCCACGGTCGGATTGCCGAACCGGAAGGCCTCGGTCTGTTGATAGGGAACACGGGCAGCAAGCCACGCGTCTTTCGCGGCGTTCAGCGTCGCGTCAGAGGGCGCGGAAACCAGCGCGTCCACTGCGGCTTTCAATGCCTTTGCCGTGGTCAGGCTGTCTTCATATCCGGCCAGCGCGATATTGGCATAGTTGGTGACGACCTCTTCCGGCGTCGTGGCGAATGCGGCCGAAGCTGCAAGGCTGGCAACGCTGGTGGCCAGAAGGGTTTTGCGGATCATGGGAACCTCGTTTATTTCTATCGCAGCCCGATTAGCAGAGTATTTTTGTCGGGTAAATATTATTCTTACTATTTTTATCAGATTTGACGTCAGGACAGGGAATGATTTTTAACGCTCTGGCGCCACGCGGCGGTCTGGTTTACCACCGCAGCACCGAGACACGAGGATCCAGATGCCCCTGAAGCTCAAGACTTTGGTAGACCTGTCCGCGCTGGACGTGGATGACATCATCGACGTGCGCGCGCCATCCGAGTTCGCCGAGGATCACATCCCCGGCGCCATCAACCTGCCCGCACTCAGCGACGCCGAACGCGCCCGGGTCGGCACGATCTATGTGCAAGACAGCCCCTTCAAAGCCCGCAAAATCGGCGCGGCCTTGGTGGCCCGCAACGTGGCAGCACATTTGGAAACCGAACTGGCGGAACATCCCGGCGGCTGGAAGCCCGTGGTCTATTGCTGGCGCGGTGGGCAGCGCTCGGGCTCGGTCGTGTCGATCCTGTCGCAAATCGGCTGGCGCGCGGAGCAACTGGAAGGCGGGTACAAATCCTATCGCCGGATGGTGAAAGCACTGCTTTATGACGACCCGCTTCCGCACAAGCTGGTCCTGATCGACGGCGGCACTGGCACTGCCAAGACCCGCCTGCTTGATGCGTTGGACACGGCAGGTGCGCAGGTTTTGGACCTCGAACAGCTTGCCAGCCATCGCGGGTCGTTGTTTGGGCTGGTTGGCCCCGCGCAACCCAGCCAGAAGTGGTTTGAAAGCCAAGTGGCGATGACGCTCAGCCGCTTCGATCCGTCCCGCCCTGTCTATGTCGAGGCCGAAAGCAACAAGATCGGGCGTCTGATCGTGCCCCCCAGCCTGTGGCAAAAAATGATCCGCGCGCCGCGGTACGAGCTGTCCGCCCCCCTGCCCGCCCGCGCGGAACATTTGGCGCGCGACTATGACGACTTGATCGAAGATCCCGCGCGCCTCGAGGACATTCTAGAGCAACTCGTGTCCTATCACGGGCGCGCGCAGGTGGATCTGTGGCACGGGATGGCGCACACGGGCGATATGCAGGCGTTGGCGGCGGGGCTGATCGAGACGCATTACGACCCGCGCTATCGGCGCATCACCCGCAAGGATGCGCCTGCGCCGACACAGATCGCTTTGCCTGATCTGTCAGACGCGACCTTGGCCCGGACCGCCGCAGAGCTGATCACGCAAATGGACGACGCCGCGCTTTAGCGGCAATAGATGCTCGGGCTGTCCGCCTGCACTTCGCCGATCACATAGGCTGTGCGTCCCTCGGCTGCGAACCCCTCCAGCACGGCTTGCACATCCCGTTCGGGCACCGTGGCCAAGAAGCCCCCCGCCGTCTGCGGGTCATGCAACAGCAGCCCCTTCGCGCCCTCGGCTCCGAAAACCGGTGCCGCATCGCGGTTGGCGCCGTGGATGGTCGAGCGCACGCCGCCGTCAGCCAAGGCCTCAGCCCCCGGATGGGTGGGAATGGCCTCTAAATCCAGTGCAGCCGAGACGCCCGAGGCATGACAGATCGCCATCAAATGCCCCGCCAGCCCAAAGCCTGTCACATCGGTCATTGCCGTCGCATAGGCCCGCAACACGCGCGCCTCGGCCCCTTGCGAACGCGCCATGCCGCGCAACAGCTGCGCCACGTCACGCCCATCCGCGCGCCCCTGCATTTCACCGGCCAACAGCGTACCGGATCCAATGGGGCGGGTCAGGATCAGGCGATCCCCCGGCTGCGCCCCAGCGGTGGTCAGCGCCTGCGTGCCCTCGGGCAGCAGGCCGGTCATGGACACGCCGATGGTCATCTCGGCCCCCATGCTGGAATGCCCACCGATCAGGGCCACCTGTTCATCTGCAAGGAACGCGCTTACCTGCGCCAGAACTTCGTCCATCGTGCGGGACTGAAGCGTGGCACTCATCCTCGGCAGAATGACTGACAGCATCGCGGTCTTCGGCACCGCCCCCATCGCCCAGATGTCCCCCATCGCATGGTTCACCGCGATCCGCGCCGACAGGCCGGGGTCTTCCGTGAAGGCGCGCAAGTGGTCTGTGGTGAGGACCTGTACCGCCCCGCCCACGCGCACCACTGCGGCGTCATCGCCCGGCCCCGTTAAAACCTCGTCCGGCATAGGCTGGTCCAATTTGGAAAGCGCCTGCGATAGACTGCCCGGGGCAACCTTCGACCCGCAGCCTCCACAGAGCGGCACAGCGTCAATCGCCTCCCCGCCCAGCGCACGTTCTCGCGGTTCCGGGGCCTGCGCCATTGCTGGATAGTCCCTAAACTTCTGCATGAACTTCTGATCGATGTGATCCTTCCAGCGCCAAAGACCGGGCAGCGTGACCGCGCGCCCCCATTTCTCGGCCAAGGCGCGTTTTCCGCCCATCGAGATCAGTTTCAGATAATCCTGTTGCGGCTTGTAGGGTGTCATGGCCCCGCCCGTCAACGCAGCCCGCAAGTTGCGCGCCAGCACCGGCGCCGCCCGCACCGCAAACACCCCAGCTTTGGGGCGCGGGTCGTGCAGCATCTCGGCGCAATCGCCCACGGCAAACAACCCGTCGTGCCCCTGCACTTGGAAATCCGGCCCAACAGGGATGAAACCGTCCGGCGTCAACGGCAAGCCGGTTTCTTGCAGCCAGCCATGCGCGAACGCGCCCGCTGTGCCCACGGTGAAACGGCTCTCCAGCGTTGTGCCGTCCCCCAAGACCACGCGATCCGCGTCGATCCGCGCGACCGAGGCTTTCACATGCAGCGCGACCCCCAAGTCGCGCAGCGCCGCCCGCAACGGCCCACGTGCGGCCTTTGCACGTGCCGTGATATCGTCACCTGCCTCGATCAGATGCACTTGCCTGTCGGCGCGATCCCGCAGCGCATGGGACATCGCCAAGGCGAGCTCGACACCAGCGACACCCGCTCCGATGACGGCCACATGAGGCGCGGCCTCACCCTCCGCGACAGCCTGCAAGAAACCCTGCCATTTCGCCGCGTAGACATCCAAGGGCTTGGCACCGCACGCGTGCTCGGAAAACCCGGGAATATCCGGCATCTGCGCATGGATCCCGATATCGATCGAGGCCACGTCATACCCAATCTCGCGCCCGCCCTCGACGGTCACGGTCTTGGCCACCGGATCAATCGTGGTGGCATGACCGATCACCAACCGTGCGCCCGCAAACCGTGCCAACCGGACCAGATCAATGTCCAATGCCTCGCGCGTATAATGCCCAGCGATATGGCCCGGCAGCATCCCCGAATAGGGTGCAGTCGGGGCCGGGTTGATCAGCGTCAGCCGCGCGCCCGCCAAGGGCTTCATCCCCCACATGCGCAGCACCAGCGCATGGGCATGGCCACCCCCGATCATCACAAGGTCTTTTGTCAGAACCGGCAAAGATTGCATCACAGGTCACCTTAATAACTGATACTCAAGGCGATACCCGAGCCCGCGCAGAAAGGCCACTCTCCACGCCTTCACAAGGCCGCGACAGATTGGCAATTCGAAACACCTGCCGTGTCGTTTTTAAGCTTGAGCGGCCTGCGCCTCCGACGCAAGCTGGCCCGACGTGGCACATGGATCAACAGGACGCCTCAATGACACAGACCCGGACGGACGGTTTCGCCCCCTCTTACCGCGACACCTACTACACGCGCACGATGGAGCCGCCGCTGAACGCCGCCCCCTTGTCTGACCGGATCGAGGCCGACATCTGCATCGTCGGTGGCGGCATCGCGGGCATTAGCGCGGCCTATGAACTGACCAAGGCGGGGAAGTCGGTGGTGTTGCTGGAGGCAGATCAGATCGCGTGGGGTGCCAGTGGCCGCAACGGCGGCATCGTCACCCCCGGTTTTGCTGCCAGTGGATCGGCCATTGAAAAGAAACGCGGCTTGGACACCGCGAGGCAAATCTTTGACCTGTCCCGTGAAGGGGTCGAGATCTTCCGGGAATATACCCAGACACTCGCCCTACCCGGTGTGGATATGCGCCCCGGCGCGCTGTCAGTCTCGCGCTATCGCAACACGCAGGGGATGCAGGATGCGGCCCGGCACAAGACAGACGCCTATGACTATCCGGTAGAGTATGTCCCGACCGAAAAACTGCGTCAGATGGTGCGCACGGATCGCTATTTTGACGGCGTCTATGACCCGCAGGGTTTTCACGCCCATTCGCTGAACTATTGCCTTGGCCTTGCCCGGGAAACGCAGCGCCTTGGCGGGCGTATCTTTGAAAACACCCGCGCAGTATCGATGGCGCGTCAGGGGGCGGGACATCTGGTGACGACCCAATCGGGATCGGTGCAGTGCGAAACCCTCATCCTGTGCCAAGGCGGGATGGTTGATGGGTTTTCCAAGCGTTTGCAGCGCACCCTTTTGCCCATCGGAACCTTCGTGACCGTTACCGAGCCCCTTGGCGATCTGGCACAAGACCTGATCCCCACCAGTGCGGCCATTGTCGACACGCGGATGGCCTGCGACTATTTCCGCATCACGCCGGACGGGCGGCTTTTGTGGGGTGGTGGCATGACGGGAATGGCGCTGGAGCCTGCAAATCTGGAACAGCAGATGCGCCGCGCCTTCACCTCGGTCTTCCCGCAGCTCGCGGATGTCAAAATCGACGCGACGTGGAGCGGCCTTCTGGGTTATGCACGTCACCGCATGCCCTATCTGTGCGAGCTGCACGACGGCGTCTGGGCTGCCACTGGGCTTGGCGGTCACGGGGTGAATGTCGGACCTCTTGTCGGACGCCTAATCGCCGAGGCGATTGTCGACGACGGCCAACGCCATGCGGTGCTGGATCCCTATGGGCTGACATGGAACGGATCCGTGTTCGGACCCTTGGCCGCAGACACAGTGTATTACTGGGAAGCGCTGAAAGAACGCTACTTTGAATGGCGCTCTAGCTAGACCGCAGATGGGGCGCACAACCCAAGGTCGCAGCGCGGAAATCGGTTTCTTATCAAATAACAAGAAGCACTCTGGCCAAACTCGCCTGTCCGGTGAATAGTAGCGGGTGCATCAAATGATGTGATGGGGATTGGGCTTGAAGGGGGCCGCATTTTGCACGTTCAGCTGACGGATACTCAACTTGCGTTCTGGCGCGCCTGGCGGAGTTTTCCCGAGCGCCCGATCAACCACCGTTCCATGAAGGTCGAATGGAAAACCGATCTTGATCCGCAGCTTTTTAAGGCCGCGTTTGGGGATTTGGTACAGTCGAATGACGCGCTGCGACTGCGTTTCACAGAACTGGATGGCGTTCCCTATCAACACGCAGCTGAAACATGCGCATGGGAGATGCCCGTTCGCGATTTCTCGGACACTGCGACCCCGCTTGATGACGCGCTCGCGTGGCTGACTGGGCGCGAGATCGAGCCCTTTGATCTGACCTCTTGTGCTTTCACCACCGCCTTGGCGAAAGTGGGTGACGGGCATTGGGTCTGGTCGCTGAACCAGCATCACGTCATCACGGATTTCACGTCGTCAAAGCTGTTGGTCGAGCGACTTGCCGAGATCTATGCCCTGCGCCAGCAAGGGATGAACGAGACGCCAGACTATCCGTCCTTTTTGGGCTTTATGGCGGATCACATGCCAGATCCCAAACAGATCCAGATGACCGGGTCCCGCCCCCCACGCCTGCACCCCGCTGCAATGCAAGACCCCACACGCTTGCCGCACCCAAAGCAGATGTTTCGCCAAGAGTTTCATCTTGGAAAGGACCGGCTTGTCGCGCTGCGTGCCAGTCTGGGGTTGGGGCCAGAGGATGAAGGCCCGCGCTATATTGCCGGACTGTTTGAAACCATCGTCGCCACGACCTTTGCCTTCATGCACCGCGTCTCTGGCGAGGATCATGTTGCCTTGGGTGCCATGTCTCATGGGCGCTTTCAGCGCGGCAGCGATGCCATCGCGGGCCCTCTGATCCGTAACCTTCCGCTGTCATTGGACATGGACGAAAACTGGACTTGCCACGACCTTCTGGCTTCGGTCAAAACCACCCGCCAAACCGCCTTTCGCAGAATCCGCAGGGGGGACAAGATCGTTGGGGACCATGTTGGTGCCACGATCAACTTCATTCCGGAAACACTGCCGGATTTTGACGGCGTTCGGTCAACAGAGCTGATCCGCGAGCGTCGGATCGAGGCCCTTTCGCAAGATCTGAACATCACCGTCCGCGCCGCAGATACCGAAGGCGATGTCCGCATCCTGTTCCAAGTGAACGAAGACATCCTGAAAGCGGTTCCAATTGAGCTGCTGACGTCGGTCTACATGCGCGTACTCGATGCGCTGATCAAAACGCCCGAGCGCCGGATCGCGGACATCGCATTGGGGGGCCCAGAGGACCTTGCGTACGCGCACGCGCGCGGTGCAACCGCGACCAATGCCCCCCTCCCCCTTTATCTGTCTCTGGTGGATGGGGTCTTGCAACAAGTGGCCCGCAGGCCGGATGCCATTGCCGTGCAGGACGGCCCCACCAGCCTGACCTATGCCGCGCTTGAGCAGCAGTCGCGCCACATCGCCTCGGCCCTTGTTGCGCGTGGCGTTCAGCCCGGCGACGTGATCGCCCTGAACTTGCCACGCTCCGCGACCTTGCTCGCGACGCTCCTTGGCATTTTGCGCGCCTCTGCCACCTATTTCGCGCTGGATACACGCCAACCGACAGAAAAAACCCGTAAGCTATTTCAGCAGACAAGCGCACGGCTGGTGATCACAAACGAACCTGCCGATACCGACCAGCGATATGCGGGGGCAGAGCTGGTGCATCCCGACGCGCTGATCGCCGAAGGTCAGACCGCACCCGCGGATCTTCCCAATGTCGATCCCGACGGCACTATGTATGTGATGTTCACCTCGGGTTCGACGAACGAACCCAAAGGCATCGAAATCTCGCATCGCAGCTTTGCGATCTATGACCATTGGGCGGCACAGTGGATTTCGTCCGGCAAGCCCCTGAACTGGGCGCTCGCCACAACCCTATCGTTTGAAAGCGCCTTCCGGTCCTTCATGGCGCTGACCACGGGCGGGACCATCTTCACTTATGATGCGCCAGATGCCTTGACCGGCATGTCACTGATTGACGCGCTGCGCGACGACCGCGTCGACGGCATATCGGTGACCCCCTCGCAGCTGCGGCTGCTCAGCGACAGGGCGTGGTCACTTAAGAACCTGCGCTGCATCGTCAGCATTGGAGAGGTTCTGACAACCGAGCTGGCGCACCGGGCGGCTCAGGCCTTTGGCCCCAATGTCTCGCTTCAAAACTGGTACGGCCCGACCGAGGCGTCGATGGCGTCGACCGCGCATGTGTTTGATGCCAGCGTAGATGCGGACCTGTCTGTCCCAATTGGTGACGTGGCCGATGGCGTGTCGATCTACATTCTGGACCAAGAGGGCAATGTGCTGCCGGATGGGTTCGTGGGCGAGGTCTGCATTGGCGGCATCAAACTGTCCAAAGGATACCTGAACCGCCCGGACTTGACGGCGAAAGCCTTCGTCTCAGATCCGTTCCGCGCGGGTGGGTTGATGTACCGAACGGGCGACCTTGGCCGATACACCGCCGAGGGCGTGCTGGTGCATCATGGCCGAACCGATGACCAGATCAAGATCAACGGTGTGCGCACCGAACTGGCCGAGGTCGAAGCCGGCGTCAGCTATCATCCCGCCGTGGCGAAATGCGCCGTCGTGGCGATCAACCAGCCCGACACACGGCTGGCGGCCTTCTATGTTTCTGAAAGCGACATTCCTGCGGCTGAGCTAAGACGCTCTGCCGAACGAATTCTGGCCCGTGGGATCGTGCCCAGTCTGTTTCAACGCGTCGACGACATCCCGCTTTTGAACAACGGCAAGACCGACCGCCGCAAGTTGGCCGCGCTTGCAGCAGATTGCATCGAGGTCGCCTCTGACACCCGCCGCCAGATGGATCCCCCGGAAGGTCCGGTCGAGCTGTCGCTGGCCCGCGTATGGCGCCGGGTTCTGGGTCAAGACCAGATCTGGCGCCATGACGACTTCTTTGAAATCGGCGGGGACTCGCTGTCTTTCGTGCAGATGATCCTGCTGCTTGAGGCCGAGTTCGACCAACACATTCCCTTGGACACGATCGGAGCCTCCGCCCGTCTGCTGGACCTTGCGCAGGTCGTCTCGTCTGCGATTGCACCCGACGCGGCACCCGCTGAGCGCCAGAAGCCACAGCCCATCAAACGCGTGCTGAGAAAGATGGGCAAGCTGGCCCAACGGTCGCTTGCCACGATGCCATCTGGAACGGTGTCAAACGAACCCGATCTGGCGCGCGCCGACACCCCATGGGAGGAAGTGCGCCGGCGGATGCTGATGACGGCGAACGCATGGCCCGGAGAACAGGCCGGTACGCGCCTGCCTGTCATGCGCTTCAATGCCGACGGTACGCGCCCACCGCTCTTTTGGTGCTTTAACGGCGCGCATGAGCCCGCCGTGATGGCGCGGGAACTGGGGCCGGATCAACCGCTTTACGCCTTGCGGTCCATGCAGGCCGTCGTCGAGAAAAGCGACAAACAGGGCTTCAACGCGGAACTGGCCCGCACCTATGTGGACGAGATCATGCGGCTGCAACCGGATGGCCCCTATTACCTTGGCGGCAACTGCCAATCCGCGCGCATATCCGAACACATCGCGGCCGAGATGCTGCGACGCGGGGCCGAGATCGCCCAGCTTTTGATGCTGGATTATCAGCCAGTGGCCGAGCTCGACTTGAATGTCGGTCTGTTCTATGGCCGCGAAAGCCAACAGTTCAATCCGTTCCTCAGCGAGGCCCGACCAGAGCTGAAATGGCAAAAGCAGTTCGCCGCGGTGACTTGGGATATTGTGCCAGGCGGTCACGGCCAGTATTTCAGCGCCCGCTTTGCGCCGTTCTTCTGCGCGCGCGTCGCGGACCGGTTGGAAGAGGCCAGAAATCGGGCGCGGCCCGTGTCAGAAAGAGCTGGATAATGCAGAACAGCGCCTATCGTATCTTGGTGCTTGGCGCCTCCTATGGGCTTCTCTTTGCCACGCGTGCGGCCTTGGGCGGACACCATGTCACCGTTGCCTGCCGAGACGCGGAAGCGACCCGGATCAACGCTGAAGGGCCAGTCATTCATGCAATGGCACGCAAGTCAGGTGCGCCCATCCTTGTGTCGCGCGAGACCGCCGATCTTGATGTGGTCGCCATCACGCCAGAGAATGCTGACCCGGCACACTACGATCTGATCGTTCTGGCGATGCAGGAACCGCAATTTGCCGCGCCCGACATTCGCGCCCTCGCCTTTCGGATCGCTGCCAGTGAGCGGCCGGTGATCTCGATCATGAACATGGCGCCGCCGCCTTACCTGAAACGGTTGGCGGGCGTGTGGACGCGCGATCTGGCTCAGGCCTATCACGCCCCGGATGTGTGGGAGGCCTTCGCGCCCAATTCTTTCACCCATAGCAGCCCGGATCCGCAGGCGGTCCGCACCGACCCAGCCCTAAGCCATCACCTGAAGGTCTCGCTGCCGTCAAACTTCAAGATTGCGCCGTTTGAAGGCGTCGGCCCGAACGAAATGCTGCGCCAGATTTGCCGCAGCGCGAACCGCGCGCCGATGTTGAAGCAACAGGACCTGCGCCCGCCTGTCCTGTTGGTCGCAGGTGGATCTGCGTTCACACCCCTGGCCAAATGGCCCATGCTGATCACCGGCAATTATCGCTGTCTGGACGATGCGGGGCTAAGCTCGATCGCGGACACTGTCACGCGGGACGAAGGCACCTCGCGCCATATCTATGAAAGTGTGCAGGCGCTGTGCCGTACATTGGGGGCCGCGCCCGAGGATCTGGTTCCGTTTGATACATATTGCGCCGCGGCACGCCAGCTTTCAGCACCGTCCTCTGTCGCCCGGGCCTTGTACCAGTCAGCAACGAAGGTCGAGCGGATGGACCGTGTTATCCTACAACTGATGCACACGCATGGGCTTCCAAGTCGCGACATCCAGAACATCACCGACCGGATCGACAGGACCGTCGCGCAAAATGCCGCGCAGGAAGACGCCTAGAGCAGCCCCCCGCGCGTTTTGGGTGGCATCTGAAGGCGGTTAGAAATTTATCGACCAGCCCGCCGTCGCCGAAAAGCGATCTTCGGTGTCATAGCTCAGCTCGATGCGGCCCGCGCCGGCCTCGAGTCCAGCAAACACCCGGCCAGACCAGCCATCCGCACCGCTGCTGACCGCAAAGGGCGCACCGCCCAACGTAACATCAATCACCTGTCCATCCTGATAAACGGCGTCGACGCCATAGCGCAGGAAATCCGATCCTGCCAAGGGGGTTCGCATCTCGAAGCGGGCTTCTACCACGTGCGACATGCGAGCGTCGACATCCAGATCCGCTTGGCCAAAGTCAAAGCTGTGCGCGGCGTTCCAAACGCCCATATAGCGCAGGCGCAGGCTGTTGTTGCCGCCGCCGATGACACCGTTCAAAGTGTAGGTCGGCGCGATAAAAACGCTGGTATAGCGTGCAGTTACCTCTTCCACACCCGTGGCCACGGTGTTGTTGGCAACCTGACGTGTACTGTCATTTCGCATCACACCCAAGGCGAGGCTGTAATCACCGCCCCCCAAAGTCCCGTAGATACCGCCAAACAGGCTCTTCGTATTGATGTCGAAAGCATCGCTGTCACGGCTGCCCGAGTGCTGAAGGCCAAAGCCGCCGAAATACCCCATGGCACCGTCGCCATCACGGCCAACGATCACACCGCCCGTATATCCTCGGAAGCCCACGATATCCGTTCCACCGGGCCCGGAATGCACAGATCCGAACACTTTCGCCCAAGTGGGTTTACCAAAGGACAGGGCACCGCGTGCCACCTGCACATCAGCATTGGACGCAGGAATGGAGTCAGCAATCAGGCGACCGAAATCGGCGACCATCACGTCTTGGGCAGCGAAATCGGACACATCAGCCGTCACCACGGTATCACCGCCGACAATGGCAAAGACACCAGATGCAGCGGTGATCGTTGCGGGAACTCCGCTGTCCATTTTGACCACTGCAGACAGTCCGGCGCCAAAGTTCAGCGTAGCCGTACCCGCTTGCGAGAACCCGACATTTCCAACCAGGACCGAGCCCTCGAGCAGGGTAAGCTCGGCATTGCTTCCTTGCATCAGGATCGACAGGTCCTGAGCGCTGGAAATCGTGCCCGAATTGGTGATGCTCGCGTCGTCTGCCAAGGCCCAGATCCCTCGGGATGCTGCCCCTTCGGCAGCAAGTACGCCGCTGTTTAAAATGACGCTGTCGACACCACTCGCCCGGATCGCTGAGGCCCCAAAACCTGCGGTGCGCACACTGCCAGAGTTAGTGATATCTCCGGCCAAGTCAGTTTCGATCCCGTCGGCGAATGTACCGGTCGTCGTCACCGTACCACTGTTGACCACACGACCGTTGTCGTCAGCATTGATCCCGTCCGCCCCCGCACCTGAGGTTTCAACACTGCCAGTGTTCTCGACTGCACCGTTGTCGTCGACCTCGATACCATCCGAACCGGTGCCCGCCGTCCTGACCAACCCGGAATTCACAACCGTACTGAAATCCTCGGCATTGATGCCTTCGGAACTGCTGCCGAGGGTAATGACACGCCCGCTATTGGTGATCGTGTTGAAGTTGTCGACATCGATCCCTTCCGAGCTGGACCCGGTTGTTCTGATCAGACCGGAATTGTCGACGATATTGTCATTGTCCAGAAATATCCCTTCGGCCGAGCTTCCCACCGTTCGGATCGACCCTGTGTTTCGCACCGTATTGCGATCGTCCGAGCTGATCCCCTCGGCCGAGATCGACGTGGTCGTGATAGCGCCATTGTTGACGATGACATTGTCATCTCCTGTGGCGCGCATCCCGTCGCCGCCCGATGCGATCGAGCCATTGTTGATCAACGTATTTGCGTCTCCGGTGGCAAAAAGCCCGGCACCCGCTGTTGTTATCGATCCTGATTTGGTCACCTTGATCGTGTCATCGCCATCCAACGTCGCGCCACCATTTGTGGCGTTGACCGCGGTATCGATGATGAAAATCTCTGCTTGAGCCAGCTGAGCGCCGGAAAGAATAATCGCTGTCGACCCTGCCAGCAGAGCAGCTGTTCGCTTAGTATTTGAAATTATGTGTTTAATCTGAAAAGTCATGAATAGCCCCCGGCTTCCCCATTGCCGAGTAGCGTAGGCCCATCGCTCAACCGAGTAAATAAAAGGTTAATCGCGGCCAGAACACTGTGACAGAAATGTGCGCGTATTGGCTGCGCTCCACAGCCCCGGACATGCCTTACGCTTACGTTAGGTCACCCTTCCCGTGTCAAATTTTTGACAAATAGTTCCCTGAAAAACACGATGTACGAGTGAGGGGATTAATGGTTTTCAGCCACCGGTACCACTCAGCCGGTGGCCGTCTCCCACCCGATGCGGGCCACTTTGCAGCAAATTAGTCCTGCAGGCCCAGCGCATCATTCAGCCTTTCAAGCACCGTTCATCCACGACACGCACGCGCCCGAATTTTACTGAATCTCGTAGGTGATATGATTGGCGCCTGCGCTGATGACCCTCAACGACTTTCCAGAAACGACAAGCGTTTTGCCAATGGACACCGCGACTTTTTGATCGCGCACGCCGACAATTCGGTCAGAAGACGCGTTGGGTGGCACAACAATCGGGTAGGCCGACACGCTGGCGACGCCAGAATACGGGATAGCCCCACCCTGCCCGTCAAAATAGGATCCCCCCTGGCGCTTGATGCGCCCGGACGCGTTGGGGCCGTGTTGAACAAAGACATCACGCTTGACGAAAATCGCCTTCGCGCCACTTACTCCGGCAAAGTAGAACGTGGTTGTTCCCGACGTGCTGGCACGTCCAGCTGTAGCAGATCCCGCGACGGTCTCGACGGACAGCACAGCATCCCCAAGCCCAGCGACACGCTGGTTGGCAGAGGCTTCATGCGTCGCGCCCGTATTGGCCTTGTTCGCCTGCGCATCGACACACCCCTGAAGGGGGCCGACCCAAGCCGCCATGATGGCAAATACAATCGCACGTCTCGGCATTCCCACAACTCCATCATCTTGAATTATCGTTGCAGCAAAGCCAGTTCCTGCAGGCAAGTCAAGCGGAGCGGTCAGATGGGGCACCGCCCGACCAGAATGCCTCGCAAGCGCCAGAGACCCTCTAAATCGCCCCCCACTCTAATCCAAACTTGCCAAGATATTTCCGCAATCGGTCAGCATCGTTCTGGGTTTTTCGCTTCGTTCGGGAAACGGCAAACAACGCCCGCCCCGCCGCACTAAGGCTCGACGACGCGCGACAGGTCCGGATCACTTCGGCCAGTTGCACAAGATCGAACGGATCAACGTCCGACGCCGCATCGCCCAACACCTCGGCGACCAGCTTGAAATCATCATTGGATTGCGCCGAGATCCAATCTGATTGAAGCGCGTCGATTTCGCTTGTGACCATTGTCTTGGTAATCCGCCCACGCGGCGCAAGCGTACAGAGCCGACGGATCGACCCCGAGAAATCCCGAAAGTTGCCCGGCCAGCGTGTCGCCGGATCTTTGGCAAACTGCACATACTGCGCGCGCGCATCCGAGTTAAATCCGACATGCGTGCCCAGCGCCCGCTCGCAGCGGTCCAATTCATGCAGAAGGTTTGCCTCGATATCCTCAGAACGGTTGCGCAGCGCGGGCAAGGTGAAGCTCCACGTGTTCAACCGGGCCAACAGGTCCTGGCGAAACTGCCCCGACGCGGCCAAGCTGCGCAAATCGCGGTTCGCACCGGCGATCAGATGGAACCTGCTGGAGATCTCGTGATCCGAGCCCAGCGGATAGAACCGCCCGGTTTCAATCGCGTGTAGCAGGACCGATTGCATGTTGGGATTCAGCTCGTCCACGTCGTCCAGAAACAGAACACCGCCATCTGCCTCGCGCAAAAGGCCACTCCGTTCAGTGCCAGCCGTGCCAAGATAGGACCGGCGCTGACCAAACAGCGTTGCCATGGCATCCGGCCCGTTCAAGGTCGCACAGTTCACATGGACCATCCGCCCCTTGATGCGGCGCCGATCGAGCTTCAGGCTATGAATACGTTCGGCCAGTTCGGTTTTGCCGGTCCCTGTTTCGCCCAGCAAAAGGATCGGCTCGTCCGAGTTGCTGGCGACAAGCTCCACCCGGTCGATCAGGTCGTTGTAATCCGGGTTGCGTGTCTCGATCCCACCCTTCAGCTGGTCACTATACTCTCGCGACAGCTGGTCAAACCGCTGCTGCAACGCGTTATAACGGCTGAGGTCCAGATCAATGACATCGAACTTCGGCGTGTCATCTTCCGGACCCGGAGGACCGGTCTGGATCAGCCGTGCGGGTACGTGGCGGCTTTCCGTCAGCAGGAACCAACAGATCTGGGCCACGTGCGTCCCGGTGGTCAGATGCACGTGGTACCGCTCGCGTTCGTCGTCGAACCCATAGGACCGCGCAAAGTCGAACAGCTTGCCATAGACCTCTTGGAAGTCCCACGGGTCGTTCAGGTCCAACTGCTGCAACAGGACTTCTGTACCGGGCGATTTCTCCTCAATTTCGCGCTTCACCTGCTTGGCCAATCGATTAAACCTCATGTCGAACAGGATCTCGAGCCGATCCACCGAGAAGTGATCATGGCCGACAAGGCTGAGGGTTGGCCGCCAGCGGCGCTTTTTCCCCATGTCGAGTTGGGTTCCGAGGAAGCCGATCACAACATTCTTCATTGGATTATCCAAATTTATAATTACCTATACCTTCATATCGTATATAGCGGCACACCAACTGGCAATGCTGTGTTTTCTCTAGCATTATCAATACCCTATGCGGATTCACGTTTTTCCTCTTTTCGCCACGCCCCTCGTGCCAAAACACTGTCATAGAAAACAAAACACAAGGATCGACGCGATTACGAACCGGAAGGCCGAGGGGGAAGAACTCGCTCCGTGCCGGCGCCAAACAAACCGCATCTGCCCATTCAGATGCGCGGCGGGCCTTCCGGTGGGGTGATTTGGTTAAATTGAGGACGAGGAAAGAGCGATGACCTGTCAAAAAGAAAGTGTACTTGCAGCGGCAGAAGCAGCTGCATGGGCGGTCTATCAGAGTGAAGATCCCTCCGCTGTGTCGGAGTTTGATCGCCTACGCACCAATCTATCCGCATGGGATGTTGCCCAGCTTGATCAACCGCTTCGCAGACGGATCCGCGATGCAAGCTACAAGGCAGTCAGAACGCCTGCAAAACGCAGCTGGCTACCATTCGCACAACCTAGAAAAGTGGATGTGCGGGTTGAGATCGGGAAAAGCCAACCGGTCGCAGCTTTGTTCATGCACGCGCATGACGGCTACCTCCGCGAGGAAGCAGCCAAGTGCTTTGTGCCAGTTGATACGGCAGGAAGAGCTGCATTGCTTCTGCGGTGTAACGACTGGGTCGAGAATGTTAGGGTTGCGGCGCTTTCGAAACTGCGAGAGCTGGTGCCAGAGTGGACAGCAGAGGAACTGACGGACCTCGTGCTTTTCACCGTTGATCGGATCAACGAATGGCAAAGAGGGGGTACTGTTGTGGCGGCGGCCCTTCAAGACCACCGAGAGTGGCAAAGCGCTCTTCGCTTGGTTTTGCTTCACGAGACCAACGGCCCAATGGCACGCTTGCTACGTAAGAACTTGCGAACCCTAGATCTTGACTATCTCTTGCCAGACCTGGCTGTCGAAGCGCGATCGGCCTTTGTGCGCGCCGTGGCCACAGAAACCATTCTTGAAGGATGCGCACGCTGGCATGCCGCGACCGAGTGGCAATGGGTCGACAAGGTTTATGGCCTCAGGCGGAGGGTTCAGAAGTGGGACAAACGAACAGTTCCAATTGCAACCACGGTGCAAAACGAGGTTCTCGCAGCGGCGGCGCGCGACACGTCAGCAGTCGTGAGGAAACTGGCTGCCGAGCATCTGATCCGCGAGGGGATAGAGGCGCATCAGGCGACCTACCAACTGCTCGCTAACGACACATCAAACAGAGTCCGTGACCGCATGGACTTCTGCACTCGAAAATGGAGCGGTCTGAAGACCGTAAAAGTAAAATGAACGAGAAAAAGACGAGCAAGTTTCTAAGCTTGGTTCTGCGACACAAGCCTGAACAGATCGGCATCACGCTTGATCCGCAGGGATGGGTCGATGTGGACGCATTGCTTGCCGCAGTGAGAGCACATGGACATTCACTGGACCGCCCTTCGCTTGAGCGGGTGGTGGCCCAGAATGACAAGCGCAGGTTTACGCTGTCCTCGGACGGCAAACGCATTCGTGCGGCGCAGGGGCACTCGGTAAGCGTGTCGCTGGGACTAACGCCTGTCACGCCACCATCGGTTCTGTACCACGGTACGGTTGCACGGCATCTGCCGTCGATCCGGCGTGATGGGCTGAAGCCCGGACAGCGCACGCATGTTCACCTGTCTGGGGACATATCGACGGCTGAAACCGTCGGTGCGCGATATGGCGATCCACATCTGCTGCGCGTCGATGCCGCAACAATGCACAACCAAGGGCATGCGTTCTTACAAGCCGACAACGGCGTTTGGCTGATCGACCATGTCCCCCCGCAATTCCTTACCGATGTCGGGCAAAGCGAAACCTGCCCAGACGGAGAAGAAAAATGACTGAAGAAACTCAACATTACCCCGTGACCGGGGATCATTTGAAAGACTGGGGACATCGCCCCGGCAAGCAGTTTCCTGCGCTTTTGGCGAAAGCCAATGAAATGCGCGCGGAAGGGTTTGGGCTGGTGCGTATCCGGCAAGAGCTGGACAGCGAGATTGTGCCGCTTCCTGAAACCATGGCGCTGCGTGCGCCGGGGGACGTGTCGTTTCACGAGAATATCGACGTGGGTCATCCGGACGAGGAAGACAATGTCGCGAAGGTGCGCGAGACGATGACCGCGCTGATGCGGACCCCGACGATCGAGGCGGGGGCCATCATGCCCGATGCTTGTCCGGCGGGGCCTATGGGTACCATCCCGGTCGGCGGCGTGGCGGCAGCGCGCAATGCGATCCATCCGGGGATGCACTCGGCTGACATTTGCTGTTCGGTGATGATCACTGATCTGGGAAACGCGGACCCGAAAGCGGTTCTGGATGCGGCCCAGTCGGTCACGCATTTCGGGCCGGGTGGGCGTCCGCAGGGCAAGCGGTTTACCACGTCGTTGAAGCTGTTGGATGCGTTCCGCGAGAACCCGTTCCTGAACAGCCCCAAGATCCTGCGCATGGCGCAAGAGCATATGGGGACGCAGGGTGACGGGAACCACTTCCTGTTCGTCGGGCGCTCGCGCAAGACCGGGCGCACGGCAATCGTGACCCATCACGGGTCGCGTGGACCGGGGGCCGTTCTTTATAAGCGCGGGATGCATGTGGCCGAGAAGTTCCGCAAGGAGCTTTCGCCGCAGACCGCCAAGCAGAACGCCTGGATCCCGGCAGATACCGAGGAAGGGCGCGACTATTGGGAAGCGTTGCAGCTGATCCGTAAATGGACCAAAGCGAACCACAATGCGATCCACCAAGCGACGGTCGAGACCGCGCGCGTGGGGGATGTAGGCGACCGGTTCTGGAACGAGCACAACTTCGTCTTCAAGCGCGACGATCTGTTCTATCACGGCAAGGGGGCGACCCCGGCGTGGGATGGATACGCCGCGGATGCGACGGGCCTGACGCTTATTCCGCTGAACATGTCCGAGCCGGTGCTTGTGGTGCGCGGCAAAAACGCCGATCACGGCCTTGGCTTCAGTCCGCATGGCGCGGGGCGCAACTTTTCGCGGTCTGAACACAAGCGCCGCATGGGGTCGGTCACGCCGGATGAGATGCTGAAGGCGGAAACCGAAGGTCTGGACGTACGCTTCCATGCCGGTGGTGTGGACGCGTCCGAACTGCCGTCGAGCTATAAGAGCGCGGGCAGCGTGGTGGCGCAGATTAAATCCTATGATCTGGCCGAGATCGAGGACTACATCGATCCCTACGGCTGCATCATGGCAGGCGATGTGCCTCCGTTCTGGATGAACAGAAAGAAAGGGCGCCGGTGACACGGTTTCCGGCGCCGCGATCAGGGCCACCCTTGCAACCAAAGGTCGATCTAGGTAGGTCTGGATCGACTTTCGGAGCTTTGTTTTATGTATTTGAGATTTCTGGCGGTTTTCGCATTTATTCTGACAAGCCTGTCGGCTCAGGCTCAGGCACAAAATGTCGATCAATATGTCTCAGTCACACCGCCAGAAGACTGGGTCGTGCATCATGAGCCGGCAAGCGGATCGTTTGACTTGGCGAAGGACGAAGACAGGATCTATCGCCTGATCGACAAGCAAATGTTGGCGTCCGACACGGAAGAGAAGTTCTTTTATCGCGACGTCACCAGCCTTATGAGCGCCGATGCCGTTGATGACTATGGCTCGATCATCATTGCCTTTAATCCTGCCTATGAAACCATCTCGCTGCACCACGTTCGGATCATCCGTGCGACGGGCGAAGTTGTCGATGTCACCCAGCAAGGCGAAATGCAGCTCTATCGGCGTGAAAGCGACCGCGAGCAGCGGATCTATGATGGCAGCCTTGAATTGGCTTTCCTTGTGCCGCAACTCAAACAAGGGGACACGCTGGACTATGCCTATACAGCGCATGGCCGCAATCCTGCCCTGGGGCCGCATTGGCAATACCGGTTCAGCCACAACTATAGCCGCCCGACCCAACGCATGCGGGACCGGTTGCTGGTCGCGACCGGAACGCCAGCCTTCCTGAAAGCACATGGCGGCGCCCCAGAGCCGACGATTACGCAGCTGGGGGGCTTCACGGAATACGCTTGGGCGGCTGAAAACGTACCTGGGCAATCCGTGGAAGACGGCATCCCCAAAGGCTATCGCGCGTGGACATCAACCACCACCAGCAGCGTTGAATTCTGGAGCGACATCGGTCGGTTCTTTGCCCCGCATTATGACCCCGCGCAGTACCAGAACGCGCAAGTCGTCGGGATCGCCAACACCATTCGGACTGCACATCCAAACGCCCCGAAAGCACAATTGCGGGCGGCCTTGGCCTATGTCCAGAAAGAGGTACGCTACACAGCCGTACAGCTTGGCGTAGGCGGCTTCATTCCCCGAGATCCTGCACGCGTCCTGCGCCGTGGATTTGGCGACTGTAAGGACATGACGGTTCTTCTGATCTCGATCCTGTATGCGCTGGACATCGACGCGACACCGCTTTTGGTGAACACCGAATATGGGGCAGGTCTAAACGACGATATCCCGCGCATCCGCGCCTTTGACCACGTGGTGGTACGGGCAAGTGTCGGCGAACGAAACTACGTCCTTGATCCGACCCGGGGCGAACAGCTTGGCGATCTGGACCACCTGCAGCAAGGGCTGTTTGGTAAGGGCGTCATCATTGCACCCGACAGCGTTGGCATGATCACAACCTATGTCCGGCAGCCAGAATATTACAATGATGTGGTCGACACTTTCGACCTGCGCACGGACCCCGACGCCATCCTGTTCACGTCGAAAGCCACCTATGTCGGATCCGAAGCAGACGGGATGCTGAACTGGGCGAACTCGGTTGGCAAAGCGGAAATCGAGAAAACATTCTTCGACTATTTCAAAGGGATCTATCCCAGCATCGAGATCACCAACCCGCTTGAGTTGGTCATAGACAAAACGCGCGCTAAGCTGACCGTCATCACCCACTATCGACTTCCCGATGAATGGGAGGACGACACCGAGACAGGGGGCCAAGTGTTCTGGGCCAGTCCCGAAGACCTGCTGTCGAAACTGCCAAAGCTAGAGGATGACACCCGCACAGCGCCCTTCGCCATCGCGCATCCCATCCGCTTTCGCCACCAGTTGAAATACCTGGTGGACCCGTCATGGGGCTATGACAACAAGACGGATTTCTTCAACAGCGCTGCCTTCGACTTGAAGCTCGCAGTGCGTGGGAAACCGGGGACGACCACATGGACCTACTCGTACGTCACCAAGTCTGATCGCATTCTGTCGAAAACGTGGAAGGACGCCCGGCAAGCATTGAAGGGCCTCGACGATACGCGCTGGGTCCGTCTGGACCGCCCCGGCGAAGGCGCGCTGGTCACGCGCATCGGCTTGGACAGCCTGTCCGAAGACGATTGGGTCGCTGTAGTCGTCGCCTATATGGTCGTGGTCGTGCTGGCCATGTTGATCTACGTAAGCTATCGCGCCCATCCCACCGAAGCCGAGATGAAACTTCAGATCCTGTATCCGGTCTCGACAGCAAAATTCCTGATCATGTCCGTCGGAACCTTAGGCGTCTATTCGCTCTACTGGTTCTGGCAAAACTGGCGCTGGCTGCGGGACGTCGAAAACCACAATGTATCGCCCTTCTGGCGCGGACTGGTACTTGCGGCGCTGTGGAACTTCAGCCTGTTCCGCCGCATTGCCACGCAAGCCCCCGAAGCGCGCCCAGCCCTGTCGCGTCTCGCTTACCCCTTGGCGGGATTGTACTTGGTGTTCAGCATCATCAGCCAAGTCCTTGATGGCGAGGACTCGCCCTTGGTGCTGACAGTTTTGTTTGCCATTCTTCCCGTGTTGGTCGCCCTTCCATTCCAGCGCGAAGTGCTGCGAAAGAATGTCGAGAACCAGAAATGGGTGGCCCGCAACTCGCGGTTTGGATGGCAGGCAATTGTCACTTTGCTCCTCTGGCTCCCGATCCTGTTTCTGATGGGGGTCGGCATGGGTTTGGCCGAGTAAAGGCTTAAGCCTGTGCAAAGGGGGCTTCTGTCGTCGCTGGGATTCCGGCGCCACAGGGCGACGTCACGGCGCTGAATTGGAAGCACCATGAGTGAAAACCACAGCCTGCCACGCTAAGGGGCGCGATACGCCTGCAAGAGCGGAAGCAAGGTCAGGTCGTGGACCTCTGCCGCATTCTTTGGATCGGCGGCATCGCGCAGGACCAATGGGCGGGTGTCGACGGTGTTCAGCCGCAGGAAATCACGCAGTTCGAGCACCATCGCCGTGTTCGGCGTGCCCAGATACTCGGTGATGTTGTCGTTACCCGCGCGGATCGCGACATATGGCTGGGCGCCTTGGATATCGCGCCACTTGCTAAACCCAGTGCCCGCGAAGATCCCTTCGAAATCAATGTCGGGATCACTACAAACAGCCGAGGAATGCACAACGACCACGAAGGCGCCGAAATCATCCGACATGCGATCCATGGCGGGTCCAAAACCGGTGTCGAGCAACACTTCGGGGTCCGGCAGCTCGCCCCCCCACGCACAGGTGTCTTCGTGGGCGATCTTCACCGGGGCCGCATCCGAGTTTAGACCCAAAAGCGTCATCCCACGATAGACATAGACGATGTCGCCCTGCGCCCGGTTGGACACATAGCTTTCCCACGCCTCTGCCCCGCCGGTCGAGCGAATGACGAAGTCGCCGACAAGGCCCGAGGGCGACACCGCGCGCACCTCGTCCGCGTCAATCAGCAACGTGTTGTTGTAGAACCCACCGACGACGCTGTCGAAATAGGCTTGGTCCGGTCGCACCTGTGCGAACACGTTCTTCAGGCTATCAAAGGGCAAGGTCACACCGTCGGCCATTGGAAATGACGTCAGGCCCGGGCTGCCGATGCTGCCAACCAGAGCGCAATATTTTGCAGGCAAAGTCGCTTTGCGCCCCTCGAAAACGCTGACACGGGCGCAACGATCCACCCAGACAAACCGGTCGCCATACCACGTGTCCAACAGCTTCCGCGGCAGTTTGTTGCCGTCGTCGAGATCGTAGAGAATGTCCCGCACACGCAGATCGTCATTTAACTGGAAGATGGCAGGCAGCCTGACATAGCGCGTGCCCATATAGGCTTTTTCAGCCGCCTCATCGACCCGAATACCAGCATTCAGCTGGGGGAAGACTGCAAGGGATGACAGGAAGGTCCAATGGTCTTCCAGAAGCAGGTTCAGGTCGGCCGTCGTGGTCCGCAAGGACGGGGTCGGGCCTTGAAGGTCACGTCCATAGCCCATCGCGTCGACCTCGGCCCCCAGTAGCCCAAGAAAGGTCGGCGCAAGATCGAAGGTCGTGCCGGGCTTGTCGATCTTTCCGGGTTCGATCCCTGCCCCGAAGGCCATCACAAGGTTTGTGCGATCCGCGGCCTCAAGCGTGTCCCAGACCGAGTTCGGTCGGGCCAGATGATCCGACATCACCAACAGGACTGTGTCTTCCATCGCGGGGCTTGCAAGGACGTGGCGGATAAACTCACCCGCCATGTGGTCGGCGCAATGCACCGCATTCAGGAAGGGATTTTCGCCGTCCCCATAGGTGATGCCTTCACAGGTGTTCGAGACCGTACCGCCCTGCGGGTGGTGGGTGTCGACAGTCAAAAGAACCAGTCCGAAGGGCGTGTCGCGCGCGGCAAGCGTGTCGAACCGCTCTGCCCCAATCTTCAACAGGGCATCGTCATAGATCCCCCAGATGGACTTGTAATACGGGTCATCCAGCGCGCTATAGAGATCATCCGCGCCCTCGACCGTGTCAAAACCGTGGGTTTCGTAGAACGTACCCCAGCCCGCGAACTCCAGCGACGAGCCGTGCATATACGTCATGTCATAGCCAGCGTCGCGCAGCAGATCCCCCATGCAGGTCGCGGCAGGCAGGAACTCGTCCGAGCCCGCACCAGACCCGGCCAACGGGATGCCGCACTGGCTTGCCACCATCGCACCGATCGTCCAACTCGCCCAAGTGACTTGCGTCATGTCCGTGAAGCTAAGCGCCTGTTTCTCAAGCTCCAGCAGGTTCGGCGTCAGCCCGGGAAACAGGTCTTCGTCCATATAGGTGCGCTCGATCGACTCGAGATACAGCAGGACGACGTTCTTGTCGGTTCCTTTCGCGTCACGTTTGTCGATCGCAACATATTCCGGCGGTGGCGCAATCCGGTTCTCGCCGCCAAGCGCACCGATCCCGTATTTCCAAGCCAGATCGCTGACGTCCAGCACGGTCGGATTTACCGCAAACGCAGCCAGCAATGCCGCCATGCCGGCCAAAACCGGGGCACGGTGCGGCGCGTCATTTTTACGGGCGCGCATGAAGCGGAACGCAAAATACGTCACGACCAGCGCGGCGACCACCAATAGCGCAACAACGGCGATGATGGCGGTGAAGTCCTGCACCGTGGCGCCCTCCATCCCGGCGACAACATGGAAAAGGACGGATTCATCGATGCCCGATCCGGTCAGGGCATTGACCCCATAGTATGTGACCAGAAAGAGCAGCAAAACCAGAATACTAATGGAAAACCCAAGCGCCGCGCGACGTGATTTGACCGCTTTTCGCAGCAGCACAAGGGCGAGCAATATCAACGCAAGACTAATTGCCGTTTCCATGTCGGTCCTTTCCCTTGGTCAAATCCGCAACCGTCGCACAATCGCGCAGCCCGCACGCGCCTTAGCGTTCAGCGGACACAACTGCTTCCACGTATTTGACGCTACCTACAGCGCCAGACGTGCCGCATTGATCTTCATCAAATATGACATGCGGCAGAGGATGGATGGGGACTATAGCCGCCCTGCCACCTCAAGCGAGTTGCTTCTGACAGAGCCCTAAAGCTGCTTTCTTCCCAGAAAATCGTTATGACCACACAAGGATCTAGCGCGACCCGCCTGCGTATTGCGATGAATAGTAATAGGCAATCGCCTGGGCACGGTTCTTGACCGAAAGCTTCTCGTAAATATTCGAGAGGTGGAACTTCACCGTGTTGGTCGAAATCCCCAGATCCTTCGACAAATCGCGATTGGACAAACCCTTTGCCAGCGCCTCCAACATCGCGCGCTCTTTTCGCGACAAGGAATGGATGGGGTCTTGCTGCATTTCGCGCATGTCGATGAACGGAAAGACCATCTTGCCGGCAGCGACCTCGGCGCAGGTATCCAGCAGGCCTGCCACCTCGCCCGAACGTGCCACAAAGCCTGCCGCCCCGGCCTGCATGGCCAGTCGCGCGGTGTCGCCCCCCGCGTCTCCGTACACCACGAAGCGCGGTGTGTTGTCTTGCTCGCGCAGGACTTCGATCAGCTTGGCCGCGCCAATGACCGGCAGATTCCAATCGACCACGCCTTCCTGTCACGCGACTCGGTGGGCAAGCTTTTTGCTGCGGGGCTTATTCCCGGCCTAATGCTGGCGGGGATCTACATCACCTATATTCTGGTGCGCTGCCGCATTAACCCCTCGATGGGTCCGCCCGCCGAGGAGCAATTCACGGCGAAAGAGAAGATCCTATCTCTCCGCTTTCTGATCGCGCCGGGCATTCTGATTGTGACGGTTTTGGGCTGTATCATCGGCGGCGTAACCTCGCCCTCCGAAGCCTCTGCGATCGGTGCTTTCGGCTCACTGGTGATCGCCGCCATTCAGCGACGCCTGAACTGGGACATGCTGCGCTACGTGATGCTGACCACCACCAAGCTGATGGGGATGCTCATGTGGATCACCATCGCGGCGGTATTCTTTTCCAAGATCTATGTGGGTCTGGGCGCAGGGCAGATCGTGGGTGAGTTGATCGAGGATTTCGACCTGTCCCCCATCTGGGTGATCATCGCCATGCTGGCCACCTATTTCGTGCTGGGCATGTTCTTGGACGACTTCGCCATCGTGTTCATCACCGTGCCGCTGTTTGTGCCGATCGTGCGCGAACTTGGCTATGACACCACTTGGTTTGCGGTGCTGTTCATCCTGTCGATGCAATCGGCCTATCTGACGCCACCGTTCGGCTACAACCTGTTCTACATGCGCTCTGTAGCCCCGCCCGAGATCACAATCGGGGACATCTACAAGGCGGCTTTGCCCTTTGTGGCGCTGCAAATCATTGGCTTGGCGCTGGTGGTGGCGTTCCCGCAGATCGCATTGTGGCTACCAAGCCTGCTGTTCTAACCGCGAAACGATCAGGCGCCGCCTCTTGGCGGCGTCTGGCGTATTTCACAGACATTCCCGTAACTGGCCGCCCTGCTTGGGCGGTTTTTTTTTGAATGCGCCATCGACCGCGGTGTTCCGCGTGAAGCGGCCACAAAAAAGGCCGGGTGGAACCCCGGCCCTCTTCTGTTCAGTTTTCTTGGCTCAGGAGGTCGGCAGCACAGGCGCCGATTTGTCCAGCGCCAGCTCGGCGTCTGAGAACACCCAAGGCCCACGCACGCCCGGCACGCCTTCCGGCGTGATCTGCATGCCACGATGCTGGATCTGCGCATCATCAAACGCTTCACCGATCGAGTTGATCGGACCCGCGGGCACGGTTGCATTCTCGAGCGCCTCCAGCAGATCGACCTTCTGCCACTTCTGCGTTTCCCGCTCGATCTCGATGGTCAGAACATCCCGGTTTTCCACGCGCAGCTGGTTGGTCGCGAAATCCGGATTGTCGCGCAGATCCGGGCGATCAATGACATCGCAGAAACGCTGAAACTGCCCGTCATTCCCAACGGCCAGAATGAAATGTCCATCTGCGGTAGGCAGTACTTGATAAGGTGCAATATTCGGATGCACGTTGCCGCGCCGCTGAGGGCTTTCCCCGGTCGCCAGAAAGTTCATCGCCTGATTGGCCAGCATCGCCGTTGCACAGTCCAGCAAAGACATGTCGATATGCTGCCCCTTGCCAGTGCGATGACGCTGTTCGACCGCGGCCAACACGCCGATGGTGCCGTAAAGCCCGGTCACGATATCGGTGACTGCCACGCCGACCTTTTGCGGCTGACGCTCTGGTTCGCCGGTGATCGACATCAACCCGGACATGCCTTGCAGCAAGAAATCATACCCCGCGCGCTTGGCGTAAGGCCCGTCCTGTCCAAACCCGGTGATCGAACAATAGATCAGACGTGGGTTCAGCTCTTTCACGCTGTCATAGTCCAGCCCGTACTTGGCCAACCCGCCGACCTTGAAGTTCTCGATCAGAATGTCGGCATCCTTGATCAGTTCGCGCACCTGCTCCTGCCCTTCCGGCGTGCGGAAATCACAGGTCACGCAGTCTTTGCCGCGGTTTGCGGCGTAATAATAGGCGGCGGATTTATCACCGTCCCGCTCAATGAATGGAGGTCCCCATTTGCGCGTATCATCCCCCGCTGGGCTTTCCACCTTGATCACTTCGGCACCAAGATCGGCAAGCGATTGACCGATCCAGGGGCCAGCAAGGATGCGGGCCAGTTCTACAACTTTCAGTCCAGCAAGAGGGGGCATTTTGGGTCCTTACAGATAGGGCGGGGTGCAGGACGAGATCACCTTGCACACCCGGTCAGACATGTTGCGAAACCTGTGCGGTTCGCGCGAATTAAATAGATAGGCGTCACCGGCCTTCAGCACGCGGGTCTCTTGCCCCACTGTGACCTCCAGTTCACCTTCGATGACGATGCCGCCTTCATTGGCGTCATGTTCGATCATGGTTTCACCCGTATCGGCGCCGGGCTCATAGCGTTCGTGCAGGATCTGCAACCCGTGCAACTTGGCATCCCCCACCTGCTTCAACGTGATTTTCTTCTGCGCGGCGTCATTGCCCTGATACAGCAGAGACGTCAGATCGCGCAGTTCCGCGGGGGTAAAGAAGATTTGCGAGGACGTGGGCGCGTCGGGCTCAAAGAACTCTGACATGGAAATGCCGAATCCGCCCAGTATTTTGCGCAAGCTCGCAACGGATGGGCTGGACCGGTTGGTCTCGATCATCGAAATCTGCCCGTGGGGCACGCCCGCAGATTCGGCCAATTGCCGTTGAGACATATTAAATTGCAACCTGAGCTGCTTCAAACGGGTACCGACGTCAAATTCTTCCGTCATAGTTTTGGTCCTTTCATCGCTTTTACTCAGATTGAGCGATTCAGCGAAGTTTGTCCAACTTACCTCTAGCAATGCTCAATAAATTGAGCAATACATGATGTCAGAATCAATGAACTTGTGAATCGACATCCGATTCCATCACGTTGGAGGAGACTCTGGTGAGCAACACTGAGACACTTAAATCCCGCCGCGCCGCTGCCGTTGCAAATGGCGTAGCGACCCGTGGCATCTATGCCGTGCGCGCCGAAAACGCAGAACTCTGGGATGCGGATGGCAAGCGCTTTATCGATTTCGCTGCCGGGATCGCCGTAAACAACACTGGCCACCGCCACCCCAAACTGATGGAGGCCGTTGCGACGCAATCTGAGGCCTTCACCCACACATGCTTCCACGTGGCGCCGTATGAAAGCTACATTGCACTGGCCGAGCGTCTGAATGCCTCGACCCCGGGCGATTTCGCCAAGAAAACCATGATGGTGACCACGGGCGCTGAAGCGGTTGAGAATGCTGTGAAGATGGCCCGCGCCTTTACTGGTCGTTCGGGCGTGATCGCATTTTCGGGCGCTTTCCACGGTCGTACCCTGATGGGCATGGCGCTGTGCGGCAAGGTGAACCCTTATAAGAAAGCCTTCGGTGCGATGCCGCCGGAAGTGCTGCACGCCCCCTTCCCGAACGAGTTCCACGGTGTAACCGTAGAACAGTCGCTGGCCGTGCTGGACAACATGTTCAAAAGCTCGATCGACCCCGAGCGCGTTGCCGCGATGATCATCGAGCCGGTACAGGGCGAAGGCGGTTTCAACATCGCGCAACCCGAGTTCCTGCGCGCGCTGCGCAAGATCTGTGACGACTATGGTATCATCCTGATCGCGGATGAAGTTCAGGCGGGGATCGCGCGCACCGGCAAGCTCTTTGCATTTGAACATGCAGGTGTTGCCGCAGATCTGGTCACCATGGCCAAAGGTCTGGCAGGTGGCTTCCCGCTGTCGGCCGTCACTGGCCGGGCCGAAGTCGTTGACGCAGCCCCTGTGGGCGGCATCGGCGGCACCTATGCGGGCAACCCGCTGGCAGTTGCCGCAGCCAACGCCGTTTTTGACGTGATCGAGGAAGAAAACCTCTGCGAACGCGCCGCCGAGATCGGTGAAAAGATCAAGGCGCGCTTGAACACGCTGGCAGATCGTCAGGGCATGGAAGCCATTGGTGATGTCCGCGGCCTTGGTGCTATGATTGCCTTCGAGCTTGTCACCGACCGCGAGACGAACAACCCTGATCCCGCGCTGACTCAGGCCATTGTGGCCGAAGCCGAGGCACGTGGCCTGATCATCCTACCCTGTGGCACGCGCGCCAACGCTGTGCGCCTTCTGCCGCCGCTGACCGTGCCAATGGAGCAGGTCGACGAAGCACTGGACATCATTGAAGCCTCGATCGAGGCTGCGATTAGCAAAACCGCCGTCGCGGCGGAATAAGGAGACAAAGATATGGCGAAAGATCTTGCCCCCCAATCCCGTCCCGAACTTGCAGGTTTTGCATGGGATGATGCCTTCCTGCTGGAAGATCAGCTGAACGAAGACGAACGCATGGTGCGCGATGCTGCACGCGCTTACGCCCAAGACAAGCTGTTCCCGCGCGTGACCGAAGCCTTTGCCAAGGAAGAGACCGACCCGGAAATCTTCCGCGAAATGGGCGAGATGGGCCTGCTGGGCACCACCATCCCCGAGAAGTTCGGCGGCATTGGCGCAGGCTATGTGACCTATGGTCTGGTCGCGCGCGAAGTCGAGCGTGTGGACAGTGGTTACCGCTCGATGATGTCGGTTCAGTCGTCGCTGGTGATGTACCCCATCTATGCCTACGGCACCGAAGAGCAGCGCGCAAAATACCTGCCCAAGCTGGCTTCGGGCGAATGGATCGGCTGTTTTGGCCTGACCGAACCCGACGCGGGCTCGGATCCCGGCAGCATGAAAACCACGGCCAAAAAGGTTGATGGTGGCTATGTGCTGAACGGCTCGAAAATGTGGATCTCGAACGCGCCGATCGCGGATGTGTTTGTGGTCTGGGCCAAATCCGACGCCCATGACGGTAAGATCAAGGGCTTCGTGCTGGACAAAGGCACCAAAGGTCTGACCGCACCGAAGATCGAAGGCAAACAGTCGCTGCGCGCCTCGATCACCGGCGAGATCGTGATGAGCAATGTCGAAGTGGGCGAAGACGCCCTGCTGCCCGATGTTGAAGGCCTGAAAGGTCCGTTCGGCTGTCTGAACCGCGCCCGCTATGGCATCGCATGGGGCGCCATGGGTGCTGCCGAGGCCTGCTGGCACGGCGCACGTCAATACGGTCTGGACCGTAAGCAGTTTGGCAAACCTCTGGCGCAAATGCAGCTGTTCCAGCTGAAGCTCGCCAACATGCAGACCGAGATCACATTGGGGCTGCAAGCCGCTCTGCGCGTTGGTCGTCTGATGGACGAAGCCAAAGCCGCGCCCGAAATGGTGTCGCTGATCAAGCGCAACAACTGCGGCAAGGCGCTGGAGATCGCCCGTCACGCCCGTGACATGCACGGCGGCAACGGCATCAGCCAGGACTTCCACGTGATCCGCCACATGGTGAACCTGGAAACGGTGAACACCTATGAGGGCACGCACGATGTCCACGCCCTGATCCTGGGCCGTGCACAGACTGGCCTGCAGGCGTTCGCGTAACGCAAGCGCACAAGAAAAACCGGTCGCCTCAACCGCGTGGCGACCGGTGATTGATGAAATCCCATCTCGATCCGCTCGGGCTGTCACCGCCCGTGTATGAGACCTCGTGTGAGGTCCCTCCCTTATCAGATAAAATGAGAGCCACCATGAAGCAGAACCTGATTGCCGGCGAATGGCTGGACGGCGTGGATGCCGCCCCGAACCTCAACCCTGCAGACCTATCGGATGTCATTGGCGAATATGCCCATGCATCGGTTGATCAGGTTGGCGATGCGGTGGCTGCAGCAAATGCCGCCTTGCCAGCATGGGCCAATGCCTCGCCGCAACTGCGGTCGGACATCCTTGAAGCCGTGGCCGCCGAGATCTTCGCCCGTAAGGACGAGATCGGCACCATTCTGGCCCGCGAGGAAGGCAAAACCCTAGCGGAAGCCATCGGGGAAACCGCCCGTGCGGCGCAGATCTTCCGGTTCTTCTCGGGCGAAGCGATCCGCGTGGCAGGCGATGCGATCGCCTCGGTCCGCCCGGATGTGGACGTGGACGTGGTGCGCGAACCGGTCGGTGTGGTCGGTATGATCACGCCTTGGAACTTCCCCATCGCAATTCCTGCGTGGAAAATCGCCCCCGCCCTGGCCTATGGCAACACGGTGGTGTTCAAACCTGCCGACCTGACGCCTGGCTCGGCACATGTTCTGGCCGAGATCTTGCATAAGGCGGGCGTTCCGGCCGGTGTGTTCAACCTTGTCATGGGGCGCGGGTCCGTTGTCGGGCAAGCCATTGTCGACCATCCCGGCGTGGATGCGATCACCTTCACTGGCTCGGTACCGGTGGGCCGGAACATGGCCGTGGACGCCGCGCGCGGCATGAAGAAGCTGCAGATGGAAATGGGTGGCAAAAACCCGATGGTAATCATGGACGACGCCGACATGGATATCGCCGTGTCGACCGTTTTGAATGGTGCCTTCTTCTCGACCGGCCAGCGCTGCACGGCGTCAAGCCGGATCATCGTTCAGGCGGGTATCCATGACGCGTTTGTGGATCGCCTGTCGACGGAAATGCAGGCGCTGAATGTGGGCAATCCGCTGGATGCGGCCACCCAGATTGGGCCGGTGGTGTCTGAAAGCCAACTGAACGGCAACCTCGGCTATGTTGACTTGGCCCGCGGCGAAGGGGCCGACGTGATCGGCGGTGACCGCCTGAACCGCGACACGGAAGGGTTCTTCCAGGCCCCCGCCCTGTTTGTCGGAGCCACCAATCAGATGCGCTCGAGCCGAGAAGAGATTTTCGGTCCCTGCGCCTCGATCATCAAAGTCGCCGATTTCGACGAGGCGCTTTCCGTGTCCAATGACACCGAGTTCGGCCTGTCCTCGGGCATCTGCACCTCGAACCTGAAATTCGCCCGTGAATTCAAGCGCAAGTCGCAAGCTGGCATGGTGATGGTGAACCTGCCCACAGCTGGCGTCGACTACCATGTGCCCTTTGGTGGGCGCAAAGGCTCCAGCTATGGCTCGCGCGAACAGGGGCGCTATGCGGCAGAGTTCTACACCACCGTGAAAACCGCCTATAGCTTTGCAGGGTAGGCAAATGAGCATTCAGACTGTCGGTGTGATCGGTGCGGGTCAGATGGGCAACGGGATCGCCCATACCTTTGCCGTGGCCGGGTACAGGGTTCTTCTGAACGACATTTCGGAAGATGCCCTGACCGCCGCAATGGCGCGGATTGAAAAGAACACCGCGCGTCAGGTGTCGAAAGGCACGCTCGGCGAAGACGCACGCACAGAGGCGCTGGCCAACATTCGCACCACACAGGACTTGGGCGAACTGGGCGGCACAGATCTGGTGATCGAAGCCGCCACGGAACGTGAAGACATCAAGAACCAGATCTTTGCAGGTCTGGCGCCATCGCTGGGGGACAACACGATCCTCACCACCAACACGTCCTCTTTGTCGATCACGCGCCTTGCGGCCAAGACCGACCGT
The DNA here is from genome assembly GCF_004360145.1 of Aliiroseovarius marinus. Taxonomy (GTDB): domain Bacteria; phylum Pseudomonadota; class Alphaproteobacteria; order Rhodobacterales; family Rhodobacteraceae; genus Aliiroseovarius; species Aliiroseovarius marinus. The sequence continues at coordinate 17,656 of NZ_ML178714.1, read as the reverse complement.
CCGGAACGCTTCATGGGGTTTCACTTCATGAACCCGGTGCCGGTGATGCAACTGGTGGAACTGATCCGCGGCATCGCCACCTCGGACGAGACCTATCAGACCCTCATGGGCGTGGTGAAACGTCTGGGAAAAACCGCCGCCAGCGCCGAGGACTACCCTGCCTTCATCGTGAACCGCATCCTANNNCCACGTATTTGACGCTACCTACAGCGCCAGACGTGCCGCATTGATCTTCATCAAATATGACATGCGGCAGAGGATGGATGGGGACTATAGCCGCCCTGCCACCTCAAGCGAGTTGCTTCTGACAGAGCCCTAAAGCTGCTTTCTTCCCAGAAAATCGTTATGACCACACAAGGATCTAGCGCGACCCGCCTGCGTATTGCGATGAATAGTAATAGGCAATCGCCTGGGCACGGTTCTTGACCGAAAGCTTCTCGTAAATATTCGAGAGGTGGAACTTCACCGTGTTGGTCGAAATCCCCAGATCCTTCGACAAATCGCGATTGGACAAACCCTTTGCCAGCGCCTCCAACATCGCGCGCTCTTTTCGCGACAAGGAATGGATGGGGTCTTGCTGCATTTCGCGCATGTCGATGAACGGAAAGACCATCTTGCCGGCAGCGACCTCGGCGCAGGTATCCAGCAGGCCTGCCACCTCGCCCGAACGTGCCACAAAGCCTGCCGCCCCGGCCTGCATGGCCAGTCGCGCGGTGTCGCCCCCCGCGTCTCCGTACACCACGAAGCGCGGTGTGTTGTCTTGCTCGCGCAGGACTTCGATCAGCTTGGCCGCGCCAATGACCGGCAGATTCCAATCGACCACGCCTTCCTGTCACGCGACTCGGTGGGCAAGCTTTTTGCTGCGGGGCTTATTCCCGGCCTAATGCTGGCGGGGATCTACATCACCTATATTCTGGTGCGCTGCCGCATTAACCCCTCGATGGGTCCGCCCGCCGAGGAGCAATTCACGGCGAAAGAGAAGATCCTATCTCTCCGCTTTCTGATCGCGCCGGGCATTCTGATTGTGACGGTTTTGGGCTGTATCATCGGCGGCGTAACCTCGCCCTCCGAAGCCTCTGCGATCGGTGCTTTCGGCTCACTGGTGATCGCCGCCATTCAGCGACGCCTGAACTGGGACATGCTGCGCTACGTGATGCTGACCACCACCAAGCTGATGGGGATGCTCATGTGGATCACCATCGCGGCGGTATTCTTTTCCAAGATCTATGTGGGTCTGGGCGCAGGGCAGATCGTGGGTGAGTTGATCGAGGATTTCGACCTGTCCCCCATCTGGGTGATCATCGCCATGCTGGCCACCTATTTCGTGCTGGGCATGTTCTTGGACGACTTCGCCATCGTGTTCATCACCGTGCCGCTGTTTGTGCCGATCGTGCGCGAACTTGGCTATGACACCACTTGGTTTGCGGTGCTGTTCATCCTGTCGATGCAATCGGCCTATCTGACGCCACCGTTCGGCTACAACCTGTTCTACATGCGCTCTGTAGCCCCGCCCGAGATCACAATCGGGGACATCTACAAGGCGGCTTTGCCCTTTGTGGCGCTGCAAATCATTGGCTTGGCGCTGGTGGTGGCGTTCCCGCAGATCGCATTGTGGCTACCAAGCCTGCTGTTCTAACCGCGAAACGATCAGGCGCCGCCTCTTGGCGGCGTCTGGCGTATTTCACAGACATTCCCGTAACTGGCCGCCCTGCTTGGGCGGTTTTTTTTTGAATGCGCCATCGACCGCGGTGTTCCGCGTGAAGCGGCCACAAAAAAGGCCGGGTGGAACCCCGGCCCTCTTCTGTTCAGTTTTCTTGGCTCAGGAGGTCGGCAGCACAGGCGCCGATTTGTCCAGCGCCAGCTCGGCGTCTGAGAACACCCAAGGCCCACGCACGCCCGGCACGCCTTCCGGCGTGATCTGCATGCCACGATGCTGGATCTGCGCATCATCAAACGCTTCACCGATCGAGTTGATCGGACCCGCGGGCACGGTTGCATTCTCGAGCGCCTCCAGCAGATCGACCTTCTGCCACTTCTGCGTTTCCCGCTCGATCTCGATGGTCAGAACATCCCGGTTTTCCACGCGCAGCTGGTTGGTCGCGAAATCCGGATTGTCGCGCAGATCCGGGCGATCAATGACATCGCAGAAACGCTGAAACTGCCCGTCATTCCCAACGGCCAGAATGAAATGTCCATCTGCGGTAGGCAGTACTTGATAAGGTGCAATATTCGGATGCACGTTGCCGCGCCGCTGAGGGCTTTCCCCGGTCGCCAGAAAGTTCATCGCCTGATTGGCCAGCATCGCCGTTGCACAGTCCAGCAAAGACATGTCGATATGCTGCCCCTTGCCAGTGCGATGACGCTGTTCGACCGCGGCCAACACGCCGATGGTGCCGTAAAGCCCGGTCACGATATCGGTGACTGCCACGCCGACCTTTTGCGGCTGACGCTCTGGTTCGCCGGTGATCGACATCAACCCGGACATGCCTTGCAGCAAGAAATCATACCCCGCGCGCTTGGCGTAAGGCCCGTCCTGTCCAAACCCGGTGATCGAACAATAGATCAGACGTGGGTTCAGCTCTTTCACGCTGTCATAGTCCAGCCCGTACTTGGCCAACCCGCCGACCTTGAAGTTCTCGATCAGAATGTCGGCATCCTTGATCAGTTCGCGCACCTGCTCCTGCCCTTCCGGCGTGCGGAAATCACAGGTCACGCAGTCTTTGCCGCGGTTTGCGGCGTAATAATAGGCGGCGGATTTATCACCGTCCCGCTCAATGAATGGAGGTCCCCATTTGCGCGTATCATCCCCCGCTGGGCTTTCCACCTTGATCACTTCGGCACCAAGATCGGCAAGCGATTGACCGATCCAGGGGCCAGCAAGGATGCGGGCCAGTTCTACAACTTTCAGTCCAGCAAGAGGGGGCATTTTGGGTCCTTACAGATAGGGCGGGGTGCAGGACGAGATCACCTTGCACACCCGGTCAGACATGTTGCGAAACCTGTGCGGTTCGCGCGAATTAAATAGATAGGCGTCACCGGCCTTCAGCACGCGGGTCTCTTGCCCCACTGTGACCTCCAGTTCACCTTCGATGACGATGCCGCCTTCATTGGCGTCATGTTCGATCATGGTTTCACCCGTATCGGCGCCGGGCTCATAGCGTTCGTGCAGGATCTGCAACCCGTGCAACTTGGCATCCCCCACCTGCTTCAACGTGATTTTCTTCTGCGCGGCGTCATTGCCCTGATACAGCAGAGACGTCAGATCGCGCAGTTCCGCGGGGGTAAAGAAGATTTGCGAGGACGTGGGCGCGTCGGGCTCAAAGAACTCTGACATGGAAATGCCGAATCCGCCCAGTATTTTGCGCAAGCTCGCAACGGATGGGCTGGACCGGTTGGTCTCGATCATCGAAATCTGCCCGTGGGGCACGCCCGCAGATTCGGCCAATTGCCGTTGAGACATATTAAATTGCAACCTGAGCTGCTTCAAACGGGTACCGACGTCAAATTCTTCCGTCATAGTTTTGGTCCTTTCATCGCTTTTACTCAGATTGAGCGATTCAGCGAAGTTTGTCCAACTTACCTCTAGCAATGCTCAATAAATTGAGCAATACATGATGTCAGAATCAATGAACTTGTGAATCGACATCCGATTCCATCACGTTGGAGGAGACTCTGGTGAGCAACACTGAGACACTTAAATCCCGCCGCGCCGCTGCCGTTGCAAATGGCGTAGCGACCCGTGGCATCTATGCCGTGCGCGCCGAAAACGCAGAACTCTGGGATGCGGATGGCAAGCGCTTTATCGATTTCGCTGCCGGGATCGCCGTAAACAACACTGGCCACCGCCACCCCAAACTGATGGAGGCCGTTGCGACGCAATCTGAGGCCTTCACCCACACATGCTTCCACGTGGCGCCGTATGAAAGCTACATTGCACTGGCCGAGCGTCTGAATGCCTCGACCCCGGGCGATTTCGCCAAGAAAACCATGATGGTGACCACGGGCGCTGAAGCGGTTGAGAATGCTGTGAAGATGGCCCGCGCCTTTACTGGTCGTTCGGGCGTGATCGCATTTTCGGGCGCTTTCCACGGTCGTACCCTGATGGGCATGGCGCTGTGCGGCAAGGTGAACCCTTATAAGAAAGCCTTCGGTGCGATGCCGCCGGAAGTGCTGCACGCCCCCTTCCCGAACGAGTTCCACGGTGTAACCGTAGAACAGTCGCTGGCCGTGCTGGACAACATGTTCAAAAGCTCGATCGACCCCGAGCGCGTTGCCGCGATGATCATCGAGCCGGTACAGGGCGAAGGCGGTTTCAACATCGCGCAACCCGAGTTCCTGCGCGCGCTGCGCAAGATCTGTGACGACTATGGTATCATCCTGATCGCGGATGAAGTTCAGGCGGGGATCGCGCGCACCGGCAAGCTCTTTGCATTTGAACATGCAGGTGTTGCCGCAGATCTGGTCACCATGGCCAAAGGTCTGGCAGGTGGCTTCCCGCTGTCGGCCGTCACTGGCCGGGCCGAAGTCGTTGACGCAGCCCCTGTGGGCGGCATCGGCGGCACCTATGCGGGCAACCCGCTGGCAGTTGCCGCAGCCAACGCCGTTTTTGACGTGATCGAGGAAGAAAACCTCTGCGAACGCGCCGCCGAGATCGGTGAAAAGATCAAGGCGCGCTTGAACACGCTGGCAGATCGTCAGGGCATGGAAGCCATTGGTGATGTCCGCGGCCTTGGTGCTATGATTGCCTTCGAGCTTGTCACCGACCGCGAGACGAACAACCCTGATCCCGCGCTGACTCAGGCCATTGTGGCCGAAGCCGAGGCACGTGGCCTGATCATCCTACCCTGTGGCACGCGCGCCAACGCTGTGCGCCTTCTGCCGCCGCTGACCGTGCCAATGGAGCAGGTCGACGAAGCACTGGACATCATTGAAGCCTCGATCGAGGCTGCGATTAGCAAAACCGCCGTCGCGGCGGAATAAGGAGACAAAGATATGGCGAAAGATCTTGCCCCCCAATCCCGTCCCGAACTTGCAGGTTTTGCATGGGATGATGCCTTCCTGCTGGAAGATCAGCTGAACGAAGACGAACGCATGGTGCGCGATGCTGCACGCGCTTACGCCCAAGACAAGCTGTTCCCGCGCGTGACCGAAGCCTTTGCCAAGGAAGAGACCGACCCGGAAATCTTCCGCGAAATGGGCGAGATGGGCCTGCTGGGCACCACCATCCCCGAGAAGTTCGGCGGCATTGGCGCAGGCTATGTGACCTATGGTCTGGTCGCGCGCGAAGTCGAGCGTGTGGACAGTGGTTACCGCTCGATGATGTCGGTTCAGTCGTCGCTGGTGATGTACCCCATCTATGCCTACGGCACCGAAGAGCAGCGCGCAAAATACCTGCCCAAGCTGGCTTCGGGCGAATGGATCGGCTGTTTTGGCCTGACCGAACCCGACGCGGGCTCGGATCCCGGCAGCATGAAAACCACGGCCAAAAAGGTTGATGGTGGCTATGTGCTGAACGGCTCGAAAATGTGGATCTCGAACGCGCCGATCGCGGATGTGTTTGTGGTCTGGGCCAAATCCGACGCCCATGACGGTAAGATCAAGGGCTTCGTGCTGGACAAAGGCACCAAAGGTCTGACCGCACCGAAGATCGAAGGCAAACAGTCGCTGCGCGCCTCGATCACCGGCGAGATCGTGATGAGCAATGTCGAAGTGGGCGAAGACGCCCTGCTGCCCGATGTTGAAGGCCTGAAAGGTCCGTTCGGCTGTCTGAACCGCGCCCGCTATGGCATCGCATGGGGCGCCATGGGTGCTGCCGAGGCCTGCTGGCACGGCGCACGTCAATACGGTCTGGACCGTAAGCAGTTTGGCAAACCTCTGGCGCAAATGCAGCTGTTCCAGCTGAAGCTCGCCAACATGCAGACCGAGATCACATTGGGGCTGCAAGCCGCTCTGCGCGTTGGTCGTCTGATGGACGAAGCCAAAGCCGCGCCCGAAATGGTGTCGCTGATCAAGCGCAACAACTGCGGCAAGGCGCTGGAGATCGCCCGTCACGCCCGTGACATGCACGGCGGCAACGGCATCAGCCAGGACTTCCACGTGATCCGCCACATGGTGAACCTGGAAACGGTGAACACCTATGAGGGCACGCACGATGTCCACGCCCTGATCCTGGGCCGTGCACAGACTGGCCTGCAGGCGTTCGCGTAACGCAAGCGCACAAGAAAAACCGGTCGCCTCAACCGCGTGGCGACCGGTGATTGATGAAATCCCATCTCGATCCGCTCGGGCTGTCACCGCCCGTGTATGAGACCTCGTGTGAGGTCCCTCCCTTATCAGATAAAATGAGAGCCACCATGAAGCAGAACCTGATTGCCGGCGAATGGCTGGACGGCGTGGATGCCGCCCCGAACCTCAACCCTGCAGACCTATCGGATGTCATTGGCGAATATGCCCATGCATCGGTTGATCAGGTTGGCGATGCGGTGGCTGCAGCAAATGCCGCCTTGCCAGCATGGGCCAATGCCTCGCCGCAACTGCGGTCGGACATCCTTGAAGCCGTGGCCGCCGAGATCTTCGCCCGTAAGGACGAGATCGGCACCATTCTGGCCCGCGAGGAAGGCAAAACCCTAGCGGAAGCCATCGGGGAAACCGCCCGTGCGGCGCAGATCTTCCGGTTCTTCTCGGGCGAAGCGATCCGCGTGGCAGGCGATGCGATCGCCTCGGTCCGCCCGGATGTGGACGTGGACGTGGTGCGCGAACCGGTCGGTGTGGTCGGTATGATCACGCCTTGGAACTTCCCCATCGCAATTCCTGCGTGGAAAATCGCCCCCGCCCTGGCCTATGGCAACACGGTGGTGTTCAAACCTGCCGACCTGACGCCTGGCTCGGCACATGTTCTGGCCGAGATCTTGCATAAGGCGGGCGTTCCGGCCGGTGTGTTCAACCTTGTCATGGGGCGCGGGTCCGTTGTCGGGCAAGCCATTGTCGACCATCCCGGCGTGGATGCGATCACCTTCACTGGCTCGGTACCGGTGGGCCGGAACATGGCCGTGGACGCCGCGCGCGGCATGAAGAAGCTGCAGATGGAAATGGGTGGCAAAAACCCGATGGTAATCATGGACGACGCCGACATGGATATCGCCGTGTCGACCGTTTTGAATGGTGCCTTCTTCTCGACCGGCCAGCGCTGCACGGCGTCAAGCCGGATCATCGTTCAGGCGGGTATCCATGACGCGTTTGTGGATCGCCTGTCGACGGAAATGCAGGCGCTGAATGTGGGCAATCCGCTGGATGCGGCCACCCAGATTGGGCCGGTGGTGTCTGAAAGCCAACTGAACGGCAACCTCGGCTATGTTGACTTGGCCCGCGGCGAAGGGGCCGACGTGATCGGCGGTGACCGCCTGAACCGCGACACGGAAGGGTTCTTCCAGGCCCCCGCCCTGTTTGTCGGAGCCACCAATCAGATGCGCTCGAGCCGAGAAGAGATTTTCGGTCCCTGCGCCTCGATCATCAAAGTCGCCGATTTCGACGAGGCGCTTTCCGTGTCCAATGACACCGAGTTCGGCCTGTCCTCGGGCATCTGCACCTCGAACCTGAAATTCGCCCGTGAATTCAAGCGCAAGTCGCAAGCTGGCATGGTGATGGTGAACCTGCCCACAGCTGGCGTCGACTACCATGTGCCCTTTGGTGGGCGCAAAGGCTCCAGCTATGGCTCGCGCGAACAGGGGCGCTATGCGGCAGAGTTCTACACCACCGTGAAAACCGCCTATAGCTTTGCAGGGTAGGCAAATGAGCATTCAGACTGTCGGTGTGATCGGTGCGGGTCAGATGGGCAACGGGATCGCCCATACCTTTGCCGTGGCCGGGTACAGGGTTCTTCTGAACGACATTTCGGAAGATGCCCTGACCGCCGCAATGGCGCGGATTGAAAAGAACACCGCGCGTCAGGTGTCGAAAGGCACGCTCGGCGAAGACGCACGCACAGAGGCGCTGGCCAACATTCGCACCACACAGGACTTGGGCGAACTGGGCGGCACAGATCTGGTGATCGAAGCCGCCACGGAACGTGAAGACATCAAGAACCAGATCTTTGCAGGTCTGGCGCCATCGCTGGGGGACAACACGATCCTCACCACCAACACGTCCTCTTTGTCGATCACGCGCCTTGCGGCCAAGACCGACCGTCCGGAACGCTTCATGGGGTTTCACTTCATGAACCCGGTGCCGGTGATGCAACTGGTGGAACTGATCCGCGGCATCGCCACCTCGGACGAGACCTATCAGACCCTCATGGGCGTGGTGAAACGTCTGGGAAAAACCGCCGCCAGCGCCGAGGACTACCCTGCCTTCATCGTGAACCGCATCCTAATCCCGATGATCAACGAAGCCTGCTATGCGCTGTACGAGGGCGTGGGGTCCGTTGCGTCAATTGATGCGTCGATGAAACTGGGCGCGAACCACCCGATGGGCCCGCTGGAGCTGGGCGATTTCATTGGTCTGGACACCTGTCTGGCGATTATGAACGTGCTGCATGACGGGCTGGCAGACACCAAATACCGCCCCTGCCCGCTGCTGGTGAAATATGTGGAAGCAGGCTGGGTCGGGCGCAAAGCCGGACGCGGCTTCTATGACTATCGGGGGGAGACCCCCGAACCTACTCGGTAACAAACAAGGAGAACCACGCCAATGAAGGTGCTTGTGCCTGTGAAGCGCGTGATCGACTACAACGTGAAANGTGTGCGGTCGAGATGGTGATGCCGCGGGCTTTCTCTTCCGGCGCGCCGTCAATCTGATCGTATGCCTGGAAGTCACCAAAATACTTGGTGATGGCAGCCGTCAGTGTCGTCTTGCCGTGGTCAACGTGACCAATCGTGCCGATGTTTACGTGCGGTTTACCGCGTTCAAACTTTTCCTTAGCCATAAAGCCCTACGCCTCGTGTCTGAGGGGGTCACAGACCCCGTGGTTCAATATCGCGCGCTAGCTATAGGTTTGCCGAGTGAAAATCAAGGCTTGCGTGCGTTCCGAGGCAAGTAAATGTAACAATCCCACCGTAGAAACGCGCATCAGCAGTTTTTATGTCGAGTTGCCAACGGCTTGACCCACCCCACCTAGCACCTGTCACTCGGGCTTTTCCCACGACTTCTTCGCGGGCGACGTCCCGTTCGAAGACGCATCGGCTTGGCCGCTGCATACCGTCTGCAAATTCTGCCACGATTGCGCATCCAGAATCGTGCCATAGGTCCTGTTCGGATCCACCGCAGCCTGCGCAGCCGAGATACGGTCCGTCATTTGCGGGTGCGAGGCAAGATGGGCCACGATCCCTTCGGCATCTCCATGCTCTTCATGCAAACGCTCGAAGAACGTGCCCAGCGCCACGGGCGAGATATCCGCTTTTTCCAGCAGGTCGTGGGCATAGTCATCCGCACGCGCCTCGGCCGCTTGGCTGTAGGTTGCATTGATGAGCTGGTTGGCGATGAACAGAGCGACGGTGCCGCCCGCAAAATCCCCGAACAACAATCCCAACACCCCAAGCGACCCGGCTGATCGCAACGCGTCGCGGGTTGGGTCGCGGTAGACCACATGGCCGATCTCGTGCGCAAGAACGGCGGCGACCTCGTCGGGGTTGTCGGCCTCTTCCAAGAGCCCCCGGAAGAAGACCAGTCGCCCACCGGGCAGCGCGAAGGCGTTGACCATCGGGTGATCCAGAATGTGTATCTTGACTTCGTAGGGCAGGTCCGCGTCGGGGTTTAGACGCGCATACATGGTCTGCATCGCAGCGTTGCCTGCTGGATCCTCGCAGATACGGACGCCGCCCAGCCCGGTTTCGTCCAGTGCCACACGGATTTGTTCGAACGTGGTGTCACCCAGCGCTTTCTCGCCTTCTGGCGGCAGGATTTCTGCCAGTTGTGTCGCCATAAGCGGCACCAGAAGGAAGATGATCACCGCAACCGAGGCGACAGCCCCGCCCGCCCACAGCATCACTTTGGACAAAGGTGTTGCATGATCGCGCTTACCAAGCGATCTGGCGTGCCGGGTCACAAACTCCTGAGTCTCGTGATCCGCAAGATAGAGGCGCGTCAGAGGGTCCCCTTTATGCGACAACACCATTATGCGCCGGTCTGCCTGATCGCGCACCCGACGCAAGGTGTTCCACCCCCATGTGATCTGCGCGCCATCGGGCATGCCGATGATCAACGCTTCGGGATAGAAGGCAACGCGCACGCGCGTCAGATGGGCACGTTCACCCCGTGCCAGATCCGCAAAGACCCAGTTTACGTCCTGCCCGGTCATATCGCGGCCCCCACATCCAGTGCTTCCGCAAAGCCTTCGGCCTCTGCGAACTCATCTCGGTCACGTTGGACGATCTGGGCAATGTTCTGCGTGTTTACGATCTGGGTCACTTCAGCGAAGTGCTGGGCCAGGGGAAGCGTAATCCACGCATGCGTCATGGCGCGGGCCATGATGATGAACAGGAAATAGACCAACACGAAGATCGGCACCACCGCGGTGGTCGCTACGTCCATATCTTCAAGATTGATGTTCTCCAGGTCGGTTACCCCGACAGCCAGACCCAGAGCCATGAAGGCGACCAAGAACACCCCAGACAGAACGATGTTCATCATCAGCCCGCCCAGCGCGTAGATGCCGATGATCCGCCCGGGGCGCGGTTTGGCGGTGAACTGCATGTCGCCCAGCTGTTTTGCCTCGGTCATGCGCTTGAAGCTTTCGGAACGCCAATAGGCCCAGCCATAGACCAGCCACGGCCCTGTCAGCAGGTACACAAGCGCCCAAGCCGGGTTTTCGAAGAGGGCCAACATCACTGCCGCGACACCGCTAAGCCCAAGGGCGTAGTACACGTGCCGCATAGCTCCAAACAGCAACCCTTTCGAGCCACCCTGAACAAAGCGCTGATCCCCATAGAAGGTGCGCGAGACACGGTATTTCTCCAGCCACAGCGTGGTCAGAGGCCATGTCAGGCCCACGGTGCAGATTGTGGCAAGCCAATGCACCATTGACCGCCAGCTATAGCCCCACGCGCCGGGCTCTAACCCGAAGCGAATACCTCGCCAGCGGGTGCGAGCAAGGATGTAGCGTCGGGCGCGATACTGCGCGAAAAAGATGATCGGGGTCAGGCCTAGAAAGCTGAGCGCATAGGCCGCGTAGTTGGCATTCAGAAGCGCGAAGCTGAAATACATCAGAAGCAGGTTCACGATCCCAATGTAGAAGGCCATGAAGACCACGGCGACCAGAAAGCCCAGAAGCTTTTCCAGCGGATCTCCAACATATTCCAGCGGCGCACCGCCGGGGCGAATGGCGCTCCAGTAATAGCGGCGCAGGCGGGTCTTGGCCCAGAAACGATAAAACCCAAGCGTCAGAACCGTCAGGATGCCGGTGCGCAGGGCCAGCCAGAAGACCGGCCCCTTTTCACCTGCATATGAGATCTTCAGAGTACTGGGCGGCACACCGGATCACTCGAACTTGTTGTTGCGCGGGAAGCCGTGGGGCGGTGCTTTGCCGACACCGGCGCGCTTGCCCAACCACGGCGACATATCGCTTTCGGTGCGGGTGCGGTCCCCGGTGGCTGGCCAGGACAGGCCCTCTTCCAGATTGAAGGTCTTCACGTCGGACAGACCGCCATCCAGCTCCAAGATCCCCTGCTTGCCACGGGCCGAGTTGTACTTCTGCAACCGGACACCCTTGCCGCGCGTCATCTCATTGATCTCGTCCACCGGGAAGACCAGCAGACGTCGGTTTTCCGAGATGATGGCCACGTGATCGCCAGTAATCGGCGCGCAGATCTTGGCCGTCGCATCACCCACATTCAGCACCTGCTTACCGTTCTTGGTCTGGGCCAGCACGTCGTTTTCGTTGACGACGAACCCGTTACCTTCATTCGAGGCGACCAGAAGCTTGCGGTCGGGCTGGTGGATGAACAGATCCACGATCTCGGCCTCGTTCGGCAGATCGACCATCAGACGCAGGGGTTCGCCCATGCCGCGCCCGCCGGGCAGGTTGGCGCAGGAAATGGTGAAGAACTTGCCGTTGGAATCGAAGGCCAGCAGACGGTCGGTTGTTTCGGCGTGGAAGATGAACCGCGGGCCGTCACCGTCGCGGAACTTCAACTCGCGGGTTAGGTCGATATGGCCCGACATGGCGCGGATCCAACCCATTTGCGAGCAAACGACGGTGATCGGCTCGCGCTCGATCATGGCTTCCAGCGGCACCTCTTCGACTTCGCCCGCTTCAGCGAATTGGGTGCGACGGGCGCCACCCTCGAAGTCCTTGCCAAAGACCTTCTTCGACTCTTTCAGCTGCTCGGAAATCTTGCCCCATTGCAGGTCTTCGCTGTCCAGAAGATCGTCCAGCGCGGCGCGTTCTTCCATCAGCTCGTCCCGCTCGCGAACCAGCTCGATTTCTTCAAGACGACGCAAGCTGCGTAGGCGCATGTTCAAGATCGCGTCAGCCTGAACCTCGGACAGCTCGCCCTCGCCCGGTGCGGGGCTGACATAGTCGTCTTCCGACATGGCACGGACGTGTTCGATGCCCCAATCCTCGCGCATCAAGGCGGCTTTGGGATCATCGTCATAGCGGATGATGTCGATCACACGGTCGAGATTCAGGAAGGCGACGATAAAGCCCTCGAGCACTTCAAGACGGTGGTCAATCTTCTCCATCCGGTGACGCGAACGGCGCTGCAACACGTCGCGGCGGTGATCAAGGAAAGCGCGCAGCACTTCCTTCATCGAACAGACCTTCGGCGTCACCCCGTCGATCAACACGTTCATGTTAAGGCTGAACCGCGTCTCGAGGTCCGAGTTACGATACATCAGCCCCATCAGAAGCTCGGGATCGACGTTCTTCGACTTCGGTTCCAGAATGATGCGGATGTCATCGGCGCTTTCGTCGCGAATATCACCCAGAATCGGCACCTTCTTTGTCTGAATCAGCTCGGCGATCTTTTCGATCAGCTTTGACTTCTGAACTTGATACGGGATCTCGGTGACAACGATCTGCCACTGCCCGCGGCCCAGATCCTCGATCTCGTGCTTACAGCGCAGACGGAAGGATCCACGGCCCGTGCGATAGGCGTTGGCGATGTTTTCCTTGGGCTCGACAATCACGCCGCCGGTCGGGAAGTCCGGGCCGGGTACATAGTTCAACAGCGTGTCGTCACGCGCGTCCGGCGTCTTGATCAGATGCAAACACGCGTCGATCAGTTCCGAGATATTGTGCGGCGGGATGTTGGTCGCCATCCCCACGGCAATCCCGGCGGCACCATTGGCCAGAAGATTCGGGAACTCCGCCGGTAAAACAACCGGCTCGGTCAGGCGACCGTCATAGTTATCGCGATAGTCGACCGCGTTCTCGTCCAGCCCCTTCAACATCGCCTCAGCGACGAAAGTCATGCGCGCTTCCGTATAGCGGCTGGCGGCGGGGTTATCGCCGTCGATATTGCCGAAGTTCCCCTGCCCGTCGACCAGCGGATAACGCACCGCGAAATCCTGCGCCAAACGCGCCATCGCATCATAGATCGCGGCATCGCCATGCGGGTGGAAATCCCCCATCGTGTCGCCGGAAATCTTGGCCGATTTCAGGAACTTGCCGTTCGAGGCGAGCTTCAGGCGGCTCATCGCATACAGGATGCGGCGGTGCACAGGCTTCAGGCCATCACGGGCATCCGGCAAAGCACGGTGCATAATGGTCGACAGCGCATAGGTCAGATAGCGATCACCAATGGCGCGGCGTAGCGGTTCGGCCAGCTCGCTGCCCATGATCTCGGAATTGTCAGTTACGTCATTCATGCATTTGGTGTATCCTTGAGGAAGACTCGCGTAAAGCTGCCATGCGGGTTTCTTGGGGGAAAATCATATTACATTCCCCGCGATATTTTTGAGCACGAGATATTAACTGGTGATGATTTAAGGGGGATACTATGGGTATTATACGTATGTCATTGTTGACGGTCGGCGTGATGGGCGTCGCCATGATGCATTATGGACGGGACGACGGTCTGCCAACCGATCGGATCGGTCGCGAGCCTGACGTAAAACAAGACAGCATCGTTGCGGTGTCCGCCAAACTGGCGGAAACGCCCGTCAGCGCTGTCGTGCCTGTTGTGGCCACAGCACCAGTCGAAACGCCCGCTCCTGCCAGCCTTGTGATCAAAGCGGCTGCCGTTGCTGGTGATCCAAACAGCCCCGCCGCGCAGGCCGAAGAAGCTGCGCGCCTGATGGCGGCCAGCGCCCCGGCCCCGACACCCACTGCGCCCGAAGCGGCCACAGACGACGCAGGCTTCCCCACCCTGTTCGTCAGCGGCAGCACCGTGAACATGCGTGGCGGTCCCTCGATCCAATTCGGTGTGGTGACGCGCCTGACCCGCGGCACCGAAGTGCTGGAAACCGGTCAGACCGAAAACGGCTGGAGCCAGATCAAAGTGGTCGAGACCGGCAAGCGCGGGTTCATCGCCTCGAAATTCCTGAAGCCGTAACTTTAATAAGCGGCCCTTCCCTTAAGAGTTCCACTGGGCGCCCTTTGCGGCGCCTCTTTTTTGTTGACCCCCGCCGCGACGACCCCGTACCCCTTCTCGGGCGAGGCAGGAGACAGATATGACCCAGAAATCCATCCTGATCACCGGATGTTCCTCCGGTATTGGTTATGACGCAGCCCATACGCTGGCCAAGCGCGGCTGGCGCGTTTTTGCCACCTGCCGCAAGGAAGAGGATTGCGAGCGTCTGCGCAATGAAGGGTTGGAAAGCCTGCGTCTGGACCACGCAGACGAGGCCAGCATGGACGCCGCCGTGGCCGAGGTGCTGTCGCGGACTGGCGGCACGCTGGACGCGCTGTTCAACAACGGCGCCTATGCCATCCCCGGCGCGGTCGAGGATCTGCCCACCGACGCCCTGCGCACCATCTTCGAGACCAATTTCTTTGGCTATCACCACCTGACCCGCCTGATCCTGCCTGTCATGCGCAAGCAGGGGCATGGCCGCGTGATCCACAACTCGTCCGTGCTGGGCTTTGCCGCAATGCCGTGGCGCGGGGCCTATGTCTCCACCAAGTTCGCGCTTGAAGGATTGATGGACACCTTACGGCTTGAAATGCGCGGTATGCCGATCGACATTATCCTGATCGAGCCCGGCCCGGTAACCACCAAGATCCGCCAAAACGCCCAACCACATTTCGAGCGCTGGATCGACTGGGAAAACAGCCCGCGCCGGAACCTCTATGCCAAATTGCGCGAGCGTCTGTATGACGACAGCGGCGAGCTGGACAGGTTCGAACTGCCCCCGTCTGCAGTGACAAAAAAGCTGATCCATGCGCTGGAGCACCCCAAGCCGAAGCCGCGCTACTATGTCACCACGGCCACCTATATTGCGGGCATCGGCAGGCGACTTCTGTCGACACGCGTGGGCGACCGGCTGACGCCCAACGGCTGACTGCGCCCAATTGCCCCTCGCAAATCGGGGGGAATGCGACTATCTGATGGCGGACACGTAAGAAAGAGACATCATGGCCGACGATCCCCTGTTCATCCTCGTAGTGCTGTCCTGCGCTGCCGTTCTGATCATCCTGATGCTGGGCATTGGGTCGTTTGGGGTCGGAGGCAAAGTTGCCCATAAACACTCGAATCGCCTGATGCGCTGGCGGATCGGGGCGCAGGCCGTGGCCATCGCGCTGATCCTGCTGTTCGTCTGGCTGCGCGGAGGAAACTGATGGTTGTTCTGAACAAGATTTACACGCGGACGGGCGATAAGGGCGAAACGGCTTTGGGCGATGGATCGCGCCGGCCCAAGCATGACGCGCGGGTGGATGCTTATGGCACGGTAGACGAAACCAACGCCACCATCGGCATGGCGCGCCTGCACGCCGAGGGTGACATGGACGCGGCCCTGGCCCGCATCCAGAACGACCTGTTTGATCTGGGCGCGGACCTCTGCCGCCCCGACATGGCCAAAGACGCCGAAGCCGAATACCCGCCGCTGCGTATGGCGCAAGAACAGGTGGATCGACTGGAAGCCGAGATCGACGTGATGAACAAGGCGCTGGAACCGCTCCGCAGCTTCATCCTGCCCGGTGGCTCGGCCCTTGCGGCCCACCTGCACCTGACCCGCACCGTATCGCGCCGCGCCGAACGTCTGGCGACTGATCTGGCTACCCAAGAAGACGTGAACCCGGTGGCGGTGAAATACCTGAACCGCCTGTCCGACTGGTGCTTCGTCGCCGCCCGCGTGGCGAATGACGACGGCAAAGCGGATGTGCTTTGGGTTCCAGGGGCGAATCGCTAGGCGGTAGTCTGTACCGGTGCCCAGATCTCATAGGCCATGGCCTCGGGCGTGTTGCGCTCATCATGCGGATAGCGCTCAAAAACCGCGCCTTCACGCGGGACCAGCGACTTGGCCGGGATCAGCTCGCTAAACACGCGGTCGAATTGTTGTGGAAGTTCCGCAACGGGTCCGAATGTGCGCAGAACCAGATAATCACCTTCAGATAGGGTGACATGGCAGCACCCTTCCGGCAGAGCTTCGTCCGTTGAAGGCACCTCGAGCCCAACGGCATAATCGAACGCTCCACTTGGCGTCATTCCATAGGACACCCCGTAGAATGCCCCTTCGATCACATTCTCGATCTCGGGCGGGTCAGTAAAGAACTGCTGCCACAGCCCCGGGATCTGGTTGCGGGTGTCCATCGAAAACCGACCGGAACGCCCGGCGACGATACGGGACGGTGCAAGAACAAGCTCTACGGTTTCAGACTGCGCCATGACGTCTCTCCTGTGATTCCCGGTCAGGATGCACCTCGCCCGGCGTCAAAGCAATCCGGCCACACGGCAACATTCTTGCAAAGAATCCCCCGCAAAACGAAAGAACGCGACGTCCGTGGACCCGGACGTGACGATTTTGCGCTGTTTTCACATGCAGCATTTCGGTAAACGTGTCGCGAGAGCATTACCGCCCCCCGTGGGCATAACTGGGAGATACCGCTGATGAAGGTGCTTGTGCCTGTGAAGCGCGTGATCGACTATAACGTGAAGGTTCGTGTGAAAGCGGACGGGACCGGTGTCGATCTTGCCAACGTAAAAATGTCGATGAACCCCTTTGACGAGATTGCCGTCGAAGAGGCCATCCGCCTGAAGGAAGCCGGCAAAGCGGACGAGATCGTCGTCGTGTCGATCGGCGTGAAGCAGGCTCAGGAAACCCTGCGCACGGCTCTGGCCATGGGCGCAGACCGCGCCATTCTGGTGAACGCTTCTGACGACGTCCACAACGACATCGAGCCGCTGGCCGTGGCCAAGATTCTGGCCAAAGTTGTTGAAGAAGAGCAGCCCGGCCTGGTTCTGGCGGGCAAGCAAGCCATCGACAACGACATGAACGCCACCGGTCAGATGCTGTCGGCCCTTCTGGGCTGGTCGCAAGGCACCTTTGCGTCGGAACTGGACATTGATGGCGACAACGCCGTTGTGACCCGCGAAGTCGACGGCGGCCTGCAGACCATCAAGGTGAAGATGCCGACCATCGTCACCGTTGACCTGCGCCTGAACGAGCCGCGCTATGCGTCGCTGCCCAACATCATGAAAGCCAAGAAGAAGCCGCTGGACGAAAAGACCGCTGCGGATTACGGCGTTGACGTGACCCCGCGCCTCGAGATCGTGAAGAC
>NZ_ML178713.1 GCF_004360145.1 Aliiroseovarius marinus | reverse complement strand
GCGGCGCTACCGTGGTCCAATATTGCGCCGCCCTTTATACATCTTCAATAGCAGTTCCAAAGGTACTCAAAGCATGTCTTTCTGTAATACACTATGCGCCTACTACCCTGATACGCTCGAATTGTCTTCTTTTTCAAGCGTTCAAGAGGTTGGCATAGGGTTATTCTTGGGCTTAGCCATCCTCCAGATCATTACATCGGGTGGGGTTTCTTCACTATATCGGAAGGTGGATAGGCTTAACGACGCTGTGAAAGCGAACCAACTTAACGGCCTGAGAGCGGACTTCCGGCGCATAAAAAACCAGATGGTAACACTGGAGCAGCGACTTCAGTCCTTCGGCTTTACTCTCTTCTCAGTAGTATTCGCGTTAGTCGCAATTGCCGTTGGCACACTCGCCGCAACTACGCTTATTTCAACTCGTGAGGCAACGTGCTGGATGGGCTTGCTACTACTGGGATACAACTTGCTTCTACCTGTGCTTATGTTCGCGGGGGTCACTCTCTACGTTCGGAAGCTGTCCTCCGGTGTAAGAAATGAGATCGAAACCTTCGAACGCTCGGTTATCAAGCAGCTCACAGGAACGAACTAGTGTTATAAGCAGCAGAAGTTTGTAGCTAACTCTTGACGCTGTTCTTTCAGCCCGACAAAAAGGTGGGACAAATCGCAATCTGCCCTTCACGCGAATACAGCCTTATCAATGGTTTATCGAGATGGCGGACGATCCAAGGTCGCCCACCATTTTCCAAACCTCCCGAAAAACAAATGACGTGAAGTTTGGCTTCGGAACGAAGGGCTTAGGCCCTCGGGACGTCTTTATTTGACGTGCGCTTAACGCTCCAACCGCGACGCAAACCGCGCCTTCCACAGCGCCTCTTCATATTCCGACGCGGCGGTGCTGTCATAGACCAGCCCCCCGCCCACGTTCAGCGTCGTGTCCTGTCCGTCCAGCAAAAGCGTGCGGATGGCGACGTTGAATTCCGAGCGCCCATCAGGGGCCATCCACCCGATCGAACCGCAATAGATGTCGCGTGGATTGTGCTCCAGTTCCGCAATAATTTCCATCGCGCGCAGTTTGGGGGCACCGGTGATCGACCCGCAGGGGAAGAGCGCGCGCAGGATATCGGACAAGCGCGTGCCCGCCTCCATCTGGCCGCGGATCAGCGACACCATTTGGTGTACGGTCTCGTAGCTTTCGACGGTGAACAGCTCGGGCACATGGACGCTGCCAGCCTCGCAAATGCGCGAGATGTCGTTGCGCAGAAGGTCCACGATCATCAGGTTCTCGGCCTGATTTTTCTCATCCGTTTTCAGAAACACCGCGCGGGCGGCGTCCTCGACAGGGTCGGAACTGCGGGGTTGGGTGCCTTTCATCGGGCGGGTCTCGATCATCCCGTCGGCATCAGTACGGAAGAACAACTCGGGCGAGCGGGACAGGATCGCGGGCAGCCCATCGGCCTGTACCAATGCGCCATATTGCACCGGCTGCAACCGGGTCAGCGCGTGATAGAGCGCCTGTGCGTCGCCCTGTGCCCCACCCCGGATCGGGAAGGTCAGGTTCACCTGATAGGTATCGCCTGCGCAGATATAATCATGCACGGCCTGAAACCCCCGCGCGTAGGTTTCGGCATCCCAATCGGGCGTCAGATCGGACAGCGCGGCATCGCCGGGCTGAAGCGCGGGTGCGGTGCTGGGGCCGTCATAGAGACCAAACATCAGAAGCGGCAGGCGGCGGTTTGGTTTCAGCAGAGCCTCAAGTCGCGGCTCCAGCGCATAGCCAAGCTCGTAGCTGGCAAACCCAGCCAGCCAAGCCCCGCTTTTCTGCGCCTGATCCAGACGGTCCAGCGCATCAGGCACATCGTCTAGCGACCAAGCCACGATCTGATCCTGCGGGGCCGTGAACAGCCCAGCATCCCCATCCGGTCCATGATCAAATCTGATGTCCACCTGCAAAGCCTCCGCTGCGAAACGGTGATACCCTTCTGCGGGATACACCTGCGGACGAAAGGCGGCGTTTGCAAGCCCTTATGCGCCAGAAGAGGGTATGGAGACGTCAGAGCTTTGCAGATTGCAGCTTTTCCAGAAGATCCAGAAGCTGTTTGACCTCGTCCTCGCCCATATGCGTCTCGATCCGGGCGGCGATGTCATTGGCCAGATGCAGGTTTTCACGTACGATTGCGCGCCCTTTGTCGGTGATCGTGACCAGCGTGCGGCGCTTGTCCTTTGCGTCGGATTGGCGCGAGATCAGGCCATCTGCCTCCATCCCGCGCAGGATCCGCGTCAGACTGGGCAAAAGCAGGCAGGCCTCTTTCGCGATGGTGCTTTGTTCAACCTCGCCCAGCTCGTCCAACGTGCGCAGGATGCGCCATTTCTGCTCGGTCAGCCCAAGTTCGCCCAGCATGTCACGAATCGGCTGCATTACGACCTCGCGCGCCCGAAGAAGCGAGATGGGCAGAGAGCGCGAGGTGCTGGGAAAGCCGGAGCGGGTCGAATTATTCTTGGTCATGAGGGCTTTATAGCAAGGGGCAGGAAATGAACAAAGCAACTATTTGACAGCGCCCACTTCATTAGTTAACATCGCAATTAATAATTAGACTGAATGAGGGCGACATGTCGGATCTGGACAGCAATCTTACGAAACTCTCGGGCTATCTTGAACGGTTCCGTGCGGGTGGAATCAAGAACCGCATCGCGGGCGAGGATCGGGACGGCGCGGCTGGCGTGTTCCAATCGACCAGCCCCGTCGACAAGTCGGTGATTTGCGATGTGGCCCACGGCACGGCGGATGACATCGACGCCGCCGCCAATGCGGCTCATGACGCCTTTGCCGCCTGGCGCGACATACCCGCGACCGAGCGTCGCCGCATTTTGCTGAACGTCGCCGACGCCATCGAGGCCCGTGCCG
This sequence comes from Aliiroseovarius marinus, assembly GCF_004360145.1. GTDB lineage: Bacteria > Pseudomonadota > Alphaproteobacteria > Rhodobacterales > Rhodobacteraceae > Aliiroseovarius > Aliiroseovarius marinus. The sequence goes on along the minus strand of NZ_ML178713.1, from coordinate 287,471 downwards.
AAGAGATTTCGCTGTGCGAATGCTGGGACACCGGCCAGACATTGCGCTTCATGTCGAAAGCCGCCCTGCGTGGGGCCGAGAACTTCCGCTATTTCGCCGATCAGGTCGTTCAGGCCCGTGACGGCCAACACCTGAAGTCGCCCACCCTAATGAACGTCACCAGCCGGACGCCGATTGGCCCGGTGGGCGTCATCACCCCGTGGAACACGCCTTTCATGCTGTCCACCTGGAAGATCGCCCCCGCGTTGGCCGCAGGCTGCACCGTGGTGCACAAACCCGCCGAAGACAGCCCGCTGACCGCCCGCCTACTGGTCGAAATCGCGGAAGAGGCCGGCCTGCCCAAAGGAGTTTTGAACACCGTGAACGGCTTTGGCCCTGACGCTGGCAAAGCCCTGTGCGAGCACCCGAAAATCAAGGCGATTGCCTTTGTCGGTGAAAGCCGCACGGGCAGCATGATCGTCAAGCAGGGCGCGGACACCCACAAACGCAACCACTTGGAACTGGGCGGGAAAAACCCGGTGATCGTCTTTGACGATGCCGATCTGGACCGCGCTCTGGATGCGGTGATCTTCATGATCTACTCGATCAATGGCGAGCGCTGCACGTCCTCCTCGCGCCTGTTGGTGCAGGACACCATCAAAGAAGAATTCGAGGCCAAGCTGGTCGAGCGTGTGAACAACATCAAAGTCGGGCACCCGCTGGATCCCGCGACCGAAATCGGCCCGCTGGTGACCAAGACACACTATAACAAAGTGACCTCCTACTTCGACATCGCCAAGGAAGATGGCGCGACGGTGGCTGCAGGTGGTGTGACCGTCGGCGACGAAGGCTATTTCGTGCGCCCGACGCTGTTCACCAACGCCACCAACCAGATGCGTATCGCGCGCGAGGAAATCTTCGGCCCGGTCCTGACCTCGATCCCCTTCTCGACCGAGGACGAGGCGCTGTCGATTGCCAATGACACGGACTATGGCCTGACCGGATACGTCTGGACCAACGACCTGACCCGCGCGCTACGCTTCACAGACAAGCTGGAAGCAGGCATGATCTGGGTGAACTCGGAAAACGTGCGCCACCTGCCGACTCCGTTTGGCGGCGTGAAAGCATCCGGCATCGGGCGTGACGGTGGCGATTGGTCGTTCGAATTCTACATGGAGCAAAAACACGTCGGTTTCGCCACCGGCCAACATAAAATCATGCGCTTGGGCGCGTAAGGGAGGAATACCAATGGGAGAGATCGTACTCGCCGCAAAGATGACCCACGTGCCGACGCTGTTGATGTCGGAACAGGAAGGCCCGATCAAAGGCAAGCGCCAGCCAGCCATCGACGGTCACCGCGAAATCGCGCGCCGCGCCAAGGAGCTGGGCGTTACCACCGTCATCATCTGCGACACGCACTGGGTGATCAACGCGGGCTTCCACATCAACGCGAATGCCAAGTTCGAGGGCCTCTTCACCTCGAACGAATTCCCGCAGTTCATTCAGGATCTTCCCTACTCCTACGAAGGCAACCCCGAGATGGGCGACGCTATCGCCAAGATCGCGACAGACAAGGGCGCTTATACGCTGTGCCATCATCTGGATAGCCTCGAGCTGGAATACGGAACCCTTGTCCCCATGCGATTCATGAGCCGCGAGCATGACATGAAGGTGGTCTCGGTCGCCGCTTGGGCCACCGTGCACGACCACGACGAAAGCCGCATCATCGGCGAGGCAATCCGTGAAGCGGTGGAAGCCTCGGACGAAAAGGTGCTGCTGGTCGCGTCGGGATCGCTGTCGCACAAGATCTGGGCCAACAAGGATTACGCCGCCAACAACGGCACCTTCACTATCAGCTCGGAATTCAACCGTCAGATGGACCTGCATGTGCTTGAGATGTGGAAAAACGGCGATCACGCAACCTTCCTGAAGATGCTGGGCGAATACGCCGAGTTCTGCTGCGGCGAAGGCTCGATGCACGACACTGCGATGCTGTATGGCGCATTGGGCTGGGATAAATACGAGGGCAAATGCGAGGTCGTGACCGAGTACTTCCCCTCGTCCGGCACGGGCCAAACCAACGTCATTTTCCCGGTCTGATCAAAGGACTATTCGATGAAACTCGCTACGTTCTCTGCCGAAGGCGAAATCTTCTTCGGCGCGATCACTGATGCCGGTGACGCCATCGCTCTGAATGCGGATTTTCCGCACTACGCCACGCTGTACGAGGCGATTGCGGATGGGGCTATGACGGACCTGTTTGCAGTGGCCGAGGGCCGCGCTGCCACGCATTCGACCTTCGCCTACGAGATGGTGATGCCCGATGCCCGCCGCATCCTTTGCGTGGGCGTGAACTTCCCGGATCGCAATGCCGAATACAAAGACGGCAGCGCGCAGCCGAAATACATGTCTCTGTTCCCGCGCTTCGCCAGCGGGTTCACCGGGCATAACCGCCCCCTGATCCGTCCGCCGGAAAACCACACGTTGGACTATGAAGGCGAGGTGGCGATTGTCATCGGCAAGACGGGCCGCCGGATCGCGGCAGAGGAGGCCTATGACCACATCGCGGCGTTGACCCTGTGCAACGAAGGCACGATCCGCGATTGGGTGCGCCACGCGAAGTTCAACGTGACGCAAGGCAAGAACTGGGACCGTTCGGGCGCGATTGGCCCGTGGTTGGTGCCCTTCACCGACGCTGCCCAACTGGATGACGCGCGCATCCAGACCCATGTGAACGGAGAGCTGCGTCAAGACGATACGCTCAACCGCATGATGTTCCCGATCCGCGAGGAAATCGCCTATATCTCGACCTTCATGACGCTGCAGCCCGGCGACGTGATCGTCACCGGCACGCCCACCGGCGCAGGCGCGCGGTTCGATCCGCCAAAATACCTTGTACCCGGCGACGTGGTCGAGGTCTCGGTCAATGGCATCGGCACGTTGTCGAACACGATCGAGGACGAAGTGGTATGACCCCCGAAGATCACGCCCGCGCCGCCGCCGATTTGCTGCAGGCCGAAAAGACCCGCGACCAGATCGGCCTGCTGACCAAGCGCCACCCCGAGATGGGGATGGACGATGCCTATCAGGTGCAGAACGCGATCTACCGCGCCAAACTGGGCGCGGGGCGCAAGGTGATTGGCTGGAAGATCGGGTTGACCTCAAAGGCGATGCAATATGCGTTGAACATCGACATCCCGGACAGCGGGATCCTGTTTGACGACATGCTGTTTCAGAACGGCGCAACGGTGCCTGCGGGCCGGTTCATCCAGCCCCGGATCGAAGCCGAGATCGCTTTTGTCATGAAAAACGCCATCGGGGGTGATGCTGTCACCCGCGAAGACGTGATCGCCGCCACGGATTATGTCGCGCCCTCGATCGAAATCCTCGACACCCGCATTCAGCGCGTCGATCCCGAAACCGGCAAGACTCGCTCCGTGTTTGACACCATTTCAGACAACGCCGCCAATGCTGGGATCGTTCTTGGCAACGAACGCCACGCAGTCGACGCGTTCGACCTGCGCTGGGTCGGCGCGATCACCTCGCGCAACAACGAGGTCGAAGAGACCGGTCTGGGCGCAGGCGTCTTGAACGACCCCGTAGAAAGCGTCGTCTGGCTGGCCCGCCGCATGGCGCAGTATGGCCAAAGCATCGAACCCGGCCAGATTGTCCTGTCCGGCAGCTTCATCCGCCCCGTCGAATGCCCCTCGGGCACCGCTATTCACGCCGATTTCGGACCGTTTGGCAGCGTAGACATCCACTTCGCCTGACCGCTGCGACCGCAAAACCCCTTGCTGACGGGCCGCGCATCCCGTTATCTCGACCCGAGATGTTTTTGTGCGCCCGTCGATATACCCTTGCCGCCCTGATTTTGGGCGCCTCCGGCCTGCCCTCTTTCGCCGATAAGATCACCGTCTTTGCTGCCGCCAGTCTGGGCGGGGCGCTGGACGAGTTGGCCGAGGCGTTCGAGGGCGATACCGGGCACGAAGTGGCCCTGTCCTTCGCGGGGTCTTCGGTTCTGGCCCGCCAGATCACCTTGGGCGCACCTGCGGACGTGTTCCTATCGGCAAATGCGGATTGGATGGATGCGGTTGAGGATGCGGGGTTGCTGGCGGACGGCACGCGCCGGGATTTCGCCGGGAATGCGCTGGTGTTGATCGCGCCCGCAGAACTAGCTGCGCCGACGAAGCTACCAGTGACGCCCGAAGAATTCGCAGCGGCCCTGAATGGCCGCAGGCTGTCCATGGCATTGGTTGACGCCATCCCGGCAGGGCAATACGGCAAGGCCGCCTTGTCGCATCTAGGCCTGTGGGATACAGCCGAACCCCACGTCGCACAGACAGACAACGTCCGTGCGGCCTTGGCGTTGGTTTCCTTGGGCGAGGCGCGATTGGGCGTGGTCTATGCCACGGATGCGCAGGCGGAACCAAAGGTGCGCCTCGTCGCGCCTTTCCCTGTCGAAACACACCCACCGATCACCTATCCAGCGGCGGCAATTGCATCCGGCGACGTGGCCACTGCCACCGCCTTTTTGGACTATCTGACCAGCGGGGCCGGGCAAGCCATCCTGCAAAACCACGGTTTTCTGCCTGCCCCCGAGTTGCCGGAATGAGCTGGCTTGGCCCGGATGAATGGCAGGCGGTTGCGCTGTCCCTGAAGGTCGCTGGCTGGGCAACCGCCCTGTCCCTGCCCGTCGCCATCTGGGTCGCACATCTGCTGGCCCGCAAGGACTTTCCCGGCAAGCAGGTCGTGAACGGGCTTGTCCACCTGCCCCTGATCCTGCCGCCCGTCGTCACCGGTTACCTGCTGCTTCTGACCTTCGGCGGGACCGCTCCGCTTGGAGCATTCCTAACCAAGCTGGGCCTTCCGCTGGCCTTCCGCTGGACCGGCGCGGCGCTTGCTGCCGCAATCATGGGCTTTCCCCTGATGGTCCGCGCCATCCGCCTGTCGATCGAGGCTGTGGACCCCAAGCTTGAAGCCGCTGCCGCCACGCTGGGTGCCAGCCGCTGGTCGGTCCTCACCACCGTCACCCTGCCCCTTGCCCTGCCCGGCATCATTGCCGGCGCGATCCTTGGGTTTGCCAAAGCCATGGGCGAGTTCGGAGCGACCATCACTTTCGTGTCGAATATTCCGGGCGAGACGCGCACGGTCCCATCCGCCATCTACAGCTTCCTGCAAGTGCCGGGCGGCGAGAATGCCGCGCTGCGGTTGGTCGTGATCTCGATCATCATCGCCATGGGCGCGCTGGTCGCGTCCGAAGTGCTGGCCCGCCGTGTCGCCAAGCGGATGGAGGACGCATGACACAGCCCGCCCTCTCGATCACCCTACGCGCCAGCCGTCCCGGTTTCGATCTGGACGTGGATGTCACTGCGCCTGCGGGTCTGACCGTGCTGTTTGGCGCATCGGGATCGGGCAAGACCAGCGTGGTCGACGCAGTGGCGGGTCTAACTCAAGACGTGTCGGGGAGGATCGCGGTTGGGGATCAGGTGTTGTTGGACACGACCCAAGGCACCTACCTGCCCGCGCATGAACGCCGCATCGGCTATGTCTTTCAGGACGCCCGCCTGTTTCCGCATCTGACCGTCAGGCGCAATCTGGACTACGCCCGTCGTGTCACCCGTCAGCCCGCAGATGCTGCCCGTTTCGATCATGTCGTCGAGATGCTGGGCATCGGCCACCTTTTGGACCGCCGCACCCCGCGCCTGTCGGGGGGCGAGAAACAGCGGGTTGCCATCGGGCGGGCGCTTCTGTCGCGCCCGCAGCTGATCCTCGCCGACGAACCGCTGGCCGCGCTGGACGATCCCCGAAAAGAAGAAATCCTGCCCTATTTCGAACGCCTGCGGGACGAGGGCGAGGTGCCCATTCTCTATGTCACCCACTCGACCAGCGAGGTTGCGCGGCTGGCCACGACCGTTGTGGCGCTGGAAAACGGGCGCGTAATCCGCCAAGGCAGTGCAATCGAGGTTCTGGGCGATCCAAGCTTCAGTCCCGGCGATGTACGCTCGGTTGGGGCAGTGATCGAAGCCCGCGTGGCCACCCATCACGACGACGGGCTGACCGAGTTGAACGCAGGCAGCATCCCGCTGTTCCTGCCCCGCATCGCCCGCGATCCCGGCACATCAGTGCGGGTCCGCATCGCCGCACAGGACGTGATCCTGTCGCGCGGACGGCCCGAGGGGATTTCCGCGCTGAACTGCCTGCCCGGCGTGGTACAGGGGGTGCAGGAAGGGGCGGGTCCGGGGGCGATCTTGTCGCTGGATACTGCTGCGGGAAGGGTTCTGGCGCGGATCACCAAACGCTCGCTTGCGGCAATGGATTTGTCCGTCGGAACAGAGCTTTATGCGATTGTGAAAACCGTGGCCGTTGCCCCCAGCGATGTGGGCGGGCCGAAGGGGTAATCCAGCCCGAAACGCAAATTCGGGCACGCGTCCGCCCGCCCCATGGCGGGCGCTTGGAACCCTCTAAAGCTTATCGCGCAAACTGAACCACAGCATCGCCGCCACTAACAGCGGCCAGCGCAGCGCCACACCACCTGGGAAGCGTTGGGTCGGAACCTGCGCCATCAAGTCAAACCGCTCGGCCTGACCCGAGATCGCTTCGGCCACCATCTTGCCGCCCAGCGTCGCCATCGCCACGCCATGCCCGGAGTAACCGGACGCAGACAGCACATTCCCCTGCAGCCGCTCGAAATGCGGCATGCGGTTCATGGTGATGCCCAGCGTGCCGCCCCACGCATAGTCGATCTTTGTGTCTTTGAGCTGCGGATAGATTTCCAGCATCGGCTTGGACACCAATTTCACGATGTCCTTCGGGAACTTGTAGCCATAGCTCTCGGCCCCGCCGAACAGCATGCGGTTGTCGTCCGACAGGCGGAAATAGTTGATCACGAACTTGCTGTCCGCCACGGCGTGCCCGTCACGGATCAGCGACTTGGCGAAATCATCGCTTAACGGCTCGGACGCCAGAATGTAGTTGTTGATCGGCATGACCCGCGCAGCGACATGCACCTGCGTGTTGCCCAGATAGCCATTGCAGGCCCAGACCAGATGGCTGGCGCGGATCTTGGCGGTGTCTGTCGAAACAGTGACTGTACCACCTTCTTTGACATCGGTCACGCGGCTGGTCTCAAAAATCCGCGCGCCAGCGGCCACCGCCGCTCGCGCCATGCCGAAGGCCAGACGCAGCGGATGCGTGTGCCCTGCCCCCATGTCCAGAGAACCGCCGTGATATGCGGGCGAACCGCACAGCTCGCGCATTTCCTCGCGATCCACGGTGCGGATCAAGTCATAGCCGTAGTCTTCGTTCAGCTTGCGCACATAGGCGTGATCCTCGGGCACATAGCGTGCGCGGTGCATGGCGTGGATGATGCCGTCTGTGAACCCCGCATCAGGCGCGTGTTTGGCGACCATGTCGCGCACCAACTGCACGCTTTCGGCGGCCATGTCCCACAGCTTGCGGGCATCTTCCTTGCCCACCATTTTCTCCAACTCGTCCTGATCCAGACGCTGGCCCATACCAACTTGCCCGCCATTGCGCCCCGAGGCGCCGAAGCCCACGCGCTGCGCTTCCAGCAAGACCACATCATAGCCACGCTCGGCCAGATGCAGGGCCGCTGACAGGCCAGTGAATCCGCCACCGATGACGCAGACATCACACGACACATCGCCCTGCGCAGCCGGAAACGGGCCGGGCGCGTCGGCGGTGGCGGCATACCAGGATTGGGGATACTCCCCATGGCGGTCATTTGCGGTCAGCAGGTCCATGGAACCCTCGGATTATACAGGTAGGGGATATCGAATAGGGCGAGCCTGTGACCCGCCCCTGAGACTGGATTATCCAGCGACCAGAAGGCCTTTTTCTTTCACGATTTCATAGGCTTCGTCCAACGCTTTGCGGGCGCGGGTGATCAGCGTATCGATCTCGTCCGTGGTGATGACCAGCGGGGGGGCGATCACCATGCGGTCGCCGACGTGGCGCATGATCAGGTTGTTGGCGAAGCAGCGCTCGCGGGTGATCAGACCAACAGTGCCAGCATCCGAAGCAAAGGGCGCGCGTGCCTCTTTGTCAGGCGTCAGCGCCAACGAGGCCATCAGGCCGACGATCTTGGTCTCGCCCACCATCGGGTGGTCCGCCAGTTCGTGCCATTTTTCGGCCAAGTAAGGGGCGGCAACGTCGCGCACATGCTCGACAATGCCTTCCTCTTCCATGATGCGCAGGTTTTCCAGCGCAACCGCACAGGCCACCGGGTGGCCGGAATAAGTATAGCCGTGGTTGAACTCGGTGCCTGCCAGCACCTCGGCGACCTTGTCCGAGACCAGCGACGCGCCGATCGGCGCATAGCCCGAGCTGAGACCCTTTGCGACCGTCATGATATCCGGTTTCAGATCATAGGTCTGGCTGCCGAACCAGTTTCCGGTACGACCAAAGCCGGTGATGACCTCGTCCACGATCAGCAGGATGTCGTATTTCTGGCAAATCCGCTGGATTTCCGGCCAGTAGGTGTCGGGGGCGACGATCACGCCGCCAGCACCTTGGATCGGTTCGCCAATGAAGGCCGCGACCTTGTCTGCGCCGACCTCTTTGATTTTGGCTTCCAACTCTTGTGCGCGGGCCAGACCGAATTCCTCGGGCGTCATGTCGCCGCCTTCGGCGTACCAGTTGGGCTGCTCGATGAACTCGATGCCGGGGATCGGCAGGCTGCCCTGACCGTGCATGCCCTTCATGCCGCCCAGCGAGGTGCCGCCAATCGTCGACCCGTGATAGGCGTTCCAGCGCGAGATGATCACGTCGCGTTCCGGCTGGCCCTTCTCGGCCCAATAGGTGCGGACCATGCGGATGTTGGTGTCATTCGCGTCCGAGCCGCCATTGGCATAGAACACGTGGTTCAGATCGCCCGGTGCCAGTTCGGCCAGCTTCTGGGCCAGCGCGATGGCGGGCACGTGGGTGGTCTGGAAGAAGGTGTTGTAATAGGGCAGCTCGCGCATCTGGCGGGCGGCGACCTCGGCAATGCTTTCATTGCCATAGCCGATGTTCACACACCACAGGCCGGCCATGCCGTCCAAGATCTCTTCGCCTTCGCTGTCTTTCAGGAACACGCCCTTGGCCGAGGTAATCACCCGCGCGCCTTTCTTGCCCAATTCACCATCATTGGTGAAGGGGTGCATATGGTGTGCGGCGTCGATGGCCTGAAGCTCGGCGGTGGGCAGATGGTTGGTGATCTTGTTCATCCTGGATCTCCTAGAAAACGTGGTCGGGTTGCGCCCAAGGACAGGAGAATCACCCACCCCTTGGTTCGCACCAAAAGCTGAGTTCACAATATGATCAAAAATTAGACTGTCAACGTGTGACCCGCGATCTGATCAAATTCAGGCGGACAAAAGCGTCTCGCGAACCTGGGCGATTCCCTGCTCGATGTCTTCACGTATGGCGGCCGCGACCCCCTCGCCATCGCCTGCGCGCATGGCGGCCATGGCCTCGGCATGTTTGTCGGGCAGGTTGGCAGTACCATAGCGACCCAGCACCACGCGCAAGGACGGACCCGCCCGCAACCACAACATATTGGCAATGGATGACAGGACCTCGGATTCGGCCTGATCATAGAGATACGCATGGAAGCGGTAGTTGTGTTCGAGATACCCGCGCACATCGCCACGATCGATGGCGGCGTTCAGCTGATCATCATACGAGGACAGTCGTACAATATCGTCCACATCTATGTTTTCTGTGGCTTTCCGCGCCAGCTCAGGTTCAACAGACAGACGGGCAAAGGCGATATCATTCCACTGCGCCATGTCAGGTTGCGGCACCGAAACGCGGCGGTTGCCCTTGAACTCTAACGCCCCCTCCGAGGTCAGTCTGCGGATCGCTTCGCGCACCGGGGTCATGCCCACATCCAAGGTCGAGACCAACCCCTGAATGGTCACAGGCTGACCGGGGGCCAGTTCCCCAAACAGAATCATTTCCCGCAAAGTGCGGTAAACACGCTGATGATCTGGCAGTTTGGCTTGGTGATCAGACAAGTTTGCCCCCGTTATTACAATTGTTTTGCCTATTAAGGCGTCGAAGATAACCTTTGAAAGCAACCTACTATGACTTACGCAATTTTACCATATTGCGTGAATCGCATTTTTTTGATCAAATATCGCAAATGGGCGTCATGCCCCAATACAGGGAGAGAATGTATGAAGAAATCTTGGCTACTGCTGAGCGCAGCCTTTGTAATGGGGGCAACCGCCGCCACCGCAGAAGAAGTGCGCGTCTATAACTGGTCGGACTATATCGACGAAGAACTGCTGACAAAATTCGAGGAAGAGACCGGGATCGACCTGATCTATGACGTGTTCGACTCGAATGAAGTTTTGGAAACCAAAATGCTGGCCGGTGGGTCGGGCTATGACGTTGTGGTTCCCTCGGGCACCTTCTTGCAGCGTCAGATCGTGGCCGGTGCCTTCCAGAAGCTGGACGTATCGAAGCTGCCCAACCACGGCAACCTGTGGGACGAAATCGCAGCACGCACCGAGACCTATGATCCCAACAACGAATACTCGATCAACTACATGTGGGGCACCACCGGCATCGGTGTGAACATCGGCAAAGTGACCGAGGCCCTGGGCGAAGACGCCCCGATGGACAGCTGGGACCTGGTCTTTGACCCGGCCAACATGGAAAAGCTGGCCGAGTGTGGCGTCCATTTCCTGGATGCGCCGACCGAAATGATCCCCGCCGCTCTGAACTATATCGGTGAAGATCCCAACAGCCACGATCCCGAAGTGATCGCGAAAGCTGAAGCCGTCTATGCTGCTGTACGCCCGTATATTCAGAAGTTCCACTCGTCTGAGTACATCAACGCACTGGCCAACGGCGACATCTGCGTGGCTGTAGGCTGGTCCGGCGATGTGTTCCTGGCGCAGTTCCGTGCGGACGAAGCCGAGAACGGGCACGAGATCGATTATGCTATTCCGGTTCAGGGTGCCCAGATGTGGTTCGACCAAATGGCCATCCCGGCGGATGCTCCGAACCCGGACGCAGCACACAAGTTCATCAACTTCATCCTTGATGCCCAGAACGCGGCCGCAGCCACCAACTATGTCTGGTACGCAAGCGGCAACAAAGCGGCACAAGAGTTCATCGATCAGGAAATCCTGGACTATCCGGCCGTCTACCCGGATGCAGAAACCCAAGAGAAGCTGTTCACCACCACGCCCTATCCGGCGAAAGTCCAGCGTGTCGTGACGCGCCTGTGGACCAAGATCAAGTCGGGCACCTAAGCCCACTCTCCCGCTCCCCCTGGTCTCATCGCAGTCAGGGGGAGCACCCTTATTCCCCCGAGGTTCATCATGTCTGAAGCCGCACTTGCCACGGCACCCGCCGAGTTTGCCCCCTGGGAAGATGCCCAGGCCACCCCGCTGATCCGCTTTCAGAACGTCACCAAGCGCTTTGGTGACTTCACCGCGATCGACAACCTGACCATCGATATTTTCGAGAAAGAGTTCTTTGCGCTGCTGGGCCCGTCGGGGTGTGGCAAGACCACGATGATGCGGATGCTGGCCGGGTTCGAGACCCAGACCGAGGGCACCATTCTGATCGACGGTCAGGACGTGGCACCGATCCCGCCGAACAAGCGCGCGGTGAACATGATGTTCCAAAGCTATGCGCTGTTCCCGCACCTGTCGGTTGCCGAAAACATCGCCTTTGGCCTGAAGCGTGACAAGCTTCCGAAGGATCAGGTCGCAGCCCGCGTGGACGAAATGCTGAACCTCGTGCAGCTGGACAAATTCGCCAGCCGCAAACCGCACCAGATCTCGGGCGGGCAGCGACAGCGTGTGGCGCTGGCACGGTCCTTGGCGAAAGCGCCGAAGCTTCTGCTTCTCGACGAGCCGCTGGGCGCGTTGGACAAGAAGCTGCGCCAGGACACGCAGTTCGAGCTGATGGACATTCAGGAAAAAACCGGCACCACCTTCGTGATCGTGACCCACGATCAGGAAGAAGCCATGACCGTGGCCAGCCGCATCGCGGTGATGGATCACGGCAAGATCATTCAGGTCGACACACCTGCGAAAATCTATGAAGAGCCTGGATCGGTCTATGTGGCCGACTTTATCGGCGACGTGAACCTGATCGAAGGCACTGTCACCACATCCGGCGATGATCACGCGACGATCAGCTGGGCCGAAGGCCAGCAGGATCTGATTGGCATCGCCCATGACGAAATTCCCGCAGGCACCCGCGCCACGCTGGCGATCCGCCCCGAGAAGGTGAACATCGCGACCGAGCGCCCTGCCGACATGACCAATATCATTCATGGCAAGGTGATGGACATCGCCTATCTGGGCAACATGTCTACCTATGTGATCGAGACCCCCACGGGCCAGCACATCAAGGCACAGGCCGCCAATACGCGCCGCATTCGCCGCCGTGCGATCACATGGGATCAGGATGTCTGGCTGTCCTTCACCGACACCGCGGGCGTGGTGCTAACGTCATGAAGCGCTTTGGCCTGATCTCTGTCCCCTATCTGTGGCTTCTGGCCCTGTTTCTGGTGCCGTTCCTGATCGTGCTGAAAATCAGCCTGTCTGACACGGCGCTGGCCATTCCGCCCTACACCCCCACGCTGGACATGTCCGAAGGCTGGGCCGGTTTCAAAGAGTGGCTGTCCGGGCTGGACATCGAAAACTTCACGTGGCTCACGACGGACGACCTGTATTGGAAAGCCTATCTGTCCAGCCTGAAGATCGCGACGTTCTCGACCATCCTAGCGCTGTTGGTGGGTTTCCCCATCGCCTATGGCATGAGCCGCGCACCGGATGAATGGCGTCCGACCCTGATGATGCTGATCATCCTGCCATTCTGGACCTCGTTCCTGATCCGCGTCTATGCGTGGAAAGCGATCCTCAGCCAGGAAGGCTTCCTGAACCAATTGCTCTTGAACATTGGTCTGATCAGCGAGCCGCTGACCATTCTGAACACCAACACCGCCGTCTATATCGGCATCGTCTATACCTATCTGCCCTTCATGGTGCTGCCGATTTATTCGGCGCTGGAACGCCTGGACGAAAGCCTGCTGGAAGCAGCAGAAGACCTTGGCTGCTCGCGCCTGAGCGCGTTCTGGCTGGTCACACTTCCCTTGGCCAAACAAGGCATCATCGCGGGCAGCTTCCTTGTCTTCATCCCTGCCATGGGCGAGTTCGTGATCCCCGAACTTCTGGGTGGCTCGAAAACGTTGATGATCGGTAAGGTGTTGTGGGAAGAGTTCTTCTCGAACCGCGACTGGCCTGTCGCCTCTGCGGTGGCTGTCGTGCTGCTGTTGATCCTGATCGTCCCGATCGTTCTGTTCCAAAAGAACGAAGAAAAACAAAGGGAGGCCGGCAAATGAGACGTCTGTCTTGGTTCAACACAGTATCGCTGACCCTTGGGTTTGCCTTCCTCTATATCCCGATGATCATCCTGATCATCTATTCGTTCAACGGCGGTAAACTGGTCACCGTCTGGTCGGGCTTCTCGACCAAATGGTATGGCGAGCTGTTCCGGAACGAAGCCTTTCTTGATGCGGCATGGGTCACGTTGAAAGTGGCGGTGATGTCCTCGACCGTGGCGACCGTGCTGGGCACCATGGCGGCCTATGTCATGGTTCGCGCGGGCCGCTTCCACGGGCGCACCCTGTTTTCCGGCATGATCTATGCACCGCTGGTGATGCCCGAAGTGATCACCGGCCTGTCGCTGCTGCTTCTGTTCATCGCCATCGGCCTTGACCGCGGCGTGCTGACCATCGTCTTGGCACACACGACGTTTTCGATGTGTTACGTCTCGGTCGTGGTGTCGTCGCGTCTTGTGACTTTCGATCAGTCGTTGGAAGAGGCCGCGTTGGATCTTGGCTGCACGGGGTTCGAGGCTTTCCGCCTTGTCACCCTGCCGATCATCGCACCTGCCGTGATCTCGGGCTGGCTGTTGGCCTTTACGCTGTCGCTGGATGACCTTGTGATCGCCAGCTTCACCTCTGGCCCAAGCTCGACCACCCTGCCGATCAAGATCTTCTCGGCGGTTCGTCTGGGCGTCAGCCCCGAGATCAACGCACTGTCCACAATCATGATTTCCCTTGTGGCGATCGGTGTGATTGCGGCATCCCTAACCTCAAAACGCGCCATCGCGAAACGCGCGAAGGACGAACAAGAGGCCATCTGATGAGCGATTTTCTGGAAGAATACGCAACCTATTGCAAAACCCATGGGCGTCCCGACCGGGTCGAGCTGATGCTGTGCGACGCCAATGCGGTTCTGCGTGGCAAATGGCTGCCCGGTGACGACGAAAAGAAACTGACCGAGGGCGGCGTGCGCCTGCCCCTGTCGACCTATGCCCCCAACATCATGGGCGAAGAGGTCGAGGCCACCGGTCTGGGCATCGTGGTCGGAGACCCAGATGGGCGCATCGTGCCGGTCCCGGGGTCTCTGAAACCCGTGCCGTGGGCCAAGGGCAACGTGGCACAAGTGCAGGTCGAGATGATTGACCCGGATACCGGTGAGATCTCGGATCTCTCCTCGCGCCAGCAGCTGGCACGTATGGTGGACAAGCTGCACGCGGCGGGTCTGCACCCGGTTCTGGCGACCGAGCTGGAATTCTACCTGTTCAAGCCTCGCGCCGATCAGGATGCGGCCCCGACCCCGCCCGATCGCAGCCCCGATGCGCAGAACTATGACCTCGAGGTGCTAGAGCGCACGCAGGACATTCTGGATGACATCCTAAAGGCCTCGGATCTGCAGGGGCTGGCCACGGACACGCTGATCGCCGAATACGGCCCCGGCCAGTTCGAGATCAACTTCCACCACACGGATGACGTGATGTGGGCGGCAGACACGGCGCTGCTGTTCAAACGGCTCGTCCGTGGCGTTGCCCGGTCGCATGGGATGGAGGCCACCTTCATGGCCAAGCCCTATGCCGACTTCCCGGGGAACGGCATGCATGTCCACGCCTCGGTCGTGGATCGCGACGGCAAGAACGTGTTTGACGACGGCACGGATGGTCCATCTGAGGCGCTGAAACATGCGGTCGGTGGAACGCTGGACACGATGCGGGATCTGCAGGCCATTTTCGCCCCGCACCTGAACTCCTACCGCCGCTTCAAACCGATGAGCTTCGCGCCCTCGGCCCCCGATTGGGGCTTTGACAACCGCGCCGCCGGTGTGCGTCTGCCCGAAACCAAAGGCCCAGCTGCCCGCCTGGAGCACCGTATCGCTGGCGCTGACGTAAATCCCTATCTGGCGATCACCGCGATCCTTGGCGGCATGCTGCACGGGCTGAACACCAAGCCCGCCCTGCCCCTGCCGCTGGATGACGCGGGTGCAAAGCCAGCCGTGCGACTGTCCGCAGACTGGTTCCAAACGGTCGAGCGGTTTGCCACCTCGGACGTGGCCGTCGAGATCTTCGGCCAGCGCTATGTTGATGTCTATGCCGCTATGCGCCGGGACGAGATCGCACAACTGACCCACGAAATCACCCATATCGAGTATCGGACCTATCTGGGACGGCTGTGATGCCGCGCCGCATTTACGAGGACTACGCCTATTCCGACGCCGCCCGCGCAGAATGCATTTGGCCGCGTCCAGAAGGGGATTGGCCTGCACTTCAAGGCGATCACAAGGTCGAAGTCGCTGTGGTCGGCGGCGGATTCACCGGACTATCCGCGGCCCTTCACCTTGCCGAAGCCGGAGCCGAGGTGCTGGTTCTGGACGCCAAAGCCCCCGGCTGGGGCGCGTCCGGTCGCAATGGCGGCTTCTGCACCATCGGCGGTGACAAACTGGGGCTGAGCGGCATCCGTAAGCGCTTTGGCGATGATGCAACGCGCGCTTATTTCTCTGCCCAGAAAGCCGCGGTCGAGCTGGTTGCCGACCTGCTTGAACGCCACAAGATCGACGCCGACACCCACTCGGACGGCGAGCTTGTCCTCGCCCATACCCCCCGTGCGTTGGGGGATCTACGCGCCGAGCAAGCCGAATGGGCCGAACTGGGCCACCCCGCCGAACTGATCCCGGCAGGCGACCTAAAATCCCGCGGCATGAACGGCGCGTTTCACGGCGGGCTGATCCTACCTTTGGGCTTCGCGCTCAACCCCGGGCGTTATATCAGCGGCTTGGCGCGCGCCGCTGAAAAGGCCGGGGCCACCCTATCGGCCCACAGCCCGGTCACCCAAATCGAGCAAACGGGCACCCACCACGTCCTGACAACGCCGACAGCCCAGATCACCGCGAAAAAGCTGATCATCGCCACCAACGGCTATTCCTCTGACGGTATTCCAGACTGGCTGACCGGACGCTATCTGCCTGTGCAATCCAACATCCTTGTGACCCGCAAACTGTCCCAAGACGAGATCGCCGCACAGGGCTGGAGCACCGACCTGATGGCCTATGACAGCCGCAACCTGCTGCACTATTTCCGGCTACTCCCTGACGGACGGTTCCTGTTCGGCGCGCGGGGCAATGTCGGCGCCAGCGCCGAGGGCCAAGCTGCGATGCGCGCGCGGATGAAACAGCACCTCGCCGCCATGTTCCCGGCGTGGCGCGACATCGAAACCCCGCATTTCTGGTCAGGCCTCATCAGCCTCTCGCAAGACCTGCTGCCCTATGCCGGACCGGTCGGAGACAGCACCACCGCTTGGGCCGGCCTGAACTTCCACGGCAACGGTGTCGCCATGGGCACGTGGACCGGTGCACGACTCGCTGACATGGCGCTTGGCCGCATTACAAAGCTGCCCGTCCACACACGTCCCCTGCCCCGCTTCCCGTTCCCAGCAATTAGACGTAACTACCTTCACGCCGCCTTCGTGGGCTACCGCATGAAAGACGGCCCACCTCCACGTTGACCCTCTCATTTTCTTGCCAAAAATATCCCGGGGGAGCATGAATTTCCGCAGGAAAATCATGCGGGGGCAGAGCCCCTGACAGGCTCACGAAGTGAGCCACCGAACGCCTTACCCCTTCAACAGACCCGCATAAGTGTCGCGCATCACGTTCTTCTGCACCTTGCCCATCGTGTTGCGCGGCAGCTCATCCACCACAACCACCCGCTTGGGCTGCTTGAACTTGGCAAGGCTCTCGGCCACGCCCGCTTTCACCGAGGTTTCATCCAGCGCGGCACCCTCCTGTGCCACCACGACGGCCACCACACCCTCACCAAAATCCTCGTGCGGGACGCCGATGACAGCACTTTCCAACACGCCCGGAAGCTCGTCAATCACGCCCTCGATCTCTTTCGGATAGACATTGAACCCGCCGGTGATGATCAGATCCTTGCCGCGCCCGACGATGGTAACATAGCCATCCGGGTCGATCATCGCCAAGTCACCGGTGATGAACCAGCCGTCTTCGCGCAGCTCTTCGGCGGTCTTCTCCGGCATCTGCCAATAGCCCGCAAAGACGTTGTCGCCGCGCACTTCCAGCACGCCGATCTCGCCATCAGGCAGCACCTCGCCCGAGGTCGGATCACACACTTTCACCTCGACCCCCGGCAGCGGGAAGCCGACCGTGCCCGCGCGACGCTCGCCGTCATAAGGGTTTGACGTGTTCATGTTGGTTTCGGTCATGCCATAGCGCTCTAGGATCGCATGTCCCGTCACCTCGCGCCAACGGTCGTGCGTCTCGGCCAGCAACGGCGCAGACCCGGACACGAACAGGCGCATCCCCTTGGATGCCTCGGCCAGACGGTCGTCTTTCAACAGGCGCGTATAGAAGGTCGGCACGCCCATCAGCGCGGTGGCGTTCGGCATGGCCTCGATAATGGCGTTGGCGTCGAAGCCCGGCAGGAACACCGCCGTCCCGCCCGCCATCAGCGTCACATTGGTCGCCACGAACAGCCCGTGGGTATGGAAAATCGGCAGCGCGTGGATCAGCACGTCTTTGTCCGTGAAACGCCAGTAATCCCGCAGGGTTTCGCTGTTCGAAGCCAGCGCGCGATGGGTCAGCATCGCGCCTTTCGAGCGCCCCGTGGTACCCGAGGTATAGAGGATCGCCGCAAGGTCCAGCGCCTCGCGCGCCACGGCTTCAAATCCCGGCTCTTGTGCGTCACGGGCGGGGATCAACGTCCCGACCTCGCCCGCACCAAGCGTCAGCACATGCGCCACTTGCGCATCCCCTGCCACTTGCGTCAAAGCCTCCAACTTGCCCGGCTCACAGACAAACACGCGCGGGGCGGCATCGCCCAGGAAATAGGCGACCTCGTCCGGCGTGTAGGCCGTGTTCAATGGCAGGAACACACCGCCCGCCAGCACCGTGCCCACGTAAAGCTCCAACATCGCGGGTTCCTTCGGAGCCTGCACCGCCACTCGATCCCCCGGCGCGACGCCCAGCACCACCAGCGCCGCCGCCATGCGCTCGGCATTGGCCCAGAAGTCGCCATAGGTGGTCACTTTGCCCGTGCGTCCATCCGTCAGGAAGGTCGCGTCGTGGCGCCCGTCCGAGGCGCGCGAGATGGCGTGGGCAAGGTGGTTCTGGTCGTACATGTGGGCTCTCCTAAACTTAGCTTGGGCTTAGCTTTTGGGTGTGACCGGGTCAATCGGACCAAGGGGCCCACCCATCGCCATTTCAACGGCGCGGGCTGCGGCCAGCAGCTTCGCTTCGCCGCGCGGGGGGCCGATCAGCTGAAGCCCCACCGGCATTCCGTCGTCCGACAGCCCCACTGGAACCGAGATCGCTGGCATTCCGGCGACGGTCGCAAGGAATGTGAACCGCAGCCAATCCATATAGCCGGTCAAGGTTTGCCCGCCGACTTCGCTGACCCATTCCTCGGTCTGGACATGGGGCATGTTGCCGACCACCGGGCAGGCAAGCACGTCATAGCGCTCCAAGAACGCCCGCATGTTGTCATAGATGAGCGAGCGGGACAGCTGCGCGTTGGCAATGTCCTCGGCGGTCAAGGACAGGCCGAAGGACAGGTTCTCGGCCAAGGTCGGCTTGAAATGTTGCGTCAGGCTCTTTGGGGCCTTGATGAAGTTCGCCGCCCACATGCCGCCGCGGATGACATGATAGGTGCGTTCCAGATCGGTCAGGTCGGGGCAGGCTTCGTCGACCGTGGCGCCCGCCCCTTCGATCGCCGTCATGGCGCGGGCCAGATAGCGGGCCATATCCGCGTCGACCGGGGCATATCCCCCTAGGTCTGGCGCAAAGCCGATGCGCAGCTTGGTGTCGGCGCGTTTGACCGCCTCTTGATAGGGCGTGTCCGGCGCGGGGAATGACAGCGGCGCGCGTGGCTCAAACCCGGCCATCGCGTCCAGAAACAGCGCGCAATCCGTGACCGACCGCGCCATGGGTCCCTGCACGCCTTCGCCGATGAACCCGGTGACAGAGGCCGACGCGCAAAGCCCCATGCTGGGACGCAGGCCCACAATTCCGCAATAGGCCGCAGGGGTACGCAGGCTTCCACCATGGTCCGACCCATGGCTCAACCACAGCGATCCCGTGGCCAGCGACACTGCTGCCCCCCCCGACGAGCCGCCCGCGTTCATCCGGGTATTCCACGGGTTCAAGGTCGCTCCGAACACATCGTTAAACGTGTTGGCACCGGCCCCGAACTCGGGCGTATTGGTTTTACCCATGACCACACCGCCGCGCGCCTCAAGCCGCGTGACGATCGGATCGCTTTCTTTCGGGATATTGTCGGCCAGCGCCTTGGTCCCGAAGGTTGTGCGCACGCCCGCCACGGGGGTCAGGTCCTTGATGCCGATGGGCAGACCCGCCAACCATCCCGGATGATCCGCATCGCCCTGCAACGTCGTTGCCGCTTCCCGCGCCCGGTCTGCGCAGACCACAGGCACCGCGTTCACGGCTGGCTCCACCTGCGCCAAACGCGCTTCGGACGCAGCGATCAGGTCCTCCGATGACAGTTCGCCCTTGCGCAGAAGGGCCACGACCTCATGCGCTTCCAGTTTGCAAATTTCGGGTCCTGTGAATGTGGTCATGTGATACTCCTCCGCCGGATCAGATGACCACAGGCAAGGCGCTGAGGAAAGACATGATTTCGCTTGGACTACCCGCCGTTTCGCCGCAGAGTGGCGGCATGACGACGACCAGTATTTGCATCCCCTATTTTTCCGGCTTCGGCCATACAAAGCGCATCGCCGAAACCATCGCCGAGGCCATTGGTGATGCGGCCAAGCTGCTAGACGTGGAGACGCTGACCGATGCGGATTGGCAGGCGCTGGATCAGGCCGACGCGATCATCTTCGGCGCGCCCACCTATATGGGATCGGCCGCCGCACGGTTCAGCCTGTTTCTGGAACAAATCGATATACGATGGGAACACAGCCTGTGGCGTGACAAGATCGCGGCGGGCTTTACCACTGCCATCCACCCGTCCGGAGACAAGCTGGCCGCGCTACAACGCCTGTCGATTTTTGCAGCGCAAATGGGAATGATCTGGGTCGGGCCCACGGATATCGGCGCGCCTGTGAAGCCTGATCGCGCCGGCCTGAACAGGGACGGCAGCTGGCTGGGCCTGATGGTGACGGAACAACTGGGCGCTGACGAAGACCTGCTGCCCGAGGATCTGGACACCGCGCGTCGCTTCGGCCTGCGCGTCCTCGCCGCCACCGAACGCTGGGCCCGATAGACCTCTTTTTCTTGTCACAAGTATCCGGGGGTGAATGCGCGCAGCGCAGAGGGGCAAAGCCCCTATCTTCCCTTTCGGGCCAGCTCGATCCGTGCTTCCATCATCGACATCTCTTTCATGATGTCCCGCCTGCGGGTGCGGTCCCCTGTCTCGGCCAGTTCGTCCCGCAGCTTGCGCAGCTCGCGCGACAGGCTGACGAATTCTGGCACCGCACCGTTTTCACGGATCAAACGGTTGATCAACGCGTTTTCGGGATCGTCATCCTTGGGCAGCGGCTTGCCCGCGCCTTCCAGATTGTCGAAATCCCCCGCCTCTTCCGCGGCGCGGATCTTTTGATTGATAAGGTCAATGAGCGGGTGGTCCATACGCCCAGCATACGCCGCACCCCGCCAACAAAAAAGCCCCCGCAGATCGCATCCGCGGGGGCCTTGGTCAGGTCAGAGAGACCTTATTTCTGGGTGATGCGCCCATCCAGCATCGGCTTCACAGGGCCCATCTTGGCCATGTACTCGGCAGTGACATCCGCCAGATCGGGGCCATAGTCATAGGCGTTCTGGGCATCGCGGAACATTTTGTAGCCGTCACCGCCATTGCGCACATAGTTGTTGGACACGACGCCATAGACCTTCGTCGGGTCAATCGGCGCGCCGCCCACCATCACGTCGGAAATCCGGCTGCCCGGCTCTTTCGACAGGTCAAACGCATAGGTCATGCCCGCCACCTGCGGGAAGCGGCCAGCGCCTTCCTCGTGCTGGCTGACGCCGTTCTCAAGCGCTGCGATGATGGTTTCGCCCGACACCTGGAAGGTCGACAGGGTATTTTGGAACGGCAGCACGGTCAGCACTTCGCCCATGGTGATTTCACCATCACCGATCGAGGCACGGATGCCGCCACCGTTCTGGATGGCGACCTCGATCCCCTGGCCTTTCACACGATCCAGCATAGCGTCCGCGATGATGTTGCCCATGGCGCATTCCATCGCCCGGCACGAGGTCCGCTCGCCGTCAATCGCCTCGGTGGCAGTTGCTACGACGCGAGTCTTCATCTCTTCGATTGGACCTGCCAGTTCGGCAACGCGGGCGACGATCTCTGGATCTTCCGCAACCGAGGCATCCAACAGGATGGTGTCGCCAGTGGCCGAGGTCACGTTGCCAGCGTCATCAAAGGTCAAGACCAAGTGGCCTACATATTTCGAGTACGCATAGGCCTGCACGA
This sequence comes from Aliiroseovarius marinus, assembly GCF_004360145.1. GTDB lineage: Bacteria > Pseudomonadota > Alphaproteobacteria > Rhodobacterales > Rhodobacteraceae > Aliiroseovarius > Aliiroseovarius marinus. Next base: position 265,688 of record NZ_ML178713.1, on the reverse strand, counting down.
CCGGTACGTTGCCCACCATCGTCGGATAGGCCATCGCGCCTTCTTCCGTGTTCGAGAACTTGGTGTGCGAGTGGCCGCCGATGACAGCATCCAGACCGGCTACGGCTTCGGCAATCGCCATGTCTTTCTTCACACCCACGTGGTTCAGCGCGATGATCTTGTTCACGCCTTCCGCTTCCAACGCGGCCACGTCAGCTTTCAGGCTGTCGATCTCATCTTGGAAGATCACTGCCTCGCCGGGGCTAGACGTTTCCGCCGTATCCGTCGCCAGAGCCGAGATGATGCCGATCTTCTGGCCGCCTACATCCAGCACGACATGGTTGCCCACTTTGCCCGCCAGAATGTTCGATTGGGATACATCCAAGTTGCCCGAGATCACCGGGAAGGACACGCCGTCGAGCAGCTTCAACAGGCCTTCGGGGCCGTCATCGAATTCGTGGTTGCCGATCGCCATCGCATCGAAGCCGATCTTTTCCATCATCTCGATTTCCACATCGCCCTTATAGGTCGTGTACATCAAGGAACCCTGATATTGGTCACCTGCATCCAGAACCAGCAGGTTCTGGCCGTCCAGTTCTTTGCGCAATTCAGCAATCTTGGTGGCCACACGGGCATACCCACCAAAGCATTTACCTTCGGCATTGTCTTCTGCACCACAGGTCGAGTCGTATTTGTTGATTGGCTCGACGCGGCTGTGCAGGTCGTTGATGTGCACAATATTCAGCGTGTAATCCGCCATCGCGGTGCCGGTGGTCAGCGCAAGCGCCGCCGCCGTGGTCAAAAATCTGGTCATGAGTAAATCTCCCAATTTGTCTTGTTGTTTTGACAAGAGCGTGGCGTGAGTCGGGGCGGCTTGTCAAAACACTCGCGTTTAGGTGGCAAGCTGACGTAACAAGAAGATGACGTGCCGACCCGCGATAAACGCAGCAATTTGCCAACTCCGCTTGACGCATAGACCCCAACGCGGCACATGAGAGCCATGCAGATTTACAAGATACTTCAGGCTGCTGAATGGCAAGCCTTCAAGATGGCCGGAAAGACCACTGGCGCTCCGATTGATGTGCATGACGGGTTCATCCATTTCTCGACCGCCGCACAGGTGCGCGAAACCGCCGCCAAGCACTTCGCTGAAGACGAAGGACTGGTTCTGGTCGCGTTCGAGGCCGACGCGATGGGCGCGTTGCTGAAATGGGAGCCCTCGCGCGGGGGCGCCTTGTTCCCGCATCTCTATCGCGAACTCATGCTGTCCGAAGTCCTATGGAACTGCGACCTTCCGCTTGGCCCGGATGGCCATGAATTCCCCGAGGATTTGGCATGAACGTGATCGAGAAACTGGCGCTGAAGGCGCTGCACAAGGTGGACCCCGAACGCTCGCATACGCTGGCGTTGATGGCGATGAAAGCGGGCGTGGTGCCGATGCCGGGGATTGTGACCTCGGACCGGTTGAAGACCACCTTCTGCGGGATGGAGATGACCAACCCCGTCGGTCTGGCTGCGGGTTATGATAAGAACGCCACCGTTGTGGATGCGCTGACGCAAGCGGGTTTTGGCTTTGTGGAAGTGGGTGCTGTCACCCCGCGTCCGCAACCCGGCAACCCCAAGCCGCGTCTGTTTCGCCTGACCGAAGATCAAGCCGTCATCAACCGCTTCGGCTTCAACAACGAAGGGATGGAGGCAGCCGCCGCCCGCCTGACCCGCCGTTCGCGCCGTCGCCCGGTGCCAGTGGGTCTGAACCTTGGCGCCAACAAGGACAGCGACGACCGGGCTGCGGACTATGTGAAAGTGTTCAATTGCTGCGGGCCGTTCGTGGATTTCGTAACGGTCAATGTGAGCTCGCCCAACACCGAAAAGCTGCGCGATCTGCAGGGTGCCGATGCGCTGCGTGGGTTGCTGCAGGGCGTACTGGATGCGCGCAAGGATCACGACAAATACACGCCGATTTTCCTGAAGATCGCGCCAGATTTAACGGATGCAGAGCTGGCCGAAGTGGCCGGTGTCGCGCAGGAGGTGAATGTTGACGCGGTGATCGCCACCAACACCACTTTGTCGCGCGAAGGTTTGAAAAGTGTACATAAGGACGAAGCAGGAGGTCTGTCTGGCCCGCCTTTGTTCGAAAAGTCCACGCGTGTGTTGGCGCGTTTGTCCCAGCTGACCGATGGGCAAATGCCGTTGATCGGAGTTGGCGGCATCGCCTCGGCCGAGGATGCGTATCAGAAGATCCTTGCGGGCGCGTCGGTGGTGCAGCTTTATTCCTCGCTGGCGTATAAAGGCATCAGCCTTGTGGAAGAGATCGCACGCGGGATTGATGAGCGGTTGCAACGTGACGGGTTTGCCTGCGTTGCCGATGCCGTTGGAACCGGACGCGAGGCCTGGCTATGACCGAGATTTGGCACAACCCCCGCTGCTCGAAATCGCGCCAGACGTTGGCATTGGTGGAAGAGCGCGGCGAAGACGTCACCGTGCGCCGGTATCTGGATGATGCGCCGAGTGAGGCCGAACTGCGGGCCGTTCTGACCGCATTGGACGCTGCGCCGATCGACATCATGCGCAAGGGCGAGAAGGTCTTTAAGGAGCTTGGTCTATCTGCGGACACGCCCGAAGACGAGCTGATCGCCGCGATGCTGGCCAATCCGATCCTGATCGAACGCCCCATTGTGCTGAAAGACGGCAAAGCACGGATCGGACGTCCGCCGGAAAGCGTGCTCGAGATCCTCTGAGGCGTTACGCTGCAGACCGTTCCAGCGCCGGATAGCGCAGGGCCAAACTCGCCCCGCGTGCCACGAATGAAATCAACAGCGCCGCCCACAGACCGTGATTGCCCAGACTTGGCATCAGGGCATAGACGGCTGCGAAATAAATCGTCGCAGACAGGATCATCATATTGCGCATGTCGGCGGTTCGCGTGGCGCCGATGAAGATGCCGTCCAGCATCCACGCAGGCCAGCCCAGAAGCGGGGCGAGCACCATATAGGGCAGAAAATCCCGCGCGACCTGACGCACATCCTGCGCTGTGGTCATTACGTCGATGCCCCAGCCCCCAACCACGACGAAGCTCAGCCCCAAGGCGCAGGAAATCCCTGCGCCCCACAGGCTGGTCAAGACGGATGCGCGCCTGACGCCGAAACGGTCACGCGCGCCCAGCGCTTGGCCCACGAAGGCCTCGGCGCCGAAGGCGAACCCGTCCATTGCGTAGGCCGTCACGTGCAGGAACTGCATCAGCACCTGATTGGCAGCGAGTTCCGTGTCCGACAGGCCCGAGCCATAGAAGGTGAAGCTGGTGAAGATCGCCATGATGAACAGCGAGCGCAGCAGGATGTCACTGTTCACCACGGCCATGTTTTTCAAGGTCGGCCCGTCGAGCACCCGTGCGCGGTCGCGCCATGCGGGGTTGCGGAAGATGTCGCGGCACAGCCATAGGCCCAGTGCCGCGCCCGAGAACTCCGCCAAAAGGGTGGCAATCGCAACGCCCTCGACCCCCAAGTCCAGCCCAAGCACGAACCACAAGTCCAGCCCGATATTCACACCGTTCATCACGACCTGCAAAACCAGAACAGACCGCGCGCGCTCTAGCGCGATCAGCCAGCCCGTGAAGGCATAGACCGAGATCGCAAAAGGCGCGCCCCAAATGCGGATAGCGAGGTAGTCGCGCGCCAGCGTCTCGACCTCGTCCGAGGCTGGGGCCACCTGAAACGCCGCCCAGAACAACGGGCCTTGCAGAGCGATCAAGGCAACTCCTGCGGCGACCGCGATCATAAGGGCGCGGGTCAGCATCGCGGCAACCTCGCCCGCGCGTCCTGCTCCGTGCGCTTGCGCGGTCAAGCCCGTTGTGCCCATCCGCAGGAAGCCGAAGACCCAGAAGAATGTGGACAGGATCACTGCACCCAGACCGACTGCGCCGATGGGTACGGCATCGCCCAACTGGCCGATCACACCGGTATCCACCAGCCCAAGAATGGGCACAGTCACGTTGGACAGGACAATCGGCCCCGCCACCGCCAAAACGCGCCGATGGGTCAGCGCGGAACCGTTCACGAGCCGGGCATCAGGAAGTGGCCGGTCGCCTGCGCGTAAAGCTTCTCGCGACGGTCTTGCCATGCTTCCACATGCACCGACGCATAGCGCCGCCCCTGCCGCACGACCCGCGCACGCGCATAGGCGTCACGCGGCAGGCCCGAGCGCAGATAGTCGATCGAGAAATCAATCGTCTTGGGCAAATAGGGCATGTTGTCCGGGCCAAGCGTCGAGGGGTCCAACACGCCGCTTTCCATGTCCTCCCACAGGGTTGACCAACTTAGCTGGATCACCGCAGCCGTTTCCAGAAACGCAGCCGTCACGCCACCATGGATCGCAGGCAGCATCGGGTTACCGATCAGCTTCTCGTCGAACGGCAAGATGGCGGTCAACTCGTCCCCGTGACGTTCGACACTAATTCCAAGGAACTGCACATAAGGCACGCCATCGACCAACCCAGACAGGGCCGCGTCACGGCGTTGTTTTACAACCTCGACCGGCTCGGGGCGTTTGTGGTTCGGGGGCAAGCTCATACGGCACCTCCTTCGCTGACATCATCAGTGATGTCATTGGAAATCTCGGTCGAGCGACGTTTGGGGTCGCCATCGGCGGTAAACGCGCCGGAGGCAGTTGCAACAGGACGATCCTCGTCTTCGTCCAATGCCACCGCGCTTACAAACGCGACCGAACGCGTAACGTGATAGCAGGTCGCCTTGGCGGTGATCCTCTGACCCGGTGTTGCGGGGCGCATATAATCGATGCGCAGATCAATCGTCGCGGTAATCGCGGGCGCCTTGGGGTGGCTCATCACGGCCGAACCGCAGCACGTATCCAACAGCGCCGATACCGCGCCCCCGTGAATCACGCCTGTCCGCGGATCCCCGATCAGCTTTTCATCATAGGGCATGGACATGATCGCTTCGCCGTCTTCCAGCTTTTCCAGCACCATCCCAAGCGCCTTGCAATGCGGAATCGCCTCGGTGAATTTCCGCGCCAGTTCGGCCTTCTGTTCGGCCGTCATGCCTTTCATCATGGCAAATATCCTTGTGCTTTCATGTCTTTTATTGGCCCTTGCAATTCACGCGTCCAGCCCCTAGTTTCGCAATTAAGAATTATTCTCAATTAAAAGTGCCGACATGACCGACGCCACAACCATTGCCACGCCTTTCGGAGTGCGACGCCCCAAACGCCTTTTGGTGTTGGCCATTATGGCCGCACTGGCCATGGCGCCTGGGCACCTTGGGGAACTGACCCGCGAGTTGATGACGGACGCCTATGTTCAGGTCTCGGTCTTTGTTGCCGCTACGTTACTTTTGTTCTACGGCGCCGAGCGGCTGTTCAAATTCGACATCGGCGAGGTTCTGTCGAACGCAAAAGGCGCGCAAGTGCCGCTGGCTGCGATGCTTGGCGCGACACCCGGCTGCGGTGGTGCTGTGGTCGTAGTTGCTGCCTACAGTTCCGGCCATGTGGGCTTCGGCGCGGTGGTTGCCGCTCTGACCGCCACCATGGGCGATGCCGCGTTCCTGCTTTTGGCGACCCGCCCCGACGCAGCCGCCATCGTGCTGCCCCTGTCGCTGGCCATCGGCGTCTTGTCGGGCTGGATCGTGGATCGCTTCCATTCGGTCGAATATCGCGAAACGACGTTGGCCAGTTGCGAGATTGCGCCGCTGATCGGCAAAACTCGTCCTCAGGATGTGATCTATCTGCTTCTGGCCATACCTGGCTTCTATGTTGGCGCGTCACAACTGGCGCAGATCGACATCAGTCATGTATTCGGCCTGCCCGTCATGTGGATCGCGCTTGTGGGCACCTTCCTTGGCCTGACCATCTGGGCGACCTCGAAAGTGTCTGCCATGACTAACGCCAAGGATAGCCCCCTGACACGCATGGCGGAAGAAACCAGCTTTATCTCGGTCTGGGTGATCGGTGCCTATCTGGCCTATGACTATGTGGCCGAGTTCGGCGGGATGGATCTGGAGCTGCTGTTCCAATCAATCGGCCCGTTGCTGCCCCTGATGGGCGTGCTGGTTGGCTTGATCCCCGGCTGTGGCCCGCAGGTTCTGGTGACAACACTGTATTTGAACGGCATCATCCCGTTCGCCGCTCTGATGGGCAACGCCGTGTCAAATGATGGCGACGCGCTGTTCCCGGCGATTGCGCTGAACCCGAAGGCCGCGATCTATGCGACGCTCTATTCGACGATCCCCGCGATGATCATCGCCTATGCGTTCTATATCTTCGCACCGGGCTTTATGAACTGACGCCTTTTGGGGCCGGACACTGGCCCCACCTGTCCCCGCGCGAAATTGCCCGTCAACCGCGTGGTTCTACTGAATTGCACCCCTTCGCTCAGTCCTTTACGGTGGAACGACGTGAAGCCGAGGGGAGCGCTATGTCTGACGACCGCCTGACATTTAAAGAAATGTGCGCAAAGTTCGATGTTACCCCGCGCACCCTGCGCTATTACGAGTATATCGAGCTTCTGAGCCCCGAAAAGGAAGGCCGGTCGCGCTTTTACACTCCGCGCGAAGTGGCCCGGATGACTCTGATTCTGCGCGGACGCCGTTTCGGGTTTTCGCTGGAAGAACTGCGCCAGTGGCTTTTGATCTACGATGAAAAAGGTACCGACGCTCAGAACCGCGCGTGGGTCGAGCTGGCGGATCGTCAGTTGTCTGCGCTGCGCGCACAGTATGAAGAGCTGGCAGACAGTATCACCGACCTTCAGAAGCTGCGCGATGACGTGGCCGACGGACTGGGCTGAGCTTTGAGCGGCGATTCGAAGGCCCAGATCAGGCCTTCACTGCCCTAAGGTCACCTTCGGCTCCAAATCTCTGAAAAAAACATTTGCCCCTAGGGAAACTGATTTTCGGTTGAAAATCAGCCCTTTGTCGATCCCCAGTAAAATCAGGCTTTACGCCACGACAAGAAAAGACGCGACGTCACGTTACATTTACGTAAACGTCAACATATATTGTAAACGGAACTGGTCAGATCAGTGGCCAGTGTCGGAAAAGTATGGAGTATCGAATGACCGACGATCTTATGACCATCCGCCAGATGTGCGATGCGTTCGACGTCACCGCACGGACGCTGCGGTTTTACGAGGCTAAAGAACTGCTTTCCCCGATCCGGGAAGGCCAGAAGCGCCTGTTCACCAAACGTGACCGTGCGCGCCTGAAACTGATCCTGCGCGGCAAGCGCTTTGGCTTTGCACTGGAAGAGATCCGCCAACTTCTGGATCTGTATGACATGGGCGATCAGCAACAAACGCAGCTGACTCGTACCGTGGAAGTGGCCAAAGGGCATCTCGAGGACCTCAAGCGCCAGCGCGAGGAACTGGACGAAGCCATCAACGATCTGACCGAACAACTGGAATGGGGCCAAGCGAAAATCGCCTCGTTCGACGACAACAGCTGACCGGAAAAGGACGCCTGACATGCCCAGCTATACTGCGCCCACCCAAGACATGGCCTTTCTTCTGCACGATGTGCTGAAGGCCGAGCAATCGGACATTCCCGGATACGGGGACCTGGAACGCGACTTCACCAGCGCGGTACTGGAAGAAGCCGGAAAACTGGCGGGCGAAGTGCTGGCCCCATTGAACACGGTGGGCGATCAGGAAGGCTGCCGTCTTGAGAACGGCGTCGTCTACACCCCCACCGGGTTCAAGGACGCGTTCGAGCAGATGAAAGAAGGCGGCTGGACCGGGCTGGACATGCCGGAAGAGTTCGGCGGCCAGAACATGCCAGTGCTTTTGGGCACCGCCGTGGGCGAGCTGTTTTCGTCTGCGAACCAAGCCTTTACCATGTATCAGGGCCTGACCCACGGCGCGGCCTCGGCCATTCTGGCGCATGGCACGGACGAACAGAAAGCGACCTATTTGCCCAAGATGGTTAGCTGCGAATGGACCGGCACCATGAACCTGACGGAACCGCATTGCGGCACCGATCTGGGGCTGATGCGCACCAAGGCTGAACCGCAGGACGATGGGTCTTACAAGGTTTCGGGCCAGAAGATCTTCATTTCGGCCGGTGACCACGACATGTCGGACAACGTCATCCACCTTGTGCTGGCGAAAATCCCCGGCGGCCCCGAGGGCATCAAAGGCGTATCGCTGTTCATCGTGCCCAAGTTCAACGTGAACGAGGACGGCTCGGTCGGATCGCGCAACGGTGTCTCGGTCGGCAACATCGAGAAGAAGATGGGCATCCACGGCAACTCGACCTGTGTCATGAACTATGACGAGGCAAAGGGCTTCCTGCTGGGCGATCTGCACAAAGGCATGCGCGCCATGTTCACCATGATGAACGAGGCCCGTCTGGGCGTGGCGATGCAGGGTCTGGCACAGGCGGAAGCCGCCTATCAGAACGCTGTCATCTACGCCAAGGACCGCCTGCAGGGCCGCGACGTAACCGGCGCGAAAAACCCGGACGGCCCCGCCGATCCGCTGATCGTGCACCCGGATATCCGCCGCTCGTTGATGGATCAAAAAAGCTTTGTCGAAGGCGCGCGTGCGTTCCTTCTGTGGGGCGCGCAGTTGATCGATCAGGCGCATCGCTCGGAAGACAAGGATGCAGACGGCCTCATCAGCCTGATGACCCCGGTTCTGAAAGGCTTCTTGACCGATCAAGGCTATGACATGACCGTACTTGCACAGCAGGTCTATGGCGGTCACGGCTATATCGAAGAACATGGCATGAGCCAGTTTACCCGCGACGCCCGCATCACCCAGATCTATGAAGGCGCCAACGGCGTTCAGGCGCTGGACCTTGTGGGCCGCAAGCTGGCTGCCGATGGTGGCAAGCCGATCATGGCGTTCTTTGACATGGTGAAATCCTATTGCAAAGAGCAAGACAGCGACGAGATGAAAGACTTCATCGAACCGCTGAAAACCGCATCCAAGCACCTGCAAGCCTCGGCCATGTACTTCATGCAGTCGGCAGCAAAGAACCCCAATAACGCTTTGGCTGGATCCTATGACTTCATGCACCTGTTTGGGCATGTCTGCCTTGCCTTCATGTGGGCCCGTCAGGCCCGCGCCGCACTTGACGCACTGTCACGTGGCGAAGGCGACGCGACGTTCTATGAGACCAAGCTGACCACCGCGCGCTACTATATGGCACGCCGCCTGCCCGCCACGTCGATGCATCTTGCACGGATCGAAAGCGGAGCGGACACGGTGATGGCGCTGGAGGCAGAGCAGTTCTGACCCTGGCCCGCTGACACATTACTGTGCGCCCTTGCAGCATCTCGCGCAGGGCGCACGGTTCACACAATAACGCGCCGGGGAGGACGCCATGACCATCAAACTTTACTGCTTCGGAGAAAGCGGAAACGCCTATAAAGCCGCTTTGGCACTGGAACTGTCCGGGCTGGAGTGGGAACCGGTCTTTGTCGACTTTTTCAACGGCGAAACCCGCAGCCCTGAATACCGCGAGATCAACCCGATGGGTGAAGTTCCGGTAATGGTGGATGGTGACGTGACTCTGTCGCAATCCGGGGCCATTCAGGACTATGTCACCTCGAAATCCGGCAAACTCGGCGGCACCAGCGCCGCCGAACGCCGCGAGATCCTGCGCTGGCAGTTCTGGGACAATCACAAAATGTCCTCGATGGCTGGCATGACCCGCTTCCTGATGAACTTCCTGCCCGAAGACAAACGCCCAGCCGAGGTGATTGCCTTCAACCAAGGCCGCCTGAAAACTGCCTACAAAACGCTGGAAGCCGAACTGTCGACCCGCGATTGGCTGGTTGGCGACGGGATCACGATCGCCGATATCTCGTGCTGTGGATACTTATTTTACCCCGAACCCTTCGGCTTCGACCGCGCCGAATGGCCCGCAATTGACGCTTGGCTGACCCGGATTTCGGAAACGCCCGGCTGGAAACACCCCTATGACCTGATGCCCGGATCGCCTGCCGACCGCGCATGATTTCGAAAGGATCAATGATGACCGACGCCTATATTTATGACGCCGTGCGCACCCCGCGCGGCAAGGGCAAGAAAGACGGAACCCTGCACGAAGTGACTTCGGTGCGCCTGTCTTCTGTTGCGCTTAATGCTTTGAAAGAGCGCAACAATCTGGACGGCCATGCTGTCGAGGATGTGATCTGGGGCAACGTGACCCAGGTAGGCGAGCAAGGTGCCTGTCTGGCGCGCTCCGCCGTGCTGTATTCTGATCTGGACGAGCGTATCCCCGGTGTCTCGATCAACCGTTTCTGCGCCTCGGGCCTGGAAGCCGTGAACATGGCTGCCAACCAAGTGCGTGGCGGCGCAGGTGACGCTTATATCGCCGGTGGCGTTGAAAGCATGAGCCGCGTGCCCATGGGTATGGACGGGGGCGCGATTGCTGCCGACCCGCATCTGGCGATGAAAGCCTATTTTGTGCCGCAGGGTATCTCGGCCGACATCATTGCGACCGAATACGGATTCTCGCGCGATGACTGCGACGCCTATGCGGTCGAAAGCCAGAAACGCGCCGCCGCCGCCCGTGCGGAAGGTCGTTTCAAGTCGCTCATCCCCGTCACCGATCAGAACGGTCTGACTGTGATGGCCGAAGACGAGATGATCCGCGAAACCACCATGCAGACGCTGGGCGGTCTGAACCCCTCGTTCAAAGCGATGGGCGAGGCAATGCCGGGCTTCGACGCCGTGGCCCTGCTGAAATATCCGCATCTTGAGCGCATCAACCACGTGCACCACGCCGGTAACTCGTCCGGTATCGCAGACGGGTCCGCTGCGATCCTGATCGGCAATAAAGAGTTCGGCGAACGTCACGGTCTGAAGCCGCGCGCGCGCATCAAGGCGACCTCGAAAGTCGGCACCGATCCGACCATCATGCTGACCGGTCCGGTCCCCGCGACTGAACGCGTTCTGGCCTCGGCTGGCATGTCGATCAGCGACATCGACCTGTTCGAAGTCAACGAAGCCTTCGCATCCGTCGTTCTGCGCTTCATCCAAGCCTTTGACGCCGACACCAACAAAGTGAACGTCAATGGCGGCGCGATTGCCATGGGCCACCCGCTGGGCGGCACAGGCGCGATGATCCTTGGCGCATTGCTTGATGAAATGGAGCGTTCGGACAAGGAAACCGGTCTGGCCACGCTCTGCATCGGCTCGGGCATGGGCGCCGCCACCATTCTGGAACGCGTGTAAGGAGACGTAATCATGGCTGATTTTCACTATTCCGTGGACGCCGACGGCGTCGCCACCATCGCTTGGGATGTTCCCGGCAAATCGATGAACGTGCTGTCCTATGCCGCGCTTGAAGAACTCAACGCGCATGTCGACACCGTGCTGTCCGATGACAACGTGAAGGGCGCGATCATCACCTCGGCGAAGAAAGACTTCGCGGGTGGGATGGACCTGAACGTGATCGCTCAGATGAAATCCGACGCGGGCGACAACCCGGCCAAGGGTCTGTTTGAGGGGATCATGTCGATGCACGGTGCGCTGCGTAAGATCGAGCGCGCGGGCATGGACCCCAAGACCAACAAGGGCGGCAAACCGATTGTCGCCGCCCTGCCCGGAATCGCGCTTGGCATCGGTCTGGAGATCCCACTGGCTTGTCACCGCATCATCGCGGCCGACAATCCGAAGGCCAAGATCGGCCTGCCGGAAATCCTTGTGGGCATCTTCCCCGGCGCAGGCGGCACCACCCGTCTGGTGCGCAAAATGGGCGCAATGGCAGCGGCGCCTTTCCTTTTGGAAGGCAAGACCGTGGCCCCGGCCAAAGCCAAGGCCGCTGGCCTGATTGACGAAGTTGTTCCGGCAGACGAGCTGCAAGCCCGTGCGAAAGAGTGGGTTCTGAACGCCACCGACGCCGACATCGTGAAACCGTGGGACGCGAAGGGCTACAAAATGCCCGGCGGCGCCCCCTATCACCCGGCTGGCTTCCAAACCTTCGTCGGCGCGGCTGCAATGATCCATGGCAAGACCAATGGCGTCTATCCTGCGGCAAAAGCCCTGCTGGCGGCGGTCTATGAAGGTGCAATGGTGCCCTTCGACGACGCCCTGCGCGTGGAATGCCGCTGGTTCGTCAACGTGCTGATGAACCCGTCGTCCTCGGCCATGATCCGCTCTCTGTTCATCAACAAACAGGCGCTGGAAAAAGGTGCTGTGCGTCCGAAAGACGTCGATGATCAGTCGGTCAAGAAAGTCGGCGTTCTGGGTGCTGGCATGATGGGCGCCGGCATCGCGCTGGTGTCCGCCATGGCTGGCATGGAAGTCGTTCTGATCGACCAGACGCAGGAAGCCGCAGATCGCGGCAAGGCCTATTCCGAGGGCTATCTGGACAAGGGCATCGCCCGCAAGAAAGCCACGCCTGAGAAGAAAGAGGCCGTTCTGTCGGCCATCACCGCGACCACCGATCTGGAGGCACTCAAAGGTGCCGATCTGATCATCGAAGCAGTGTTCGAAGACGTGGGCGTGAAAGCCGAGATGACCAAGAAGGTCGAGGCCGTCGTTGGTCCCGATTGCATATACGCCACCAACACCTCGACCCTGCCGATCACCGAACTGGCGAAGGCGTCTGAACGCCCGGATCAGTTCATCGGTATCCACTTCTTCTCGCCTGTTGAGCGGATGATGCTGGTTGAGATCATCAAAGGCAAAGAAACCGGTCCGCGGGCCGTGGCCAAGGCGCTGGACTATGTGCGCCAGATCCGCAAGACGCCGATCGTGGTCAACGACGCGCGCTTCTTCTACTGCAACCGCTGCATCATTCCCTACATCAACGAAGGGATGCGCATGGTTGGCGAGGGCGTCAGCCCCGCGCTGGTCGAAGGCGCCGCACGTTTGCTGGGCTTCCCGGTTGGACCGCTGCAGTTGGTCGACGAGACATCAATCGAGCTGGGCGTGAAAATCGCCAAAGCCACCAAGGCCGCGATGGGCGACGCCTATCCGGATGACGCCGTTGACGAGATCATCTTCTGGATGGCCGACGAAGGCCGCATGGGCCGCAAGGCAAACGCGGGCTTTTATGACTATGACGAAAAGGGCAAACGTACTGGTCTGTGGGAAGGTCTTGGCGACAAGTTCCCGCTGGCAGACGATCAGCCTGACCTGACCGAAGTGAAGCATCGCCTGATGATGAGCCAGGTTCTGGAAGCTGTCCGTGCGCTGGAAGAAGGCGTGCTGGAAGATATCCGCGAAGGTGACGTTGGAGCGATCCTGGCGTGGGGCTTTGCCCCGTGGTCGGGCGGTCCGTTCAGCTGGCTGGACATGATCGGCGCAGGCAAAGCGGTCGAGATCTGCGATGGCCTGACCGAAGCACACGGCGCACGCTTCACCACGCCTGCCCTGCTGCGCGATCTGGCGGACAAGGGCGAGACGTTCTATGGCCGCTTCGACAGCGCCCAAGACGCGGCCTAATCAAGACCCCTAAACACCAAGCGGCCCGGAATTTCCGGGCCGTTTCTTTTTTGAAAACTGTTAAGCTAGGTTTTTCGCGACCGCAGGGTGATCACGATGCCGGACACCACGATCAGCACCATGCCTAAAAACGCGCTCGGACCCAATCGGTCGCCATAAAGAACAAAGCTCCACGCCGCCGCGAATCCCAGAAGCGAGTATTCATAGATCGCCACCTGCGCCGGGTCACCCAGCTGATAGCCGCGGAACAACAGCCCGACCCCGAGAATAGACCCGAAGGCCTGCAAGAAGGTGATGAACAGCGCCCAGCCACTGGGCCAGACAGCACCGCGCAGAATGAAGCCATCCGCACCCAATGGCACCTCGTGCGGCCAGACCGTCATGATGACGGTTCCAATCGCGCCGAACACGCCCAAGCACAGGAAGAAGGCCGCAAGCATGGACAGGGCGGATTCCCCCTCGCACCATTGCCGTGTCGCAATTGCCCCCAGCGCATAGAAGAACCCTGCCGCCATTGGCACGACGACTGCGGGGCGGATGCCTTCGCTGAACGGGTCCAGCACGATCACCACGCCAACGAAACCCACTAGGGCAGCACCCATCCGCGTGAACCCGATGGGTTTTCCAAAGAACATGGCCGAGATCAGCATCACCCAGATCGGGGCGGTAAACAGTCCCGAGGCCACTTGCCCCACAGGCAAAAAGCCCAGCCCGCCAAAATAAAACAGCATCGCAAGGGCCGCGAGACCGCCGCGTACCATCACCGCCCACGCCCGATTGGGGCGCAACCGCACCCGGTCCGACAGGGACATCAGCGCGAACAGACCAAAGGCCATCAATGTCCGCATCAGATGGAACTGCCACAAGCCAAGCTCGGGCGCGATCTGGCGGACTAGATTGTCAAAGAACCCCAGAAAAAACATCGCAGCAAAGATGAATCCCGCCGCCGCCAAGGGTCTGTCTGCCGACATGTCGTTTTCCTTACTTGAAAAGCCTCTCAGAACCATTGACCACGGGGCAACACTGGGGTCCACTCGGAAAACGACACAAGTTAAGAAAACGCATCGCTTTGGGAGGAGTGAGAATGGGTTGGATGGCAGACGAACGCGGGTTGGACAAATGTGCGGCAAACTTTGTGCCGTTGACCCCGCTTTCACATCTTCAGCGTGCAGCGAAGGTATTTCCCAACCGCGAGGCCGTGATCGACGGGGCTCGCCGCTTCACCTACAGCGACTATCATGGGCGCGTCAGCCGCTTGGCCTCGGCCTTGGCGGCGCGCGGGATCCAACCCGGTGACGTGGTCGGAACACTTCTGCACAACACGCTTGCCCATGTGGAAGCCAGCTTTGGCATACCGGCCTGTGGCGCCATCCTGAACACGATCAACACGCGGCTGGACGTGGACACGGTGGCTTACATTTTTGGTCACGGCGCAGCAAAGGCCGTTCTGGTCGACAGTGAGTTGGTGCCGCTGGCCGAAGCCGCTTGCAAGCTGATGTCCGAAGACGGCGTCGCGCAGCCCGAGATCATCGAGGTCGCTGCCCCCGACGCGGGCTTCCCGGCATCGGGGCGCTATCCTGAATACGAAGACCTACTGGCCAGCGGAGACCCGGCGTTCGACTGGATCATGCCGCAGGACGAATGGGAAAGCCTTGCACTGAACTATACCTCGGGCACGACCGGGCGTCCCAAGGGCGTGGTCTATCACCACCGCGGCGCATACCTGATGACGATGGGCACGCCGATCAGCTGGAACATGCAGCTCTACCCGCGCTATCTGACCATCGTCCCGCTGTTTCACTGCAACAACTGGAACCACACGTGGATGATGCCTGTGCTGGGCGGCACCATCGTGTGCTGTCGCACGATCACCGCCAAAGCTGTCTATGACGCCATCGCGGACGAGGGCGTGACCCATTTCGGCGGCGCGCCCATCGTCTTGAACATGATCGTGAACGCGCCAGAGGAACACCGCCGCAGCTTCGATCATGTGGTCGAAGTCTTCACCGCAGGCGCCCCCCCCGCTGCCGCCACCTTGGCTGCCATCGAACCCTTGGGCTTCAACGTCACGCAGGTTTACGGCCTGACCGAAACCTATGGTCACGTCACCGAATGCCTGTGGAACGGACCCGAATGGGACGATCTTCCGCAAGACGAGCGCGCCGCGATCAAGGCCCGCACCGGCGTCGCCTTCCCGCAGATGGAAGACATCACCGTGTTGGACGAGACCATGGCGCAAGTGCCGTGGGATGGCGAAACCACGGGCGAGATCATGATCCGTGGCAACTCGGTCATGAAAGGTTATCTAAAGAACCCCGAGGCCACGGCCGAAGCGTTTGAAGGCGGCTATTTCCATTCGGGAGACGTCGCCTATCAAACGCCGGACGGGTACATCAAGATCACCGACCGCTCGAAAGACATCATCATCTCGGGCGGCGAAAACGTCAGCTCGGTCGAGGTTGAGGGCGTGTTGATGCACCACCCCGCCGTCAGCCTCTGCGCCGTGGTCGCCAAGCCCGATGACAAATGGGGCGAAATCCCCTGCGCATATGTCGAGCTGAAGGACGGCAGCGATGTCAGCGAGGCGGACCTAATCGCCTTCGCCCGCGAACGACTGGCCGGGTTCAAGACGCCGAAACGGATTGAGTTCTGTGAGCTTCCCAAAACCTCTACGGGAAAAATCCAGAAGTTCCAGCTGCGTGACTGGGCGCGTTCCGAGGACTAAGGCGGTTCCGATTGCCGGGCCGGGCGGTTGGCGCTATTCTGTGCGCAATCAAAAACGAGCAGAAAGCCCCGTCCCATTATGACGGCCCTGACCAAATATGACCGGCTTGAGGCCACGGCCCTTTGGCGTCCTGAGGAAGGGGCGCAAAGGGTGGATGTCCTGTTGTCCCTTGGCGATGCGACGCTGACGATCTCGGACATGCGCGAGAACGTGTTGAACCATTGGTCCCTGCCCGCGATCCAGCGCGTCAATCCCGGTGAACGTCCGGCCATCTTCCGTCCCGGCGACGACGCCACGGAAGAGCTGGAAACCGAAGATGACGAGATGATCCGCGCGCTGGAAAAAGTGCGCAAGCTAATCGAGCGTCGTCGCCCGCATCCCGGTCGGTTGCGTCACTGGGTGACTGCGGGTGTGCTGGTGTCCTTGCTGCTGCTTGCGGTGTTCTGGCTACCCGGTGCTCTGCGCAGCTATACTGTCTCCGTTGTGCCCGAGCCAACACGCGCCGCGATTGGGCAGCAGATCCTGACACGGATCGGGCGGATCACCGGACAGGAATGTCGCGGACGCGAGGGACGCGCGGTATTGACCCGACTGGCCAGGAACACAACCGGCAATCCAAACCTGCGGGTGGTGGTTTTGTCCTCTGGCGTTCAGAGCAGCAAGCATTTGCCCGGAAATATCACGCTTCTGAACCGCGCCCTAATTGAAGATTTCGAACATCCGGACGTGCTGGCAGGCTTTCTTTTGGCCGAGGAACTGCGTCGCGATAGCACAGATCCGATAATCCCGTTGCTCAACCATGTTGGACTGCGTGGAACAGTGCAATTGCTCACCACCGGCTATCTGCCTGAGGCCGCAATCGATGAATATGCCGAAGAACTTCTGGTCGCTCCGCAATCCGAGGTGCAGACGGCCGCGCTTCTGGAGCGGTTCAAGGCGCAGGGCGTCAGCGCGACGCCTTATGCCTATGCACTGGACCTGACGGGCGAAACAACGCTGGATTTGATCGAGGCTGACCCCGTGCCCGAAGCCCTCGCCAAGCCCATGTTGTCCGATGACGACTGGGTCAGGCTGCAGGGCGTCTGCGGCGAATAGAAAACGCCCGCCTGATGACCAGACGGGCGCGTTTCATGCGTATGCCGTATTGCTTTATTTGGTGCCGAACATGCGGTCGCCCGCGTCGCCCAGACCCGGCACGATATAGCCCTTTTCGTTCAGCTTTTCGTCCAGCGACGCCGTGATGATCGGTACATCCGGGTGCGCCTCTTTCATGCGCGCAACACCCTCGGGGGCCGCCAGCAGGCACAGGAAGCGGATGTTCTTGGCCCCCGACTTTTTCAGCATATCAATCGCCGCGACCGAGCTGTTGCCCGTGGCCAGCATCGGGTCCACTGCGATCACCAGACGTTCGTCCATATGCTCGGGCACCTTGAAGTAATATTCGACCGGCTCCAGCGTTTCCTCATCACGGTACAGGCCAACAAAGCCCACACGTGCCGAGGGGATAAGTTCCAGCACCCCATCCAGCAACCCGTTGCCAGCACGCAGGATCGACACAAGTGCCAGCTTGCGTCCCGCTAGCGTCGGTGCCTCCATGTCCTGCATCGGCGTGGTGATGGTTTTGGTGGTCATCGGCAGTTCGCGCGTGATCTCGTAGGCCAGAAGCTGGCTGATCTCGCGCAGAAGCTGGCGGAACAGGCTGGTGGGCGTGGCTTCATCCCGCATCAAGGTCAGCTTGTGCTGGATCAGGGGGTGATCAACAACGGTCAGGTGATCATACATCTTGCGTCTCCAATTCTTTGCGGATGCGGGTGCGGGTGGCCTCGTCGCAGAAAGCCGCGTCAATGGCAACCACGTTCAGGTCGCGGAAGTCCTCTTCCGTCCAGCCGAACTGGCGCGACAGGTCTTCATATTCCTTGTTCATGTCCGTCCGGAAGAACGGGGGATCGTCTGTCGACACGGTCACTTTCACCCCGCGTTCGCGCAGCTTTGCAATGGGGTGGGCGGAAAGGTTCGGGTAGACGCCCAGAAACACGTTCGAACCGGGGCAGACTTCCAGCGTCACCCCGTCTTCAGCCAGCCGATCCACCAGCGCCAAATCCTCGATCGCGCGCACGCCGTGGCCGATACGTTCAACCTTCAGATCATCCAGTGCGGCGCGGACCTCCTCTGGGCCATTCCACTCGCCCGCATGGGTGGTCAGGCGCAGCCCAGCCTCGCGCGCCATGTCATAGGCATAGGCAAAGTCGCCTTGGCTGCCGGACTTTTCGTCCCCGCCCATGCCGAAGCCCGTGATGAAGTTCCCCGCCGTTTCCTGCGCACAAAGCGCGGTTTCACGGGCCAGTTCCGGGCCGAAATGGCGGATACAGGTGACGATCCCGCGTAAGGTGATGCCCATGTCGCGCTCGGCCTCGTCGGCGGCGTCTTGAATGGCCGCCAGATAGTCTTTCCACGCCACCACATCACGCCCGCCGCAGAAATCCGGCGACAGAAAGGTTTCGGCATAGACTACGCCCTTTTCGGCGCAGGCTTCCAGCACGGCCTTGGTCAGACGGCGGAATTCTTCAGGGCCTGTCAGGACCGAAGTCGCGGCCTCGTACACTTCAAGGAAATGCCAGAAATCGCGATAGGCATAGCCGCCATCCTCGGTGAAGATCCCCGACAAATCGACGGACTTTTCCTTGGCCAAGGATCGGATAAACGCGGGCGGCGCAGCGCCTTCGATATGCAGGTGCAGCTCGACCTTTTTCAGTCCATTGAAACTCACAGAAAGGACCCTCCTGCCCCGCGCGTGTCCAGCCCCAGATGGGCCGCGACCGAGGCGCCAATGTCAGAAAACCCAACCAACCCGATCTCGCGCGCGCCCAATCCAGCCGCTACGATTGGCACACGTTCGCGCGTGTGATCGGTGCCGACCCAGCTGGGGTCGTTGCCGTGATCGGCGGTGAACAGAACCAAGTCGCCCTCGCGCATTTTTCCAAGGATGCGCGGCATCTGGCTGTCGAACCATTCCAACGCCCGGGCATAGCCCGAGATATCGCGGCGATGGCCATAGATCGCGTCGAACTCGACAAAATTCGCGAAAACCAGATCACCGTCCTGCGCATCATCGAACGAGGACACCAAATACTCCATCAGATCCGCATCCGCCCCTTTCTGGACAGAGGTGATCCCGCGATGTGCAAAGATATCGCCGATCTTTCCGATGGCATGAACTTTACTGCCCGCATCCGTCACCCAGTCACACAGGGTCGGCTTTGGCGGGGTCATCGCATAGTCGCGGCGGTTGGTAGTACGGGTGAACCCTTCAGCTTCCGAGCCGACAAACGGGCGCGCGATGACGCGGCCAACGCGCATGTCGTGCACCATCGGCGCAACCGCCTGACACAGCGTATAGAGACGCTCCAGTCCGAAATGTTCTTCATGCGCGGCGATCTGCACGACGCTATCGGCTGAAGTATAAACGATCGGGCGCCCCGTACGGATGTGCTCGGCCCCCAGTTCATCCAGTACGGCTGTGCCCGAGGCATGTTTGTCACCCAAGATACCGTCTACATCCGACGCTTCGCAAATTGCTGCGGTCAGGTCTGCCGGGAAGGCCGGCGTGGTGTCGGGGAAGTACCCCCAGTCCCACGGCAGCGGAACGCCCGCGATTTCCCAATGCCCGGTGGGGGTGTCCTTGCCCGGCGACACTTCCTGCGCTGCGCCCCACAGCCCGGCGGGCGTGGCATCTAAGCCCGGCGTCTCGTCGCCCGAGGCCAAACGAACCGCCGCCCCCAAACCGAGAGCATCCAGATGCGGCACAGACAGCGGACCCGAGCGGCCCTCTTCTGCGCGTCCTTCCGCACAGGCCTGCGCGATATGGGCCAGAGTGTTCGCCCCGGTGTCCGGCACGGTTTTGTCGTTAAAGAACTTATGTGCATCCGGAGCACCGCCACAGCCGACGCTGTCTAGCACGATCAGAAAGGCGCGGGTCATGTGTTCTCCATATGCGCGGCCCCGAACGCACCGGGCAGAAGTTCAGCCATGGTCATGGTCAGACTTTCGCCCCCCAACGTCATCATGGTGATTTTCACGTCAGGGCCCGAGAACTCGGCCAGTTTCTGACGGCACCCACCGCATGGCGTCACAGGCAAGGGGGCGTCTGCGATTACCAACGCCTCGGCAATCTCGCGCTCACCCGCTGCGCACATGGCCGCAATGGCGCCAGCCTCGGCGCAGGTGCCTTCGGGATAGGCGATGTTTTCGACATTGCAACCGACATGCACCACGCCTGCACTTGTCCGCAGCGCGGCGCCGACCTTGAAGTTTGAATACGGGGCATGCGCATTCTCGCGCACGGCTTTGGCAGCTTCCAACAGCGACATGATCCGCTCCTGCAAAAAATTCTATCCAGCAACCCTGAACCTCTGCATACGCGGATGCAAGCGCAATCGGTGCCTAAGGGGGCTGGCTGCGAGAGTATGCCATGCTATTGTACACACTGCAGACTTGATTGCCCTTGCGTCACTGGTGTATCGGAGTGTCGGAGGGAAGGTAGTTTAAGGTTAAACTATCGACGCAAAGCCTGAGGAGGCCTCGATGTCCGAAGACAGCTATCTGCGCAAACGCGCGCTGGATTATCACGAATTCCCACAGCCCGGAAAGCTTGAAATCCGCGCAACCAAGCCGATGGCGAACGGGCGCGACCTAAGTCTGGCCTACTCTCCTGGCGTGGCAGAAGCCTGCGTCGAGATCTCGAAAGATCCTTCTGTCGCAAGCCGTTACACGGCACGCGGCAATTTGGTCGCGGTTGTCTCGAACGGATCTGCTGTGTTGGGGCTGGGAAATATCGGCGCGCTCGCCTCGAAACCTGTGATGGAGGGCAAGGCGGTTCTATTCAAGAAGTTCGCGAACATCGATTGCTTCGACATCGAGCTAAACGAATCTGATCCCGAAAAGCTGGCCGAGATCGTCTGCGCGATGGAACCGAGCTTTGGCGCGATCAACCTTGAAGACATCAAAGCACCCGATTGTTTCATCGTTGAACAAATCTGTCGCGAACGGATGAACATTCCCGTATTTCACGATGATCAGCACGGAACCGCCATCGTGGTTGGCGCTGCGGCGACCAATGCGCTGAAAGTTGCGGGCAAGTCTTTCGAGGACATCAAGGTCGTCTCGACCGGTGGCGGGGCGGCCGGCATCGCCTGCCTGAACATGCTTCTGAAGCTGGGTGTAAAGCGCGAGAATGTATGGCTCTGCGACATCGAAGGTCTGGTCTATGAAGGCCGTGAGAAAGAGATGACGCCGCAAAAAGCGGACTATGCGCAAGGTGACAGCCCCGCAAGTCTGGACGACGTGATCGAAGGTGCAGATCTATTCCTAGGCCTCTCTGGCCCCGGCGTTCTGAAGCCCGAGATGGTGGCCAAGATGGCCGAACGCCCGATCGTGTTCGCCCTTGCCAACCCAACCCCCGAAATCATGCCGGACGAGGTGCGCAAAGTCGCGCCGAACGCCATCATCGCCACGGGCCGCTCGGATTTCCCCAATCAGGTCAACAACGTACTCTGCTTCCCGTTCATCTTCCGCGGCGCGCTGGACGTCGGCGCGACCGAGATCAACGACGCCATGCAGCTGGGCTGCATCGAAGGCATCGCAGCCCTTGCGCGCGCCACGACGTCTGCCGAGGCCGCTGCCGCTTATAAAGGCGAGCAGCTGACTTTTGGCGAGGACTACCTGATCCCCAAACCGTTCGATCCGCGCCTGATGGGCGTGGTCGCCAGTGCGGTTGCCAAGGCCGCGATGGACAGCGGCGTGGCCACGCGCCCGGTCGCGGATCTGGATGCTTACAAGGCAAAACTAGACGGCTCGGTCTTTAAGTCCGCGCTAATCATGCGCCCTGTATTCGAAGCCGCCGGCACCGCCGAGCGCCGCATTGTCTTTGCCGAGGGCGAGGATGAACGCGTGCTACGCGCCGCAAACGCGATGATCGAAGAAACCACCGACGCTCCGATCCTGATCGGCCGTCCGGATGTCATTGCACGCCGTGCGGAACGTGCTGGTCTGTCGATCATTCCGGGGCGCGATTTCGAGGTCGTAAACCCCGAACGCGACGACCGGTATCGCGAATACTGGGGCGCCTATCACGAAATCATGGCCCGCAAAGGCGTAACGCCAGATCTGGCCAAGGCCATCCTGCGCACCAACACCACCGCCATCGGCGGCATCATGGTGCATTTGGGCCATGCCGACAGCCTGATCGCCGGCACATTTGGGCAGTATCTGTGGCACCTAAACTATATCCAGCAGATCTTGGGCAATCAGGAGCTACACCCGGTCGGCGCGCTTAGCTTGATGATCCTGCAGGACGGCCCGCTGTTCATCGCGGACACCCACGTGCACAACACGCCCAGCGCCGAACAGATCGCAGAAACCGTTTGCGCCGCCGCGCGCCACGTGCGCCGCTTCGGGGTCGAACCAAAAATCGCGGTGTGCTCGTATTCGCAATTCGGTAACCACGGCGGAGACAGCGGCGCGCGCGCGCGTGGCGCACTGGACATTCTGGACGCGACCCCGCGCGATTTTGCCTATGAGGGCGAAATGCATGTGGATGCTGCCCTTGATCCTGAAGTGCGGAGCCGCCTGTTCCCCACAGCGCGCTTCGACGGTCCGGCCAACGTCCTAGTCTTTGCCAACGCCGATGCAGCCAGTGCCGTACGCAACACGCTGAAGGTCAAAGGTGGCGGGCTTGAGGTCGGCCCAATCCTGATGGGCATGGGGAACCGCGCCCACATCGTGACGCCCTCGATCACCGCGCGCGGGCTTTTGAACATGTCGGCAATCGCCGGAACGCCGGTTGCGCATTACGGCTAAGCGATTCCCAGAGAAACTTTGCAAGGCGGAGTTTGCAGTTTTGCAAACCCCGCCTTTTTCAAACTCAGACCCCTCAAAACAATGGGGTTTGCAAAAATTTGCAGGCGATTTTTGGCCACCCTGCAAATTTTCCGCGATAATGTGACGCTACGTCGAATACGGTTCTTGCCCGGATAGGTCGTAGGGGCGTAACACATTCTTCAAGGGAAATTGGAGGATGTGCACTATGGCATACAAAGACGTTTACGCTGCGTGGCAGGCGAACCCGGAACAGTTCTGGATGGACGCGGCCCAAGCGATCAGCTGGGATCAAGCCCCAACAAAGGCGCTCTTTGACGGCAACGCGCCGCTGTACGAATGGTTCTCGGACGGGATGGTCAACACCTGCTACAACGCAGTGGATCGCCACGTTGAAAACGGACGCGCCGATCAGGTGGCCATCATCTATGACAGCCCGATCACCGGCCGTCAGTCGAAAACCACCTATGCCGAGCTAAAATCGCGCGTCGAGAAAGTGGCCGGTGCTTTGGTCGAAAAAGGCGTGACCAAAGGCGACCGCGTCATCATCTATATGCCGATGGTCACCGAGGCCCTGATCGCCATGCTGGCTGTCACCCGTATCGGCGCGGTGCACTCGGTTGTGTTTGGTGGTTTTGCCTCGAACGAACTGGCCGTGCGCATCGACGACGCCAAGCCCAAAGCGATCATCGCCGCATCCTGCGGGTTGGAGCCCGGCCGTGTGGTCGCCTATAAACCGCTTCTGGACGGCGCGATTGAACTGTCCGAGCACAAGCCCGACTTCACCCTGATCCTTCAGCGCGAAGAACACACCGCTGATCTGATCGACGGTCGTGATTTCGACTGGGCCGAGGCCGAGGCCGCTGCTGCCCCCGCCGCTTGTGTGCCGGTCGAAGGCAACCATCCGGCTTATATCCTCTACACTTCGGGCACCACGGGTCAGCCGAAGGGCGTTATCCGCCACACCGGCGGTCACCTTGTGGCCCTGAACTGGACCATGAAGAACCTCTATAACGTCGATCCCGGCGATGTGTTCTGGGCCGCGTCTGACGTGGGTTGGGTCGTGGGCCACTCCTACATCACCTATGGTCCTCTGGTGCACGGCAACACGACCATCGTGTTCGAAGGCAAGCCCGTGGGCACGCCTGATGCCGGCACTTTCTGGCGCGTGATCAGCGAGCACAATGTAAAGTCCTTCTTCACCGCCCCCACCGCCTTCCGCGCCGTGAAACGCGAAGACCCGAAGGGCGAGTTCGTGAAGAAATACGACCTGAGCTGCCTGAAGCAGGTCTATCTGGCCGGTGAGCGCGCTGACCCCGACACCATCGTCTGGGCGCAGGATCAGCTGAAAGTGCCCGTTGTGGACCACTGGTGGCAGACCGAAACCGGCTTCGCCATCGCCGCCAACCCAATTGGTATCGAAGAGCTGCCGATCAAACTGGGTTCGCCCTCGGTTCCGATGCCCGGCTTTGACGTGCAGATCTTGGACGAAGGCGGACACCCGATGCCCGCAGGCGAACTGGGCGCGATTGCGATCAAACTTCCCCTGCCCCCGGGCACGCTGCCGACCCTTTGGAACGCGGAAGAGCGCTTTAAGAAAAGCTATCTGAACACCTTCCCCGGGTATTACGAGACCGGCGACGCGGGCTATATTGATGAAGACGGCTATGTCTACATCATGGCGCGCACCGATGACGTGATCAACGTGGCAGGCCACCGCCTGTCGACCGGCGCGATGGAAGAGGTTCTGGCCTCGCACCCCGACGTGGCCGAATGTGCTGTGATCGGTGTGACCGACCAGCTGAAAGGCCAACTGCCGCTGGGTATGGTCTGCTTGAACGCTGGCACCGACCGCCCGGATGAGGAAATCACTGCCGAATGCGTCAAACTGGTGCGCGAGAAGATCGGCCCGGTTGCCGCCTTCAAGCTGTGCGTGGTTGTGGATCGTCTGCCCAAGACCCGCTCGGGCAAGATCCTGCGCGCCACGATGGTGTCGATTGCCGATGGCAAGGAATACAAAATGCCTGCGACCATCGACGATCCGGCCATTCTGGACGAAATCAAGGATGCGCTGGCCTCGCTCGGCTACTAAGCAAGACCCTATACAAAGAAACGCCCCCGATTTCGGGGGCGTTTTTATTGGTTAAACGAATTGTTCGCGGATCAGGCGTTCTTCCAGCCCATGGCCGGGGTCGAACAGGATGCGATGCGCAATGTCGCTGCAAGACCGGATCTCGACCGAGACGACGTTGGGCACCGACCGGCTGTCTGCATCCGCCATCACTGGCCGCTTGTCTGGCTGAAGCACATCAAAGCGCACCACCGCATTTTTCGGCAAAAGCGCCCCGCGCCAACGGCGCGGACGGAACGCGGCCATCGCGGTCAACGCCAAAACATCCGAGCCAATCGGCAAAATCGGTCCGTGCGCCGAATAGTTATACGCCGTCGAGCCTGCAGGCGTACACAAAAGCGCGCCGTCGCAGACCAGCTCGTCCAAACGGACGCGCCCATCGACGCTGATCTGAAGTTTCGCAGCCTGAGGGCCCGCCCGCAGCAGGCTGACCTCGTTGATCGCCAGCGCCTCGTGCACGGTTCCATCCGCGCTCTCCGCGCGCATCGACAGCGGGTTGATCACTTCCTCTTCCGCGACGATCAGACGGTCGATCAGCCCCTCGGGCGCGTATTCGTTCATCAGAAAGCCGACCGTTCCACAGTTCATGCCATAGACCGGCGCCGGAAGGTGCTGAGTGTTGTGAAGCGTATGCAACATGAACCCGTCACCACCCAATGCGACGATGATATCGGCTTCTTCTTCGGCGACATTCCCATAGCGTGCCACCAGTTCATCATGCGCAGCCTGCGCGATGGTCGTATCACTGGCAACGAAGGCGATTTTTCGACTCATGCTGATTGTCCCGATTGGCAGCTTTGTTTCCGAAACAATCACATGTTTCCACAAATCACCAGATAATGCCGCGTCTTTCCGTCGCCGCGTCGCTTTCTGGTCTTTGCGACCGGGAATGTTTCCGATAGGAAATCCGAAATCGGACCTTAATTGAAGGAAAACGCGCATGACTGCCACCCGTGACCAAGGTTTCTTTACCGAATCCCTCGCGACCCGCGACCCCGAGCTGTGGGGCTCGATCACCAATGAGCTGGGCCGTCAGCGCGACGAGATCGAGCTGATCGCATCGGAAAACATCGTTTCCGCCGCCGTGATGGAAGCTCAGGGCTCGGTTCTGACCAACAAATACGCTGAAGGCTACCCGGGCCGTCGCTACTATGGCGGCTGCCAGTATGTCGACGTGGCCGAGAATCTGGCCATCGACCGCGCCAAGGAACTGTTCGGCTGTGAGTTCGCCAACGTTCAGCCCAACTCGGGCTCGCAAGCCAACCAAGGTGTGTTCCAGGCGCTGATCAAGCCCGGCGACACCATTCTGGGCATGGACCTGTCGGCCGGTGGTCACCTGACCCACGGCGCACGTCCGAACCAGTCGGGCAAGTGGTTCAACGCCATTCACTATGGTGTACGCAAGCAAGACAACCTGATCGACTATGACCAGATCCAGGAACTGGCGACCGAGCACAAGCCTGCCCTGATCATCGCTGGTGGTTCGGCCATCCCGCGTCAGATCGATTTTGCCAAATTCCGCGAGATCGCCGATTCGGTTGGCGCCTATCTGATGGTCGACATGGCCCACATCGCAGGCCTGATCGCGGCTGGCGAGCATCCCTCGCCCTTCCCGCACGCTCACGTGGCCACCACCACCACCCACAAGACCCTGCGCGGTCCGCGCGGTGGCATGATCGTCACCAACGACGCGGATATCGCGAAGAAGGTGAACTCGGCCATCTTCCCGGGCATCCAAGGTGGTCCGCTGATGCACGTGATCGCTGGTAAAGCGGCTGCCTTCGGTGAAGCCCTGCGCCCCGAGTTCAAAGCCTACCAGAAGCAGGTACGTGCGAACGCGGTTGCTCTGGCCGATCAGCTGGTCAAAGGTGGTCTGGACATCGTGACCGGTGGCACTGACACCCACGTTCTGCTGGTCGATCTGCGCCCCAAAGGCGTAACCGGCAACATCGTGGACGCCGCTCTGGGCCGCGCTCACATCACCACCAACAAAAACGGCATCCCGTTCGACCCGGAAAAGCCCACCGTGACCTCGGGCATCCGTCTGGGTACGCCCGCTGGCACCACCCGCGGCTTCGGCGAAGCCGAGTTCCGCGAGATCGCTGACCTGATCATCGAGGTCGTGGACGGTCTGGCCGCGAATGGCCCGGACGGCAACGCGGACGTCGAAGCTTCGGTTCGCGAAAAAGTGGCCGCCCTCTGCGCCCGCTTCCCGCTGTACCCGAACCTGTAATCCCACTGGGAACAGAGTTGAGCTGATTAAGCGCCCTCGGAAACGGGGGCGTTTTTTTGTGTGAGGTTACAAGAATCCGCGCCACATCAAAAAGCCGACAACCAGAGACGCCAAGAGCAGAAGGTTGAACAGCAACCCCGCGCTCAGGTTCACTGCGATCCCCTTGCGGCGTTCCCACGGGTCGATGCTCAGCAGATAGCGTTCCAGATCCGCGGCCGCCAAATCCAGCGCGGCTTCGTCCAACTGGCGCAAAAGCCGGGGATGATCAGCACGCGCGGTCGCATCG
Organism: Aliiroseovarius marinus; assembly: GCF_004360145.1. Lineage (GTDB taxonomy): Bacteria > Pseudomonadota > Alphaproteobacteria > Rhodobacterales > Rhodobacteraceae > Aliiroseovarius > Aliiroseovarius marinus. Next base: position 238,056 of record NZ_ML178713.1, on the reverse strand, counting down.
ACCAGCATCTGCCCCTTCATGCGCAGATGGCGCGGCAAAAGGCGCCCTGCCCGGCGCAGCTTCGCGTCAAACCCCTTGCCGCGCACGTCCAGCCGCTCTTCCAGCAACTGTGAAAGCCGATCTGTCCGCGCTGCAATGTCCAACTCAATCCCCGATAATTGCGGTCGCCACTGTCACAACCATAGCTGCAAAAACGGGGGTATCGAAAGCCCAAACCGGCCCGTCGACAATTCCGGGTTCAATCCAAGCGCCCGTCACGCTATCAGAACGTATGCTTACGATGCAGTCATTCGGGGACGATACCTCCCGCCCGCCTATCCTGATCGTGCACGGGCTTTTTGGCTCGGGGCGCAATTGGAACGTCATTGCCAAACGCCTGTCAGATGACCGGCGCGTGGTCTCTGTCGACATGCGCAATCACGGCGAAAGCCCGTGGTTTGATACGCAAAGCTATCACGATATGGCGGGTGACCTTGCGCAGGTGATCCGAGAAATCGGCGGCGAGGCCGATGTGATTGGGCATTCCATGGGCGGGAAGGCCTCGATGATCTTGGCGCTGCAGGATGCGGCACTGGTGAACAAGCTTCTGGTCGCCGACATCGCCCCAATTTCCTATCGCCACAGCCAGCAGTCGATGATCGAGGCCATGCGCACCATCGATCTGGACCTCGTAAACACGCGCGGGGATGCTGACCGCCAACTGGCCGAGGTGCTGGGCGACGCATCCGTCCGGGCATTCCTGTTGCAATCTCTCAATGTAAAAGAGCAGGCATGGCGGCTGAACTTGGATGTGCTGCAAGCCGAGATGGCCAAAATCGTCGGCTTCCCCGAGGTGTCGGGGTCCTTTGACGGGCCTACCCTGTTTCTCGCCGGTGCGAACTCGGACTATGTGCTGCCCGAACACCGCCCTACGATCAAAGCGCTGTTCCCGTCTGCCAAGCAGGCCAAGATCCCCGGTGCGGGCCACTGGCTGCATGCGGAAAAACCGCGCGAGTTCGAAGCCGCCGCGCGCAGCTTCCTGAACCTCTAATCCCCAGAAAAGCAAAACCCCGCAACGTGGCGGGGTTTTCGGGAATATCTGGCGCGGCTTAGTGCGTCCAGGGACCGCGGCGGTTGGTGGCGAAATTCTCGCCATATCCGCCCGACCGAATATTCGGCTTGCGCTTATGCGGGTCGGTCACCGTGGCTTCGATGCCGTGCTCCTTGGCATAGTCCAGCGCGGCCTCTTTGCTTTGGAACTTCAGGCGCACCTGACTTTGCGTGTCCGACGATCCGGTCCAACCCATCAGCGGGTCAAGTTCACGCGCCGCGTCGGCTGCATATTCCAGAACCCAGACCTTGGTTTTTCCCATGCCCGACGACATTGCATTGCGGGCGGGCTGATAGATACGAGCACGCATTCGGTATCTCCTTCCAAAACTAGGATGGTTATCTGTCATGCGGCCCGGCAATTCAAGGCGGAATCAGGGATGTGCAGCAGCTGAACGTTCACTCTGCGTGTATCTCGTTCCGTGATTGTCCGTGAGTGTGGCAGTGGAGGAGAAGCAGGGAGACTGCCGGTAGTCGACGAGGGAGCGAGGGGTGGGGTGGGTGTTTCGCCGACACCGGCAGTCCGTTCTGCTGCTTGCCTCATTACGCTACCGCAGTGTCAGAGGTGCAGCAAGCAAAAAATACACCTCCAATTGCATTATTTTAACATTTTTTGGCCTGAATCATCATTACTTTACAATTACTTAATGGAATTTTGAGTTTTGCTGCATGTGCAAAAATACAATCAAGAGATACACTCACTGATTGTCAAATATGAACGTGTTTTCAGACACGTTTCCTGTGTGTACCTAACCTCGTAAATAATCGTTAACACCGCAACTCACCAAATATGGGGAGATTCTTACGCGCAGCGCGTTAACCACCCCTTGAAGAAGAACAAAAAGTGACCATTCTTGGGGAACGGAGAGATTCGCATGCCCCATGACCAGACCCCGCACAGTCCGCTGACAAATCCAACTATGGCCCCTGTCGCCCGCCCCAAGCTGGAAGGCGGCAAACAGTTCGTGATGCATACGCCCTTTCAGGCGGCAGGTGACCAGCCCACCGCCATCGCCGAGCTGGCCGGCGGCCTCGAAGCCGGCGAACGTGATCAAGTGCTTCTGGGCGCGACCGGCACCGGCAAGACCTTCACGATGGCCAAGATCATCGAGGAAACCCAACGCCCGGCAATCATCCTTGCCCCCAACAAAACCCTCGCCGCGCAGCTCTATGGCGAGATGAAGGGGTTCTTCCCAGAAAACGCGGTCGAGTATTTCGTCAGCTACTATGACTACTACCAGCCCGAAGCCTACGTCCCCCGGTCGGATACCTTCATCGAGAAGGAAAGCCAGATCAACGAACAAATCGACCGGATGCGCCACTCGGCCACGCGGGCGCTGTTGGAACGTGACGATGTGATCATCGTGGCCTCGGTGTCCTGTATTTATGGTATCGGTTCGCCCGAGACCTACACCGCGATGACGCAAGACATTACGGTGGGCGAGGAATACGACCAACGGTCCGTCATGCGCGATCTGGTCGCCCAGCAATACAAACGCAATGACAACGCGTTCCAGCGCGGATCGTTCCGGGTGCGCGGTGACAGTCTGGAGATTTGGCCCAGCCACCTTGAAGACCGGGGGTGGCGTCTGTCCTTCTTTGGCGAGGAACTGGAAAGCATCACCGAGTTCGACACGCTAACCGGCGCCAAGACCGACACGCTGGAGAAGGTCCGCGTCTATGCGAACTCGCACTACGTGACGCCCACGCCGACACTGAAACAGGCGATTCAGAACATCAAACAGGAACTCGCCGTCCGCCTGAAGCAGTTCGAAGACGAAGGCAAACTTCTGGAAGCCCAGCGCCTTGAGCAACGCACCAAGTTCGATCTGGAAATGCTCGAAGCCGCGGGCTTCTGCAACGGGATCGAGAACTATTCGCGCTATCTGACCGGCCGCGCACCGGGCGAACCGCCCCCCACCCTGTTTGAGTACATCCCAGACAACGCGATTGTGTTTGCCGATGAAAGCCACGTGTCCGTGCCCCAAATCGGCGGAATGTACCGCGGCGACTATCGCCGCAAATTCACGCTGGCCGAACACGGGTTCCGCCTGCCATCCTGCATGGACAACCGCCCGCTCAAGTTCGAGGAATGGGACGCCATGCGCCCGCAATCCGTCTTCGTGTCCGCCACGCCATCTAACTGGGAACTGGAACAGACCGGCGGCGTTTTCGCCGAACAGGTCATCCGCCCCACCGGCCTTCTGGACCCCGAGGTCGAAATCCGTCCCGTTGAAATGCAGGTGGACGACCTTCTGGACGAGGTGCGCAAGGTCGCCGCAAACGACATGCGCACGCTGGTCACCACGCTGACCAAACGCATGGCCGAGGATCTGACCGAATACCTGCACGAACAGGGCATCCGCGTGCGCTATATGCACTCGGACATCGACACGATCGAACGGATCGAGATCCTGCGCGACCTGCGTCTGGGGGCCTTCGACGTTCTGGTGGGCATCAACCTTCTGCGCGAGGGGCTCGACATTCCGGAATGCGGGTTGGTCGCCATTCTGGACGCGGATAAGGAAGGCTTCCTGCGGTCAGAAACCTCGCTGATCCAAACCATCGGCCGTGCCGCGCGGAACGCCGAAGGCCGCGTCATCATGTATGCCGACCGTATTACAGGGTCGATGGAACGCGCGCTGAAGGAAACCGAACGGCGGCGCGAGAAACAGCAGGCCTATAACCTTGAACACGGCATCACGCCCGAGACCGTGAAGAAGAATGTCGAGGATGTGCTGGCCGGGCTTTACGACGGCGACACCGACATGTCCCGCGTCACCGCCACCATCGACAAACCCATGGTCGGCGACAACCTGACCGCCCATCTGGAGGGCCTGAAAGCCGAGATGCGCAAGGCTGCCGAGAACCTCGAATTCGAAGAAGCCGCCCGCCTGCGGGATGAAATCCACCGGCTGGAAGCTGTGGAACTGGCCGTGGCAGACGACCCACTCGCCCGGCAATCCGCGATTGAGGCGGCAGGAGAGGCCGCGCAGAAGGCCAAGGGGCGCTCAACGGCTGGGAAGCCGGGGCAACGGGCTGGGCGCAAAGGCCGGAAATAAGAAACGCACGCGCCACAAGGCGCGTGCGTGTGTCTAACATCCGTGAGTGGTGGGTTTGTTAGACGAATGTAAAAGCATTCCCAAACGGCATCTCGGTCGGCCGCTCTCCCGTCGCCCGAAAAATCGCCTCGGCCAAGGCAGGCGCTGCGGGCGGCACGGGGGGTTCGCCGACGCCGGTGACGTAGCCTCGGTTCTCCATCCCGCGCACGATGATCTCGGGCGTTTGATAGTTCCGCAGCCCTTCGAAATCCCAGAAGTTCTCTTGTTCGGCCATGCCGTCGGCATAGGTGATCTGGCTGTTGATCGCGTGACCCAGCCCCCAAATCACACCGCCTGCGACGAGGTTTTCGAAGTTGACCGGGTCGACCACTTTGCCCACTTCGGCGGCGACCCAGACCTTGTCCAGCTTAATGCCGTCCTCGCCATTGGTGATCTCGATCACCTGCGCGCAGGGGGTGCCGAAGGACAGGCAGAAGGCCACACCGCGGGCTTTGTTCGCAGCCAGCTCTCCGCCCCAGCCGGACATCTCGGCCACGGCCTCCAAAGTCTTGCGGGACGGGTCGTCGGTCATCAAGCGCAAGCGTTCCTCGACCGGGTCGGCGCCGGCCTCATGGATCAGAGCGTTTAGGAAGTTCTCATGAAAGAACCCGTTTTGTGACGCCCCGACGGACCGCCACGAGCTGACCGGCCCCAGCTTCGGCGCACGGAAACCCGTCACACGGTAGTTCGGGATCGCATAGGGTTGGTCCCACAGGCCCTGCGTGATCGTGGTGTCTGGCCCCGGCACCGGAAAGCCCTGACGCTCGGCCATCTGGCTGTCCATGATCGAGGGCGCGGCGACCTGAATGTCCATCGCAGTCACTTTGCCATCGGTCACAGCCCCACGCCCGCGCATCAGCGCGATGGGGCGGGTGAAGTCCTGCGCCGTGTCTTCCTCGCGCTTATAGGTCAGCTTGACCGGCGTGCCCTTCATCGCCATCGCCATTTCGGCGGCGCGTTTCACCACCTCGTCTTCCAGACGGTGCCCGAAGCTGCCGCCCATCATCAGAATGTGGACATGGACGTCGTCCAGCTCCATCCCGGTCATTTTGGCGACACTGGCCTGCGTCATGCGCGGGATCTGGTTGCCGGTCCAGACGTCAACACGACTGTCGGTGACCAGCACCGTGGCGTTCATTGGCTCAAGCGGCGCATGCGCCAGATAGGGTGCGCGGAACTCGGCCTCGACCGTTGCGGAAATCCCGTCCACGTCGCCGTCATCGCGGGGTGTGGCATCGACGTCGCCCGCGTCGATTGTGTCAGCCAGCGCCTGCCAATGTTCGTCTTGTTCGGCGGGATATGGGGCCGCGCCCCATTCGACGTCGATCGCATCGACAGCCTGAAACGCGCGCCAAGTGTTGTCGGCAACCACACCCACGCCACCCGTCACCGGGATCACCTTCTGCACGCCGCGCATGCCGTCCACAGCGGACGCATCGAACGAGATCATCCCGCCCCCTTTGCGCGGGTTCACGCGGACGGCGGCATGGACCATGCCCTCCATCCGCAGATCGATGCCATAGGCCTGCGTGCCGGTGGACTTCGCCACCATGTCAACGCGCTGCATGGGCTTACCGACCAGTCGCCACTGGGTCGAGGGGCGCAGTGTCACATCCGTTACCGGCTCGATCTCGGCGGCTTTCTGGGCGAGGGCTTCGTAAGGGATACGCTTGCCATCGGGCAGCACAACCGCGCCGCGTTCTGTCTTCAGCTGAGTAACCGAAAGGCCAGATGCCTCGGCGGCAGCCGCTTTCAGCGTCTCGCGCGCAACGGCTCCCGCCACGCGCAGCTTCTCGAACCCGTCCGGCACGGTGGTCGAGCCGCCTGTGATCTGCATTCCCATCAGCTTGATCACCGCGCCCATGAAGCCGCGCATAGTTTCCGCAGCCATACCCCGGTCGGTCGACGGGAACGGCACACCCTCATCCGCAATCGCGGTGTTCCAATAGGCCGCGGAGGGCGGGCCGGGATCGACCTTGATCTGGTCCAGCTCCACATCGAGTTCTTCCGCGATCAACGCTGCTTGAACCGAATACGCCCCCTGCCCTTTGTCGGCGCGCGGGGTGATCAGCGTGACCCCATCCGCGTTGATCAAGACATAGGGCGTCAGCGCTGCCTCGCCCTGCGCCAGATCGTCGTCCAGCGGATTGTCCACGGGCTGTTTGTATTTGTAGTACCCAAAGGCCACGCCACCCAGAAGGGCCGCCGAGCCGACAAGAAAAGTGCGTCGTGCAATCGTTCCGATACGTCCCATGTCTTAGCTCACCTTCAGAGTTTCAGCAGCGGATTTCACCGCGTCGCGAATACGGGGATAGGTTCCACAGCGGCACAGGTTGCCGGACATGGCGTCGTCAATGTCTGTGTCAGTCGGGCTTGGATTGTTCGCCAGCAAATCGGCGGCCTGCATCATCTGCCCGCCTTGGCAATATCCGCATTGCGCCACCTGATGCTTCAGCCAAGCTGCCTGCACCGCGTGCATTTCATCGGGATTGCCCAGACCCTCAATCGTGGTCACCGGTCCATCCACGTCGCCCACCATCGTCTGGCACGAGCGTACGGCCACGCCGTCCACATGCACCGTGCACGCTCCGCAGGCTGCGACTCCGCAGCCGTATTTCGGGCCGTCCAGTTTCAACTCGTCCCTCAGAACCCACAAAAGCGGCATGTCCTCTTCGACATCCACATCATGGGCAACACCGTTCACAGTAAGCTTCATCGCGTTGGTCCTTTGACTGGTGGCAACTCACGTTACGTCAACCCGACACGCCTTAATGACCGTCGGTCAGTTATGTAGGCCACAGAAGTTTTCGCGATGCAACCCCCAAAATATTTGGCTGATTTTCGGACCGAATTCGGCCTACTGGTTGCAAATTGGATCCAAAAATGCGCAACAATCGCCGCAACAGGTTTGGGCCGAATCCGCCCCTTTAAAAAAAGGACAGCACATGGACCATTGGACACAGGTTCTGTCGACGCATTGGGGCATCGACGCCCAGCTTCGCCGCTTGGATGGCGAATACGATCTGAACTTTCTGGCCGAGACCGCTGCGGGCAACGGATATGTCCTGAAGGCGATGCGTCCGGGGTGCGAGGATTGGCTGGTCGATCTGCAAATCAAGGCAATGGACCACATTCAGGACAAAGCGCCCAACGCCCTGATTCCGCGCATTATTCCCAGCTCTGACGGCGCGCGCTTCCTGCATTGCGCGGACGAATCCGGCGCCCAGCGACTGGTCTGGCTGATCGAGCGCCTGCCGGGCCAGTGCTATGCCAAAACCGCCCCCAAAACCGACGCGCTGCTCCACCAGATTGGCGCCGCTTTAGGCCGGACCGCCAAGGCCCTTCAGGATTTCCAACACGACGCGTTGGAGCGTGATTTCAAGTGGGATCTGATGCAGGCCGGGTGGATTGGGAACGAGCTGTCCTGCATTGCACAGACGGACCGTCGGGCGTTGCTTGAAACCATTCACGCCGGATTCGAGGCCATCAAACCCGCACTTGATCGCCTGCCGAAACAGGCCATTCACAATGACGCCAACGACTACAACATTCTCGTAGATGGCGGACTTCTGAACCGGTCCCTCTCGGGCCTCATTGATTTCGGAGACATGTGCGCCGCGCCGCGGATCTGTGATGTCGCGGTGGCCGCGGCCTATCTGGTCTTGGACCATCCGAACCCTGAGGCTGCACTGGCCGCGTTCGTTTCAGGCTATCACGAAACCTATCCCCTGACTGCCGCTGAGATCGACCTGATCTGGCCGCTCTTGCGGGCCCGTCTGGCGGTCAGCGTGGTGAACTCCACCCTGATGGCCGCCGACAACCCCGACGACCCCTATGTCACGATTAGCCAAGCCCCCGCGTGGCGATTCCTTGAGAGCTACGATCTTCATCCCGGCCTGCTGTCCGCCCGCCTGCGCGCGGCCTGCGAGCTACCTGTCGTGGATGGGGCCGACCGGGTCATGGCATGGCTGGATCAGGAACGCGGGAACTTCGCGCAGGTGATGGGCGAGGACCTGTCGGACGCGCCTTTAGGATCGCTCTCGGTCGAGCACAGCACCTGGCCACAGAATCCGTTCCACATGCCTCTGTCAGAAGCCGCGCGCGTGGGGGAAGAGTTCGAAGATAACGGCCGCATCTGGCTGGGCTATTATCATGAGCCGCGCCTGATCTATGCCGAGCCCGCCTTTCGCAAAGGACCGTGGAAAGCCAGCGATCGTCGCACCGTACATCTGGCCGTGGACGCCTTCGCTCCCGCTGGGACGCCGCTGCATGCCCCCTATGATGGTACGGTCTTCGTGGCTGAAAACCGCACCGGTCATTTGGACTATGGCGGGGTTATCATCCTGTCGCACGAAACGCCCGAGGGCGACGCGTTCTATACGCTCTACGGCCATCTGAACCCCGAATTCATGGACCGCCTGAAGCCCGGCGACCTGGTCAGAAAGGGCGAGGCCTTCTGCCAGTTGGGCGATGCCAGCCAGAACGGCGGCTGGGCCCCGCATGTCCATTTCCAACTCGCCCTCACCACCGAGGGGATCGAGGCCGACTGGCCCGGCGTCGGTGACCCGGACGAGATGTATATGTGGCGCGCGATCTGCCCCAACCCGGCAGCTTTGCTAAACCTGCCCGACGATCACGTCTGCTATCAGCCGACCGACAAAGCACAGGTGCTGAACGGTCGCCGCGCCCATTTCGGCGGCAACCTAAGCCTGACCTATTCGGACCCGGTGATGCTGGTACGCGGCTGGAAACATCACCTGTTTGACGAATGGGGGCGCCCCTATCTGGACGCCTATAACAACGTCCCCCATGTGGGCCACGCACACCCGCGCATTCAGGCCGTCGCGGCGGATCAGCTGAAGCGCATGAACTCGAACACGCGCTATCTGCACCCGGCCCAGACCGCCTTTGCCGACAAGGTGCTGTCCAAGCTGCCCGACCATTTCGAAGTCTGCTTCTTCGTGAACTCCGGCACCGAGGCAAACGAACTGGCCCTGCGCCTTGCCCGCGCCCATACCGGCGCTAAGGGTATCGTGACGCCGGACCATGGCTATCACGGGAACACCAACGCGGCGGTCGCGATCTCGGCCTATAAGTTCAACAAGCCGGGCGGGATTGGCAAAGCCGATTGGGTCGAGCTGGTCGAGGTCGCCGATGACTATCGCGGGTCGTTCAAACGCGACGATCCCGACCGCGCCCAGAAATACGCGGATCTGGTTGATCCCGCCATCGCTGCACTTCAGGCACGCGGGCAAGGTGTGGCAGGTTTCATCGCCGAGACCTTCCCCTCGGTCGGCGGGCAGATCATTCCGCCCAAGGGCTATCTGCCTGCGGTCTATAAGAAAATCCGCGCCGCGGGCGGCGTCTGTATCGCGGACGAGGTGCAAACCGGGTTGGGTCGTCTGGGCGACTATTACTTCGGTTTTGAGCACCAAGGCGCCCTGCCCGACATCGTTGTCATGGGCAAACCCATCGGTAACGGGCACCCGCTGGGCGTGCTGGTCACCACCAAGGAAATCGCGCAAAGCTTTGACAATGGGATCGAGTTCTTCTCAACCTTCGGCGGCTCGACCCTGTCCTGTCGCATCGGGAAAGAGGTCTTGGACATTGTCGATGACGAGGGCTTGCAAGAGAATGCCAAGCAGATGGGCGCGCGCCTGATCGACGGGCTGCGCACACTTGAGGCGCGGTATGACTGCGTCGGCGATGTGCGCGGGATGGGGCTGTTTCTGGGGCTGGAACTGATCCACAAGGATGGCTCGGAAGCCACCGAGATCTGCCAGTTCATCAAGAACCGGATGCGCGATCACCGGATCCTGATCGGCAGCGAAGGCCCGAAAGACAACATCCTGAAAATCCGCCCACCCCTGACCATCGAGGCCGAGGACGTCGACATGATCCTGACCGTTCTGGACAAGGTTCTGGCAGAAGCGTCGCTGGGATAGCACGCACAAAGACGCAAACACCTTTGTGCAGGGCGGCCACGAACCAAGTGGGGTTGCCTCCCCGCCTGGTCTGCGTCAGGCGGGCCTTCAGTTCAGTTGCGAAGGCGGCACAATCCATGCGGATCAAACAGGAACACTGGGATTTCGTTTAATCTCTTTCAGGACCACGTTGGTCTGGGCGCTTTCCACAGCGGATAGTCTGAACAAAAACCCTTCCAGAAAATCATTGTAGGCAGCGATGTCTTTGCACAAAACCCGAAGGTGATAATCCGCCTGCCCGGTCGTCGCATAGCAGTCGAGAACTTCCGGGCGCACTTCCATTGCAGTGATGAACTCGTTGAGATGTTCAGGATTGTGCCGCGTCAATTGCACGTGCACCAGTGCCTGAAATCCAAGCCCGACGGCCTGCGGTGAAACGCGCGCCCTATAGCTTTCGATCACCCCACTTTCCTCTAACGAGCGGGTTTTCCGCCAGCAAGCGGAGGGGGATAGGCCGACCCGCTCGGCCAGATCAGCATTGGACATTCGGCAATCGGCTTGAAGAAACTTCAGGATCAACCTGTCGCGCGCATCCAGTTTCATTTGGCAAAATTATCCTACTTTTGGCAAATCTTTGGTAAGTCTAACCATTTTATTGCACTTAAGCGAGCGCATCAGATCAATTTTTCCATAGTTAACGGGTTAAATTGGTCAGACACGTCAAGGAAACCATGATGACCGCACAATCACACCAATTCGATGCCTACAACCTCTCAGATCGCTACGCGCGCAAAGACGGCCGCGTGTTCCTTACGGGGACGCAGGCGCTTGTCAGGATCATGCTTGATCAGGCGCGCCGGGATCGCGAGGCGGGATTGAACACGGCGGGTTTCATCTCGGGCTACAGGGGGTCGCCCTTGGGCGGACTTGATCTTGAGCTTTGGCGTGCGCGGGCCGAAACAGAACGCAATCAGATCACCTTCATGCCAGCTGTGAACGAGGATCTCGGGGCGACTGCAGTTCTTGGCGCGCAGCAATCGGTTCTGGATCCGGATTGCGACGTCGAGGGCGTGTTCTCGATGTGGTATGGCAAGGGTCCCGGGGTTGATCGGTCCGGCGATGCCCTGCGGCATGGCAACGCCTACGGGTCTTCGGCAAAGGGGGGTGTGCTGGTCGTCGCTGGCGATGATCATGGCTGCGTGTCGTCATCAATGCCACATCAGTCGGATGTCGCTTTCATGACCTGGTTCATGCCTTCGCTGAACCCCGCAAACGTGGCAGAGTATCTGCGGTTTGGTGAATACGGACTTGCACTCAGCCGCTATTCGGGAACTTGGGTGGGGTTCAAGGCCATCTCGGAAACCGTTGAAAGCGGTCAATCCGTGGAGCTTTGCCCTGATCGTGCGTTCAGCTTCCCCGAAATTGACCTCCCACCTGGCGGGCTACATGTGCGTGGGTCGGACCTGCCCAGCCCAGAGATCGAAACCCGGATCGAACACAAGCTGCGCGCGGTCGAAGCCTTCGTCGAGGCCAACCCGATCGACCAGCGCATCTATGACATTGAGAAGGCGAGCTTCGGCATCGTCACCACAGGCAAGGGGCATTTGGACCTGATGGAAGCCCTACGACTGCTTGGGCTGGACGAGCCTGCCTGCCGACGACTGGGCATCGACATTTACAAAGTTGGCATGGTCTGGCCGCTGGCCCGACGGGACGCGCTGGCATTCGTACGCGGCAAGAAAGAGGTGCTGGTCATCGAAGAGAAACGCGGCATCATCGAAAGTCAGTTCAAGGAATACTTCTACGACTGGCCCGGGGACAAGCCGGACAAGATGGTGGGCAAGCATCGCGCCGCAGGCGATCCTCTTCTACCTTGGACAGGCGAGCTAAGCCCGTTGCAGTTGGTCCCGGTCTTGGCCGAGCGACTGGACAACTTTTTCCCTGCCGAGAAGCTTATGCAGAAGGCAAAAGAGCTGACCGACAGACCACCAACGCTCCTCAGCGTTCCCGGTGCGACGCGCACGCCCTATTTCTGTTCTGGCTGCCCCCACAACACGTCGACCAAGTTACCGGACGGGAGCACCGCAGCGTCAGGCATCGGCTGTCATGTGATGGCAAGTTGGATGAACCGAAACACCGTCGGCTATGCGCAAATGGGCGGCGAAGGCGTGCCGCACGCTGTCAGTTCGAAGTTCAATGGCGGAAAACACATCTTTCAGAACCTTGGCGAAGGCACGTGGTATCACTCTGGATCGCTGGCCATTCGACAGGCTGTCGCCGCTGGCACCAATATCACCTACAAGATCCTCTACAATGACGCAGTCGCCATGACCGGTGGCCAACCCGTGGACGGACCTGTCAGCGTGCATGGCATCGCCCAGACATGCCGTGCGGAAGGGGTCGAGCGGATCGCTTTGGTTTCAGATGACATCCTTAAGTTCAGCCCCTCGGACTTTCCCGCGGGCACAAGCCTCCATTCCCGCAGCGCGCTTGACACCGTGCAGCAAGAGCTACGCGACATCCCCGGCGTTACGGTCCTGATCTACGAACAGACCTGTGCGACGGAAAAACGCCGCCGCCGCAAGCGGGGCAAAATGGAAGATCCCAAACGGTTTGCATTCATCAACCCTGCCGTCTGCGAAGGCTGTGGCGATTGCTCGGTCGAAAGCAACTGCCTTAGCATCGAACCTCTGGAAACGGAGTTCGGGCGCAAGCGCAAGGTGAACCTGTCGACCTGCAACAAGGACTTTTCCTGCCTGAACGGATTCTGCCCCAGTTTTGTGACGCTTGAAGGTGCAACGCGCCGCAAAAAGGAGGGCGCAAAGCTGGATATTGCTGGCGCGGTGACTGATCTGCCGCGCCCCGCCGAGAACCAATTGGACGTGCCTTTTGATTTGCTTGTGACGGGTGTCGGGGGCACCGGCGTGGTCACTGTTGGTGCGCTGATCACCATGGCCGCGCATCTTGAGGGCAAGGGTTCCAGCGTTCTGGACTTCACGGGATTTGCGCAGAAATTCGGAACGGTACTTAGCTATATCCGGCTGGGCAAAACGCCCGAGGCCATCAATCAAGTGCGGATCGACCAAGGGTCGGCGGATGCCGTGATCGGTTGCGATATCGTGGTCTCCTCTGCCCCGAAGGCCTCGGTGCATTATCGGACGGGGACGCAGGTTGTACTGAACATGGCGGAAATGCCGACCGGAGATCTGGTGCTGCACCGTGATGCACAGTTGAAGGTTGATCAACGCGAGACGGCAATTCGCAATCTGGTCGGCGATGACGCTGTCCACAGCCTTGACGCAAATGAGCTGGCAGAACGGTTGCTGGGTGACAGCGTCTTTGCCAATGTCATAATGCTGGGTGTTGCGTGGCAGAAAGGTTTGGTTCCCGTAAGCGAAAACGCCCTTAAACAAGCGATCGAGCTGAATGCGGTCGCGGTCGACAAAAACAAGTTGGCATTCGACTTGGGCCGCATCCTTGCCGAGACCCCCAATAAGTTCCCAAATGCGCCCACCGTTGCTGCCACGCTTTCACTCTCTGAACTGATTGACCGGAATGCGGTGTTCCTGACGGACTACCATTCGTCGGACTACGCAGAGCGATACAGGACTGCGATTGACCGCTTTAGCGCTGCACTTTCTGCATCTGATCGGGAAGAAATGGGGTCTCTGGCGGCGAAATCATTGTTCAAGCTGATGGCCATCAAGGATGAGTATGAGGTCGCAAGACTGCACAGCTCTCCTGATTTTTTGGCAATGCTCGAAGACGAATTCGAACCCGGATTCCGCATCAACTATCACATGGCGCCGCCCCTGATTTCGCATCGGCAAGATGCCCGCGGACGCCCGGTCAAACGCAGCTTTGGGCCATGGCTGACACGCGTGCTTGGCGCGCTAGCACGCATCCGACGTGTGCGCGGCACTGGCTTCGATCTCTTCGGCTACACACAAGAGCGAAAAGAAGAACGGGCGCTGCTGGCGTTGTTCGAAACGGTATTGGCCGAATATCCGAAGCAAGCAGGACGCCACGACCGTGACAAGCTACGTCGCATTCTGGCCGCACCCTTAGACGTTCGTGGATTCGGACCTGTGAAAGAAGCCGCCTCTCGATCCTGCACCTCGGTCCTGCAGGGCTTTTTGGGCGATAGCTGAAACAGAAGGGCCCCCTCGACACTCCGGGGGAGGCCTTGACCACACTGCCCACCGAACCGCGCGCCGGGACGACGTCGGGCATCACTCGGTCACGCGCGAACCAATAGTCTGAAACTGAGGTAAAATGGCGGAGACGAAGGGATTCGAACCCTCGAGACGGTTTCCCGCCTACTCCCTTAGCAGGGGAGCGCCTTCGACCACTCGGCCACGTCTCCGTCGACCCGTTTAGCTATGTCGCTCGGCAGGGGCAAGGGTCAAAAGCGCTTTTTCCGTCGGATTTCCACGCAGGTGTCGCCTAGGCCTTAGCGCCGCTTGCTTGACCTACCGCGCCCGGACGGCTTTTCTAGAGGCATCGCCCACCGCGAACAGGGCATATTTACAACGTTACCGATTGCGAGGGCACCATGACCGCTGAATTCATGCTGATCACATTCACTTTGTTTCTGGCCGGGGTGATCGCCGTTCCCATCGCATCGCGCTTCGGGTTGGGGTCGGTGTTAGGCTATCTTGTGGCGGGCATCGCGATCAGTCCGATCCTGCATTGGGCGGGCGCGGACGTCATTGCGCTTCAGCATTTTGCCGAGTTTGGCGTGGTGATGATGCTGTTCATTGTCGGGCTGGAAATGAACCCGAAATCCCTGTGGGAAATGCGCAGCCGTATTTTCGTTCTGGGCGGGCTTCAGGTCGGAATCACGACCGGTGCCGTCTTGGCGGTGTGTTTGGCCTTTGGGCTGCCAATGACGGTCGGGTTGGCGATCGGGCTGGTACTGGCACTGTCCTCGACCGCCATCGTGAACCAAACCCTGCGGGAAAAGGGGCTTTTGCGCTCGGACGGGGGGCAGGCGAGCTTCTCGGTTCTGTTGATGCAGGACATCGCAGTGATTCCCATGCTGGCGCTGATTCCTTTGCTGGCGATGCCGGAACTGGCCGATGCGGTGGACATGGGGATGGCCACGGTGACGGGCATGGCGGCGGGCTGAATCTGAGCCTTGTTGACGGGCTGAACGGGTGGCAAACCGCGCTGGTGACGCTGGCAGCCATCGCTGGCGTGATCTTTATTGGCACTTATCTGACCACGCCAATTTTCCGCTTCGTCGCCAAAGCACGCCTGCGCGAACTGTTTGTCACCACCGCCCTGATGATGGTTTTGGGCATCGCCCTTCTGATGACACTGGTTGGCCTCTCGCCCGCACTGGGAACCTTCCTTGCGGGGGTTGTCATGGCCAGCAGCGAATACCGGCACGAGCTGGAAAGTGACATTGATCCCTTCAAGGGCATCTTCTTGGGCGTGTTCTTCATCACCGTGGGCGCCGGGATCAACTTCGGCCTGCTGGGCAGCAATTTCGGCCTGATCATCGGACTGACCCTGGGGCTGATCCTGCTAAAATCCGCGATCCTGTTGGTACTGGGGCGTGCCTTCAACCTGCAAGGCGGCGACAAATGGCTGTTTGGCCTTGGCTTGGCGCAAGCGGGCGAGTTTGGCTTCGTGCTTCTGTCTTTCACTGTCGCCAACTCGGTGATCCCGCAGGATATCGCAGACCTTCTTCTGTTGGTCGTGGCACTGTCGATGCTGCTGACCCCTGCCCTGTTCATCCTGTATGACCGCGTCATCGCTCCGAAATACAGCGCGCAAGAAGAGCGCGAGGCGGACGAAATCGAGGGCGAGGCCCCCATTATCATCGCCGGTCACGGCCGGTTCGGCGGGATCGTGAACCGCGCGCTGCGGGGGGCGGGCTATGACACGACCGTGCTGGATTACTCGTCCGAGCAGCTGGAAATGCTGCGCCGCTTCCACATCAGTGTCCATTTCGGAGACGCCACCCGCCCCGACCTTCTGCATGCGGCAGGCATTGACGAGGCAAAGGTTCTGGTCATCGCCATTGACGACAAAGAGGCGATCACCGAACTGGTCCGCTACATGGTCGAACACCACCCGCATGTGCATCTGGTCGCCCGTGCCATCGACCGCAATCACGTCTACGACCTGTGGTCCGTTGGCTGCCGCGACATCATTCGCGAGACCTATGACAGCTCGATCCGCGCCAGCCGCTCGGTCTTCGAAGCACTGGGGCACAGCCGCGCGCAAGCCGAGAAGCTGTTGGGCGAATTCGAGGCCGCTGACCGCGAGTCGATGCTGGATTTGGCCGGGCTATATGACATCAACATCCCCCCGTTGGAAAACGAGGCCTATATGGCGCGCGTCGACGAGATGATGGAGGAATGGCAAGAACAGCTGCGCGGACGGATGCAGGACGTCAAAGCGGACCAACCCGCCGAATAACGCGGAAAAGGTGCCATTTCGGCGCGTGCATTCTTAAAACATTGGGTTTCGACACCTATACAAACGCGTCGACACCCGATACACGGCGCCCTTAACCTAGGACAAGGCGCAGGCAATGGGTGTGCGCCAGCCGGGACATACAAAGAACCTTACTCGTGAAACAAACCATCGCAGATGCGCTTGCCCGCAAGGGCTATGACACTTTGACCCCTGTTCAGCAGGCGGTCACCAACCCGGATCTGGACGGGCGTGACCTGCTGGTATCGGCCCAAACCGGATCGGGCAAAACGATTGGGTTCGGGCTGGCCATCGCGCCGACGATCCTTGGGGACGACGACACGTTCGGCGCCTCTGGTGCGCCGCTTGCGCTGGTCATCGCGCCCACGCGCGAGCTGGCAATGCAGGTGAAGCGTGAACTTGGTTGGCTTTATAAAGATGCGGGGGCCTTCTTGGCATCCTGCGTGGGTGGGATGGATATGCGCGATGAACGTCGCGCCTTGGCCCGTGGTGCCCATGTGGTTGTCGCCACGCCGGGACGTCTGCGCGATCACATCATGCGCGGGTCCATCGACCTGACCCAGATCCGCGCCGTGGTGCTGGACGAAGCGGACGAAATGCTGGATCTGGGCTTCCGCGAAGATCTGGAGTTCATTCTGGAAGAAACGCCGGAAGACCGTCAGACGCTGCTGTTCTCGGCCACCGTGCCCGCTGCGATCACCAAGCTTGCCAAAAGCTATCAGCGCGATGCGGAACGTGTGTCGACCGTGGGTGAAAAGAAACAGCACAGCGACATCGAATACCGCGCCATGACGGTGTCCCCCCGCGATGGTGAAAATGCGATCATCAACGTGCTGCGCTATTACGAAGCGCCGAACTCCATCGTGTTCTGCAACACCCGCGCGATGGTGTCGCGCATGACGGCACGCTTGTCGAACCGGGGCTTCTCGGTCGTGGCCCTGTCGGGTGAACTGACCCAAAGCGAACGGTCTAACGCGCTTCAGGCAATGCGCGATGGGCGTGCGCGTGTCTGCGTGGCGACCGATGTGGCCGCGCGCGGCATTGACCTGCCCAATCTGGACCTCGTGGTGCATGCCGAACTGCCCAGCAGCCATGAAACGCTTCTGCACCGCTCGGGCCGGACGGGTCGGGCAGGACGTAAGGGCGTCAGTGCTCTGGTCGTTGTGCCGTCCTCGCGCAAGAAGGCCGAACGCATTTTAAAGTTCGCCAAGCTGAACGCGGAATGGGGTCCTGCGCCTTCTGCTGACGCCGTGAACAGCCGCGACGAAGAGCGCATGCTGGCCTCGGACGACTGGACGGTCGAAATCATGGACAGCGAACAGAGCGCTGTGGCCCAGCTGGTCGAAAACTTCTCGCCCGAGCAACTGGCCGCTGCCTATCTGCGGCAATACAAAACGCGCCACGCGCCCGCTGAAGAGCTGCAGGAATTCACCGATCAGAAACGCAAGCCGAAGGCGCCGTTTGGCCCCAGCGTGTGGTTCTCGGTCTCGGAAGGCCGCAACCAGCATGCTTCGCCGCGCTTCCTGCTGCCGATGATCTGCAAGGCCGGCAACATCACCAAGGACGACATCGGCGCGATCCGCATCGCGGACGATCAAAGCTTTATCGAAATCCGCGAGCAAGCCGTGGACGGGTTCGTCGCGGCCATTGGCCCGGGCATGCGGGTTGAGAAGACCAAAGAGATCGTCCGCCTTGACGGCGCACCCGACGTGCCCGATTTCAAACGCCCCAAACGGGACCGCGACTTTTCTGGAAAGCCGCGTCACCGCAAAGGGAACACGCCGCCGGTCGACTGGAACGACGATCCCGCGCCCAAGCCGCGCAAACCCAAGCCAGAAGATCGCAAACCGCGCCACAAGGGGCCGAAGAAGCGCGAATTGGACGAGGGCGCACATGGTGCTTTGGCACCGCGAAAATCGTCCGACACCAAGAACAAGGGCAAACCGAAGAAGGCCTCTGGCGGCTTTGACGGTGGCAAACCCAAACACCGCAAGGATGGACCCAAGGGACCGCCCCCGCCGAAGGGCAAACCCAGCAGCAAGAAGAACCGTGCACGCGCGGCAGCCAAGGCAGCGGGCGGGAACGACACGCCGAAACGGCGGAAGTGATTGGATCAGTGCAGGCTGGGCGGTGCTAGAACTGTTCCAGCCGGCACTGCCCTAACAGCGCTTCGGTCACGGCCTGTTCGCACAAGGCGGTGCCCTCTGTACTAACGGTTGCGGCGGCGGCGGCGACGCCCCACTGCAAGGCTTGCTCGGGCGGATCGCCACGGGAGAGCGACAGCGTGAAAGACCCGACCAGCGCGTCCCCGGCGCCGACTTTGCTGCGCTCGGGCACTTTGGGCGCGCGGCAAAAGAACCTCTGGCCGCCCGCCACCATGCACGATCCCGCGGCGCCATGCCCTGCCACGACGATCTTTGCGACACCCCGGCGCACAAGCTCTTCCGAGAAATACAGATTGTCCGAGATCGACGTCAGCGTTCTGCCGAACGCCTTCTCGATTTCGCTACGATCCAGCCGCAACACGTCAACAGGGGCGTGCGGGTTATCGATCATGTGCTGAAGCGGGGTCTTGGACGTGTCGACGATCAGACGCGTGTCGTGGCGTTGCGTAACCTTCTGCACCTCTTGCACAAAATCATCGGCAAGCCCTGCCGCCATTCCGCCACTTAGAACAACAATGCCGTGCGTCGGCACTTCGGGCGCAATCTGGTCAAGCAGCATTTGCCCCTCAACCGCATGCAACAGCGCGCCCGGCAACGAAAACCGATACTGCTTTTGCGCTTCCTCGTCCATGACGGCCAGACTGTACCCTGTTTCCCCCGTGATCCGACTGGCAATGACCGGCACGCCTTCTTTCGCGAGCAGCTCTAACAGCAAATCCCCCATGGATCCGCCGACCGCCACGAATGCCTTCGCGCGCCCGCCCAGTTTCAGGATCGTCCGTGCCACATTCACGCCGCCCCCGCCGGGATCAATCCGCGGAGCGCTGCAGTACAGTTTTGGCCCCGCCGTTACGCGTTCCGTCGAGGTTGCGTAATCAACTGCGGGCTTCAGCGTGATGGTCAGGATTTCGCAGGGCGTTGTCATTCTTGTGTTCACCGACATCAGTTTGGGCGCAGTTGATAGTCTACATCAACTGCGCCCTAAGTTCCCGCAGGAATAGCAAACTTATTCGGAATCAGTCCGTCTGCGCTGATCGACATGAAGCTCTGCCGGTCGTCGAAGGCGGGATTTGCGTACCTGAAATCGCGACTTCTGCGGCGGTGCAAACGGCGCGTTGTCGGCGCTCGCATAGGATGTATCCCCGTCAATCCGCAATGTCGTTTTGTCGTCAGTCACATGGACATCCACGATCTGCAGGCTGGTCTCGATGCCGGTCAGGAAGAACTGGCGGGCCAGCGGATTGATAAAATGCGCCTCGATCCGGTTGGCGATGCCGCGCCCCCCGTAAAAATAGTCCTGCGTGCACACCTGTTTAAGCTTGGAATAGGCAACATCGCTGAGCGTGATTTTCACGCCATGCTCTTGTTCGACGGTGTTTTGGACGCGTTCCAGAATTGCATCGAAAATCGCCGCCATCCCGGTGGGTTTCAGGAAATCAAAGGCCACCACATTCTGGCCAATCCGGTTCAGAAGCTCGGGGCGTTTCAGGTCATTCCGGAAGTGCTCTTCGACGGCCTTCGTGATCTTCATCGACAACTGCGCATAGGTATCTGACGGCAGGACATTCATGCCCATGTTGGTCGCCCGCGACCCTTCCACCATGCCGATATTCGAGGTGAAGATAATCAGCGCCTCGGAAAAATAGGCGGTGGATCCGCGCGCATCGGCAAGGCGTCCTTCGTCAAGGATCTGCAGGAAGAGATCCAGAACCCGAGGGTGTGCTTTCTCGACCTCGTCAAACAAAAACACGCTAAAGGGCCGCCGGTTCGCGGCATTGATCAGCTGCCCGCCCTTTTCGTGGTCATGGTGCCCGGGCGGCGCGCCGATCAGCCGCGCGACCGAGCTTTCTTCCATGAATTCAGACATATCAAAGCGGTGACAGGCGGCTTCGTCGCCAAACAGAAGCTCGGTGATCGCTTTGGCAAGCTCGGTTTTGCCTACGCCCGTGGGACCAACCAGAAACAGAGCGCCCCGTGGGCGCGTGTGCATCGACCCGGACTGCGCGCCGGACAGACCAAGGATGGAGCGCGCCAGAATATCGAGCGTCCGTTCCAACGCATGCGGTTGCCCCTTGATGCGATGCCCTAAAATCTCGTTCGCGCGCTTCATCCGCTCGCGCAACACAGGCGAGGCCCAAGGATTCCGTCTGGCACCCGTTCTGAACACCCTGACCGCGTCCGAGATGTGAGACAGGTTGAACCCTTCTTCCTTGGCGACCATGCCGATGCACTGCATCGCGCGCAGCGGACCTCCGTCGCATTCAAACGCAAACTGCTGGAGCAACCTTTCCTGATCAGGCGTCGGGTCTGCATCGATCCAACCCCTGTCTTCGGCAAGGTGCCGACCGAAAAAGTAGCGGTCTTCAAGGTTGGGAAGCTCAAGCTGAACTTCGCGGACCGACGCGTTTTGCAACACAAACCAGTCTGGCAAATCCGCAAGGTGATCGGCCACCCAAATGGTCGGATTGGGACGCCCCGTACCAGCCTGTCTGCGCACGCGCGACTTTTGGTCGATGGCCACCATGCAATCGTCATAGGCAACCGCGTCATGGGTGCGGAAATGCGAGGCATAGTCCAACATCAGCGCAATCGGAAACGTGTCAAAATCCGCGACCGCCGCGTGGATGTCCCGAATATCATCTGGCTGCGCATCCGGTTTATCCTGAAAGATATCCATTTCCTTCAATGCGTCTGCTTCCGCGTCCGAAGACGTCTTATGGATCATCAGCCCGGCGACGGGATCGTAATGCAAAAACGCCCGGAAACCCTGAGATCGCAGCAAATCCCACAACGTTTCTTCGAAATCAGGGAACGGATTCCCCTGGCCGGTGAAGGACGGATAAAGGTCACGGATATTGCCCGACAGGATGATATGATCCGCATAGGTCACCGCCGAGCTGAACTCCTCGTACCATGACGGAAGGTCGTGATGTGTGGCCAGTGCCTGCGTTGTGTCCGCCCCGTGTCGTGTCATATGCCCCCCTCAAACTCGCACCCTTACAATCCCAAGGATCTCAGTAAAAATGGACGTTAAGATGGCCCAATTTTGATCTTCTCGGAATTCGGCGGGCAGAATCCGGTACGCGTTTAAGCACCCTGCGCATCCTGTCCTGCTTAACGCCGTCAGCACGTTCACAAGCAGAGTGCGCCAATTCTGACGATCTTCAAGCTGACAAAATGTCCGCATGCCCCATGGTAAAGTGCAAAAGCTTACGAAAAGTGGAAATCATAGACAGAAAACGTCAAGTATATGCCGTTCTTTCGCTTGAAACGGACGTGGAATAAAGCTCTGTAAGTCCGGCGAATAGAGTGAGGGCGCGAACATGGTACTGTCTTTGGGGGTCGATACGGGCGGAACATATACCGATGCGGTATTGATCCGGGACGAGGCAGAAGTCATCGCCAGCGCGAAATCCCTGACCACCCGCACGGATCTGGCGATCGGCGTCGGCAAAGCCATTCAGGCCGTGCTGGAAAAGGCCGCTGTCGCGCCAGCCGAGATTGCGATGGCATCGCTATCCACAACCCTTGCAACGAACGCGTTGGTCGAAGGGCAAGGCGGGCGCGTCGCGTTGATTTACATCGGGTTTAGGGAAGCTGATCTTGGTAAGCATGGTTTACACGACGCGCTGAAGGGCGATCCTGCACTGGTGATCCCCGGCGGGCACAACCATGCGGGCGGAGTTGCCGCTGAACTGGATGTTGACGCGCTTCGCGCGTTTCTGGCAGCGCATCACGGCATCTCGGGCTATGCGGTCGCCGCGCAATTCGCCACCCGCAATCCCGCGCATGAACTCGAAGCCGCGCAGATCATCACCGAGGTCACCGGAGCGCCGGTCACCTGCTCTCACCAGCTGTCGTCCAAGCTGAACGGTCCAAAGCGTGCCGTGACTGCCGTTCTGAATGCACGCCTGATTGGGATGATCGACCGGCTGATTGGCCGCGCTCAGGACGCCTTGCGCAACATCGGCATCGACGCCCCCATGATGGTCGTCCGGGGCGACGGCGCGTTGATGAGCGCCGAGCAAGCCCGCGAACGCCCCATTGAAACCATTCTCAGCGGTCCCGCCGCCTCGATCGTGGGCGCGCGCTGGTTGACAAATGTGGACAATGCGCTGGTGTCGGACATCGGGGGCACCACCACCGATATTGCAGTGATCCGAGATGGAAAGCCCATGATCGACCCGGCAGGGGCTCAGGTCGGCGGCTTCCGTACGATGGTCGAGGCCGTCGCCATGCGCACCCATGGGCTGGGCGGTGATAGTCAGGTCCATCCCGTCAGCGAAGGTCTGACGGGCGGAGTCACTTTGGGCCCGCGCCGTGTGCTGCCTGTATCACTGATCGCAACCGAGGCGCCCGAGGCCGTCCACGCAGCACTCGACGAACAATTGCGCATGACGGCTCCGGGGGAACATGACACCCGCTTTGCTCGCCGTGTGCCTAATGTCCCGACCGACGGGATCGACACTCGGGCAGAAACCTTGCTGGCGCGCCTTGGTGACGCGGTCCTGCCCCTGAACAAGCTTCTGCAGTCCCGTCTGGAAAGCAGCGCGCTGACCCGGTTGATTGATCGCGGGATCGTTCAGGTTTCGGGCGTGACGCCGTCCGATGCCAGCCATGTTCTGGGCCGTCTGGACGCGTGGGACACCGAAGCCGCGCGCAAGGGGCTGGAGCTGTTTTCCCGCAAACGCAGCGGCAACGGCGCGCGGTTGGCGACCTCGCCCGAAGAGATGGCGCAGAAGATCATCGACCAGATGACCGAACAAACGGCGCTGACATTGCTAGAAACCGCATTTGCCGAGGAAGCGGACGATTTCGGGCTACCGCCCCAGACCCTCGCACGCCATGTCCTGACCCAACGCGCGCTCGCCAATCACCGTGGGCTGCTGGCGCTGGACGCGGCATTGAATGTCGAAGTCGTGGGGCTTGGGGCCTCTGCGCCCAGCTACTACCCCGCGGTTGGCGACCGTTTGCATTGCAAAATGCGGCTGCCTGAACATGCGGGTGTCGCCAACGCGGTCGGCGCAGTGGTGGGCCGCGTGACCTTCCGTCGATCCGGCACCGTGACCTCGCCCGCCGAGGGCAAGTACCGCGTGCATCTGGAAACTGGCCCCGAGGATTATCTGGACGCCGACGCGGCCATGACGGCGCTGGAGCAGCATTTGCGCGACGTCTCGCAAGAGGCCGCAAGAACGGCAGGTGCAACAGATATCCACTTTGTCACCGAACGCGATGTCCGTTCGGCCCAGATTGAAGGTCAGAACGTGTTCGTCGAAGGCACCATCATGGTCGAAGCCAGCGGTCGCCCGCGGGTTGCGGTGGAATAGGCTTATTGCCGGCTTTCCACCTTGCTGCCGTCTTCGACCAGTGCGGAAGGATACAAGATCACCGTGTCGCCTTCGGCAAGCCCCTGGCGCAACTCCGTGAACACGCCGTTGCTGTTGGCGATCTCGACTGGGGTCAATATGGCAACGCCGTCCGTCACCTTAAACACCGACCAATCCCCATTGGTGCGGAACAATGCGCTGGTTGGCACGGACAGAACATCCTCGGCCTGCCACACGACAATCGCAGCTTCCAAACGATAGCCATGCCCCAGCCCCGCGCGGTCCTCCGGCGGGCTTTGGATTTCGATCTCGACCCGCACGCGCTGTTCCTCGATCCCTAGGGCCGAGGCTTTGGTGACCCCGAACGGATCAACCCGCGTGACGGCGCCAATCAACTCGTTGTCCTGCCCCCAATCGCGCAAGATCACCGTATCGCCAACCGAAACCCGGACTGCATCTGACGAGATTAGGTTCACGATGACCTCAAGATCCGACGCGACATCGCCGATCTCCATGATCGGTGCGCCGGCGGGCAAGACGGTTTCGCTTTCTTGGAACACCTGCAGAATGCGTCCGTCGATGGGCGACAGAAGCGGGATCTCCGGCAGGTTGCTGTTGCCACCCGTCGACCCAAGATCGTCCTGCCCCACAAGAATGGCCTGTGCATTTGCCAGCTCCGCCTCGCGCATCGCGATGGATGCCTCGGCCGTCGCGCGGCTTGCCCGGCTTGCCCGCCACGCGCTTTCCGCGCGGTCCAGTGTGGCCTTACTGGCGATGCCACTGTCAAACAGCGCGCGCGAGCGTTCGACTTCGGAGTTCGCCAACTCCTCGTTGGCAAGGGCTGCCTCTAGACTGGCACGGGCCAGTTGCACGGCGGCAGACGCGGCTTCGACCGCGGCGACGGCCTGTTCACGCGTGCGGCTGTCAAGAACGGCCGGGTTGGTGGGCAGCATCCGCGCCACCACCGTTTCCCCGCGTGTCACCGCGTCCCCGGGATGCACCCGCACACGCAACAGCCTGCCCGCAACGGGGGTCGACACGATATAGGTCTCGCGCACGCTGGTGCGCCCTTCCTCGACAATCGTGACCTCCATCGGCCCTTGCTGCACGGTGCCGAAATCCACCGGGATCGGCTTGGGCATCAGCAGCGCTATGATCGCAGCGCCGATAAAGCCGACAACCGCAAAGATCAGGACGCTCCGAGAGAGTTTCGCGTGTTTATGCATTCCCATTACTCCCTTGTTTTAAGGGCTAGAGTGATATCTGTAGATCGAATTCTACGCTGCACAAGCCATCCGGAAACCACGGCCGCACAAACAACGACCGAGATCGAGCTGCCATAGGCCTTCGGCGCGAAGATGACCGGAATTTGGTAGAGGTCGGTCGAGAAACCCTGCGCGATCAGATGGGACAGGCCTGTCCCCATCCATAAGCCAAGCGGCAGGGCCAGCAGGACGACGACGGCTAGTTCGCCCAACAGCACGAACGCCGCTTCCGAGTGTCTGAACCCCAAGACCCGCAAGCTGGCCAGGTCGCGCGCGCTTTCATCCTGCGCGACGCGGGCGACATTGTAGACAATCCCGAAAGTGATCGCGAAGGCCATAGCCCCCATGATGAACCGGGCCGAGCCCGCGCCTTCGTCCATGACCTTCTGAAAGGCTTCCTCGGCTTCGCTACGCAGACTGATCCCGGCGACGGCGGGCATGTCCTTGAGGTCTGCATAGACCTTTGACTGCGCCCCGTCGCGCATCGCGATATACGCGGCTGAGAACCGGTTTGGTTCGCCAACCTGTCGGCCCAGCGCAGCCAGATCCATATAGGCGGGTGCGCCCAGCAGACTTTCTGCGATCCCGGCCACTTGGGTCATGACGGTCTGCTGTCGCCCCTCTCGGATTTCCAACATGAGCGTGTCACCGACCGCGACGTCCAACTCATCCGCCAGCGGTGTAGACAGAACGATGCCCCGTTCAGGCAGCGCAATCGGCTGCAGGCCTTTGTCCAAGGCGCGGTGGAGTATGGGGGCTTGGGACAGTCCCGTGATGCTGCCCTTGTAGGTCCGAAGACCATTTCGAAACACCACGGGGACAAAGCGGACGGGTTCCGCGTGCGAAATCCCCTCCATCCCCTGCAGATCATAGATCGTCCGCATAGGCACGTTCTGCACGAAACTAACCGTCGCATCGGATCGATCCACCACGTTGAAGGTTCGGTCGATGGCGACGTCAAACCCGTCATAGATGATCAGCATTGCAAGGCTTAATGCCATGCCCGAGGCGATCCCGATGACCGCGCCCAGCATCCGCCACGGCTGGCGCATCAGCCGGCGCAGCACCATGCGGGTGGGCTGATCCAATCGTGCGAAAACGCCTTTTTTGAACGAGAACGAATGCGAGAAGTCCGGCGGGGTTGGCGGACGCATCGCCTGGGCCGGGGTCAGCCGGAAGATCCCGCGCAAAGCCCAGATCCCGCCCAATGTGGCGACGGTGATACTCAGCAACAGTCCCGACGCAAAGGAGGCAAACTCCAACCGGAACAGCAGGAAAGGCAGTTTGTAGTAGGTCGTGTAGACCGGCACCATGGCACGCCCAAGAAGCACACCAAGCAGACAGCCCAGCGCGGCGCCGGTGACGGCGATGAACAGGGCGAGTTCCAGATAATGGCTGGCGACTTCCCGCTTTGAGTAACCGAAGGCCCGGACCAACCCGATCTCTTCCCGCTCGGCGGTGATCATGCGGCTGGTGACGATGTAAAGCAGGAAGGCGGCGACCATCATGAAGACAGGCGGCACGGTGCTGGAGGTGACCTCAAGGCCCGAGATCTCTTCGCTCAGGAACCGGTCCGACTGGAAGTCCTCAAGCCCGAAGGCGCCCGGTGCGCCAAACGGATCCAGCACTTGGTCGATCTGATCCAGAACTGCGTCTTTATTGGCCCCGCGTAAAAGCGACACCAAAGCCTCGTTGAACGCGCCTTCAAGGTCCAGCGCCGCAGCAAGGGCGGGACGGCCCATCCAGATCACACCAAAGCGCGCGTCGTCGGGGATGAACTCTCCGGGGGCTGCGAAATAGATGAACTCGGGCGATTGCGCGGTGCCCACGACGCTATACCAGCGCCGGACGCCATGTAGCGTGACTTCCAATTGCGCCCCCGGCGCGATGCCGTGGGCGGTTGCGAAGCTTTCCAGCAACAGGATTTCATCGGGCCGCTGCGCATCCGGCATCCGCCCCTGTGTCAGACGCACTTCGTTCAGGTGCCGCCGCCCATGCAGAGGCAAAGACAGCACTTGCATCGAAATCGAAAACTCGCGGGTATCCACCTTGGCTGACGCCATGCTGTTCAGCCGCGTCTCGACCGTGCGAATGCCGGGAATGTCGGCCAGTCGGCTTTCCACGTAATTCGGCGCGCGCACCACTGGCGCGAAGATGTCGGCCAGTTGGTGGCGTTCGTAATAGGCGTCGCGGGTCAGGGTCAGTGAGGACACGAAGCCGGTCATCATGATCTGCAGACCGACACCAATCGCGATCACCACCATGATCGCAGCCGCTTGCGCCTTGATCCGCCACAGATCGCGCATGAGCTTGGCGTGAAGCGGGGTCACCAGTGGATCTCCTCGGCAGAGAGACGGTTCTTGTTCAGCTCGACTTTCTGGATTTGGCCGTCTGCGAAGTGAATGACCCGGTCGGCCATCGCCGCTGTCGCCGCGGCATGGGTGATCAACAGGACAGTCGTTCCCAGCGCTTCGTTCACATCTTGTATGACCCGCAAAACCGCACGGCCCGTAGTGCTGTCCAGCGCGCCCGTGGGTTCGTCACAGAACAGAACATCGGGCTGCTTGGCGACCGCACGGGCAATGGCGACGCGTTGCTGCTCGCCCCCCGACAATTGCGCCGGAAAGTGATCAATGCGCTTGGTCAGCCCGACAAGTTCCAACGCGCGTTCGGCGGTGATGGGGTTCTCGGCGATCTCGGTCACCAGCTCGACATTCTCGCGGGCAGTGAGGCTAGGCATCAAGTTGTAGAATTGAAAGACAAACCCCACATGGCGGCGCCGATAATTGGTCAGCGCGCGGTCACTCATCTGCGTCAAATCCTGATCGCGAAACTGAACAGAGCCGGACGTGGCGCGATCCAGCCCACCCAAGATATTCAGCAGCGTGGACTTTCCGCTGCCCGACGCCCCAAGCAGCACGACAATTTCGCCATCGCCGATCTCGAGGTCAGCCCCTCGCAGCGCATGCACCGCCGAGTGGCCTTCGCCATAGGTCTTGGTCAGGCCTTGAACCTTAAAGGCGTGGTCTGTGTCATGCACCGAAGTCATAGCTTACAGTAACATGAGCAGCGCCATCGGAATATTGATCAAGGTCAAGAATTCCGCCCAGTACCAAAACCCGGTACAAAACAGTTTAGGCGTCATGATTTTCAGGGGGATGGTGCGGTCGGCGGGACTCGAACCCGCACGAGTGTTACCTCACAGCGACCTCAACGCTGCGCGTCTACCAATTCCGCCACGACCGCATGTCAGGCTAGGTGACGCGCTTCATAGCGAAGGGGCTGGTTATTGTGAAGACCAAAACCGACGCGCGAAAAGAATTTCCGCGTGCTTTTTGACAAGCGGCCTTTCAGGTGCCAAATGACGGTCATGGACAACGCTTTGGATATGCCCCCCGTCACGTGGGAAGTCGCCACCGATCTGGTAGATTACGAGACCGCCGTCGCCCGTATGGAAGCACATGCCGACGCCATGGCGCGCGGCGAAGCGGGCGAGCTGATCTGGCTGTTAGAGCACCCGCCCCTTTATACTGCAGGCACCTCGGCCAATCCGAAGGATCTGGTCGCGCCGGATCGCTTCCCCGTCTTTGAGAGCAAACGCGGCGGGCAATATACCTATCACGGCCCCGGACAGCGTGTGGCCTATGTCATGCTGGATGTCGGCAAGCGCGGGCGCGACGTGCGTGCCTTTGTGGCCGCACTGGAAGAGTGGGTCATCAAGACCCTTGCCGAGTTCAACGTGACCGGCGAACGGCGCGAAGGCCGCGTGGGCGTTTGGGTCGTGCGCGATGACAAGCCGCTGACCGCGTTGGGGCAGCCGCCTGAAGACAAGATCGCCGCCATTGGCGTGCGCCTGCGCAAATGGATCAGCTTCCACGGCATCTCGATCAATGTGGAACCGGATCTCGAACATTTCTCGGGTATCGTGCCCTGTGGGATCTCGGAACACGGCGTCACCAGCCTTGTGGATCTGGGTCTTCCGGTCACGATGGATGATCTGGATGTGGCTCTGCGCCGTATATTTGATGACGTGTTTGGCGCCGATCAGCGCTAATTTGCGTCTTTTCGCGCCTGCGACATAGGTACCACTTCCATTTGGCACCAATTTGACGCAGGTTCCCCCGGAATTCGCGTCATCTGGCGCATGTGATCAAGCAAGAGGACTATTATGAAAACGATTCTCTCATCCGCAGCCATGATCATCGCTCTGTCCGGCACTGCGTTTGCCGAAGGCGATGCCGCAGCAGGCGAAAAAGACTTCAAAAAGTGCAAATCCTGCCACACCATCGTAGATGA
Organism: Aliiroseovarius marinus; assembly: GCF_004360145.1. GTDB lineage: Bacteria > Pseudomonadota > Alphaproteobacteria > Rhodobacterales > Rhodobacteraceae > Aliiroseovarius > Aliiroseovarius marinus. Next base: position 208,439 of record NZ_ML178713.1, on the reverse strand, counting down.
TGCAGGTGAAGTTCTGTTCAAAGGCGGTAAAACCGGCCCGAACCTGTACGGCGTTGTTGGCCGTCAGGCTGGCACCGTTGAAGGCTTCAAATATGGCAACTCGATTGTAGATGCCGGTGCTGCTGGCCTGGTATGGGATGCTGACAGCTTGGCCGCCTACATCAAAGACCCCAAAGGTTACCTGAAAGAGGTGACCGGCGACAGCAAAGCCAAGTCGAAGATGACCTTCAAATGGGGCAAACCGGAAAACATCATCGCCTATCTGGCCACCTTCTCGGCTGAGATGCCGGCAGAAGAAGCCGCTGAAGGCGAAGCTGCCGAGGCCGAATCGACGACCACCAACTAAGAAACCCGACCAACAGGTCGCGTTATTGCGCTAACGGTGCGTCCCGCATGGAATTTATGTCCACGGGACGCATTTTTTTTGGCATTTCGTTGCATTGCAGCGTTGCCCCTGACCCACCCAGCATATTAAACACGTTAAAAAGCCGGGCAGGGTGACTCCCTGCCTTGGTTACGTTTAACCCCAAAGGGAGGGATACATGGCGGACGCAGCCATCCACGACCATGACCACCACGACGATCGTGGTTTCTTTACCCGGTGGTTCATGTCGACCAACCACAAGGACATCGGTATTCTGTACCTGTTCCTTGCAGGTCTGACGGGTTTCATCTCGGTTTCTTTCACTGTCTACATGCGCATGGAGCTCATGGAGCCCGGCGTTCAGTACATGTGCCTTGAAGGTGCGCGTTTCATCGCGGATGCCGCGGCTGAATGTACACCCAACGGCCACTTGTGGAATGTGATGATCACCTATCACGGCGTACTGATGATGTTCTTCGTCGTCATTCCTGCCTTGTTTGGTGGTTTCGGCAACTACTTCATGCCGCTGCAGATTGGTGCACCGGACATGGCGTTCCCGCGCATGAACAACCTGTCGTTCTGGCTGTATGCCACGGGTGTTGCACTTGGCGTTGCCTCGCTACTGGCGCCGGGTGGTAACGACCAGCTGGGGTCGGGCGTTGGTTGGGTTCTGTACCCGCCGCTGTCCACGACCGAGGGCGGATACTCGATGGATCTGGCGATCTTCGCCGTTCACGTCTCGGGTGCGTCGTCGATCCTGGGTGCGATCAACATCATCACCACGTTCCTGAACATGCGTGCCCCCGGCATGACCCTGTTCAAAGTGCCTCTGTTTGCGTGGTCGATCTTCGTGACCGCATGGCTGATCCTTCTGTCGCTGCCGGTTCTGGCAGGCGCCATCACCATGCTGCTGATCGACCGTAACTTCGGCGGGACCTTCTTTGACCCGTCGGGCGGTGGCGACCCGATCCTGTACCAGCACATCCTGTGGTTCTTCGGCCACCCGGAAGTGTACATCGTGATCCTGCCCGGCTTCGGCCTGATCAGCCACGTCATCGGCACCTTCGCGCGCAAACCGATCTTCGGCTACCTGCCGATGGTTTGGGCGCTGATCGCCATCGGCGTTATCGGCTTCGTTGTGTGGGCACACCACATGTACACCGTTGGCATGTCGCTGCAGCAGCAGTCCTACTTCATGCTGGCCACGATGGTCATCGCGGTTCCGACCGGCGTTAAGATCTTCTCGTGGATTGCAACGATGTGGGGCGGCTCGATCGAGTTCAAGACACCGATGCTGTTCGCTTTCGGCTTCCTGTTCCTGTTCACCATCGGTGGTGTGACCGGGGTTGTGCTGTCGCAGGCTGGCGTCGACCGTCTGTATCACGACACCTACTATGTTGTGGCGCACTTCCACTACACCATGTCTATGGGCGCGGCCTTCTGTATCTTCGCAGGCATCTACTTCTGGTTCGCCAAGATGTCGGGCCGTCAGTACCCCGAGCTGGCAGGTAAGATTCACTTCTGGATGTTCTTCATCGGCGTGAACGTGACCTTCTTCCCGCAGCACTTCCTGGGCCGTCAGGGCATGCCGCGTCGTTACATCGACTATCCGGAAGCTTTCGCCTACTGGAACAAGATCAGCTCGATCGGTGCAATGATCTCGTTCGCGTCGTTCCTGCTGTTCATCGGCATCGTGTTCTACACCCTGCTGGCTGGCCGTCGTGAAAACCGCGCCAACTACTGGAACGAATATGCGGATACGCTGGAATGGACCCTGCCCAGCCCGCCGCCGGAGCACACCTTTGAAATCCTGCCGAAGCAGGAAGAGTGGGACAAAGGCCACTCGCACTAAGGTGAGACTGAATATGGAAAAGGCCCGGATCTTCCGGGCCTTTTTCTTTTGGTCGGAAGGGTCAGGGCAAGTCCAACCGGAACCGTTCCTGCCCCCAGCCATCCGCACTGGTTCGCGCCCGGATCCAGACCGTCGTCACGCCTTCGGGCACATCGACGCCCGATAAGCTGCGGGTAAAGGGCTGTTCATTCACATGCGGATGCGCCAGCACGCGGGTGCCCAACACCTCGCCGCCCTCGGTCTCGACCCGCCAGCCATCGGCATAGTCATCCCAGCCGGCCTCTTCATGGGTCAGGGTGACGCTGATGCTCCACCCCGCGCCACTTGCCCGCGCTGTCGCGCCGTCAATCACCGCATCATGAGCCCACACAGGCCCGGCCATCACAAGTAGCCCCAGTATATATGTGCGCATCGCGACCTCCTGTCTTGGCCACAAGACTGCGCCCATCACGGCGAAAACACCAATCACATGGCAGCGAGCACGCCCCGCGCCTCTTGCCAAGCCCGCCCGTGATTTGCGAAAATTCACCCGTTCAGAAAGAGGTTCCCCGATGCCCTATGAGTGGGTTCAACCCGACGGCCCAGACGCCCCCAAAGCCGAGCTGCACCTGTGGCCCTACCGGTCCCTGCCCCGGCGCGGATTTGTCTGGATCATGGGGATGGGATTCGGACTGATGCTGTTGCCCCTGTTGGGCGTGATCGGGACAATGGCCCTGTGGGGATTACTGCCCTTCGGGCTGGCCGCCCTAGGTGCGCTGTGGTTCTTCATCGAGAAAAGCTACAAGGATGGCGAGATCCTGGAAGAACTCTGCATCTGGCCCGACCACATGACCCTGACCCGCCACGGCCCACGCGGCGACCTGCAGGAATGGGACGCGAACCCCTATTGGGTCTCTGTGCACCTGCACAAGTCAGGCGGGCCGATCCCGGATTATGTGACCCTGAAAGGTAATGGACGAGAGGTCGAACTGGGCGCGTTCCTGTCCGAGGATGAGCGCCCCCTGCTACATGAAGAGCTGTCGGAAAAGCTGATGCAGCTAAAGTCGCACCAATAAAAAATGCGAGGCCACGGCCCCGCATTCTTCCCAATCGTATTCTGGGTTGATCAGCCCAGCTTGGCCTTCACCATCGGGCCGACTTTGCCGAAGTCCATCTGGCCGGTGAATTTGGCTTTCAACGCGCCCATCACCTTGCCCATGTCGCGGATGCTCTCGGCGCCGACTTCGGCGATGGCGGCAGCCACGGCGGCCTCTGCCTCGTCTTCCGACAGCTGCTTGGGCAGGAAATCCTCGATCACCGTGATCTCAGAGCGTTCCTTCTCGGCCAGCTCCAGACGTCCGCCTTCTTCATAGGCGCGCGCGCTTTCCTGACGCTGTTTGACCATCTTGCCCAGAATGGCCAGCACGTCGGCATCCGACACCTGAGCGTCCTCGCCTTTTCCCCGCAGGGCGATGTCCTGATCCTTGATCGCGGCATTGATCAGCCGCAGCGTCGTCAACCGCTCGGCGTCTTTGTTTTTCATAGCCGTTTTCAGGGCGTCATTCAGCCGGCTGCGCATGTCCATGGGTCCATCCATAATCTGTGGCATTCACAAAGACGGGGTTTTACCCAAAAGCCGCAGGGCAATCAACCAATCTGTCAGGCGCTAACAGCGTAAAAATTAACAGCCGTGCCTTTTCAGCACAAAGCGGCCTTGACCCGCCCCGACCGCGACACTAGGTTCGCGCCAATTTGTCGATCGGGAGTCGCCCAATGTCCGCTGCCACCGCCCCTTCTCAGGAAAATGCCAAACCCACCGCCTGTCTTGTCCTTGCTGACGGCACGATCTTCTACGGTCAGGGGTTCGGAGCCACCGGTATCACTACAGCCGAGCTGTGCTTCAACACCGCCATGACCGGGTATCAAGAGATCATGACCGATCCGTCCTATGCAGGGCAGGTTGTCACCTTCACCTTCCCCCATGTGGGCAATGTGGGTGTGAACCCGGAAGATGACGAGACCACGAACCCGGTTGCCGCCGGGATGGTCGTCAAGTGGGATCCGACCGAGCCCTCGAACTGGCGTTCGACCGAACGTCTGGTGGATTGGCTGGCCAAGACCGGTCGCATCGGTATCGGGGGTGTCGACACCCGCCGCCTGACCCGTGCAATCCGTCATCAAGGCGCACCGCATGTGGCCATCGCCCATGACCCGGACGGAAACTTCGACATCGAAGCCTTGATCACTGAGGCCCGTGGCTTCTCGGGCCTTGAAGGTCTGGATCTGGCGAAAGAGGTCACCTGCGCCCAAAGCTATAAATGGGACGAGATGCGTTGGGCGTGGCCGGATGGTTACCCCAAGCAGGACAAGCCGCGCCACAAAGTCGTCGCGCTTGACTTCGGTGCCAAGCGCAACATCCTGCGTTGTCTGGCCTCGGCTGGCTGTGACGTCACCGTTCTGCCCGCCACCGCGACCGCAGAAGAAGTTCTGGCCCACAGCCCCGACGGTGTATTCCTGTCGAATGGCCCCGGCGACCCGGCAGCCACCGGCGAATACGCTGTGCCAATGATCAAGACCATTCTGGACACCACGGACCTGCCCGTCTTCGGGATCTGTCTGGGTCACCAGATGTTGGCACTGGCCCTTGGCGCACGCACGATCAAGATGAACCACGGCCACCACGGTGCAAACCACCCGGTCAAAGACAACGACACCGGCAAGGTCGAGATCACCTCGATGAACCACGGGTTCGCCGTCGACGCAGCCAGCCTGCCTGAAGGTGTGATCGAGACCCACGTGTCGCTGTTTGACGGCTCGAACTGCGGGATCCGCATGGAAACCCGCCCGGTCTTCTCGGTGCAGTATCACCCCGAAGCCAGCCCGGGCCCGATGGACAGCTATTACCTGTTCGAGCGGTTCTCGGACGCGATGGACGCGCGCGCCTGATCTAGGGCGCCACGGCCCATGCGGCCGCGACAAAATTGCACTTTTCAAACGTGATGGCGGGTTGGTTAACCCGCCATTAACCATTCTGGACCCAAGCTCGTCTGGTCTGACAGAACAACGAGCATAAAATGCCATCTCCAGATTTACGTATCATCCACACGAATGATGCGGCTTCGGTTCAGGCAGGGATCGAAGAACACCGCGCATTCGGATCTCACGCGGCCCGACCGGTCGCCCCAGCGCAGCCAATCCCCACGCCCGCGCGCCGCAAGCCTTTGGGCCAAGTGCTGGTGGAAATGGGCGCGCTGTCCCCCGAAAACTTGTCGATGGCCGTCGCCTTGATGGCGCGCGAGGATGCGCGCTTTGGTGACATCCTTTTGGCCAATGGCTGGATCAGCAAATCCGACCTCTATTCCGCCTTGGCACTTCAATACAGATGCGAGATCGCAGACCTAAAGACACACCGCCCCGACGTGCGCCTGATCGACCAGATCGGGGCCGAGTTCTGTATCCGGAACGGCATCGTCCCGTGGAAACGCGCGGGCGGGGCCACCATCATCATCTGCGCACGTCCCGACCAGTTCGAAAGCCTCTCTAAGAACTTCCCGGCCTCTTGGGGGAAATGCTATCTGGCCATCGCGCCCGAGGACGACATCCACACTGCCCTCGTTGACCTGCGCCATCGCAGCCTTGCCCAGCGCGCGGAAAGCCGCGTCGCCGCAGAGGACAGCTGCCGCACTTGGAGCCAAACCGCGGTGATGCGCTTCGGGTTGTCCTTGGTGCTGGCGATTAGCGCGGTCTTCGTGGTCTCAAGCTTCGCCGGGTTCGCTGTGCTGGTCGGCTGGGCCGTGCTAACGCTGATCCTGAATTCGTCTCTGAAAGCCATCGCCGCGTGGCAGTTCTTGCGCGCGCGACACGACGATGACGCCCCTGACCTCTCTCAATCGCCGCACGGTTTTCTGAAGCTGCCCACCGTATCCATCCTTGTCCCGCTCTATAAGGAACGCGAGATCGCTGGGCGGTTGGTGAAGCGGCTGGAACGCCTGTCTTATCCCCGCGAGCTTTTGGATATTTGTCTGGTGGTCGAGGAGGACGATAGCCTGACCCAGCAAACCCTCGCCCGCTCTGAGCTGCCGCGCTGGATGCGCCAGATCGTGGTGCCGCGCGGCGTCGTGAAAACCAAACCCCGCGCGATGAATTTCGCGCTGGATTTCTGCAAGGGCTCGATCATCGGCGTCTACGATGCCGAGGACGCCCCCGCCCCCGATCAGATCCACAAGGTCGTGCGTCGCTTCTCGGAACGCGGGCCCGAGGTCGCCTGCCTGCAAGGGAAGCTGGATTTCTACAACGCCCGCACCAATTGGCTGAGCCGCTGTTTCACCGTGGAATACGCCACATGGTGGGGGCTGGTCCTGCCGGGGGTCGAGCGTATGGGATTTGCCATTCCGTTGGGCGGCACCACCCTGTTCTTCCGTCGCAATGCGCTTGAGGAACTCGGTGGGTGGGACGCCCATAACGTGACTGAAGATGCCGATCTTGGCATCCGTCTGGCCCGTCGCGGATACCGGACCGAGCTGATTGACACCGTGACCGAAGAAGAAGCCAACTGCCGTGTCTGGCCGTGGATCAAGCAACGGTCGCGCTGGATCAAGGGTTATGCGATGACCTATGGCGTGCACATGCGCAACCCGCGCCAACTGCGCCGCGAACTTGGCTGGTGGAAATTCACGGGCTTCCAAATCCTGTTTCTGGGCGCGTTGTCGCAATTCCTACTGGCGCCAATTCTGTGGACCTTCTGGGCCTTCCCTCTGGGCCTGCCCCACCCGCTGCGCGGGGTCGCACCGCACAATCTGCTGGTCGTGCTGGGCACGGTGTTCATGGCAGCCGAACTGCTGACAATCACCGTGGGCGTGCAGGCGGTCAGCAACCCGAAGCATCGCTGGCTCAGATATTGGGTGCCCACCCTGCACTTCTATTATCCGCTGGCGTCCTTGGCCGCGATGAAAGGTTTTTTCGAGATCATGACCAAGCCGTTTTACTGGGACAAAACCCAGCACGGGAAGTTCGATCAGCCAACGGCAACGGATGAGGCGACGCTTAGTCCCCCAGCGTCGAATCCAGCTTGATCCGTGTCTCGAACGCCCGCGAGATGTGCTTTCTGAGCGCCGCACGGGCCGCGTCCTGATCGCGCACCTCGATGGCCGAGACGATCGCGTCGTGTTCTGCAATCGCGTCCTCGCTACGCCCTTCCGCAGCCAAGGATGTCGTTGCCAAAAGTGCCATCGAACGATGAACCAGATCCAATTGCTGCACCAGATAGCGGTTGTGCGAGGCCAAATGAAGCTGCTTGTGAAAACGGCGGTTGGCGCGTGACAATGCGGACGGGTTGTCCAGCAACTGCCGGTCTTCCTCGACCATCTCGCGCAGCACGCGGATCTCTTCAGGGGCGGCGTGTTGGGCTGCCAGCGATGCGGCCAGACCTTCCAGCTCGGCTCGCACCACGTAAAGCTCGGCCAATTGGCTGTGGTCCAGTGACGCCACGATCAGGCTGCGCCCGTCGCGGGTCAAAAGCGACTGCGTTTCCAAGCGCTGCAGCGCCTCGCGGATTGGGGTCCGGGACACGCCAAACCGCTCGGCCAGCTCGTTTTCGACCAGCCGATCGCCGGGCTTATATGTGCCCGTGTCAATCGCATCGAGGATCATCTCATACGCGTCGCGTTGTCCCTGTTTACCCTCAGCCACCATTCTGTCCTTCCGGCCTTTATTGATCCGCACAGATAAGCATGCTGCCATGAACATGGCAAACACCAAGCACGCGTCGCGACGTCGCAGAGCCCGTTTTCGTCGAATAAGACCTTTAACCTGCCCCGGCGGCGGTCTATTTTCCCCCCATGGTCGCCGATCTGTTCTCTCATGTCAGTCACTGGGTTTTTGACTTGGACAACACGCTGTACCCGCCGCGGGTTCGGCTGTTTGACCAGATCGAAGTGCGCATGACCAACTGGGTGATGGATGAACTCGGCGTTGACCGGGCCGAGGCGGATCGCCTGCGCCAAAAATACTGGCGCGAGCATGGCACCACGCTGGCCGGTTTGATGCGCGAGCATGGGGTGGATCCCGGTCCCTATCTGCATGACGTACATGATATCTCGTTTGATGCGTTGGAACCCGACCACGATCTGGCCAGCCACATCACCAACCTGCCGGGGCGCAAGATCGTTTATACCAACGGTTCGGCCCCCTATGCCGAACAGGTACTGGCCGCGCGCGGACTGTCGGGGCTGTTTGACGCAATCTATGGGGTTGAGCACGCTGATTTCCACCCAAAGCCCGACCGCGCCGCCTTTGATGCCGTCTTTGCGCGCGACGGCGTGAAACCCGATGTCGCCGCCATGTTCGAAGACGACCCCCGCAATCTGGCCGTACCGCATGAACTGGGCATGAAAACCGTCCACGTCGCGCCAACGCCCGAGCCCGCCGATCACATTCACCACCATACCGACGACCTGACCGCGTTTCTGGAGCGGCTGGTGAAGTAGCCAAAGGACACATCATGACCGAACATCGTGCTGACATTTTCATCTCGGGCGGCGGGATCGCCGGTCAGGTGTCCGCAGCCGCCTTTGCCGCTGCTGGGTTCAGCGTGGTCATGGCTGATCCCTTCGTACCCGTCACCACGGCGAATGAAGATAAATCCGACCTGCGGTCTACCGCGTTTTTGCGCCCTGCCCGCCAACTGTTCGACCGCGTGGGCCTCTGGCCGCATCTGAAAGACCATGCCAAGCCGCTGGACCAATTGGCCGTGATCGACACGACCGGCTGGCCGCCCGAAGTGCGCGACCGGCGGGTGTTCCGCTCGGACGATATGGGGGACGAGCCTTTCGGCTGGAACCTGATGAACTGGGTCGTCCGGCGCGAGATCTGGGCCTATCTGCAAAACCAGCCGCTGATCACGCCGCTCTACGGCACGGGCTTCCGCTCGATGGTGCAGCGCACCGGCGAGATCATCGTCACCCTCACGAACGGCGACCGCGTGCGCGCCCGAATGGGGATCGCGGCGGATGGCAAGTTCTCGCCCCTGCGCGAAGCCGCGGGGATCACGGTGTCCACCACCCGTTATGGACAGAAATCACTGGCCTTCACAGTCACGCACGACCTGCCGCACGGCAACATCTCGACCGAGATCTATAACGAGGGCGGCCCCTTCACCATCGTGCCGCTGCCCGACATGGATGGCAAACCGGCATCAGCCATCGTTTGGATGAACAAGGGTCCGCGTGCGGTCGAGTTGATGAACATGGATGTGGCCGAGTTTGAAGATGTGATGTTCCAGCGCTCGACCGGGTTGTTGGGGCGGATGCATCTGGAAGGCAACCGCTCGGTCTGGCCGATCGTCACGCAGACGGCGGATCAGCTGGTCGCAGGCCGTGTGGCCGTGGTTGCCGAAGCCGCCCATGCCCTGCCCCCGATTGGCGCGCAGGGGCTGAACACGTCATTGAATGACGTCATCGCCCTGCTGGAACTGGCCGAGGCCGATCCAAGCGCCCTAGGTGATCCCGCGATGATGAAGGCCTATGACGCCGCCCGCGCGCCCGACATCGCCCGCCGCGCCCGCGCCATCGACCTGTTCAACCGGGTCACGCGGTCTGGCGACGGTGTGATGCAAACCGTGCGCCTTTTGGGCCTGAAAGCGGTGCATGATGTGGCCCCCATGCGCAAGCGCGTGATGCGGGCGGGGCTTGGCCCAAGCTAACCCACCTGCGGCAGGCCGTCACATGACAGGATTGTCGCATTCCACCTTCTGAACACATGCAGGATATACGCCCCGCAACGTGAACAGGAGACTTTACCATGGCAACCGAACTGACCCCGGAACAGCAAGCCAAAGACGCCCGCGCCGAGAAAATCGCCTTCATGATCATCGGCGCGATCCTTGCCGCCCTTGTCGGGGGCTTCCTTCTGAAAGGTGTGATGGGCGTGGGGCTTGTTGCTCTGGCAACCGTCCCCGTGATCTATCTGCTGCTGGTCATCATGGCAGGCGGTAAGGGCTAAGCCCGCCCCGGACAAAGAAACGGCGCGTCCGGAAGGCGCGCCGTTTTGTATTTAAAGCACTTTCTTCAGCGCATCCTCAAGCCGGGCCACGCTGGCATCGACATCATAAAGCTTGTCGAGCCCGAAGAGACCCAAACGGAAGGACGAATAGTCGTCGCCCTCGTCCACCATCAACGGCACACCTGCTGCGATCTGCACACCTTCGGCAGCAAAGGCCTTGCCCGCCTTGATGTCGGGATTTGCGGTGTAAGACACGACCACGCCCGGCGCTTCGAACCCTTCGGCAGCCACGGATTTAATGCCGTTCTCTGCCAGCAACGCACGGACACGGCGCCCTTGCTCCCACTGGGCGTCTCGCAGTTTTTCGAACCCATATTCCTTGGTTTCCAGCATCGTATCGCGAAACGCGCGCAGCGCGTCGGTGGGCATCGTCGCGTGATAAGCATGCCCACCACCTTCATAGGCCTCCATGATCGACAGCCACTTGCCCAGGTCCACCGCGAACGAGGTCGAGGTCGCGGCTTTCGCGATGTCCCGCGCGGTGTCGTTCATCATGACGATTCCGGCAGAAGGCTGGGCCGACCAGCCCTTTTGAGGGGCCGAAATCAGGACATCCACGCCGGTCGCCTTCATGTCGACCCACGCACAGCCCGAGGCAATGCAGTCCAGAACGAAGATCCCACCAACGCCGTGCACGGCATCGGCCACCGCTGTGATATAGTCATCGGGCAAGATCATACCCGACGCGGTTTCCACATGCGGGGCGAACACGACGTCTGGCTTCTCTTCCTTGATTTTCGCGACGACCTCGTCAATTGGAGCAGGCGCAAAGGGTGCGTCCGGAGCGTTGCCCACGCGGCGCGCTTTCATCACGGTTTCCGCTGACGGGATCGCCCCCATCTCGAAAATCTGGCTCCAGCGGAAGGAAAAGAACCCGTTGCGAATGACCATCACCCGCTTGCCGGTCGCGAACTGACGCGCAACAGCCTCCATCGCGTAGGTGCCGCCACCGGGGACAAGCGCAACGGCATCGGCGTTATAGACCTCTTTCAACGTGGTCGAGATGTCCGTCATCACGCCCTGAAAGGCTTGGGACATGTGGTTCAGGGATCGGTCGGTGAACACGACCGAAAACTCAAGCATCCCATCAGGATCAATGTCGGGCAGAAGTGCGGGCATGTCAGGTCTCCTTCGCAATGAGTGGACAACATTAACCAGAATCCGGCAGCAGGAAAGTCTTCAAACCGGCCCGGGCCGTCGTTCTTCCGACAAAAGCACGTTGGCCTCGACATCCCCCACGCCCGGCATGGTCATGATCCGGCGCCGCAGCACACGTTCGAAATCCGAGATATCGCGGGCCACAACCCGCAGGCGGTAGTCATAGAGACCCAGTACGTGCTCGACCGTCTGTACCTCGGGGATCGCTGACACGGCGCGTTCGAAATCGTCTAGACTGACTCGCCCCTTGGTGGCGAGCTTCACGCCCAGAAACACGGTCACGCCGAACCCCAGCGCCTCGCGGTCCAGATCCAGCCGCCGTCCGGCAATGACACCAAGATCGGTCAGGCGCTTGATACGGCGCCACGCGGCAGGTTGGCTCAGGCCCACTTCGCGTCCAAGAGCGCCAGCGGATTGCGTGGCATCCTCGGCCAGCAGGCGCAGCAGGGCCAGATCAATCTCGTCAAACTCGGTCATAGCGGCAGGCTTTCATCCGATTTGATCCGCGCCACATGCATCAAGGCCTCGATATCTGCGATGTGCGGCAGCGCCAGAATTTGGTCGCGATAGATGCCTTGATAATGCGGCATGTCGCGGGCGATGACGGACAGGCGCACATCGACGCGGCCCACGAAGGTCTGGATCTCGATCACTTCCCGGATGGCGCGGGCGGCGTCGATGAAATCATCAAAAGCGCGGGGCTGGGTCTTATCGAGCGTCACCCGCAGACTGACCTCGACCTCATAGCCCAAAGCACGCCAGTTGATCACCGCACGCGGGCCGCGCAGGATTTTCTGATCGCGCAGTCGTTCGACCCTGCGCGATAAGCGTGCCGCGGACAAACCCACCCGGTCTGCCAACTCGGACCCGCCGAGAGTCGGATCCGCCTGCATTTGTCGCAGAATTCGTCTGTCGAGATCATCTAACATGAATTTTCTATTATCATGCCTATTGACGAATAGTTAGCCATAATTTTTCGCAAAATATACCCGTTATTCATCTCGAACCCTGCCCATTCATACCTATGATGCGGCCTCAGAGAACAACTCATGCAACGGAGCACCCGATATGCGCGTTTACTACGATCGCGATTGCGACATTAACCTGATCAAAGACAAAAAAGTTGCCATCCTGGGCTACGGCTCGCAAGGCCACGCACACGCGCTGAACCTGCGCGACTCGGGCGCCAAGAACCTTGTTGTTGCCCTGCGCGAAGGCTCGGCATCGGCCAAGAAAGCCGAAGCTGAAGGTCTGGAAGTTATGGGCATCGCCGAAGCAGCTGCTTGGTGTGACCTGATCATGTTCACCATGCCCGACGAACTGCAGGCTGAAACCTACAAGAAATACGTTCACGACAACATCAAGCCGGGCGCAGCGATTGCATTCGCTCACGGCCTGAACGTTCACTTCGGCTTGATCGAGCCGAAAGAAGGCGTTGACGTGATCATGATGGCCCCCAAAGGCCCGGGTCACACCGTACGCGGCGAATACGTCAAAGGCGGCGGCGTACCCTGTCTGGTCGCTGTTGACACCGACGCAACCGGCAAAGCGCTGGAAATCGGCCTGTCCTATTGCTCGGCCATCGGTGGCGGCCGCTCGGGCATCATCGAAACCAACTTCCGTGAAGAGTGCGAAACCGACCTGTTCGGCGAGCAGGCTGTTCTGTGCGGCGGTATCGTCGAGCTGATCCGTTGCGGTTTTGAAACTCTGGTTGAAGCCGGCTACGCACCGGAAATGGCTTACTTCGAGTGTCTGCACGAAACCAAGCTGATCGTAGACCTGATCTATGAAGGCGGCATCGCCAACATGGATTACTCGATCTCGAACACCGCAGAATACGGCCAGTACGTCACCGGCCCGCGCATCCTGCCTTACGAAGCCACCAAGAAAGCCATGAAAGAATCGCTGGAAGACATCCAGACCGGTAAATTCGTGCGTGACTTCATGCTGGAGAACGCTGTTGGTCAGCCGACCATCAAAGCTGCCCGCCGTCACAACGACGAGCACCAGATCGAGGTTGTCGGTAAGAAACTGCGCGACATGATGCCTTGGATCTCGGCTGGTAAGCTGGTTGACCAAGAAAAGAACTAAGACCTGAACACGGTCACGCGGTGGGTTGATTTCCATCGCAACTAAAGATCAAGTGGGGCGTCCGACACCGGGCGCCCTTTCTTCTTTGCGCATCACTGCGAGGTTCCATGACCGACAATCCTACCACCCGCGACTGGGCGGGCGTCATTGCCCTTGGTCTGATCTGGGGTGGCACCTTCATGGTCGTAGCTATCGCGCTTGAAGGGTACGGCCCGGTGACAGTCGCCACGTCGCGCACCACTTTGGGCGCTGTAGCGTTGCTGGGGTTGGTCATGGCAACGGGGCGCAGCATGCCAAAATGGGACGCCACATTGTGGTGGATCATCTCGATCGTTGGCATTCTGTCCACCGCGTTGCCTTTCGTGCTGCTGAGCTGGGGGCAACAATACGTCCCATCGGCCTTTGCTGGTCTCTCCATGGCCTCGATCCCGTTGATGGTGTTGCCCTTGGCTCACTTCTTCTCGGACGAACCTTTGAACATGCGCAAATTCATCGGGGTTACGCTGGGATTTTGCGGCGCGCTGGTTCTGATCGGACCGGGGCTGGCGCAACTTGGACAAGGGACAGAACCCCTCGCGCAACTGGCCTGTATCGGGGCCGCGCTGTGCTATTCCATTGCGTCGATCCTGACGCGCCGCTGCCCGCCGATTGATCCGCTGGTATTGGCGGCGCTGACACTTGTGGTGGGATCGGTTGTCCTGTTCCCAATCATGCTGATGACCGAAGGATGGCCGGCATGGGAAGGCACCCGCTCGGGGCTGGCAATCGTCGCCTTGGGGCTTCTACCCACAGCACTGGCAACACTTCTGCGTGTCGCGATCATCATCAGCGCGGGCTCGGTTTTCATGACGCTGGTGAACTACCAAGTTCCCGCATGGTCGATGGTTTTCGGCGCGTGGATCCTGTCCGAGGCGCTTCCGCTGCGCTTCTTCGCAGCGCTTGCCCTGATCATGGCAGGACTGGCGATCAGCCAATGGTACAGCCTGCGTAAGATGTTGGCGGGGCGCTGAACGCGCCGCGGATTTCGTGAATATCGGCAATCGTGATACCCTGCCTAAAGGGGAGGATTGTCATGAAACGAAGAACTCTTATTACGCATGCAAGCGCAGCTGCGATTTGCACACCCAACCTGCTGCTTGCCACCCAACGTGAACGCCGCATTTCCGAAGCCCGCATTCACTTTATTCGCAATGGCTTACGGATCGTACCGATCGCCTTGCTTGCCTTGACGGCGGCTGGCCCATACGGATGGAACCTGAGAAGGAACTTCCCTCAATTCCCGGTCGCATCCGCCTTGCTTGGGGCGCTTGCCTTAAACAGCTTGCGAGCAACATTACCCGCACGACTGGCCGGTGCTGTGCCGTGGGGTGATGTCTTTCTGTATGAAAACTTGTTGGCGTTGCGCCCAGTTTCCAACACGCCGCTCCCAAGACGATGCGCAGTCACCCATGACGACATCGAGTGGCAGATCAAACAACGCGCCAGAAAGTTGGCGATAAAGAACATACCCGGCCTTGACGCACTGTTCAGGACACGGGTCGGCCGCGCCTACGCGACGCAGGCCGAGCTGATCGTCTTCCTGCGCCCAACGCTCATCCAAGAGCCATAGGGGGCGGGCTTAGGTGACGGCCTCGACCTCGGCGACGATGCCGTCGACGACTTGCGACAGAAGGGCGTCATCTTCGCACTCCGCCATCACGCGGATCAGGGGTTCCGTGCCGGATTTGCGGATCAGCAGCCGTCCTTTTCCGTTCAACCTGCCTTCGGCATCAGCGATGGCAGCTTTCACACTGTCGACCTCAAGCGGGGTTTGGCCCAAGGTGTAACGCACGTTCTTCAACATCTGCGGCACGGTCTCGAAGACCTGGCACAGTTCAGACGCAGGCTTGCCGGTTTCGACCATGCACGCGAGGAACTGAAGCCCCGCCAACAGGCCGTCGCCCGTGGTCGCATAATCCGTCATCACGATATGGCCAGACTGCTCGCCGCCCAGATTATAGCCGCCCGCGCGCATCGCTTCGACCACGTGGCGGTCGCCCACTTTGGTGCGCAGAAGCTCAAGCCCCTGCGCTGCCAGATGGCGTTCTAACCCGAGGTTCGACATCACCGTCGCGACCAGCTTGCCACCCTTCAAGCGCCCTTCAGACGCCCAATGCGTCGCGAAAAGTGCCATGAGCTGATCACCGTCCGCCACCTGACCCTTCTCGTCGATGATCATGATGCGATCCGCGTCGCCGTCCAGACAGATGCCCAGATCCGCGCCATGTTCCAGCACGGTACGCGCCGCCAAAGCAGTGTCGGTCGATCCGCAGCCCTTATTGATATTCGTCCCGTCGGGCGAGACACCAACGGGGATGATCTCGGCCCCCAGCTCCCACAGGGCGTCAGGCGCCGCGCGATAGGCCGCGCCATTCGCGCAGTCGATCACGACCTTCATGCCGTTCAGGCGCTTGTGCTGCGGGAAGGTGGTTTTCAGATATTCGGTATAGCGCTGGCGGGCTTCCTCGATCCGCTTGGCGCGGCCGATGTTTTGCGGCTGCACCGGGTCGACGCCATCGTGGACCATGCGCTCGATCTCGGCCTCGTCCTCATCCGACAGTTTGAAGCCGTCGGGGCCAAAGAACTTGATGCCATTGTCATGGAACGGGTTGTGCGAGGCCGAGATCATGATGCCCAGATCCGCCCGCATCGAATGGGTCGCACGCCCCACGGCCGGCGTCGGCACCGGCCCCAAAAGCAGCACGTTCATACCCGTCGAGGTCAGCCCCGCCGTCAGCGCGTTCTCCAGCATATAGCCCGACAGACGGGTGTCCTTGCCGATGACGACCCGGTGCCCGTTGGAATGATCGCGTCGGAAGTGACGGCCCGCAGCCGCCCCCAGTTTCAACGCCATCTCTGCTGTCATGGGCCAGGAATTCGTCAGCCCACGTACTCCGTCGGTTCCGAAGAGTTTTTCGACCATACTGCCGCCTTGTTCTTACTTATTCTCGGTCATGGCTGCGTGAAGGCGCAATGCCTGCCGTGTTTCAAATGTGTCATGGACCCGCAAAATCTGCATGCCCTGCGCGATGCCATGCATCGCGACGGCCACGGATCCAGCAACCCTGTCGCGGGCCACCTCGGCCTGTCCGATGGTGCCGATGAAACGCTTGCGCGACACACCCAGCAGCACCGGAAGACCCAGATCATGTAGCAGCGACAGGTTACGCAGCAAAGTCACATTGTGTTCCAGAGTCTTACCGAAACCGATGCCCGGATCGGTGATAATCCGCTCACGTTTGATGCCTTTACCTTCCGCAAAGCTGATACGTTCTTCCAGATAGTCCATCACGTCGAACAGCACGTCGTCATAGCGCGGATCGTTCTGCATATCCTCAGGTCGGCCCTGTGAATGCATCAGGCAGACGGGCACATCGCGTTCGGCCACAAGGTCGGCAAGCTCGGGATCGAAGGTGAAGGCGGACACATCATTCACAATATCCGCGCCTGCATCCAACGCGGCCTCGGCCACGCGGGCTTTGCGCGTGTCGATTGAGATCGGCGTGGTCACGCCCGCCGCACGGATCGCTTCAATCACCGGCGCGGTACGCTGGATTTCTTCCTGAATGGCCACCTCTTCCGCGCCGGGGCGGGTGCTTTCGCCACCAATGTCCAGAATGTCGGTATCGCCAGCCATTTGGCGGGCGCGGGTGACCGCAGCCTCAATGGTGTCCAGCTCGCCCCCGTCCGAAAAGCTGTCCGGCGTCACGTTCAGAATGCCCATCAGGCGCGGTTGGTCCAGCGTCAGGCCGCACAGCGTCGGGCGCGGGGCGCTGAGGCGTTGAATTGCGGTAGTATCCAGATCGGCAAGGTCGACCGTCCGCACCTCGCCCCCGCGCTGGCGCTCTAAGACCTGATCGAACCACAGGCTGTCGCTGCCGCACAAAGATTGACCCGAGAACGGACGGCCCGTGCGGGCGATGGGCTGAATGCGTTGGCTCATGACAGGTCCTCCAACATGACAGAATGCGATGCGATACCCGGCGTGTCAGGCGCGTCGCAACCGACCCAGAGGATCTGGCAGGCCTGCACCTGCTCAGCAAACCACAAGGTCAGATCGGGAAGAGAGATCGCGACGGGCGCATCCACCGCATCCAGCACCATCTTGGACGGCGCCCAGACGCTAAGCTGCCCGTTCTTCAGCCCCCAGTCCAGCTCGGTCCGGGTTCCCACCGGGACAGCACGCGGATCAATCGTCGCCAGCTGCCACGCCGCCTGATCCGCCTGAAGCAGCACGATGTTACGCGCGGCCCAGCTGTCTTGCACCAGCGGCAGCTCCGCATCGACGATCAGGATGGTCGGCGCGCCATCTTCCTCGAATTGATCGAGGAAGGTCAGCAGCCCCTCGTCGTTCAGGGCGTTCGAGGACAGGAAGAGCAGAATGGGCGCCGGGGCATCCTGTGCCTCGACCTCGGCGTCACCGCTATTGCGGTCGCGCACAATCTCGACCCCCAGCTTACCGGGACCACGGTCCAGCTTCTCAATCCGCACGAACACGCGCTGGGGCTGCGGGGCCAGCAGAAGGCGTTGCGCGATCCGTTCAGCCAGAGTTTCCAGAAGGTTCAGCCGCTCGGCCTCAAGCTCGGCCATGATCGCTTCGGTGATCGTGTCATAGGACAGGATGTCGTCCACATCGTCTGTGTCGGCTCCGCCGTGATCGGAAACCTCGACCACCACGCTGAAGCTAAGGCGCTGCGTCACGCCACGTTCGGCCTGAAAGGCACCGATTTCCACGTCGACGACATGGTCGCGCACGGAAATACGGTCCGCAGGCGCATCCCCCGCCATGGCGCGCGCGCGTGCTTCTAAGTCAGAAAATGCCAAGCTTGCCTCGGTCATCGCATGTCCTCTTTTACTTGGCAGGACCATGCCCCGAACGCGCCCCGAAACGCCAGCCCAAAGCGACGGATCGGCGCGATCAGACGTCTTTAGCCGGGCATCTTATAGAAGCGATGCACGCCGATCGAGGCGGTTTTCTGGAACGCACGTGCCCAGCGCGGCGCGACAGCCTTGGTATGGTAATGCGTGGCGCCCAGCGTCAGGTCACGCGGCGCACCATCAATCATCGCACGCGCAATGCGACCCAGACGGTCATAGGCGGTCTGTTCGTGGATGACCTCGGCCCGGCCATCGCAGGTATAGGTAAACTGACAGGCAAATTTCCGGCCCGTGCCTTGGTTGACCACCCCGCAGATCGTGTTCGGAAAACGGGCGTCATCAACACGGTTCAGGATCACCTCGGCCACGGCGAACTGGCCATAGATGCTTTCGCCACGGGCTTCAAAATACAGCGCTTCTGTCAGGCAGGTCCATTCGGCATCCTGTTTCGGCGCGGGCTGCGCGGACAACCACGCGACCGAGCGCTCGAAGCTGTCCGAACCGGATTTGCGCATCTTAGGCAACACCGAAATCGCGTTCAGCTTCGCGCTTCCCATTGCACCCAGTCCCGAATGCTCTTGCAAAAGCGCAGCACCGAAGGGCGAGGCCGACGGGTCAGAATCCGAGGCCAAAGCAGGCATAAGCGCGCTCGCCGCTACTGCAACAACAGCCAGTAGCTGAGATTTCCAAGTAATACGCATAGAACAACACGTCCCTGACAATTTCGCCGGGTCACATAGGTGTTTACTATCCGTACGTCTAGGCCTGCGCGATCTACGTTACATTAGGTTTCGGAGATGTGATCGCCAAATGGGCCGCCGCCAAGCGGGCCACGGGCACCCGGAAGGGCGAGCACGAGACATAGTCAAATCCCGCATCGCGGCAGAAGCGGATGCTTTCAGGGTTACCGCCATGTTCGCCACAAATCGACAGGGTCAGGTCGCTGTTCTCGGTCCGGCCACGGTTCGCGCCGATTTCCAGAAGCTCGCCAACCCCATCCGCGTCTAGCATGTGGAACGGGTCTTCCTCATACACGCCCTGAGACACGTATTCGCCCATAAAACGCCCCGCATCGTCACGCGACAAACCATAGGTCATCTGGGTCAAGTCATTGGTTCCAAAGGACATAAAAGCCGCGTGCTGGGCAATTTCACCCGCCCGCAGGGCTGCGCGCGGCGTTTCCACCATCACGCCCAAACGATAGGTGAAGTCGGCACCGGTCTCGATCCGCACAGCTGCGGCCACCGCATCGACACGGGCCTTCACGATCTCAACCTCGCGCTTGGCGGACACCAGCGGGATCATTACTTCGGGCACCACCGGCGCCCCGGATTTCGAGGCCTCGACGGTCGCTTCAAAAATGGCGCGTGCCTGCATGTCATAGATTTCAGGCACCGTGACACCAAGCCGCACCCCGCGCATGCCCAGCATTGGGTTGAATTCACGCAGACCAGCCACGCGGCGCTCGACATCTTTCAAGGGTAGGTCCAGCGCCTCGGCCAATTCACGCAGGCCTTCGCGGCCATGCGGCAGGAACTCGTGCAGGGGCGGGTCGAACAGGCGGATGCAGACCGGCTGGCCCTGCATGATCTCGAACAGCTCGGTAAAGTCAGCGCGCTGCATGGGAAGCAAACGGTCCAGCGCGGCGCGTCGGTCATCGGTGTGATCGGCAAAGATCATCTCGCGCATGGCCAGAAGGCGGTCATCGTCGATGAACATATGCTCGGTTCGGCACAACCCGATCCCTTCGGCGGCAAACATCCGTGCGTTGCGCGCATCCGGCGGCGTGTCGGCATTCGCGCGCACGCCAATGTCGCGCAGCTCGTCCGCCCATGTCATCAGTGTTTGGAAGCTTTCGCCCAGTTCAGGCGGCAGCATGTCGACGGAACCTACCAAGGCCTCGCCGGCGCTACCATCAATCGAGATCACGTCACCTTCACGAAGCGTACGCCCATCCGAATTAACCAACTCGCCTTTGCGCTTGTTCAAGGTCAAGTCCCCAGCACCCACAACGCAGGGCAAGCCAAGACCACGCGCGATCACGGCGGCGTGGCTGGTGATCCCGCCGCGAATGGTCAGAATACCCTTGGCCGCATGCATCCCGCGAATGTCTTCAGGGCTGGTCTCGCGGCGCACCAGAATGCAGTCTTCCCCTTGCGACGCCAATGTCTGCGCCGCGCGGGCATTGAATACGATCTTGCCCGTTGCCGCCCCCGGGCTGGCCGCGATACCTCTGGCAAAGTGGTCGCGGGTGCCTTCTGGGTCGATCTGGCTGTGCAGCAGTTCGGCCAAAGCGCGGGGCGGAATGCGCAACACGGCTTCGGAACGCGTGATGATCTCGTCCTTGGCCAAGCCAACCGCGATGCGGACATTGGCCCGTTCCGAGCGCGGCACGCGCACGGCGTCCAGAATGAACAGCTCTTCGTTTTCGATGGTGAACTCGATCTCCATCTCTTCGCGCAGGCGGGCGCGACAGAAATCACCATAGCGGACAAGGTCCGCAAAATTCTGCGGCAGCACCTCTTCGATGGACCGACCGCGCGGGTCCTTGGTCAGGTACATGACATCGCGGTCTTCAGCTTCTGTCAGCGCATCACGTCCTTGGCTTTTGCAAAGATAACGGCCACGGATTTCGCGATGTCCGGTGGTGCCGTTCACAAACTGGATCACACCCGAGCCGCAAATCCCCTGCCCGACACCCAGCACCATCTTCTGCACAACAAGCCCAAGCCCAGCATCTGCAGGCGCCCCTTTGGCCTGACGCAACAGTCGCGCCGTGGTGCCTTCCCATGCGCGCGCCATCGAGCGCAGGATTTCCTTCAGCTGAACCTTTGGATCTTGCGGGAAGTATTCGTCGGTCTCTTCTTCATAAAGCTCCAGCGCCTCGCGCAACGTGTCGGCGGTCGGCGTGTCCAAGGCGTCAAACTCATCCGGGTCCAGGCGCCCGACATGCACGGCATAGGATTGGATAAACCGCAGATACAGCGCGTTGGCGGCGGTTTCCCCGTGGCTTTCGATCAGGTGGGCATGCACCTTGTCGTTCATCCCGATGTTCAGAATGGCCCCCGGTCCGCCCCAGTCAGGATCCTCGGATGACGGACGCACCGACACCAGCGGATCAGGGCCAAACAGCTCCATCATCGCGTCCAGATCGGGAAGTTCTCCGGCCGAAACGCCATGCACCGCGTCAAAATCAAGTGCCACCGTGCGCGGCACCGGCATATCCAGCCGGATCAGCCGTTGCAGGCACTTCGCCCGCCCCCCATGCCGAGACGTTTCAATCTCGGCCGTCGGGGTGATTTCCGTGAAACCCAAGTCTTGATCTTTCTGCACCGCAGCACCGCCTTTCACCCGTCACCATAGCGCGGATGCGGCGTCACACAAGGGGGGCATCGGACAAATGCAGCAAGGGTAAGGGGCGCTGCCCCTCGGCCTGCGGCCTCACCCCGAGGTATTTGAGCAAGAGGAAGAGGATCAGCCCTCGATTTTCGACAGATCCGCCACGCCACCGCAGATCATGCGGATACGCGACAACAGGTTCAGGCGGTTGCGCCGGATCACCTGATTGTCCGCGTTGATCTGCACGGCCTCAAAGAACGCATCAATCGGCGCGCGCAGGGCGGCCATAGCGGTCATGGCAGCAGCGAAATCTTCAGCCTCCATCGCCGGGGTGATCGCCGCTTCGGCCGCATCCAGCGCAGCAAAGAGCGCCTTTTCGCTGTCATCCTCGGCGAACTTCACATCCGCGCCATACGAGTACTCGACACCGTCTTTTTCTTCGGCCTGGGCCAGAATGTTCGACGCGCGTTTCACCCCTTGGATCAGGTTTTCGCCATCTTCGGTCGACAAGAACGTGGCCAGCGCCTCGGCCCGTTTGACCAGAAGTGTCAGGTCATCATTGCCCGGCATCGCCAGACAGGCGTCGATCACGTCGTGGCGGATGCCCTTGTCGCGCAGGTAAACTTTCAGGCGATCGTGGAAGAACGACAGAAGATCGCTGGAGACATCGGGCAGGCTATCCTTAACCTCGGCCAGATGCTTGGACAGATCGCCATCGAAATGGTCCAGAATGGTGCGGATGGCGGCGCCAAACACGCCGTGGTCCGCGATCTCGTTGTCCAGATCACGCAGAAGCGCGGCGCGCGACTCTCCGTCTTCGTTCAGGGCAATCTCGTGACGCAGAAGTTGCGCGTCAAACAGCTTGTCCAACTCAACCCGCAGGTTGTTGTCCAGCACCAGACGAATGACGCCAAGTGCTGCACGGCGCAGCGCGAACGGGTCTTTCGAGCCGGTGGGCTTTTCATCAATCGCCCAGAAGCCGGTCAGCGTGTCCAGCTTGTCAGCCATAGCAACAGCAACCGAGACAGGAGCCGATGGCACATCGTCAGACGGACCAAGCGGCGAGTAGTGTTCAAGTGCTGCATCGGCGACTTCAGTCGGATAGCCGGCGGGAGCTGCATAGTACTTGCCCATCAGGCCCTGCAGTTCCGGGAACTCATAGACCATTTCCGAAGACAGATCGGCCTTGGCCCAACGAGCGGCTTTTTCAGCCAGCTTGGCGTCGACATTCACCGACGGCGCCAGCGCGCGTGCCATGGCGGCGATGCGGTCGATGCGTTCGGCCTGCGTGCCCAGCTTGTTGTGGAAGGTCACGTTGCCAAGGCTATCGAGCCACGGCTGACCACCCGCTTCAGCCACGCGAATGTCGTTTTCCCAGAAGAACTTGGCGTCTGCCAGACGGGCGAACAGCACTTTCTGGTTGCCTGCCAGAATGGTCGCGCCGTGGTCCGCGGTTTCGCGGTTGGCAACGGTGATGAACTTCTCGATCCGGTCCGTTTTTGGGTTCTTGACCGAGAAGAACTTCTGGTGCTCTTTCATCGAGGTTTGCAGCACTTCGGGCGGCAGGTGGATGAAGTCCTCGGCGATGTCGCCCATCAGGACAACGGGCCATTCGACCAGACCGGCGACCTCGGCCAGCAGGCCTTTGTCTTCCACGATCTCCATCCCTTGGGCGAAGGCGGCGTTTTGCGCTTCTGCCCAGATGTGATCGGCACGCTCGGCGGGCGACAGGATCACCTTGGCGGCTTTCAGCTTGGCCTCGTAGTCGGCAAAGCCAGTGACCGCGAAACGGCCCGGCGCCATGAAGCGGTGGCCCTCGGTGGTGTCACCCGAGGCGATCCCGTCAACGTCCAGCGGCACCACGGTGGCGCCTGCCTCGTCCGACAGGATGCAGAGGATCGAGTGCAGCGGACGCACCCAGCGCAAGCTGCCGGAACCCCAGCGCATCGACTTGGGCCACGGGAAGTTGCGGACGGCGTTTTCCAGAACTTCCGCGATGATTTCGGCCGCGGGGCGACCTTTCTTTTCGATCGTGGCGAAATAGACCGCGCCCTTGGGGGTCTCACGCTCTTCCAGTTGATCGCGGGTCACGCCTGCTCCGCGCAGGAAGCCCTCGATGGCCTTGTCCGGCGCGCCCACTTTCGGACCCTTGCGCTCTTCGCGCGTGTCCGGCGATTGCGCCAACAGGCCCTCGACAGCCAGCGTCAGGCGGCGCGGCGTCGACAGGGCAGCAGCCCCGGCATAGGTCAGGCCAGCCTCGACCAGACCGTCTGTCACCAGCTTTTTCAGATCCTCCGCCGCGCGCGTTTGCATACGGGCCGGGATTTCTTCGGAAAAGAGTTCAATCAGCAGGTCAGGCATGGTGCTTACTCTTGATATTTTTCGTTCAGCTGATGCCAGGCAAAGCCCCGGCCGTCAGGATAGATGGCGACGACGCGGTCGACCCCATCTTTGATGTTACGTTCGCCCAGAAAGGCCAAGGCGTTGCCCTGTTCGATATCTGCGCCGATCTGGACTGCGTCAAAGCAGTCGAACCAACCGGGTGCGGTCAGGGGCGTGGCCTCTTCATAAGGCACGAAAGTTTCGGTCAGCATGGCAAGGCTCATCGTGGTGGTAAAGCAGCCACGATAGCGCAGGGGCGAGCTGTCGGCATCGATGCCTTCAAAGCTGTCGTAGAGCACGATTTCAGGCTGGCCGGTGACCAGATTGGTCATGCGGATCCCGTCCTCGGCCGAGACCTCGTCATAGAAGGCGTAAAGCTGGATCCAGTAGATCAAGCCGCCAGAGATCAGGGCGGTTATCACGATGAAGCTCCCAAGCAGGCGACCACTCACGCCGCGTCCCCTTCCGGTGTCCAACCCGCAGCAGCGGTCTGCACGAAGGCATCCGCACACAGCTTTGCCAGCGCACGCACACGCCCAATATAGGCCTGACGTTCGGTGACCGAGATCACCCCGCGCGCGTCCAGAAGGTTGAACAGGTGCGAGGCCTTGATGCATTGGTCATAGGCCGGGTGCGCCATGATGATGCGCTTGCCGGTCTTGGGGTCGTCATAGGCCTGATCAAGGATCATCCGGCACTCTTCCTCGGCTTCCTCGAAATGGCGCAGAAGCACGTCGGTGTTGGCCGTGTCGAAGTTCCAGCGGGCGTATTCTTCTTCGGTCTGCTTGAACACGTCACCATAGGTCAGCGCGATCGGCGCATCCGGCGCGTTGAACGGCATGTCCATCACGTGATCGACGCCCAGCACATACATGGCCAGACGTTCCAGACCATACGTCAGCTCGCCCGAGACCGGCTTACAGTCATGGCCGCCGACCTGCTGGAAATAGGTGAACTGGCTGACTTCCATGCCGTCGCACCAAACTTCCCAACCCAGACCCCACGCGCCCAGCGTCGGGCTTTCCCAGTCGTCTTCCACAAAGCGGATGTCGTGCAGCTCCATGTCGATGCCAATGGCTTCGAGCGAGCCCAGATACAGCTCTTGCAGGTTAGGCGGGCTGGGTTTGATCAGCACTTGGTACTGGTAATAGTGCTGCAGACGGTTCGGGTTCTCACCATAGCGGCCATCTGTCGGACGACGCGAGGGCTGCACATAGGCGGCGGCCCACGGCTGCGAGCCCAGCGAGCGCAACGTGGTGGCTGGGTGGAACGTCCCTGCGCCGACCTCCATGTCGTAAGGCTGCATCACGGCGCAGCCCTTTTCGGCCCAGTAATTCTGAAGCCGCAGGATGATTTCCTGAAAGCATTGCGGTTTGGTCTTGGTCGTGGCCATGGCGCTGCCCTGAACTGGTTTGTACAAAGTCTGCCACTCAATAGGCGTTGGTCTGGGTCGGGTCAACGCGGGAAACGGGCACAAGGGTTGGGTTTTCCTGCCCCAGCGTGGCAGAAATTTCCGAAAGGCGGCGCGGTGATATTGACCTTCGCGGGCGCCGATGTGTTACTTGCGCGAAATTCAGCCTAATTTGCCTTTAGGGCGACGAGGATCCATGACCAATAAATTTGCAATTGCTTTGGCCACCGGCCTTCTTCCCATCGTGAGCTCGGTGTCTGCCACCAGCGTTGCCGCGCTGCTATCGGCTGGGCCAGCCGTGGCACAGCAAGCCGCGAACAGTCAGGCAGTGCGGTGGATCCAGGTTGAAGCCCAGCCAACGCTCGGCCAAGCCGAAGCGCGTGCGCGTGCTTATGCAGGGCGCCTTGAGGGAGTCAGCGGATTTCGCATCGGGGGCAATTGGTATGCCATCGTTCTGGGACCCTATACCGAGCGCGCCGCCGAGCTGCAGCTGCGCAATCTGAAGAACGCTGGGCTTATCCCGCAAGACAGCTTTGTCGCGCTGCCCGATCAATTCCGCCAGCAATACTGGCCTGTGGGGGCCAGCACCCTGACCGCCGCACCGATTGAAGCGCCATCTGTCGAAGCGAGCCCAGAGCCCCAAGCCGAAACCGTCGCCGTGGCTCCTGCAACGCCCGCAGAACCAGTTGTCGTCGTGCAGGAAGAAACCAAGCGCGAAGCGCAGGCAAGCGAGCGGGCGTTAGATCGCGATGCACGTAAAGCCCTGCAGGTCGCGCTGCAGTGGGAAGGCTATTACACCTCGGCCATTGACGGCGCGTTCGGCGCGGGCACCCGCCGCTCGATGGCGGCGTGGCAGACGGACAAAGGCTATGACCCGACCGGTGTGCTGACCACCCGCCAACGCGCGGTGCTTCTGGATAGCTATCAGTCTGTTCTGGATGCGCTTGGCATGGCCCCGTTCGAGGACCAGAACGCGGGCATCTCGATGGCGATCCCCGCTGGCATGGTCGCGTTTGACCGCTACGAAGCCCCCTTCGTGCATTTCAAAACCAAGGGCGACAGCGATGTCCAACTGGTGATGATCAGCCAGACCGGTGATCAGAACACGCTCTATGGCCTCTATGACATCCTGCAAACGCTGGAAATCGTCCCGACCGAGGGCCCGCGCGAGCGTGGCAAGACCGGGTTCACCATCGAAGGGACCGACGACAAGATCTCGTCCTTCACGCAGGTCAAGCTGGCGGACGGCACCGTGAAGGGCTTCACGCTGGTCTGGCCCAAAGGCGATGAAAAGCGCCGCAATCTGGCCCTGCGGGACATGCGGGCGAGCTTTTCGTCGCTGGGCGCACAGGCGCTGGCCGATGACGCCGGATTGGATGACGCTACGCAGAGCCTTGATTTGTTGTCCGGCTTGGACATCCGCACACCAGATCGCTCGCGCTCGGGCTTTTATGTGGATGGCGCCGGGCGCATTCTGACCACGACCGAGGCCGTCCAGTCCTGCGCCCGCATCTCGATCAACGACGAGTTTGACGCAAATGTCGTGGCCACCGACGACGCACTGGGGCTGGCCCTGCTCGAACCCGCCACCGCGCAGGCGCCAATCTCGTTCGCGTCCTTCCTGACCGCCGAGCCGCGCCTGAAATCGGACGTGGCCGTCGCGGGCTTCTCGTATGAGGGTCGCCTCAGCGCGCCCAGCCTGACCTTCGGCACCCTGTCCGAACTGACCGGCCTGAATGGCGAGGCTGAACTGTCCCGCCTGACCCTTTCCGCCCTGCCCGGCGATGCCGGCGGCCCGGTTCTGGATGCGGGCGGGTCCGTGATGGGGATGCTGCTGCCCGCTGGCGGCACCACAGGCCGCACCCTGCCCGCCGACACCAGCTTCGCGATGGACGCAGGCACCGTGGCCGCCTTCCTGGCCGCAAACGGTGTGACCACCAGCACGACGGACAGCGCCACTTCGGTCGATCCGGTCGAGCTGAACACCAAGGCCGCTGACATGACGGTTCTGGTCAGCTGTTGGAACTGATCCTCAGCGCATAGAAATCAAAAAGGCCCGGGCAGATCGCTTCGGGCCTTTTTTGTTGGTTCGGGGCACTTTAGCCCCGCCAGAAGGTCACGGTGAACAGGACGAAGACGGCCAGAAGCTCCAACCGGCCGACCAGCATGGCAGCGATCAGGATCCATTTGGCGGTATCGTTCAGCCCCGCAAAGTTGCCCGCTGGCCCGATCTGATCCCCCAAGCCGGGACCAATATTGGCCAAAGCCGCCGCTGCGCCGGACATCGAGGTGGTAAAGTCCAAGCCCGTCAGCCCCAGCGCAACTGCCGTCACGCCCAAGGTGACGACGAAGAACACGAAGAACCCCATGACCGAGGACAGGACTTCTTCGTCCACGCGGCGTCCGCCAAAGCGGGGGGTGAATATCCCGTGTGGCAAGTGGATCGATTGGATCTGCGCCTTGATTGACGAGAGCAGCAGCTGATAGCGGAAGATTTTGATCGAACACGCGGTCGAGCCAGCACAGCCGCCAATCAGGCCCACGAAGAAGAACACGACCACCGGGAAACCGCCCCAAAGCATATAGTCCTGCGACGCATAGCCTGTCCCCGTCAGGATCGAGGTCAGGTTGAACAGCGTTTTGCGCAGGGACTGCTCGCTTAGCTGCCCATCTGCCAGCCAGCGCCACAGCACCATGATGGCGACGATCACAACCAGCGTCATGAAGAAGCCGCGCACCTGCGGGTCATGCAACAGCGGACGCGCGGTGCCTTGCAGGATCTGCACGTAGCGCACGAAGGGCAACGCGGCCAGCAGCATGAACACCACGGCCGCATATTCCGGCCCCGCCCCGAACGCCCCGAATGAGGCGTCATAGTTGGCATAGCCCCCCGTTGCGATGGTGGTCATCGCGTGGGTGACAGCGTCGAAAAAGCTCATCCCCAGCGCGAAATAGGCCAGTGCGCACAGCGCGGTTAGGGTGAAGTAGATCACCGAGATACGCGAGGAAATCTCGGTCGCGCGGGGCAGGATCTTGCCGAAGGTGTCAAAGCCCTCGGACCGGAAGATCTGCATGCCGCCGACGCGCAGTTCGGGCAGGAACACCATCGCCACAACAATGATGCCGATGCCGCCGAACCACTGTAGAAGCCCGCGCCAGAACAAAAGTCCCTTGGGCAGGTCATCCAGCCCGGACAACACGGTTGATCCGGTGGTGGTCAGGCCGGACATCGCCTCGAAAAACGCGTCCACGGGGCGGGCGTCCAGTTCGCCCAGTGCGAAGGGGAGTGCGCCAAAGATCGGCAACGCCACCCAAACACCGGTGGTCAGAAGGAAGGTTTGTTGGATCGTCAGGCCTTTGCCCACACCATTCGCAGTGGACAGAGCCATCGACCCGCCGATCAGCATCGTCACGACGGCGCTTTGTAAAAACACCTGCCAATCGGGGTTGTTGTCCGCCAAGTCGATCACGACCGGGATCAGCATCGTCGCGCCCAGAACGGCGACAAGAAGCCCGATAACATAGATGACAGGTCGCAGATCCAACATGAGCGCAGGGTTGGCCCCCTACGCCCATAGTGTCAAGCACCGTCAGTGCCGTCTTTGCTTAGACGTACATCAAATCCTGGAAAACGTGGCGCACAATCTCGTCGCGTTTCAGGCCGCGTTCGGCCAGTTGTTCGTCCGTCATCGCGTTAAAAGCTTCAATCCGCTTCATGCGCGACGAATTTTCAGCAGCGACGACCAAGCCACGGCCGATTGCTGCAAAAAAGGCGCGGACAGGTGCGAACAGCGAAAATGCTGGTATGTGGAGATTTGTTGTTTGCGTAGCCATTGGAAACCTCTTGTCAAAGCCGTTGGTTTCCTCCCTGACATCAGGTTAGGTCAGCAGTGGTGACGCAACCATTGCTAAATCTGCAATCCTGCTATGCGCTAACAGTCAGCCGACGTGGAACAGGGTCGAGAACAGCTTGGGGTCCAGGCTTTCAGCCTCGAACGTGTCGCCTTCGATCAGGATCGACACAGCGTCGTGGCTGTGCAGGCTTTCCTGATGGCTGGCAACGATGCGGAAATCTCCGATCCGGTCGTCTTGCTGAAGCTGCTCGCAGAACAGGCGCGCAGCGTCTTCAACGAAGATCGGGTTTGCGGCGTTCAGCTCGGCAAAGGCCTGTTCGTCTTCGCGTTTGACCATCACCTGCGTTTCCGTCGGCACCGCCACGCGGCACAGGTCAATCAGGTCCTCGAACCACAAGGTGCCCGTGGGCTGGTGGATCTTCTCGACCGAAATCCGCGCGACCGAGCGCTGCGAATGCGGTGTGGCCAACTGCCCGCGCATCTGGCGGGCGTGTTCAGATAGTTCCAGCGAACAGGGGCAGGTCGAGCTATAGACATAGTCCAGATGCAGGAACTTGCGACGTTTCCCGCGATGTTCGACCAGCTCTAGCGCGATGTCGTAGTACTGATAGCCGGACAGGCCCGACCGCAGGCTTTCCACCCGTGCCGGATAGGAAAACCGCATCTCGATCCGGGCGTCCAAGCTTTCCAGATCGGTTTTATAGTCGTCCAGCGCCGCTTCGATCACATCAAAGCTGAAGGTCTTCTCGGCGTGGCCATAGAAGCTGCGCATGATGCGCGACATGTTGATGCCCTTCTTGCCAGCTTCAAGGCTGACCGTCCCAGTGACCGAGGTTTCCAGCGTCACGTCCGATCCATCGCGAGTGTGATAACGGATCGGCAGGCGGAAATTGGAAATCCCCACATGCTGAATATGCCGTTTGGCACCTTGGATAAGGCTGGCCGGACCGTTTTGCAAATCGGGCATCGACGCCTTGTAATCCGCATCCGGGGTGAAATCGTCCGGGTAGGTGCGGCTGAGTTCGGGGTAATTCGGAAGCTCGGCCGAGGGCAGAAGCCGCGCAATCGCCGGGTCCAGCGCAGCAACCTCAACCGGGTCCGCTTTCGCAGCCCAGTTGCGCAGGACCTCAAGGGCATCCTGCGCCTGCGCGGTATCCACCGCGTCCCCGCTCTTGCGCTTCATCTGGTTCATCGCGAACCCCCATCCTGCCATCGCACGTCTATATCATATGCATTTGACACATAAACGCCAAACGCGATGGACGAAATGCGACAGATCAGGCCGCGTCCAAGCCGTTCAGAAGATCGGTGATCAGATCATCGACGTCCTCAAGCCCAATCGACAGGCGCACCAAACCATCCGAAATGCCCAGCGTATCTTTCTGCTCTTGCGGCAGGCGTTGGTGTGTTGTGGTGGCCGGGTGGGTCGCGATGGATTTCGCATCTGCGAAGTTGTTCGAAATCGTGAAGATCTCAAGCGCGTTCAGGAAGCGGAAGCAGGCGTCCTTGCCGCCGTCCACCTCGATCGCCAGTACCGTCCCGCCCGAGGGCGCTTGTTGGATCGCAATGTCATATTGCGGGTGCGACGGGTGGGTCGGATAGCTGATACGCGACAGCTTGGGATGGCCCTGCAGCGCATCCGCCACTTTCAGCGCGCCGTCCGCCTGTGCCCGCACACGCAGGTCCAGCGTCTCCAGCGCTTTCAGATGGGTCCATGCCGCAAAGGGGTTGATCGCCCCGCCGGTGTGTTTGACATAGGTCTCGATCGGGCCGCGGATCAGCTCGCGCGAGCCGCAGATCGCGCCGCCCAGCATCCGGCCTTGGCCATCTACATGTTTGGTCGTCGAATAGACCACAAGATCGGCGCCCAGCTTGGACGCATAGGAAAACACGGGCGTCGGCATCGCGTTATCTGCCACAACCAGTGCACCATTGGCATGCGCAACCTTCACCACATGCGCCAAGTCAATCACTTCCAGCGTCGGGTTCGAGATGGTTTCCAGAAACACCAGTTTGGTATCGGGGCGGATTGCATCCTCCCACGCTTGGTTGTCGGTGCCATCGACCAGCGTGATTTCGACACCGAACCGGCCCAGAATATCTTCCAGCACATAGAGGCACGACCCAAACAGCGCGCGCGAGGATACGACGTGGTCGCCCGCCTGCGTCAGCGCCATCAACGCACCATTCACCGCCGCCATGCCCGAGGCACAGGCAAACGCGTCTTCCGTGCCTTCCAGCGCCGCAATGCGGTCTTCGAACATGCGGTTGGTGGGGTTGCCGTAACGCGCATAGATGAACTCGTCCGGGCCGCTTTCGATAAAGCGCTGCTCGGCAGCTTCTGCCGTCGGATAGACGAAGGCCTGCGTCATGAACATGGCCTCGGACAGCTCGTTATACTGGCTGCGGCGTACGCCTCCGTGTACGGCCTCGGTCCGTTTACCCCATTTTGTCACCGCGCGTTCCTTTCGCACAAAAAAACCCCCACCGCTGCGAGCGTCGGGGGATTGCGGCACGGGATGTCGCGCCTACCCTGACCTCTTTAGCGGAATGTTTAACGAGGCCCGCAATCCGGTGGACAAATCGCCTCGAACATCGCCATATCGCCTGTAAACTAAGGCGTCAAGAGCGACGAAAGATTGGCTCGCCATATCGTGAAAGCTGCATACTTGTCATTTCCGGGCCGACTGCCATGTTCAGTGGGACGCAAAAAGGAAACACGATGTCCAATCCCATTGAACTTTACTATTGGCCGACGCCGAACGGCTGGAAAATCTCGATCGCCTTGGAAGAGATGGGCCTGCCCTACGAGCTGAAGCTGATCAATATTGGCGCGGGCGACCAGTTTGCGCCTGAGTTTCTGAAAATCGCGCCGAACAATCGCATGCCTGCCATTATTGATCCGTACGGGCCGGATGGCGCGCCCATTTCCGTGTTTGAAAGCGGTGCCATCCTGCAATACCTCGCCCGCAAAACCGGCAAGTTCTATGGCGAGAGCGAGCGGGACCGCGTCGCCGTCGAAGAATGGCTGATGTGGCAGATGGGCGGGCTTGGGCCGATGGCCGGTCAGGCGCATCACTTCCTGAAATACGCCCCCGCGATGGATCCGCCGCAGGATCTGCCTTACGCGAAGGATCGCTATCGAGCCGAGGTCGGACGGCTTTATGGCGTGATGGATCGCCGTCTGGCGGGCAACCGCTATCTGGCTGGGGACTTCTTTTCCATTGCGGACATGGCGTGCTGGGGCTGGGCGTCGCTTTGGGAAGGCCAGCAGCAGGATCTGGACGACAAACCGCATTTGGCGCGTTGGCTCGAGGAAGTCGGCGCACGCCCCGCCGTTCAGCGCGGACGTGCGGTGGCAGCTGAAAAGCGTAGCAACTTGCAGGATGACCGCAAGGCGCAGGATCTTCTATTCAAGCGATAAGCCCGGCAAGGGACGGGCTTAGGAGGCTTCCTCGTCCGTCCCGAACCGCTTGAACAGCCCTGCTTGAGACATGAAGAACCCGAAGGTCGCAGCGGGCAGGCCGAAGGTTTTGAAGTTCACCCAAGCGTCGGTGGACATCATGCGCCAGATCGCCTCGTTCGCGACGGCGAGCAGCAGGAAGAACACCGCCAGCCGCTTGGTCAGCAACATCCAGCCCTGTCGTTCAAGCGGCAGGGCTTTGTCCATCACGGCTTCCAGGTAGCTTTCGCCACGCAAAAGGCCAAAGCCCAGTAGCCCCGCAAACAGCAGATAGATCATCGTGGGCTTCATCTTGAAGAACCGTTCGTCGTTAAACCAGATCGACAGCCCGCCGAACCCGATCACCAAGACCAGCGTGACGATCTGCATTTTCGACAGGTGCCCGGTCAGTTTCCACATCGCCAGCGTGGCCGCGACCAACACCGGAATGAACATCGCGGTGACGGCGACAAAGCCCGAATATTCGGTCCCAGCGACCATGAAGGTCTGATCCTTCAGGAAGGTGTAGGCGGCGAAGAACAGGATGATGGGTCCGTATTCCAACGCGCCACGCAGGGCGGGATTTACCTGTTTCTCTGTCATGGGAACTCCTTCATCCGCCCATTTCGACTAGCACGGCCCCTGCCGCAATCAAAGCCATCATCACCAACCGTCGCGGCCCGACCTTTTCACCCAGCACGACCCAGCCGATCAGCGCTGCGAACACAGTCGAGGTTTCACGCAGCACCGCCGCCTCGCCCACGCCGCCCAGCCTTGTGGCCAACATGATTGAGCCGAAGCTGAAATACGCCACGAACGCGCCCAAAACACCGCGCCCCATCAATGGAGCAAGCGCGGGACGCTCGGCCATGTTCTTCCATCTAAGGGCTGCAATCACCGGCATGAAGAACCCGTCGATAAAAAAGAACCACGCAAGGAAGGTAAACGGGTCCGCCGTCGCGCGAATGCCATAGGCGTCATAGGTGGTATAGGCGGCCACGAAACCGCCGGTCAGAACCGCCATGGCAAGGGCGGGTTTCAATTGCGCGCGGCCAAGCGGCCAATGGCGCAGGTTATAGGCTGCCAGCGCGAAGATCCCGGCAACAAGGGTCAGGACGCCGACCCATTGCATCCCAGTGAAACTTTCGCCGAACAGGAAGCCTGCGCCGATCACAGTGAACAGCGGCCCGGTGCCGCGCACCACCGGATAGACCACCGTGTAAGAGCCCAGCACATAGGTATAACTCTGTGCCAGCTTGTAGCCCACGTGGATCAGGAACACGATTGCGAAGATCGGCCACATATGCGGTTCGGGCCAGGGCACC
Organism: Aliiroseovarius marinus; assembly: GCF_004360145.1. GTDB lineage: Bacteria > Pseudomonadota > Alphaproteobacteria > Rhodobacterales > Rhodobacteraceae > Aliiroseovarius > Aliiroseovarius marinus. The sequence continues at coordinate 174,267 of NZ_ML178713.1, read as the reverse complement.
ACGAACAGCGCAAAGGGGGCGGCGATCACGCCATAGCTGAAATCAATCGCCCCACGTGACAGCCACGGATCATGCCGCCCTTTCTGTAGTGCGCCAAAGAGCGCATGCAGGAAGGCCGCGAACAGGGCGAGCGCCAGTGCAAGGTCATGCCCGGCGGGCGTACCTTCAAGCGAGGTGAGCCAGTCGCTCATGCCCTATCAATCCGTAATGCCGATCAACGCGCGGGCGAATTCTTCGGGGTCGAACGGGGCCAGATCGTCGATCTGCTCGCCCACGCCAATGGCATGGATGGGCAAGGCGAACTTGTCCGCCAGTGCCACAAGCACGCCGCCTTTCGCGGTGCCGTCCAGCTTGGTCATCACAAGGCCCGACACATCGGCAAGATCTTGGAACGTCCCGACCTGAGACAGTGCGTTCTGACCTGTCGTCGCATCCAGAACCAGAAGCGTGTTGTGCGGCGCGGTTTCATCCTTTTTCTTGATGACACGAACGATCTTGGCCAGCTCCTCCATCAGGTCGGACCGGTTCTGTAGACGCCCGGCCGTGTCGATCATCAGCAGGTCAGCGCCATCGGCCTCGGCCTGTGTCATAGCGTCGAACGCCAGCGACGCGGGGTCCGAGCCTTCGGGCGCCGTCAGAACCGGTACGCCCGCGCGGTCACCCCAGACCTGAAGCTGCTCGACCGCAGCGGCGCGGAACGTGTCGCCCGCAGCGATCACAACCTTTTTGCCGGCGGCGGTGAACTGGCTGGCCAGCTTGCCGATGGTCGTGGTTTTGCCAGCGCCGTTGACGCCGACGATCAGCACGACCTGCGGGCGTTTGGGGTAGATTGGCAGCGGGACCGCGACGGGTTCCATAATCCGAGTGACCTCATCGGCCAGCACCGCCTTGATTTCGTCCACCGACAGCTTCTTGCCGAAATGACGTTCCGAGATGTTCGCCGTCACGCGCATCGCGGTGTCGACGCCCATATCGGACGTGATCATCAGATCCTCAAGGCTTTCCAGCATGTCGTCGTCAACCGTGCGGCGCACAACCTTCTGCGCTTCGCGACGCCCGAACATACGGCCCAGAAGGCCCGATTTTTCAGGGGCTTGCGGCGCGTCCTCGACCAGCTTTTCGGCGGCTTGGGTCACAGGTTCCGGTGCGGGCGTCACCTCGACCGGCGCTTCGGCGACANCTCGGGCTCGGGCTCGGGCTCGGGCTCGGGCTCGGGCTCGGGAGTTGCTTCCTCGACGGGCGCTTGTACGTCAACCGGTGCGGGTTCCGGCGTCTCGGCAGGTGCTTCTGCCTCTGCCGCCTCGACCAGCTCTTCTTCGCCGCCGTCCTCGACGATCGCCTCAAGCCCTTCTTCAAGCTTCGACGACGATTTGAACAACCGGTCCTTCAGTTTCGAGAAGAATGCCATCTAAGCGCCCTCATAGTCCCTTTCCCTTCCAAGTAAGCCACATTGGGGGCGGATGGAAGGGGGCAGGCTAACTGATCGCGGGCGCGGGCAGTCCACCCAGTAGGATCAGCACCTGCCCGGCGATATAGAAGCCCCAGATTGCATAGCCTGCCTTCAGCCGGTGGTGATAAGTGTCGGACATCCGAAACAGGCTGACCGCCAGAATGACGTCCGAGATGATGAACAACCCGGCACCAATCACGGTCCACCCAAAGGGCAGCGCCAGCGCGGTCAGCCCCATCACGCCAATGATGATCACATAGATCCGCACAGGCCATTGCAGATGCCCCGTATGGGTCGCCAACCAAAGCTCGGTCGAGACCATCAGCCCCACCAGCACAAGCGCAGGGATAGGCGCGGTGGTGAACGCGTCATAGATGGGGGCGCCGGACAGGCCCAGGAAATGCAGGATGTAGAGTAGATGCGCCAAGGCGAAGGCAGAGAGGCCGTACAGGAACGGGCCGTCCCCATCCCGCGACAGGCCGAAATCGCCGAGAGCAGACAGGAACAATCCGGCCACTAGATAGGCGGAACCTCCACCCGCATAGGCGGCCAGTGAAAACGCCAGCAGCGGGATCGTCTTGATGATCGAGCGGGGCCACGTAGGCGCGCGCGAGGTCAGCGGGAAATAGGCTAGCGAGATCAGCAGGCCGAGGATGAGGGGCAATTGGGCCATGTCTTTGGATAATCCAACTGGGTTAACGACGTATTGACCACCGTCAACACGCGCCCAGCCAACCCGCGCGTGACGCGCGGGTCAAGCTTGACGTAACCGTAGTTGGAAAATCAAACTTCGCCAGATCAAACTTCGTCAGGGAAGTGCTTCATGGTCAGACGGATCGGGTTCGGCGCCGCCTGCCCCAGACCACAGATCGACGCGTCAACCATCGTCTGACTCAGCTCTTCCAGCAGATCCTGATCCCACTTGTCCGCCTGCATCAGCTTCACAGCTTTCTCGCAACCAACGCGGCACGGGGTGCACTGACCGCAGCTTTCATCCTCGAAGAAGCGCAGCATGTTCAGCGCGGCCTCTTTGGCGCTATCCTTATCGGACAGAACCACCACCGCGGCCGAGCCAATGAAGGTGCCATGCGGTTGCAGCGTGTCGAAGTCCAGCGGAATGTCGGCCATCGACGCGGGCAACAGACCCGAGGACGGGCCGCCCGGCTGATAGGCTTTGAAGCTGTGACCGTCGGCCATGCCACCAGCGGCCTCGATAATGTCGGTGATGGTCGAGCCTGCGGGCAGCAGATGCACACCCGGATTGGCCACGCGACCGGATACGGAATAGGACCGCAGACCTTTGCGGCCATTCTTCTCGACCGAGGTCAGAATTTCCGGCCCCTCACGTAGGATACGCGCGACCCACAGCAGGGTCTCGACATTATGGACCAGCGTCGGGCGGTTGAAGATGCCGACCTGCGCCACGAAGGGCGGGCGGTGACGCGGTTCGCCGCGTTTGCCTTCGATCGATTCAATCATCGCGCTTTCTTCGCCGCAGATGTAAGCACCCGCACCACGGCGTAGGTCAATAAAGCCGGGGGCGACGATGCCCGCATCTTCCAGCGCTGCAATCTCGCGGCGCAGGATCTCCAGCACGGCGGGGTATTCGTCGCGCATGTAGATAAAGCAGGTCTCGGCCTCGACCGCCCAAGCGGCGATCAGCATGCCTTCCAGCATCAAATGCGGGGTGCGCTCCAGATAATAGCGGTCTTTGAACGTGCCCGGTTCGCCCTCGTCACCGTTGACGGCCAGATAACGCGGACCCTCATTTGCGCGCACGAAGCCCCATTTGGTGCCCGACGGGAAGCCCGCGCCGCCAAGGCCGCGCAGACCCGCGTTCAGAACGGTTTCCTGAACGTCTTTCCAGTCACCGCCGTCGCGCAGCTCGGCCAGTTTGGCGTAGCCGCCTTCGGCTTGATAGGCGGCCAGATCCTGATAGTCGGGGATATGGGCGTGGGTGTCGTCAGCCTGCAGCGCCGCCAGCGTTTTATCAAACGTGGCGTGGTCGATGTGGTTGTGACCCAGCTCAAGCACCGGCGCGGTATCGCAGCGCCCCATGCAGGGCGCACGCACGACGCGCACTTCGGACGCGTCCAGACCATCCTCAAGCGCTTTTTGCAGCGCCTCGGCTCCCGCCAGTTCGCAGGACAGGGAATCACAGACGCGGATGGTCAACGCGGGCGGAGGGGTCTCGCCTTCTTTCACCACATCGAAATGGGCATAGAAGCTGGCGACCTCGTAAATCTCGGCTTGGCCAGTGCCCATCTCCTGCGCCAGTGCGCGGATGTGGTCGGCGGACAAATGGCCGTATTCGTCCTGAATCAGGTGCAAAAACTCGATCAGCAGGTCGCGGCGACGCGGACGGTCGCCCAGCAACGCCTGCACACGCTCCAGTGCGTCCATGTTCAGCTGACGGCCCTTGGGCGTCCGACGCCCTTTGCCTTTGCCCGATTTCCAGATGCCTTTTTTGTCGTCCAGCGCCATGATGTTCCCCTTAAAGCACCCGCGTATCATAGCGACCTCCCGACACGCCGCGCCATTCAAAAACGACATACGCATGACGGATTGCGTAGACCCGCAATGTCACTCTGATGCGCAAGTCCAGCCATGTATATGCCGAAACGCAAAGCGCCTTTTGCGGCCACCCATGCCGCGGGTCCAATCCGACTGCGTCATTTCCCGCCAAGGGGGAGTGTTCAGAACCATTCCCCCTTGTTTATCACCCCACCGCGCTTATTCTTCTTCCTGATACAAAACACATGGAAGGTGTTGATCTGAAAGGCCGCACGGCGCGTATCCGCGTCCCGGCCTTGTTGGGTGTTGATGCGCCGTTTCTGGAAGGGGGCCCGAACGTGTCGGAAAATGGATTGCAGAAAACTGCATTCTTCATGCTTCTCGCGCTGATCCTCTATGTCTCGATCATGGGGGGCGCGTAATGGCACAGCGATATGGGGGCGAGTTCAGCCCCGGTGGACAGCCCAAAACCCCGCCACCCACCCGACGTCCATTTGACGGGCAAGAACCAGCCCGCAGCGCCGGGCGTGTGAACTTTCTGTTCCTTGCCCCCCTGCCCCTTGCGATCCGCGCATTTTTTCAACCGCCGACAGAGATGGCCCTGACCCTCGTGGCCTTCGGCATTCTGATCGGATCGGCCTGGCTGACCCGTGATGGCGTCATGGCCCATCAGGCTTATGATGCCCGCAAAATCGCCCGCCGCCCTGCGATCCCGCGCAAGCTTTTCGGAACGGTCCTGATGGGCGCCGGTTTGTCGCTGGTGGGTTTTGCGGGCGGCTCGGCCCTGAACGCGGCGATCTTTGGCGCACTTGGCGCTGGTTTGCATCTGGCCGCGTTTGGCCCTGATCCCTTGCGCAATAAGGGCGCCGAGGGCGTGGACGAGTTTCAGACCGACCGCGTGGCCCGCGCCGTGGGCGAGGCTGAAAAGCACCTGAACGCCATGCGCGAGGCCGTGTCCCGCATCCGCGACCGCCGGGTTGAGGCGCGTCTTGATCAGTTCATCGCCACCGCCCGCGACATGTTCCGCACGGTCGAGGACGACCCGCGCGACCTGACCTCGGCCCGGAAGTATTTGGGCGTCTATCTGCTGGGCGCGCGCGACGCGACGACCAAATTTGTCGACATCCACCTGCGCGACCCGCATGGCGGCGCGCTGGGGGATTACGAAACGCTGCTGGATGATTTGGAAGCAAACTTTGCGGCCAAAACGAAGCAATTCCTGAAAGATGATCGCAGCGATCTTGATGTCGAAATCGAGGTTCTGCGCGAACGGCTGGCACGCGAAGGTGTGCGAAGCGAAGATTAAGTGACGAGGATAATTTGATGACCCAGACGACCCGCGAACAGGCGCAAGCCGCCCTGAAAGAGATTGAAGAAGCCACCGCCGTGATTCTGCCCGAGCCCTCGACCGCTCTGGTTCCTTTGGCCGAGGCCGACAAGCCCACCAGCGCCGAGATCCAGAAGCGCATGGACGAGATCGACATGGCGAACTCGCAGTCGATCATCGAATTCGGCTCGGCCGCGCAGTCAGAGTTGCAGGTGATAAGCCAAGACATGCTGCAGGGCGTGCGCAACAAGGATGTTGGCCCGGCGGGCGATAGCCTGCGCAACATCGTCACCACGATCCGCGGCTTCTCGATCAGTGAACTCGACATGCGCCGCAAGCGCAGCTGGTGGGAAAAACTGCTGGGCCGCATGGCGCCCGCCGCCAAGTTCATGGCGCGGTATGAGGATGTTCAGGGCCAGATCGACAAGATCACTGACAACCTCTTGAACCACGAACATGTGCTGCTGAAAGACATCAAGTCGCTGGACAAGCTCTATGAAAAGACGCTCGATTTCTATGACGAGCTGGCCCTGTATATCGCAGCAGGCGAGGCCAAACTGGCCGAGCTGGACGAGACCGTGATCCCCGCCAAAGAAGCCGAAGTCGCTGCCGCCCCGGAAGAGGATGGCGTGATCAAAGCCCAAGAATTGCGTGACCTGCGCGCCGCGCGGGATGATCTGGAACGCCGGGTGCATGACCTGAAACTGACCCGTCAGGTGACGATGCAGTCGCTGCCCTCGATCCGTCTGGTTCAGGAAAATGACAAGTCGCTGGTGACCAAGATCAATTCAACCTTGGTGAACACCGTACCGCTGTGGGAAACCCAGCTGGCGCAGGCCGTGACCATCCAGCGCTCGGCCGAAGCCGCTGCCGCGGTGAAGGACGCCACCGACCTGACCAACGAGTTGCTGACCGCCAACGCCGAAAACCTGCAAGAGGCCAACCGCATGGTCCGTCAGGAAATGGAGCGCGGCGTATTCGACATCGAAGCCGTGAAATCGGCCAACGCCACCCTGATCGCGACGATCGAGGAAAGCCTGGCCATCGCCGACGAAGGCAAAGCCAAGCGCGCCGCTGCCGAAGAAGAACTGGTGAAAATGGAAGCCGAGCTGAAAGAGACCTTGGCTGCCGCCAAGGCACGTGGCACCGCATCGGGCCACAATCTGGCCGAAAGCGTGTCGGACAGCTAAGAAGGGCGAAAACCCGAAAGGCAAACAGGTGAGCAGAACCGCGTTTCACAAGATATCAAGGGCCGTTATCGCGATGACGGCCCTGACTGCTATGGCGGGCTGCACGCTGCAGACGCAAGCCTCGGCACCACCTAAGCCTATTGAAACCCTTCCACAATTAACGGTTGGCCATACGAAAGACAGCAGCGCCTATCTGCGCAATTACTATGCCAAGATACAGGCCAGCCGTCTGGTGCATGACCAGCTGCGCCGTGACGGCGGCGGACCGGACACGCCCTTCACCGACGTGATGCTGGCGCGGAATTTTGAACGCATCGCCTTCAACAGCGAATACAGCAAGGTAGGCGATCGCCGGATCACTCAGGAACACGCAGTTAGGCTGACACGCTGGACCCGACCCGTGCGCTTTGGGCTGAGCTTCGGGGACGCGGTGCCAGAAGATCAGCGCGAGATCGACCGGCAGGTCTTTGCGCCCTACGTGGCCCGACTGGCCCGTTTGACCGGCCATCCAATCAGTGCCGCAACGGGCGCCGTTCCGCTGGGTGTGAACTTCACCGTCATGATCCTGACCGAAACCGAACGCCGCGCCAGTGCCGCCGCACTGCGCCGTGCCGTGCCGGGCATCAGTGATGCCGACCTTTCTCAAATCGCCAATCTGAACCGTGACACACATTGCGTGATCTTCGCCGCCGACCGGGGCGACAACAACCAGATCGAGCGTGCCGTCGCGGTCATCCGGGCCGAACTGCCCGACCTGATGCGCGCGGCCTGTATCCACGAGGAGTTGGCGCAAGGCCTTGGTCTGCCCAATGACAGCCCAGAGGCGCGTCCCTCGATCTTCAACGATTCCGACGAATTCGGGCTTCTGACCTCGCATGACGAGTTGTTGTTGCAGATGCTCTATGACAAGCGCCTGCAGCCCGGCATGACCGCCGATCAGGCGCGCCCGATCTTTACCAAAATTGCAGCCGAACTTAAGGGCGGCTCTGCGTGACCCCATTGCCCCCCAGGAGGATTTAACCATGGGTATTCTTGATTTTCTGACCGGAGAATTCATTGACGTCATTCATTGGGTGGATGACACGCGCGACACGATGGTCTGGCGTTTCGAACGCGAAGATCACGAGATCAAGTACGGCGCGAAACTGACCGTGCGCGAAGGACAGGCCGCCGTGTTCGTGCATGAAGGCCAGTTGGCGGATGTGTTTACGCCCGGGCTTTACATGCTCGAGACCAACAACATGCCGATCCTGACGACGCTGAATCACTGGGATCACGGCTTCAAATCGCCCTTCAAGTCCGAGATCTACTACGTCAACACGACCCGCTTCAACGATCTGAAATGGGGCACCAAGAACCCGATCATGTTGCGTGATCCGGAATTCGGCCCGACCCGCATTCGCGCCTATGGCACGTACTCGGTCCGCGTGACGGATCCGGCGAAATTCCTTGTGGAGATTGTCGGCACCGATGGCGAATTCACGATGGACGAGATCAGCTTCCAGATCCGCAACATCATCGTGCAAGCCTTCAGTCGCGTGATTGCAGGCGCAGGCATTCCGGTTCTGGACATGGCCGCCAACACCGCTGATCTGGGCAAGATCGTCGCCACCGAGATCTCGGGCATTGTCGCCGAATACGGGCTGTCGATCCCTGAGTTTTACATCGAGAACATCTCGCTGCCCCCAGCCGTGGAAGAGGTGTTGGACAAGCGCACGTCGATGGGCATTGCGGGCAATCTGGACAACTACATGAAGTTCAACGCCGCCGAGGCGATGGGGGCCGAGAATTCGGCCATGGCATCGTCGATGGGGGCCGGCATGGGGGCCGCGATGGGCATGGGCATGGCCGGTCAGATGCAATCCGGCCCGTGGGGCGCCGCACCCGCTGCCCCGGCTGCACGCGCACAAACACCGCCGCCCCCGCCGCCGGTGGAGCATGTCTGGCACGTGGCCGAGAACGGCGAAACCAAAGGCCCGTTTTCCAAGGCCGCGATGGGGCGCATGGCGACCGCAGGCAGCCTGACCCGCGACAGCCACGTCTGGACCCCCGGCCAAGACGGCTGGATGCGCGCCGAGGACGTGGCCGAGCTGGCCCAGCTTTTCACCATCCTGCCGCCGCCCCCGCCGGGTGCCTGATCTGTGACCCGTCGCACAACCATCAAATGGCTTCACTGGCTGGCCTTTGGATTGATCCTGTATTTCTTCCTTGTCGAACCCGAGGAAATACGCGGCAATCCGGGGCTTGGCCTGGCCACGCATTCGGGCATGGGCATCCTTCTGGCACTGGTGGCTGCGATCTGGCTTGGCATGTACCTGTCAAAAGGGTTGGCAGGCAGGGCGGGGCCAAAGCTGCCCGGCTGGGGCAAACAGTTCCACGCGCTGTCGCACAAGGTGCTGCAAATCGGCTTACCTGTGACGGTCGCCACCGGTGCCTTCGCCGGTCTTGCCGCGCCGTTCGCCATTCGGGCATTCGGTCTGGTGCAAATCAACCCGGGCAACGCGCCCAAAGGGCTGCATAATATCGCCGAAGAAATTCACGAGATCGCCTTTGATGCCTTCATCATCCTGATGCTGGCCCATGCGGGGTTTCACATTTGGCGGCATTTCGGCTTGAAGGATAACGCGCTGCGCATCATGGTCCCGAAAGTGCTGCACAAATATCTCTGAGGACTCCGGATGGCCTATCCGCGCGAAGACACTCAATCGCCTATCGAGGAACATCGCTTTCCCTGCGACCAATGCGGCGCGGATCTGCGATTTGATCCCGAGCACAATCAGCTGACCTGTGACCATTGCGGCTTCAAGGCGCCGATCGAGGATCGCCAACCCGCCCAACCCGTCATTCGCGAGCTGGACCTGAAGCGCGCGCTGTCCGCTGATCTTCCGGATCACGAGATGGAAGAAACGCGGGTGGTGAGCTGCCCCAACTGTGCCGCCCAATTCGAATTCGACAGCACAACCCATGCCGCCGAATGCCCCTTCTGCGCCACACCGGTCGTCACGGATACCGGCACACATCGGCATATCAAACCCAAAGGCCTCGCCCCGTTCGAGATCGAAGAGCGCGAGGCGCGCAAGGCCATGAGTGACTGGCTGGGCCGCCTGTGGTTCGCCCCGAACGGATTGCAGGAATACGCCCGCAAGGGCCGCAAGATGACGGGCATCTATGTGCCCTATTGGACCTTCGATGCGGACACCAAGACACACTACACCGGCCAGCGTGGGATCGTGCATGAACGTACCCGGACCGTCACGGTGAATGGCCAACGCGAACAGCGCACGACGCGCACGGTACGCTGGACGTCCGTGTCCGGCCGCGTGGCGCGGTTCTTTGACGATGTGCTGGTGCTGGCCTCAAAAGGTCTGCCGAAGAAATACACCGACTCGCTGGAGCCGTGGGATCTGTCGCGACTGGAGCCGTATCGCCCCGAGTTTCTGGCGGGTTTCCGCGCCGAGGGCTACACCGTCGATTTGGACGAGGGCTTTACCGAAGCGCGTGACTATATGAACCGTATCATCCTGCGCGATGTGAAGTTTGACATTGGTGGGGATCGCCAGCGTGTCACCTCGATGGACACGGATATGTCTGACCTGACCTTCAAGCACATCCTGCTGCCGGTCTGGCTGGCCGCTTATAAATACCGCGGCAAGACCTATCGCTTCGTGGTGAACGGGCAGAATGGACGGGTCCAAGGGGAGCGCCCCTACTCGGTCTGGAAGATCACTTTCGCGGTGATTTTGGGGCTGATCGTGGCCGGCGTGATCGGCTATCTGTCGGCGCAAAGCCAATAGAGGTTCGCCAATGACCCCCGACCAATTCGACGCGCTTCTCAGCGCCCGACACTCCTGCCGCGCCTTCCGCCCGGATCCGATCCCCGCGCCGGTAATCGAGCAAATCCTGCAATCCGCCCAGAAGGTGCCAAGCTGGTGCAACGCGCAACCGTGGCAGGTCGAAGTGACCACCGCGGTTGAGACCGACCGGCTGCGCGACGCGTTCTATGCCCATGCGATGGAAGCTGCGCAGACGCCGGACGTCGACTGGCCCAGCGCCTACACTGGCCTGCACCAGCGCCGCCGCAAGACCTGTGGTTTGCAGCTTTACAAAAGCGTGGGTGTGACGCCGGGGGATCGTGCTGCATCCGGCCAGCAGATGCTGGAAAACTTCCGCTTCTTCGGCGCGCCGCATATTGCACTGATCACCGCACCCGCCGAGCTTGGCCCCTATGCCTATCTAGATTGCGGGGGCTTCGTGACCGGGTTTTGTCTGGCCGCCACCGCCCAAGGTGTCGCGACAATCCCACAAGCCGCCGTCGCCGCCTTCGCACCGTTCCTGCGCAACTGGTTTAATCTGCCCGACAATCGCGTGATCCTGTGCGGCATTGCCTTTGGTTTGAGCGACGAGGAGCACCCCGCCAACAGCTTCCGCACCGAACGGGCAGATCTGGACGAATGGGTGCATTGGCACGGAAAGGACAGTAAATGAGAGCTTTGATCCAACGCGTCAGCGAGGCCACCGTTCGTGTCGACGGCGAGGTTATTGGCGAAATCGGCCCCGGCCTTCTGGTTCTGGTCTGCGCGATGGAGGGCGACGCCGAGGCGAATGCCGACACGCTGGCGGCCAAAATCTCGAAGCTGCGGATTTTCAAGGATGACGCGGACAAGATGAACCGATCCTTGCTGGATACCGGTGGTGCGGCGCTCGTGGTCAGCCAGTTCACGCTGGCCGCCGACACCTCGCGCGGGAACCGTCCGGGGTTCTCAACGGCGGCCCGTCCAGACGAGGGCGAGCGGCTGTATGATTATTTTGCGGACCAGCTGCGCGGGCATGGGATAGAGGTCGCGCAGGGGCGTTTTGGGGCAGACATGAAAGTGTCGCTGGTGAATGACGGGCCGGTTACGATCTGGATGGAGTTCTAGGGCTAAGGTGGCTCACGTTGTGAGCCTGTAGGGGCGTTGCCCCTCTGCGCTGCGCGCATTCACCCCAAGGTATTTGTGGCAAGAGGATGGGGGCTTAATAGCCTGCTTTCTTGTCGACAAGATGCAGGAAGGGTTCCTTGGCCTCGCCACGACGGATGTTTTCGGCGATGACCTTAGCTGCCGTGTCAGGGCGGGTGTCCGAGGCGATATGCGGTGTGACCGTCACCTTCGGGTGGGCCCAGTAGGGGTCGTCATCCGGCAGCGGTTCAACGCGGAACACATCCAGCGTGGCGTGGGCGATGTGGCCGCGATCCAGCGCGTCCAGCAGGGCGGCATCGTCAATCAGCGGGCCACGGCCCGGGTTGATGATCACGGCACCTTCGGGCAGCATCGCGATCCGTTCGGCGTTCAGGATATTCTCAGTCGCTTTGGTAGCGGGCAGCAATAGAACCAGAATGTCCGAGTTGCGCAGCACCTGCTCCAACCCGTCATCGCCGTGCAGACAGGTGACGCCGTCGATGGACTTGGCACCCCGGCTCCAGCCGGACACGGGGAAGTTCAGATCGGTCAGTGCCTTGGCACAGACGCGCCCGAGTTCGCCCAACCCCAGAATGCCGACGCGACGGTTGCGGGCCAGCGGTGGGGCCAGACGGCCCCAAGCGGGGGTGGTGTTGTGGATGTCCTGATCCATTTCCAGATGGTGACGCAGCACATGGCCCACGACCCATTCGGTCATGCCCTCGCTTAGCCCCTGATCCACCATGCGCGCATAGGGTTGGGTCAGCGTCGGGTTGTAGACGATCCGCTCGACCCCTGCCCACAGGCCCAGCACCGCCTTGGCGCGGGTGAAGGGTGTAAAATCCTGAAGCGCGCTGTTGGGATCATAGACGATGTAATCCACCTGATCGGCGGGCAGATCGCAGGACAGCGTCGCCTCGATCTGAATCTCATCAAGCGCTTTGCTGATCTCGCGGTGATAGACATCCCAACGCTTGGGATTGCCGGCATACAGGACGTTGATGGGCATCACTTTTGTCTCGCTCTGTGCACATGTGCGCTTTGGACCAAACCGAATCCGACCAGCAAAATCAACATGGCAGATCCACCATAGCTAACCATCGGCAACGGCACCCCGACCACCGGGGCAAGGCCCATCACCATGGACATGTTCACCGCAAAGAACAAGAAGAAGGTGACGGAAATCCCAAGGATCAGAAGCGAGCTGAAGCGGTCCTTGTTCTGGAAGGCCGAGACGGCGCAGAAGATCAGGATCAGCACGTAGAGCGTAAGCAGCGACGCGCCACCCAGAAAGCCGAATTCCTCGGCCAGCGTGGTGAAAATGAAGTCGGTGTGTTTTTCCGGCAGGAAGTTCAGGCGCGACTGCGTGCCCTGCATGAAGCCCCGCCCGGTCCAGCCCCCGGACCCCAGTGCGATCTTGGACTGGGTGATGTGATAGCCCGCTCCCAACGGGTCCGAGGACGGATCAAGGAACGTATCGATCCGGCGGTACTGATAGTTCTTCAGCAGCTGCCATTCCGTCCCGCGTGACATGAACACCGAGGTAACCAGCCCCACGCCCGAAGCAATGACCGCCCCGAAATACCACAGGCTAACGCCTGCCAGAAACATGATCACGCCACCGCCGGTGACCAGAAGGATCGAGGTGCCCAGGTCCGGTTGGCGCAGCACCAGAAAAGTCGGCAGCAGGATCAGGATCACCGGGATCAGCACCCAAAGCGGGCGCGAGACCTTCTTGATATCCAGCCAGTCGTAATAGGCCGCCAGCATCATCACCAAGGTTATCTTCATCAGCTCGGACGGTTGCAAGCGCATGAAACCAAGGTCGATCCAGCGCTGCGCGCCCATGCCGACCGAGCCCATGACCTCGACCAGGACCAGTAGGACAAGCGACAGCAGATATCCCACCCCGGCCATGTTGCGCCAGAACCAGATGGGCACCATCGCAATCACAAACATCAGGAACATGCCTAAGGCAAAACGCTTCATCTGCGCCATCGCCCACGGGTCCATCTTGCCGCCTGCGACCGAAAACAGCATCAGGAAGCCGACGCTGGCCACCGCGATCAGCAGCAGCACAAGTGACCAGTTCAGATAGAGCACCTTGCGCAATCCCGAGGGGACGGTTTTGACGTTATATTCAAGATAACTCATGCCCGACCCTCGGCAGCTTTGACGCGTTCGTCATGTGGCATCTCGAGCATCTCTTCGATGTCGCGTTGGCGGGTCTGGATCGTGCCGCGCTGGTTCGCTGGATAGGCTTCCAGCGGGGGCTTGCCTTGATAGAACGCCTGCAGCATCACATCGCGCGCGATAGGCGCCGCCGCTGTCGATCCGCCGCCGCCATGTTCCACCACGACGGTCACCGCATAGCGCGGGTTGTCATGGGGCGCGTAGCAGACAAACAGCGCGTGGTCGCGCCGTTCCCACGGCAGGTCTTCGTTGCGAAACACCCCACGCGCGCGTTCGGCAGCGGTGATGTTGCGGACCTGACTGGTGCCGGTTTTCCCTGCCATGCGCAGGTCGTCCCCCACGATCTTGGACCGTCCTGCCGTGCCACGTCGGGCATTTACAACCTCGTACATCCCCTCGCGGATGGCATTCAGATTGCTGGTGCTGATCTCAAGCGGGCCGTCATTGCGGACGGGGGTCTCAATCCCATTAACCGAGCGCACCAGCCGCGGAGAAATCGCCTGCCCCGTCGCCAGCCGCGCAGTCATCACAGTCAGTTGCAAGGGCGAGGCCAGAACGAAGCCCTGCCCGATGCCCGCGTTCAGGCTGTCACCGATCACCCAATCTGCACCCCGCGCCTCGCGTTTCCACGCCTTGGTCGGGATCAGACCCTGCGCAATGGCGGACAGCGGCAGATCATGGCGCTCGCCCAGCCCCAGCTTGCGCGCCATCTCGGCGATCTTTTCAATCCCGACGCGTTGGGCGATGTCGTAATAATAGATGTCGCAGCTTTCACGCAGGCTTTTCGCCAAATCGACTGACCCATGCCCCCCGCGTTTCCAGCAGTGGAACCGGCGCCCGTGGACCTCGACATGGCCGTAGCACTTGACGGTTTCACCCGGGTCGATCACGCCTTCTTCCAGCGCGGCCAGCGCGGTGACCATCTTGAAGGTCGATCCGGGCGGATAGGTGCCCTGCGCCGGTTTTGCGGCCAGCGGACGATACTTGTCGTTCAGAAGCGCGCTGTAGTCCTTGCTGGAAATCCCGCGCACGAACTTGTTGGGATCAAACGTGGGCGCCGAGCCGATGGCCAGCACGTCCCCCGTCTGGGTATCCATCACCACCGCAGCGGCACTTTCGCCAGCCAGTCGCGCTTGCACATAGGCCTGCAGGTCGGCATCCACGGTTAGCTGGATGTTGTCGCCCGCGCGGCCTTCCTCGCGACCCAACTCGCGCATCTCACGACCGACGGCGTTGACCTCGACCTCGCGCGTCCCAGCGGATCCGCGCAGATCCAGCTCCATCTTCGCTTCCACGCCGCTTTTCCCGATTTGGAAACGCGGGATTTGCAGAAGAGGATCAGGATCTTCAAGCTTGGACAGGTCATAGTCCGACACGGGACCCACATAGCCAATCACATGGGCGAAATCGTCGGCGCGCGGATAGCTGCGCGACAGGCCGACCTCGGCGGTGATGCCGGGCAGCGCGGGGGCGTTCACAGCGACCTCGGCCACGTCTTCCCACGCGACGCGGTCGGCGACGGTCACCGGCACAAAGGCGCTACGGCGGCGCATTTCATCCAAGGTGCGTTTTATGTCCGCATCGTCGAGCCATACGATCTTGCGCAGACGGTTCAGTACGGCTTCGGGGTCATCCGCATCCTCGCGCACGATGACGATCCGATAGTTCTGTTCATTGCCCGCGATCAACACGCCGTTGCGGTCATAGATCAGCCCCCGCGCGGGCGGCAGGAGCGAGAACTTCACGCGGTTTTCTTCCGCCAAATCGCGATATTCATCGGCCTGTTCGACCTGCATATACCGCATCCGTCCCACCAGCATCGCCGCGAACGAGACCTGAAGCCCGCCCAGAAACAAGCCCCGCCGGGTGATCTTGCGGGCGCTTGCCTCGGTATCTTGGGGGGACCGCTTCATGCTGCCTGACTCCGCACTGGATCGTCACCGGGTTGCAGTTTCACAACCCCCAACACGAAGACCGAGGTGAAGACCACGGCCGGATAAATCGTGACGGTGCTGACAAACTGCAACAAGGCGCGGCCAAAAGGGATCTGGTCGACAAAGAAAATCGCCAGAAAAAACCGCTCGGCCAGCAGCATGGCTAACAACACGGCGGCGACGACGCCCCATTCCACCACAAAGGACTGCTCGCGCAGGCCGGGTTCGCGGCGGCGCAGAACCTCGAGCCCGATCACCGCCATCAAGGCGCCCACGGCGGGGATATCTTGGTACAGCAGGTCGGTCAGGAAGATCAGCGCAGCGACCAAAAGGATGGGGACATAGTCGGGACGGCGCAGCATCCATGCGACAACGACAGCCATGAAGATGTCAGGGCCAGGGAAGCGCCCGGCGCTAAGGTCCAGCGGCAGCATTTTCACGAACAGAAGACCCGCCGAGATCGCGACGAGCAGCCCCCAGAAGGCCCAGCGCAGAAGCGTGACGCGATCGGTCATTCGCCCTGCCCTCCGTCCTCGGGGGCGGCATCGACCGGTTCGGGTGGCACAGCAGGGCTTGCGACGATCAAACTGCCTTCGCCCTCGACCATTTCGCCGGGGTGGCTGCGCAACACGCGCAGGAACTGAAGCCGTTCATAATCCGCAGCCAATCGGACGCGCAGGCGCCGGTCGGTGCCCATTGCCACATGCCCGACCAAAAGCCCTGCCGGGAACACGCCACCGTCGCCAGACGACACCACGCGGTCGCCTGGGCGGACCTTTTCAGGGCTTTCCAGAAACTCGATCGGCGGCGCAGCCGAGTTATCGCCGACCAGCAGCGCATCTTGGCCCGAGGGCTGGACTGTGATGGGAATGCGGCTGTTGCTGTCAGTCAGCAGGATCACGCGGCTGGTGCTTTTCCCCACGCCTGCAATCCGCCCGGCCAGCCCCAGACCATCGGTCGCTGCCCAGCCATCGACCAGCCCATCGCGGGTGCCGATGTTCAGTAGCACTGACTGCCGGAAGGGCGAACCGCTGTCGGCCAGCACAACACCGGTCACATAGGAAAGCTGCGCATCCAGCCGCACATTGTTCAGGTTCAGAAGCTGGGCGTTTTCCTGTTCCAACTGAAGGGCAGCTTCTTTCCACGCCTTCATCTGCTGCAACTCGCGGCGCAGTTCTTGGTTCTGTTCGTAGATGCGTTGGTAAGACTGGAAGTCCTCGACCATCCCGACCAGCTTGGTCACCGGCACCATCGCCCAGTCAAAGCTTGGCACCACCGTATCAATCAGATTGGCGCGGAAGCGTTCGACCCGCGGGCTGTCGATCCGCCAGACCAGAAAGACCAGAAACAGGCACAGCATCAGCAGGCCGACAAAAAGCCTGCGCAGCGGACGGCCGTATTCCTCGGTCTGGTTCGGTTTGCGTGCCAATCTGGCCTCCGGTTACCCGACGGGCGCGCCCCACCGGCGGGGCAGACCCGATCAGCTGTCGTAGTCGATGACGTGGCGCAGCTGCTTTTCAAACTCCAGCGCCTTGCCGGTGCCCAGCGCCACGCAGTTCAGGCTTTCATCCGCGACCGAAATCGACAAGCCGGTTTGCTCGCGCAGGGCAAGATCCAGCTCACCCAGCAGCGCGCCGCCACCGGTAAGCATAACGCCACGGTCGACGATGTCAGCCGCCAGATCCGGCGGCGTGGCTTCCAGCGCGGTCATCACGGCTTCGCAGATCTGCTGCACCGGTTCGGCCAGCGCCTCGGCGACCTGCGCCTGATTGATCTCGGTTTCTTTCGGAACGCCATTCAGCAGGTCACGCCCGCGGATCATAAGCGAGGTGCCACGACCGTCATCGGGCATCCGTGCGGTGCCGATGGTGGTCTTGATGCGTTCTGCGGTGGTTTCGCCCACCAGTATATTGTGCTGGCGACGCAGATAGCTGATGATCGCATCATCCATCCGGTCCCCACCCACGCGCACCGAGCGCGCATAGACGATGTCGCCCAACGACAGAACCGCCACTTCGGTCGTCCCGCCGCCGATGTCCACAACCATGTTGCCGGTCGGATCGGTGATCGGCATGCCTGCCCCGATGGCGGCGGCGATGGGCTCAGCCACCAGTCCGGCGCGGCGTGCGCCTGCGGACATGACCGACTGGCGAATGGCACGCTTTTCAACCGGGGTCGCGCCGTGCGGGACGCAGACGATGATTTTCGGTTTCGAGAAGGTCGTGCGCTTGTGCACTTTGCGGATGAAGTGCTTGATCATTTCTTCCGCGCTATCGAAGTCCGCAATGACGCCTTCACGCATCGGGCGGATCGCTTCGATCGATCCGGGGGTGCGGCCCAGCATCAGCTTGGCGTCTTCACCGACCGCCAAAACTTTCTTCACACCATCTTTGACGTGATAGGCCACAACCGAGGGCTCGTTCAGAATGACGCCCTTGCCCTTTACGTAGACCAGCGTATTCGCGGTCCCAAGGTCAATCGCCATGTCCGACGAAAACAATCTCGAAAACCCTGCCATTTGGATGCCTATCCCGTTCCTATCCCCTTTGAGCCCGCGACTCCCATAGGGTGCAGACCGGTGGATATATAAGCCTCTAAGCCCTGCGGTGAAAGCCCTAATACAAACGGGCGAGCGGCTTATCGCCAAGGACGGGAGAAATCGAACAATTGGTGAAAGATCGCCCAAATTATCGGCGCTCGACTTTCACTTTTCGAACCAAACGCAAAAATGCAGGCAAATTGCTTTGCCCGCACCTTGTTTCAGATCAGACGCCCTCGGGCTTGGTCTTTTCGCGACGCGTGATCAGGTTGTTCAGCGCGTTCACGTAAGCCCGAACCGATGCCAGGATCGTATCAGTGTGCGAAGACTGGCCGGTCACGATCTTGCCGTTCTCTTCCATCCGCACCGAGACCGTCGCCTGCGCGTCGGTGCCTTCAGTCACGGCATGCACTTGGTACAGCTGCAGACGTGCCTCGTGCGGGAAGATCATCTTCACGCAGTTGAACGCGGCATCCACGGGTCCGTCCCCTTCCGAGCTAACCTTATGCTCGACCCCGTTTACGGTCATGGTCAGATCGGCGGTGTTCTTTTCCTCGGTGCCCGCAACCACGCGCAGAGATTTCACCTGCAGCTGGTCATTGGCGTCATCGGTGCCGTCGGTCATCAGGGCGACGATATCCTCGTCGAACACCTCTTTCTTGGTGTCGGCCAGTTCCTTGAAGCGCACGAAGACGTCCTTCAACTGGTTGTCACCTACATCAAAGCCCAGATCGTTCAGCTTCGCCTTCAACGCTGCCCGGCCTGAGTGCTTGCCCAAAGGCAAGGATGTCCCAGCCAGACCGATGTCTTCGGGGCGCATGATCTCGAAGTTTTCCGGGTTCTTCAGCATGCCATCCTGGTGGATGCCGCTTTCATGGGCGAAAGCGTTCTTACCGACGATGGCCTTGTTGTACTGCACCGCAAAACCCGACACCTGCGCCACGCGACGCGAGATGTTCATGATCTTGGTGGTGTCGATGCTGGTCGAGTACGGCATGATGTCGTTGCGCACTTTCAGGGCCATGACGACCTCTTCCAATGCGGTGTTGCCAGCACGTTCGCCCAAGCCGTTGATGGTGCATTCGATCTGGCGCGCACCGGCTTCGACAGCGGCCAAGGCGTTGGCAGTCGCCATGCCCAAATCGTTGTGGCAGTGCGTGGCAAACACGATCTCGTCCGCGCCCGGCACACGTTCGATCAGCATGCGGATCAGGTCGGCACTTTCGCGCGGGGCAGTATAGCCCACAGTGTCAGGGATGTTGATCGTGGTCGCACCCGCCTTGATCGCGATCTCGATCACGCGGCACAGATAGTCATGCTCCGTCCGCGTCGCGTCCATCGGCGACCACTGTACGTTGTCCACCAAGTTGCGCGCGTGGCTTACGGTCTCGTGGATCAGGTCGGCCATCTCGTCCTGGGTCAGGTTCGGAATGGCGCGGTGCAGGGGCGAGGTGCCGATAAAGGTGTGAATGCGCGGCTTGGCGGCCTTGCGCACCGCTTCGGCACAACGATCAATGTCTTTGAAGTTCGCGCGGCTCAGGCCACAGATCACCGAGTTCTTCGAACGCTCGGCAATCTCGGACACGGCAGCAAAGTCGCCTTCCGACGCAATCGGGAAGCCCGCCTCGATGATGTCCACGCCCATCTCGTCCAGCATCTCGGCGATCTCGAGCTTTTCGTCATGGGTCATGGTCGCGCCGGGGCTTTGTTCACCGTCACGCAAAGTGGTGTCGAAAATCAACACGTGATCCGAGGGATTGGTCATTATCTTGGTCTCTTTAGATAGAAGTTCTTAGCCTTAGTGGCCCACAAGGTTCGGGCCGGTTCGTGGCGCGGTCGGCGGTACCCCTGAGCGGTCGCGCCAAAACGGCACGCTCAGAGGCGGCTAAGCAGTAGCAGAAGGCCCAGTGCGGGGCGGAAAGCGATATGGGTCTGCGTGGTCATGGGCGCAAATATACGTCGGTTTCCGTCGAGTTAAAGTCCTTTTTTCGGGAAAATCACCCGACGGGGGCCAATCTGGCGGGTGTTATTCGCTATCAGTCGCCCCCGCGGTCGAAGCCGCGCCCGCCGCTTCTGCCGCAGCCGCCGCCGCGTCGCTGTCCAATGCAGGGGCCGGAGCCGTCTCGATTGCACCTGCGATCAGGCCGTCTTCCCAGACGCCTTCCTCTTGGCTGCCATCAGCGCGCGTGACCACGCCTTGCCCGTGCCGTTTGCCACCCTTAAAGCCACCTTCATAGCGGTCACCGCCGGGATAGATCGCAACACCCTGCCCGTCGAACACACCCGCGGCCCAATCGCCGTCATAGCTGAATCCATCTGCCGTGGTGTAGACGCCGCGCCCTTCGCGTGCGCCATTCACGAACCCGCCCTCGTAAACTGACCCATCCGCCAGTTTCGAAACACCTTGCCCGTGGAACTTGCCTGCCTGCCAACCACCGGTATAGCTGGCACCATCGGCGGTCTCTAACGTGCCTTCGCCGTCGAACAGCGCATCCTTGAACGCCCCTTCATAGCGCGCACCATCGGCAAGCAGCGCCACGCCGTTGCCTTCAATCACGCCGCCTTTCCAGTCACCCTCAAAGCTGCCGCCATCGGGATAGGTGATCATGCCCACACCATCGGGCAGACCTGCGCGGAACTGGCCTTTGTAGACGGACCCGTCGGGATAGGTCACGTTCCCATCCCCCTCGATCACGCCAGCAACCCAGCCGCCTTCATAGCGATAGCCGTCGGTGCCGACGAAAACGCCCTGTCCGTGGCGCTGGTCAGCGTCAAAACCGCCCTCGTAGCGATCCCCGTTGGCATAGTCGACCGTCCCGGCCCCTTGACGAGACCCGGCCTGAAACTGGCCCGAATAGACATCGCCATTGGCCTGCGTCAGCACGCCGTCACCGTCCATTTGGCCTTGTGTCCAGTTGCCCTCGTACATCATGCCATCGGGCTGGGTCAGCTTGCCCGCACCGTCGCGTTCTCCGCCGCGCATACCGCCTTCGTAGACCGAGCCGTCCGGATAGGTCGATTTGCCCCGACCCTCCTTTACACCCGCAACCCAATCGCCCTCATAGACATAGCCGGACGGGCTTTGCAGCCTCCCTTGACCGTGATGCATTGCGTTGCGAAATCCACCTTCGTACTGCAGGCCGTTGGCATACAGCGCCATGCCAGAGCCATTGATCTTGCCGTCCACCCAGTCGCCTTCAAAGCTGGCGCCATCGGCAAAGGTGATCTTGCCAAAGCCTTCCGGCTTACCCTTGGCAAAGCTGCCTTCATAAAGCGACCCATTGGGGAAGCGCGCAACGCCCTGACCGACGATCTCGCCCTCAATGAACTCGCCGGTATACTCATAGCCCGACGGCAGGGTCAGCGTGCCCATCCCGTGCTGCAGCCCGTCCTTGAACGTCCCCTCGTAGACCGATCCGTCTTCGTATTGCTTGGTATCGACCTGCGCCAAAGCCACCGTGGGCAACACAAGCGCCAAAGCGACCATGCTGCGAAATCCGATCAGGGGGCTTTGCATCTCGAAACCTCGTTCAATTTCTTTGACTTATTCTTGGACGGCCGAAGCCCATTCGGGCACAGACTATGCCGTCCAAAAAGCGTAGACAACGCTTTTCCCGCACCACCCCTTTATCCTGCGGGCAAACCTGCTACATCTGTGCCGAACCATCCCCCCGCATTGCCGGGAAGAAGGACAAGCGCGATGAGTGACAATTTCCGCCTGACACTGGCACAACTGAACCCGACCGTGGGCGCCATCTCTGGCAATTGCGACAAGGCCCGCGAGGCATGGCATGCGGCAAAAGAGGCTGGCAGCGATATGCTGGCCCTGCCCGAGGCTTTCGTGACCGGCTATCAGACGCAGGACTTGGTGATGCGCCCGCAGTTCTTCCGCGACGCGATGGACGCGGTCGAGGCGCTGGCGAAAGACTGCGCGGACGGTCCCGCGATGGGCATTGGTGCGCCGTATCACGATGGCAAAGACCTCTATAACGCCTATTACATCCTGAAAGGCGGCAAGATCGCCACGCGGATCCTGAAGCAGCGCCTGCCGAACGAGACTGTCTTTGACGAGGAACGTCACTTTACCTCGGCCGACCCGCAAGGTCCGTATTCCATGGGTCCGATCCGCATCGGCACCCCGATCTGTGAAGACGCATGGCATGCCGAGGACGTCTGCGAAACGCTCGCTGAAAGCGGTGCCGAGTTTCTGCTGATCCCCAACGGCTCGCCCTATTACCGCAACAAGTTCGACGTGCGCCTGAACCACATGGTGGGCCGCGTGGTCGAAACGGGTCTGCCGCTGGTCTATCTGAACATGGTTGGCGGGCAGGATGATCAAGTGTTCGACGGCGGTACCTTCGCGCTGAACCCCGGCGGCGAAATGGCCCTGAAAATGAGCGCCTTTGACGAGGAGATTCAGCACATCGACCTGACCCGCACGGACGATGGCTGGCGCATCACGCCCGGCCCCATCGCCACCCATGGCGACGAGTGGGAGCAAGACTACCGCGCGATGGTCGAAAGCCTGCGCGACTATATGGGCAAGACCGGGTTCAAAAAGGTGCTGCTGGGCCTGTCCGGCGGGATCGACAGTGCGATCGTTGCCACCATCGCCGCCGATGCGCTTGGCCCGGAAAACGTGCGCTGCGTGATGCTGCCGTCCGAATACACCTCGCAAGGGTCGCTGGACGACGCCAAAGACATCGCAAACCGCCTTGGCTGCACTTATGACTTCGTGCCGATCAAGGAAGGCCGCGACGCGATCACCAATACGCTCGCCCCGTTTTTTGAAGGCTTGGAACCCGACATCACCGAAGAAAACATCCAGTCCCGCCTGCGTGGGCTGCTTTTGATGGCGCTGTCCAACAAGTCCGGCGCGATGCTTCTGACCACCGGCAACAAATCCGAGGTCGCGGTGGGCTATGCCACGATCTATGGCGACATGTCGGGTGGCTATAACCCGATCAAGGACCTCTATAAGACGCGCGTGTTCGAGCAATGCCGCTGGCGCAACGCCAATCACCGCGACTGGATGAAAGGCCCCGAAGGCGAGGTCATCCCGGTCTCGATCATCGACAAGCCGCCCTCTGCCGAGCTGCGCCCGGACCAGAAGGACGAAGACAGCCTGCCGCCCTATGACGTGCTGGACGCGATCCTTGAGGGGATTATTGACGACGAGAAATCCGTAGCCGAGCTGGTTGCAGAAGGCTTTGACAAGGCGACCGTCAAAAAGGTCGAGCACCTGATTTACATCAGCGAATACAAACGCTTCCAGTCCGCGCCGGGCACCCGTTTGACCAAGCGCAGCTTCTGGCTGGATCGCCGCTATCCGATCGTGAACCGCTGGCGGGACGGTACATAACCCACCCCGCCTGCAACTTTTATCCCATCAACAGCTGATAGCTGTGCGGCACGTATTGAAAACCCGCATCACGGGCTTCGACATAGCCGACGGCCGGGAACGGCATGTGGTAGCCGATGAAAGGCATCTTCTCGGCCGCCAACATGCCCAAAAGCGATTTGCGTGTCGCGGCGGCGGCTGATTTGTCCATATCGAACTTCACTTCCCACTCGGGATAGCCCAGCGACCAGACATAGTGGTTGGCGAAATCTGCTGCGATCAGCAGCGACTGTCCGTCGCTGTCCAAGCGGAATGCCATGTGACCGGGCGTATGGCCAAAGGCCTCGACGGCCTCGATCCCCGACAGAACTGCGTCGCCGGGGTTCAGCATCGTCATCTGTTCGGCCAGCGGGGCAACCTTGGCATCGAACCGCTCATTGCCCGCTTTGGCCCAGTGATCGAACTCGACCGCGCCGGTAACATAGCGCGCATTCGGGAAGGTGGCGCCTGCATCGCCCATCAACCCGCCGATGTGATCGCCGTGCATGTGGGTGATGACAACGATATCGACATCCTCGGGGGTGTAGCCCGCCGCCGTCACCGCTGCGCGGATCCCCTCGGGGTTCAAGCCGGTGTCAAACAGCACCAGATCAACGCCGGTATTCACCAATGTGGGCGTAAAGAAAAACTGCGCGGCATCCGTGGGAATGTTGGCGCTGGCGCTGGCTTGAGCGAACTCATCCGCACCGACATTCATACCAAAAATCGTCTGCGGATCCGGCACCGTGCGCGCGCCCGCCAGCAGCGTCGTCACCTCGAATGCACCAAGTTTGAAGCGGCGGGCGTCAATGGTTTGCGCGCCCAGTTGCGGTGCCATCGCCCTTGCCTGCGATGCCAGCCCAAGGGTCGGGGCCGCCGCGCCGAGCGCCATAAAGTGGCGGCGGGACAGCTTGGGAATTGGAAACTCAGACATCAGTATCTCCCTTAATTTGTTGGTTTGGTTATCGGGAAGTATACTCTAATCTCGCCCTCTTGGATCACTCGTCACCGGATTGTGAAAGCCATGTCCCAGAACAAAACTGTCCCCACGGATCAAAGCGTGCAGTCCTTCATCACCGCCGTCGAACCCGCCGCGAAACGCGACGACGCGCAGGTGCTTGACCGCCTGTTTCGCGAGGTGACCGGGTTTCAACCCATTATGTGGGGGCCGTCGATCATTGGCTATGGGCAGTACCACTATGTCTATGACAGCGGGCGGCAGGGCGATTTTCTGGCCACCGGATTTTCACCCCGCAAGACGCGCCACTCGATCTATATCATGCCGGGCTATGCGGATTTCGGGGACATTCTGGCGCGTCTGGGCAAGCACAAGATGGGCAAATCCTGCCTTTATGTGAACAAACTGGCGGATATTGATCTGGACGTGCTGGCCGAGCTGATCCGTGCGGGTTTGGCAGACCTAAACCAGATATGGCCGGTTCAGCCGACCTAAGCGCGCTATTCCCACCACTGGTCGATCATGGCGATGTCTTCATCCGACCAGCCAAAATGGTGCGCGAATTCATGCACGACGATATGATTCACCAGCTCGGCCAAGGTGACATCGTGGCGGATCGCCAGTTCGTTCAATATCGCGCGGCGAAACAGCCAGATCGCATCCATCGCAAGCGGCTGATCGCTGACGGATTTCTCGGTCATGGGGATGCCGACATATAGCCCGGTCAGCGTGTAGGGATCACCGATATCATTGTCTGCCAAAATACTGGCATCCGGCATCTCGGCCACTTGAATACCAACATCCAAGGCGGGCTCGGCAAAGGGGTCGGGCAGATGGGCACGCGCTTCTAGCGCCAGTTGCTCGATCTGCGCCAAACTTGGGGCAGACGTTTCCATGGGAATATTATGGACAAATCCGGGCCAATATGAAAGAGGGACCGCCAAGGAGATCAACCCATGACCACCACCCGTTTCGCCCCCTCGCCCACCGGCTATATCCACGTGGGCAACCTGCGCACCGCGCTGTTCAACTATCTGATCGCTGCCAAATCGGGTGGCCAGTTCATCCTGCGTTTGGAT
Source organism: Aliiroseovarius marinus (assembly GCF_004360145.1). GTDB lineage: Bacteria > Pseudomonadota > Alphaproteobacteria > Rhodobacterales > Rhodobacteraceae > Aliiroseovarius > Aliiroseovarius marinus. The sequence goes on along the minus strand of NZ_ML178713.1, from coordinate 148,766 downwards.
GACACGGACCCGGAACGCTCGAAGCAGGAATATGCAGACGCGATCATGGAAGATCTGGAATGGCTGGGCCTGACCTGGGACCGCGTTGAAAAACAGTCGGACCGTCTGGACCGCTACGAGGCCGCAGCGCAGGAACTGCGTGACATGGGCCGTTTCTATGAGTGTTTCGAGACCCCGACCGAACTGGACCTGAAGCGCAAGAAGCAGCTGAACATGGGCAAGCCGCCGGTCTATGACCGCTCGGCGCTGGCCTTGTCGGATGACGAGAAAGCCACCCTGCGCGCCGAACGCGGTCAGGGCCATTGGCGTTTCAAACTGGATCACGAACGGATCAACTGGACCGACGGCATTCTGGGCGACATGTCGATCGATGCAGCATCCGTGTCGGACCCGGTGCTGATCCGGGGTGACGGGCAGTTCCTGTATACGCTGGCATCCGTCTGTGACGACATCGACTTTGGCATCACCGACGTCGTGCGCGGCTCGGACCACGTGACCAACACCGGCACGCAGATCCAGATCATTCAGGCCCTTGGCGGCGCAGTGCCCAGCTTTGCCCACCACTCGCTTCTGACCGGCCCGCAGGGCGAGGCGCTGTCCAAGCGTCTTGGCACGCTGGCAATCCGCGACCTGCGCGAACAGGGCGTCCAGCCGATGGCGCTGCTGAGCCTGCTGGCCCGTCTGGGATCGTCGCAACCGGTCGAGCTGCGCAGCTCGCTGGACGAGATCATAGAGGGCTTCGACCTGTCGACCTTCGGCGCAGCGCCCACCAAGTTCGACGTGCAGGACCTGTTCCCGCTGACCGCCCGTTATCTTGCGGCCCTGCCCGTTGACGCAGTGGCCGACAAGCTGGACGCAATTGGTGTTCCCGCCGACATGGCCGAGGCCTTCTGGTCCGTCGCCCGCGAAAACATCACCACGTTGGGCGATCTGGAAGGCTGGTGGATCCTCTGCCGCGACGGCGCCGAGCCACTTATTGACGACGAGGACAAGGAGTTCATCGCCGAAGCCATGACCCTTCTGCCCGATGCGCCTTATGACGCTGACAGCTGGTCGAACTGGACTTCGGCCGTGAAAGAGGCCACCGGCCGCAAAGGCAAAGGCCTGTTCATGCCGCTGCGCAAAGCCGTCACCGGCATGGAGCGCGGCCCGGACATGTCATCGCTGATGCCGCTGTTGCAAGTGGTGCGCGCCAAAGGCTAACTTCACCTCAGGTTGCAAACCCCGAGGGAGCACATCATGGCCGGATACCGCACCACTGGCGCAATTGGCGGGCTTGTCTGCGCCGCCACATATCTTTTCGGCATCGTGATCATGGTCACGGTGCTAGAGCCTGCAGGCTTTGGCTCGTCCGCGCCCACGCCGCAAGATTTGCTCGCCTTTTTAAGCGCCCAACAGGCAACGCTGTCGGTCTGGTATCTCGTCATCTACGTGGTGAACGCGGTGGCGCTGGCCGCGCTGGTCATCGCCCTGCGTGCGCTGTTGCGCCCGCATGCGCCGGTCCTGTCTGACCTGTCACTTGGCTTTGGCCTGATCTGGGCCACTTTGGTCATGGGCGCAGGCATGATCGCGAATGTTGGCCTGGCCGAAACCTTATCGCACACAGGATCGCCCGAACAAGCCGCCCAGCTTTGGCACATGGTCACCACGATCGAGAACGGCCTTGGCGGCGGAAACGAGATTGCAGGATCCGTCTGGGTCATCGCTGTCGGGCTGGCGGCGTGGAGCTCGGGCATCCTGCCGCGCCTGCTGAACGCATTTGGCTTTGTCATCGGAGGCTGCGGGCTGTTGACCATCCTACCGCCACTCGAAGCCTTTGGCATGGTCTTCGGATTGGGCTTCATCCTGTGGTTTGCGTGGGTCGGCGTGGTCCTTCTGCGCCGCAGCTGACCCGCTCCCACATCCCCGCACATACCCTGTGCGCCCCGCCCTCTGGCGCTAACCGTCGTTCTACGTCATGCTGGCGGGTAGCGAACAGGTAAGGTGACGATCATGGCCGAGGCACAGGCGAAGTTTCTAGAGGGCAGTCTACTTCGGCACATCACGGTGATGTCGCTGACATCATCGATCGGGTTGATGGCGATTTTCCTTGTCGATCTGGTCGACATGATCTTCATCTCGATGTTGGGCCGGGACGAGTTGGCTGCGGCGGTTGGATACGCCGGTGCGCTGCTGTTTTTTACCTCGTCTTTTGGGATCGGCATGTCCATCGCAGCCGGTGCTCTGGTGGCGCGGGCTTTGGGCGAGGGTGATCCTCAGACCGCCCGCCGCCGCGCCGCCACTGCACTGTTCTATGGCATGATTATCGGGGCCGTTTTCGCGGCCATAGTTTGGTATTACACCCCCAATCTGGTCGCCCTTTTGGGCGCGTCAGGGGACACGCTGGCCCTTGCCACGTCCTATCTGCGGATCATCCTGCCCAGTTTGCCCATCCTGATCGCCGGCATGGTCGGCGGCGCGATCTTGCGCGCGCACGGGGACGCCCGCCGCGCCATGATGGCCACCATCGGCGCGGGCGTGGTGAACGCGATCCTCGATCCTATCCTGATCTTCGGCCTCAACTTGGACCTGACCGGCGCCGCACTGGCATCCGTCGCCGCCCGCCTGACGGTCGCCGTCATGTCGATCTATCCGATCTTCAAATTCTACGGCGGATTGGATCGCCCCACCCGGGCCGAGTTCCGCGTGGACTTCCCTGCCATCGCCACCATCGCCCTGCCTGCCATCCTAACCCAGTTCGCCACCCCGGTAGGACAGGCCTATGTTACGCGATCCATGGCCGAATTTGGCGAGGACGCCGTCGCGGGCATGGCAATCATCGGCCGCCTGACCCCCGTGGCTTTCGGGACCATCTTTGCCCTCTCCGGGGCCATCGGCCCCATCGTGGGCCAGAACTTCGGCGCAGGAAAACTGGACCGGGTGCGCGGATCGATCCGCGACGGATTGTTGTTCGTGCTGGTCGTGGTGCTGGTCGTTACCGGCATCCTGTATCTGGCGCGCGGTGCCATCGCGGATCTGTTCAGCGCCGAGGGCCTTAGCCGAGAGCTGGTCTTCCTCTTTTGCGGCCCGCTGGCGCTGGCGTGGTATTTCAACGGCGTGATCTTCGTCACCAATGCCAGCTTCAACAATCTGGGCCACCCGTTCTATTCCACATGGGTGAACTGGGGTCGCCAGACGCTGGGCACCATCCCGCTGGTCATCATCGGCGCTGCCTATTGGGGTGCCCCCGGCGTGCTGATCGGCCAAGCGGCAGGCGGGCTGATCTTTGCAGGCGTTGCGATGGTCCTGTCGGCGAATGTGCTGCGCAAGGCCGAGGCCGGACTATGCCCCGGTACCGCGCATCCGTACCAGCGACAGACCCGTCTCATTTCGCTCTTTCACAACCGTCGATAAGCGGGACAGGCCTTCGTCGACCAGCGCGGTCTCTTCCGCGCTCAGCACCTGCGCGCGCGGGTAAATCGGGTCCGCACGGTCGTTCAAAATCGGCGCATTCCAGCCTTCGGTCGTCTCGAAGAAATGGGTCACGCCGTCCAACCCGAATTCGCGAAAATAGCCCTGCACCACCACGTCGAGATAGCTGAGCAGTACCGGATTGTCGTCTGTCGGCGCGTGATGTTCACCCGGGGCAATCGCATAGATCGCCACGTCCAGATCGCCGCCATCATGGCGGATCTCAGACCCCAAAGTCACCCGCGCATAGGCGCGTTCACGTTCATCCAACGCCGCCCAATCCGCACCGGGGACCGAGGCGATCATCCCCTCGATATAATCCGAACTGTCCGGCACCGCCGTCAGGTAACACAGCGCCCGATGTTCAGACCGCCGCCACGCGCGATGCCACCCTGTCACCCGCGCCGCACGCGGGTTGTCATAGCTGTGCGTCTGCCGGTTCACTAATGAACCGTAGCCAAAGAAATGAGGATCATTCACCGGGGTCGTCATAGCAGCAGACTGCACCCGCATGCAGCGGGATACAAGCTCTTGCCGAGGCGCGCAGGCAGAGATACGGTCAGGTGAAAACCTTCAGGAGAAACGGAATGTACTACACCGAAGAGCACGAGTGGCTGCGCGAAGAAGATGGCGTTTACGTCGTGGGCATCACCACCCACGCCGCCGAGCAGCTGGGCGACGTTGTTTTTCTGGAACTGCCGGAAGCAGGCGACACGGTCTCGAAAGATGACGAGATCGTGGTGATCGAAAGCGTGAAAGCCGCGTCCGACATCCTGAGCCCGCTGGATGGCGAGATCACGGAAGTGAACGAGGCCATGGTGGATGAGCCTGGCAAGGTCAACGACGACCCCGAAGGCGACGCGTGGCTGTTCAAGATCAAAGCCTCTGACACCGGTCCGCTGGACGACTATATGGACGAAGCGGCGTATAAAAACTTCATCGCCTGATCGCTTCGCATTGAACAAAAAGGGGCGCGGACCAGACCGGTACGCGCCCCTTTTTCTATGTCAGTCCTTCGACCGTTCGAGCATCCCGAACAAGTCGCGTGGGTCATCCGGGTCCGCCAGCATATCTAGCCGGGTGAAATAAGCCGTGCCCTCGATCGCTTTCGAGATATAGCGCAAGGCCGAGAAGTCCTCGATCGCGAAGCCGACACTGTCGAACAGCGTGATCTGCTTGTCCGACGTGCGCCCCTTGGCCTGACCGGTGATAACCTGCCACATCTCGGTGATCGGGTGACCGTGGTCCAACTGCTGGATCTCGCCTTCGACCCAGGTCTGTTCCGGGTATTCCACGAAAATATCGGACCGCAGCAGGATGTCTTTGTGCAGTTCCGTCTTGCCCGGGCAGTCGCCGCCGATGGCGTTGATATGCACACCTTCGCCGATCATGTTGTCGGTCAGGATCGTCGCGTATTGCTTGTCGGCGGTGCAGGTCGTGATGATCTGCGCGCCTTCCATGCTTTCTTCACCGGACGCGCACGGCACCACGGTCAGCCCCTTGCCCGCGAGGTTGCGCGCGGCCTTCGCAGTCGCCGCCGGGTCAATGTCGTAAAGTCGCACGGTGTCGATGCCGCAGATCGCTTTGAAAGCGAGACATTGGAATTCAGACTGCGCGCCATTGCCGATCATCGCCATGGTGTTCGAGCCTTTGGGTGCCAGATGCTTGGCGACCATCGCACTGGTCGCGGCGGTACGCAGGGCGGTCAGCACCGTCATCTCGGTCAAGAGCTTCGGATAGCCGGTGTCCACATCCGCGAGCAGCCCGAACGCCGTCACCGTCTGCAACCCCTCTTTGGTGTTCTTCGGGTGGCCGTTTACGTATTTGAACCCATACATCTCGCCATCCGAGGTCGGCATCAGCTCGATCACCCCCACATCCGAGTGGCTGGCGACGCGGGGTGTTTTGTCAAATAGCTCCCAGCGCTTGAAATCGGCTTCGATCTCGTCCGCCAGATCGCGCAGGACGGTTTCGATCCCGATGTGATGGACCAAGCCCATCATGTGCTCGACCGAGACGAAGGGGACATAGGCAAGTTCGGAAGGAAGAGGGGGCATTCTGGGCCTCAATAGCTGGTGGTGAAACGGTCAAGGACACGGCGGCCAAACAGGCTTGCCGTGAGGTCGACCATCAGACGCGCGGTGCGGCCACGTTCGTCAAGGAAAGGGTTCAGCTCGACCAGATCGAGCGAGGTAACAAGGCCGCTGTCATGGAGCATCTCCATGATCAGGTGCGCCTCGCGGAAGGTCGCGCCGCCGGGGACGGTGGTGCCGACGGCAGGGGCGATGTCGGGTTCGATGAAATCGACGTCGAGACTGACATGCAGCAGCCCGCCTTCCTGAGCGATCTCGTCCAAGAACGGACGCAGGATCCGCGCCACGCCATGTTCGTCAATCGCACGCATGTCATGGGCCTGCACGCCCGAGCTTTGCAGAAGATCACGCTCTTCGCGATCCACGGACCGCAGCCCCATCATGCACAGCTTTGTGGGGTCCAGCTTCGCTGGCAACGGCTTACCCAGCAGATCTGGAAATCCGTGCAAACCGCAGGCAAAGGCCATCGGCATGCCGTGAATATTCCCACTGGGCGAGCTGGCCGGCGTGTTGAAATCCGAATGCGCGTCCAGCCACAGCACGTATTGCGGACGTCCCATCTGGGCCGCCGCCGCCACGTGGCCCGTCACGGTTCCCAGCGCCAGTGCGTGATCGCCGCCCATATAGATTGGCAGCGCGTCCCCTTGCGCCTGCTCGAACGCATGGGCGTGAAGGCTACGCGTCCACCCGGCCACTTCGGGCAGGAACTTCAGGTGGGTGTGCTCGGTCTCGACCGCGTTCACATCATCGCGCGCGGCATCGCCCAGATCGGTCACGTCATGGCCCAATGCAGCCAATTCCTCGGCCAACCCAGCCGTGCGATAGGCGGCGGGGCCCATGATGCAGCCGCGACGACCCGCGCCTTCCTCCATCGGGACGCCTAGAAGGTGAATGTTCGTCATGCGGCGGCTCCTTCGGGCTTTGCTACGGGGCGGGGGCTGAGGTGAATGCCGGCGATGGTACAGCGCACCGACCCGCCAGCCATTTCAAGGGTCGGGATATTCAGCGGCAGGATTTTCAGATGCGCTTCGATGCGCCATTTCTGTTCGGGCTCAAGGGCAGCCAGTGCGCGTGCCGACATGGCCAAGACGCGGCCCTCTTTGCCCTGCAGCTCGATGGCGTTCCCGGCGAACTCAGCAATCTGTTTTTGCGACAAAGCGATCACGTCGCGCCCACCGCGCGCCAGACGTTCGCGCACTTCTTCGCGTCGGTGCGCATCCAAAATGGTATCCAACCCGATCAGCGCCACATCCGTCCCGATGCACATCAACACGTTGGTGTGATAGATCGGCAGCCCGTCCGCATCATGGGCGTCAAACACCATCGGCTCATAGTTAAAATGGGTGCAGAAGCGCTCCAACAGCACCTCGCTGGTGCGTTTTGAGCGCGCTGCATAGGCGACGCGCTCCACGTGATCCAACACCATCGCACCGGTGCCTTCCAGAAACAGACCGTCCTGCTCGAGCCCCGAATAGTCGATGATGTCCTGCACACGATAGCGCGTCTTGAGCATTTCCAGCACGTCCTGACGCCGCTCGATCCGGCGGTTTTGCGAGTACATCGGATAGACCGCCACATGCCCGCCGGGATGGGTCGAAAACCAGTTGTTGGGAAACACCGCATCCGGGCGATCCTCGCGCGGGTCTTCGAACAGGTTCACCTCGATCCCTTCGCCGCGCAGGGCGTCCACCATGCCCGACACCTCGTCATGGGCGCGCTTGGCAAGCTCTTGCGCCGTGCCATTTACAGGTTTGGTTTGAAACCCGTTATCCTGCGCTGTTTCCGCGTTGGGCTGGAAATGGTGCGGGCGGATCATGATGACGGCACTCGGGGCCTGAAGCGATGTCTGGGGCATTGTGAATCTGTTCGCATTGGAGACTATGAACAGATTAACAATGTCACTATTTCATCAAGTAGATCATTATTGCACAATCTGAGCGTCACTTTTTGACAATTTGCTATAACTTATTTAGCTAATAGATATGCATATTTTCGATGACCTTGACCGAGAACTGATTGCCATCCTGCGCGAGGACGGGCGGGCGCCGATCTCGAAGCTGGCGACGATCCTTGGCGTGTCGCGCGCCACGGTGCAGTCGCGTCTGGACCGGCTTCTGGACAGTGGCGCGGTGCTGGGGTTCACCATCCGAGCACGGGAAGATCACGGGCCGGACGGCGTACACGCGATCATGATGATCGAGGTGTCGGGGCGGTCCACCACCGCCGTAATCAAGCGATTGCGCGGGCTTCCTCAGCTACGTTCGCTGCATTCGACCAACGGCAAGTGGGATCTGGTCGCGCAGCTGACCGCGGACAGCCTGACCGATTTCGACCGCGTGTTGCGCGAGGTGCGGGTGGTCGAAGGAATCACCAACAGTGAAACCAGCATTCTTCTCAGCACCGTTTGATCTTGACCTGCCCGAAGGCAGGACACATATGCGATTTACGGAATATAAATGGAGCCCGTCATGTCGAACGCTTTGAAAATGACCTGTCTGGAATGCAGCGCGGTGAACCGTGTGCCAAAAGACAAACTGTCGGCGGGTCCGAAATGCGGCACCTGTGGAACCAAGCTGAATGACGGTAAGGTCCGTCAACTGGACCCGGCTACGCTGGCCAAGGCACAGCGCAATGACGACACGCCGCTTCTGGTGGATTTTTGGGCGCCGTGGTGCGGCCCATGCCGGATGATGGCCCCTGCGTTTGAGCAAGCCGCACGATCAGTCGCGCCCGATGCCCGCTTTGCGAAAATCAACACCGAGGACCACCCGAATGTCTCGCGCAAATTCGGCATTCGTGGCATTCCGGCGCTGATCCTGTTTCAAGGCGGGAAAGAAATCGCCCGGCAGGCGGGTGCCGTCCCTGCCCCGGCCATCGAGCAATTCGTGCGGTCGAAAGCGCGCCTCTAGCGCCTCACTTCCCCAAATGCGCCAGCACCGCCTCTGCGGTCAGGCGCGCGCCTAACGCGTTGAAATGTCCATCGGCAGCAAAAACGGATCGGGGCGGTGACTGTGCTGCAATGATGGGCACCAGATCGACGAAGGCCAGCCCAGCCCGATCCGCGGCATCGCGCACCCGATTGCGCAGCTCGTCATAGACCGAGGCACTGGGCAAAAGCCCCACGAACCGATCCACCTGCGGCACGTAGACCAGCGTTAGCCCCCCGCCCCATTCGTCCACGGTCGCCTTCGCGGCACGCAGGATCTGCAGGTATTCGGGCTTGTCCACGGTCGCCTTGGGATAGTGAATCCCCATCACCAACGCAGATTGCTGCAACGCCAGGAAATTTCGCTGCCACGATCTGCGGCTCAGGTAGCCTTCCAGCGACTGGCGCTGTTCGCTCCACCAACCGGACAACACGCGCTCGATCGCCTGTGCGCTGTTCACGGCACTTTCAACCGGCCCCACAGGTTTTGCGGGGTCAAGTGCCTCGGTCAGAAAACCAAGGGTCAGTTCTCCGTCCAGATTTTGCCAGTCGTTGCCTTCGAAAAAGAAAATGACCGCGTGTTCCGGGCGCAGTTTAGGCCCCCACCGACGCAGCACCGCGAGTTCATAAAGCGGCCCTGCCCCGCGCGTCCCGGTATTTACCATCGCGGGTTCTTCGGCGCGGATCTGGCTAGCGATATCCTCGCCCTCGGGCAGGCAGATGCCTTCGGTGAACGAATCCCCCAAAAGCAGCAGGTTGACCGGCCCGTCATGCACCGTGTCAGGATTTCGAAGCCCATAGCGATCCGCAACATAGGTCACCGGCTGCCCATCGCGCGCGCACAGAAGCACCTCTTCCCCCGGCACAGCACCCATCGACATCTCGGCCAGAGAGGTCACGCCCAGATCCCAGTTCAGCGCCTTCAGCGTGTAGGATGGCGGGATGGTCCGCTTATACCGGTCATACGAGGCGTCATCATCCTGTATGAACCCCGACAACCCGACGGCGCCCTGAATAGAGCGCCACGTCAGCAGCGCCTCGAACGCGAACAGCCCGATCAAAGCCGAAAACGCATAGATCCCGACCAACAGCTTTCGGTCGCTTTTCACCCGCAGCGCCACCAGCAGGAACAGCGCTCCAATCACACCCGGCACAATCACATAGCGCATCACCCGCGCCGTCCCGACCGCGAAATCCGAGGCATTGATCAGCGCATAGCCTGCGGTTGCCAGAAAATACCCAGCGACGATAAGACACAGGATCGATCCAATCCGCGAAATCATACCAAGACACCTTTTCCGCAACGCCTACGCTTCATCAATCCAGCTCGTATTTCGACGTATAGTCCTCTTTCAACGCGGGATCCTGATCGGGCTTGCGCAGGATCACATTGCCGATGGACAGCACATCCATCTCGGTCCCCATGAAGCAGCGAAACGCGTCTTCGGGTGTGCAGACAATCGGCTCGCCCCGCACATTGAACGAGGTGTTCACCACGACCGGGCAGCCCGTCATCCGTTTGAACTGCGTAATCAGCCGGTGATAGAGCGGGTTGGTATCCGCATGCACCGTCTGGATCCGCGCCGAATAGTCCACATGGGTCACCGCCGGGATTTCGGACCGGGGAACGTTCAGCTTATCGATGCCAAACAGCGCCTCGTCCTCGGCGCTCATGGGCTTCTTGCGCGCCTCGGCCACATCCGCGACGATCAGCATATAGGGGCTGTCATCGTCCAACTGGAACCAGTCCGCCACGTCCTCGCGTAGGACAGATGGGGCAAAGGGGCGGAAGCTTTCGCGGTATTTCACCTTTAAGTTCAGGGTCTTCTGCATCTCGGGCGAGCGGGGATCACCAAGAATTGACCGCCCCCCCAAGGCACGCGGTCCGAACTCCATGCGGCCTTGGAACCACCCGACAGCCTTGCCATTGGCGATGGCAGCAGCGGTTTCCGCGATCATCTGATCTTCGGTCATGGTGGTATAAACCGCGCCCAGCTTGTCCAGCTCAGCGCAGATCTGGTCGGTGTCATACGAGGGCCCAAGGTAGGCCCCCTTCATCTGGTCCCCGTCATGCGACAAGCTGGGATTACCAAGCTCTTGATGCCACGCGGCCAGCGCTGTCCCGATCGCACCGCCAGCATCCCCGGCGGCAGGTTGCACCCAAAGCTGCTTGAACGCGCCATCACGCAGGATCTTGCCATTGGCCACGCAGTTCAACGCGACACCGCCCGCCATGCACAGGTTCTCGATCCCGTATTCAGCCGCCGCCGCGCGGGTCATGCGCAGGACGATCTCTTCCGTCACCGCTTGGATCGAGGCTGCGATATCCATGTGGAACTGCGTCAGCTGATCACTTTCCGGTTTGCGGTGACGCTCCCCAAACACCTTGGAAAAGGCATTGTTGGTCATGGTCAGTCCGGCGGTGTAGTTGAAATAGCGCTGGTCCAGCTTGAAGGACCCGTCCTCTTTCACATCGACCAACTTCTCAAGGATCAGATCCTTGTATTTGGGCACGCCATAAGGCGCCAAGCCCATCACCTTGTATTCGCCCGAGTTCACCTTGAACCCGGTGTAATGCGTGAAGGCGGAATAGAGCAGGCCCAGCGAATGCGGAAAGTGGATCTCTTTCAAGATCTCCAGATCGCTCCCGCGTCCGATGCCCAAGGTGGTCGTGGCCCATTCGCCCACGCCATCAATGGTCAGCACCACGGCCTCGTCAAACGGCGAGGGGTAATAGGCGCTGGCTGCATGGCTGATGTGGTGTTCGGAGAACAACAGCCGCGACATGTCAAACTTGGGCCACAGCTTCTGCAGCTCTTTCACCAGAAACCGGCGCAAAAACAGCTTTTCCTTCAGCCAGATCGGCATCGCCACCCGGAACGAGGCAAACCCACGCGGCGCGGTCGCCACATAGGTTTCCAGCAGGCGTTCAAACTTCAAAAACGGCTTGTCGTAGAAGGCCACGTGATCGACATCGGACAGGCTGATGCCTGCTTCGTCTAACACATAGCGGATCGCGTGCTCGGGGAACCGCGCGTCGTGTTTTTGCCGCGTAAACCGCTCTTCCTGCGCGGCCGCCATAACGTCGCCGTCATGGATCAAGGCCGCAGCACTGTCGTGATAAAGCCCCGAGATACCAAGAATATAGGTCATATCACATTAGAACAGTGGATACAGAAACGGTGCAATAGCCGACCCCTGACTGAGCACAATCAAGCCGCCGAAAATCACGAGGATCAAAAAGACTGGCGCCAACCAGAATTTCTTCCTGACCCGCAGGAAGGACCAAAGCTCTCCTAGAAATGACATGTTTTCTCTCCACCCATCCAAAAATCATTACTAATACTGCCGAGACATACTTTCCGGCTTACTCGTCCGCGGCTTCCAATAGGACTGCGCATCGGGGTCAAATTTTCGGTCCAAAGGATCTGTGCCCTTCGCCCGAAAGATCAGCGCGATCGGGACGAAGGCAATTACGAAGACCAGAAACATCACCAAGGGCGATATGATCGCGTGTAAAGCCAAGCCGAATCTGAACCACAGCTTGTTAAGCGGGTTCAGCAGCCCCGGACGGACAAGCGCCAGCACATAAAAGCCCCCTGCCAGCGCAGCCGTGACCGGCCAAGCCGCCCCCCCGCGGATCAACAGATACAAGGTGATCAATGCAGCGACACTGCCAAAGACCAAGCCAAAGCTTCTATCGGACCCCATGGTCACGTCAGTTTTCGAAATATGTTCAGACATAAAAAAATTGCCTCGGAATCTGAGACAAGCGTAACCCATTTCTAGGAATTCGCAAAATCCCTGCCGATGAGGCACGTTGCGCATATGTCGCGGGCTATTTCAGAGTATTTTTGTCAACTACCTTTACCTCGCTGCGATCCCAGCCTAGAACGCCCTTGAAACAGAGGCAGAGACAATGCGCAAAACAGCTTTCTTGGTATGGATGGTGGTGGCTGCAATGCCGTGCCGCGCCGAAGACCTCGGCCCCTGGGGTGAGCCGCATTTGTCCCCGGCGCCCCTTACATCTGCCGAACGTGCGCGCATCCAGGCAGCTCTTGCGCCGCCCACCGATTTCTCGTCCCCCAACGGGTATGAGACCCGCAGCGCCGGGGCGGCCACGCAGATGGCCCCGCACCCCCGCACGCTGTTCTCAACGCCCTTCCCCAATCTGCCCACCGATCAAAAACTCGACTTCACGCTGGGCGAAGCCATGTTCGAAAAGCTCTGGGTGCAGGCGCCTGCCTCTACCATTTCGTCGGACGGTCTTGGCCCGCTCTACAACACGCGCGCCTGTTCTGCCTGTCATCTGAACGACGGGCGCGGCGTTGTCGCTGGGCCAGACAACCACACCGGTTTGGTCCTGCGCCTGTCCGTGCCCGGCAATGGGATGCAGCCCGAACCGACCTATGGGCTCCAACTGCAGACCCGCGCGATCTCGGGCCACCAAGCCGAAGGTATGCTGGGCATCACCTATGAGGACATGCCCGTCACACTGGGCGACGGAACCATCATCACGCTGCGCGCACCGCGCTATTCGGTTCAGGAAAGCACGCTGGGCGATTTGGCACCCGACACCATGACCTCGCCGCGCATCGCCCCGCAGATGATTGGGCTGGGCCTGCTGGAAGCCATCCCCGAGGCCGACATTCTGGCAGGTGCCGATCCGGATGACGCGGATGGCGACGGCATCTCGGGCCGCCCCAACGTCGTCTGGTCGCGCGAGTTCGACCAACCTATGCTGGGCCGCTTCGGCCACAAAGCGGGCAGCCCGACCCTGCGCCAGCAATCCGCCGATGCCGCGAACGGGGACATTGGCCTGTCATCGACCCTCTTCCCGGCCCATTGGGGTGACTGCACCGAGGTGCAAGCCGATTGCCGCCGCGAACGTCATGGCGGGACCGATGCACAGGACGGGGTTGAACTGGGCGACACCGTGCTGGACGTGCTGACCACCTATGTCGCCACGCTCGCCCCGCCCGCACGTCGCAATGCCTCGGACGCGCAGGTTCTGCGCGGCAAAGAGCTGTTCTATCAGTCCGGTTGCACCGCCTGTCACACACCCGCCTTCGTCACCCACCGCCTGCCCGACGACCCCGCGCGGTCGTTCCAGCTGATCTGGCCCTATAGCGACATGTTGTTGCACGATATGGGGGAAGGTCTGGCGGATCACCGGCCCGAGTGGCAAGCTTCGGGGCAAGAGTGGCGCACGCCGCCCTTGTGGGGCATTGGCCTGACCGCTGCAGTCAGCGGACAAGCCAGTTTCCTACATGACGGGCGGGCGCGCACCTTACTTGAAGCCATCCTGTGGCATGGCGGCGAAGCCTTCACCGCGCGCGAAACCGTGCGCCTGATGGACGCGCCGGACCGGGCCGCGCTGATCACATTTCTGGAGTCGCTCTGATGCGTCTTTTCGCCTTTGCAGCCGCCTGCCTTCTGCCCGCCCAGATCCTCTCTGCGCAGGCGCCCGCTGCTATAGACCACGCCGGAATTTCGGACCGCGCTCTGACCGTGATCGAAAGCCAGTTCAGCGCGTTTCGCGATGCCAGCGCCGCGCTTGCACAGACGGCGACGATCCATTGTAACGGAGGCGCCCGCGAACCGGTTCTCGACGCGCTAGAGGCCACGTGGCTGGCGTGGGCGCCGCTCGATGCATATCAATTCGGCCCCATCGAACAACAAGCCGCCGCGCTGACCGTCAACTTCTTCCCCGACAAGAAGAATTTCACCGGGCGGGCGCTGCTCCAACACCTGAAACGGCCTGATGCAGAACAGGGCGATCCCGCCATTGTCGGCGCGTCCAGCGCTGCGCTGCAGGGGCTACCTGCCATCGAGCGCCTGTTGTTTGAGGACCTTCAAACCTGCCCTGCGCTGGTCGGCATCACCGGCAACCTGTCCCAGATCGCACAAAGCCTTTACGACGGCTGGTTCGCGGCGGACGGCTGGGCGGATCTGGTGCGCAAGGCGGGGCCGGACAATCCGGTGTATCTGGGTCATCCCGAGTTCACCAAGCAGATCTACACCGCCATCGACTTCTCGATCCTGCGGCTGAAAGACCACCGCCTATCCCGCCCGCTTGGCACCTATGAACGCGCCTTCCCCAAACGGGCCGAGGCTTGGCGCTCTGGGCTGACCAATCAGATTTTAACTGCGCAGATTGACGGGATTGTCGCCCTGATCGATCTGGGTTTTGCCGATGCGATATCGCCCCCCGCGCGCGACGAGGCGCTCAAGATCCTTGATGAACTGCGGACCCGCATCGACGCCATCGGGGGCCCTCTGGCCGACGCGGTCGAGGACCCTCTGATGCGCATTCGGATCGAGGGGATCATGTCCAAACTTGACCATCTGAAAACGCATCTGGACGAAAACGTCAGCCCAGATCTGGGCGTACAATCCGGCTTTAGCGCCGGGGACGGAGATTGACCCCATGCGCCGCCGTGATTTCTTTGGCAACGTGCTGGCCGGGCTGGGCACCGCCGCCCTGCCCCTTCCGGTCTGGGCCGACGCAGGTGCGCCGGATTTCGTGACTGCGGGGAACATGCCCGACAACTCGACATGGCTAGTGGGGCTGAATACCGGCGGGGACGTGCTCTTTCAAATCCCGATCCCCGGACGTGGACACGCTACCGCCCTGCACCCAACCCGGCCCGAAGCCGTTGCCTTCGCCCGCCGCCCCGGTCGGTTTGCCGTCATCATTGACTGCGCCTCTGGCACCGAAATCGCCCGCCTAAACAGCCCCGAGGGGCGACATTTCTATGGGCACGGGACGTTCTCGCCCGACGGGGCGCTGCTGTTCACCACCGAGAACGACTATGACGCGCCTGCGGGCGTGCTGGGCATCTGGGATGCGACCGATGGATATAAACGCATCGGAGAAGTCACGTCCGGCGGCATCGGCCCGCACGAGGTTCTAACCCTGCCGGGCGGGGGACTTGTCGTTGCGAATGGCGGCATCCAGACCCATCCCGACATGGGCCGTGCCAAGTTGAACCTGCCGAGCATGCAAACCAACCTGACATATCTGGACGCAAACGGCAGTATGACAGATCAGGTCGCGCTGGACGGCGAGATGCATCAAAACTCGATCCGCCATATCGCACTGGATCATCAAGGCCACGTGGTTGCCGCGCTGCAATGGCAGGGGTCGCCCACCCGCGATGTGCCTCTGGTTCTGCGTCACGTACCGGGTGCCGATCCCGGTTTCCTGTCCCACCCGGACGAACGGCACCTGAAACACTATGCGGGCTCTATCGCCACTTGCGCCGAGACAGGCGAGATCGCCGTAACCGGTCCCAAGGGCAGCCATGTGCTGTTCTTCAACGCCGATGGCTTGCCCAATGGATCCGCCCAGCACGGCACTGCCGCAGGCGTTGCGCGCGCCCCGACCGGTGGGTTGATGATCACCCGTGATGGCGGTCTTGTGCATCGGGCAAACGGCATTGAGACACTCATCCCAGTCGTGGGGGACTGGGCCTGGGACAACCATCTGGTCCCGATCTCGATCTAGCCAACCGCAGCGTGGGTACGAAACGCCCTGCTTTCCCCTTAAGTCAGCGTCGCCCACAGGTCATTCTGACGGCAACCTAGATAAGGAGAACACCATGTCCCTTTTGCAATTGCTGCAACAAGCACAGAATGGTCAGGGCCTGTCGGCTCTGGCAGAACAGGTCGGTCTGGATCAGGCCCAGGCCGGAGACCTGACCAACCTATTGGCCCCGGTGATCGGTAAGGCCGCCAAACAGCAGGCCGAAAGCGGTGGGCTGGACAGCATCCTGGGCGCGCTGAAAGGCGAAGCACAGGCTGGACTGTTTGACGACGCCGCCCAAGCGGCCAGCCCTGAAGGCGCGGCACAGGGTGCAAACTTCCTGAACGGGTTGCTGGGTGACAACGGCACCAACGCGCTGGCCGAACAAGCGGCTGAACGTACCGGTATTGGCATGGAGCAGATCATGGCCTTCCTGCCCGCATTGGGCGCGATGGCGCAAGGTGGTCTGCAAAAACAAATGCCCGATGCCTCGATCGATGCGCTGCAAGCGGCGCAATCGCAGGGGGCTGGTGGCGGCCTGATGGGCCTTGTCGGTGGTCTTCTGGGCGGCAGCCAGCAAGGCGGTCCGGACCTGTCCGCGCTGACCTCGCTTTTGGATGCAGATGGCGATGGGTCCTTTGTAGACGACATCATGGAAAAGCTATCGAAGTAAGGCTTAGTCCAAGAACTCCCAACTGTCCGCCCCGTCAAAATGGCGGACAGTCAACGCGTTCATGACCTCAAGCGGCGCCATGCGCAGGTTCACCGCGAACCGATCCTGATCCGCATTTTTCCCCGGCCCCCAATGGGTGATGCAGCCACACGTCTTGCAGGCGTGGAAGTCGATCATGTGATCGCCCCAGCTGTAGGTTTTCGTGTGGTCCTGCCCCGACAGGATTGCGCCCTTATTGGGCGGGCAATGCGCCCAAAGCGCGCCATAGCGGCGGCACATGGAACAGTTGCAGGACACCACAAACTTCGGCGCGCTGACCTCGAACGTCACGGCCCCGCAGTGACACGACCCGTTGATCTTCTCTGCCATGGCTATCTCCTGCGCACGTAACTTGGGCACTTGAACCCACAAGAACAAAAAGAAAACATTCCGTCAACAGTGCAAACAAAAACGGCCCCGCTTGGGGGCCGTTTCCGTCAATCTTGAACCGATCAGCCGTTGACGCGGATCGTTTCGTTTTTCGGGTCATAGGGGCTGTCGACCGTGACCTCGGCGTCGTAAAGCGCGCCCATGATCTTGACCTTTAGCTTCTGGCCCGGCACCGCCAGTTCCGGCGGCAGATAGCCCATGCCGATCGACTTCTCGAACGCGACCGAATAGCCGCCCGAGGTCAGACGACCCACTTTCTTGCCATCCAGGAACAGCGCCTCGCGGCCCCACGGATCCGCATCGTCCGGCCCGTCGATCAGAAGGGTGCAGCACTTCACGCGCACGCCGGTGGCCACCATGGCCTCTTTGCCGTGGAAGTCCTTCTCCAGATCGATAAAGCGCGGCAGGTCGGCTTCGGCCGGGGTCGCGTCGCGGCCCAGCTCGGTCCCGAAGGCGCGGTAGGATTTCTCCTGACGCAGCCAGTTCTGGGCGCGGGCGCCGACCAGCTTCATGCCGTGCTTTTCGCCAGCATTGACCAGCAGATCCCACAGATAGTTCTGCATCTCGATCGGGTGGTGAAGTTCCCAACCCAACTCGCCGGTATAGGCCACACGGATCGCATTCACCGGGCACATGCCCAGTTCGATCTGCTTGGCCGACAGCCACGGGAACGCCTTATTGGTCAGCGCGTTTTCCGGATCGGCATCGACGATGATCTCTTTCAGAACATCACGCGACTTCGGACCGGCGATGGCGAAAACGCCCCACTGGGTGGTCACGTCCTGGATCTCGATATAGCCGAACTCGTCCATCTTGTCCTCGGCCGCCTTACGCAAGAAGTCGGCGTCATACTCGGTCCATGCACCGGCCGAGACGAGGTAGTAGTTGTTCTCGCCATTGCGGACGATGGTGTACTCGGTGCGGGTGGTACCTGCCGAGGTCAGAGCGTAGGTCAGGTTGATCCGGCCGACGCGCGGCAGCTTGTTACAGGTGAACCAGTCCAGGAACGCGGTCGCGCCGGGGCCTTTGACGACGTGCTTGGTGAACGCGGTTGCGTCGATCAGGCCAACGCCTTCACGCACAGCTTTCGCCTCGTCCACGGCATATTGCCACCAGCCGCCACGGCGGAACGAACGTGCTTCTTCATCGAAGTTCGAAGGCGCGTCGATGGGGCCGTAATAGTTCGGACGTTCCCAACCGTTCACCCAACCAAACTGAGCGCCTTTTTCTTTCTGGCGGTCATAGGCGGGCGAGGTACGCAGAGGGCGACATGCCGGGCGTTCTTCATCCGGGTGGTGCAGGATGTAGACGTGCTCGTAGCATTCTTCGTTCTTGCGCGCTGCGAACTCGGTGGTCATCCAGTTCGACGAGTAACGCTTGGGGTCAAGCGACGCCATGTCGATCTCGGCTTCGCCATCGACCATCATCTGAGCCAGATAATAGCCGGTGCCGCCAGCAGCGGTGATCCCGAAGCTGAAACCTTCCGCCAGCCACATGTTGCGCAGACCCGGTGCCGGACCCACCAGCGGGTTGCCGTCGGGGGTGTAGCAGATCGGGCCGTTGAAGTCGTCTTTCAGACCCGATTCAGCACAGGACGGCACGCGCTCGGCCATTGCCATGTACTGATCCGCGATGCGGTCCAGATCCAGCGGGAACAGGTCGGCGCGGAAGCTGTCTGGCACGCCATGCTCAAAGCGGGCGGGTGCGCCGCGTTCGTAAATACCAAGGATCCAGCCGCCGCGTTCTTCACGGGCATAGGATTCGTTGTCGGCGTCGCGCACAACGGGGTGCTCGGGGTTGCCAGCTTCGCGCCATTTCACCAGCTCGGGATCTTTGTCCATGACGATGAAGGTGTGCTCGACCGGGATGGCGGGCATTTTGATGCCCAGCATCTTGGCGGTGCGCTGTGCGTGGTTACCCGAGGCGGTCACGACGTGCTCGGCGGTGATGACGACCTGCTCGTCCGACTCGATCAGGTTGCCGCCCTTTTCGACCATCTTGGTGCAGGTCACTTCCCAGTGGGTGCCGGTCCAGTTGAACGCGTCGGCTTGCAGCTTGCGCACGATTTCCACGCCGCGCTGACGGGCGCCTTTGGCCATCGCCTGCGTCACGTCTGCCGGGTTAATGTACCCATCTTCGGTGTGATACAGAGCGCCCTTCAGGTCCGAGGTCTCGATCAGCGGCCAGCGCTCTTTGATCTGATCCGGCGTCAGGAATTCGTAGTTGATGCCAACGGTATCCGCGGTCGAGGCATAGAGCTGGTATTCATCCATACGCTCGTCGGTTTGAGCCATACGCAGGTTGCCCACAACGGCGAAGCCCGCATTCAGGCCGGTCTCTTCTTCCAGCGTCTTGTAGAACTTGACCGAGTAGTCGTGGATGTGGGTCGTCGCATAGGACATGTTGAACAGCGGCAGCAGACCGGCAGCGTGCCAGGTCGAGCCCGAGGTCAGCTCGTCACGCTCGATCAGCATCACATCATCCCAGCCAGCTTTGGCCAGGTGATAGGCGATCGACGTACCGACGGCACCACCGCCGACGACAAGCGCTTTTACATTGGTTTTCATGGGGCGACTCCCTTGGGAAAAATCTGTTGCATCATAGATGCCGAAAGGCAGCGGTCAGGTCCGAACCTGCCCGACCTTACACAGAATGAAAACGACATAGGTGGCGGATTCAGCGCCCCAGAGCGTCAGACAACTGGTCGACGGGGATCACAGGCGTGATCAGCGCCTCAAGCTCTTTGCGGCGGGGATGGTCGGGAACGAACAGCGTCATGCACATATAGTCTTCGACCAAGGCGGCTTGCGCTTCGAAGTTGTAGGACAGAAAAGCGCCCGCCTCGCGGCCCGGCCAGTAATAGGGATCGCCGGGCTGAAAGCTTTCAGCGCCTGATTTCGAGGGCGTATAGCCCGTGCGGGCGCGGTTCTGCCATTGCCAGACATGTACCAGCTCGTGTGCCATCAGAAGCGCGTGGGGCATGGGCAGGCTTTTGGGCCAGCCCGCGAACATATCGTCGCGATAAAGCGCGCGTTTCAGATAGATGTGATTCCACAAGGCGAAGCCCGGCGGAAACTCCCATTCCCGGTCCGGCTGGGGCACGCGGTCACACACGGTTTTTGGAATGTCGCGGGGCGCGGTTTTTGGTGCGTCTTCGGCAATCGGCTTTGGCCTTGGCAGGGGCAAGAGGCCGATCCCAGCCCGCACGCGGACCTTGCTGGTGTCCAGAGTGTCTCCGAACAGGGTCTGCGACATCTGGACCTCGTTCTCGGACAGCGGACGTGAACAGCCGGCCAAGCAGATCAGCGCAACAAGAGCGGCATGTTTCAGCATGCTATTGCCCCTCGGATCGGGGCTTCAAGGCCTTCCGGCGTTCCGCGCGCACCTGCGCCCCCACATAGATCAGCCCGACCACCAACCCGATCAATCCCGCCAGATAAGATGTATCATGCAGCATCGCCGCCCGCCCGTATCCGATGGGATCCTTGGCCGCGGCGGGCACCGGGATATGGTCCATCGGCGGCTCAAACGCCAAGCTGACCAAACCCAGCGCAAGTGTGATTGCAACAACCAGTAGTGCCGCGCGCAAAAAGACGCGGCGCGCCTGTGCGGGCGACGGGATCCCCAGCGACATGACTGCAATTGGAATACCGATCACCAGCCCCATCCACCAGCTGGCCTGCCAACCGACATAGGCAGCCCCCACCCGGCTTTGCAAAAGCTCGGGGATGCGGAATTGAGGGAACTTCAGCGCATAGAAATAGTCTGGCCCGATCGTGAAACTGATCTGGTTGTGCACGATGCCATAGACCCCGGCCAGCACGCAGGCGAAGCCTACCATCACGGGAAGGGCCAGCAGGCGGCGCATGGCAGATTACAGCATTCCGGGTACGACCTGATCGGGCGGACGGTGGCCGTCGGCAAAGGTCTTGATGTTGATCAGAACCTTCTCGCCCATCTCGATGCGCCCTTCGACCGTGGCCGAGCCCATATGCGGCAGCGCCACCACGTTGGGCAGATCGCGCAGACGGGGATTGATCTCGTTCCCGTGTTCGTACACGTCCAGACCGGCGCCCGCGATCTCGCCCGCGCGTAGCATGCGGGTCAGCGCGTTTTCGTCGATCACTTCCCCGCGCGAGGTGTTCACGATCACCGCATCGGGCTTCAGCAGCTTCAAGCGACGTGCGTTCATCAGGTGGAAGGTCGACGGCGTGTGCGGGCAATTGATGGAAATCACGTCCATGCGCGCGACCATCTGGTCAAGGCTTTCCCAATAGGTCGCCTCGTACTGTTCTTCGATCTGCGGATGCAGACGTTTGCGGTTGTGGTAATGCACCTGCATGCCAAAGGCGCGGGCACGGGCGGCGACGGCCTGACCAATGCGGCCCATGCCCAGAATGCCCACGCGGCGCCCCTGAATGCGGCGGCCCAGCATGGCGGTGGGCGACCAGCCCTCCCATTCGCCGGATGCCATCATGCGGATGCCTTCCGGGAAGCGACGGGTCACAGCAAGAATCAGTGCGATGGCCATATCTGCGGTGTCATCAGCCGAGACCCCCGGCGTATTCGACACCAGAATGCCGCGCTGACGGGCCGAGCCCACGTCGATATGGTCCACACCCGCGCCATAGTTGGCGATCAGACGCAGGCGTTCGCCCGCACCGGCCAGCATATTGGCGTCAATCCGGTCGTTGATCGTCGGCACCAGCACATCGCAACGCTTCATCGCGTCGGCAAGTTCGGCCTGGCTCATCGGTTTGTCATTGTCGCGAAGCTCGACATCGAACAGTTCCATCATCCGGGTCTCAACAACCTCGGGCAACCGTCGCGTCACAACAACACTTAGACGTTCAGCACTCATGCCAGCCCTCCCTACGGCTTTTCTTTTGCGCGTGTCCCTGACAAAGTGACAAGGAACGAGGCAAGGTACAAGCTCTCTCCGGATCGCAGACGAAATAAAATTGCGCGGGCGGTGTTGGGCAGCAGGAGATCAGTGTGAGTTTTCGATTTGGCATCCGTTTTGCGGCATCCATATGCGCTGCTATTCTGGCCGCGCAGATCACTTATGCGCAGACTGATCCAGCCGCCGAGCCTCAAGTGAAGCGCGGCGCGGTCACCAACCTGCCGATTCCCCGCTTCGTGTCCCTGAAAGGGTCAGAAGGCAACGTGCGCCGCGGTCCGTCGCTGCGCCATCGCATCGACTGGGTGTTCACGCAACGCGGCATGCCCCTGCGCGTCATCGGAGAGTTCGAACATTGGCGCCAAGTGCAGGATCGCGATGGTGTTGGCGGTTGGGTCCACTACTCGCTTTTGTCCGGCGCACGTACCGCAATTGTCGATCAAGACCTGACGCCACTCTACAGCCGCGCGGACCCTGACAGCCAGATCAACGCCTATCTCGAGGCGGGCGTAATCGCGCGGATCGAAAACTGCGGACCGGTCTGGTGCCGGCTGAAAGCAGATGGGATTCGCGGTTGGACCACCAAAGATACGATCTGGGGCGTTGGCCCCGATGAAGAGATCAAGTAGCGCACGCAACTTGCGCCCCTCGCCCGCGTGGGCTAGCCCAGACATATGAATAAACCTGACGACACCAAACTGAACCTCTCGGCGGGTGCCGCTTCTGCGCTTGTCGCTGTCACGCTTGTGGCGTTGAAGCTATGGGCGCTTGGCGAAACTCAGGCGCTGTCCGTGGCCGCATCGCTGGCAGACAGTGCAATGGATCTGATGGTGTCGCTGGGGGCGCTTGCCGCGATCTGGTACGCGTCACGTCCCGCGGACGAGGATCACGCCTTTGGCCATTCCTCGGCCGAGGATCTGGCCGCGTTAGGACAAAGCCTGTTCATTCTGGTGTCCGCCGGGATCATCGCGTGGGCTGCTGTGGCGCGCCTGTTGTCAGGGGAACCGGCCCCGATCATGGCCCATGAAAGCGGCATCTTCGTCATGGTCGTCTCGATCGTGCTGACGCTGGTCTTGGTCCTGTGGCAGCGCCATGTGGCCACGCGCACCGGGTCAGCGGTGGTGAAAGCCGACAGCCTGCACTATCTGGGCGACCTTATTCCCAATATCGGCGCGATCCTGTCGCTGTGGGCGGCTGCGTGGTTCGGGATGGAGCAAATCGACAGCATTGTCGCCATCGGCGCCGCGATCATGCTGGCCGTGGGTGCGTTGCGCATCTTCAAAACCGCGTGGGACGCCTTGATGGACCGCGCCGCCGATCCCGCCGTGATCGAAGGGGTCGAGGCGATTGCCCGCGACCATCCCGGCATCCACGGATTTCACGATCTGAAAACCCGCCGGTCAGGCTCGATCACCTTTATCAACCTGCATATCGAGCTGGACGGCGCACAAACGCTGGACGAGGCGCACGCGATCGGCGCCAGCCTCCGACGCGCCATTCTGCGCGCTTACCCGAATACGGATGTGCTGATCCACAAGGATCCTGTGGGGGTCGAAACACATCCAGACGACCCCCAGAAGGTTTAAGGTCAGGACTCTACGCCAACCCGCGCCCTTTCAGAAGCGGCTCGACCCCGGGCAAACGGCCCCGGAAGGCGGTGTATAGGTCTGCGGCATCCACTGATCCGCCTTTCGACAGAATGTGCTCTTCCAGTTTCGCGGCCATAGCCGGATCGAACGCATTGCCCGTTTCTGTGAACGCGTCAAAGGCGTCAGCATCCATCACCTCGGACCACATATAGCTGTAATAGCCCGACGAATATCCGTCGCCCGCAAACACATGCGCGAAATGCGGCGTGGCGTGGCGCATGCGGATGGCCGCAGGCATGCCGATACGGTCCAGCGTCGCCGCCTGCGCCTCCATTGGATCAGCCGGGGCTTTGCTATCATGGAAGTCCAGATCGACAATTGCCGAGGACAGGAATTCAACCGTTTGGAACCCGGTATCATGGGTCGATGCTGCCAGCAGTTTATCCAGCAGCGCCTTCGGCATCGCCTCGCCGGTCTTGGCGTGGGTGGCAAACTTGCCCAACACCTCGGGCACCTCCAGCCAGTGTTCGTAAAGCTGGCTGGGCAGTTCGACGAAATCGCGGGCCACGGACGTGCCCGAGATCGACGGATAAGTCACGTCAGACAGCATCTGGTGCAGCGCGTGGCCGAACTCGTGAAACAGCGTGCGCGCGTCGTCCCACGACAGAAGACCGGGCTGTCCGTCTTCGGGCTTGGCGAAGTTGCACACGTTGACCACAATGGGACGGATGTCGCCCGCCAGTTTCTGCTGGCTGCGCATTGCCGAGCACCACGCACCCGAGCGCTTCGAGCCACGGGCAAAATAGTCTCCCACGAACACCGCGATGTGCTGGCCATTTCGGGTCACCTCCCACGCGCGGGCGTCGGGGTGGTAGAGCGTCACGTCCAAGGGCGCGAATTCCAGCCCGAACAGGCGGTTCGCAGTGTCAAACGACGCCTCAATCATGCGGTCGAGCTGCAGGAACGGCTTAATCTCGGCCTCGTCCAGATCATGCTCGGCCTCGCGCCGGCGTTCCGCATAGAAGTGCCAATCCCACGGCTCCAAATCACCATTGTGGCCGTCTGCGTGCAGCATTTCGGTCATGCGGGTGGCGTCTTTGTTGGCCGCATCCCGCGCCGGTTCCCAGACCTGCATCAGCAGTTCGCGCACCCGGTCAGGCGTGCCCGCCATCTCGGTTTCCAGCTTGAAGGCGGCGAAGCTGTCATAGCCCAACAGCCGCGCCCGTTCTTCACGCAGTTTCAGCGTCTCGGCGGCAATCGCGCGGTTATCCGTGTCGCCGCCATTGGCCCCACGCGCGGTGTAGGCCTCGTACGCTTTCTGACGCAGATCGCGGCGGGTCGAGTGCTGCAAAAACGGCGTGATGACCGAACGCGAGAGCGTGACAGCAGGTCCATCCACGCCCTTTTCCGCACCAGCGGCGCGGGCGGCGTCGAGCACGAAATCGGGCAGCCCCTCCAAGTCACCTTCACCCAAGGGCATGAACCAGCTACGCTCATCCGCCAGAAGGTTCTGGGTGAATTCAGTCCCCAGCGTTGCAAGCCGTTCAAGAACCTCTTTCAACCGATCCCGATCCGCGCCTTCCAGCAGAGCACCAGACCGCACGAAGCGACGGCGAGTCAGCATCAGCACGCGGGCTTGTTCATCACTCAGATCCAGCGTGTCACGGGACTGCCACAGCGTCTCGATCCGCTGGAACAGATCCGCATTCATCGTTACCTCGGACGAAAACGCTGCAAGCAAGGGCGAGAACGTCCGCTGCAACTCTTCCCGCGCAGGGCTGCTGTCGGCCCCGGCCACGTTGTAAAACACCCCAAGAACCCGGTCGAGTGGCGCGTCTGCAAGCTCCAGCGCCTCGATCGTGTTGGCAAATGTCGGCGCGTCTTTGTTGTCCGTGATCGCCGCAATCGCCGTGCGGGTGTCGTCCAACGCGGCATGAAAGGCCGGTTCGAAGTCGGCGTCGGTGATCAGATCAAACGGCGGCAGCTCAAAGGGCGTGTCCCAAGCGGACAAAAGTGGGTTGTTCATGGGGATCTCCTTTGAGGGAAAGCTAGGGGGAGAGGATGGGGAATGGAAGAGAGTAAGATGTCTTTCAATGTGAAGCACCCGATTTCCCAAGACATATCTTGAGGCGCTGGCCCGATCTAAACTACAAGAATCTCTATGGAAGAAATAACCCAGCAATTGCTCTATCAACGGCTTCGCAACCGAGTAATCGAGTTGTTCGAAGTAGTGGCGTCAGTCGATGCGATTGCGCGATTTGGTGCATTTGAAATCATCAACCTTACGGATGACCTACTTCCTTTAGACTATGATGACGCGCCATATGTATTCAGCGCAAGAGAACGAAACGCTGTTTTAGAGTTCCTGAAACTTGTCGACCTTGCAGCCAATACTGTTCACGAGGACACTCAGGACGTTGCATGGTTAAAACGCTCCAGAGAATGGGTCAACTTGTCCAAGTTTGCCGAGCATGCTGTAGCCATTTTCACGGAACGCGGTCGTCTTTCCGAAGAAACAGAAGAAGATCTGAGCTCTTTCCTATAGGCTGGCTTGGTTTCACTAAGGGCGGGCGACCATCTGGGCCGCTCGTCGCGGTCCTGCTCGCTCACCCACACGTCTCACACCCCTCGCGCCGCCTGGTCTTGATCACCCGCGTCTCGGCATACATGGCGTCATAGATCATCATCCGGCCGCGCAGCCCCTCGCCCGCGCCGGTGATCTCTTTCACCGCTTCCGTCGCCATGATGCCGCCGATAATGGCGGGCAGCGGACCGACGACGCCGGCTTCTGAACAGGACGGCGCCAGACCGGGGGCCGGGGCCTCGGGGAAGATGCATTGATAGCATGGCGCGCCGCGCGCGGGATCGAAGGTCGAGACTTGCCCCTCCCACTGGCTAAGCGCGCCGCCGATGACGGGTTTGCCCAGCTTGGCGGCGACGCGGTTGACCAGATAGCGCGTCTCGAAATTGTCCGAGCCTTCGAGGATCAGGTCATAGTCGGCCAGCAAATCCTCGGCGATATCCTCCGTCAGGCGGCGATTATACGGGCGTACCTCGATGGCGGGATTTTGCGCCTTCATGGCGGCTTCGGCTGAAAAGACCTTGGGCACGCCAATGTCGGCGTCACGGTGGATTACCTGCCGCTGCAGGTTCGAATTGTCGACCACGTCATCGTCAATCACGCCAATGGTGCCAACCCCGGCCGCCGCCAGATACAGCAGCACGGGCGAACCCAGCCCCCCAGCGCCGATGACCAGCACGCGCGCCTCTTTCAGCGCCACCTGCCCCGGCCCTCCGATCTCGCGCAGGACGATGTGGCGGGCGTAGCGATCCAGCTCAGTATCCGTGAAAGGGCCGTCATCCGTGTCTGCCGCCGGCGCCTCTGGCACGCGGGATTTCAGCCAAGCTAACCCACGCCCATACAGCGCAATCAGACCGATCATCGCAAAGAACACCGCCCAGATGGTGAAGTTG
The DNA here is from genome assembly GCF_004360145.1 of Aliiroseovarius marinus. Taxonomy (GTDB): domain Bacteria; phylum Pseudomonadota; class Alphaproteobacteria; order Rhodobacterales; family Rhodobacteraceae; genus Aliiroseovarius; species Aliiroseovarius marinus. The sequence goes on along the minus strand of NZ_ML178713.1, from coordinate 121,704 downwards.
CCGCCCAAACCGGCGGCGATGGGATTGCCAGCAGGCAGAACCGCGAAGCTCAGCAAAACGACCACTGCCACAAGCCCCGTCAGATACCAGCGCTGCGGCTTGGTGAACCGCATATACGCGCCGCCCAACCAGATCAGTGCCAATGTCAGAAGGACCCACGCCATCTTAACCGCGCCCCGTTGACCCGAACCCACCAGCCCCGCGCGAGGTATCACCCAGCGCGTCCACCTGAACGTACTCCGCCTGCACCACGGGGGCGATCACCGCCTGCGCGATGCGCTCGCCGTGTCCGACGGTGAACGGCTCGGCGCCCAGATTGATCAAGATCACCCCAAGCGGCCCGCGATAGTCACTGTCGATTGTCCCCGGCGCATTGGCGAGCGTCACACCATGCTTGGCCGCCAAGCCGGACCGCGGACGGATCTGCATTTCAAACCCATCTGGGATCTCAACACGCAATCCGGTCGGCACAATCCGCCGCTCCATCGGGGCAAGGGTCCAGCCGGTCGCGCGATCTTCGGCAGGCAGGTTGGCCCGCAAATCCGCGCCTGCCGCGCCCGCTGTTTCGTAAGACGGCAATGCAACAGATGCGTCGCTGTCCTTGTCGCGCGTAACCTTGATCTGAGGCATCAGCCATTCCCTTTCAGAGCATCCGCAATCCGCGCGGCCAGCTGACGGGCGACGCCGTCCTTACCCATGCGCGGCCAAACATCGACGCCACCCTCAGAGATCAGCGTCACGGCATTCTCAGACCCACCCATAATCCCGGTTTCCGGGCTGACATCATTGGCGACGATCCAGTCACAGCCCTTGCGTTCACGCTTGGACGTGGCGTTGGCCATCACGTCGTCCGTCTCTGCCGCAAACCCCACGACCAACGGCGGGCGGCCTTTCTTCATCTGACTGACGGTCGCAAGGATGTCCGGGTTCTCGGCGAACTTCAGAACCGGCAGACTGCCCTTGCCGTCCTTCTTGATCTTGCTGTCCGAAGCCGACGCCACGCGCCAGTCCGCCACGGCGGCCGCAAACACTGCAGCATCGGCGGGCAGCGCCTTTTTCACAGCCTTCAACATCTCTTGCGCCGATTGCACCTTCACCACCTTTACCCCCTCGGGCGGCGGCACATCTGCGGGGCCCGTGACAAAAGTCACATCCGCCCCAAGTGCGGCCAAAGCGCGGCCCAGCGCGGTGCCCTGCGCCCCGGACGAGCGGTTGGCGATATAGCGCACCGGGTCGATCGGTTCATGCGTCGGGCCCGAGGTCACAAGCACGTGCTTGCCCTTCAAAGGCCCATCCATCAGCGCCTCTTCGACGGCCGACACGATCTCGAGCGGCTCGGACATGCGACCCGGACCGAACTCGCCGCAGGCCATCGCGCCTTCATTCGGACCGACGAACAACACGCCATCGCCTTTCAAAGTCTCAACATTGCGCTGACAGGCCGGATGCTCCCACATGCGCACGTTCATCGCCGGCGCGACCAGCACGCGCTTGTCTGTCGCCATGAGCAGGGTCGAGGCCAGATCATTCGCCAGCCCCCCCGCCATCTTGCCCAACAGGTCCGCCGTGGCCGGCGCGACGACCACCAAGTCGGCAGCACGGGACAGTTCGATATGGCCCATCTCGGCCTCGTCCGTCAGGTCAAACAGATCGGTATAGACCTTGTTCGCCGCCAGCCCCGACGCGGACAGAGGTGTCACGAATTCCTGCCCGGCTTTGGTGATCACGGGCGTGACCTCGGCCCCGCGTTCACGTAGACGCCGGATCAGGTCCAAGGATTTGAAGGCCGCGATACCGCCGCCGATGATCAGAAGGATGTGTTTGCCAGCCAGCATGGGGATCCCCTTTGAAGTACAATCAAACAGTTACGGGACCGCAGCCTGCCTTTCAATGGGGAGCTTCTATTTGAACTGCGCACACGGGTCAGGGCGATCCGGTGCAGGCGCATCCAGAACGATGTCAAACCCACCCTCGGGCGGCACGCCATCTTCGCTCTGCCCGACCGAAATCACGCGCAATTCTGGCGCAACACGCGCCAGATAGGACGGCACGCCCCAATCCTTGCGCGCGTGACCGTTTCCGGTGATGACCGCCACGGGTCCGCCGGTATCCGCCATCGCCTGCACCACACCGGCGGCCAGCGTCGCATCGCGCAGACGCTGCACCTCAATCATCCCACCCATCATCTCGCGCGGCATCGCCTCGCAATGGGCCTGAAACTGCAGTTCGATCCGTTGCGCCTGCTGATCCTCAGGCAGTGCGTCGGTCAATCCATAGGCCACCGCATCCCCCTGAAAATGCGCCTCAACCCCATCAGCATAGGTCGCGCGTGCCATCTCGCGAGGGACAGCGGCGCCGATGATTGGGCCCTCATGCGCCTGAAAAATCGGCAGATACATCTGGAAATCCGGCCAACCGGTGTCTGCCCAGCGCTCTGCGAACGCGGCGGGATCTGCGGTCAAGGCGTCGGCGTCCTCCTGCCCCAACATCTCGATCACAAGCGCGGCGGGGGCCACGTCCTGCACGATCTGTGCCTGCATGTCGTGATGGGTCGGATTGTCATGCACCTCGCCCAGAATGACGACATCCGTCGCCCTTAGGCGCGCCAAGTCATCAGCGGTTTGCGCCAAGGCGGACGTGGCAAACAGGGTCAGGGCAATCAGAAACTGTTTCATGCAGTCAGGCTAGGGTGCAGTCCCGCCACCCTCAAGCGCTTTCGCCTTGACGCACCCTGTGTCGCAATGCCACGTCAGATGGATGAGCATGACACTTCCCCCTTTGACCCTCGTGCTGGGCGGCGCGGCATCCGGCAAGTCCGACTATGCCGAGCGGTTGGTCACCGCCACCACGCGTCCGATGTTATACATCGCCACCGCGCAGTCCTTTGACGCCGAGATGGACGACAAGATCGCCCGCCACCAAGCGCGGCGCGGTGATGGTTGGCGCACGATCGAGACACCCTTGGAAGCGTCCGTCGCGCTGGACTGTGCGCATGCGACCGAAGTGGTTCTGTTCGATTGCGCGACCATGTGGTTGTCGAACCAGTTGTTCGCGGAAACCGATCTGGGCGCAGCGGAAACGACTCTGTTCAAAGCGATGGAGAACTGCGCGGCCCCTGTGGTCGTCGTCTCGAACGAGGTCGGCGCAGGGATCGTGCCAGAAAACGCCTTGGCGCGGCGGTTCCGACAGGCGCAGGGCGAGTTGAACCAACGCATCGCTGGGCGTGCCGATCTGGTGGTCACGGTGATGGCCGGTCTGCCCTTGGCGCTGAAAGGCACCCTGCCCGAGGGTGCGCCATGACCACGCCTGTCACGTGGTGGTGGGTGCGTCACGGCCCGACCCATGCCAAGAACATGGTGGGTTGGCGAGATCTGCCTGCGGACCTGTCGGACACGGACGCCTTGGCGCGTTTGTCGAACCACCTACCGGATGAGGCGGCGGTGATTTCGTCCGACCTGATCCGCGCCTCGGCCACGGCAGACGCCATCGGGGGTGAACGGCCCCGCCTGCCCCATCACCCCGACCTACGTGAATTTCACTTTGGCGATTGGGACGGGCTGGGCTGGCAAGAGGTCTCGGCCCGCGATCCAGAGCTGTCACGCGCGTTCTGGGAAACGCCCGGGGATCACGTCGCGCCGGGGGGCGAAAGTTGGAACCAACTGGCCGCACGCGTGTCGGGCGTGGTGGACGGGCTGAATGCCGCAGGCCACCGGCACATCATCGCAGTGGCCCATTTTGGCGTGATCCTGACCCAAATCGCACGCGCAGGCGGCATGAGCGCCTATGACGCACTTGGCCACAAGATCGACAACCTGTCGGTTACACAGTTGCACTGGGACGGGGCCGCGTGGTCGGTCGAGGCAATCAATCACCTGCCGTGAACAGGCCCGTCACAAATTGGAAATTGATCGCGCCACATCCTGCGCTAGGCTCATTGCATGACCTATAACCTTTACATTGGCGACCGCACATTCTCGAGCTGGTCGCTGCGCGGCTGGCTGATGTTCGAAGCGTTCAACATCCCGTAACGCGCCCATTTGGCCGGGCTGTACACCGGCACATTGAAAGAAGATTTGGCCGATTTGGCCCCGGCACGCTTTGTGCCCGTGATGAAAACACCCGAGGGCATCCCGGTGGGCGACACGCTGGCCATGGCCGAGACCTTGGCCGAGGCCCACCCCGATGCAGGCCTTTGGCCCGAAGACCCCGCCGCCCGTGCGCTGGCCCGTTGGCTGGTGGCCGAGATGCACTCGGGCTTTGGCGCTCTGCGCGAGGATTGCCCGATGCAGCTTTTGGGTGTGGTCGACGGGTTTGACCCCGCCGCCGAGGTTCTGGCCGACCTCGCCCGCATCGAAGACCTTTGGACCATCGCCCGCGCGAAATTCGGCCGTGACGACAGCCCGTGGCTGTTTGGAGATTACTCGCTGGCAGATGTGTTTTATGCCCCCGTGGCCGCACGGATCGCCGGGTTCGGCCTGCCGGTCAGCGCGGAAGCACAAGCCTATGTCGCCGCGCATTTGGCCGATCCTGCTTTCCGCCGCTGGCGCGCGGTTGGGCTTCTGAAATCCTATGATCCGGTGCCCTATATCGACGGGGTACCCCTGTCGGACTGGCCCGGCCCCGCCCCCTTGGCGGCCCACGCCTGCGACGGCCCGTCGATCAACGATACCTGCCCGTATTCGGGCGATCCGGTCACCGATTTCCTGTCGCTGAACGGACAGGTCTGGGGCTTCTGCAATCCCGGCTGCCGCGACAAGACGGTAAACGACCCAGAAGCGTGGCCCGCTTTCATGAACATGGTGGCGCAGAAGGGTTAAGGCGCGTTAACCCTTTGCTAACCATGCCGGTCTAGCCTGCCTGAAACGGGGCAGGTTGGATCGCAGGGTAACAATGGTCGCACGCATCAGCACGGTGGCGTTCGAAGGCATCGACGCCAAGATTGTCGAGGTCGAATGCGCCCTCTCGCCCGGATTGCCCAGCTTTGCCATCGTGGGCTTGCCGGACAAAGCGGTCTCGGAAGCGCGCGAACGGGTGCGCGCGGCGTTGGCGTCTATGTCGGTCGCCCTGCCTCCGCGCAAAATCACCATCAACATGTCGCCCGCCGATATGCCCAAGGAAGGCTCGCATTTCGACCTGCCCATCGCGCTGGCCCTGCTGGCCGAGGCAGGGTTGATTCCCCGCGAAGACTTGGCGGACACACTGGCGATCGGAGAGCTGTCTCTGGATGGATCGCTGATCCCCGTGCTGGGCGCCCTGCCCGCGGCCCTCGCCGCCGCCGAGCACGAGTTGGACCTGATCTGCCCCAAAGCCTGCGGGGCCGAGGCCGCGTGGATCGACGCCACCAAAGTGCTGGCTGCCGACAGTCTTGCGGGCGTGTTGCAGCATTTCACCGGGCAGTCGCCCATTGTGCCCGCCTCGGCAGGGCAGGTCACGACGCAAGCCACCTTGAAAGACTTCGCCGAGGTCAAAGGCCAAGAGCGTGCCAAGCGAGCGTTAGAGATCGCCGCCGCCGGACGGCATCACCTGTTGATGGTTGGCCCGCCGGGATCGGGAAAATCCATGCTGGCCGCGCGCTTACCCGGCATCCTGCCGCCTTTGTCCGCGCGCGAGGCATTGGAAACCTCGATGATCCATTCGGTCTCAGGCCTTCTGGATGCGGGCGGAATTTCGCAAACCCGTCCGTTCCGTGCGCCGCATCACACCGCCTCGATGGCCGCGATTGTCGGCGGAGGGCGCGGCGCAAAACCGGGCGAGATCAGTCTGGCCCATAACGGCGTCCTGTTCATGGATGAATTCCCCGAATTCAACCGCCAGACGCTGGAAACCCTGCGCCAGCCCTTGGAAACCGGTGACGTGACCGTGGCACGGGCCAATGCACATCTGCGCTATCCCAGTCGCTTCCTGCTGGTGGCCGCGGCCAATCCCTGTAAATGCGGATACCTGACCGACGCGGCCCGCGCCTGTAACCGCGCGCCCAATTGCGGCGCGGATTACATGGGCAAGATTTCGGGGCCATTGCTGGATCGCTTTGACCTACGGCTCGAAGTGCCTCCGGTCAGCTTTCAGGATCTCGATCTACCAGCGACAGGCGAGACATCCGCAACCATCGCCACCCGTGTGGCCGAGGCCCGCGCCCGCCAAACCGAGCGCTATGCGGATCAGCCCGAGGTCACGACAAACTGTGACATTGAAGGCGATCTTCTGACGCAGGTCGCCACCCCCGATCACGAAGGGCGCGAGATTTTGAACAAGGCAGCAGATCGCTTCGGGCTGTCTGCACGCGGATATCATCGTGTGCTGCGCGTGGCGCGGACGATTGCAGATCTGGATGGGGCGGACGGCGTCGGGCGCAGCCATGTGGCCGAGGCATTGGGGTATCGTCTGGTCGGTCAGACTGTGTGATCTGCAAGGGCTTGCTCGATGGCCGCCGCGATGCGGCGCACCGAGTGATTGGCCTCGGGCAATCTTCCCGCAAACATCTGCCAGACATGCGGCAGGCCGTCGGCCTCGTGCAAATCGACGGACACGCCGTGATCTTCCAGCACCTGCGCCATGCGGCGGGCGTCATCCAAGAAAATCTCGGACCGGCTGGCGGTGATCAGGACCGGCGTCGCCCCGGTAAACTCGGCAAACAGCGGGCTGGCGAGCGGGTGGAGGGGATCAGCACCGTCAAGGTAATACCGGGCCAGATCGTCCATCCGTTCAGCAGGCAAAACCACTTCGGTCGCATCGTTGTCTTTGATCGACGCGCCGCTGGTGGACATGTCCGTCAGCGGTGACAAGGCGACCGTCAACGCGGGTTTTGGCAGCCCCATCGCTACGATTTGCGACAGTAACACCAGCGCCAGCCCCCCCCCGGCGCTGTCTCCGCCCAGAATGATGGGACGATCGGGATGCGCAGCGATCACGTCGCAATAGGCGGCAAGCGCATCCTCTGGAGCGGCTGGAAATGGGTGCTCCGGCGCCAGACGATAGACCGGCAAAAGCGCACGAACATTGGACGCATGCGCGATGCGGCCAACCATGTTGCGCACGGTTCTGGGTGACCCAAAGAAATAACCGCCACCGTGGAAGTACAACAGGATCGGCGCATCGCTGGCCACACCCGGATCAATTTCCATCACCGGGCGCGTCATGTGATCATGCCAATCATACCGCAGACCGCGCGGAGGAGGCAGCGTCAGGCGCGTCACCCTCTCGAACCTTCTGCGCACGCGATGCACCGTATGGGGCGTGGCGCGGGTTAGCGCCGGACGTTCCGTCAGGCGCAACCACAGGTTCAGAGGGCGGCGCAGCCAGCTCATGCGCGGCGGGCTTCGATGGCCTGCCAGATCTTTTCGGCCACGTTTGTGCCGTCGAACCGTTCAAGCTCCTGAATGCCGGTGGGCGAGGTCACGTTGATCTCGGTCAAATAGTCGCCAATCACGTCGATACCGACAAATATCTGGCCTTTCTCGCGCAGAAGCGGGCCGATGGCAGCGCAGATCTCAAGGTCGCGTTCGGTCAGGCCGATCTTCTCGGGCCGTCCGCCGACATGCATGTTCGAGCGGGTTTCGCCGGCTGCGGGCACGCGGTTGATCGCGCCGACGGGTTCGCCATCCACAAGGATCACACGCTTGTCACCGTTCGAGACGTCGGGCAGGAATTTTTGCGCGATCAGGGGTTCGCGATTGATGCCGGCGAACAGCTCGTGCAGCGAGGCAAGGTTGCGGTCGTTTTCATCCAGCCGAAACACCCCTGCGCCACCATTGCCATAGAGCGGCTTCAGGATGATGTCGCCATGCGCGTGTTTGAACGACTTCAGCGTCTCGAAATCGCGGGCGATCATGGTGGGGGGCGTCAGGTCGGGGAATTCCAGAACCAACAGCTTTTCAGGGTAGTTGCGCACCCAGAACGGGTCGTTCACCACCAGCGTGTCCGGGTGGATCATGTCCAGAATGTGGGTCGTGGTGATATAGCCCATGTCGAAGGGCGGATCTTGGCGCAGCCACACCACGTCCACCTCGGCCAGATCGATGTCCTGAAGTTCGCCCAGCGTGAAGTGATTGCCCTGTTCACGGCGAACGGTCAGCGGCCAACCGCGGGCGATGACGCGGCCTTCGCGGTACGACAGTTGGTCAGGCGTGTAGTAAAACAGGCTGTGCCCCCGCGCCTGCGCCTCTTCCGCAATTCGGAACGAGCTGTCGGCATTGATGTCGACATGGTCGATCGGGTCCATTTGGATGGCAACTTTAAGCGACATAGGGGGCTCCGTCTGAATTCAGTCCCCCATAAATGGGGCAGAGCCGCCCGTGGCGCAATGGGGTCATTACCCCAATTCAGTAACCCAGCGCATTTTCAAGGATCTGGACCTCACCCGCCGCGTTCACCAAAGCCACGTCGAAACGGCTGGGGGTCAGGTCGCCCTTGGGCTCACCACACAGAAACTCAGCTGCCGTCAGATAAAGCCGTTTGATCTGGGCCTTCGACAGCGCTTCGGCAGCACGCATGAAATCGCTGGATTTCTTGACTTCGACAAAAATCACCTCGTCACGGTCACGCACAATCAGGTCGATCTCGCCCCGTTTGCCGCGCCAACGGCGAAATGCGACCTGCCGTCCATTCTCCTGATAGACCCGCGCAACCGAGTCCTCTGCCGCCAACCCAGATATATAGGATACCTTCCCGCTCACCCGCCGCGCCCCATGGCCAGGGCAGCTTGATAGACCCTGCGTCGCGGCAGGCCAGTGGCTTGCGTCACCATCGCAACTGCATCTTTCATGCTCATATCCTTCAAGGCCGTACTCAGCATCTGGTCAAGATCCACCTCTTCCTTACCTGCTTCCGCCGGCCCCAAAACAAGCGCAATTTCGCCCTTCAAGGTCATATCCGACAGTTGATCGCACAGCTCTTGCACCGTTCCGCGCCTGATCTCTTCGAATTTCTTGGTCAGCTCGCGACAAATGGCGGCGTGGCGGGATTTCGCCTCAGTGGAGCACAGATCCTCTAACAGCCGGTTAATGCGTTTCGGGCTTTCGTAGATGATCAACGTGGCAGGAATAGACAGCAACTCGGCCAGCCATTTCTGACGCGCACCTTTGGCCGAGGGGGCAAATCCCACAAAGCAAAACCGGTCCGAGGGCAGGCCTGACAAGCTGAGCGCGGTGATGGCCGCAGTCGCCCCCGGAAGCGCCGTCACAAAGCCGCCGCCTTGCGCGACATCCCGCGCAAGGGCAAAGCCGGGATCCGCCACCAGAGGGCTGCCCGCTTCGCTGGCATAGGCCACCGATTTGCCCTGCCCAATCAGCTTCATGATGCCATCGCGCCCGGCCTGTCCCGAGTGGTCGTGATAGGCAATCACCTTGCGGTCTCCCAGCGCAATTCCGTGAATTTCCAACAGCTTACGCGTAGTTCGCGTATCTTCAGCCGCAATCACATCGGCCGAGGCCAACACATCTAGCGCGCGCAGCGTAATATCACGTGCATTTCCGATCGGTGTCGCCACCAGATAAAGTCCGGGATCAAGGGGAGTAATCAGGGGTTTCACACTGGACCTGTCTGTTCTGAGAGTTATTATGTAGCCGTCTGTCGGGGTGCGATCTGCCTCGCCCGGGAAAGGATATTGTATGTTTGCCGTTTTCGCACGTACCCGCAAGGCGCTGGGTGCTCTTACCGTTGTTGCCTCGCTTTCCGCCCTCGTTGCCTGCACCCCAACCGGGACGCAGATTGGGCAGAACATCAACACCTCGAAGCCCGTACCTGTTGCCCTTCTGGTGCCGTCGGGATCGGGTTCGGCCAATGACGCGAGCCTTGCGCAATCGCTGGAAAACGCGGCACGTCTGGCCATGTCCGAGCTGTCGGGCGTCACGATCGATCTACGGGTTTATAGCACTGCCGGCAACGCGAATCAGGCCGCTGCCATGGCGACCAAGGCAGTGAATGACGGCGCAAAGGTTATCCTTGGCCCGGTCTTCGCCCAAAGCGCCAATGCGGCAGGGGTTGCTGTCGCCCGTCGCAATGTGAACGTGCTGAGCTTTTCCAACAATCCCAACATCGCTGGTGGCAACGTCTTCATTCTGGGCAACACCTTCCAAAACACAGCCAACCGCCTGACGCGCTATGCCGCACGTCAAGGGAAAGGCAACATCTTGGTCGTGAACGGTCAAGATCAGGCCGAAAGCCAGGGCAGCGCGGCTATTCAAACCGCCATTTTGAACTCGGGGGCGACACTGGCGGGCACGGCCTCGTTCGAGCTGTCGCAGAACGGCATTGTGAACGCTCTGCCCGATATCAGCGCCAAGGTGCGCAGCTCGGGCGCGCAGTCGATCTTCCTGACCTCGGGCACCTCGGGGGCGCTACCGTTCCTGGCCGGGCTGCTGCCCGAAAACGGCGTGGATCCTGCAACCATTCAATATATGGGCCTGCAACGCTGGGATATTCCAGCGAACGCCATGTCCCTGCCCGGTCTGCAAGGCGGCTGGTTCGCCATTCCGGACCCGGCGCTGAGCAGCCGCTTCTCGGGCCGTTATCAGGCAAAATATGGCGCCACGCCGCATCCGATTGCCGGGCTGGCCTATGATGGCGTTGCGGCCATCGGCGCACTGGTCAAGGCAGGCAAGGCGAACGCGTTGACCACCACCGCTCTGACCCAGCCGCAGGGCTTCGTAGGCGTCAACGGCATCTTCCGCCTGCGCGGCGATGGTACGAACGAACGCGGTCTGGCGATTGCTCAGATCCAGAACGGATCAGTGGTCATTATCGACCCCGCACCCAGAAGCTTCGCCGGTGCCGGATTCTAAGCGCGACCGGCCCGAGCCGGAACAAATGGCGGGGCGCCTCATTTGCCCCGCCGAAGACATCCTTGATGAAAAGGCGCTGTGGCAGCGGCTTGAAATGGCGTTTGAGGACGCCAAGAACGCCTCGGCCATCCGCAAGCTGACGGTCGACGAGCTGCGAGAGGCCATCAAGTCGGGCCGCGCCAAAATCGCCGAGGCTCTGTCCAAGGCCCCGCTGAATGCGCATGCCGCCACCGCCGCTTATAGCCACTTGACCGATTGCGTCGTGTGCTGCGTGCATCGCGTGGCGACCGAACGCCTGCACCCCCTGCCCCTTCCCACCACCGCCGAGCGGATCGCCGTCATCGCCGTGGGCGGCTATGGGCGCGGCGAAATGGCCCCGCAATCGGATGTGGATCTGCTGTTCCTGACACCCTATAAGATCTCGCCGTGGGCCGAGAGTGTCATCGAAAGCATGCTCTACATGCTGTGGGATCTGCGCCTGAAAGTGGGCCATGCCTCGCGCACGATTGATGATTGCGTGCGACTGGGTCGCGAGGATTACACGATCCGCACCGCGCTTTTGGAACAACGCCCCGTCTGTGGTGACGCCGAACTGGCCCAAGATCTAGATGATCGTCTGTGGAAGGATCTGTTCAACGGCACACTGGCCGAGTTCATCGAGGCCAAACTGGCCGAGCGCGACACGCGCCATGAGAAGCAAGGCCAACGCTATGTGGTTGAACCAAACGTAAAAGAGGGCAAAGGCGGTTTGCGCGACCTGCAGACGCTCTTCTGGGTGGCCAAGTATCAGCACCGCGTGGCGCATCAGTCAGACCTTGTGTCGAAAGGCGTGTTCACCGAAGAGGAGTTCGAGACATTCCGTGACGCGGAAAGCTTCTTGTGGGCAGTGCGCTGCCAGTTGCACTTGCTGACCAAACGCCCCTCAGACCAGTTGACCTTTGACCTGCAGGTCGAAGTCGCGGACCGGCTTGGGTTTAAGGACACCGAAGGTCGTCGCGCGGTCGAACACTTCATGCAGGTCTATTTCCGTCACGCCACGCAGGTGGGCGACCTGACCCGGATCGTGCTGACGGCGCTGGAAGCCCAACACCTGAAAAAAGTCCCACGCTTGATGCGGCTTTTGAAACGGCGACGCAAACTCAAGCATGGTTTCGTCGAACAACAGGGCCGTCTAGACGTGGCGGACGAGGCCGCGTTCCTGTCCGACAAGCTGAACCTTCTGCGCATCTTCGAGGAAGGCCTGCGCACAGGTTTGTTGATCCACCCGCATGCAATGCGTCTGGTCTCGCACAATCTGCACCTGATCGATGACGAGGTGCGCGAAGACAAGGAAGCCATTCGCATCTTCCTTGATCTGCTTCTGAAACACGGCAACCCCGAACGCGCCCTGCGCCGGATGAACGAACTGGGCGTCTTGTCCGCCTTCATCCCTGAATTCGAGCCCATCGTGGCGATGATGCAGTTCAACATGTACCACTCGTACACGGTGGACGAGCACACGATTCAGGTGATCTCGAATTTCGCGCAGATTGAACGGCACGAGCTGGAAGACGAGCTGCCGATCAGCTCGGAAATCATCGATAAGGGCGTGAATCGCAAGACCCTGATGGTGGCGCTGCTGTTGCATGACATCGGCAAAGGACGCCCGCAGGACCACTCGGTTCTGGGAGCCAAGATTGCCCGCAAAGTCGCGCCTCGTCTGGGGCTGACGCCGAAGGAATGCGAAACCGTCGAATGGCTGGTGCGTTATCACCTTTTGATGTCCGATATGGCGCAGAAACGCGATATCGCCGACCCGCGCACCGTGCAGGATTTCGCCAAGGCGGTGCGGTCCGTCCGGCGGCTGGACCTGCTGACGGTTCTAACCGTCTGCGACATTCGCGGCGTCGGGCCGGACACGTGGAACAACTGGAAAGCCACGCTGATCCGCACGCTCTACAACCAGACGCGCCGGGTCTTGGAAGACGGGACCGAAGCGTTGAACCGCGAAAGCCGCGGGGACGAAAGCAAGCGCGCCTTGCGCAAGGTTCTGTCCGACTGGAAGCCGAAGGAGCTGAAGACCGAGACCGCGCGACATTATGATGCCTATTGGCAGGGTCTGCATGTCTCGGCCCACGCGGTCTTTGCCCGGCTTCTGCGCGATATTCAGGACAACGAGGTGCGGATCGAGCTGGAACCCGATCTGGACCGCGATGTCACCCGTGTCTATTTTGTGCTGGCCGACCACCCCGGTATCTTCTCGCGTCTTGCAGGCGCGCTGACTTCGGTCGGGGCCAACATCGTGGACGCGCGCACCTATACCTCGAAAGACGGCTATGCGACGGCGTGTTTCTGGGTGCAGGACGCCGATGGCAGCCCCTTCGACGTGGGTAAGCAGAAACGCCTGACCCAGATGACCCACAAGATCCTGAAGGGCGAGGTCGTCGCGCGTGACGCCATTGCAGGCCGCGACAAGATCAAGAAACGCGAACGCGCCTTCAAGGTGCCCACAACGATCACCTTCGACAATGAAGGGTCGGAAATCTACACGATTATCGAAGTCGACACCCGCGACCGCCCCGGTCTGCTGTATGACCTCACGCGCACGCTGGCCGATGCGAATGTCTATATCGCCTCGGCGGTGATCGCGACCTATGGCGAACAGGTGGTCGACAGCTTCTATGTCAAAGACATGTTCGGCCTGAAATTCTATGCCGAACACAAGCAGGATCTGCTGGCAGGAAAGCTGCGTACGGCAATCGAGAAGGGTGTGGAAAGGGCGACAGCATAATGGCATCGCGACTGGCCAGAGGTTTCATTACCGTTGGGGGCTGGACCATGGCCAGCCGCATCCTTGGCTTCGTGCGCGACATCATGATCGGCGCATTTCTGGGGTCTTCAGCGGTGGCCGAGGCCTTCCTGATCGCCTTTTCCCTGCCCAACATGTTCCGCCGTTTCTTTGCAGAAGGCACACTGAACGTCGCCTTCGTGCCGATGTTTGCCAAGAAACACGAAGGCGGAGAAGGCGCGCTGGAGTTTGCCCGCGATGCTTTTGCCGGGCTTGCCTTCATCTTGGTGATCTTCTCGATCATCGCGCAAATCTTCATGCCCGCCCTGGTCTATGCCATGGCATCCGGCTTTACCGAGGATAACCGCTTCGACCTCGCCGTCACCTATGGCCGGATCGCTTTCCCATACATTCTGTTCATCTCGCTGGCCGCCCTTCTGTCCGGCGTCCTGAACGCCACTAGCCGCTTCATGGCCGCTGCCGCCGCCCCGGTGCTGCTCAACGTGATCTTCATCGCGGCCATGCTGATCGCGGACTTGATGGGCGGCGACATCGGCCTCGCGATGACATGGACCGTGCCCATCGCCGGGATTGCCCAAGTTGTGCTGGTCTGGATCGCCGCCAGCCGCGCCGGATACCGCCTGATCCCGCGCATCCCCCGCATGACACCCGAGCTGAAACGGCTCGCCATCATCGCCGCCCCGGCCGCGCTAGCCGGAGGTGTCACCCAGATCAACCTTCTGGTGGGCCGCCAGGTCGCAAGCTTCTTCGAAGGCGCGGTGGCGTGGCTCTATTATGCCGACCGCCTCTACCAGCTCCCCTTGGGCGTGGTCGGCATCGCCATCGGCATCGTGCTGCTACCGGAACTGTCACGCAACCTGCGCGCAGGCGACACGGTCGCCAGCCGAGACGCCCTTAGCCGCGCGGGCGAGATGTCGCTGGCCCTGACGATCCCTGCCGCCGTCGCCCTGATGGTGATCCCGATCCCGTTGATCGAGGTGCTTTTCCAACGCGGCGCCTTCACGCTGGACGATACCAAATGGACTGCACTGGCCACGGCGATCTACGGCGCAGGCCTTCCCGCCTTCGTGCTGCAAAAAGTGCTGTCCTCGGTGTATTTCGCCCGCGAAAACACCCGCGCGCCCTTCCACTTCGCCCTTGTGGGCATGGTGGTGAATGCAGGCGTCGCCATCGGGCTTAGCTATCACCTTGGCTTCATCGCAGCCGCCATCGGCACGACGCTGGCGGGCTGGGCCATCACCAGCCTGACATGGATCGGCGCCGCCCGTATGGGCGAAGAAACCCGCTTTGACGCGCGCTTCTGGTCCCGCCTCTGGCGCATTGTTGCGGCCAGCGCCATCATGGGCGCGGCCCTTGTCGCGGCGACATTCGTCATGGCCCCGCTCTTCGCCATCGCGGGCCTAAAGATCGCAGCCCTCGCGGTGCTCGTTCTCGGCGGGATCGCAATCTACGGACTCGCAGGACACATGCTCGGCGCGTTCCACATGGCCGAAATCAAATCCGCTTTCCGTCGGGGCTAACCCGCTTATCGCATTTTCTTGCCATAAATATCCCGGGGTCCGGGGCTGGCCCCGGTCCGACCTCACCGCTGACGCAACCGCTTCACCACACGCGACCAGCCTCCGGGGCTGACCAAAAAACTCAGGCCAAATCCCGCGACAAAACCGGACACTTCGCTGACCCAGTTCAGACCAGCTCCGAACAGCAGGCTAAAGATCAGTTGAATGCCCAGCAGAAACGCGATGATGCGGAAGGCGGACAGCTGATTGCCGCCGGTCGCGCCCAATTCGGCCCAGAGGATGAACGTATAGGCTCCGATCAAGCCATAGACTGCCGGGTAGCCGCCGAACAGCACCACGCCCGTGTCCCAGACCAGCCAATAGGCCAGCGCCCCCACAATGGCAGAGCCGAAAAAGACCACCAGGAAAGCGAAGGCCGAAAAGACTTCGCCGACCATCTTGCCCAACGCCAAAAGGAAAACGAGCACAAAGAGCAGATGGGTAAAGCTGAGATGAAGGAACGGATAAGTGAAGAAGCGCGCCACGTCCTTAAGGGGAAAGCGCCCGTTTTCCACCATCCACGCAAACAGCGGCTCGCGGAAGCCCCAGTTTTCGATCGTGGCGATCCGCCACCCGGCGGCCTCGGGCCCGCCAACCAGGCCCGAGTTCCCCGCAATGAACACAAGTTCGATCCCGATCAGGAAAACGGCCAGCGCAATCACCACCGGCGGCAGGGGATTGACGGGGCTTTGATCATGCGGATGGGTCACGGGCTGCTCCTTTGCCCGCGTTTATCCGGGCTTTCCTTGACGCTGTCTGCCCAGCTAGGTAATCGACATGGGCACAGAATTCCAGACGGAGCAAACACATGACCAATCACACGCCGCGCGTATTTTCGGGGATCAAACCCTCGGGCGGGCTGACGCTGGGCAACTACCTTGGCGCCATCAAGCGTTTTGTGGACATGCAGGCACAGGATTTCGAGACCATTTATTGCGTCGTCGACCTGCATGCCATCACCGTCTGGCAAGACCCGAAAGAGCTGACGGATGCCACCCGCGAAGTGGCAGCGGGCTTCTTGGCCTCGGGCATCGATCCCAGCCAGTCGATCCTGTTCAACCAAAGTCAGGTTCCGGCCCATGCCGAGCTTGCGTGGCTGTTCAACTGCGTGGCGCGCGTGGGCTGGATGAACCGCATGACCCAGTTCAAGGACAAGGCCGGTAAGAACGCCGAGCAAAGTTCGCTTGGCCTGTATGCCTACCCATCTCTGATGGCCGCCGACATCCTGCTGTATCACGCAACCCACGTCCCCGTGGGCGAGGACCAGAAGCAGCATGTTGAACTGACGCGCGACATCGCCGCGAAGTTTAACCACGACTTCAAGGCCGAAGGTTTCTTCCCGCAGCCCGAGCCGATCATCGAAGGTCCGGCCACCCGCGTGATGAACCTGCGTGACGGCACCAAGAAGATGTCGAAATCGGGTGAAAGCGATATGGAACGCATCAACATGACCGATGACGCCGACAAGATCGCCAAGAAGTTCAAGAAGGCCAAGACCGACCCCGAGCCTCTGCCCGAGACTTTGGACGGCCTGAAAGACCGCCCCGAGGCGAAGAACCTTGTCGACATTTATGCGGGTCTGTCCGGTCTGACGAATGAACAGGTAATCACCGAATACGCAGGCGCTGGCTGGGGCAAGTTCAAGCCCGCGCTGGCGGATCTTGCGGTTGAAAAGCTGGCGCCGATCTCGGAAGAGATGTCGCGCCTGATGAACGACAAAGCCGAGATCGACCGCATTCTGGGCGAAGGTGCTGACAAGGCCGAGGCGATCGCTCAGCCCATTCTGGATCAAGCCTATGACATCACAGGCTTCCTGCGCTCGCGCACGCGCTAAGCGATTTTGGTGGCTCACTTCGTGAGGCATGGGATAAGGTGGCTCGCTTCGCGAGCCTAAGGAGGGGCTTTGCCCCTCGGCCTGCGGCCTCACCCCAGGATATTTGCCGCAAGAAAATAAGGGCGTCCCACAGCGGGCGCCTTTTTCGTGATTTTGTGAATCCTCTGGGCTGGGCTAGGCTGAATTCAGTCAGCATGGGAGCCAGCTATGAAACGTAAAGAGTATACGGGCGACGAGATCACGGTCACCTTTGACCTGAAGCGCTGCATTCACGCGCGCAACTGTTTCCTTCAACTGCCCGAAGTGTTTGACCCGTCGAAGCGGCCTTGGGTGCAGCCCGACAATGCAAGTGCCGAGGAAGTAGCGGCAATGATCCGGACCTGCCCCTCGGGCGCCTTGGCATTTCGACGCAACAGTGGCGCCCAAGAGCGCGCGCCGAAGATCAACCGGCTGGCAGTCTTGGAAAACGGGCCTTTGGTGCTGGCGGGCGATGTGTGTGTCGAGGGCGGAGATCGCGAAACCCGCGTGGCGCTCTGTCGCTGTGGGCTGTCGAAGAACAAACCCTATTGCGACTACAGCCATGTGGACGGCGGGTTCGAGGCGACGGGCGAACCCGCGCCTAAAACACCACCTGCCAGTGACGACGTAGGTGGGCCTGCCGAAGTCTCGCGTCGTCCCGACGGGCCGTTGGTGGTGGATGGGAACCTTGAGCTATGCTCGGGCACGGGGCGGCGGATTGGTACCGTGGGTAAGGCATTTCTGTGCCGTTGCGGACATTCGAAGAACAAGCCGTTCTGTGATGGCAGCCACAAAGCCGCCGATTTTACCGATCCGGCCGACGCAGTGTCATGACCTGGTTCAGCGACGAAACCCTGTCGTTTCTTCGCGACCTGTCCGGGAACAACAGCCGCGACTGGTTTGCCGAAAACAAGCCGCGTTATGAGGCGCATATCAAAAAGGCCGCTGCGCAGTTTGCGGATGCGCTGGCCCAGAAACTTGCCGCGATCTATGCGACCGATGTGACCGCGCGGATCTTTCGGATGCATCGCGATCTGCGGTTTACCAAGGACAAGACGCCTTACAACACGCATATCCATATCGGTTTTGCAGACGCGCAGACCGGGGCCAGTTGGATGGTCGGGTTACAAACCGAACACCTTGTGGTGGGCTTCGGCGTTTTCACCTTCGACCGCGATGCGTTGGCTCACTGGCGCGAGATCGTTGCCGGGCCGCAGGGGGAAGTTCTGCAAGTGCTGCATGCTAAAGCGGAATCCGATGGATTGCGGATTTCCGAGCCCGAGTTGAAACGTGTTCCGATGGCGTGGGAGGCAGATCATCCGCATGGCGACCTGCTTCGGCGCAAGGGGATCGTCTGGTGGAACGACCACGTCCCGCAGGCCGAGATCATGGGGCCGGACGGACCGGCCATGATCGCAATCGAACTGCGTGCAATGGAGCCTTTGCGCAACTGGATGCAGCTTGCGCTCGATCCGCAGGTTTAGGACTGCAGGCCCAGCTTTCCCGTCAGCGTTTTCAAGGTGGCTCGGGTTGCCTCGTTCCAATCCGCATTGCGCGACTTGAACAGGGTGGCTTGCGATTTGTGGACGGGTTTGCCCGCCAGAATCTTCAGGTGGTTCGCGCGCAAGGTCTCGCCGGTCGAGGTAATGTCGGCCACGGCCTCGGCGGTTTCGTTCTTGACGGTACCCTCGGTCGCGCCCTGGCTGTCCACCAACTGATAATCCGCCACGCCGTGGTCGCGCAGGTGATCGCGGATCAAGCGGTGGAACTTGGTGGCGATGCGCAGGCGGAACCCGTGCTGGGCGCGGAAGGCTGCGGCAGCGGCATCCAGATCGTCCAGCGTGTTCACATCGACCCAGCATTTCGGCACGGCGATGATCAGGTCTGCATGGCCAAAGCCCATCAGGGCCAGTTCTGACACTTTGTCCTGCCAGCTGCCCAGCTTTTCACGCACAAGGTCCGATCCGGTCACACCCAGATGGATGCGGCCAGCGGCAAGCTCGCGCGGAATTTCCCCTGCCGACAGCAAGACCAGCTCGATCCCATCGATTCCGTTGACTGCAGCTGCATATTCACGATCCGACCCGGTGCGGGCCAGCTCCACGCCACGCGCGCCGAACCAGTCAAAGGTCTTCTCCATCAGACGGCCCTTCGAGGGCACACCAATCTTCAGGGTCATTTTGCACCCCCAGCGGTCAGTTCCAACACGATTTCAGGGCGGATGACGCCGCCGACGGCGGGGATTTCATGCCCTTTGGCGCGGCCCAGCACGCGGGTCAGCGCATCATAGCGCCCGCCTGTGGCCACCGGGGGCAGATCGGGGCGGGTTTCAGCGTAAAAGCCAAAGACGAACCCGTCATAATATTCCATCGAGGTGCGGCCATAGCTGCCTTCGAAATCCAGATTATCCACGTCCACGCCGCGCTGATAGAGCGCCTCGGCCCGGGCTTCCAACCGGTCGACGGCATCCGCGATGGCGGGCATGTCGACCGCGATGTCGCGCAGACGCGACAGCACGTTCACCGTGGTTTCGCGCAACCCCAGAAGGTCATCCAGCAGCTCGACCTCTTGGACCGAGATCGGCGCGGCGGCGGCGTCTTCACGCAGGGCCTCGATGCGGTCAGCGATCTCGGCCGCCGAGCGCAGGCCGATCTGGGGGCCTGCATCCTGCATCGGATCATCCTTGGCAAGCATCGCCGCACGACCTTCCGGCAGCGGCGCGCGTCCGGCGAACCGGTCCAGCAGCGCACGGAAACGGCGGGGACGCCAGATATGGCGCAGCAGGGCGGCCTTGCGGCGATCCGTGGTTTTCAACCCGCGCACAGCGGCCAAAAGCAGCCCCATATCGCCGGTGGCAGCCCGCAGCGACAAAGGCGAGAGCGCGTCTTGGATAAAGGCAAAGACCTCGGCATCCGCTTCGATGGGGGCGTCGCGGTCAAAGACCTCGTATCCCACCTGGAAGTATTCCGAGGCGCGATGGGTGGATTCTTCCTGCGCACGGAACACCTCGCCCATATAGGTATAGCGAGCGGGTTCAGCGCCGTCGGCCATGTGCATCTGCACGACCGGCACGGTGAAGTCAGGGCGCAGCATTGCCTCGCCCCGGATCGGGTCATGGGTCACGAAGGCGCGGCCCCGGATATCTTCGCCATAGAGGTCCAGAAGCGTGCCTGCCGGTTGCAGGATGTCGGCCTCGACTGCGGTTGCGCCTTTGGCTTCAAAGACCCCCATCAAGCGGGCGGCTTCGGCCCGGATCTGTGCCTTATCCGTCATCGGAACCCTCGATGATGTCACGCACGCGGGCGACCATGTCGGCGCGGTCGCATTCGAACTGGCTGGGGCGTTCTTTCCATTCCTCAAGCGTGGCGCTTTCGGCGATCTTGGCGCCCAGCACCAGATCCTTGATCTGCACCTTACCCGCGTCGAACTCGTCCGAGCCCGCAATGACAGCCACAGGCGAGTTGCGCTTGTCGGCATATTTCAACTGGTTGCCGAAGTTCTTGGGGTTGCCCAGATAGACCTCGGCCCGGATGCCCGCGTTGCGCAGGTCGGACACCATCGCCTGATAATCCGCCAGTCGCGACTTATCCATGACGGTGACGACGACAGGGCCAACAGCCTTGCCGCCCATCCGGCCCTTGGCGCGGAGTGCAGCCAAAAGGCGGTCGACGCCAATCGAGACGCCGGTGGCCGGAACGGCCTGTCCGGTGAAGCGCTTGACCAGATCGTCATAACGCCCGCCCCCAGCAACGGACCCGAACTGACGCGGACGGCCTTTTTCGTCTTGGATTTCGAAGGTCAGCTCGGCCTCGAACACGGGGCCGGTATAATAACCCAGACCGCGCACGACGGAGGGGTCGATCTCGATCCGGTCGGGGCCATATCCCTGTGCGGCCAGAAGATCGGCGATCTGTTCCAGCTCGGCAATGCCTTCCGCACCAATAGCGCTTTCGCCCACGGCGGCGCGCAGGTTCGTGAGCGTTTCCTCGGCGGTGGCACCCTTCGAGGTCAGGAAGGCCAGCACCGGCTCGGCCTGTTCATCCGATAGACCAACCCCGTCGATATAGGCACCCGAAGCATCCAAACGCCCCTTGCCCAACAGCTCGCGCACACCGGCCTCTCCGACCTTGTCGAACTTATCGATGGTGCGCAGAACCGCGTCACGTTCGGGGCCTTCGCCCACGCCCATAACCTCAAGCACGCCATTCATAACCTTGCGGTTGTTCACCCGCACCAGATAGTCGCCGCGCGGAATGCCGACGGTTTCCAGCGTGTCGGCCAGCATGGCGCAGATTTCCGCATCCGCGGCCATCGAGGCTGTGCCCACGGTATCCGCATCACATTGATAAAACTGGCGGAAACGCCCCGGACCGGGCTTTTCGTTGCGCCAGACAGGGCCCATCGCATAGCGACGATAGGGCGTCGGCAGGTCGTTGCGGTGCTGTGCATAGACGCGGGCCAATGGCGCGGTCAGGTCATAGCGCAGGGCCATCCAGTCGCCATTGTCCTTCTCGTCAAACTCTTGCCACGCGAAGACGCCTTCGTTCGGGCGATCCACGTCGGGCAGGAACTTGCCCAGCGCCTCGACCGTTTCCACAGCCGAGCTTTCCAGCGCGTCAAAGCCATAGCGATGATACACCGCCGCAATCTGGTCGAGCATATGTTTACGCTCGTCCACTTCCGCTCCGAAATAGTCGCGAAATCCCTTGGGCGTGATTGCCTTGGGGCGGGGCTGTTTTTTCTGCTTGGCCATGTCTGGTCCCGGTTCACATTGGTGTCGCGGGCGGTCTAGCGGATGGGGGCGGTGGGGGCAAGGAAAGCCTGTGTTTCTTCACAATTTACCGCAGATCTGTGGATTTCGCTGGGCGCGCACGACCGGGCAGGCTATCACGCAGCCATGACCCAAGATCGCATCACCCAATTGGAAGAAACCATCGCCCACCTGACCCGTCAGCTCGAAGAGCTGAACGAGGTCGTCGCGCGGCAGGATACGGACCTGTCGAAAATGACCCATCGCGTGAAGATGCTGATGGAGCGCGAGGCCCAGCGCGAAAGCGCGGGCACGGGCGGGGTGATCCTTGGGGATGAACGCCCGCCGCATTACTAGGGCTCCCGCCCCGGATTGCCCCTGGCGGGGCGCACCGGATTGGGGGTGGCCGCGCTGACGCGCGGCAGATATGAGGCCTCCGGCGGGGATATTTATGGCAAGAAAATAGAGAACCAGATCTCCTATTTTCTTGCCATAGATATCCTGGGGTGAGCGCCGAAGGCGCGAGGGGCAAAGCCCCTAGACTTCTTCGACATCAATCACATCGTTCAGCGATTTTAGCGCGCCTTTGACCTGTGGATTCAGCGGGAAAGACTGGCCCAAGGTCATCTCGACCTCGCCGGGCAGGCTGGGATCCATCAGGCAAACGGACACTTCTCCGGGGCGGGCATTGCGCGCCTTGGCCGCCGCATCCTGCAAGACTGACGCCACCTGTGCCAGCGCCGCGGCGTTTTCGAGGTAGAGCTTCAGCGCCATGCCCCCCACATCCGACACCACATTGTCGATGGGCGAGATTGAACGGGCCAGAAGTTTCAGCTGGTCGGCCTCCATCGTCGCCTCGACCGTGACAACCACGTTCGCCCCGGTTTCCAGATAGTCGCGGCATTTCTCTAAGACGTCCGAGAAGATCGTGACCTCGTACTGGCCGGTCGGGTCGGTCAACTGGGCGAAGGCAAAACGGTTACCGCGCGCGGATTTGCGCTCCTGACGGCCGGCCACGGTGCCGGCCAGCTTTGCCACCATCGCGCCACGTTCCGCTTTCTTTTCAAGCTCTTGCAAGGACAGAACCTGCTTGCGCTTCAGCGCGGCCATGTAGTCATCCAGCGGGTGGCCGGACAGGTAGAAGCCAATCGCTTTCTGCTCTTCCGCCAGCCGTTCGCTGGGCAGCCAGTCACCCACGGGGGACAAGCGCGGTTCGGGCAGGTCATCGCCCGCCTCGCCAAACAGAGACACCTGATTGGACGCGCGTTGTTCGTGGATCGCGGCCGAGTAGCTGACCAGACCATCGAGGCTGTCGAAGATACGGCGGCGGTTTTTGTCCAGCTGATCGAAGGCCCCGGCGCGGGCCAGCATCTCCATCGGGCGTTTGCCGACACGTTTCAGATCGACCCGGCGGGCGACGTCAAAGAGCGTCGCGAAGGGCTTGTCGACACCGTCGACCTTGCGGCCCTCGACCACCAATTTCATCGCTTCGATGCCCACATTTTTCAACGCGCCCAACCCGTAGACCACCTTGCCGTCCTTCACGCTGAAGGTTTCTAGCGAGCGGTTCACGCAGGGCGGTACGATTTCGATATCCATGCCGCGCCGCACTTCGTTGGCGTAGACGGACAGCTTGTCGGTCAGGTGGATATCGCAGTTCATCACGCCGGCCATGAACTCGACCGGGTGGTTCGCTTTCAGCCATGCGGTTTGATAGCTGACCACCGCATAGGCGGCGGCGTGGGATTTGTTGAAACCGTAGTTGGCGAACTTCTCCAGAAGGTCGAAGACTTCCGAGGCTTTCTTGGCGGGCACACCGTTTTCGGCAGCGCCCTTTTCGAACTTCGGACGCTCGGCGTCCATCGCCTCTTTAATCTTCTTACCCATCGCGCGGCGCAGCAAGTCAGCACCACCAAGCGAGTAGCCCGCCATGACCTGCGCGATCTGCATAACCTGTTCCTGATAAACGATAATCCCTTGAGTTTCCTCAAGAATGTGGTCGATCAGAGGGTGAACGGACTCGATCTCGCGCTGGCCGTTCTTGACTTCGCAATAGGTTGGGATGTTCTCCATCGGGCCGGGACGATAGAGCGCCACCAGCGCCACGATGTCTTCGATACAGGTGGGTTTCATGCGCCGCAGCGCGTCCATCATACCGGTCGATTCCACCTGGAACACGGCGACCGTTTTCGCAGCGGCATAGAGCTTGTAGGTCGGTTCGTCATCCAACGGGATAGCGTTGATTTCGTTCACCGCGCCTTCGGGCGGATCATAGAGCGTATTGCCCCCCGGCCCCACATGCAGATCACGCCCCTGCCCCCGGATCAGGTCCACGGCGTTTTGAATGACGGTCAGGGTTTTCAGGCCCAGAAAGTCGAACTTCACAAGGCCGGCCTGTTCCACCCATTTCATGTTGAACTGGGTCGCAGGCATGTCCGAGCGCGGATCCTGATACAGCGGCACCAGCGCGTCCAGCGGCCGGTCTCCAATCACAACACCCGCCGCGTGGGTCGAGGCGTTGCGCAGCAGGCCTTCGATCTGCTGTCCGTATTTCAGAAGACGGTCGACGACCTCTTCCGCGCGGGCCTCTTCCCGCAGGCGGGGCTCGTCTTTCAGGGCTTTCTCGATCGAGACGGGTTTCACGCCTTCGACCGGGATCATCTTCGACAGGCGGTCCACCTGCCCATAGGGCATCTGCAACACGCGTCCCACATCACGCACCGCTGCTTTCGACAGAAGCGCACCGAAGGTGATGATCTGACCCACCTTGTCGCGGCCGTATTTCTCTTGAACGTAACGAATGACTTCCTCGCGACGGTCCATGCAGAAGTCGATGTCGAAGTCCGGCATCGAGACACGTTCCGGGTTCAGGAAGCGTTCGAACAGCAGCGAATAGCGCAGGGGATCAAGGTCGGTGATGGTCAGTGCATAGGCCACCAGACTGCCCGCACCCGAGCCACGGCCCGGTCCCACCGGAATGCCCTGATCCTTGCCCCATTTGATAAAGTCCGCAACGATCAGGAAGTAACCGGGGAAGCCCATGCCTTCGATGATGTCGAGTTCAAAATCGAGGCGTTTTTGGTATTCCTCGACAGACACCGCATGGGGGATCACGGCCAGTCGATCCTGCAAGCCTTCATTCGCCTGGCGGCGCAGTTCGACCACCTCGTCATCGGCGAATTTCGGCAGGATTGGATCGCGGCGATAGGCCATGAAGGCGCAGCGCTTGGCGATTTCCACGGTGTTCTCGATCGCTTCGGGCAGATCCGCGAACAGCGTGATCATCTCTTCGGGAGATTTGAAATAGTGCTGAGGCGTCAGACGGCGACGGCCGTCCTGCTGGTCCACATAGGCGCCTTCCTTGATGCAGATCAGCGCGTCATGGGCCTCGTACAGCTTCTGGGCGGGGAAATAGACGTCATTGGTTGCGACCAGCGGAATGCCCATCGCATATGCCATTTCGACAAAGCCGCGCTCGGTCAGACGTTCGGGTTCGGTTGGCTGACCGCCCTCACCGGGATGGCGCTGAAGCTCGACATACAGACGGTCGCCATAGGTCTTGTGCAGGCGGCGCATCAGGGATTCGGCCTTGTCGCGCTGACCGTTTTGCAGGAACTGTCCGACCGGACCTTCCGCCCCGCCGGTCAGGCAAATCACACCTTCAGAGTTTGCTTCCAGATCCTCCAACGTGACCTGCGGCAGCGCGCCGTGCTTGTCCACATAGAGGCAGGTATTCAGGCGCATCAGGCCCTCGTATCCCTCTTCCGTTTGGGCCAAAAGCACCACCGCTGCGGGGGCTTTCGGGGCCTCGCCCGGCGCGGGCGGGTCATAGCAAACATCGACCTGACAGCCGATGATGGGCTGCACGCCCTCACCCGCAGCCGTCACGGAAAACTCCAATGCGGCGAACATGTTATTGGTATCCGTCATGGCGACGGCGGGCATGTCGTGGGCCGCACACAGACCGGGCAGTTTCTTGACCGGCACCGCCCCTTCCAGAAGCGAGTACTGCGTGTGGGTGCGAAGGTGAATGAATCGGGGTTGGCTGCTCATTCGGGCAGGTTAAACCAGCGCCTGATCAGACGGAAGGGCGGCCTGCATCCCTCAACAAGAAATTGCCACAGGGCTTGACCGATCACGTTTTCCCGGCTTTCCTATAGGCATAAAAACATACCCCCGCGCGTTTTCTACGCCGCATCGAGGACGCTAACTTCGGGGCCACCAACAGGGTAAGGCGGCAGGACGTTTCAATGAATATCACCTTTCTTCTGAACGGAGAGAGCGTGACCCTGCGCGATGTTGACCCCACGCAATCCACGCTGAATTGGCTACGCGACACGCGTGGTCTGACCGGTACGAAAGAAGGCTGCAACGAAGGTGATTGCGGGGCCTGCACGGTCATGCTGCGGGACGCGGATGGCGCGAGGGCGGTGAATGCCTGCATCCTGTTTCTGGGACAGCTGGACGGGAAATCCCTCACGACGGTCGAGGCTTTGGCGGACGGCGACGCCTTACATCCCGTGCAAGAAGCACTGGTCGAAGAACACGGATCGCAATGTGGGTTTTGCACGCCGGGAATCGCGGTGTCCTTGGCCACGGCGCATCTGAATGGGGACCGGGCGCATGATGATGTGCTGGCGGGGAACCTGTGCCGTTGCACCGGCTACGCGCCGATTGTGCGCGCGGCTGAACGCGCCGCTGAGGCGCCAGTGCCCGACGCGTTCGCCGCGGCGCACGCCCTGCCCGATACAGACGACACCCCCATGCGCCCCAAGACGGCGGACGCCTTGGCGCAGGCGCTGATGGAGCATCCCCACGCCACGCTAGTGGCCGGGGCGACGGATGTGGGGCTGTGGTCGACCAAAGCGTTGCGCGACATTCGCCCAGCGATTTTCCTGAATGGTGTCGCGGACCTGAAACAGGTCGAATTCACCGACACGCATATCCATATCGGCGCGGGCGTCAGCATCGAGGCATTGCGCCTCCTAATGCTCGACCACCTCCCCCATTTTGCCGAGATGCTGCGCCGTTTTGCGTCCACTCAGGTGCGGAATGTCGCCACCATCGGCGGGAACATCGCCAACGGCTCGCCTATCGGGGACGGACCACCGCCGCTGATCGCGCTGGACGCGGTGCTGCATTTGCGGCGCGGGGACGTCCGGCGGCAGGTCGCATTGGAGGACTTCTTCATCGACTATGGCAAACAGGACCGCCAGCCGGGCGAGTTTGTCGAGGCGATCTCGGTCCCGCGCGGGCCAGACAATCTGCGCGTCTACAAGCTGTCGAAACGGTTCGATCAGGACATTTCCGCCGTGCTGGGTGCGTTCAATATCGCAGTTGAGGACCGCAAGGTCGCCACCGCACGGATTGCCTTTGGCGGCATGGCGGGCACGCCGAAACGGGCAACCCATGTCGAGGACGCCTTGATCGGGCAGCCGTGGGATTTGGCGAGTGTTGAAGCCGCCGCGCAGGCCTTTGCCAAGGACTACACCCCGATGACCGACATGCGGGCCTCTGCCGACTATCGCCTACGCGCCTGTCAGAATATGCTGATCCGCTGCTTCCATGAGGGAACAGGAGCCAAAACCTCGGTGCTGGAGGTGACGTCATGAGCACCGGAGCCCCCCTGCCCCACGATGCCGCAGCGCTGCATGTGACAGGCGCTGCACGCTATGTAGATGACATCCCGCTGCCCGCGAACTGTCTGCATCTGGCGTTCGGGCTCAGCGAGGTGGCGCGCGGTGTCATCACCCACGCAGACCTGACAAAAGTGCGCGAGGCCGACGGCGTCGTCGCGGTTCTGACCGCCGCCGATCTTCCCTTTGAGAATGATGTCTCGCCCTCGATCCATGACGAACCCTTGCTGGCGCAGGGCGAGGTCTTCTATCACGGCCAACCGATCTTTCTGGTCGTCGCCACCAGCCATCTGGCCGCACGCAAGGCGGCGCGGTTGGGGCAGATCACCATCGACCCGCGCCCAGCAATCCTAAGCATCGACGACGCATTAGCCGCCGACAGCCGGTTCGAAAACGGACCGGTGGTCTGGTCGCGTGGTGACGCGAGTACGGCGATGAGCGCTGCCCCCCACATCATCGAGGGCAGCTTCGAGATGGGTGGGCAAGAGCATTTCTATCTGGAAGGCCAAGCTGCGCTGGCGGTGCCGCAAGATGACGGCGACATGCTGGTCAACAGCTCGACCCAGCACCCCACGGAAATCCAGCACAAGGTGGCCCACGCGATCGGCGTCCCCATGCACGCGGTTCGGGTCGAGACGCGCCGTATGGGTGGCGGTTTTGGCGGCAAGGAAAGCCAAGGCAACGCGCTCGCCGTAGCTTGCGCCGTGGCCGCGCGCCAAACCGGACGGCCCTGCAAAATGCGCTATGACCGCGATGATGACATGGTCATCACCGGCAAGCGCCATGACTTCCGCATCACATACCGTGCAGGCGTGGATGATGACGGGCGGCTGGTCGCGCTGGACGTCACCCAGCTGGCCCGCTGCGGCTGGGCGCAGGACCTGTCGCTGCCGGTGGCGGATCGCGCGATGCTGCACGCGGACAATGCCTATTTCCTGTCGGATGTGCGAATTGAAAGCCATCGGCTGAAGACACACACGGCCTCGGCCACCGCGTTTCGCGGGTTTGGCGGGCCGCAAGGAGTGTTTGGGATTGAGCGGATCATGGACCACATCGCCCGCGCGCGCGGGTTGGACCCGATGGACGTGCGACGGGTGAACTATTACCGCGACGGACAGACCACCCATTACGGGCAGGAAATTCAGGGCTTCCACATCCCCGCCATGACGGATGCACTGTTGCAGCGTGCGGATTATGCGCAGCGGCGCGCCGAAGTTGCGACCTTCAACGCCGAAAATCCTTTGCTGAAAAAAGGCTTGGCCTTCTCGCCCGTCAAGTTCGGGATCAGCTTCACCCTGACCCACCTGAACCAAGCGGGCGCGCTGGTGCATGTGTATCAGGACGGCTCGATCCAGATGAACCACGGTGGGACCGAGATGGGGCAAGGGCTGTTCCAGAAGGTGGCACAGGTGGCCGCGCGTAGTTTTGGCGTGCCGATGGAGCTGGTGAAAATCACCGCGACGGACACGGCGAAAGTGCCCAATACCTCGGCCACGGCGGCGTCCTCTGGGTCGGACCTCAACGGGATGGCGGTGCAGAAAGCCTGCCTGACGATCCGCGCGCGCATGGCCGAGCATTTGGCGCAGATCTGGCAATGCACGCCCGCCGAGATCACTTTTGCGGATGGGCAAGTGCATGGCCCGGCGCAGAGCGTCTTGTTCCAAGAGGCCGCCCAGATGGCCTATGAGGCGCGCGTCAGCCTATCCGCCACGGGCTTTTACAAAACGCCCGAGATCACATGGGACCGCGCCAAAGGTCAGGGGCGGCCATTCTTCTATTTCGCCCATGGCGTGGCGCTGACCGAGGTGGTGATCGACACGCTGACCGGCGAAAACCGCGTGCTGCGGACCGATATCCTACATGACGCGGGCACCAGCCTGAACCCAGCGCTGGATATCGGGCAGGTCGAGGGCGGCTATGTGCAGGGCGTCGGCTGGCTGACGACCGAGGAACTGGTCTGGGACGACAAGGGCGTTCTGCGCACCCATGCGCCATCGACATATAAGATCCCGGCATGTTCTGACCGGCCACGCATCTTCAACGTCGACCTATGGGATCAGCCCAATCACGAAGACACAATCTTCCGCTCGAAAGCGGTGGGCGAACCGCCCTTCATGCTGGGCATTTCCGCATGGCTGGCACTGGCGGATGCCGTCGCGGCCTGCGGCGACGGGTTCCACGACATGAACGCGCCCGCAACAGCGGAAGAGGTTCTGTCCGCTGTGGAAAGGGTGCGCGATGGCGATTGATCTGCCCGAACTTGACCGCACCATTCAAGCGCATGGCCCCGTGGCCCGCGTGGTGGTCGCAGACACCGCTGGATCAACCCCGCGCGAGGTTGGGGCGGCGATGCTGGTCTGGGCGGACGGGCAATCTGGCACAATCGGTGGAGGAGAGCTGGAATATCGCGCGGCAAACGACGCGCGCGCGCAGCTTCTGCAAGGTCAGACGACCCGCATGGTCCGTCTGCCTCTTGGCCCTGCACTCGGCCAATGCTGCGGTGGCGCTGTGACGCTTTTAACCGAACTCTATTGCGCCGAGGACCTGCCCCGTCTGGCAGATAGCCCGGTTCATGCGCGCTCAATGACCGCAGACGACACCCCGCCGCTTGCCATCAGCCGCACACTCGCAAAGGCCCGCAATCAAGGCGTGATCCCCGAACCCGCCCTAACGCAAGGCTGGATGGTCGAACCCGTCACCCGCCCACAGACCCCGATCTGGATC
This sequence comes from Aliiroseovarius marinus, assembly GCF_004360145.1. Classification (GTDB taxonomy): domain Bacteria; phylum Pseudomonadota; class Alphaproteobacteria; order Rhodobacterales; family Rhodobacteraceae; genus Aliiroseovarius; species Aliiroseovarius marinus. The sequence goes on along the minus strand of NZ_ML178713.1, from coordinate 91,617 downwards.
TATGGCGCGGGCCATGTCGGACGCGCGCTGGTCCAGACCCTCGCGCCGCTGCCCGACCTTGCAATCACATGGGTCGACGTGGACCTGACGCGCTTTCCCGACAACATACCCGTCGGCGTCACTTGCCTGCCTGCCCCCGATCCGGCCAAGGCCGTCACGCTGGCCCCCGCTGATGCCCACCACCTTGTGCTGACCTATAGCCACATGATGGACCTCGAAATCTGCCACGCGATTCTTTCGCATAGGTTTGCCAGCGCCGGATTGATCGGATCCGCCACCAAATGGGCGCGTTTCAGAACACGTCTGACCGCTTTGGGGCATCACCGCACAGAAATTGATCAAATCAACTGCCCAATCGGTGATCCGAGCTTGGGAAAACACCCGCAGGCCATTGCTCTGGGGGTTGGGACCGCGCTACTTAAGAGCGTCGCATATAACAATAAACTCGACAGGGGAGTGTTCAGTGACAGGGGACATGCGTCAAGGTGATGCGCTGATGACACTGGAGGGCCTTACCAAGGCCTATCCCGGCGTCTTAGCCAACGATCAGGTTTCGTTTTCGCTGTTGCCCGGCGAAGTGCACGCCCTTTTGGGGGAAAACGGCGCGGGCAAATCCACGCTGGTGAAGATGATCTACGGGCTGGTAAAACCAGACGCGGGTCAGATGACCCTGAATGGAGATGATTTCACGCCGGTGAACCCCGCCGCAGCCCGCGCTGCCGGTGTTGCGATGGTGTTCCAGCATTTCAGCCTGTTTGACGCGCTGTCGGTTGCCGAAAACATTGCGCTTGGCATGGACAACCCGCCCAGCACGCGTGAATTGGCCAGCCGCATTCGCGAAGTGAGCCAAGCCTATGGCCTGCCGCTGGACCCCGACCGGATCGTGGGCGACCTGTCCGCAGGCGAACGCCAACGGGTCGAGATCATTCGCTGCCTGCTTCAGAACCCCAAGCTTCTGATCATGGACGAACCGACCAGCGTTCTGACCCCGCAAGAGGTCGAGATCCTGTTCGAAACCCTGCGGAAACTGACCTCCGAAGGGACGTCGATCCTGTACATCTCGCACAAGCTGGAAGAAATCCGCGCTCTGTGTGAACACGCGACGATCCTGCGGCACGGCGTGGTGGTCGACACCTGCGATCCGCGCGAGAAATCCGCGCGTGAACTGGCCGAACTGATGGTGGGCGACAAGCTGCACGTCCCCTCGCGCGATCCAGCGGAACCGGGTGCGGTCGCACTGTCCCTCTCGGGCGTCTCGATGCCCTCGCCCAGCGAGTTTGGCACCGACCTGCGCAACGTCTCGCTTGAGGTGCGTAAGGGCGAGGTTCTTGGCATTGGCGGTGTCGCGGGGAATGGGCAGGACGAATTGTTGGCCGTCATGTCGGGCGAGGCCCGTGCGCAAGACGGATCCATTACGCTGGCAGGCGAAGAGATCAACACGCTGTCCCCCGGCGCGCGTCGTGCGCGTGGGCTTTTGACGGCGCCAGAAGAACGGCTGGGCCATTCGGCAGCGCCCGAAATGAGCCTGATCGAAAACGCGCTGCTGACCGGGTCCGTCCGTGAAAAGCTGGTGGATCGCGGGTTTCTGCGTTGGAACAAGACCGAGAAATTTGCCCGTCGCATCATCGAAGCCTTCGACGTGCGCACCCCCGGCCCGGACAACGCCGCCGGATCGCTGTCGGGCGGCAACCTGCAGAAATTCGTCATTGGCCGCGAGGTGTTGCAGAACCCCGACGTCTTGGTGGTGAACCAGCCCACTTGGGGCGTGGATGCAGCGGCTGCGGCCTCGATCCGGCAATCGCTGCTGGATCTGGCGCATAAGGGCGCGGCAGTGATCGTGATCTCTCAGGATTTGGACGAGCTGATGGAAATTTCGGACCGCTTCACGGCGCTGAACGAAGGCCGCTTGGCCCGTCCGGTCCCGACACAAGGGCTGAGTGTCGAGGAAATCGGCCTGATGATGGGTGGCGCAGAAGATGGTGAGGTGGCCGCATGATTCGTTTGGAAAAACGACCCCAGCCGTCCAAAGTCTGGGGCACGCTGACACCGGTTTTGGCCGTGATCGCCACGATGATCGCAGGCGGCATCCTGTTCTGGATGCTGGGCAAAGACCCGCTTGAAGCCATTCGCACGATCTTCTGGGATCCGCTGTTTCACGAGACCTTCGGGCCCTATTCGCGCCCGCAGTTGTTGGTCAAAGCTGGCCCCCTGATCTTGATTGCCATCGGCCTGTCCTTGGGCTTCCGCGCAGGGATCTGGAACATCGGAGCCGAGGGTCAGTACATCATGGGTGCCATCTGTGGCGCCGCTGTCGGGCTGGCCTTCTATCCGTCTGAAAGCATCCTAATCTTCCCGGCGATGGTGCTGGCCGGGGCTATCGGCGGTTGGGCGTGGGCGATGATCCCCGGCGTGTTGAAGGTGAAGTTCGGCACCAACGAAATTCTGGTCAGCCTGATGCTGGTCTATGTGGCGGAAAACATCCTTGCCTCGGTCAGTCAGGGACTGCTGAAGAACCCCGACGGCATGGGCTTCCCCGGCTCGCGCAACTTCCGCGACTTTCCGGCAGCTTACAACACCGACTTGATTGAGGGCACCGGCATGCACTGGGGCGTCGCTGCGGCGTTCATCGCAGTGATCCTTGCCTACATCCTTCTGACCCGCCACATGCTGGGCTTCCAAGTCCGCTTGACGGGCGAGGCACCGCGGGCTGCCAAGTTCGCGGGCGTGAACCCCACGCGGCTCATCCTGTTCTGCCTTGGCACCTCGGGCGCGCTGGCCGGACTTGCGGGACTGTTCGAGGTTTCCGGCCCCTCGGGTCAGGTCTCGATCGACTTTAACGCAGGCTATGGCTTTACCGCGATCATCGTGGCTTTCCTTGGCCGTTTGCATCCCATCGGCATTCTGCTCGCAGGGCTCTTGATGGCCCTGACCTATATCGGTGGCGAGCTGGCGCAGCTGATGCTGGGCCTGCCCGGTGCCGCGATCCAGATGTTCCAAGGGATGCTGATGTTCTTCCTGCTGGCGATGGACATGCTGTCTCATTATCGCGTGCGGTGGAAAACGCCAGTGGCGGCGAAAGAAGGAGCGAAATGATGGATCTTGGACAGATTAACCCGCTTCTGCTTCTGGCCTCGCTCATGGTGGCGGCAACGCCCATCCTTCTGGCTGCAATCGGCGAGGCCGTGGTCGAGAAATCGGGCGTGCTGAACCTTGGCGTGGAAGGCATGATGATCACCGGCGCGGTGGTTGGGTTCGCATTCGGCGTCAACACTGGCGCGCCCTCGATCGGCTTTGTCGCGGCGGCTGTCGCGGGCGCCGCGCTTTCGATGCTGTTTGGCGTGCTGGTCCTGTATCTGAAGTCGAACCAAGTGGCGACGGGTCTGGGCCTGACGCTGTTCGGGCTGGGGCTGTCTGCCCTGATCGGCAAGCCGTACGAGGGCATTAAAGCGCCGACGATGGCCAAGTGGGAGATCCCGCTGCTGTCCGACATTCCGGTTCTGGGGCCGATCATGTTCCGCCACGACCCAATGGTCTATGTCAGCCTGATCATCGTCGCCCTGACATGGTACGTGCTGACGCGCACCCGTGCGGGCCTGATCCTGCGTGGCGTGGGTGAAAATCACAACGCCGCCCACGCGCTTGGCTATAAGGTCATCCGCGTCCGCCTGATGGCGATTGCCTTCGGCGGAGCCTGTGCTGGGATGGGCGGGGCTTATATCAGCCTTGTCCGCGTGCCCCAATGGGTCGAAGGCATGACCGCAGGTGCGGGCTGGATCGCGCTGGCCATCGTGGTCTTCGCCAGCTGGCGTCCGTGGCGCGTGCTTCTGGGCGCGTATCTGTTCGGCGGGATCTCGGTTCTGCAGCTGAACCTTCAAGCCGCAGGCGTCCCGATCCCGGTCGAGATCTTGGCGATGAGCCCCTATCTGATCACCATCCTTGTGCTGGTTGTGATTTCGCTGCGCGGCAATCACGGGGCGCCCGGATCTTTGGGCCGTGAATTCCACGCCACCCATTAACCAGCAGGACCCCTGATGAACAAAGCTGACATTCACGACATTCTGGACGGGCACAAACCGCTTGGCGGTGTGAACGTCGCGCGTGTCATGGATGTATTGATCCTGCTGTCGGCGATCGCGATTGCATTGGAAACCATGCCGGAACTGCCCGAGCACCTGCGCGGGCTGTTGTATAAGTTCGAGGTCTTGCTGCTGGTCATCTTTGCGGCCGAATACGTGCTGCGGCTGGTCACCTCTCCACGCCCGCTGCGCTATGCATTCAGCTTCTGGGGGCTGGTCGATTTTCTGGCCTTTGCCCCGGCCATCGCCCTACTGACGCCACAGTGGCAGGTGGTGCGCGCCTTCCGCTTGCTGCGTCTTGTGCGCCTTCTGAAGCTGTTTCGCGGATCCCATGCGATGGAGCGCCTTGTGGTCGCCTTCCGCCAAGTGCGCGGAGAGCTGATGATCTTCGGCGTCATCGCCGCACTTATGCTTTATGTTTCAGCGGTCGGAATTTATATCTTTGAACATGACGCACAGCCGGAAGTTTTCTCGTCCATTCCCAAAAGCCTGTGGTGGGCCGTCGCCAGTTTCACAACTGTGGGATACGGCGACATGTTCCCAATCACGGGGGGCGGACGTATCTTCACGACCTTCGTTCTGTTCATCGGATTGGGCGTGATTGCCGTGCCCTCTGCCATCGTGACAACTGCGCTTCTGGAAAGCGAAACCAACATCCAGCGTCGCCTGCGCGAAGCCCGCGAAGACGCCGCTGATGAAACCAATAATTCTGCTCAAGACACCAAGGGAGATTAACATGCGTGTATTGAAATCACTTCTGGCCACAGCCGCTTTGGCCACCGGTTTGGCCGGTGCGGCCGTGGCCGAGGACAAAACCAAAGTCGGCTTTATCTATGTCGGCCCCGTGGGCGACGGTGGCTGGACCTATGAACATGACAAAGGCCGTCAAGCCGTTGAAGCCGCATTCGGCGACAAGGTTGAAACCGTCTATGTCGAAAGCGTTTCGGAATCGAACGCCGAAGGCCCGATCACGCAGATGGCCCTGTCGGGTGCAGACCTGATCTTCACCACCTCGTTTGGCTTCATGGACGCGACGCTGGCCGTGGCCGAAAAGTTCCCGAACGTGAAGTTTGAGCACGCCACAGGTTATAAACAGTCGGACAACGTGTCGGTCTATTCGGCCCGTTTCTATGAAGGCCGCGCTGTTCAGGGTCACATTGCAGGCAAGATGACCAAGTCGAACATCATCGGCTACATCGCCTCGTTCCCGATCCCGGAAGTTATCCGTGGCATCAACTCGGCATACATCCACGCCAAAAAAGTGAACCCGGACGTTCAGTTCAAAATCATCTGGGCCTACACCTGGTTTGATCCGGCCAAAGAAGCAGACGCTGCAAAAGCTCTGATCGAGCAAGGTGCCGACGTGATCCTGCAGCACACCGACTCGACCGCACCGCAGGCAGCCGCCAAGGAAGCTGGCAACGTTGTGACCTTCGGTCAGGCCTCGGACATGGGTGAATACGCCCCGTTCCCGCGCGTCTCGTCGATCATCGACGACTGGGCACCCTACTATGTCGCCCGCACCAAAGCTGTCATGGATGGCACCTGGGAAAGCGTCTCGACCTGGGACGGCATTGGCGCTGGCATGGTTGGCATCGGCGAGATCACCGACGCCGTTCCGGCTGACGTGAAAGCCGAAGCAGAAGCCCTGCGTGACGCACTGGCCTCGGGCGAATACCACGCCTTCACCGGCCCGCTGAACAAGCAAGACGGCACCCCATGGCTGGCAGACGGTGAAACCGCGTCCGACTATGGCGACGACGGTCTGGCTGGCATGAGCTTCTACGTCGAGGGCATCGAAGCCGAAATCCCGTCGAACTAATCGACCCGACACAAAGCATCGAAATGCCCTGCCGAAAGGTGGGGCATTTTTTTATGCAAAAAGCGCGACGGAAACCCACTCATATTCCGTATCACGAATATAGGGACAACAAACGGAGCGTAACAATGCGCAAAACAACCCCCATTCTGGCCACTGCGGCACTTGTAATTGCACTACCCGCACTGGCGCAAAACCAGCCCGGTGCCCATTTCATCGAGATGTGGGATCTGGACGAAAACGGCTCGGTCTCGATCGAGGAAGCCCGCGAGCGCCGTGGCGATATCTTCCACACATTCGATGCCGATGATGACGGTGTGCTGAACGCTGAAGACTATGTTCTCTTCGACGAAGCCCGCGAGGCGGACATGAAAGAACACGGGATCGGCCAAGGCGGTGGTCAGGGCCATGGGCAAGGCAAAGGTCAGGGGCAAGGCAAAGGCCAAGGTCAGGGCAAAGGGCAAGGCAAAGGTATGGGACAAGGCATGGGTGAACACAGCGCCGCCATGTCAATGACCCGCGAAAACGCCGACCTTGATGGTGACGGGCAAGTCACCCGTGAAGAGTTCATCGCAGGCGTCGATCTGTGGTTCCCCAAGCAGGACCGCAACGGCGACGGCGTCATCTCAGCCGAGGATTTCGGGCGTCAGTAAGCGCGTCCCGTCACACTCTGAAAAAGAGTGCTAGCGAAAGATCAGGCCCTGCATCACGCGGGGCCTTTTCCTTTGCAAAACACCGTGGCAGTGTCGCGCCATGACCGACCTGATTTCCCTTGATGGCACCCCCGCCCCCCGCTTTGCCTTCGGCGCCATGCAGTTTGGCGAGAACGCAGATGAAACGGCCTCGCGCGCGATGTTTGACGCCTGCCTCGACGCGGGCATCACCCATTTCGACACCGCAAATCTGTATACTGGTGGCGCGTCTGAGAAGATCCTCGGGCGGTTGATTGCCCCGCTTCGCGAGCGCCTGATCATCGCCACCAAGATTGGCTATGACGCGCCCGACACCGTCGACGCGCTGCGCGCACAATTCGACACGTCCCGCGCACGCATGGGGCTGGACGTAATCGATATCCTTTATCTGCACCGCTTCAACCCGAACCTTGCGATGGACGCCCAAATCGAACTGCTGGCCGAGCTACAATCGGCCGGGCAGGCCCGCTATCTGGCACTGTCCAACTTCGCCGCGTGGCAGGTAATGAAAGCACAGGGGATCGCTCAACGGATGGGCACCAAAATCGACGTGATCCAGCCAATGTTCAGCCTTGTGAAACGTCAGGCCGAGGTCGAACTTCTGCCGATGTGTGCCTCCGAGGGCATTCTGGCTGCGACGTATTCTCCGCTTGGCGGCGGGCTTTTGACCGGAAAGTATGCCACCGGTGGCACGGGCCGGTTGTCCGAAGATCACCGCTATGCCGCGCGCTATGGGCTGGACTGGATGCACAAGGCCGGCGAAGCCCTACCCGAAATTGCGCAGGATCTGGGCCTGCACCCGGCAACACTGGCCGTGGCGTGGGTGGCCAACCACCCAACCCGGCCCGCGCCCATCCTATCCGCTCGTTCACGTGAGCAATTGCAGCCGTCACTCGACGCGCTGTCCTTCACCATGACCACCGAGCTGCGCGACCGGCTGACCGCGCTCACACCCACGCCCGCACCTGCGACAGACAGGATTGAAGAGAATGTATGATTTCGTTGTTATCGGCGGTGGCATCGCCGGGATCTCGGCTGGCGCACGGCTGTCGCATCTGGGAACCGTCTGCGTGCTCGAGGCCGAGGACGCGCTGGCCTATCACGCCTCTGGCCGTTCTGCCGCCATGTTCGAAGAAGCCTATGGCGCACCCTCGGTCATCGCGCTGAACCAAGCCTCGCGCGCCTATCACGAGCAGGAAAACGGCGGCGTACTGTCTCCGCGCGGGTTGATGATCGTGGGCGGGCCGGGTCAGGAAGACGCGCTCGCCCGCGATTTGGTCACGATGAAGATGGAGCCGATTTCCACGCGAGACGCGCTGGATCTGGTGCCAATCCTGAACCCCGACACCCTTGTCGGCGCGGGCTATCACGCCGAAGCGTGGGACATTGACACCGACCGTCTGATCCAGAACTTCGCACGCGAGGTACGGGCAAACGGTGCAGTGCAAACCGGCGCTAAGGTCACCATGATTACGCGCACACCGTCAAGGTGGGAGGTCGAGACCACGAAAGGCGACTTCGCGGGCAAGACCCTTGTGAACGCTGCCGGAGCATGGGTCGATGAGGTCGCAAAGCTGGCAGGCATCCCCCCTATCGGCATCCAACCCTACCGCCGGTCTATGGCGCGGATCCCAGCCCCGGGCGGGCTGGATGTCAGCCGCTGGCCAATGTTCATGGGCGCCGCCGAAAGCTGGTACGCCAAGCCCGATGCAGGCGCGCTTATCGTCTCGCCCGAAGAAGAAGACCCGATGGAGCCGCAAGACGCTTGGGCGGACGACATGGTACTGGCCGAGGGGCTCGCGCGCTACGAGGCGATGGTCACAAAACCCGTCACTCGGATGATCTCGAACTGGGCCGGGCTGCGCAGTTTTGCGCCTGATCGCAATCTGGTGTTGGGCCCCGCACCCGAGGACCGCAGCTTCATCTGGTGCGCCGGGCAAGGGGGATACGGGTTCCAAACCTCGCCTGCCGCATCGCAACTTCTGGCCGACCTCGTCGCTGGGCGCGCGCCCGAGATCGAGGCCGCCACTGTGGAGAAGATCGTCCCGGACCGGTTCACCTGACCGTCCCGGCCCTCACCCTTTCGCATTTTCTTGCCAAAAATATCCTGGGGTGAGGCCCGTCCGGGCCGAGGGGCAAAGCCCCTTATCCCAGCAGTACGTCCAGATGCTTCACGACTGATCGTGCCAGCACGTCTGGTTCGTACCCGCCTTCCAGCATCGATACGATCCGGCCCTCGGCGAACTCGTCCGCCACGGCCTTCAGTTCGCGCGTGACCCATTCGTAATCGGCGTCCGTCAGTTGCACGCTCGACATATCATCGGCCACATGGGCGTCGAACCCGGCCGAGATGAAGACGAATTCCGGCTTGAAGTCGCGCAGATGCGGGATCCAGTGGCCGGACACGGCCTCGCGGAACTCAGCACTGCCTGCGCCTGCGGACAGGGGGATATCGACCAGATTGTCGGTCTCTTTCTCGTGGCCGGTGAAGGGGTAGAACGGGTGCTGAAAGCTTGAACAGAACAGCACGCGCGGTTCCGCCTTAAAGATCTCTTCCGTGCCGTTGCCGTGGTGAACGTCAAAGTCGATGATCGCCACACGCGACAGACCGTGCGCTTCCAACGCGTGGGCCGCAGCCACGGCGATGTTGTTGAACAGGCAAAATCCCATCGCCTTGTCGCTTTCTGCGTGGTGGCCGGGCGGGCGGACCATGCAGAAGATCGGGTTGGCTTCCTTGGACATGACCAGATCGACGCCCATACAGCCCGACCCGGCCGAGCGTTCGGCGGCTTTCAGGGTGCCCGGGCTCATCACCGTGTCCCCGTCTACCTCGACGCTTTCCATCCCTTGCCCCGGCGCCAGCGCATAGACGCGGTCCAGATAATCGCTGTCATGTACGCGCTCCAACTGCTCACGCGTGACCAGCGGTGCATCGTGATGGCGCACCACATAATCCATGCCCGACATGATCAGCTGATTGTTGATCGCATCCAGCCGCGCCTTGCTTTCCGGGTGCAATGGCCCAGCGTCATGGTCGCGACATTCATTGTGCGAAATGATGGATAGCATTCGGTTTCCTCCCTCGATCCCGTCTCAAAGCCAGCGTTCTACAATGACCACATCTCGGTCATCGGGGTCTGGCCGCTGGGTGAAGCCCAGCTCTTTCATCAGGCGCAACATCGGGTCGTTCTTCTTCAGAACCGTCCCTTCAATTACATCCAATCCATGATCTTGTGCGGCGCTGAACAGCCCTTTCATCAGGCGCGTCCCAAGCCCTTGATGCTGAATCCGATCCGATACGACGATGGCGAACTCACAGCTTTTCTGATCCGGGTTGATCACATAGCGCGCGACGCCCACCAGCACGTCCTGCCCGTCAATCTCGGCCATGGCGCATAAGGCCATTTCGCGGCGATAATCGATGGCGGAAAACTGGGCCAGCATTTCTGGGCTAAGCTCATTCACCGAGCCCATGAAACGCATCTGCCGCGCCTCGGGCGACAACTCGCGCACGAAGGATTGCAGATATTCGGCATCTTCCGGACGTACCGGGCGGATCACCAGAAGTGTGCCGTCTGACAGATACGCCTCGCGCGCAAGGTGGCGCGGATAGGGGTGGATCGCCATGTGGTCATAGGGGCCGTCCTTTGCAGGGGCTCGCTGGACCGAAATGCGCGCATCCACCGCCAACACCCCGTCGGGGCTGACAAACAGAGGGTTGATGTCCAACTCGATCACCTCAGGCAGATAACTCACGATGATCGAGACGCGCTTCAACACGTCGACCAGCGCATCGCGATCCACGGGCGCCGCATCTCGGAACCCCTCAAGGGCTTTCGACACGCGCGTTTTGTTGATCAAGCGTTCAGACAGAACCGCATTCAACGGCGGCAACGCCACGGCGCTGTCTTTCAGGACCTCGACCATCGTGCCCCCGGCGCCGAACAGAATTGTGGGGCCGAAGACCGGATCACGGCTGGCGCCGATGACCAGCTCGCGCGGGTCTTTCAGGCCCGCCATCGGCTCGACCGTGACGCCGGTGATCTGCGCATCGGGCCGTGCGGCTTTGGCGGATTTGACCAGCTCGTGAAACACCCGCGAGACCGAAGTCGCATGCGCCACGTTCACCCGCACGCCGCCCACATTGGTCTTGTGCGTGATGTCGGGCGAGGCGATTTTCATCGCGACCGGATAGCCCACGGTTTCCGCAGCCACCAATGCCTGCGATGGCGTCGTCGCTTCGATCGTCATGTTCACCGGAATGTTGAAGGCCTTCAGCAGCGCCTTGCTTTCGGTGTCCGACAGCATCTTGCGGCCATCCGACAAGGCCTGCGCGATGATCAGACGCGCGCCGTCCAGATCCAAGCCTTTCTCAAACGCGCGGGCACGGGGGACTTCCAGCGCCAGTTTGCGGTTGCGGCGGTGCTGAACCAGATAGCTGAAGCCCTCGACCGCGCGTTCGGGCGTTTGGAAATCTGGTACGCCGGCTTTGGACAGGATCGCACGGCCTTCTTCGACCGCCGGTTCGCCCAGCCAGCAGGCCAGAACGGGTTTCTTGCGTCGTCGCGGCAACGCGCCCACGACGGCTTGTGCTGTCGCCACGGCATCGGTCATCGCCTGCGGGGTTAGCATCACCAGAACGCCGTCATTGTCCGGATCGGCAATCGCGGCCTTCACGGCAGCTGAATAGGTCTCGGGCCCGGCATCGCCCAGAATATCGACGGGGTTGGCGTGGCTCCAATACGGGGGCAAGACCTTGTCCAGCTTGGTTTTCGTGGCGTCAGATAGCGGAGGCAGCGCGATGTCCAGATCACCTGCCCGGTCCGCGCCCAAGACGCCTGCACCGCCACCATTGGTGATGATGCACAGACGATTGCCGCCAACTTTGCGCGTGTTGGCGAGGATCTCGGCTGCGGCGAAGAGCTGGCCCAGCGTGCCGACCCGCACCGCACCGGCACGCTCCAGCGCTGCGTCGAACACGTCGTCCGACCCGATCAGCGCCCCCGTATGCGTATGTGCCGCTTGCGAGCTGGTCGCGTGGCGGCCCGATTTCAGCACGATCACCGGCTTCAGACGCGACGCGCGGCGCAAGGCGGACATGAAATTCTGCGCGTCCTTGATGCCCTCGATATAGAGCAAAATGGCGTCGGTCCGCGGATCCATCGCGAGGAAGTCCAGCACGTCTCCGAAGTCAATATTGGTCGAGTTGCCAAGGCTGACCATCGCCGAAAAGCCCGAATGGTGTGGTCCGGCCCAGTCGGCAATCGCGGACACCAACGCGCCGGATTGCGACACGAAGGCCAGCCGCCCCTTCGGCGGGTCCGAGCGTAGAAAACTCGCGTCCAGCCCAAGCCACGGACGCACCAGACCGACGCAGTTCGGCCCCATGAACCGGATGTCGCCCTTGCGCGCGGCGGCCACGACCTGCGCTTCCAGATCCTTGCCGCGCCCATCGCCTTCGCCGAACCCTGCCGACAGGATGATGGCAGATTTCACGCCTGCCTCGGCGCAGTCGCGCATGATCCCCGGCACGGTGCGCGCAGGGGTGGCGATCACGGCCAGGTCGACCTCGTCCGGCAGGTCCGTCACTTTGCGATAGCAGGTCGCATCACCGATGGCTTTGTGCTTGGGATTGATCGGATAGAGCGAGCCATCAAAGCCGCCCGCCACCAGATTGCGCCACGCCATCGCCCCAACCGAGTTGCCGCTGGGGCTGGCGCCAAACACGGCGACCGAGGTGGGATCGAAAAGCGGGGTCAGAGGGCTTTTATCCATCAGACGAATCCTTTGCGAATGCGCGAACATACTCAGCGCAGCTTCGCCCATGGATAAACGCCACGACAAGCCGTTCGTCTTTGATGTGCCTCAATCTTTTCGCACAGAGGTCGCCTCGATCCCCTTCAGGATCGGGCAATCCGGACGGTCATCGCCCGCACAGGCCTGCACCAGATGCGACAGCGTATCACGCATGGCGATCAGGTCCGCGATCTTCGCTTCGATCTCGTCCAGATGGGTGCGCGCGATGCGTTTGACGTCTGAACTGGCGCGGGACTGATCCTCGTACAGGGCCAGTAGCGTGCGGCAATCCTCGATCGAGAAACCAAGCGCGCGGGCACGGGCCAGAAAGGTCAGTTTGTGCAGCTCGGTCTCGCCAAAAACACGGTAGCCATTGGTGTTGCGGGTGGGTGTGACCAGCCCGATGTCCTCGTAATAGCGAATGGTTTTGGCGGGCAGGCCGGTCTGGGTGGCGGCATCGGAAATGTTCATGCGGTCTCCTCCAGTGCGGGCTTGATGAACCGTAGTCGCAGGGCGTTGGTCAGCACCAGAACCGAGGACGCGGCCATCGCACCCGCCCCCAGCATCGGCGACAAAAGAACGCCCCATGCCGGGTAAAGAATACCCGCCGCGACGGGTACCAACGCCACGTTGTAGCCGAACGCCCAGAAGAGGTTTTGGCGGATGTTGGTCATGGTGCGGCGGCTGACCTGAAGCGCGTTCACCACGCCCGACAGAGCACCAGAGGACAGGACCACATCTGCGGCCTCGATGGCCACATCCGTGCCGGTGCCGATGGCGATGCCCACATCTGCTTGGGCCAAGGCGGGCGCGTCGTTGATGCCATCGCCAACAAAGGCGACGGTCTGCCCCTCGGCCTGCATGGCAGCGATGGTTTGCAGCTTCTCGCCGGGGATGACACCCGCGACCACACGGTCGATCTGCAAGCGATCCGCGATGGCGGCGGCGGTGGCCGGATCGTCGCCAGTGATCATCAAAAGCTCTTTGCCCAAGGCCCGCAAGGCCTCCAGAGCTTTGGGCGTGTCCGGCTTCACCGGATCCGCCACGCCGATCAGCGCCACAAGCTGCCCGTCATAGGCGGCGAAGAACACAGTCTGCCCCTCTGCGCGCATCGGGTCGGCCCGGTCGACAAGATCGGTCAGAGGAACCCCTTCGCGCGCCATATAGTGCTGCGACCCTATCAGAAGGCGTTTACCCTCGGTGTCGGCGGACAGGCCAAATCCGGTTTCGGTTTGGACATTGCTGACGGCGGCAGGCGTGACGCCGCGAACTACTGCGCCGGACAGAATGGCCTGCGCCAGCGGGTGCTCGCTTTGTGCTTCGGCCCCGGCGATTAGAGCGAGGAGCGCGTCGGCATCCTGTCCCTCTGCAACCGCGAAAGCAGTCAGCGCGGGCCGCCCTTCGGTCAGCGTGCCGGTCTTGTCGAAGGCCACCACATCCACCGATTGCAGCGCTTGCAACGCGTCCCCACGTCGGAAGAGCACACCCAGCTGCGCCGCGCGCCCGGTCCCCACCATGATCGAGGTCGGCGTGGCCAAGCCCATCGCGCAGGGACAGGCGATGATCAGAACGGACACACCCGCGACCAAGGCCAGCCCCAAGGCGGGGTCGGGGCCGATCAAAAGCCAGACTGCTACGGTCAACACAGCGATAGCCAATACGATGGGGACAAACACGGCGGTGATCTTGTCAACCAGCGCCTGAATGGGCAGCCGCGCGCCTTGGGCGTCTTCGACCATGCGCACGATCTGGGACAGCATCGTGTCTGGGCCGACGGCAGTCACGCGGGCCTTCAGGGCGCCGGTGCCGTTCACCGTGCCGCCAGTCACGGGACTGCCCGGTGTCTTCGCGACGGGCACGGGCTCCCCAGTGATCATGCTTTCGTCCACAAGACTTTCGCCCTCAGTCACCTCGGCGTCCAGGGGCACGCGTTCGCCGGGTCGGATGACGATAACTTCTCCGGTAATGACCTGCGCGACGGGGCGGGTGATCTGGCGGCCCTCGACCTCGACCGTGGCCTCGTCCGGGGCCAGCTCGACCAGCGCGCGGATTGCCTCGCCTGTGCGGCCCTTGGCGCGGGCCTCCATCCAGCGGCCCACTAGGATCAGGGTGACGATGACGGCGGCGGCCTCGAAATACACGTTCACGGTGCCTGCGGGCAGGATGCCCGGGGTCAGCACAGACACCAGCGAATAGAGATAAGCGGCCGAGGCACCCAACGCGACCAGTGCGTTCATCTCGGGCGCGCCGCGCAGAAGCGCCGGGATGCCCTTGGCAAAGAACAGGCGGCCGGGCCCGAACAGGACGATCGTCGTCAGGATCAGTTGGAGCCAATGCGACACGCCCTGACCAATATTGTGCAGGACCCAATGGTGAAACGGCGGATACAAATGCCCGCCCATCTCGATCACGAAGACCGGCAGGGTCAGGGCGGCAGCGAGCAAGGCTTTGTGTTTCAGCGCCCGCGCTTCGTCGGCCTTGTCGCGCGGGCCTGTGGTGCTGCTGTCGGCGCGCGGGGTTGTCGGGAAACCCGCCTTGGTGATCTTCGCCGACAGCGCCTCGGGCGTCACGGATCCGGTTAGGAAGGTGACAAAAGCGCGTTCCGAGGCGAGATTCACCCGCGCGTCCAGCACCCCGGGCGTGGCTCTCAGCATGCGCTCGACTCGGCCTACGCAGGCTGCGCAGGACATCGACTGGACGTCCAGAACCACCGTGTCGCGCCGCGCAGGATAGCCCGCGCGATCAAGGGCAGTTGCGAGGTTTTCAGTGTTGGCTGGGGCGGCATAGGACACCCGCGCCGTTTCTGTGGCAAGGTTCACGGGGGCCGTGTCCACGCCCTCGACCGCGTCCAAGGCACGCTCGGCCCGCCCAACGCAGGACGCGCAGGATAGGTTTTCCAACTCGAGTGTGAGTGTTTTCAAGGCAGCCATCAGATTCTCCGCTATAACGGAGTATAGATAGGGGTTCCAGTGACTGGAAGGTCAAGAGCAAAGCGGCATTGACCCGCGCGTTTGCTGCGCTATTCAGGGTGCAAACCAAGAGGAGCCCCCATGACCACTTTCCACGTCCCCGATATGAGCTGCGGCCATTGCAAAGCCTCGATCACCGAAGCGCTGGAAGGGCTGGGTGAGGTCACGCTGAACTTCGACATGGATGCCCGCGAGGTGCAGGTCGACGGGCTTGATCCCGCCGCCGTCATCGACGCGCTTGACGAAATCGGCTTCCCTGCCTCCGCCAAATAAAAACCCCGGCACCTTGATTGTCAGGGGCCGGGGTTCTTCTTAGCGTTTGTGACAGGCCACCTGTTGGCCATTGCCGCGATCGGACAAAGGCGGCTTGGTCTCCGCGCATTCCGGCCCTGCAATCGGGCAGCGGGTGCGGAACACACAGCCTGAGGGCGGGTTCAGCGGCGACGGCAGATCGGCGTCCAGGATCATCACCTCTTTCGAGGCTTCCGCCGTGGGATCAGGGATCGGCACAGCAGAAATCAGCGCTTCCGTATACGGGTGGCCGGGCGAACGATAGAGCTGCGCAGCCTCGCTGATTTCGACCACATTGCCCAGATACAGCACCATCACGCGGGTCGAGATGTGCTTCACGACGGACAGGTCATGCGCGATGAAGATCAGACTCAGCCCCATCTCTTCCTGAATTTCCATCAGAAGGTTGATCACCTGCGCCTGAATGGACACGTCCAGAGCGGACACAGGTTCATCACAGATGATCAGCTGCGGCTTCACGATTAGCGCGCGGGCGATCCCGATCCGCTGACATTGCCCGCCCGAGAACTCGTGCGGATAGCGGTTGATCATGTTGGGCAGAATACCAACGCGATCCAGCACTTCCCGCACCCGGTCTTTCACTTCTGAGGGTGAAAGGCCCGGGTGGTGGGTCTTCAGCGGCTCGGCCACGATCTGGCCGATGGTCATGCGCGGGTTCAGCGATGCCAGCGGATCCTGAAAGATCATCTGCATCTCTTTGCGGTGCTCGCGCATGTCGTGATGGTTGAGCTGCAACAGGTCATCGCCCAGCCACAACACGGTGCCGGCCTCGGCAGGCACCATACGCATAATGGCGCGGGCCAGCGTGGACTTGCCACAGCCGCTTTCGCCCACGATGCCCAGTGTCTCGCCCGGCATCAGGTCAAAATCGACCCCATCGACGGCCTTAAGCGTGTCGGTGGGCGTCCAAGGCATCGCGCCCTGACGCTTGATGTCAAACCAGACCTTCAGGTTACGGACGGACAGAAGAGGTGATTGCACGTTCATGTCAGCTCCTCCAAAGATTTCAGACAGGCCCGGCGACGCACCGCGCGGCCCGTGACACCATCCAGCGTCGGACGCTCGACAGCGCAGCGATCATCCGCGAAATCACAACGCGGAGAGAACGGGCAGCCCTTGGGCATGTTCATCATGTTGGGCGGGCTGCCGGGAATGGTCGCCAGCGTATCACTCTCTATGTCCAGACGCGGCACGGCTTTCAAAAGGCCCATGGTGTAGGGATGGGTCGGCATCTCGAACAGGCCCTTGGTGGTGCCGTATTCCATCTGTTGCCCGCCATACATGACCAGCGTTTCCCGGCACGATCCGGCGATCACGCCAAGGTCGTGGGTGATCAGGATGATCGACATGTTGAAGTCCTTCTGCAGGTCTTCAAGTAGCTTCATGATCTGCGCCTGAACGGTCACGTCCAGCGCGGTCGTGGGTTCGTCCGCCACCAGAATGTCGGGCTTACACAGCAGCGACATAGCGATCATCACACGTTGACGCATCCCGCCCGAGAACTCGTGCGGATACATGGTCACGCGCTTTTTCGCCTCGGGAATGCGCACGGCATCCAGCATCTCGACCGCCTGTTTCACCGCTGCCCGCTTCGAGATGCCGTGGTGATGGGTCAACACCTCGGCCATCTGATCGGACACCCGCAAGAACGGGTTCAGACAGGTCATCGGATCCTGAAAGATCATCGCGATACGCTCGGCGCGGATCTTGTTCAACTGCGCCAGCGGCATGTTCAGGATTTCTTGCCCTTCAAGCTTCACCGAGCCTGACGCCGTCCCGTTCTGGGCCAGAAGCCCCATGATCGCAAAGACGGTCTGGCTTTTGCCCGAACCGCTTTCGCCTACGACGCCAAGGGTTTCCCCGGCCTCAAGGTCGAAACTGATCTTGTCCACAGCGGTCACAGTGCCGTCGGGCGTGTCGAATTTGACGCTCAGGTCACGGACTTCAAGTAGTGCCATAACGCGCGCCCCCCTTAACGGTCTTTCGGGTCCAGCGCATCGCGCAGACCGTCACCGATGAAAAAGAAACAGAAGATGGTGACCACGAAGAAGAACAGCGGGAAGGCAAGATGCCACAGCGTCCCATAGTTCATGGTCTTGGTGCCTTCGGAAAGAAGCGCGCCCCAGCTGGTGAAGGGTTCCTGAACGCCAAGGCCAAGGAACGAGATGAAGCTTTCCGTCAGGATCATCTGCGGCACCAGAAGCGTCGCATAGACCACCACAACACCCAGAAGGTTGGGCACGATGTGACGGATGATGATACGCCATGTGGGCACACCGATGGCGATGGCCGCTTCCACGAACTCGCGGTTCTTGATCGACAGGGTTTGGCCACGCACGATGCGGCTCATGTCCAGCCATGCGGTCAGGCCGATGCCCACGAAGATCATGGTGATCGAGCGTCCGGCGACGACCAGAAGCAGGATCAGAACGAACATATACGGGATCGACATGAAGATATCGACCAGACGCATCATGATCGAGTCTACGCGTCCGCCGATAAAGCCCGCCGTCGCGCCGTAAATCGTACCGACGATCACCGCGACCAGCGCGCCAATGACGCCCACGGCCAGCGAGATGCGCGAGCCTTGGACCACGCGGTTGTAAAGGTCGCGCCCGTTCTCATCGAAGCCGAAGTAGTGACCGTTCTCGATCGAGGGTTTCCCCGCGGTTGCCACGTTTCCAAGCACGTCCCAGTCGATCGTCTCGATATCGTATTCACTGATGATTTGACCAAAGAGCGAGAAGAGCACGATCAGCGTCAGCACCACGACGGATACCATCGCAGCACGGTTGGCCACAAAACGGCGGCGCGCATCCGCCCAGAGCGAGCGGCCCTTGACGTCTTCGGCCATCCGCTCGGCGATCTCGCGGGTTTTGGGTTGCTGGAAGGGTTGAGCAAGTCTGTCGTTCATTGTCCTACCCTCACAGACGGATCTTCGGGTCGATCCACGCATAGAGGATATCAACCACCATGTTGAACAGGATCGTCATAGACCCCAGCAGGATCGTTAGGCCCATCATGACCGCATAGTCCCGGTTAAAGGCCGAATTCACGTAGAAATAGCCAATGCCCCCGGTGCCAAAAATCGCGTCGATGATGAACGACCCGGTGACCATGCCCACGAAGGCCGGTCCCAGATAGGAAATCACTGGCAAAAGCGACGGCTTCAGCGCGTGGCGCCAAATGATCACGTTGTCCGGCAGACCCTTAGCGCGGGCGGTACGGATGAAGTTTGACCGCAGCACTTCCAGCATCGAGGACCGCGTCAGGCGGGCAATCGACGCCATGTAGCTGGTCGACAGCGCGATGACAGGCATGATGATGTGATCCCATTGGCCTCCGTTCCAGCCGCCGCCGGGCAGCCAGCCCAGCCACAGGGTGAAGACCAAGATCAGGATCGGGGCCATGACGAAGTTCGGCAGCACCTGCGCGCCGATGGTCACGCCCACCGCGAAGTAATCCAGCCAGCTATTCTGACGGATCGCGGCCGAGATGCCCAGCGCGCCGCCGATGATGATCGCCACCAGGAACGAGATGATCCCGTAGGTCAGCGTCACCGGAAAGCCCTGCGCGATGATGTCATTCACCGAACGGTCTTTGTATTTATAGCTCGGGCCAAAGTCGAACTGGGTCACGATGCCCACGACATAGTCCCAAAGCTGCTTATAGACAGGCTGATCCAGCCCGTATTTCGCCTCGATATTGGCGAGGACCTGCGCGGGCAAGGGACGTTCGGAAGTGAACGGCCCGCCGGGCGCGGTCTGCATCAGCCAGAAAGAGGCGACCAGAAGAATGATAAGAGTGGGGATCGCGACGGCGACCCTGCGTATGATGAAGTTAAGCATCTTTACCCCTAGGAGATGCGGCGTTGTCGGATCCAAGTATACACGAATGTGGCGGACCCTACGGAAAGCCGGATCAGGCGCCTATGACAGTTTGGTTAACGGTCTTCGTTGATCTGGATCAGTAACGCAGATGCGGGTGGGGCACCGCACGCAGGTGCGCGGTGCCCCTGTTTCAGATCAGATCCGGCTTATTTCGCGACCTTATACAGGTCTTTCGAATACCAGTTCTGCTCTACGTTTTCGACGGGCCAGCTGCCGATCAGCTCGGGCTTGATCATGAAGCTACCAGCATAGTGGTAGATCGGGATGATCGGCATGTCGGCGGCGATGATTTCTTCAACCTTGGTGTAGTTCGGCTGAGGGTTGTCCATCGTCTTGGCGTCTGCCAGCAGGCTGTCGACCATGTCGTTCGCGTACTTGGCGTCGTTATAGCCCGAGCCCGACTGGACCAGATCTAGGAAGGTCGAGGCTTCGTTATAGTCACCACACCAGCCAGCGCGGGCGATTTCATAGTTCTGCTCGCCGCGGGTGGTCAGGTAGGTCTTCCATTCCTGGTTTTCCAAGGTGACGTTCACGCCCAGGTTCTGCTTCCACATCTGGCTAACAGCCAGTGCCACTTTCTTGTGAGCTTCCGAGGTGTTGTACAGCAGGGTCAGGTCAATCGGGTTGTCCTTACCGTAACCAGCTTCGGTCATCAGCTCGACAGCCTTGGCGTTACGCTCATCTTGGCTCCAGCCAGCATAGTCAACCGACGGCACTTCGAAGCCAGCGGTTGCGCCCGGAGTAAAGGTGTAGGCTGCGGTCTGGCCGCCCTGCAGAACCTTCTCGGTGATGATGTCACGGTTGATCGCATAGGACAGAGCGCGGCGAACGCGGTCGTCTTTCAGGAACTCAGGCGTGCTGTCGGACACATTGATCGTGTAGTAATACGAGCACAGACGCGGGAAGGCGGTTGCCTCATCCGGGTTCGTTTCTTTCAGCGACGGATACTGACCTGCGGGGATCTCGGTGCGGTCCAGTTCGCCAGCTTGATAGCGGGTCAGAGCGACGTTTTCGTCGTTGATCACCAGCGAGGTGACTTTCTCGATGATGGTATTGTCGTTGTCCCAGTACATCGGGTTGCGTTCACGCACCAGACGCTCGTTGGCGACGTGCTCGGTCAGCTTATAGGCGCCGTTCACAACGATGTTCTCGGGTTTGATCCAGTCCGCACCGTGCGCTTCGATCGCCCAAGCCGGTGTCGGGAAGGTCGAGGTGTGGGTGGTGGTCAGTGCGAAATACGGCAGCGAGCTTTCCAGCGTCACTTCCAGCGTGTGGTCGTCAATGGCTTTCACGCCCAGCTCTTCGACTGGCATGTCACCCGACATCACACCACCGGCGTTCTTGATGCCCATGACTTCCATGTACCACTGGTATTCCGAGGCGGTGGCCGGATCGGCCAATCGACGCCACGCATAGACGAAGTCGCCAGCGGTGACGGGCTTGCCGTCCGACCATTTGGCATCTTTGCGCAGAATAAAAGTATAAACGGTCTTGTCGTCATTGGTGTCGTGATCCAGTGCAACACCGGGAACCAGTTCGCCAGCGCGGTCTTGGTTGTACAGACCTTCAAACAGGTCGCGTACGATTTCCGAACCGGAAACGTCTTCTACGATCTGCGGATCAACCGAGGTGTGCTCGTCCAGCACGCGGTAGGTGAAGGTCTGGTCTTCGGCCAGCTTCTCGCCTGTTTTCGGGTGCATCATGTCTGCGAAGGCCGGGCCAGCAAGCGCAAGGGCCGAGCCCAGCAGGGCAGCTTTGATCGAGATATTCATAAAATTCTCCCTAGTCATTTATGCAGTGGGACAGGTTGATTTTAGTCTATTTCGGACCGCGAAAGACTCAGTCCGTATTCTCCTGTCGATGGAGCATCCTAAGCGCAACACAAAGCGGGAAACAACCATTTACGGCGCGGCAAGCCATCCACCCGAGTCCCCCGCCCTTTCGGCGTAATTCATGCAATTTGTCGTCATAATCACATCAACCTTCGTCAAAATGACGATTGTTTGCGTCACCACCCCTGACGTCACGGTGATTATTGCCATTCGCGGTCGCACATGCGACCATTTGGTAAAACTATGAACACAGCAAATGCCCAAGGGGTGAATTCCGTGAAAAGCGAACCGCAGACAACCTCGGACGAGGGGCTGAAAGCGTCGTCCGACCAGCTGCCGCAACTGGCCCTTCCCCGCAATCCGGGGATGGATCTGGATATGAACTGGGTGCGGGCCGTGCAGGCCAATACATCCGCCATCGAACGCCGCTGTGCGACCCTATCGGGACGGCGCAGCGTGAAGAAAGAGTATCAGGCCGCGTGGCTTCTGAAAGCGATTACCATGATCGACCTGACCACCCTGTCCGGCGATGATACCGAAGGCCGCGTGCGCCGCTTGTGCGCTAAGGCGGCCCAGCCCGTCCGGCCCGAGATCATGAAGGCCCTTGGAATGGAGCCCGTGACCACCGGTGCCGTCTGCGTCTATCACGACATGATCGAGACCGCAGTTTCATCCCTGAAGTCGCTTGGCGTGACCATGCCCGTCGCTGCCGTGTCGACCGGTTTTCCGGCGGGCCTTAGCCCCTATCACCTGCGGGTCGAGGAAATCCGCGAAAGCGTGCGCGCCGGGGCAGAAGAAATCGATATCGTGATTTCGCGTCGCCACGTGCTGACCGGCAACTGGCAGGCGCTGTATGACGAGATGCGCGACTTCCGCGAGGCGTGCGGCGATGCCCATGTGAAAGCCATTCTGGCGACCGGAGAGCTGGGAAGCCTGCGCAATGTCGCCCGTGCCTCGCTGGTCTGCATGATGGCGGGGGCTGACTTCATCAAGACCTCGACCGGCAAGGAAAGCGTGAACGCCACCCTGCCCGTCAGCCTGGTCATGATCCGCGCCATTCGCGACTATTACGAGGCGACCGGATACAAAGTCGGCTACAAGCCTGCCGGCGGGATTTCGAAAGCCAAGGACGCGATCACCTATCTGTCGCTGATCAAGGAAGAACTGGGCGATGACTGGTTGGACCCGCACCTGTTCCGCTTCGGTGCCAGCTCGCTTCTGGGTGACATCGAACGCCAGTTGGAACACCACGTGACCGGCCATTACTCGGCCACCTACCGCCATCCGATGGGATAAGGACAAAGACATGACCGTGAAAGAAAAATTCGACAGCATGGATTATGGCCCGGCCCCGGAAAGCGCGGGCGAGGCGTTGGAGTGGATCGCGGCGCGCAACGGTGCGTTTGGCCTCTATATCAATGGCGCGATGACCAAGCCGGGCGAGCTGTTTGATAGCCGCAACCCCGCAACGGGTGAGGTTCTGGCGCAGGTGACACAGGCCAGCGCAGATGATGTGGATGTGGCGGTGATCGCCGCACGCAAAGCGCAGAAAAGCTGGGCCGCGCTGCCCGGCCATACCCGCGCCAAGTATCTGTATGCACTAGCCCGTCTGGTGCAGAAGCATTCCCGCCTTTTCGCCGTGCTAGAAAGCATGGACAATGGCAAACCGATCCGCGAGAGCCGCGACATCGACATTCCGCTGGTCGCGCGGCACTTCTATTACCACGCTGGCATGGCACAGCTTCAGGACGCCGAGCTTCCCGACCGCGAAGCCTTGGGCGTCTGCGGACAGATCATCCCGTGGAACTTCCCGCTTCTGATGCTCGCCTGGAAAATCGCGCCTGCGATTGCGATGGGGAACACGGTGGTGCTGAAGCCTGCGGAATACACCTCGCTGACCGCACTCCTGTTCGCGCAAATCTGTGACGAGGCCGGACTGCCCAAGGGCGTCGTGAACATTGTGACCGGTGATGGACGTGTGGGCGAAGCCATCGTGACCCATGAAGGCATCGACAAGATCGCCTTCACAGGCTCGACCAATGTGGGCCGCCAAATCCGCCGTGCAACCGCCGGGTCAGGCAAGTCTCTGACGTTGGAACTGGGCGGCAAGTCGCCCTACATCGTGTTCGACGACGCGGATCTCGATTCAGCAGTCGAGGGGCTGGTCGATGCGATCTGGTTCAATCAGGGACAGGTCTGCTGCGCAGGCTCGCGCCTGATCGTCCAAGAAGGCATCGCGGATCGGTTCTATACCAAGCTCAAGGCCCGCATGGGCAAGCTGCGCATTGGCGACCCGCTGGACAAATCCATCGACGTGGGCGCGGTGGTTGACCCGATCCAGCACCAGCGGATCACCGATATGGTGAATGCCGGTGCCGCCGAGGGCGAGCTTTACCAAGCCCCCTGCCCGCTGCCCGATCAGGGTTGCTTCTATCCGCCCACGCTGATCACCGGGCTATCCTCGGCATCAACGCTAATGCAGGAAGAGATCTTCGGTCCGGTTCTGGCCGCAACCACCTTCCGCACGCCAGTTGAGGCAGTCGAGATCGCAAACAACACCCGCTACGGGTTGGCAGCGTCTGTCTGGTCCGAGAACGTAAACCTGACGCTGGATATTGCGCCAAAACTGGCGGCGGGTGTCGTCTGGGTAAACGGCACCAACATGTTTGACGCCGCCGCCGGATTTGGCGGCGTACGCGAAAGCGGCTTTGGGCGCGAAGGCGGATGGGAAGGGCTGCAGGCCTATACCAAGCCGCGCGGGAAATCGGTTGCGTTGAAGCCGATCGCCCCTGTGTCTGCGCCGAAAGACGCCAAGGTGGATGCGCTGGACCGCACTGCCAAATTCTACGTCGGCGGCAAACAAGCACGCCCGGACGGAGGCTATAGCCAAGCAATCTGGTCAAAATCCGGTGCGCTTCTGGGCCATGTGGGCATCGCCAACCGCAAAGACATCCGCAACGCGGTCGAGGCTGCGACGGCAGCAAGCGGCTGGGCCAAGACCACCGGCCATGCCCGCGCGCAGATCCTCTATTACATCGGCGAAAACCTCTCGGCCCGTGCCGACGAGTTCGCCGGCCGGATCGACGCCATCACGGGCGGGCGCGGTGGCGCGAAAGAGGTCGAGGCCGCAATCTCGCGCCTGTTCACCTATGCGGCGTGGGCCGACAAGTTCGACGGCGCCGCCAAACCCGTGCCGATGCGCGGCGTGGCGCTGGCAATGAACGAACCGGTGGGCGTGATCGGCGGGTTCTGCCCGGACGAGGCACCTCTGCTTGGGCTGGTGTCGTTGATGGCCCCCGCCATCGCGATGGGCAACCGCGTGGTGCTGGCCGCATCGCAACCCTTCCCGCTGGCCGCGACGGATTTCTATCAAGTGCTCGAAACCTCGGACGTGCCGGGCGGCGTGGTGAACATCGTCACCGGAGACCACGCTACGCTGGCCGCCCCCTTGGCCGGTCACTTGGGCGTGGACGCCGTCTGGTCGCATTCGGGCGCTGACATCTCGGCCACGGTCGAGCTGGAAAGCGCGGGTAACCTGAAACGCAGCTGGGTCAACAACGCCAAAGCGCGCGACTGGATGGGGGCCGCAGGCGAAGGGCGTGAGTTCCTAAGCCACGCGACCGAGGTCAAAACCGTCTGGGTGCCTTACGGCGAGTAAAAATGCCCCTGCGGTTTGTATTGTTGGCCGGATCCAGAGTTGGTTCCGGCCAGTTCAGTGGAAATTCGCTCATTTTCACGATTTTTCCACCTTTTCGACCATAACTAGTACTGATCGAAGAGTATCTGAGATGAGATTCGACCACGCGACAAATTCCGTCGCGTCTGCGGATCACTTGTAGAGTTGTAACGAGTAAGACAATGCCAACTACTTTTAATGCCATCTCGCTGGGCGTATTCGCAGACATTGATCCAACTGAAGGCAACCTCAACGCCGAGAATGCCAGCAGCCTTGTGGGGCTAACATTCGGCGGACCTGGCGATTCACTTGTCGACGATTTCGTAACGATCAGCGCTGCAGGAACGGGGTTCTCGGGCGGACGGTCGAATGTTTATGACATGGACAACACCTCGTCGAACGACCAGTTTTCAGTGGACGGAGGCGCCGCCCAAACCTTCGATGGCACAAGTATTTACAGCGCCACGGTAACCTATATTGACGGCACCACGGCGACCATTACCGCAGTGGTCTTTCAAGACACCGCCGGCAATCTGTACTTGGCGCCTGAATTCTCAGCGAACTCGGATCAGACCGCGCTTGAAGCGGCCGCAATACGCTCGATCACTTTGGATAGTGTCGCGGGAACCCGATATACGGGCCTGACCGGGTCGCGCGAGACGTGGGACTTCGTCACCTGTTTCGCCAAGGGCACGGGCATTCTGACACCAAAAGGCGAGATCCCGGTCGAGCAATTGGTCCCTGGAGACAAGGTGTGTACCTTGGACAATGGCGTCCAAACCATTCGCTGGGTTGGCGTGCGCAAGGTCCCTGCAGAGGGCAATCTTGCACCCATTCGCATCAAGGCTGGTGCACTGGGGCAGAACCTGCCGGCACGGGATCTGTGGGTGTCGCGTCAGCATCGCATGCTGTGCAGATCCAAGATCGCAGCCCGCATGTTTGATACGCCCGAGGCGCTGATTTCGGCGAACAAACTGACCCTTCTGTCTGGTGTACGGCAGGACGATAGTCTCGACCACGTCACCTATTGCCATATCCTGTGCGACAATCACGAAGTGGTCTTTGCCAATGGCGCACCGGCCGAAACGCTGTATCTGGGCAAATACACCAAGAAGAGCATGTCCCCCGAGGCGCTGGATGAGATCCGCATGATCTTTCCCGAGTTGGTGGACGGCTTGGAAGACCCCAAGCCTGCCCATCACATGCCGAACAATGCCCCGCAGCGCAATCTGATGCGCCGTCTGCGAAAAAACAAGCGCGCCTTCATCGAGGCGCACTAGCTTACTTCTTCTTGCGCCACGTCCCCAGCCAGCGGGACACGCGACCTTTTGCTTCGTCAGCGCGGGCATCCACGGCTTCCCACGCCTCGCTTGCATCCTCAAGCGCGGGGTCGATCGAGCGTTGGCGGAACTGCACCCACAGCGCGCGCACAAAGCCGACCGCGACAGCGAGGAACAGGAAGAAGGCGATATTGAACCACGGGATGATCGTCACGTCAGGCCCAGCCACGGGGCGAATGCCGACCGCGTTGGGGAAGACCGAGATCAGCTCGTTCCGCCAGCCGTAATGGGTGATTACCGCCCATTTCGGCTCCTCGGCGGTCGAGCGCAAATCGTCGACCTCGGTCTGCAGGCTGGCGGTGTCGAATTTGAAATAGAACGGCCACGACCAGCCGGTATCTTCGTTGCGATAGACCATCACCTCTTCCGCATCCGTGCGGATGAAGCCCAGCAGGTAGGTCTTCTTTTTCACCGTCTGCACAAACTGCACATCACGGTTGATCAGGCCCGCGGATTGATCATCCGGTTTCGACCAGAAAATCCGGGTCCAGTCGTCCAGATCCTGACGTTCCTGATAGGTGTTCACAACACGCACCACGTCATGTTGCGGCAGCGTATAATGCAGCACGCCAAACAGGATCAGCGCGATCAGGCTGCGGATGATGATACGGAAACGGCGCATATTGAACCTCAGTTAATAAGTATAATCGACAGCAGCACCAGCAGCGCAGGCACCACATAAACCAGCAAGATCAGCTTGGGGCGGAAGCTTTTTTGATAGTCCTCCATCCCCTCGCGCAACCACACTTCGCGGTCGCTTTCATTGCCGCTGGGATGTTCTTCGGCCCATTGCTCTTCGAGCTTCTCCAGACGGACCGAGCGGGAATAGATGCTGACCAGCACATAGATGATGCTCAGCCCGATAAACCCGAAAAAGATCAGACGTAGAAATCCCATCCCTATCTCCCTTTCACCGCACCCGCTTTGACTGCCCCCCAAGGGCCAACCATTTCAATCACTTGCTCACGCGTGCGTTTGCGCGTTGTCGTCGGCACTTTCAGCGCGTCTTTACGCCCCCCAAACAGCTTATCACGGGCGCCGGCCTTGTTTGCCATATAGTCACGATGCAGGAATTCTGCCACAAACTCGCGCTTTTCGTCGGGCCATGTGGCGTAAGAAGCATAGAACAGCTCTTTGTGGCAGATGAACAGCTGACGGAAGTCCATCGGGGCCAACTCGGACAACATCCGGTTGATCAGGTCGCGATCTGGATGATCAGGCCGCGCGCGCAGGGTGTAGAAATAGGCCGGGTGACGGCTGTCGATACGGGGCCACTGCCCGCCTGCCTCGGCCCAGCGCACCAGTGCGGCCAACCCGTGGAACGCCTGCGGCAGATTGCGGCCCATCCGCTGCGCCACGTGACGCAAGGTGCGCGAGGACATGTCGCCCAGTTCCATCCCGGCCGAGGTCGCGGCGTCCACCAGAATAAACTCCATCTTCTGACGCAGAATGCGTGCCCCCGCCGCGCCGCGCTCATGCACCAAAGGCTCGACCAGATCGTTTTTGCGCAGGAAGCTGGCGATGCGGTTGGGCTCGGTCGTGTCGATGACGGGCAGACGGGGGAAGCGCTCCATCCGGTCCTTGTCGCCCGAAACCACCACGCATGGGCTTGCCACATCACGGAAAACATAAAGCCCGCCAAAATGCGCCGTCCAGAAATTGCCCTGCTCGTATTCCTGCACGCCCAGATCGACAGGAACCTTCGTCACGTCCCCGGTTTCGCGGGCCAGATCAATCATCTCGGCGATCAGATCGTCGTCATACCACGCGTTCGGCGCGGTCTGGAAATGGTCGATCTTCTCGGCCAACTCGCGGGCATTTTTGACGTGGCTTTGGGTCGTGTCGGCCTCGATCACGATCTTGCGGATGTCGAACAGCCGCGACGGGTCCGAGATGTCATAGACCGAGTTCATCAACTCTCCCGCCACCGCGTCATGGGCGGTCAGCGCAAATAGCTTCGCCTCGTTATCCGCAATGAACTGCCGCAATATCCCACGCGAGGTCGAGAACATGGCGTTCAACAGCGGCGCCTTCTTCTGGTCCACCGTCAGAATTATGAACTGCCGATTGCAGCCATTGGGGTTGAGGTAGAGCGGATCTTTGAACTCCTCCCCGATTTCAGGCGAGAAGCCGGAGATGTCGATGTGAAACTCGCTCAGTGCTGTGCGCTTGCCTGCAAGGGAATGGAGTGCACGGTTATACCGCTCGATCAGCGCCGGACTGTCGACCCGGATCAAATTGCCAAACATGAGGCCACGTTGGATGAGGCGTTTCATTGGTTGCCCCCGTTTCTTTCACAAAATGAGCGATGCGCCCGGCCCGAGGGTGGGTGCGGAACGCGCCCGCCCTGTGAGGCGGGTCGGGCGCGTCGCGGCGTTGCCGCGATATCGATTGAGGCCCAATGGATCACTGCACAGTCCACCGTTTTCGAACCGCTACATGCGTAACCAAGTATAGCGGGAGCCAAAGCAAAGCAGAAAACGCCGTCATGATCGCGGTCCCTTTAAAGGTCGGCCCATTACCAGTTCCTTCTGGTGGATCCGGGTTGAGTTGCCACATCAGCGTGAACACTATGAAAGTGCACAACATGATCCCCAAGGAAGTTCCAAACGTTTCTGTAAACTGCGTAGACATTCTGGGCCGTAGATACTGATGGAAGAAAAATCCCGAAAGGATGCCTCCAACAATCGCGACAACGATCATAGCAGCGATTGCAAAGACGAAGCCCATATCCACTCACTTCCCCTCCAAATACCGCTTCTTCGCCTCTTCCTGACGGCCGAAATCGCGGACCATCGCCTCAATCGCGACCTCGTCGGATTTGTCGGCATAGCGGAATTCTGAATCGGCGTAGCGGTTAACCTCTTGGATCACCATGTCGGTGGTGATGGGCACGCGCAGTTCGGCAATCATGTCTTTCTTGGTGTCATAGTCTTTGACCAAGAACAGCTCGGGGTTTTCCATCCATTCGTCGGGCAGTTCAAAATCCATCGCGCGGACTTTCACCGCGTCGGTGATGTTCTTGATCGAGCGGCCCGTGAAGCGTTCGTCGGCTTCCTGAATGCCCTTCAGATAGGTGCCGATTTTCGCGATGTCATCCAGCTCTCCGATCTGGTCATAGACCTTGTCAAAGACGTTCATCAGCCCCGTTTCCTGCGGCTTGTTATGCGCCTCGAACGACCGGGCAACGGCGGATTTGATCTCCTGCGCGCCATATAGGTCGTGGTTCCCCAACGGAATGTCGTGGTTCTTGCCCATGAGCAGATGCAGGATGTCGATATAGTCCTCGCGCGTCTGCGGTCCGTCCACCAAGAAGCGCGCGCCGGCGCGTTGGCGCAGGGCATCGTCCACATTCTCGGGATAGTTCGAGAACATGCCGAAGGTGCAGTTGCCGCGCACAACGGTGTTGGCGCCCGCGAAGCTTTCCATCAGGACCGCCGTGACCTCTTGCTGGCCCGCGCTGGATTGGCGATCCCCGCGTTTGCCCGCGATCTGGTCGATGTCGTCAATCGTGCCAAAGCCGATCACGTTGGGGTCGAGCACGTTATTGATGAACGCCTTGGCGTTCTGGCCGGACTTGCCCTGATAGCTGTCGATATTGTCGATGCCGAAGTTCTGATAGCGGAAGGGATAGCCCGCCACCGCGCAGTAATCGTTGATCAGCCCGGCCATCATCTGAATGAGCGTCGTCTTACCCGTGCCCGGCTTGCCGTCGCCCATGAAGGTGAAGATGAAGCCGCCCAGTTCCGCGAACGGGTTCAGCTTGCGGTCAAAGTCATAGGCCATCAGCATCTTGGCCAGCTTCATCGCTTGGTACTTGGCGATGTGGTTACCCACGACCTGATGCGGCTTCTTGAAGGTCATCGTCAGCTTCGAGCCGCGATGGGCGCGGGACGGCGTGAAGCCCGAGATGGTCAGATCATCTGCCTCGACACGGTAGTTGGCCGAGGTAAACGGGCCAAGATGACTGGCGGTCTGGGCGCGCAGGGCAACCTTCTCCATCAACTGTTCGACAAAGGCCAGAACGGTTGGGACCAGCTTGTCTTCGGACGTCACGAAGGTGGCAAGCTCCTGATCCAGTTCCCACAGCGCTCCGTTTAGGGCCAAGGGCGCGTTGTCGGTCAGGATCTCCTCGACCGCGCCAACCTCGATCGGGGTTTCGCTGGCGTGGTCGGCCAGCAGATAGGATGTTGCGTTGCCGAAGACGTAAAGGACGATCAGAGACTCGGCGGTCAGCAGTTCCGAGAACGCGGTGGACTTGTCTGCGCCCAAACGGCCTTCAAGATTGGCACGACGGAGGGCGGCCAATTCGGTTTGCTCGGCAAATCCCTCCCCCACGGCCAGTGCAATAGCGATGGCGCGACGGAGTGTGTGCAGGACGGTCGCCTGCATCGGCGAGACCAGCGGATCATCACCGTCCGAGCCTTCAATCCGTTCAACCAGATGCACCCCTTCAGGCCGCGCGGTCGAGCGTGTCACCAGCCCTGGCGTGGTCGACCGAAACCGTCGCGCCCGCCCGATGCCGGGGCTGCGTTCCGCCTTGGGCGCTTCCTTCGGTTTGGCAATCCGGGGCGTGTGATCGAACCCGTCCAGATGCCCCGCAGCAGCAGCATAGTGCGCGCGGATTTCTTCTTCGCGAAGCTCCATCAGATCAACAGGCAGGCTCATTTGTCTTCTCCAAACGCAAACTTCAAATAAAATGGATCTTGGGTCTTGATTACCTGCAAGCCATTCGTGCTTGCCGTCGCCAGTAGATCCACACAGCACAAACACGCATCCGGAGTGAGCCTTTGTGGATCGTAAGCATCATCGTAAACAATCTGATCAACCGATTTGGCAAGCGAGGCCAAGTCATCTGCGACCATCCCGTTAATCTCAATCTCAACGCACATCTTCTTTACCGATAGCTCAAAACACGCCCACCCGGGCTGACAACAAATTTGCGCACGTCGTGGAACCCGGCAGGGTTCTTTTCGGCAAGCACCTGAAAGGGGCGCTCGGGCATGATGATGGCGCGTTCCATGCTGGTCGCGCCGATGGTCGATCCGGCCCCGGCAAACGGGTCGAGCGCGAAGACCTGACGCTCCACCTTGCCGAACCAGCCGGATTTCTCTTCCTTCACCGACGCGCTTTTCAATTCCTCGACGGTCCAGGCCAGCGCCCAGTCTTCGCCGGGCGGGCTTTTCGCCTGCTCCAACACCTCGCGCAGGGGGCCGGTTTGGCGGGTAAAGGTGTGGCTGTACATCGGGCCGACATGGAAGCGGCGCAGGCGTTTCGGGTGCAGGTCGTCGAAATCCTTGTCGAACCCGGTGGCAATGGTCACCAGTTGCAGCCCGGCCATGCTCTGCGCCATCAAATGCGACTGAACCTGCGGCCAGCGGCGTTCATCTTTCGGCAGCGCGGTACGGCCGGTGTCTTCCAGCTCCATCAGATAGATGGTGGGTAGGTTGACCTCGCTGTCATAGACCGCCCAATGGGCCAGATAGACGCGGCGGGGATCGCGCGCCTCGCCCTGATTGCGCCGCCAGATCACGTCCGGATGCATCTGCGGCCAGAACAGGTCTCCGCGCTGAAGCTCCTCGTAGTAGAGCCGCTGCGACAGGGCATATTGCAGCTTCTTCGGTACGCTCAGATCGCCGACGATCTGGCTGACCATCTGACTTTTCAGATCGGCGGTCGACGCCATGCCCTTCAGATGCGTATCCGCTTGCGCGGCGTCGGACGCCATTTGCAAAAGCTCCGCATGGATCGGAAACCCGCTGTCGCGCCGATCAAAAGTCAGCGTCGCTCCGCCCAGCCCATACGCCGTTTCGGACATGTGATACTTGTTCGCCAGCGCCTTGAAGCTGAGGCCCAGCTTGATCAGATACCGGGCGAGCACATCGACCTCGTCGCGGCTCAACTTGCCCTCGACCTCCATCTGCCCCGCCACACGAGCCAGATGCGCGGTGATCTTCTCGAATTTCGAGAAGTACCGCCGCGTGATCTGCGTGTCCGTCAGCTCGGCATGGTCGCGGGGGGCGAAACCGGCCGCGGCACGTTCGGAGGTTTTGATGTCACTCATCCTCGTTTTGCTTTCTTTTGTAGTCGACCATCCAAACCCAACCGCCAACGAGCGTTAGAATCAAGAACAGCACGCCAAAAGCGCCGCCCCAAGAACGCCTGACACCGCCCAATTGCTGAAGCATGGTTTCGGGCAAGAAGCTGCTGACTGCCAAAACCAATACCACAACAAAGACGAGGGCGGCGGCAACGTTCTTCATGATGCTGATCTCCGAGATCTGGGGCATGACTGCGTAGCCCGGCCCTCTGGGCGACCGCGCCAGTCGAGCACTACAACCTTAAACGCTATCACCCGCCATACAGGTTCTTGTCGTGCTTCTCGACGATCTCGGCGAAGCGGCGGGCGAAGCGTTCGTCGGCTTTGGCCTTCTGCTCCAGCACATCGCGGGCAAAGACCATCTGGTCTTCGTGGGCTTCCATCATGTCGGCCATGCGCTGGTTTGTTGCCGTGCCAATCGCGGCCATCGCGGCTTGGGCTTCCTTGTCGGTCTCGACGCCGATTTCGTTGATCCGGTGGGCAACGTCCTGCTGCTGCGCGGTTTTCAACGATTTGGTCAGCGCATCATACAGCACCACGCGTTGCTTGGTGTCGGTCTGCAGCTTGTTGATCAGCACCATCTGCGTCGCGGCTTGGTTCTGCAAGCTGTCGACCCAGGTTTTGCCCTTCTCGATATAGCGTTCCAGCGTCTGCGACTTGGCGAGCTTCACTTGCTCTTCCTGTACCATCTCGTTGTATTGGCTGTTCAGGTCGGCCAGTTCGGTTTCCAGCTGCGTGCGTTTGGCAGCGTCCTGTTCGTTGGCGATCTTGTTCTCAAGCTCGATGATCTTGGGGTCCATACCCAGGATCTCGGTGCGCAGGCTTTCCAGCTCGCCCACGGTCATTTCGCGCTCGTCCAACGTGGTGGACAGGTTCGCGCCCACCTTTTCCTTCTGCTCGTTCAGCATGGCGAGCTGACCTTCCAGAAGGTTCACGATGCTATCCGACTGCGCGATCAGCTCTTGCAGCTTGTCGTCGATCGAGGCCGTGCGCATCCGTTCCTGACGCATGCTTTCCGATTTAGCTTTCGAAAAGATGCCCACAAAGCTTTCCCAGCCCGTCTTCGACCGCATCTGGTCAAAATCTGTTGAGAAACCCGAGGTCACGTCGTCCAGCCCCATGATCAGCTCGGCGATGTTGGCATTCATCGTTTCGGTATGGGCGTGCACGTCGTCCAGCGTGGCGTTTTCAATGTCGATCGAGATATCTTCGCCGCTGGCCGCTTTCGCACGCGCGGTTTCGATCCGTGTGGTCAGTTCGGAAATCTTCGCCTGCGCCTCTTCAACTTGTGCTTGGCTTTCACGAATCTGCTTATCAAAACTGGACATGAGCCCTCCTTCTATCCACCAAATCTTCGGTCAGGTCTTACTGCCTGTGCGAAGCATGTTAATCATTGTTACATTAGCATTTAGGTTGAGCTTACCGCGATTTAAAGACCCACAACAGCGTTTTCCTTCGCGTTTTCGGCGAAATTCGACAGGGGGAAACTCTGCCATTGAGATGCGCGCGTGGGGGGCCTAGGGTCTTGGCATGACCGACAAAATCGACCCGCTTCTGACCGAAATCGCACGCCGTCAGGATGACCTGATCCGGCTGACCCAAGACCTGATCCGCATCCCGACGCTGAACCCTCCGGGGCGCGAATATCACACGATCTGCACCTATATCGCCGAACGCATGGGTACGCAGGGGTGGGCGGTCGAATTGATCCGGGCCGAGGGCACGCCGGGGGACAGTGCGGACTATCCGCGCTGGAACGTAATTTGCCGTCACGAAGGATCTGCTCCGGGTGAATGTGTGCACTTCAACAGTCATCATGATGTGGTTGAGGTGGGTCACGGCTGGACCAAGGACCCGTTTGGCGGCGAATTGGAAGACGGCAAGGTCTATGGGCGCGGAGCATGCGATATGAAGGGCGGACTGGCGGCGTCGATCATCGCAGCCGAGGCCTTTGTCGCGCTTTATCCCGACCATGCGGGCGTGGTGGAGATCAGCGCCACGGCGGACGAGGAATCCGGCGGCTTTGGCGGCGTCGCCTATCTGGCCGAGAAGGGCTATTTTGACCCGGACCGCGTGCAGCATGTGATCATCCCGGAACCCCTAAACAAAGACCGCATCTGTCTGGGCCATCGCGGGGTTTGGTGGGCTGAGATTGAGACCAAGGGGCGGATTGCCCACGGTTCCATGCCGTTCCTTGGCGACAGCGCCATTCGCCACATGGGCGCGGTGCTGGAAGAGATGGAACGCCACCTATTCCCGCTTCTGGCCACAAAGCACACGGACATGCCCGTTGTGCCCGAAGGTGCGAAGCAATCGACGCTGAACATCAACTCGATCCACGGCGGCGAGCCGGAACAGGATCCCGATTTCACCGGCCTGCCCGCGCCCTGTGTGGCCGACCGCTGCCGCATCGTGATCGACCGACGCTTTCTGATGGAAGAGGATATCACCGAGGTGAAGGCCGAGGTCAGTCGAATGCTGGAAGCGATCCGCGCCGAACGTCCCAATTTCGAATACGAGATCCGCGACATGCACGAGGTCATTCCGACGATGACCGACAAGGACGCGCCGGTTGTGACCTCGACTGCGGCGGCAATCGAGAAGGTGTTGGGCGCGCAACCATCCTATGTGGTCAGTCCGGGCACATACGATCAGAAGCATATCGACCGGATCGGCAAGTTGAAGAACTGCATCGCCTATGGGCCGGGCATTCTGGATCTGGCGCATCAGCCCGACGAATGGGTGGGCGTGCAGGACATGATCGACAGTGCGGGCGTGATGGCGTTGGTGTTGAAAGAACTGCTGGGGTAAAGGGGGCGCTGCCCCCGCCCGACCGGACGTTGTCCACTCAGGCTCCCCCGGGATATTGATGGCAAGAAAATGCGGCGTTATTCGCGGGCACGCAGGACCCGGGCGGGTTTCGCGGATAGCGGACGGTAGGCGAAGAAGAGGCCCGCGAGGACAGTGGCGAGGACGCCGCCGGACACGATGGCAAGGGCATTTGGCAGGTCAAACGCAAAGCTTTCTTCCATGATGTAGTGGGTCACGGCCCAACCAGCGATGCCGCCAGCGACCACCGCAACAACACCTGCCGCAGCACCCAGCACCGCCGAGCGGATGGCGAAGTTCAGCAGGATACCAGCGCGGGTCGCGCCGAGGGTTTTCAGGATTGCGGCCTCGTAAGTTCGGGCGCGTTCTCCGGCGGCAGCAGCGCCCATCAGCACCACAAAACCAGTCACCAGCGTGGCAAGTGCGCCATAGGTGATCGCGGCGGCCACCTGCCCCATGAGCCCGGTGATCTGGGTGATCGCGTCACGGACCGAAATCAGGGTGATGTTCGGGTGGGCATTGCCGAGGTCTCGTAGGATTGCGGCCTCGCCCTGCTGCTCGGAATAGATCGTCGCGATGTAGCTGTGAGGAGCGCCTGCCAGCGCCGAGGGGTTCATCGTCAGGATAAAGCCCATGCCCGCTTGGCTGAAATCCACCTCGCGCAGTGATGTGATTTCGCCGGTGATGTCACGGCCAAGGATGTTGATGGTCAGCTGGTCTCCTATGCCGATGCCCATCTCGCGTGCTTCCTCGGCGGCAAAGCTGATCTGGGGCGGGCCTTGGTAGTCCTCGGGCCACCATTCACCTTCGACAACCGTCGTGCGGGTGGGTTTTGCAGAGTAGGTCAGGCCCCGATCGCCCCGGATGACCCAGTGACCTCCGGCGACCTCGCGCGCGGGGCGGTCGTTGATCTGGGTGATCACGCCGCGCAGCATGGGGGCGGTGTCGATACGGCTGACGAAGGGATCGCTGTCCAGACGCACCTTAACGGCCTCAATCTGGTCGGGTTGAATGTCCACAACGAAGAAACTTGGGGCCACGTCTGGCAAGTCGCGCGAGATCGCACCGCGCAAGTTGTTGTCGATCTGCCCGACGGCGGCCAGTACCGCGAGCCCAAGGCCGAGGGACAGGACAACAGCCCCTGCCTCGCCCCCCGGACCGCCAACGGCGGTGAAGGCCATGCGCAGGGTGGGCACGCGGCGCAGGATTTGGCGGTGGCCCAGCCAGCGGGCCGCGTATTTCACGGCGATGCCCGTCAGGACCAGCGTGGCGAAGGCCCCGCCAAGGCCAATGAAACTCCACATCGCCAGCGCTTGCATGCCCGAGAACCGCGCGGCGACCCAGACCAGCAGCGCCAGAATGGCGACACACAGCCCTATGAACAACGGTCGCGGTAGACGGTTTGAACCAAGGGCCGCGTCGCGGAACAGGTCGGCGGCTTTGACCTCTTCCGTGCGAGCGAGCGGCCAGAGGGTGAAGAGCAGCGCCGCAAGAACACCGTAGAGCGCGGCCTCGGCCAGTGGACGCGGGTAGATTGTCAGCTCGGCCGACACGGGCAGGGATTGCGCGATGACGGGGACCAGAAGTGCCGGGATCAACGCACCAAGGATCACGCCCAGCGCAAGGCCCAAAAGGGTTAGGATGCCGATCTGTAGAAAGTAAGTCAGGAAGATCACACGGCGTTCAGCGCCGAGGGCACGTAGGATCGCGATGGTGCCGGTTTTTTCGTCCAAATAAGATCTTATCGCGGCCGAGATGCCGACACCTCCGACGGCCAACCCAGCCAGTCCGACCAACACAAGAAACGCACCCAGACGGTCGATCAGGCGGCGCATCCCAGGCGCGCCGTCGCGGGCGTCTTGCCACCGCGCGCCATTGGGCTCGAGATCCGGCATCAGCGCACCATAGGCAGGGCCGATACCGCCTTCCGGCAGGCGCAGGCGATAGTGGCTGTCAAACAGCGTGCCTTCGGACAGCAGGCTAGATCCCTCCAGCGCCGAGCGCCGCAGGATCGAGCGTGGGCCAAGGCCGAACCCGCCGGTGGCGTTATCCGGTTCGCTGACCAGCTCGGCCATCAAGACGAAGGGGATTTCGCCCAGCGTCAGACTGTCTCCGATCTGAAGTCCCAGACGGTCGATCAGCAGATCATCCATGACGATACCCGGCTGCCCGTTCACGCCGTCCAGCGCCGTCGCCATCGGCATCGGCGGGTCCAATTTCGCCGCCCCGTATAGCGGATAGGCGTCATCAACGGCCTTCACCTGCGTCAAGGCGCGCTCCTCGCCCAGCACGATCATCGATCGGAAATCCGCGACGACTGAAACATCTTCAGCCGCGTCAGCGATCATGGCCAACTCGGCCTCATCGGCAAAGCGATAGGTGAATGAAATCGAGGCATCGCCCCCCAACAGCACCGCGCCTTGGCTGGACAGGCCCGCGCGCAACGCCTCGCGCACCGAACCGACAGCGGCGATAGCGGCGACACCAAGGATCAGGCAGGCGAGGAAGATGCGGAAGCCCTTGATCCCGCCGCGCAGCTCGCGCCGGGTCAGGCGCCATGCCATTGCTACGTTCTGGATCATGCAAGCCGCCCGTCTTGGATATGAACCACGCGGTCGCAGCGCTCGGCCAGTTCGGGCGCGTGGGTGACGAGGATCAGGGTCGAGCCGTGACGGTCGCGTAAACCAAAGAGCAGGTCCATAATGGCTGCCCCGGTGGCACCATCCAGATTGCCGGTGGGTTCGTCGGCAAGAAGGATCTCGGGACGGGGGGCTGCTGCGCGGGCAAGCGCGACGCGTTGCTGTTCGCCGCCCGACATTTGGCTGGGATAGTGGTGCAGACGATGGGACAGGCCCACGGCCTCAAGCTCTTGCGTGGCGCGGTCGAAGGCGTCGGATACGCCGGCCAGCTCCAGCGGAGTTGCGACGTTCTCTAGCGCTGTCATGGTGGGGATCAGATGGAAGGACTGAAACACCACACCCATGTGGTCGCGCCGAAACCGCGCCAGCCGGTCTTCGTTCATCGCACCAAGGTCTTGACCCAGCGCCAAAACGGCCCCACCTGTGGCCTGATCCAACCCGCCCATCAGCATGAGCAGCGAGGATTTACCCGAGCCAGACGGCCCGGTCAGGCCCACGGTCTCGCCGGTGGTCACATTTAGGTCAATGCCCTTGAGGATCTCGGTCCGGCCTGCATTATTGCCAAGCGTCAGGCGCACGTCGCGCAGGGAAAGAACCGGGGTCGTCATGGGGCGGACCTTCTTTAGGAGAATGGCATGATATCAGCTGCATATGGGGTTTTCGCCCGCGGTCTCAAGGGGCTTTTCGTGACAGTTTTCATGACCAGCGCTGCGCAAGCGGAAACCACCAAGATTCTGGCGCTGGGGGACAGTCTGACAGCGGGCTATGGCTTGCCGCAGGGTGAAGGCTTCGTTCCCCAACTGGAAGCCGCGCTGATCCAGCAAGGTCTGGACGTCCAAGTGGTGAATGCGGGCGTATCCGGGGACACCTCGGCTGGAGGGGCCGCGCGCCTTGGCTGGATCCTGACAGACGACATCGACGTTGCCATGGTCGCACTTGGCGGCAATGACATGCTGCGCGGGATCTCGCCGGACGAAACGCAGCGCAATCTTGCCGCGATCCTGACAGAACTGCAGGACAAGGGCATTCCCACCCTGCTGATCGGCGTTCTTGCCTCGTCCAATTTTGGCGAAGGCTATCGCGCTGATTTCGAGCAGGTTTTCCCAGATCTTGCTCAGGAATTCAGCGTCGATCTGTTCCCGAATTTCCTGGATGGCATTGCCTCGGCCGGGTCATTTGCCGACGCGCGGCGCTTGTATCTTCAG
Source organism: Aliiroseovarius marinus (assembly GCF_004360145.1). GTDB lineage: Bacteria > Pseudomonadota > Alphaproteobacteria > Rhodobacterales > Rhodobacteraceae > Aliiroseovarius > Aliiroseovarius marinus. The sequence goes on along the minus strand of NZ_ML178713.1, from coordinate 52,442 downwards.
GCAGACGGGCTGCACCCGAACCCGCAAGGCGTCGCCCTGATTGTGGACAAAATAGTCCCTTCTGTGGTATCCTTAGTGCGATAATTCACTGACTGCGCACGTGCTTGGCGCACGTAAATTCGCGGTTTTTCTGACGGGCGATCCGCATAACTCCTAATTTTCGAGACACCTATGCGGGTCTTGTTGGCATTGCCAATACAGCGACCCGTTATGGCAGGTCGGGCCATTCTTGCCGCTGCCAAGGTGCGGAGCGCCGCTATGAAACTATTGTTTGCCACAGACGATCCTGCGCTCCGGCGCACGGTGCTTGCTGCCGCTGGCATTTGCGACATTCCGACTCCATCCGGGTTTGATACCATGCAGCGCGCCTTGGACGCACTTGGGAAAGCGCCCGGTTTTGATTGTGCCATCATCGACTATCGGCTTCCCGATCTCGGAGGTCTGAAGACCATCGAAAAACTGTGTCGGCGCGACAAACGTTTGGCGGTCGCACTTTTGCTGCCCGAGAAGGAAGTGGATCTGCTTAGGCAGGCGCTCCGCACGGGGGCGTGTGCGGGGGCGCCGGTCGAGATCTCGGAAACCGCGTTGGCCAGCATCCTGACCTTGATCGGCGAAGACCTTGGCCTGATGGTTTACCCCATCGCGCACAAGCCAAACCTTGATCAGGGCGAGACCGGTCTCTCGCGGCGCGAGATTCAGATTCTGGACAGCCTGTGCGCAGGCCGTCAGAACAAGGAAATCGCCCACATGTTTGGCATTCAGGAAGTCACCGTGAAGATGCATATGCGGTCGATCATCACCAAGCTGGGCGCGAAAAACCGCACCCATGCCGCGATGATCGCGCTGCGCAACGGGATCGTTTAATCTTCCGGCGGCTTGTCGTCCCACCGATCGCTGAGAATACGCTGACCATCCCCATCGGGATCGTCATATTGTTCCGTCTTCAAGGTCCAGAAGAACGCAGCCAGACCCAGCCCGCCAAGCAGCAGGGAAATCGGGATCAGGTAGACAAGGACGTTCATCGGCTTAGCCTTTCTTCAGACGCAAAGCGTTCAGCGATACTGTCACCGACGAGGTCGACATGGCAAGGGCTGCTGCCAGTGGCGTCGCAAAGCCCATCAAGGCAACCGGAATGGCGATGGCATTATAGCCTGCGGCGATCGCGAAGTTTTCCTTGATCCGGCGGGTGGCCGATTTGGACATGTCGATCGCGCCCGAGAGCGGCTCCATCGATTTGCCCAGAAGCACGATGTCAGACACCACGCGGGCGGCTTCAAGCGCGGAAGCGGGCGAGATCGAGACGTGGGCCGCGGCCAGTGCCGCCGTATCGTTCAGGCCGTCGCCAACCATCAGCACCTTTCGGCCCGATTTGCCCAGACGGGCCACGAATTCAGCTTTGTCTTCAGGCAGCGTGTCGGCTTTCCAGTCCTCGATGCCCACGCGGCCCGCGATGTCGGCCACGGCGGCGGGCACATCACCTGAAATCAGCGTGACGCCCATCCCCTTGGCTTTCAGGGCGGTGATGGCTTCCTCGACGCCCGGACGCAGCGCGTCGGTGAAGGTGAAGGCCACGGGTTTCGCGCCCGAAATCGACAGATACGTTGCGGTCTGCCCAACAGCATTGGCACCCAGCCATTCGGCGCGGCCAAGGCGGACGGTTTTGCCATTCCACTGACCCTCGATGCCCTTGCCCGGAACCTCGGTCACTTGCGCCACTTCGGCGGGCTGCACGCCAGCAGCGCGGGCGGCTTGGGTCAGGGATTGTGCCAGCGGGTGGCTGGAGCCTTCGGCCAGCGCAAGCGCCACTTGCAGGTCGCGGTCCTTGTGACGGGCCAGCGCATCCAGCGCGGGCTTGCCTTCGGTCAGCGTGCCGGTCTTGTCGAAAACGACGTGATCAACCTCGGCCAGACGCTCCATCGCGGTGGCGGATTTCAAAAGCATGCCTTGCTTGAACAACCGGCCCGAGGCGGCGGTGGTCACAGCAGGCACAGCAAGGCCCAGCGCACAGGGACAGGTGATGATCAGGGTGGCCACGGCAATGTTCATCGACATGCGCCAGTCGCCGGAATACCAGAACCAGAATAGGAAGGCCGCGAAGGACAGAAGGTGCACCACGGGCGCATAGACCGCAGCGGCCTTGTCCGCGAGCGAGGTATAGCGGTTGCGCGCGGTTTCCGCGATGGCGACCAGATCGGCCATCCGGTGCAAAGAGCTGTCACGGCCAGCAGCCGTCACGCGCACGGTCAGGGGGCCAGTCAGGTTGACTTCACCCGCTGACACGATGCTGTCCGGCGACGCCGCCACAGGCAGGCTTTCCCCGGTCAGAAGCGAACGGTCCAGCTCGCTTTCGCCGCCCGTGACGATCCCATCCACGGGGACACGCGATCCCGGCACGACGCGTACAATGTGGCCCGGCTCCAATTCAGAGACAGGCACTTGTTCGTCGGCTTGGCCATCCACCACACGCAACGCGCGGGGCACTTCCAGTGCGGCCAGTTCTTCGGCGGCAGACCGGGCAACAGCACGGGTGCGGTAGTCCAAATAGCGGCCCGCCAGCAGGAAGAAGGTCAGCGACAGGGCCGCATCGAAATAGGCATGTGCGCCCGAATGCATCGTCTCGTAAATCGACATGCCCAGCGCCAGAAGGATCGCCAGCGAGATCGGCACGTCCATGTTCAGACGGCGCACCCGAAGGGCCGACCAAGCGGATTTGAAAAACACCTGGCTTGAGAAGCCAACGGTCGGAATGGCGATACCCGCGCTGATCCAGTGGAACAGATCGCGCGTGGCGTCGGTGGCGCCCGACCAGACCGCGACACTCAGCAGCATCACGTTCATCATCGCAAAGCCCGACACGCCCAGACGCATCAGAAGGTCTTTGCCGTGCTTATCCGTGGCGGTTGCCTTTAGCTGCCCCGGGTCCAGTTCGTAAGCTTCAAACCCGATGCCGGTCAGATAGTCGGCCAGTGTCTGCGCTTCGACATCCGGGTCGACATCCACAACGGCGCGTTTCAAGGTCAGGTTCACGCGCGCAGCCCGCACGCCGTCCTGCTTCGCCAGACCACGCTCTACGCCCGCGATACAGGCCGCACAATAAATCTGGGGCAGCGACAGCATGATCCGCTTCGCTTCCATTCCATTGCCGCGATAGCCCTTGCCCGCTTGCTCTTCTGCAAGGGGGGCAGCGTCACAGGCCGGACAGGCAGAGATCGGAGCAGCCATGATGTATTCCTTGTTCGCGCGTCAGATGAAGGCCTAGTTGGCCTTCAGATAGATCGGAATCCGTTGCTGAAAGCTGGTGCCGTCTTCCGCCACCGCATTCATCCGCAGGTTCCAGTTGCCCTCGCCCAGCTTGCCCACCTGCGCGACATAGGCGCCGGTCGAGCTTTGGGTGAACTCGGGCTCTTGATCTTCGTTCACATGGGTCGCCCGGCCCAGAAGGCCGTAAAGCGAGGTGACGGTCACGGGGTCGCCGTTCACGTCCTTGATGTCCAGCACCAGAGTTTCGCCTTCGATCCGGGCGGCAACGTCCCAGCCAAGCCCCTCTTGAGCTTCACGCTGGGCGTCAAACTTCTGGCTGGCAACATACGAGTTCTTAGTCTCGAGCCCGGGGAATGTCCCCACGGCCGAATAGGCCATGAAAACATTCACTGCGATGATGATCGAGAATGCGGTGACCACGATGGCCAGCACGTGTTTGCCCGTCAGTTCGAACTCTTTCTTCTCGGACTTCTCAGCCATGGTCAGCGCCCTCTTCCGTTAAAGATCGTGTCAAGGTGGGCACGGTCTCCGGTCACGCCATCCACGACCCAGATGCGCAGCTCAGAGCGGTCAAGCTTGGCGGCTTCCGTACCCGGAGGCGCGACAACATAGACACGCTGTTTGGCCTCGGTATCAGGCGGAGCTACTAGCACAAGTTTGTCGGTGCCTTCCAGTTCTACCGTCAGGGGGCTGCCATCGGTCAGGGTGAAATAGTAAGGCCATTCTTCGCCGTGTCGGTTGCGAACGCCCACGTCATAGGTGTTGCGGATCGAGCCGTCCGACAGCGTTACATAGGTGGGGTTGCGTACCGGACGAATGGTGACATCCACCTTGGGACGCGCAAACACGGCCACGGTCAGTGCGACACCAACCAGCGTCCAAAGCGAGGTGTACAGGATGGTGCGCGGACGCAGCAGGTGCTTCATTACCGGGATCTTCTGGTTTCCGGCGCGCTCGTGCGTTTCGTCCTTTAGCGCAAGATAGTCGATCAGGCCGCGTTCCTTACCGACCTTCGCCATCATCTCGTCGCAAGCGTCGATGCACAGCGCACAGGTGATGCATTCCAGCTGCTGCCCGTCACGAATGTCGATCCCCATCGGGCAGACGTTCACGCAAGCATTACAGTCGATACAATCGCCCAGATCATCACGGTTCTTACCTTTGCCGCGCGGCTCGCCACGCCACTCGCGATAGGCGATTGTGATGGTATCTTCGTCCATCATTGCGGCCTGAATGCGCGGCCAGGGGCAGGCGTAGATACAGATCTGTTCACGCGCGATGCCGCCGAAGAAGAAGGTGGTCAGGGTCAGCACCAGAATGGTCGAATACGCGATTGGATGTGCCTGCATGGTTAGAAGATCCATCATCAGCGTCGGCGCATCCGCAAAGTAAAACACCCATGCGCCGCCGGTTGCGACGGCGATCAGGATCCACGCAATAAACTTCACCAGACGCTTGCGGATCTTCTCGGCATTCCATTTCTGGCGGTGCAGACGAATGCGCGCGTTGCGGTCGCCCTCGATCCAGCGCTCCACAAGGATCATCAGGTCGGTCCAGACGGTCTGCGGGCAGGCATAGCCACACCACACACGCCCCGCGGCCGAGGTAAATAGGAAGAGCCCAAGCCCGGCCATGATCAGAAGCCCTGCGATGAAATAGAACTCGTGCGGCCAGATTTCGATCCAGAAGAAGTAGAACCGGCGGTCAGCCATATCCACAAGGATCGCCTGATTGGGCAGGTTCGGGCCACGATCCCAACGGATCCACGGGGCAAGATAGTAGATGCCAAGGGTGATCCCCATGATCCACCACTTGAGGCTACGGAAGGTGCCTTTCACCCGTTTGGGGAAGACTGGCTCGCGCGGGGCGTATAGCTGTTCGGGGGCGTCAGACATGACTGTTTCTCGGATCCTGTGTTTCGCTTGAGGTTCCACTTAGGAACTATTCCAGATCTAAGCCTTGATGTGGATCAAGACTTTTCGCTGAAGGCTTTCACAGACTGCCTATCTAAGCCCCTGAGAAAGGACGAGTTTGCACAGTGTCGCAGTGCAAAAAGGTCGCAGGGAAAGTGAACAAATTCCGAATTGCGCATGCCAATTTGATTCCCTTCTCCCAAAAAAGAAACCCGAGCGCGAAGCACCCGGGTTTCGAAATTTGTCGGCACCGACCTCGGAGAAACGCGCGAACAGGATCAGAGGTCGGTGCCTTTGACCGGGGAGTGAGGCCCCGGATCTTGGGCCGTCCGAGCGCGGACGCTTGGACGAATATTGTGGGCCAGTGGCCGGGGCTTATTCGCCGCCGCCCAGCTGGTGGATGTAAGCCGACACAGCGTTGATCTGGCTGTCGGTCAGCTTGCCGCTCCAGGCCGGCATAACGCCGTAGGGGCCTTCCGAAACGACCGCGGTGATTGCCGCTTTGTCGTCACCGAACAGCCAGATGGCGTCGGTCAGGTTAGGCGCACCCTGGGTACGGTCACCCGTGCCGTCTTCCATGTGGCAGGACGAACAGTTGTCGGCGTAGACCACAGCACCGTCAGCAACCAGCGACATGTCAGCGGCGTCCTTGGTCACCGGCGACAGCGACATGGCGTAGGCCACAACCTGTGCGATTTCTTCGTCGCTCAGATAGTCGTCACCGAAAGCGGGCATTTCCGAATAACGGGTGTCGTCGTTGTCTTCAGAGCGGATGCCGTAGGCAACCGTCATCTGGATGTCTTCCAACGTGCCGCCCCAGAGCCAGTCATTGTCCAAGAGGTTGGGGTACCCAACGTTGCCAGCTGCACCCGAACCGTGACACTGCGAACACCAGGTGGCGAAGGTCGCACGGCCCGACTGAATGGCGTAGTTGTGCAGATCCGAACCGGGGGTGAGCGTGTTCAGGTCAGCGGATGCCAGTTGGGCCTCCAGTTCGCTGTTCATGCCCTTGAAACGGTCGATCTCTGCCGCAACTTCCGCACGGGTCGAGAACCCAAGGTAACCAGCGGTGGCCCCTTTGATCAACGGCCATGCAGGATAGGCGATAGTGTACCAGATACCCCAGACGATCGTCAGGTAGAACACCCAGACCCACCAACGGGGCAGCGGGTTGTTGAACTCCTGAATGCCGTCCCACTCGTGACCCGTCGTATCGGGATCTTTCTTTTCAACAGGTTTTTTACTCATTGCCGCAACTCCTTTTGAGCTGAGCGCCCGGGAACTTAGTCCCGGTCACCGGCAGGTTTGTCTTCATGGCGGAACGGGATGTTCGCGATGTCCTTGTGGACCTTGTTCGATCCCGGGCGGAACGCAAACAGAGCTGCCCCGATGAAAAAGGCGAACATCGCGATCAGGAACCAGCTGTCAGCGAAGGCTCGCATAATGCTATAGGTATCCATCATCCCTACTCCTTACCGGCTTGCGTCAGGCGTGAAGGTCGAGAAGTCGACCAGAGTACCCAACATCTGCATATAGGCGATCAGAGCGTCCATTTCGGACACACCCGGCTTGCCATCGAAGTTGCGCGCCTGCGCTTTCGGATAGCGTGCCTGGAGCGCGTCGACGTCCGAATTGTCGCCATCCGGGTCAGCCTGGCTCAGCCAGTCTGCTTCCGCATTTGCGATCTGTTCGTCGGTGTAAGGTACACCTACGATCCGGTTCGTCTTCATCACATCCTGGATGTATTTCGGCTCGATCAGCTTATCCAAAAGGAAAGCGTATTTCGGCATCACCGATTCCGGCACGACCGACTGCGGATCAACAAGGTGATCCACATGCCATTCGTCCGAGTAGCGGCCACCGACGCGGGCAAGGTCAGGCCCCGTCCGCTTCGAGCCCCACTGGAACGGGTGGTCGTACTGGCTTTCAGCTGCAAGGCTGTAGTGGCCGTAACGCTCTACTTCGTCACGCATCGGGCGGATCATCTGCGAGTGACAGACATAGCAGCCCTCGCGGATATAGATGTTCCGGCCCTCAAGCTCGAGCGGCGAGTAGGGGCGCACGCCTTCCACATCCTCGATGGTGTTTTCGAGGTAGAAGAGCGGTGCGATCTCTACGATGCCACCCACGGTCACAACCAGAAGGCTACCGACCAGAAGAAGCGTTGCGTTCTTTTCAAGAACTACGTGTTTGTCGAGAATTCCCATTAGTCATTCCCTCCTTATTCGGCCGGAGCCGCAGCTGCGTCGCCTGCTGCTTCAGCAGCCGGTGCACGCTTCACGGTCATCCAGAGGTTGTAGCACATGATCAGAGCACCACCGAGGAACAGAACCCCGCCCAGGCCACGGACCACATACATCGGGAACTTCGCGGCAACGGTGTCAGCGAACGAGTTCACCAGGAAGCCTTGCGCATCAACTTCACGCCACATCAGGCCTTCCATGATACCGGTTACCCACATCGACGCGGCATAGAGAACGATGCCGATGGTGGCGAGCCAGAAGTGCCAGCTGACCAGTTTCAGGCTGTAAAGGCCTGCACGGTTCCACAGTTTGGGGACCAGGAAGTACAGCATCCCGAAGGTGATCATGCCGTTCCAGCCCAGAGCACCCGAGTGTACGTGACCAATGGTCCAGTCAGTGTAGTGCGACAGCGAGTTCACGGCGCGGATCGACATCATCGGACCTTCGAAGGTCGACATGCCGTAGAAGCCGATGGACACAACCATCATACGGATCACCGGGTCGGTGCGCAGTTTGTCCCATGCACCCGACAGGGTCATCAGACCGTTGATCATACCACCCCAGCTGGGCATCCACAGTACGATCGAGAACACCATACCAAGGGTCGAAGCCCAATCCGGCAGAGCGGTGTAGTGCAGGTGGTGCGGACCAGCCCAGATGTACAGGAAGATCAGAGCCCAGAAGTGGATGATCGACAGTTTGTACGAGAAGACCGGGCGTTCAGCCTGCTTCGGAACGAAGTAGTACATCATGCCCAGGAAGCCAGCGGTCAGGAAGAAGCCCACAGCGTTGTGGCCGTACCACCACTGGGTCATTGCGTCCTGAACACCTGCGAACAGCTGTACCGATTTCGAACCGAAGATCGACACGGGAACAGCCAGGTTGTTCACAACGTGCAGCATGGCAACGGTGACGATGAAGGACAGGAAGAACCAGTTGGCAACGTAGATGTGCGGCTCTTTGCGCTTCATCAGCGTGCCCAGGAACACCAGCAGGTAAGCCACCCAAACGATGGTCAGCCACAGGTCGATGTACCATTCGGGTTCAGCGTATTCTTTACCGTGGGTAGCACCCAGCAGATAGCCGGTTGCGGCCAGCAGGATCATGATCTGATAGCCCCAGAACACGAACCACGCCAGGTTGCCGCCCCAAAGGCGCGCACCCGAGGTACGCTGTACCACGTAGAACGAGCTGGTGATCAGTGCCGTACCACCAAACGCAAAAATCACTGCCGAGGTGTGCAGCGGGCGCAGGCGACCAAAGTTCAGATAGCCTTCGGCCCAGGCAAAGTTCAGTTCAGGAAAGGCCAGCTGGAACGCGATGAACGTCCCGACCAAGAAGCCTACGACGCCCCAGAAGGCGGTCAAGGCAGCACCTACGCGAATAGGCCCATCCATATATCCGGTTTCAACGACCTTTTCGCTTCCAATGCCTCTCAGCGTGTAAACGAACAGGCCAGCCGCGATCAGAACTACCAGAATAGCGTGTACTTGGTAGGCTACGTCGCGGGCATAGCTAGCGGCGATTGCGGCCAATACTGTTATCAGCGCGAAAATCACCAGTTTGAGGTAATCCCACATTTTGCGTCCCTTCGTCATTGTCTTGTGCCCACTTGACCCTAAATAGACTCGGGGCACCTATCGACTTTCGTCGGTTTGGACTTAACCCCAGCCCCTCGCCTTGATCCATGTCAAAACTTGCCGCACCTGCGCAGTTTTCGACGCTTGACCCATGTCAAAGCGTCACAGGGGAAGGCTTGGCACCCTTTTAGTGACATTCGCTGGAGGCCTGACATGGACTACAAAACGATTATGACAATCATAACAGATGACACGCTGTTCCGCCCTGCGTTGGACACCGCGCGTTGCCTGTCCGAGCGGTTCGACGCGCATCTTGACGCTTTGTGCCTTGGCATAGACCCGTCTCAGCAGGGGTTTTACTATGCTGGCGCCTCCGCAATGGTGGTGCAGGATAACTTGGCGCAGGTCCGCGAAGACATCGAAGCGCTAGAGCAAAATATCCGGCAAATTCTGTCGTCAAACGTGATGCCTTGGTCGACCACGGCGCTGGCCACTCAATCGGTTACACTGAACCATGTGGTCTCGCACCGGTCTCGATTCGCGGATCTGGTCATCCTGCCCCGCCCCTACGGCGAAGGTCGCGGCCACAGTGACGAGGCCATCATCGAAAGTGCTATGTTCGACGGCGGTGTCCCGGTTCTTGTGCTGCCAGATGACGTGTCGCTGACGCAGGCCCCTACCAGTGTTGTGATCGCGTGGAACGAAAGCCCCGAATCGCTGCGCGCGATTCGCGCGGCCATGCCGTTCCTGAAAGCCGCCGAATCGATCTCGATCGCCGTCATAGATCCGCCTCAGCACGGGCCCGAGCGATCGGATCCGGGCGGTGCGCTTAGCCAGATGCTGGCACGTCACGGCGTCCGGGCCGAGGTCTCGGTTTTGGCAAAAACCATGCCGCGTATCGCGGACATCCTGAACCGTCACGCCAGCGACAAGAATGCAGACCTGATCGTGATGGGCGCCTATGGTCACTCGCGCTTCCGCGAGAGCATTCTGGGCGGCGCGACCCGACATATGCTTGAAATTGCTGAGGTTCCGGTGCTGATGGCCCACTAAGAACAGCGGGCGGCGGTTCAGAAAATGTGACCGCCGTCCACATCATCCCCGGTCTCGGACACCAGTCTTTGCAGGTCGGGGATTTGCACTTGGCGCTTACCCTGAAGAATGATTACCCCGGCCTTTTTCAACGCCGAAATCTGGCGGCTGACCGTTTCCAGCGTCAGACCAAGATAGTCCGCCATCGCTTCGCGCGTCAGCGGCAGATCGAACTCCATCCCATCCTTGGGAAGACGCTTGTGCAGCGCAGCATCGCGGCGCGCGATGATCATCAGAAGGCTGGCAATCTTTTCACGTGCGGTTTTGCGGCCCAGAACCAGCATCCATTCCCGCGCGCTGTCCAGCTCGTCCAAGGTCATTTGCAACAACCGTCCGCCGATCGACGGGGTCGAGCCCATCAGATCCTCAAACGGTTTCTTACGGAAACAGCACAGGGTGAGGTCGGTGACGGCAACCACGTCAAACGGCGCTTGCTCGCGCCCCGGACGGCCAATGAAGTCCGACGGCAGCAGCAGGCCGACCATCTGGGTCCGCCCGTCTTCCATTGTTTGGCTCAGGGTTGCGATCCCGGTGACCACGCTGGCCACAAACTCCATCGGGTCACCGGCCCAGATAACGGGCTGGCCTGCTTCATAGGTGCGGTAGTACTTGATGTCGTCCAGATGCTCCAACTCATCCGGTTCGCAGCGCGAACACACGGCACGGTGGCGAATCGGACACGTTCCGCAATCCCTGGGGTTGAAACTGGTATCGTTCATGGTTTCCTGAACAAGAGAAGTATCTTGCTTTGATCCTGATCAAAGTATGCGGCGCGTTTGGTGTTACAGCGTATTCGAATGCAGACACTTACGCAACTGAAACGCCTCGGTCTTTTTGACGCGCGCGTGCCCCGCTACACCAGCTACCCGACCGCCCCGCATTTCAAGGCAGGCTTCGGTCCCGAGACGCTTGCCAAATGGATCAGCGCGATCCCGTCGGGCAACAAGGTTTCGCTGTATGTCCACATCCCGTTTTGCCGCCGCCTGTGCTGGTTCTGCGCCTGTCGTACGCAGGGCACATCGACGGCTGAACCCGTGGCTGCCTATGTGGACAGCCTGAAGGCCGAGCTTGCGACGATCAAATCGCTGCTCGCCCCGGGGATCGAGATCGAGCATCTGCATTGGGGTGGCGGCACGCCTACCCTGCTGCAGCCCGAGATGATCTCGGATCTGACCGATGCCATTCTGAACACGATGCCGCTTGCCGAAGGCGCGCAGTTCTCGGTCGAGATTGATCCATCCGAAGTCGACGACGCCCGTCTGGACGCACTGGCGGCGGCTGGCATGAACCGCGCCTCGATCGGTGTTCAGGATTTCGATCCGATGATCCAAGAGGTCATTGGCCGTCCGCAAAGCTATGAAGTGACGAAAGAGGCCGTCGATGGCTTGCGCGCGCGCGGGATCGACAGTCTGAACATGGATATCCTGTATGGTCTGCCGCATCAGAACATCGCGCGGATTACGGATTCGGTTGAAAAGCTGATCAGCCTTGGCCCGGATCGGGTTGCCCTGTTCGGCTATGCCCACGTTCCGTGGATGGCACGCCGCCAAACCCTGATCCCGACCGAGGCCTTGCCCTCGGCCGAAGAACGTTTGGATCTGTTCAACACCGCCCGCGACCTGTTCGTGGCGGCTGGCTATGACGAGATCGGCATCGACCACTTTGCCCTACCCTCGGACGGGCTGGCGAAAGCACACAAAGCGGGGACAATGAAGCGGAACTTCCAAGGCTATACCGAAGACGCATCCGAGGTGCTGATGGGTGTCGGCGCAAGTTCGATCGCGCGCTATCCGCAAGGTTACGTACAGAACCAGCCCGCCACCGCGAAATATCAGGCCGCCGCGCGCGACGGCAAGCTGACCGCCGCCAAAGGCCACGCGTTCAAAGGCGACGACATCGCACGGGGCCGCGTGATCGAAGAGCTTCTGTGCTATTTCCGCGCCGATCTGGCCGCGCTGGCGAAAGAGCAATCACTTCCCATTGAGACCCTACTGGACTGGGTCAGCGGGCTTGAGACTGCGATGCCCGGCACGACGGATCTGGTCGACAACGTTCTGACGATCCGCGACGATTCCCGCCCGCTTGCACGCATCATCGCGCGTCACTTCGACGCCTACGAGATGAATGAAAGCGGACATAGTCAGGCGGTTTAACCGCCGCCTGACCTTTATTTGGCGGGCGGCAAATCCCGTTACGGTGTTTTCTTGCGATAGCCCGCTTCGACGGCAATCCGATCCAGCACGTCGGCCAGCGTCAGCCCGTGTTCAAACGCGCCATCGCGCAAAAAGTTTTCGACCTGCGTGATGACCAGCGGGTTCACCATCATGAACGTGTGGGTCACAGGAAGGGTGATGTGGTCATCCATCCCCTCGACCCGCGTGCTTTCGACCGAGACCTTCCCGTCATCCGCTCCGTCAATCACCGCTGAATAGATTGGGTTCAACGACCGGTTACCCGCGATCACGCCCAGTTCAAACTGGGCGCGGCCCGTTTGGTTGGGCACCGAATCCTGCCCCGTGCCCAGCTGCAACCCGGCAGGGCCGTTGATCCACTCGAACGGCTCCAGCTCGGCAAATTCATCTACCAGTTGCGAGCCCTGGTTGGGCGGGGCTAGCATCACGACGCGCCCTAGATTTTCAGGGTGATTATCGTCCAACCAGACGCGCACTAGGATGCCGCCCATCGAGTGGGTGACAAAGTGCAGCCTTTCGTCCCCACACTCCGCGACCGCAGGGGGGATGGCCGTATTTGCCAAAACAGGAATCTCGGCCTTGGTCGACGGATAGCCAAGGTTGATGACCTTATACCCCTCGGCCTCCAACGCCTCCTCCATCACCCACATGGACGACGCGGATCGCGCAAGCCCATGCAGCAGCACCACGCAATCCGCATGGGCGGGAAGCGCGCCGACAAGCGTCATCACAACGGCTATAAAAGCGGTTACTCTCATGGCTTCAGGATACTCGTATCAAAACGGGGGTTCGAGCCGATAGGCCAGACGCGTGCCCGATGGGCGCAGTTTAGCGCAGCTCGGTATAAAAGCCCGGTGCGAACCAGCGGATGATCAGCGCCCCTGCCCCGGCAATCGCAACCGCCAGCACGCCGATCCAGCCGATCACGGGGATCAAGGCCAGCAGCGTCACAGCCACCGCACCCACAGCCGCCGCGATGGCGCGTTCGGACAGGGTTTCTGGCAACGGGCGGCTGAGCGCGCTCATCACGCCTACGCCCAGAATATAGCTGCCAATCACATAGCCCGCGACGCCCAGAAGCACCGCCAGCACGATCGAGGCCGGAACCAGCAGGATGCCATAGCCCGTCAAGGCAAACAGGAACAGCGACCCGGCCAACGCCGAGATCGACAAGAAGCCCATCCACAAGGCACGCATCGGGGTCTCCAACGTGCGCTCGCGCAGATTCATCAGGAAACCCGGCGCCAAAGCTGCAATCAACGTCGCCAGCGCGGTCAGGATCAGGATCGAGGTCACTTTGCCACCAAGCCACGAACTCCAGCCGCCGCTGGTGTCTACGGTCGCGCCACCTTCAGGGTCTGCTGTCGGATCAAATGCATCGGCGTCGTGACGCTCGATCCGATCCGCGGGCACAACATGGGCCGGGATTTCAATCGCTTCGGGGTCGTCCGCATAGAGATATAGCGTGCCTTCGATGCGGGCGTTCTCGCCAAAGCTAATGGTTTTCGTGGACAGGCTAGCATCGCCCGCGATGGTTTCGGTCAGCAGGATATGTTCTGCCGCGATCAGTGCATCATCGCCAATGGACGCCGTAATCTCGGCCCGCTGCGCACCAAGGCGCAGATCGCCCGAGATCGGCGCGGTGACCAGAACGGTGTCGCCCAGAAGCTGTGCGTCGCCGCCAACCGGGGCCGAAACATTCACGTTCATCCCTGCCGCATAAAGGCTCTGCCCCACCGGGGCCGAAATCGACACCGACCGGCCACCCGCATGGGCGCTACCGCTTACCGGGGCCGAAACCACAATCGTGTTGCCCACCACAAAGGCGTCATCCACGGCCTCGCCCGACAGGGTGACATTATCGCCCGCTATATAAGCGTCATCGCCAAAGCGATAGACCTCGTCCGCGAAGGTGGGGGTTGCGATCAGTGTGGCGCACAGAAGAATGAATGAACGAAACATGGCTGTCCCTTGCCAATTGAATGATGTTATCAACCTTAACATAGGAGGTATCACCGGATTTGTAAGAGAGGATCGTGAGAATTCCAATGGATTTCCGGTCGGAACCTCAACCCCGCCACGCGTCCTGCGGTAGCGACATCAGGCGATCACGCAACCAGCTGCCTGCGGCGCCCAATCCGCGGCGTTCCGTCCAGACCACATCCACACCTGCCAGATCGTCACTCTGCTGAAAACTGGTCGCCAGCCGGATCAGTTTCCCCTGCGCGATCTGGGTGTGGACAACGGCGTAAGGAAGTTCGGCCCAGCCAAGGCCAGACAGCACCATCTCGACGATCAGGTTTGGGTTCTCAGCCTCCCACAGCATAGGGCTTTTTTCGGCAAGAACGGACCCGTCCCGCCCCTGCGAACGACTGTGCAGCACAATCTGCCGATGCTCCCTCAGCGCGCCCAAACCGACAGGCTGCGCCCCGGCAAGCGGGTGTTCAGGTGCACATACAATAATATGCGCGGCATGTCCGACACCGCGAAACTGGAACCCCAGCGGATAGCTTTCCTGTTCAGTCATCAGGCCCAGATCGGTACGGCCCGAGATCAAAAGCTCGGGCGTGTCGTTCATCCCCGGGGACAGCAGTTCAAGCTCGACCGTCGGGAAGGTCTGGGCAAATTCAGCAAGCGCATCCAGAACCGGCGGCAGGCTCAATCCCTGTTCGATGGCCACGCTTAACCGGTGTTCGATCCCTTCGGACAGCGACCCGGCCTTGGCCATCAGCTCTTTCTGCCCCAAGGAAATTGCACGCGCATAGGGCAAGAGCGCCCGCCCCTCATCCGTCAGAACCGGCAAACGCCCGGAGCGATCGAACAGCGTGACGCCCGTATCGATTTCAAGATTGGCAATCGCGGTGGAGACAGCGGATTGCACCTTCCCCATCCGCCGCGCCGCCGCTGAAAAAGACCCGAGTTCTGCAGCCAGCATGAACGCCGTTAGACCATCTTGGGAAACCATGACCTATCTCTTAATTAGATACATACGAACTTTATTACCGCAGAATCTTTGATAGATGAAGGGTGAACAGGAAAGGGCACCCGATGGACACCCCCATGCGTACCGGCCGTGATCGGTTGAGGTACACGATCAGTTTCGAGCTGCTGTTGATGGCGCTTCTTGTCCCCGTGGGCGCGATCTATTTTGACAAGGCGCTGCACGAGATCGGCGCCTTGGGGCTAATTCTGTCGCTTAAAGCCATGGCGATAAATCTCGTCTATAACTGGGTCTTTGATCGGGTGGATGCGCGCGCGGGTCGGATTTCGTCTGATCGCTCAGCCATCGGTCGGATCATGCATGCCACCGGGTTCGAACTGACCCTGCTGGTGACCTCGCTTCCGATTTACATGTGGTGGCTGCAGCTTGGACTGATCGAGGCCATCGCCACTGATCTGACCGTCACCACTTTCGTCGTGTTCTACACCTATCTGTTCACGCTGGGATATGACCGCCTGTTCCCGGTGCGCGCGGTCGCCTAGCCCCAAACACAACAAAGGCGCCACAAGGGACGCCTTTGCTTTATTCTTTTAGGCTGTTTGGCTCTCGGCAGATTGGCCTGACGGCCAATCGCCTGTCGCCGGGTAGCTCTCGGCGATTTCCCGTTGGGAACTCGCCTGACGCCATCAGAATTCGCGATGCGAATTCTGATTACATCATGCCGCCCATGCCGCCCATGCCGCCCATGTCGGGCATGCCGGCGCCAGCGCCACCGTCTTTCGACGGCTTGTCAGCAACCATGGCTTCGGTGGTGATCAGCAGACCAGCAACCGATGCCGCATCTTCCAGAGCGGTACGGGTTACTTTTGCCGGGTCGATCACGCCGAACGAGAACATGTCGCCATATTCTTCGGTCTGGGCGTTGAAGCCGAACGAGGTGTCCGACGACTCGCGGACTTTGCCAGCCACAACAGCGCCGTCGACGCCTGCGTTCTCAGCAATCTGGCGCAGCGGCGCTTCGATGGCCTTGCGCACGATGTTGATACCGGCGCTTTGGTCAGCGTTGTCGCCTTCCAGACCTTCCAGAGCTTTACCAGCCTGAACCAGAGCAACACCACCACCAACGATGACGCCTTCCTGAACAGCAGCGCGGGTCGCGTTCAGCGCATCGTCCACACGGTCCTTACGCTCTTTCACTTCGACTTCGGTCATGCCGCCAACGCGGATCACAGCAACACCGCCTGCCAGTTTGGCAACGCGCTCTTGCAGCTTCTCACGGTCGTAGTCCGACGAGGTTTCTTCAGCTTGGGCGCGGATCTGAGCAACACGTGCTTCGATCTCGGCTTTCTCGCCAGCACCGTCAACGATGGTGGTTTCGTCTTTGGTGATTTCGATCTTCTTGGCGGTGCCCAGCATGTCCATGGTGACCGACTCAAGCTTCATGCCCAGATCTTCCGAGATCACCTGACCACCGGTCAGGATCGCGATGTCCTGCAGCATGGCTTTACGACGATCGCCAAAGCCCGGAGCTTTAACAGCAGCGATTTTCAGACCGCCGCGCAGCTTGTTGACAACCAGAGTTGCCAGAGCTTCGCCTTCAACGTCTTCAGCGATGATCAGCAGCGGTTTCTGCGACTGGATCACTTGCTCCAGCAGCGGAACCATCGGCTGCAGCGACGAGAGTTTTTTCTCGTGCAGCAGAACCAGACAGTCGTCCAGATCAGCGATCATTTTGTCGGGGTTGGTCACGAAGTAGGGCGACAGGTAGCCGCGGTCAAACTGCATGCCTTCAACAACAGTGGTCTCGGTTTCCAGACCCTTGTTTTCTTCAACGGTGATAACGCCTTCGTTGCCAACTTTCTGCATCGCGTCTGCGATCTGCTGGCCGATTTCAGCTTCACCGTTGGCCGAGATGGTACCAACCTGAGCAACTTCGTCGCTGTCTGCAACGTCACGAGCCGAAGCTTTGATTGCTTCAACAACCTTGGCAGTTGCCAGGTCGATGCCGCGCTTCAGATCCATCGGGTTCAGGCCAGCAGCAACTTGCTTCAGACCTTCGCGCACGATGGCTTGGGCCAGAACGGTTGCAGTGGTGGTGCCGTCACCGGCTTCGTCATTGGTGCGGCTGGCGACTTCTTTCACCATCTGCGCGCCCATGTTTTCGAACTTGTCTTCCAGCTCGATCTCTTTGGCAACCGACACACCGTCTTTGGTGATGCGCGGGGCGCCGAACGACTTGTCCAGAACCACGTTGCGGCCTTTCGGGCCCAGGGTCACTTTGACAGCGTCAGCCAGTACGTTGACGCCACGCAGCATTGCATTGCGGGCATCGGTGTCGAACTTTACGTCCTTAGCAGCCATTTAGCTTACTCCAGTAAATTCGTGTAATTCAGATATTCAGTCAGCAGACGATCAGGACAGGATGCCCATGATGTCGGCTTCTTTCATGATCAGCAGCTCTTCACCGTCGATGGTGATTTCGGTGCCGGACCATTTGCCGAACAGGATCTTGTCGCCTTCTTTGACGTCCATTGCGATACGATCGCCGTCGTCGTCTTTGGCGCCAGCGCCAACAGCCACAACCAGACCTTCAGCAGGTTTTTCTTTGGCGCTATCCGGAATGATCAGACCACCAGCGGTTTTTTCGTCGCTCTCTACGCGGCGTACCAGCACGCGGTCATGCAGCGGGGTAAAAGCCATTTCTGAGACTCCCTAAGCTCAGTTAACGTTCCATTAGCACTCACCCGTTGCGAGTGCTAACGGCGCATAGTTAGGGGTGCGAAATGGGGGAGTCAACAAAGGCCGGGAAAATTTCGTCGCCGCAGCGCAGCACGTGCTCTACTCTTCCAGCAAATGCTTGTACCGCTGATCGGTCAGCGTTTTCATAAACGCGACCAGGGCATCAATCCGCCGATCATCTAAGGCAGGACCTTCCGTCAGCTCCATGACGGACAGGTTCTGCGGGATTTCGGGCATCGCCCAAGGCTTGCCGGTTTCCGGATTGATCTGCCGATCCGGGTTCCTCGTGTTGTACTTGTTATAGAACAGCACCACCGTACGCAGGTCTTGGAACACACCGTTATGCATATACGGGCCGGTCACGGCCACGTTGCGCAACGTGGGCACTTTGAACCGCCCCGCCGCCGAGGCCGCGTCGACCGCGGGATTGGACAGCAATCCGGTATCAGACCCTGTTGCGCCATTCACAGCGCGGGCCGCCGCGTTCTTCGGAACGCCAATGTTGTGATACTCGTAATTCGTGAACGTCTCGTCCGGCGCGATGGGGGACGGGCGCAGCTGGTGGCACAGGTTGCAATTGGTGAATTGCTGAGACGTGAACAGCACGCGACCAAGCTCTTCTTCTGCGGTCAGCTCAACCTCGCCCCGAAGGTAGCGGTCGTATTTGCTATCGAACGGCGCGAAAAGCGGGGTGCTTTCGAAGGCTGCAATCGCCTGCGTCATGGCCTCATAGGCGGCATCATCGGACTTCCAAATCCCCGCGCCGAACAGTGCCTTAAACCCGGTGACATAACCCGCATCCTCTTGCAGTCGCGCAACCACAGACGCCTTGTCGGGCATGCCCATCTCGATCGGGTTCAACGGCGGACCACCCGCCTGCCCAGCGAGCCCCGCCGCGCGGCCATCCCAGAACATCCCGCCGCGCCATGCCGCCTGATCCAACTGCTCGAAGTCCGGCGTGAACATCGCATAGCCAGCGGTCGGCGCACTGCGATCCCCAAGGCTTTCGCCGTCATCTCCCAGCGATACGGCACGCCCTGCAGCCGTTTCACGCGGGTCCACGAAAGCAAACTCGGGATCATGGCAGGTCGCGCAGGACTGCGTCCGGTTCTTTGAGAGGTTCACGTCGAAGAACAGCGCCTCGCCCAGCTCTTCCAGCGTATCGAACGCATAAATGGGGGACGCCGTGACGGTCAGAAGGGCGGAAATCAGAAGCGGGCGCATGGGAATATCCTTGGGTTACCCTGCCCTTCTAGCGCAGCGCGCGGAAAGCGCAACTTGATCCTGATCAAAATTATCGGATTTATCCCGTGGCCCGCCCCACCTGCGTTAATCCGTACACCCCGCGTTCGACCCGCTCGAACCAGCCATAGTGATTGGTCGCCATCATGTTGGTCGCCTTCTCGACCCCTGTCGCCTTGGCCACCTCGGCCCCGCGGCTGGGGCCATGTTCGGCCAGATAGGCGCGCAACTTCTCGGCATCCTGACGATAGGCGGTGACAAGCTTGCCGTTGGTGCCGCCGGTGTTCGGATCCCCCTCGCGCCGCGCGAACTCGGACAGCAATCGCCCGGCCTTCACCTTAGATTTGCGCGGCTGAAACGGACCGGGATCGGCATGGACCTGCACAAACCCATCTTTTAACCGGACCGAGACAACGCCCAGCCCCAACCGCTTGCACAACCCGACATTCCCCTTGAACGCCCGCCACCCCGGCTTGCCTGACCAACGCGGCACGGCCACATAGACCAGATCGCTGATCGCCTGCCGTGCGACGGCCTGCTGCAATAAGGTCAGCGAGAAGCCCGCCTTCAGTTCGACAATCACCGGCACATCATCGCCATCACGTAGGGCCACTACATCCGCCGCCCCGACTTCAGCTTTGACCTCATAGCCAAGCCCCTCAAGCCACGTTTTGACAGGTGCATACAAGTCGGTTTCGGCGGGTTTGCTCACAGGAGGACGCTTTCAATTGGACGTCCCGACAGTTTCGCCACGCGACGCACGAACCGCAAGGGGTTTGCGCGCAACACATGACGGGTTTTCTGCAACTGCACAGATGTTGGCCCTATCAGGGATGACAAGGCGCATCGGCCTTTCTATAAGGCACGCAAACACGATCACACATAGACGGATGATGCATATGACCACCCTCGTATTCGGCCACAAATCGCCTGACACCGACTCGACCGGCTCGCCGCTGGTTTGGGCTTGGTACCTAAATGAAGTGAAAGGCGTTGACGCCAAGCCGGTTCTGCTGGGCCAGCCCAACACCGAAGCTGCCTTCATGTTGGAGCGCTGGGGCTTTGACATGCTGGACATCATCGAGGACGTGGCCGACGATCAGCCTTGCGTTGTAGTCGACACCAACAACCCGGCCGAGCTGCCCGCCAACATCAACGGCGCAGACGTTCAGGCCATCATCGACCACCACAAGCTGGTTGGCGGTCTGGAAACCAAAGGCCCGATCGACATCACCATCCGTCCGCTGGCTTGCACCGCGACCATCATGTACGACCTGATGGGTGACGACGCCGCGAAGATGCCGGAAAACATCAAGGGTGCCGCTCTGACCTGCATCCTATCGGACACGCTGGAATTCCGCTCGCCCACCACCACCGACCGCGACCGCGAAGTCGTGGCTGCTCTGGCCGCTGATCTGGGCATCAACGTCACCGAATACGCGGCCGAGATGTTCGCCGCCAAATCGGACGTATCGGCATTCTCGGACGCGGAACTGATCCGCATGGACTCGAAAGAATATGAAGTGTCGGGCACCAAGTTCCGCGTGTCGGTTCTGGAAACCACCGCTCCGGAAATCCCGCTGGGCCGTAAAGAAAGCCTGATCGAGACCTTCAAAACCGTCGCCGCTGAAGACGGCGTGGACGAAGTTCTGCTGTTCGTCGTGGACATCCTGAAGGAAGAAGCCACCCTGCTGATCCCGAACGACGTTGTGAAGGGCGTGGCTGAGAAGAGCTTTGGCGCCACTGTTGAGGGCGACGCCGTCGTCCTGCCCGGCATCATGAGCCGCAAAAAGCAGATCATTCCGAACCTGGCTGTCTAAGCCGTTCAAAAACTCTCAAACTGGCCCGTGCAATCGCGCGGGCCTTTTTGTTTGGGGCCACCTCACAGAAAGCTCATTTCCCGAACACATGCGAATGTGATAGGCACGCAGCACATTCCAATGAAGGTGCTCAAATGCGTTTTTCCTTGCGATACCCGACACTCCGATCCATCGCCCTGATCGCAACGATCAGCGTGGCGTCCGGCGTCGGCGCCTACGCTCAGATGAATCACGGACACGGGCACCTTCATGGCGCAGACGGCACCGGACATGACGAGATGCGCATGCCCGGGCTACGCGGCGAGAATGCAACGCCCGAGGAAAGTCAGGAACTGGCCATCCTGTTCCGCAACTTCAGAACGCTTGAACGCGTGGTCGAGAACCTGCCCGACGGCATTCGCACGGTGACCCGATCAACCAACCCCGAGGTCATGGAAGTGCTTGTCAGCCATGTGGTGGGCATGGTCGACCGGGTCGAGCGTCAGGACGATCCGAAAATCATCATTCAAAGCCCGACACTGGACATCTTCTTTGACCGCGCCGAGACGATCTCAAACACCATCGAGGTAACGGACGAGGGCATTGTCGTGACGCAGACCTCAGACGATCCAGATGTGGTCAACGCCTTGCAGCTCCACGCCCAAGAAGTTTCGGCCATGGCGTCGCAAGGGATGCATGCCGTGCACATGATGATGATGCAACGCGCCGGGAATTGAAGAGGGGCATCATGGGCCGCTATTGCCGACCATTCCGGGTTTGGCCGTTTAAGCCCTGTTCACATGCGGAAACGTGGCCCGTACAACAGAGCGGGCTATTTGATTCAGGCATTTGCGATGAAAACAAGACACCAAGCACTTTTAGAAGAGGCGATCGGCCTTGAGCTTTCAACGTTTTCAATTGAAGTTCATGAGCACCCGAAGGGCAGCGGAAACATCAGCGAGGAACTAATGTCGTTGGCGTTCAAGTCACCAACCGCGTCTGCTTCCATTCTGGTTCGCGGCAACAGCAGCGCGGACCAGTTTACTATCGAGAAAGTGACGCAGACGTCGGTCGACATGGCGGAGTATGGCCGAACCCTCATCCTACCGATTAGCCACCATGAAGCTACACGCGCCACCGTTGTTCGGAGCGTAACGCTCAGGAAAACTCAACATAGTGAAGAGATCCGTTTTGGGCTTTCCAATGGAAAAGAATTACACCTGACCTACGAAGGTGATTGTCTACGCATGAACCTACCGATCCCACAAGTAAGCGCGGGCAGCGCCTGACCGCGGGTGGGCGTGAAGCGCCCGCCCATGGGGGGTGGTCGGGCGCTGCCCGGCGATGCCGGGCGAACTGTCAATTCCTAGAGAGCAGACCTTTAACCCGACTGCCGTTCACCCAACACGGAATTGAGGTTTTGAAGCGCTTCATTGCTTTCCTCAGATTGGGCGATCAAACAGGGATCCCATTCATTGTAGTAAATGAGTTCCCCACCCCCAAACTCCCAAAGCTCGCAAAGAACTTGCTTTCGCATAACTGGCGTTCCGTATAGCGCCGTAATCGCCTCCACAACGATTGGGAGGTCGCTTTGATCGAACTCCAAGCTAACACCGCCATTCGTCAACGTGATGAGCTTAAATGCCATGCAACTTACTCCTAGTTGCCCCAATAGAATGGAATCCTCGAAAACGCAGCATAGATCTGGATATGCATTCCATACAACTCCCCCTAGCCACCCCGCCTCCCCTCTGCCATATCTCCAGCAACTAAGGAGACCGCGCCATGACCCGTATCATCACCAGCTTGTCCGAGATTTCTGCGAATTACGACGCGCTGTTCGTCGACCTTTGGGGCTGTGTGCATAACGGGATCACCGCGTTTGACGAGGCTGTGGCCGCCCTGCGCGCCTACCGTGCGAATGGCGGTTATGTGGTGTTGGTCACGAACTCGCCCAAACCCCGCGCGGGCGTGATGGAGCAGTTGCCGGAATTCGGCGTACCCTCGGACTGCTATGACACCATCGCAACGTCGGGCGACAGCGCGCGGGCGGCGATGTTCACGGGTGCGGTGGGCAACAACGTCTTCTTCATGGGCGAATGGGAGCGCGACGCCGGTTTCTTCGAACCAATGGAGGTGATCGATACCCCCGTCGACATCACCCGCGTCCCCGTGGCCGAGGCCGAGGGCATCGTATGCTGTGGCCCCTTCGACCCGATGGCGGATCCTGACACATGGCGCGCGGATCTTCTGATGGCGAAACAGCGCGGGGTCAAATTGCTCTGCGCGAATCCCGACATTATTGTGGATCGCGGCGAGGCGCGGGAATGGTGCGCGGGTGCAATCGCGCAAATGTATACGGAAATGGGCGGAGAGAGCCTGTATTTTGGCAAGCCCCATCCGCCGATCTATGACCTCGCCCGCCGCCGCATGGTGGCCGAGGGCAAATCGGTGCCGGACAACCGCATTCTGGCCATCGGCGACGGCATCGCGACCGACATCAAAGGCGCCTTGGGCGAGGATATCGATTCTCTTTTCATCACTGGTGGCCTTGCGCGGGACGAGACGAAAACCCGCACGCAGCCCGATCCAGACGCGTTGGATCAATATATCCAGTCGCAGATGATCACCCCGACATATGCGATCGGCTATCTCCGCTGACATAAATTCTTGATTTAATGTTATTAATTCGGCCACGCCCGGCCGAAGACCGTACAGTTGCGTCCGCTTGACGTGGCGGTCACGTGGTATTTCTACGCAGATTACCCCTTGATTTTTTCTGCAACTGCAAAGTAATGTTATTACCGATACGGACGACAATTCGTCCATTTGTTACCCGGAGGACGAAATGTTGGACAACTTCCCGCGCGGAACGATCTGCATTGAAGAGCTGGAAATCGGTATGTCGCGCCACATCGTCAAAGAGGTGACCGACCGTGACATCGAACTGTTTGCCGAGGTCTCGACCGACCGCAACCCGGTGCATCTGGATGACGACTTTGCGAAAGACACCATCTTTCAGGGGCGTATCGCCCACGGCATGCTCAGCGCTGGCCTGATCTCGGCCGTGATTGGTGAACAGCTACCCGGACATGGCACCATCTATATGGGCCAGCAACTGACCTTCTTGGCCCCAGTGCGCCCCGGTGACGTCGTGCGCGCCGAGGTGACCGTGATGGACATCGACCACGCCAAACGCCGCGTGACGCTGAAGACCGAATGTCTGGTCGACGGCAAGCCCGTCCTGAAGGGCGAGGCCAAGGTTCTGGCGCCGTCCGCCAAGCTGGACTAAACGCCGCATTCACGAATTCGGCCTGCATGCCGCCTTGGGCTTGCACAGGCCCCGCTGGACCGCTAAGGCCAGCATATGCGGATCATTCGTGACTATCAGTTTGTAGACCCATCTGACCGAGGCGCCACGGCTGTCATCGGCAATTTTGACGGCGTGCATCTGGGCCACCAGTATGTCATCGACATTGCCCGCCAGAAAGCAGCCGAGCTGGGCGCGCCTTTGGGCGTAATGACGTTCGAACCCCACCCGCGCGAATATTTCGCGCCGAAGGCCCCTCCGTTTCGCCTGATGAACGCCGACACACGCGCGCACCGGCTTGAGAAGCTGGGAATCGAAGCGCTGTTTGAACTCAGCTTCAACGATACCCTATCGGCCCTGACGCCCGAAGAGTTCGCCCGCGATGTTATTGTCGAGGGGCTGGGCCTGACCCATGTCTTTGTTGGCGCAGATTTCCATTTCGGCAAGGACCGTGCGGGCACGCCCGAGGTGCTGGTAGCGCTCGGCAAAGAGCTTGGCTTTGGCGTCACCGTCGCGCCGCTCATGTCGGATGACGTGGGCGAGGTCAGCTCGACCGCGATCCGCAAAGCCCTGACCGAAGGCCGCCCGCGTGATGCCGCCCGTATGCTGGGCCACTGGCACCGCATTGATGGCGAAGTGATCCGGGGCGACCAGCGCGGCCGCGATCTGGGCTATCCCACTGCCAACATGTCCATTGCTGGCCTGCACCCGCCGAAATTCGGCGTCTATGTGGTCGAAGTCGAGATCCTGACCGGCCCGCATCAAGGCGTTTATGGTGGCGCGGCTTCGATGGGCACACGCCCGATGTTTGGGGAAAACCTGCCCAACATCGAAAGCTTTATTTTCGACTTCAAGGGCGACATTTATGGCGAACAGCTGTCCGTTGCCCTGATCGACTATCTGCGCCCGGAAGAGGTGTTCGACGGGCTGGACGCCCTGATTGCCCAGATGGACGCCGACTGCGCCCGCGCGCGCGACATTCTCTCTCAACTTCCGAGCCGCCCATGATCCGTCATATCGTTTTCTTCACCGCCAAACGCCCCGAAGACGTCGACCGCGTACGCGAAGGGTTGGAGCTTTTGAAAGGCATCCCCGACTGCATCCGGCTTGAGATCGCCGAGAACCGGTTCGAAGACCCGATCCCCGGCCCCTCGCCCGACGTGGTCGTCTATGGCGAATTCGAGGACGAAGCCCAGTTGGCCGCCTATAAGGCGCATCCCATCTATCAGGAATCGATTGCCCGCGTCCGCCCCCTGCGCGAGATGCGGATTGCGGCCGATTTTCTGGCCGACTGATGGGCAAGTCCCTGCGTAAGAAATTCTGGGAACACCCGCTGGATCAGTTGACCCCTGATGAATGGGAAGCGCTGTGCGATGGCTGCGGTAAATGTTGCCTGAACAAGCTGGAAGATGAAGACACCGGAGAGGTCGTCTTTACCCGCGTCGCCTGCCGCCTTCTGGATGGCGAGACCTGCCAGTGCTCGCAATATGACATCCGTCTGCAATTCGTGCCGGAGTGCATCCACCTGACGCCGGAGAATATCGGCGAAACCGCCTATTTCATGCCCGCCTCCTGCGCCTATCGACTGCGCCATGAAGGCAAGCCGCTTCATGACTGGCACCCGCTGGTGTCGGGCGATCCGGACAGCGTGCATAAGGCTGGGCGCAGCGTACAGGGTTGGACGGTGCCGGAATTTGAAATCCCTGAAGACGAATGGGAAGACCACCTGATCGAGGAGCCTCACTGATGTTTTTCGCCTCTGACAACACGGGGCCCGTGCACCCGAAGGTGATGGAAGCACTGGCACGCGCCAATGAAGGTTACGCCATGCCCTATGGGGCTGACGACATCATGGCGCAAGTCACCGCCCGCATTCGCGAGATTTTCGAAGCGCCCGAGGCCGCGGTCTATCTGGTGGCCACCGGCACGGCGGCGAACTCGATCTCGCTGGCGACACTGACGCGCCCTTTCGACACGATTTTCTGCTCGCCCGAGGCGCATATCCACGAGGATGAGTGCAACGCACCCGAGTTCTATACAGGTGGCGCAAAGCTGACTTTGGTGCCTGCCGAACACGCCAAGATGTCGCCTGACGCGCTGAGCGCGTCTATCGCGGGCGAGGAAAGCCGCGGTGTACATGGCCCGCAGCGCGGCCCGGTGTCGATCACAAACGTGACTGAACGCGGTACGGTCTACTCCGTGGCCGAAATCAAAGCCCTGTGCGACGTCGCCAAATCCTTCGACCTGCCCGTCCATCTGGACGGCGCGCGCTTTGCCAATGCGCTGGTCGCTTTGGGCTGTTCGCCCGCCGAGATGACATGGAAATCGGGCGTGGATGTGGTCAGCTTTGGCGGCACCAAGAATGGCTGCATGGGTGTCGAGGCGGTCATCTTCTTCGATCCCAAACACGCCTGGGAATTCGAGCTGCGCCGCAAGCGTGGTGGGCATCTGTTCTCGAAAAACCGTTATCTGGCGGCGCAGATGCTGGCCTATCTGGATGGCGATTTGTGGCTGGATCTGGCAGGCCGCGCAAATGCAGCCAACGCCCGTCTGGTGCGCGGGCTGAAGCAGATCGACGGCGTGACCTTCCTGCACGACCCGCAGGCCAATATGAGCTTTGCCGGCTGGACCCGCGCAGGTCATCAGCGTCTGCATGACGCGGGCGCGGCGTACTATGTCTGGGAAGGCCAGCTTGAAGGCGACAACCCCGACGAGATCCTGACCGCCCGCATGGTGGCGGACTGGTCCATGTCGGACGAAAACGTCGATCGGTTTATCGAGCTGGTGCGCGGCTAAGGCGCGCGCGGCCTAGGCCTGTTCTATCTGCAGAATGTGCCCGCGAATGCATGCAGCGACCTCGCGCGGGTGGCTGATCGGCCCCATATGCCCTGCCCCAGCAATCACCTTGCGGCGCACATTCGGGAACCGCGCCTCCATCCGGTCATGCACGGCGCGTACCAGATCGGGCGAGCGTTCGCCTTCCAGCAATAAAACCGGCAGCGCGACCTTTTCCAACGCACCCGGCGCAACCTGCCCGTGTATGTCTTCATGCGTGACACCGCGCGCGGCGGGGATCAAGTGGATTTGCTTTGCCATATCAGCTTTCAGACGCTCGGGCAGCGCTTCCCACCCGGCATCGCTGCCCCATTGGCAATTGAACAGACGCGCAGCTTCCATCCGGTCGCCCGCGCGCATGGCGTCCGCAAAAACGCCATTCATATAGGTGTTGTTCTCGACATAAGCCGGGTCGTCCTTGGCGGTCGCAAACAGAACCGGTTCGAACAGGGTCAGGCTGCGCACTTTGTCGGGTGCCATCTGGGCCACGCGCAAAGCAATCGTGCCGCCAAAGCTGTGTCCAACCAAATCAACCGGCCCATGCGCGTGGCGGTCCAGCAGATCCAACGCGGCCTGCATCGCGGTGTCCTGATAATCGCTCTGCTCGTCCCAATCGGAACTGCGCCCGTGCCCCGGAAGGTCATAGGCAAGCGTTGTCAGTTCATGCTCTAACACGGTCCGCACACCCCGCCACGCACCAGAATGCGCCAGCGAGCAATGGATGAACAGCGCCTCGTGCGGGCCCGCGCCCTGCCGGTCCCAATAGGTGGGGCAGCCGCCCAGATCTTCCAGCATACTTATCCCCGCTCGGCCAGATAGGCGTCCAGCAGGTCAAGACGGTCCTGACCCCAGAACTTCTCGCCGTCATCGCAGACATAGAAGGGCGAGCCGAACACGCCCGCATTCACCGCGTCGTCAGTGTTCTTGGCATAGGTCTCGGCCCCCATCAGAAGACCGCTGTCGGCCAGCGACGGATCAAACCCGGCCTCGGACAGGCACTCTTTGATCACCGCGTCTTCGGCGATGTCTTTTTCGTCCATCCAGATCGAGCGCATCAAAGCGTTCACCAGCACGCCGACATCGCCCGTACCCGCATTCTGAGCCGCAATGATCGCGTAAGACGCAGGCGCACCATTGGTCGGCCAATGCGCGGGGTTGAGGTTGATCGGCATGTCCAGCGCCTTGGACCAGCGCTTCAACTCTTGCATGCGATACTCCATGCGCGAGGGGTGGCGATCCTTGGGAAGCTGTCCACCGGTGCGCGAAAAGAGCTGCCCGATATCCACTGGTTTGAAAGTGACGGATACGCCGTTCTTGTCGGCAATCTGCGCAAACCGCTTGCCGCCAAAGAAAGCCCACGGTGAAAGGACTGTGAAATAATAGTCAATATGGCTCATTTTTCGGCCCCCTGTTGCGCCAATGCTGTTTCCCGAAATCTATCCCGATGCTATTGGGTGTCAACGTCACGATTCTGTCATACAGAGCAATTCTGGGATCTGCTGCCATGCCTTCCATCACCGAACCGAAACTCATCTCGGGCAATGCCAACCGCCCGCTGGCCGAAGCCGTCGCCAAACGCATGTCCATGCATCGCGGCGCCAATGTCGGGCTGGTGGATGCACGCGTCGAACGCTTCAACGACCAAGAGGTGTTCGTCGAGATCTACGAGAACGTCCGCGGCGAGGATATGTTCATCATTCAGTCGACCTCGAACCCGGCGAATGACAACCTGATGGAACTCTTGATCATGGCCGACACGCTGCGCCGTTCGTCGGCCCGGTCTGCCACTGCCGTGATCCCCTACTTCGGCTATGCCCGTCAGGATCGCCGCACCAAGGCCCGCACGCCGATCTCGGCCAAGCTGGTCGCCAACCTAATCGCCCAGTCGGGCATCGAGCGGGTTTTGACCATGGACCTGCACGCCGCCCAGATCCAGGGCTTCTTCGACATCCCGGTGGACAACCTTTATGCGAGCCCGATCTTCGCGCTGGACGTAAAGCACCACTTCAAGGATTGCCTGGACGAAGTGATGGTGATTTCGCCCGACGTTGGCGGTGTGGCCCGTGCTCGCGAGCTGGCAAAACGGATCAACGCACCGCTGGCCATCGTCGACAAACGCCGCGAAAAGCCCGGTGAAGTCGCCGAGATGACCGTGATCGGGAACGTTGAAGGCAAGCGCTGCATCATCGTCGATGACATCTGCGACACCGCGGGCACGCTGTGTAAAGCGGCCGAGGTTCTGATGGAGAACGGCGCGCAGGAGGTACATTCCTACATCACCCACGGCGTCATGTCCGGTCCTGCTGTCGAGCGCGTCCAGAACTCTGTCATGAAATCGCTGGTGATCACGGACTCGATCGAGCCCACCCAACCGGTGCTGGATGCCAAGAACATTCGCGTGGTCCCGACCGCACCGATGTTTGCACAGGCCATCCTGAACATCTGGGGTGGCACCTCGGTGTCGTCGCTGTTTGACCACGACACGCTCGAGCCGCTCTATGAAGGTATGTATTCCTGATCCCATCTGAAGATCAGAGACACGAAAGGGCCCCACGGGGCCCTTTTTTATTGGTCAGATTTGGGGTCAGACATCCCACATTTCGTCATCCCGAACTTCCCCGATCGCCAGCCAATCAGCACGTACGCGGGCGACCCGCGTATCCCCCCATGTGCGGAACAGGATGTCGAACCCGTCCTCGGTCACATTCTCGGCCGTGATGTCCGCCCGCTGATTGCTTTCACCTGCAATGTCCCACATCGACATCGACACGGTGACGGTGGGCGGTGTCAGAAAGGGTTCCGAGAAACGGATCTTCGTCCGCATTTTTCGCGGACCACTTCCTGTCCACATCTCTCCGTCATGCTCGAAATCCGAGAACAGCACTTTGCTGCCTTGGTCCACGCCCATCATTTGGGGTCGAATTCGCTTCATAATTTAACGTCGTCCATAAAATTTAGACAATTGTTGCCGAAAAATTATGTCCAACACAAGTTAAGGCTGAGTTTTCAAACGCAAAAAGAAGGGCAGAAGGATCAGAACCATCAGTCCGGACAGCAAGAACGGCGCGCCGGGCAAATAGATCGGAGCGTCCGCATCCGCGAAAAATTGGAAGACACCGGTTACCACCATTGGCGCGATCACGGCGGCGATCGATCCAAGGCTGGCGATAACGCCTTGCAGCAGCCCCTGACGATCCTCGGACACCATATTGGCCATCATGGCGGTCATGGTCGGCGGGGCCATGTCTGCCAGTGCTGCGACGATGATAAACGTAAACATCACCCAGACGCTTCCGGTCAATCCGAACGCAACGAAAGCTGCAATCGCACAGATGATCGAGAAGATCAGCGTGCGATATTCGCCAAGTTTGGGCAGCATGAACCGCATGACGACACCCTGCGTAAAGGCCACCGCAATCCCGTAGGACGCCAGCGAGATGCCGATCAGGGCGGTGCCCCAGCCAAAGACCTCGCGCGTCCAGAAGGCCCAAAGCGTCGGATAGACCATGTTGGCGAACTCAAACGCGAAGATCAGGACCAAGGGCAACATCAGGCCGGGAAGACGGAAGGCGTCGAGGATTGAACCGAACGGGTTCAGGTCCCGCTTCGTGAAGGCACGGCGCTTCTCGGGCGCTAGGCTCTCAGGCAGCAGGAACAGGCCGAAGGCGACGTTCAGCGCGGCCAGACCCGCTGCCAGCCAAAACGGGGCCGTGATGTGCACGCTGGCCACCAGACCACCAATTGCAGGGCCCATAACGAAGCCGATGCCGAACGTCGCGCCGATCAAACCGAAATTCGCGGCCCGTTCCTCGGGCTTCGAGATGTCGGCAAGATAAGCCGTCGCGGTGATATAGGTCGCCCCGGCAATCCCCGCCAGCACGCGCCCAATCAACAACCACCAGAATGTGGTGGCCAAGGCCATGATCACATAGTCCACCGCCAATGTGACAAGCGCCAACAACAGCACGGGCCTACGTCCCAGACTATCCGAGATCCCGCCAATCACCGGCGCGAACAGAAACTGCATCGCCGCGTAAGAGGCCATCAAAATACCGCCCCAAAACGCGCCGTCGGCAGTATTGGCCGCGCCCACACGCTCCATCAGGTCCGGCATGATCGGAAACACGATGCCAATGCCCACTGCATCCAGAAGGATGGTGGCCAAAATGAACCAGATTGCTCCGCGTTTCTGCATGTCGCGCTCCTTTGCCCACATCAGTGACGCGAAGCGTGGGAAAGCGCAAATGCAAAAAGCCCCGCCGGTTCGGGCGGGGCTTTTCAATAATCATGTTCCGTGGGCTTAGCCTTTCACGGACAGACCCAGTTCACTTGCCATTGCAGCGATATCTACCGTGCGTTTGGCCAGTTCGTCCAAGTTCTCGGCGGTTGCGTTTTCCGATGCGGCAGCCGCATCCGAAACGAAGCCATCAAGAACGTCCTGTGTCACTTCCGAAACAGGCAGGGCACGTTCAGCCAGAACCGAGGTGCCGTTGGCGGTCACTTCGGCGAAACCGCCGGTGACTGCAAACTCGGCATTGCCTTCGGGGGACTCGACGCGAACGATACCGGGACGCAGCGTCGTGATCGTCGGTGCGTGGTTCGGCATCGCCGTCAGGTCACCGTCGGCACCCGGCAGCTGGACCGCAGTCGCCTGAAGCGAAGCGAGGCTCCGTTCGGGCGACACCAGGTCGAATTGCATCGTATCAGCCATCAGAGGCCCTCCTTCAGCGGTTCAGCTTAAGCAGCGTCTGCCGCCATTTTCTCGGCTTTGGCGATCACTTCCTCGATGCCGCCAACCATGTAGAAGGCGCCTTCGGGCAGGTGGTCGTATTCGCCAGCAACAACCGCTTTGAACGAGCTGATCGTGTCTTCCAGCTGAACCTGAACACCGTCCGAGCCGGTGAACACTTTCGCAACGTCGAACGGCTGCGACAGGAAACGCTGGATTTTACGAGCGCGAGCAACGGTCAGTTTGTCTTCTTCCGACAGTTCGTCCATGCCAAGGATGGCGATGATGTCCTGCAGCGACTTGTAGCGCTGAAGGATGTTCTGAACATCACGGGCAACCTGATAGTGCTCTTCACCCACGATCTGCGGGTCAAGGATACGCGACGACGAGTCGAGCGGGTCAACGGCCGGGTAGATACCCAGTTCCGAGATCGCACGCGACAGAACGGTAGTTGCGTCCAAGTGAGCAAAGGTGGTTGCAGGTGCGGGGTCGGTAAGGTCATCCGCGGGAACATATACGGCCTGGATCGAGGTAATCGAACCGGCTTTGGTCGAGGTAATGCGTTCCTGCATGGCACCCATGTCGGTGGCCAGGGTCGGCTGATAGCCCACCGCCGAAGGAATACGACCCAGCAGAGCCGAAACTTCCGAACCAGCCTGAGTAAAGCGGAAGATGTTGTCCACGAAGAACAGAACGTCGGTACCCGACTGGTCGCGGAACTGCTCGGCCAGGGTCAGGCCGGTCAGAGCAACACGAGCACGTGCTCCGGGAGGTTCGTTCATCTGGCCGTACACCAGAGCAACCTGCGATTCTTCCAGGTTGTCGGGCTTAATAACGTTGGATTCGATCATCTCCCAGTAAAGGTCGTTACCTTCACGGGTACGTTCACCAACACCTGCGAACACCGAGTAACCCGAGTGCACTTTTGCGATGTTGTTGATCAGTTCCATGATCAGAACGGTTTTGCCAACGCCGGCGCCGCCGAACAGACCAATCTTACCACCCTTCGAGTAGGGGGCCAGCAGGTCGATAACCTTAATGCCGGTTACCAGAACTTCCGATTCAGTTGCCTGTTCGTCAAATTCCGGTGCGGGCTGGTGGATGGCGCGGGTCTCGGTCGCTACAACCGGACCTTTTTCGTCCACGGGCTCGCCCACAACGTTCAGGATGCGGCCCAGGGTGGCGTTGCCAACCGGGATCGAGATCGGTGCGCCGGTGTCTTCCACGGCTGCGCCGCGAACCAGACCTTCGGTCGCGTCCATAGCGATACAACGAACGGTGTTTTCACCAAGGTGCTGGGACACTTCCAGAACCAGTTTGTTGCCATTGTTGTCGGTGTTGAGTGCGTTCAGGATCTCGGGGAGGTGGTCCTCGAACTGAACGTCTACAACGGCGCCGATCACCTGGGTGATCTTACCTTTTGCATTTGCCATTGTCGTTTCTCCGATTTCTTAGAGCGCCTCGGCGCCCGAAATAATTTCGATAAGTTCGTTGGTGATCACGGCCTGACGCGAGCGGTTGAACTCGATCGTCAGCTTGTCGATCATGTCGCCAGCGTTTCGGGTTGCGTTATCCATTGCGGACATACGCGCACCTTGCTCGGACGCGCCGTTTTCCAACAGAGCGGTAAAGATCTGGGTGGCCACGCCCGAAGGCAGCAGCGTTGCCAGAATGCCTTCTTCCGACGGCTCATAATCATACACGGTCGACACTTCTTCCGCGCCCTCTGCAGGGGCGTCGAAGCTGGCCGGGATGACCTGTTGCGTCGTCGGGATCTGGCTGATCACGCTTTCGAACTTGTTGTAGAAGATCGTCGCAACGTCGTACTCACCGTTGTTGAAACGGTTGATCAGATCGTTCGCGATGCCTTGTGCGTTGTCGTAACCCACGTTGCGCACTTCCGACAGATCCACATGGTCAACCATGTTGTCTGCGAAATCACGCTTCAGCTGTTCACGACCCTTCTTGCCGACGGTCAAGATTTTAACCGTCTTGCCCGAAGCGATCAGCTCTTCAGCCTTGGCACGCGCCATCTTTACGATGGACGAGTTGAAGCCACCACACAGGCCGCGTTCCGCGGTCATGACCACAAGCATGTGGACTTGATCGGAACCCGTGCCCGAAAGCAGTTTCGGAGCGCTATCACCCCCCGAAGAAGCAGCCAGCCCACCCAGAACGGCGTTAAACCGTTCTGCGTAGGGACGACCTGCTTCGGCCGCTTCCTGTGCCCGCCGCAGTTTTGCGGCGGCCACCATCTGCATGGCCTTCGTGATCTTCCGCGTCGACTTGACGCTTTCGATCCGATTTTTGAGGTCCTTAAGGTTGGGCATCGTTCAGAGCCCCCTTATGCGTAGTCTGCGGCGAACGCATCCAGCGCTGCTTTGACCTTGTCTTCCAGCTCACCTTTAACCTTACGGTCGTTGTTGGTGATGTCGTCCAGAAGATCGGCGTGTTTCTGACGCAGGTGGTTCAGCAGACCTTCCTCGAAACGGCCAACTTCTTTCACGTCAACCTTGTCGAGATAGCCGTTGGTGCCTGCGTAGATGACGCAAACGATTTCGGCGTTGGTCAGCGGCGAGTACTGCGACTGTTTCATCAGCTCGGTCAGACGTGCACCACGGTTCAGCAGCTGCTGGGTTGCGGCGTCGAGGTCCGAGCCGAACTGAGCAAATGCTGCCATTTCGCGGTACTGAGCCAGCGACAGTTTAACCGGACCGGCAACCGACGACATAGCTTTGGTCTGTGCCGACGAACCAACACGCGATACCGACAGACCGGTGTTCACAGCGGGGCGGATACCCTGGTAGAACAGTTCGGTTTCCAGGAAGATCTGGCCGTCGGTGATCGAGATCACGTTGGTCGGAATGAAGGCCGACACGTCGCCACCCTGGGTTTCGATGATCGGCAGAGCGGTCAGCGAACCGGCACCGAAGTCTTCGTTCAGCTTTGCCGAACGCTCCAGCAGGCGCGAGTGAAGATAGAAAACGTCACCCGGATAAGCTTCACGGCCCGGCGGGCGGCGCAGCAGCAGCGACATCTGACGATAAGCAACAGCCTGTTTGGACAGGTCATCATAGATGATCAGGGCGTGGCGGCCGTTGTCACGGAAGTGCTCGGCCATGGCGGTTGCGGCATAGGGTGCCAGGAACTGCATCGGAGCGGGGTCCGAAGCGGTTGCAGCAACAACGATCGAGTATTCAATCGCGCCGGTTTCTTCCAGCTTCTTCACCAGCTGAGCAACGGTCGAACGCTTCTGACCAACGGCCACGTACACACAGTACAGCTTTTTCGATTCGTCGTCGCCAGCGGCGTCGTTGTACGATTTCTGGTTCAGGATCGCGTCCAGAGCAACGGCGGTTTTGCCGGTCTGACGGTCGCCAATGATCAGCTCGCGCTGGCCACGGCCGATCGGGATCATAGCGTCAACCGATTTCAGGCCGGTTGCCATCGGCTCGTGAACCGATTTACGCGGGATGATGCCCGGAGCTTTAACGTCAGCAACGTTGCGCTTTTTGGTTTTGATCGGACCTTTGCCGTCGATCGGGTTACCCAGACCGTCAACAACACGACCCAGAAGCTCGTCACCGGCCGGCACGTCCACGATCGAGTTCGTGCGCTTTACGGTGTCACCTTCTTTAATGTCGCGGTCGGAACCGAAGATAACAACACCAACGTTGTCAGCTTCAAGGTTCAGAGCCATCCCGCGGATACCACCGGGGAATTCGACCATTTCACCAGCCTGAACATTGTCCAGACCGTATACACGAGCAATACCGTCACCGACCGACAGAACGCGGCCAACTTCGGCCACTTCGGCTTCCTGGCCGAAGTTCTTGATCTGGTCCTTCAGGATCGCAGAAATTTCTGCTGCTTGGATACCCATTATCCGACCTCTTTCATGGAATTCTGAAGTGCATCGAGCTTGGCCTTGACCGACGTATCGATCATTTGCGAGCCCACTTTCACGACCAGGCCACCGATAAGAGCTTCATCAACGGCCAGGTTGATTTTTACATCCTTGCCAGTCGAGGCTTTCAGAGCCTTGGCAAGTTTGTCTTGTTGCGCCTTGGTCATGGCTTTGGCTGCAGTCACCTCTGCGGTGATTTCACCTTTATCCTCGGCGATCAGGGCGCGCATGGCGTCCAGAAGCTGAGGCAGCACGAACAAACGACGTTTCTGAGCCATCAGGCTCAGGGCGTTTGCGACCGTTGACGAAAGTTTCATTTTCTTGGCGACAGCTGCAATCACGGCGGCCTGTTCATCGCGGGTAACTACCGGCGAGTTGATCAGATCGACAAGATCAGAGCTATCGGCGAGAGCAGCATCAAGAGCGGCAACATCCGCTTCAACTGCTTTCAGTTCTTTGCCCTCTTTGGCCAAATCAAAGATGGCCGTGGCATAACGTTGGGCAATGCCAGTTGAGATCGAGACTGGTTCGGACACGTCCACCCTTCCGATGTACTATGCCCCTTTGTGGTTTGCTGGACAAACCGGGGCGGCCTACAGAAGCCGCACTTTCGCGCGTACTATCTAAATCGTCGTCGCATGTAACAGGGAAAACCCTACCTCGCAACAGGCTTGCGCGGGTTTATCGCCAACATTTCCGGCTTAGGTTTCGTTAGATTTCGCCGCTAATCCGCGCATACCCCTTAACCCTAGGGACAATTTGCCGATCACGGGCTGAAACTCGGACCACTCAAAACGGAATACATTTGCATACCGAAACGGCACTCACGAAAGAATCAAAGGTGGTTTGGCGTTCTGATAGCCAAATTTCCAAGGTCGACACTGGACTGATTCTATACCTAAGGCCGTCCTTGCCTCGGCGCACTGGGCTCGGGAACACCCAGCCCCTCGAGAACCTTCAGGGGGCGACGGACGGCTTGCGCGAGGCCAGGGCGTTTGGGGGCGGGCACTTGCTTGGTCACCTCGACCATCAGGACCCCGCCAGCAAGGATCACTGGCAACTGGTGCCCGGCCCGTTCCCAGAAGGTACCAGTCTTGCGCCAGAACCGCTTTCCTGACGGCGGTTGATATAAAGAGGACAGGTGCCGTTCGACCTTGAAGCCATGCTCGCGCAATTGACCTTCGAGCTGCCCAAGCGAATAGGGTCGTCCGTACCCAAACGGTGTCGCATCCGAACGCGCCCACAGACCCGCCCGGTTCGGCGCGATGAACAGGGCACGGCCACCGGGGCCAAGTACGCGATAGCATTCTTCAAGCAGTTGGCTAGGCGTCTCAGACGTCTCAAGCCCGTGCATCACCACCAGCCGATCCACGACCCCCGTATCCAAGGGCCACAAAGTGTCCTCGACCAGAACCGAGACATTGGGCATCCCGGCAGGCCACGGCATCACGCCCTGCGGCGCGGGCATCAAACCGACGACCCGGCGCGCTGTCGGCAGATAGGGGCGCAGCAACGGCACAGCGAATCCGTAACCCGCAACAGTTTGCCCCTTGGTTTGTGCTTCAGGCCACAGGCTGACCACCTTGTCACGGATCGCCTTTTGCGCCGCGCGCCCCAACATGCTGCGGTAGTAAAAGTTCCTCAGATCCTGCACATCAAGATGCATGTCGCGTCAATCGACCCTTATTTATTCAAGGCCGAGACTACCGGATCACAGGCAAATTGGAATGCCCATCTTCAATGCGTGCTGCGCCGCAAAACCAGAGCCAGATTGTTTGCGGGCATCTCGATCAGATTGGCACGGCGCAATCCGACATCCGACGCCCACGCCTCGACTTTCTCCAGATCCTTATAGCCGATATGCGGATCATGCGCCGTCAGGGAAGCGTGGAAACTCTTGTCCCCTTCGCTGCGAAACGCACCTCCGGTTCGGAATGGCCCATAGAGGAACCAATAGGCACCGGGTGCCAGATTGCGCGCAACGCCCGCAATCACAGCCCGC
Source organism: Aliiroseovarius marinus (assembly GCF_004360145.1). Taxonomy (GTDB): domain Bacteria; phylum Pseudomonadota; class Alphaproteobacteria; order Rhodobacterales; family Rhodobacteraceae; genus Aliiroseovarius; species Aliiroseovarius marinus. Next base: position 14,657 of record NZ_ML178713.1, on the reverse strand, counting down.
GCGGTGGGCGCGTCGATCAGATGCATCAGGTTCACGGTCACGATCATCGACATCGGCCCGGTGCGCCACGATGGGGCACTGGCATCCAGCCACTGCGCCAAGCGCATGTTCTCGACCCCTTTTTCGGCGCGCCACGCGTCGATGCTGTTCAGGCGGTCAGGGTCGATATCGGTCGGCTGCCAAATCACATCGGGAAAATGCCCGGCATATTCAACGATATGCTCACCCGTGCCTGAGGCGAGTTCCAACGCGACCCCGTGCTTCGGCACGAAGGGCTTCATGGCATCAAGAATCGGAAACAAATTACGGGCCGCAGATGGCGCAGACATCCGGCCATCTCCGCGCTCTTGCGCGATCGAATGTGGTTTTTCTCCCGCCATTTTTATCCCTCGGGCGCATTACCAGTATTGAGGCTTCGGATCGTTTGGGCAAGACTGTTGCACCACCACGGAGAACCAACATGCTCGAACTTGTCACAATTCCCTGCCTTTCGGATAATTATGCATTTCTGCTGCATGACGCCAAGTCAGGGAAAACTGCGCTGATCGACGCGCCCGAGACCCTGCCCATCGAAGGCGAACTGGAACAGCGCGGCTGGACCCTGTCCGAGATTTGGCTGACCCATCACCATTGGGACCATATTGACGGGGTCGCCGATCTGGTTGCCGCCACCGGCGCCCGCGTGATCGGAGCCGAGGCCGATGCGCACCGCCTGCCCCCACTGGATCAGGCGCTCACCCCCGGGACGAGTTTCGACTTTGCGGGCCACGAGGTTCAGGTGCTGGACGTCCCCGGCCACACAATCGGCCACATCGCGTTCTATGTCCCCGCCGCCAAGGCCGCCTTCACCGGCGATAGCCTGATGGCGATGGGCTGTGGTCGCCTGTTTGAAGGGCGCCCCGAACAGATGTGGGATAGCCTGCAACGGCTGATGGCGCTGCCCGCGGATACGCTGATCTGCTCGGGCCATGAATATACCGGTGGCAATATCTCGTTTGCGCTGACCATCGAGCAGGACAATGCCGCCCTACGCGCCCGCCGCGAACGGGTCGAGGCCGCCCGCGCCGAGGGCCAGCCCACCGTCCCATCCCTTCTGTCAGACGAGCTGGAAACCAACCCATTTCTGCGCGCGCACTTGTCGTCGGTCAAAGCCGCCCTACATAAAGAAACCGCATCCGACGCCGAGGTCTTTGCCGAGATCCGCGCCAGGAAAGACGATTTCTAAGGCAAATCTCAAGAAATCACGCTTGTGCGAGCAGAAATTGACCAAAAGGGTCTTGATAGCGACGCAAGGACAACCGAACCTTAATACTATGAGGCAACGGTAAAAAGGCGAAGAAATCGCCAGCGATGTCCACCGCTGAACTTACGAGGAGTGCGCAACATGCCATCTTTTTCAAAACCCCTCGAAGAAGCCATCCATCAGGCATTGGCTTTGGCAAACGACCGCAAGCACGAGCTTGCAACGCTTGAGCACCTGCTGCTCGCGCTTCTGGACGAACCAGACGCGACACGGGTGATGCAGGCGTGTTCGGTCGATCTGGACGTGCTGCGCAAAGTGCTGGTCGAATTCATCGACGAAGAGCTGACCACCCTGATCACCGACATCGAAGGCAACGAAGCGGTCCCGACCGCCGCGTTCCAGCGTGTGATCCAGCGCGCTGCGATCCACGTCCAAAGCTCGGGTCGGACCGAAGTAACGGGCGCCAATGTGCTGGTCGCCATCTTCGCCGAACGCGAATCGAACGCAGCCTTCTTCCTGCAAGAACAGGACATGACGCGCTATGACGCGGTGAACTACATCGCCCACGGCGTCGCGAAAGAGCCGGGCTTTGGCGAAGCGCGCCCGATCTCGGGCACGCCGGACTTCGATGACGAGGATGTGCAAGACGCCCAGCCCGCCGAAGAAAATGATAGCGCACTTGGGAAATACTGTGTCGATCTGAACGCCAAGGCGCGTGAGGGCGACATTGACCCGCTGATCGGCCGTGGCCACGAAGTTGAACGCTGCATTCAGGTTCTGTGCCGCCGCCGCAAGAACAACCCGCTTTTGGTTGGCGACCCCGGCGTGGGCAAGACCGCCATCGCGGAAGGTCTGGCCACCAAGATCGTCGCGGGCGAAACACCTGAAATCCTGTCGGAAACCACCATCTACTCGCTCGACATGGGCGCGTTGTTGGCTGGCACCCGCTATCGCGGTGATTTCGAGGAACGTCTGAAAGCTGTGATGAAAGAGCTTGAGGAGCATCCCGACGCGGTGCTGTTCATCGACGAAATCCACACGGTGATCGGTGCCGGGGCGACTTCTGGCGGGGCGATGGATGCCTCGAACCTGCTGAAGCCTGCACTTCAGGGCGGCAAGCTACGCTGCATGGGCTCGACCACATACAAGGAATTCCGCCAGCATTTCGAAAAGGACCGCGCACTGTCGCGTCGTTTCCAGAAGATCGACGTGAACGAGCCGACGGTCGAAGATGCGGTGAAAATCCTGAAGGGTTTGAAACCCTATTTCGAGGAACATCACGGCGTGAAGTACACCGCTGATGCGATCAAATCGGCTGTCGAACTATCGGACCGTTATGTCAACGACCGCAAACTGCCCGACAAAGCCATCGACGTGATCGACGAAGCAGGCGCGGCCCAGCATCTGCTGATCGCCTCGAAGCGGAAGAAAACCATCGGCACCAAGGAAATCGAGGCCGTCGTGGCCAAGATCGCCCGCATCCCGCCGAAGAACGTCTCGAAGGACGACGCGGAAACTCTGCGCGATCTTGAAAAGTCGCTTAAACGCGTCGTGTTCGGACAGGACACCGCGATCGAGGCGCTTTCCTCAGCGATCAAGCTGGCACGTGCCGGTCTGCGTGAGCCTGAGAAGCCCATCGGCAACTACCTGTTTGCCGGTCCCACCGGTGTGGGCAAGACCGAGGTTGCCAAGCAACTGGCCGACAATCTGGGCGTCGAGCTTCTGCGCTTTGACATGTCCGAATATATGGAGAAACACGCGGTCAGCCGTCTGATCGGTGCACCTCCGGGCTATGTCGGGTTTGATCAGGGCGGTCTTCTGACTGACGGCGTTGATCAGCATCCGCATTGCGTGCTGCTGCTGGATGAGATCGAGAAAGCGCACCCGGATGTCTACAACATCCTGCTGCAGGTGATGGATAATGGCGAACTGACCGACCATAACGGCCGCACCGTCAGCTTCCGCAACGTGGTTTTGATCATGACCTCGAACGCTGGTGCCTCGGAACAGGCGAAGGCCGCGATCGGCTTTGGCCGTGACCGTCGCGAGGGCGAAGACACCGCAGCCATCGAACGCACCTTCACGCCGGAATTCCGCAACCGTCTGGACGCGGTGATCAGCTTTGCCCCGCTGGGCAAAGAGGTGATCTTGCAAGTGGTCGAGAAGTTCGTACTGCAGCTCGAGGCCCAGCTGATGGACCGTGGTGTGCATATCGAACTGACCCGCGCCGCTGCCGAATGGATTGCCGACAAGGGCTATGACGATCGCATGGGCGCCCGCCCCTTGGGCCGCGTGATCCAAGAGCACATCAAGAAGCCGCTGGCCGAAGAACTTCTGTTCGGCAAGCTGGCGAAAGGTGGCTTGGTGCAGGTGGGTGTCAAAGGCGGCAAACTGGAACTTCGCTATGAAGAGCCCAAAGCCCCGCGCATCGGCCGCCGCAAGAAGCCCCCGCTTCTGCCCGCCGATTGATGCGCGCCCTCTGGGCTGCAACATTGATAACATGCGCCGCGACCCCGGTTGCGGCGCGTGATCCCATCCTCAGCTTCCCGGTTGCGTGTACGCTGGGGCAAGATTGCTTCATCCAGAACTATGTCGATGTTGATCCCAGCGCAGGGGCCGCGGATTTCTCTTGTGGCGCGCTGACCTATGACGGACACCAAGGCACAGATATCGCGCTGACCTCGGACATGGCGGCGCTTGCGGGTATCGACGTCACCCCGGTTGCGCCCGGCATTGTGCGACGACTGCGTGACGGCGTGGAAGATCAGTTCTTCACAACGACCTTCGATCATCCGGACGAACAGGAGTGCGGCAACGGTGTCCTGATTGACCACGGCGGCGGCTGGGAAAGCCAGTATTGCCACCTGCGCAAGGGCAGCATCACCGTCGACATCGGCCAGCGCGTCGGCCTGCAAACCCTGTTGGGCCAGATTGGCATGTCCGGCCATTCAGAATTTCCGCATCTGCATGTTGCCCTGCGCAAAGACGGGCAGCTTGTTGATCCCTTCAACGCTGATCCTCTGACCTATTGCGGCGATACAGACGCAAAACCCCTGTGGGCGAACAAGGTCCCGTACCGCGCCAGTGGGTTCGTGAATGCGGGGTTCAGCGACCGTATTCCTGACTTTAACGCGGTAAAATGGGGCAAGGCACACATTACTACCGTGGGCGGCGACGGCGGTGCATTCGTGTTCTGGGCGCAGATATTCGGTGCACAGGCCGACGACCTCATGCAGCTAGTGATCCACGGCCCCAACGGTGTTTTCATCGACCACGAAGAGGTGCTGGACAAGACGCAAGCCCGCGCGATGCGTGCAGCAGGGCGGCGGCTGACTGGCGAAAACACATTCCCCGGTGCGTATCACGGTGAGGCCACGCTGACGCGTGACGGGGTTGTGATCGACCGTATTTCGGCCACTGCCACACTGACCGCGCCTTAGCGTTCCGTCAGTTTCAGCTCGATCCGGCGGTTTTCAGCGCGGGCCTCGGGCGTGTTCGCAGGATTAACCGGGCGGTATTCTCCAAAGCCAGTCGCGGCCAGACGGTCGGGTGGGAAACCGAGCGCGTCGATCATGTATTCGACCACCGACAGGGCACGCGCCTGGCTGAGTTCCCAGTTGTTGCGGTACGCCCCGCGCCCGGACAGCGGCACGTTGTCCGTGTGCCCATCGACGCGGATAACCCAATCCACTTCTTCAGGGATCTCGCCTGCAACGTCAGCTAACAGCGCAGCCACACGCCCGACTTGCGCCCGCCCTTCTGGCTGAAGCTCAGCGCGGGCGCTTTCGAACAGCACCTCGGACGAGAACACGAACCGGTCCCCCACGATTTGAACGCCCTCGCGATTCCCCAGAACCTCGCGCAGTTTTCCGAAGAATTCGGACCGATACGCGGACAGTTCTTTTGCTTCGGCTTCCAGACGTTTGCGTTCGGCCTCTTCCAGTTCCGCGCGGCGACGTTCTTCGGCCGCGACGCGCGCAAGGGCGGCGTTCAACTCGGACCCCAATTTCTGGATCTGCACCTGTGCGGCCTGATCACGGGCCGAGCCTTCATCCAGAATGGCCTGTAGCCCGCCCAACTGCGTCCGGAGAGCAGCGACTTGCTCGTTCAGCAACGCGATCTTGCGTTGGCTTTCCGCGCTTTCGGCTTCTTCCTCGGCCAGCGCCAGATTGGCGGCGGCCAGCAGACGTGCGCGTTCTTCGGCTTGGGTCAGTGTCTCGGTCGCGATCCGTTCAGCATTCAGGCGCGCAGCAAGTTCGGCCTCAAGCCGGTCGCGCAACTCTGCAGAATCCGCCCCTGCCGCGGCCTGTTCCTCAAGCTGCAGCAGTGCGGCCGCCAAGCGTTTATCCAGATCCACACCCGCCGCTTTGGAGGCGGCCAACAAGGTCAGCGTTTCCTCGGCCCGCTTGCGTTCTTCTTCAAGGGCCAAGGTCATGGCGGTCAGTTCAGTGTCCGCATTCTGCAAACGTTCACGCAAGGCTTCGGCGGCCGCAGCCTCGGCCAAGCGCCCGGCCTCTTCTTCATCCAGCGCCGTCTGACCTTCGGTGACCTTCACTTCCAGATCAGCGACCAAAGCCTCCAACGCCTCGCGCTTGGCGGCAGCAAGGCGCGCGGCCTCGGCACCGGCATCGACCTCGTCACGCGCTTTGGCAAGGGCCAGTTGCAGGGCCTCCTGTTCGCTCAGCAATTGGGTGCGCGCGACCTCAAGTTCTTCCACCGTCGCGCTCAATGCCTCGCCTTCTGCCAAGGCACGGTCCCGCTCCGACAAAAGCGTGGCCACCTGAGCTTCGAAACTGGTGATCTTCGCCGCCTGCGCCGCCAGCTCGGCCGCTTGGCTTTCCGTCTGCGTCGTCAGCTGCGCAATCAACGCCGCCTGCGCGTCGGATATCGAGCGCGCCTCGGTCAAAGTTGCGTTCAGCGTGCCGATCTCGCCCTGAAGGGCCTCGGTCCGGTTGCGTTCCAGCCCCAACGCATCGGCCAGTTCTGACACCTGCGCCGACAGCTCGTCCAGCTCGCTCGCCTGCCCCGAGATCGTCTCGCGCAGGATGAACTGCACGATCATGAAGATCGTCAGGACGAACATCAGCACCAGCAAAAGCGCGGTCATCGCGTCCACGAAGCCGGGCCAGATGGACCCGCTGACGCGTTGGGTGGATCGGCGGGTCAGCGCCATGGCTTAGCCTTGCTCCTGACCAGAAGCGACGCGGATCACATGGGTCAAAGTTGCCAGATCGCCGCGCAAATCGGCCAGACTCTCCTGCCGTCCGGCTTGCATTTCTTCCAAAATACGCAGCATCTGCACGTCGATCGAGCGCAGGCGCATGCGGCTTTCGGCGTCCACTTGATCCTCGTCGGTGACAGAGTTCGCTTCAAGGATTTGGCGTACAGCCTCTTGGCTTTCGGCGATCTGCATCAATGCCTGCGTCTGCCCATTATCCTGTGCCAACTGGTTGGTTAGGGCTTCGACATTGGTCGCCAGTGCGCGCAGCCGTTCATCCATCATCGTGCGCTGCGCATCCGTTTGGACAAACATGGTCTGCATGGTTTCGATCTGCTCGGCCAGAATGCCCAGATAGGCCCCAGCCTCGGACGCGTCTTCACTGTCGCCCGACGCATAGCTAAGCTTGGTGATGGTCGACAGCCACTCTTCCAGCTGGCGATAAAAGCGGTTCTGGCCGTGACCCGCGAACAGCTCCATCAAGCCGACGACCAGCGACCCGGCAAGTCCCAGAAGCGAGGACGAGAACGCCGTGCCCATGCCGCCCAACTGCTCTTCCAGCCCGGTCATCAGGCGGTTGAACACCTCGACCCCGCCTTCGCCTTCGCCCGGCGCAAGCGAGCGGATGGTTTCGACCACCGCAGGCACGGTTGTCGCAAGGCCAAAGAACGTGCCCAGAAGACCAAGGAAAATCAGAAGGTTGACGATGTAACGCGTGATGTCGCGCGCTTCGTCAATCCGGGTGGCGATACTGTCGAGGATCGAGCGTGACGACGACGCGCCAATCTGCAACTGTGTCCCTCGGTTCGACCGCATCAACGCCGCCAGCGACGCTAGCAGACGCGGGGCGCGATCGGGGTCGTGTGCCTCGCGCTGTTGAACAAAGCCCTCGATCCAGCTGACCGAGGCGAAAACCTGCCACACCTGCCAGAAACAGGCCAAGAGCCCGATGATGAAGACAAACAGGATGAACCCGTTCAGATACAGGTTCGCCATGAACACGGGCAAGACATGCGGCAAAGCCACGAACGTGCCAAAGCCCACAAGGCCCAAGGCCACCAGCATCAGAAAGATCTGACGCACGGGTTGAGTGAAAGACGGCTCGATGCCTTTTCTTCTGGGCGCAGTCAGCGTCCCGCGATCCGGGTGATCCATGCGGGGTATGTCCTTGTCGCCATTGTTATTGGCGTCAGGATAGGCAGGTTTTCATTTCCTGCCAAGCTTTCTATCCGCAGAATTCAACCGCCCGTTAACGCGCGGACCTGATGGGACAACCACGACAGATCTTCATCCTCGATCCCCAGCTCGGTCAGGTGGCTGGCGGTGTTGTAAAGGTACTCTGTATTCGGCCCCCTACCCCCGACGGCGGTCGAGATAATCCGGGCCTGCTCGTCCAGTTCAATCTGGCAATACTGCACGTGATCGGGGTCGATGACATAGGTCACGGCCTCGACCCGGCGACCATCGCGCAGGTCGATCATCAGCCGTTTTTCCAGATAGGCCGAGGATACAAGCTCGCGCTCGCGCAGGTCTGCCATGGTCTGATCATAGGTGCCCGGACGGGCGCGGAAAGCCAGCCCCTGACAATGCGCACCGGCCAGTTCGTCCAGCGCCAGCACCAGACCCGGATGGTCTTCCGTGCCGCGGTGGTGGATCGAACGCATGCAGAAGCTGCGGTGATAGTCCGGCAGCGTGGCGACCAGCGCTTCGTCATGGTCAAAGCCCGGGTTCCACATCAGCGACCCATAGCCGAAAACCCACAAATCGCCGTTGCTCATTTCACTCGCCCTTCTGTCCTTCGCGCAGTACACACGCCTATAAGCATGTATCGTGCAAAAAGGGAATTGAAGATGCGTAAGCTGGTTGTGATTGCAGTGGTTCTGGCGGGGCTTTGGTCCGGATATTGGTTTATCGGGGCAAAGGGCGTGGAAAGCGCGTTTACCACCTGGATCGAGGATCGCCGCGCCGAGGGCTGGGTATCGCAGGCCGAGGACATCTCGACCCAAGGATTTCCCAACCGGTTCGACACGATCTTTACAGGGCTTGAACTGGCCGACCCGGACACCGGGCTTGCGTGGCGCGCGGATGAGTTCAAAATCCTTGCGCTATCCTATCAGCCCAATCACGTGATCGCGGTGTGGCCGGGGCAGCAGGTCATATCCTCGCCCCTGCAAAACATCAGTTTTCAGGCCGACAGCTTCAAAGGTTCTTTGGTCTTCGATCCCAGCCCCGACCTTCCACTGGACCGCAGTTCAATCGTGATCCAGAACTTGACGATGCAGTCCAACGCGGGCTGGACCGCCGGGCTTGAGGCCGGGCAGATCGCGACGCGCAAATCCTCGGTCGCGCCAAACCGGCACGACATCCATTTCGAGGCGACCGGCCTGCTGCCCGCCTCGTCCTTTATTCAGAGCTTTGGCGATGGCAACCTACTGCCTCCGGTGTTTGAACGCGCGCTGCTGAAAGCCAGCGTCGATTTCACCGGGCCGTGGGACCGGCATGCTGTCGAAACCGCACGTCCGCAAATCACCCGGATCGAGATCACCGAGCTGGACGCCACATGGGGCGAGCTGGGGCTGAAAGCCGTTGGCGCGGTGGACGTTGACGAGCGTGGCATTCCCACAGGTGAGGTCGCCATCAAAGCCAAAAACTGGCGCAAAATGATCGAGATCGCGGAAGCCTCGGGCGCCATCGCGCCGGAACTGGTCAGCACGGTTACCGGCGCACTTCAGTTCGTGGCGGGTCTGTCGGGCAATTCGGAAACCTTGGATGTGACCCTGCGCCTGTCCGGCGGGGCGGTGTTCCTTGGCCCGATCCCCATCGGCGCAGCCCCGATCATCAAGATCCGGTAAGGCCTAGCGGCAATAGGCGCCGCTGCGATAGCGGGCGGTATCAAAATGGAAATGGTCCTGATGATACTTGTCCGCATTGGGGCCAAGCACGGTCCCGAACGGACCACAGGCCGCCTTGTGCATTTTCTTCAGAACCTTGCTCTGCGCAGGATCGCGCCAGCCGCGCAGAACAGACAGTTCGGCCCCGTTTTTCAAGCGGATCCCAGCGATGTCCACCGCGCGGCCCTTACCATGCTCACTGATCTTCGCGCCGCGTTGGCTATTACGGGTACGGCAGGCGTAATGCGCGACGACACGCAGAGACGACGGGCCGCCGCCCAAGCGCCCAACGGCCGGGTAGACCCCATTGCGCACCCAGTTGTTCAAGGCTTTCGCCGTGGTGCAATCCATCACCGCCGCTTGGCTCAGCTTTACGCCCGACACCTCGGTTACGCGCACGGGGGAGGAGATCCCGCAACCGTTGATCTTACCGGGGATGGCTGAAATTGCCTGCCCCTTGATCTCGTTCACGCCACAAATCCGCCCGCGACGGCCCGCGCTTGCGGGTGTGGGTGTCGTGGATGCGATCTTGCGCGCGAAGCCCTTCGGGCGACTAATGGGTCGCAAAGACGTGACAACTGCAAGACGCGTTGGCGGGGCGGGCTGCGCCGGCGCAAGAACAACCGGTGCCACCACTGGACGCGCCATTGGGCGAAGTGACATCGGCAATAGGGGTAACTCAGCAACAACAGGGCGTGGCTTCGGGCGCAGCATCTCGGCCTGTGCGGTTCCGACGCCGACACACGCCGCTAAGGCAAGCGCCCCGGCCTGCCAGATCACTCTGCTGCCAATGAAGCGCGTAGCCATGCCTGTGTTCACCACCCTAGTCGTGTTTGACCGAACGTCCGAAATCTGGTGCGTCCGTATCCTGTCCGGCTTCGATAATGCCACGACGGATCGCACGGGTGCGAGTGAAATAGTCGAACAGGTGGTCCCCATCGCCTGTCCGGATGGCACGTTGCAGGGCGAACAGCTCTTCCGTGAAGCGGCCAAGGATCTCTAAGGTCGCGTCTTTGTTGGATAAAAACACATCACGCCACATGGTCGGATCCGACGCCGCGATGCGCGTAAAGTCGCGGAAACCCGCCGCCGAGTAGTTAATCACCTCGGTATCTGTCACGCGGCTTAGGTCATCAGCCACGCCCACCATCGTGTAGGCGATCAAGTGCGGCGCGTGGCTGGTGACGGCCAGAACCAGATCGTGGTGGTCGGCATCCATCATATCCACATTCGCGCCCATACCTTCCCAGAGGTCGCGCAAGCGTTGGGTCGCAGCCTCATCCGCGCCGTTCGGCACAAGGATGCACCAGCGGTTGTCGTAAAGCTCGGCAAAGCCCGAGCGCGGGCCGCTATGTTCGGTCCCGGCAAGCGGGTGGCCCGGGATGAAATGGACGCTGTCCGGCAGATGCGGCGATACCGCTTCGATGACAGCCCCTTTGACCGAGCCCACATCCGTGACCGTCGCGCCAGCTTTCAGGATCGGGCCGATTTCTTGCGCCACGGGGCCCATCGCGCCCACGGGCACGGCCAGCACGACAAGGTCTGCACCTTCAGCGGCCTCGGCCGCGGTGTCCACGACGCGGTCACAAAATCCGACCTCGCGGGCAATGTCGCGTGTTTCGGCAGACCGAGCGGTGCCGACGATCTCGCCCGCCAAACCGCTGCGGCGCATCGCATGTGCCATCGACGACGCGATCAGGCCAAGGCCGATCAGGGCCACGCGTTGGTAGATCACGCTCATGATGCACCCCCTTCGGATTTGCTCTCGTCCGAGGCCGGCGCAACGCCTTTAAACCGCCCGATCATATGCGCAACGCGGCGGCACGAAGCCTCGTCCCCGATGGTGATGCGCAGGCAGTTGGGCAGGCCATAGCCCGCGACACGGCGCACGATGATGCCTTCGCTTTGCAGGAAGTCGTCACAGGCGTTCGCCTCGTCCGCGTCGGCAAAGCGCGCCAGAATGAAGTTGGCGCAAGAGGTGTCCGACGGCACGCCCAGCTCGGCCAGCGCCTCGGCCAGCCACGCGCGCAGGCGGGTGTTTTCGCGCAGGCAGCGTTCCACATGCTCGCGGTCGCCAAGCGCTGCCTCGGCGGCATCCAGCTGCGGCATCGACAGGTTGAACGGCCCGCGCACGCGGTTCAGAACGCCGATCACCTCGGACGAAGCATAGCCCCACCCGATGCGCAGCCCACCAAGGCCGTACATTTTCGAGAACGTGCGCGTCATGACCACGTTCGGGAACTTCTCGACCAGCGAGGCACCGCCGTCGAACCCGTCGACGTATTCCGCATAGGCACCATCGATGACCATCAACACATCGTCCGGCAGCTCGCGCGCCAAACGCGACAGGTCGGCCCTGCTGACCATCGTGCCCGTCGGGTTGCCCGGATTGGTCACGAACACCAGCGAGGTCTTGGGCGTCACGGCCTTCAGAATTTCGTCCACGTCGACCATGCGTTCGCGCTCCGGCACCATCACCGGCGTCGCACCCGCCGCCAGGGCCGAGATTTTGTACATCGAGAACCCGTGCTCGGTATAGATCACCTCGGTCTCGGGGCCGCTGTAGCATTGGCACAGAAAGGTAATGATCTCGTCCGAGCCGACACCACAGATGATCCGCTCGGGATCCAGCCCGTGCAGATCGCCAATCGCTGCCCGCAGGCTGGCGTGATCGGTGTTCGGATAACGATGAAGCGCATGACCTGCCTTCTGGAATGCCTCAACGGCAAGCGGGCTTGGCCCAAACGGGTTCTCGTTCGAGCTGAGCTTGATCACATTCGACATCCCGTCGATGCCCGAGGCACCGCCGACATAGGGCTTGATCTGCATGATCCCCGGCTGGGGCACAGGTTTCGTCATGACTTGGCCTTTCCTTCGTAGGCGCGTTTTAGACTTAGTCCAAATTCAAGACCAGCGATGTTTGGGGCCGGTCGTATTTTTCAAATAGGATGGCAAATTGGCCGCATGTTGCGACCGAAAGCATAAAAAAAGGGCCGCGACTGGCGCGGCCCTTTTGAATTCGTCTGGTGCGGCGAAGATTAGTTCTTCGCGTAGAATTCGACCACGAGGTTCGGTTCCATCATCACCGGATAAGGCACGTCCGACAGGCCGGGGGTGCGGGTGAAGGTGGCGGTCAGTTTCGAATGGTCGGCTTCGATGTAGTCAGGCACATCACGTTCGGCCAGCGCTACGGCTTCCAGAACGATAGCCAGCTGCTTCGAGCGGTCACGTACTTCGATGACGTCGCCTTCTTTAACGCGGTACGAAGGAATGTTTACCTTCTTGCCGTTCACTTTCACGTGGCCGTGGTTCACGAACTGACGTGCGGCGAAGACGGTCGGTACGAACTTGGCGCGGTACACAACAGCGTCCAGACGGCGCTCCAGCAGACCGATCAGGTTTTCACCGGTGTCGCCTTTAACACGCTCGGCTTCGCCATAGATGCGGCGGAACTGTTTCTCGGTCAGGTCGCCGTAGTAGCCTTTCAGCTTCTGCTTGGCGCGCAGCTGCAGACCGAAGTCCGACATTTTGCCCTTGCGACGCTGGCCGTGCTGGCCGGGGCCGTATTCGCGGCGGTTTACCGGCGACTTCGGACGTCCCCAGATGTTTTCGCCCATACGGCGGTCAATTTTGTACTTGGCAGCAGTTCTTTTGGTCATCTGCTGATCTCCTTCTGTAAACTTCGAAGGGCGTTGTCCTCTGGCTTGCGCCTGACAGGGATCCCCTTGCGGGGGCCACCAACACCAATGAAAACCGGCCCCTCGCGGGACCGGATTTGGGGCTTATAGCGCCGTGAGCGGTGGAGTCAATGACTAGGCCACGCCAATTTCCATTGAATTCTCGTGGACCACATGCGGTGTTTGCGCAGTGCTGGTGGCCATCTCGTCCAACTGCGGGAACAGGGCTTTCAGGCGTGCGCGATGCTCGGTCATTGTTGCGTCCAGATCCGCAAATGCGGGGTGCTGGCTTTCCACCGGAACACCATTGGCCCAGACCACCTCGTGGCGTCCAAGCAGAACTTGATAGAATGTGATCTCGGGCGCATTGCGGTCGCACATGATCAGGCTTCCATCTACCAGATCTGCGGCGCCTGCCAAAACTTCGGCCTGCCCAAGCAACTGCTTCGCACGCATGCCCGAGACAAGGATCTGCTGATGGGGCGACACCAGCAAATCCGCATCCGGCTGGCCGGGGCGAATGGCGCCAGCGCGCAGGCGGATCGGCTTCAGCTCAGGCTCGACCATCATGCGCGCTTGCGAGATGTGGCGCTGCCCGACCCAAAGGACCGGCTGGCCACCATGTTCGCGGGTCAGGATCACGCTGCCTTCGCGCAAGTCCTCGACCGCACACTCGCCCGAGGGGGTGCGCACGCGGGTGCCTTGCGACAGGATGGCGACGCCCGACGGAAGCTCTGTCAGAAGATCGTCTTGCGTCGCGACCAGATTGGCGCGCACCACGCGCAGCGTCGTTTCGGGGCGCGGCACGGAACCAGCGAAGACCAAAAGCGGGGTGCCTCCATTCGGCGAGATCACCAGAGACACGCGATAGCTTTCATAGCCATCCGTGACCTCGAACCCGACATTCAAGCGGGGATCATCCTCTGCCAGCACCTCAAGCCCAGCCGCGCCGATCGTTGCAGCCCCGACAAGTTGGTGCGCGAAGATGGCCGCGCGGCGCCGCTTGTCGACCTGATCCCCAACATTCTGCAACAGGGCCAGCTCACGCGTGCGATCAAGGCGCACGGCCTCGCCGCTCCATTCCCAGTCCGATCCTGTGGTTAACATTGCCATAGGCGCATTTACGGTCGAATTGACCGTTGTCTGCGCCCATGAAATTACGAAAGTACCTTCGTAGCCCGTATTCATGGTTATACCTGCCATTATATTTGTTTTCTGAAAGGGTATCACGGGCGAATCACCCTGATAAGTCTTTTGTCGCCAGCCCGCGTTAGCTGTCGCAGGTGAGTCCCAAAATCCACAATTCGGGCGCGTGCGGGTCAGCCGAAACGCCCTCTTGCGCCACACAACCGCGATTGGTAACGATTTTTTACCAGCGCAGGAGCACACAATGCCCGTCATCACGGAAATCGAAGATCTGCGCCGTATCTACAAACGGCGCGTGCCCAAAATGTTCTATGACTATGCTGAAAGTGGCAGTTGGTCTGAACAAACCTTCCGCGAGAACAGCTCGGATTTTGACAAGATCTATTTCCGCCAGCGCGTTGCCGTGGACATGGACAACCGGTCGACCCGCACCACCATGCTGGTGTCAAGGGCGGCGCAAAAGTGGGCCAGTAGGGCGGCGT
>NZ_SAIT01000003.1 GCF_004360145.1 Aliiroseovarius marinus | reverse complement strand
GGCGGCGCTACCGTGGTCCAATATTGCGCCGCCCTTTATACCTGAGTGCGCTCAGACGTGCTATCGACGGCACGTTCCGCGAGTTCACCCGCGCATGGGGTGAAACAATCGAGGCGATCTTCTATCCGCTTCTGAGATTTCTGGTCTGGTTCGAGGATCTGCTTCTGGCCACACCTTGGCCGATTATCATCCTCGTCCTGTGCGGCTTGGCTTATGCCGGCGCGCGGTCATGGAAAATCACCATCGGGGCAGGGGTCTGTCTGATGGTCATTGGGTTTTTCGGCATGTGGGAAGACACGATGTCGACGCTTGCAATCATCTCGGTCGCGACCTTCTTGTGTATCCTCGTGGGTATCCCGCTGGGTGTCATGATGGCCCGCTATGATCGTGCGCAATCGATCATCACCCCCATCCTTGACGTGATGCAGACGATCCCCAGCTTCGTTTACTTGATCCCCGTCGTGATGCTTCTGGGCATCGGCAAAGTGCCGGGACTTCTTGCGGTTTGCATCTATGCGCTGCCTCCCATCGTGCGTCTGACAAATCTGGGTATCCGCTTGGTCGACAAACAGGTCATGGAAGCCGCCGATGCCTTCGGTGCTTCGTACAAAGAGAAGCTCTTTGGGGTACAGATTCCGCTGGCGCTCCCCAACATCTTCGCCGGTGTAAACCAGACCATCATGATGGCCCTGTCCATGGTCGTCATCGCCTCGATGATCGGGGTGCAGGGGCTTGGCGTTCCGGTTTTGCGCGCGATTTCAAACCAGTATCTGGCGCTTGGCCTGATGAATGGGCTGGCCATCGTGGCCCTGGCCATCATCTTTGACCGCGTCAGCCAGACCTATGGTAAACGCCTGCAAGCCTATCGGGAGACTGGCCATGACTGATGACATCAAGATCTCGATCCGCAACCTGTACAAGATCTTTGGCAACAATCCTGCCAAAGCGATGGAGCGGGTGCGCGAGGGGCTGTCGAAGGATGACCTGCTTGATCAAACCGGCCATGTGCTTGGCTTGAACGATATCTCGCTGGATATGCATGATCGTAAGATCCAAGTGGTGATGGGGCTGTCTGGGTCGGGCAAGTCAACGCTGATCCGTCACCTGAACCGCTTGATTGATCCCACAGCGGGCGAGGTCATCGTGGATGGAGAAGACGTCTTGGCGATGGATGAAAACCGTCTGCGCGATTTGCGCCGGTTCAAGATGTCGATGGTGTTTCAGAAGTTTGCGCTTCTGCCCCACCGCACGGTTCTTGAGAACGCCGAATACGGGTTGCTCATTCAGGGGATCAAAGAAGACGAGGCTGGAAAACGGGCACGCCATTGGCTCGACCGTGTGGGCTTGACGGGCTACGAGGATTATTATCCCGGCCAGCTGTCTGGCGGTATGCAGCAGCGTGTCGGGCTGGCCCGCGCGCTGGCGACGGATGCCGATATCCTGCTGATGGACGAGGCGTTCTCGGCGCTGGATCCGTTGATCAGAATGGATATGCAGGGGATCCTGTTGGAGCTTCAGGAGGAGCTACACAAGACCATCGTCTTCATTACCCACGACTTGGACGAGGCGCTGCGATTGGGCGATAATATTGCGATCCTGCGAGACGGCGCGCTGATCCAGACCGGCGACGGGCAGGATATCGTGCTGCATCCGGCAGATGACTACATCGCGGACTTCACCCGCGAGATCAACCGCGCCAAAGTGGTGCGCCTGCGCGCGCTGCAAAAGCCTCTGAACGGGGATGCTCCGGCGGGGGATGCCTTGGCGGATAGCATGGTGCTTGAGGACGCCCTTGAAGTGATCGCAGGCGCCGAAGGACATATCGTTCCAGTGAAGGACGAACAGGGCAAAGTCACCGGACAGGTTCATCTGGCCGATGCGGTGGCCGCGATGCACGCCTGACACTGGATTCTGAAAACGCGAAAGGGCGGCCAGTTCAGCCGCCCTTTTTTGTTTTTGGGATCTACTTGCCCTTCCAGACAGGATCCCTCTTTTCGGCAAAGGCACGTGCACCTTCCAGTTGATCTTCCGAGCGGTAGAGCTTTTCGACCGTTTCAAACTGGCTTTTGGTGATTTTGTTCAACGCATCCTGGAACTTCATGTCCTCAGCCTCGCGCACCACTTCTTTGATTGCGGCGTAAACCAGCGGCGGGCCTGAGGCCAAAAGCTCGGCCAGCTTGCGGGCTTCGGCCATCAGGTCGGAAGCAGGGTAGACATGGTTGATCATGCCCCAGCGGGCAGCTTCCTCGGTGTCGATCCAGCGGCCGGTCAGCAGCATCTCCATCGCGATGTGATAGGGGATCCGCTTGGGCAGCTTGATCGAGGCCGCATCCGCCACAGTCCCCGACCGGATTTCCGGCAAAGCAAACGTAGCGTGGTCTGCTGCAAGGATGATGTCAGCCGACAGTGCCAATTCCAACCCGCCACCACAGCAAATCCCGTTCACCGCGCAGATCACCGGTTTGTTCAGCCCGCGCAGCTCTTGCAGCCCGCCAAAACCGCCGACGCCATAGTCTCCATCCACAGCGTCCCCGTCCGCTGCCGCCTTCAAATCCCAGCCGGGGCAGAAGAATTTCTCACCCTCGGCGGTCAGAAGCGCGACGCGCAACTCGGGATCATCGCGGAACGCGGTAAACACGTCGCCCATGATCCGGCTGGTGGCCAGATCAATCGCATTGGCTTTGGGGCGGTCCAGCGTGACCTCAAGAATGTGGCCATTGCGGGTGGTGCGAATGGGGCCGTCAGTCAGGTTGGTCAGATCGGTCATGTGTCTCCTCCGGTGCGGATCAGGGCGTCTGCGGCCACGGCGCGATCGGCCATGACCATCAGCGGGTTCACTTCAATTTCGGCCGCGGGATTGGCCATAACATAGGACTGGATTGCGTCCACCGCGTCCAGCACCGCGTCCATATCGGCCGGTGCTGCACCGCGATATCCGGCGAGCAAAGGCGCGATTTTCAACTGCTCCAGCGCCGTGCGAACGTCATCACGGTGGACGGGCAGCAGAAGGGAACGGCTGTCCTTCAAGATTTCGGTCAGCGTGCCCCCAGCCGCCACTGTCAGCACATAGCCATGTGCCGGGTCATAGGTTACGCCCACAAGCAGCTCTGCCAGCACGCCGGTCAACATCTCTTCCACAAGGTAGCTGTCGGTGGGCATTCCGCGTGCGGCGTCTGCGACGGCTTCGGCGCTGGTCAGGTGTAGCGCGACCGCACCGGCCTCGGTCTTGTGGGCGATGCCTTCGCCTTTCAGAACGACCGGGAAGCCCAAGTCCTTGGCGGCCTCGGCGGCAGCGTCGGGCGCGGGGACACGCTGTGCGCCGGGCACCCGCAGTCCAAACTCCGCCAGCGCAGCTTTTGCGTCGGCTTCGGACAATGTCGTGCCTTCGTCCGATGGTGGTTCCAGAAACAGGGGCGTGGCCTGCGCTGGGGGCAGGTTCGCCGCCAGATCAATTGCCGCCATCGCCTCTGCCATACCAGAGAACGGCACGATCCCACGCGTCATCAGGGCCTGTGCGACATCCTCGGGCATGGTATCGGTCAGCGAGGCCAGAATGCCCATGGGGCGCCCGGTGGCGTGCATGGTTGCTTCGACCGCATCGATCACCTTGTCCCATTCGGCGCTGTCACAGCGATCGGCGCGCGGGAAGTCCAGCACCACCACGCCAAGTGACAGATCGCCCTGCATAAGCGCCGTAAACGTCGCGGTCATCGCCGCGACATCGCCCCAGATATAGGTGTGGTAATCCAACGGATTGGCGAGCGATACCTTGGGGCCTAGGGCCGCGCGCAACCCGTCTGATTGGGCGGGCAGAAGGGCCGGGAAGTCGATGCGAAGGGCGTGCGCCGCGTCCGCCATCAGGCTGGCCTCACCGCCCGAGCAGGAAGCCGAGGCAATTCGGTTGGAGGCAAGCGGGCCGGTGACATGCAAGAGTTTCAGCGCCTCAAGAAAGGCGGATAGGTTGTCCACCTGACCAATCCCTAGTCGTTCCAGCAAAGCGCGCGCGCCTGCGTCGCTGCCGGCAAGGGAAGCGGTGTGCGAGATCGTGGCGGCCCGCGCCTGATCTGACCGCCCCACTTTCAGCGCGACAATGGGCTTTCCAAGCTCTGCTGCCCGCCGCGCCAGCGCCTCGAACGCGCGCAAATCGCCGATCCCTTCGATATGCAGCCCCAGCGCGGTAACGCGGCTGTCTTCTAGCAATGCTTGCCCGATCTCGGCCAAGCCGGTTTGCGCCTGATTGCCCGCCGTGACCACATACGCCACAGGCAGGCCGCGCTTTTGCATGGTCAGGTTGATCGCGATGTTCGAGCTTTGGGTGATGATCGCCACGCCGCTCTCGCATCGCGTCGCACCATGTTGGTCGGGCCATAAGGCGGCACCGTCCAGAAGGTTCAGAAACCCATAACAGTTGGGTCCGATGATGGGCATATCGCCAGCGGCATCCAGAAGTGCCTGTTCCAGAGCCACGCCATCCGCCAGCTCGGCGCTGGCTTCGCGGAACCCCGAGGCAAAGCAGATTGCGCCACCTGCATCCGCGGCTGAGAGCGCGGCAATTGCCTCGATGGTCACATTCCGGTTCACGCCGACAAAGCTTGCATCTGGAGCCGAGGGCAGGGCTTCGATCGAGGGGTGGGCGGGCAGCCCGCCCACCTCGGGTTTCGTCGGGTGGACGGGCCAGATCTCGCCCTGAAAGCCCACTTTGCGGCATTGCTCGATCACATTGGCGCACCAGACCCCACCGCCGATCACGGCAATGGAGCGCGGGCGGAGAAGCCGGTCAAGGCGCTCCATCTTAGGCGCCCAGCGGCCGGAACAGGTCGCGGCTGATGATGTGGCGCTGAACTTCCGAGGTGCCGTCCCAGATCCGTTCCACACGCGCATCGCGCCAGAAGCGTTCGATGGGGAAGTCATCCATCAGCCCCATGCCGCCAAAGACCTGTAGGCTGGCATCGGTCACACGGGCCAGCATTTCAGAGGCGTAGAGCTTGGCCGAGGCAATCTCGCGGTTCGCGGGCAGGTTCTGGTCCAACCGCCACGCACCGGACAGGGTTAGCCAATCGGCCGCGTCGATCTCGGTGATCATGTCGGCGATCTGGAAGCTGACGCCCTGAAACTTGGCGATGGGCTGGCCGAATTGCTTGCGCTCGGCGGCGTATTCTACCGCCAGATCGAAGCAGCGGCGTGCGCGACCGACACAGAAGGCGGCGACGGTTAGGCGGGTGGCGTAGAGCCATTCGTTCATCACGGCAAAACCGCCATCGACCTCGCCCAGCACCTGCGCGTCGGGCAGGCGACAATTGTCGAAATCCAGCACGTAATTCTTGTAGCCGCGATGGCTGACGGACTTGTAGCCCTCGCGCACCTCAAAGCCAGGCGTGCCGCGATCCACAAGGAAGCAGGTGATGCGTTTCTTTGGCCCCTTGGGGGTATCCTCCACGCCTGTTGCGATGAAAACAATAAAGAAATCAGCATGTTCCGCGCCAGAGATAAAGTGCTTTGATCCGTTCAGAACCCAGTCACCCCCATCCCGCACAGCGCTGGCTTTCATCCCGCGCACATCCGATCCGGCATCCGGTTCGGTCATGGCAAGCGCGTCCATCTTTTCGCCCCGTACAGCAGGCAGCAGATAGCGTTCGCGCTGATCGTCCTTACAAGCCATCAGGATGTTCTGAGGCCGCCCGAAGAAATGGGTCAGCGCCATCGAGCCACGGCCCAGCTCGCGCTCCACCAGCGTGAAATCGAGGTGGGACAGGCCCGCACCGCCGACCTCTTCCGGGAAGTTGCAGGCGTAAAAGCCCAGATCAATGCACTTCTGCTTGATCTCCATCCCCAGCTCGTGCGGCACCTGTCCGGTGCGCTCGACCTCGGCTTCATGCGGGTAGATCTCGTTTTCGACAAACGACCGCACGGTCGAGACGATCATTTCCTGTTCGTCAGACAATCCGAAATGCATCACGCGTCTCCTTTGGCGTGCAGTTTGGCCAGCGCTTCGACCCGAGCTTCGACGGCGGGGGCAGGCGGGCAGGATTTGCGGGTGTTCAGGTCCACATGCAGCAGGAACTGGTCGCAGGTGGCCAGCGTTCCCCCGTCCGAGGCGCGTTTCATTTCGTGCCACAGGCGCAGTTTCTTGCCTTCGCCCAGCGTGACGGTGCTGTCGACATAGAAGGCATCGCCCGCGTGGCATTCATCCAGATATTTGATGGTGGTTTCGGCAGTGAAATAGCTGAGACCGCCCGCGATATAGTCTGCATCCGCGCCGACATGGATCATCACGCGATCGGCGGCGTCCGAGAACACCTGCCCATAGCGGCTTTCATTCATGTGGCCGTTATAGTCGGTCCAGTCGATCGGCACATCGCGCGACATGGTGCGCAGGGGGGCATCGTCGGACATGTCGGGGAACAGGGCCGCTTCGTGGTCACGGATGACCTTGCCCGCGCCGGACCCTTGCCCGCGTGCCTTCAAGGCCCGCATCATCGAGACGAGGTTGTCATCCCGCAGACGCTCCAACTCGCGGATCGAGAGGTGGCCGGATTGCGCGTCCGATTGGCCTGCGATCAGGTCGACAAGTTCCTCGGTGAACTCCGGCACGTCCATCAGCTTGGTCCAGGGCCAGCTAAGGCAGGGGCCAAACTGCGCCATGAAGTGCTTCATGCCCGCTTCGCCGCCCGCGATGCGATAGGTCTCGAACAGACCCATCTGCGCCCAGCGAAGACCAAAGCCCATGCGGATCGCCTCGTCGATTTCCTCGGTCGTGGCGACGCCGTCCTTCACCAGCCACAGGCTTTCGCGCCAGACGGCTTCCAGCAGGCGGTCAGCGATATGCGCGTCGATTTCCTTGCGAACGGTCAGGGGGAACATGCCGATCTCCCGCAGGATATCGGCCGCGCGGGCACAGGTGTCTGCGTCGCCGACCAGCTCGATCAGCGGCAGAAGATAGACCGGGTTGAACGGGTGGGTCACAATGGCCCGCGCACCTTTTTCGTTCAATTCTGAGGGTTTGAAGCCCGATGTTGACGAGCCGATGATGGCCGTGTCAGGGGCAAGCTCGGTCAGGCTCGCATGCACCTTGTGCTTCAGATCCAGCCGTTCCGGCACACTTTCCTGCACCCAGTTGGCACCCGCGACAGCCTCGGCCAGATCGCTGTGATAGGTGAGCGTGCCCTCGGTTGGCAGCGCCGTGTCGTAGAGACCGGGTAAAGACCTCCGCGCATTCGCCAGAACCTCGCCGATTTTGCGTTCAGCCTCGGGATCGGGGTCAAAAACCGCCACATCCCATCCGTTCAAAAGGAAGCGTGCGGCCCATCCGCCGCCAATCACGCCACCGCCAATAATCGCTGCTTTCATTGTCATCTACCCAACTAAGCTTTCTGTATGCCCGTCCACGGCCAAGGCCTGACCCGAGACTTTGCTGCTGGCGTCCGAGGCCAGGAACAAAGCTGTATCGGCCAGATCATCTGCCGTAACCCATGTTTTCATTGCCACGCCCGTGACGTAGCGCTCGCGCAGCTCATCCGGGTCCAGTCCATGCGCTTCAGCTTCGCGCGTGATCACCCGTTCCATGCGCGGGCCTTCGACAGCGCCTGGGCAGAGTGCGTTCACGCGGATGCCGTAGGGGCCGAGTTCCGACGCCAGCGTTTTCATCAACCCAATCACGCCCCATTTGGCCGTCGCGTAGGGCGAGCGCATTGGATAACCCCAGAGCCCTGCGGTAGAAGAGGTCAGAAGCATGCTGCCACTACCTTGGTTCTTCATGTGACGCGCTGCCCAGCCACAGGCCAGAAAGGCACCGTCCAGATTGGCTGAAAGGCAGGCCCGCCAATCGTCCAGCGAAAGGTCTTCGATCGCACCTGCGGGGCCACCCGTGCCAGCATTGGCGCACAGCATATCGACACCACCCCAATCGCGGTCGAGCGTGTCAAACAGCACTTTCATCTCGTCCGGCTGGGTCACATTGGCCGCAACAGCGATGGCGCCCGGCAGGGCATTTGCTGTTTCGTCCAGGGCCTTTTCGTCCATGTCACAGATCGCGACATTGGCCCCCGCGGAATGAAAGCGGCGGGCGAAACAAGCGCCAATTCCGCTGCCACCTGCCGTGATCAGGACGCGTTTGCCCTCAAGCCCGTTCATACAGGGGCTCGTTTTGTGAGGCCAAGTTTCTTGCGCACCTCGTCGGGACCGATGATGCGCGCGCCCATGCCCTCGACCACGCCGCGGGCGCGTTCGACCAGTTGGGCGTTGGTGGCCAAAACGCCTTTGTCCAGCCACAGGTTGTCCTCAAGTCCGACGCGCACGTTGCCGCCTGCCAGAACAGCGGCCGCCGCATAGGCCATCTGGTTGCGCCCCAGCGAAAAGGCCGAGAAGGTCCAATCGTCTGGCACGTTGTTCACCATCGCCATGAAGGTGTTCAGGTCATCCGGTGCGCCCCACGGAACGCCCATGCAGAGCTGCACAAGGGCGTTGGGCTCCAATATGCCTTCCTTCACCAGTTCCTTGGCGAACCAAAGATGGCCGGTGTCGAAGGCTTCGATTTCCGGCTTCACGCCCAGATCGGTCATCATCTGGCCCATTGCGCGCAGCAT
Source organism: Aliiroseovarius marinus (assembly GCF_004360145.1). Classification (GTDB taxonomy): domain Bacteria; phylum Pseudomonadota; class Alphaproteobacteria; order Rhodobacterales; family Rhodobacteraceae; genus Aliiroseovarius; species Aliiroseovarius marinus. The sequence goes on along the minus strand of NZ_SAIT01000003.1, from coordinate 451,324 downwards.
GCCGGGCGTGTTGGTCATCACGTAATCCGCTTCTGCGAAGTTCATCGTGCCGCAATCCAGCGTGCAGATCTCGGGCAGGCATTCGGCCACATGGGCCACGCGTTCTTCGGCGCCAACCATGTCGGTGGCCGCGGCGTTCACGGGGAAGGGCGCATCAGAGGAACCAAAAACGATGTCCCCCCCCATGCCCGCGGTGAGGTTCAGGACCACGTCGACGTCTGCGTCGCGAATGCGGTCCGTGACCTCCCGATACAATTTCAGATCGCGCGAAGGGGTGCCGGTTTCGGGGTCGCGCACGTGGCAGTGGACAACGGCGGCGCCCGCTTTTGCCGCCTCGATCGCGCTGTCCGCGATCTCTTTCGGGCTGCGCGGTACATGGGGCGAACGATCTTGGGTCGAGCCCGAGCCGGTCACGGCGCAGGTGATGAAAACGTCTCGGTTCATGGCAAGCGGCATCTTGGTCCCTCCTGATGCGGAATTTCACCTGTTCATCACAGGGGGAATTGACGGATGTTTCTGTGCGGAATTAGATACAAGTATGCAGATTTGGTCAAAATCCGACTCCAGGACGCGAGAAATTGTGTTTCTCTTGTTCGACAGGTTCTCGAACCTCGCGCTCGCCAACCTGTTGGAGCCGCTACGCGCAACCAACACGTTGTTGGGGCGCGAGGCGTATCGCTGGCGCATTGTCACACCGGATGACGACGTGGCACATACCTCAAGCGGGTTGCCGATCATGCCCACCGCGCGGCTGGCGGACATTGACAAGGGGGACGTGGTTTATGCCGTGGCCAGTTATGACCATGTTCGCCACGCAACTGCGCAAACACGCAAGGTTCTACGCGGATTGGCGGGGCGATTCTCATCTGTGGCAGGGGTGGATGCCGGGTGCTGGTTGTTAGGGGCAGCAGGGCTGCTGGATGGGTATCGTGCAACCATTCACTTTGATCTGCAGGACGCCTTTGCCGAACAGTTCACCGACATCGAAGTCGAGCGGGCGCGATGGTTGCAGGATCGTGACCGGATCACCTGCAGCGGGGGTATGGCGGCGTATGAGCTAACTTGCGAATTGATCGGGCAGGATCACGGTGCTGCAATTTTGCTAGAGATCAACCAGATGTTCATGTCCGAGAACGCCACCGCGCCGCAGATTGTCGCGCGAGCGCGTTCGGATCGCCGTGTGGATACATGCTTGCGTGCAATGGAAGCCAATATAGAGGTCCCGCTGACCATTCCTGCATTGGCGCGACTGTCGGGCTGTCGGCAGCGAGATCTCGAGGCACGTTTCGAACGCCACTTCGGGGCATCTCCCCGCAAGGTCTATCGTCGCCTGCGTCTGAACGCGGCGCGGCGGATGTTGGAAGCGGGCGGATTGTCGGTCGCGGAAGTATCGCTTCGATCAGGGTACGCGGATGCCAGCGCCTTCGCACGGGCATTCCGTCAAGAGTTCGGTTTGACGCCTTTGGCGGTTGCACGAGGTGAATTGGTCAGGGCAGGGGTATCACGCCGATGATTGCGCTGTGGACATGCAAGAGCAGAAGAAAAATGGCGATGCCAATGCAGACGCGTATCAGGCCGGTTCTTGTGATTGCGATGTCTCGCTGCGTGTGTGAAAGGTGCTGCCAGGTCTCGAGGCCCAGAAGTCTCTGGTTCCGCTTGTCGATGATGCGCTTTCCAAGGAAAGAGAAGCTGGCAAACAGGCCGAACAGGATCACATGTGCCAGGTTGCCATTGGGGATCAGGTGACCCAAGGCCCAAAGTAACAGGGCGACCAACAGCGGGTGGCGTGTCCACCCGACGATTCCGGCGGCGAGCGGGTTAAATGTGTGGTTGTTGCGGCCTCCGAAAGACAGCGGGTTAGGGCGTGCGATGGCAAGTGCCGCGATAGTGACAGACACAGCCATCGCTAATAGCGTCACGTGGTTCTGCCACGGCGCCCATGGCCACAGCTCGACAATCGGGGCGCGATTTGCCGCGTAGATCACGAAGCTGAGCGCCGCAATGGACAGCGCTGAATAGCTCAGCGTGAAGCCAAGCGCGCCCAGCTGCGCGACGACCTTCGCCTTGTTCGCGGGCCGCACGGGGATCGAATGCGTCAGGAAAAACACAAGGATCGCAAGGGTATAGATGACCCAATCCAGCATGATTGCCTCCGCAACCGATCAGAATTTCTGCATTTGCCGTCGGGCTAATGCGTATTGCGGTACTCTTCCAGGAAACTGGCGCATCCGGTCAATGCGGCATAGTCGTCTGTGACCAGACGGATGGGGAACTGATCCAGAAACGGACCAAACCGCCCTTTGTCGTACCACGCGGCCTCGAAGCCCGTCTGAGCCAGCCACGGCGAAATCGCACGGGACATGCCGCCCACCAGATAGATGCCGCCAAAGGGCAGGGTGGTCAGGGCCAGATCGCCCAGAACGGTGCCAAGGATGCAGCTGAACAGGTTGATCGCCTCTTTCGCCATATCGTCACCAGCTTCAGCATCGGCAAAAACCTGTGTGGATGTCGCGCCGACTGGTTGGCCTGCACGATGGCAGAACCAGTCGTGGCAATGCCCAAGCCCGCGCCCGGATAGGGCGTCTTCGATTGCGGCGTGGTCGAAACGGCTGCGCAGATACTCTGCGAAGGCAAATTGATCCGCGGTGCCGACGGGCAAGGTGGCATGGCCACTTTCTGCGGGCGGTACAAGCCGTCCGCCCTTGGTGTGATAGGCCACGGCCGAATTGAACCCGGTGCCAATGCCGACCACCAGATGCGCAGCTTCGGGGCTGGCTCTTTGGCCTGTCCGGATAGCCTCGACATTGGCGGGGTCCAGCGCCCCAACCGCATGGGCCTGAGCCTGAAGATCGTTCAGCACATGCGCATCCGGTGCGCCGGTCGCTTGCGTCAAGGATGCACAATCAATCGCCCAGTCCAAATTGGTCAGGCGTCCCTCTCCGTCACGCACCGGTCCGGCGATGGCGACGGCGGCTTGCTCGACCATCACCATGTCATGACTTTGGCGGTAGGCCGACAGGATGTCTGTTAGGCTCTTGTGGTCTGCATTGGCGAATTTACGAATGCTGTCCGGCAGAACCTGCCCGTCGCGCGCGATGGCAACGCGGGTGTTGGTGCCGCCGACATCCGCGACGATCGAGTGGTGGGGCATCAGCTGTTCAAAGCCTCTTTGATAGCGCTAAACGATGCCTTCGGATAACGGTTTAGCGACGTCCAGTCCACATGTATCAGGCCAAATCGTGGCGCATATCCCAACGCCCATTCGTAATTGTCCAGAAGCGACCATGTGAAATAACCCTTCACTGGCACGCCTTGCGACACGGCGTTCTGGACCTGCTCAAGATGCGCGGCCAAATAGGCGATGCGGTCTGGATCGGATAGGGGATCGCCCGTCAGTTCGGACAGTCCGGCCATGCCGTTCTCGGTCACATAGATCGGCAGATCACCTGTGTAGTCCCGCTGAATCATGGTCAGGAAATGGGACAAACCCTCGGGGTAGATTTCCCAGTTCATGGCGGTCTTGGGCAAGGGGCCTTCGACCTCGACCGTGGCGGGCCACGGGGCACCGGCGGGGGCCGCATCATAAAGCTTGCGGGTGTAGTAGTTCAGGCCAATCCAGTCGATGGGCTGGGTGATCGTGTCGAAATCGTCTTGCCACCCATCCGGCAAATGCGCGCCAAGGCCATCGAGCACCTCGTCCGGGTAGCAGCCCTTGGTGAGGCCCGAGATGAAGAACCGGTTATAGATCGCGTCCTGTACCTGTGCCGCGTGACGTGCCGTTTCCGTTTCCTGCGCCGGGGCGGCGAGCTCCATATTGCAGACCGCGCCGAGGTTGGTCATGCCCAGCCCGCGCATGACCTGCGTCGCGCGCCCGTGGGCCAGCAACACGTGGTGCATGGCGCGGGCCGTGGCGCGGATATCGCGCAGGCCCGGCGCATGCGCCCCTTCGAAATGCGATAGCCATGCCACGCACCACGGTTCGTTAATGGGGGCGGCCGACCAGACTCGATCCCCGATGCGGGACATGATGACCTCGGTATAGTCGGCGAACCAACTGGCGATGTCGCGGTTGCGCCAGCCGCCCAGATCGGACAGGGGCGAGGGAAGTTCCCAGTGATAAAGGGTCGCGGCCGGTTTAATCCCGCGTTCCAGTAGCCCGTCAACAAGGCGGTCATAGAAATCCAAGCCTTGCGCATTCGGCGTTCCGCGCCCTTCGGGCAGGACCCGCGCCCAACTGGTCGAGAAGCGGTAGACGTCAAAGCCCGCGTCTTTCAGCAGGTCCAAGTCCTCGTCCATCCGATTCAGGTGATCGCAGGCGATGGATCCGTTTTCGGCGCCGGCGACATTGCCGGGGGTGGCTGCGAAATCATCCCAGTGGGTGCGCCCGGCCCCCCCTTGGGCGTGGCCTTCGATCTGATAGGCCGAGGTCGCGGCCCCGAACAGAAAATCAGACGGAAAATCAGAGCGATGTGGCAGCATCAATCTTGTTCCTTCAGGTTTGTTTTTTGTTGTTAGTCGCGGCGGGCGGGACCCGTAGACATGCCCAGCGTCAGTTCGGCTTCAAGCAACAGCTCGGTTGGGCTGTCTTTTCCGTTGATGATGTCGATCAGCATCTGAGCGGCACGCCGCCCAGCCTCGCGAACCGACGACCGGGTGGCGGTATAGACGGGGATGTCCGAGCCATTGCGGAAATAGCTAAGGTCATCGTCATAGGTGATCAAAGACACGTCCCGGCCCAGGGTCAGGCCCAATTCCTCGATCCCGCGGCGCACCCCGATGGCCATGATCATCGAGCTGACAAGGATGGCCGTTGGACGATCCGGGCGGGCCAGAAGGGTTCGAGTCAGGTCGTGGCCCTGCGCCTCGGTCATTTCGCCGGAGAACATCAAGGACGGGTCAGGGGTGACGCCGCGTGCTGCCAACGCCGCTTCATATCCGGCGCGACGGCGGGCCGCGAAGTCCATATGCTCGAGCCCGTTCAGAAGCGCGATGCGTCTATGACCCAGATCCAGCAACAGCTCGGTCGCGCGCTGGAAGGCGCGGGTGTTATTCACGTCCACCCACGCATATGGCGCCGTCGCGTTCGAGCTGCGCCCATGCACCACATAAGGCAGGCCAAGGTCGTTCAGGAAGGGGATACGCTGGTCGTTCAGGCTGGGCGCGTGGATGATCAACCCATCCACATTCCGCTTGGTGGCGAAGCTGCGATAGGCCTGTTCCTCGTCATCATCCGACACCACGGACATCAGCATATCATAGCCATTGCGCGAATAGACCTCGCCAGCACCCGCCGTGAAATCCGCGAAAATCGGGTTCACCATCTCGTGCTTCGCGCTGATCGGAATCACATGCCCGATGGCCATGGCGCGGCCCGTGGCGAGCGCACGGGCGCGGGTGTTCGGGGCGTATCCATGGGCGCGGGCAGCGGCGGCGACCTTCTTGCGTGTGGCCTCGGATACCTCGGGATAGCCGTTCAAAGCACGGCTGACCGTGGTCGGCGAAAGTCCGAGCAGATCAGAGAGTTCCTTGAGCGTCATGTGTGTCGAATCCAAAGCGGTTTGAGGGCGAGTTCTGGTCGGTGATGGTAAGTGTTAACGTCTACGCTATGCGCGATAGCCTTGCTATGTAAAGGTTAAAGTGTAAAAAATGATGGCGCTAACATTGCTGTTGACAGGAATCGCTTTAACGGCGACTGTGAGGCATTCAAAGCGCTTTGGGAAGTTCGGAGATCCGCAAGGCGCAGCCGGTTTTTCCGGCCTAATCATCATCGGGCTCGATGAAATGTCGTGGGAGGACATTATGAAGAACGTGTTTTACGCAAGCGCTGCCGCGCTCGCCTTGTCGGCTGGCGCAGGATTTGCCGACGGGCATCTGAAGTTTGCTCCGGGGGACGGAGCGTTTACCTGGGATAGCTTTGAGGCGCTGAAGTCGATGGATCTGTCGGGCGAGACGATCACCATCCTTGGTCCGTGGCTTGGGCCGGACAAAGAGCTGGTGGAAAGCGTGATTGCCTATTTCGAAGCTGCCACCGGGGCGGATGTGCAGTATTCCGGCTCGGACAGCTTTGAGCAGCAAATCGTGATTGATACCGAGGCTGGCAGCGCGCCTAGCATTGCGGTGTTCCCGCAGCCGGGGCTTGCCGCAGATTTGGCCTCGAAAGGCTATTTTTCAGCCTTGCCAGACGGCACGGCGGATTGGGTGCGTGACAACTATGCGGCCGGTCAAAGCTGGGTGGATCTGGGCACCTATGCCGGGAAAGACGGCAATCCCGCCCATTATGGCTTCTTCTACAAAGTCGATCTGAAGTCGCTGGTGTGGTACGTGCCCGAGAACTTCGAGGATGCGGGCTATGACGTGCCGCAGTCGATGGAAGAGCTGAAGGCGCTGACCGATCAGATCGTGGACGATGGAGGTGTGCCATGGTGCATCGGTCTGGGATCTGGCGGCGCGACCGGCTGGCCTGCAACCGACTGGGTCGAGGACATGATGCTACGCACCCAGTCGCCTGCGGATTACGACGCTTGGGTCGCCAACGAACTGAAATTCGACGACCCCAAAGTGGTTGCCGCGATCGAGGAATTTGGCGCGTTTGCCCGCAATGACGCTTACGTATCTGGCGGGGCTGGGGCAGTGGCCACCACCGACTTCCGCGACAGCCCGCAGGGCATGTTCGCCTCGCCGCCGCAGTGCTACATGCACCGTCAGGCCAGCTTCATTCCCAGCTTCTTCCCGGAAGGTACCGAAGTGGGCGTGGACGCTGATTTCTTCTACTTCCCGGCCTACGAGGGCAAGGATCTGGGTAAGCCTGTCTTGGGCGCCGGTACATTGTGGGCGATCACCTCTGACAGCAAAGGCGCGCAGGCCTTCATGGAGTTCCTGAAGTCCCCCATCGCGCACGAAGTCTGGATGGCGCAGACCGGGTTCCTAACCCCGCATAAGGGTGTGAACACCGGCGTTTATACAGACCCGACCGTGGCCAAGATGAACGACATCCTGCTGAATGCTGACACATTCCGCTTCGACGGATCGGATCTGATGCCGGGTGCGGTTGGCGCAGGCGTCTTCTGGACCGGCATGGTAGACTATGCTGGCGGCAAAGACGCGGCAGAAGTTGCGGCCTCTATCCAGTCCACCTGGGACTCGATCAAGTAATCTGGACCTAAGCAACTCACCCCCGGCGACACCGTCGCCGGGGCGTATCATCCACACCGAAGGGCCAGCGCTTCGGTTGGAAAGGGGGAGACATGCAACAAGCACTCTTCGCGCTGTCGACAATCATCATCGGTGTATTTGGCTGCGTCGCCTATTTCTACTTCTCAAATCTTCTCCTTGACCGGATGTGTCCGGCAAAAGGACCCAATGCCGGGCGTAACATCAATCGGGCGAATGCCATCCGCCCTTGGCTGTTCGTGTTCCCAGCGCTTGCCATCCTGTCGATCTACCTGCTGTATCCGGTGTTCTCGACGGCCTATCTGTCACTGCATGACAGTGGAGGAGACTTCATCGGTGTCGGCAACTACACATGGCTGGCTCAGGACGAAAAGTTTCGCGAGAGCCTTGTGAACAACCTGATGTGGCTGCTTGTCGTGCCTGCTGCGTCGACCTTCTTTGGTCTAGTAGCCGCCGGACTGACGGACCGCATCAAATGGGGGCAGCTTGCGCAAAGCCTTGTCTTCATGCCGATGGCCATCAGCTTTGTCGGTGCTGCGGTGATCTGGAAGTTCATCTATGACTATCGCGGCGACAATCAGGGCGAGCAGATCGGTCTTCTGAACGCGCTGGTTCAGGCGTTCGGCGGCGATCCGCAGGCGTGGATCACGCTGCCCTTCTGGAACAATTTCTTCCTGATGGCGATCCTGATCTGGATCCAGACGGGCTTTGCCATGGTGATCCTGTCCGCCGCCCTGAAGGGCATTAGTGAAGAAACGATCGAGGCCGCCTATCTGGACGGCGCAAGCCCGCTTCAGGTCTTCTTCAAGATCAAGATCCCGCAGATCTGGGGCACAATCGCGGTCGTCTGGACGACGATCACCGTGACCGTCCTGAAGGTCTTCGACATTGTTTTCGCCATGACCAACGGCCAATGGGGCACGCAGGTTCTGGCCAATCTCATGTATGACTGGATGTTCCGCGGATCCCCAGATTTCGGGCGCGGCTCGGCCATCGTGGTGGTGATCATGCTTCTGGTCACGCCGGTCATGGTCTGGAACATCTACAACGCACATAAGGAGTCACGCTGATGGATATGGCAGGAGGCAAATCCCGCCTGACATGGGCGGTCAACCTGTCGGCAGCCCTTTTGGTGCTGCTGTGGATCATCCCGACGGTCGGGCTTTTGATCAGCTCGTTCCGGGATCGGGACGCGATTTCGACTTCGGGCTGGTGGACCGCCTTGTCCGCGTCGGAAAAGAACGTGATCGAGCGCGCCTTGGCGCCCGGTGAAGCCAAGCCCGAGGGAGATCTTTGGGTTATCGAAGGGCAGGTACTGGAAGGGCAGGGCGTGACCGTCACGGCCTTCGGCATTACCTCGAAAGAGCCCGTGGCCTTTACCCCCGGCGACACGGCCACCCATGCGCGTGGGCACAAGATTACCGTGCAGTCGGATGGCCGCTATCGCATCGAATACGCAGAAGAACCCAGTGGAAGTCGCGGGCAACGTCTGTTCGTGCGGGCCGAGACGCCTCCGGGCTTTACTTTGGACAACTACCGCGAGGTGCTGTTCGCCGAAGGTATGGGGCGCTCGCTGCTGAACACGCTGACTGTGACCATCCCCGCCACGATCATTCCGGTGCTCGTCGCCGCCTTCGCTGCCTACGCGCTGGCGTGGATGGAGATGCCGGGCCGTGCCCTTCTGGTCGCTGCCGTGGTTGGCCTGCTGGTCGTGCCGCTTCAGGTCGCCTTTATCCCGCTTCTAAAGCTGCATATCGGGATTGGGCTGGGCAAAGGCTATCTGGGGATATGGCTTGCGCATACCGGGTTCGGATTACCTTTGGCGGTCTTCCTTCTGCGTAACTACATGGTCGGCCTGCCCGGCGAGATCATCGAAAGCGCTCGTGTCGACGGCGCCACTGATTTCCAGATCTTCCGCCGCATCATCCTGCCGCTGTCCTTCCCGGCGCTGGCATCCTTCGCGATCTTCCAGTTCCTGTGGGTCTGGAACGACCTGCTGGTCGCCAAAGTGTTCCTTGGCACTGGCGAGGATCAGGTCGTTATGACCGGCCGCATCGTGGACCTTCTGGGCTCGCGCGGTGGCGATTGGGAGATCCTGGCGGCTTCGGCCTTTGTCTCGATCGCGGTGCCGATCTTCGTTTTCTTCTCACTCCAACGCTATCTCGTGCGCGGCCTTCTGGCCGGATCAGTCAAAGGGGGCTGACACATGAACGCAACCGTTTCTCAACAGGATATGAGACACCTGACCAAGGACCCCGATTGGTGGCGTGGCGCGGTGATCTATCAGGTCTATCCGCGTAGCTATCAAGACGATAATGGCGATGGCATTGGCGACCTGGCCGGCATCACCCGCCGCCTGCCGCATATCGCCTCGCTTGGTGTGGATGCGCTTTGGATCTCGCCCTTCTTCACGTCTCCGATGAAGGATTTCGGCTATGACGTGTCAGATTATTGCGACGTGGACCCGATGTTCGGCACGCTGTCCGAGTTTGATCAACTGATCAGCGCGGCACACGGGCTGGGGCTGAAGGTGATGATCGATTTGGTGCTCAGTCACACCTCGGATCAGCACGCGTGGTTTCAAGAAAGCCGTCAGGATCGCGAAAACGAAAAGGCCAACTGGTATGTTTGGGCCGAGCCTAAACCGGATGGCACACCGCCCACCAACTGGTTGTCGATCTTTGGTGGCCCGGCGTGGCAGTGGGATGGAAAGCGCCAGCAGTATTATCTGCACAACTTCCTGACCTCGCAGCCTGATCTGAACTTCCACGAACCTCAGGTGCAAGAGGCGCTGCTGGACGTGGCCCGGTTCTGGCTTGAACGTGGTGTGGATGGTTTCCGACTGGACACGATCAACTTTTACACCCACGACGCCCAGCTGCGTGATAACCCGCCGCTGGCACCCGAAGATCGCAACAGCACCATCGCGCCCGCGGTGAACCCCTATAACCATCAGGAACATCTCTACGACAAGAACCGGCCCGAGACGCTAGACTTCCTGCGCAAACTGCGCGCGGTGATGGAGCCTTATGGGGCCGCTGCGGTTGGCGAAGTCGGTGACGCCCAACGCGGGCTCGAGATCATGGGCGAGTACACACGCGGCGATGGTCTGGTGCAAATGTGCTATGCATTCGAGCTGTTGTCCGGGGATCAACCCGATGCCGCCCGCGTGGCCGAGGTGATGCATAAAGTGGCTGAGGTCGCGCCGGACGGGTGGGCCTGTTGGGCCTATTCGAACCATGACGTCGCCCGCCACGCAACACGTTGGGACTTGTCCGAACAGGCGCAACGCCTGTTCGTGACCCTTCTGATGTCCCTGCGTGGATCAGCCTGCATCTATCAAGGCGAAGAGTTGGGTCTGGCCGAGGCCGATGTCGCCTTCGAAGACCTGCAAGACCCCTACGGCATTGAATTCTGGCCTGAATTCAAAGGCCGCGACGGGTGCCGTACGCCGATGGTGTGGTCAGCCAAGGCCCCGCAAGGTGGCTTCTCGTCCAATGCCGATACATGGCTGCCTGTGGCTGCTGATCACCTGCCTATGGCGGTCGATCAGGCCGAGGCCAGCAATGACGCGCTGATTCATCACTATCGCGATGTCATCGCGCTTCGCCGTGCCCATCCGGCGCTCGCCAAGGGCGAGATGCTGGATCTTGAGGCTGATGGACCGCTTTTGCAGTTCGAACGTCTGCACGGGAATGAACGGATTCTATGCCAGTTCAATCTTGGCAATGCGCCGATCACGACGGACCGTCCCAGTGGGGGTTGGCAGGTGCTGATCGGGGACAACACTGGCGACATCCCGGCATGGGGTGCGCTGATCATGAAGAAAGAAGAGGTGTAGCCATGGCCGATCTGAAGCTGACAGATGTTGTCAAAAGCTATGGCAATGTGAACGTCCTGAACGACATTGATCTGGACATCAAAACCGGCGAGCTGATCGTCTTTGTCGGGCCTTCGGGCTGCGGGAAATCCACGCTTCTGCGCATGATCGCGGGGCTTGAGAAGATCACGGATGGCACGTTGGAGATCGACGGGCAGGTGGTGAACGACGTCCCCCCCAGCCAACGCGGCATCGCGATGGTGTTCCAGTCCTATGCGCTCTATCCGCATATGACGGTGCGCGACAACATGGCCTTTGCGTTGAACATCGCCAAGAAACCCAAGGCCGAGATTGACGCCGCAGTGGATCGTGCCGCCAAGGCGTTGCAGTTGGAGCCCTATCTGGACCGCCTGCCCAAAGCGCTGTCCGGCGGGCAGCGCCAGCGGGTGGCGATTGGCCGCGCGATTGTACGCGACCCCAAGGTTTATCTGTTTGACGAACCGCTCTCGAACCTCGACGCCGCGCTTCGGGTCGCGACCCGGATCGAGATTGCGCAGTTGAAAGAGGCGATGCCCGACAGCACCATGATCTATGTGACCCACGATCAGGTCGAAGCGATGACGCTGGCGGATCGCATCGTGGTTCTGGCCAACAAGGGGATCGCGCAGGTCGGCAGTCCTCTGGAACTGTATGAACGCCCCCGGACCGAGTTCGTGGCGCAATTCATAGGCTCGCCCGCGATGAACCTCTTGCCGGGCAAAATCACCGCAACCGGCGCGAAAACCGAGGTCACGTTGGACGCGGGCGGTGTCGCCACGACCGAAATCGCCACGACCGAGGCCGACATGGGCCGCGTGGTCAATCTGGGCGTCCGTCCCGAAGATTTCGTGATCGCCGATGGTGACGCGATCTTCGAAGGCGAGGTCGAGATTGTCGAAGCACTGGGCGAAGTCTCGCTTCTGTATCTCCCGGCGAAAATGTCCGTGGGCGAGGGGGCGGACAGCGCCAACCAAACCCATCTGATTGCCAAGCTCCCTGGCATCCATGACCAGTTGAAGGGGCAACGCGTGCGCCTGACCGCGGACCCGTCGAAACTGCAGATTTTCGCGGACGGCATCACCATGCGGACCTGAGGGCTGGCCGTCCTCTCCCAAACCACTCACATGGCCAAGGGGCCGTAGGGGTACGACCTCTGCGGCCCTTTCTATTGGGGGCAGGGCATCCATCCGCGCTTGCCCATCCGTGCCCCTGTTGATATTGCGGGGGACGAGATTTCGGACAGGGAACGAACCCATGCGGGCAGAGGCTCAGAACAACGTTGATGCAATCGAAAAATCGCTGGCGCTTTTGCGGCAGCGGATCGGTTGGGACACGGCGGAACATCGGTTGGAGGAATTCAACGCGATGACTGAAGACCCGGACCTGTGGAACGATCCCGACCGCGCGCAGAAACTGATGCGCGAACGTCAGTCGCTGCTGGATAGCGTGAACAGCTATAAATCCATGGCGCAGGACCTTCAGGACAATATTGACCTGATCGAACTGGGCGAAATGGAAGAAGATGACGAGGTTGTCTCGGACGCTGAATCCTCGTTGAAGGCTTTGGTCAAGAAAGCCGCCGCCGCCGAGCTGGAAGCGCTGCTGGACGGCGAGGCTGACAGCAACGACACCTTCCTTGAAATCAACTCGGGCGCGGGCGGCACGGAAAGCTGTGACTGGGCCTCGATGCTGGCACGGATGTATGTCCGCTGGGCCGAAAAGCATGGCTACAAGGTCGAGCTTCAGTCGGAAAGCGCGGGCGAAGAGGCGGGCATTAAATCCGCCGCCTACAAGATTTCTGGCCACAACGCCTATGGCTGGCTGAAGTCGGAAAGCGGCGTGCACCGGCTGGTGCGGATTTCGCCCTATGACTCGGCGGCCAAGCGCCACACCTCGTTCAGCTCGGTCTGGGTCTATCCCGTGGTCGACGACAATATCGAGATCGAGGTGAACCCCTCGGACATTCGCATCGACACGTATCGTTCGTCCGGTGCGGGTGGTCAGCACGTGAACACGACGGACTCGGCTGTGCGGATTACCCACATCCCGACGGGGATCGTCACGACCAGTTCGGAAAAATCGCAGCACCAGAACCGTGACATCGCCATGAAAGCGCTGAAATCGCGCCTCTATCAGATGGAGCTGGATCGCCGGAACGCCGCGATCAACGAGGCGCATGAAAACAAAGGCGACGCGGGCTGGGGCAACCAGATCCGTTCGTACGTGCTGCAGCCCTATCAGATGGTGAAAGACCTGCGCACGGGGCACGAGACGTCGGACACCAAGGGTGTTCTGGACGGCGATCTGGATGCGTTCATGGCGTCAGTTCTGGCACAAGACGTGGCCGGTAAATCTCGGTCCGAGGCGAACGCAGACGACTAAGCCCGCACTGAGCGACACAGCAAGCCCCGGTCAGACCCACTGGCCGGGGCTTTTTCATGGCCGCTTATCTGTCGATATTCGCTGCCATGATCGCGATGGCTTGCTGATAAACCGTCGCCGCGTTCCATTCCTTGATCACGCGGAAATTTGGTTGGCCCTCTTGATAGCCTTTGCCCCGTTTCCAGCCCTTCTTGCGCAGGAAATTTGCCGTGGTCGCCATCGCATCGGCCAGATTGTACAGATCCACGCGCCCGTCGCCCGAGGCATCGACCCCGTATTTATAGGCATTGCCGGGCAGGAATTGGGTATGGCCAAGTTCGCCGTGTTTGGCGCCAAGCGTCGCGCCGGTGATCGTGCCCTGATCCACCAGTTTCAGCGCGCCAATTGCGTGGGGCTTGAAGAAATCAGACCGGCGGCAGTCGTACGCCAATGTGGTAATCGCCGAGACGACTGGCGTGTCGCCCATGAAGCCGCCGAACCCGGTCTCCATCCCATGAATTGCCAGCAATACGCCCGCCGGCACGCCATAGCGTTTCTCGAGCGACTGATAGAATTGCGGGTTCTTCGCCAACCGCTTGCGCCCTTGCGCTTCGATCGTGGCCGCGCCCCTGATCTGCATGAACTTGGCAAGCGTGTAGCGGAAGGACTTCTGGTTGCGGTCGGCATTGATCGTGGTCTGTGAATAGCGTGCCGCCGCCAAGGCCTGCAGCCCACGCTTGCCAACCCCCGACCGCTGCGCCTGCTTGGCAAAGTCGGATTTCCACGCGTCAAACCCCGCGGAGGTGTTGCCGCATTTGGCGGCCATCGCCGCGCCCGAGGTCAGGCAAAGGAGGCCTCCAACAGCGATGAGTTTTTTCAGAAATGGCATGTCATAATCCCTGTCACACACACATCGGACGCGCAGCCATAGGCAAGCCGAGGGCGCCGATTGAACCTATTGCACGAAAGCGCGTTCGCTCTATCCGGGTCAAGCCTTTGTTCTTTCGCTTGGACGATCCCGGGCCTTTTTATCGCTGTCATCAGGGTGTTGGGCGGAAAGATTAACGCATTCAGAAACTTGACGGATGCAAATTCACCCGCAACACTCGGTCTGCGCGCGAAAACAAAAATAAGATACGTGCAGGGAGGAAAAATGTCTGACGCAACCACTTTGGAGGCCTCGTCGCCACCAAGTATTCAATCCATTTCCATTTCGGATGTGCTGTCAGCCTTCAAATCAGGATTTCAGGATTTCAAAGCCGCGCCAGCCTTCGGGCTGTTTTTCGCACTGTTTTTTGTGCTGGGCGGCATTGTTCTGTTTCTCGAATTCAAGGTGATGGATCAAAGCTATTGGATCATTCCAGTCGCCTTTGGCTTCCCGTTTCTAGCCCCGTTTCTGGCCGTCGGCCTGTACGAGGTCAGCCGCCGTCTGGAAACCGGCGCCCCGCTTGATTGGGCGCAAATCCTGGGTGTGGTGTTTAACCAAAAAGACCGGCAGTTCCCGTCCATCGCAATGGTTCTGATCATGGGCTTTCTGTTCTGGATCTTCGTGGCGCATATCGTGTTCATGCTGTTCATGGGGCTGCAGCCTATGACAAATATCACGTCGAACTGGCAGGATGCGCTGCTGAACACCAACGGGATCACCATGCTGGCTGTGGGCACCGTTGTTGGCGGCATCATGGCCTTTGTGGCCTTTGCCCTGACTGTGAGCAGCCTACCGATGCTCTTGGATCGCGAGATGGATTTCATCTCGGCCATGATCTATTCGTTCCAATCCGTGGTGCAGAACTTTGTTCCAATGGTTTTCTGGGGCGCTCTGGTCACGGTGTTGATGGTGCTGGCGATGGTACCACTGTTCTTTGGCCTGTTCATCGTGCTGCCCGTATTGGGTCACGCAACCTGGCATTTGTACAAGAAGGTCATGTCCTTCGAAGACTAACACAACACAGCCCTAGAATAGCAAAGGCCGCCCATCAGGCGGCCTTTTTTTGGAACAGTCCGGGATTTCCCAGGCTTAGGCTTTTTCAGCAGCTGCCGCAGGGGCAGGGGCAGCAGCAGGCTGAATCTTCTTCGCACCACCCGACAGCGGATCGTCCTGACGCTGTACCGAGCCTTCAAAATGCGCACCGCTTTCGATGGCGATGGTTTTGTGAATGATGTCACCCTCGACGCGTGCCGTGGCGGTCAGGCGGACTTTCAGGCCCCGCAGGCGGCCAACGATGCGGCCGTTGATCACAACGTCGTCGCCAACCACTTCGCCGCGTACGGTGGCGCCTTCGCCAACGGTCAGCTGGTGGGCGCGGATGTCACCTTCCACGGTGCCTTCAACGATGATGTCGCCGGTCGACTTGATGTCACCCTTGATGACAATGTCAGACGACAGGGTCGATGCGGGCGGCTTGGCTTTCGGGGCCGAAGACGGCACGGGCGGTGTCGATGCCTTGGGCGGGATCGCCGGCTTGTCAGCGGCAGGAGCCGCTGCGGGTTTGGTGTCCTTGTCGCCAGCCTTGGGGCCGGGCTCGTTGATCTTGCTTTTAGAAAACATCGCGTGCTGCCTTGATATAGATCATGGGGTTGATCGGACGTCCGCCCACGCGCACTTCATAGTGAAGATGCGGCCCGGTCGAGCGTCCGCTGTTTCCAATATCACCAATTCGATCCCCGCGCGAGACCCTTTGTCCTTTCTGCACATTCATGCGCGACAAATGGGCGTAACGGGTTTCGATGCCGAACTCGTGTTGGATCTTGATAAGCCGGCCATAGCCCGAAGACCAACCGGCGTGAATGACGACCCCATCCGCCGGTGCATAGACCGGGGTGCCGATGGGGGCGGCGAAATCTGTGCCATTGTGCATGCGGCCCCAGCGGGTGCCAAAGCCCGAGGTGAAGCGGAAGTTTGACTTCACAGGCATGCCAAAGGGCATTTTCTGGGCAGCGATACGATAGAGGTTCATACGATCCAGTTCACCCAGAATGCGGTTGGCGCGTTCGGTGTCAGGATCGGGGGCCCCGCCGCTGGTGGACAGGATCAGCGGGGTGAGCGGGCCGCCCTGACCGGAATAGCCTCGGCGGATCTGGCCCAGAATGTTGTCGACGGACATGCCGGACTTGGCAAACATTTTGTCCAGCGGTTCGAGCGAAATCGATACTGCATCTTCCAGCTGGCGGAAGATCTGGTCGTTAAGCTCTTCTTTAAGGCGCGCCTCGTACATCATGTCTTGGGCGAATTTCTCGGCCTCGGCGGCGCTGGCGGCGACCTTGTCGCGCTCGGCGGCGGTGCGGGCCAGTTCTTCCGTCATGAAGGTCAGCGTGGCGTTGCTGGCGACGGCGGTCGCGCCCGGGGCGGCATTGTCGGCGTTTTCACGTGCTTCTGCGAGCACCTGTTCCAAGCTACCCTTCGCTTGATCACGTTCGCCGATGGTGCGGCGCAGGGTCGACTGAATGACGCCGATTCCAGTTTCCAACTCGCGGCGGCGTTCTTCGGACGCCAGAAGCTCGCTTTGCATTTCCGAGATTTGCGACAGCGCCAGATTGAAGCGTTCTTGCGCCGCAATCGCTTCCGAGGTGCGGGCGTCGCGTTCTTCGGACAAGGTTTGCACGCGCTGTTCGTAAAGCTGTTTGTCCCGCTGTGCCTGATCGCGCAGGTTGCCCGACCCAATCGAATCCATCAGCAGAACAGCGGTGGCGATGATCGACCAGGCAAAGAAGGCGGCAGACCCGGTCCAACCGAGGGCTTGGGTCAGCGGCGACAGCCGGATGAATCGCGTGCCTTCCTCGGATCGCAGGAACAGGCGCTGCTCGGGAAAAACCCGCTCGAGCAGATGATTGGTCTTCGCGATCAGATGGTTATGCAATGCGCAATCCCCAGTGTCTTCCTTACGTCCCCTGTCCGCGGCGAATGGGTGCTCTTGAAGGCGAGCCGTCAGACCCGTGGTGCTTAGCGTGGTGCCTGCGTTCACGCAAGAAAATTTGGGAAATTCATCGGCTTGCCACGCTGAAACGGGCAATTTTCTGCCGATTTTAAGTAAACAGGGCAGGGAACTCCCGGTCTGGAAATCCTGCCCTGTCAGATTTGGCGCCAAGACGAGGGTTTTGGCTCTACTTACGCGGGATTTTGTGCGGGCTACCGCGGTGTCCCGCGCGGGCGGTCCGGCGTTTCCTCGGCCAGTGGCCAATAGAAGTCCGGTGGTAGGCCAGCTTCTGCCCGTTTCTCTTCATTGAAGGGCGGTTTGAGCGCCCCGTGGAAATAGGTGCGCACCAACTCGTGGAACGTCTCTTTCGGGTCCAGCTCGTGTCGCCCGCAAAGGAAATGGAACCATTTCGAGCCATAGGCCACGTGCCCGACCTCTTCGGCATAAATCACTTCGAGTGCGGCGACCGTGTCGTCCAACCCAGCCTTCTTGAAAATGTCGATCATGCCGGGGGTCACATCCAATCCGCGCGCTTCCAGCACCATGGGAACCACTGCCAAGCGACCCAGAATGTCTGTGGCCGTATCCTCGGCTGCCTTCCACATGCCCGCATGGGCGGCCAGCGCGCCATAGTGGCTGTCCAGCGCCTCAAGGCAATCGCTTACCAGATTGAAATGCTTGGCTTCTTCTTCAGCGGCTTTCACCCAGTCATCATAGAACCCCAAGGGCATCGGAGTATCAGTAAACCGCGCGATGATGTCCCAATGCAGGTCGACCGCGTTCAATTCGATATGCGCGACGGCATGGAGAAGCGCGATTTGACCTTGGCGCGATCCGGGGCGACGTCGCGGCACGTCGCGGGGATCTTTCAGCTCGGGCTTTTCGGGGCGCGCCGGGAAGTCCGGCGGCGTTGCGTCGCCAATCACCGCAGCCCGATCTTGCAGGGGAGAGGTGATCTGCCCGGCCTCGCGCGCGGCGAACCATTCCGCCGCATAGCGTCGCGCCAAGGCGGTCTTTTCGCGGCCATCTGCGGTGCGCAGCACCTCGTCCGCCATTTGCGCCAAGGGTTTGGAAAGACCCGTCATGCTTAACCTACCAGTTCGCGGGCGGCGTCCAGCACAGCTTGGGCGTGCTCTTTCACCTTCACCTTCTCCCACACCTGCGCGATGCGCCCATCTGCGCCGATCAGGAAGGTGGTGCGGGTGATGCCCATATAAGTGCGGCCATAGTTCTTTTTCTCGCCCCACGTGCCGTAGCGTTCGCAGACGTCGCCTTCGGCATCGGACAAAAGCGGAATGCCAAGCGCGTGTTTCGTGCGGAAGTTTTCGTGCTTCTTCAGGCTGTCTTTCGACACACCCAAGACATGCACGCCAAGTGCCTGAAACTCGGGCAGAAGGGCGGTGAAATCCAGCGCTTCGGTGGTGCAGCCGGGGGTGTTGTCCTTGGGATAGAAGAATAGAACCACGGGCGCGCCCGCGAGGTCAGACAGAGAAATGGGCGCGCCGCCATCCTGCGGAAGCGTGAAATCCGGCGCGATGTCGCCAACTGCGGGCATGGTCTGGGTCATGTTTCTAGCGTTCCTTCCGTTGAGCCGTTAGAGCCTTATCAGGTTCTGCGCCAGCACGAGGTGTTTTGCGGTGTTGCACCGGCCGAAGCGAGAAAAATCGGGTACTTACCCCTATTCAAGCCTTTCGCCGCCGCGTTGTTTTGGGCAGAATGATGGAAAATACAGGGGGCTGCAAGAGCCGGTCCGACAGGCAAAATGACCAGTGAAAAAACGCCAGAAGATGACCTGACTGGCGTGCCCCCGGAAGGTGGTGCGCCGAAGGCGGCGTCACAGGGGGCTGATACGCCCGAGGATCTGTCGGTTGAGCAGGCCGAGGCTGCGGTGCTGGCCGCCAGCGCGCGCAGGTTGCCGCTGCGTGGGTTGATTGAGCAGGCATTGTTGCACGTGCGGCGGCCGCTCGGAGCCAGAAACCTCGCCAAGCCTGCGCCCAAAGAGCCTGCCGTCGCCAAGAAAACGCACCAAGGCCTTCAGCCCTCGAAGGGCGACGCGCCAAAGGCGGCGCCGCTTGATGTCGTCCCGTCCCGTGTGGCCCCCGGGGAAAGCGCGGCGGCGCAGGTCTCAGCCCCGTCCGCATCGGACCGCAGGTCATCGCGCAAACTCAAACGCCGTATGGGCGTCTGGACGATCATGATGTTCGTGGCCGTGGCCCTGTTCTTGGCGCTGGTGTCCATGTCGGCCACGGGCCGGGTCATTGCGATGCCGGATTGGGTGGCGCGGACAGTTGAAGAGCGGTTGAACGACCAATCCAGTGCGGTGACCCTGTCGCTTGCGCGGATTGAGTTAGGGGTTTCCGGAAACGGTCGGCCCCGGTTGCGTTTGGTGGATCTGGGCGTGCGCGACGAGACGGGGTTAGAGATTGGGCGCCTGAATGCGGTCGAAGGCTCGGTTTTTGTCCTGCCCGTGCTGTCAGGCCGATTGGAGCCCGCAACGCTTGAGCTATCCGGGGCGCAAATCACGGTGCGGCGGCAAGCGGACGGTGCCTTTGCGCTTAGTTTCGGGCAGGGGGTCGGGGCAAGCGGCGACTTCGCAAGCCTTCTGGATGGCATTGATCAGGTCTTTGCAGACGGCGTGTTGTCCCACACGGATGAAATCCGCGCCGACTCTCTGACCATCACGCTGGAAGACGCACGCACTGGGCGGATCTGGCAGGTGACCGACGGGGCGTTGGTCATCACCCAAGATGCCGAGCATGTCAGCATGTCCGTGTCTTTCGACGTCTTCAATCAGACCGAAACACTGGCCGAGACCGTGCTGGAGTTCCGAAGCGCGAAGACTTCTTCGGCGGCTGAGTTTACCGCGCGGTTCAAGAACGCGCTGTCGGCAGATATCGCCGCGCAAACGCCGCTTCTCACCTTCCTTGGGGTCGTGGACGCACCGATCTCGGGCGAATTGTTGACGGTGGTGGATGACGAGGGGGCGATCTCGGATCTGGCGGGGTTCTTGGAGTTTGGCGCGGGTGCGATTTCCCCGAACGGGGGCGCCAAGCCCGCGCGATTCAACGGTGGCCGGGTCTACATCGACTATGACCCGGAACGCGAGCGCATGGACTTCTCGGAAATGTCGCTGTCGTCGGATTGGGTGCAAGCCAGCGCGGAAGGACACGCCTATCTGCGTGGCTGGACAGGCGGCTGGCCGACCGAGATGATCGGGCAGGTCCAACTGTCCGAGGCCAAGCTAAATCCGTCAGAGCTGTTCGAAGAGGCCGTGCTTGTGGGCCAAGGCGGGGCGGATTTCCGTCTGCGACTTGATCCGTTCGAGGTAGAGATCGGGCAGGCCTATGTCACCCATGAAGATCGCCACATTGCGGGATCAGGGCGGATCGCGGTCGATGGCGGGGCGTGGTCCTTGGGCTTTGATAGCCGGGCCGAGAAAGTCACCCCGGATCAGGTGGTCGCCTTGTGGCCCGAGGCGCGCAGTGCGCGGGTCAGGACATGGATCCGCGACAATGTCTCGGGCGGGCAGTTCCATGATGTCGCCATTGCGTGGCGCAAACGAGGCGACGCGCCCGCGCATCTGAACCTCTCGGCGTCCTATCAGGATATGTCGATCCGGGCGGTGAAAAACATGCAGCCCATCGAGTACGCGGATGGGCGTCTGGTGATCGAGGGCCGCCGCCTGTCCGTTGTGGCGGATCGGGGTGTTGTCCGCCCGCGCAGCCCAGATGGGCGTATTGCTGGGGTTCTGGATGTTAGCGGGACGACGTTTGTCATTCCGAAGATGGGTAAACCGCGCCCGGCAGATGCGGATCCCAACCTTCCCGTGCGCCCCGTTCCGGCCGAGGTCGATCTGTCCGTCTCGGGACCCGTGACGGCGGCGCTTCACCTTTTGAATTCGAAGCCGTTCCAAGTGTTCCGGACAAGCGATGGCAAGATGGGGCCGGACATGGCCACAGGGCGCGCGACGGTGCGCGGGCGGGTCGACGTTCAGATGCAGCCCCAGGCGCCCCGTAGTGCCATAACCTATGATTTGAGCGCTGATCTTCGAAATGTCGAAAGCACCAAGATCGTTCCGGGCCACGCGCTGAAACTGCCCAACGCGACGATGCGCTTTGATGAGGCCGGGTTAAGCCTTAGAGGGCAGGGCACCCTGTCAGGGCTGCCGTTATCTGGCCTTTGGGAGCTGCCGTTCGAGGCTGGTAAAGCTACGGGCCCCTCGACCGTTACGGGGCGTTTCCCTTTGAACACTCAGATGCTTGAGGTCTTCAAGGTCGGCCTGCCCGAGGGCACAGTGCGCGGTGAAGGGCGCGGCGACTACAAGATTGTTTTGAACAAGGATGCTCCGCCCCGGTTGACGCTTGAGGGCGACTTGAAAGGCGTGGCTTTGTCCATTCCGCCCCTAGGCTGGTCCAAGCCCAAAGAGGCAGATGGGCAGATCACACTAACCGCTGACCTTGGCGCGGTACCGCAAATTGATCAGCTGGCGCTTACGACATCAGGGCTTTCTGCTGCAGGGCGGATCAACCTGCATCCGGAAGGTGGGTTTGACACGGCCGTCTTTGACCGGGTCAAGCTGGGCGGATGGCTGGATGCTCAGGTGACGCTGACCGGGCGCGGCGACGGGGTGCCGGTTGCCGTGACCGTCAATGGCGGCACGATTGACCTGCGCGGCGCAACGGTGGGCGCGAACCGGGGAAGCGGCGGATCCCAAGGCGACACCCCTATCAATCTGAAGCTGGACCGACTGACGATCGCGGAAGGTATTGTGCTGACGCCGTTTGAAGCCGAACTAACCAGCGGGGCCACCGGCCTGTCAGGGCGGTTCGAGGGGCGTGTCTCGGGTAAGCCGGTTATTCGGGGTGTTACGGCCCCCCAACCAAACGGCACAGCATTCCGTATCAAGGCGCGCAATGCAGGGCGGGTCATGCGCGAAGCGGGCCTGTTCAAATCCGCAAAAGGCGGCAAGATGGAGCTGATCCTGACGCCCGCTGGTGGGAAGGGCGTTTACGAAGGTAGCCTGACCATCACCGACAATATCGACGTCCACGACGCGCCTGCCATGGCCGAGCTTCTGTCCGCGATCTCGGTGATCGGATTGTTGCAGCAATTGGGGGGGCAGGGCATCCCGTTCACCGATGTAAACGCGCGCTTCCGTCTGGATCCCGAGAAGGTGACGATCTACGAAAGCTCGGCCTCGGGGCATTCGATGGGGATTTCGATGGATGGCTATTATTATCTCGGCTCCGAGCGGATGCAGATGCAAGGGGTGATTTCGCCCTTCTATGCGGTGAACTCGGCCGGGCGTATTTTTGCCCGCAAGGGGGAAGGGCTTGTCGGGTTCAATTATCAACTGGGTGGCACGGCGTCCGCGCCCGACGTCTCGGTCAATCCGCTGTCGGTGTTCACACCGGGCTTTTTCCGTGACATTTTCCGCCGTGACCCGCCACCGCGTCCCGAATGATTGACCTTTGCGCGGATCAGACCTATGTGCGCGGCCATGAAACTGAGTGATTTTGACTTTGAACTGCCGGAAGAGCTGATCGCGACACGCCCCGTGCGTCCGCGCACCGCGAGCCGCCTGTTGGTGGCGACACCGGACAGCCTAACCGACGCCCATGTGGGTGACCTGACCGAGTGGTTGCGCCCGGGGGATCGGTTGATCCTGAACGACACCAAGGTGATCCCGGGCCGTCTGTTCGGCACACGCACCCGTCCGGGGCAAGCGCCCGGCGAAGGCGTTGCCAATATCGAAGTCACGCTTCTGTCGCCGGATGGGCAGGGTCAATGGCACGCCATGGCGAAGCCACTGCGAAAGTTGAAAGAGGGCGACGTGATCGCGTTCTCGGACGCGCTGAGCGCCGAGTTCTTGGGGCGCGACGACGATCAGGCTGTACTGCGATTCAATCTAGAAGGTGACGCGTTTGACGTGGCGATTGCCGAGGCAGGCAAGATGCCCTTGCCGCCCTATATTGCCGCCAAACGCGCGGCGGACGAGCAAGACAATGAAGACTACCAGACCGTCTTTGCCCGCAACACCGGAGCCGTCGCTGCGCCCACGGCGTCGCTGCATTTTGATGAGGATTTGCTGACGAAGATCGAAGCGATGGGCGTGGGGCTTACCCATGTTACGCTTCATGTGGGGGCAGGCACTTTCCTGCCGGTGAAGGTCGATGACGTCTCGAAACACAAGATGCACGCCGAATGGGGCGAGGTCAGCCAAAACGCGGCAGACGAAATCAACGCGACCCTTGTGGCAGGTGGGCGCGTGATTCCGGTTGGCACCACCGCGTTGCGCCTGATCGAAAGCGCAGCGGTGAAGAAGGGGCAGATCGCGCTTTGGACCGGCGAGACCGATATTTTCATTACCCCGGGCTTCGATTTCTCAATCGCCGCCGGGCTGATGACCAACTTCCACCTGCCGAAATCGACGCTGATGATGCTGGTGTCTGCGATGATGGGGACCGAGCGGATGCGCGATGTGTATGCCCATGCGATCGCTGAGAAATACCGCTTCTTTTCTTACGGCGACAGCTCGCTTCTGCTGCCCAAGGGGGCGTAGAGGCCGGAACGCGACCCCGTAAGGTCGCGAAAAAGCGTTTTCCGGACAGCGCCTTCGGCTACACTGAACCTCTCGGACTGGCGGAGGGTTTCATGCTTCAGGTTCTGGCAAGCTCTTGGGCGCTGTTGTTGGGCGTCATGCTTTTGATGGTTGGCAACGGTGTGCAGGGCACGCTGTTGGGTATTCGTGGTGGGCTTGAGGGCTTTTCAACCTTCGAGCTGTCGCTTGTCATGTCCGGTTATTTTGCTGGCTTCCTGTTCGGATCGCGCATGGCGCCGACCATGATCCGCCGTGTCGGCCATGTTCGGGTCTTCGCGGCGCTGGGATCCTTCATCTCGGCCGTTCTGATCCTGTACCCGGCAATGAACGATCCGATTGCCTGGACGCTTCTACGCGTCGTGGTCGGGTTCTGCTTCTCGGGCGTGTATGTCACCGCCGAAAGCTGGCTAAACAACGCGGCTGATAACGCGAACCGCGGCAAAGCCCTGTCGCTTTATATGTTTGTGCAGATGGTCGGGATTATCGCGGCGCAAGGCCTGTTGGTACTTGGGGATCCGCAGGATTTCATCCTGTTCATCATTCCCTCGGTGCTGGTGTCGATTGCCTTCGCGCCGATCCTTTTGTCCGTGAACCCAACGCCGGCCTTTGAAACCACCAAAGGTCTTAGCCTGCGCGAGCTTTACACGATCTCTCCGCTGGGCTGTGTGGGTTTCTTCATTCTTGGCGGCGTGTTCGCGGCGCAGTTCGGCATGGCCTCGGTCTTTGGGCAGCAAGCTGGGCTGAGCGTCGCGCAGATCTCGGGCTTTGTGTCGACCTTCTATATAGGCGGGCTGGTGCTGCAGTATCCAATCGGCTGGATCTCGGATCGGATGGATCGCCGTTTCCTGATCCTCATCGTCACGGCAGTGGCCGCCGGGGCAGGGTTCCTACCGGTGTTTTTGTCGTCAAACTACACCGTACTTCTGGCTGCGGCTTTCCTGATGGGCGGTATGACCAACCCGCTTTACGCGCTGCTTCTGGCTTATGTGAACGACTTCCTAGAGCCCGACGATATGCCGGCCGCCTCGGCCGGTCTGATCTTCATCAACGGGATTGGCGCCATCGCAGGCCCGATCATCTCGGGTTGGGTGATGGGAGTCGTGGGGCCCAGCGGCTTCTGGTCTTATATGGCCGTCCTGCTTCTGGCGCTTCTGGCTTATGGCCTGTGGCGCTCGACCCAGCGGTCGGCACCTGCGCCGGAAGATACCGGTGCATTCGTGACCATGGCGCCTGCTGCCTCCCCCGTGGCAGTCGACATGGCGCAGGAATTCTGGGCGGAAGAGGCAGAAGCAAGCGACGAAGACGAGAGCTGATCGCAGGGCTTGCAGAGTTCTCCCGGCCCGTTAGGGTTAACAGTACGGGAGGACTGCATGGCCACTGCACAGAACATCATTCGTTTCTGGGTCGACGATACCGGGCCCGAGGGCTGGTATAACGGCACGGAAGAACTGGATAACGCCATCCGCGACAGATTCCTGCCCAGTTGGGAGGCTGCGCGCACCGGGGCGCTGGACCACTGGCAAGACACAGCTGAGGGCGCGTTGGGCTTTCTGATCCTGACCGACCAGTTCCCGCGGAATATGTTTCGCGGCGATGCGCGGTCCTTTGCGACGGACGCAGTAGCGCTTTCATGCGCCGAGCGCGCAATCGATAATGGGCTTGATTTGCAGATCGATCTGCCGACCCGACAATTCTTTTATATGCCCTTCATGCACAGCGAAGAGATGGCAATGCAGGAGCGTTGCATCGAATTGATGCAAGACCGCATGTCTGATCCGCGCGGCGAGGGGGATACGCTTCACGCCCGTGTGCATCGCGAGATCATTCACCGTTTTGGCCGTTTTCCCTATCGAAATCAGGCGCTTGGGCGTGTCAGTAGCGCCGAGGAGGATGAATTTATCCGCGATGGCGGCTATGGCCATATCTTGCACGAGCTACAAGATGAACAAGAATAGACGCGCATTTCCCGGGTTTCGCTGAGCGAATAGCAGGGTTTCGCTGAGGTAATTGATCCGTTGAACGAAATAGTTTAATGCCAAACTATCTTGAAAAAGGAGGAGCCACCGATGGCAGGACAGAGTTATGATACGATCGTGATCGGCGCAGGGCCGGGCGGTTATGTTGCAGCCATTCGGGCCGCTCAACTAGGCCAGAAGGTGGCCATCATCGAACGCGAGCATCTGGGCGGTATCTGCCTGAACTGGGGCTGTATCCCCACCAAAGCGCTTCTGCGCTCGGCCGAAGTTTTCCACCTGATGCACCGCGCCAAGGAATTTGGCCTGTCCGCTGGCAACATCGATTATGATCTGCCCGCCATCGTGAAGCGCTCGCGCGGCGTGGCGGCGCAGCTGTCGGGCGGCATTGGCCACCTGATGAAGAAGAATAAAGTCACCGTGGTGATGGGCGAGGCAACGATCCCCGCCAAGGGCAAGGTCTCGGTCAAGACCGAGAAAGGCACCGAAGAGCTGACCGCCAAGAACATCGTTCTGGCTACCGGCGCCCGTGCCCGCGAACTGCCCGGGCTGGAAGCTGACGGCGATCTGGTCTGGACCTACAAGCACGCTTTGAACCCGCCGCGCATGCCGAAGAAGCTTCTGGTCATCGGTTCCGGTGCAATCGGGATCGAATTTGCAAGCTTCTTCAACACCTTGGGCGCAGACACCACCGTGGTCGAAGTGATGGACCGCGTGCTGCCTGTGGAAGACGCCGAGATCTCGGCCTTCGCCAAGAAGTCCTTCGTCAAGCAAGGCATGAAGATCATGGAGAAAGCCATGGTCAAGCAGCTGGACCGCGCCAAAGGCAAAGTCACCGCCCATATCGAAGTTGGCGGCAAGGTCGAGAAGCAAGAGTTCGACACCGTCATTTCCGCCGTTGGCATCGTCGGCAATGTGGAAGGTCTGGGTCTGGAAGCGCTCGGCGTGAAGATCGACCGCACCCACGTTGTGACCGACGCGCATTGCCGGACTGGCGTGGATGGTCTTTATGCGATCGGTGACATCGCCGGTGCGCCGTGGCTTGCCCACAAAGCCAGCCATGAAGGCGTGATGGTGGCCGAGCTGATCGCCGGTCTGCACGCTCACCCGGTGAAACCGGAAAGCATTCCGGGCTGTACCTATTGTCACCCGCAGGTCGCCTCGGTCGGCCTGTCGGAAGCCAAGGCGAAAGAGCAGGGTTATGACATCAAGGTCGGTCGCTTCCCGTTCATCGGCAACGGTAAGGCCATTGCCATGGGCGACCCTGAGGGCATGATCAAAACCGTGTTCGACGCGAAAACCGGCGAGCTGCTGGGCGCCCATATGGTTGGCCCGGAAGTGACCGAGATGATCCAGGGATACGTGGTCGGCAAGACGCTGGAAACCACCGAGGAAGAGTTGATGCATACGGTCTTCCCGCACCCGACAATCTCGGAAAGCATGCACGAGGCTGTGTTGGACGCTTACGACCGTGTCATCCACATGTAAGCTGCTGTGAATTAATAAGAAAAGGCCGGGTCAATCGCCCGGCCTTTTTTTGCATTTTCCGATGGATCACGCCGCGACTTCAAGCCCGGCAAGTGCGTCCAGAATGCGACTCCAGCCTCCGTTATGATCGTCGCGGCTTTGCTCAGTTGGAAAGCGAACATGGCGCAGGGTCAGGTCGGTGCCGCCGTCTTTCGGCGCGAAGTCGAGCGTGACGACCGAATCCTCTTGGCTGTTTTGTGAGACCCACGTGAAAGCCAGTTGGTTGGGGCGGTCGATCACGCGATACGCGCCCGTATGGGGCAGGTCGCCTGCCTCGGGCACACGCATCATGATCAGGAATTGACCGCCCACCTTCGGGTCGACCTTGGCTTCGGGAATGGTCACGCCCGGGCCGGGCACCATGAATTTCGCCAACATATTCGGGTCCAGCCAAGCGTCAAAAACGCGCTCGGGTGGGTGCGGGATGTGGCGGGTGATTTCAAGGGAAAGCTCAGTCATTGTCGTCCTCCTTCAGGGCAGCTTCAAGGGCGTCCAGGCGCAGCGCCCAGATCGACCGGAGTTCGTTAAACCATTGATCGACAAGTGAAAGTGGGCCCATCTGAACCTCGATCAGATGTTCGCGCCATTCGGTGCGGCGCGTCACCAGCCCTGCGGCTTCCAGCACTTTGATGTGCTTCGAGACCGCGTTCAGACTGATGTCAAAACGCGCGGCGATATCCGTAATCCGAAGCGGTCCTTCCTGTGCGAGCAGTGTCAGGATGGATCGGCGTTTAGGGTCTGATGTCGCCTTCAAAACCGTGGACAGATGGTCCGTATCATTTCGTTCAACCATATGGATGAATAACATGGTGCGACTGGTCAGTCAACCATTGGGGTGAATGAGTGCTGGGCAAAGAAAAACCGCGCTTGGCAAAACCAGCGCGGTTCTCATTTCGTTAAAGGGAAGGGTGTCTTAGCGGGTGATTTCTCCACCGGCTTGATGCCAGTGACCCAAGCCCCCGATGTTATATACCTCGTCAAAGCCCAGACGTTTCAACACCTGCGCGCCTTGCGCTGAACGTGCTCCGGATGCGCAGTACAGCGCCACGGGTTTCGAGGTGTCGATGTCTTTGTTGAAGTCCGGCCCTTTCGGGTCGCACTGAAACGGCATCACGGACAGGGGCACCACCACGGCGCCCTTGGCTTTGCCGGTCATCTGCACTTCGCCATGGTCGCGTACGTCGATCAGGTTGATCTCGCCTGCAAGGACTTTCGCGACCGCCTCGCGGGGATCCATTTTCGCCCCGCCCATCATGAAACCAAACATGTCATGCTCCTATTTCGCTTGCGCGTCTTGAGAAGGGATATAGAGGACAGCGCGCGCAGATCAACTCTTTCACGGATTAAATATTCAATAATATGAATGTTAAGTCAATCCCGTCAGTGGCTGTCAGCTTGTTCCTGTAATGTTCTAACTTTTCGATTGTCTCGCCGCGGCCTTTGCCCTAACCGTTAGGGAAGTGTGAATTGGGGGTCAGAATGGCCGAGTTGAAAGAAATCCAGGTCCGCGGCGCGCGCGAGCATAATCTGAAGTCGATTGACGTGGATATCCCGCGCGACAAGCTGGTGGTGATCACCGGTCTTTCGGGCTCGGGCAAGTCGTCCTTGGCGTTTGACACGATCTATGCGGAAGGGCAGCGGCGTTACGTGGAAAGCCTCTCGGCCTATGCGCGCCAGTTCCTTGATATGATGGAGAAACCCGATGTGGATCACATCGCGGGTCTGTCTCCGGCCATTTCGATTGAACAGAAAACCACGTCCAAAAACCCGCGTTCGACCGTTGGTACGGTGACTGAGATCTACGACTATTTGCGCTTGCTGTTTGCGCGCGCAGGGACGCCGTATTCGCCGGCTACTGGTCTGCCCATTGAAGCGCAGCAGGTGCAGGATATGGTGGACCGCGTGATGCAGATGGAAGAGGGCACACGCGCCTATCTGCTCGCCCCTATCGTGCGCGACCGGAAGGGCGAATATCGCAAGGAATTTCAAGAGCTTCAGAAGAAGGGCTTCCAGCGCGTCAAAGTGAATGGCGAGATGTATGAGCTGGACCAGCCGCCGACGCTCGATAAAAAATACCGCCACAATATCGACGTCGTCGTAGACCGTGTGGTGGTGCGCGAAGGGATGGAGCAACGTCTGGCCGATAGTTTCCGCACCGCGCTGGATCTGGCGGATGGGATTGCCCATTTCGAGACCGCTCCGCGTGAAGGCGACCCTGAGGTCATCACCTTCTCGGAAAACTTCGCCTGCCCGGAAAGCGGTTTCACCATTCCCGAGATCGAGCCACGCCTGTTTTCCTTCAACGCCCCCTTCGGGGCCTGTCCGGAGTGCGACGGGCTGGGCAAAGAGTTGTTCTTTGATGAACGGCTCGTGGTGCCGGACGCGACACTGAAAGTCTATGACGGGGCGCTTGCCCCGTGGCGCAAAGGCAAGTCGCCCTATTTCCTGCAAACGATTGAATCGATTGCGAAACATTACGAGTTCGACAAGAACACGCCGTGGAAAGACCTGCCTGCCCATGTGCAGCAGGTGTTCCTCTATGGCTCGGGTGAAGAAGAGATCAAGTTCCGGTTCGACGAGGGTGGTCGCGTTTACGAGGTCACGCGCAGTTTCGAAGGCGTTATCCCCAATATGGAGCGCCGCTATCGCGAGACAGATTCGAACTGGATCCGCGAGGAGTTCGAACGCTATCAGAACAACCGCCCATGTGGCGCCTGTGGTGGCTATCGCCTGCGGGACGAGGCATTGGCGGTGAAAATCGGCTCGGGTGACAAGCTGCTCCATGTGGGGCAGGTGGTCGAGATGTCGATCCGCGAGGCCTTGGCCTGGGTCGAAGACGCCCCGAACCATCTAAGCGCCCAGAAGAACGAGATCGCACGTGCGATCCTGAAGGAAATCCGCGAACGTCTGGGGTTCCTGAACAATGTGGGTCTGGAGTATCTGACGCTCAGCCGCAATTCGGGCACGCTGTCGGGCGGCGAAAGCCAACGGATCCGCTTGGCCAGCCAGATCGGCTCGGGCCTGACGGGCGTGCTTTATGTGTTGGACGAGCCGTCCATTGGATTGCACCAACGCGACAATGACCGACTGCTGACTACGCTGAAAAACCTGCGCGATCAGGGCAATACGGTGATCGTGGTGGAGCATGACGAGGAAGCGATCCGCGAGGCAGATTTTGTTTTGGATATCGGTCCTGGCGCCGGGGTGCATGGGGGCGAAATCATTGCCCAAGGCACGCCCGCGGATATTGCCGAGAATGAGAATTCGATTACGGGTCAGTATCTTACGGGCGTACGCGAGATTGCCGTGCCGAAGACGCGGCGAAAGGGGAATGGCAAGAAGATCACCGTGAAGAAGGCCACGGGGAACAACCTGAAGAACGTGACCGCCGACTTCCCGCTGGGCAAATTTGTCTGCGTGACCGGCGTGTCAGGCGGCGGCAAATCCACGCTAACCATCGAGACGCTGTTCAAAACCGCCTCGATGCGCTTGAACGGGGCGCGCCAGACGCCCGCGCCCTGTGAGACCATCAAGGGGCTGGAGCATCTGGACAAGGTGATCGACATCGACCAGCGCCCCATTGGGCGTACGCCGCGCTCGAACCCCGCGACCTATACCGGTGCCTTCACGCCTATTCGTGAGTGGTTCGCCGGGCTGCCCGAGGCCAAGACCCGCGGCTACAAGCCGGGCCGGTTCAGCTTCAACGTGAAGGGTGGGCGGTGCGAGGCCTGTCAGGGCGACGGTGTCATCAAGATCGAAATGCACTTCCTGCCCGACGTCTATGTCACCTGCGAGACCTGTCAGGGCAAACGCTATAACCGCGAAACGCTTGAAGTTACCTTCAAGGGCAAGTCCATCGCCGATGTTCTGGATATGACTGTCGAGGACGCGCAGGAGTTCTTCCAGGCGGTGCCCTCGATCCGAGACAAGATGGATGCGCTGATGCGTGTGGGGTTGGGCTATATCAAGGTGGGCCAGCAGGCGACGACCTTGTCAGGGGGCGAAGCGCAGCGCGTGAAGCTGTCCAAAGAGCTGTCGAAACGCTCGACCGGACGGACGCTCTATATCCTCGACGAGCCCACCACCGGCCTGCATTTCGAGGACGTGCGCAAACTGCTTGAGGTGCTGCATGAGCTGGTGGATCAGGGCAACACGGTCGTGGTGATCGAACACAATCTGGACGTCGTGAAAACAGCGGACCACATCATCGATATCGGTCCAGAAGGCGGTGATGGCGGGGGTACGGTGGTGGCCAAAGGCACGCCCGAGCAAGTGGCGAAGGTCGCCGAAAGTCACACCGGGCACTATCTGAAGGATATGCTGTAAGGGGCTGAGGGTTTCTGCGAAATCCGTGTCGGAGGTGAAGTCTTGCGGGCAAAGCTGTTTGGAGAGGTCCACCTGCACCTAGGTGCGCACCGGACTGGGTCGACCACATTCCAGATGATGCTGGGTGAGAATAGTGCCGCGATTCTGGCGCAGGGTGTCCGCGTCGGTTTTGCCGGGCGGGGCGACATTCCAAACGGAAACCTCGACTTGCGCGTGCGCCATCAAGCCTTTGCGAAAGGCAAAGCAAGGGTCAAGCAGCACATCGCAGAGATCCGGTCAGAGCTCGCCCCATTTGTGAAAGCAGAGGGCAGCAAGCACGCCATCATTTCTGATGAGAACATGCTGGGGGGGATGGCGCCGTTTGAGCTGGGCGCGTTTTATCCAGATGTGCCTTTGCGGATGGAGATTATACGTAAGGCCTTGTTTCCAAATGCAATTGGAAATTTGCTTCTGATGGTCCGACCTTATGACACTCTATTTGAATCCGCTTTTCGAAAACGGGCCGAAAGATTTGCGCTGCCAGCGTTTCCAGAGGTCGCGCCGGTGCAAACCAGATTTGAAGGGGGCTGGCCAAAGGTTGTTGATCAGATCCTGAACACTTTGAAGCCGAAACGCTTGTTCGTTGTCACCTACGGTCGCGATCGTGATGATCTGGCGTTGTTAAAGCAGCTGTGTCCGACGCTGGACGTCACGGGCATGAAGCGCCCTGAAACTTGGGTAAACAGCAGCTTTACCGACAATGCGTTATTTGAATGCCAACGGCAGATACATGCGGGCGAAGAGCTGACGCAAGAGGCGTCCTGGGCGATCCGAGACGCGTTTGCAGAGGGTCAGGCAGAACAGCCTTTTGCCAAGTTCGCGCCAAAGCAGGCCGCCATGTTGAAGGATCGGTATCAGGCTGATCTTGCTACACTGCGCAATCACGCAGGCATCACGTTCTTAGAATTCTGAAGCAGTGATCCCAGACCTCAGGTCGTCTGGGTCTACGCAGGTTTGTCTGCAAAGGCTGGTCGATGGCTCGACGAAAAAGGCCCGGCGATGGCCGGGCCTGATCTGCTACGTGAAGCGTGTTAGCCGTTAGCCGTCGAAGTCGACCTGTTGCACCAGCTTCAGGGCCTCGGCGCGATTGCCGGCCACGTCCATCAGGTTCACGCCGTCTGCGGTGAACTCACCCCAGCTGGTCACCACCGCATCTGCCTGCGTTCCCGGCGCGATCGGGTATTCATAGTTCTGCGAGGCATAGATTTCCTGCGCTTTCGGCGAGGACAGGAATTCCATCAGTTTGATGGCGTTGTCCTTGTTCGGCGCGTGCTTGGCCAACGCCATGCCCGACAGGTTCACGTGAGTGCCCGAGCCTTCGAAGACCGGGAAGATGACGTTTACGCTGTCGGCCCATTCTTTCTGCTCTTCATCGGCCAGCATCTTGCCCATGTAGTAGGTGTTGCCGATCGAGATGTCGCATTCGCCCGCCCAGATCGCTTTGACCTGCGCACGGTCGTTGCCCTGCGGCTTGCGGGCGAGGTTGGCTTTCACGCCTTCCAGCCATGCAGTGGTCGCGGCCGTGTCATGGTGGGTCAGGTGGGCCGAGACCAGCCCCAGCGTATAGCTGTGGGTGCCCGAACGGGTGCAGATGCGGCCCTTCCATTTCGGGTCGGCAAGGTCCTCATAGGTGGTAACTTCGCCCTCGGCCACGCGGTCTTTCGAGGCATAAACGATCCGTGCGCGCGAGGTCAGGCCGAACCACTGGTCGCCCGGGTCGCGGTACGCCGCGGGGATGTTGGCTTCCAGAACGTCCGACTGCACGGGCTGGGTCAGGTCCGCTTCGACCACGCCTGCCAGACGCGAGATGTCGACCGTCATGATCAGGTCAGCGGGGCTGCGTTTGCCTTCGGCCTGCAGGCGTTCAACAACGCCTTTTTTCAGGAAGGCCACGTTCACCGTGATGCCGGTGTCTTCCTGGAACGCGTCCATCAGGGGTTGGATCAGCTCGGGCTGACGGAAAGAATAAACATTCACCTCGTCAGCGCTTGCGGCGGCGGGGGTAAGGGCTGTGGCGCCAACAAGGGCCATGGCAAGCGTGCGAACAGATTTCATCGCGCGGATCTCCTTCGGTTTCGATGGGGCGCTTAAACCCGAGTCTTTCTTTCGGGTCAATACCTGATTAAAATAATCGGGGAAAATGTCGCAGGTTACTCTGCAGCGCGTTCGGCGGCTTTTTCGGCCTCCCACAACGCGTCCATTTCTTCCAGATTGGATTGCTCAGGTGTCTTTCCCGCGGTGGCCAGCCGGCGCTCGATTCCTTTAAAGCGCCGTTCGAACTTGGCATTGGCGTGGCGCAGCGCTTCCTCAGGCTCGACATCCAGATGCCGGGCAAGGTTGGCGACGACGAACAGCAGATCGCCGATTTCTTCGCGCAGCTCGTCTTGTCCCAACGTATCGCGGGCCTCGGCCACTTCGCGCGCTTCTTCGGTGATCTTGTCCAGAACCATGCTGATCTCGGGCCAATCGAAGCCGACACGCGCGGCGCGTTTTTGCAGCTTTACCGCGCGCAGCAGGGCGGGCAGGCCAATGGCGACCCCATCCAAGACGCCTTGCTGGGCTTTCGCCGCACGTTCGGCGGCCTTGATGGTCTCCCAGTCGCGGGTTTGCTGTTCGGCTGACTTGTCGCGGTTTTCGTCCCCAAACACGTGGGGGTGCCGCGCCACCATCTTGTCAGACATCGTGTCGGCCACGTCGTCAAAGCTGAACAGGCCCTTTTCCTCGGCCATTTGCGCGTGGAAAACGGATTGGAACAGCAGATCGCCCAACTCACCCTTCAATTCGTCCCAAGCCTCGCGCTCGATCGCGTCGGCGACCTCGTAGGCTTCCTCGATCGTGTAGGGTGCGATTGTGCGGAACTCCTGCTCGATATCCCACGGACAGCCCGTTTCGGGATCGCGCAGTCGGCGCATGATCTCGCGCAGGCGGTCCATGCCGCCATTTGGGTCGTGCACAAGCTGGTCGGACGTTTTGGTCATTGCATTTGCCCCGTATTCAGGAAACCTTCGACCCAATTCAGGAGGGCCCGATGGCTGTTATCAACCGTATCGCTGATTTTGACGAAGATATGAAGGGCTGGCGCCGTCATCTGCACCAGAACCCCGAGTTTGGGTTGGAGTGTCACCAGACGGCGGCGTTTGTCTGCGACCGCCTGCGGGAATTCGGCGTGGATGAGATCCACCCGCAAATCGGCGTCTCGGGCGTGGTGGCGATTATCAACGGGCAGGGGGATGGGCCGACCATCGGGCTGCGCGCCGATATGGATGCTTTGCCGATGGAGGAGCTGACAGGGCTCGACTATGCCTCGCAGAATGAGGGGCTGATGCATGCCTGCGGCCATGACGGGCACACCACGATGTTACTGGGGGCGGCCCGCTATCTCTCCGAGACGCGGAATTTCCGGGGGCGGGTCGCTCTGATTTTCCAGCCCGCCGAAGAGAATTTCGGGGGCGCCAAGTATATGTGCGACGAAGGCATGATGACGCGTTTCGACATTGCCGAGGTCTACGCGCTGCACACCATGCCGGGGATCGAGCTGGGTCATTTCGTCACCACGCCCGGCCCGATGATGGCGGCGGTGGACACGCTGCGTGTGACGGTTACCGGGGTGGGCGGCCACGGTGCCTATCCGCATGAATGCGTGGACCCGATCCCGGCGATGGTCGCGATGGTGCAGGCGCTGCAAACCATCGTCAGCCGGAACCTGCGTCCGCTCGATGAGCTTGTGGTCTCGGTCACGGAAATCCACGCGGGCACGGCCGATAACGTCATCCCAGAAAGCGGCTGGTTTGGGGCGACGATCCGTTCGTTCACGCCTGAGGTGCGTAAGATGGTTGAAACCCGGATTCGCGAGATTTTGGAGGGGCACGCCGCCAGTTTCGGTGTCTCGGTCGATATCGACTATGAATTGGGCTACCCGCCGATGATCAACACTGCGCCAGAGGTGGCGAAGGCGGCCGATGCCGCGCGTGAGATTTCGGGGGCAGACCGCGTCGACGATGCCTCGGGGCGCGAAATGGGGGCCGAGGATTTTGCCTACATGCTGGAAGAACGCCCCGGCGCTTATCTGTTCCTGGGGCAGGGCGAGGGGCCGGGGGTGCATCACCCGAAGTTTGACTTCAATGACGAGGTCGCAGCCTATGGATCCAGCTTTTTCGCCCGTCTGGTCGAGCGGTTAAATCCTGTCGCATAAAATATGATCAAATTGCTGGCGTCGTGCGGTAACCTGTGCTAGGGATCCTCCAAACAAGGAGGTCATAATGGCATTGGAAGACGCCGCCGAACAGGTGGATACCGCGATCACACGCGAAGGATTTAAAGGGCTTTCCTTTGAAAACACCTTTGGGGGTGTGCGATCCTTCCTGCGTCGCACCTACACCAAGGACCTGTCGGATGTAGACATCGCCGTTACGGGGATTCCATTTGATCAAGCGGTAACAAACCGCCCCGGAACCCGCCTTGGCCCACGCGCCATTCGCGATGCGTCGAGCCTTCAATCGCCTGATCCGGCCTATGGCTGGGGCTTCGATGTCTTGTCAGAATTTGCGGTCGCGGATTACGGCGATCTGGCCTTTGACTACGCCCGTATCGACCAGTTTCCGGCGGTTCTTGAGGCGCATATCACCTCGATCCTCGACCAAGACGCGGCGTGTCTGACGCTGGGCGGCGATCATTACATCACCTTCCCGATCCTGCGGGCGCATGTGAAGAAGCATGGGCCGCTCAGCCTGTTGCAGTTTGATGCGCACACGGACACGTGGCCGGATGACGACATGAGCCGCGTGGATCACGGCACCATGTTCTATAAGGCGGTGAAAGAGGGTTTGATTGATCCCAGCCGTTCGGTTCAGGTGGGGATCCGCACGACCAACGAAGACACGCTGGGTGTAAACATCATCGACGCGCGCGAGGTGCATGAAACCGGCCCCGCCGCCGTGGTCAAAAAGATCAAGTCCATTCTGGGTGACAACAAGACCTATTTGACCTTCGACATCGACGGTCTAGACCCGGCCTTTGCGCCCGGAACGGGGACGCCCGTGTGGGGCGGTCTGACGTCGGGCCAAGCCTCGATCATCCTGCGCGATCTGGCTGGGATCAACGTGGTGGGCGGCGATGTGGTCGAGGTGTCCCCTCCGTTTGACACGACCGGCGCCACCGCAATTGCCGGCGCGCATATCGCGATGGAGATCTTGAACCTCTGGGCCTACAACAAGCGCAAATAGGTTTTCTTTCAATAGAATAGCATACAGCGCCCGGATCGGTTTACCCCGTTTCGGGCGCGTCCTGCTTGACGCCATGTCATTCTGATCCGGGGGCTGTTTCGGCGCGTATCCGACCTATATCTGGCCGACATCGCCCAAGGAGCTCCCGTGAAACTGATCCTGATCATCGCCGCCGTACCCGTGGCTCTTGCCGCAGCCCTCGCACTCTATGCGCGGCTTTCCCCGATTGATGCAGACAGGTTCGCCTCGACGCCCGGACCAGATCAGGCGGGCATCCACACGCTGCCTGGCGGGGTCAAATACGTGCTGCCCCTGTCCGATCTGCCCAAGGATGCGATGTCCAAGCTGCTAGATGTCGTGCGTCAAACCCCACGCACATCCGAAGTCGCAACGGAATACGGCAACAGCTTTGTCACCCGCTCGCGTGGCTTTGGTTTTCCCGATATCACGCGGATCTGGTTGGAGGATGACAACCTGCACATCCACGCACATCTGGTGATTGGGAAATCAGATCTTGGGGTCAATCGTGACCGGGTCGGGCAATGGAACGAAGCGCTGCGGGGTTCCCTGCGCTGACACGCACCCTTTACCCGTTTCGCGCCACATGGGGACGTTCAGGCTCATCTCGCAGCGGGCCATGAAGGCGCGCCCATCGACGAACAGGCAGATCGACTGGCCCAGTTCGACCCGGCCACCCGTGCTGTCGGTGCAATAGCAATCAATCACCTTGCCGCCGGGCCCGGTCACATCGGCCTGAGCCGGGGTGGCCAGTACCGCAAGAAGAAACACGAAACGATACGTCATGGGCGCAGTCTAGCACGCCCGCGCCCCTTGACCAAACTCCCGTAATCATAGACACCATCCCCATGGTTCCTATGGAAAAACTCAACGCGATCACCGAGCGCTTTCAGTATCTCGAAGCCCGTATGGCCGAGGGCCTATCGGGCGATGAAATAGCAGCGCTTGGACGCGAATATGCCGAGCTGAAGCCGGTGGTGGATGAAATCGCAAGCTATCAGCAGCTTCTCGATGACATCGCCGAGGCCGAGCTGATGATGGACGATCCCGACATGCGGGAATTGGCCGAGGAAGAGCTGCCCGCCCTGCGCGAACGCCTGCCCGAGATGGAGCAATCCATGCGGCTGGCGCTGTTGCCGAAGGACGCAGCCGATGCGCGCCCGGCCATGATCGAAATCCGCCCCGGTACGGGCGGGGACGAGGCGGCCTTGTTCGCAGGCGACCTTCTGCGGATGTACCAACGCTATGCAGAATCGCGCGGCTGGAGCTTTGATATCGTTGAACAAAGCCTATCCGAGCTTGGGGGGATCAAAGAGGTCACCGTCCACGTGAAGGGCGAGGGTGTGTTCGCGCGGTTGAAGTATGAAAGTGGCGTGCACCGCGTGCAGCGCGTACCGGAAACCGAAAGTGGTGGTCGGATCCATACCTCGGCCGCGACGGTCGCCGTGCTGCCGGAAGCCGAGGACGTGGACATTCAGATCGAGCCCGGTGATCTGCGGATCGACACGATGCGGGCGTCTGGGTCGGGCGGTCAGCACGTGAACACGACGGATTCGGCTGTGCGCATTACCCACCTGCCTACAGGCATCATGGTGGTCAGTTCCGAGAAATCACAGCACCGCAACCGCGAGATCGCGATGCAGGTTCTGAAGACGCGGCTTTACGATCTGGAACGCCAGCGGGTCGATAGCGAACGCGCGGCGGATCGGAAGTCTCAGGTCGGATCGGGCGACCGCTCGGAGCGGATCCGGACTTATAACTTCCCGCAGGGCCGCATGACCGACCACCGCATCAACCTGACGCTTTACAAGCTGGATCAGATTATGGGCGGCGATCTGGACGAGATCGTGGACGCGCTGACCGCTGAAGCCCAAGCCGCGCAGCTGGCGGATCTGGACGCGTGACGACCGGGGCTGTGCTGCTGGCTGGGGCCGTCGCGCGGTTGCGCGAGGCCGGGATCGATGATCCGGCGCGGGATGCACGCGTTCTGTTGGGTTTTGCGCTGGGGGTGGAGCGCAGCCGCCTGACCTTGGTGATGCATGATGACGTAACGCCCGATCAGGCAGATGCGTTCGAGCGGGCCATCGAGGCCCGCCTCAAACGCCAGCCCGTCGCGCAAATCGTCGGACAGCGCGCGTTTTACGGGCGGGATTTTATTGTGACCCCCGACGTGCTGGATCCCCGCCCGGATACCGAGCTTTTGGTTGATCTTGCCCTGTCGGCGCCATTTGAAACGGTTTTTGATCTTGGTACAGGTTCGGGCTGTATCCTGTTGTCTTTGCTGGCGGAACGTTCCGCAGCCATAGGGCAGGGGGTGGACCTATCCGAAAAGGCGCTGGACGTTGCCCGACGAAATGCCAGGAAGCTTGGCGTACAGGATCGTGTCACGTTTTATGAAGGCAGCTGGTTCGCCCCTCTTGAGGCCACAACGCGCTTTGACCTGATTGTCTCGAACCCGCCCTATATCACGCAGGATGAAATGGCTGAGCTATCGCCCGAGGTCCGCACGTGGGAGCCGCATATGGCGCTGACCCCCGGTGGAGACGGTCTGGACGCTTATCGGGTCATTACCCAAGCCGCGCCGGACCATCTGGCCATGGATGGGCGGTTGCTGCTTGAAATCGGACATCTGCAAGGTGACGCCGTGTCCGCGCTTTGTCGCTCTGCCGGGTTTTCGGATGTTACGGTCCATCAGGATCTGGCAGGGAAAGATCGCGTCGTGGCGGCCTCGGGGTTTCAATGGGCGTAACCTTCAGTCTGGGTCCTAAACCCCGATAATTGACGCAAAATGCCGCCAAATCGGGCAAATAATCCATATAAGGCTTGTGTTTTTCCGGGGCACATGGTTGTTAGAGGTATCAGCGCCGCAGTCCACTTGGACCGCCGCTGGGAACAAGCCCTAAAAATCGGATCATCCGGCTGCCACGCAGCCCTTGACCGAGACAACAGCGCGGCGATGGCCGCAAGACTGTGCTGAGACCGGATACTTACTTATGAGATCGTCGAAATCACGTTCGCGCAACAAGTCGAACCGCAACCGGAATAACCCGGGGAACATCATCAACCGTGTGTATGATAGCTCGGGCCCGGAAGGTAAGGTGCGCGGGACGCCGCAGCAGATTATCGACAAATACAACCAGCTGACACGCGATGCATTCCTGTCGAACGACCGTGTGGCCGGTGAGAATTTCCAGCAGCACGCCGAACACTACACCCGCCTTCTGGGCGAAGCGCAGCGTGAAATCGAGGCGCGTCGTCAGCAGGCCGACCAGCAGAATCGTGAACGCCAGCAACGCGAAAAAGACGCCCGTGCCGAACGTGCCGAGGCTCAGGCCAATGCAGCCGCCGAACAGCCCGTGCCGGGCGAGGGCGCGCAGCCTGATCTGGCCGACGCACCGCAGCCTGATATTGCCGGCGATGATGACAACGGTCTGGTCGAGACGCCTGAAAGCAAACCGCGCCGCCAGCCGACCCGCGCCCGCAAGCCGCGCAAGCCGGCCCGTAAAGAAGAGGCTTCGGCGGCAGACGCTAAACCTGCGCCTGAGGTAACAGATCCGTCGGGCGAAGCTGCCGAGTAATACGCCATCTAACTGGCCATAAAAAAAACCGGCTTGGCCGGGGTTTTTTGTTTCTATCAGAAGGGCTTAGTCCGTTCCGCGATAGGGCTCTACATACTGCAGCGCCATGTCCCACGGGAAGAAAATCCACGTGTCTTGGCTGACTTCCGTGATGAACGTGTCCACCTGCGGGCGGCCTTTGGGCTTGGCGTAAACGGTTGCGAAATGTGCCTTTGGGTACATCTCGCGCACCAGCTCCAACGTTTTTCCGCTGTCGACCAGATCGTCGATGATCAACACGCCTTCACCGTCGCCCATAAGTTCGGGGTCGGGGGATTTCAGGACCTGCGCATCGCGCTGCTGATCGGCTTTGCCGCCACCCGCGTGATAGGATTTGACGCTGATCGTATCCACGGTGCGGATGTCCAGCTCGCGGCTGACGATCATCGCGGGGGCCATGCCGCCACGGGTGATCGCAACGACAGCGCGCCAAGCACCATCATCCGGACCTTGACCGTCCAGACGCCACGCCAGCGCACGGCTGTCGCGGTGGATCTGATCCCAGCTGATATGAAAACCTTTTTCGTGCGGCAAACGGTGATCGCTCATGGGGTCGCTCCTTACTTGCGGCCGGTGGTCACGTCGATGTCGGGGGCATCGACGGCCTTCATGCCGACCACGTGATAGCCCGCATCGACATGGTGGGTTTCGCCGGTCACACCCGCGCCCAGATCCGACAACAGATACAGGGCCGAGTTGCCCACGTCGTTGATCGATACGTTGCGGCGCAGGGGCGAGTTCAGCTCGTTCCATTTCAGGATATAGCGGAAATCACCGATGCCCGAGGCAGCCAACGTCTTGATCGGACCTGCGGAAATCGAGTTCACGCGGATGCCGTCCTTGCCCAGATCCTCGGCCAGATAGCGTACCGAGGCCTCCAGCGCGGCTTTGGCCACGCCCATGACGTTGTAGTGCGGCATCACCTGCTCGGCACCGTAGTACGTCAGGGTAATCATCGAGCCACCATCGGTCATCAGATCGGCCGCGCGGCGCGCAACAGCGGTGAAGCTGTAAACCGAGATGTCCATGGTCATGCGGAAGTTTTCCGGGCTGGTGTCGACATAGCGACCGCGAAGTTCGTTTTTGTCCGAGAAACCAATGGCATGGACGATGAAGTCCAACTTGCCCCATTTCTCTTCCAAGGCGGCAAATAGCGCGTCAATCGATGCCTGATCTGCCACGTCGCATTCCAGAACAATGTCCGACCCAAGTTGGTCAGCCAGCGGTGCGACCCGCTTTTTCAGGGCCTCACCCTGATAGGAAAAGGCAAGCTCGGCGCCAGCGTCGGAACAGGCCTTCGCAATTCCCCATGCAATGGATTTATCATTCGCGAGACCCATGATCAGGCCGCGCTTCCCCTTCATCAATTCGGTCGACATAAATATTCCTCGTCCCGAGATACTGCGTTAAGACCGTTTAGGCGATTGACGGTACGTCTTCAAGTCCGGCATGGCGCTATGTGCTTGTGAAATGGCGGGATTTGGCCAAGGTATCTTGTGGGTTCGTGCGAAGATGAACCGAGTGAGAGGGAATGCAAATGTCTGAACGTGACGGAATTTTTGCGGGCGATGATCCGTTTGTCATTGCGCGAAACTGGCTGGCTGAAGCTGAGAAGAGCGAGGTGAATGATCCAAATGCAATCGCTCTGTCGACCGTCGATGCGGATGGTTTGCCGAATGCGCGCATGGTGCTGTTGAAAGACATCGAGGATGATGCGTTCGTTTTCTATACGAATTACGGCTCGGTCAAAGCGCAGGAAATCGAACAGAGCGGGAAGGCTGCCTTCGTCATGCATTGGAAAAGCCTGAGGCGCCAAATTCGCGTTCGTGGAACCGTGACGCGGGAAGAAGGGGTGCAGGCGGACAATTACTTTGCGTCGCGTTCCCTGAAAAGCAAACTGGGGGCGTGGGCGTCCAAGCAAAGCCAGCCGTTGTCGTCGCGCGCCAGCTTGATGGCCAAGGTGGCAAAGGTGACGGCGCAGCATGGGCCGACGCCGCAGCGACCAGAGTTCTGGGGGGGATACCGCATCCAGCCGAGTGAAATCGAGTTTTGGGCAGATGGTGCATTCCGTTTGCACGATCGCTTTCGTTGGTCGCTGTCAGGGCAGGATCAAAACTGGAAGGTTGAGCGCCTGAATCCCTGAAAATATTGCTGCTTTTTGGCTCTACCTATCCAAAAATACAGGGCCGGAGGGCTTGCGTCGTCCGTGCAAACGCCCCAATAGTAAACATGGGGACGAAATGTGCTAGAGGTTGATATGTCGCAGATGGGTGACGCCCAAGCGCCTGAGGTGGTGCAAGGGCAGGTCAAATGGTTCGATCCGAACAAGGGGTTCGGGTTTGTGGTTGCGAATGAAGGTGGGGCAGATATTCTGTTACATGCCAATGTGTTACGCAATTTTGGCCAAAGCTCTGTCGCCGACGGATCTAGCATCGAAATCACCGTTCAGGCCACGGATCGTGGCTTTCAAGCCATCAGCGTCTTGTCGATTGCGCCCCCGGAAGGGGACAGCGTTCATCAGCTGGAAGAGATTGTGGAAGGGCTGGTCGATCCCGACAGCATCGGCGATATGGAGCCTGCCCGTGTAAAATGGTTCGACAAGGCCAAAGGTTTTGGGTTTGCCAATGCTTTCGGCAGCTCTGAAGACATTTTTGTGCATATCGAAGTCCTGCGCCGCTCGGGACTTGCGGACCTGCAACCGGGCGAGGCGATCAGCATTCGCGCGGCCGATGGTAAGCGCGGCAAAATGGCGGTGTCCGTGCATGCGTGGGATGCTGCTGTCGACGACGGATCCGCTTCTTGACCCTTTCCTTCTTGCGCGCGGCCGTGATTGCGTGTTGCGCAGGTGTCGGCGCAACAGGGGCTCTGGCTTCGGATTGCCAGCTTGATCGCATCTCGATCCGCGGTGAGTGGGGGCAGGCGTCCTTCACGATCGAGGTCGCCGACGACCCTAATGAACGGGCGCAAGGGTTGATGTTTCGCGAAACCATGCCCACGACCCACGGCATGCTCTTTCTGTTCGAGGCACCGCAGCAGGTCGGTTTCTGGATGAAGAACACGCTCCTCCCGCTCGACATGCTGTTCATTCGCCCCGATGGATCAGTTTCCCGCATTCATGAAAACGCGATCCCTCATGATACAACCCTGATCGACGGTGGGCCGGGCGTTAGCGCTGTGCTGGAAATAAATGGCGGGCTGGCTGCGCGATTTGGCATCGGTGAGGATAGCGAACTGCAGCACCCGGCTTTTGATCAGGACGTGGCAGTCTGGCCATGTGACGCGCCCGTTTCGGATTAATCGACCAACATTGCATTTTGTCGGGATTTCTCTCTTTTCATTGCTGATGCACATCGGTAAGGAGGGGGCGTTCGGGACGTAGCGCAGCCTGGTAGCGCACCTGTTTTGGGTACAGGGGGTCGCAAGTTCGAATCTTGCCGTCCCGACCACTCTTCTTGAAAAGAGTTCGTCGTTTGAGATCTCCGCATGGCGGAGGATGCCACTATATATGGTGGCCTCGCGGCGATTGGATCCCCGCAACACACCCTCAATCCGCTAACCAAGATGCCCTCAACTGAGTCGGATTTCGGCGGTTGCAGGCATCCAGTACGCGCAGATTCGCGGCGCGATTTGCGAAACAGAACAATGCTGTAATGCAGCATCGAAGAGCGCTCATTTTTTACGCTATGGCTTGTGGTGATACATGTCACTTCAAGCAACATATTGTGTTCGGTACGTAAGCGGGCCAATTTGCTAGTAAAATAAGGATACACGCAAAGGTAGTATTAACCGAGAATCAATCAGGTGCCATTCCGGTGGGCGAACGACCACCTGCGTCAACAGAAAAGAGTTGGGGATATCTTTGAATTTGTCGTTGACGGTATAGGGCGGTCTACGCCAGATTGTGGGGGCTAGTCGAAAGGGCCACAATATATAGTGGCTCGCGGTTGGTAGGGTGAAAACAGGGGACCATGCTTCGATTTTGAAGTCTCAAGGGTGCGACACTTTGAAAGTGTGCGGCGCTCGGCGGTATTCTTGTGTCCTATCCGCAGCCACTTCGACTAGCACGAATTTGATGGAAAAGGGCAGATCTCTTGCGCTGACGGGCCGCAGGGGACGACTAAAGGGACTGGACAGGGCACAATGAAGATTGAACGCAAATTCACAAAATCGGGGCAGGGCGCGTATTCCGAGCTGGAGTTTACCACCACGGCATCAGAAATTCGCAACCCGGATGGCACCATCGTCTTCAAACTGGA
Organism: Aliiroseovarius marinus; assembly: GCF_004360145.1. GTDB lineage: Bacteria > Pseudomonadota > Alphaproteobacteria > Rhodobacterales > Rhodobacteraceae > Aliiroseovarius > Aliiroseovarius marinus. The sequence continues at coordinate 406,441 of NZ_SAIT01000003.1, read as the reverse complement.
CGAATGCGAAGTCCCCACGAGCTGGAGCCAAGTGGCCTCGGATGTGATTGCGCAGAAATACTTCCGTAAGGCGGGGGTCCCCGCTGTCCTGAAGAAGGTGAAGGAAAAAGGCGTTCCCGAATTCCTGTGGCGCTCGGTCCCCGATGAAAAGGCCATGGCAGATCTGCCCGAAGAGGAACGCTTCGGCGGCGAAACGTCGGCCAAGCAGGTGTTTGACCGTCTGGCAGGCGCGTGGGCCTATTGGGGTTGGAAGGGTGGTTACTTCACCACCGAAGAAGACGCCCGTGCCTATTTCGACGAAATGCGCCACATGCTGGCCAGCCAGCGTGCCGCGCCCAACTCGCCCCAGTGGTTCAATACAGGCTTGCACTGGGCTTATGGCATCGATGGTCCGGCACAGGGCCACTATTATGTCGACCACAAGACCCGCAAACTGACCCGTTCCAAGTCGTCCTATGAGCATCCGCAGCCGCATGCCTGCTTCATCCAGTCGATCGGTGATGATCTGGTGGGCGATGGCGGCATCATGGACCTGTGGGTCCGCGAGGCACGTCTGTTCAAATACGGTTCCGGCACCGGCACCAACTTCTCGTCCCTACGTGCGGCCGATGAACCGCTGTCGGGTGGTGGCAAATCCTCGGGCCTGATGGGCTTTTTGAAAATCGGTGACCGCGCTGCTGGCGCGATCAAGTCGGGTGGCACCACCCGCCGTGCGGCCAAGATGGTGATCGTCGATGCCGACCACCCGGATATCGAGGAATACATCAACTGGAAGGTTAAGGAAGAGCAGAAGGTGGCCTCGCTTGTCGCTGGCTCGAAGATGCACGAACAGCATCTGAACCATATCTTCGCCGCCATCCGCGCATGGGACGGCAAGGAAGAAGATGCTTATGATCCGAAGACCAACGAGACGCTGAAGGACGCGGTGCGCGCAGCGAAAAAGGTTGCAATTCCCGAGGCTTACGTCAAGCGCGTACTGGATTACGCCAAGCAGGGCTTTGGCTCGATCGAGTTCCCGACCTATGACACCGACTGGGATTCAGAGGCTTACGCCACCGTCTCCGGCCAGAACTCGAACAACTCGGTCCGCGTGACCGACAGCTTCCTGAAAGCTGTTGAGGCCGACGCCGATTGGGAGCTTATCCGCCGCACCGATGGCACCGTCGCCAAGACCATCAAGGCGCGTGATCTGTGGGAGCAGATCGGCCACGCCGCATGGTCCTGCGCTGATCCCGGTATCCAGTATCACGACACGGTCAACGCGTGGCACACATGCCCGGAAGACGGCCAGATCCGCGGCTCGAACCCTTGTTCGGAATACATGTTCTTGGACGACACCGCGTGTAACCTGGCCTCGATGAACCTGCTGACCTTCCTGAAGGATGGTCAATTCCAGGCCGAAGATTACATGCACGCCACGCGCCTGTGGACCATCACGCTGGAAATCTCGGTCATGATGGCGCAGTTCCCGTCGAAAGAGATCGCGGAATTGTCTTATGTTTTCCGCACCTTGGGTCTGGGCTATGCCAACATCGGCGGCCTGCTGATGAACATGGGCTATGGCTATGACAGTGACGAGGGCCGTGCGCTCTGTGGCGCGCTGACCGCGATCATGACCGGTGTGGCCTATGCGACCTCGGCGGAAATCGCGGGCGAGCTGGGCGCCTTTGAAGGCTATGAGCGCAACAAGGACCACATGCTGCGCGTCATCCAGAACCACCGCAACGCAGCTTACGGCGCCAGCGAAGGTTATCAGGATTTGGCTGTGAAACCGGTTCCGCTGGACCTGAAAAACTGCCCCGATGCCAAGTTGGTCGATCTGGCCATGGGCGCGTGGGACGAAGCCTATGCGCTGGGTGAAAAGCATGGCTATCGCAACGCGCAGGTGTCCGTGATCGCGCCGACGGGCACCATCGGTCTGGTGATGGATTGTGACACGACCGGGATCGAGCCGGACTTTGCGCTGGTGAAGTTCAAGAAGCTGGCCGGTGGCGGCTACTTCAAGATCATCAACCGTTCGGTGCCTGCCGCGCTTGAAAAGCTGGGTTATGACAGCGCACAGATCGAAGAGATCATCGCCTATGCGGTCGGTCACGGCACCATGGGCAACGCACCTGCGATCAACCATACCACGCTGATCGGCCACGGCTTTGGTCAGAACGAGATCGAGAAGATCGAGGCGGCCTTGCCATCGGCCTTCGACATCCGCTTTGTCTTCAACCAGTGGACGCTGGGCGAAGAGTTCTGCACCAACGTTCTGGGCATCCCGGCGGACAAGCTGAACGATCCCGAGTTCAACCTGCTGCGTCATCTGGGCTTCACCCGAAAGGACATCGAAGCCGCGAACGACCACGTTCTGGGCACGATGACGCTTGAAGGCGCGCCGTTCCTGAAGGAAGAGCATTACAACGTCTTCGATTGCGCCAACCCGTGCGGCAAAAAAGGCAAGCGTTTCCTGAGTGTTGACAGCCACATCCACATGATGGCCGCGGCGCAGTCGTTCATCTCGGGTGCGATCTCGAAAACGATCAACATGCCGAATGACGCCACCATCGAGGACTGCCAGAAGGCGTACGAACTCAGCTGGTCGCTAGGTGTGAAGGCCAATGCGCTGTATCGTGATGGCTCGAAGCTGAGCCAGCCTTTGGCGGCGGCTCTGGTCGAGGATGACGAGGAAGCAGAAGAAATTCTGGCTTCGGGCTCGACCCACGAGAAAGCCGTGACGCTGGCCGAGAAGATCATCGAGAAGGTGGTGATCAAAGAAGTGGCGCGCGGCCGCGAGAAGCTGCCCGAGCGCCGCAAGGGCTATACGCAGAAAGCCATCGTCGGCGGCCACAAGGTCTATCTGCGCACCGGCGAATACGAAGACGGCAATCTGGGCGAGATCTTCATCGACATGCACAAGGAAGGCGCTGGCTTCCGTGCGATGATGAACAACTTCGCCATCGCCGTGTCGGTCGGCCTGCAATACGGCGTGCCGCTGGAAGAGTTCGTGGACGCCTTCACCTTCACCAAGTTCGAACCGGCGGGCATGGTACAGGGCAACGACTCGATCAAGAACGCGACGTCGATCCTGGATTACATCTTCCGCGAACTGGCCGTGTCCTATCTGGACCGCACCGATCTGGCACATGTGAAACCGCAAGGGGCCACGTTCGACGATCTGGGCCGAGGCGAGGAAGAGGGCGTATCCAACGTACAGGAGCCGTCCGAGACCGCCGCCACTAAGTCCTTGGAAGTGCTGAAACAAATCAGCTCGACCGGCTATCTGCGTAAGCGTCTGCCGCAAGAACTGGTGGTGCTGCAGGGCGGAGCCGAAGCGGGCGGGACGGTTCTGACCGGAACTGATCCGGTGGCGACGTTGAACACTCTGGTGCCGGAAACGGCGGGTGGCGACACCGCTGTGGTCGAGATGTCGGTGACCGAGACCTCGGTCTCGACCGGAACCGTGAACACCATTGATGCACGCACCAAGGCCAAGATGCAGGGCTACGAAGGCGATCCCTGTGGCGAGTGCGGAAACTACACGCTGGTGCGCAACGGTACCTGCATGAAGTGCAACACCTGCGGCTCGACCACGGGCTGTAGCTAACGGTTTCGTTCGGGCCGCCGTGTCCCAAGTGGCGGCCCGGGCAAGGTTAGGGTGGGTACGGGGGATGCCCGCCATCCTAACATGGGGCAGGTGCGCTTGCCCCCGACACAGGTAGGGCCGCAGGCAACTAAACCGAGCGGTACAAATGATGAGCCCTATCAGTGAAACTGGGGTGCCCGCCGGGCACCCCGTTTTTCTTTTCGGACGCAGGATTGTGGGCGTAGGCGCAAGGCCAATAAAAAACGCCCAGTTGCAGCGGCAACCGGGCGTCTGTTTTTTCTGAGCGCTGGTTTATACGCCGCGGGGCAGGGCGGCGACACCCGTACGGGCGACTTCGCACAGGCCCAGCGGGCGCATCAGCTCGGCAAAAGCGTCAATCTTCTCGGTCGTGCCGGTGATCTCGAACACGAAGCTGTCCAGCGTGCTGTCCACGACGTTGGCGCGGAAGATGTCAGCCAGACGCAGCGCCTCGACGCGTTTGTCGCCCGCGCCTTCGACTTTCAGCAGCGCCAGTTCACGCTCGACCGCAGGGCCTTCAACCGTCAGGTCATGCACTTCGTGCACGGGAACGATACGGCCCAGCTGTGCCTTGATCTGCTCGATCACGGCGGGGGTGCCGGTGGTCACGATGGTGATGCGCGACAGGTGACCTTCGTGGTCAACCTCGGCCACGGTTAGGCTTTCGATGTTGTATCCACGGCCCGAGAACAGACCGATCACACGTGCCAGAACACCCGCTTCGTTGTCCACCACGCAGGCCAGCGTGTGGCGTTCAATGATGTCCGAGTTCGGGTCGCGAAGGTCATAGGCCGACTTGCGGGAAGAGCCTTTTTTGATTTTTAGTGCAGACATTTAGAGGCCCTCCTTAAACCAGTGTTGCGCCAGCGGCACCGATGACGCCCTGCGTCTCGGCTTCGCCCATCAGCATGTCGTTATGCGGTGCGCCCGACGGGATCATCGGGAAGCAGTTGGCGTGTTTCTCGACCAGAACGTCCAGAATGAACGGGCCGTCATAGTCCAGCATTTCCTGAATGGCGTCGTCCAGCTCGGCCGGGTCAGATACCTGACGGCCTTTACAGCCGAATGCCTCGGCCAGCTTTACGAAGTCCGGCAGGCTTTCCGACCAGCTGTGCGAATAACGCTCGCCGTGCAGCAGCTCTTGCCACTGGCGCACCATGCCCAGACGTTCGTTGTTCAGAATGAACTGCTTGATCGGCGCACGGAACTGAACGGCGGTGCCCATTTCTTGCATGTTCATCAGCCACGAGGCATCGCCCGCCACGTTGATGACGCAGGCGTCCGGATGCGCAATCTGCGCGCCCAGCGAGGCCGGCAGGCCATAACCCATCGTGCCCAGACCACCCGAGGTCAGCCAGCGGTTCGGATCCTCGAAGCCCATGAACTGCGCGGCCCACATCTGGTGTTGGCCCACTTCGGTGGCCACATAGCGGTCTTTGTCCTTGGTCAGCGCCTCAAGACGTTCCAGCGCGTATTGCGGTTGGATCACGTCGTCGGTGTTGCGATAGGACAGGCAGCGACGCTCTTTCCACTCGGCAATCTGCTGGGTCCATTTGTCCAGACCGTCTTTGTTGGTCTTGCGTCCGCGCGCTTTCCAGACCTTCAACAGGTCTTCCAGAACGTGGCCTACATCGCCAACGATCGGCAGGTCCACGTGCACAACCTTGTTGATCGAGCTGGGATCAATGTCGATATGCGCCTTTTTCGAGTTCGGGCTGAATGCGTCAAGGCGGCCAGTGATCCGGTCGTCGAAACGTGCGCCAACGCAGATCATCAGGTCACAGTCATGCATGGCCATGTTGGCTTCATACAGGCCGTGCATACCCAGCATGCCCAGCCACTGTTCGCCCGACGCCGGGTAGGCGCCCAGACCCATCAGGGTCGAGGTGATCGGGAAGCCAGTTGCGTCCACCAGCTCACGCAGAAGCTGGCTGGCCGCGGGGCCCGAGTTGATTACGCCGCCACCGGTATAGAAGATCGGGCGCTCGGCGGTTTCCATCAGCTCGGCCAGCTCGGTGATAGCGTCGATGTCACCACGCATCTGCGGCTGATAGTGGCCGGTTTCGGTCTTGGCGGGCGGCGTGTAGTCGCCGGTGGCGAATTGTACGTCCTTCGGAATGTCGATCAGCGTCGGACCGGGACGGCCCGAGGTCGCCACATGGAACGCCTGATGGATCGTTTCCGACAGCTTGTCAGTCTCTTTCACCAGCCAGTTATGCTTGGTGCAGGGGCGGGTGATGCCCACAGTGTCGGCTTCCTGGAACCCATCGGTGCCGATCATGAAGGTCGGAACCTGGCCGGTCAGAACAACCAGAGGGATCGAATCCAGCAGCGCATCGGTCAAACCAGTAACCGCGTTTGTCGCGCCGGGACCGGAGGTTACCAGAACAACGCCGGGCTTGCCGGTCGCGCGGGCGTAACCCTCGGCGGCGTGCACGGCGCCCTGTTCGTGGCGCACAAGGATGTGACGAATGTCGTTCTGCTGAAAGATCTCGTCATAAATCGGTAGGACAGCGCCCCCGGGATAGCCAAAGACTGTGTCCACACCCTGATCCTTCAGGGCTTGAACTACCATTTTCGCTCCGGTCATCTGACGTGTCATCTTCTTCTCCGTTCCACGTGCGCTTCTCACAAAAAAGCCCCCGATCATCTCGGGGGCGCATGGGGTTCCAATATGGTTCCGTTACCGGCCCATGCGCCAATTTCCAACAAGTACTAGGACGCTGCGCATTGCAGTATTTCCCGTGTTCTTGCCCAAGGGGATCCTTGAAGGCTTCTTCAATATGTGCGCGGGACATTATGAGGGGTGGAGGGGAGCGTCAACAGCGAAAGCGCGTAGAAAATGTCGCGGAGGCGAATTTTTTGTAATATTCGGTCTTTTTGGGGTGGGCTGGGCGCAATTTGTGGAAATTTAGGCCGCGTGAGTTTGAGTTTTGGCCGTTTTTGCCGCGGGAAGCCGTGCAGTTGCAGCAAATCACAGGGCTTTCATACCCAATCAGGCGTCGCGATGCACCTTGCTGGGGGTGTCCGGCAGGGTGATGCTGGCGACCTGTTCCGCGATGGGATCGGTGGACAGGGGGTGCAGCTCGGCCGAGTAATCCTCGTCCGTGATCAGCGGGGTCCAATGGTTGTCGCGGTAGATCTCGATGGACGAGAACGTGGCCTTGTAATCCATCTTCGGGCTGCCCGGCACCCAATAGCCTAGATAGACATAGGGCAGGCCCGCCTCGCGGGCGATCTCGATATGATCGAGGATCATATAGGTGCCAAGGGATTTGCGGTGCCAGTCGGGATCGTAGAAGGAATAGACCATCGACAGTCCGTCTTCCAGAACATCGGTCAGACAGACCGCGCGCAGCGGGCCTGTGGCGTCATCGCCCGGATGCTGATCCGGGCCACGCTCGGCATATTCAATGACGCGGCTTTTGATCGGGGTTTCCTCGATCATCGCGGCAAACTCGAACACATCCATGTCGGCCATGCCGCCCTCGGCGTGGCGCGTATCCAGATAGCGGCGGAACAGCTCGTACTGGTCTTCGCTGGCCCACGGCGCACGGGCGCGGCGTTCAAGGATCGCGTTGCGCTTTGAGGTACGGCGCTGGCTTTTGCTGGGCTTGAAGTCGGCCACGCGGATCCGTGCAGACAAACAGGCCGAGCATTCAGCGCAGGACGGACGGTAGAGGACGTTTTGCGAGCGACGGAACCCTTGCTTGGACAAGGTGTCGTTCAGTGTCTCCGCATGCTCACCCTGAAGGGCCGTGAACAGCTTGCGCTCCATGCGCCCATCCAGATAGGGGCATTCCTGCGGAGCAGTCACATAGAACTGAGGGGCAAGCGGAAGTGTGTGGCGCATGGTCTCTCGTAATCATGTCAAATCGGAACGAGCCTAACGCGACCATGCGGTTGCGGGCAAGCCCCCGTAATCTGTCAGGGTAAACGAGGGCTTTGTTTGCTTAGCGACGCTCGGCGGCGCGGTTGATCGCCGCGGTGCCCAGCACCATGTCGCCAAGACCCTGACCACGTGCTGTGGTGAACATCATTACGATCGAGATCATCTGCAGGACAGCGGTCGACATCGACAGGTAATAGCCCAGCGTGTGCAGGGCTGCTGTCTGGCGATCAAAGCGCTGCCCGTCATGGCGGCGCAGCTCGATCGCAGTCAGGCGCATGCCAAGGGTTGCGGATTTATTGGTCAGGGCGGTGGTGCGATAGACAAAGCCAACCGCCAGATACACCAGACCCCACAGGAAAAAGCCGATACCGAAGGTCAGCAACCCGATGACAAAGCAGATGGCGACGATCAGAGCCACGTCAATGACCCACGCCAGCAGGCGCTTTAGCGTCACGTCCTGATAGAACTCGGCCTGAGTGTCCGGGTCCGGCAATCCCCAAAGGCCTGCGCCGTTGGAGTTGCTGCGAGGATCATAAGAATGGGTCATGTCAGTAGGTGCATCTTTCTTGGGTCATGCAGAACCCGGCCCCTTGGGAAGGGCCGGGGGGAAGGCGAACTCTTGCCTGTTTTACTTCTTTTTGCGCTTGGGTTCATCCAGGATTTCGACATCCTCGGCCACGTCCTCGACGTCTTCGTCGATGTCATGCTCGTCGATATGCGAATTGCGAGCAGCCTCGGCGCGTTCTTCCATGAACTGGTCGAACTCAGACTTGTCCTTCGCGGCGCGCAGACGCTCAAGGAAGGCTTCAAAGGCTTCCTGTTCGCTCATCAGGCGGCGCAGCGTGTCGGCCTTGTAGGCGTCAAACGCGGTGTTGCCCGAGCTTGCGAACCCGTGGCGGTGCGACATGTGACGGTCCTGCCAAGTCTGACTTTCGTGGTGACGGCGGTGGGAACAGGATTTCGAAAACATGCGTTTGCTCCAGATCATATATGCAAGAAGGGCAAGGCCGACCGGCCAGAAAAGGATGAAGCTGACGACCATGGTGGCGATCCAAGCGCCTTTACCACGTGCATCCAGCCACGCCTCGGCGCGAGAGAACCAGCCACGGGGGGTGGTTTCGTAGTGGGTCGTGTGGGCGGCGGTGTTCATTAGGGTCTCCATCGTGCTGACTATGTGTTGAATGTGAATGCCTTTCACATGACTAAGATGTGGGAGTTTCTGGGGTGGGTTCAAGGATAAATGTGAAAGTATTTTACATTATTTTATTAGGGCGCTGAATATAAACGGAAAAAGCCGCCATCTCTGGCGGCTTTTCGTGGGGGTTTTGGGGGTGTTTAGCTGCGCGAACCGAACCACATGCGGCTGATTAGCCCGTCTTTCAGCTTGAATTGGTGATACGCCCAACCCGCGATATGCGCCAAAATGGTCAGGGCCAGAAGCTTCGAGATAACCCCATGCACTGCGCGTGGGGCGAGGTGGTCAAAGCTCTCGGGCAGGGGCGTGTCTGCGCCGAAGAACACGATGTCGGGCAGGCCGGCGCCGATCGAGATGCCGATGCCGCTGGCGACCATTAGGAATATCAGAATGTAGAGCACCCAATGCGCCGCGGTGCCCGCGAGGTTCAGGATCCCGCTTCCGGTATCGGCTTTCGGCGGATGCGTGCTGCGCAGGCGGGTGATAAGCCGCACGATCATCAAAACACCGACGATGATGCCAATCGACATATGGCCGCGCAGGCTGAACATTTTGTCCGGGTGATCATTGGGCAGGGCGGCTAGAACATTCGAGCCCATGACCAGGGCGATGATGATCATCAGGGCAACAAGCCAGTGGATGGCGACAAGGAGGGGGTGATAGCGTTTCATGGCTTTTCTCATTCGCTGGATACTGATGTTACGATACTTGCAATTGCAAATATAGCAAGCGGAAAGTTGCAATTGCAAATGTTGTCACCTATGTTGTGGCCAAATGCCGAGATAAATCTGCCGAGATGTGACCATGAACAAACCAGACTCTGTACACCCAACCCTGTGCGATCAAGCGCATCAGACGCGTACAACCAGCGCTGGGTGGATGTTGCAGCGCTTGGCCTGCATGACCGAAACCCGGATGCAGGCGCGGCTGAAGGCCCACGGGCTGAAGATGGACCACTTCATTGTGCTGATGGCTCTGACCGAAAAGGAAGGTGCCAGCCAGACCGAGATCGGCGAGGGGCTGCGGATCGCGGGTTATACGGTGTCGCGTGCGTTGGATGCGTTGGAGGCGCAGGGATTGGTTGCGCGCAGGCAGGACGAACAGTCCAAGCGGACGCATCGTGTGTATCTGACAGACGAGGGCCGCGCGCTGATGCCCTCGATCTTTGACATTATTGGTGAGCAGAACAAAGAGATGCTGAGCCAGCTCTCGCCCGATGATCAGCGCGAGTTCCTGCGGTTGCTCACACTTTTGACCCAGGCTGCCGGTTCGGGCTGCGGTTGAGGCTCATGTGAAATCGTCCGGCTGCGCCCCACAAATACGGATGAGATCGCCGGGTGCGGCAGGGAAGACATGCCGTGGCGTACCGGCGGCGGCCCAAACTTCGTCAAACTCCAACAGACGTGCGTCATAGAAGGCGCGGACCGGATTGGTCAGCCCGACCGGAGACACGCCGCCAATGGCAAACCCGGTCTCGGCGCGGATCAGTTTGGCGTCCGCCTTGCCCAAAGGTTCGCCCGCCAACGCCGAAGCCTTTTCGAAATCCACCTGATTGCCCCCGGCGGTTAAAAACAGCACCACATGGCCCGAGGTCTCGCCGCGAAAGATGATCGACTTGGCAATCTGGTCGATCTCGCAGCCACATGCTCGGGCAGCATCTGCGGCGGTCCGGGTGCCGTCTGACATTTCGATCACGTCGGTGGCAATGCCAGCGCCTTCCAAGGCGGCTTTGACCCGTTTCAGGCTTTTGGACATGGTGGCTCCTGTCGTTGACGTTTCGCCTGACCCTATCCAGTCAAGTCTAATGGTCGCAAGCTGCTTTCCCTTGTTGACCCGCCCCGCCGCCCGGCGCAATTTGCGCGTATGAGCCAGAATACCTTCGCCGCCCGCATCACCCGCACTTCCATCGCTTACGAGGCCGAGCCTGCCGCCGACATTGACGCGCTGTTCGCGGATCTGACGCCAGAGCTGCGTGAGGTGCTTTCGGGGACGGCAGGCTGTTCGCCCTATCTGAAAGGGCTGATGGAAAAGCAGGCCGACTGGCTGCGTGAGGCGCTGAGCATCGCGCCGGAAGACGCGATCACGGCCGCGATGCAGGACATGAACCGCGACAGCGACAGCGCCTTGCGCAAATCGCTGCGGATTGCCAAGCAACGCATCGCGCTTCTGACCGGGCTGGCTGATCTGGCCGGGGTCTATCAGCTAGAACAGGTCACCGGTGCGCTGACCGATCTGGCGGATTTCGCCACCCACACGGCTATGACCTTCCAGGTGGGCCACGAAATCCGGCGCGGCAAGCTGCCCGGCATGACCGAAGATGACGTCGAGACCGCAGGCGGCATGGTCGCGCTGGCGATGGGGAAGATGGGTGCACACGAGCTGAACTACAGCTCGGACGTGGACCTGATCATGCTGTTTGACGACAGCCGGTTCGAGGGCGCCGATTTCCACGAGGCCCGCGCCAGCCATGTCCGCGCCACCCGCAAGATGAGCACCATGCTGTCCGAGTTGACGGAAGACGGCTATGTCTTCCGTACCGATCTGCGCCTGCGCCCGGACCCGTCTGTCACGCCGGTCTGTGTCTCGATGGAGGCGGCGGAACGCTATTACGAAAGCCTTGGCCGCACATGGGAACGTGCCGCCCACATCAAGGCGCGCCCGTGTGGCGGCGATATCGCAGCGGGCGAGGCGTATCTGACCCGCCTGCGCCCGTTTATTTGGCGCAAGCACTTGGATTTCGCGGCCATTCAAGACGCGCATGACATGCGCCTGCGCATTCGCGAGCACAAAGGTCTGCATGGCGATATCACGCTGCCCGGCCATGATATGAAGCTGGGGCGCGGCGGCATTCGCGAGATCGAGTTCTTCACCCAGACCCGCCAGATCATCGCAGGTGGGCGCGATGAAGGGCTGCGGATGCGGGGCACTGTGCCCGGTTTGGCGGCCTTGGCCGCGAAGGGCTGGATCCCCACGGATGTGGCCGAAATTCTGACCCGCCACTATCGCTTTCACCGCGAGGTCGAGCACCGCGTGCAGATGTTCCGCGACGCGCAGACCCACAACCTGCCCAAAACCGAGGACGAGTTCGACCGCCTGGCCCGCATGATGGGGGAAGGCGATACAGAGGCACTGAAGACCCGCATCCATGATGCGTTGGCCGAGGTGCATGACGTGACCGAAGGCTTTTTTGCACCAGACGGCTCTACCGCCGACACCCGCGAGCTGTCCGAATCCGAGGCCGAGATCGTCGCGCGTTGGGAAACCTATCCCTGCCTGCGTTCGGCCCGCGCGGTCGAGATTTTCAACCGTCTGAAACCCGATCTGCTGGCGCGCTTGGCGGACGCACCCCGACCGCATGACGCTTTGATCCAGTTTGACGGGTTCCTGAAACGGCTCCCTGCTGGGGTGCAGCTCTTTTCGTTGTTCGAAGCGAACCCGACGCTGGTTGATCTGATTGTCGACATTGCCGCGACGGCCCCCGCGTTGGCGGCCTATCTGGGCCACAATGCGCAGGTGTTGGACGCGGTGATTGGTGGCGGTTTCTTCGAACCGTGGCCGGGAGGGGATGCCCTTGAGGCCGAGCTGACCGCGCGGCTGGCGAAGGCGCCCGATTATGAGGCCAAGCTGGACGGTGCGCGGCGCTGGATGAAGGAGTGGCACTTCCGCATTGGCGTGCATTTTCTGCGCGGCCTGATCCATGCGCGCGAGGCTGGGGCGCAATATACCGACTTGGCCGACGCGGTGATCCGCGGGCTCTGGCCCGTGGTGGTCGACAATTTCACCCTGAAGCACGGCACGCCGCCGGGGGCTGGTGCCGCGATCATCGGTATGGGATCTTTGGGGGCGCGGTCGCTGTCCGCGACCTCGGATCTGGATCTGATCATCATCTATGACCCCGAAGGCGAGGATATGTCCGATGGGCGCCGTCCCTTGGCAACCCGGCCCTACTATGCCCGGCTGACACAGGCCTTCCTGACCGCGCTGTCTGCCCCAATGGCAGAAGGGCGGCTCTATGAGGTCGACATGCGCTTGCGCCCTTCAGGGCGGCAGGGGGCGGTTGCGACCTCGATCGAAAGCTTCAAAGCCTATCAGCGGGACGAGGCGTGGACATGGGAGCACCTCGCCTTGACCCGCGCGCGGGTGGTGACAGGGCCTGAGGGGTTGACCAATGACTATGACGCCGCGCGGGCCGAGGTTTTGGCCTTTGAGCGCGACCCAGCAAAGGTGATCCATGACGTGCTCGAGATGCGCAATCGCATCGCCGACGCAAAGCAATCGGGCGGCGCATTGGATGCTAAACTGGGCGAGGGGCATCTTCAGGATGTTGAGCTTGTGGCACAGGCCGCAGCCCTTCTGTCCGCCGACACGCCCCGCGAACCGGACCGCCAGATCGCGCAAGGTGTCGCCATTGGGTGGTTTTCTGACGCGCAAGGGCGCGATATGGCCCAATCTCACGACCTAATGTGGCGCCTGCAGGCTGCGTCCAAACTGTTGTCCGATGGTCCTTTGGACCTTGAAGCTTTGGGGCAGGGCGGTCAGGATCTGCTACTACGCGAGACCGGGGCGGAAAGTGAGGCTGCCCTGATCAAGGATCTAGAGGAGAAGGCGCGGGCCGCGGCCCTTGCCATTGACGAGGTGCTGGCAAACCCACCAGGGTAATGCACGCCGGAGGGAAGTATGACTGATCTTATGACAGCAATCGATCCGCGGGGCCTGATCCGTGACAGCTATGTGATCGAAGGGATCACGCCCGGCGAATGCCGCTCGATCTTTCTGGATTGGGCGTTGTTTGACGATCACGAGATGACGCAAGAAAAACGCATCGAAGCCTTGCTGGATCACTATGGGGAAGCGGCGCCAGAGCATCCTATGACGCATGTGTTGCGCGATGCCTTGGTGAAAGCCGATACGCCCAAACGCCGTGGTGGTCGCTCGGGGCGCGTCGGGTAAGCACTCAAATCCATGCGGCGTTATCAGTTTGGTAATGCTCATCTGAGATGCTGCATGCATTATGTTACGCAGAAATGCTTTACTCGTTTCTTTCTTTTGCTGTCTTTGGGGCACCGAAGCGCAGGCGAAGGACACGCGGATCTGCAATGACGTCTCGGTGCTGCAAAAAGCGAATGCGCAGGTGCAGGCAGAAGGTCAGCTGGCAGATCCTGGGGCCACACGGGGCGTGGTCACGTCGCTTTCACAACGGCTGAAACGGGTTCGTGCCTATAACTTACCGGCAGGGGTGACCAGCAAATCGGATGCGCTGGGTAAGGTGTCGACCGCGTTGGATCAGGTCGTTGCACGTCCCGAAGCAGAGGCATTGTTCCTTGCGAACCTATTGTCACTCCGCACCGATCTCGAGCTGATCACGGTCATATTCGGATGCGATTACATCGTCTCGACCGGGGGTGGACCTGACACCAAACCGCTTGCGATCCGGCATATTCCCGCTGCCGGGCAGGAGGAAGAGGGCGGCGTCGGCTCCGCCAGAAATCCGATTGTGTTGGGCGGCGGTTCGCTGGGCTTTCTCGCTGTCGTGGCAGCAATCTTGGCCCGGCTTGGGTTTCGCGGTCGCGCCAAGCGAGAGGTCTGCAATACACCTGTGTTGGTCAGCATCGAGAAGGGATGCACGAAGACACGGATCGTCGACATCAATCGGAACGGCATGAAGATCGAAGCCGCCCCGATCCATATGCAGGATGATTGTGTGGATCTCTATTTCTGTGGTCATCGTCGCCGTGGAAAGATCAGATGGAAGAACGAGTATTTTGCAGGGATCCTGTTTCAAAAACGCATTCCACAGGCTGCGGTGGCAGATGTCATCGAGAAAAGCCAATCCTCTATGGAAAACAGCGGTTTAGAGAGGAATGCACCGCCCTGCTATCACGATGATTGTCACCGAAGCTGCAGCAAGCATTGCGCCAGTGCGATGTCCGAGCGTATGGAGAAAGAGCAAGACCTGACCGACTAGGCGCAATAGCGTCAGCGCATATCTTGTGTCCAAAGAAAAACGCGCCCGTTTCCGGGCGCGCTGTATTTCAGAAAGCGGTTTACGCTTCGATGTGTTCTGCCTCCTTAGGCAGGATCAGGTTCAGGATCACGCCCGCAACACCGGCAAGACCAATACCAGCCAAAGTGAAACCGCCGCCGAATGGGATCGACAGACCGCCAATGCCGATCACCAGCACAGTCGAGACGATCACCATGTTGCGGCTATTGGTCAGTGCATCCGCACCAATCCGCGCCAGTACGGTCAGGCCTACTACAGTGACCATGCCGAACATCAGGATCATGATGCCACCCATGACGGGCATCGGAATGGTCCCCAGCGCACCCGAGACCTTGCCCACGAAGGCCAACCCAATCGCGAAGATCGCGGCCCACGTCATCACGGCCGGGTTGAAGGCACGGGTCAGAGTGACGGCGCCGGTCACCTCGGAATAGGTGGTGTTAGGCGGGCCGCCGACCAGACCAGCGAACACTGTCGCCAGACCGTCACCCAGCATGGTGTTCTGGATGCCCGGCTCTTTCAGATAGTCTTTCTTGGTGACCGAGCTGATGGCCATGACGTCTCCGAAGTGCTCAATTGCAGGTGCAATGGCGACGGGCAGAATGAACAGGATCGCGGCCATGTTGAACTCGGGCGCCACGAAGCCGGGAACGGCGAACCACGCCGCGTCTTGGAAGCTTTGGAAGCTCACAAGGCTTTCACCGGTGATGGCGCCAAGGACCAGCGCGGCAAGGTAGCCCGCGATGACACCGAAGATAATCGGAACCACCTTCACCATGCCGCGACCGCGGATTGCGATCAGCATGGTGGTGCCCAGCGACACGGCAGCCAAGATCAGTGCGTAGGATTTCGGCATGATCTGCGTGTCACCTGCAAGGCCCGTTGCCATGTTGATGGCCACCGGTGCCAGCGCCAGACCGATTACCATAATCACCGGTCCAACCACGACGGGCGGCAGATAGCGATGCAGCCAGTCCGAGCCCCAAATGCGGATAGCAAAGCTGATCACCACATAGAACAGGCCCGCGGCGGCAAGGCCGCCCAAGGTGGACGGAATGCCCCAAGTCTGTACGCCATAGATGATCGGCGCGATGAAGGCGAAGCTGGACGCCAGAAACACCGGCACTTTGCCCCGTGTGACGATCTGGAAGATCAACGTGCCGACGCCAGCGGTGAACAGCGCCACGCTGGGATCCAGCCCGGTCAACAGGGGCACCAGCACAAGCGCCCCGAAGGCGACGAACAGCATTTGTGCCCCCACAAGTGCCTGTCCGGGCCCGAATTTATAGTCGGTCTGAGTGATGTCGCGACTCATTTCCATGTCCCTTATTCAGAATTTTCCGCTGTTTACCGATTCCCCGCGGAAGCGACAGCCGAAAAAGGGACTGGAGGGATCAGGCGTCCTCGGCTGGACGCATCATCAGCCAGATGAGCGAAGCGCCGGCCAGCGCAAGGAAGGGCACCATGGCGATGTTCACGGCACTCCACCCCTCGACGGCGCTGCCACCCGAGCAGTTCATCAACCCACCCGAGGCCAGCGAGGCCACCGTCACACAGCCAAACACGATCATGTCATTCATGCCTTGAACGCGGCCGCGTTCCTCGGGCGCGTGGGCCCCCGCCAACATCGACGTGGCACCAATGAAGCCAAAGTTCCAACCCACGCCCAGCAGGATCAGGGCGATGAAGAAGTTCTCAAGCTCGACCCCTTGCAGGGCGACGAGGCCCGCAAGACCCAGAATGGCCAGACCAGCGGCGATGACCAAACGTGTGCCGAAGCGCGCAATCAGGTGGCCCGTGAAGAAGCTGGGCACGAACATCGCAAGTACGTGGGCCGTCACGACATTGCCCGCCATATCGGTTTCAAATCCGCAGCCTACAACCGCCAGCGGGGTCGAGGTCATGACAAGGTTCATCAACGCGTAAGAGACCATGCCGCAGATGATCGCGACGGCAATCACTGGATCGCGCAGAAGCTCCATCCGGGTACGACCCTTGGGGGCGTCTTCGTGCGGTTTCTCGGGTTTGGGAATGTCCAGCCCCAGAAACAGAAGCGATCCCAGCAGGTTAATCGCGATGATGGTCAGGTATGCGCCAAGGAAAGGCACCACCATTGCGTCATTGGTCAGGTTGAACAGCTGCGGTCCGATAATGGCCGAGGCCAGACCGCCCGCCATTACATAGGAGATAGCTTTAGGCCGGAACGCGGCCGAGGACGTGTCGGTCGCTGCAAAGCGATAGAAGCCCTGTGCGGACTGGTAGAGCCCCATAAAGAACGAGCCGATCAGGAAAATCGTGAAGTCAGACTGCATCAGGCCATAGGCGCTGATCGCGGCCCCGACCGTGCCGCCCAGTGTGCCCAGCCAGAACCCAACCCGCCGGCCGAAGGTCTGCATGACCCACGCGACAGGGTTGGCGAAGATCATGGATCCGCCCACCATCAAGGAAATCGGCAAGGTCGCCCAACAGGGGTTCGATGCCAGCGACTGACCGGCCAGACCCGCCATGGTGAAGATCATCGGCATCTGCGCGCCCAAAATGGCCTGCGCCAGCACAAGGATGGTCACATTCCGCTTGGCGCGGGCGTCGTCGGCAGGTGTCAGGGTCGCATCGGTCATGCGCATATGCGTATCCATGCATGCGGGCTTTGACCAGAGCGAAATTGTACCCTTTTGTGTGGGCGGATGTCGCAGTTAGGCCCGGTCTATTAGATGCGCGAAGCTGCCCGAGACGTGGCCCTCGATCAGTCCCATTGGGGCCAGAGCACGCTCCTCGGCATCTGTGGCGTCGAACAGCGGCGCACCTTCAGCCAGAAGCGTGGTGGCATAGTGGAACTCGTGCGCGTTCCATTGCCCGGCGAATGGACCTTCTGCGGCGTGCAATGCCCGATATCCAAGATGCAGCTTGCGCTGTGCAAAGCTGGTCTCCAGCCCCAGAAGCCCCAGCATCTCGTGGCGTTCACCGGACTTATCCGTGATCGCGCGGCCAAGGGTCATATAGCCGCCGCACTCGCCATAGATCGGGCAAGTGGCGGTTTGCATCCCCTGTTTGAAGGTCTCTGCCGCAGCCAGTTTTCCTGCGTGAAGCTCAGGGTATCCGCCGGGCAGAAAGATGAAATCGGCGTCCGGGGCGGGGGCCTGATCCGCCAGCGGCGAGAAGGGCAGAACCTCGGCCCCGGCGGCGCGCCAGTCGGACAGAATATGCGGATAGGCAAAGGCAAAGGCCTTGTCCGAGGCGACCGCGATCCGTTGGCCGGGAGGCGTCAGACGGGTGGCTGCGCCCGGCGCGTCTGCCGCGTATCCAGCCAGAGCAACTAGCGCATCAAGGTCAATCGCGGCCTCGACCACATCTGCGACACGGTCCAGATAGGCCTGCAGATCGGGATGCTCCTCGGCCTGAACCAACCCCAAATGGCGCGAGGGGTGCTCCAGACCTGACTGACGGTACACGGCCCCCAGCACCGGGATCAGGCTGTCTTGCAAGCTGGCGCGCAGCATGGCTTCGTGCCGTGGGCTGCCCACATGGTTCAGGATGACGCCCGCGACGCGCACGTCGGGATCGTGTTGGGCAAAGCCGTTCACCAGCGGCGCGACCGAATGGGCCAGACGGGCGCAATCGACCACCAGAACAACAGGAAGCCCGAATGTGCGGGCCAGATCTGCGGTTGCGCCGCGCCCTTCCGGTGGCGCGCCGTCAAACAAGCCCATCGCGCCTTCGATTAGCAAAAGCTCGGCGCCAGAACGTGCCAGATCGTGCAGCCGCGCCGGACCCATCGCCCATGCGTCCAGATTGGGGCACTCGCGCCCACAGGCGGCGGCGTGAAAGCGAGGGTCGATATAGTCTGGGCCGGATTTCGCGCCGCTGACATCGACGCCACGCCGCGACAGAGCGCGCAGAAGGCCCAAGGTCAGGGTCGTTTTGCCGCTGCCGGACGAGGGCGCGGACAGAATCAATCCGGTCGGTGCGGACATCAGCGATCCTCGGCCGGGCGGCCACGCCCCAGCGGATCGGTATTGCGCGGTTCCAGACCGGCCGCCAGCGCCTGCCAGTCCAAGGCCTGCCGCATCAGAACCGCAAGGCCCACGCAGATGATGGCGGGTGCGCCGATACCTTCGCGTGCAGCGTCCTCGACACAGGTGCCAAGGGTGGTTTCCAACACGCGCTGGTCAGGCGTCGTCGCGTTCGAGGTAATGGCGACAGGTTCATCTTCCCCGCGACCGGCAGAAATCAGCTCGGACCGGATGCGGTCCAGATGCTTCATGCCCATGTAAATCACGATGACTTGCGAGCCACGCGCGATGGCGGGCCAATCCAAGGAACCGGTGGCATTGCCCGACTGGTCATGACCGGTGACGAAGGTCACGGATTGGTTCACATCGCGGTGCGTGACCGGGATGCCTGCATAAGCCAGCCCGCCGATCCCAGCCGAGATGCCAGGGATGATGCGGATCGGTACGCCATGCTGCACAAGCGTCTGGCCTTCCTCGCCGCCACGCCCAAACACAAATGGGTCGCCACCCTTCAGGCGCAGCACGCGTTTTCCGTCCCGCGCCAGATCCACCAGTTTCAACGAGATGTCGCGCTGCTTGGCCGACGGCTTGCCGCCGCGCTTGCCAGCATAGATCACCTCGGCCTCGGGACGTGCCCAGTTGAGGATTTCAGGCGAGACAAGCGCGTCATGCACGATCACATCCGCCTGCATCAGTGCATTCACGGCGTGAATCGTCAAAAGGCCGGGATCCCCGGGGCCTGCACCGCACAGCCAGACCCAGCCGGGTTCCAGCGTGGGCCAGTTATGGCCGGGCAAAACAGGGGCGGTATAGGTGTGCGAGTCAGTCATGCGCCCCTTATGCACCCGTTGGGCGCGCTCGAAAAGCGTAACTGCGACCTCACAGAACGGATTGGCGGCGCGGATTTGCGTGCGTATAGTCGTTAGGATGGAAAAGATTGACCCTCAGAAACTGCGCCGTGGCTGGACCACGGGCGCCTGTGCCACGGCCGCGGTGAAGGCCGCGTTGGATGCGCTGTGGGGGAAGGGGGCGCCTGCGCGCGTGACGATCACCTTGCCGCGTGGGGAAACCCCGGATTTCCTGATCTACGACCTGATCACCGGCGATAACTGGGCGGAAGCGGCGATCGTGAAGGATGCAGGCGACGACCCGGACGTGACCCACGGTGCGGTGATCCGGGCGCGTGTCGCGCCTGCGAAACCGGGACAGGGTGTGTTCTTTGTTGCCGGAGAAGGGGTCGGAACCGTGACAAAACCCGGTCTGCCGATTCCTGTTGGGCAACCTGCAATCAACCCGGTGCCACGCCAGATGATCAAAGGCGTCGTGCACGAGGCTGCTGTAGGCTATGACCAAGCCGCGGATGTGATCGTCACCATCTCGGTCGAGGATGGGGCGGCGCTTGCCGAGAAGACGTGGAACCCGCGGCTTGGCATCAAGGGCGGGCTGTCCATTCTGGGCACCACCGGCATTGTGCGCCCGTTTTCCTGCGCGGCGTGGATCGCCTCTATCCATCGGGGCATTGATGTGGCGCGCGCTGAGGGGCTGACCCATGTGGCGGGCTGCACGGGGGCGACCTCGGAAAAGGTGGTGCAGGGGCTGATGGGCCTGTCTGACGGGGCGATGATCGACATGGGAGATTTCGCGGGCGGGATGCTGAAATATTTGGCGCGGAACCCGATTGACAGGGTGACCATAGGCGGCGGCATTGGCAAGCTGACCAAGCTGGCGCAAGGTGCGCGGGATTTGCATTCGGGCCGCAGTCAGGTGGACTTTGATATGTTGTCCGAGTGGCTGGAGGATCCCGAAATTGCAGACATGAATACCGCCCTACAAGCTTATGAAAAACATGGGGAAAAGATGTCTTCGCTGGTCGCCGAAAAAGCGCAATCGCAAGCCATCGAGATCCTGCGTGGTGCGCCGATTTCCGTGGACATCGTCGTAATTGACCGAAAGGGCGAGATCATCGCGCAAGCCCTGTGAAGATCCTGCTGCTGGCCGGAACGGGCGAGGCTCGCGCCTTGGCAAAGCTCTTGGCGGATCACGGGCAGGATGTGCTGGCCTCCTTGGCCGGGGTGACGCGTGTACCAGCGACCTATCCCGTTCCGACACGCGTCGGTGGCTTTGGTGGTGCGGCTGCACAACGGGACTTTGTGATCACAAATGGATTTAATGCCGTCGTTGACGCTACGCACCCGTTCGCGGCGCAGATTTCTGAACGCAGCTTCCAAATATGCAAAGTATTATCAGTGCCTTATCTTCGGCTGTTGAGGCCAGAATGGCGCGCGGAAACCGGCGACGACTGGCATCTGATCGACCATCCCGAGGCGGCGTCAGAGCACATCCCGACTGACGCGCGGGTGCTTCTGGCGACCGGGGCGGCCTCGGTCGCGGACTGGGCCGAACTGGCCGAGGGACGGACGCTGTTTTGCCGCCGCGTGGATGCGACGGACGATCCTTTTCCCTATGATGGGGACTGGATTGTCGGGCGTCCGCCATTCTCGCTGGAAGAAGAGTTGGACACGCTGCGCAGTCACGGCATCACACATGTGGTCAGCAAAAATGCGGGCGGGCCGACCAGTGCCAAGCTATTGGCGGCACGGCAGTTGGGCTTGCCCGTCGTGATGCTTAACCGCCCCGCCTTGCCTGATTGCGATCGTGTGGAAACCCCGGAAGAGGCGCTGGCATGGCTGACGGCCCTGAAACACTGATCCTCGGGCAGGACTGCCTGCAACGCGAGGCCGCCGCGCTGTGCCGGATCGAGCCGCGGTTCCGGCCCGTTTGGGATCATCTGGACGAGATCCCTCTGCGCCTGCGCCCGGACGGATTTTCTGCTTTGCTGTTTGCCATCGTGGGACAGCAGGTCTCGACCGCATCAGCAGCGGCGATTTGGGCGCGCCTGCAGGAGGCTGGGTTTGACGACACAGCCAATGTCGCCCTTGCCGGCGATCAGGATTTGGCAAATGTGGGCTTGTCGCGTCCGAAAATCCGCTATGTGAAGGCCTTGGCCGAAGCCGCGATTGATTATCCGGCGCTACACCACTTGCCGTCCGATCAGGTGATCAACACGCTGACCGCCGTTCCAGGGATCGGGATTTGGACGGCCGAGATCTATGCGCTGTTCGCATTGGCCCGTGCGGATGTGTTCCCGGCCGGCGATCTGGCCCTGCAGGAAGCCGCGAAACGGCTGTTTGACCTGCCCGAGCGGCCCAAAGAAAAGGCAATGCGCGCGATGGCGCGGGGCTGGTCCCCCAACAGGGGCGTTGCGGCGCGGTTGCTCTGGGCCTATTACCGCATGGAAACAGAACGCGAAGGGATAGGCGAATGACCCGCATCTTGGAAAGCAAACGGCGCGAAGCGGCCTCGGGCACCACGAAATCGGTGGTGGTGTTTTTGCACGGCTATGGCGCGGATGGCGCCGACCTGCTGGGGCTGGCCGATCCCCTGTCGCAGCACATGCCCGACACGACCTTCATCGCCCCTGACGCGCCCGAGAAATGCCTGGGCAATCCGATGGGATACCAGTGGTTCCCGATCCCGTGGCTGGACGGTTCGTCGGAAGAAGACAGCATGCGCGGCGTAGAGATGGCCGAAGGCGATATCAATGCCTTCCTTGATCAGGTGCTGGAAGATGAAGGCATCGAACCCTCGCAACTGATCGTGTTCGGCTTCTCGCAAGGCACCATGATGTCCCTGCGTGTGCTGCCCCGTCGGGATGAGCCGATTGCCGGTCTGGTCGCGTTCTCGGGCCGGATGCTGGAGCCGGATCAGTTCGCAGAAAACGTGGTGTCGAAGCTGCCCATTCTGCTGGTGCATGGCGATCAAGACGACATGGTGCCTCCGGGCCATTTCAGCGAAAGCGGTGAAGTGCTGCAGGCTGCTGGGTTCGAAACCTATGGCTTCATCATGAAGGGCACCGGGCATGGGATCGCGATGGACGGTCTGTCGGTTGCGCTGAGCTTCATGCTGGACAAGCTGGGGATGGCCCCGGCCGAGGCTGCCAACTGATCACGTCTGGCGCACCGCTTGTCACATCCCTGAGATAATCCGATGTTATCCCGTTGATGACCCCATATGTTGGGGTTGTCAGGTTGTCTTATCAATATATAGTCAACCTATAAGCATGGGGCGGGTGTCCCGCCCCGACAACCGATTGAGGATGTATTACGGGCGAGGATTGGATGCGTCATGGACGGAGACTTCAGAACTGACTTTGTACGCGAAGGCGGGGGCGTCAAACAGCGCGCTGCCTTGGTGCTTAACGCGGATTTCAGGCCCTTGTCCTATTATCCGCTGTCTCTGTGGCCCTGGCAGGAGGCCGTGAAGGCGGCGGTGCTGGATCGGGTCAATATATTGGCCGAGTATGACGAGGTGGTTAGAAGCCCGTCGCTTGAGCTGAAGATCCCCTCGGTCGTGGTTCTGAAAGACTATGTGAAACCTCAAAAGCGCGTGGCCTTCACGCGCTTTAATTTGTTCTTGAGGGACGAATTCTGCTGCCAGTACTGTGGGGCGAAAGGGGATTTGACCTTTGACCACGTGGTGCCGCGGGCTGCCGGCGGTGTGACCAGTTGGGAAAACGTGGTGGCCGCCTGTCAGCGGTGTAACTTGAAAAAAGGCTCGAAACCCTTGCGGCATTCGGGGCTGACTTTGCGCAAGCCCGCGCGCCAGCCCACGGCAGAAGAGCTGCGCAATGTCGGGCGCAAGTTTCCGCCGGGCCATTTGCACGACAGTTGGATGGATTTTCTGTACTGGGATACGGAACTCGACGCCTGATCTGTCGGATTTCGCATGACGGCGTGGATGTGACTCGCTAGCGTCCTCTTGCACAACAGAGAGGTCGCCATGTCAGATCCGTTTTTCACCCCCGTTTCAGGCTTTGACCTGCCGCGTTTTGCGGGCGTGCCGACTTTCATGCGGCTGCCTTATGTGGATTTTGACCATCCGCGATTCTCGGATGTGCAGGTCGGTCTGATTGGTGCGCCCTGGGATGGCGGCACCACCAACCGACCCGGCCCGCGCCACGGCCCGCGTCAGCTGCGCGACATGTCCACCATGATCCGGGCGCAGAACGGTGCGACCGGCGTGCGCCCGTTCGAGGTAATGAACTGCGCGGATCTGGGCGACGTAGCCCCGAATCCTGCAGACGTAATGGATAGTTTGAAACGGATGGAGGCGTTCTATACCCGCGTCCACGCCGCTGGCATCCGTCCGCTGACCGGAGGGGGCGACCACCTGTGCACCCTTCCGATTCTGCGCGCACTGGCCAAGGATGGGCCGGTTGGGATGGTGCATTTCGACAGCCACA
This sequence comes from Aliiroseovarius marinus, assembly GCF_004360145.1. Classification (GTDB taxonomy): domain Bacteria; phylum Pseudomonadota; class Alphaproteobacteria; order Rhodobacterales; family Rhodobacteraceae; genus Aliiroseovarius; species Aliiroseovarius marinus. Next base: position 382,428 of record NZ_SAIT01000003.1, on the reverse strand, counting down.
CCGACCTGTTCCACTCGTATTTCGACGGGACGATGTACACCCACGGCACGCCGTTTCGCCGCGCGGTCGAAGAGGGGCTTTTGGACCCTAAACGTGTAGTCATGATCGGCATTCGCGGCACCGCTTATGACAGTGAGGATCGCGACTTTGCCGACAGTGTGGGCATCCGCGTGATTCCCATCGAAGAGTTCCACGCCCGCGGGGTGGATGACGTGATGACCGAGGCGCGCGAGATCGTCGGGCAGGGTGCCACCTATGTCAGCTATGACATTGATTTCGTTGATCCCGCCTTCGCACCCGGTACCGGCACGCCCGAGGTCGGTGGGCCGAACTCCTATCAAGCGCTTCAGGTCGTGCGCGCCTTGCAGGGGTTGAACATTATCGGCGCTGATCTGGTCGAAGTCTCGCCGCCGTTCGATCCCAGCGGAGCGACTGCTTACTTGGGCGCATCGATCATGTTCGAGCTTCTATGTGTGATGGCGGGCTGATCCGCCATCCTGACCGACTTTGCTTGTGACGCGCCATAAGGATGCTAGACTTATGCGAACGAAGCGGTTAGAAGGCCGTGAGTGAAATAGTTAGCGCTAACATAACTGGAGTTCCTGATGGTCTCGCGTGTTATTCCGGTCGATCCTTTTGATCTGGTCATTTTTGGTGGGACGGGTGATCTGTCGCGTCGCAAAATCCTGCCCGGTCTGTACCGGCGCTTCCGTGATGGTCAGATGCCTGAGGGCGCGCGCATCATCGGTGCTGCGCGCAGTGATCTGGACGACGAGGGCTTCCGCGATTTCGTGGAGGATGCCGTGCGTAGCTTCGTGTCCAAGCGCAAATGTGATCCCGACACGCTGGCCGCGTTCCGCGAGTCGCTATTCTATGTGCAAGTGGACGCCACGGGCGATGACGGCTGGGCAGAGCTGAAAGCCAAAAGCAAGTTGGACCGGGTGCAGGCCTTCTATTTCTCGGTCGGGCCGAGCTTGTTTGGGCCGATTGCCAAACGCCTGCATACCAAGGGGATCGCGGGGCCCGAGGCCCGGATCGTGGTCGAGAAGCCCTTTGGCCACGACATCGAAACCGCCCGCGCGCTCAATGCCACGCTGGCCGAGCACTTCGACGAAAGCCAGATTTACCGCATCGACCACTATCTTGGAAAAGAGACGGTGCAGAACCTGATGGCACTGCGCTTTGGCAACATGCTGTTCGAGCCGCTTTGGAACGCGCAATACGTGGACCACATCCAGATCACCGTGGCCGAGACCGTCGGCGTCGAAGGGCGGGGCGGGTATTATGACAAGTCGGGCGCGATGCGCGACATGGTGCAGAACCACCTGATGCAGCTTCTGTGTCTGACCGCGATGGAGCCGCCGTCCAAGTTCGATTCGGACGCGGTGCGGGATGAGAAGTTGAAGATCATCCGTGCTTTGGATCCTGTCGCACCGGAAGACATGGTGCGCGGTCAATACGCGGCAGATGACGAGGTTGCGTCCTATCTGACGGATGCGGAAGCCGACGCCAGTGACACGGAAAGCTTCATTGCGATGAAGCTGCACATCTCGAACTGGCGCTGGAACGGGACGCCGTTTTACCTGCGCACAGGCAAACGCCTGAAGGCGCGGATGTCCGAAATTGTGGTGCGGTTCAAAGAACCGCCGCACTCGATTTTCGAGGCCGATACCGGGCAGTCCGCGAACGAGTTGTCGATCCGTCTGCAGCCCAACGAAGGCATGGACCTGAAGGTCACAATCAAGGAACCGGGGCCGGGTGGCATGCGCTTGATCGATGTGCCTTTGGATATGACTTTTGCCGAGGCATTGGGGGAAGAAATCGCTGATTCTCCAGATGCTTACGAACGTCTGATCATGGATGTGATCCGTGGCAACCAGACGCTGTTCATGCGCGGGGACGAGGTCGAGGCCGCTTGGGCCTGGACCGATCCGATCATCGAAGATTGGGAAGGCCGCCGAGACAAGCCGATCAGTTATGACCCGTTCTCGACCGGGCCGGAGGAGGCGCTTATGCTGCTTCACAAAGATGGCCGTCGCTGGAGGGAGATTCGCGAATGAACCTGATTGAGTATGCGGATCGCGATATGATCATGTTGGACCTAGCCGATGTGCTGGCGTCCGAACTGACCCAAATGCTGGACCATGAAGAGCGCGCATCGCTTGCCGTGCCGGGCGGAACGACGCCCGGGCCGGTATTTGACGCACTCAGCGCGGTGGATCTGGATTGGGAGCGGGTCGACGTGTTGCTGACGGACGAACGCTGGGTGCCGGAAAGCAGCCCGCGCTCGAACACAGCACTTCTGCGATCGCGCCTGCTGGTAGGGCACGCTGCCAAGGCCAATCTGGTGCCGCTCTATGCCGACAATCCTCGCCCGGAAGAGGCCTTGCCCGATCTGTCGCGTGGGATCGAGGCGCTCACGCCGATTTCGGTCGTGCTATTGGGGATGGGCGAAGACATGCACACCGCCAGCCTGTTTCCGGGCGCGGATCATCTGGACGAAGCCTTATCACGCCACGCGCCACCCTTGTTGCCCATGCGTGCACCCGGTGCGGATGAGCCACGGGTGACGTTGACAGCGCCCATTCTGAACGGGGCGATGTCAAAGCATTTGCTGATCCTTGGCGACGCCAAACGGGCCGCCTTGGATAAGGCGATGGCCGAGAAACACGCCCGCCTTGCGCCAGTTAAGGCCGTGATGTCGGATATGACCGTTCATTGGGCAGAGTAAACGCGGGCGAATGCCACGCCCCTGGGGAAGAATATGAGTATTGATACGCTGATTGCCCATCGTGGCACATTGACAGAAACGCCTTTGTCAGACCTGTTCGACGCCGACCCAAACCGGGCGGCGCGTTATTGCTCTCAGGCTGCAGGATTGTATTTCGATTGGTCGAAGACAGGGCTGGATGATCAGGCTGTGGATCTGCTTTTGTCCTTTGCAGACAGGGCAGGAGTGGCGGCCCGGCGCGATCAGATGTTTCAGGGCGACAAGATCAATTTAACCGAGGACCGCGCGGTGCTGCATACAGCCCTGCGCGCGGGACCCGAGGCTGAAGTCATCGTGGATGGCGAAGACGTCATGCCCGGTGTCCGCGACACGCTTGCACGGATGCGGGATTTCGCAACGCGCCTGCGTTCGGGCCAGATCCGCGCGCCGGGGGGCGGGCGGTTCCGGGATGTGGTGAATATCGGCATTGGTGGCTCGGACCTTGGTCCCGCGATGGCCGCGCAGGCGCTATCGCCCTATCACGATGGGCCGCGGGTGCATTTCGTCTCGAACGTGGACGGGGCGCAGATCGCAGATGTCTTGCGCGGACTGGACCCTGCCGAAACGCTGATCATGGTGGCCTCGAAAACCTTCACCACCATCGAGACCATGACCAACGCCGCCACGGCGCGAGACTGGCTGCTGCGGGATGTCCCTGCGGATGCGGTTGGTTTACATTTTACCGCGCTGTCTTCAAATCTGGAAAAAACGGCCGAGTGGGGCATCGCAGACGAGCGTGTCTTTGGGTTCGAGGACTGGGTTGGCGGGCGTTATTCCATGTGGGGACCGATTGGACTGTCTCTGATGATCGCCATTGGCGCCGACAGGTTCGATCAGATGCTGTCCGGCGCGCGTGCGATGGACCAGCATTTCCAAGCTGCCGAAGGCCGTGCGAACATGCCGCTGATGCTGGCCTTGGTCGGGTTCTGGCATCGTCAGGTCTGCGGCCATGCAACCCGCGCCGTGCTGCCATACGAGCAACGTCTGGCGCGTCTGCCCGCGTATTTGCAGCAGCTCGAGATGGAGAGCAACGGCAAGCGCGTGGCGCTGGACGGGACCGCGCTGGACCTGCCGTCAGGCCCCGTGGTCTGGGGCGAGCCGGGCACCAATGGCCAGCACGCGTTCTATCAACTGATCCATCAGGGGACTGACATCATCCCGTGCGAGTTCATGGTTGGGGCAGAGGGGCACGAGCCTGATTTGGCGCACCAGCATCAGCTGCTGGTCGCCAACTGTCTGGCGCAGTCGCAGGCCTTGATGACAGGCCGCAGCCTGTCCGAGGCGCGAGCGTTGATGCAGGCGAAAGGCTTTGAAGGGGACGAGCTGGAGCGTCAGGCCTCCCACCGCGTGTTCCCCGGAAACCGCCCTTCGACTACGTTGCTCTATCCCAAGCTGACGCCAGAGGTTCTGGGGGCGATCGTCGCGCTCTATGAACACCGTGTGTTCGTGGAAGGGGTGCTGCTTGGCATCAACTCGTTCGACCAGTGGGGCGTCGAGCTGGGCAAAGAACTGGCCGTCGCCTTGGCGCCAGTTCTAAGCGGAGATGCACCCGTGGATGCGCTGGATGGATCTACGCGTGCTCTGATTGAGAGGTTAGGTGAGTAGCGTCTAATAAGTCTATGGAAAGCATGCGCTAATTAGGCTGCGCTTGCGTTCCCATTGGTATGCGCGAGCAGGTGGATCGCGTCGTAGACTTGCGCCCGGATCGGCTCGGCCTCCATCAGCACTTCGTGCTCGCAGCCGTGCATCAGGTCTAGCCGACCGCCACGCCACCGTCCCATCAAGTCGTGGATCGGGTCCGCCTCCACAATGCGCTCTTGCGTGCCAAGGAAGGTCACGGTTTGCATGCTGGGCGCGGGCAGTTTCATCAGCGCGGTGGTTTCGCGCAGGGCCGCATAGAGCCAACCTGCGGTCGGGCCACCCAAGGTCAGTTCAGGACGAGCGCTGGCTTGCAGTTGCATCAGCGCGTACATCTCGGGATCGGTGGTCAGCATGTTGTCTTCAAACGGCTGAATATCGACATAGGTCTTGCGCGCGGTGCCGGGGGTCAGCATCAGTTTCCACGGGGTCTGATGCAGTGCCCAAGACACGCCCCAGGCGATGGGACGCAGGGCCGAGGCAATGGTGATCCCCCACATAGGGGCCGAGAAGCAGGCGCCTTTGACGTCCAGCCCCTCGTGCAGCGACCGCAATCCAATGCAGCCGCCCATGGAATGTCCCACAAGCACGAAGGGGCGGGGCAGGTCCAGCTCTTCGGCCAGCGCCATCATCGCGGCCACATCCAACTGGTATTCTGAAAAATGCCCGACATGGCCCAGAAGACGATCCTGGTCGGCGCGATCCGACAGGCCTTGCCCGCGCCAATCGACGCTCAGCGTAGCGAAACCGCGCTCCGCCAGTTCGGCGGCAATCAGGCCATATTTCTCGATATATTCGGTGCGGCCGGGGAACAGCAGCACTGTACCCACCGGGCTAGCAGTCGGGGCGGCAGGCCAAAATCCAAGCCGGATCCGCACACCATCAGATGTCTCACGCCAAAAGGCCCGCCCTTCGGCGGGTCCTTGTGCAATGTCGTCAAACAAAGGGGCGTCAGAGGTGCTCATTCCGCAGATCCTTGCCGAATTTCAGAGGTTTAGGCCAGAACAGCGCCAAGCTGCATGGCAAGCCCCATGTTGCCGTCCACAGCCAGTTTACCTGTCATGAAGGCGGTGGTTGGGTTCAGATCGCCCGACAGCATGTCCTGAAACACGTCGGCATCTGCGGTCAGGGTCACGTCAGCGTCATCGTCGCCTGCGCGTACACCGTCAGCGTCGATGATGATACCACCTTCGCCATTGATCACAAACTTGGCGGTGCCGCCGTCAAATCCGCCGCCGACTTTATCGCTCAGTGCGGCCACTGCCGTGTTGATTACGTCGCTCAATTCTCGTCCTCCAAAAAAAGCCCTAAGGGCATGGGTGTCCCGAGCATGCTAGATCAAAGTTTCCGCGCACGTAAACCTGTTTTCGTGCAGTCGACGCAAGGGAACGTGCAGTTTCCACCAATGATGCTCGCAATACACACGCGAATGTGCCTGTTCTCAGTGGGTTTTGCACGCTACCATTCCCTATGCGCATGTTTTCGCTGATCTTGCTTCTCACGCTATTCGTCGGGATCATCCCGCCGAGCGCAGCGGTTGCGCAAGATCGCGAAGAACAGCTGGATACCCTGTTTTCACAGCTTCAAACCGCCGATGACAGCAATTGGCAAGCGCTGGAAAACGAGATCTGGGAGCTGTGGTCGCGCTCGGGGTCTGACTCGATGGATCTGCTGTTGCAGCGTGGACAAAGCGCGATTCAAGCAGGAGACCTCGATGGCGCCATCGCCCATCTGAGCGCGCTGACAGACCATGCGCCCGAGTTTGCCGAGGGCTGGAACGCTCGCGCGACGGCTTTCTACATGTCCGGTGAGCTCGGCCTGTCCCTGAATGACATCGCGCAAACCCTGTCACTGGAACCACGCCATTTCGGGGCACTGACCGGGCTGGGCTTGATCCTGGAAGAATTTGGAAATGACGCCCGTGCGCTTGAAGCTTACCGCCACGCCCTTGCTATACATCCGCACAGTGACGACATAAAAGGCGCCGTAGCCCGTTTGGAACAGAAACGGGAAAAGGATATTTGACCGCCCGCGCCGGGCGGCGCTTTGAAAGGGCAGAGCATGGTTTCCGACAGCGCGCGAAGTGGCCAACGGATCACTGCCGTTCTGGGTCCAACCAACACCGGCAAAACGCATTATGCGCTTGAACGCATGCTGGGCTATCGCACCGGTGTGATTGGGCTGCCGCTGCGCCTTTTAGCGCGCGAGGTCTATGACAAGCTGGTCAGCCTGCGTGGCCCCAATGCGGTGGCGCTTGTCACGGGCGAGGAACGCATCGTGCCTGACCGCGCCCAATATTGGGTCGCTACGGTCGAAGCCATGCCGCTGGGTCTGGGCGCGGATTTCGTCGCCATTGATGAAATCCAGCTCTGCACGGATGCCGAGCGCGGGCATGTCTTCACCGACCGCCTGCTGCATATGCGCGGCACGCAGGAAACCCTGTTCATGGGGTCCGACACCATGCGGCCTGTGATTGCGGGGCTGATCCCCGACGTCCAGTTCCTGCGCCGCGAGCGATTCTCGGAGCTGATCCACGCGGGCTCGAAAAAGCTCAGCCGGATGCCGGGACGATCGGCCATTGTGGGGTTCTCGGTCGATAACCTCTATGCGATTGCGGAACTGATGCGCCGTCAGAAAGGGGGCGTGGCCGTGGTGATGGGGGCGCTGTCCCCGCGGACGCGCAATGCACAGGTCGAAATGTACCAGAATGGCGACGTGGACTATCTGGTGGCCACCGACGCCATTGGTATGGGGCTGAACCTGGATATCGACCACGTGGCGTTCTCGGCGCTGACCAAGTTCGACGGCCACCGGATGCGGCCGCTTCTGCCCAGCGAACTGGCACAGATCGCGGGCCGGGCAGGGCGGCACATGAACCACGGATCATTCGGGGTAACCGGCGAGGCGCCGCTTTTGTCGGACGAGGTCGCGGATGCGATCTGTTCCCACCAATTCGCGCCCGACAAGAAGATTTTCTGGCGCAACCGCGATCTGGCCTTCGGGTCCGTGCCCGCGCTGATCCGGTCACTTGAGGCGCCGACCAGCAATGATTGGCTGACCCGTGGGCGCGATGCAGATGACGTTATGGCGCTGAAACTCTTGGCCAAAGACGCCGAAGTGACGGCGCGCGCCAGCGACGGGCGCTCGGTCTCTCTGCTCTGGGAGCTCTGCCAGCTTCCCGATTTCCGGGGCATTAGTCACGGCGAGCACGCAGGTCTGATCACCCAGCTTTTCAACGACATCCACCAACATGGCCGGGTCAAACGCGACTGGTTTGCACGGCAGGTCAAGCGCATTGACCGTACCGACGGTGACATTGACGCGCTGTCCAAACGGCTCGCCTATATCCGCACATGGACCTATGTGGCGCAACGCCGCGACTGGTTGGACGATGTTACCCATTGGCGTGGCGAGACTCGTGCTGTAGAAGATCGCCTGTCGGATGCGTTACACGAGCGTCTGACCCAAAGATTTGTTGATCGGCGCACCAGCGTTTTGCTGCGCCGGTTGAAGCAGAAGGAGAGCCTTGTGGCTGACGTGAACGATAAAGGTGAAGTGACGGTAGAGGGCCAGTTTGTTGGCCGATTGGAGGGGTTCCGGTTCAGCCAGGACGCCGCCCAGACACCGGAAGAAGCCAAAACCCTGCGGGCGGCCAGCCTGAAGGCCTTGGCGCCGGAATTTCACCTGCGCGCCGACCGTTTTTATAACGCGCCCGACACCGAGATGGACTTCACCGAACAAGGTGGCCTGATGTGGGGCGAGCTTGCCGTGGGCAAGCTGGTCAAGGGCGATGACGTGGCCAAGCCGCGCGTGCAGGCCTTTGTCGATGACGAAGCCGGGGTGGATGTAGCCGAGAAGGTGACCCGCCGTCTGCAGCACTTCATCGACCGCAAGGTTCAGGCGCTGTTCGAGCCGCTGGCAGCGATCGAGAAAGACGAGACCCTGACCGGCATGGCCCGTGGCTTTGGTTTCCGCATGATCGAAAACTTGGGCATCATTCCGCGTGATCAGGTTGCGGGCGAGGTGAAGGATCTGGACCAAGACGCCCGCGGCGCGCTGCGCAAGCACGGTGTGCGCTTTGGTCAGTTCACCATCTTCATGCCGCTTCTCTTGAAGCCTGCGCCGACTCGTTTGCGTCTGGTGCTGGACAGCCTGTGGAAAGGTCTGGCCGAATTCCCCGAAAGCCCGCCCCCCGGTCTGGTGACGATCCCTGTGGTCGAAGGCGTGGACCACTCGGCCTATCTGCTGTCGGGCTATCGCCCTGCAGGGGCCCGTGCGATCCGCATCGACATGCTGGAACGTCTGGCTGATCAGCTGCGCGTGGAAGACAGCCGTGGCGGCTTTGAAGCCAAGGCCGACATGCTGTCGATTACCGGCATGACGCTGGAGCAGTTCGCCGACCTGATGCAGGGTCTGGGCTATAAGGCCGAGAAGGGCGAGCGCGAGAAGGTGAAAGCTATGGTCGAGGGCGCGGAAGCGCCCGCCGAGGCTCCTGCTGCTGAGGAAGCACCTGCTGAAGCTGCGGCTGACGCTGCTGAAGCACCCGCCGAGGACGCCGGTCCCGAAATGGAGACCTTCTTTACCTTCACATGGGGCGGCTTTGGTCGCGCCCGTCAGGGTGGCAAACCGCGTGGTGAACGCGGGCAGGGCAAACCCGGCGGCAAACCGCGTGGGGATCGCGCGGGTGGTAAGCCCAAACGCGGTAAGGGCCCGAACAAAGGCCCGCGCGACATGAAGCCGAAAAGCTATCAGTCCGGACCGAAGAAGGAAAAAGCCATCGACCCGGACAACCCGTTTGCTGCGGCCCTGATGGGTCTGAAAGACAAGGGCTAAGCCGCGATGGCGGATGCACAGGGGAAGGGCGGTACACCGCCCGCCCCAACAGCTTCAAAAATGCGCGTGGACAAGTGGTTGTGGCACGCGCGTTTTTTCAAGACCCGCGGGCTGGCCACCAAACTGGTCACAGCCGGTCACGTGCGGGTCAATGGCGACAAGATCGCAAAAGCCTCACATGGAATCACTTCGGGCGATGTTCTGACCTTTCCGCAGGCCAAACAGGTGCGTGTGATCCGAGTTCAGGCGCTGTCCACCCGTCGCGGCCCGGCGCCTGAGGCCCAAGCGCTCTACGAAGACCTTGATCCGCCGGCAGATCGGACGGACAATGTTCCGCAATCCCAAGCCTCTGCCTTGAAAACGGTCGGGAAGGGCCGTCCGACTAAGAAAGATCGTCGCATCTTGGATCAAACCCGCAGGACTATGCTTGATTGATCCCGCGCGCTGTCCTAAGTGAGGCCGAGACCAAATTGAAGGTGCCACAATGACCTATGTCGTCCAAGACAACTGCATCGCCTGCAAATACACCGATTGCGTGGAAGTTTGCCCCGTAGACTGTTTCTATGAAGGTGAAAACATGCTGGTCATCCATCCGGACGAATGCATCGACTGTGGTGTGTGTGAACCGGAATGCCCGGCAGATGCCATCCGCGCCGATACCGAGCCGGGAACGGAGAAATGGGTCGAGTTCAACCGCAAGTACTCGGAACTGTGGCCGGTCATCATCGAGCGTAAAGATCCGCTGCCGGAAGCTGAAGAGCGTGATGGCGAAGAGGGCAAGCTCGAGAAATATTTCTCGGAAGCACCAGCTGAGCAGTAAGGTCTGTCTGCCGTAAGGTGGGCAACATCTGCACCTGCGGGCAGAGTTTGACCGATCGGTCAGGCTTCTGCATTGCAGCGCTTTTCTATACCTGATTTTTATGGTATACTTACCGCAAATCTTGGGTCGATCATGACGCCCTGTACCTGAGGCAGGGCGTTTTATTTCGGTGAGTCGTGACATTTTGCTGGCGGGCTAACGGCGCCGCCACCCATTTTTGTCTGACCCCGCCAACCATGACACCCGACTGTAACAACAACGCGAAGGATCGCATACATGAGCAAGAAGAAACTGGATTTCCGCCCGAACGAATACGTTGTCTATCCCGCTCACGGCGTCGGACAGATCGTGTCGATCGAAGAGCAGGAAATTGCCGGGATCGAGCTTGAGCTGTTCGTCATCTCGTTTGAGAAAGACAAGATGACGCTGCGGGTGCCCACCAACAAAGCCACCGAAGTTGGCATGCGCGGGCTGTCCAGCCCGGACGAGATTTCCAAAGCCATGACCACTCTGAAAGGCAAGGCCCGTGTAAAACGCGCCATGTGGTCGCGCCGGGCGCAGGAATATGAACAGAAGATCAACTCGGGCGATCTGATTGCCATTGCCGAGGTCGTGCGCGACCTGCACCGCACCGATGATCAGCGCGAGCAGAGCTATTCCGAGCGTCAGCTGTATGAAGCAGCACTTGAGCGTCTTACCCGCGAAGTTGCTGCCGTGGGTGGTGGTGACGAACTGGCCGCACAGAAAAAGGTCTCGGACGTTCTGATGTCGCGCGCGGCTGCTGCGTAAGTCAGCCTCTAGTCTTGCAAAAAGCCGTCTGCCCCAAGGTAGGCGGCTTTTTCTATGCGATCAGGCTGACCATGACGGCCAGTCCGATGATCTCGCTGACCTGTTGCGAAGCGCCCAGCACGTCGCCGGTTTGCCCGCCGATCTTGCTGTTCGCCACGGCAGCCAAGGCGAGCGATCCAAGGCCGATGTAAGCCAAAACCGGGAACAGCGCATGTGGCATCAGGATCAGCACCAGCAGCGCGGTCACGCCACAGGCGATCCAAGCCGTGCGCGCGGGCGGGCGTCCCACTTGGCTGGCCAGTCCCGCGCCGCGCGCGTTGGGAAGGGCAGCCATCAAAAGCACCATGGGAAGGCGGCTGCTGACGCCAATGACCACCAGCGCCGTCAGTGCGCCGGAGGCGGTCAGCACAGCGGCAAGGGCCGTCGCACGCAATCCTAGCGACAGCACCAGCGCGATCACCCCATAGGCGCCAATTCGGCTGTCCTTCATGATCTCGAGCCGCCGCGCGCGCGCGTACCCGCCCCAGAAGCCGTCGGCGACATCGGCCAGACCATCCTCGTGCAGGGCGCCGGTGACCATGATTTGCCCCAGAAGCGCCAGACAGGCCGCAAAGAGAGGCGGAAGACCGACAGTTACGGCACCAACACCCAAACCCCAACCGATCAGGGCAGGGACAATCCCTGCCAAAGGCCACGCCCACGCCGACCGCGCGGCCCGCTGGGTTGCCAGCGTCGTGTCCACTCGTATCGGTAGACGGGTCAAAAGCCCAATCGCCGCTGGGATATCCGCGGGATGCAGGATCGCCGTCGATCTGTCGTGTTTCGTCATATTTGGTCTTTTGCAGTCTGGTTGCAGTTCAATCCCATCGGTAAAGAGGGTGAGGAAATGAATCAATCAAGGAGTCTCGCCATGTCGCAACAGCCATTCTCGACCCTGGCCGAGTTCAAGGCGCTGCTTGAGGCGGCGAACGGCCCGGATACAGCGGCGATCCAAGCGGCAGAAGAGCGGAACGGCCAGCTGACCAAACCTCCGGGAGCCTTGGGCCGGTTGGAAGAGCTTGCGATCTGGGTGGCAGGCTGGCAGGGCAATGGACGTCCCGAGCTGAACGCGCCTCAGGTTGTGGTCTTTGCGGGCAATCACGGTGTGACCGCGCAAGGCGTGTCGGCTTTCCCGGCGGAAGTGACCGAGCAGATGGTTCTGAACTTCCAGCATGGCGGGGCGGCGATCAACCAGCTGTCCAAAGCAGCGGGCGCGCAGATGGACGTCCATGCGTTGGAGCTGGACCGCCCGACCGGCGATTTCACCCAAGGCCCAGCGATGAGCGAGGACGAGGTCGTCGCGGCCCTTCTGGTCGGCTGGAACGCAGTGAACGATGGCACCGACCTTCTGGTCACTGGCGAGATGGGGATCGGCAACACGACATCCGCCGCTGCCCTGTTCCTGGCGCTTTATGGTGGCGAGGCCGAGGATTGGGTCGGTCGCGGCACTGGGGTAGACGATGACGGTTTGGCGCTGAAAGCTCGCGTGATCCGCGAGGGTCTGGCCGCCAATGCTTCGGCTGCTGGCAACGGGCTAGAGGCGTTGCGCTGTCTGGGTGGCCGCGAAGTAGCCGCGATGGCTGGCGCTATGGCGCGCGCGCGTGTGATCGGCGTTCCGGTTATTCTTGACGGCTTCATCTCGTCCGCCGCTGCGGCATGTCTGCATGAAAGCGTTCCGGGTGCTCTGGATCACGCAGTTGCGGGCCACGTCTCGGCCGAGCTGGCACATGCCAACGCCTTGGAACGCATTGGCAAAGAGCCTCTTCTGTCATTGGGTATGCGACTTGGAGAAGGTTCGGGCGCTGGGGTTGCGATCAGCATCTTGAAAGCCGCCATCGCGTGCCATTCGGGCATGGCGACATTTGCCGAGGCTGGCGTGTCAGACGGCTAACAGCCTTTTAAAAACAGAAGCGATTGGGCCGAAGCGATGCCGCGCTTCGGCCCTTCTTTTTGGTCTGATCACATCACCCGAAGGGCAGAATATCCAGCGTTACCGTCCGGCCACCTTTTTGATAGATCAGCTTGGTGGTCGAGATCGAGACCACCTTGCCCCCGTCCAACCGGCTGCCCACGCCAACCTTTACGTAGCGCCCCGAGGGCATTCGGACCAAGGCACGCCGCGACGACGCCGGGCCGTAAATCCCGATCAGGCTGACTTTGCGCAGGTTGATGGCGTTCTTGATGGTGGCCTGTTTGGCCACTGAAGCGCGTGTGGGGATCGTCGGTCCCGTGGTTTGCGGCGCTGCTGCGACCGCGACGCTGCCATCCGATGCGTTTCCATTCGGGCGGGCCTTCGCCACGATGCGCGAGAAGTTCGAAGGGCGTGCTTTGGGTGACGTCGAGCGGGACACGGCCAGTGCGGTCGGCGCAATGCCTGCAGCGGCAGCGTTTTCACCTGACAGGGCTGCGGCAATAGCATCTGCCTGCGCTTGTGCTTGAGCCTGCGCTGCTGCTGTGACCGCTTCAGGGCGGCTACGCGGGCGCAATTGCGCAAGCTCAGTGCGTGTGCGGCCTCCTAGCAGCAGGCGTTCATTTCCTTCCGTAATCCCATCGGGGCGCGCGCGGGGGCGGATCTTCGGAGCGGCGTCGACCGCTTCGGTCGTGTCGTCTGTGGTGTCTTCCGCTGTACCGTCGTCTGCAGCGGTCTGGCTTTGCTCGGGCCGTGGGGCCGGGGCGGGGATGACAACCGGGCGGCCTGCGATGACCACCGCACCTTCCGGCGTCAACGTGCCCTCGGGCGTGGCTTCAACAAAGCCACGTTCATCCAGATTGAACACGGTTCCAAGCGGCGGCGGCGGGTTGGTATTCGGAAGCGGGCCGCCCATCTGGTCCGCCCGGAGCGGGGTCAAAGCAACCGCATCATGACCCACCGTTTGCGGGTCAATCGATGCCACATAGAGGTCATCAATCCGGCCCGTCGTCGCGTCGTTCAGCGGCTCGGGCGCGCGCTGCCAAATCCCGGTGGCCGCATAGCGCGCCTGCGCGGCTTCTTCGGACAGAGGCTCGGGGAATTGGCTACCCAGCGCCTCGTCCCCCTCGACAAGCGAGGGGTCGATCAGATTGCTGTCCGCCCCGAAAAGCTCGTCTTCGTCAGCGTCCGACTGCGCGGTGGCGATGGCTGCTTCAAACTGGTCAATTTGGCTGGAGTCGCGCGTCGTTTCTGTGTCCGACAGAAACAGCATCGACCAGAGGATCAGAATGCCCAGGAAGATCAGAAGGCCAAGAATGAGGTACAGCGCCAGGAATCGGGGCTTGCCGCCGACCTGCTGCGTTTTGCGGGCGCCAAAAATGGTGAGCGCCTCGGCCTCGCGGGTCCAACTGCCTGTCTCGCCGGATGATGGGGCGTCTTCGTCAGTGATCGGCGGCGGCGCCACGGCGGTAACTTGCGGTTCGGCTGCCGATGCCGGTTTGTTGCGCCCTTTGCGCAATAACTGGCCACTCAATTGGGACAAGGCCTTCGCGCGACCGGGTTTCTGATCGGGCTCTGCCGAAGGGCTGCTATGCGTGGGCGCGGACGGAATTTTGCTGGTCGCTTGGCGCCCCACGGCGCTGGCGCGTTCGGCCGCGGCGGTCAGCCCCGCAGCCCCTTTGCGCGCCGCTTTGGTCAGGCCCTCTTTGCCACGCTCTGCGGTGGCTTTCGCCTTTTCCGTTTTGGACGGTTTCGGGTCCGTCTCGAACGCAACAGGCGCGGTCACAGGTACGTGGACCGTTGATGGCGGGGCGGGCGGAATGGCGGGCTTGTTGGTCTCGGGAGCGGGCTCGGAGGCTGTTAGGCCAAGGGACAACCGCGGCTCAGCCGGAAGGGGATCAGCCTCAGGAGGCGCTTTAGCCGGCGCTTCCGGGGCGACCTCAGCCTCGGCGTCGGCGGTCCGGGTAGAGGAAAAGCCGATAACGGGCGCCTCGGGCTCTGCCGGTTCAGGCGCTGGCGCTTTGGGGGCGACCGGATCGGCGACGGGTTTGTCCACCGCATCGCGCTTGGATTTTTTCTTCTTTTTGGCAGGGCGTGGCGTCGGCGCGTCTTCCACGTCTCCCACCGGCACGTCTGGCGTCGGCGGGAAGGGGGCAAGCTCGGGAATGTCGCTGGCCGTGGGGGAAGCAGGCGGTTCCGGTTCGGCCTGCTCAGCGGCTGGCGGTGGTGTCGGATCTTCGAGTGTAAGAGGAGCTTTCTCGTCCTCGGCAGCGTCCATCTCGATCGACACCGGCTCGGTATCCAGAAGCTTGGGAACCGGGCGCTTTTCACGATCCAGAACTGTTGTACTGCCTTCCAAAGATCCGAAAAACACCTCGCCCGAGAATGCACCTTTGGGACGTGCCACGAACCCCAGCGGGTTCATTGCGTGGTCTTGCGCAAAGCCTAAAGCCTCGTCCAGCGTGTCGCGGGCGACAACGGCCACATGGACCATCGCCTCTTCGCTGTCGTCAGGTTGCCAGTCAAAAACCAGATCCTCGACCGGATATGGGGTTAGTCCGTCCAGCCCCTCGCGAATGCGGGCTTCGCGCGTAATGTCATCAGGGCCGGGGGCGGTCATCGAGGTGAAGAGGATCTGCGTTCCGGGCACGATCAGCTTGGTGGCGAACACACCCGAGCCAAGCGTCGTGGCGGTGTCGCGCATCGCCGTTAAAGCCGCGCTGAGGTCAGGATCGTCCAGGGCAACCTTGCCGACAAGCTGCCAGCCGTCCTTGCCGCGATGGACAAGACCGATCCCATCGGGATTAAGATCAAGCGCAAAGCTTGGTTTCATGCAGCCCTTGTCCCCTCGAAAATACCTGAAGTCAGGCATACCTTTTGCGGCCTTACAACCGCCGAATACGTGATTGAAACTACAGCAGGAATTTGCTCATGGAAAGGGGGCGTGCGGTCGCGCCCTTGCCAGTGGCGAAAGACAGCGCAATCTGTTGGGAAAAGGAGCTTAAGATGCGGAAACTTTTATCCATTATCGCGATTTCCATTGCCGCAGCGGGTGTGGGCTATGCCGAGACCACAGCAGTCCCACAGCTGACCGTTACTGGACAGGGCGTGGCGCAGGTTGTGCCCGATATGGCGCGGGTCAGTCTGGGCGTCAGCGAGCGGTCGGACGATGCAGGGCAGGCACTAGATGCCGTCGCCGGGTCCATCGCGCGCATGCTGACCAAACTGTCTGAGGCCGGGGTTGCTGAGCGCGACATCCAAAGCACGCAAGTGAACTTGTCGCCGCAATATGACTATAACCGCAAGAACAACGGCGCACCGGTTCTGGTGGGTTTCGTGGCCAGCTCGACCCTATCGGTGAAGGTGCAGGATCTGTCGACACTTGGGGCGATCATGACGGCCGTGACCTCGGTCGGCGCGAACGAAATCCATGGCTTGCAGTTTGACGTGAAGGACCGTGTAGGCGCTGAAGACAGTGCGCGCGCACTGGCCGTGAAGGACGCGATGCGCCGTGCCACGGTGCTGGCTGAAGCTGCGGGGCTGAAGCTCGGATCCGTTTTGATGATGCAGGAAGGCGGCGCCGCGCCCGGCCGTCCGGTCATGATGTCGCGCGAGATGGCCTCGGCCGATATGCCGATAGCCGCCGGTGAAATGGGCATCAACTCCAGCGTGACGATGGTGTTTGAGCTGGTTGAGTAATCAGCTCTAAGGCGCTGAAATAAAAAGACCCCCGCCGATCTGGCGGGGGTCTTCGCTTTAGATGTCGCGCGATTTACGCCGTCGCAGCCGCCAGCGCCTGATCCAGATCGGCGATGATGTCAGCAGCATCTTCCGTCCCGATCGAGATGCGGACCACGTTGGGGGCTGCGCCCGCCGCGACCTGCTGTTCTTCGCTCAGCTGACGGTGCGTGGTCGAGGCCGAGTGGATGATCAGCGAGCGTGTGTCGCCCAGGTTGGCCACGTGGCTGAACAGTTTCAGGTTGTTGACCAGCTTCACACAGGCCTCGTAGCCGCCTTTCACGCCCACGGTGAACAGCGCGCCCGGACCTTTGGGGGCAATTGCCTTGGCACGGTCGTGATAGGGCGACGAGGGCAGGCCGGCATAGCTGACGCTTTCGATGCGGTCGTCGGCCTCCAGCCACTCGGCAACCTTTTGGGCGTTTTCGACGTGCTTCTGCATACGCAGCGACAGCGTCTCGATCCCCATCAGCGTGTAATGCGCGCCTTGCGGGTTCATGGTCATGCCGAGATCACGCAGACCAATGGCGATGCCGTGGAACGTATAGGCCATCGGGCCAAGCGCCGCGCCGAAGGTCAGGCCGTGGTAGGCCGGTTCCGGCTGGCTGAAGGACGGGAACTTGTCGGACGCCATCCAGTCGAATTTTCCCGAATCCACAACACAGCCGCCGGTCACGGTGCCGTTGCCGGTCAGGTATTTTGTGGTCGAGTGCACGACGATGGTCGCGCCCATCTCGATCGGGCGCACCAGATAAGGCGTGGCCGAGGTGTTGTCGACGATCAGCGGCACGCCAGCCTTGTCTGCAATCGCAGCCATGGCCGGGATGTCAGTGGGGACACCAGCGGGGTTCGCGATGCTTTCGCAGAACACGGCGCGGGTGTTGTCGTCGATGGCAGCTTCCACAGCGGCCGGATCGTCGAAATCCACCAGCTTGGCTTCCCAGCCGAAGCGTTTGAAGGTTTGGGTGAACTGCGTGACGGTACCACCATACAGTTTGTTCGACGCCACAATGTTCAGGCCCGGGCCCATCAGCGGGAACAGCGCCATGATTTGCGCCGCGTGACCGGACGAGCAGCAGAAGCCGCCCGCGCCGCCTTCCAGCGCCACGATCCGATTGGCCAGCGCGCCAACGGTCGGGTTGGTCAGGCGCGAATAGATATAGCCGACCTCTTCCAGGTTAAACAGACGCGCCGCGTGGTCTGCGTCTTGGAAGACGTATGCGGTGGTCTGGTAGATCGGCACCTGACGGGCGCCAGTGGCGGGATCAGGTTCGGTGCCTGCGTGGATTTGCAGCGTGTCAAAGCCCTGTGGGCGTTCGTCGGACATGGTTCTCTCCCTCATTCTTGGTCGCGGGAAGGCTAGGGCATTGCGGCGTAGGCTTCAACGACCAAGCGGTCTGGTTTGCGCAGTATTTTCCGATCAAGAAAGCTGGTCGCGCAGCATCTTCGGGCTGGTCCAATTTCCCAAAATTCGTAAGCTGCGCAAAACACTGTTCCGGAGGCCCGCATGCTGACGCCCTTTCACCTTGCCATCAACGTCACCGATCTTGACGAAACCCGCGCGTTTTACGGCGGTGTTCTGGGCTGCATCGAGGGCCGGTCGACCGACGCATGGGTCGATTTCAGCTTCTTCGGACACCAGTTGAGCTTCCATTTGGGTGAACCCTTCACCACCGCCAACACCGGCAAAGTCGGCGCGCATATGGTCGCCATGCCCCATTTCGGCGTCGTGCTGCCCTATGACGACTGGCGCGCGCTGGCGGATCGGCTTGAGGCTGCGGGCACCGACTGGGACATCGCCCCCACGGTGCGGTTCGAAGGCGAACCCGGCGAACAATGGACGATGTTCTTTCGCGATCCCTCGGGCAACCCGATCGAGGTGAAGGGGTTTCGGGATATGGAGGGGGTGTTTGCGGGGTAGATGGCGCTGATCGCGTGTTGGGTGGCAGACAAGTATTACCGTTATTCTTCAGCAGGCTGGTGCGGCGAAACTGATATTGAAACGCCGCATCCAACGATCCTCCCCTCAACCCCGACCGAACTGGTCCAACTGATTTCAGTGAGTTGCAAAGAGCCAGTGAACTCGAGTGAAAACACAATCCCTTTGTGACCATCGCCGAAGTTGGACAACTCGATCAGGTCGACGGCCTGAAACTCGATGTCAACGGTGGCGTGCTTTTCTGTCAAGAAATAGCCGTCCCTATCAACGGAATCTGTGGTGTTCCACGCGTGCAGGCGGATTGAGCTTGCCGCATTCTGCATCAGCCGAATATCCAAGACTTCCGCATCGTGGAATTTTGGTTCCCGCCCAAACCATTCTATTGCTGAGCTGCCGCCGGGTATTTGGGAGAGTAGGCTTTTCTCAATCATATCGTGTTCTTAAACATCTATCACGGCGCATTACTTCTAAAGAAGAAGCTGAGTGAAGCCTACAAAGAATGCTGCGTGTGTTCGAGCTCAAATAAGGCTGAGGCACAAGTTGCGCTGAAATCTGATTGCTTCACATTTGGAGATTCGGTAATTCATGAAATATGGAAATAGAAATCTCGAATCGACTTGCCACCCTTGGCCACCCGCTGCGCCTCAAGATCTTTCGGCTGCTCATGCGCCGGTATCCGGATCAGCTTTCGGCAGGAGAGATCTGTGACGTTCTGGGGATCAAACCCAGCACGGCCTCGAACTATCTGTCTGCGCTGATGGGGGCGGGGCTGATCGGACAGACGCGGGCCGGGAACTCGCTTCTTTACGCCATCAACATGTCCACGTGTGGCGAGACGTTCGATTTCCTGTTGAATGACTGCTGCCGGGGGCGTCCCGAGCTGTGCCAGCCTGCCAATCTGATCTCACCTGAAGGAGATACCGAGATGCCAGATCAGAAATACAATGTCCTGTTCATCTGTTCGGGTAATTCCGCCCGCTCGATCTTTGCCGAAGCCCTTCTGCGGGATTTGGCCGGGGATCGTTTCAATGCCTATTCAGCAGGCACCAAGCCGAAATCAGAGCTGAACGCCTTTGCCGTCGACGTGCTGCGCCAAAAAGGGCACGACGTTGCGCCCTTGCAATCCAAGAATATCAGCGCGTTTCAAACCGACGAAGCGCCCAAGATGGATTTCGTCTTTACAGTCTGTAATCAAGCTGCAAACGAAGAATGCCCCAGCTGGCAGGGTCAACCGATCAGCGGCCATTGGGGCCTGCCGGACCCGGTGAAAGCCAGCGGCACGGATGCCGAGATCAGTCTGGCTTTCCAAGGCACTTATGGCGCGCTGCGCAATCGCATCACCGCGTTTTCCGCATTGCCGGTCGCGGCACTGGATCGTGTGTCGTTGCAGAAGGCGGTGGATGACATCGCCAAGCTGGACGTGTGATCACCGCATCCAGAACCCTTCACGCTTGATCGTATTGCGGATGGTCATTTCCTTGCGGGGCAGGTTGTCCCTGTCAAACAGCGCCCGCACCTTCTGGCCGCGTCCCTGAAAGATCATCCGTTTCATGGGGTCGTATTCCTTCAGAACCTTTTTGATCTTGTTGGGGGCGGTGGCGGCCTCGATCACCTCAATGGCTTTGTCGCTCTCGCGGGCATAGGCCAAAGGCAGGATGCGCCAGTGGCAGCTAACATCGCCGTCCAGTCCGTCCAGTTCCGGCCCCGGGCGGCCTCCGCCAAAGCTTGAGATCACAAGGGGCAGGGCGATTTGGTCGAGCCACGGATAGAGCGTCTGGCAGACCAGTTCTTCGGGGCCATCATGGTGGATGGCGACGGCGTAGTCTTTGAAACGGCGGCCAAATTCGCGCGGGCAGGGGCCGAAGAACCAGCCGGCGTTGAAATACATGTAGCGCTGCCAGTATTCGTCCGGCTGACTCAGGTCCAAGGACGCCTCGAAATCCAGCCCGAATTTGTCGTAGAGCGATTTCCACGTCTGGGTATAGCCCGGTCCGTAAAGTTCGATCGTCGGCCACGTATTCTCGCGTTTCATCGAGGCCGAGGGGCGCGTGTAGGGGATCGGCAGTTCGGACAATTTGCCGGTGATCACCGTATCCGTGTCAAAGAACAGGAAGGGCTCGCCTTCAGGCAAGGCCAGCAGCGCTTCGATTTTGTTGCCATTGGGATAGTGGCGGCCAAATTGCTGGGCCTCGAAGGGTACGATTTCGGCCCCCAGCATTTCCAACGTCTCGCGGATATGCGGCTTTAGGCGGGGGTCATCCAGCCACAGGTCTCCGGGCTGCGGTTCGGCGACCAGAAGACGCCCCTGAAAGTCCGGGTCGCTGTGGCGCAGGCTGGCGGCAAACAGGATCGCCTCGTACGCCAGACGGCCATCCTGCGCGACGATGACAACACTGGGTGCCGTCGTGGTGGGCATCTCTGCCGGTTCCGAGGTTTTTGTCATCACTGCTTTGCCCGCGCTGTTCTTTCGGGCAGTATAGTCAGGAATGAAACGAGTCTGGAAGAGCGCAGGCGGGATTGCAGGCGTGTCTCGGGCGATATTTAAAGGACGAGTTGATGCGTAAATTTCTTGCGATGACAGCGCTTTGTGTCGGGGCTGCCGCCCCCGTAGCCGCGCAGAACTTCACCACAGCCGCCGAAGTGCGCCCGATCTTGAATGCCACGCAGGCGAATTGGGTGGCCGTGCGCGAGTTCAACGGGCAGGACCTTGTGTATTTCACCCATCTTCTGGCGTGGCGCTGCGGACTTGAGGCCATTCATTTCAGCGTAAATGGTGGAGAGGAAACGCAATTCGAGGCCGAGCCCTGTTACGAGGACGAGCCGACGCCCAACGGGCTGAAGGTCACCGATATTCTGCCCTATCAGCAGTTCGCGCTTCAATCGGTCGAAACCGTCGAGGTCCGCATTGTTTATGATGACGGGGCCGAGACCGTGGCAAAGTTTGACCGCGCCCAGATCCAAATTCCGTAAGGCTTAGCTGTTTGGTGTGAAGCGCCCGAAATGCCCTGCCTGGAATGCCAGCGGGGCGCCGGGGTCCAGCGTGACACGCAGGACCTCTCCGATCATGATCGAATGATCGCCGCCGGGGTGGACTGTGTGGGTTGCGCATTCGAACCGAGCCAAGCAGTCCTCGAACAGCGGCACGTCATGCGCGCCGTGGATCAGGTCGATGGGCGAGAAATCCGCGCCGTTCATGGCGAAGTGACGCGCAAGCTCGGTCTGGTCTTCTTTCAAGACGTGAATGGCGAAGTGAGAGGCCGCGACAAACGCGTCGTGGCGTTCGGACACATGGGCAGGGCACCACAAGATCAGGGGCGGGTCCAACGAGACCGAGGTGAAGCTGTTCACGGTCATCGCGATCGGGCCGGTGTCCGACGCGGCGGTCACAACGGTCACACCCGTCGCAAACTGCCCCAAGGCCTGACGGAATTCACCCGCGTGGTCCGGGCTGGGGGTGAAGCTGCTCATCGGCAATCCGTCCTGTGTTCGCGCATCGGGGCAGGGGGCTGGCGGCCAGAGATACCCTGCGGTTCGGCGCGGACACTAACCCGAGTGAAACAGGGTGGAAAGGGCGAAAAGCGACGTTTGTGGGTGTGAAAGCTCACTCGGCCACGGCAAAACCTTGGATCAACTGGCGCAGGCCAAGCCAAGCGCCAGCGATGATCGCCAGAAACGTCACAGGTGCCCCATAGTACAGGATCGAGAACGCTGAAAGCCCTTGCCCGATCGAGCAACCAAAGCCGATCACGGCCCCGAAGCCCATGATCACCGCGCCACCAATTTGACGCTTCAGCTCGCGCGGGTCTTCGCAGGCTTCCCAGCGGAAATGGCCCTTGAAGAGGCTGCCGATGAAGGCACCCGCCAGCACGCCAACGACGGACCCGACACCGAAGTTCAGGTTGTTGCCCGACGAGGTCATCAGATAGATCATCATGTCGCCCAACGGCGCCGAGTAGGTGTGGCTTTCCACCGGGATGGCCGAAAACCCGTTCTCGAGAATCCATGCCGTGCCGCCCCAGCCAATGACGACCGCAATGCCGGCGATAACGGACCAGAAAAGCTCGAGCTTGGCGTGGCGTAGTTCGGGATTTGCAAGCATCACGAGCAACAAGACCAGACCGGCGCCAATTCCAACCGAGGCTGCCGACAACCCGCCGACACGTTCAACGGCGAAAGCAAGCGAGGGCAGGGCGGTTTCATCAACCGGGTTTTCAGGGAAGATCGACACGCGCAGACCAGAAAGAGGTCCCGAGATGGCCACATAGGCCGACAGGCCCATCACCAGCACGATGACGAAGGACCGAAGATCTCCGCCCCCCAGACGCGCCAAAGCGCCGAAGCCGCAGTTTCCGGACAAAGCCATGCCATAGCCAAACAGAAGACCGCCAATGATCGAGGCCATCGGGTTCCAGCCGATCCGCAGATAGGTCGCTTCAGCTGCGGGTAGATGGCCAGTAGCGATCAGAAGGTGGCTGCCAATCATCGCGACACCAATGGCCACGCCCCACATGCGCATGCGCAAGCCCGAGCGCGCATAAAGTGCGTCCTCAATGGCGCCCAATGTGCAGAAACGGCCCAGACGGGCGGCAAGCCCCAGCAGGATGCCGCCGATCAATCCAACGATTGCGGCAAGTGATGCGTCGCTGATCCAGTCGTACATGGAACCTCACAATTCCAGTTGGCGTTGGACAGGCTTGCGAAGGGGTGGCTGTTATTCAGCCGCTTTAGGAAGTTCCGAAGCCGGTGGTGTGTCGATCGAGCAGAACAGCTCGTAGATCACTTCCAAGATACGCCGCGGACGATCATCTGTCAGCGAGTAATAGATCGTTTTGCCCTCGCGACGCGGCGTCACAAGACCTTCAAGACGCAGACGGGCCAGCTGTTGCGACACGGCGGCCTGACGGGCGTGTAGCAGTTTTTCCAGCTCGGTCACGGATTTTTCGCCCGTTACCAGATGGCACAGGATCATCAAGCGCCCCTCGTGGCTGATCGCCTTGAGAAGGGTCGATGCATCGCATGCGCTGGTCATCATTTTGTCCAGCTCTTCGTTTGACATGTCTTCCTTGATGACGGGCAGTGCCATGTGAACAGGTCCTTGTGGTCCATTACTGTTACTGGCCCCCTCATAATAGGAGGCAGGTTCATTTGCAATCGTTGTAACAGTCAGATGAACAAGACGTGTTCTGACTGCAATACCATTGAAACAAAGGCGTTCAGCGCGATTTAGCTGCCGCTTTGTTCCGCCGGTGGCGTCACGTAATCCGTGTTCTCAAGCAGCATTTGCTCCAAGAGACCCCAGAAGAAATCCTCGCCCGGATAGCCCTGAAGGCGGGCAAGCTCCTTGCCGTCTTCGATCAGCAGGAAAGTGGGCGTGAAGACCACCGGACGTGCTGGCATCACCCCCAGCGCGTCGGGGCCATCCGATCGTTTCAGGTCGTGCAATTTCACTTTGCGAAGCGGTGCATATTTGCCTTCCGAGGTTTTCGGATAGATGTCGCCAAGCTCGCTTTCCCATTTGGCGCACCACGCGCAGCCGGGCTCTTCGACCATGATCAGTTCGGCGGCCTGTGCGGCAAAACCAAACCCAATCAGGGCAGTAGAGAGCAAACTTAATGTAACTTTCCGCATCACGGAGCCCACTTCTTGACAATAGGTTGACCTTCGTTTCATCCAATAGATAAATTGAATATGTTCTAATTTCAAGGAAGCCCTGATGCTGGATATATCCTTTGCCGGAGCGGCGCTTGCGGGGCTTCTGTCGTTCTTTTCGCCCTGTATCCTGCCGATGGTGCCGTTCTACCTGTGTTATATGGCTGGACTGTCGATGACCGAGCTGACGGGCGAGGGCAAGATCAATCCAGGTGCACAACGCAGGCTGGTCATCGCGGCCATTGCGTTTGCCTTCGGGGTCACGTCGATCTTCATGCTTCTAGGGCTGGGGGCCACGGCGCTGGGGTCGGCGTTCGCACAGTATCAACAGGAACTCAGCTATCTGGGCGCGGCAATTCTGGTTCTGTTCGGGCTCCATTTTCTGGGCATCATGCGAATCCCCTTTCTGTATCGCGAAGCCCGGCTGGAGGGGCCGACGCAGCCAAGCTCGATCCTTGGGGCTTACCTGATGGGGCTGGCCTTTGGCTTTGGCTGGACGCCTTGTGTCGGGCCTGCGCTGGCCTCGATCCTGATGATTGCCAGCGGGATGGGCGACCTTCTGCGCGGCACGCTGTTGCTGGCTGTCTACGGTCTGGCAATGACGCTGCCCTTCGTTCTGGCGGCCATGTTTGCGCGTCCGTTTCTGGCGTGGGTTGGCCGGAATCGGAAGTATTTGCCGTGGGTAGAAAGGGTCATGGGCGCGATGCTGATCCTTTTCGCGATCTTGATCGTGTCGGGGCAGGTGAACCGGATCGGGCAATGGCTGCTCGAGACATTCCCGGCGCTAGGAAATGTCGGATAAGCCGCTTATCTGACGGGTTAACGCGATTTTGAGAAATATCCCATCTGATCGAACCTATCTGGGCGCAATTTAATAATAATTCAAATAACGGAATTTGATGTTGCGAAACTTGCTTCACCTGCGTAGTTTGGCCGCACAACGGTTATGGGAGGAAACATGAAGCGGACAACGATCTCGCTTTGCACCCTGCTTATCGCAGGGCTGGGAGCGGCAAACGCCGAGACGGTGGCACCCACCGCCGTCGCATTTGAAGAAGGGGCAGTGGCCCAATCGCTTACGGGCGTTGCAGGGGATCCTGCGGCCGGCGCCACGGTGGTTTCGACGAAATCGCAGGGCAACTGCGTGGCTTGTCACGAAATCACAGACCTGGCGGACGTTCCGTTCCACGGCGAAGTTGGCCCCATGCTGGATGGCGCTGGCGACCGCTGGAGCGAAGCTGAACTGCGCGGCATCCTTGTGGACGCGAAAATGACCTTTGATGAATCGGTCATGCCCTCGTTCTACAAGACCGAAGGCTTCATTCGCCTTGGTAAGGCCTACACCGGCAAAGCCCATGAAGGGGATGTCGAACCTCTGCTGACGGCTCAGCAGATCGAAGATGTTGTTGCCTATCTGATGACGCTCAAAGACTGAGCGGGTCGGGGCAACGAAGTACACTCACAGGAGACTAGAGATGAAATTCACTCGACGTGATGCTCTGGCACTTGGGCTCGGCGCGACCGCCGTGGCCATGCTGCCGATGCGCGCACTGGCTGCTGCAGACGAGGCCGTCGCGGCCTTCACTGGTGGCGCTGAAGCCGGCGAAGGCGGGATCACCCTGACCGCGCCGGAAATTGCTGAAAACGGCAACACTGTTCCGATCTCGGTCGACGCCCCTGGCGCCGTATCGATCCTTGTTCTGGCTGCTGGCAACCCGACCCCGGGTGTCGCTCAGTTCAACTTCGGTGAGGCTGCTGGTTCGCAGGCTGCTTCGACCCGCATTCGTCTGGCTGGCACGCAAGACGTTGTTGCTGTTGCCAAAATGGCAGATGGCAGCTTCGTAAAAGCGTCGTCGACCGTAAAAGTCACCATCGGCGGCTGCGGCGGCTAATAGAGTAGGAGACCAGAGATATGGCAAAAGGTGCAAAACCCCGCGTAAAGGTCCCCAAGACGGCTGCTGCCGGCGACGTTGTGACCATCAAGACCCTGATCAGCCACAAGATGGAATCGGGTCAGCGCAAGGATAAAGAGGGCAACCTCATCCCGCGTTCGATCATCAATCGCTTCACCTGCGAGTTCAACGGCAAGTCGGTCATCGACGTGACGCTGGAGCCCGCAATCTCGACCAACCCTTACGTCGAATTTGACGCCAAGGTCGATGAAGCCGGTGATTTCAAATTCACTTGGTACGATGACGACGGGTCTGTCTATGACACGACCAAGTCGATCGCTATCGGCTGAGGAATGCGCAGGGAGGAGAACATAATGAAAAAAGGCATCGCAGCACTTGTAGCTGCCTCGACCATCTTCGGGGCAGCCGCCGCAACAGCCGATGAAAGCGCTGAACTCACCATCAATGGCGAGATCGATATTGTCACCAAAACCGCCGCGCCAGCGCATCTGTCGGATGTGTTGGACGAGGTTATGTCTGGCTGGCGTTTCCGCTCGGACCAGACACAGGAAATGCAGATGGACGACTTTGATAACCCCGGCATGCTGGGCGTCGAAGCGGGCATCGAGATCTGGAACACCGTGGACGGCTCGAAAGGCAAATCCTGTGCGGATTGTCACGGTGAGCCCGAGGAAATGGCAGGCGTGAAAGCCGTCTATCCGAAGTGGAATGATCAGGCCGAAACGGTCCATACCCTTCAGATGGCCGTGAACAACTGCCGTGAAAACGCCATGGGTGCCGAGCCGTGGAAGTATGATGCTTCTGACGCGATCAATATCGAAGCTCTGTTGGCTTCGGTGTCGCGCGGCATGCCGGTGAATGTGGCCATCGACGGTCCGGCGGAAGCCATGTGGGAACTGGGCAAAGAGCTTTATTATACCCGCACTGGTCAGCTGGAGCTGAGCTGCGCCAACTGTCACGAAGACAACTATGGCAACATGATCCGTGCCGACCACCTGTCGCAGGGTCAGATCAACGGTTTCCCAACCTACCGTTTGAAAAATGCCAAGCTGAACGGGGTGCATTCGCGCTTCAAAGGCTGTGTCCGTGACACGCGTGCCCACACCTATAGCCCGGGTTCGGAAGAGTTCATCGCTCTGGAACTGTACGTCGCTTCGCGCGGCAACGGTCTGTCGGTCGAAGGCCCGTCGGTTCGCAACTAAATCACAGACCCCGCCCGGCGCGTATCGGGCGGGGTTTTCTTTACTCGAACACATTCAAACCCCGGCATAAGTGAGGCGTGCAGGGGGATGAAAATCAAGGATAACCGCTCATGATTTCTCGCCGCGACTTTCTTCAGGTCTCGATGGCTGCGTCTGCGCTCTATGGCGCGTCGGGCTTTGGCAACTGGGCCAAGCTGGCTGCTCAGCAGGCTCTGACACAGGACGACCTTCTGAAGTTTGATACGTTTGGCAATGTCAGCCTGATCCACATCACTGATATTCACGCCCAGCTGAAACCGATCTATTTCCGCGAGCCCGAGATCAATCTGGGTGTCGGCGCGGCCAACGGCCAGATGCCGCACGTGACCGGCGCGGATTTCCGTAAGGCTTACGGGATCGAGGACGGCTCGCCCAATGCGTATGCCCTGACCTATAACGACTTTACCTCGCTGGCGCAGGCCTACGGCAAGGTGGGCGGCATGGACCGCGTCGCGACTGTTGTGAACGCCATTCGCGCCGAGCGCCCCGACGCGCTGCTGCTGGACGGTGGAGACACCTGGCACGGTTCGTACACCTGCTATCAGACCGAAGGGCAGGACGTGGTCAACGTGATGAACGCGCTGAAGCCTGATGCGATGACCTTCCACTGGGAATTCACGCTGGGCACGGAGCGCGTTGAAGGGATCGTTGGCAATTTGCCCTTCGCCGCTCTCGGCCAGAACATTTTTGACGCCGAGTGGGACGAACCCGCCGAGCTGTTCAAGCCCTACAAATTCTTCGAGCGCGGTGGCGTGAAGGTGGCCGTGATCGGTCAGGCTTTCCCCTATATGCCCATCGCGAACCCGCGCTGGATGTTCCCGGAATACTCCTTCGGCATCCGTGACGAAAACATGCAGGCTATGGTCGACGAAGTCCGCGCTGCTGGCGCTGAACTGGTCGTCGTCCTGTCGCATAACGGGTTCGACGTGGACAAGAAAATGGCCGGTCGCGTCAAAGGCATCGACGTGATCCTGTCGGGCCACACCCACGACGCGCTGCCCGAACCGGTACAGGTCGAGCAGACCTTCATCATTGCGTCGGGATCGAATTCGAAATTTGTCAGCCGCGTCGATCTGGACGTGCGCGACGGCAAGATGATGGGCATTCGCCACAAGCTGATCCCGATCTTTGCTGACGTCATCACGCCGGACGCCACCGTGACCAAGCTGATCGACGAGCAGCGCGCGCCCTATAAGGCCGAGCTGGAAGAGGTGATCGGCCACACCGACACGCTTCTGTATCGTCGCGGCAACTTCAACGGATCGTGGGATGACCTGATCTGCGACGCGCTGATTAACGAGCGTGAAGCCGATATCGCCATGTCGCCCGGCGTCCGCTGGGGCCCGTCGATCCTGCCCGGTCAGGCGATCACCCGCGAAGACATCTGGAATGTGACCTCGATGTCGTATGGCGAGGCGTATCGCACTGAAATGACAGGTGAATTCATCCACACGATCCTTGAGGATGTAGGCGACAACCTGTTCAACCCGGATCCCTATTATCAGCAGGGCGGTGACATGGTGCGCATCGGTGGCATGGGCTATCGCATCGACGTGTCGAAGCCGCAGGGCGAACGCATCACCGACATGACCCTTCTGAAAACCGGCGAGAAGATCGATCCGTCTAAGACCTATGTGGTCGCGGGCTGGGCCTCGGTCAACGAAGGGACGGAAGGTCCGCAGATCTGGGATGTGGTCGAAAACCACATCAAGAAACAAGGCACCATCAAACTGGACCCGAACAACTCGGTCCAGGTGGTGGGTGCATAAGTCATTGAACACCCGCCGTCAGGCCAAAAGAGCAGGGCGGCGGGACACTTTTAGCCAAACAGCCAAATAGGAGGTTTGACATATGTCGACTGAAACCAAAGGCACCGGGACCTCGCGTCGCGGTTTCCTGAAAGGGGCCGCCGCTACGGGCGCCGCCCTGGGCGCTGCCGGTGCTGCCCGCGCCGAAGGCGATCCGCTGATCACCGAAGTACAGGAATGGGCATCCGGTCTGGGCGAAGGCGTCGACGCCACGCCTTACGGTATGCCGATCGAATTCGAGGGCGACGTGATCCGTCGCAATGTGGAATGGCTGACCGCCGACACGATTTCCTCAATCAACTTCACACCGATCCACGCGCTGGACGGCACGATTACCCCACAGGGCTGTGCGTTTGAACGCCACCACTCGGGCGCGATCACGCTGAAGAAAGAAGACTACCGTCTGATGATCAACGGTCTGGTCGATACGCCGCTGGTGTTCACCTATGAAGACCTCGAGCGGTTCCCGCGTGCGCAACAGACCTTCTTCTTGGAATGTGCGGCCAACACCGGCATGGAATGGGCGGGCTCGCAGCTGAACGGCGCGCAGTACACCCATGGCATGATCCACAACATGGAATACACCGGCGTTTCGCTGCGAACTCTTCTGGAAGAGGCTGGTCTGGACGCCGCTGGCGACCTGAAGGACAAATGGGTTTACGTCGAAGGTGCGGATGCGTCGTCGAACGGTCGCTCGATCCCGATGGAGAAGGCTCTGGATGACTGCATGGTCGCCTTCAAAGCCAACGGCGAAGCCCTGCGGATGGAGCATGGCTATCCGGTCCGTCTGGTTGTGCCCGGTTGGGAAGGCAACATGTGGGTTAAATGGTTGCGTCGCATCGAAGTGATGGACAAGCCAGTTGAAAGCCGCGAAGAGACCTCGAAATACACGGACACGCTTGAAGACGGCACAAGCCGCAAGTGGACCTGGGCGATGGACGCGAAATCCGTTGTCACCAGCCCCAGCCCGCAGATGCCGATCAAACACGGCAAAGGCCCGCTGGTCATCACGGGTCTGGCCTGGTCGGGCCGCGGTGCAATCACTGCCGTCGACGTGTCGCTGGATGGCGGCGTGACCTGGCAAGAGGCGCGTCTGGCCGAGCCGGGCAAACCGATGGCGCTGACCCGCTTCTATCTGGACATCAACTGGGATGGATCCGAGATGTTCGTTCAGTCGCGTGCGATGGACGACACTGGCTATGTTCAGCCCACCAAGGCGCAGCTGCGCGAGGTACGCGGCTTGAACTCGATCTATCACAACAACTGCATCCAGACGTGGCACGTCAACGCAAACGGGGAGGCAAACAATGTCGAAGTTTCCTAAATTCCTGATGGCAGCGTCTGTTGCCGCTTTGACCGCCGCCCCCGCGATGGCTGAAAAGCTGGGCCTTGGCCGCGCTGCGACCGAGGCAGAAATCGCCGCGTGGAACTTGGACGTATTCCCCGACGGATCGAACCTGCCTGCGGGTAAGGGCGATGTCTGGACCGGTGAAGAAGTCTTCGCGGAAGCGTGCGCCGTCTGTCACGGTGAATTCGCCGAGGGCGCGGGCAACTGGCCGAAACTGGCCGGTGGCGCGGACACGCTGGACCATGAAGATCCGCTGAAGACGGTTGGTTCCTACTGGCCCTACCTGTCGACCACGTTCGACTATGTGCGCCGCTCAATGCCGTTTGGCGCTGCGGGCACGCTGTCGGATGACGATGTCTATGCGATCGTGGCTTATATCCTCTACTCGAACGACTTGGTCGACGACGATTTCGTCCTGTCGAAAGAGACCTTCCTGGATGTGGAACTGCCGAACGCTGAGGGCTTTATTGTCGATGATCGTGCGGACACCGAATACGGCACATTCACCAACCGCTGCATGAGCGATTGTAAACCGGGCGCGGTCGAGATTACCACCACCGTGGTCTTCCCGGGCGATCCGAACTCGGGCACGGATGCGACGCCGATCAGTCAGGCTGTGATGGGGACGGCTGCTGCCGCTGCCGCGCCAGCCGAAGCTGAAGTCACCGAGGCCGCAGCTGAAGCGCCTGCCGCCGAAGAAGCCGCGCCTGCGATGGCGCTGGATGCCGAACTGGTCGCCAAAGGCGAGAAGGTCTTCAAGAAATGTAAGGCCTGCCACAAGGTTGGCGACAAAGCCAAGAACGGTACCGGACCGATCCTGAATGGTGTCTATGGTCGCGCCGCGGGTACGGTTGACGGGTTCAAGTACTCGAAACCGATGCTGGCCGCTGCTGAAGGTGGTCTGGTTTGGGACGAGGCTGAACTGTCCGGCTATCTGGCTAACCCGCGCAAATACATGAAGGGCACCAAAATGTCCTTTGCGGGTCTGAAGAAGGACAAGGACATCGCTGCGATCCTGGAATTCCTGAAGTCGCACAGCCAGTAAGCTTACCACTCACGTAGCTAAAAAGCGGGCGCTGCAGATAATGCGGCGCCCGTTTTGTTATTGCGCAACATAATTTCCGCTTATGCATGCATTTGTATATGATTATTATTGAGTGGATGAGGCTTGCCGTTTAAAGTGTCCGCATGAACTGGATTAGAAACGCTGCGACTGGGCTTGCGGTTGCGATATGCGCCGCAACGCCTTCTTTTTCCAATGAAATCGGCAATGCCGAAGAAGGTGAAAAACTCTGGAAAGAATGCAAGTCTTGCCATGCGGTTGGCGAAGGCGCCAAGAACCGTGTAGGGCCCCATCTGAATGGAATTTTCGGTCGTCGGGCAGGATCGGAAGAGGGGTTCAAATACTCCAACGGTCTGGCACGCATGGGTAAAGACGGCCTGATTTGGGAATTTGATCTTCTTGATCGTTATATCGAGAACCCCAAGGCATTCGCGTCCGATACACGGATGTCCTATCGTGGCTTGAAAGACGAACAAAAGCGGGCGGACCTGCTGGCATTCCTGCGTCGCTATTCGGATAATCCAGGCGATATCCCGGAAGCTGCCCCCACCGTAGCGGGCACCGACCACGAAGTTGATCCGGCCATTTTGGCCATTCAGGGCGACCCGGAATATGGCGAATACCTGTCGTCGGAATGCACATCCTGTCACCAGTTGACCGGCGACAATGACGGCATTCCCGGCATCATCGGTTGGCCTGCCGAGGATTTCGTGATCGCCATGCATGCTTACAAGGACAAGTTCCGCCCGCATCCAGTCATGCAGATGATGGCCGGGCGCTTGTCCAATGACGAGATTGCGGCTTTGGCAGCTTACTTTGAAGTTGTAGAGCCGTAATATACTATACATAGATTGCACTCAATCTATGGCACGCGAAGGTTGTGCGCTCACACAGCCAATCAGGGAGGAAAATATGAAGATTAACAGACGTTTGTTCATGGGTGGTGCGGCCGCCGGTGCTGCAGCGACAACACTGACTGCGCCGATGGTGCATGCGGCTGGCCACGGCAAGCCGAAGGTTGTTGTCGTTGGTGGCGGCGCAGGTGGTGCGACCGCAGCGCGTTACATCGCAAAGGACTCGAAAGGCGAAATCGAGGTCACTTTGGTAGAACCCAGCCGCAGCTATTACACCTGCTTCTTCTCGAACCTGTATATGGCGGGCTTCCGCGAGCTGGGCTCGATTGCGCATAGCTATGGCAAACTGGCATCGGAATACGGCATCAACGTCGTGCATGACTGGGCCGTTGGCATCGACCGCGAGGCACGCACTGTGTCGCTGGCTGGTGGCGCCACGCTGAACTATGACCGTTTGATCCTGTCGCCGGGTATCGACTTTGTTGATGGTGCGGTTGAGGGCTGGGATGTCACCCATCAGAACGCCATGCCGCACGCCTATAAGGCAGGTTCGCAGTCCGAGCTGCTGAAAGCGCAGGTTGAAGCCATGCCGGAAGGCGGTACTTTCGCCATGGTCGCGCCGCCCAACCCGTTCCGCTGCCCTCCTGGGCCGTATGAACGGATCTCGATGATCGCGAACATCCTGTCGAAGAAGAACCCGACCGCAAAGATCATCATCGCGGACCCGAAAGAGAAGTTCTCGAAGATGGCGCTGTTCCAGGATGGTTGGTCGCGTCACTATGATGGCATGATTGATTGGATCGGCGGCGATTTTGGTGGCGGCAATGTCTCGGTCAATCCGCATGACATGACGGTGACCATCGACGGCGAAGAGACCAAGGTTGACGTCTGTAACGTCATCCCGGCGATGAAAGCGGGCAAGATCTGTGACATGGCAGGCATCACCGAGGGGAACTGGGCCCCGGTCAACCCGCACACGATGCAAAGCCGCGTGGACGAAAACATCCACGTGCTGGGCGATGCCTCGTCGCAGGGTGACATGCCGAAGTCGGGCTTTGCGGCCAACAGTCAGGCAAAAGTGGCCGCGATGGCCGTACGCTCGGCGCTGACCGGGTCGAAACTGTTCCCAGCCAAGTTCACCAACACATGCTGGTCGCTGATCAGTGATGAGGACGGCGTGAAAGTGGGCGCGAGCTATGAGGCTACGGACGAGAAGATCGCCAAGGTCGACGGCTTCATCAGCGCTGTGGGCGAAGACGCGGAATTGCGTCAGGCCACGTACGAGGAAAGCGTCGGCTGGTATGCCGGGATTACCTCGGACATGTTTGGCTGATGTTCTTGCCAATATTCGCATGAGCGAATATGTTGTGATCAACGCGGGGTCCGGTTGTCCGGGCCCCGTTTTTGTAAGGGGCTTCGCGCGAACGGCCCTCAATTTAGGAGGAATACACATGCGCAAGATTCTTGGAAAACTTCTGGTCGCCACTGCGGCCATTTCCGCCCCGGCTTTTGCGGACGGTCACGGTAAGCAGATGAGCGATCACGCCGTCACCTATGCGTTTAATGGCGACTTCGGCGATGCGACCTTCGCGGTTGAAACGGCCATCGTGGGGCAGGGGCTGGTGATCGACTATGTCAGCCACACCGGCGACATGCTGGAACGCACCAAGGGCGATGTGGGCTCGGACGTAACGATCTTTGAGGCCGCGGACATCTTCCTGTTCTGCTCGGCCAAAATCAGCCGCGAAGTGATGGAGGCAGACGCCGCCAACATCTCGTTCTGCCCCTACAGCATTTTCGTGACCGACACGAATGGCGAGGTGCGCATCGGGTATCGCACCTATCCAGAAGGCGAAATGCAGAAAGTCCAAGCGCTTCTGGATGGAATCGTACAGGAAGCAATCGCCGAATAACGTCGATTTGGCTTGAAAACCAAGGCCCCGCGTGTCGCAATGACGCGCGGGGCTTTTGCTTGACGCAAGGTTGAGAGAAAAAACATTCAAAAAAGTGAATGTAACTCTTGTCCTGCCCGAATGAGCGCCCTAAGTTTAACACGCGAACAGAAATCCTGGTGAGGCATGACATGATCGAAACTGAATTCACACCGCTGGCTGCATCGCTCGGAGGCGCCTTGATCGGCTTGGCCTCGGTGCTTCTGATGTGGGTGCGCGGCAACATCCTGGGGGCGACCGGCATTCTGACCGGTTTCATGCAACCCAGCAGCTCGGCCGACTGGGCGTGGCGTGCGGCCATCCTGGCGGGCATGGTCACCGGCCCGCTTGTCTACCTGTTCATCGCTGGCGAGTTTCCCGCGATCCAAGTGCCCGTCAGCACGCTGTCCATGATCATCGGCGGCGTCATTGTCGGGATCGGCGTGACTTACGGGTCGGGCTGTACCTCGGGTCACGGTGTCTGCGGCATGTCGCGCCTGTCTCCGCGTAGCTTCGTCGCCACGCTTAGCTTTATGGCCGGGATCACCGTCATGGTGTTCGTCACCCGCCACATCTTTGGTCTGTAAGGAGGGACCGATATGCACTTGGTAGTCATCTATGCGATCGGCCTGATCTTTGGCCTTGGTATTTCGATCTCGGGCATGGCCAATCCGGCCAAAGTCCTGAACTTCTTTGACTTCGCAGGCATATGGGACCCAAGCCTGATCTTCGTGATGGGCGCGGCCATTCTGGTCACGGCGCCGGGCTATTTTCTGGTTCTGAAGCGCCCGAAGCCGGTTTTCGGCAATGGGTTCACCCTGCCGGGCACCAAGCTGATTGATCGCCGTCTGATCGGTGGATCTTTCACCTTCGGTCTGGGCTGGGGGCTGGCTGGCTTCTGCCCCGGTGCCTCGCTTCCCGTGATCTCGACCGGCAACCCGGACGTGTTGATTTTCACGGCCTCATTCATCGTGGGCATCTTTATCGCCCGCCTCATGATCCAGCGCAGCGCGCAACAGCGTGATGCCGCAACAGCAAGCTAACTCCGGATCCCAATCCGGGCCCCAAGGAAAGGACATGTCATGACTGACTATCCCGTAAACACTGACCTGATCCCTGAAGTGAAAGCCTTCTTCGAGCCGGATTCGAACACGATTTCCTATGTGGTCAAAGATCCGACCTCGGACGCCTGTGCGGTGATCGACAGCGTCATGGACATCGACTACGCCGCTGGCCGGATTTCCTATGAGCATGCGGATGAGATCATCGACTATATCCAGTCCGAAGGGCTGAAGCTGGAATGGCTGATCGAAACCCATGTCCACGCTGACCACCTGTCGGCTGCGCCCTATATCCAGCAAAAGCTGGGTGGCAAGATCGGTATTGGCAGCCAGATCACTGTTGTGCAGGACGTGTTCGGTAAGGTCTTCAATGAAGGCACCGAATTCCAGCGGGACGGCAGCCAGTTCGACGCGTTGTTCGAGGATGGCGACACCTACAAGATCGGCAATATGGACGTGTTTGCCATGCATACGCCGGGCCACACGCCCGCCTGTATGGTGCATGTGGTCGGCAATGCCGGGTTTGTGGGCGACACGCTGTTCATGCCCGACGGCGGCTCGGCTCGTGCTGATTTCCCGGGTGGGGATGCGGGTGTTCTTTATGACTCGATCCAGAAGGTTCTGGCGCTGCCCGACGAAACCCGTCTATTCATGTGCCACGACTACGGCCCCAATGGCCGTGACATTCAGTGGGAGACCACCGTGGCAGACGAAAAAGAGCACAACATTCACGTTGGTGCCGGGAAGACTCGCGAAGAATTCGTGAAGTTCCGCACCGAGCGGGATGCGCAACTGGATATGCCGCGCCTGATCATTCCTTCGCTTCAGGTCAACATGCGTGCGGGCGAAATGCCCCCCGCAGATGAGGACGGAAAAACCTTCCTGAAGGTTCCCGTAAACGCGCTTTAAGAGGTTCAAATGCAAACCAAGAAACTGGATGACGCCATCACGGTGGCCTATCAGATTGCGGTCGAGGATGTGCAAGCCATCCGCGATCAGGGGTTCACCGTCCTGATGTGCAACCGCCCGGATGGCGAGGATCCGGGGCAGCCGCTTTGGGAAGACGTGAAGTCTGCCGCCGAGGCAGTGGGCCTGAAGACTGCGTTCTTGCCGGTCAGTTCGCGTGAGGACGCGATTGCCATGAAAGAGCCGTTCCAAGCTGCGATGGAGGCTGCGGACGGGCCGGTCTTTGCATATTGCCGCACTGGCACACGGTGCGAGATTTTGTGGACACTCGCAAACAGCTGATCCGGGGTGGCGCAAGCCAACCCCTCTGAAATAAACGGAAATTTGCCATGAATGCGATCAAGGCTATGGCAGCGCGCGGCGCTGCCCTGGGACAATTCGTGCCTGTGTTAGACTGGGGGCGCCGCTATGATCAGGGGGCGTTCTCGGCCGATTTGCTGGCGGCGGTGATCGTCACGATCATGCTGATCCCGCAGTCCTTGGCCTATGCGCTTCTGGCCGGTCTTCCCGCCGAGATGGGGCTTTACGCGTCGATCCTTCCCTTGGTCGCCTATGCAATTTTCGGGACGTCGCGCGCCTTGGCCGTCGGGCCGGTCGCGGTGGTCAGCTTGATGACGGCGGCCGCCGTTGGCAATCTCGATCTGCCCAGCCAAGCCGACTATATCGCTGCGGCCATCACCTTGGCCTTCCTGTCGGGCCTGATCCTGCTGGTGATGGGTGTGTTCCGCTTGGGTTTTCTGGCGAACTTCCTCAGCCACCCGGTGATCGCTGGCTTCATCACGGCCTCGGGCCTGCTGATCGCCACCAGCCAGCTGAAGCACATTCTGGGGATCGAAGCGCATGGCCATTCCCTGATCGACTTGTTCGGTTCGCTCATCGCACATATCGGCCAGACCAATCTGATCACGCTGGTGATCGGCGCAGCCTCGGTCGCGTTCCTGTTCTGGGTCCGCAAAGGGTTGAAACCGTTTCTGATGTCCTTGGGGCTTGGAAACCAGCTGGCAGACAGTCTAGCCAAAGCGGGGCCGGTGGCTGCTGTCGTCGCGACCACGCTGGTCAGCTGGGGATTTGATCTACAGTCCAAGGGGGTCGCCATCGTGGGCGACGTGCCGCAAGGCCTGCCGCCCCTGACCATGCCCAGCTTTGATGCGGATCTTTGGACCAGCCTGCTTGGCTCGGCGCTGCTGATCTCGATCATCGGGTTCGTTGAATCGATCTCGGTCGCGCAGACACTGGCCGCGAAAAAACGCCAGCGCATCGTGCCGGATCAAGAGCTTGTGGGCCTTGGCGCGTCGAACATTGCGGCAGCCATGTCGGGCGGTTATCCGGTGACCGGGGGCTTTGCGCGTTCGGTGGTGAATTTCGATGCCGGGGCTGAAACCCCTGCCGCCGGAGCGTTCACCGCCATCGGCATCCTGCTGGCCGCCATGTTCTTGACCCCGCTTCTGTATTTCCTGCCCAAAGCCACGCTGGCCGCGACCATCATCGTGGCTGTGCTGGGGCTGGTTGATTTCCACATCCTGAAAGCGACGTGGCGCTATCACCGCGCGGACTTCACCGCGGTTCTGGCGACGATCCTGCTGACCTTGGGTTTCGGTGTCGAGATCGGAGTGTCTGCCGGTGTGGTTCTGTCGATCGTGCTCTATCTTTACAAGACTTCACGCCCGCATATTGCCGAGGTCGGTCTGGTCCCGGGCACCCAGCACTTTCGCAACATCGACCGGCACAACGTGATGACACACCCGGAACTGGTGACCCTGCGGCTGGACGAAAACCTCTATTTCGCCAATGCACGTTATATCGAGGATTACCTTCTGGCGCGCACCGGTCGAGGAGGTCTGAAACACGTGGTTCTGATGTGCTCGGCTGTGAACGAGATCGACCTGTCCGCCCTTGAAACGCTCGAGGAACTGGACCGGCAGCTCTCTGACAGCGGCATCACGCTCAGCCTGTCCGAAGTCAAAGGCCCCGTCATGGATCGCCTGCAGCGCACCGATTTCTTGGATCACCTGTCCGGTGATGTCTATCTGACGCAATACGCGGCGATGCGCGCGTTGGGGCCAGTGAACTAGACGGTGAACTAGGGGCGACGCTGCGTCATCTGGGGCAGGGTGACCGGATTTATTGAACGCTTGTGCAATTCTTGCTAGGGCCGACCCAACAGTTACGGAGGGTTCCCCATGCAGATTACTGAGAACACCGTTGTCACCGTCTCGGGCGGGGCATCTGGTCTGGGCGGCGCAGTCGCCGAAGCGTTCGCCGCCGCAGGTGCCAAAGTTGGCATTTTCGACCTGAATGAAGAGGCCGGACAGGCCATGGCTGAAAAGCTGGGCGGTGCGTTCGCCAAGGTGGACGTGTCGGATGCCGCATCGGTTGCCGAGGGCTTCAAGACGCTGCGTGCGGCGTTGGGTCAAGAGCGTGTGATGGTGAACTGCGCGGGCATCGCACCCGCCGCCAAGACCCAATCGAAGGGCGAACCGCATGACGCAGGCCTCTATGCCAAGGTCATCGGTGTGAACATGATCGGCACCTTCAACTGTGCCAGCCAAGCCGCAGCGGGCATGGCGATGGCCGACCCGGTGACCGATGATGGCGAGCGTGGCGTAATCGTCAACACCGCCTCGATCGCAGCCATGGACGGCCAGATCGGCCAGCTGGCCTATGCGTCCTCGAAGGGCGGCGTAGTGGGCATGACCCTGCCTATGGCGCGCGACCTGATGCGCGACGGCATCCGCGTGATGGCCATCGCACCGGGCATCTTCAAAACCCCGATGGTCGCTGGCCTGCCGCAAGAGGTTCAGGATAGCCTTGGCGCTCAGGTGCCGTTCCCGTCGCGCCTTGGCGACCCGGCCGAGTTCGCTGGCATGGTACGCCACATCGTCGAGAACTCGTTCCTGAACGGCGAAGTGATCCGTCTGGACGGCGCCGTGCGCATGGCACCGCGCTAAACCCAATTGGCCGGGGGCGGGCGACCGCCCTCTGGCATCCCGCGCGCGGATCGCCTATGTAGCGCGCGATGACTACGCAATCGACCATACGCCACGCTGCCCGCCTGTCCGTCGCCCCGATGATGGACTGGTCCGACCGCCATTGCCGGTATTTCCACCGGCTGATGAGCCGCCATGCGCTGCTATACACCGAAATGGTTACCGCGCCTGCTTTGGTGCGTGGCGGGGCGCTGCATCTTCTCGACTACAATGCCGAAGAACACCCTGTGGCTGTGCAGCTTGGCGGGTCGGACCCGAAAGAGCTTGCGGCGGCTACGAAGCTGTGTGTTGAACGTGGCTATGACGAGGTGAACCTGAACGTGGGCTGTCCCTCGGACCGGGTGCAGTCGGGCACGTTTGGCGCTGTTCTGATGCGCGATCCGGGATTGGTGGCGGACTGTATGGCCGCGATGAAGGATGCGGCGCAAGGTATTGAAGTTACGGTGAAATGCCGTATCGGTGTGGATGATCAAGAGCCGGAAGAGGTGCTGCCGGACTTCCTTGAAAAGGTTGCTGCCGCGGGTGTGAACCGCTTCACCATCCATGCGCGCAAGGCGTGGCTGCAGGGGCTCAGCCCGAAGGAGAACCGGGACATTCCCCCATTGGACTATCCACTGGTCCACCGCATGAAAGAGGCCTTCCCGCATCTGCACCTGTCGATCAACGGGGGCATCACAACGCTGGATGAAACCCGCGCGCATCTGGAGGTCATGGACGGCGTGATGATCGGACGCGCGGCGTATCACGACCCGGCGACCGTGCTGCTGGACGCTGATCAACAGATCTTTGGCGACACCACACCCGGACGTTCGGCGCATGAGGTGGTCGAGGCGATGTATCCCTATATAGAAGCGCGCTTGGCCGAAGGTCTCCGCCTGCATTCGATCACCCGCCACATGCTGGGCATCTTCACGGGCCGTCCGGGCGCGCGGAAATGGCGGCGTATCCTGTCAGAAGGCGCGCCGAAACCGGGGGCAGGGGTTGCGTTGGTCGCCGAAGCGCTGTCATCTGTGCCTGAACACGTCCCCGCTGATTAGGGCCACCCGATGCCAGAACTGTCCATCCTTCTACCCATGACCGCGCTTTTGGCCGCGATCGGGGCCTTCGCGGGCGTCTTGGCTGGGCTTTTGGGAGTTGGCGGTGGGATCGTGCTGGTGCCAGCGTTTTTCTATGCGTTCTCAGCACTTGGATACGGCTCGGACCAGTTGATGCAAATCTGTCTGGCGACCTCTTTGGCGACGATCATCGTGACGTCGATCCGCTCGGTCCTGTCGCACAACAAAAAGGGTGCGGTGGATTGGGAGATCCTGAAAGGCTGGGCGCCGGGGATTGCCGCAGGCGCGCTGATCGGCGTGATCATTGCCTCGGGCCTGAAATCCATTGTTTTGCAGGCGATTTTTGGCATTCTCGGCCTGTGTATCGGTGCGTATCTGGGGCTTGGCAAAGCCCATTGGCGGCTGGCCGAGGATATGCCTAAAGGCCCAAAAGTGGCCATGCTCGCGCCCGTTCTGGGTTTCCTGTCGGTCCTGATGGGGATCGGAGGCGGCAGCTTCGGTGTCCCCCTGATGACCTTGCATGGACGGCCCATTCACCGGGCTGTGGCAACTGCCGCGGGATTTGGCGTGCTGATCGCCGTGCCCTCGGTTCTCGGGTTCCTGTTTGTCCAGATCGACCCAGCGGGACGGCCCCCTTGGACCATCGGCGCCGTGAACATGCCGGCCTTCGTCTTGATCGTGTCGATGACCCTGTTCACCGCACCCTTGGGCGTAAAGCTGGCTCATGCAATGGATCCGAAGCCACTTAAGCGCGTTTTTGCCGTGTTCCTGACACTCGTTGCGTTGAACATGCTGCGGAAGGCTTTGGGATGGTAGATGCCCTGCGCTCGGCGTTTGACCAGAACGGCTGGGTCAAGTTTGACTACGACGACGCCGTCGCCGCGTGGGTGGATCACGTCACACCGCTGGCGCGTGAAACGCGCAATGATCCCGACCAGATCGCAAAATGGCTGCGCGCCAATGGCACATGGTTTGTCGGTGTAAACGCCATCGATAATGATGGGCAGGGACGTGTCGGGGATGGGCCTGCGCTGACCGGCCAACTGCGTGATTTTATCGAGGCCCGCTTTGGCTGGCACGAACTGGACCGGGCGCAGGTGTCGATCACCTATCCCGGCTACCCTCAGAAAGACCCGCACGAGACCGATGCCGGGTTTCGCTATCGCCGCGACCGCGATGCTGCGCACTTGGACGGGTTAAAGCCCGAGCTGCCGGGCGGCGGGCGCTGTGTGGACGAGGCGCATGCCTATGTCGTCGGCATCCCCCTAAACCACACGGATGACCGCGCCAGCCTGTTGGTTTTGTGGGAGGGCAGCCATCTGATCATGCGGAAAGCGATGCAAGAGGTGTTTGCGGACGTGCCCGCCGAGAAAATGCGCCGGCATGACGTCACCCAAGCCTATCAGACGGCGCGGCGCGAGGTGTTCGAGACCTGTCCGCGCATCACGGTTCATGCCCTACCGGGCGAGGCCTATCTGTTGGATCGTTTCACGCTGCATGGGGTCGCCCCGTGGCAGGATGGGGCAGAGGCCCCAGCCGAGGGCCGAATGATCGCCTATTTCCGTCCGGATCTGCCCGGCGGCGTGTCCGACTGGCTTACCCGGCCTTAGTGGCGCCATCTGCCGTCAATGCGGCAATCACCGCGGGGCTGAGCGGGCGTTTGGTCTTGCCGTCTTGTTCCAGCGTAACAATCACGGTTTCGCCCGAGCAGCGCAATTCGCCCTCGACCCAGACTCCATACTCCAGCACGAACGAGCTGTTGCGGAAACTGGTACAGCGCGCCGTGACGACGAAGGTTTCGCCCAGAAACATCGGCTTGAAATAGCGGGCCGCGTTGGTGGCCAGCACGACCTGCGGATCGTCTTTCGAGTTATAGCTGGTGATTGCGTGGGCGTGGAAATAGGGGATGCGCAGATCCTCGAACCAGCGCAGATAGACGATGTTGTTCACATGGTTCAATGCGTCCAGCTCGTGAAAACGCACGCGGTCCGCTTGTCCGAAATTCCAACCCGCAGGCACGCCCGCGCGTTGCAACTGCTGTGCTGTCAACGGAGTGACAAGCGGAAGGTCTGTGTGGACGAACATGGACACCTCGACGGGGAGCGCTGGGGGGAAGGCTTGGAGCGGGTGAAGGGAATCGAACCCTCGTCGTCAGCTTGGGAAGCTGCTGCTCTACCATTGAGCTACACCCGCCTTACCCCTTGAGCTAAGCCAAGGGGCAGGGAATTTCAAGCGCTTATCGGATTTAGCCCCGGCGACGACGGCGACGGCGGCCGCTGCCTTCTTCGTCTCCGCCACCCGTGTTGAAGCTGGGCTCGGGCAGGTCGACGACCGAGCGCAGGATCGGGAAGGGATCGGCCGAGTTCGGCATGGCCGAGGCGTTGACGAAATGCTCTTGAAACTTCTCTTCCACAGCGGTTTCGATCTTGGTGATCTTGCGCACCGTGTCCTCGATCTCGGCCCGCGCGGCGCGGTTCAGCAGCGCGATGCGCGCGCCAGTGCCTGCCGCGTTGCCCGCCGAGGTCACCTTGTCCAGCTCGCAATCCGGGATCATGCCCAGCACCATCGCGTGCTTGGCCGAGATATGCGCGCCAAACGCGCCCGCCAGCACCACGCGATCCACTTTGTCGACGCCACGTTTGTCCATCAACAAGCGCGCACCGGAATAAAGCGCGGCCTTGGCCATCTGGATGGCGCGGACGTCGCCATTGGTGACGGTGATCGGCTTCTGATCCTCGTCCCCGTCCCACAGGCGATAGGCATTGGTGCGGCCATCTGCAATGCAGCGCGCGGTGCCGGTTTGTTCGGCCGAACCGATCAGCCCGCCGGCATCCACAAGACCAGCCAGACGCATTTCGGCGATCACCTCGATAATGCCGGAACCGCAGATGCCGGTCACGCCGGTGACGGCAGTTGCGGCGGCAAACCCGTCTTCATCGGACCAGATGTCGGACCCGATGACACGGAAGCGGGGCTCTTTGGTGACAGGGTTGATTTCGACGCGTTCGATGGCACCAGGGGCCGCGCGTTGGCCCGCGCTGATCTGCGCGCCTTCGAAAGCGGGACCGGTGGGCGAGGAACAGGCCAGCACGCCGTCTTTGTCGCCTAGCAGGATTTCCGCGTTGGTGCCTACGTCGACGACCAGTACGAGGTCGTCGGACTTGTCAGGTGCTTCCGACAGCGCAACAGCAGCCGCATCTGCTCCCACATGGCCCGCGATGCAGGGCAGCATGTAGAGACGCGCAAGCGGGTGGATGGTCAGATCCACATCGGTGGCCCGCAGCCGCAGCGCATCCGAGGTCGCCAGCGCGAAGGGCGCTTGACCCAGCTCGAACGGGTCTATGCCAAGGAACAGGTGGTGCATGACTGGGTTACACACCACGACCACATCCATAATCAGGTGCTTGTCGATCTCGGCATCTGCGGCGATCTGGGTGAAAAGCGCATTCATCCCCTCGCGCACCGCATCGGTCATTTCCTGCGCGCCATTCGCGTTCATCATCGAATAGCTGACGCGGCTCATCAGATCTTCGCCAAAGCGGATTTGCGGGTTCATCAGGCCGGACGAGGCAACAACCTCGCCGGTTGACATGTCACAGAGATGCGCGGCGATGGTGGTCGATCCAAGGTCCACAGCCATGCCATAGACGCTGCCTTCGTGATAACCGGGCCAGACATGCATGACGCGGGGCGGGTTTTCTTCGTCGCCCAGATGGACAGCCACGGTGACCTTCCATTCC
Organism: Aliiroseovarius marinus; assembly: GCF_004360145.1. Taxonomy (GTDB): domain Bacteria; phylum Pseudomonadota; class Alphaproteobacteria; order Rhodobacterales; family Rhodobacteraceae; genus Aliiroseovarius; species Aliiroseovarius marinus. Next base: position 338,337 of record NZ_SAIT01000003.1, on the reverse strand, counting down.
CCCTTACGCAGGCAAGGTTGCAGCGAAGACAGGATGTGAAGATCAGCGCGGACGCCCTTGATTTCCCACTGTTCCTCAAGAGCCGTGACGAGGCGTTCCAGATCGCCCGAAGGCTCGTGCATGTCGGGTTCCTCGACCTCGACATAGTAAAGCTTCACGACCGGATCGAGCGTGATGTCTCGCGCCTCGGCCCGTTTGCGGACCACCTGTTTGTGGACTTGGCTTTCTGGCGGCACGTCAACCACCACGTCGCCCTGCACCGTGGCCTGACAGCCCAAACGGCGACCCTTGGGCAGGCCGCGGATGTCGTCATAGCGCTGCTCGACCTTGTTCCATTCCGACAGGGCGTCGTCTTCGACGGTGACGCCGTGTTTGGGGAACTCGCCAAAGCTGGGGGTCACCTGACATTTCGAACAGATGCCACGTCCGCCACAGACCGAGTCCAGATCCACGCCCAATTGGCGGGCAGCGGTCAGAATAGGGGTGCCAACCGGGAATCTACCCCGTTTGCCGGAGGGGGTGAAGATGACCAAAGGATCCTGAGACATTGCGCGCGTCTTTCCTGTTGATTTTCCATCAATTTAAGGAACGTACGGGCACGCGCAATGCCTGCTTGCGGCATAAATAGTCTGGAAACGCCGTTTTTTGTCTGTGCGGGCGGGTCAGGCCTCTTGTTCGGTTAACCAATCCAGAATTGCGGCGCGATCTCCGTCCAAAAACGGCGCTGCGCCGGGGTCCTGAGTGTCGTCCAGGCTGCTCATCTTGATCGGGTTTCCGGCGGCGACGAAGGGCTTGCCGCCATCTGGGGCGGGCAGGTGTTTAACCATGTTGCGCGCCAGAATTTGCGGGTCTTGCATGGCTTCCGCGACGTTTTGGATGGGGCCGCAGGGGATGCCTTCGGCAGTGAGAAGCTCGAGCCAATGCGCGCGTGATTTCCCAAGGGTTACGGTCTCGATCCGGCGGCGCAGAAGCTGCACATTTTGACAGCGGGCGAGGTTGTTGGCGAACTCAGGCCGGGTCGTCCATTTCGGTTTGCCAAGCACGTTGCACAGCTTTCCGAACAGCACGTCGTTGCCGCAGGCGATGACCATCAGCCCATCTGCCGTATGATATGTCTCGAACGGGGCGATAGACGGATGACGGGCACCGGAGGGCTCGGGCGGCATGCCGGTTTCGCCGGTGATGGCAATCGCGTGTTCGATGATCGCCAACTGGCTGTCTAGCATCGCCACATCGACCTTCTGCCCCTTACCGGTCTTTTCGCGTTGATAGAGCGCGGCCAGAAGTCCGTGGCCTAGAAACATGCCGGCAACAATGTCGCCGACCGAGGCCCCAACCCGTACAGGTTCGCGGTTCTTCTCACCCGTAATCGACATGACGCCACCGCGTGCCTGCACGACCATGTCGTAGGCTGGTTTCAGGGCGTCGGGCCCCGTGTGCCCAAAGCCCGACACCGCGCCATAGATCAGATGCGGGTGGCGTTCGGACAGGGTGTCATAGCCATAGCCCAGCCGCTCCATCACGCCGGGGCGGTAGTTCTCCATCACCACATCGACCTGCGCCAGAAGCCGTTCGAAGACGGCACGATCCGCCTCGTCCTTCAGGTTCAGGGCGATCGACTGCTTGTCACGGTTGATGGTGGCAAAATAGGCGCTGTGTCCGTCGCGAAATGGCGGGAAGTGCCGCGTGTCATCGCCAATACCAGGCTGCTCGACCTTAATCACCTTCGCCCCCAGATCCGACAGGATCATCGAGCAATAGGGGCCTGCCAGCACGTGGGTCAGGTCCAGAATTGTGATCCCTTCAAGCGGAGGGCGTTGGGATGTCGACACGATCAATGTCCTTCTGTTTGCGGCTATAGTAGGTGGGTTGTACTCGCGTTATGGTGGTTTCTTCGCGGTGAATCAAACCATCTGGCACTACCTTGGCACGTGTCCTGTAACACCCGCGCAAAAAAAAGCCCGCGACGTGCGCGGGCTTTGACTGGCGAGGTCAACCTTACATGGGGTTGCCCATTTTGTCATACATAGGCTCGGCTTCTACGACGGGAGCGGGCTCTGGCTCGGTCGCGCAGGCCGCAAGGGTGGTCATCGCAATCAGAAGAAGTGTTGCAGTAACTTTCATGGATAAAACTCCGATGTTTTTGATCGAAAACGAGTGTTTAAAAGCCCCGATATCCCCGGATTTATGTGGTCGAAGGGACGGAACCGCGAACACGTCTGATGATAGGCAAGTTGATCGACGACGCAAGCCGAGGCGTGTCAAACACCGGTTTTTCGATGATTTTTCGGGTTTTACATATACGTAAAGTAGAAGGCCCGCCAAACTTGCGGGCCTTTCATGTGTTTGTACAACTTTGCCTTAGCCGCGACGGCGACGGCCACCGCGGCGGCCACCAGCACCACCGGCTTCGCCAGCAGGCTTGTTGAAGGCAATCCAGTTGGCGCCACCTTCGTCGTTGTTGGTCAGGAAGTTGGCGGCGCGGATGGCCTCCATTTCCTTACCGGCACGCGGCTTGGTCGAGCCCAGGTTGAAGATCTGGCAGATGGTTTCGTCATCCATGTCGTCCGGGATGATGATGCCCTTGGCTTCGATCTCGGCGCGTTTCTCAGCGAATTTCTTCGGACCCAACGGGATTGCGACAGGGTTCATGATCGCCGAGGTCATACCAGTGGCCATGGCCATCGGCAGGAAGGCGTTGTTGATGCCGTGACGGTTCGGCAGACCGAACGAGATGTTCGACGCGCCACAGGTGGTGTTCACGCCCAGCTCGTCGCGCAGACGGCGGTTCAGTTCGAAGACCTGAAGGCCGGCAGTGCCCATGGCGCCGATCGGCATCACCAGCGGGTCAACCACGATGTCATGGGCGGGGATGCCATAGTCAGCCGCGCGTTCCACGATTTTCTTGGCCACGGCGAAGCGGACTTCCGGGTCTTCCGAAATGCCGGTGTCGTCGTTCGAGATCGCAACAACCGGCACGTTGTATTTCTTGACCAGCGGCAGAACCATTTCCAGACGCTCTTCTTCGCCGGTGACCGAGTTCAGAAGCGGGCGGCCATTGGCGGCTTCCAGACCTGCTTCCAGCGCGCCGGGAACCGACGAGTCGATGCAGAGCGGGCAGTCGGTGACGGCTTGCACGGTTTCGACCAGTTTGCGCATCAGGTCAGGCTCGACAAAGTTGTTGTCGGCGTAGCGCGGGTCTTCGGCCATTTTGTTCGAGAACACAGCGCCCGAGTTGATGTCCAGAATGGTCGCGCCAGCAGCAACTTGTGCCAGAGCGTCGGCCTCAACGCGGCTGAAATCGTCGCGCTCCAGCTCTTCGTTCAGGATTTTGCGGCCAGTCGGGTTGATGCGCTCGCCGATCACCGAGAACGGTTGGTCAAAGCCGATGATCGAGGTCTTGGTTGCGCTTTCGACGATGGTACGGGTCATTCTTGATTATCCTTTGGTCGCGTTGACGGGGGCGGTGTTGTCTCCGCCGTGCTCGATGGCCCAGTTGGCGTTGGTCTTGATCCCGCCTAGCGGGAAGAAGTGCACTTGGGTGATGTTGAAGTCGGGGTTGGCGGCTTTGTGCAGTGCCAGATCGTTCAGAACCTCGGTCGGCTCGTGCGGCAGAAGCAGCTTCGACACGTCCTTGGCACGCTTTTGCAGCACTTTCAGGGACGGGCCCACGCCACATGCAATGGCGAACTTGATCATGGTCTGCAGCTTGGCGGGACCCGCGATGCCGATGTGGATCGGCAGGTTCATGCCACGCTCGGCTAGTTCGTTGGCCCATTGGATGACCGGCTCGGCCTCGAAGCAGAACTGGGTGGCCAAGGCCATCTCGGCGTCGGTGCGCTTCGAGAATTCCTGTTTCCAATCCAGCGCCGCATAGGTGTTGGCACGACCGCCATTGGGGTCGATGTCCAGGTTCGGCTCGGGGTGACCGGCAACGTGCAGGTTGGTAAAGCCCGCCTGATCAAACAGGCCGGTTTCCAGAAGCTGCATCGAGCTGTCGAAATCGCCATGCGGCTGAGCAACGCCACCGGCCAGGATCAGGCCCTGCTTGACGTCAGCTTCGCCCTGATACTGGGCAATCCAGTCGGCCAGAGTGGCTTTGTCTTTGATGATACGCGCCGGGAAATGCGGCATCGCGTCGAAGCCTTCTTCCTTTAGGCGTTTTGCGGTGGCGACCATGTCCTCGATCGGCGTGCCTTCGATATGGGCGATATAGACGCGCGTACCTTCGGGCAGAAGATCACGGAAGTCTTCGACCTTGCCAGCCGTGCGCGGCATGACTTCAATCGAATAGCCCTTCAGGAAGGCCTGAAGTTCGGGGGATGCAGCATTCGCCTGACCTTCGGTCGGCTTCTTGCGGAAGTTCAACAGCGCCATGGCTGCCTCCTTGATAGAGGACGGGATCAGGCCCATCCGTCGTTGCCAATCAGAGCGCGCAAACGCTCGTTGTCATATTCCGCATCCAAGCGCGCAGCCTCGGCCGTCGCGATTTCTTGCGGGTCACCTTCGACAGAAAAGGGGTCCGCCTTGCGCCATTCCGCCAGATAGGCGTCGCTGTCTTTCGCGTTCACCTTCATGGCAGCCCGGTCAATGGCCTGTTCGAACCGCTCGGGCAGGGGGGCTTTCGTCCCACGGCGCCCTTTGCCCACGATCACCTGGGCGGGGATGTCCCTCCAATAAACGATGGTGACGTCTGGCATTGCGATTCTCCCTTTTCTTCGTCCTCTATTCGTAGTCTCGCTAACCCCTGACCTTGTGTCGATTTTCGACACGCCGCGTTTCAACAGCGACTTAACAGGCTTCACGGGGGTCGCGTTCATACGATCCGCGCCAAAGGAATACGCAAAACGACCGGCACAAGCCATGCCATGCGCCGTGAAAACCATTCATGTTGATTATGACATGAGAGCGTTACATTTGCCGTCTGCAGGGATTGCCAGCACCGGCCATGCACCCTATCTTGAAGGTAACTTGAAAATGGAGGGCGTGACCTATGACGCCCAAGCGTCCCAAAGGTGCGGGCGCGTTCCCGAAAGCGGTCGATACCCCCGCGCCATCTCCCGTGGATCCGGCCAGCCTCTATGCTGCTCTGGACCTCGGAACAAATAGTTGTCGCATGCTGATTGCCCAGCCTAAGGGCAGTCAGTTTCATGTCGTGGACAGCTTCTCGAAATCCGTGCAATTGGGCCGGGGGCTTGAAGCCTCGGGGCGGCTGAGCCGCTCGTCCATGTCGCGCACCATTCAGGCGCTGCGGATTTGCCGCAAGAAGCTGATCAAGCATGATGTAAAGCGGATGCGCCTTGTCGCGACCGAGGCGTGCCGCCGTGCGACCAACGGCAAGGCCTTCATGGCCAATATCCGGCGCGAAACCGGGTTGGATCTGGAAATCATCAAGCCCGAGGAAGAAGCGCGTCTGGCCGTGGTGTCCTGTGCGCCGCTTGTGTCCACCAAGACCGAGCAGCTTTTGGTGGTGGATATCGGCGGCGGCTCGACCGAGCTTGTCTGGATCGACCTGTCGAAAGTCCCGCCGTTGGACCGCGCGCAATCTATCATGCGGATGGGGCGTGGGTTTTCGGGCGGTGTCGGCGATTTTCCGGCGGCCAGCGTGGTCGACTGGATTTCTGTCCCGCTTGGCGTCGCAACATTGCGCGAGATGTTTGACGATGTGGAAGATGACGCGGGCCGTTATGCCCTGATGTCGGTTCATTTCGAAGAGCAGCTGGCCGATTTCAGCCCCTTCTATCACGAACCTCCGCGCGAAGGGTTCCAGATCATCGGCACCTCGGGCACGGTGACGACCGTCGCTGTGACCCATCTGGGTCTACGCCGCTATGACCGCACCCGCGTGGACGGGCTGCGGATGACGTCCGAACAGATCGAGCGTGTCATTCAGGGCTATCTGGCGATGGGGCCAAAGGGACGGCGCGTGAACTCGCATATCGGGCGGGACCGGCAATCGCTGATCATGTCTGGATCTGCAATTTTACAGGCGCTTCTGCGCGTCTGGCCGACTGATCGCTTGTCAGTTGCGGATCGTGGCCTTAGAGAAGGCATCCTTTATTCTCAAATGTCCTCGGACGGCGTGTTGGAAGGCGGACCTTTCTGATGTCTCAAGACGGTGGTAATTCCGGCGGCTCCCAAGGGGGCGGCAACAAGTATTCAAAGCGCACGCGCAAAAGCTCGGGCCGGGGACAGCGGGACCTGACCGTGAAGGTGAAAACCGCGCGAGGGCGGCGCAGTTCGTCGACGCGCTGGTTACAGCGTCAGCTCAATGATCCCTATGTGCAGCGCGCGCAGGCCGAAGGCTATCGCGGACGTGCGGCCTATAAGATTATGGAATTGGATGATAAATTCCGGTTCCTCGTGAATGGCGCACGCGTGGTGGACCTTGGCTGTGCACCGGGGGGCTGGGCGCAAGTCGCCGTGCCGCGTATCAATGCACTTGGTGAGAAATCCGGCAAACGTATCGGCACCTATCTGGGCGTCGACCTGCAAGAGGTCGAACCGCTTGCGGGTGCCCGGTTCGAACAGCTGGACTTCATGGAAGATGACGCGGATCAAGTGGTACGGGATTGGCTCGGCGGCAAAGCCGACGTGGTGATGTCCGACATGGCGGCCGCAAGCTCGGGCCATAAACAGACCGACCACCTGCGCATCATCTCTCTGTGCGAAGCTGCAGCCTATTTCGCCTTCGACGTGCTGGACGAAGGCGGCACTTTCGTTGCCAAGGTGCTGGCAGGTGGGGCTGAAGGTGAGCTTCAGAAACTGTTGAAGACCAAGTTCAACAAGGTGATGAACGTCAAACCACCTTCCAGCCGCTCTGACAGCTCGGAAAAATTCGTGGTCGCGATGGGCTTTAAGGGCTGATCTGTCCGTAATTTACAGGGGTGAGCGAAAACTGTGCGTTACGTCAACGGCGCGCGCTGCCCTTACTCTGTCGCCTTTTGAATAGCAGCCGGACGTCACATCTGACACAACCGGATCAAACTGAACTGACGTCCCGCCAAAGTGTCGGGAAAAACTGGAAAGGTGCAACATGCGCGCACAACCTCAAGCCAGCCATTTCATCAACGGCGCCTATGTCGAAGACACCGCAGGCGCTGAGATCGACGTGGTCTTCCCCGCGACGGGCGAAGTCATTGCGAAACTGCATTCTGCAACGCCCGCGATCATCGAGCAGGCCATCACCTCGTCGCTGGCCGCCCAGAAGGACTGGGCCGCAATGACCGGGACCGAGCGGGGTCGTATCCTGCGTCGCGCTGCTGATATCATGCGTGAACGCAACCACGATCTGTCGGTTCTGGAAACGCTGGACACCGGCAAGCCTTATCAGGAAACCAGCGTTGCGGACGCCACCTCGGGCGCGGATGCGCTGGAGTATTTCGGCGGTCTGGCTGGGTCGCTGACCGGCGAACACATCCAGATGCCAGACGGCGATTTCGTCTATACCCGCCGCGAAGCGCTTGGCGTTTGCGTGGGTATCGGTGCGTGGAACTATCCGACCCAGATCGCCTGCTGGAAGGCCGCGCCTGCGCTGGCTTGCGGCAACAGCTCGATCTTCAAACCGTCCGAAACCACGCCGCTGTCCGCGCTGAAAGTGGCCGAGATCCTGATCGAAGCGGGTGCACCTGCGGGAATTTTCAACGTCATTCAGGGTTACGGCGATGTGGGCGCTACGCTTGTTACCGACGATCGTGTGGCAAAGGTTTCGCTGACCGGATCGGTGCCGACAGGCCGCAAGGTTTATGCCGCCGCCGCCGCAGGTCTGAAACATGTCACGATGGAGTTGGGTGGCAAGTCGCCCATGATCGTCTTTGACGATGCCAACGTGGACAACGCCGTGTCGGGCGCCATTTTGGGCAACTTCTATTCGTCGGGTCAGGTCTGCTCGAACGGAACACGCGTGTTTGTGCAGAAAGGTATCAAGGAAGCCTTCCTGAAACGCCTTGCCGAGCGTCTGGACGGCGCCGTGATTGGCGACCCGCTGGACCCGGAAACCTCGTTCGGCCCGATGGTCAGCGAAGGACAGCTGAACATCGTGATGAATTACATCGAGAAGGGCAAGGAAGAGGGCGCGCGTCTGGCCTATGGCGGTACGCGGATCGAGGGCGACGGCTTCTATCTGCAGCCCACCGTCTTTGCCGATGTGACCGATGACATGACCATCGCCCGCGAGGAAATCTTTGGACCCGTCATGTCGGTGCTGGATTTCGAAGACGAGGACGAGGTTATGGCCCGCGCCAATGACACCGAGTTCGGTCTGGCCGCTGGCGTGTTCACCAACGACCTGACCCGCGCACACCGCGTAGTCGCTGGGTTCGAAGCGGGCACCTGCTATATCAACACCTATAACGACGCACCGGTTGAAGCGCCGTTCGGGGGCTCGAAGGCCTCGGGTGTGGGGCGCGAGAACTCGAAAGCGGCGATCGAGCATTATTCCGAGCTGAAGACGGTCTATGTCCGCCTCAGCGATCTGGAAGCACCGTTCTAAGCCGCTGCTATCAAATCAGAAAAGCCGCCCCGCCAATTGGCTTGGGCGGCTTTTTTAGTTTTAGTGGTCGTTCTTGCGATCAAACTGCATCAGCGCCAGCGCAAGGCCCGAACAGATCGTGACACCGGTCATCAGGGGCAGGGGCGTGCCGTTGAAAGCCAACCCAATGGGCGCGGCAATCGCCATTGCCGCCACGGTCGGAAGCGCGCCGATGATCGCGCTCGCGGTTCCGGCGACATGGCCAAGCGGTTGGATCGCCAGCGCGTTCAGGTTGCCAAAGCTCAGCCCGTTCAGGAAGAACAGGGTGGTGGCCCAGAGGCAGAAGATGGCCAGCGCGCTATGCCCTTGCGGCTCGTACATGCACCAGAAGGTCAGGGTCAGACCTGCCAGAACCGTCTGCGTGGCAAAGCCCGCTTGCGCCAAGCGGCGCATCCCAATCCGCATCACCAGCCGCGCGTTCAAAAGGCCGGAGGCCGCCGAAAACACCGTGATCAGCGCGAAATAGACCGGCCATTTCGTACCCGCCCCAAGCACGTCGACAAAGATCTGCTGGGCAGAACTGATGAAGGCGATCAACTGGGCAAAGGCAAATGTAATCACGCCCATATAGAGCAGCGTGACCCGGCTTTTCATAACGATTACAAAGGCTTCCAGTGTCGGTCTGGGGGATAGTGGGCGGCGGCGTTCAGGTGCCAGCGTTTCGGGTTGGCGCAGAAGGAACCAGGTCAGAATGGCGATGGCCACCACGATATATGTGGTGAACATGTGCCGCCAGCCAAAGCCCAGAACGATCCATTGGCCGATCAGGGGAGCAACGGCCGGGACGAGGACAAAGAAGGTGAAGGCCATCGAGTTGACGCGCGCCATCTGGCGCCCTTCGTAAAGGTCTCGGGTCATCGCCATAGCACAGGTGCGCGGGCCAGCGGCGCCCAGACCTTGGATGAAACGCCAGAACAGAAGCGCCTCAAGCGATTGCGCCCAGAGGGCCGCGAAGGCTGCGAACATGTACAACAACATGCCCAGCGCCAGCGAACAACGTCGTCCGATCGCGTCAGACAAGGGGCCAAAGATCAACTGCCCAGCACCCGCGCCAATCACGAATGAGCTGATCAAAAGCTGCGCGCGGTTGACGTCGTCTGGCACCAGTAGGGAGGCGATCTCGGGCAGCGCGGGCAGGATCGAGTCGATCGAGAACGCCACCATCGAAAACAGAGCTGCCATCAACAGCACGTATTCCCGCAAGCGCAATGGCTCGACTGGAGGGTTGGCCATCAGCCTCACTGAATGGGCGTCCCACTTTGAACATCGGCAGCGTCCAGTTGCGCCATGATGTCGTCAATCACTTGCTGCCATAGTTTGATCGGTTGCGCCCCGGGCACCACGTGCTGGTTTGCGATTAGGAAGGTCGGGACCGAGTTCACCCCTTTATGGCGTGCATCCATGTCGCGGGCCAGAAGGTCGCTTGCATCCGCTGACGACGCCAGTAGACGGGCGACCATCTCGCCATCCATTCCGGCGCTGGCGGCGATGTCGCATAGGACTTCATTGTCGCCAAGATCACGTCCTTCGACGAAATAGGCGCGGAACAGGCGGTCGACCACCGCGTTTTGTTTGCCCTCAAGACCCGCCCAATGGATTACGCGATGCGCGTTCATCGTGTTTGGCGTGCGCTTGATGGCTTCCAGATTGATCTCGACCCCAGAAGCGGCGGCTTCTTCGATCACTGGCATATAGGCTTTCACGGCCTTTTCCTGACCACCAAACTTGGTTTCCAGATAGGTGCGTCGATCCATGCCTTCGGGCGGCATTTCCGGGTTCAGCTGGAAGGGATGCCACTGCACCTGAAACGGGTGATCAGGGCGGCTTTCCAATGCAAAATCTAATCTCGCTTTTCCGATGTAGCACCATGGGCAGATCGGATCAGAGAAAATGTCCAGACGGATCATATGATACTCCTATAGCGGTTAGCTCTATCTGGGATTGATAGGTTTGGGAAGAGGTCAGGTGATATCTTTGTCGGTCTGGTCAACCAACAGGCGTAAAGTGGCGCGCGACAGCTTGTTATTTGTGGATCGCGGCAGGCTGTCGACCGGCCGGAACAGGCGCGGGCATTTGTAATGGGCCAAAAGGGCATGGGCATGTCGGGACAGCTCGTCGTCAGAAAGGGGGGCTTCGGTGGGGATATAGAAACACCCGATCACAGATGCATCCGCCTTCACGGAAACTTCAACGCAAGCAGCCTCGCTGATGCCGGGATGCTGGGCCATGACGGCTTCGACCTCGATCGGCGAGACGCGATAGCCGCCCGCGTTCATGATGTCGTCCGAGCGGCCTTCATAGGTGAAGGCGCCAGTTTCGGACATCGAGGCGCTGTCACCGGTCAGGAACCAGTCGCCCTGAAACTTCGCGGCAGTAGCCTCGGGCGCGTTCAGGTATTCCAGCATCAATCCGGGGTCTCTGCGGTGGATGGCAAGGGTACCTGCGGTGCCCAAGGGAACCGGTGCGCCGTCTGCGCCTAGGACGGCCAAGTGCCGCCCCGCCTGCCCAAAGCCCAGCGCGCCGTCCGGCGAGGGCCGTGCGGGCGATCCCGAGATGAAGGTGGAGCATTCAGACATGCCAAAGGCTTCGTGAATGGGGGTGTCTGACTGCTCCTCCCACCGGGCGCGGGTGACATCGGGCAGTTTCTCGCCCGCCGACAGTCCATGGCGCAGGTTGGGAAGCGCAGGCAGGTCGTTTTTCAGCATTTGGCGATACACACCGGGGGCGGCGGCGAAGATTGTGACGTTCTTGCGGCTGAGCAGCGTGGACAGGTCGTCCGGCGTACTGCCTGCCGCCGGGATCAGCGCGGTGGCGCCGACGGACCACGGATCCATCAGCCCAGTTCCCAGCGTATAAGTCCAGTTAAACGCGCCGGCATGCATCACGCGGTCACCTTCGGTGATCCCGTACCAGCCATCCCACATCATCTGTCGCGCCCAGATCGCGCGGTGGGCATGCAGCACGGCGCGCGCTTGGCCCGAGGTGCCCGAGGTGAAGATGATATAGGCGGGGCGCTCGGGGCTGCCTTGGTGATAGGGGGCCGGGGGCAGGTCGGCGAAACTATGCAGGGTCTCTGTATCGATAACCTTGCAGGGCGCAGGCGCGGGTAGGGCGATGCCGGGATCTGCGATGATCAGCGCTGGTGAGACCAGATCGGCCATGCGCGTGATCTCGGATTGGGTCAGCTGAGACGAGCTGGGGATCGGCACCAGCCCTGCGGCGATGGCGCCCAGAAAGCCCAGCGGGAAGTCGACCGTATTGCCAAGGCGCAGCAGCACGCGATCTCCGGGCTGAAGCCCATGGTTCAGAAGACCCGTCGCAACACCGCGCACAGCGCGTTCCAGCTGAGCATAGGTCCATGTCGCGGCACCTTCAGTCCCCGCCGAGACGATCCTCAACGCCACCTTGTCGCCTAGTCGATCCGCGTGTTGCAGCACGTATTCCGCCATGTTGAAGGGCGTTGGGGCGGGGGCAAGCGGGGAGGAGGGCGTGAGTTCCGAGATCATCGTTCTGATTTGCCAAGGGATGGCCACGGATGCAAGCCACGTGGTTGCATCAGCGCAGATTGTCTGTATGGAAGGGGTATGACCAAAGCCGACCAACCCAGCCTGATCAAGCTTGCCCGCGAAACCGGGGAAGACTTGCCCGACCCCAATCCGTTGAACTTGGGCGAACGTGTGCGCGAGCTGCGCAAGTCGCGCGGCTGGACGTTAGAGCAAGCGGCGGGGCAGGCGGGCCTTGCACGCTCGACTCTGTCGAAGATCGAGAACGGTCAGATGTCGCCCACCTATGAGGCGCTGAAAAAGCTGGCAGTGGGGCTTGAGATTTCGGTGCCACAGCTGTTCACCGCGCCGAAATCGGCGCAGGTGTCGGGCCGGATGGCGGTGACAAAATCGGGCGAGGGGGCGTCGCACCCCACCACCACCTACGAGCACGAGATGCTGGCGGGGGCGTTGACGAAGAAGGCCATGCTACCTTATCGCGCCCGTGTCCGCGCCCGGTCTTTTGATGAGTTTGACGGCTGGGTCCGTCATGACGGCGAGGAGTTCCTCTATGTCCTGACCGGCGCGATCCACCTGATCACCGAGTTCTACGAGCCGGTCGAGATGCGGCGTGGTGACAGCGCCTATTACGATGCCTCGATGGGGCACAACGTGATTTCGGTCAGCGAAGAGGATGCGATGATCCTGTGGGTGACCTCGCTGACCTAAGGGTTAGCTGCTTGGGAACCAATGGCGGGTGCGGTTGGCGATTGCCACCAGCGACAGCATGACGGGTACTTCGACCAACACACCGACCACCGTGGCCAAAGCCGCGCCCGAGTTCAGGCCGAAGAGCGAGATTGCCACGGCCACCGCCAGTTCAAAGAAATTTGACGTGCCGATCATGCAGGCGGGTGCCGCGATGTTATGCGGCAGCTTCATTGCCTTCGCGGCGCCATAGGCGATGGCGAAGATCCCATAGGTCTGGATTAGCAGCGGCACGGCGATCAGCACGATGGCCAGCGGTTTCGCCAGAATGGTCTGCGCTTGAAAACCAAACAGCAGAACGACGGTCGCCAGCAGGCCCACCACGGACCACGGCTTCAGACGGGCAAGGAAAGCGTCCAGTGCGGCGGGGCCTGCTTTGATCAAGCGCGCGCGGGTCACGATGCCAGCCGCGAGCGGCAGAACAACATACAGGATGACGGACAGCAGCAGCGTCTCCCACGGGACAGTGACGTCCGAGATGCCCAGAAGGAAGGCGGCAATGGGGGCGAAGGCGAAGATCATGATCACGTCATTCACGCTGACCTGCACCAGTGTATAGGCCGGATCGCCCTTGGTCAGTTGGCTCCAGACAAAGACCATCGCCGTGCAGGGCGCCACGCCCAACAGGATCATGCCCGCGATATATTCATTGGCGGTTTCAGGCTCGACCAGACCGGCAAAGATCACCCGGAAGAACAGCCAGCCAAGGGCTGCCATGGTGAAGGGTTTGATCAGCCAGTTGATCACCAGCGTCAGCACCAGCCCCTTGGGGCGGCGACCGATATCCTTGATCGACGCGAAATCGACCTGCACCATCATCGGATAGATCATCACCCAGATCAGCACGGCGACCACAAGGTTCACCTTGGAAATCTCAAGCGCTGCGATGGTTTGGAAAAGGCTGGGCATCAAGTTGCCCAGTAATACGCCCGCAATGATGCACAAGGCGACCCAGACGGACAGAAAGCGTTCGAAAATACCCATGAGACCTCCGGGCGGCAGATGATCGCGTTGCGCGATGCCTAGCCGCCGCCCGAAGTCAGTTCAAGCTTAATCCTCGTACCACCAGATTTCTGGCTGGAAGCCCAGATAGTCGCCATACATCGGGATGCGCTCGGGGAAGTGCAGTTCCTTGGCGTGGGCGACATGCGACAGTTCGCTATAGCCCAGCGGAATGACGAAACGGCTGGCGGTCAGGACGCGGTCCAAGGCCTTTACGGCGGCGCGGAAGCCGTCCTGATCCTCGGCCGTCAGCATGGCGTCGATCAGCGCGTCGATGGCCGGGTTTTTCACACCCATCCAGTTGCGTGAGCCTTCGGTGTCGGCGCTCTCGCCACCCCAGTAAAGCTTCTGTTCATTGCCCGGAGACAGCGACAGACCGCGCCAGTAATAGGCCATGTCAAAATCAAACGCGGTGGTGCGTTCTTTATACTGCGCACTATCGACCGAGGTGATCGTCGGCGTAATGCCCAATCGCGACAGCGCGGCCGAGAATATCTCGATCTCTTGCCGGTTTTCATCGGCACCGGACTTCAGAAGGATCTCGAAGGTGAAGGGATCGCCTGCTGCGTTCTTCATCACGCCATCTTGCACGGTCCAGCCCGCTTCTTCCATCAGGCCCATCGCGGCGCGGATGCCCGCGCGGTTGCGTTCGGAGCCGTCCGACACAGGCAGGCTGTAGCCCTCGATCGCGCCGGGGGGGATGTTACCCGCCAGCCCATCCAGCAGCGCACGCACCTGGCCTTGGGCCTCTTCACCGGGGGCCATGCCCAGAACCGAGTTGTGGAAATAGGACTGGATGCGGCGTTTCGTGTTGCCGTGGATCGTCTGGTTGATGAATTCGAAGTTGAACGCATGGATCATGGCATCCCGTACGCGGATGTCTTGGAACGCCGGGCGGCGGGTGTTCATCACATAGCCCTTGATGCCGGTCGGGCGCTGATGCGGGATGTCGGACAGAACGATGTCGCCCGATTCAACTGCCGGGAAGTTGAACTGCGTGGCCCATTTATGCGCGTTGGTTTCGCGGTGGGTGTTGGCTTCGCCGGCCTTGAAGGCTTCAAACGTCACGCCGCCATCGCCGTAATAGTCAAAGCGGATTTCATCCAGATTGGCCTGACCTTTCATAAAGGGCACGTCCTTGCCCCAGTAATTGGGGTTCCGTTTCAGGGTCAGATAGCGACCGGGCTCGAAATCGCCAATCATGTAAGGCCCCGAGGTGATGGGCAGAACGTCCACGCCGGACTCGTCAAAATTCGCGGCCTCCCACTGGGCTTTCTGCAAGATCGGGCGCATGCCCAAGATCAGGGGTAATTCGCGGTCTTCGGTGTTGAAGGTGAACTTGATCGAGCGCGGGCCAGTTTGCTCCATCGTTTCAATCTTGTTCCACGCCCCGTGATAGCGCGGGTGCCCCTTGGTGCCCAGCGTCTCGTAGGACCACATCACGTCGTCCACGGTGACGGGGGTGCCGTCCGAGAACGCGGCCTCTTCGCGCAGCGTGAACTCGACCCAAGTGCGGGCGTCGTCGGTCTCGATGGTCTCGGCCAGCAGGCCATAAAGCGTGAAGGGCTCGTCATAGCTGCGGCCCATCAGGCTTTCGGCCAGCATGAAACGCAACTGCCACGGCGTGCTGCCTTTGCGGATGTAGGGATGCAGGCTGTCAAAGCTGCCAGCCTCGGCGAACACGATGCGGCCCCCTTTGGGCGCGTCGGGGTTTACATGGGGCAGGGCGGTGAAATCAGCGGGCAGGGCGGGGTCGCCATACATCGCGATGCCATGCTGCGGTTCGGCTTGTGCGGCCAGCACCGTCGACAGCGTCACAACGCCTGTTGCGATCATCCCGCGAAGCTTCTGGGTCATATTAGTTCTCATTGCGAAACAATCCTTCACGTCCCTGATTTATCTGGGGAAACACTAGAGGTGGAAATCCGCCTTTTCAAACTTTTAGCTTGGATAAAGGCGCCTAACCGCTTATAAAGAATGCACTGCTCGATAGGTTTCTTGCCTGTATGAAACCTGCCTCAATAACTTTACGCCCGCCTTGTGCGGGCGTTTTTTTTATGGCGAATCCGGGATGACGTGATCGCGCAAAGCGCGTTGTGAACCCGATGAAGAATCGGGTGATTCCAAAGGTAACTTTCCCCGCGTGAAAGCACTGGTGCCTTGGAATCCTTGCGTTATGCTGCACCGCAACAGATTTATGCTTGTGGATAAGGAGCCCCAATATGGCCATCACCATGTCACTGGAAGGCAAAACAGCCGTCATCACCGGATCGAACTCGGGCATCGGCCTTGGGGTCGCCAAGGAACTGGCGCGTGCCGGTGCAGATGTTGTGCTGAACTCGTTCACCGATTCGCCTGAAGACCACGCCATTGCCGCTGAGATCGCCCAAGAATTCGGCGTAACCGCGCGCTATATTCAGGCGGACATGTCCGACGCCGAGGCTTGCCGCGCCCTGATCGACAAGGCCGGGCGCTGCGATATCCTGGTGAACAACGCCGGCATTCAGCACGTTGCCCCGGTCGAGGACTTCTCCATCGACAAGTGGAACGCGATCATCGCGATCAATCTCAGCTCAGCCTTCCACACCACTGCTGCTGCCGTGCCAATGATGCGCGCCAATGGCTGGGGCCGGGTAATCAACATCGCCTCGGCGCATGGTCTGACCGCGTCACCCTATAAATCCGCCTATATCGCCGCGAAGCACGGCGTGGTCGGGCTGACCAAGACTGTGGCGCTGGAAACCGCCGAGGATCCGATCACGGCAAACGCGATCTGCCCCGGCTATGTGCTGACCCCGCTGGTCGAAAGCCAGATCCCGGATCAGATGAAAACCCACGGCATGGACCGCGATCAGGTGGTGCGCGAGGTGATGCTGGCCCGTCAGCCGTCCAAGGATTTCGCTACCGTCGAGCAGATGGGCGGCACTGCCACCTTCCTGTGCTCGGACGCTGCAGCGCAGATCACCGGCACGACGATCTCGGTCGATGGTGGCTGGACGGCTCTGTAAACATGGCCTCGCCCAAGCGGATCAATCTGGCCCTGCAGGGTGGAGGCGCGCATGGTGCCTTCACGTGGGGCGTGCTGGATTGCCTTCTGGAAGATGAAGGGATCGAGATCGCCGCAATCTCGGGCACGTCGGCGGGGGCCTTGAACGGCGCTGCCGTAAAGGCGGGGTTGGTCGCGGATGGCAAAGGCAATGACCGCGACGCGGCACGGGCGTCTCTGGATGCGCTGTGGCATCGTCTGGCGGGGGTCAATGACCTGCGCCTGACCACATGGTTTGCCCAGTTCGCCCCGCACAGTGACCTGATCAGCCAAGCGTTGGAAGCGACGCCGGTTTTCGCGTGGGCCGACATGGCCAGCCGCGTGGTCAGCCCTTACGCCTATGGTCCGTTTTATGCGAACCCGCTGAAATCGGTGGTGGAGGCGTTCGACTTCGAACAGGTCTGCGCCGATACCGGTCCCAAGCTGCATGTCTCGGCCACCAATGTGCGGACCGGTAAGATCCGAGTGTTTCAGGGCGACGAGATCTCGACCGAGGCGATCCTTGCGTCGGCTTGCCTGCCAACGCTGTTCCAAGCGGTCGAGTTGGAGGATCCAAAAACAGGCACGGTCGAGGCCTATTGGGATGGCGGTTATACCGGCAACCCGGCGCTGTTTCCGCTGTTTGACCGCGCGCTGCCTGCCGATGTGGTCGTGGTGAATATCAACCCACTGTTCCGGCCGGACGTGCCCACCACCGGGCAGGACATCCAGAACCGCATCAACGAGATTAGCTTTAACTCGTCGCTTCTGCGCGAGTTGCGGGCGATCAGCTTTGTAAAACGCCTGATTGCCGAGGGGCAGATGTCCTCGGACCAGATGCGGGACGTGCTGGTGCATATGATTGCGGATGACGCCTTGATGCGGGACCTGTCCATCGCGACCAAACTGATCCCAACCGCCGTGATGTTGTCACGGTTGAAAGAAGCCGGGCGTCAGGCCGCCAAAGCTTTCCTTGCCGCGCATCGCAGCGACCTGAACACCTGCAGCACCGTCGATCTGGAAGAGATGTTTGGTTAGTGCAGCGTGCCGTTCAGGACGCCTAGCAATAGCTTCGCCGCAATGGCCCACATCACCACACCAATGATCACGTCGAGAACCCGCCACGAGGCGGGTTTTTGCATGACGGGGGCCAAGAACCGTGCGCCGTAGCCCAGCGAAAAGAAAAACACGAAGCTAGAGATCACTGCGCCCGCACCAAAGGTGATCCGGGTGGGCCAGTCGGGATACGACGTCGAGATCGCACCGATCAGGCCCAGCGTGTCCAGATAGACATGGGGGTTGGCCCAGGTGAAAGCCGCCGCGATTGCCAGAGTGGCCCACAGTCCACGCGATTTGCCTGCGATCTCCATCGCGTAGTTGCCTTTCCACGCTGCCGTGAAGCGCATCAACCCGTAGACGATCAGAAAAGCGGCCCCGGCCAGTGCCATGATAGTGGGTAGGGACGGCATCGCCTCGACCAAAGCGCCAAATCCGGCGATGCCTGCGGCAATCAAGAACGCGTCCGACGCCGCACAGAACAGGCACAGCCCAAAAACATGCTGCTTCATCAATCCTTGCCGCAGCACAAATGCGTTCTGCGCTCCAATCGCAAGGATCAGGGAAAACCCGGTGGCAAATCCGGTCAGGGCAGGCGCGATGCTCATGCGTCGTCGGCTTCCGCCGTCGGTTGGCTTGGATCTTTCGCGTTCGGATAGACCAGCCCGGCCGAGATCACCAGCTTCGCTGCATCTTCGACCGTCATGTCCAATTCGATCACCGAATGGCGTGGGACGAACAGCAAGAAGCCCGAGGTCGGGTTCGGCGTCGTCGGCAGAAAGACCGAGATGATGTCCTCGGCCACCGGAATGCGCATGTCGACCTCGCCTTTGGCTTTGGTCGAGATAAAGGCAATCGCCCAGATCCCTTTGCGGGGGTATTCTACCAAACAGGCCTTGTCGAACTTGGTGTCGGTCGACTGGCTGAACACGGTTTCGGCGATCTGCTTCAGACCGTTGTAAAGCGAGCGTACGACCGGCATGCGGTCCACGATCCCTTCGCCCCAGGACAGGAATGATCGACCAATCAGACCCTTGGTGATCCAGCCCACCAGTACGGTGAAAATCAGGAACACCACCACGCCAAGACCACGCACGTTGACGCGGACATCCTCGCCAAACAGCATCTTGAACCAAGTGCTGTCGCCAAACAGCCAGTCAATCAGGGCATCCGGTTGATAGGCGGCGGGTACAAACGGCAGAACCCAGCTGTCGATCCAGCCCACGAAGGTCCAAATCAGCCAGATGGTGATGGCAATGGGAACCACGACCACAAGGCCCGCAAGGAAGTTGTTGCGCAGGCCGGTAAAGGGGCGCCACTTGCGCCTGTGATGGTCGTCCTGATCGTGCATGAAGGTGGGTTCCCGTATCTTCTTGCGCGAAACTTATGTGCTCGGGGTGAAATCGGCAATAGCCGTAACGTCAATTTGCTCTGTTCAGTATCTTGTGAAGCCGGGATTTTCAGGGGCTTAGGCGTGCGCTGCGCGGGTTGGGGGTGGACGCGCTGTGACGGAACCGCATATCACTTTCCTAAGTGACCCATTCAGAAAGTAGCCGACCCCCGATGACCGCGCCCAGCCCGATCGCCGTAAATGACCTGACCGAAGCCCAGGCGAAAGACGAACTTGCCCGGTTGGCCGCGCTTCTGGCCGCTGCCAATCTGGCCTATCACGGCAAGGACGCGCCCGAGATCTCGGACGCGGAATACGATGCCGCAAAACGCCGAAATGCCGAGATCGAGGCGCGTTTTCCGCAGCTGAAACACGCCGACAGCGCCTCGGATCAGGTGGGGACCGCGCCCTCGGACGGATTCGGCAAAATCGCGCATGAGGTTCGGATGCTGTCCTTGGGCAACGCGTTCAGCGACGAGGATGTTTCGGAGTTCGAGGGGCGCATCCGTTCGTTTCTTGGGCTTTCTGCCGATGCGCCGCTGGCTTTGACCGCAGAGCCGAAGATTGACGGGCTGTCGCTGTCGATCCGCTATGTGCATGGAAAGCTGGTCCATGCCGTGACCCGTGGGGACGGATCGGTGGGCGAGAACGTCACGGAAAATGCACTTACAATCAAAGATATACCGCAGGTTCTTGAAGGTGCTCCCGAGGTGCTGGAGGTGCGGGGCGAAGTCTATATGTCCCACGAGGATTTCGCGGACCTGAACGCCCGCTACACGGCGCGCGGCGGTAAGAGTTTCGCAAACCCGCGCAACGCGGCTGCAGGCTCATTGCGCCAGTTGGATGCCTCGATCACCGCGGATCGTCCGCTGCGTTTCTTTGCCTATGCATGGGGCGCGCTGTCGGCGCCGTTGGCCGAAACCCAAATGGGTGCGGTCGAACGTCTGGCAGCACTTGGGTTCCAGACCAACCCGCTGACCCAGAAATTTACCGATCTTCAAGACCTTCTGGCCCATTATCGCAGCATCGAAGCACAGCGCGCCACGCTGGGCTATGACATTGACGGAGTGGTCTATAAGGTGGACGATCTGGCGCTTCAGGCGCGACTTGGCTTCCGTTCGACCACGCCGCGATGGGCGATTGCGCACAAGTTCCCGGCGGAAAAGGCGTGGACGCGGTTGGAAGCCATCGATATTCAGGTCGGACGCACCGGCGCGCTGTCTCCGGTCGCGCGGCTGCATCCGGTGACTGTGGGCGGGGTCGTTGTGTCCAACGCCACGCTGCACAACGAGGACTATATTGCCGGGCGCGACAATACCGGGGCCGAGATCCGGGGCGGCAAGGACATTCGCGTCGGTGACTGGGTCGAAGTTTACCGCGCCGGGGACGTGATCCCCAAGATCTCGGACGTGGATCTGTCGAAACGGCCCGAGGGTGCAGCGGTCTTTGAATTTCCTGATGCCTGCCCGGAATGTGGATCAGATGCGATCCGGGACGAGGGCGATGCGGTGCGTCGCTGCACAGGCGGCATCATCTGTCCCGCGCAGGCCGTTGAAAAACTGAAGCATTTCGTCTCGCGCGGGGCGTTTGACATTGACGGTTTGGGGGCCAAACAGGTCGAGATGTTCTATCACGACGAATTCCTGCCAATCCGCGAACCCGCTGATATTTTCACGCTGAGATCCCGCGATGCGGGGCAATTGGCGCGGCTGAAAAACCGCGATGGTTGGGGCGAGAAAAGCGCCGAAAACCTGTTTCAAGCGATTGAAGAACGTCGCGCAATACCTTTGAATAAAGTGATTTTTGCGCTTGGTATTCGCCACGTTGGCGAAAGCGCGGGAAACCTTCTAGCGCGCCATTATGGCACGTGGGAGGCGTTCGAGACCGCTGTGACCGCCGCCACGCCAGGCACGCCGGAATGGGACGATCTGGTGTCTATCGACGGTGTCGGCGCTGTGATGGCCGGGTCGCTGGTCGCGGCCTTCGCGCAGGACCGTGAACGGGCCTCGATCGACCGCTTGGTGGCGGAATTGGACGTGCAACCCGTCGAAGCGCCGAAAACCGAAGGCAGCCCCGTCGCGGGCAAGGTTGTCGTCTTCACCGGCACGCTCGAAAAGATGACCCGGGCAGAGGCCAAGGCTCGCGCGGAATCTCTGGGCGCGAAGGTCTCGGGTTCGGTCTCGGGCAAGACGGATTTGCTGGTAGCCGGTCCGGGCGCGGGATCGAAGGCCAAGAAAGCCGCCGATCTGGGTGTTGAAACCATCGATGAGGACGGCTGGCTTGAGCTGATCGGAGACGCCTGATGTCCACCCGGCCCGAAATCCTGTTCCCTCTGTTCGCCAAGCTGGAAACGCTGGGTGGGATCGGGCCGAAGACTGCCAAGTCTCTGGAAACGCTTGGGATAACTCTGCCGCGCGACCTGCTGTTCTGGCTGCCCCATGCAGGGATCGACCGTAAATTCCGCGCCTCGGTCACCGAGGTTCAGCCGGGCGACATGGCCACGGTCGAGGTTGAAGTCGGTCCGCATCGCCCCGGACGGTCGAAGAATGCGCCCTATCGGGTCGAGGTCTCGGACCCTCTTACGACGTTTGAGCTGGTGTTTTTCCACGCCAATACACGCTGGCTTGAGCAGCAGCTACCAGTGGGTGCGAAACGTGTGATCTCGGGCAAGGTTGAGCACTTCGACGGGCGTGCGCAGATCGTGCATCCAGATTTCATCCTGCCGCCGGGCGAGGTCGGGCTGATCCCTGATTTCGAACCGGTTTATCGCCTGACTGCGGGTGTCACTGGCAAAACAGTGATCAAGGGCGTGGGCGATATTCTGACCCGTCTGCCGATGCTGCAGGAATGGGTCGATCCCGCCTTGAAAGAGCGCGAGCACTGGCCGGACTGGCACGAGGCGTTACGCGCGGCCCATACACCCGAAGGCCCGGACGATCTGTCTCCGCAATCCCCTGCGCGGCGTCGGCTGGCCTATGACGAGTTCTTCGCGCATCAACTGACGCTCGCATTGGCCCGCGCGACCGTGCGGCGCGGCAAAGGGCGGGTCAGCATCGGCACCGGCGCGCTGCGCGACAAAGTACTGGCTGCGCTGCCCTATACCCCCACCGGCGCTCAATCCCGCGCGGTCGAGGAGATCGCCGCCGACATGGCGGCCGGTACCCGGATGAATCGTTTGCTGCAAGGCGATGTGGGCGCAGGCAAGACGCTGGTCGCGCTGTTGTCGTTGCTGATCGCTGTCGAAGCGGGCGGGCAGGGCGTGATGATGGCCCCCACAGAAATCCTGGCCCGTCAGCACTTGGAAGGGTTGCGCCCACTGGCCGAGGAAGCCGGTGTCGTGGTTGAGATCCTGACGGGGCGTGACAAGGGCGCGGAACGGCGGCGCAAGCTTGAGGCGCTCAAGGCTGGTGATATCCACATTCTGGTCGGCACCCACGCGGTGTTCCAAAAAGATGTGGAGTTTCAGGACCTTCGTCTTGCCGTCGTGGATGAACAACACCGGTTCGGTGTGGCCCAACGGATGGAGTTGGGTGCGAAAGGCACGGCGTCGGATGTGCTGGTGATGACCGCCACGCCGATCCCGCGCAGCTTGGCGCTGGCGCAGTATGGCGACATGGATGTCTCGGTGCTGGACGAGAAACCTCCAGGCCGCAAACCCATCAAAACGGTGCTGATCAACACTGGTCGGCTTGAGGAAGTGGTTGAACGGCTGCGCAGCGCGATTGCCGAAGGTGCGCAGGCCTATTGGGTGTGCCCGCTGGTCGAGGAAAGCGAGGTCATGGACATGACCGCGGCCGAGGAACGGTTCAAACATCTGCGTGCCGCCTTGGGTGAAGGTGTCGTCGGTATGGTGCACGGTCAGATGGCAGTCACCGAGAAAGACGCCGCGATGGCGGATTTCGTGGCTGGTAAGACCAAGCTGCTGGTGGCCACCACAGTCATTGAGGTGGGCGTGGACGTGCCCAATGCCTCGATCATGGTGATTGAACGGGCGGAGCATTTTGGACTGGCGCAGCTGCACCAGTTGCGCGGACGCGTTGGGCGCGGGCAGGCGGCCTCGACCTGTTTGTTGATGTATCAAGCGCCGCTGACCGAGGGCGGTGAGAAACGTCTGTCGGTGATGCGAGACACCGAAGACGGGTTCGTAATTTCCGAGGCAGATCTGGAAATGCGCGGGGCGGGGGATGTGCTGGGCACGGCGCAATCCGGCCTGCCGCGCTTCTGGGTCGCGGATTTGGAACATCAAGCGGGACTGATGGCCGTGGCGCAAAAAGACGCGCGTTTGTTGCTTCAGCAGGACCCGGATCTGAGTTCGCCGCGGGGGCACGCTGCCCGTGTTCTTCTGTGGCTCATGCGACAGGACGAAGCGATCCGTTTGATTTCAGTGGGTTAGCGCTTTTGTTCTCAAAAGTTCACAAATGTTCTTAAAAAGTTCTTTACAGAACGGTCTTCGATATGCGAACAAAATAGCAACACGGATGCAGTGACACACACTGCCCAGAAGACAGAGAGCAGGAGTAACCCCATGTTGAACGATGTCAAAATCGCATTGTCCCGGTCCTCGACCACGATTGTCTCGGACACGCTTGGGGCGATTTCCTTGCTTGTGCTGCTTTTGGGTGCGTTGCATCTGCCCGGGATGATCTGATCCCAACCAGTTTCTGCCTGCGGATGGTCTGATCCAGCATCATGTCCCAACGAAGCCTTCTGTCCCGAAGCCTTCACGATGCCTTCGACGGAGTACCGCCCGTCACCTGCCTGTCGGAATGTTTGCCTCTTCCCGACGCTATTTGGATGACCTGAACCGCATCACTTCCGCCGCCTCCCTGCCAGGAGCGCGGCGTTTTTTTTATGCGTTGGCTTTGGCGTTGTCGAAGGCCTCGATGGCGGCATTGAAGGCCAACAGGATCGAGGCGTGGCGGTTTTTAAACTCACGCGCGGGCTGCAGCACTTCATAGCCATCGAAGGGGGCCGTGGGGACGGGGCCAGCGTCTTTCAGCATCGCCGCGAGTTCGTCGCGGCCACGTTCCAAAGTGGGGCGATCCAATCCGATGATGACTTTTCCAAGGATCGACGCGGACGCCTGGCCTAGGGCGCAGGCTTTAACGTTTTGCGAGTAGTCCGAAATGTGATCCCCGTCGAGTGTCAGCGCTGCTGTCACGGTCGATCCACACAGCGGCGAGCGGGTTTTGGCCTCGCCCTGTGGCGCCTCCAACGGGGCCTGATGCGGGATCGCGGCTGCCAAGGACAGGATCTGCTTGGAATAAAGCTTGATCAGGTCAGTATCGCTCATGTCCGGGCCTTTCGTCGGGCGTTCTTACGCTCTACATAGAAGCGCAGTACCGGAAAGAAAAGGACAGGCCATGACATTTGATGTGAGCCAGCTGAAGTTTGACGACAAGGGCCTGATCCCGGCCATCGCGCAAGATGAAGAAACCGGTGAGGTTTTGATGATGGCGTGGATGAACCGTGAGGCGGTCGAGAAGACGCTCGAGACGCGCCGCGTCACCTATTGGTCGCGCTCGCGCCAGTCGTTCTGGATCAAGGGCGAGACCTCGGGCCATGTGCAAGAACTGGTAGATTTCCGGTTTGATTGCGACAAGGATTGTCTTCTGGTGCTGATCCGCCAGACGGGTGCCGCGTGCCACACCAATCGCCGGACGTGTTTCTATACCGCCGTGCGAGATGGGGAAGAGGTCGAGCTGATGGCGCCGATGGCGTAATGTCACGCCGGGGGTTTTGCACCCCCGGACCCCCGCAGGATATTTTTGGCAAGAAAATGTGGGTTTACAGGCCCACCATGCGACGGATGTCGTCGGGAGTTTTACCTTCCGCACGGTAAGTCGCGATGGCGCGGGCGTCGTCCCGTTTGGCGAGGCGCTTGCCGCCTTCATCGCGGATTAGGCGATGGTGGTGATAGATTGGTGTGGGTAGCCCCAAGAGGCGTTGCAGCAGCACGTGGATGTGTGTGGCGGGCTGGATGTCTTTGCCGCGCACCACATGGGAGATGCCTTGAGCGGCGTCGTCCAGAACAACGGACAGGTGGTAGGAGCCAAGGAAATCGCGGCGCGAGAGGACGATGTCTCCGACCCCATCCACCATATTTAGGGCAGGGGTGCAGAGGGTCTCGTCTTTTACCGACGATTGCTCGGTGTAGCAGAATTCGGACTGGTCGACTGCGTCGAGCGCCTTTTGCATGTCCAAGCGAAGGGCTTGGTGCTCGGGGAAGGCCGTGCGGCGGTCGGTCTTTGTGCGGCAAGTCCCCGGGTAGATTAATCCGTCAGGGCCATAGGCGGGTTCAGCGCCTTCTTGAGGGGCGCTGGCAGCGAAGGCGATATCGCGACGGGTGCAGGTGCAGGGGTAGAGTAAGCCACGGTCCCAGAGGATGTGGAGCGCTTTCTCGTAGTCTGACAGCCGGTCCGACTGGCGCATGGGCGTGTCGTCCCACGTGATGCCGAGCCATTTCAGATCGTCATAGATCTGCTCTTCCCAGTTTGGGCGGGAACGGGTACGATCGATATCTTCGATCCGCAGCAGGAATTGGCCCCCAACAGAACGCGCCATGTCATGTGCCAGTAACGCAGAATAAGCGTGGCCAAGATGCAGTGGGCCAGTGGGGCTGGGCGCAAATCTGGTTATGAAGTCAGTCATTTGCGCGCAGCCGTCATGAGAAGTTCGTCAGCCAATCCGACCATTCCACTTTGGCGCGGTCGGTATAGGCTTTGTAGCGATCCTTTCGCCCGCGACGTCCGCCTTTCAGCCCGTCAACCGGCCGGAAGAGGCCGAAATTCACGTTCATCGGCTGGAAGGTTTTCGCTTCAGCCCCGCCGGTGATGTGGTGGATAAGTGCGCCCATCGCGGTGTCTTGCGGTACGGTGGGTAGGTCGAGCCCCAGAATTTCCGCAGCAGCCAGACGGCCAGCCAGCAGCCCCATGGCGGCGCTTTCCACATAGCCCTCAACCCCTGTCACCTGACCCGCGAAACGCAGGTTCGGGCGAGATTTCAGGCGCATCTGGTTGTCCAGAAGCGTGGGCGAGTTCATGAAGGTGTTACGGTGGATGCCACCCAGACGCGCGAAAGAGGCGTCCTCTAGGCCGGGGATCATCTTGAACACCTCAGCCTGCGCGCCGTATTTCATCTTGGTCTGGAAGCCCACGATGTTGAACAGCGTGCCAAGTGCGTTGTCGCGGCGCAGCTGCACAACGGCATAGGGCTTGTTTTCAGGGTCATGGGCGTTGGTTAAACCCACCGGCTTCATTGGACCAAAGCGCAGGGTTTCGCGACCACGTTCGGCCATCACCTCGATCGGCAGGCAGCCGTCGAAATAGGTGGCGGTTTCGCCCTCGTGGAACTCAGTCTTTTCAGCGGCGAGAAGTGCGTCGATGAAAGCCTCGTACTGCTCCTTGGTCATTGGGCAATTCAGATAGGCTTTGCGCTCTTCCTCGGTCTCGCCCTTGTCATAGCGCGACTGGGCCCAGGCCACGTCCATATTGATCGTGTCGGCATAGACGATGGGGGCGATGGCGTCGAAAAAGGCCAGACGTTCAGCGCCGGTTTCGCGGGCGATTGCCTCGCCAAGCGCGGGCGAGGTCAGGGGGCCGGTTGCGAAAATCCAGTTGCCGTCTGTCGGCAGCTCCGAGATCTCGCCATATTCCACGCGGATGTTGTCGCGGCCGCGCAGCTTTTCGGTGACGGTAGCGCTGAACGCTTCGCGGTCCACGGCAAGCGCGCCGCCAGCGGGCAGGCGGTGCTGATCGGCGGTGGTCATGATCAACCCGTCCGCCTGGCGCATCTCCCAATGCAAAAGGCCCACGGCGTTCTGTTCGTCATCATCCGAGCGGAAGGAGTTCGAGCACACCATCTCGGCGAAATCGCCGGTTTGGTGGGCGAAGGTTTCCACCTGTGGGCGCATTTCGTGCAAAACCACGTCTACACCCATATGCGAGGCCTGCCAGGCCGCTTCCGATCCGGCCATTCCGCCGCCGACGATATGCAAAGTCTTGTCTGTCATGACCCGCAGATAGGGCATCATCCGGAAAAAGAAAAGCCCGCCATGGGGAATGGCAGGCTTTTCCGGGTGAGGGAAAATTCACCCGTGCCCCGGTAATCGGGGACGCCCTTCCTGATCTTTGGGGTGGGGTGGACCAGAAAGGATTTGCTGTAGAAAAAACAGATCAATTCAAATTGCCGTCAGGCAATAGGAAGTCTGGTAACTCGTCAAATAAGAAGTTGTTCTTTGATCCTAGTGAGCGCGTTAGGGTTGAAGTCAATATATGGGCAATTGAGGCAAAAATATGAAGATGCGTGGCGAGACTGTGTGAAAAACACACTTCTAGGCAGATTTTCCGCGCCTAGATTCAGCCAAAGACCGTGCGGAAATCAGGGGGTGTTTGGTTGCATCAGGTCCCACGGATTGCCGTGAAGGTCTTCAAAGACGACAACCTTTCCATAGGGTTCTGTGCGCGGCGGCTCGCGGAAGGTCACACCGAAGCGCTGCATCCGGGCAAACATCCCGTCGAAGTCATCGGTGAATAGGAAGTGACCGACCCGTCCGCCCGCCTGATGCCCGATGGTGACGGCTTGTTCGCCAATGGCCTTTGCAATCAGAAAGGCCGTTTCGGCCTTGGGGTGAGGCGCCATACGCACCCACCGCTTGCCTCCGCCCATTTCGGTGTCTTCAAGCAGCACAAACCCAAGCGCGGACTGGAACCATGTAATGGCCTTGTCGTAGTCGTTGGTCAGAAAGGTGACGAGGGCGAGGCTATTTTGCATTCCGAGCTTCTAGTGCAGCGGCAATGCGTTCTTGTGCCTCGGCTTGGCGGATTGAAAGCTCAATCAGCTTTTCCTGCCCCTGCCGAAGCTCGTCGGTTTTCGCGACATGTTCGGACAGATAGCGGCGGTAGGCATTCTGTTGATAGCGGGACAGGGCGACCATCGCGATGATGATCGCTCCTCCGAATATGAACAGCGTGAGCGAATAGCTCATTCTTCGGCGCCGCTATCTTCATCGTCTTCCGACGATTCGACGATCCGCGCGACCGACACGACCTCTTCGCCTTTGCCGGTGTTGAAGACCTTTACGCCGCCAGCGCCACGCGATCGGAAGCTGATGCCGTCTACGGGGCAGCGGATCGACTGGCCTTTCGAGGTTGCCAGCATGATCTGGTCAGCGATCTCGATCGGGAAGCACGCAACGATGTCGCCGCCCTTCATCGCGGCTACACCTTGGCCACCACGGCCGCTGACGCGGTAATCGTGGCTGGACGTCAGGTTGCCGATGCCGGTTTTGTTGATCGTGACCAGCAGGTCATTGGCAGCTAGCATCTCTTGATACCGCTCTTCGCTCAGATCGCTGGACACGTCTTCGCCCGAGTCTTCGTCAGCATCACTGCCAAACTCGCCACGGAAGCGCTTGATGAAGGCACCGCGTTCGTCCGGGGTCGCATCGAAGTGACGGATGACCGAGGCCGAGACGACCTCGTCCCCGTCATTCACCAGCTTGATGCCGCGCACACCGGTAGAGGACCGCGAGTTGAACACGCGCACATCCGTGACGGGGAAGCGAATGGCGCGACCACCCGAGGTCACCAGCATCACGTCGTCATTCTCGTCACAGATGCGGGCATTGATCAGGCGGGTGCCCTCGTCGTCACCTTCGAACTTCATCGCAATCTTGCCGTTCGACTTCACATTGGTGAAGTCAGACAGGCGGTTGCGCCGGACCGAGCCCTTCGACGTGGCAAACACGATCTGCAGATCGTCCCATTCTTTCTCGTCCCGATCGACGGGCAGAATGGCGGCGATCGACACACCGGTTGGGATCGGCAGGATGTTCACCAGTGGTTTGCCCTTGGCGGTGCGGCCACCTTGGGGCAGACGCCAGGTCTTCAGCTTGTAGGCCATGCCGTCATCTGTGAAGAACAAAAGCTGCGTGTGGGTGTTGGCCACGAAGAGGGTCGTGATGACGTCTTCGTCCTTGGTCTGCATCCCCGACAGACCTTTGCCGCCACGCTTCTGCGCGCGGAAATCGGCCAGCGGCGTGCGCTTGGCCCAGCCCGAGGCGGTGATGGTCACGACCATATCCTCGCGCTCGATCAGGTCTTCGTCGTCCATGTCGCCGGACCAGTCCACGATCTGAGTGCGCCGCGGCACGGCGTAAGCGTCTTTCACCTCATTCAGCTCGTCCGAGATGATCGACATGATCCGCTCGCGCGAGCGCAGGATGTCCAGATAGTCGCGGATCTTTGCAGCGAGCTCTTGAAGTTCGTCCGTGACCTCTTTCACGCCCATTGCGGTCAGACGTTGCAGGCGCAGCTCCAGAATGGCGCGGGCTTGCGTTTCGGACAGGTTATAGGTCCCGTCGTCGTTCATCTTATGGGTCGGATCGTCGATCAGCTGGATGTATTCCGCGATGTCAGCGGCGGGCCAGCGACGGGCCATCAGGCGCGCGCGGGCGTCTGCGGGATCAGCCGAGGCGCGGATCGTTGCAACCACTTCGTCCACGTTCGACACCGCCACAGCCAGACCACACAGGATATGGCTGCGCTCGCGTGCTTTGCGCAGTTCAAACGCGGTGCGACGCGTAACAACTTCTTCGCGGAAGGTGATGAAATGGCTCAGGAAATCGCGCAAAGTCAGCTGTTCAGGACGACCGCCGTTAAGGGCCAGCATATTGCAGCCGAAGCTGGTTTGCATCGGCGTATAGCGGAACAGTTGGTTCAGCACGACTTCGGGCGTCGCGTCGCGCTTCAGCTCGACCACCACGCGGACACCGATCCGGTCGCTTTCATCCTGAACAGACGAAATTCCCTCGATCTTCTTCTCGCGCACAAGCTCAGCGATCTTTTCGATCATCGAGGCCTTGTTCACCTGATAGGGGATCTCGTCCAGCACGATGGCATAGCGGTCCTTGCGGATCTCTTCCACGCGGGTCTTGGCGCGAGTGATGACGCTGCCACGACCCTCCAAATAGGCTTTGCGGGCACCAGAACGACCCAGCATGACACCACCGGTCGGGAAGTCGGGGCCGGGGATGTATTCCATCAGCCCTTCGGATGTCAGGTCCGGATCCTCGATCAATGCCAGCGTGCCGTCGATCACTTCGCCCAGGTTGTGTGGTGGAATGTTCGTGGCCATACCCACCGCAATACCACCTGCGCCGTTGACCAGCATGTTGGGGAAACGGGCGGGCAGGACGGTCGGCTCAAGGTCCTTGCCGTCATAGTTGTCGGTGAAGTTGACCGTGTCTTTTTCAATGTCTGCCAGCAGCGAGGCCGCAGGCTTGTCCATCCGCACTTCGGTGTAGCGCATAGCCGCCGGGTTATCCCCGTCCATCGAGCCGAAGTTGCCCTGACCGTCCAGAAGCGGCAGTGACATGGAGAACGGCTGTGCCATACGCACGAGCGCGTCATAGATCGCACTGTCACCATGCGGGTGGTACTTACCCATCGTGTCGCCCACTGGGCGGGCGGACTTGCGATAGGGTTTGTCGTGGCTATTGCCAGTCTCGTACATCGCATAGAGGATGCGGCGGTGCACCGGCTTTAGGCCGTCGCGCAGATCCGGGATGGCCCGGCTCACGATCACGCTCATCGCGTAATCGAGATACGAACTTTTCATTTCCTCTTCGATGGAAATCTGGGGGCCGTCATAGACGGGGCGCTCGGGCAAATCGTCCATGTTTTCCGGGGTATCAGGGGTATCTGTCACGTTGTCCGCCGTTTTGGTGCGTTTCACACTATATATAGGTCAGGCCACCTTAACAGAACGCTCGATCTGGGGGCAACCAAAAGGGGCCATTTGAAGCGATCTGCGGGCGATTTTTTGCGGGAATTCCCGCGCTTTGGCCCCTTGGCATTCCGGGCGGCTAAGGCCATTATCGCGCAAACGCGAAACGGAGAGCCAGATGTCCAAGCCCCGCAGCATTTTCGAGGAAGTCAGCGACACCAAAGACGAGGTGCGCGACACCCCCAAGACCGGCGCGATTGAACGCGGATCGGGCGGTGGTGGCGCACGTGGGGCCATCCGGCTGTGGCTGATGCTGCTCTTTGCTTTGGTGGCCATCATGGTCGTCGTAGGCGGTCTGACGCGCCTGACTGATTCTGGCCTGTCGATTACTGAATGGGCGCCGATCACCGGAGCGATGCCGCCGATGGATCAAGCCGCGTGGGAGGCTGAGTTCGCCAAATATCAGCAGATCCCCGAATTCAAGCTGCAAAACAGCCATATGGATCTTGAAGCCTTCAAGACCATCTATTGGTGGGAATGGGGCCATCGCCAGCTGGGCCGCTTCATCGGTTTGGTCTGGGCCATTGGCTTCTTCGGCTTTCTGGCCGCCCGCAAGATCCCCAATGGATGGACAGGGCGGTTGCTACTTCTGGGCGCGCTTGGCGGGCTACAGGGCGCTATTGGCTGGTGGATGGTGTCCTCGGGCCTGACGGGGGATCGTGTCGACGTCGCCTCGTATCGCTTGGCAACCCATCTGGGGCTGGCCTTCGTGATCTTGGGCTTCATTGCGTGGTACATCCTGCTTTTGGGCCGGAAAGAGGCCAACCTGATGGCGGCGCGCCGCCTGCGCGAGCGCAAGCTGTTTGGTATGGGCACGGGGCTGTTGCATCTGGCATTCCTGCAGATCCTGCTGGGCGCATTGGTCGCGGGGATCGACGCAGGCCGTTCGTTTGTGGATTGGCCGTGGATGGCCGATCAGTTCTTCCCGCCAGATGCCTTCGACATCACGCCGCTGTGGCGCAACTTCTTTGAGAACGCAGGCCTTGTGCAATTCATGCACCGTATGGTGGGTTATCTGCTTGTGATCTTCGCCATTGTTGTCTGGCGCATCTCGCGCAAGTCGGGCAATCAGATGGTCCGTACGGGCTTTACTTTGGCCTGTCTGATGGTTGGTGCGCAGGCCGTACTGGGCATCGCAACCGTCCTGCAAGCCTCCCCTCTGCATGTGGCCATCACCCACCAAATCGGCGCGATGCTGGTGTGGGTTCTGGTCCTGAACGCCCGCTTCCTTGCGGGCTATCCCACCGAACAAAGCCTTCGGAGCTGATCATGAGCGCATTTGACGATCTGATGGAATTTGCCCGCGATACGCAGGCTTTGGGCGAAGTAGCAGGCCGTTTGGGCTGGGATCAGGAAACCGTAATGCCCGAGGGCGGCGCACCGCAGCGGGCCGAGGAAATGGCCGCGATGGAGAAGATCCTCCATGCCCGCCGCAACGATCCGCGCATTGGCGACTGGCTGGAGGCCATCGACGAAAGCGCGTTGGATGATGCAGGCCGCGCCCAGATCCGTGAAATCCGTCGTGCACGC
Source organism: Aliiroseovarius marinus (assembly GCF_004360145.1). Classification (GTDB taxonomy): domain Bacteria; phylum Pseudomonadota; class Alphaproteobacteria; order Rhodobacterales; family Rhodobacteraceae; genus Aliiroseovarius; species Aliiroseovarius marinus. The sequence continues at coordinate 305,767 of NZ_SAIT01000003.1, read as the reverse complement.
GACCGCGCTGCGAAAGTGCCTGTGGCGCTGGCGGCAGAACTGGCCCGTGTCACGTCGGCTGCGCAGGGCAAATGGGCCGAGGCGCGCGCCGCGAATGATTTCGCGGCTTTCCAGCCGGTTCTGGAAGAGGTCGTGAAGCTGCGTCGCGAGGAAGCCAGTGCTCTGGCCGATGGCGGAGACCTTTACGACGCGCTGTTGGATGATTACGAGCCGGGCATTACCGGGGGTGACATCCAGACGCTGTTTGACGCGATGCGCCCACGTTTGGTGACCCTGCGCGACAAGGCGCTTGGCGCGGCCAACCAGCCTGAAATTCTTGTAGGCAATTGGGCCGAGAAGAAACAGCTGAAGCTCTCGACCAAGCTGGCGAAAAGCTTTGGCTATGATCTTAAGCATGGGCGGATCGACAAGGCGGTACACCCGTTCAGCTCGGGCTCGGGCTTGGATGTGCGGATCACTACACGAACCTCGGAAGGGGATCCGTTCAACTGCTTCTATTCCACGATTCACGAGGTCGGGCACGCCTGTTACGAACAGAACATCGACACCGCCTATTTGCTGACGCCAATCGGGCGCGGCGCGTCGATGGGCGTGCATGAAAGCCAATCGCGTATCTATGAAAACCAACTGGGCCGCTCGCGTGCCTTCACCGGCTGGCTGTTTGACCAGATGGAGAAACGCTTTGGAAAGACGCCGGCCAGCGATGCGGACGCGTTCTATAGGATGGTAAACCGGCTTCAGAAGGGCTTTATCCGCACTGAAGCGGACGAGGTTCAGTACAACCTGCACATCATGCTGCGCTTCGATCTGGAGCGTCGCCTGATCGGCGGCCAGCTGGACGTGGCGGATCTGGAGACCGCGTGGAACGAACGCTTCGCGGCGGATTTCGGGTACGCGGTCGACAAGGCGTCAAACGGCGTGTTGCAGGACGTACATTGGTCCGTGGGTCTGTTCGGGTATTTCCCGACCTACGCGCTTGGCAACATCTATGCGGGGTGCCTCTATGACGCCCTGCAAAGCGACGTGCCTGAGCTGGACAAACAGCTGGGGCAGGGGGATTCGTCCGCGGCCACAACATGGTTGTCAGACAAACTGCAACGCTATGGCAGCCTGCGGACACCGCGCGAAACGATCGAACATGCGACGGGCAAGCCTGTCTCGGTCGAGCCATTACTGGCGTATTTGGAAGACAAGTTCGACGGTATCTACTTCCGCTAACATCCTATCGCTTTTGGGGAAATTGCTTCTCCTGCACCCCGTTCACGCGCTTTATCTTGCGGCCATGCCTGAGTGTGGTCGGCGGATTTATGCGCGCTTAAGGCGTGTGCGTTTGGTCTGAATCGCAAAAATGATGCAGTAAGACCTTACGTAGGACTGTTTTTGGCCACTTTTCCCGGCCAGGCTGCTGTCTTGCAGGGGGGACAGCAAGGTTGCTGCTGCCAAGGGTACGATTTGTAAATGTTTGTGCCTTAAAGCTGGCAACCTATGGAGGTTGAAGAATGGCCGAGAGCTCGTGTCTCGACAAGATAGGTATGTCTGGTCGCACTACCCTACGCGCAATTGCCCTTGCTGCTTTGGCAAGCTTCACTGCGCCCGCAAATGTATTTGCAAGCGGATCTGATTTTCTGACATCGCGCGGGTTGGGAACGGCCCCTCCCGGCGCGCAACGCTTGTGTTCCACCTATAGCTGGGCCTGCGCGCGCGGATCATCCAGCGCTGTGGTCACCCAAGGGCAGATGCAGGTTGTTCGCGCAGTAAACTCGCAGATCAATCGATCAACCCGTGCCATTGAAGATCGCCAACAATATGGCGAGGCGGAGCGTTGGGCGATGCCCACCAGCCGGGGGGGCGATTGCGAAGACTACGCGTTGGCCAAGAAACGGGCGTTGATTGGCAAGGGCATTGATCCCCAGAGATTGCTGATCGCCACCGTTTTGGATCGCAGCCGACGTCCACATGCTGTGCTTATCGTCCGCACGGATGAAGGGGACATGGTGCTGGACAATGTCACCAATTCGATCCGGAACTGGCGCGACACGCGCTATGTTTTCTTGCGGATGCAGGATCCCAATCGCCCGTCGCGTTGGGTGAATGTCATCGCAGGTGGCTAAGCCCCAGTGAAACTCGGACCGGTTTGCGGGTTTGCAGATCAGTCAGGTGAAAAGGCGCGCCATGGGCGCGCCCTTCTTTTTCAGGCTGATGCGCAATCAGTTGTCGCACCCATCCGGAACTCTGACACGGGTCTGCGTTTTAAGGGGATCGCTCGATCCACCTCCGCCGGTGCAGCCACGCGGATCTGGATTGTCACCGGGACCGTCTCCATCACCTGTCGGATCAGGATTGTCTCCAGGGCCGTCCCCGTCCCCTGTCGGATCAGGATTGTCGCCAGGGCCCCCGGGATCAGGATTGTCTCCGCCGCCCGGACCATCACCGCCACCGGGGCCATCCCCGCCACCGCCACCGGGCTTCTTAGGTCCGTCGCCGGGACCAGGACCAGGTGTCGGAAGGACGTCAACAGTGTCGCCATCCTTGTCGCGATGCGAAGGTCGTGTAACGACCGTTGCAGTCGGCAGCGCGTTCAACGCGTCGGCAAATGCCGGGCATTGTTCCGTGACGCCAGCCAAAACGGTAAGGAATTCATCCTGACGTTGGATATACCGTAGCATCTGCGTGGTTACGATTTTGCACTCGCAAAGCCTTGCTGGTTCCAGCGAAAGCTTCGCCGTCATCAAGTTACAGGATTTTTGAGCTTGCGCGATCTGTGCGGATCCCCCCCAGACCGCACCGGCCATTACAAGCGCGGCCAGCGCTGTCTTACGTGTAAGCATTTTCACCCCTCTTAAAGTTCTGCTTCACAAATTCTTTGGTCGAAAAAGACACTAACTTGAGTCAAATAATGTTCAGTTTGACACAGATTTTGGGGGATTGCCACAATTGAGTTCTAAATGCGACGGAATTGCGGCCAAGTTGCCTTGGGTAAAGTGAAAAATATTCTAAAATAGAGGTATAGATGATCTGTTGAAGGGGAAATATTGGCTGGATTCTCTACCGGAGATGAGAGTTATGACTCCCAGGTTTTGGCCTTTTGAACCCGGTCGATTCACTCAGATTTCGCGACGTCCAGTGTCTCTTTTTCCAGTAGCTGCCGAAGGGTTTCACGACCGCGCGCCTCTGCCCGGCGGATACGGACGGCGGTCATGAACGCCTCTTCCAGCGTGGTGGAAGACGCACCGATGGTTTTCTTCACTTCATCCACCAATGCGTCATTTCCGGTCATCCGTGCGGCATCAAGAACTTCCTGAGCCAGCTTGTCGGCGACTTGTTCCAGCAGGTCCATGATGGCCTCAGCGCGTGGTCTCGGTCAGGCGACGGCGGACATATTCGTCCACATGGGTGATCATCGTGTCCATATGGTCGTCTTCAAAGAAGTGACCCGAGCCCTGAATTTCCTCATGGGTGATGCTGATGCCCTTCTGCTCGTGCAGTTTGTTGACCAGCGTATGGGTGTCCGCCGGCGGCGCCACGCGGTCGGCGGTGCCGTTGATGATCAGGCCCGAGCTGGGGCAGGGCGCCAGGAAGCTGAAGTCATACATGTTTGCGGGCGGGCTGACCGAAACAAAGCCGGTGATTTCCGGACGGCGCATCAGAAGCTGCATGCCGATCCATGCCCCGAACGAGAACCCGGCAACCCAGCAATGCTTGGCGTTTTGGTTCATCGATTGCAGGTAGTCCAGTGCCGAGGCCGCATCCGACAGCTCGCCCACGCCTTGGTCGTATTCGCCCTGGCTGCGGCCTACGCCACGGAAGTTAAAGCGCAGCACGTTGAAGCCCATGTTGTGGAAGGCGTAGTGCAGATTATAGACGACCTTGTTGTTCATCGTGCCTCCGAATTGCGGATGCGGGTGCAGGATGATGGCGATGGGGGCGTCTTTTTCTTTCTGAGCGTGATAGCGGCCTTCAAGTCGGCCTTCGGGGCCTGCAAAAATCACTTCGGGCATCTGGTCTGGGCCTCTTTTCGTTTGTCTGGGGTCGCTCGCGGCCGGGAAACCGGTTTTCTTGACGCTGGCTGACCCGCACCATAATACGGAGTTGGTGATCCGGACGCGGCGCGGCCGCATACTCACCAGTCCTAAGTGACCTAGTGGTCAGGGCCGAAAAGGTCAATGTTTTTGCAGGGGGAACGGTATGAAGCTGTCCACAAAAGGCCGATATGCAATGGTTGCGCTGGCGGATCTGGCAATGCAGGACGAAGGCGCGCTTCTGTCGTTGACCGATCTGGCCAAACGGCAGGACATTTCGCTTCCCTATCTCGAACAGCTTTTCGTGAAGTTGCGTCGCGCCGGACTGGTCGACAGCGTCCGTGGGCCGGGCGGTGGCTACAAGCTGGCGCGCTCGGCGTCTGACATTCGAGTGTCCGAGGTACTGGAAGCGGTGGATGAAACCGTATCAGCCATGCATAAAGGCGCAGGCGCGTCCGGCGCGTCGTCGGGATCGCGCGCGCAATCCATGACCAACCGGTTGTGGGAAGGTCTGTCTGCCCATGTCTATGTGTTCCTGCACCAGACCCGCCTGTCGGATGTGGTGAAGAACGAACTGACCCCATGCCCCGCTGTCCCCACGCTGTTTTCGGTGGTGGACGAGGACTAGGCCGCTTCGCGGCGATTTTAGGCCTTCGGCGAGGATATTTATGGCAAGAAAATGCGAAGGAGTGCGCCGGTGAGCCGCGTGTATCTGGATTGGAACGCCACGACGCCTTTGCGGGCCGAGGCCAAGGTCGCGATGATCGAGGCGATGGAGCTTGTGGGCAACCCGTCCTCGGTCCATGCCGAGGGCCGCGCGGCGAAAGGCTTGATCGAACGGGCGCGTAAGGATATTGCGGCTGCGCTGGGGGCTGAGGGGGCGGATATCATCTTTACGTCCTCGGCGACCGAGGCTGCGGCGCTGGCTTTGGCCGGGCGGGGGCTGTCCTGTGCGGGCATTGAACATGACGCCGTGCGATCGTGGTGTGTGGAGGAGCTGGAGATTGACGCGCAGGGCGCTGTGAGTGTTCCGGACCCTGCACGCAGCACGTTGCAGCTGGCAAATTCCGAGACCGGGGTGATCCAATCCTTGCCGGAAGGCGTAGTCATGACAGATGCCACGCAGGCGTTCGGCAAGATCCCTTTTGCCTTCAACTGGTGCGGGGCGGACATGGCGATCGTGTCGGCCCATAAGCTTGGCGGCCCCAAAGGCGTTGGCGCGTTGATCGTAAAGCGCGGTACCGACATCGAGGCGCGGATCAAAGGGGGCGGGCAGGAAATGGGGCGCCGCTCGGGGACCGAGAACGTCATCGGGATCGCTGGGTTTGCCGCTGCGGCCACCGCCGCTCAGAAAGATTTAGAGGCCGGAACATGGTCGAAGGTCGAGAAACTTAGAAAGATTCTAGAAAACACCATTGCGGAATCGGCGAATAAGACTATTTTTGTCGGGAAAGACGCGAACAGGCTTCCCAACACCTCGTGTTTCGTCACTCCGGGCTGGAAAGGTGAGACGCAGGTGATGGTGATGGACCTGGCCGGATTTGCGGTTTCCGCGGGCTCGGCCTGTTCATCGGGGAAGGTAAAAACCAGCGCTGCTTTGGCGGCAATGGGATTTGACCGGGATCATGCGGGATGCGCTTTGCGCGTCTCGCTTGGCCCCACGACGAGTGAGGATGAAGTCCGGGCCTTTGCACAGGCTTGGCTTCGCGAACATGAGAAATTCCGCGCGCGGGGACGCTGATCCCTCGTCGGATTGAAAGGATAAAAAGTGGCCGGTTTGGACGAGCTGAACGTCAAGGAAGGCGTTGAAGAAGAGACCGTGGAAGCGGTGAAATCCCTTGCCGGGACTTATAAATACGGCTGGGAAACCGAGATCGAGATGGAATACGCCCCCAAAGGCGTGAACCCCGATATCGTCCGGCTGATTTCCGAGAAAAACGACGAACCCGAATGGATGACCGAATGGCGTCTGGAAGCGTTCGCACGGTGGGAAAAGCTGGATGAACCCAGCTGGGCGCTGCTGAACTATCCGGAAATCGATTTTCAGGACCAGTATTACTACGCCCGTCCGAAATCGATGGAAGAGAAGCCCAAGTCGCTAGACGAGGTCGACCCCAAGCTGCTGGCCACCTATGAAAAGCTGGGCATTCCGCTGAAAGAGCAGATGATCCTGGCGGGCGTCGAAGGCGCCGAGGATATGCCCGCCGAAGGCCGCAAGGTCGCTGTGGACGCGGTGTTTGACTCGGTGTCCGTGGGTACGACTTTTCAGGCCGAGTTGAAGAAAGCTGGCGTCATCTTCTGCTCGATCTCGGAAGCGATCAAAGAGCATCCCGAGCTGGTGAAGAAGTATCTTGGTTCGGTGGTTCCGGTCTCGGACAACTATTATGCGACGCTGAACTCGGCCGTGTTCTCGGATGGGTCGTTCGTCTACATCCCGCCCAACACCCGCTGCCCGATGGAGCTGTCGACCTATTTCCGCATCAACGCGGAGAACACCGGCCAGTTCGAGCGCACTTTGATCATCGCCGATAAAGGGAGCTATGTCAGCTACTTGGAGGGCTGTACCGCGCCGCAACGCGATACCGCGCAGCTGCATGCTGCTGTGGTTGAGATCATCATCGAAGAAGACGCCGAGGTAAAATACTCGACCGTTCAGAACTGGTTCCCCGGCGATGAAGAAGGCAAGGGCGGCATCTACAACTTCGTGACCAAGCGCGCGGATTGCCGTGGCGATCGTTCGAAAGTAATGTGGACGCAGGTCGAGACCGGTTCGGCTGTAACCTGGAAATACCCGTCCTGCATCCTGCGCGGCGCCGAAAGCCAGGGCGAGTTCTACTCGATCGCGATCACCAACAACTATCAGCAGGCCGATACTGGCACGAAGATGGTGCATCTGGGCCGTGATACCAAGTCGCGCATCGTGTCCAAGGGGATCTCGGCGGGCAAGGCTCAGAACACCTATCGTGGTCTGGTGTCGATGCACCCGAAAGCCAAGAACTCGCGCAACTATACGCAGTGCGACAGCTTGCTGATCGGTGATAAATGCGGGGCGCACACGGTTCCCTATATCGAGGTGAAGAACAACTCTTCCCGGGTTGAGCACGAGGCGACCACATCCAAGGTGGACGAAGAACAGATGTTCTATTGCCGCCAGCGGGGCATGGACGAAGAAGAGGCCGTGGCCCTGATCGTCAACGGCTTCGCCAAAGAGGTGCTGCAAGCCCTGCCGATGGAATTTGCGATGGAAGCCCAACAGCTTGTGGCGATCTCGCTTGAAGGGTCTGTGGGCTAACCCCCGGCCAATGATATTTGACCGCCACGATGTTGGCGATGGTCTTGAAGGACGATAAAGATGCTGAAAATCAATAACCTGCACGTCAAACTTGAAGAAGAGGATAAGCAGATCCTCAAGGGCGTGGATCTCGAAGTGCCAGCTGGCAAAGTGCACGCAATCATGGGGCCGAACGGCTCTGGCAAGTCGACCTTGTCTTATGTGCTGTCGGGCCGTGACGGCTATGAAGTAACCGCGGGTGACGCGACGCTGGACGGCGAAGAGCTTCTGGATATGGAACCGGAAGAGCGCGCTGCCGCTGGCCTGTTCCTGGCCTTCCAATACCCGGTCGAAATCCCCGGCGTGGGCAACATGACCTTCCTGCGTACCGCCGTGAACGCACAGCGCAAAGCGCGCGGGGAAGAGGAAATGTCGGCCGCTGACTTCCTGAAATTCATCCGCGCCAAGGCGAAAGATCTGAAGATCGACGCCGACATGCTGAAACGCCCCGTGAATGTGGGCTTCTCGGGCGGGGAAAAGAAACGTAACGAGATTCTGCAGATGGCGATGCTGGAGCCCAAGATGTGCATCTTGGACGAAACAGACTCGGGTCTGGATGTGGACGCGATGAAGCTGGTGTCGGAAGGCGTGAACGCGCTGCGTGACGAAGGCCGTGCCTTCCTTGTGATCACCCACTATCAGCGTTTGCTGGACCACATCAAACCGGACGTGGTGCACATCATGGCCGCTGGCCGCATCGTGAAATCGGGCGGTCCCGAGCTGGCGCTGGAAGTTGAAAACAACGGCTATGCCGACATTCTGGCGGAGATCGACGCATGAGCACCGCTGTGAAAACACAGGCAGCTCTGATCAGCGCAGATGCGCGCCCGGCCTCGGGGGCATGGGCGGCGGATGCGCGCGCAGATGCGGCCAACCGTCTGGCGGCTATGGGTCTGCCCACGCGCCGTGACGAATACTGGAAATGGACCCGTCCTGATAGCCTGATCAGCGCCTCGGCGGACAGTGCAGTTGTTCTGGACTACGAAGGCGAAGAGCCGCTCTTTAACGACGTTGATCGTCTGAAAGTCGTCTTTGTCGATGGCGTATTTGATGCCGATGAATCCGACGCGCTGGAAGGTGAGGGGCTCGAGATCGAGCGCCTTGCGGATGCAGCGGCCAAGGATATTCACTGGGCCAAGGACCTCTATGGCGTACTGGAAGCCCGCGGGCAGTCCCCTGTCGTGCGCCCGTTGGCGGTGCATAATACGGCGATGGCCACTGATGGTGTGGTAATCCGAGTGACTGGTGCGGTCAGCCGTCCGGTCAGCCTGATTTATCGCCACGAAGACGCGGGTTCGGACGCGATCCTGCACAGCGTCATTCGGCTGGAAGAAGGCGCCAAGCTGACGCTTCTGGAAAACGGTCCGGCCGCTGCACGGTTCTCGAACGTGCTTGAGGTGGATATCGCCAAAGGTGCCGAGTTCCATCACGTGCGTGCCCAAGGGCGCGACCACGAGCGTCAGGCGATTACGCACATGTTCTCGCAGGTCGATGAAGAGGCTGTGTTCAAAAGCTTCACCATGACCGTGAACGGCAAGCTGACGCGCAATGAATGCGTGATCGACATTGTGGGTGACAACGCTGTCGCGCATGTCGCTGGCGCGGTGCTGGGTGATGGTGCCGCGGGCGAGTTCCATCATGACGACACGGTTTTCGTGACCCATGATGCGGTGGCGTGCGAAAGCCGACAGGTGTTCAAGAAAGTGCTGAAGAACGGCGCCAAAGGCGTGTTCCAAGGCAAGATTCTTGTGAAGCCTGACGCGCAGAAGACCGATGGCTATCAGAAATCTCAGTCGCTGCTGCTGGATGACGACGCAAGCTTCCAAGCCAAGCCCGAGCTCGAGATCTATGCCGATGACGTGGCGTGTTCACACGGCTCGACCTCGGGGGCGATCGACGAAGAGGCTCTGTTCTATCTGCGCTCGCGCGGTGTTCCGACGCCGATTGCGACCGACCTTCTGGTGCTGGCCTTCCTGGCTGACGCCATTGAAGAGATCGAAGATGAAGACATCGCTGCCGAAGTCACCGAGCGTCTGGACGCTTGGCTGGCGCGACGCCGCGACTGATCTGAAGGTGCGTTAGGTGTCGGTCCTACAAGATATGGTAAGCGCCTATCGCAGCCCACGCGCGGTGTTTCGCCGCCGCGTGGGGGATGGCACCCCGCGTGAAGACCGGGCGCTGGCGGTCTTGATGTTCGCCTGCGCGCTCGTCTTTGCCGCCCAGATGCCGCGCTTGGCACGTCAGGCGCATGAAACCGGTGAAGAGTTGAACATGCTGTTGGGGGCGACCCTACTCGGATGGCTCTTCATCATGCCCTTGGTGCTCTATGCTTTGGGAACGATCAGCCACGTGATTGCACGGATTGTTGGCGGTAAGGGCAGCCCTTATACCGCGCGCTTTGCGCTGTTTTGGGCGCTGCTTTGTGCGACCCCCGTATGGTTGCTCTGGGGACTTGTGGCAGGCTTTATCGGCCCAGGTGTCCAATTGTCGCTGGTGGGTCTTCTGGCCCTTGTGGTGTTCCTTCTGTTCTGGTCTATCAATCTGCGTGAGGCCGAACGTGGCCCGGTCGAGACAAACAAGGCAGAGTGATGCAGTTCACCCCCGGATATCTGTTTGGAATGGCGCTTCAGACCGTGCCCGAGCCGCGCAAGGTGGCGCGTGACCTGTTTGACTTGGGCCTGAGCCGCGAAACCCTGTGGACCGCGCTGTTGTTGATGGTCGTTCTGGCCACGGGCCTTAGCGTCATCGCGGATATCCTGTTCCCGATTGATGCCCAACTGATGGGGCCGCTTTTGTCGAACCCGGCCACCTTGGGTCTGGTCGAAGGCGTGGTGATGTTTGGCCTTGCCATGGCAATCCATGTGATTGGCCGGCTGATGGGCGGGCAGGGCACTTTAGAGAACGCCATCATGACGGTTGTCTGGATGGAGTTCGTTTTTCTGGGGCTTCAGGTTGTCACCGTGATCCTAACGCTGATCGCGCCGGCCATGGCTGCGCTGTTGATGTTCGCCTCGGTCTTCTTCTTCTTCTGGGTGCTGACCCATTTCACGGTCGAAAACCATGGGTTTCAGTCGGCGGGGCTGGTCTTTACCTCGATCTTGATTTTCATGGTGCTGGCTGTGTTTGCCCTGTCCTTCATCCTGGTGCTTCTTGGGGTCGAACCCATCGAATTGCCCGCACAATGATCGGAGCCGTTCATGTATGATATCCACAAGATCCGCAGTGAATTTCCGATCCTCGCGCGTGAGGTGAATGGCAAGCCATTGACCTATCTGGACAACGGGGCGTCGGCACAGAAGCCGCAGGTGGTGATTGATGCGATCACGCGGGGCTATGCGGTAGAGTACTCGAATGTTCACCGCGGGCTGCACTACCTGTCGAACCTGTCGACCGAACGCTACGAAGCCGTGCGTGGTATCGTTGCGAAATTCCTGAATGCAGGGTCTGAGGATGAGATCGTGTTTAACTCGGGCACGACCGAGGGCATCAATCTGGTATCCTACGCGTGGGCCGCGCCGCGGATGCAGGCGGGCGACGAGATCATTCTGTCGACGATGGAGCATCACGCCAACATCGTCCCTTGGCATTTCCTGCGCGAACGTCAGGGTGTGGTTCTGAAATGGATCGATCCGGAGCTGGACGGATCACTGGATCCGCAAAAAGTGCTGGATGCGATCACGGATCGGACCAAGCTGATTGCGATCACCCAGTGCTCGAATGTGTTGGGCACCGTGGTGGATGTAAAAACGATTTGCGCGGGCGCGCGTGACAAAGGCGTTCCGGTGCTGGTCGATGGTTCGCAGGGCGCGGTGCATATGCCTGTCGATGTGCAGGATATCGGGTGTGATTTTTACGCGATCACTGGGCACAAGCTCTATGGCCCGTCGGGGTCCGGCGCGATCTATATCCGAGCGGATCGTCAGGCCGAGATGCAGCCGTTTTTTGGCGGCGGCGACATGATCAACGAGGTCACGAAAGACGCCGTGACCTATGCCAAACCACCGTTGAAATTCGAGGCCGGTACGCCTGGGATCGTACAGACCATCGGCATGGGCGCAGCCCTGGAATATCTGATGGATCTGGGTATGGAGAATGTCGCAGCGCATGAGGCATCACTGGCCGCCTATGCTGCCGAGCGTTTTGCGGGGCTGAACTGGGTGAACGTGCAGGGGCACGCGCCGGGCAAGGCGGCGATCTTCTCGCTGACCATGGACGGCGCCGCGCATGCACATGATATCTCGACCATTCTGGACAAGAAGGGCATTGCCGTGCGGGCCGGGCATCACTGCGCGAAGCCCCTGATGGAGCATCTGGGTGTCGCGGCGACCGCGCGCGCGTCCTTTGGACTGTATAACACCAAGGACGAAGTGGACACGCTGATCGACGGGTTGGAGCTGTGCCACAAACTGTTGGCTTAAGCTGCCGATGGCTCACGGTGTGAGCCTGTAGGGGGGCGTTGCCCCCGTCTGAGGCCTGAAGCCCTCAGACTCCCCCAAGGTATTTTGGGCAAGAGGAAGAAGCTAGGTGCAGTTCTTCATTGAAGAGAGCCTGTACAATAGCGCTTTGTCCAGTTTGCGCTCACGGACATCGACGCACGCTTTATTGGTCACTTCCTGCGCTTTCACCAAGCTCCGGGTTCCGATTTGGACGTCTTGCCCAGCGGGTGTCTGAACTGTGAACCAGTAGGAAGGCGGTTTGGACTCTGATGGCATCTGGAAGGAAAAGACCACGGGCATGAGTTCGTAATGCAGGTGATGAGAGTCGGTGTGTCTGAGGGTCACCTTGCCAATGAAGAGATAGATCACACCGCCCACTGAAAATGAGAGCGCGAGAACGAGTGCTATCGCGATCTTCTCATGGTGGAGTGCCCAGACATAGAGTGTTTTGCGAAGATCTTTAATGGGCACGCCGATTACTCGTCCGCCTTGATCAGACCCAGCCCGCGCAGATAGATGCCAATTCCGCTTTCCAGAAGTTCTTCGGGCGGAAAGGGGCTTTTCTGGCCGGGGCTGCCGCGGCCGAACAGCTCGACCACGCCGTGGCTCATGGCCCAGATATGGGCGCTGACCATGCGAGAGGGCGGGCGTTTGTCTGCGGGCATGTTCTCGGTCAGTTTGCCGGCGGCTTTTTCCAGCACGCCCATCGCGCGGGATGAGACCATGGCAAGTTCCGGAGAGCGATTGACCGAGATCCCGCTTTCGAACATCGAGATATAGTGACCCGGATATTTGCGGGCGAAGGCCAGATAGGCACGGCCTGTGGCCTCGAAGCTGGCAAGCGCCGAGGGTTGACCCTTGTCATAGGCGTATTCCATGAGGTCCGCGAAGATCTCATAGCCCTGGCGGGCCGCTTCGGCGATCAGGTCCTCGCGGCCGGCAAAATGGCGATAGACGGCCGCAGGCGTGACGCCCGCCTGTTTTGCGGCCTCGGACAGGGTGAAACCTGTGGGGCCTTTTTCCTCGATCAGGGCGAGGGCCGCGTCGACCAATGCCTGACGCAGGTTGCCGTGGTGATAGCCGCGCTTAGGCATGGTCACCATCAGTCCAGAGGTCTGGCCCGCCGCAGATCTGATCATCTGGAGCGCTGGCGATATTGCTGTCTTTCCCTGCGTAGTCAATGCCTTGCAGGACGGCCTTCAGGGCTGCAAGGCGCGCGCGTTTCTTGTCGTCCGAGCGGATGACGGTCCACGGGGTTCTGGCGCGGTGGCTGCGGTCGAAGGTTTCCTTGATCGCGGTCGAATAGGCGTCCCAGCGGTTCAAGCCTTCAACGTCAATCCAGCTGAGCTTCCATTGTTTCAAGGGGTCTTTTTCGCGGGACAGGAAGCGGCGCAGTTGCTCGGCGCGTCCGACGTTCAGCCAGATTTTGACGAAGTGAATACCCTCGTCGACCAGCATGTCCTCGAATTCGGGCAGTTGGCGGAAGAAGGCCTCGCGTTGGGTGTCTTTGCAGAAGTCAAAGACCTTCTCGACGACGCCGCGATTATACCAGCTGCGGTCGAACAGAACGATCTCACCTTCGGTGGGCAAGTGTTTGACATAGCGCTGAAAATACCATTCGCCTGCCTCGCGGTCCGAAGGTTTGGACAGCGCCACGACCCGTGCGACCCGTGGGTTCAGGTTCTCGCGGAAGCGCTTGATCGTACCGCCTTTGCCAGCCGCGTCGCGGCCTTCAAACACCACGACCACGCGTTTACCCGTCGCCTTCACATCGGCCTGCAACTTCACCAGTTCCAGCTGAAGCGCCTCAAGCTCGTCCTCGTAGACTTTCTTGTCGATCGGCGTCTCATAGGGATAGCTGTCAGACAGAATGTCCTTCTTTGATCCATTCTTGATGGCGTCACGGACCGCGTCAGGGGCGGTCGTGCGAAAGAACTCGGAAATGGCGCCGTCAAAGGGCAATGACATAGGCAAACTCCTGATTTCACACCAATATGGGGGCCGAAGAGGCGTTTGGCAATCAGCTTAGACGCGACGGTCTTTCACGGCCTGACCGATCTGATTGATGTCATAGGGCGTGGTCAGATACATTTCCGAGATCCAGTTTTGGTACAGAAGATGGGCGTGGCTGCGCCAGCGGTTCTCGGGCGGCTGCGTGGGATCGTCGTCCGGGTAATAGTTCATCGGCACGTTGATCGGCGCGCCCTTAGCCACGTCGCGGTCGTATTCGCCCTTCAGGGTCAGGTCGTCATACTCGAAATGATTGAAGATATAGAGCGCACGGTGGGCCTTGTCTTCGATCAGGCAGGGGCCTGTATCGTCTGAGCCAAGCAGGGTGCGTAGGCCGGTGGCGGCGTCGACCTCGTCTTGCTTCATCTCGGTCCAACGGCTGACAGGAACCACGCAACTATCAGAAAAACCGCGCAAATACGGGGACGAAGGCTGAAGATTTCGCTGGGGGAAGCAGCCAAATGCCTTTGCGTCGAGCAGGTGCTTTTTTACACCGTGGAAGTAATAGATCATGGCCATGCCACCCCAGCAAACGCCGAAGGTGGAATGCACGTTGGTCTGGGTCCAATCGAGGATCTGGGTCAGCTCATCCCAATAGGTGACCTCTTCAAAGGGCAGGTGCTCGATCGGGGCGCCGGTGATGATGAGACCGTCGAATTTCTGGTCCTTCACCTCGTCCCAAGGCTGATAGAACGCGCCGATATGAGCCTCGCTGGTGTTTTTCGAGGTGTGCTCGGACGGGCGTAGAAGCGTCAGTTCGATCTGAAGCGGATGTGATCCGATCAGGCGGGCAAACTGGGTCTCGGTCTCGATCTTCTTGGGCATCAGGTTCAGAAGGGCGATCCGCATCGGGCGGATGTCCTGCTTGGCGGCCTGATCCTCGGGCATGACCATCACGCCTTCGTCCTTCAGCACGTCTACTGCTGGCAGGGTCGAGGGGATCTTGATGGGCATGGAACCGGTCCTTTTTCGTTCGTTAAGGGGTATAGATGGGGTGCGATCAGCGCGCGTCAATGGCGGCCGAGATCATGCGGTCGAAGTCTTGCGGCGTTTTGATCTGCGCAACTTCGTGGGCGCAAAGCGACACGCCGTAGCGCGCCATATGCTCGTAGAGCGGCTGACGGTGGTTCAGCGCCTGCGCATAGGTCCAACGGATGAAGGCATCTGGATCAACGTCATCTTCTTTCACGTTGAATTCGTTTAGATATTCATTCCAGACGCGCGCTAAAAATTCGGGCTGATAGGCCATCGGCTTGGGCGCGCGGTCAAAACGTTCGATCAGTTTTTGCGTATGTGCCTCGTCCCCGCGCAGCCAAACCAGAAGGCAATGCTTGCTGAGTTCGGACAGAAGGGCGTCGTGCTCGCCTAGGGCGGCGTCGATCCATTCACAGATCGAGCCTCCGCTGTCGCAGATGAAATGCGGATAGCCATAGATGCGCTCGGCGCGATCAATGAAGGACGCGGTGTCCATCAGGGCCGAGATCTCGGCCGTTTTGAACTGATCTTGCCTGCGGCGATATTCGTCAATCGGTAAGCCGCCTTTATCCACGTCACCGGGTTTGCCCAAATATGTCGCTACGGGCGTCAGGTTTTCGAAACTGATCTTCGACGTGATCCGGATTGAATCCGACATCAGAAGCTCGCGCAGGAAGGGGACCTTCATCGCCTCGGCTTTGAAATTGTCTGCGATGTGCTCGCCCATGTAACGGGTGCCAATGCGGTAATCGATCGAATAGTGAAACCAGTCGCCCTGATCGCGCAGCAGGTTGGACAGGTATGTCTTGCCAAGTCCTGACATGCCAAAGAAAAGCACCCGCTTATGCGTTGCTGACTGCCAGTCCGCTGAGGATTGATAAAGCATGCCTGTCACCTTGTGTTTCGGCCCTTTGGTAAATGGCTGACGCAATGGGGTCAAATGCTTCTGTTACAAAAGAAAACGCCCCACCAATTGGCGGGGCGTGTCCGTGAGTGGTCTTCTGTTAGATCAGAAGGAAATTCCGACGCTCACGCCCGCGGACAGCGCGCTGCCCTCGAACGGGACACCAAGCACCGATTTCTCGCTGAACTTGGTATAGCGCACGCCACCCGAGACCTTGATGTCACCGGTGGTGTATGAGGCGCCAATGCCAACCGAGGTGGCCGAACCAGCGGGGGCAAGGAAGGTGGTGCCGGTATCTGCACCATCGCTATAGCCCACGGTCAGGGCGACCGACCAGTTGTCATTCAGCTTGCGACCGATACCCAACTCATAGCTAGTGACGTCATCGACGAAGTTCACCCAGTTTACGGTGCCAAAGCCGCTGGTGGTGTCCAGCGAAATGCCATCATATTTGGCGTGGCGGATCGAGCCGAACAGCAGCGTGTTTTGCGCAATGCCTGTCTGGAAATCCAGATTGAAGGCTTCGGGCATGGACACGGTGCCAGTTGCCGCGCTGGGGCCAAATGCGACGTGGGTGCCTGTCAGTTCGTGATCAACGCCAGTGAAATAGGTCAGGGCGACACGCAGCGCGATCTCGGGCTTTTCATAAGCGACGCCGGCGACGCCACCCAGCTCGCTTCCGCTTTCAGCCATCAAAAGACCGCTGCTGGTCAGGATTTCACCCGACAGTTTTTGCGAAAATGCACCACCGTGAACCGAGAAACCATTGCCCAGTTCGTAGCGCAGGATACCAGTGATCTGACGGCTGTCGATAAACGCATAGCCGCCTGCTGCCGGGCCGTCGATATACTGGATGTCCGCGCCATAGGGCTGATCCCAGATCAAGGCGAAGCTTAGGTTGTCGTTGAACTGGTGCTTATAACCAAACGCGAGGGTCGAGAACGGAACAGCGGATTGGGTCGTGCCTGTTACGTCGCTGGTGATGTCGGGGTCGACGTGGGCGAAGCTGAACTGGAAGTAGTTGCCTTCTTCGAACAGTACGCCGATGTCCTGGCCCGAGCGGTCAATGCCAGCCTGTGCTGCCGTCGCCGCGGCGGTCAATGCTGCCGCGATCGTTAGGGTTTGCTTTTTCATGTCTCCTCCCTGGGACTTATCTGCAAGAGCCGTCTCCTCCGGGGCGGCAATATTGGGAAAACGTATTTGCAGCCTACTTATTCGGTCAATCTTTACCTCAGGTCATGTGACGTCAGGTCGTAAATTGGCGAAATAGCGATGTGGAATTGACACGGTTTGTTAAGATTTACCGTGCATTTCCATACGTTTGATGAGTTACGTAGCGCGCTTGGATTCCGATATGCGGATGCTGACAATGTTGGCTGCGATGATGATCAGACCGCCGACGATCAGCGCGAACCCGATCGGTTCGTCATAGAATATCGCGCCTGCCAGCGCGATCAGGGGGAGGCGCGTGAAGTCGATCGGGATGACCACCGAGGCCGGCGCAAGCGACAAAGCCTGCGTCAGGCAGGTATGGGCCAGCAAACCTGCGCAGCCGATGATGACGAGCCACAGGATGCTCCAGCCTTGTGGGGTGGCAATGGAACCGTCAATGCCTGCGCAGATCAAACCAAGCCCCAATTGCATGCTGGTCAGCCAGAACAGGATCGACAGGGTAGACTGGGTGCGGGTCAACTTTCGGGTGAAGACGGCCGTCAATGCAAAGCAGATGGCGGATGCCGCCGCCGACATTGTGCCCGTTGATGCCGATGGTTCGGACAGCGCTGATGCGGTGATGATCAGGATCCCGACAAAGCCGCTGGCAACGCAGAGGAGCTGCGGCATCGTTAGGCGTTCCCCCAGCAGCATTGGGGCCAGAAATACGACCCAAAGCGGCGATGTGAACTCCAACGCGAAGACTTGCGCTAATGGGATCAGGGTCAGCGCGTAGAACCACAGGTTTTGCCCCGCGAAATGCGCCAGATTGCGGGTGAAATGCAGGCCGAGGTTCTGGCGCGAGACCATGTGCCAGCGTCGCGAAACGGTCAGGACGGCCAGCATGATGCTCAACCCGACTGCAGACCGGTACATCATCAATTCGAACGTATCGAGCTGCAGGCTGACCGCCCGTCCGGCCATTGCCATGACAGAAAACGAGCCAATGGCTCCGGTCATCCAGATGGCGGCGCGGGCGGTTGGGGTCACGCAGGGACCTCGGTCACGGTGTAGTGGCGTGGAATACCCGCAGTAATGGTCGCCCAGTCCGAGGATTTCATACGTGCCTGATGCGCGTCGAAGGCGGCGCGATCCGTAAAACGTTCCGAGACATTGAAACGTCCGGGATGGCAGCGGTCTTCGACCACCAGAAAGGACAGACAGCCCGGTTCGGCGCGGGTCAGTTCGATATGGGCGGGCAAAGCGGCGCGGATGGCCTCGCGCCGATCCTCGGGAACGTCGATATGGCCGGTCAAAACGATATGGGGTGCCTGTGTCATGCCCCAAGGGCTAGCAAGCGGCGGTCGCCTTGGCGAGAGAAAAAGAAAACGCCGCCCAATTGGACGGCGTTTTGATGTGATTGGGGTGCTAGCCCTCGGCCGGGGCCTCGGGCGTTCGGTGCTGAAATCGATTCACTGGATCTATTTCCGACCTTCCAACCTTCAGGCAAAGCCTTCAGGTGTTCGCATCTAAAATTAGTCCACTGGACTAATTTTCCCCTTCGGGTCGGTGCTCACTCCCATTCAATGGTCCCCGGAGGCTTCGAGGTGATGTCGTATGTACAACGGTTGATGCCCTTCACCTCGTTGATGATCCGTGTGGCGGTTTCACCAAGGAATTCGTGGGTGAACGGATAGTAATCCGCCGTCATCCCGTCGACCGAGGTCACCGCGCGCAGCGCACAGGCGTAGTCATAAGTACGTCCGTCACCCATCACACCGACGGTGCGTACGGGCAGGATGGCCACGAAGGCCTGCCAGATTTCGTCATACAGACCGTGTTTGCGGATCTGATCAATATAAACCGCGTCGGCTTCGCGCAGGATGTCCAGCTTCTCGCGGGTGATTTCGCCCGGGCAGCGGATCGCCAGACCCGGACCAGGGAAGGGGTGACGGCCGATAAAGCTTGCAGGAAGGCCAAGTTCATGACCCAGCGCACGCACTTCGTCTTTGAACAGCTCGCGCAGCGGCTCGACCAGTTTCAGGCCCATCTTTTCAGGCAGGCCGCCCACATTGTGGTGCGATTTGATGGTGACCGAGGGGCCGCCCGAGAAGGACACCGACTCGATCACATCCGGATAGAGCGTGCCCTGAGCCAGGAATTCAGCGCCTTCGATGGTGTCGGCGTGTTTCTGGAACACGTCGATGAACAGCTTGCCGATGATCTTGCGTTTGGTTTCCGGGTCGGACTGGCCTTCCAGCTCGCCCAAGAACAGGTCGCTTTCATCTGCGTGGATCAGCGGCAGGTTATAATGCTCGCGGAACATCGAGACGACTTCCTGCGCTTCGTTTTTGCGCAGCAGGCCGTGGTCAACGAAGACACAGGTCAGCTGATCGCCAATCGCTTCGTGGATCAACACAGCAGCAACGGACGAGTCGACGCCGCCCGACAGGCCACAGATCACTTTTTTGTCGCCTACCTGTTCGCGGATCTTGCGGATCATCTCTTCACGATAGGCACCCATGGTCCAGTCGCCCGCAAAGCCCGCAATCTTCACGAAGTTTTCGTACAGTGTGGCGCCGTTCGGGGTGTGGTGCACTTCGGGGTGGAACTGCACCGCATAGAAATGACGGTCCATGTCGGCGGTGATGGCGTAAGGCGCGTTGGGCGAGGTGCCGTAGACCTCGAAGCCCGGAGCGATCTCGCTCACGTGGTCACCGTGGCTCATCCAGACCTGCTCGTCACCTTCCAAGAACCAGCCGCGCAGAAGGTCAATATGCTCGCCTTGCGGGGTCACGTAGGCGCGCCCGAACTCGGCCGTGCCGTGGCCGCTTTCGACCTTGCCGCCCAGTTGGGTCATCATCACCTGCTGGCCATAGCAGATGCCCAGAATGGGCAGGCCCATCTCGAACAGCTCTTGCGGGGCGCGCGGGCTACCCTCGCGGGTGACGCTGTCGGGGCCACCAGACAGGATCACCGCTTTCGGGCCCATCTCGCGGATGAACTCGGCGGTCACGTTCTGGTAGGGGTGGATTTCACAATAGACATTCAGCTCGCGCAGGCGGCGCGCAATCAGCTGCGTCACCTGGCTTCCGAAGTCGATGATAAGAAGGCGGTCATGGCTCTGATCTGTCATGTTGACCGATTAGGGCAGGGGGCGGGTTTGCGCAAGCCCCAAGCCGGTCAAGACGGAACAAATCCGACATGGTTGGAGCGGCGAACTGTCGCCTTGGCACCATTGCGGCGTCAAAACGGTCGCTTTTGCCCAATCATGCAGAGCGCTCAGGACCGACACTCACCCAAAAAAAGAGGTAACGCGCATGACACCAGAAGCCATTACATTGGACGTGGCCGCTATCAATCTGACAGCGGCAGTGATTTTCGGAGCTTTGGTCGGGTCCGAGCGGCAGGTGCGTCAGCGCATGGCCGGCCTAAGGACCAACGCGTTGGTATCGCTGGGCGCGGCAGGATTCGTCGTTTTTGCAGCCCTGTTTCCGCATGAGGTCAGCCCGACCCGCGTGGCGGCCCAAGTCGTCTCGGGCATTGGCTTTCTGGGGGCTGGCATCATTTTCCGCCACGGTTTCACGGTGCACGGGCTGAATACCGCCGCGACACTGTGGTGTTCGGCGGCCATCGGCGTCATGGCCGGAGTGGGCGCCATCGGGTTTGCCGCGCTGATGTGCGGCCTGATCATTTTCGTGAACCTTGGTCTACGCCCCTTGGTAAAGTTCCTGAAGCGAAAAACACGCGCAGGGCAGCCGCTTTTGTTGGAATTCCGTCTGTGGATTTCTTGCCGTGCGAAGCATGAAAACAAGGTGCGTTCGACCATCGTGCACAAGCTTGCTTTGCCGGGGCTGGCGCTGGTGTCAATCGACGCGACGGACAGCGGCGAGGACAGTACGCTTGAGGTTTTGGTTAATGTGGAAGACAACAGCGACAGCCTGATCAAAACGGCGGTCGCGCCGTTGATGCTGGATCCGAACATTCGGTCTCTGTCATGGGAAGCCGCCAATGACGACTAAGGGGCGTGCCATGGCCCACGTCTGTGCGGGCCATGGACGAGTGTGTTAACTTAGAAGTGGAAGTTGACGCCGAAACGGGCCGTAACGAATGCGCCTTCGCCGTCATAACGCTCTGACCCACCGTTGGTGCCAAAGTCCAGCGTTCCCAAGTCTATATAGTTCGCCTCGCCGAAGACCGACATGTTCGAACTAACCATGTGCTCAACACCAACGCCTGCGGTGTAGCCGAAGTTGGTCTCGGTGACACCTTGCTGGGCGCTGTTGTAAATCCCGCCCACGTAGCGCGCGGCGGCAAGACCTGCGGTCCCATAGAAAAGCGTGTCGCCGTTCCCAGTGATCGCACCATACCGACCGCGGAGGGTGACAAGCCCTTCGATGTCGATGTTACATTCACCGGATCCGCACCCCCACATGTCACCCCAAGTTCCGACAGGAGCTATCCCGTCAATCCCTGTGGATACACCAATGTCGAAGCCGTAAACCGTGTTTCCATTCTGATAGTTACGGCCATAGTGCAGCCCGACCATTGCGCCGTCTACGTCGATATTGGGTCCATCCTGATCCAAGGCGCTGACACCCTGGTCGTACATGCCAGAGCCATAGCCCAAGCTCAGGCCCCCATACGAGCCGGACCAATCGGTCGCTGCTGCGGCAGGGGCAGAGTCCGCTGCTGGTTCGGTCATGGAACCCGCCAAAGCCGGCGTGAAGCTGACCGCAGCAATAAGGGCGGCGATAGAGAGTTTGGTTTTCATGTGATCCCTCGATTGAAAATTAGATAACAGCAATGCAGCACTCGCTAATTGCTTCACATAAATTACCTAAGGGAAGGGCGCGCAAGGAAAAGTTAACGAAAGATTAACGCAATAGAGTCCATGTGGTGTTGAGGAAACATTGCCCAGCTGTGTGCTGAGCCAGGGGTCAGCCAACGGCGGTGAAAAACTGACGCCGCAACAGGTAAAAAACGTCAAATCTGTCGGAATGTCGTTTTTGCCCCTGCATGGCCGTTTGGGGACAGCTTTACGCGCCGGGCTGACCTATCAAAGATGCAACAAGTCAATTTGGAGGTTTCCCATGGCCGAGGCTCGAACACGCCGCCGTGGTGGCGGAGGTGCCGCCCGTCGCGCTGAACGCACTGCTGTCAAAATCGAATGTGCAAAGTTCATCACGCGCAACATCCCGAATCTCGAGATCCTCAATGAAGAGGCGATGGAGATCATTGAATACAACGCGGAAACCGTGCTGGAAGAGATCGGCGTAAACTTCGTCGAGAACCCCGCCGCGCTTGAGCGTTGGAAAGAAGCCGGCGCAGATGTGGATGGCGAACGCGTGCGCATCCCGCGCGGTCTGGCCCGCGAGCTGTGCAAGACGGCTCCATCGAGCTTCACCCAGCACGCCCGTAACCCTGAACGGAACGTGGAAATTGGCGGCAAGAACATGGTTCTGGCCCCGGTCTATGGCCCGCCCTTCGTGCGTGACGCCGATGGTGGTCGCCGCTATGCCACGATCGAAGATTTCCGCAACTTCGTGCGTCTGGGCTATATGTCCAAATGGCTGCACCACTCGGGCGGGACGGTGTGTGAGCCGACCGATGTGCCGGTGAACAAACGTCACCTGGACATGCTGCATGCCCACATGACCCTGTCGGACAAGCCCTTCATGGGTTCGGTCACCGCGCCAGAACGTGCGCAGGACAGTGTCGACATGTGTGGCATCCTGTTTGGCAAGGAGTTCGTTCAGCAAAACACTGTGATGACCTCGCTCATCAACATCAACTCGCCGATGCAGTTCGATGATGTGATGATGGGTGCGCTGGAAGTGTTTGCTGCCAACAACCAAGCCTCGATCATTTCGCCCTTCATCGTGGGTGGCGCGATGGCTCCGGTATCGGTTGCCGGCACGCTGACACAGGTTCTGGCCGAGGTTCTGGCCGGTGTGGCCTACAGCCAGCTGATCCGTAAGGGCGCGCCGGTGATTGCAGGCACGTTCGTTAGCTCGATCGACATGAACTCGGGCGCGCCGACCTTTGGCACCCCGGAAGCAGCCAACGTCACCTATGGCGCGGGCCAGCTGTTCCGCCGTCTGGGCCTGCCGTACCGTTCGGCCGGATCGTTCAACGGCTCGAAACTGCCTGACGCGCAAGCGGCTTACGAGACCGCAAACAGCCTGAACACTGGTCTTCTGTCCGGCGTGAACTTCATGCTGCACTCTGCCGGTTGGTTGGAAGGCGGTCTGGTGGCCTCGTTCGAGAAGTTCGTGATGGACGCCGACCAGTTGGGCGTGCTGCACGGCATCGCTAAAGGTGTCGAAGTGGACGTGAATGGCCAGGCCATGGACGCGATCCGCGAAGTGGGCCCGGGAGGTCACTACTTGGGCTGCGATCACACCCAGAAGAACTTCAAATCGGCCTTCTGGCGCTCGGAGCTGCTGGATTACAAACCCTTCGAAACCTGGGAAGAGGAAGGCGCACGCGATACGCAGGCGCTGGCCACCGAGAAGGTCAAGAAGATGCTGGCAGACTATCAGGAACCGGCACTGGATCCGGGGATTGCAGAGGGTCTGAAAGACTATATCGCCGAGAAGAAAGCATCGATGCCGGACGCGTTTACCTAAACGCAGTAGCGTTCAGATTGATTAACAATCCGGAAAGGGGGCTTAACGGCCCCCTTTCTTTTTTGGACGTCAAGGATGAACGCTTATGCTTGATTAAAGCTGCGCGGCAGAAGTTGAAGCTCGGCCAGAAGGGCGATCAGAACCTCGACATGACGGGCGCAGGAATAAGACGCGTCACCGGATTTGCGCGTGTCTTCCATTTGTGCTTCTGCAATCAAAAGACCATCAACTGCCTGTGCTGGAGAGGGCGTTGAATTCGTTTTCATGAGCTTTTTCAAATCTTTGTCACGATCATACTCGCTGAGACCAAAGCGGGCTGCGCGCACCAAAAGACGGGGGCGGCGCAGGGATTTCAGCATGTCGGTGGTCGATGTCATAAGAGCCTCGCTGTTGTGATTCAGCGATATGATGACTCAACCTAAAGGGGTGTTGCGTGTCCGAAACCTGCCGTACGCCAGCGTTAATAGTTGTTATCATTTCAGAAACTAGTGTTGAGATGTGATGGCAAGGTTAACGAACCAGTAACCATAAATCGATAGGTCTGTTCGGCTCGATAACAACCGGTGGTTGCGTGGTCGAGAGGTTCGCTACGTGCCACGGTGTTACAATCTGGAAGGGGCGTAGATGCACAACTCAATCGGGACCGAGATCAACTGCAAATCCATTATGAACTGGTTGCCCAACGAGGTTCACACCTATCTGAAACATACTGAAGAAGGCGAATCCATCCGTGCGATCGCACGAGGAATGGGTGTCCATGCTTCAACCGTTCTTCGGCAGGTGCGCAAGACCGAAGCCCGCCGCGACGATCCGCTGGTGGATTCGCTGCTGACACGTCTGGGGGACGAAATGCGCGATGGATCAGAGCAAGAAGTGACGTATTCGTTCGACACCGCTGCGGATGACCCCATGACCCCGCATCTAACCCGCGTGCTTCGCGCTTTGCTGGCGCCAAGCACCAGTCTGGTTGTTGGTGAAGGTGTGGAAACGGCAGTGGTCTTGAAAACCAGTCCGG
Organism: Aliiroseovarius marinus; assembly: GCF_004360145.1. Classification (GTDB taxonomy): domain Bacteria; phylum Pseudomonadota; class Alphaproteobacteria; order Rhodobacterales; family Rhodobacteraceae; genus Aliiroseovarius; species Aliiroseovarius marinus. The sequence goes on along the minus strand of NZ_SAIT01000003.1, from coordinate 281,293 downwards.
ATGGGGATCCGGCAGCTGTCGCCAAGGCCCCAATCAAGGTGGTCGAGCTGATGGCGCTGCTGGAATGGATTACCGGCGATGTCAAAGGACGCGTCGTGCGCTATCAGATCACGCAGGCGGGGCGTCAGGCACTAAACAAGCTGCTGGCACAACAGGAAACGCTTGCGACGGGCTTTGCGGAAAGCCAGGCAGGGTTCTTGGCAGGAAGCAGCGCGGTTCATCCCTCTAAACCGCGCACACCACGCAAGAAGCCTCGTGCGGCCGGGGCCGAGACGCCCGTCAGAGTGTTGGCGCGAAAACGCGGGAAGGATAAACCCTATCTTGGAACAGATCTTGTGCTGGCAGCCGAGCGTCTAAACCGGGATTTCGCTCTTGGACAGTTCGAGCATTCAGAAGCGCAGGGGGGCTGGGCGGTCTGGATGCGGGACGCGGACGGTGCCAAATATCCCGCAGGCCACAGTTCAGATCGCAAGCTTGATGCGCGTCACCGTTTCACCGCTGCCATCAAAGCCATCGGGCCCGAACTGGCAGAACTGGCTGTCGCGGTCTGCTGTCACGAGAAAGGGATGGAATGTGTGGAACGTGAGCTGTCGATGCCCGCGCGCTCGGGCAAATACATGCTGCGGATCGCGCTGAAATATCTGGCGCGCCACTACGATAGCCAGCCCGGTGAAGATCATGAACTGATTTACTGAGAAGCGTTTAGGCCGATGGTGCGGTGGAAACGATTTGAATGTCGATGTCTGGACAGGACTCGGTGATGTCGTCGACGATGATTTGCGGATCCGGTAGGTCAGGCACCAGCACAAGGTATCGGCCGGTAAAACCCGCACGCGCAAGCCTTTGGCTGATTTCCAAGCAATCCAAGGAGCCGTATACGAACGTCGAGATCACAACATCAGGGGCGATTTCAGCAAGTTGCGCATCGTCCAGTTGTTCGAAATCGTTGCAGGACATAAGCATCTCCTGCTCGGATGATTTATCCAAGCACGCCAGTTCCTTGGCCGGGCCCAGCAATAGGATCTTCGATTTTGGCTGCACGACCTGCCTTCTATATTATGCGGCTTGTTGGCTTTTGGTCCTCTTAGTCCGGGAGAGTGCCGAGGGGAAGCAAATATCACCACATAGAACAACAAAAAGGTAGCGCATCAACTATAGGGAGATTGAAAACATTTATTGACCCAGATCGGGCGAGCAGTCATGTCTTGCGGGATTGCAGAACGGATGATCTGGCGAAAAGGCAGGACAGAATATGGTCGCGCACAGCATGCTGGATGCTTTGCCAATCCCGGCGATTTTTATCGGTGAAGACAGTCGCATTCGGCGTTCGAACGCGCAGGCGCGGGCGTTGCTGAACATGCAAATCGACGGGCGCCACTACGTAACCGCATTGCGCCAGCCATCGCTTCTGGAGCAGATCGAGAGGACCATGGCCGACGGCTTGGATGGTCAGGTCAACTTCATCCACACGGAAGCTGGACGCGAGGTCGTCTATGAGGTGCACCTTGGGCGGGTCGTCACCGAGGACAGGCAGGAAAATGGTGTGCTTCTATCCTTCATGGATGTCAAATCGCATGAAGAAGCTGGCCAGATGCGGTCGGATTTTGTGGCGAATGTCAGTCACGAGTTGCGCACTCCGCTGACAGCGCTCACCGGATTTATCGAAACCCTGCGCGGTCCTGCGCGTGACGACCCTGACGCACGGGATCGGTTCCTTGGCATCATGGAAACCGAGGGTAAGCGCATGAACCGCTTGGTCGCCGATCTTCTGTCGCTGAGCAGGGTCGAGGATATGGCGCGTATTCGCCCATCGGACAGCGTGGACCTTTGTGCGGTGCTAAACTCCATCCGCAACGCCTTGTCTCAAACGGCCGAAGCGCGGGGTGTCACTGTATCGCTCCACTCGCAGCTTGAACCGCCAGTTTTGGTTGCGGGCGATCTGGACCAACTGGCGCAGGTCTTCACCAACCTGATTGAGAACGCGATCAAATATGGTCGGCAAGGCGGGAGCGTAACGGTCTCTGTCTCGCGGATCCCGATGCTTCCTGCCTTTAAGGGGCCAGCAATTCGCGTGTCCGTGAAAGATGATGGGCCGGGCATTCCAGAACATCACCTTTCGCGCCTGACCGAGCGATTCTACCGCGTCGACAACCACCGTTCGCGCGAGCTGGGTGGGACCGGGTTGGGTTTGGCGATTGTGAAACACATCATAAACCGCCACCGCGGGCGTTTGCGGATCGAAAGCCACGTGGGGCAGGGCAGCACGTTCTCGGTCCTGTTGCGCGACGATCTTTGACTTTGTGACACGCGCTCCAGACCAGATTTTTCGGTCGTTTATAAGTTTTTCCAGCATTATTTGACGATTGTCACACAGCTGTTACAAAACATTCACAAAAGCTTTGATCAGCGGCTTTAGGACGGCGCCAAGACGTCCAAGGGGCGTCACAATGATTAAATAGGAGTTATCCATGTCCTTCGTGAAACTGTCCGCCTCTGCTCTGGCGATTGCTGCCGTTTCCGCCACCGCTGCTACCGCCCGTGATCAGGTGCAGGTCGCTGGGTCCTCGACCGTATTGCCCTACGCGTCGATCGTTGCTGAAGCTTTCGGCGAGAACTTCGACTTCCCGACGCCCGTTGTAGAATCGGGCGGCTCGTCGGCTGGTCTGAAGCGCTTCTGTGAAGGTGTCGGCGAAAACACCATCGACATTGCCAACGCATCGCGCGCGATCAAGGACAAAGAAATCAAAGCCTGTGCAGAAGCTGGCGTGACCGACATCGTCGAAGTCCGCATCGGCTATGACGGCATCGTATTTGCCTCGCAGATCGACGGCCCGGACTTCTCGGCGTTCGAACCGGCAGACATCTACAACGCTTTGGGCGCTCAGGTGATGGTTGACGGCAAGCTGGTCGACAACGCTTACAACCAGTGGGCCGAGTTCAACGCCGCCCTGCCGGCCGTTGACATCGCGGCCTTTATTCCCGGCACCAAGCACGGCACCCGCGAAGTGTTCGAAGTGAAGGTGATGGAAGCTGGCTGTAAAGCCACCGGCGCTTACGACGCATTCCTGGCCATTGCTGAAGGCGACGACGACAAGGCCAAGGGCAAAGCCGCTGCCAAGATGTGCTACAAAGTGCGCACCGACGGCAAATCGGTTGATATCGACGGCGACTATACCGAAACGCTGGCCTCGATCGACGCAAACAAAGACGGCATCGGCATCTTCGGTCTGGCCTTCTACGAAAACAACACCGACACGCTGAACGTGGCGACCATGTCGGGCGTCGTACCCTCGACCGAGACCATCGCAACCGGAGAATACCCCGTCTCGCGTCCGCTGTACTTCTACATCAAGAAAGCCCACATCGGCGTGATCCCCGGCCTGAAGGAATTTGCTGAATTCTTCGTGGCTGATGAAATTGCCGGCCCCGATGGTCCGCTGGCTGAATACGGTCTGGTTGCTGATCCGGAACTGGCTGCTACGCAGGCGTCGGTTGCTGCAGAAGCTGTTCTGACCAACTAAGCACCTTCGGTGGCGCAGGGCATACCGCCTTGCGCCACCACACCCTTTCCGCAGGTCGGGGCAAAGATCTGCATCTCTGCTGCATGAGCGTTCAATGTCTGCATTCTGGCTACTTATGATCATCCTGGCGCTGGCCGCTGTGGGGTTCATACTGGGACGAAGCCGTGCCATATCCTCGGTTCAAGGGGATCGGCGACAGCTTCACTCTCTTCCAAATTACTACGGTTTCAACGTTGCGATGCTGGCCTTTGTGCCGGCTGTACTGGTCTTGGGGGCGTGGGTGATCATCCAGCCCATGATGATCAGTTCGCAGGTCTCGACCCACATCCCCGCAGCGCTTTATGAAGACGCCGGTCAGTTAAACCTGATCATGAGCGACGTGAAGCGCGTGGCCGAGGGGCTGGACGTCGCCATCGCACAAGGCGTGATGAGTGCCGATGAGGTGAGCCAGCTAGACACCGAGACGACAGATGTCCGCGCTATGCTGGGCAATGTCGGCGTGGCCCTTGGCAGCGATGTGGACCCCTCGGTCCTGAAAGCCGCCCAAGAGATGCGCGCGAAGACGACCAGCGGCAACCTGTTCATGACCATCGTGGTGTTGATTGTGGCTTCCGCCGGGTTTGTCGCGGCCATGCTGAAGACACAAGGCGAATTCCGCGCCCGTAACGCGGTTGAAAGCGGTGTGAAGGCATTGCTGATTGCGGCTGCCTCCATTGCGATCCTGACCACCATCGGCATCGTGTTGTCGCTGATCTTCAACACCATCACCTTCTTCGGGATGTTCCCCGCAAGCGACTTCCTGTTCGGCCTGACATGGTCGCCGGAAGGCCGTGGCGGGTCCGAGCATCTGGGCATTCTGCCGCTTCTCTGGGGCACGATCTATATCTCGATCGTCGCACTGCTGGTGGCGGTTCCCATCGGCTTGTTTGCCGCCGTCTACCTGTCAGAATATGCCAGCCGCGCCACCCGCGCGTTCGCCAAGCCGCTCTTGGAGGTTCTGGCCGGGATCCCGACCATTGTTTACGGTCTGTTTGCCTTGACCGTGGTCGGCCCGCTGCTGGTGAACTTTTTCGGTGCAGACGGCCTTGGCTGGATGCAAGGCGCACGCTCGGTCATGACGGCCGGTCTGGTGATGGGCATCATGCTGATCCCCTTCGTGTCCTCTCTGTCGGATGACATCATCAACGCGGTGCCGCAGGCGATGCGCGATGGCTCTTACGGGCTGGGTGCGACGCAATCGGAAACTGTGAAACAGGTGGTTCTGCCCGCAGCCCTTCCGGGCATCGTGGGCGCGATCCTTCTGGCCGCCTCGCGCGCCATCGGGGAAACCATGATCGTAGTGATGGGGGCAGGGGCCGCGGCCCGTCTGGACCTGAACCCGTTCGAGGCCATGACGACCGTGACCGCCAAGATCGTCAGCCAGCTGACCGGCGACAGTGACTTTGCCAGCCCCGAAGCCCTTGTGGCCTTCGCCCTTGGCATGACCCTGTTCCTTCTGACCTTAGGTCTGAACGTCCTCGCGCTGTACATCGTGCGCAAATATCGGGAGCAATACGAATGAGCGACGCAAGCCTTCAAAGCGGCCCCGATATGGGCACGCCTTCCGCCAAAAGCTCGATCCTTCAACTCGATCAGCGCACCAAGAAACGCAATGCTGCCGAGGCTCGCTTTCGCGCCTATGGTATCGCAGCCATCGCCGTAGGTCTGGTGTTCCTTGTGGTTCTGATCAGCTCTATCATCTTCAAAGGTGTGGGCGCGTTTCAGCAAAGCTTCATCACGCTGGAAGTGGAACTGCTGGAAAGCAAGCTGGACAAATCCGGCGAGCGCGACATCGAGAAGATCAAGAAAGTCACGACCTTTGGGTACAACCCGCTGATCGAAAACGCGCTGAAAGCCGCGATGGAAGAGGCGGGCGTCGAGAACCCCTTCACCAAGGGCAAGGATCTGCGCAAGATGCTGTCCTCGGGTGCGGCTGCTGACCTGCGCCGCTTCGTGATCGCGAACCCGGATCGGATCGGCGACACCGTACAGTTCCGCCTGCTGGCCTCGTCCCGCGTGGACGGCTATCTGAAAGGCCGCGTGACCCGCGAAAGCCTTGCCCGCGACAAGAACCTGACCCCGGTGCATCTGGATGTGGTGGATCAATTGAAAGACGCGGGCGTTGTCGCGAAAAGCTTCAACCTTGGTTTCATCACCGGCGCGGACGCCTCCGAAAGCCGCCCCGAGCAAGCCGGGATTGGTGTCTCGATGCTGGGCAGCTTTTACATGATGCTGGTGGTTCTGGCCTGTGCGCTGCCTATTGGGGTTGCGGCGTCCATCTATCTTGAGGAATTCGCGCCGCAAAACTGGATCACTGACCTGATCGAGGTGAACATCTCGAACCTGGCCGCTGTGCCGTCCATCGTGTTCGGTATTCTGGGTCTGGCCGTGTTCATTCAATTCGCGCATCTGCCGCAATCGGCCCCGCTGGTCGGTGGTCTGGTGCTGACCCTGATGACACTGCCGACGATCATTATTTCGACCCGTGCCTCGTTGAAATCGGTGCCGCCATCGATCCGCGAAGCGGCTTTGGGCATTGGCGCCTCGAAGATGCAGACCGTGTTCCACCACGTGCTACCGCTGGCCATGCCGGGCATCTTGACCGGAACCATCATTGGTCTGGCGCAGGCACTGGGTGAAACCGCACCGCTGCTTCTGATCGGGATGGTGGGCTATATCGCCTCGAACTATCCCGGCGGGATCATCGAAGGCTTCATGTCGCCAAACTCGGCTATGCCGGCCCAGATCTATGAATGGGCAAAACGCGCCGACCCCGCTTACTATGAGCGTGCATGGGGCGGTATCATCATCCTTCTGGTGTTCCTGATGACCATGAACATCATCGCAATCATTCTGCGCCGCCGTTTCGAGCGCCGCTGGTAACAAGGGCCGCAGACATGAACGTTATGACGAAAACCGAAAGGGCTCTTGAGATGAAAGATATGAAAATCTCGGCCAAGAATGTGCAGGTCCACTACGGTGATACGCACGCGATCAAAGACGTCTCGGTCGAGATCGAAGACAAGACGGTCACCGCTTTCATCGGCCCGTCGGGCTGTGGCAAGTCGACCTTCTTGCGGTGCCTGAACCGGATGAATGACACGATCGATATCTGCCGGGTCGAAGGCGACATCCTGCTGGATGGCGAAGACATCTATGACAAGCGCGTTGACCCGGTGCAGCTGCGCGCCAAGGTAGGGATGGTGTTCCAAAAACCCAACCCGTTCCCCAAGTCGATCTATGACAACATCGCCTATGGCCCGCGTATCCATGGTCTGGCCCGCAACAAGGCCGAACTGGACGAGATTGTCGAGAAATCCCTGCGTCGTGGCGCCATCTGGGACGAGGTAAAAGACCGCCTGCACGCCCCGGGCACCGGCCTGTCAGGTGGTCAGCAACAGCGCCTGTGCATCGCCCGCGCCGTGGCGACTGAACCGGAAGTTCTGCTGATGGACGAGCCCTGCTCGGCCCTTGACCCCATCGCGACCGCTCAGGTCGAGGAACTGATTGATGAGCTGCGCCAAAGCTATTCGGTGGTGATCGTGACCCACTCGATGCAGCAGGCCGCACGCGTCAGCCAAAAAACCGCCTTCTTCCACCTTGGAAATCTGGTGGAATACGACGACACGACCAAGATCTTCACCAACCCCGAAGATCCGCGCACCGAAAGCTATATCACCGGCCGTATCGGCTAAGGTTGGCCCCTCGGGGCAGGAGAAAAGACATGATTGATCAACATATTGCATCCGCTTTCGACCGCGATCTGGAAGAAATTCAAGCCCACCTGATGAAGATGGGCGGGATGGTCGAGGACTCGATCCGTGAAGGCGCGAAATCACTGAAGCGCCGCGACGAAGAACTGGCCGAGGAAGTCCGCCGTGCCGACCGCAAAATCGACGCGCTCGACATGCTTATTCAGGAAGAATGCGCGCGTTTGATTGCGCTGCGTCAGCCGATTGCCTCGGATCTGCGGACTGTTCTGACGGTGATGAAAGTCGCCGCCAACTTGGAGCGTATCGGGGACTATGCCAAGAACATGGCCAAACGGACCACGGTTCTGGTGCATATGCAGCCCATCGACGGTGCCTCGGGCGCGATCAAGCGGATGGCCAGTGAAGTACGCCAGATGCTGACCGACGCGCTGGACGCTTATATTCGCCGCGACGAAGAACTGGCCCAAGACGTGCGTCACCGCGATCTGGAAGTGGACCAGATGTACAATGCGCTGTTCCGCGAATTCCTGACCTTCATGATGGAAGATCCGCGCAACATCTCGTCCTGCATGCACCTGCATTTTATCGCCAAGAACATCGAACGTATGGGCGACCATGTGACCTCGATCGCGGATCAGGTGATCTATCTGGTCAGCGGCGAACTGCCGGACGAGGCACGTCCGAAAGGCAACTCGGCCAATTACGAGATGCCGGAGGACGGTGACGACGAGGTCGAGGCATGAGCACCGACAAACCCTGCGTTCTGCTGGTCGAAGACGAACCGGCACAACGCGAAATTCTGCGCTACAACCTGACGTCCGAAGGCTATGACGTCACGCTGGCCGAAAACGGCGATGACGCGCTGATCTTGGTGGACGAGGTGATGCCCGACCTGATCCTGCTGGATTGGATGCTGCCCGGCGTCTCGGGGATCGAGATTTGCCGTCAGGTGAAAAGCCGCAAAGAAACGCGTGCCATTCCAGTGATCATGCTGTCGGCGCGGTCTGAAGAAGTGGACCGCGTGCGCGGCTTGGAAACCGGCGCGGATGACTATGTGGTCAAACCCTATTCCGTGGGCGAGCTGATGGCCCGCATCCGCACCCAGCTGCGCCGGACCCGTCCGGTGTCCGTCGGGCAGAAGCTGGAATATGCCGACATTGTCCTGGACGGCGAAAGCCACCGCGTGACGCGGGCAGGGGAGCCGGTCAAACTTGGTCCGACTGAATTCCGCCTGCTGACCACATTGATGGAAAAACCCGGACGTGTCTGGAGCCGCGAGCAGCTTCTGGATCGCGTCTGGGGCCGCGATGTCTATGTGGACACGCGCACCGTGGATGTCCATGTAGGGCGCCTGCGCAAGGCCTTGTGCCGCAACGGGGGCGACGATCCTTTGCGTACGGTTCGAGGTACCGGTTACTCACTGGGCTGAGCATCTAGTTCGGCCCCAATACATTTGCATCAACGCTTCATGGCCACTCTGAAACACTTCAGAGTGGCGTTTTTTCTGTGTGCGTCTTTGGTGGAAGAATAGAGTTTGAAAACAATATTCTAGCCCGACAGCAGGCGTTTGCACGCCCCCGGTTTATTCGCGCGATAGATGTGCAGCGCACACTACGCGTAGAAATTCGCGCGAAGTTTAGCTATCCTTTTAGATGGGGATTTAAATGGGTATGCGATGCTAGGGGATGTCGAAGAGCGTTCGCGTTTTGAATTACAGTATCTGAAACACGCCAGATTTGGGCGCAGAACACTCCGCGCAGTGGTCGGGATGGTGCGGGGATGACTGAGCACGCGTTCAAATCCTGGGCCTCGTACGAGCTTGCGCCACCAGAAGATGTTTTCAATAGCGATGCATGGCTTGTGAGAAAATGCATCGACATCGTTCAAAACGCAGACATTCAAAGCTGGGAAGACGCCAAGGCCTATGGGCGCCACAGTTCTCATTTCTGCGCGACACTGGTCGTCAGGTCCGCACTTGGGGTGTCAGCGGCCCTTAAGGGGCTGCAATCTCCGGACGCGCAGGACGTTACTACACGAGCCCGCTATGCCGAAAGGCTTCGTGTTGCATCCACGGCCTTCGGGCAAGCCAAAGAGCGCATGTTGGCGTTTGCTGCCATGGCAGAAGCAAACCGTTCAACATTGGGTGCTCCGGTAAAACAGGGATCTGGATCCACCGCCAAGCTTGAAAATGGACGCTGTGCAGCGAAGGAGCTTGCCAGAGCGCGGAAAGATCTGGCGGACAGTTTGGTGGAGCGCGTGCAGAAAGACGCCAATGCGATTTGGAAGCAAAACCCGACATTAAGCAAACGGGCGATGGCGGATTATTTGGCGCGCATGGGGAAAGGGCAGGGCCTTTCTGCGGGGACCATTCGTCAGCGGATTAAGCAGCCGAATGACACGTAAATCACTCTGCCAACTTGGATGGGTTAGCGGGTGGAGTGTCAGGTAAATCTGCTGGTTGGCCTTTACCCTTCTAAGTAAGGGTAAGTGGCGGAGAGACAGGGATTCGAACCCTGGGTGGGCTTGCACCCACAACGGTTTTCGAGACCGCCCCGTTCGACCACTCCGGCACCTCTCCGCGGGGGTCTGTGGAGGGGGAAATAATTGGACCGCGCGGCATGTGCAACCACTTTTTTCACCTATTTTCAAAATGCTGGGGAAAACGTGATCGGCAACAACTTGGCAAGGGGAGTGCCCGGCGCTAGTCTTGTGGCGATAACACAGTTGGATAGCACATATAACCTCATGATAGTAAACAGAATTATAAGTTTTGCAGCGGCCGTTCTGGTGACCGCGTCGGGCGCTTTTGCGAGTGACGAAGATCAAATCCGGTCCTTTCTGAAGATCACAGGGTTCGATGTCGCGATTGAATCGATCCAGCTGGGCGCGATGGCAGGGCCGGGGATGACCGGGGAAGACCCCGAAGTCTTTGGTCGCCAATGGCAGGAATTGGCCCGCGAGGTGTTCGAGCCTGACGCGATGGTCGAAGACGCCATCGAAATGCTGGCCGCGGTATTGCCACAGGACGTGCTGGATCACGGCATGGCGTTCTACGAAAGCCCGCTTGGGCAACGGTTGGTCGAGGTCGAAAACGAAAGCCACATGACGGATGACGCGGTGAAATACACCGAAGGCGCCGAGATCGTGGCGGACCTTTTGGAAGCTGGGGATCTGCGCGTACAGCTTTACAAGGCGATGGGGGATGCGATTGGCTCGACCGATGTTGCGATCCGCTCGTTGATCGAAATTCAGGTGCGCTATTTGATGGCCGCGATGGCGGCTGGCGCAAGTGATCTGGAGTTGGACGAGGATGATCTGCGCGGCATCCTGCAAAGCCAGTCGGACCAGATGCGCGAAGGGATCGAGGAGAATTCTCTGATCGCGAACGCCTATGCCTATCGCGCCATTGGCGAGGCGGACCTCATCGACTATCTGGCCGCGCTGCAAGACCCGCGCATGGGACAGGTCTATGAGATCCTGAATGCGGTCCAGTTTGAAATCATGGCAAACCGCTATGAAACGATGGCCAGCCGTCTGGACGAACTGGCGCCCGAGACCGAGTTGTGATCTGGCTTCCTCAAACCCTGCGCCGCTTTGGTGCGCTGCTGTCGGTCATCTGTGCCATCAGCGTGGGTGTCGCGATGGCGTCGGACCAATCCCAACGCACGGCCGCCCAACAGTTCGAAGAGCTTTGGACCCTTCTTGGCATGCCCGAGATGGTCTCGATCCTGCATGACGAAGGGCTTTCGATGGCGCTGGCCTCGGACATGGACCTTCTGGGGCACGAAGGCGGCCCGCGCTGGGAAGGCGCGCTTCAGGCGATCTATGACGAGCAAACCCTGCAGGGAGAGCTGCACGCGCAGTTTGAACAGCAACTGGCGCCGGATTTGGTCTCGGCCCTGTGCACCTTCTACGAAAACGCCGAAATGCAGGACATCATCCAGCACGAGATCGCTGCCCGCCGCGCCTTTCTGGATCTGGAGTTCGAACAGCTCGCTCGTGAGCGGTGGTTGCAGGGGGACATGTCGGACAATCTGGACGACACGATCCGGCACTATGTTGATCTGAATGACCTGATCGAACTGAACGTCATGGGCGCGCTGAATTCGAACTATGCCTTCCTGAACACGCTTAATCAAAGCTTGCCGGATGTAATGGGGCAGATGAGCGAGCAGGACATCCTGACCCATGTGTGGTCGCAAGAGGCGGACATCCGAACCGATACCACCGAATGGATCTTTGCCTATCTGCACACGGCCTATGCGCCCATCGATCACACTGCGCTGGAACGCTATGTGGCGTTTTCGGAAACACCTGAAGGGAAAGCGCTGAACCACGCGCTGTTTGCCGCCTTTGATGCGGTCTATCTGCGCTTGTCTGCGGATCTAGGTCGGGTCGTCGGCACCATGTCCCGCGAGGAAGAGCTTTAAGATCTAGCGGTTTCCATCTTCGATCTTCGCCAGCCCATCCAACAGTTCGGTCAGGTGTTCGGCATAGGGTTCCCACTTGCCGACCGAGCTTTTGTAAAGCGGTTGGCGGACCTGCGCGACGGACAGGGTTTTCACATCGCGTTTGGTCTTGTGGAAGTCCAAACAAGCGTCTTCCCACTCCAGATCACAGAACTCCAGAAGTTTGCGGATCTCGGTTTCTGGATCGTCGACCAGAGCCTCGTACGAGATCTCGTAAATCCGATCCGGGGCCAGTTCCCGCCAGAGGTCAAGATATTCCGTGTATAGGCGATAGGTCTGGACCAGTGCAGCCTGCGAATAGCTGTAGCGGTGCAGTCCAGGCACAAAGCGGTTCTTGAAGATCGACCATAGATTGTCCCGCGGGTCGCGCCGCAGCGCGACGATCTTGGCCTTCGGCATGGCCAGCCAGACCAAAGGCGCGATCTGATAGGTCGAGATCGTTTTGTCTGTGATGCGATCCGCGTCAGGCAGGCGAGTGTCGATGGCGTCCTGATAGGCACGGCCAAGCGCGTCGAACTGCGCGTCCGTCATATCCCCAATATGCCCGCCCGCTTGGGCGACCTTGGCGACCTGTTCAAAGCCCAGCGGGTGAAAAATGCCCAGCTCGTCCCCGCCGGTGACGGTGGAGTGGCTGGCCAAGATCTGCTCGACCAGCGTGGTGCCGGAACGGGGCAGGCCGGTGATGAAGATCGTGCTGTTCTGATCATACCCGCAGCGTCCAATACGTGCCGTGTCAAACCCCGTCAGGAATGCTTTGAAGCGATCGAAGTCGCCTTGTTCCTTGCTCATGTCATGAGGGTGCAGGCGGGTCATCACCTCGTTCGCGCGCGACAGATAGGTCCAGACGGCTTCGGCATTCTTGTGATCTTCCATCACCTTCACCAAGCCATAGCCGAGATCGACGCGGGCTTCGTCGGGCAGATCGGGGCGGTCCCATAGGGCCTTCATCTCGTCGATCAGCGGATCATCCTGTGGCAGTTTTCGCCCCTGTGCGATCATCCGATAGACCGAACCCGACCGGACGCCCCGCGCGATGGCGTCGCGCAGCACCGTTTCGGCTGCCTCAAAGTCCCCGGCTTGTTGAAGCAGGTTCGCTGCCATCGTCACGACACGCAGGTGGTTCGGATCGGTCTTAAGCGCCTTCTCGATCGCGTCGCGCGAGGCGTCCAGATTGCCCAGCAGCTTTTCGGCCATGGCCCGCAGCGCCAGCATTTCACCCGTGGGCGCGGATGTTGCGGCCAATGCGTCCAGATCTTCAAGTGTTCCAGCAGCGTCTTCCAAGGTCAGGCGTGCTTTTGCGCGGGTGAAGAGCCCGGCTGGGTTTCCGGGCGCCTTCTTTAGAAGGGCGTCCAGAACGTCCACCGCCTCGCGCGGGGCATTGATATCGGTGTAGAGCACCCCAAGATTGCCAAGGACAATCGGGTTGTCGGGAATGATCCGTCGGGCGTGTTCCAAGACCTTGCGGGCCTCGGTGCGGCGTGCGTGCTTGACAAGGAACTGCCCGTACTGCGCCAGTGCCTCGCCATAGTCGGGATCTTTGGCCAGCGCGGTTTTAAAGGCGTGTTCGGCTTTGTCAGCCTGACCCAAGGCGGCCAGCGCGACGCCGTGCACCATCGAGACAGCCTCGTTCGTACCACGGGCCAGAAGCGCGCGGGCTTGTTCCTCGGCCTCATTCGCGCGGCCTGCGTTCAGAAGGTCAGTTAGTGCGTCGATCTCGGCCTTCGTAGCGGTCTTGCTGACGCGCTTGGTGCTGGCGCCGGAGCCTTTCAATACGGTGGTCAATCTTTTCAGTTCAGCAGGCGGCAGCTTGGCCTTCTTCAACTGCTTGGCCACCATGGTGCGGGACGAAGGATCAAGGGTCAGGGCAAGATTGACATAAGCCCTCCAGACCGTGACCTCGGCCGGGGCAAGTCGCGCGGCATCGCCATATGCTTTCAGCGCGGCGTCCGTGTGGCCCAATTGTTGGTGGATCTGGCCGATCTGAAAGGGAACTTCGGCCCGACCAGGTGCCATGGTGCGCAGCTGCGCCAGCACTTTCAGCGCTTCATCCGGCTTGCCTGACCGCGCAAGAGTACCTGCTTTTTGAAACAGGGCAGGGATCTGATTTGAGTTCAAAGGCAGCATGTCGGATCCATTCAGGCTGGAACATCTTTAGGCTCTTGGCTAATATGCCCTGCACAGACCTGCAAGAGCCAGCCAAAGCGCTTGAAAATAAGCGTCCTAACGCGGCTTAAAAGTCTTGACTTTCAACCTGATCCACCCGATAAGCCGCCATTCCTGCCGGGGTTTTCCTGTGCGGGGGTTGAAAACTATGTCCAAAACGCAAGTGGCGGGCGCGCAGTTCGAGGCAATGGAAGGGATGGGCCCTTCGACAAACACCGGATAAACCCGGGGCCATAGGACGCGGATTATGAAGGAAGATCAAATGTTTGCGGTTCTGAAAACCGGCGGCAAGCAGTATAAGGTCCAGGCTGGCGACGTTCTGCGCGTTGAAAAGCTGGCGGCCGATGCTGGCGAGACAGTCCAGTTCAACGAGATTCTGATGGTCGGTTCGACTGTTGGTGCCCCCACCGTAGAAGGTGCTGGTGTACAGGCAGAAGTCATTGACCAGATCAAAGGCGAAAAAGTCATTCACTTCGTGAAGCGTCGCCGTAAGCACAGCTCGAAGCGCACCAAGGGTCACCGTCAGCAACTGACGCTGCTCCGCGTGACTGACATCCTGGAAAAGGGTGCCGACAAGTCGGGCGTGAAAGCTGCCATCGGTGCAGGTTCGGTTTCGGGTGCTGCTGTTGCAGCTGCTGCGAAGCCTGCCAAGAAAGCCCCGGCAAAGAAAGCAGCTCCGAAGAAAGCCGCCAAGGCAGAAGCACCCGCCGGTGCTGACGATCTGAAAAAGCTGTCGGGCGTAGGCCCCGCGCTTGAAAAGAAACTGCTGGAAGCTGGCATCACCACCTTTGCTCAGATCGCCGCTTGGGGCGAAGCTGATATCGCTGAGTTCGACGAGAAACTGTCGTTCAAAGGCCGTATCGAGCGTGAAGGCTGGGTAGAGCAGGCCAAAGAACTGGCCAAAGGCTAACAAGAGCTAAGGAGAGATAGCATGGCACATAAAAAAGCAGGCGGTTCATCCCGTAACGGCCGCGACTCAGCCGGTCGTCGCCTTGGTGTAAAGAAATATGGTGGTCAGGTTGTGATCCCGGGCAACATCATCGTGCGTCAGCGCGGTACCAAGATGTGGCCGGGTGAGAACGTGGGCATGGGCAAAGATCACACCATCTTTGCAACCAGCGAAGGCACCGTCAAATTCCACAAAGGCCTGAAAGGCCGCACCTTTATTTCGGTTCTCCCGGTGGCGGAGGCCGCAGAGTAAGCCGAAACCTAACGAGGTTGTGAAATTTCAGGGGCCGGCTGTGATAGCCGGCCCCTTTTCTTTTTGTTTTCAGTACTTACTTGCCTGTTCATCCAACGTTCATAAGAACGCCCTAAAAGCGCCGAAAACGCAGGTTATGCGTTGGTCTTCACGGGAAGAACGGGCGGTGCATTCAGTGCTTTTCAGAGGAGGGAAAGCCATGAAGCATGTAGATATCAGAACCCAGCCGATCATTCAGGCGGAGCGTTTTGTGCTGCGCCCGGTGCGGCCCTCGGATCTTGGGGCATTGGTCCTGTCTGTGTCGGACAAACGGGTGGCTGAGGCCACGCGCTCGATCCCGCATCCCTTGCCGCCCGGCGTGACCGAGGCGTTTATTGACCGCGCCATGGCCGAGGACCGGAACGAGGATGTCTGGGTTATGGACAGTCTGAACGAGGATCAGGATGACGTTCTGGGCGTGATTACGCTGAACGCGCTGGATCGCGGGCAGAGCCAGCTTGGCTATTGGGTGTCGCCGGGGTTCTGGAACTCGGGTATCGCGTCCGAGGCTGTCTGTGCGCTGATCGAGGCGAACCCCCAGGCCAATAGCACCATCTTTGCGGAAGTCTTCCAAGACAACCCGGCCTCGGCCCGTGTGCTGACACATGCAGGGTTCGAATATATTGGCGACGCGGAAAGCCATTCGGTGGCGCGCGGGGCCAATGTGCCAACCTGGACCTACATCAGGAAGATGGCGTAACACATTGCCATGGAAAAGAATATCCAGATCAGGACGGAACGGTTTGCGCTCCGCCCCCTGACGCCGGATGACGGCGATCAGGTCGTCGCGCTTCTTGACGATATTGAGGTGGCGCGCTGGCTGACGGTTGTGCCGCATCCCTATACGCGGGCGGATTTCGACGGATTTCTGAACTATCTCGCCACCACCAATCCGTTGGGTGGGCTGGCGATTGATGAGGGTGGAGAGGTTCTGGGCGTCGTCGGCCTTGACCCGACTTTGGGGTATTGGCTGGGGCGCAAGCATCACGGTCGAGGCGTCATGCGGGAAGCGGCGAGCGCTTTAATTTCGCATGTGTTTGCGACCACGGATCTGGACCAAATCGGTTCGGGCCACTTCCCCGGCAACCATGCGTCGCGCGCAGTATTGACGGGGCTGGGGTTCCGAAACACCGGGAAGATCGAAAACGCGCATTGCGTCTCGCGCGATTGCGATGAGGTGCTGATCAAGCTCAGCCTGTCGCGTGCGGATTGGGAGGCGCGCGCGCAATCGCCTGATTTCCCACTTTCGCGACCAGAAAGCTGATCCAATTGCCCTTGCTGCAGGCTCTGGACTTGAGCCTCGGCCAATTTCCCTCTATCGCCTGTGACATAACAGAAAGGCGCGCGTTATGAAGTTTCTCGATCTAGCAAAGGTCTATATCCGGTCCGGTTCGGGCGGGTCTGGCTGCGTGTCGTTCCGGCGCGAGAAATATATCGAATATGGCGGGCCGGATGGCGGCGACGGCGGGCGCGGTGGCGACGTTGTGGTCGAGGTGGTTGACGGCCTGAACACGCTGATCGACTTCCGCTATCAACAGCACTTCTTCGCGGGCAATGGCCGCCCCGGCATGGGCAAGCAACGCACCGGCGCGGATGGCGAAGACATCGTCCTGCGCGTTCCTGTGGGTACCGAGATTCTTGATGAGGACGAGGAAACCGTCATTGCTGACCTGACCGAGGTTGGCCAGCGGATTGTCATCGCCAAGGGCGGCAATGGTGGTTTCGGCAACCTGCATTTCACCAGTTCGACCAACCGTGCGCCGCGTCGCGCCAATCCCGGTCTGGCCGGTGTTGAACGCACGATCTGGCTACGTCTGAAGCTGATCGCGGATGTAGGCCTTTTGGGTCTTCCCAATGCGGGAAAATCGACCTTCCTTGCCGCGACTTCGAACGCGCGGCCGAAAATTGCGGACTATCCGTTTACCACGCTGCACCCGAACTTGGGTGTTGTCGGCGTCGACGGGGCCGAGTTTGTGGTCGCGGACATTCCGGGCCTGATTGAAGGCGCGTCCGAGGGCAGGGGGCTGGGCGATTTGTTCCTTGGTCACGTCGAACGCTGCGCGGTGCTCCTGCATCTGGTCGACGGCACTACCGAGGACGTGGTCGCCGACTGGCAGACCATCATTACCGAGATCGAAAACTATGGCGACATTCTGGGCGATAAGCCGCGCGTGACTGTCCTGAACAAGATCGACGCGCTGGATGACGATGAACGGGCCGAGAAACTGGCCGCGTTGGAAGAAGCCGTCGGTGGTCCGGTGATGTTGATGTCGGGCGTGGCCCAACAAGGTACCACGGATGTTCTGCGCGCGCTGCGCACCGAAATCTCGGAAGATCGCATTCGGCAGAAGCCGCAAGAGGAAGAAGAGACGTGGCAGCCCTAAGCACGGCAAAACGTGTCGTCGTCAAAATCGGCTCGGCACTGTTGGTGGATGCAGAAACCGGTGCGCTAAAAGCGAATTGGCTTGGCTCGCTCTGTGCGGACGTGGCCGCTCTGAAAGCGCGTGGCGCGGATGTGGTGCTGGTCTCGTCGGGCTCGATCGCACTGGGTCGGGGCGTGTTGGGACTGCCGATGGGCGCACTGTCGTTGGAACAATCTCAGGCGGCTGCGGCTGTAGGTCAGATCCGTTTGGCGCGTGCCTATGAAGAGGCTTTGGCCCCGCTGGGCGCCACCACCGCTCAGGTGCTCGTGACGCTTGAAGACAGCGCCGATCGCCGTCGCTATCTGAATTCGCGGGCGACTCTGGAAACGCTTCTGTCGCTGGGCGTGGTGCCGATCGTAAACGAAAACGACACGGTTGCGACTGACGAAATTCGCTTTGGCGACAATGACCGTCTGGCCGCGCAAGTGGCTGTGACCATTGGCGCGGACCATCTGGTGCTGCTCTCGGACGTGGATGGGTTTTATTCCGGCAACCCTAAGGACGACCTGACTGCCACGCGCTTTGACGTGATCGACCAGATCACCCCGCAGATCGAGGCGATGGCGGGTGACGCCGGCACCGGCCTGTCAAAGGGCGGGATGAAGACCAAGGTCATGGCCGCGAAGACTGCGACCGGGGCCGGGTGCGATATGACGATCACCGAAGGGTCGCGGATGAACCCGCTGAACTCTCTGATCGAAGGGGCTGCGGCGACGCTGTTCACCGCACGCACCACGCCGAAAGCCGCGCGCAAGCATTGGATCGCGTCGATGAAACCTCAGGGCGTGCTGGTGCTGGATGACGGCGCCGTGCAGGCGCTCCGATCCGGTAAGTCGTTGTTGGCTGCGGGTGTCACGGATGTCATTGGCGCCTTCATGCGGGGCGATCCCGTTGACATTCAGGGCGCGGATGGCACCCATTTGGGCGCGGGGCTGGCGGGCTATACAGCAGACGAGGCACGCGCCATCAAGGGCCAGCGCTCCGACCAGATCGAGCGCATTCTGGGTCACCCGGGCCGCGCGGCTCTGATCCATCGGGACGATATGTCCCTTTAAAGACAATAAGCTACAAGACGACCTTAATGGAGAAAGCAAGATGAGCGACGACATCAAAACCATGATGACCGACATTGGCACCCGCGCCCGCGCGGCCGCACGTGACCTTGCTTTCGCCCCAGCCGAGGCCAAGGAAAAGGCCTTGATGGCCGCGGCCGATGCCTGCTGGGCACGTCGGGATGACATTATCGCCGCCAACAAAAAAGACATGGAGTTTGGCCGGGGCAAAGGTCTGTCGGACGCGATGATGGACCGTTTGATGCTGGATGAAGACCGCATCAAAGGTATGTGCGACGGGCTGCGTGCTGTGGCCGCGCAGGATGATCCGGTGGGCGAGGTGATGGAAGAATGGGACCGTCCCACGGGCCTGAACATTCGCCGCGTGCGTACCCCGTTGGGTGTAATTGGTGTGATCTACGAAAGCCGCCCCAACGTGACCGCAGATGCGGGCGCCTTGTGCCTGAAGGCCGGGAACGCGGTGATCCTGCGGGGCGGCTCGGAAAGCTTCCACTCGGCAGGGCTGATCCATGAATGCTTGCAAGACGGACTGCGCGCCGCCGGTCTGCCCGAGGACGCCATTCAACTGATCCCGACCCGTGATCGCGCCGCAGTTAGCGAGATGCTGACGATGACCGACTATGTAGACGTGATCGTCCCGCGGGGCGGCAAAGGGCTTGTGGGGCTGGTCCAGCGCGAGGCGCGCGTGCCGGTCTTTGCCCATCTGGAAGGGATCGTGCACATCTATATCGACAAGGATGCGGATGCCGAGAAGACCCGTAAGGTCGTAATGAACGCCAAGACGCGCCGGACCGGTATCTGTGGCTCGGCCGAGTGTCTGCTGATCCACCGCGATTCACTGGGCCTGGGGCAGGCGGTGATCGACGATCTGATGGCCGCCGGGGTTGAGGTGCGCGTGAGCGATGGCCTGACCGGCAGTGTTCCCGCTACTGAAGACGACTGGGGCCACGAGTATCTGGACAGCATCATCGCCGCCAAGCTTGTCGATGACGTGGACGGCGCGATTGATCACATCAACCGCTATTCCTCGTCCCACACGGATGCGATCATGACGGAAGATGATGCGACGGCGGAGCATTTCTTCACTCGTCTGGACAGCGCGATCCTGATGCGCAATGCATCGACCCAATTTGCCGATGGCGGCGAGTTTGGCATGGGGGCCGAGATCGGGATTGCCACTGGCAAGATGCACGCGCGTGGCCCGGTGGGTTCTAAGCAGCTGACATCGTTCAAGTATTTGGTCGTCGGCGACGGCACCACGCGCGCCTAAATTAAAAGCCGCCCTCAGGGGCGGCTTTTTCGTTCAGAAGGTCAGAGCGATGCTCTGGTCAGCGATCTGGACCATAGCTGTTCGGTCTTGCCGTTGCAGCTCTGGCCGGATCAGCGCGAAATGGACATGGGCAGGCGGCACCTCGAGATCGGGTTTGGCTTCGGACAGCAGGCCCCACAGATCGGGATTGATGTTCAAACGTTCGCCTTGCGCCGACATCTGCCAGCGCTCATCAGTGCGTGTGACAGTCAGCTGACCGCCCCAGGGCATCGCACTTTCAAAGCATTGCAACGCAAGGAAAGCCAGTTTCACTTCGGTTCGGGGAAGATCGCCCGCAGGCTGCCAGTCGATCTTGATCTTGCGCCCATCGACGCCGGGGGCCAGCACAGCGCGAATTTCTTTTTCAGACAGCGATTGGCCGTCAGCCGCAGCGCCGAACGCTACGCGGAAAAAGCGGATCCGCAGGTTGGCATTGGTCACGCTCTCTGCAATCAGCGCCATTTCCGGGCTGTCGCCCATGCCGGACAGTTGCAACAGCTCTACCCCATTGCCGATTGCGCCCAAAGGGCTGATAAGGTCATGGCAGATGCGGGATCCGATCAACGCGGTCAGGTCGCGGTCTTGTTTGGTCATGTTTGAAGCCTGATAGGGAAGAATGTCATGGGATTGGGATCACTTCTTGAACCGGGAATGCTGGTGCGCCACCCCGAGAAACCCGATTGGGGGCTGGGGCAGGTGCAATCCAATATCGGTGGGCGCGTCACGGTAAACTTCGAGCACGCCGGAAAGAAGGTGATCATGATTGAACATGTTGACTTGATGCCTGTATTTACGCCTCCTGAACGCTAAGGTGCCGCGCGGATGCCCATTGCGCGTCCGGTGTCTGAGCCATATGAGCTGAACAAGGTTATCAAATGGTTAATTGCCAATGACTGCGCCCGAATTTGAACTGAGACTTGCCCAGAGTGACGCAGATCTGATCGCAGCACAACGGCTGCGTTACGATGTCTTCGTGCGCGAGCTGGGCGGGGACGGGCCTTTGGTGGACCACGAGAACGGGTTGGAACGTGATGCGTTTGATCCGTTCTATGATCATTTGATCCTGTTTGACCACGCGCGCGAAGGTTCCCCTGCGGTTGGGGTCTATCGCTTGCTGCGGGGCGAGAAACTGAACACGCCCGACGGGCCAGACCATTTTTACTCCGAGGACGAGTATGACCTCAGCATCCTGAAGAATTCGGGCCGTAAGTTGTTGGAATTAGGTCGGTCTTGCCTGCATCCGGACTATCGCGGCGGAGCTGCGATGATGCATCTATGGGGCGGATTGGCCCGCTATGTGGAAGAGCACGGGATCGAAATTCTGTTCGGCGTAGCCTCGTTCCACGGGACGGATGTTGACGCGCTGAAGGCGCCTTTGTCCCTGCTGCATCACCGTCACCTTGCGCCCGAAGCCATTCGGGTGCGCGCCCAGCCAAACGTGTATCAATCGATGGATCTGATGCCGGAAAGCGAGATCGATCGCCCGGCAGCCATGCGTGCGGTTCCGGCGCTGATCAAAGGCTATCTGCGGCTTGGCGGGTTCGTGGGAGAAGGTGCGTTTGTCGATCATGTCTTCAACACCACCGATGTCTGTCTGATCATCGATATGTCGCTGGTCAATGACCGTTCGCGCGCCATCTATGCGGGGGGCAAAACATGAATGCAACGTGGCAGGGCGGGCACGAGCCGCACGCGTTTCACCCCTCGAAATTAGAGTATCTGCGCATTGTTCGGCGCGGATTGCCGCTTGGCATTCTGGTTTTCGGCGGGTTGATCTTGCTGCTGCTGGTACGACTGTTCGAGCGACCGATTTTTGGCACGCAGAGGCCCATCACGCCGCACATCACACAGTTTGTCTGCCGCAACGCCTTTAGGATCCTTGGGATACACTTCGCAACAAACGGAACACCGATGAAGCAAAAAGGTGCTGTGGTCGCCAATCACGCGGGATGGCTGGATATCTTTTCGCTCAATGCCCGCAAACGGGTGTATTTCGTGTCGAAATCCGAGGTCGCGGGCTGGCCGGGCATTGGCTGGCTGGCGCGCGCGACGGGGACGGTGTTCATCAACCGCGACCGGAAAGAGGCGCAATCCCAGATCGAGGTCTTCCGCACCCGTCTAATGGCCGGGCACAAGCTGCTCTTTTTCCCGGAAGGCACATCCTCGGACAGCCAGCGGGTTCTGCCCTTCAAGTCAACGCTCTTCGCCGCCTTCTTCACGCCGGATTTGCGGGATTTCATGTGGGTGCAGCCCGTCACGATCCGATATTTCGCCCCGGAAGGACATGATCCGCGGTTCTATGGGTGGTGGGGTGACATGGAGTTTGGCCCGCATTTGCTCCAGACCTTGGCTGTGAGGCGCCAAGGGCGGGTCGAGCTAGTCTATCACGCGCCAGTTAAGGTCTCGGACTTCAAGGGTCGAAAAGAACTGGCCGCCCATTGCGAGGCGGCCATTCGGGAAGGTCTTGGCGATCTGAACGTCGAACGTTAACCGTCCATTGCCGCCAGCAGGCGACCCAACGTGGCCGCGGGATCCTCGGTGCGCCAAATTTCCTCGCCAATGGCGAAGAAGTCGGTGACGGGGGTGAGGGCGCGGATCGTGTCTTCGTCCAGCGCGCCTTCGGCGACCACGGGCACCTCGATCATCTGGCTCCACCATGCAAACAGATCATGTTCCGCGCGGGTACCATCGCCAAGGGGCGTCGATCCGGCCGGGCCAAAGCTGACGTAATCCGCGCCAACTTCGCCTGCGTTCATGCCGTCATGGCGCGAGGCGGCACAATAGGCGCCCACAATGGCGTCGGCACCCAAATCATCGCGGGTTTTGCGAACGCGGCGTGCGCCGTCGCCCAGATGCACACCGTCCAGCCCCAGACGCTCGACCAGCAGCGCGTGTTCTGCGATCACGATCGGGACATCGCGGGCATGGGCGACTTCGCGGCAGGCATCGGCGGCGCGCATGATGCGGTCTTCATCCGTGGTGGCCAGCGACAGGCGCAGGCAGGCGGTGTCATAGGTATCCAGCACTTTGGCCAGTTCGGTCGGGAAACGCGACAGCTCGATCTCGGGCGGGGTCACCAGATACAGCTGGGGGCGGTCCTGTTCAGTGTCGGCCATCTGCGCGATCCTTCTTCTTCTTTCTGACAGGCTTCATAGCCGGGTTTGTCGCTATTGCAAGCGTAGGCGTTACTTTGCGGGCAGAGAGGACACGAAATCCACGGCCAGACGCAGTAATTCCGCGCGGGTGTCGTCATCTGCCATCGCCTCTTCACCGGCATCAATGAACCCGCCCATCGGACGTCCTGTGAAATCCATCTTGCGCGCGCCGGGCAAGACGAGTGCTGCTGCCTCGTGTTCTTTTCCGACCCGGTACATGGCGCCGTCTTTATGCACGCCACACAGCATGTTGCCGTTCAGCATGAAGGCAATGCCGCCGAACATTTTCTTTTCCACCAGATCGGGCCGTTCGCCTAGATCGTCTTTCAGGATTTCATAAAGACCGCTGTCATAAGCCATGGGAAAGCTCCTGCTTGCCGAATGATCCTGCTCAGCGTATCACGCGCCCGAGCAAATGAAAGAGACTGCCGCAATGGATACCCCCGAGACCCAACTGGGACCTCAGCCTGAAATCGTTCTGGTCCGCCCTCAGATGGGGGAAAACATTGGTGCCGCCGCGCGCGCAATGCTGAATTTCGGGTTGGAGCGGATGCGGATCATCAACCCGCGCGACGGGTGGCCGAACCAATCCGCCGTGGCGATGGCCTCGGGCGCGGGGCGTGTTCTGGATGCGGCGAGTGTTTATGACACGCTGGCCGAGGGGATTGGCGATTGCGATTATGTCTATGCGACGACCGCGCGGTCACGTGATCTGGCCAAACCGGTGCTGAGCCCCGAGCGCGCGATGGAAGAAGCCCGTCAGATGCGTCTGCAGGGCAAGAAAGTGGCCGTGCTGTTCGGTCCGGAACGCACAGGGCTGGAAAATGACGAGGTCGCGCGGGCGAATGCCCTGATCTCGGTCCCGGTAAACCCGGAATTTGCCTCGTTGAACCTCGCGCAATGTGTGCTGCTGACCGCCTATGAATATCGCCGCCAGACCCATGAGACCGCGCATCACGTGATGGAATGGGCCAGCAGCGAACCGGCCAGTGCGATCGAGGTCGAGAAACTGGCCGAGCACTATGAAAAACGCTTGGACGAAGCCGGGTATTTCTATCCCGAGACCAAGGCCGAGGTGATGAAGATTACCCAGCGCAATATGTGGAGCCGCCTGAACCTCAGCCGTCTGGACGTGCAGATGTTCCACGGCATCCTGCGTCAGCTTCTGCGCAACAAGGACTAGTCTGCGCGGCGGGCTGCTACGATCCACAACGCCATGAAGACCAGCGAGCCAATGGCGTTGAAGTTGGCCATGGTGATGTCCAATGCCTCGATCGGGATCATGTCGGACAGGCGCCACGGGATCTCGTCGCAGCGGATCAGGGGGGCGGCTTGGATCTGCGCCAGCAGGTCGTCGACCGACAGGTTGCCCACACCTCCGCCTGTGCAGGACGACGGACCCTCCCACAACTTCCGCTCAACACCCGAGTGGTAGATGCCAAGGCCAGCGGACACGGCCATGGTCAACGCGCCCACCCAGCGCAGAAGGCGCATCTTGGTGGCCAGTGCGGCACCGCCCAGTGCAATCGCAATCGCATGGGGCCAGCGCTGCCACAGACACATTTTACAGGGCGCATACCCCAAGGACTGAAAGACAAATGCGCCGGCCAAGATGCTGGCCGAGGCCAGAGCGGCCGCGATGATAAGAGTTTTGGTCGGGAGGCGATCAAGCAAGTTCATAGGAATTTCACCACATAGAATCCGCCGACAAGAAGCAGGCAGAATAGAGTGAACATCAGGCCCAGCCTGCGTTCGATGAAGTCACGGATCGGGGCGCCGAATTTCCACAGCAAAGCTGCCACGATGAAGAACCGAAGCCCGCGGGCGATTAAGCTGGCCACCATGAAGACGCCGAAGTTCAGCCCGGTTGCCCCTGACAGAATGGTGATCACCTTGTAAGGGAAGGGGGTGACGCCCGCGATCAGGACAGCCCAGGCGCCCCATTCGTTATAGCGCGTCGCAAACTCGTCGAAATAGGCGTCCTTGCCGTAGAATTCCAACACGGGGCGCCCGACGGTTTCGAACATGCCCCAGCCGATGTAATAGCCGAACATACCACCCAGAACCGAGGCGACCAGAGCAACACCTGCGATCACAAAGGCACGCGAGGGGCGGGCGATAATCATGGGAATCATCAGGACATCCGGCGGGATCGGAAAGACCGAGCTTTCCAGAAAGGCGACCACGGCCAGCGCCCAAAGCGCGTGCGGCGTGTTGGCCAGCCCCATTGTCCAGTCATAAAGCCGTTTAATCATGCTCGTGCCCTCTATACGTGTCCCTGACGAAACATGCGCGTGGCCCAAGGTCAAGTGAGCTATTCTTGAAGTCAGCAAATAGAGCGGTAAACTGACTGTGGTTGCGTAGGTGGTGAATGGTAGGAGAGTTCCGGTATGAAATGGCAAGGTCGGCGGGGAAGCCGAAATATCGAAGATCGCAGACGGGCAGGCGGCGGTAAAGCGCAGGTCGGCGGGCTTGGCCTTCTGGCTATTCTGGCGATTGGCTACTTCATGGGCGTTGATGTCACGCCGTTGTTGCAAGGCGGCGGTGTTGCTGGCGGAAACGGCGGTGGCGAGATCACCGAAGCCGATCGGCAAGCTGGCGAGTTCGTCTCGGTGACACTGGCAGATACGGAAGAGGTTTGGGCCGATCTGTTTCGCACGCAGGTGGGCGACACATATGCCCCCGTTACGCTCGTGCTTTACAAAGGTGTCACCCAAAGCCCGTGCGGCGGCGCATCGGGCGCGACTGGCCCATTCTATTGCCCCGCAGACCGTAAGGTCTATCTGGACACGGCGTTCTTCACCACCATGTCACGCAAGCTGGGTGCCAGCGGAGATTTCGCGGCTGCCTATGTGGTTGCCCACGAGGTTGCCCATCACGTCCAGAACGAACTTGGCATTCTGATGCAGGCCAATCGGATTCGTCAGCAGGTCAGTCAGGAAGAAAGCAACGCGGTCTCGGTTCGGATCGAGCTTCAAGCCGACTGTTTTTCCGGCATCTGGGCGCGCGAGGCACAGGCGCGGTTTGGGTCACTGGAACGCGGAGATATTGCTGAAGCGATGAATGCTGCGCGTCAGATTGGTGACGACACGCTGCAACGCAATGCAGGGCGCGTTCCCATGCCGCATACATTCACCCACGGCACCTCGGAACAGCGCCAACGCTGGTTTGCGCGGGGGTTAGAGAGCGGTGACATGCGTGCCTGCGATACGTTTTCGACGCGCAATCTATGATTCCCCGTCGGTTTGTTTTACGAACCGACGGGCGCGCGGATGACTGGGAAACAAAGGCCTAGCTGCGGCAAACCGTAGAAATACCCTGCTTTCAGATATAATGTTGCGAACGCAACGAAAATTCAGTACATAAATTTCAGCGACAGGATCAACAAAGCCGACCGGATGGTCGAAAAAGCTTGCACGAGTCAGCCGAGCCTGTTTGTATTGTCGTCAATTGCCGGGGCAGGTGCCTTGGCAGCTGTAACACACTCGCGTTGGGAGGAAGCGAAATGAAACTTACCATGAAAGCCACCTTGGCCGGTGCCTTCGCACTTGGACTGAGTGCAACCGCCAGCTTTGCACAGGACGTCACGCTGCGCTGCCAGCACTTCCTGCCGCCGAAGGGCTCGACCCCGCTCTATTTCATGGCGCCCTGGGCCGAGAAGATCGAGAAAGACTCGGGTGGCCGCATCAAGGTTGAACTCTATCCGGCAATGCAGCTGGGCGGTAAACCGCAGGCGCTGTACGACCAAATCCGTGACGGCGTAATTGACTGTGGTTGGGCGCTGCCCGCATACACCCCGGGCCGTTTCCCGGAAGCTGAAGCCTTTGAATTGCCCTTCATGACCTCGCGCAACGCCGCTGCGTCGTCGAAGGCCGCTTGGGAGTTTTCGGAGAAGTACCTGATGGAGCGTATGGGCGACGTTAAGTTGCTGGCAGTCCACGTACACGGCCCGGGCGTTATCCACAAAAAAGGCGAGCCTGTCATGGCTCTGGCCGACTTCGATGGTCTGAAACTGCGCGGTCCGTCGCGTCAGGCAAACACCCTGTTTGAAACGCTGGGCGCTACGCCCGTTGGTATGCCTCTGCCGACCTTCCCGGAAAGCCTGTCGAAAGGCGTTGTTGAGGGTGGCGTAATCCCGTGGGAAATCGTACCGCCGCTGAAAGTGCATGAACTGGCAGACAGCCACACCGAGATCCCCGGTGACCGTTCGCTGTACAACACTTTCTTCATCTGGGCGATGAACAAAGACACCTATGCCGGTCTGCCGGATGACCTGAAAGCCGTCATCGACGCGAACTCGGGTCTGGAAGCTTCGGCTTGGGCAGGTGCGTCGTTCGACAAAGGTGACGTGATCGGCCGCGAGATTGTAGCTGGCACCGACAACAAAATTCACGAGCTGGACCCCGCTCTGGTGGCAGAAATCCGCGCCATGGGTGACAAGCAAGTTGAAGCTTGGGCCGCTGACATGACCTCGAAGGGTCTGGACGGCGCAGGTATGGTAGCCCTGGCAAAAGAGCTGGTCGCGAAGTACTCGGACCAGTGATCTGGTGACACACACAGCTCCGGGCGGCCTGATGGGCTGCCCGGAGTTTTTCTTTCAAGCAGTGGCATATTGGCCTGTGCTGAACGGTTAGAAGGGGGAAGGTCGTGGCAATCGCGAAATCTGCCGAGCTCCGGGTGGGGCGTATCATGGAATTCCTAAGTCGCTGGATGGCGTATTCGGGGGGTGCCGTTCTGGTCGGCATCGCAATGACCACAGTGGTTTCGATCATCGGGCGGGCGTTGTCGGGCTATGGTCTGTCGCCGGTCAAAGGCGACTTTGAGATTGTCGAGATGGGCTGCGCCGTCGCCGTCTTCGCCTTCATGCCGTGGTGTCAGTACAAACGCGGCCACGTGACCGTAGATATCTTCATCACGCGCCTGCCTGAGCGCATCCAAGCGCTTTTGGGCTTCATCGGCGACGTATTCCTGACCGGGGCGGCTTTCATCATCCTGTGGCGTCTGTGGCTGGGCTTTGGCGAAAAATTCCCCTTCGGTTCGGACGCGTTCCGCAGCGTGCTTGGTATGGGTTCGAAGCCTTTCTTCGCCGAAAGCACGTATGAGCTGGAGGTTCCCCTGTGGATCCCCTTCGGCCTGTGCCTGATCGGCGCGGCGTTCTTCCTCGTGGTCGCCATCTATACCACATGGCGGTCGTTCAATTGGGTGCTTGACGGCAAGGAGCAACACGTATGACCGGTATCGAACTTGCAATTGTCGCCTTTGCGCTGATGCTTTTGGCGATTTTCCTGCGCCTGCCGATTGGTCTGGCGATGGGTCTGACCGGCTTTTTCGGCATCTGGTACATGATGGGCCGCCCCTCGGTCACACTGAGCCAGCTAAAGACGCTCTCGTATGACACATTCTCCAGCTATTCCTTGTCGATCGTGCCGCTGTTCCTCTTGATGGGGCAGTTTGCAACCAAGTCTGGCATGTCAGGCGCGCTGTTTAACGCGGCCTCGGACTGGCTGGGTCACCGCAAAGGTGGTGTGGCGATGGCGGCCGTTGGCGCCTGTGCGGGCTTTGGCGCGGTCTGCGGCTCGTCGTTGGCAACCGCCTCGACCATGGGGCAGGTGGCTTTGCCTGAGATGCGTAAGCGTGGCTATTCCGATGCGCTGTCGACCGGTGTTCTGGCGGCTGGTGGTACGCTGGGCATCCTGATCCCGCCCTCGGTTATTCTGGTGATCTACGCGATCCTGACCGAGCAAAACATCGTGAAGATGTTCATCGCGGCGCTGGTGCCGGGCATTCTGGCGGCGCTTGGCTATATGCTGACCGTGGCGGTCATGGTGCGCATCAACCCGGACAGCGCGACCACGGCGGAACGTGTCCCCTATGCCGAGCGCTTCAAGACGCTTCTGTCGATCTGGCCGGTGGTCGTGATCTTCGGCCTTGTCATGGGCGGCATCGCCGGTGACTGGAACTGGTCGAAAGTGGGCGTGCAGGCGCTGTTCACCCCGACCGAAGGCGCGGCTGTTGGTGCTGTTGCCACGGGTCTTTACGGGGTGATGACCGGCGGTCTGACTTGGAAAGGCTTCTTGGACAGCGTTCTGGCCACCGCGCAATCCACCGCGATGATCTTCTTCATCGTGCTTGGCGCGCAGATCTTCAACTCGTTCCTCGCCTTCACCCAAGCGCCGCAAATGCTGGCGGACTGGGTATCGAGCCAAGGCTACGCACCGCTTCTGGTCCTGACTATGATGCTGATCGCCTATCTGGTCTTCGGCTGTGTCATGGACAGCCTGTCAATGATCCTGCTGACCATCCCGATCTTCTATCCGATCATCGAGGTTCTGGACTTCGGCCTGACCCCGGAAGAGGCCGGCATCTGGTTCGGTATCCTTGCCCTGATCGTGGTTGAGGTCGGCCTGATCACCCCGCCAGTTGGGATGAACCTGTTCATCATCAACTCGATGGCCCGCGACATCCCGATGAGCGCGACCTATCGCGGCGTGGCACCCTTTGTGCTGTCCGACCTGATCCGCGTGGTCGTTCTGGTGGCTTTCCCGGGGATCACGTTGTGGCTGGTCGGGGTCTTGTTCTGACGGCGAAAAAATAGCACGGGGCAGGGGCGGAAATGCCGTTGACCTTGCCCCGTGGCTTGGATATCCAAACCGAACAGTGCCCAAGTGGCGGAATGGTAGACGCAGGGGATTCAAAATCCCCCGCCTTCACGGGCGTGTGGGTTCGAGTCCCACCTTGGGCACCACTTTCCCGCCGAATTCGTGATACATGACTGCCGGTGGCTGACCGGAGCATGCTATGCGCAAAACACCCAAAGATCTCAATCCGTTGGCCCGCGCGGCCGAGCTGTTGCATCACCGCGGGCAAGGGCTGTCCAAGGGCGACCCAATCGCGCTTCCGATCACCACAAGCTCGATGTTTCATCTGCCCGGCGATCCGGCAGATACGCCCGGCTATGGCCGCGTGGACAATCCCACATGGGAGGCGCTGGAAGAGGCGTTGGCGATCTTGGAAGACGCGCCCTGCGTCGCGCTTCCGTCGGGGATGGCTGCGATCTCGGCGGCGTTGTTTGCCTCACTGGGGGCGGGCAAGCGCCTGTTGGTGCCCTCGGACGGGTATTACGTCACCCGGGTGCTGTCGTCCGAATTTCTGGCCACGTTTGGCGTAGAGGTCACCGAGCGCCCAACAGCTCAGTTTTCTGAGGGCGGAATTGCCGGGTTTGACGTGGTCTTTATCGAGACACCCTCGAACCCCGGTCTCGACCTTTGTGATCTGCAAGCGATCTGTGCCGAGGTGCGCGCGGCTGGCGGGATCAGCATTGTCGACAACACCACACTGACGCCATTTGGGCAGCGCCCACTGGATCTTGGCGCAGATGTTGTCGTCGCCTCGGACACCAAGGCACCGGGTGGGCATTCGGACCTATTGATGGGCCATGTGGCCACCCGAGACGAGGCACTGTTGGAGCGGGTCAAGAATTGGCGGAAGATGTCCGGTGCGATCCCCTCGCCACACGCAGCATGGGCGCTCTATCGCGGGCTTGAGACGCTGGAACTGCGCTTTACCCGTATGTGCGACACCGCCGAGGTGATTGCCCCTGTTCTGGCTGCTCATCCCGCCATTCAGGCGACGCGTTTCCCGGGACTTCCAACCGATCCATCCCACAATTTGGCAACTACACAGATGGCCCGTTATGGCTTCCTGATCGGCATAAATCTGGGTTCTGAAGAGCGTGCTGAACGCTTTATCACGCAATGCCACTATCTGCGCCCCGCGACTTCTTTCGGGGGCGTCCACAGCTCGGCCGAGCGGCGTGCGCGCTGGGGGGATGATGTCCCTAATGGATATGTAAGACTGTCCATCGGCTGCGAACCACCCGAGGTGCTGTTGAAGGATCTGACCGATTCCCTTGATCAGCTTGACGTCTAGACGGTCCTGCCTTCTTTGCGCCGTATTTCACTTAAATTGGGCGTATCTCTCTACCGTAGATCAGCGACGCCAGTGACCGATCTATACATGCGCGTGGTAAGATCGTGGAAGGTGAACACGTTTGTGTAGAACTTCCCGCATTTTAGAAACAATCGGCAGTTGTGTATTGCGGTTGCGCAAGGTTGGTTGCACCTCGGATCTCTAATATTTAACACAAAAACAAGGACTTGTGTCAGGTCGCGTAGGCCCAACGCGCCTTCCCGGAGCTTGTCGCGCGTGGCGTAAACGCAAGAATCCGGTTTCTTTGTCGTTATTTCACACTTTAGGCACGTTCTTCCGGTAAATTCCCCTTAATGAAAGCTGGAAAAACAGCTACCCAACCATCAATACGAGTTGTGGCGAACACTTTGGTACTTCGTGATTTCAGAATTGAGGACGACTTGAGCGTATCGTGGCCGGGGGTGCCGGCTGTCCGGAATGACACGTCCGTTTCGACGCAAAATGAATCGCGTCGTGCGACCCTGAGCGGGGCGCTGTCAGGCATTTCTGCCAACACGATGGTCGAAACGGCACGCGGGGCAGTGCCCGCACGGGCGCTTCAGGCCGGAGATCAAGTGCGTACGCTGAAAGGGCGGTTTGCCCCCATTCGCTGGTTGGGCCACTCGGCCATGTCCAAGTCCCGAAACACCGCGCCGATCCGCTTCCCCGAGCTTTCGGATGGCCAGTCCGGCGCGTTGCTGACACCGGGAACACTGGTTCTGGTCGACCACCCGTTCTGTGAAATGCTGACAGGCGAAGCGCAGGTTGTCTGCGCGGCTGACATGCTGGCCGAACTCGGTCAGGCAAAGGCGGATGCGACGGTGTCGCCCATGATGGTGCACATTCTTCTCGATAAGACCGAAATGATCCGCTGTGGCGACTATTGGGTGGAAAGCCTGATCCCCGAGATCGATCTGATCCGCCGTGATGCGCCAGACGCCGCTGAAGAAATTCTGGACGCATGTCCCAGATTGCGTAGTCGCCAGGGGATCGCCTCGTATTTGCGGGACCATCTGGTGATTGATCGGCGCGAGGCGAGCGTTATTTTCTCGGGCGCGTAAGTACGCCTTCTTCCCAAACTGTCCAATCTTCCGGGGTGTCCAGATCCCGCACAGCGTTCTGGCCGGGCAGGGGATGCAGGTCGACGGGTTCTGACTTCAGCAGATCACGCGCTCCAATATCCCCTGACAAAGCCTCGAGTTGCGGGCGGTAGCGCGCGGGAAAGATTACCGGGTGGCCCGGTTTCCCCGCCTCGGTCGCCGCCCGAAGGATCGTTTCTCCGTCAAAACGGGTCAGCAGGGCGCGCAGATCGTCCGCAGTCACATCCGGCAGGTCAGACAGCAAGATCATAATGCCTGCGATATCCTCAGGGAGCACGCGTATGGCGGTTGAAATGCTGTCGCCCATGCCCTGTGCCGTACCGGAGACCTGCACGGGGATGGCAGAGGTTTTGGCGACTAGCCCGGCCTTCTGCGGCTCATTCGGGACGGCGACATAGGGCACAGACCCGGCAGCAAGAATTGTGTGGATGCGGTTTTCTAAAAGGCGCTCCCCGCTTGGAAGCTGCCTCAGAAGCTTGTCTTGTCCCATGCGGCGGGACTGACCGGCGGCCAACAGCACAATCGCGATATTGGCCGCCGTCATGGTTTACTTCTCGGGGATCAGGCCGCGCGGGCTGAACCGCAGCACCAAAAGCAAAACGATCCCCATCGAGAACAGGCGCATATAGGCTGCCGAATTGATCAGGTGATCCTTGAGGGCAGAGCCGTCAGCCATCGAGGAGGTGATCACTGCCATCAACCATTGGCCCAGCGGTTCCACCTGAACCCAGAGGTACCAGATCAGGAAGGCGCCAAGGACAGACCCAAAGTTGTTGCCCGAGCCACCCACGATGACCATCACCCAGATGAGGAAGGTAAAACGCAGCGGCTGATAGGTGCCCGGAATGAATTGCCCATCCAGCGTGGTCATCATGGCGCCCGCCAGACCGCACAGGGCCGATCCCAAGACGAAGATTTGCAGGTGCCGTTTGGTGACATCCTTGCCCATCGCCTGAGCCGCAACCTCGTTATCCCGGATCGCACGCATCATGCGGCCCCAGGGCGAGTTCAGAGACAGCTGCGCCAGAATGATCAGGGCCACTAGAACGACGGTGAACAGCGCCGAGTAGGACAGTTTCACGGCAAGCGTCGAGGCGGTGGTGGTATCAAGTCCCAGACTGTCTGCACGGGCCACGAAATCAGCGCTTTGTTGCAGGTCGATCTCGTAGGGCACCGGGCGGGGCAGGCCGATTACGTTCTTCACACCACGGGACAGCCAGTCTTCGTTCTTGATGACGGCAATGACAATTTCCGAGATCCCAAGGGTCGCAATCGCCAGATAGTCCGACCGTAGCCCCAAAGCAGTCTTGCCGACGACCCACGCAGCGCCAGCAGCCAACAGACCGCCCACTGGCCACGCCAGAACAGTCATATAGCCATGTGCCTTGTAGTTGTCGGGACCGCCGGGGTTCAGACCGCCCAGAAACCCGGTTTGCGCGGGGTTGATCGCCTCGACCCCGGCAACGCCCGCGTCGAAGATATAGCGGTAGACAAAGAAGCCCACAATCAGCGTGCCCAGAACGGCCAGGGTGCGGCTGCGGCCAGCCGCCATGCGCGTGTGCAGCAGGACAGCGGCGATAACCGTGGCCGCGCCGACCAAAAGGCCAAAGACGATGCCGATGCCGCCTTGGCTCCACGCGCCATGCGTGACCGGCATCGAGATCAGCACCGTTGCCAGACCACCAAGGGCCACGAAGCCCATGATCCCCACGTTAAACAGGCCCGCATAGCCCCATTGCAGGTTCACGCCCAAAGCCATGATCGCGGAAATCAGCGCCATGTTCAGAATGGCAAGGGACGAGTTCCAGCTACCGCTGAACACCCAGAACGAGGTGGACCCTTCAAGAATGAACAGCAGCGCCACCACAAAAAACAGAACAGGAGTACGAAGTGACTGGCTCATACCGATTGCCCCTTGAATAGACCCGTAGGTTTGATCAGCAACACGACGATCAGGATCACAAAGCTGACCGCGAATTTATAGTCAGTCGACATCAACTGAACGAGGCCCGATGGCTCAAGGCTTTCGGGCAGCAGATAGACCGCGACTTTCTTCCAGGCATAGGTGATCGTGACCTCAGAGAACGCAATGACAAACCCGCCCGCGATGGCGCCCAGAGGGTTGCCCAGACCACCCACGATGGCCGAGGCGAAAATCGGCAGCAGAAGCTGGAAATAGGTGAAGGGTTTGAAGGTCTTATCAAGCCCATAGAGCGTGCCCGCGATGGTGATCAGGGCAGCCACGATGATCCATGTGATCATCACCACGCGCTCGGGGTTGATGCCTGACAGCAGCGCCAGATCCTCGTTGTCCGAGAATGCCCGCATCGATTTGCCCGTACGCGTGCGGTTCAGGAACCAGAACAGCACGGCCACGACGATGATCGCGGTCACGATGGTGATACCCTGCGAGGTTTTGAAGGCCAGACCTTCGTTCAGCCCCGTGGCGTTCTTAAAGTCCCGTGCGCGGATGATGAAGCGCTCGCCGTCGGCAAAGCGTTGATCACCCGGCCCAATGATGAAACGCACAACGCCGTTCATGATGAACATCACACCCATCGAGGCCATGACGAACACGATCGGCTTCGCTTTCACACGGCGGTAAAAGCGGTACACCGTCCGGTCCGTTAGGATTAGCAGCATGGCCGTGACCACGATGCCAAAGGGCAGGGCCAAAAGCGCGGTTGGCAACGGGTGGATGGAGATGCCCATCGACTGGAACCACCAAGTGAACAGTATCGTCACCATCGCCCCGAAGGCCATCGTGTCGCCATGAGCGAAGTTCGAGAAGCGCAGAATGCCGTAGATCAGCGTCACCCCCAACGCGCCAAGCGCCAGCTGGCTGCCATAGGCGATCGCGGGGATCAGTACAAAGTTGGAAAGCGCGACAAGCGCGTTCAGAAAGTCCATTCTTAGCCTCCCAAGAACGATTGGCGGACTTCTGGGTCGGCCAGAAGGTCTTTGCCCGATCCAGTATGCGCGTTGCTGCCCTGTACAAGGACATAGCCTTTGTCAGCGATCTCAAGCGCTTGGCGGGCGTTCTGTTCCACCATCAGGATCGAAATCCCGGTTCGCGCGACCTCGATAATGCGGTCGAACAGTTCGTCCATCACGATGGGGCTGACGCCTGCGGTGGGTTCGTCCAGCATCAGGACAGTCGGCTTGGTCATCAGCGCGCGGCCTACGGCCACCTGCTGACGCTGACCGCCCGACAACTCGCCCGCGGGCTGGTTGCGTTTGTCGCGCAGGATCGGGAACAGTTCATAGACCTGCTCGATGGTGTCCTGAATGTCATCCTCGCGGATGAAACCGCCCATCTCGAGGTTCTCTTCCACCGTCATCGAGGTGAAGATGTTGTGGGTTTGGGGTACAAACCCCATGCCCTTGCGCACCCGCGCCTGAGGAGACAGGTCGGTGATGTCCTCGCCACCCAGACGGACCGAGCCCTGGCGCAGGTTCAGCATCCCGAACACGGCTTTCATACCAGTGGATTTACCCGCGCCGTTGGGGCCGACGATTACTGCGATCTCGCCCTTGTCGACAGCGATGGTGCAGTCATGCAGGATGTCGGGGCCGGACTTGCCGTAGCCACCGGTCATGCTGTCTCCGATCAGGAAGGCCTCTTGCGTATGCATTTCATGGCCGGTTCCCGTGGCCGAAACCAGCGTCCCTGATCCCTTTGGGTTGACGATAGAGGCATCTTTGTTGCCACGATCATCCTGATATGGATTCCCGCTCATGCGCCCACTTTGTCCTTATTTTTCAAGCCGGTGCCCAGATAGGCCTCGATCACTTGTTCATTGGCCTTGATCTCGGCCAGCGTGCCTTCAGCCAGCACTTTGCCTTCCGCCATACAGATCACGGGGTCACAGATCTTCTCGATGAAATCCATGTCGTGTTCGATGACGACGAAAGTATAGCCGCGCTCTTCGTTCAGGCGTTTGATCGCATCGGCGATGGTGTAAAGCAGCGTACGGTTCACACCGGCGCCTACCTCGTCCAGAAAGACGATCTTGGCGTCCACCATCATGGTGCGGCCCAATTCCAGCAGCTTCTTCTGCCCGCCCGAAATCTCGCCCGCGCGCAGGTCTGCAATGTGCGAGATCGTCAGGAACTCCAGCACCTCGTCCGCCTTGGCTTTCAGCGCGCGCTCTTCATCTGCAATCCGCTTACGCCCAAACCACGTGTCCCACAGCCGTTCGCCGGATTGCCCGCCCGGGACCATCATCAGGTTCTCGCGGCAGGTCATCGAGCCGAATTCGTGCGCGATCTGGAAAGTGCGCAGAAGGCCCTTGTGGAACAGTTCGTGCGGGGGGAGGCCGGTGATGTCTTCGCCCGCCATGGTGATCCGACCCGAGGTCGGCTTCAACACGCCCGCGATGACGTTAAACAGCGTCGTTTTGCCCGCGCCGTTGGGGCCGATCAGTCCGGTGATGGACTTATTCTGGATGGTCAGGGTTGCCCCATCGACGGCACGAAAGCCGCCAAAATGCTTGTGGACATCCTCGATGACGATCATTTGAATTCTCCTGCCACTTTAAGTTTATGGCGTAACTTACGGAAACAGCCCGGAAAACTCCGGGCTGCTTCGTGATTATGTAGGTCGGTTTAGTGGAAGCCGACTTCTTTGAACTCGCCACCTTCGATGACGACTTCACGGTAGCTACCACCGCTTTCACCGGCACCGATCAGCTCGACGTCCGAACCACCGACATAGTCGATGTCGCCGCCGTTCGACAGGATTTCCAGCGCTTTGGCCAGTTCACCCGGTCCGATCGGCTCGCCCGGGGCGTTGGCGACTTCCAGAATGGCCTTCGAAACCGAAGCACCGTCCGTGGCGCCTGCTTTGTGCATGCCCAGCAGCAGAATAGCAGCCGAGTCGTAGCCTTCTTTGGCGTAGACCGAACCACCGTCAATACCCGCAGCTGCCAGCATCTCTTCCAGTTTCACAGCGCCGTCGTTCTGCGATGCAGGGTGCTGGCCGAAGCTGCCGTCCAGATCCGAGCCGAACTTGGCGGTCAGAGCGTCGGTAACCATGCCGTCGGGCAGTACGAACGTGTCAAACGCACCGCTGTCCAGTGCGCCTTGGATCACGCCTGCACCACCTTGGTCTGCATAGCCTGCAACAACCAGTGCATCACCACCGGCCGATGCCAGCGCGCCAACTTCAGCCGAATAGTCGGCTTTGCCGTCTTCGTGGGCGGCGTTGATGGTGACCGCGCCACCAGCAGCTTCGTAGGCCGCGGCGAAGCTGTCAGCCAGGCCTTTGCCGTAGTCGTTGTTGGTATAGGTCACGGCAACCGAATTGATGCCTTTGCCCATGATGATGTCCGCCATCAGTTCACCCTGACGGGCGTCCGAGGGGGCCAGACGGAAGAACAGGCCGTTGTCTTCCAGCGTCGACAGGGCGGGCGAGGTGGCCGAGGGCGACACCTGGGCGATACCGTTCGGCATCGACACGCCGGTCAGAACAGCGCCGGTTGCGCCCGAGCACATGGCGCCAACGATGCCGGCAACGCCCTCACCGGTCACCAGACGTTCAGCCGCAGCGGTTGCAGCTGCCGAATCGACACAGGTCGAGTCTGCGCGCACCGGCATGACAGCCTTGCCGCCCATGAACTTGCCGCTGTCGCTGATTTCTTTGATCGCGGCTTCAGCACCACCAGCAATCGGCGGAGCCAGAGATTCCAGAGGGCCGGTGAAGGCCAGAAGAACGCCGATTTTGACGGCATGATCGTCAGCAAACGCAGCGCCGCAGGTCAAAGCGGAGGCTGCTGTTGCGAGCAGAAGTTTTTTCATTTTGTGTACTCCCAATTGGAAAATTCCGGTCTCGACCCTAGGCGCGGACATCGGAAAAGAAAAGGCCGAAGCAGGCGATTTGCTTAAAAAAACGCCAGTGTTTACGGGCCGTCAGGATCCGGTCGCAGCAAGGTGTAATAGTCGCTATCGAACCATTCTCCATTGATCTGGATTGTGGCGCGCGCGGAATGCGTCAGCTTGAAACCTAAATGCGCCAATAGGTGCGCTGAGGCCGAATTTCTGGGGTCGATATCTGCGGTGATTTCAAGCTGGGCAGGGTACTTATCCCACGTTGCGTCGATGATCGCGCGAAGCGCCTCGCGGGCCAATCCCTGTCGCCAATGGTCGGGGTGCAGGATGTAGCCTAACTCGGCCAGACGCCAAAGTCCTGCTTTGCCGATCACTACGCCGTCGCGTTCGACCACGAACTCCAGTCCAGTCTCACGATGGGACCACAGCATGCCGTCCAGCGTTTTTTGGGTTTCCTCAAGCGTTTCGTGGGCTGGGTGGCTCCAAAACCGCATCGCCTGAGTGTTCGAGAATATGTGATGCAGTGCCTCGAGGTCATGCGCCTGCGGAGGTCGCAAGACAAGCCGTTCGGTCCTTAGGATCACGCAGGTTTAGCCCCACGGCTGCCGCGTTCACGATAAGGCGTGGTGTCATAGTGCGACCGGTAGCATTTCGAGAAATGCGAAGGGCTGGAGAAGCCACAGGACAGGGCCACGTTGATCACGCTCATATCGGTCTGCATCAGCAAATTACGCGCTTTCTGTAGGCGTAACTCCATGTAATAGCGCTTGGGCGAGCGGTTTAGATAGCGACGGAACAGACGCTCCAGCTGACGCGTGGACATGCCAACTTCACTGGCTAGAACGGAAGGCGAGATCGGCTCTTCGATGTTGGCTTCCATTTTGCGGATCACATCGGAAAGCTTCGGGTGCCGGACGCCGATGCGGGTGGGCACGGACAGGCGCTGGCTGTCGCTTTCGGTCCGGATCGTCGTGTAAATCTGTTGATCGGCCACCACGTTCGCGACGTCCTCGCCCTGATCTTCGGCAATGACCTTCAGGATCAAGTCAATCGCAGCGGTGCCGCCAGCCGCCGTCATGATCTTGCCATCAACTACGAAAACACGTTTGGTCAGTTCGACCTCGTCAAACTCTTCGGTGAAGCTGTCATGGTTTTCCCAGTGGATCGTGGCACGCTTGTCGTTTAGTAGCCCGGCCTTTGCCAGAATATGCGCGGCGGTACAAAGCCCTGCGATACGCACCCCGCGACGGGCCTCGCGCCGCAACCAGTTCAGCAGTTTGGTGCTGCATTTACTTTGTACATCGACGCCAGAGACAAGAACCAGAGTGTCATCTCGACGGAGTTCCTCAAGCGGGCCATCCGCGACAAAGCTTGGCCCAGCGGACGAGGCCACTTGGCCGCCGTCCTCTGACAGGATCACCCAGTCATACAGCTTCGTTCCGCTGGCACGGTTGGCGATCCTTAGGGCATCAACAGCGCCTGCGAAACTTAGAAGGGTGAATCCGTCAACAAGAACGAATACAAACCGGCGCGCGGATTGATCATTCATCTCTGACAGTTTGGCCATCCGACTCACCCTTTTCTTCATGGGTTCTATAAAGGTAGCGACAAATTCAGCAGGTTTAGAGGCCCGCAGCAAGTCGCTTTTTTACCAATCATAGCTTAGCAATGCTAATGCGACAAACGATGGGAATTTTCCGTCACAATCCTGTTTCACAACTCTGTTTGCACGTTAACGCCGGACAGGATAGAAGGGGCGTCGCCCCATATCGCGGGCGAAGACAGACAGTTTACGGAGAAAATCATGACGGAGTGGGACAAGTCGACCTGGCGCAACAAGCCAAGGGTACAGATGCCAGACTATACCGATCCGGCCGCACTGGCCGAGGTCGAGGCGCAACTTGCAAAGTATCCGCCCTTGGTTTTTGCCGGCGAGGCCATGCGCCTGCGCGAAGAATTGGGCCGCGCGTCGCGTGGTGAAGCGTTCCTGCTGCAAGGCGGGGACTGCGCTGAAAGCTTTGCCGATTTCTCGGCCGATGGCATTCGCGACACGTTCAAAGTGATGCTGCAGATGGCGATGGTCCTGACCTTCGGCGCCAAGGTGCCGGTGGTCAAAGTAGGCCGCATGGCCGGTCAGTTCGCCAAACCGCGCTCGGCCCCGACCGAGACCGTGGATGGCGTCGAGCTGCCCAGCTACCGCGGTGACATCATCAACGAGCTGGACTTCACTGCAGATGCCCGCATCCCGGATCCGCAGAAGATGCTGCAGGCCTATACGCAATCGGCGGCGACGCTGAACCTGCTGCGCGCGTTCTCGACCGGTGGTTTGGCGGATGTGCATCAGGTGCACAAATGGACGCTGGACTTCACGGCCTCGGGTGAGGCCGAAAAGTACCGCGCGATGGCCGAGCGTATTCAGGACAGCCTGGATTTCATGCAATCGGCTGGCGTGACCGCCGACCGTATGCACACGCTGCAGACCGTGGATTTCTACACCTCGCATGAAAGCCTGCTTCTGGAGTATGAAGAGGCGCTGACCCGTCTGGATGCCACCACCGGCAAGACCGTTGCGGGTTCTGGCCACATGCTGTGGATCGGCGACCGCACCCGTCAGCCCGACGGTGCGCATGTTGAATTCCTGCGGGGCGTGATCAACCCGATCGGCCTGAAATGTGGTCCGACCACCACCGCGGAAGATCTGAAGATCCTGCTTGAGAAGCTAAACCCGGAAAACGAAGCGGGCCGCCTGACTCTGATCGCGCGCTTCGGTGCTGGTAAAGTTGGTGAACACCTGCCGCGTCTGATCAAGACCGTGCAGGAAGAGGGCGCCAACGTCGTTTGGTCCTGTGATCCGATGCATGGCAACACAATCAAGTCGGCGTCGGGCTATAAAACCCGTCCGTTCGACAGCGTGCTGAAGGAAGTGCAAGAGTTCTTCGCCGTCCACAAAGCTGAAGGCTCGGTCCCCGGTGGCGTGCATTTCGAGATGACCGGCTCGGACGTGACCGAGTGCACCGGTGGCGTGCGTGCCGTGACCGACGAAGATCTGTCGGATCGTTATCACACCGCCTGCGACCCGCGCCTGAACGCCAGCCAGTCGCTGGAACTAGCCTTCCTGGTCGCCGAAGAGCTGTCGGCCCGTCGCAACGGGGATGCCTTGGCTGCGAAAGCCAGCTAAGCGTCAGCGTAGATCGAAAAAGTAAACGCCCCGGCAATGTCGCCGGGGCGTTTTTTTGCCTGAAGCAGTGCAGAACGCCCCTTGCTCCCACGTACAGGCAAAATCAGTCAGAGGTCACAAGTTTCAAATGTGCCCGCTTTCCGGTGACAGACTGCCGGTCCAGTTCCATTCGCAGATCGAAGTGGCGCTGAGCCTCGGCAAAGCTGCGAAAGGTGTCGTCGCCGCCCGGGATGGGCTCGCGATAGACATGCCCGAGATGCAATCCGGGGCTGGTGCCCAAGCGCAGATCCAGCGTTTCTTGCGCGCGCGTTGCGGCGTTTTTACCCTCGTCATAGGCAGTCTGAGAACGCGTCATTGATGCGGTCGCCTCGGCTTTCACGATGATGGCGGTGGTTTCCACTGAGCGGATCGAGAACCGATGTGGCCCGCGCTTCAGGTCGCCATCAACTTGCAACGCGCCCAGCACACGCGTGATTTCGCCGTCTTCATCACGCAGCGGCAACATCACCATCTGCGCCTCGACAGGCTTACGAAAGGCGCCGGGTTGGGTGGTCAAGGAAAGGGTGACTTGCGCGGGCATATCAAACAGCGCCTCTAGCGCGCGGTGCAGCTCTTTTCGGGCGTCGGCCTCGAAAAGGACCGAGATCGGCATGCCGCGGGTTTCCATGTCCATAATGTCATTCAGATGCTGCCCGGCCAGCCGAATACGGGCCAGCCCCGGAGCGATCTTTTCAAGAATGAAGGCTTCGTGCAGGGCACCCGCCATGCCACGAGGATCAACCTCTTGCCGGGTGGGGCACAGGCGCCCGTTGCGAAGGGCATGCCAATAGGCTTCGACCTGTGCAATCGCCGGATAGGATTTGGACTGCCGGGCCGACAGCAGCGAGACAACATTCCCGTTACGCAAATACTCGATCTTCATCTCTTTGTTCCCGACAGTGTGGTCCCGTTTTGGATCCGCCTGATCCTTGTTCTCACGGTGACCGTTTGTTAACGAATACGTAGGTAATGCTTACCGATGTCTTAATATGTCACATTCTGATCGAATTTGGCGGAAAATCTTATCAAATGGTTAACCACCCATGATCTACTCGATGACCGGATACGCCAGCGCCACTGGCGAACTCAACGGATTTACCTGGGTTTGGGACCTCAGATCGGTAAATGCGCGGGGGCTGGATATCCGCCTTCGGCTGCCTGACGGGCTGGACGGGGTCGAGGAGACACTGCGCAAGGCGCTGAAGCAAAAGATCGCGCGTGGGAACGTCTCGGTCACCTTACGCGTCTCGCATCCGGATGACGACGGGCAATACGCGGTAAACCCGGAAAGGCTGGGGCAGGCGATCTCGCACCTGCTGGCCATCTCGACCGAGGCCGAGATGCGCGGGCTGGCGGTGACACCGGTTTCCCCGGCCGATATTGCGCAGCTGCGTGGTGTGATCGAGGTACGTGCCGCAGATGCCGACAGCCGCGCGCCGCTGATCGACGCCTTGAAAAAGCAGATCCCCAGTTTGGTCGACGCCTTCGTGGCCGCGCGTCAGGACGAAGGGCAGGCGCTGTCCGAAATACTGTCAGGGCAGGTGGATCAGGTGGAGGTGCTGGTCGGGCAGGCGGAAGCGTTGCTGGACGAACGCTCCCAAGCGCAAGCCGACGCGCTGCGCACAGCACTGGCCCGCGTCATGGACGCGGTTGAAGGCGCGGATGAGGACCGCGTGGCACAGGAACTGGCGCTGATTGCCGTGAAAACCGATGTGCGCGAGGAACTGGACCGGTTGCGCGCCCATATCACCGTTGCGCGATCACACCTGACCGCTGGGGACCCCGCTGGTCGCAAGCTCGACTTCCTGATGCAGGAGTTTAACCGCGAGGCCAACACCTTGTGTTCCAAGGCACAATTTAACGAACTGACCCGTGTAGGGCTTGACCTGAAGCATGTGATTGATCAGATGCGCGAGCAAGTTCAGAACGTGGAGTGACCCCATGAGTACCCCGGAAAACCGTCGCGGCCTTCTTATCATCCTGTCCTCGCCATCCGGCGCGGGGAAATCGACGCTGGCCAAGCGGCTGATGGAATGGGATCCGACGCTCAGCTTCTCGGTCTCGGCCACGACGCGTGCGCCCCGTGACGGCGAAGTGGACGGCAAGGATTACCACTTCGTTGACGAAGCCAAGTTCAAGGACATGGTGATCAAGGGCGAGATGCTGGAACACGCCCACGTCTTCGGGAACTTCTACGGTTCGCCCGCCGCGCCCGTCCGTGAGGCAATTGAAAGCGGCAAGGACGTGCTGTTTGACGTGGACTGGCAGGGCGAGGTGCAGATCCGCAACTCGTCCATGGCGTCACATTCCCTGTCGATCTTCATCCTGCCGCCCTCGATCACAGAACTGCGGTCCCGTCTGGTGGGTCGCGGTCAGGACAGCGATGAGGTGATCCAGAAACGGATGCAGAAAAGCTGGGACGAGATCAGCCACTGGGGTAGCTATGACTATGTGCTGGTGAATGACGACCTTGAGGCGACGGCGCAAAAGCTGATCACCATCGTCGAAGCCACCCGCCAGCGCCGAAACCAGCAGCCCAGCCTGCTGGACCACGTGCGCAAGCTGCAAGCCGAGTTTGAGGAGGGAGACGCATGATCTATGAACTGGACGGGATCGCGCCCGAGATTGCCGAAGACGCCTTTATCGCGCCGGATGCCAACCTGATCGGCAAGGTGCAGATCGATTCGAAAGCCTCGGTCTGGTTCGGCTCGACCCTGCGCGGCGATAACGAGCTGATCCACGTGGGCGCAGGCTCGAACGTGCAAGAGAACTGCGTCTTTCACACCGATATGGGCTTTCCGCTGACCATCGGTGAAAACGTCACCGTGGGCCATAAAGTGCTGCTGCACGGCTGTACCATCGGCGACGGCAGCCTGATTGGCATGAACGCCACCGTGATGAACGGTGCTGTGATCGGCAAAAA
The DNA here is from genome assembly GCF_004360145.1 of Aliiroseovarius marinus. GTDB lineage: Bacteria > Pseudomonadota > Alphaproteobacteria > Rhodobacterales > Rhodobacteraceae > Aliiroseovarius > Aliiroseovarius marinus. Next base: position 237,151 of record NZ_SAIT01000003.1, on the reverse strand, counting down.
CTGCCTGATCGGGGCAGGGGCCTTGGTGACGGAAGGCAAAGTGATCCCCGACGGATCGATGGTTCTGGGCGCACCGGGGAAAGTGGTGCGCGAGTTGGATGCGGCGGCGATCAAGGGGCTCGAAGCCTCGGCTCTGGGGTATCAGGCGAATGCGGCACGGTTCTTGAAGGGGCTGAAGCCGGTTGGCAGCGATTGCTGCTAGAACAGCTTCTATAGGTGGTTCTCAAGCTTTGCTGATCTTGCAGCTAGTCTGCACTAGATTGGCATTTTAGCAGAGTGTTCTTTAATTCGCCTTGAATCTAAAGACACAGGAATATCCATGCGAGAGCACAAAACACACGTTACAAGATAGTGTCCCTCAGCAAGCGTCAGTACAATCTGATGATCCTGCCTCTCATACTTTGAAACAAACACTCTCATCAATCCGGCATCGATGTGAACTTCGTCTGCTATTATCTTGGACAATCCCGACGGCACGCCCAAAAAACTCTCGAGACTCCGCGTCATATCCAAGTATAGCCTTGCGGTGGAGTTTCCGGGATTCCACACGGTTTTTTCACCATCAATAAAGAAAATGCTCATTCATTTCTCCAACCGCAGGCTTCTTCGACTTAATGACGTAATCGTTCCAGCTAGAACATGCAAAAAAACTGCGAACTCCTGCTTGAAATGACTGAAATGGCCAGCAAAACAAAATTCGTCCCAAGCCACTTAATAATCACCGCATAAAAAAAGGCCGCTGAAATCAGCGGCCTTTCTAAATCCAAAGCAATCGCTTACGCCACAGCTTCTTTGGCCTCTTTCAGCCATGCCAGTACGGTTTCCGGCGCGCTTTCGCCATAGGGGTCTTCGCCGTGGTTGTCGCAGCGGCCCGGCTCTTCGAACCATGCTTCTACAACACCGTCGTTGATGACGGCAGCATAGCGCCACGAGCGGGCGCCGAAGCCCAGGTTGTCTTTCTGAACCAGCATACCCATCAGGCGGGTGAACTCGCCCGAACCATCGGGGATGACTTTGACGTTTTCCAGCTCTTGGTTGCGCGCCCAAGCGTTCATGACGAAGCTGTCGTTGACCGACATGCAGTAGATCTCGTCGATGCCTTCCGCGGCGAAATCGGCAAAGCCGTTTTCATAGCCGGGCAGCTGATAGGTCGAGCAGGTCGGGGTGAACGCGCCGGGCAGCGAGAACAGAACAACGCGCTTGCCTTTGAAGTAATCGTCCGAGGTCATGTCCTGCCAGCGGAACGGGTTCGGGCCTTCGATGCTTTCATCACGAACGCGGGTGCGGAAGGTGATGTTGGGGACGGTAACGCCTGCTTTCATTGGGAAAATCCTTTACTGTCTAAGCGCGTGGCTGGGAATCGCTTCGCGCGTTGATGGAAGGATTAGAACGATTCCAAATGGTGCTCAACGGGGTTTTTCTGCACCGCGTCATTTTGGGTCGTTCCGGCGTTTGGCTATGCGCCCACTGCATATCTGGAAAACAAGCTTTGAAGGTGACTTGGGGGCACGGGGCGCTTATATAGGTCAGAACTACTGGCCCGGAGGAAAGCCATGCGTGATCTGAAAATCCCTGAAAGCCGCCACCCTGAAAAGGCGCATCGCAAGGATAACGCTCAGCCCAAGAAACCCAGCTGGATCCGTGTGAAGGCGCCCGGCGGCAAGGGCTATGCCGAGACGCATAAGATCATGCGCGAGAACAATCTGGTCACCGTCTGTGAAGAGGCAGGTTGCCCCAATGCAGGCGAGTGCTGGAGCCAAGGCCACGCCACCATGATGATCATGGGCGAGATCTGTACCCGTGGCTGCACCTTCTGCAACGTCGCCACCGGCAAGCCGGATGATCTGGACGCGTTCGAACCGGGCCGTGTGGCACATGCGGTGAAGAAACTGGGTCTGAACCACGTTGTCATCACCTCGGTGGACCGGGATGACCTGAAAGACGGTGGGGCAGAGCATTTTGCCCAGACGATCCGTGCCGTCCGTCACCAGTCGCCCGATACGACGATCGAGATCCTGACGCCGGACTTCCTGAAATGTGACGACAGCGTGCTGGAAACCGTCGTTGAAGCGCGTCCTGACGTGTTCAACCACAACCTCGAAACCGTTCCGGGCCTGTACCCTGAAGTACGCCCCGGCGCGCGTTATTTCCACTCGCTTCGTCTGCTCCAGCGCGTGAAAGAACTGGACCCCTCGATGTTTACCAAATCCGGCATCATGGTCGGGCTGGGCGAGGATCGTCAGGCGGTCATGCAGATCATGGATGATATGCGCGCCGCGGACATCGATTTCCTGACCATCGGGCAGTATCTGCAGCCCACGCCGAAGCACCACGCGGTCGAGCGCTTTGTGCACCCGGACGAGTTCAAGGATTACGAAACGGCGGCTTACGGTAAGGGCTTCCTGATGGTGTCCGCCACCCCGCTGACACGCTCGTCCTATCACGCAGGTGATGACTTCGCGCAGCTGCGCAAGGCGCGTGAAGAAAGTCTTGCAAAAGCCTGATATGATTAAGACTTAGGCCTTCTGATGCGCTCGATTTCCATCCAGTCGGGCGCACCAATGAAGTATTCATACGCGAACAACGCCAGACAGATCGCAATCACGACAAGGCCAAGCACCACCCGTTTGGCCGAGGGCGGGTTACGCGCCCATTTTGACATCCTGAGAAGCCAAAGCGGGTTCATTGCTCAGCTCTCGCCGTCTTGGGTATCCAAGAAGCGCACCTTGCCGATATGGGGCAGGTTGCGATTGCGTTGCGCAAAGTCGATGCCATAGCCGACGACGAATTCATCCGGGATCTCGAACCCGGTCCAGTCGGCTTTCACATCGACCTCGCGTCGGGACGGCTTGTCCAGAAGGGCGATGGTGCGCAGCTTGCGCGGGCCCTTGGCATGCAACAGCTTGATCACGTGTTGCAGAGTAAAGCCTGTGTCGACGATATCCTCGACCACCAGCACATCGCGTCCGGCAATCTCGCCGCGCAAGTCCTTGAGAATACGGACTTCCCGGCTGCTTTCGGTCGAGTTTCCGTAAGAGGACGCTTCCAGGAAATCGACCTCGACGGGCAGGTCCAGTTCGCGCACCACATCCGCGATGAACACGAACGATCCCCTCAGTAACCCGACGACAACCAGTTTGTCGGTACCATCAAACTCGTCGTGGATTTCTTTTGCCAGTTCTTCCACCCGTGCCGCGATTTGCTTGGCCGAGATGAGCGTATCAATGACATATGGTCGCTGAACCATTGCTTCCCCCTTGATTCTCGCCTGCATTCCTAAGACATGTGCGTCTGACAGAGAAGGAAAAAGCCCAATATGCCGACTCATGGCGAAAAACGCGTGATGCCCTATACGGCCAGCCAGATGTACGATCTTGTGGCGGATGTTGGTCGCTATCCCGAGTTTTTGCCGTGGAATTCAGCCGCGCGGGTCCGTCGGGTGGTGCCGCTGGACGATGGCCGTCAGTTGATGGAAGCGGATCTTGTTATCAGCTTCAAGGTGTTCCGCGAACGCTTTACCAGCCGCGTGACCTTGGATCAGGCAGGGCAGCGGATTGATACGGAATATCTCGATGGGCCGTTCAAATACCTGAAATCCTTCTGGATCTTCAAAGACCACCCGCAGGGCTGCGAAGTCGAGTTCTTTGTGGATTTCGAGTTCAAAAGCCCGATGCTTCAAAAGGTGATCGGCCTTGTCTTCAACGAGGCGATGCACCGGATCGTGGCGGCATTCGAAAAGCGCGCGAAGGCGCTCTACGCCAGCTGATCAGCTGATCAGAAGCACCCCGATGGTGATCAGGGCGGGCAGGGCTTGCACCTGAAAGATCTTCTTAGATGCGGTCGCCGCCCCGAAAATGCCCGCGACGGCAACGCAGGCCAAAAAGAACAGCGCGACATTCTGCGCCCAAGCGGAATCTGAAATCAGGCGTGACCAGATCAGGCCAGCGGCCAGAAAGCCGTTATAGAGCCCCTGATTGGCAGCCATGGCTTTGGTCGGTGCGAACAGATCACTCGGAAAGCTGCGAAAGATCTTCGGGCCGCGGCTTTCCCATGCGAACATCTCGAACCACAGGATATAGAGATGAAGCGCGGCGATCAGCAGGATCAGAACGGTTACCAGAACACTCATGACCTAGTCCTTTTCGGCAAGCGGATGGTGGGTGAAGACCAGCTCGCGCAGGCGTTCTTCCAGAACATGCGTGTAGATTTCGGTGGTGGCAAGATCGGCGTGGCCAAGTAGGGCCTGTATTGACCTGAGGTCAGCGCCATGGGCCAGCAGATGTGTTGCAAAAGCGTGGCGCAACCGGTGGGGCGTGACGTCGCCGGGTGACACGCCTGCAGCTACGGCAATGTCCTTGATGATCGCATAGAACCGGTGTCGCGTCAGATGGCCAGAGGCGCCCGTGGAGGGGAACAGGAAGGGCGAGGGCTTTGCGCCTTTCTCGATCCGCGCGGTGTCTTCGGCAGTGTCGCGATACTCCAGCCAGTCAGACAGCGCGGCGCGGGCCTCGGACGACAGCGGCACCAGCCGGTCCTTGTCGCCTTTGCCGCGGATCAGAAGAAGCTGGGGATCGCCGCGCGTAGCGGAAACGGGCAGGGACACAAGTTCACTGACGCGCATCCCGGTGGCATAGAGCAGCTCCATCAAACAGATATTGCGCAGCCGGTCTGCATCCGTGCGTCCCACGGCGCGGGTGGCGCCCAAAAGCGCCTCTACCTGCTCTTCCGACAGGGTTTTCGGCAGCGATTTCATCTGCCCCGGCCCGCGAATTTTCAGGGCTGGATTGTCCGTGCGCCAGCCTTCTTCATAGGCAAAGCGAAACAATTGCTTGATCGAAGACAGCCTGCGCGCACGGGTCGAGGCCGCCAAACCCTGCACGTCGCAATCGACCAGATAGGCTTCGATATCTGCGCGTGACAGGTCATCAAACCGCTTGGATTTGTCCTCGATGAACTCGGTAAAGGCCTTCAGGTCGCGCCCATAGGCCAGCCGTGTGTTTTCAGATGCGCCAAGTTCGGCCGCCTGCGCATCCAGAAAGGCCGAGATCCAGCGCGCGTGGTCGGGGGTCATCCGCGCCTCTCGAGGATCAGAACCTCTAGCGCGGCTTGGCGCGCAATCCGCTCCAGACCGATCTGGCGGAAGAAGGCCAGCGCATCCGCGATCTCGTCCAGGTTGCCGTGTGTTCCGTTCTCATAAAGCGTAATGGCGCGCAGGATGGCTTCGCCCATCCGGTTGCTCTCCATCAGAGATTTCAAGCGCACCGGTACGTCTTGCGCGTTCATGCCTTCCACTACCGCCCGCGATGTTGCGTTGTAGCCCGAGGCGTCCTCTGTGTTGCCCAAAGCAATCGCCGTCAACAGGGCTTCTTTCCCGGTACTGCGCGTTGGCCACGCAGCCGCGAATTCTTCGCTTTTGGACGACAAAAGCCCCAAAGACAGAGCCACGTCTCGTGCGTCCGGGTGTTGCGGAATCTGTGACATCAGCCGCTCACCAAACAGGCGTGCGAAGGGGACTTCCAGCGCCGCGTCCTCGATCTGCGGCCAGAGGGTGGTCAAGGATGCGCTTAGCGCGGCTTCATTGCCGCTACTCAGGCTCTGTTCAAGCCGGCGCACGCTCTGCATCCGGTCCCAAATTCCGCCCGAGGCCGCAGGACGGCGTTCAGTATAAAGCCCCAGCAGTTGGTTCGGCGTGGCAGCCCCCACACGGGCCAGACGCTCGGCTGCTTCAGCACGCGCTTTCCAGCCGATATTGGCGCGCAAATCGGCCTGCGCGAAGGCCAGCGGCAGGTTTCCGGTCGGGATATGCTCGCCAATTGCTTCGAACATGCGGAAGGTCAGGGGGGTCAGATCATGCGGGCGCCGCAAGGGAGGCTCGCCTTCAAACAATTCAGGATCCAGAAAACGCGCCAGCAGCGCGTCCTCGAAATCCGAAATGTACCCCAGAGCGCGTCCAGTTTCGAGCGTCAGGACTGCTGCGTCCCATTCGCCAGACCGGGCCAAGCAGAAGACACGCGCGGTGAAGGTCGGGCTGAGGTCAGGAGAGTTCGTCAGGATCTCGCAAAACCGATCCTCGGTGCCAAGAAGCAGTGCAGTGTCAAAGCCGCGACGGAACACGCGCGGATTACTGGTTCCGGCCCGGTTTAACAGTGCCTCAGCCTGATCCAAGGCGCCGATGGACAACAGCCGATCGACCCGTGCCATGAACAGGCGATCATCGCCGGTGCGCGCGCCTTTGGGTGGATTGAGCTCGGCCAGAAGAAGCGTGTTCAGCAGGTCCTGCATCGCTGGATACAGGTACAAAGGCATGTCCGTGATGCGCCGCGCCAGATCATCCGGGCGGGAACTGCCCCACAAATCGCGCGAAAACCCTGTGGTCGCGCTGGACAACAATCCAACGGCGTCCAGCACCGGGGTTTCCAGAAGGCTCATCGTGACTTGGGCAACCGATGCGCCTGTCGTCACGTCTGGTTCATTTGGGTCAGGGGGCAATACCGCGCTGTCGATGGATGGGGGCGGCAGGGCGACACTGTCAGACAGCCAACCGATTGCCGACAAGGGCGCGCCTTGCGTCACCTGCGCCTGCACCGGTCCCCCGGTCAGGGCCAAAACCGCGCCTATAATCGCGGCTTTGCAGGGACCATTAACCGCCATTCAACGTCACTGTGGTACTTTGCGGCGCGCTGGGGGGCGACATATCGCCCAGATAGGCATAGCCCGACAGCCCAATCACGCCCAGAATCGCCAAAAAGAACAAAAGCTTGATCAAGCGGATCAGCATAGAGGATCACCTATTTTTCTGCCTCGGTCTTCGTTTTGCTGATTTTATATATGGTATTTTCCGCAAGATCACGCCATTCAGGAAAGAAATCTGAATTTGGGCAAGTGGGCGCCGCTTTGGCATTCAAATTAAAGAAATCCATCGTCATGGTGGGCATGATGGGGGCGGGGAAAACCGCCGTCGGACAGGCGCTGGCCGCCCGTCTGGATGTTCCGTTTCTGGACAGCGATGAAGAGATTGTGCGCGCGGCCAATATGTCGATCGCCGAGATCTTCGAGCGCGACGGAGAGGCCTTTTTCCGCGACCGCGAAACTGAAGTGATCGGGCGTCTTCTGGACGGACCGCGTGCCATCCTGTCGACCGGCGGCGGGGCCTTCATGGCCGAACGCAACCGCACCATGATCAGCGACCGGGGCGTCTCGCTTCTGCTGCGTGCGGATCTGGAGCTACTGTGGAACCGGGTGAAGCATAAGGACACGCGCCCGCTGCTACGTACACCTGACCCAAAGGCCACGCTGACCGAAATTTACAACGCCCGCGTGCCGGTTTACGAGCTGGCAGATGTGGCTGTGGATGCCCATCCTGACTATACCATCGCGCAGATGACCGAGGCGGTGATCGAGGTTCTGAAGACCCGCCCGGATGTGCTTGAGGAGATCCCCGAATGACCACCGTTCACGTCCCCTTAGATGATCGCGCCTATGACGTCCGCATCGCGCCGGGATTGATCGCACGTGCCGGGGCCGAAATCTCACCCTTGCTGCCGCGCCCGAAGGTCTGGATCGTGACGGAGGAAACGGTTGCAGGTCTGCATCTGGACGCTCTGAAAGCTGGGCTCTCGGCCGAGGGGATTGCCTCGGAAGCGCTGATCCTGCCGCCCGGAGAAAGCACCAAAAGCTGGCCTTATCTGATGCAGACCGTCGAATGGCTGCTGGAGCAAAAGGTCGAGCGCAAAGACGTCGTTCTGGCCTTTGGCGGCGGCGTGATCGGCGATCTGGTGGGCTTTGCCGCCGCGATCCTGCGCCGTGGCGTGCGGTTCGTGCAGTTGCCGACCTCGCTGCTGGCGCAGGTGGACAGTTCGGTCGGGGGCAAGACCGGGATCAATGCGCCGCAGGGCAAGAACCTGATTGGTGCGTTCCACCAGCCCTCGTTGGTGCTGGCGGATATCGACGTGTTGGGCACGCTGAAACCGCGTGATTTTCTGGCGGGCTATGGCGAAGTCGTGAAATATGGCGGTCTGGGCGACGCGTCCTTCTTCGATTGGCTCGAAGTGAACGGGCCCGCACTGGCAGCGGGTGACTTGGCGCTGCGCGAAGAAGCCGTGCGTTGGTCGGTACAGATGAAAGCCGACATCGTTGTGCGGGATGAGACCGAGCAAGGCGACCGCGCGCTTTTGAACCTTGGTCACACGTTTGGCCACGCGCTTGAAGCGGCGACCGGCTATTCCGACCGTTTGTTGCATGGCGAAGGCGTCGCCATTGGCTGCGCACTCGCGTTTGAAACCTCGGCCCGGTTGGGGCTGATGAGCCAAGAAAGCCCCTCGCGCTTCCGCGAGCATTTGGCGGCCATGGGGATGAAGAAAGACATCCGCGACATCCCCGGTGATCTGCCCGATGCGGAGGGTTTGATCGCGCTGATGGCACAGGACAAGAAGGTTGTGCAGGGCAAGCTGCGCTTCATTCTGGCACGCGCGATTGGCGATGCTTTCGTGGCCGACGACGTCGATATGGGTGTGGTCAAAGACGTGCTGACCGAGGCTTTGGCAGACGCCTAAGCCTCAAGTCACTTGCGTGCGTTGGCAATCACCATCAGCTCACCCACATTTTCACGGGTGATATAGCCTAGAAGATGCCCCTCGGCGTCCAGAACCGCGACGGTCGGCGCAGTGCCCATCCGTTCAAGGATCATCTCGAGCCCGTCCGTCAGTGCGGCCGCCGGAACAGACGTCATTACATCTCCCACACGGGTGTCCGCGGCGCCTTCGGCCATCGCATGAAACAGCGCTTCGCGGGTCAGGAAGCCGGCCAAATGTCCTTCGATATCCAGCACCGGAAACTCGTGCTGCGTGGTCCGGATCAGGGTGGTCGCCGCAAGGGCGATGGGATCCTCGGGACGCAGACTTTCATATTCCGTGATCATCGCATCGCGCGCCATCAGCTTGCGCGCCACGTCGCGCATGGCGACGTCCGCGCTTTCGCCGCCCGCTGCGATAAAGATAAAGCCCGCGATCAGCACCAGCATCAGGTTGCCGGACATAAGACCGGTCAGCGCCATCAGGAAGGCCACAAATTGCCCCGCGCCCGCGGCGATACGTGTTGCCCTGACACGATCGGTGAACATCGATAAAACCGCACGAAGCACCCGTCCGCCATCCATCGGGAAGGCCGGGACCAAGTTAAAGACCGCAAGGATCAGGTTCAGCGTCGCCAGTTGCGAGGGCAGGGTGGAGGGGGTAATCGCCATGCCGGTCAGCTGCTCGGTCTCGGTCGGGGCGCCGATCAAGAGCGTCAGAACCGCCCAGATCACCACGTTCACGGCCGGTCCGGCCAACGCGACCAGAATTTCCTGCCGCGGGTTCTCGGGCATGCGTTCCAACCGCGCCAATCCGCCGATGGGCAGAAGCGTCACGTCCGGCGTGCGGATGCCAAAGCGGCGCGCCATCAGCGCGTGGCCGAATTCATGCGCCACAACGCAGGCAAACAGCAGAAGTACGAAGACGATGGTCCAAAGCGCGGCTTCGGGGCCTTGTTCAGACCAGGTCGAGGCGCCAATGAAGGCCAGCAGAAGAAAGAACGTCACATGGACGCGCAGCTGCGAGCCAAAAAGGCGCCCGATTGGAAATGACCATGACATCGCGCGCCTCCTTGTTTTGTGTGTTTTATGAGTGCTTTAGAACGGGATTTCGTCGTCGAAACCACCACCAGCCGGAGCGGGACCACCGCCACCTTGGCCGCCACCACCGAAGCCACCGCCCTGGTTGCCACCACCGAAGCCACCGCCCTGGTTGCCACCACCATAGCCGCCACCGCCGCCGCCATAGCCGCCACCTTGACCACCGCCGCCTTGGCCACCGCTGCGGCCATCCAGCATGGTCAGCGTGCCGTTAAAGCCTTGCAGCACGACCTCGGTCGAATAACGGTCATTGCCGGACTGGTCTTGCCACTTACGGGTCTGCAGTTGACCTTCGACATAGACTTTCGAGCCTTTGCGCAAGAACTGCTCACACACGCGGACCAGACCTTCCGAGAAGACGGACACGGTGTGCCATTCGGTTTTCTCGCGACGCTCGCCGGTGTTGCGGTCTTTCCAGGTTTCCGAGGTCGCAATGCGCAGGTTGCACACTTTGCCACCATTCTGGAAGGTCCGTACCTCGGGGTCTGCACCCAGATTACCAATAAGCATGACCTTGTTAAGCGAACCTGCCATCCTGCGTCCTTTCGATTCTAAGTTGGGCCATATGGTTACATCATCTGTGGGCGAGAGAAACGTGATTTCTGTGGGCGACATTCCCAAATGCGCTTAGATTTGCGCGTTTCGCCCGGCGGCACTTCCCAGACGGGTCTGCAACGCCTATATTAGCGCCGTATTCAAGCTGGGGGCGGACATTTGCGCCAAAGAGTATTCACGATCGCCGGGCTGAGCCTTATCGCGGCCCTTTCCATCGAAGCACCGCGAAATATGGCGCAGGCCGAAAGCCTGTTTGGCAGTTCGGGTGGGCGCAGCGCCTTCAAATCGCAGGTCGGTGTGTTGGATTCGCGCGCGGCACAGCAATACGCCGGCTCCTCGCGTTTGACGCCAAACGCCCCGACGACGCCGACCAGTTATGGCATTCCCAGCTATACCGGCAATTACAAAGGCCAATACCTGCCGATCGCGCAGGCCATGGCGCGTCGTCACGGCATTCCCGAGGATCTGTTCTTGCGGCTTGTGCAGCAGGAAAGCGGATGGAATCCCAAGGCGAAAAGCCATGCTGGGGCCATTGGGCTTGCGCAGCTGATGCCGTTCACCGCCAAGAAACTTGGCGTAGACCCTTGGAATCCCTCGCAAAACCTGGAAGGCGGCGCGCGGTATCTACGTCAGCAATATGACCGGTTCCGCTCATGGCGCCTTGCTTTGGCCGCTTATAACGCTGGGCCCGAGGCTGTGGCCAAATACAATGGCGTTCCGCCCTACAAAGAAACCCAAGGCTACGTAAAAGCTATTCTCGGCAGCTAAAGCGCGCGTCCTTCGGGACCGGAATAGGCGCGTTCGACTTTCGCGACGCGCAGATGGTACTGCGCGTACCAGCGGGTTTGGCCCAGCTTTTGCGCCATCAGATGATCCATATCGGCTTTCCACGCGGAAATCGCGGCCTCGTCGCGCCAATAGGAAACGGTGATCCCAACTCCAAACGCATCGCGCGTGCTTTCAACCCCGATATAGCCGTCCTGTGCCTGCGCCAGTTCCACCATCTTGTCCGCCATCTGTTCATAGCCCTGAACGGTCGAAGACAGCTGATTGGTGAAAATCACCGCATAATACGGCGGTTCGGGTAGAGGGGCGAAACGGGTTTCATCAAAAGACATGGGCGCATCCTTTCACAGATACGCCCATGCATAAATCAATCAAAGCGCTGCGTCACTCGACGTCTGACAGCTCTTTCTTGTGCAGCCATTCCGCGTGCTTAGGCGCGCGTTTGGTCTCGGACCATTCGTTCAGCATGTCCCATTTCACTTCGTCCATGCGCTTGAGCATGGCTTCTTCCTCGGGATCGGGGCAGGCCAGTTCGATGCGGTGGCCGTTCGGGTCGAAGAAATAGATAGAGTGGAAGATCGAGTGATCGGTCACGCCCAGAACATCGACGCCGTTGGCCTCAAGATGCTCTTTAAATTCAATCAGTTCGGCGCGGTCTTTCACCTTGAAGGCAATGTGCTGCACCCAGATCGGCGTGTTCGGGTCACGGCCCATTTCTGGCTTGGTGGGCAGCTCAAAGAACGCCAGCACGTTCTCGTTCCCGGCATCCAGGAACACGTGCATGTAGGGATCAGGCTCGTGGGTCGACGGGACGTGGTTTTCCGCGATGGCCAGAATGAAGTCCATCTTCAGCATTTTACCGTACCATTCGACGGTCTCTTTCGCGTCCTTACAGCGATACGCGACGTGGTGAATTTGTTCGATTTTCATGAGCGCTCCTCCTTTTGATCGAGGATATACACAACATTCGTTTCATTTGCAACGATTGTTGTGTGAAGTTTCTCCAACCGGGGAAGGGGCCGCTTAACCCCGCTTACGGAACGCCGAGGGTGTCTGCCCGGTTTGTTTCTGGAACGCGCGGGTAAAATAGGCCGCCGAGGTAAATCCAAGCGACGCTGCAATGTCTTTGATCGGGACGCGGGTTTCGGTCAGCAAACGCCGTGCTTCATAGGTGACCCGGTCCTGCAATATAGCCGAGGCAGGGCGCCCGCAGGCGTTATTGCACACGCGCGACAGGTGCGTGGGGGTGATGCCCAGATCTGCCGCATAGTCCCGAACGGTTTTCGCGCTGTGGAAATCCTGCTCGACCAGCGCGGTGAAGGCATTGACCAACCGTTGCCCAGATTTGGGTTTGTTGTCGCCTTCGTCAAGCGCTTCTAGCTGGCGATCCAACCAGACCGAGATCAGCCCGGCATGACACATCATGGCACGGCTTGCCCGCGCAGTGCCTTTCTCCATCTCGCGCTGCAGATTATCGACAAGATTGCTGAGTTCGATCTGCCGATCCGCGTCGCGCAGGCGCAAATGAACGGAATCCTGAGGAAGGCCCAGTTGCTCTTCACTGTCTTGCGGAAACACGATGATCGTCCCGGCGACCTGTGTGCTCATTTCGAACCCGTGCATGGTGCCCGCTGGAAGATAGATACAGTTATGTGGACCATAGCCGGACGTCACGCCATTGACGGTGATGCGCCCCTGTCCACGGGTAAACCACAAAAGAACAGGTGCCCCGTAAGAACGCATAGCTTCTGTACGCCAACGACCACCTACGCCCAAACGGGCAATTGGGAGCGCACGGAACGAGGAATTCGGATGGGTTGTATCAGTCATAAGAACGCAATCGCAGCAGCCAGTAAAAATACCTTACTGCCCAATCGCTAGCTTACCCTGTTCGACCTGTCTCATTATTTTTGACAGATTACAACTTTTCCACAGGGTCTTCCACAAGAATAGAAACGCGCCTGTGGATAAGTTGCGATTCAGTGATCCGTCCCAAGGGGAATCACCTGCCAGTTTCGCATCCTTTTTCGGAACCACGTGCGCTGGCGTTTGGCGTATTGCTGGCTTGCGATGATGGCCGCTTGGCGGGCTTCGTCCAGCGACATCTGGCCTTGCAAATGGGCGATCAGTTCCGGCGCACCGATGGCTTTCGAGGACGGTGCCTTGGGATCCCAGGTCGCAAGGTTTTGGCGGGCTTCTTCGAGCGCACCTTCGTCCAGCATGATGTCGAAACGCCGTTCGATCCGGTCACGCAGCCAGTCGCGCTCGGCGTCCAGATGGAAAGCGCATGCAGACGAGAGGGGCAGAAGCGGCGGCGGGGTATCGTCCTGCCAACTGGCCAGACCGCGCCCGGTGGTGTGCTGCACCTCCCACGCGCGGGCGACGCGGGCGGGGTTGCGCGTGTCGATGCGGGCCAGCGTGTCGGGGTCCAGATCGCCCAAAAGGGCAGGCAATCCGCCCTCAGCAAAGCGTGCCTCGCCTTCTTTGCGAATGGCGGGTGGGGTCAGAGGGATGTCGGCCAGACCTTCTGTCAGCGCGGTCAGGTTTAGCCCCGTACCCCCGACAATGATGGGGCGCTTTGTGCCTTGCAGGATCGGCCCAACTTCGCGCAGCCAATGGCCCACGGAATAGTCCTGATCCCCCGGAATATGCCCATACAGCAGATGCGGCGCGCGGGCCTCGTCGTAGGCAGATGGGCGGGCCGTCACCACACGCCAGTTTTCAAACACCTGCAGCGCATCGGCGTTCACGATCACGCCGCCCGACGCTTCCGCGATGGCCAAGGCCAGTGCAGACTTGCCCGATGCCGTCGCGCCCGCGATCAGGACTGGGCGATCAGGGCCCACCTGACGGGCCAGTTCCGTGATGCTGTCTTGCGCGGTCGACACGAGGTGTTGTCCTTACTTTTTTCGGTCCGTCAGGCGGATCGCTCATTGATCATCCGGCCCTAATCGGTCAAATTGCCGGGCAACACAATCACGACAATCAGAGAGTGGCAACAGATGAGTGATCAGGCCCAGACCACGACAGAGGGTGAAACCCCGCAGCCGACCTATAAACGTGTCATGCTGAAAATCTCGGGCGAGGCCCTGATGGGCGACCAGGGGTTCGGCCTGAACCCGCCCACAGTTGAACGCATCGCCCGCGAGGTGAAGTCGGTGCACGACATGGGTGTCGAGATCTGCATGGTGATCGGCGGCGGCAACATTTTCCGCGGGCTTCAGGGCTCGGCACAGGGGATGGAGCGGACCACGGCGGACTACATGGGGATGCTCGCCACGGTGATGAACGCGCTGGCCATGCAATCCGCGCTGGAAGGGCTAGGGGTATTTACCCGTGTGATCTCGGCCATTCCGATGGATCAGGTGTGTGAGCCCTACATCCGCCGCCGCGCTGTGCGCCACTTGGAGAAGAAACGCGTCTGCATCTTTGCGGCTGGCACCGGCAACCCGTATTTTACCACGGACACCGCCGCCACGCTGCGCGCCAACGAAATGGCTTGCGAAGCCATTTTCAAGGGCACGAAAGTAGACGGCGTATACGATAAGGACCCGGTCAAAAACGACGACGCCGTGCGTTATGATACTGTGTCCTATGACGATGTGCTGGCCAAACGTCTGGGCGTTATGGATGCATCCGCCATTGCTCTGGCCCGCGACAACAACCTGCCGATCATCGTGTTTTCGCTGGATGAACCGGGCGGGTTCCGTGGTATTCTGGACGGACAGGGCACCTATACCCGCGTGGGCGGCTAACCGCGCATAAGGGCGGATTTCTGCCCAGAAACAAATCTTTGCCACCGCTGGTAGAACCAGATCTATACAATCGGGGGGCGGTGGCGTTATACCGGGCGAAACACGCTCGTTAACAATAAGAGCTTGAAAGACGAAGGGAACGCCGAGCGATGGCTGATGAAGAGTTTGAACTGGATACGGATGATCTGGAACGCCGTATGGATGGCGCAATTGGTGCGCTGAGAACCGAATTTGCATCGCTGCGCACGGGGCGGGCATCGGCCTCGATGCTGGACCCGATCACGGTGGAAGCCTACGGCCAGCGCACGCCGCTGAACCAGGTCGGCACTGTGAACGTGCCTGAGCCGCGCATGGTCACCGTAAACGTCTGGGACAAAAGCATGGTTCAGGCAGTCGAAAAGGCCATTCGCGAAAGCGGTCTGGGCATCAACCCGCAGCTCAATGGCACGATCATCATGCTGCCGATCCCCGAGCTGAACGAGGAACGTCGCCGCGAACTGACACGCGTCGCTGCACAATATGCCGAACACGCCCGCGTTGCCGTACGCAACGTGCGTCAGGACGGCATGCAGCAGATCAAAAAGGGCAAGGACAGCATGTCCGAAGACGACGCCAAAATGTGGTCGGACGAAGTTCAGGAACTGACCGACAAATATGTTGGCATCGTGGACAAGGCCCTGGAAACAAAACAGGAAGAGATCATGCAGGTGTGATCCTGCATTTTCTTGTGTTTTAAAGGTATTGGATTTGGTGATGAACATGACACAGGTGGACATACAAGCCGAGGTGACATCGCCGCGGCACGTTGCCATCATCATGGACGGCAATGGCCGCTGGGCTCAGCGCCGTGGACAGCCGCGTCTGTTCGGACACCGCGCCGGGGCCAAGCGCGTACGCGAAATCGTGCGCGCCTGCCCGGATCTTGGCGTGAAATACCTGACAATCTTTGCCTTCTCGACCGAGAACTGGAAGCGCTCGGAAACCGAAGTCACCGGTTTGATGAGCCTGTTTCGTCGCTATATCACCAAAGAAGCGCGCGCACTGGTCGAAGAGGGCGTGCGCGTTCGGTTCATCGGTGACCGTAGCCGGCTTGATAAAAAACTGATCAAGTTGATGAACGAGCTGGAAGAGATGACGGCGCATAATGACCACGTCAATCTGACTATTGCGCTGAACTATGGCGGTCGGGATGAATTGGCCCGGGCCTCGCAACGTATGGCCCAAGACATTGCCAGCGGCGCCTTGAAGCCCGATGCGGTGGATGAAGAAACCATTACAAGCTATTTGGATACAAGCATTTTGCCAGATCCTGATCTGGTTATCCGTACTTCGGGCGAAATGCGCGTGTCTAACTTCTTGCTCTGGCAATCGGCCTATGCCGAATACGATTTCATCGACACGCTCTGGCCGGATTTCTCGTCCGAGGTGTTTGCCGATGTCATCGCGCGCTTTTCCGGGCGTGATCGCCGCTTCGGGACAGTAAAGCCCGCCGCAGAATAGCTGGGTCAAGGGCCTTACTTTGACTTGAGACCCGGCCCTCGCAATGCGATAACCCCCAAATGAGTTCTGAAGTATCTTCCTCGAAATGGGCCGATCTGGCGCCGCGCGTCTTGTCCGCCATTGCCATGGCCGCAATCGCAATCGCAGCCATCTGGATCGGAGGCACCGCCTATGTGGCCCTGATCGTTGTCGTCATCGGCCTGTGCATGTGGGAGTTCGCGCGCCTTCTACAACCCACCCCCACGGCCTTGCCGATTGTGATGGGCTTGGCCGCAGCGGGCGGGACGTTTCTTAGCAGTTTTGGATCGATCAACGCGCCGGGCGTCATCATGTCGCCGCAGATCGCGGCCCTGTTCATCGCCCCCGTGATGGGGGCCGTTCTGGCCAACCAGCATCGCCTCTTGTTCTTCGCCTATGGCCTTCTGATCATGCTGGCAGGCTTAGGCTTTCTGTCCATGGGACCGGGCCCCGCGCTGGTTTGGTTCATTTTGATCATCATCATCTCGGACGTTGCCGGATATTTTGCCGGTCGGGTCATTGGTGGCAAAAAGTTCTGGCCGCGTGTCAGCCCCAAGAAAACATGGTCCGGCACGATTGCTGGCTGGATCGGCGCTTTGGTCTTGGGCGTGATCGGTATGGTGCTTGGGTACTTCAACGTATTCGAAGCATTGCTGTTTCCGTTCATCGCCTTTGCCGGCCAGATGGGAGACATCGCACAAAGCGCCATCAAGCGGATGGTCGGTGTCAAGGACAGCTCGAACCTGATCCCGGGGCACGGTGGGGTGCTGGACCGCTTTGACGCCATGATTGGCGCGGCCGGGGCACTAGTCCTTCTGACGGGCGTAGGCTCGTTGATTTTTGCTGGCTAAGGGCAGGGCATGACGCAGGAAACGGGCACACGCCGAATCTCGATCTTCGGGGCCACCGGGTCTATTGGGCAATCTACCATTGACCTGATCCGCCGCGATGCCGACGCCTATGACGTGGTTGCGTTGACTGGCGGGCACAACATTGCGCAATTGGCCAAAGATGCCATCGACCTGCGCGCGGACATCGCAATCACCGCACATGAAGACAAGCTGCCCGCGTTAAAAGACGCGCTGGCCGGAAGCGGTATCGAGGCCGCTGCAGGCGCTTCAGCCATCGAAGAGGCCGCCACGCGCCCCTGTGACTGGGTCATGTCCTCGATTGTCGGGGCGGCGGGGCTTTTGCCGGGGCTACGCGCTTTGGAAGCCCGCGCGACACTGGCCCTTGCCAACAAGGAAAGCCTTGTAACCGCTGGGCCGCTGATCATGGCGACCGCGCAGGCGCACCATTCTCGGATCTTGCCCGTCGACAGCGAACACTCCGCCGTGTTCCAAGGGCTCGTGGGCGAGGATATGGACGCGGTCGAGCGGATCATCATCACCGCGTCTGGCGGCGCATTCCGCGATTGGCCTTTGGAAAAGCTGGCCACCGCGACACTGGCACAGGCAAGCTCTCATCCCAACTGGGATATGGGGCAACGGATCACCATCGACAGCGCCTCGATGTTCAACAAGGCTCTGGAAGTCATTGAGACCAAAGAGTTCTTCCAGATCGATCCCGATCAGATCGAGGTTTTGGTCCACCCGCAAAGCCTGGTCCACGCGCTGGTTGGCTTCAATGACGGCGCCCTCATGGCGCATCTGGGCGCGCCGGATATGCGGCATGCCATCGGCTATGCGCTGCACTGGCCCGAGCGCCGTGATCTGCCCGTCGAACGGCTGGATCTGGCCAAGGTCGCCACGCTAGAGTTCCGCGCCCCGGACGAGACACGCTATCCTGCCCTGCGGCTGGCCCGCGAGGTGATGGCGGCGGGCGGTTTGTGTGGTGCCGTCTTCAACGCGGCCAAGGAAATCGCACTGGACGGGTTCATCGCAGGCCAGATCGGCTTTATGGACATGGCCGGGCTGGTGGAAGACACGCTGATCCGACTTGACGGAAATGTCAGCCTGATCCATGCGGGTATGACCCTTGATAATGTGCTGTCCGCTGACCAGATGGGACGTGAGGTCGCCCGCGAGATCCTCGCCAACAAGAACTGAGCAGACGCGCCACGCGCTGAACCCAAAGGACATTTCTAAGACATGGATCTGATCAGCTTCCTGCCCGATTTCGGCAATCTTGCCTTCACGGTCCTTGCCTTTGTTGCCGCTTTGACGGTGATTGTCGCGGTGCATGAATATGGTCACTACATCGTCGGACGGTGGAGCGGCATCAAGGCGGATGTGTTCTCGATCGGGATGGGGCCTGTGTTGTTCGCGCGGACAGACCGGCACGGCACCCAGTGGCAGGTCGCGGCGTTTCCCATTGGCGGATATGTAAAATTCCGGGGCGACGCGAATGCGACGTCTGGTGGGGCAGACGAGGCCGTGATGGCCGAACTCTCCGAAGAAGACCGCCGCCACACGATGCACGGTGCGCCCTTGTGGGCGCGGACAGCCACCGTGGCTGCCGGCCCGATTTTCAACTTCATCCTGTCGACCTTGATCTTTGCAGCCCTCATGATGTCCACCGGCGTCGCCCGCGATCCTCTGGCGGTGAAAACGGTGCTGAATGTGCCGGGGATGGAGCAAGGGCTGCGCGAAGGCGACACGATCCTGTCCATCGCGGGCTTTGAAACCCCGCCCTTGGCCGAGTTCTATGAGGTCATCGAAAAGCTGCCCGAAACCTCGCTGGTGGACTACCGGGTTGAGCGTGACGGGCAGGTGCTGACCTTGTCGGCCACCCATCCGTACCCGCCACTGGTCGGCGCGGTCACGCCCCAATCCGCAGCGATGGCGGCTGGATTGCGCGAAGGGGACTTCATTCAGACAGTTAACGGCGAGGCCGTTCCGACCTTCGGCGCCCTGCGCGAGATCGTGGTAAACGGCGACGGGGAAGAGTTGGCACTTGGGATCTTGCGCGATGGAGAGCCAATGGACGTGACCCTAACCCCGCGCCGCCAGGATATCCCCTCGGCCGATGGCGGGTTTGAAACCCGCTGGCTGATCGGCATCACCTCGGGGCTGGTGTTTGAACCCGCGACGCGCCCAGCAGGCGTGTGGGAAAGCCTGTCGTCAGGCGTGGATCGGGTGATCTACATCATTCAAAGCAGTCTGTCGGGCCTGTGGCACATGATCACCGGCGCGATTTCCAGCTGCAACTTGTCGGGTCCGATTGGGATCGCGCAGGTCTCGGGCCAAGTGGCGTCGCAGGGCGCGGTCAGCTTTGTGGCCTTCATCGCCATGCTGTCCACAGCCATTGGCATGCTGAACCTGTTCCCCATCCCGGTACTGGATGGCGGCCACCTTGTGTTCTACGCGTGGGAGGCCGTGACGGGCAAACCGCCCTCGGACAAGGCGTTGAATTTCCTGCTGGCCATCGGTCTTGCGCTGGTCATCTCGCTCATGGTGTTCGGGGTGACAAACGACCTGTTCTGCCCGTAAAAAAATCAGGCCTTCGCCGCCCGTTTCACACAGTCGGCCATGTGGTGAAACTGCTGTGCCAGGGGCGAGCTTGCGCGCCAAACCATTCCGATCGTGCGGTTGGGTTTGGGCGCGTCAAAACGCGACACAGTGACGGGGGCGGAGCGTGTCTCGACCCCCACTGCCATGTCTGGGATCAGCGTGACCCCCATGCCTGCACCAACCATCTGAACCAGAGTGGACAAGGCGCTGCCATCCAGCGTCTCGCGCGGGTTTGTGTTGTGCATGTCGCAGAAGGACAGCGCCTGATCGCGGAAGCAGTGGCCTTCTTCGAGCAACAGCAGCCGCATCTCGCGCAACCCGTCACGATTTGGGACAGGCTTGTCCTTGTCGGACAAGGGACGCACCAGAACGAATTCCTCGTCAAACAGGGGCACCTCGGTCAGCGCGGGATCTGAGATGGGCAAGGCCAGAATGGCTGTGTCGATCCGCCCGTCAATCAGTTCTCGGATCAGGTTCGAGGTCATGGTCTCGCGCATATGGATTTCAGCGCCCGGAAACTGCTCGGTCAGTTCCTGCACGATCTTGGGCAGCAGATAGGGCGCGATGGTGGGAATCACCCCAATCCGCAGTTCGCCCACCCAATGATCACGGGCAGCGCGCGACACATCTTCAAGCTCGTCCACCGCGCGCAGAATATCCCGCGTCCGACGCAAAAACTCGCGCCCCAAGGTGGTCAGGCGCACTTGCCGTGGCATGCGTTCACACAAAGTACACCCCAACGCGTCCTCAAGCTCTTTGATCTGCACAGACAGGGCCGGTTGGGACACGGCGCAGGCGTCAGCTGCGCGCCCGAAGTGGCCGTGTTCGGCAAGCGCATCAAAGTACCGAAGCTGGCGCAGGGTGATATTGCTCATAATCCTAACCTATCGCTGAGATTAAAAGGTGTAATTTCCTCTTATCATTCAACCGCGCTAAGCTAAAGCCATTCAGACGGAATTTGCCGTCGCGAGCCAAATACCAAACATGGGAGTCGAAGATGGACGGAAACAGCATGGGAAAATGCCCGGTAGCGCATGGCGCAACGAATGTCGGGATGCGGTCCAACAAGGACTGGTGGCCCAATCAGCTGAACCTCAGAATGCTGCATCAGAACACGGCGAAGTCGGACCCGATGGGGGGCGACTTTGACTATGCCGAGGCATTCAAGTCGCTAGATCTTGAGGCCTTGAAGGCCGATCTGACCGCGCTGATGACCGACAGCCAAGACTGGTGGCCCGCTGATTACGGCCATTATGGCGGCCTGTTCATTCGCATGGCATGGCACAGCGCTGGCACCTATCGCACCGCGGATGGACGCGGCGGGGCAGGGACCGGGCAGCAACGCTTTGCACCGCTGAATTCATGGCCAGATAACGGCAATCTGGACAAGGCGCGTCGTCTTCTGTGGCCGATCAAGCAGAAATACGGCAACAAGATTTCCTGGGCGGACCTGATGATCTTGGCAGGCAATGTGGCCATCACCTCGATGGGTGGGCCGACCTTTGGCTTTGCGGGCGGTCGTGCGGATGTGTGGGAGCCGGAAGAGGACACCTATTGGGGCGCCGAAACCGAGTGGCTGGCGTCGGATGACAATCCCAACAGCCGCTATTCCGGCGAACGTGATCTGGAAAACCCTCTGGCGGCCGTGCAGATGGGTCTGATCTATGTGAACCCCGAAGGCCCGAACGGCGAGCCGGATATTCTCGCCTCGGGCCGCGATATCCGCGAAACCTTCGCGCGTATGGCAATGAATGACGAAGAAACCGTGGCGTTGGTCGCCGGCGGGCACACCTTCGGCAAGGCGCATGGGGCAGGGGATCCGGGTCTGGTTGGCCCCGAACCCGAAGCCGCTGGGATCGAGGAAATGGGTCTTGGCTGGATCAACGCGCATGGCACGGGCCACGGCGATGACACCACCACCAGCGGGATCGAGGGCGCGTGGACCGCGAACCCGATCCAGTGGGACAACGGTTATTTCGATCTGTTGTTCGGATATGACTGGAACCTGACCAAATCGCCCGCTGGCGCCTTTATCTGGGAACCCGTCGGCGTGTCCGAGGACGACATGGCCCCGCAGGCCCATGATGCGTCGAAGAAGGTGCCGACCATGATGACCACGGCGGATATGGCGATGCGGATGGACCCGATCTATGGTCCGATTTCCAAACGCTTCCATGAAAACCCGGACGAGTTCGCGGACGCCTTTGCCCGTGCGTGGTTCAAGCTGACCCACCGCGATATGGGCCCGCGTGCGCGTTATCTGGGCGGGGATGTTCCAAGCGAAGAGCTGATCTGGCAAGACCCCATTCCGGCGTCGGAAACGGATCTGAGCGACGAGGATGTAAACGCGTTGAAGGCGGCTGTGCTTGAGACTGGGCTGAGCATCTCAGACCTGGTGAAAACCGCGTGGGCTTCGGCCTCGACCTTCCGGGGATCGGACATGCGGGGCGGGGCCAACGGGGCGCGTATCCGTCTTGAGCCGATGAAGAACTGGGAAGTCAACGAACCTGAAGCACTGGACCGTGTACTGTCCCGTCTGGAAGAGCTGCGTGGAAGTTTCGGCAAGCCGGTTTCGATGGCTGACCTGATCGTCATTGCCGGTGCCGCTGCGGTGGAACAAGCCGCAGCTGATGCGGGGCACTGCGTTCTGGTCCCATGCACCTTGGGCCGAGGAGATGCCACGCAAGAGATGACCGATGTGGAAAGCGTCGGCTATCTGGAGCCCGCAGCTGACGGCTTCCGCAACTGGCAACGGACCGAGTTCACCATCTCGCCTGAAGAACTTCTGATCGACAAGGCACAGCTTCTGGGCCTCAGCGCGCCTAAAATGACCGTGCTGGTTGGCGGCCTGCGTGTGCTCGGCGCCAATCACGGCGGCAGCGCGCATGGCGTGCTGACGCAGAACACCGGCAAGCTGAGCACCGACTTCTTCGTCAATGTTCTGGATATCGGCACCAAATGGACCGATCAGGGCGACGGCAGCTATGCGGGCACGGATCGCGCCACGGGGGACCCGAAATGGACCGCCACACGGGTCGATCTGGTCTTTGGCTCGAACTCGCAACTGCGCGCGCTGTCCGAGGTTTATGCGCAAGACGATGCGGGTCAGAAGTTCGTCGAAGATTTCGTGGCCGCTTGGACAAAGGTCATGAACGCAGATCGGTTTGATTTGAACTGAACCTGCACCTCACCACTCACGAAAAACCTAAAGGGGCAGGCGACTGCCCCTTTTCTATTTTCAGATAGCCGTCCTTGGCAACCTTCCAAGGATTAGCCTGTTTTCAAAGGCTTGCGCGATTGCTTACTGCAGGCCATTCCGGTACAACCGCGACACAGAATTTCGTCATTCAGGTGCTTGCCCGATATATGCCCCACCATGCCGGCTCTTCGCTTATTTCAACGCTTCGACGGGCGGCCAGAAGACTTACCGGCCGAGGGCGCGCCGCAGGGCTGATTGATCCGGCGCTTGCTGAGGCATCAGACAACAAGATCAAGCTTTCTTTGAACGCGCTCGAGAACTGGGTTGCCCCGCGCGAGTATCTTGCGGCCCTGACCGCGCTGCGTAAACAGTCCCCGACGCTGTATGAACGCGTTTTGAAACAGCCAGCAGCGCATGAGATCGCGACCGGATCGCGGGTGCTACGGTTTGTACGCCGCAAGCTCGCGCAAGGTGGAACGCTGTATCAAGGCCCTGGACGCTTCAATGAAAAAAGCCTTCTGGTCGTCTGTGCCGGATATGCGCGGCGGCCGGGCATGCCGGTGCCTGCGTTTCTTCAACGCATTGACGACAGGCAATTTGACATTCTTGTTCTGAACGATCCTCATCGGAACCACTACCGTAAAGGTGTTTCTGAACAACTCGACAGCCTAAACTCTGTCGCAGAATATATTCAGGAATTCCGCACGAAGAAACGCTATCGGAAGCTCATCACACTCGGCACAAGCGGGGGTGGCTTTCCTGCGGTCCGCCTTGCCTTGATGGCGGGTGCGGACAAGGCAATCTCTTTCGGGGGATCGTTTCCAGATGATACCTTGCGGATCCTCCGAAATCAGGTGCGTGCGGTCCCGGCTTTTGACCCCATCTGTGCCTGTTTGGGGGCTGACCATCCAGAGTTCACGTTTGTCTATTCCAACGAAAGTCCGCGCTATAGGAACGCCTGCTTGACCGCGGCTGAACTGACAGGTGGCGCGGTTGTTGAAGTGCTGCCCGTCATGGAACATGCCGTTCTGGGGCCACTTTGGGCGCGCGGGTATCTGGATGCGTTCCTTCCGGGCCTGCTGGCCGAGGATTTCCCAGCGTCAATGGCAGATCAGCCCAATTGGTCTGCTCGACCGCAGGGCGGATACGTGTACAAATGCGACGGTCCAAAGGGGGACGGCAAATGAGCATCGAAGACTATTTCGCCCCGGCGCGGGAAAAAGCCTTTCGAAAAGACATTCATGTCGATGGATCACGCGAGGTGTTGCGCTGCCCGGCGTTGGTTGCCTCGGACAATGGCGCCGAGAACTATCGCCGGCTTGCCGAGCACCTCAAACTCGACTTCTCGCAGATCGCCGAGTTGCTGGACCACCTTCCGGTCTTTCAAGAGGGCGAGGCGCATGCGCAGACACGCGCCGAGATCGCCAAGATGATCGCCCAAACCAGCAAAGAGCGCGGGACGGTCCTGCGGAAAGCGGTATCCAAGTTTGACCGTCTCGGCCAGACCGGACCGGTCGAGCTGATGCAAGATGTCATCAAGCCAAGTGTCGACATTCTGTTCACCAACCTCATCGGGGTAGACATCTCTAAACTGGACATCAGCGAATTGTCGTTGGTCCTGACGGATGGAATTGGCATCCGGCAACGGCGCAGGCTGGAAAAGCAGTTGAAAGATTTGGACGACGCGTTGCGGGCGCAGTTTCCAGACGCTTCGCCACGCGAAATTCAGTTTAAGAAAACCCTTGTGGCAATGGGGCATGACTCCACCATGGGGTCCGCTGCGCTTAGCATGTTGCAGATGATCATGGATCATCCCGGCAAGACGTTCGCGCAGATGCCCTTTCCCGACCTGTTTTCACACACCGGTGTCCCCTTTATTCGTCGGACCGCGCGTGACGATGTCAGCTTTGCCGAACAGAGTATTCCCAAGGGGCATGACGTCAGTGTCATGCTGAACATCTTTGACGCGCCAAGCCCAGATGCGGACCGGAAGCTTATTTTTGGGCTCGGGCGTCATGTCTGTTTGGGCGGGCCAGTGTCCATGCAATACTGGCAGGCCGTTACACATGTCGTGTCAGGGATTGACCGAAAGGCCGTAATCACGCAAATCGATGAAAAGCAGGACACGCTTTTCCGCATTCCGGACACCGTTTTATTGGAGATTTCCTGATGACCACACGTCAGAGAATTATTGAAGCCCTGCATCAAGCGACAGGCGCACTGGACGATCCATTGCTGGCCCCGAAGCTGCTTGGAGAGGGCGATGTAAACCTTCTGGAAGTAAACGCAGACAGTCTGGTGCAGTTCGAGTTCATGATGCATCTGGAAGAGGCGTTTGATATCGAACTGAACGAAGACGACTTCCAAAATCACGCAATGCTGAACGCCCTTCAGGCGCATATCGACAGTAAAATCGCAGCCTAGTGGCCGCCTTGTGAACGCCCCGCCGCGAGTTCTTCGAAGCAGACCTTCAGGACATCAATCGCCGGGGGCAGCTCGTCTTCGGTGTAAGCGCAGAAGCCAAGCATCAGCCCATTTGCTCCGCTATCTCTGGCGAACATAGACGTGAGCGGACGTATGATAAGACCTCTCTGCCGTGCTAAGCTGGCGATGTCTTCATCCCGAAATCCCGGGTTCAGGTGAAACACGATTTGCATGCCCGCTTGATGGTCCTTGAAGAACCCAAACTGTGAAAACTCGCGCTCCAACCGATCCAATAACAACTTGCGGCGATCGCCATAGGATCTGCGAACACGGCGCAGATGGCGATAGAACTCGCCCAAGGACATGAACTCGGCCAGCGCTTGCTGGGGCATATAGCTCGCCTTTTGGCCAAAACGCTTCACTGTATCTTGGAAACGGTCGATCAGCGCCTCGGGGACGACGACATAGCCCAAACGCAGAGCGTTCGAGAAGATCTTGGAAAAGCTTCCCACATAGATCGTGCGGCTAAGTTGATCGAAACCCGCAAGGGCAGGGATCGGCCGTCCCGCATAGCGAAACTCGCTGTCATAATCATCTTCGATGATCCAGGCACCATGCGCGTTGGCCCAGTTAATGAATTCAAGCCGTCGATTGGGCGTCATCGCACCGCCCAGCGGGTATTGATGGGAGGGGGTCAGGACGACCAGATCGGGAAGGGTGGTGCTGGACGGCAATGTCGCGCCGTCATCGTCGATTTTCAGATAATGCGGCACCAACCCCTGTGCCTGCGCAAAATGATGCAATGGGGGATAGCCGGGATCCTCGACACCGATCACATCGCCCGTGCTGGCGACACTGCGCATGCAGATCTCTAGAGCGTCCATCGACCCAGCCGTCACCATGATCTGATGCGCCGAGGCATCGATCCCGCGCCACTCTGAAAGATGCGCGGCAATTGATTTGCGCAGCTCGAAATTCCCGAATGCGTCCCCGCCGACCAACATCGCCTGTGGATTTGTTCGACATATACGCGCCACGGCCTTTGCCCACTGGCGATATGGAAACAAACGCATATCTGGCATGCCAGTTTCAAACGGAACCGGAGCGCGTATATCGACGGGTTCGGATGTTACGCCATCGTAGGGCGCGGTCCGTGACAATTCGACTTCCCCCAAGGCACAAACCGTGTATCCAGAACCTCTGAGACTGCGCAGATAGCCTTCGGCGACAAGCTGTTCATAGGCTGTGACGACGGTCGAGCGGGAAACGCCAAGCTCGGTGGCGAATGCGCGGGTAGGGGGCATCTTTGTCCCAGCCGTCAAATCGCCCGAGACCACTTGCGTACGGATCGCTGTGCTAATCTGTTCGAAAATAGGTGTCTTCGAGCCGCGCTCGATCGACAGGGCAAGCCAAGGTAGCTGTGTCATTTTGGTATGCTCATAATTTCATCTATTGGACATTAATAATGAACCAATACTGTGGCAATCCGGCAATCACACACATGAAACCACGCGGCTTTGATCCGCAGATCGCCTGACCCTGAAATGGACGCCGAATGAACCGCCTGACACTATTCACTTTGTTCTTCCTTGCGAATTTCCTTCAGGCGGGTGTCTATGGCCTGACATTCATGCTTCCGCGCCTATTTGAAACCTTCGGGGCAAATGAGAAAGTGGTTGGGGCCATGCTGTTCATCACGGCAATCGCCACGATCATCGCGGTGTATTTCGCTGGGCATCTGTCAGATCGCTTGGGCCGAATGCAAACGCTGTCTTTGGCCGGAGTTCTGATCGCGACAGCCCTGGCGTCTTACGGGTTTTCCACACGCGTCGGCGGTCTGCTTGTCTATGCCAGCCTGGCCCTTGGGGCAGGCTGGGGGCTGACCTATGCGCTGCCACCCATTGTGTTGACGCGGCTGGTAGAATCAGACGCGCGTGTTAGATATTTCGCCATGCTTTCTGTCGCTGTGATGGCGGGGTTTGGTCTGTCTCCGGTGATGGCGTCCATGATGGAACGGGCGGGCCTGGGGGTGCAGGACGCCTTCTTTGTAACGGCCACCCTATGCCTGATTTCGGGCGGATTGTTTGGGGTTTTGTCCAAGGCCGTACGCCGTCATACGCGCGACATGGGACAAGAAACACGCTCATCACTTTCGCCCAATGTGGTTCTCGCAATCCTACGCTCACGCGCGCGTTTGCCTGTGATCATGGTTTGTATAGGGGCGTCCGTTTTCGCCGGCATGAATAACTTCCAAACCGTTTTCGCAGACGAACGCGGGTTGGATTACGCCAACTATTTCTTAGCTTACACAGTCACCGTTATCCTGTTCCGCATTGTGCTTGCACGGTACAAGGGCGGGCGTCATCCATATCTGACCATCGCCATGCTACAATACGTGATGTTCGGATCCGTCTTGCTGTTCCTCGGGCTTAGCGACAGCCAGACAGTTTATCTGATGGTCGCGTTCCTGTTTGGGATCGGGTACGGGGTCAGCTATCCGATCTTGGCAGCGATGGCGGCCAATGATGCAAATCCAGACATTCTTCCGCAAACGCTCCAATTTTTCGCGCTGACCTATTTTATCGGGATATTCGGGTTCCCATTGATCGCCGGCTGGGTAATTGTTGAACTTGGATCAACCGTGCTGCTGGCGCTGGTAGCAGTACTGGCCGCGATCGAAGCCACTATGGCGCTACTGCGCGGGATCTCTGGGCGTCACACCGATAAAAGCATTGCTTAGCGAAACACGATTTTGGGCCGAGTTTTCTGGGGTAGGGGTCGCGTTCTGCCGATGCATCCACGATCGCTCGTAGTTCTTAGCGCATTTCGGAGTACCGGATTGTGCAACGCTTGGATACTTCCGGCGTCGACAGCTCGACTTGGACCATATGCCTGTGTTGAACACAGTTTTCGGCGGTAACTAAACAAATCAGGGGCTTGGTATCCATTGTGAGGGTAGCGTTTGAACACAATAGCACGCCCATGGTATTACTCAGATCGGATACGCATTAATGCGCATAATCCATATTATGTTAATATTGCAATCCAGCGACTATCCTAAAACCGATTGTTTCGTTTCCTCAATTCTCTCGACAATGTCCGAAATAATGCTGATAAAACAGTGTTCGCACAAGGAAGACGACATGAGTTCACTGCTTATTCTAAACGGCCCAAATTTGAATATGCTGGGCGTCCGCCAGCCCGAGATTTATGGGTCCCTGCGTCTTGAGGATATCGAAGCGTCGAGCATCGCCTACGCAGAAAAGCTTGGTTTCTCATGTGTTTGCGAGCAGTCGAACGACGAAGGTACGCTGGTGACGAAAATTCAGGAAGCTCGTGGTGTCCACGATGCCATCATTCTGAATGCCGGCGCCTATACGCACACATCCATTGCCCTGATGGATGCGATTATCGCCGCCGAGGTCCCAACCATCGAGCTTCACTTGTCCAACATTCATGCCCGCGAAGAATTCCGTCATCGCTCGTACATCGCGCGCGTTGCTGTTGGTCAAATCTGTGGATTTGGCGCTAAGGGGTATGAATTGGCGATTGATGCAGCTGCTGATATTGTCGGAAAACCCTGATGCTTCAATACATTAAAAGCATCTGTCAATGTGAATCCATGGCCGAGGTTTGGGAAATCCATTGTCGGAAAATGGACAGTTTCGGCTTTGACAGACTGATCTATGGCGTCACCCACTTCATGACCGCCAATTCATTCGGGCCGCGTGAAGACGTTATGACACTCTCGTCGCATGATCCAGAATACATGGAACACTATTATGCGCCGGAGCTCTACAGATCGAGCCCAATGCTGCTTTGGGCGGCTGAGAATACAGGTGCCTGTAGCTGGTCTTGGATTCACCAAAACATGGACCGGTTGGATGACAACAACCGCAAGGTCATGGAGCTGAACCAAAGAATGGGCGTGACCGCTGGATATACCCTGTCCTTTCAGGAAACCTCGCGTCGATCGAAAGGTGTCATTGCGTTGACCGCCCGGCGTGGGCTGAGCCAAGAAGATGTTGATGGCATTTGGGATGAACATGGGGAAGAGATTGAAGCGCTGAACAATGTGGCGCATCTGAAGATTATTTCGCTTCCCCTCAGCACGGAACGCTCGGACCTGTCCAAACGCCAACGCGAAGTTCTTGAGTGGGTTGGAGACGGAAAAACCAATCAGGATATCGCTACCATTCTTGGCGTTACACCCGCCACGGTCGAAAAGCATTTGCGCATTGCGCGGGACAAGTTGGGCGTTGACACATCCGCACAAGCGGTACTGAAAATGTCATTTTTGAACCAAATCTTCACCCCTGATAAATCTTAACCTATTAAGTTTTATTAGTTAGATTAGGCAGTTATCACGAAACAGTTTTCCAAACGAATGGCGCTTTGTTGACGTAACGGAAGAAATGGTAGGGATTCCCGTACTTCCAATAGCTGCACGAATCATGCATGATTTTAGTGTTCCGTGAGTGGTGGCTTTGGCCTTGGGACATTTTGGGGTGAACGGACTGTGATTTCAGATCGCGTTTCATTCTTCCGTGAAAACGGAGCTGGTGTCGATGGAATATTGATCCCAAAGGCACCAGCACTTCAGATACAGTTTATCTGCTTGCACAAAAAGCGCTGACAATTCGTCGGCGCTTTTTCTTTTTAGCACCCTGACTGGTGCGCTTTGCGTGCAGTTACCAACAAAAAAGGCCGGTCAAAACGACCGGCCTTCATGTTCTTCTCACGTTGCGGGCAAGCGCCCTGCCCTGTGGGTCTTAGCCCTGGACAGCAGCAGCAACTTCAGCAGCGAAGTCGACTTCTTCTTTTTCGATGCCTTCGCCAACTTCCATGCGCACGTAGCCGACGATCTCGGCACCGGCTTCTTTGGCAGCGGCTTCAACGGTCAGATCCGGGTTGATGACGAAGTCTTGGCCCAGCAGAGTTACTTCTGCCAGAAACTTCTTCATGCGGCCCTTGATCATGTTCTCGATGATGTTCTCGGGCTTGCCGCTTTCACGAGCCTGATCGGTCAGAACCTGACGCTCTTTCTCGACAATCGCCGGATCCAGAGCAGCTTCGTTCAGAGCCTGCGGGTTGGCAGCAGCGATGTGCATGGCAACCTGACGGCCAAAGGCTTCGTCGCCACCGTTCATGGCAACCAGAACGCCGATTTTGCCCATGCCGTCGGTGACAGCGTTGTGCACATAGGTCACAACGTTTTCGCCTTCGACCGATGCCATGCGACGCAGCGACATGTTTTCGCCGATGGTGGCGATCTTGTCGGTGATCACGTCAGCAACGGTTTTGCCGCCCATGTCAGCGCCGTTCAGGCCGTCAACGTCAGAAACGGTCAGAGCAGCCGCAGCGATGCCCGATACCATATCCTGGAATTCAGCGTTTTTCGCAACAAAGTCGGTTTCCGAGTTCACCTCGACAGCGACGCCTTTGCCACCAGCAACGGTCACAGCGACCAGACCTTCAGCGGCGGTACGGCCAGCTTTCTTAGCGGCTTTCGCCAGACCTTTGGTGCGCAGCCAGTCCTGAGCGGCTTCCATGTCGCCGTCGTTTTCGACCAGAGCTTTTTTCGCGTCCATCATGCCAACGCCGGTGGATTCGCGCAGTTCTTTTACGAGTGCAGCAGTGATTGCCATGTCTCTACTCCTTGGGGTTCCGGCTGGGTGATAATCCCGCCGGGTATCAATTCAGTGACAGTTGCGCGGGCCAGTCCCCTGCCCCGCGCACGCGGTCTGACTTATTCTGCCGGAGCAGCTTCTTCAGCAACGGCTTCTTCTGCCGGAGCTTCTTCCATCGCACCCAGGTCGATGCCAGCAGCGCCCATCTGGGCCGACATGCCGTCCAGAGCTGCGCGGGCAGCCAGGTCACAGTACAGAGCAATGGCGCGTGCGGCGTCATCGTTGCCCGGGATGATGTAGTCCACGCCTTCCGGCGGGCAGTTGGTGTCGACAACAGCAACAACCGGGATGCCCAGTTTGTTGGCTTCTGCGATGGCCAGGCTTTCTTTTTTCACGTCGATGACGAACAGCAGATCAGGAACGCCGCCCATTTCGCGGATCCCGCCCAGCGAGGCTTGCAGTTTCTGCTGGTCACGTTCCATGCCCAGACGCTCTTTCTTGGTCAGGCCTTCAGCACCCGATGCCAGCTTCTCGTCCACCTCTTTCAGGCGGTTGATCGACTGCGAAACGGTCTGCCAGTTGGTCAGCGTGCCGCCCAGCCAGCGGTGGTTCATGTAGTACTGAGCCGACTTTTCAGCCGCATCAGCGATCGGGCCAGCAGCCTGACGCTTGGTGCCAACGAACAGAACGCGGCCGCCTTTAGCAACGGTTTCGCGAACGGCGTTCAGAGCGGCGTCCAGCATCGGCAGGGTCTGGGTCAGGTCGAAAATGTGGATCCCATTGCGTTCACCATAGATGAACGGAGCCATACGGGGGTTCCAACGTTGGGTCTGGTGACCAAAGTGAACACCAGCTTCGAGCAGCTGGCGCAGCGAGAAATCAGGCAATGCCATTTCTATATCCTTTCCGGTTTCATCCTCGGCACTGCGTTTCGAAGGTCGCCCTTCAACCGGTGGACACGATGGGGATGTCTCCCCCATAGGCCCGCACAGCACCTGTGGTTTACGAGCGCGCGTATACAGGGCGCGGGCCAACCGCGCAAGCCCAAAACGACGAAGCATGGTCTCGCGTGGTCATGGCTTGTCCTTACTCGGAAATCACGGCACAAAACTGGCATGACACAGGATATTCTTTGCATTGGCTCCGTCCTTTGGGATGTGATCGGACGCACACCGCACCCGATGCGCGTTGGCTCGGACGAACCGGGTCGCATTACGCGCCTGCCCGGAGGCGTCGCGATGAACATTGCGATGACCCTACAACGGTTTGGGCTGCGCTCGGCGCTGCTGACTGCTGTTGGACGGGATCGCGAGGGCGACGAGTTACTGGATGACTGCGCGGCGCGCGGGATGAACACAGAGTTCATCAATCGCCCCGACGGGTTGCCCACGGATCGCTACATGGCAATTGAAGGCCCCGAAGGGCTGATCGCGGCAGTGGCCGATGCCCATACGCTGGAAGCGGCCGGGGATGCGATCCTCGCCCCGTTGGAAGATGGCCGATTGGGAAGCGCACGCGCGCCCTATTCGGGCACAATTGCGCTCGATGGCAATCTGACACGCGCGCTTCTGGAGGAAATCGCGACCCATGCCAGTTTCGCCCGTGCGGATCTGCGGGTGGCGCCCGCCAGTCCCGGCAAAGCGCGCCGCTTGGCGCCTTTGATGCGGCATCCAGGGGCAACGCTTTATGTGAATCGCGAAGAAGCTGGCTATCTGACCGAAGCTCAATATGACAGCGCCGGCAGGGCTGCGCAGGGGCTGCTGGATGCTGGCGCCACACGGGTTCTGGTCACTGATGGTGGAAGTTTCGCTGCCGATGGTCATCACGAACGTGGCGTGATCCAGACCCCCTGCCCCTCGGTCCGCGTACGTCGGATTACCGGAGCCGGAGACACGTTCATGGCCGCCCATATCGCAGCTGAACTTGCCGGGAATGCACCTGCAGTCGCGCTTGAAATGGCCCAAAAAACCGCCGCCCAATATGTTTCAGGAGAAGACCTATGACCCTGCCCTTGCATTTCTCGGACGAGGTCGCTGCAGCGCGTGATGCTGGCGCGCCGATTGTAGCGCTGGAAAGCACCATCATCACACACGGGATGCCATTTCCGCAGAACGTTGAAACTGCCCGCGCGGTCGAAGCCGTCATTCGCGAAAACGGCGCCGTCCCCGCGACCATCGCGGTGTTGGACGGTAATCTACATATCGGCCTGAATGACGCGCAATTGGATGCGTTGGGTCAGGCCAAGGGCGTCGCGAAACTATCGCGCGCGGACATAGCGGCCTGCATTGCCACCGGGGGCACCGGGGCCACCACCGTCGCCGCCACCATGATTGCTGCACATCTGGCGGGAATCTCGGTCTTTGCGACCGGAGGGATCGGCGGCGTGCATCGCGGTGCCGAAGCCAGCTTTGATATCTCAGCCGATCTGCGCGAGCTGTCGAAGACACCTGTCACCGTGGTCGCCGCTGGGGCCAAGGCCATTCTGGATTTGCCCAAAACACTGGAAGTTCTGGAAACGCTGGGCGTTCCGGTGATCGCCTATGGGCAGGATAGTTTCCCCGCCTTCTGGTCCCGCACCTCAGACCTGGCCGCCCCTCTGCGTATGGACAGCGCGGATCAGATTGCCGCAGCGGCCAAAACCCGCGCGCTTATGGGGCTTGAAGGTGGACAGTTGGTGGCCAATCCAATCCCAGAAGATGCCGAAATCCCCCGCGAAGTCATCACGCCAGTGATCGAAGAGGCGCTTGCAGCCGCCGAGGCCGAGGGCATTTCGGCCAAGAAGGTCACGCCTTATCTGTTGGATCGTATTTTTCATGCGACCGAAGGTGCGTCGCTGGTCGCCAATATCGCCTTGGTCAAGAACAACGCGCGACTGGCCGCGGAAATCGCCCGCGCACTCGTAGGAGCATAACAAAGAAAGGGCGGCCAAGCCGCCCTTTCTCATGCCGGAGTTCAGCACTCTTTACAGACCCGGTACTTAGGCACCAATCGCAATCTGTGAATCCAGCTCGACCGGATCCGGATCACGCAGGACATAGCCGCGCCCCCAGACCGTTTCGATATGGTTTTCGCCACCGGTGGCCGTCGACAGTTTTTTGCGCAGTTTGCAGATAAACACATCGATGATCTTCAGTTCTGGTTCATCCAGGCCGCCGTAAAGATGGTTCAGGAACATCTCTTTCGTAAGAGTCGTGCCCTTGCGCAGCGACAACAGCTCGAGCATCTGGTATTCCTTGCCGGTCAAATGTACCGGGCGACCATCCACATCCACAGTTTTCGCATCGAGGTTGATCGAGACCTGGCCCGTTTTGATCACCGACTGTGAATGCCCCTTCGAGCGCCGAATAATTGCATGGATACGCGCAATCAGCTCTTCCCGATGGAAGGGTTTCGTCATGTAATCGTCTGCCCCGAAACCAAACCCTTTGATCTTGTTTTCGGTGTCGTCAGCCCCCGACAGGATCAGGATTGGCGTATCGATCCGGGCCATGCGCAATTGGCGCAGAACTTCGTGTCCGTTTATGTCAGGCAGGTTCAAATCAAGCAAAATAAGATCGTAATCATAAAGCTTTGCCAGATCGATCCCCTCTTCGCCCAGGTCTGTTGCATAGACGTTCAAGTTCGCATGTGTCAGCATCAACTCGATGCTGCGTGATGTCGTCGGATCATCTTCAACAAGAAGGATTCTCATAATGGGTTTCTCCGCATCTGGTTCTGTCTTGGGTTGAACATTGCGTGAAATGGTTAATCGCAGGTTACCCTATGAGAACTTTTAGCGAATACTACCTATGGTTGTCTATATTTTTGTAGTTCTGTGGCTTTCAAGGCAACTTCACCGTGATTTTCGACGGCCCTGAGCCATTCTTCAAGCTCTTCCTCCGACAGATCATACAACGAACAGGCCTCGTCATGCGTCAGTAGGCCATGACGTATCCCCTTGACTACGCGCGCTTTCCGGCTGGCAACCCAGCGGCGTGTGTCCTTTGGCGGTAGATCCGCGCGCGTCATGATCGACCCGTCTGGCAGGGTGACGGCGCGCGGCCCTTCTATTTTTTTTAGATACATGATGAACCCTCGCAAATGATCTGGACCGACCATGACGAGACAGGCTTAAAGATCTGTGAAGCGCCCCCTTGTTGTTCGTTCGAATTTTCCTATATTCCGATACGCTTTAAAAAGGATCCCAACATGTCGGTTAATGTAACGACTGCGCCTGCGCTGAATTCCCTTGGCATTGCCAAGTCCCCTGCTGACACGCGGGTTGTCGTTGCCATGTCCGGTGGCGTGGACAGCTCGGTTGTGGCTGCTAAGCTGGCCGAGGAAGGCTATGACGTGATTGGTGTCACGCTGCAGCTTTATGACCACGGCGCTGCGCTGGCCAAGAAAGGTGCCTGCTGCGCCGGGATTGACATCCATGACGCGCGCCGTGTGGCCGAAGATATGGGCTTCCCCCACTATGTGCTTGATTACGAAAACATCTTTCAGGATGCCGTGATCGAGGAATTTGCCGATAGCTATCTGAGCGGTGCGACCCCGGTGCCCTGCATTCGCTGCAACGAACGGGTGAAGTTCAAGGATCTGCTTGAGACCGCGCGCGATCTGGGCGCCGATTGTATGGCAACGGGCCACTATATCCAACGTGAGATGGGAGAACACGGCGCGGAATTGCACCGCGCCGCTGATCCCGTGCGCGATCAAAGCTACTTCCTGTTTTCGACGACACCCGAGCAGCTCGACTATCTGCGTTTCCCGCTTGGTCACTTGAAGACCAAGGCAGAAACTCGTGAACTTGCACGGAAATATGGGCTGGAGGTCGCAGACAAACCCGACAGCCAGGACATCTGTTTTGTCCCCGATGGCAACTATGCCGGTGTGATTGAAAAGCTGCGCCCCGGTGCAGCCGAACCCGGCGAGATCGTCCATGCGGATGGCCGCGTGTTGGGTACGCATGAAGGCGTCATTCACTACACGATCGGTCAGCGCCGTGGCCTGGGTATCGGAGGCCTGTCTGAACCGCTCTATGTGGTGAAGCTGGATGTGGACAACAAACAGGTCGTTGTCGGCCCGAAAGAGATGCTGGCGACCCGCATCGTGCCGGTGCGCGAGATCAACTGGCTGGGCGACGAGCCTTTCACCTCGCGCAAGGAATGGCATTTGGGCGTCAAAATCCGCTCGACCCGCCCCCCGCGCGAGGCGATCATCCACCCGATCTCGGACACGGAAGCCGAAGTGGAACTGCTGACACCCGAGGAAGGTGTCAGCCCCGGACAGGCCTGTGTGTTTTATGACATGGACGGGCCGCGCATCTTTGGCGGCGGGTGGATCTGGCGCGGGTGAAGCGCTTAAGCGATCGCTGCCAAAACCGACCGCGCGGCGCGTAGTCCGGGCGCTTCACCGCCTTTTCCAAGGCGCTCCATCGTCACCCGCATCGCCTCGTTCTGAGCTTCTGGCGCATCCAGAACCGCCAAAAGCGCTGGCGTGATGCGGTCTGGCGTGCAGTCCTTCCCAAGAAACTCTGGAATTGCGCGGGTCTCGGATACCAGATTGACCAGTGTCACCGTATCGATCTGTAACATCCGCCCAATCAGGAAGCGGCTAAGCCAATTCATATCATAGGCGATGACCATCGGTGTGTGCGCCGCCGCAAGCTCAAGGGACACGGTGCCCGAGGCCGCTAGCGCCACATCGGCCGCCTTGAACGCCGCCCGTTTGTCATCCTGCTGCGCGGCGGGGATCAGTATGGGCGACACAGACCATTTCGCGGTCTCTTCACGCACCAGACCCTCGACGCCTTGCGCCATAGGCAGCACCACCTGTAGCTCTGGTTTTTCGCGCTTGGCGTGGGCAATCACCTCGCCAAAGCGTTCGGCCAGACGCGAGACCTCGCCCTTGCGCGAGCCCGGCAGGACCAGCAAAAGCGGTGCGTCCCCAATGCCGTGGGCGTCACGGAAGGCCTGCGCCGCAGCGTCATCCGCCTGAGGTTCGGCCACGACCGGATGCCCAACGAAATCACAGCCCATACCCGCGGCCTGCATATAGGGTGGCTCGAACGGCAAGAGCGCCAGCACATGATCCACCCAACGGGCCATCTTGGCCGCGCGTTTCGGGCGCCAGGCCCAGACCGACGGCGCCACGTAATGCACAATGGGGATGTCATGGCCAAAGGTCTGACCCTCGACCTCTTCTTCCTTCACGATCCGCGCCACGCGCAGGCAGAAATCCGGGCTGTCGATGGTGATCAACACATCCGGATCCGCAGCAACGATGGCCTCAGCCGTTTCACGAATGCGGCGTTTTAAGTGGAAGTATTTCGGCGCGACTTCGGCAATCCCCATGACCGAAAGCTCCGACATCGGAAAGCGCGAGGTCAGCCCCTGCTCTTCCATCGCAACACCGCCGATGCCCATGAACTCAACATCCGGGCGCAGGGTTTTCAAGCCTTCCATCAAGGCCGCACCCAAACGGTCGCCGGATGGTTCGCCTGCAATCATAAAGACCTTCATGGCTGCCCCTTTCGCACGTCCAGAAAGAGATCATATTCAGCCAGCAGCGCTTCTACCTCGGCCCGGTCCAGCACGATCACGCCTTCTTCCAACACGATCCCCCCCAGACCAGCCGCGGCCACTGCACGTACTGTATCAGGGCCAATCGTGGGAATATCCATCCGCCCGTCCTGGCCCGGCTTCGGGCGTTTCACAAAAACGCCACGCCCCCCTTGTTTCAGGTGCTCAGGCGTCTGTCCGGCGAAGGCCAATAGCGCATTGGTCCCCTGAATGCTCTCAATGCCAAGACATTGCCCGCCTGCGATCACCACGCCCTGCGCGATGTCTTCGCCTGCCAATACGTCCAGCAATTGCCAGCCCCGGTCCGCATCAACGCGGTCCTGCGCGCTGGTCGCGCGACCGGCGTGACTGGCCTCGATGGCCAGCGCGGCGGTCACCTCTGTGGCGCCTACGACGGTGAAACCTTGCTCCTCGAACACCTCGGCCACAAGGCGCAAAAGCGCGTCATCGCCCTTGCCAAGCACCGCCTTCACACGCGGAAACAGCCCTAAGGTCATGCGATCCATGCGCAGGGGGTTCAGTTTGGGCCGATCCACCTTGCCCGCAAACACAACGCGTGCAACCCCTGCCCCGCGCATCGCCTTAAACAGCGCGCCGAGCTTCTCATAGCTCGCATCCACATGCTCAAACCCGTCCGGGACGGACACCTCGACGCCCTTGATCGTCACGAAAAGCGCGTCCGCGTTGGCCGCCGCGATTTTCTGCGGCAGCTCTCCGGTTCCGGCGATGATGGCAAGGCGGTCCGACATGGGCGCTTACTTCGGCGTCAGGAAGCCACGGTCGCTGTCGCCCGTGATGAACTCGACCATTTCACGCACATAGGCGCTGTCGCTTTCTTCGCCCAAACGCGCCGCGCGTTCCTGGAACGAGCCTTCGCCCTGTTTCAGCATCAGGAAAGCCGCGCGCAAAGCGGTGATGTCCGCCCGATCTACGCCACGGCGTTTCAGCCCGACAAGGTTCAAGCCGTCCAGCTCTCCACGTGGACCTTGGACCAACGCATGCGGCAACACATCTGCTGTGACCATCGACAGCGCGCCAATAATGGCCCCGCGCCCGATGCGCACCCATTGGTGCAGACCGGACAGGCCACCAACGATCACGTCATCTTCGATCACCACATGGCCTGCAACGGCCACATTGTTCACCAAGATCACCTTGTTGCCGATCTGCGCATCATGCGCCACATGGCAACCAGCCATAAACAGCCCGTCATCGCCCACGCGGGTGATATAACCGCCACCGGCCGTCCCGGTGTTCATCGTCACATGCTCGCGAATGCGGTTGCGTTTACCGATGATCAGCTTGGTGTTTTCACCGGCAAATTTCAGATCCTGTGGGATTTCACCGATGACGGAAAACGGAAACACCACGGTTTCGTCTCCAATCTCGGTGTCGCCGGTCACGACGACATGAGACTTCAGCTCGACGCCCTTGCCCAGCTTGACCTGAGGACCGACCGTACAAAGAGGTCCGATGTGACAGTCAGCGCCAACAACGGCGCCATCTTCGATAATGGCGCTGGCGTGGATCTTGGCCGAGGGATCAATCCCCATAATCAGCCCTTTCCGCCGGTGACGTCGATCATCGCCATGAACGTGGCGGTACAGGCGATCTCGCCGTCCACTTTGGCCACGCCGTCAAACTTCCAGACTTTTGCGCCACCGCGCACGGTGGTCACTTCCAGCTCCAGACGGTCGCCCGGAACCACTTTGCGACGGAACTTCGCGGTGTCGATGCCCATGAAATAGACCACGGCACCCGAGCCAACCAGATCCAACGAAAGCGAGACCATCACCGCCGAAGTCTGAGCCATCGCTTCGATAATGGTCACGCCCGGCATGATCGGAAGACCCGGGAAGTGGCCTTGGAAATGCGGCTCGTTCATCGTGACCATCTTGATGCCACGGGCAAATTCACCTGCGCGGATGTCTTCAACCTTGTCCACCAGAAGGAAAGGATAGCGGTGGGGGATACATTCCTGAATAAGCTGAATATCAGCTGTGCTGGGCACGTCGACCATGTCTGTTTTTCCTTCTGTCCCGGCGCTTTTCACGCCAATTGTCTGACATCATTGATTATCAGCCCTGCGAAGGCGAAACAATCCGATTCAGTTGTTGCTGGCACCTTCCGGCGCGGGGCTTTCTGGCGCGTCAGCGGGGGCCTCATCACCTGAATCGTCCGTCGGCGCGTTGGGGGTCGATAGACCGTCCCCAAGTTCCTGATCGATCCGGCGAATGGCCATGTCCGTGATGTCGATGTTCTGCGTCGCAAGCAAAATAGCGCGTCGGTCAAGGATGACGACGGCCCCCAGCTCGCGCACCATGCGGCCCAAGATCGGACCGATACGTTCGAAGAAGGCAGTCTGCTCGCGTTCCAAAACACGCACGAACTCTTGCTCGCGCACTTGACCTTCGGCGCGCAACTCATTGACCTTTTTATCAAAAGCGTCCGCCAAAACACGGAAAGAGGTCGGATCCAGAGAGCTGCGCTGCTCGGTCAGCAGCTTTTCTTCCTGCGCCAGCGCAGCTTCCGCTTCGCGGGTTTCTTGCGCCAGACGCGTACGTTCAACCTCGACCGTTGCCACAACACGCTGACCATAGGCCGTTTCTGAAAACAACCTTTGGCGATCGATCGTCACGATCTGCGAGACGGACTGCACGCCTACTTGCTGCGCCTGTACGGCTGACGGCAGGATCACGCCACACATTGCTGAAGCCAAAGCAACACCGCCGATCAGGTTCCGAAAAAAAGTGCCCCGGATTATCCGAGGCACTCTGTGATCAGAACTGAGCCGAAATCGTGAGCTCGAAGTTGTTTTCTTCGTCATAGCTTTCCTTGGCCAGAACCTTGGAGTAGTTGAAGCGCAGCGGACCGATCGGGGTATCCCAGAAGATCGACGCGCCGATGGACGACCGCAGTTGCGCGCTATCATCGATGGCCCCACCAAGGGTGTCATCCAGACCCCACAGCGTACCAGCGTCAACAAACAGACCGCCGGTGATACCGTATTCTTCCGGCAGACCCAGCGGGAACTGCGCCTCAAGACGGGCCACGGCAAACATGTTGCCGCCCAGCGTGTCTTGGTTCGTTGCGGTCAGGTCACGGGGACCAAGACCGTTGGTCGCGAAGCCACGCAGCTTGGACGGGCCCATGCGGAAACGGTCCGTCACGCGCGAGCTTGCGCCGTTCAGGCTGGTCAGGAAACCACCTTCAACCGTCGCCGAGAGCGTGACCTCGTCATTCCAGACCTTGGTCAGCGCCTGTGCCAGCGCTGTGGCTCGGGCATATTGATAGTCCGCACCGATACCGCCGATATCACCGTCCAGTTGGAACAAGTACCCACGGTTCGGGTCCAAACCGGTGCGGCGCGTGTCATAGCTGTACGAGAAGCCGACACCGCCACCAATCTGGCGACCACGAGCTTCGTCCGCCTTCAGCAAGTCCGAGCTGTCCGCGTTAACGTCAGTCACTTCCGTCCCGTCTGCATAGACGCGCAGACCAAGGCGCGAATATTCGTTGATCGGGAACGCGATGGATGGACGGAACGCCAGCGAGTTCGTGTTGTAGAACGACGACGCTTGGTCGGTGGACTGGTAATAGGTCTCGAAACCGAACTCCAGATCACGGCCCAAGAAGGCCGGTTCTGCAAACTTGAACGAGAAGCTCAGGCTGTCATCGGTGTTCTGGAAACTTGCCGAGATATACTGACCTCGCCCCAGGAAGTTGCGTTCCGTGAAGGCCAGGTTCAGACCAAAGCCGTTTTCAAGGCTGTAGACACCACCAAGGCTCAGCGAGCCGGTTGGTGCTTCTTCGACATCGACGTCGATAACAACCTGATCGGGGGCAGAGCCGGGGCGCGCGTCCACTTGCGCGTCGGCAAAGAACCCAAGGGCGCGCACGCGTTCGGTTGCCTCGCGAATTTCACGCGGGTTGAACGGGTCGCCTTCGACCACGCGGAACTGATCGCGCACAACGCGGTCCAGTGTGGTGGCGTTGCCCTCAATATCGATGCGTTCAACAATGATGCGCGGGCCACGGACCAGAACCAGTTCGATGTTCAGAAGCTGGTTGCGTTCGTCACGGGTGACACGCGGGTCGACGCGAATGAAATCCAGACCTTTTTGGATGGCAAGACGCTCCATCCGGGCGATCGCATTGTCCAGCTGAGCTGGGCTAAAGACGTTCCCGGATTTGATGTTCTGCGCCGCATGGAAATCTGCGGTGTCCACGCCCTCGACTTCAGAGACGGTCGTGATCTCGCCAAAGCGGAATTGCTGGCCTTCCTGAACCTTGAAGGTGATGAAGAAGGCGTCGCGCTCGCGCGAGAACTCGCTGGTTACGCCAGTGGTTTTGAAATCCACATAGCCGCGCGACTGATAGAAGTCCTTCAGAACCTGCTTATCAAACTCGATCCGTTCCGGAACGTAGGAGTCGCGCTGGATCAGCGCACGTAGGATGCCGGCTTGCTTGGTTTCCAGAACCCGACGCAGACGCGCATCCGAGAACTTGCGGTTGCCCACGAAGGACAGACGTTCAACTTCGGTGTTCTTGCCCTCGATCACTTCGAAAACCAGATCCACGCGGTTGTTGGCACGACGAATAATTCTTGGGGTTACACGGGCGGCCAAGCGGCCTTGTGCTTGATAGACCTCGATAATGGTCTGCACGTCTTGCTCGGCGGTTGCAGGGCTGAATACCTGACGCGAGCGTGATTTCAGCAGGTCATCGAAGACCTCATCCTTGACCCGGCGGTTCCCTTCGACCGAGACGACGTTGATGGTCGGATATTCACGGACCTGTACGACCAGAACATTGCCACGCGGGATGACTTTGACGTCTTCGAACAGACCGGACGCGACAAGGCGCTGGTAGCCGTCATTCAGCTGTGCGGCGCTGACCGTCTCGCCCTGAGCGATTCCCAGATAGGACAGGATGGTTGCAGCCTCAATCCGCTGCGTGCCTTCGATCTCGACCTTAGTGAAAGAATATGTCTGCGCCTGAGCGGGCATCGGAAGGGTGGCAGCCCCCCCTGAAATTGCTAGCAAAATTGCCAATCCACTGCTGCTGGCCAGTCCTCTCAGCGCTTTAAATGCGGTTGTCCCGGCTGCGCTGCCAGACCCCTCGAAAAATGCCATGTTTCTATCTTTCTTTAGACATCCCAGTGCCCACGTGGATAAGGGGTCAGTACCGCCTTGTCAAAGCGCGAAACACGGTGTTTGCAAGGTGTTGCACATCTGGCCGCCTTGGGGCGCAAATCCTGATCGGATTAGGCTTTCTTTTCTTGTGCCTTGGCCTCTTTCACCTTCATCGCCAGATCCTGCGCAATCGCAAAGGCCCCGCGGATCTTGTCCGAGGTTTTGCGCCAGTCGCGTCGCACAACAATTTTGTTGTCGCGCACCTTCGCCAGACCGTTCTGCGCCTGAATAAACTCGACCAATCCAACGGGCGAGGCAAACTTGTCGTTGTGGAACTGAATCGTCGCCCCTTTCGGCCCGCCATCCAGTTTGGCAATGCCCGCACGCTTACACATGCCTTTGATGCGCACAATCAGCATCAGGGTGTTCACCTCTTTCGGAAGTGGGCCGAAGCGGTCGATCAGCTCGGCGGCAAAGCCTTCCAGCTCGACCTTCTTGGACAGTGATGACAGGCGACGATAGAGGCCTAGACGCACATCAAGATCAGGGACGTAAGTATCTGGGATCAATACAGGAACGCCAAGGTTGATCTGCGGTGCCCAACTGCTGTCCGCGTCCGACAGACCCTCCAGCTGACCCGACTTAATCTTGGCAATCGCCTCTTCTAGCATCTGTTGGTAAAGCTCATAGCCCACTTCACGCATTTGGCCGGATTGCTCTTCACCCACCAGATTGCCGGCACCGCGAATGTCCAGATCCTGCGAGGCCAGTGTGAACCCAGCCCCCAGCGTATCCAGAGACCCCAGCACGCGCAGGCGCTTTTGCGCGGTCTGCGTCAGGGGCACGCGCGGTTTCGTGGTCAGATAGGCATAAGCGCGGGTTTTCGAGCGCCCCACCCTGCCCCGGATCTGATAAAGCTGCGCCAGCCCGAACATATCCGCGCGGTGCACGACCATCGTGTTCGCGGTCGGTATGTCGATGCCGCTTTCGACAATCGTCGTGGCCAGCAGCACATCATATTTTCCGTCATAGAAGGCGTTCATGCGGTCATCCAACTCGCCCGCCGCCATTTGACCGTGGGCTGTGACGAAACTGACTTCTGGAACGTGGTCCTTCAGGAAGGCCTCGATGTCTGGAATATCCTTGACGCGCGGCACCACGTAGAAGCTCTGCCCCCCACGATAATGTTCACGCAGCAGCGCCTCGCGGATGGTGACGCCGTCGAATTCCGAGACATAGGTGCGGATCGACAGGCGGTCGACGGGCGGCGTGCCAATGATCGACAGATCGCGCACCCCGGACAAGGACATCTGCAGCGTACGCGGGAT
The DNA here is from genome assembly GCF_004360145.1 of Aliiroseovarius marinus. GTDB lineage: Bacteria > Pseudomonadota > Alphaproteobacteria > Rhodobacterales > Rhodobacteraceae > Aliiroseovarius > Aliiroseovarius marinus. The sequence continues at coordinate 193,136 of NZ_SAIT01000003.1, read as the reverse complement.
TGGCGTGGCCGAGAGCGTCAGGACATGCACGTCGGAACGCAGCTCCTTCAGCCGTTCTTTGTGGTTCACCCCAAAGCGCTGTTCTTCGTCGACAATCAAGAGGCCGAGGTTCTCGAACCGCACATCTTTTGCCAACAGCGCGTGCGTGCCGACAACGATATCCATCGTACCGCGCGACATGCCTTCGCGGGTCCGTTTCGCCTCGGCCTGCCCCACAAAGCGCGACAGTTGCCCGACATTGATGGGAAAGCCCCGGAAGCGTTCCGAGAAGCTTTTAAAGTGCTGGCGCGCCAACAACGTGGTCGGCGCGATCACCGCGACTTGCTGGCCCGACATAGCGGCGACGAATGCGGCACGCATAGCCACCTCGGTCTTGCCAAAGCCCACATCGCCGCAAACCAGACGATCCATCGGACGGCCCGAGGCCAGATCCTCGATCACATCTTCAATGGCGGACAGCTGATCGTCGGTTTCCTGATACGGGAACCGGGCCGAGAACTCTTCCCACGCGTGATGCGGGGCTTCCAGCGTCGGCGCCTTGCGCAGCTCGCGTTCGGCAGCAAGCCGGATCAGCTTGTCCGCGATCTCGCGGATGCGCTCTTTCAGCTTGGCTTTCTTAGCCTGCCACGCGCCGCCGCCCAGCTTGTCCAGAAGGCCGGTGTCTTGGCCAAACTTGGACAGAAGCTCGATGTTTTCGACGGGCACAAACAGGCGATCCCCGCCCGCATATTCCAAGGCGAGGCATTCATGCGGCGCACCCATCGCAGTCACGGTTTCCAACCCGTTATATTTGCCGACCCCGTGGTCAACGTGAACGATCAGATCCCCCGGAGACAGGCTTTGCGCCTCGGTCAGGAAGTTCTCGGCGCGGCGTTTGCGCTTGGGTGCGCGGATCAAGCGGTCGCCCAATACGTCTTGCTCCGAGATCACCGTTAGCCCCGGCCCCTCAAACCCGTGCTCCAGCGCCCAGACCGCCAGATAGATACCACCCGCAGCATCCGGAACATCGCGGAAATTTGTGATCACTTGACTTGTGATCACACCTTCATCGGCCAACAATCCCTGCAAACGCTCCCGTGCGCCTTCCGAATAGGACGCAACGATGACAGACGTTTCATTTTTCGCTTCAATATGATCCGCCAGAGACTTGAAAAGGTTAATGTTCTCTTGCTGGCGTTCCGGAGAGAAGTTGCGCCCGATCCGTCCGCCGCCATCGACCACACCCGCACCTGTGGGCTGCGGCAATGCCGTCAACTGGACCACACGACGCCCATCAAGCGCGGTCGCCCACGCGGGATCATCCAGATACAGCAGATCCGGCGGACAAGGCTTATAGACGCTGTCCATCCGGTTCTTCGCGTTCATCGCAATCTTGCGGGTCTCATACTGGTCGGTAATCGCCTCCCACCGGGCAAGGCGGGCGGGATCCAACCCGTCATCCAACATCACCGAGGCATCGGGCAGATAGTCAAATAGCGTTTCCAGTTGTTCATGGAAGAACGGCAGCCAATGTTCGATACCCTGATGCTTGCGCCCAGCAGACACGGCCTCGTAAAGCGGATCGTCCGACCCAGCGGCGCCGAATTCAATGCGATAGTTCTGCCGAAACCGCGTGATCGCGGCCTCGTCCAGAATGACCTCGGACACCGGGGCAAGCTCGATCCCCTTTAGGCTTTCCGTCGTGCGTTGGGTGGCCGGATCAAAGCGGCGAACCCCATCCAACACGTCTCCGAATAGGTCCAGACGTACGGGGCCGCTTTCGCCCGGTGGGAAAATGTCGATGATCCCACCACGAACGGCAAAATCCCCCGGCTCCATCACGGTTGGGGATTGCGAAAAGCCCATGCGCACTAGAAACGCGCGCAGGGCATCGACGTCCAACAGGTTGTCCACACTGGCGACAAAGCTGGCCTCGGCCAGAGTAGCCCGCGCAGGCAAGCGTTGGGTGACGGCGTTCAGCGTGGTCAGAAGGACAAACCGCCCCTTGATCTGCCCCGTCGCCAACCCGGCCAAGGTCGCCATCCGCGCCGCAGACACGTCCGCATTGGGGGACACGCGATCAAAGGGAAGACAATCCCAGCCGGGGAACGTGACACAGGTCACGTCCGGCGCAAAAAAGCCAAGTGCCGCCTGCATCGCCGCCAGCCGCTTTTCATCCCGCGCCACATGAACAACCGGCCCGCCAGACCGGTCGAGTTCCTTCACCAGAAGGGTCGCGTCAAAGCCCTCGGGGGCACCAGAAAGAATAAGCTTGTCCATGCGGCGGATGTATCCGTGCAGTTAGGGCCACGCAAGGGGCGGGTCGGTCAGGATTACCTCAGTACGCCATTGGAAAGGTTGTGGTTGATACCCCAAAGCGCGGTGATCAGGATGGCAAGCATTCCAATCAATTGCACCATCAGACGATGCCGCAGCAGGTAACGGCGCAAGGCCTCTCCTTCAAGTGCTTGGCTTTGGATCGTAATAGCTGTTCGTGCAGAGAGCAGTCCGACAATCACCATCGGAAACATCAACAGAAACACGGCTTGGGCGAACTCTATGCCATACCAAAACCCAAGTATGATCAGGGACGTCAGCACGGCCGACGCAACGGCAATCAGGGACATTCCAGATTGGTCGGACAGCGAAGTGATGCGGTTGCAGTTCACGCGCACAATGGTCTCGAGGTCCTCTTGTGCCTCGCCTTCCACACGCCCAGCACGCTGTATCATGTCATAGGGCACGCCCACCACCCAATAGCTGGCCATCGACCACGCCACGGCAAGCCCAATCCAATACCACAGGTTGGAAAAAGACCGCATATCAATGATTTCGAAAAGGGTGGCGTAAATATCCAACTTTGGTTCCCTGCTGGTGGTCCTAATGCGTTTCACCCTAGCGTTGGGGCGGGGCCTGTGCCAGCGGGAACAGCCGGGAGAACGGAAAATTGCGGACTTGTGAACTGAGCGGACCCGTGGCAGGAAGTTTCAGATCACTTTTATGGCCCTGACACGGTCAAGTCACAGCCAAGGAGAGCCTCGTGAGCCGCATTCCTCAGCCCAATACAGTCGCCCCCTTCCCCGCCACACGCCTGCGCCGTTCGCGGTCATCCGGCGCGTTGCGCGATCTGGTGCGGGAGAACACGCTGACGGTGGCAGATCTTATCTGGCCGGTTTTCGTGGTCGAGGGCGAGAATGTGGAACAAGAGATCCCCTCGATGCCCGGTGTGACCCGGAAGTCGGTGGATCTTGTGGTAGAGGCCGCGCGCGAGGCGCATGCATTAGGCATTCCGGCAATTTGCATCTTCCCCTATACGGATTCCGCGCTGAAGACCGAAGCCTGTGAAGAGGCTTGGAACCCTGACAACCTGTCGAACCGCGCCATTCGGGCGATCAAGGCCGCTGTGCCCGAGATCGCTGTGATGACCGACATCGCGCTTGATCCCTATAACGCCAATGGCCATGACGGGATTGTGCGCGACGGTGAGATCGTGAATGACGAAACGGTCGAGGCGCTGGTGAAGATGGCGTTGGCGCAGGCTGAAGCTGGCGCTGACATTCTTGGTCCGTCCGACATGATGGACGGGCGCATCGGCGCCATGCGCACCGCGATCGAAGCCGCTGGCTATCACAACCTGACCATCATGAGCTACACCGCGAAATATGCGAGCGCCTTCTACGGCCCGTTCCGCGACGCGGTCGGGGCCTCGGGCGCGCTGAAGGGTGACAAGAAGACCTATCAGATGGACCCCGCCAACAGTGACGAAGCCATGCGTCTGGTGGAACGCGACCTGCAAGAGGGCGCAGATATGATCATGGTCAAGCCCGGCATGCCCTATCTGGATATCTGCCGGCGCGTGAAAGACAGCTTCGGCGTGCCGACCTTCGCCTATCAGGTGTCAGGCGAGTACGCGATGCTGATGGCTGCGTCGCAAAATGGGTGGCTTGATGGCGACAAGGTGATGGCCGAAAGTCTGATGGCGTTCAAACGCGCCGGTTGCGACGGCATCCTAACCTATTTCGCCCCGCGCATGGCGCGCCTTCTGGCCGAGGGCTGAGCCCACATATACCGCAAGCGAAATTTCGCAGGACTGCTTAGTTCTGGGTGACAGCTTACCGCTGATCCGCTATATTTTGTGCCAAAGCGGACACAGATCCGCGTTCGAGCAACCCGGTCGATCACATGCCTTGGCGGTATGGCGGCCCAGCATGAGGCATAAGGGCAAGAACATGCAAATTTCGAAATTTACGCGACGTGGACTTCTGGCCGGTATGGTCGGCGCAGGCATGGCGCTGGCCGCCTGTGACAACAGCGTTGGCTCCAACGGTGGTGCGCGGATCGACGCACGCGCCGATAGCACCCTGACCTATCTCTATAACCGCTATCCCGATGCACGTCAGTTGGCCGAGAAATCCTCCGGACAACTGGTGATGCCACTGGTGACCGAGGCCGGCTTTGGCCTTGGTGGTGCCTATGGCCGTGGTGCTCTCCGCATCAATGGCGTGACGGTGGATTACTATTCATTGACCCAAGCCAGTGCGGGTCTTCAGATTGGCGCGCAGCAATTCGCCCATGTCCTGTTCTTCATGACCGATGAAGCGCTTCAGGACTTCCGTGCGGATGCAGGCTGGGTGGCCTCGGCTGACATCAAATACGCCTTCCAGAACGAAGGTGACCGCCTGACGGCAGACACGATCACCTCGTCCTCTCCGGTTGTGGCCGTGGTGTTCGGGCAGGCTGGTCTGATCGCAGGTGCGTCGATCGAAGGCGCGAAATACACCCGGATCATCCCCTGATACGATCCATATCCAGAAATGCTTAGGGCGGCCTTAGAGCCGCCCTTTTTCGTTTTGTGAGGTTACGTTTAATCGAGGGCGCGCAGCCGTTTGATCAGGCTCGACGTGTCCCAGCGACCGCCACCCAGCTTTTGAACATCCTTATAGAACTGATCAACCAGCGCCGTGACCGGCAGGCTGGCGCCGTTCTCGTTTGCTGTGTTCAGACAGATCCCCAGATCCTTGCGCATCCAGTCCACCGCAAACCCGTGGTCAAAATGGTCGTCCGCCATGGTTTCGTGCCGGTTCACCATCTGCCAGCTGCCCGCAGCACCACCTTGGATCACGTCGACGACTTCGCGGATGTCCAAACCGGCTTTCTCAGCAAAGTGCAGCCCTTCCGACAGGCCCTGCACCAGCCCGGCAATACAGATCTGGTTCACCATCTTGGTCAATTGCCCCGCGCCACTTTCGCCCAGACGTTTCACCGTGCGGCCATAGGCCTGCATGATCGGCTCGGCCGCGTCATAGGCAGCCTGATCTCCGCCACACATGATCGACAGGACACCGTTTTCGGCCCCAGCCTGACCACCCGACACGGGCGCATCCACGAAGAACACGCCAGCGGCTTTGGCTTCCGCATAAAGTTCGCGCGTCACAGCCGCGGACACTGTGGTGTGATCTACGAAGATTGCCCCGTCTGTCATGCCAGCCAGCGCACCTTGATCCCCCAACACGACCGAGCGCAAGTCGTCATCATTGCCCACGCAGGCCATGACAAAATCGGCTCCCATCGCCGCCTCGCGCGGGGTCGAGGCCCATTTGCCACCATGTTCCTTCGCCCAGGCCTCGGCCTTGGCGGTTGTCCGGTTGTACACCGTGACCTCGTGACCCTGCGCAACAAGGTGACCCGCCATCGGATAGCCCATTACGCCCAAGCCTAAAAACGCACATTTTGCCATACCAAGACCCTTTCGTTGAATTCCCATTCAGTTCACAGTAGTTACCGCTCACGAGGGCAAGTTCAACCTGCGTTTCTGACGCATGGTCCAGAAATTAGGTTTGCATATGGGCAAAATCATACTGTGGATGATCCGCGGCACCGCCGCATTGGTAGGATTGGCCGTCGCGATTATGGGGCTGGTTTACTATTTGGCATCGCAGTCCCTGCCCGACTATGACGTGACCCGCGAAACGCCCGGCATCACCGCCCCGGTCGAGATCATCCGCAACAACGCCAACATCCCGCATATTCTGGGTGAGAATGACAGCGATGTCTTCTTCGGCCTTGGGTATGTGCACGCACAGGACCGCCTGTGGCAGATGATGATGATGCGTCGCACCGTGCAAGGCCGCCTGTCCGAGATGTTCGGCCCGCGCACCCTAAAAACCGACGAGCTGATGCGGCGGCTGGATCTGTATACGCTGGCGCGTGGATCGCTTCAGTATCAGGACGAAGATACCAAGGCGGCGCTGTCGGCCTATGCGTCGGGTGTGAATGCCTATCTGGCGCGGGTGAACTCCGAGGCTTTGGGCCGTGGTGCGCCAGAGTTCTTCCTATTCTCAAACGAAATCTCGCCGTGGCAGCCCGTCGACAGTCTGGCGATCCTGAAGCTGATGGGCGTGCAACTGGCTGGCCAGTTGGAAGAGGAAGTCCTGCGCGCCCGCGTCTCGCTTGCCCTGCCCGAGGACCGCGTGCGGGACATTCTGCCGGACATGCCGGGGACCGGCGTCGCGGCACTGCCCGATTACGCAGCCCTGTTTGGCGAGGGCGTCCCGCGCTTTGCGGTCCTCGACACGCAAGACCGCCCGGACCTCTGGCCCAGCCCCAAACGCGGCTTTGCGGGGGCATCCAACGGATGGGCCGCTGCCCCAACCCGTTCGGCAGCGGGTGGCACGCTTTTGGCCAATGATCCGCATCTTGGCTTCTCGGCCCCGTCGATCTGGTATCTGGCACGGTTGGAACTCAGCACGGGCGGCGTGATTGGCGGGTCGATCCCCGGCCTGCCCCTGATCATGGCCGGCCGGACGGACGGGTTTGGCTATGGCATCACGTCTTCCTATCTGGACGATCAGGATTTACATCTTGAGAAGCTGAACCCAGACAACCCGGACGAGGTTCTGACCCCCGACGGTTACGCCCCGATCAAAACGCGCGGAACCATCGTACGGGTCAAGGATGAAGCGCCGGTCACGGTAACCCTCCAGTGGACCGACAATGGCCCGATCCTGCCGTCCGAGATGTATGATCTTGGGCTAATCACACCCGTGGGACACGCGATGTCCCTGTCCTGGACCCTTCTGACCGAAAAAGATCGCTCGATGAGCGCCGGGATCGGCTTGATGCGCGCCAAGACCGTGATGGATGGGATTGCCGCCGCCGCGGATTACGTCGCGCCCAGCCTAACCCTGACCATGGCGGATACAGGTACGGTCGCCATGAAGGTGATCGGCGAAATGCCGGGTCGCAGCCCACGCCACCAGACGCAGGGCCGCATTCCCAGCCCGGGATGGATCAAGGATAACCAGTGGGGCGTCCCGTTCAGCTACAGCGCCAATCCGGAATTTGTACAGCCGTCGGGCGGGATCCTTGGCAACACCAACAACAAGATCATCGACCGGCCTTTCCCGGCGCATATGAGCTTCAACTGGGGCGACAGCCAGCGCATTCAACGCTGGCAACGCCTGATGCAAGCGCGCGAGGTACACACGCGCGACAGTTTCATCGAGGCCCAGCTGGACAGTGTGTCGGTCACAGCGCGGACGCTGTTGCCCTTGGTTGCCGCTGATCTGTGGTTCACGGGCGAAGCCGCCCCCGCTGGAACACCGGAACGCGCACGCCAAGATGCGCTTGGGCTGCTCGCCGACTGGAATGGTGAGATGAGCGAGCACATGCCCGAGCCGCTGATCTATTCCACATGGATGCGCGCGCTTCAGAACCGGCTGATCCGGGACGAGCTTGGCCCCTTGGCTGCGGCCTTCACCCATGTCGACCCTGTCTTTATGGAGCGCGTCTATCGCGACATCGATGACGCGTCGGTCTGGTGCGATGTAATCCAATCCGCCGCAACCGAGACCTGCACTGACATTGCCCGCGTGGCGCTGGACGACGCGCTGTTGTGGTTGTCCGAAAACGCAGGCGGCAAGCAGGAAAGCCTACGCTGGGGCGACTATCACCAAGCGGTCCACAAACACGCCGTTCTGGGCGATGTGCCCTTCCTGAAGTGGTTCGTAAACATCCGCCAGTCGACCTCGGGTGGGGACAACACGCTTTTGCGCGGGCTGACTGCGGGCACGGGCCAGAACCCGTTTCAGAACGTTCACGGGGCGGCCTATCGCGGCGTTTATGACTTCTCGGACCCCGATAGTTCACTCTTCGTGACCTCGACCGGGCAATCCGGCCACCCCTTGTCGCGTCACTATGACGATCTGGGCGAGCTATGGCGGAGGGGCGAGTTCACCCCCATGTCGCTGGATCCCGATCTGGCGCGTGCCGCGGCGGTTGGGGTCACGCGTCTGGTTCCACGTCCCTAACTCCTCTCGACCGTTATCTCCGGGGGGAAACACAGGCGTTCTTTTCCCCTTATTCTATGGCCCTCACAGTCGTAGTTAGGGACACGGAACATCGAGTGCAGCATCACATTGCGCCCCTGCAGATTGTCGTCCGAAACGCCATCTAGCGCGTCCCCACAACTGGACGATGATTGGCCACTCACGGCCAGAAGGTCACCCATTCGGGTGGCCTTCGAACATTTCAGGGGGACTAAAGTGCTGCGTATTCCGCAGCCTGCCGATCTGTCCAGGTCACGGTGATCTTCCAGCCGGTCTCGCCGGGTTCGTCGCCTTCGACGATGCCTTTTTCAAACAGCCACGCGCGCTTGCGTCCGTCCGAGAAGGCAAGGTCCAACGTGACAGTCTTGCGCGGCTCGTCCAAAGCACGGTCGATGGCGGCGATCAGATCGTCGAACCCTTCGCCGGTAATTGCTGATAGGGTCAAGATGTCGTCGTGACGTGCTGCCTCGCGACGGCGCGCGTCGGCCTCTTCCTCGTCCAGCAGATCCAGCTTGTTCCAGACCTCAAGCTGCGGTGTGTCTTCATTCACGCCCAGCTCGGCCATGATGGTGGCAACATCCTGTGCCTGCTCATCCGTTCCTTCGTGGCTGATGTCACGTACATGTAGGATCAGATCGGCGGCCAGCACTTCTTCCAGCGTGGCGCGGAAGGCGGCAACCAGTTGCGTCGGCAGGTCCGAGATGAAGCCCACCGTGTCAGACAGGATCACCTTGCGCCCGCCACCCTGCCCCGGCGTCTTGCCCAAGGCGGGCAGCTCGATCTGGCGCATGGTCGGGTCCAGCGTCGCAAACAGCATGTCTTTCGCCAACACCTTTGCCCCGGTCATCCGGTTGAACAGCGTCGATTTGCCCGCGTTGGTATAGCCCACCAGCGCGACAATCGGGAACGGCACCTTGGCGCGGGCGGCGCGGTGCAGCTCGCGAGTTTTCACGACCTTTTCCAGCTGCTTGCGCAGACGGGTCAGTTGGTCGTCAATGGCGCGACGGTCAGCCTCGATCTGGGTTTCACCGGGACCGCCCACAAAGCCAAGCCCGCCCCGCTGGCGTTCAAGGTGGGTCCACGCACGAACAAGGCGGGTGCGTTGATAGGACAAAGCGGCCATTTCGACCTGCAACACACCTTCACGGGTGCGCGCGCGGTCCGAGAAGATTTCAAGGATCAGGCCCGTCCGGTCGAGGATCTTGACCTTCCATTCCTTTTCCAAGTTGCGCTGTTGCACCGGGCTGACCGGCCCGTCGATTAATACCAGATCAACCTCGGCCGCTTTCAAGCGCTGGCTAAGGTCATCAAGCTTGCCTTTGGAAAACAGTTTGCCGGGATGCGGATCGCGCAGACGCACGATCTCGGCGCCCTCAACTTCAAGATGAGGGAGCGCCGCCGCCAAAGACACGGCTTCTTCCAACGCGGGACCAGCGGTCCGGCGGTTGGGGTCTGAAGTCAGTTCCGGGTGAAGGACCCAAGCGCGGGTGGCCTTCTCCTCGCGTTCAATGAGGTCTGTCAGCTTTCTTCGCCGTCATAAAGATTGATCGGTTGGCCCGGCATAATGGTCGAGATCGCGTGCTTATACACCAGCTGCGACTGGCCATCGCGACGCAGAAGGACGCAGAAGTTGTCGAACCAGGAAATCACACCCTGAAGTTTTACGCCGTTGATCAGAAAGATCGTCACGGGAACTTTGGATTTACGCACATGATTCAGGAATGCGTCCTGCAAGTTTTGCTTATCGGCAGCCATTTTTATTGCCTTTTTTGTTTCGTGCTGCCGGAAAACGGCAGGAATTTCACCTGATTGTCACTATGGCTTGCTCTTTTGGCGGTTTCCACCCCCAATTTACGTCGGTTCAATTCGGGTATGGCATGTAAACAACAGACACTGGTGATCTGGTTGGGAGCGCCCCCGCTATCGGCGCCAGATCTCGGGGCTAAGCAGCGCGATGATGGCAAGCGTTTCTAACCGCCCCAAGATCATCGCCGAAGCCAAAACATACTTCGCAGCATCGCTGAGATCAACAATGGACAAGGGTTCGGCGCCAGCAATGTCGACCACTGGCCCCGTGGTGGTTAGCGTCGCGATGGTCAGGATTGTCGCGCTTTCAAAGTCCTGACCGGTCAAGGCAAACAGGGCCATGATCAGAGCAACGGACAGCGCCATCAGCATGAAGAACACCCAGGCCATATAGGCACCGCGTCCACGCAGGTGGCGTGCCTCGGTTCCGGATCCGCCGACCGAGCTGGGATGGACCAGCTTTTGCATCTCGCGCAGCCCGTGCAGGTACAGCGCATAAACGCGCATCAGCTTGGCCCCGCCCGCGGTGGTGGCCACCCCGCCCCCAATCAGCGCCAGCCCCATTAGCAAAAGCCCCGGCGTTTCTAGCCCTGACCAGTTCGTGCTGGCCTCCCACGCCTGGCTTTCAAACCCAGACGTAGTAAGGAATGACAGCACGGTGAACAGCGATCCCCAAATCGCGGTCAGGCCGGCGCTTAGCGTCAGTTCTTCGTCTACTTCATACGCCCCGATCCAATGCCGCAGGAACAAAAACAAGGTCAGTGATACGATGATCACGAAGGCCAATCGAATTTCCGGATCACGCCACAGCGACGGGATTTCGCTGTGTTGCATATCGCTCGCAAAGGTCTGCCGCGAAATGGCAAAGATCAGGAACACGGCGATCATGACCTCGCCACCAAAGCCAGACACGCCCCCGGACAGCCCGCCGACCGGAGAAATCCCGCTGGTCGCGAGTGTAGACATCGCATGGCACAGCCCTACAAAGGGTGTTTCCCCGGCAATCACCAAACCGATCCACAACGCTGCCGTCAAACCTGAATAAATCGGCAGCAAGCGCACCCCATAGGTTCTGATCCGGTCCGAGAAATCCGCCACGCGGGTAATCTGGCTGTGTCCTGCCCCCAAACGCGTATCCAGCGCCGAGCCACGCGCGCCAAACCGCGTGCGGACCTCGAACCCGCCAAGGGCCATCGGGGCCAGAATAGCAATGGCGCTGACCCAGATAAAAAAGCCGCCCATCCAGCCCACCATGGCCCGCCACAGATGCAACGATTGCGGCAAGCGGTCGGGATCCGGAAACAAAGTCAATCCGGTGGTCGTCAGGGCCGACACCATTTCCACATAGGCATTCAAAAACGTGGTCGTCCGCAGCGCTTGGTGAAACGGCACGGCCAGCATGATCGGCAGCAGCACAAACAGCCCTAAAAGCGCCATCAAATGTCGACGGTGCCTTGTGGATCTTGGCCGATCCGCCATCGCAATCCCAAGAAAGAAGGTCAGGAACCCAAAAAGCAACGCGCCATACAGAAACACCCGCCCCTGATAGTACTCCTCGACCGTCCACGCGAAACCGGCGGGCAGCAACATCGCCAGAACACTGATCCCCATCAGGATCACAAGCAGCGGCAATTTGGTGATCTGGGTCAGCATGAGCGCGCCTTAGAAGAAGTCGATCGAGACCTGCAGCAGACGCTCTACTTCGGGCACGTCATCTGCCATGCAGAACAACGTCACCACATCGCCCTCGTCGATCCGGACCGAGCCCGCGGGCTTGACCACAGTCTCGCCCTTCATCAAGGCGCCCACAAGGACGCCCTCGGGAAAGTCCACATCACGGATCGCCTTGCCTGCGATGGGTGAGGTCGACAGCACCTGCGCCTCGATCACCTCGGCTTCCGCATCGCCCAGCGAATAGACCTCGCGCACTTTCCCGTGTCGGATGTGCCGCAGGATCGAGCTAACCGTCTGTGTTCGCGGGTTGATATAAGCGTCGATGTTCAGAGGCTCCATCAGCCCCACAAGCGTCGGGTCATTGACCAGAGCGATGGACATCGCACAGCCTTCGGCCTTGGCGCGGACCGAGGACAGAAGGTTGACCTTGTCGTCATCCGTCACCGCCAGAATGGCATCCGCACGCGGAACGCCCGCCTCTTTCATCAACTCGCGATTCATCCCGTCGCCATGCAAAACCACCGTGCGTTCCAGCGTATCTGCCGCACGTTCGGCCACATCGCGGTTCAGTTCTATCACTTTGGCGCGGATGCGGTCGGTGCGGGTCTCAAGCTCGCGCGCAACGGCAAGCCCCACATTGCCGCCACCAAGGATCACCACACGCTCCTGTCGTTTGGTCGACTTGCCGAAGACCTCTAGCGTGCGATTCACATCCTCTGTTTTTGTGAACACATAGATCTGGTCGCCTGCAAACAGCTGGTCGCCGGGTTCAGGTGCAAACAGCCCTTTGTCGCGACGCACACCGACCACGATGGCGCTGAGGGTGGAAAACAAGTCCGTCAACTGGCGCAAAGGCGTGTTCAGAACCGGGCAGTCGACGCCCAACTGAATCCCCAACAGCTGCACCTTGCCGCCCATGAAGCTTTCAATATCAAAGGCCGAGGGCGCCTGAATACGCTTCAGAACCGCCTCGGCCACTTCACGTTCGGGGCTGATGACCACGTCGATCGGCAGGTGATCGCGACGATAGAGGTCGGCATAAATGGCGTCCAAATAGCTTTGCGACCGGATGCGCGCAATTTTGCGCGGGATGGAAAAGACCGAATGCGCCACCTGACAGGTGACCATGTTCACCTCGTCCGAATAGGTCGCCGCGATGATCATATCCGCGTCGCGCGCATTGGCGCGGTCCAGCACGTCTGGGTGCGAGGCGTGACCCGCAATCCCCTGCACGTCCAGCGTATCGGTCGCGCGCGCCACCAGCTCGGGGTTGTTGTCCACAACGGTCACGTCGTTCTTTTCGCCCGAAAGGTGGCGGGCGATCTGCCACCCCACCTGCCCTGCACCGCAAATGATAACCTTCATCCGGCTCTCCTTAGAACGCGTTCCTGCATCGTGTCAGGTGCCGCTTCGACCGCATGTGACATGCATCGTCCTGACGAAGGGATGGCAGATGGGCGCGGCAGGGTCAATGGTCCCGGCCGCGAGGGAATGTGCATGCGCCCAAGCGGTTACAGCTTGATCACGCCTCTGCGGCTTCTTCCTCTTCTCCAGCGACATAGGCCATCCGCGCGCCGGCTTTCGATCCGGTCACAACGCCCAGAGACTTCAGTTTGCGGTGCAGCGCAGACCGTTCCATACCAACGAAATTCGCAGTGCGCGAGATGTTGCCCCCGAAGCGGTTGATCTGCGTTAGCAGGTATTCCCGTTCGAACGCCTCGCGCGCTTCCCGCAAGGGCATCATCGCCAACGCGCCCGAGACCACAACAGCCTGATCCGCGGCCTCTTCGGCAGCCGCTTCCTGCCCCGGAAGCTCGGATGCCGTGATCGGGTCAGTTCCATCGCCCAAGATCAACGCCCGTTCGACCACATTCTTCAGCTGGCGCACGTTTCCGGGCCACTGCATCGTCTGCAGCATGGCCTGCGCATCCTCGGCCAACTCGCGCAGCGGCAGGCCTTGCTCGGCATTGAACATCGAGATGAAATGCGCCGCCAGTTCGGGAATATCCTCACGCCGCTCGTCCAAAGGCGGCACGGCAATCGGCACAACGTTCAGCCGGTGATACAGCTCTTCCCGGAAGTTTCCAGCAGCGATCTCAGCCTGAAGATCACGGCTGGTGGACGACACCACCCGCAGATCGACCGAGATCTTGTCCGCCCCGCCGACACGCTGGAACCGCTGATCTACCAGTACCCGCAAGATCTTGGACTGGGTGCCGACGGGCATGTCTGCAACCTCGTCGAAATAGATCACACCACCATGGGCCTCTTCGAGCAAACCCGGCTCGATCCCGCGTTCGTCGCTTTCACGACCAAACAGAACCTCCTCCATGCGGTCCGCCTCGATCGAGGCGGAATTCACCACAACCAAAGGCGCGGTCGCCCGGTCAGAGTTCGCATGAATAAAGCGCGCGGCCAGTTCCTTGCCAACCCCGGCGGGACCGGTCAGCATCACGCGGCCATTGGACTTCGTGACCTTTTCTAGATTTGATTTCAAAGCCTTGAACGCCGAACTTTGTCCAACCATCTCGGACGGGAGGCTATCGCGGCGCTTGAGTTCGGTGTTCTCACGACGCAGGCGGCTTGTCTCCATCGCCCTTGTGATCACAACCATCAACTGGTCGATGTTGAAGGGCTTTTCGATAAAGTCATAAGCGCCCTGCTTGATCGCCGCGACCGCGATTTCAATGTTCCCGTGGCCCGAAATGATCACTACCGGGACCTCGGGATGTTCGCGTTTGACCATCTTCAGGATGTCGATCCCGTCCATCGCGCTGTCCTTCAGCCAGATATCAAGGATCATCAGCGCCGGAAGTTCGGCCTTGACCTGTGCGACCGCCTCGTCCGAGGTGCCCGCCAATCGGGTCGTAAAGCCTTCATCTTCAAGGATATCTGAAATCAGTTCGCGGATGTCCCGTTCGTCATCAACAATCAGAATATCGCTCATGTCGGTTCTCCTGTAGTTGCGGCTTTGGCACCGCGATCCGAACTGCCCAATGGCAGGAAGATGCGGGCCATGGCGCCAAAATGAGCGCCGCCTCTTTCTTGTTCACTCTCAAAGACGGGCGCGTCTTCCAACGTCAGACGCCCGCCATGCTCTTCGATGATCTTCTTGACGATCGGCAGGCCCAAACCGGTGCCTTTCTCGCGCGTCGTCACATAGGGTTCGAAAAGGCGCGCCCGATCTTCGGGCAGCCCGATCCCGTTGTCGGCGACGGTGATGCATACCCCGCCATCCGCATCGTCCATGGTCACCTGCACTTCGGGCACATGTCCTTCTGGACGATCAACTTCATACAAGCTTTCAATGGCTTCCCCGGCGTTCTTGATCAAGTTTGTCAACGCCTGACCAATCATAGTCTGGTCAATCTCGATCAGGACGGGGTGGTCCACGATCCGCGATGTAAAGCGCACACCCTCTTGACCGGTTTCCTGCAACAAAAGGATGTCCTTTAGCAGTTTGGTCAGATCCGTTTCGCGCCGCTCAGGCTCGGGCATCCGCGCGAATTTCGAAAACTCGTCCACGATCCGACGCAGGTCGTTGGTCTGGCGCACGATCACGTCCGTGTATTGCTCCAACGCATCCACATCCACGCCATCGACCTTCGAGAATTTGCGCTTGATCCGCTCGGCCGACAGCTGGATCGGGGTGAGCGGGTTCTTAATCTCATGCGCAATCCGCCGCGCCACATCGCCCCAGGCCGCCATCCGTTGAGCGGATACCAGATCGGTCACGTCATCAAATGCAATCACGTAGCCCTCAAGCCCGCCTTCGTCATTCCATCGCGTGGCGATCCGCACCAGAAGGTTTTCTTGTTTGCCATTACGAGTCAGGCGCATCTCTTGCTGAGCACTGGGCTGGCCCTGCGCAACCGCGTCCAAGAGCGGCTGAAACTCTGGAACGACCAAAGACAACTCGTGCTCTTGGTCATTCTCGTCCCGCACATCCAGCAAAAGTTCGGCTGCACGGTTCAGAAAAGTCACCTGCCCGTCCGCATTCAGACCAATCACACCCCCGGTGACCGAGCTGAGCACACTGTCAAACAGACGCCGCCGACGCTCGATCTGGTCGGTGTTTTCCAGCAAACGGTCACGCTGCCCTTTCAGACGGCTGGTCATCTGGTTGAAATACCGCCCCAGCATCGAGATCTCGTCGTCGCCCTCTTCCTCGATGACGCGCACATCCAGATCGCCAGCCCCGACGCGCTGCGCTGCACTGGCCAGACGCCCCACGGGACGCGACAGACGTTCGGCAAACCACATGCCCATCCAGATCGCAGCCAAAATCAGAATGGCGGCGAAGCCCAGATAAATAAGGCCAAACTGGAACAATCTTTGTCCGCGTTGCGATTCAAGTTGGGTGTAGACCCGCGCGGCCTCTTGCGTTTCGTCCACCAGATCCAGAATCTCGCCATTTACATCGCGGGTCAGCAGTATGTAGTGATCCGTGAAGCCTTGCAGACGGATCAACACGCGAAACTCGTTGATATCCCAGTCTTCGATCACGACCACCTCGCCCGCTTCCGCTTGGGCAAACTGCTCGGACGAGGGCTGTTCATAGTCAAACAAATAGGATCGCGTCCCGCGCACCCGGATCGAGCCATCGCCCGAGATCACATAGGCCTCGCGCAGGCCACGCTGGATGCGCTCTTGTGCTTGCTTCAAGAATTGGCCCAGTTCGGCGTCTGTCAGAAGAAGCTGTGTTTGCCGCTGAAGCTCCAGAAACGCCGCCATCGCACGCGCGTCCTGCACCAGCCCATCGCGGCTTTCCTGCTGATAGGCCTCGGCCGCAGCGCGAGAGTTGCCCACAACCGTGCGCACACGTTCCGAGAACCAGCCCTCTAGCCCCATGTTCAGGGTCAGCATCGCAAAGATAGCCACAAGAATGGTCGGGCTAAGAGCGATCACCGCGAATACCCCTGTCAGGCGCAAGTGCAGGCGCGATCCCGCGCTTTCCTTGCGGCGCGCAACGATCATGCGGCTGACACCGGCCAGAACAAACCCGGCGACCAGAATAACATAGATTATGTCTGCAAGGATGATCAGGCGGAGTGCATTGCTGTCTGCGCCCTGCGCAAACGGACCCAGCACAAGGAATGTGGTCACGGCCAAAATCGGCCCGAACACGATCATTCCAAATGCGCCGTAAGAGCTGTACTTGCGCCAACGGCGCATCGACAGGTAACGCTCGTAATTCGACTTCCGCACCGCGCGCTGCGCCACTGTGCTCGCCCTCATAAAATCTCTGTCCGCAGCCTCTTGCAGACAGTTGCCGCCAATGTGACTCGGATCTTGTGCCCGAATGCCACGCTATGTTGCTCTTTTACATCAACTTGCGACGGCGTGTCACCTCGATTCCGAGCTCGGTGATCTTTTTGCGCAAGGTATTGCGGTTGATGCCTAGAAGATCGGCACATCTGGCCTGATTTCCACCCGTGGCGTCCAACGCGATTTCGATCAAAGGAAGCTCCATTTCCCGCAAAATGCGTTGATACAAGCCAGTTGGGGGCAACGCGCCGCCATGCAGATCGAAATATCGCTGCAGGTGTTGCGCGATCGTATCGGCCAGTCGCCCATCGGCCATTTCCTGCCGAACCACGCCAGATCCCGAGGGGGCGCTGACCGCATGTCCGCCCGCGGCACCCAAAGCGACCTCGACTTCCGAGGCCGAGATATTGTCATCAACCCCGGTCACGGCCAGACGGCTGATTAGGTTCTCAAGCTCGCGCACATTCCCGGGCCATGGATAGGCACGCAGAATGGCGGCCGCTTCTTCCGGCAGATGGCGTTTGGGCAGTCCGTCCTGTGCCGCACGGCTCAGGAAGTGCTCGGCCAATCCAACGATGTCCTCGATCCGGTCGCGCAGCGGCGGCACGGGGATCACGATCCCTGCCAGACGATAATACAGGTCCGAGCGGAAGCGCCCGTCGGCCGCGGCATGCCCCAGATCCCCTTGCGAGATCGACAGAACGCGTGTGTTGTTGTCCGTCACCGCATCCAAAACGCGCGCCAAACGCCCTTGTGCCACGTCGTCCAAATCCTGAATGCCGTCAAACAGGATGACCCCATCACGCGCACGCGACAGCAACGTGTTTACAGCATCCGAATGGCTGAGATCATCAGGCGAGGCGACGATAAACGGCGCGCTCCCGCGATCCGAAAAGTCGTGTAAAGCCCGCGCAATCAGTGACTTGCCGACCCCGCTTTCCCCAGTGATCAGCACGGGCAGGTCCACATTCAGAACCCGCGCGACAAGGCGATACAGCTCTTGCATGGCTGGGCTGTGCCCCACCAAGGGCAAATCATCCACGTCACGCCCGGTCTGTGGGGGCGGGCTGACGGGTTCCGCAGGACGGACACGTTTGCGTTCCAACGCCCGCGCGGTGCGTTTCATCAGCTCGGGCAGGTCAAACGGCTTGGGTAGATAGTCAAACGCATCGGCCTCGGCCGCCTGAATGGCGGTCATGATGGTGTTCTGCGCCGAGATCACAATCACCGGTAGGTCCGGTCGCAGTTTCAGGATCCGCGGCAAGGCTTCAAGCCCATTGCCGTCTGGCATCACCACATCCGAGATCACGACGTCTCCGCGCCCCTCTTCCACCCATTTCATCAGGGTCTGGATCGAGCCCGTCGCATGGACGCGGCACCCCGCGCGCGTCAGTGCCTGTGTCAGAACCGTGCGGATCGTGCGATCATCATCGGCCACCAGAACTGTTCCATCCATCTCAGGACTCCTTAGGGTTTGCTACTTTAGGGTTGCGGGGATTTTGCGACGGGAAGGCTGATCCGAAACGCCGTGCGCCCCGGCACAGAATTGACCGAGATCAGAGCGCCGTGATCCGTAATGATTTTTGAGACCAAGGCCAGACCCAGACCGGTCCCGTTTTCACGGCCCGACACGAAGGGATCAAACACGCTATCCGCGATGTCCGGCGGAAGACCCGGACCATCGTCAATGACCTCGACCTGAATGGGCAGATGCGCCTGTTCTCCATTCGCCAGCGGTACGCGCAGGCCACTGTCATAGAAAGTCTTCAGCGTGATTTTACCATTATTGTCAGAAGCCTCTGACGCGTTCTTGATCAGGTTCAGGAACACTTGTTGGATTTGATCCGCATCCACGAATACATCTGGCAGGGACGGATCATAGACCTTGGACACCTCCATCCCCGAGGCATAGCCCAACTGAGCTGTTGCCCAGGCGCGATCAAGCAAATCATGGATATTGGTCGTGTCCCGCTCAGGTGGCCGCAGGTCTCCGAACCGTTCCACCTGATCCAAAAGCGCAACGACGCGCCGGGTCTCGGCCACGATCAGATCGGTCATTTCCTGATCTTCCGGCGGCAAGGACATCGACAAGAGCTGCGCGGCGCCCGAAATCCCCGCCAACGGGTTCTTGATCTCATGTGCCAGCATCTCGGCCATGCCAATGGCCTGACGGGCAGCGGATTTCGTGTCTTGGACCTGCCCCAGCGTGTCTGACCCACCGCGCGGCTGCAGAATCACGATGTAGCCTGCGGAAGGTCCAGCCTCTTCGGGCAACGGGGCGATGCGTAGGTTCACGTCGCGGGTGGACCCATCCGACAGGCGCACATCTACACCGTCTACATAGAGCGCATTCCGGCTTGCGCGGACGCGCTTCAGAAGTTCGTCAAAGTCCAGCGAAAACCCAAGCGTCACATTCGGGTGCCTGCCGACCAGCCGCCGCTCGGACAGGTTCAGAAAGTTCTCGGCCGCCCCGTTGACGCGCAGCACAAGCCCCTGACTGTCCAGTTCCAGCCCCGGCACGGGTAAGACAGACCAGATGTGATCATCATTGGTCATGCGGCCTTCCTTTCGGGACTAAGGGCTTGTGGGATAAGATCAATGACCTGCATTGGGTCGCGCGACGACAGGACTTGTCGCCGCAAATCGGGTGCGGTGCCCGCGTCATCCATGTACCAGCCCAGGTGCTTGCGGATGACACGCGCGCCCAGATCAGGACCATAGAAATCCAGACTGGCGCGATAGTGGTCCGCGACCAGCTGCGCCAAGGCCTCTCCGCTGGGAATAGCGGGCGCTGGCGCGCCGTAAAGGTCATGGGCGACTTGCGCCAAAAGCCAAGGCCGTCCGCCCGAACCGCGCCCGATCATCACGCCGTCCGCGCCACTTTGATCAAGCGCTTGGCGTGCGGTGGCGCTGTCGACGATGTCGCCATTGGCGATGACGGGGATCGAGACTGCCTCTTTCACCGGGCGGATTGCAGCCCAGTTGGCCGTGCCCTTGTAAAACTGGCAGCGTGTGCGTCCGTGGATGGTGATCAGCTGAATGCCCGCGCCCTCGGCCAGCCGCGCCAGTTCGGGCGCGTTCAGGCTGCTGTCATCCCAGCCCAGCCGGGTTTTTAGCGTGACGGGGATACTGACCGCGCCCACGATGGCTTCGATCAGGCGGAGCGCATGGTCCAGATCACGCATCAAGGCCGAGCCAGACATGCCGCCGACCACTTTGCGTGCCGGGCATCCCATATTAATGTCAATCAGCCGCGCGCCGTTCTGTTCGACCATCCGCGCCGCTTCGCCCGCCCAATAAACATCCCGCGCCGCAAGCTGGACCGAGGTCTTGTCCAGCCCGAACCCCAGCTCGGCCCGTTCACGGACGCCGGGCTTGGCTTGCACCATCTCTTGGCTGGCCACCATTTCAGACACCACAAGCCCCGCCCCGAAGGACGAGACGAGGTTACGAAACGGCAAATCCGTGATCCCAGCCATAGGGGCCAGAATCACGGGCGTTTCAAGCTGAAGAGGTCCGACGCAAAGAGACATGCTTATTCCTTGTGCACTGCTGATAGTTAGGGCTGACGACCCGAAATATATCAATATTTCGCGGAGTATTCGAGCATCGGATTTATATTTTGCACATTTTTTAGGCAGTTTTGCAGGCGCAGACTGCAGAGTTGTCCTTCCTCTAAGCACAGCCTAAACAACTTGTATGACGACAGCAGCCATCATCGTGGCCGCCGGACGCGGGACGCGTGCAGGTGGCGAAGTGCCGAAGCAATGGCGCCAGATTGCCGGGGGCAGCGTTGCAGCCCATACGGTACAAGCGTTTCGGGCGCATCCCGAAGTCTCGCAGATCATTCTTGTGATTCACCCCGATGATCACGGCTTTGCTGATCCGATCGAGGGCGTCACTTTGGTCCACGGCGGGGCAACGCGGGATGCGAGCGTTTTTGCCGGACTTCAGGCGCTTCAATCAAACGCTCCGGATCGCGTTTTAATCCACGATGTCGCACGGCCTTTGGTCTCGGAACAGGTGATACATGATGTGATCGCCGCGCTCGACCTCGCGCCGGGTGCGGCCCCTGCCCTTCAGGTCACGGATGCGCTGTGGCGCGGGACAGATGGGAACGTGACGGGGACGCAGGATCGCACGGGGCTGTTTAGGGCACAGACGCCTCAGGGCTTCCGCTTCGCTGACATTCTGGCCGCGCATTCGGCGCATTCAGGCGGTGCTGCTGATGATGTCGAGGTCGCCCGCGCTACCGGGCTGGACGTCACCATTGTTGATGGCGACGAACAGAACCTGAAAATCACAACACCCGGCGATTTCGCCCGGGCCGAGCGGCTGCTGATGCAGCGCCAAAAGAAGAACAAGGAGAGCCGGATGGATATTCGGGTGGGCAGTGGCTACGACGTACATGCGTTCACAGATGGGGACCACGTGATCCTCTGCGGCGTTAAAATCCCGCATGTGCGCAAGCTGAAGGGCCATTCGGATGCCGATGTGGGCATGCACGCCCTGACGGACGCAATTTATGGCGCGCTGGCGGATGGCGATATCGGCCAGCATTTCCCGCCCTCGGATCCTCAATGGAAGGGGGCTGCCAGCGACATCTTCCTGCGCCATGCGGTCGCGCTGGCGGGGGAACGCGGCTATCGGATCTCGAATGTCGATGTGACGCTGATCTGCGAGCAGCCTAAGATTGGGCCGCACGCCCAAGCGATGCGCGCAGCCCTGTCTGACATTATGGGCTTGGCGGTCGACCGCATTAGCGTAAAGGCCACCACCAGCGAACGGCTGGGCTTTACCGGACGGTCGGAAGGCATCGCCTCGATGGCCACGGCAACCCTGATCGGAGCGTGATATGAGCCCTGCAACCGCCAAGCTGATCGCCACCTTCTTCTATTCGGGACTTCTGCGCCCTGCCCCCGGCACTTGGGGCAGTCTGGCTGCCCTGCCCGCCGCGTGGCTTTTGCATCAGATCGGCGGCCCCGTCGCCCTGACCGGTGCGACCATTTTGGCCTATCTGATCGGCGTGAAAGCGACCGAGGCATACACCGCGGGAAAATCCGACCACGACCCGTCAGAAGTGGTCATTGACGAGGTTGTGGGCATGTGGATCGCGCTCTTCCCGGTGTCTTTCGGGGCGCGATTGATGGGCGTGGACATTCTTGCGCTTTATCCGGGCTGGATCGTGGCCTTCTTGGCATTCCGTCTGTTTGACATCACCAAATGGGGCCCGATTGGCAAAGCGGATCGGCGCGGAGATGCTACGGGCGTCATGATGGATGACGTCTGGGCCGGTGTCGCCGCCGCAATCGTCGTGATCATCGCTGCCTACGCCGCACACGGACTTATGGCATGAGCGATGCCGCCGCCCTTCTGGACCTCTGCCGCGCGCGTGGCTTGAAGCTGGCGACAGCAGAAAGCTGCACCGGCGGCATGGTCGGCGCATGGCTGACCGAAGTGCCCGGCAGCTCGGACGTGTATGATCGCGGCTTCATCACCTATTCCAACGCCGCCAAGCGGGACATGCTCGGTGTTACCTCTGACAGCTTAACAGCATTCGGGGCTGTATCCGAGCAAGTCGCCGCAGAAATGGCGTCCGGCGCGCTTGCCCGGTCACAGGCCGATATTGCCGTCTCAATCACCGGAATCGCGGGCCCCGGCGGGTCAGACCACAAGCCTGAGGGCCGCGTCTGTTTCGGGCTGGCCTATGGCGATACGGTCCAAGTCGAAACGCAAGACTTCGGAGCAATCGGGCGAGACAAGGTGCGCGAGGCTGCTGCAAAACACGCTATCTCGCTGCTTACACAAGGGGCAAAAGTGAAATCAGGCGCTGCCTGAAGCATTCACATTGCGCGCAATCTGCGAGCACAGCCTCAGATTTCTCGCCCATTTATTAAGCAGTTTTTGTTTTCACCCCCAGCACCACCTTATAAATGCGCGTTCTGGGTGCTTTGCGCTGGAAATTCCATCACACCCCCTTTCAACGGTTTTTAAACCCAAGGAGGGGAATATGAACGGCGCAGATACCGCCTGGATCATCGTAGCCACCGCATTGGTGCTTTTCATGTCATTGCCAGGGCTGGCGCTGTTCTATGGCGGCCTAGTACGGGCGCGCAACGTGCTGAGTGTGTTCATGCACGTTTACGCCATCGCCTGTTTGATGAGCATCCTGTGGCTGGCCTTTGGCTATACCATCGCTTTTGGCGACGCCACGCATGGCTGGTTCGGATCGCTGGACAAGGCGTTCTTGTCGGGCGTTACCACCGACAGCCTGTCGGGCACCCTGCCCGAGGTTCTGTTCTTTGCCTTCCAGATGACCTTCGCGATCATCACCCCGGCACTGATCGTCGGCGCCTATGTGGAACGCGTGGGCTTTGGCTTTGTCCTGACCTTCTCGTCTCTGTGGATGCTCTTGTGCTACGCCCCCGTCGTGCACTGGATCTGGGGCGGCGGCGCTCTGGCGGATGGCGGCATCTTTGGCGAAATCGGCACCCGCGACTTTGCAGGTGGCATCGTGGTGCACGAAACCGCAGGCATCGCAGCCCTGATGATCGCCGTGGCTCTTGGCCCGCGCAAGCACCGCACCACCCCGCCCCACGCGCCGTGGATGGTCTTCGTGGGCGCAGCCATGCTGTGGGTCGGCTGGTTCGGCTTTAACGGCGGCTCGCAACTGGCCGCAGATGGTGGCGCAGCAATGGCCATTACCGTGACCCATATCTCGGCCGCCACAGCCTCGCTGACCTGGGCGCTGTGGGAGCGGATCAAATACGGTAAAGCCAGCCTTGTGGGCATCGTGACCGGCACAATCGCGGGTCTGGCCTCGATCACCCCGGCTTCTGGCTTTGTTGGCCCGATTGCAGCCCTGATCATCGGCGCAGTCGCCGGTATCCTGTGCCAAGAGGCGGTCAACGTCGTGCGCAACAAGCTGAACATCGACGATACGCTGGACGTGTTCGCAGTCCACGGCGTCGGCGGCATCTTTGGCACGATCATGATCGCGGTCTTCGGCCAAGGCAGCTTTGTCGCTCAGTTCGGTGCGTTGATCATTGTCGGTGTCTTCACCTTCGTCGTAACCTACGTCCTGATCAAGCTGACCGCCGTCATCACGCCGCTGCGCGTGGATGCGGAAACCGAAGTCAACGGTCTGGACCTGTCCGCCCACGGCGAACGCGCCTACGACATCACCTCGTAACACCGTACACTCACGGCTTTGGGAAAGGCGAAGGCGTAAGCTTTCGCCTTTTCCTTTTGCGTCCTTCGCTTGGCGCTCTCTTGAAAGCTTTGCGTCAAGTGCCCATAAGATTGTGAAGAACAATGGAGTTTTCGATGGACGTGGGTTTAGACACCGGATTTTGGATCAGTTGCGCAGCGATTGCGGGGCTTTTGGTGTTGTCTGCCTTCTTCTCGGGCTCGGAAACGGCGCTGACGGCGGCCTCGCGCGGGAAACTGCGCTCGCGTGCCGACAAGGGCGACCGGGGCGCAAATCGCGCGCTGAACATCACCGAGGACAATGAGCGCCTGATCGGTTCGGTCCTTTTGGGCAACAACCTTGTGAACATTTTGGCGACATCGCTGGCGACCGCGCTGTTCACCCGCCTGTTTGGCGATAGTGGTGTGGCGCTGGCCACGCTCGTCATGACCTTGCTGGTGCTGATCTTTGCCGAGGTGCTGCCAAAAACCTATGCCATCACTCGGCCTGAAATGGCGGCCTCGCGCGCGTCGGGGCCGATTGCGCTGATCATCCTCGTGTTCGCGCCCATTGTGTCCGCGGTGCGCGTGATCACCCGCGGTGTGTTGCGCCTGTTTGGCGTGGAAACCGACCCAGACAGCCACATCCTTGCCGTGCGCGAGGAGATCATGGGCGCCATTGCACTGGGCCATTCGGAGGGCACGGTGGAAAAGGAAGACCGTGACCGTCTGTTGGGCGCGTTGGACCTTGGCGACCGCGCGGTCGAAGAAATCATGCTCCACCGTAGCCAGATCGAGATGATCGACGCCGATGCCCCTGCTGTCGAGGTGTTGGAGCAAATTCTAGACTCGCGCCACACCCGTCTGCCGATCTATCGCGACGAACCAGAAAACATCATCGGTGTAATTCACGCCAAGGATCTGTCGCGGTCCATGTATGCGTTCCAACGCGAAGGCAAACAGATCGAAGAATTTGACGTTCTTCAGGTGGCGATGGAACCCTATTTCATCCCTGAAACCACAACGCTTGATGACCAGATGCGCGAGTTTCTAAAGCGCCATACGCATTTTGCGCTGGTGGTGGACGAATATGGCTCGCTCGAGGGGTTGATCACGCTGGAAGACATTCTGGAAGAAATCGTGGGCGAGATCACCGACGAGTTCGATGTGCAGACCGAGCATGAAATCAAGTCACAGAGCGACGGGAGCTTCATGGTCGAGGGCAGCGTGACCATCCGCGATCTAAACCGCGCCAAGGACTGGCAGTTGCCGGATGAAGAGGCCAACACCATCGCGGGGCTGGTCATTCACGAAGCGCAGATGATCCCCAATGAAGGTCAGGTGTTCAGCTTCCACGGTTTCCGGTTTGAAGTTGTGAAACGCGACGGCAACCGGATCGAGCAGCTACGCATTCGGCCGCTGTAAGCGTGCAGCGCATAGGGGGCGTTGCCCCCTCGCGCCTTTGGCGCTCACCCCCAAGGTATTTGCGGCAAGAGGAAGGGAGGCCCGTTTAGCGCCCTTTGAACAGGGATCCCAGAATACCGCGCACGATGCGTTTGCCCGTGGTGCCTTTCAGCTCTTTGATCACCACATCCGTTACGGCTTTGCCGAACCCGCCGGAAGACTTTCTGCGCGACGTAGACCGCCCCACTTTGCTGCCGGAGTAGCGGCGGCCTGCACGATATTCGCGTTCGGCCGCACTTTCGGCTTCTTCCTCGCGGCGCTCGGCCTCTTCTGCTTCTTTCGCCGCGTCTGCAGCGCGTTTGGTCAGCACCTCATACGCGCTTTCGCGATCCTGAAGCGTCTCGTATTTTCCGGCAATCGGCGAGGCGTCGATCAGTGCCTTGCGCTCGGACGGTTCAATCGGACCCAACTGAGACGACGGCGGACGGATCAGCGTACGTTCAACCACACCAGGTGCACCTTTGGCTTCGAGAAACGAGGTCACGGCCTCGCCTACCCCAACCTCGCGGATCGCATCTTCGGTCGAGAAACGCGGGTTGTCGCGATAGGTTTCGGCCGCCTGCTTCAGCGCACGGCGGTCTTTTGCGGTAAAGGCCCGCAAGGCGTGCTGGATGCGGTTGCCGAGCTGGCCGAGGATGTCCTCGGGCACGTCTGCCGGGTTCTGCGTCACGAAGTAAACGCCGACACCTTTCGAGCGGATCAGGCGCGCGACCTGTTCGACCTTGTCGACCAGCGCTTTAGGCGCGTCATCGAACAAGAGATGCGCTTCGTCGAAGAAGAAGACCAGTTTGGGCTTGTCGGGGTCGCCGACCTCGGGCAGTTCCTCGAAAAGCTCCGAGAGCAGCCACAGCAGAAAAGTGGCATAAAGACGGGGGGCGCCCATCAGCTTATCGGAGGCCAAGATCGAGATCCGCCCGCGCCCATCCGTATCGGTGCGCATGATGTCCGACAGCTCCAACGCGGGTTCGCCGAAGAGCTTATGCCCGCCTTGGTTTTCCAGCACCAAAAGCGCGCGCTGGATGGCGCCGATTGAGGCGGTCGAGACGTTGCCGTAGCGCAGCGACAGATCCTTGGCGTTCTCGCCGACCCAGACCAGTAGTGCCTGAAGGTCTTTCAAGTCCAGAAGCCCTAGCCCCTGTTCATCGGCCACGCGGAAGGCGATGTTCAAGACACCTTCCTGTGCATCGGTCAGCTCCAACAGGCGGGACAGCAGAAGCGGTCCCATCTCGGACACGGTGGTGCGGATCGGGTGGCCCTGATCGCCGTAGAGATCCCAGAACGTGACCGGGAACGCGTCGTAGGAATAATCGTCAAATCCGATCTTCTCAGCCCGCGAGGTAAAGGCCTCGTGCAGTTTGAACCCTGCGCTACCCGCCTTGGCCAAGCCAGACAAATCGCCCTTCACATCCGACAGGAACACCGGCACGCCTTGGGCGGCAAAGCTTTCGGCCATAATCTGCAGGGTTACGGTTTTCCCGGTACCCGTAGCCCCCGCCACCAGCCCATGACGGTTGGCGTATTTCAGCAATAGCCCCTGTTTATCGCCATAGTTTTCGCCGCCACCACCAATGAAAATCGTACCGTCCACGTGCCTGCCTCCTGGGCTTCAAAACAATCTTGTCTGAGACAATACTAAATTAACCAACACAGGCCATACTGGATTTATTCCCATCGACCATCTGGGTCTGGGAAGACTTCCTCCCTGTCAGACTGCCGCGCCTTCGGGCGCGGTTTTTTTATCATGTTCAATACCTTGCACGAAATTTTGCGAAGATTTGGCAGGTGACGCAAAAAGTTCCGATTATGTCGATTACACGTCACTTTCTAGCTTGACCACCAAATGCAAGTGACATAGCGTCGCCCCCATAAGCCGGTCAGTCCGGCAGGGAGAGAAATTCGAAGGGGATCCGCGACAGTGGGTCCCTTTCTTTTTGGGCACAGCAAAGGCGCTTTCTTGCCGGCCAGATTGCGTCAGAATCGCGATGATCGGCGGTCTGCCGCCGCCTTAGGTTCTCGCCCCTGATTTCGCGACATTCGACCGTATTTCCACCTGACACCCCAGAGGCGTCATGCTATTCCATCTCCAACAAAATTTGATTTCGAGACAAGGAACGATCATGAATATCGAGCTGATCAAATCCCTTTCGCTGGTGGCCGCCCTGTCGATTGGCACCGCTGCGATGGCACAGGAAAATTCGGAAACCACCACGGAAGAGGCCCCGGCGACCCAACCCGCCGTTGATCTGGGCGAACCCGTTGATTCCACCCGCCAGCCTGGCCAGACCTATGTCGAGAAGGTGACCGGTGACTGGGAGCGCAAATGCATCAAGCTGCCGGAAGGCCAAGGCGACGATCCCTGCCAGATGTATCAGCTTCTGAAAGACAGCACCGGAAACGCTGTGGCCGAGATCTCGTTGGGCAAGCTGCCCGAAGGTGGTCAGGCCGTGGCTGGCGCCACCGTGGTCGTGCCGCTGGAGACGCTGCTGACGCAACAATTGACCATCTCGGTCGATGGATCACAGGGCCGTCGTTATCCCTTCCGGTTCTGCACCCAACTGGGCTGCGTTGCCAATATCGGCTTCACGGCAGACGAGGTTGCAGGCTTCAAAGCTGGCGCAAATGCGATGGTGTCGATCGTTCCTGCAGCAGCACCTGATCAGCGCGTGAACCTGACCATGTCGCTGTCCGGCTTTACCGCATCCTATGACGAACTGGTTGTACCGGTTCCGCCAAGCGCACCCGCTGCACAGTAAATTCCTAGGCATCACAACAAAACGCCGCCCAATTTGGGCGGCGTTTCTTTTATCTAGGGTGCTGTTGTCTGGTCAGTGTGCGCGCAGGGCCAAAACAGCGTTCAGGCCGCCAAAGGCGAAGGCGTTGGACAGAACCGCGCCGACCTTCACATCGCGTGCCACGTTTGGCACCACATCCAGCGCGCATTCCGGATCAGGCTCTTCATAGCCAATCGTAGGCGCAATCACGCCATCGCGTAGAGCCATGATACAGGCCAGAAGCTCGACCGCGCCCGTACCCCCGATCAAATGCCCATGCATGGATTTCGTGGACGAAATCATCAGCTCGTCCGCGTGATGCCCGAACGCATCCGCCACCGCAGCGCATTCCGTCTTGTCATTGGCCGCCGTACCAGTGCCGTGCGCGTTGATATAGCACACATCTTCCGGGTTTAGGCGCGCATCTTGCATCGCACCGGCAATCGCCCGTGACGCGCCCTGTTTCGATGGCATCACGATATCCGCCGCGTCCGAGGTCATGGCAAAGCCGACCACCTCGGCCAAGATCTCGGCCCCGCGTGCCTTTGCGTGCTCGTATTCCTCGAACACAAACACTGCCGAGCCTTCGCCCTGCACCATCCCGTTACGATTGGCCGAGAACGGACGACAGGCGTCTTTCGACATGACCCGCAAGCCTTCCCACGCCTTGATCCCGCCAAAGCACAGCATCGCCTCGGACCCGCCGGTGATCATGACATCTGCCATGCCCGTCCGGATCATCTGCATCGCCTGCCCCATCGCGTGGTTCGAGCTGGCACAGGCCGTCGCCACGGTAAAACTTGGCCCCTTCAGGTTCCACTCCATCGACACATGGCTGGCGGCCGCGTTGTTCATCAGCTTGGGCACAACAAACGGGTGCACCCGGTTCTTGCCGTCCTCGTAGACCGAGCGATAGTTCTCATCCAGCGTGTTCATCCCACCGCCGGACGTGCCCAGTACAACACCGGAGCGCGCCGCCAATTCGCCCGAAAAAGTCAGCCCCGACTGGCCAATCGCCTCGCGCGCGGCAATCAGGGTGAATTGGGTAAAACGGTCATATAGCGCGATTTGCTGGCGGTTGAACGTCTCTTCCGGCTCATAGCCTTTGACCTGCGCCCCGATGCGGATCGACAGGCGCTCGACATCCTGAAACTCGAGGTTTGAGATCCCGCAGCGCCCCTCGCGCATGGCTTCCAGCGTCTCAGGCACGTTACGGCCAAGCGCGTTAATTGTGCCTTGGCCGGTGATGACAATACGTTTCATGGCTTAGGCGGCTTGATCCGCAACCAATCCTTCGACCGCACGAATGATGGCGGCGACCGACGAGATGTCAAAGTCGCTTTCCGTTGGATCGTTGGCGTTGAACGGCACCGAGATGTCGAAGGCTTCTTCGATGGCAAAGATGCTTTCAACAAGACCCAAGCTGTCGATGCCAAGATCTTCCAAGGTTTGATCTAGGCTGACATCGCCCGGCTCTAAAACAGCTTGCTCGGCGATGATGGCAATGACGCGGTCCTGAATGGTTTCAGACATGTGGTTCCCTTTCGCGTTGGCGAATTTCTAGCCCTTGTCCACCAGTTTTGTAACTGTTTTTTGAAGCTCACGTAGCGTCTCGGCGAGACGCGGCAAACGACGCAGTTCGCGCCGGATCGCCATTTCCGTTTCGATCTTCACGGCCGGGCTGCCCAGCACCGCGCGCCCTGCAGGTACGTTGGTATAGATGTTGGTGCCGCCCCCGGCGATGACGTCATCGCCAATGAAAATGTTGTCGCTGACGCCGACCTTGCCGCCCAGCACAACGCGGTTGCCGATCTTGGCCGAGCCCGACACGCCCACATTGCCGCACATCATCACGTCTTCGCCCACTTCGGCGTTGTGGCCGACCTGAACCTGACAATCGATTTTGGTGCCGCGTCCAATGCGCGTTGCGCGGATGGTGCCGCGGTCAATGGTCGAGCTTGCGCCCAGCTCCACATCGTCCCCGATTTCAACCCCGCCCAGTGAATGGACCCGTGCCCAGTGCGCGCTGCCCTCAACAGAGCCGGCTGCGTCTCCTTCGGCCATTCCGCCGCGCAGGCTTTCCACAGCGCTTTCCTTGTCCAGCGTGACGAACGAGAACCCATCGCCACCTACGACCGAGTTGGACTGCCCGGTATAGCGGTTCCCAATGGTACAGAGATGCGCAATGCGCGCGCCCGGATGCAGGGTCAGATCGTCCCCGATCACCGTGCCATAGCCAATCGAGGCATGGGCGCCAACCTGCGCATTTGCCCCAATTTTCACGTCGGCGCCGATTACGGCAAGCGGACCGATGCGAGCACCTTCGCCGATTTCAGCACTGTCATCGACGACAGCGCTGGGGTGGATGCCCGGCGCAATGCCCAATCCCGGATCCAGAGCGCGTGTCAAAATCGGCATCGCAGTTTTGCCGCGTGCCATGCAAATTGCGCCATCCAGACCAAGCGCCTGCCAATCTGCCCCGTCCCACAACAACGCGGCGCGGGCCTGACCCTTTGCAATGCCATCGGCGTATTTCGGGTCCATCGCCAGCGCCAGTTGATCCGCGCGGGCATCCTGAGGTTCGGCTGCGCCTGACAGGGCAATGTTGCCATCGCCGTGGAAGTCGGCCCCCAATGCGGCGGCAATCTCGGACAGGGTGAAAGTCATTCAACGCTCCTTTAATGGTGTCGGATCTTTGCGCCCGAACACCGCACTAAAGGATTTAACCATCCACGGCCGGAAGTGCTACCCCGGCATTCTGCAAAGCGGCCCAAACTTTCGCATCCCGCCCATAAATGTCGCGACGATAGTTCACACGGCCCTTCGCCGGCGCCACAGCGGTACGATAGACGATATGCACCGGCACATGCTGTTCCAGATCAATCTGGGTCTCGCGACGCGTATCGAGCGCCTTGTGGAAGGTCGCTTTGGGATTGCTGCTTTGCTTGGCCAAAAGCGCATAGGCGAAATCAAACGGATCGCTCAGGCGGATGCAGCCGTGACTGAAGGCGCGTACCTCGCGAGCAAACAAGCTCTTCGAGGGCGTATCATGCAGATAGATGTTGTGTTTGTTCGGGAACATGAACTTCACCAGCCCCAGCGCATTGCGCGAGGACGGCGCCTGCTTGATCGCAAAGGGGAAGCTGCGTGCCGTGAATTGGGTGAAATCCACCGCATCACGTTTCACCACACGCCCCCGGCTGTCGATCAGCTTCAGATGGCTGACCGCGTTGGGGTTCTTCTTCAGCATCGGCAGATATTCTTTGGTCGCAATAGACCGCGGCACATTCCAGGTGGGGTTAATCACCATGTGCTCCATCACGTCCGAGAACTCGGGGCTACGCTGGTCCGAGACGTTCTTGCCAATGACCGAACGCGTCTGGAACGTCACCGCGCCCCCATCCACGATCTTGGCAGTAAAATCGGTGAGGTTTACCCAAACATGGCGCGCGCCACGTTCGAAATTGGTCCAGCGCTCGCGCTCCATCGCCACCAGCACCGAGGCTAGACGTTTTTCCGGCGAGACGTTGATCTCGGCGATAGTACCGGCGCCGGCCACGCCATCATCAGTCAGGCCATGGTCGGCCTGAAATTGCTGCACGGCCTTTTGGATCGACGCATCATAGGTGCGGCTGGCCGAGCGGTTCAGATATCCCATACGGACCAAACGGTTACGCAGCGCAATGACAGCGTCTCCCGACTGGCCGGGCTTTAGCTTCTTCGCCGAAACGGTCTTGCCCCAGCCGCCGTGCTGAATGGTCTCTTCCAGACGCAGTTTTTCGCGCATCAGACGGCCATATTCGGCATGGCGGGGCGGCAAGGATTTCAGATACTCGGCAGGCGAGGACGCGGCAAAGGTTGCCAGAATATCTGTACCGTCTTTGCGATCAACCTTGCGCACGATGCCACTGTCGATTTTGGACGGCGTCAAAACGCCCGTGTTCACACCCTGCGCATAGTCCACCAGCAGCGTGGAAAGCTCGACCTCAAGCGCCCCCAGCTGACGCACCGAGGTGACATTCGCCATGCGCGCTTTCAGATCCTCCAGATCGACCGCGGGAAGCCCGTGATCCGACGCTTTAGACAGGGCCATAAACAACGCTTTGCGACGGGCCATATCTTCTGCGGATGTCCCGGTCCAGATCGGCTGATAGGCGTTTGCCCGATAGAACGCAGCAACTTCGCCCTCGCGGGCGGCAGCCTCGGCCACCGACTGCGCAAAGGCAGAGACCGAGCTTTGCGCCGCGACAGGCGCCGGTGAAGAGAAACTCAGAACAGCGGCCCCAATGGCTGCAAAAGCAAAGCTCACAAAGGGTGCACGCGCAGGCAATGTTTTCGTCATGTCATGTCCGAAATGAATGAGATCGTACTGATGTTCAGTATTCCAACATCTGGTTAAGGCTGTCTATTCACAATCCCGAAAAGCAAGGCAGGTTTTGCGAAAAGCACCTAAACTGTTTCCGGAATACCTTACCTCAACCAGTCCGAGTGCAGCACGCGCGCCACGGTTAACCTCAGTTTCACGATTTTCAGCAAATTCCCGCCGATTTTTCTTGAACCCGTTAAGGGACTGAAAACTCTACTTGGCGCACGATTCGAGTTGTGTCATAAGAAGGCACGTCTGGGGAATAGGCAAACACACCACCCCGATTTGACCGCAGAGTCAGGCGGGTATGGTGACAGGCAAGCGACGGGACACGCTACGACAATGACCTACGGGACTTCGAACGGCTTGAAATCGGGCATCACTCGGCGCGGGCTACTTGGGGCTTTTGCAGCAACGGCTGTAACGGCAGCACCCATGTATGCAAACGCGGCGGGCTTTTTGCGCGGAGGCGGCGATGTACGCCGTCTGGCCATGTATTCGGGCCGCACCGGCGAAACCATCAACATGATCTACTGGGTTGAAGGCAAATACATCAAAGATGCCTTGAAAGAGATCAACCATTTCATGCGCGACTGGCGGACGGACACCTCGATCAAGATCGACACCCGCACCATCGACATCATGGCAGCTGCCCACGGCTTGATGGATGTGCGCGAACCTTACACCATGCTGTCGGGCTACCGCTCGCCCAAAACCAACGCGATGCTGCGGTCGCGCTCGCGCGGGGTGGCCAAGAACTCGCTGCACATGAAGGGTCAGGCAGCCGACCTGCGTCTGAAGACCCGTTCGGTAAACCAGATGTTCAAAGCGGCTGTGGCCTGTAACGGCGGCGGCGTCGGGAAATACTCCGGCTCGAACTTCGTACACATGGATTGCGGCGTGATCCGAACCTGGGGCCGTTGATCCCACTGCTTATAAGATAGATCCAAAAGCGCCCTCGGGCGCTTTTTTGTTGTGGCGCGGTAGGTTGTTTGGCATCAAGCCATGAACGACTGACGAGGCCTCGATGAAACCTTTCCTGATCCTGCAACTGCGCCCCGAAACCGATGCCTCGGATGACGAATTTCAAGCGTTTCTGTCAAAAGGCGGCCTGACCGAAGATCAGGTACACCGCATCCGACTGGACCAAGAGAACATCCCCGCCGATCTGGAACTGTCAGACTATGCCGGTGTGATCGTTGGCGGTGGCCCGGGCTGCGTGTCCGACGCGCCCGAAAAGAAATCCGATATCGAGGCCAAGATCGAAGCCGAATGCCTGTCTTTGATGCCGCAAATTACCGCCCGCGACATCCCGTTTCTGGGCTGCTGCTATGGCATCGGCATTCTGGGCCACCATCTGGAACCCGGCGCGATCTCGAAAGAGCAGTTCGGTGAACCCGTCAGCGCCAGCCCCTGCCGCCTAACCGATGACGGGCGCGCGGACCCACTGCTGGCCGGCATTCCCGACGCGTTCGAAGCCTTCGTGGGCCACAAAGAAGCCATGCAACGCCTGCCCGACGGCTGCGTGCAATTGGTCACCTCCGCCCCCTGCCCGTTCCAAATGATCCGCTTCGGCCAGAACGTCTATGCCACGCAGTTCCACCCGGAAGCCGACGCAAACGGCTTTGAAACCCGGATCGGCATCTACAAACACCACGGCTATTTTCCACCAGAGGAAGCCGAGGCACTGGTCAAGATGGTCCACGCCGCCGACGTCCACGCGCCTGCGCAAATTCTGCGGAACTTCGTGGAACGGTATCAGGGCAGCTAAGCCTGCCCACAGGGCGAAGTTTCAGATTTAATTGGAGAAATGGCGCACCCGAGAGGATTCGAACCTCTGGCCTCTGCCTTCGGAGGGCAGCGCTCTATCCAGCTGAGCTACGGGTGCCTAAGGCCGGGATATAGGCCATCGCCCTGCCCCCCGCAACATCAAACAGATGCAAATCGCACCCACGCAAAAGAAAAGGGCCGCCGAACCGGCAGCCCTTCCCAAATTCTGTATCTCGGCGATTAACGCTTCGAGAACTGGAACGAACGACGTGCTTTGCGGCGGCCGAACTTCTTACGTTCAACAACACGCGAGTCACGGGTCAGGAAGCCAGCAGCCTTCAGAGCGCCACGCAGCGAGGGTTCGTACAGCTGCAGAGCTTTCGAAATCCCGTGCTTAACCGCACCAGCTTGGCCCGACAGACCGCCGCCTTTAACGGTGGCAACCACGTCGAATTCGCCTTCAACACCAGCAACCTGAGCCGGCTGACGAACGATCAGCTGCAGCACGGGGCGTGCGAAGTACTTGTCCATGTCCTTGCCGTTTACGGTGACCTTGCCGGAGCCCGGCTTGATCCACACGCGGGCAACAGCGTCTTTACGCTTGCCGGTGGCATAGGAACGACCCAGCTCGTCACGGACGGGCTCACGGGGGGCAGCAACCTCAACAACAGCTTCGGTGCCTTCTGCGACGGCGTTCAGCTCGTCCAGCGATTTGATCTCTTCAGCCATGATCAGCCCTCACGTGTGTTTTTGGGGTTCATCGACTTGACGTCCAGCACTTCGGGGCTCTGGGCCTCGTGGGGGTGCTCGGCGCCGGCGTATACGCGCAGGTTGGTCATCTGCTGACGGCTCAGTTTGCCGCCGGGCAGCATGCGCTGTACGGCTTTGGTCACCAGACGCTCGGGGTGTGCACCCTCGAGGATCTGACCCGCGGTGCGCGACTTGATGCCGCCCGGGTAACCGGTGTGCCAGTAGTGCACTTTGTCGGTGCGCTTCTTGCCGGTCATCTGGATTTTGTCCGCGTTGATGACAA
This sequence comes from Aliiroseovarius marinus, assembly GCF_004360145.1. Lineage (GTDB taxonomy): Bacteria > Pseudomonadota > Alphaproteobacteria > Rhodobacterales > Rhodobacteraceae > Aliiroseovarius > Aliiroseovarius marinus. The sequence goes on along the minus strand of NZ_SAIT01000003.1, from coordinate 157,490 downwards.
TGACGTTGTCGCCCATGTCCATGTGCGGGGTGAAGGTGGCTTTGTGCTTGCCACGAAGACGCATTGCGATGATCGACGCAAGACGGCCCAGAACAACGCCTTCGGCGTCGATCAGGATCCATTTCTTGTCGATATCTGCAGGCGTTGCAGAGAACGTTTTCATGTGTTCAGCCCTGATTGGGTTTCGGATGGGGTGGTTTTAGTGATTTTGCGGGGCGGGTCAAGCGCAGTTTTTATGCATTTTGCCAGGTATAACAATGCCTTATAAATATGGTATTATTTTACCCCACTTATTTTCACCCCTCAGACGCTTAAAGTATCGGTTGGATTGTCCAAAAGCGTGACCAATTCTGTCAGTACGCGCCTAAACCGTTCAAGCGGCATTTGCCCATTGACCGAAATGCGCACGGCCTGAGGCGACGGCCCGCCCCGCAACGCGAAATCATCACCGGGACGCACGCGAATGCCTTTGGTTTCTGCGACCTGACAGAAACTCGACACCCGCCAGCCCAAAGGCAACTTGAGCCAGAAGAACGGCACGTCGTGGCTCCAGCCAAGATCAAAACGCCCCAGCATGTTGACCGCGATCTCGATGTACTGCCTGTTCCGACGGCGCATATCTTCGATCGCCTTTGGCAACTGTGGATGTGCGAGTACTTGATAGAGGATCTCGGCGGTGGGCGATGAAATGCCGAAATAGTTGACGTCCACGACACGGCGCAGCTTCCCCGACCAATTCGCAGGCGTCACCACATAGCCCGCCCGCAGTGCAGGAGAAATCGTTTTCGAGAAAGACGAGATGAACCAGGATTGCTCGGGGAGCAGCGCGCGATAGCTGGGCGCCTGTGCCGGGCCAAGGCGATAGCAATCATCCTGCACGACATGGAACCCGTGTTTAAGCGCGATCTGCACGACCTCATGGCGACGTTCTTCGCTGGTTACGCGGCAGGTTGGGTTGTGGGCTTCCGGCATGGTGAAGAACAGACTGGCCCCGCTGCTACGCGCCACATGCTCCAACGCCTGCGGATCAACGCCTTCGTCATCCATCGGCACTGCAACGACCTTGGCCCCCAGCAGTTCGACTGCACGGCGCAGACCGGGATAGGAATGCTCCTCGACCATGACGACCCGAGGCCCTTCCGCCAGCAAGGTCTGCATCGACAGCATAATCGCGTTCTGCCCCCCGTTGGTGACCACAATGTCATCCGCGCTGATCCCGCTTCTTTCCTGTTCAGGGATGTGCGCCAACAACGCCTCGCGCAAATAGCTTTGCGACCCATGGAACGGATACCGCAGCAATAATGTGTCTGGCAAATCCGCTGCCGCGCGAATGGCATCGCGAATGATGTCAACCTGCCCGACATCCGGCAGACGTGGGGCGAACAGGAAATCCGTCTCAGGCTCATTGTGCAGCGCATGCGCCTGATGCTTTATATAGCCATCGCTTGGGGCTGGTTTCGCCTTGGGGCGCGCGCCCTCGGGGCGCACAAATGTACCGCGCCCGACCTCGGCCGAGACCCAGCCCTCTTCCCCCAGAATTGAATAGGCCCGTGCCACGGTCCCCGGGGTGATTTTCAAATCACATGCCAGCTCGCGCACAGGCGGTAACTTTTCGCCCTCGGGCAGATCGCCGGATTTGATGGCGGCGACCAGCCCATCCACAAGACGGCGGTACTTGGGCCCCTGCCCAGCCATAAGCTGCTCTGAGAAAATTGTACCCATAACAATATTCCAATTGTGTGGCATAGATTCACTTTGTATCAGTACATCATGGCATACACGCCATATTGTATCAATACAATTCTTGGAGTTTAAGATGGAACACGGAAACACGTACCGGCATGACCGGCTCGCCTTTCTTGACACGAACCGCCCCCTGCCCGCCCTGGCAGAAGTCGCACTTGTTGTCGCCGTGACCGTCACCAAATGGCGCATGTTTCGCAGCACGCGATGTGCACTGAGGGATCTTCCAGATCACCTCTACAAAGATATCGGCATCACCAAGACCCAAGCGCAAATCGAGGCGGAAAAGCCCTTCTGGCGCGGGTGACGCTGAACCGAAACCTTTTCCTGGGCCGGGGCTTTCCCCGGCCATTTTTTTATTCCGGAACGCAAATTTCGCCGCGCAAAATTGCTTTCCCGGTCCGCCAGATCAGACCAGCGACCACCAGAACCAACACAATTAACAGGATAAAACCGATGTTGTGATGCGTGCGCGAACCATCCAACTGCGCAAAGCGGAACGACGCGATTGACAGGGCCGCAATCGGAAAGCTCAGCGCCCACCAGCTGAGCGCGAAGGGCAGTTTGGCCAAACGCGGCACCTGCGCAATCACAAGGGCTGCAAAGATATACCCCGCATAAATCAGAAACCGCGCGATCCCATCCACGTCTCCGGTCATGCTGACATAGGCCAGAAATGCGACCGAGGGCGGGGCGATCAGGATCACCATGGTGGGAAACAGCCGCGCGACGATGGGATCGTGGAAGATCAGGCGGTTCATCACCAGCGTGAGCAATACAATCCAGAAGATCATGCCGCCCGAGAAGAACAGCCACGACGTCTCAATGTACCCCATACGGGCACCCAGAACGGGTACAATCACATTGCCCACCGCGGGAATGAACCATGCGGGCGTCAGATGACCCACCTGAAAGGACCGATGGCTGATCCAGCCCGAGATCACCGCGATGGTCAGCACACCCTGCCCGGCAACCCCGGCCAGCCACACATACTCGGCGAGCGCGGTGTTATACGGAAACACGGCCGTCGCCAGCAGCAGCAAAGAGATCGAGATCGTCGGAAAGAAGGCCAACTTCACCGGATGATGCCATTCCTCGGCCACGGCAGCGGGATGGCGCAGCGCCTTGGCGACATAGATCATCGCGATCACGATCATCACCGCAGCCCCTATCAGCAGCATCAGCGAAGATGCAGGCTCTAAGATCGGCATCGCAGGGGCACCAGCATGCAGCGCCAAGGTCAGGCCCATCAGCCCCATCACGATGGCAAAGAAGGTGACCGGAAAATGCGCTAAGCGGCTGAACTCGGCGGTGTTCGGCTCGGGGGCTTGGGTCGTGTCAGACATGGGCGATATAATCCTCGCGCGACATATTGTAATTCTCTAATGTCGTGCGCCTTTCCCCTGCCCGGGTCAACCCCGTTCCGGCGGGATCGAGTATGTCAAACTGGCGCGGGCCACGGGGCGGTCGTCGCCTTCGGAATAGATCAGCACGTCGCCCACAGCGAGCACCTTGCCCAGCTTGTGAATGGTCGCATGCGCCAGAAGGTCTGCGCCCGAGGCCGGTTTGCGCATGAAATCGATCGAGCAGTTCGTCGTGACGGCCAGCGCCTTGGGGCCAATTATCGCCAGCACCGCCAAATAAATCGCCACATCCGCCAGGGCGAACATGCTGGGGCCGGACACCGTGCCTCCGGGACGCAGATGCTTGGTGTCGATCTTCTTACGGATGATGGCGCGCATCGGCGCGACCTCGGCCACTTCGAAGTCATCTGCGACCTGTGGGAACTCTGCATGCAGGAAGGCCTGCAAGTCACGCTGCGTCATTTTCAATTGCATGGTTTCCCCTTCCGTTTCTCGCGCCTATCGTGTGACGCGAACCATGGGAGGACAAGATGGCAGATCCACTTCTGATCCGCGAGGACGCAGCGTCAGTTGCGCGTTTGACGTTGAACAACCCCGGCGCGCTGAATGCGTTGTCGGATGCGATGCTGGCCGCGCTAAAAGCCGAGCTTGAGGCGCTGGCCGAAGATAGCTCGATCCGGGCAGTTGTGATCGCAGGCGCGGGCAAGGTGTTCTGCGCGGGCCATGACCTGAAGGAAATGACCGCGGGCCGCGCAGCCGAGGATGGCGGTCACGCCTATTTCAACGATCTGTTCTCGCGCTGCGCCGAGGTCATGACCTTGATCCCACGCCTGCCCCAACCTGTCATCGCCGAGGTACATGGCATCGCCACCGCCGCGGGCTGCCAACTGGCCGCCACCTGCGACATGGCCGTCGCCGCTGAAGGCACGCGGTTTGGCGTAAACGGCGTGAATATCGGCCTCTTTTGCTCAACGCCCATGGTAGCGCTGTCCCGCAATGTGCCGCGCAAAGTTGCCTTTGAGATGCTGACCACTGGCGAGTTCATCGACGCCGCCCGCGCCCGCGAAGTGGGATTGGTCAACCGCGTGGTGCCGCATGAAGACCTGCGTGCCGCGACGGACGAACTGGCTGCGACGGTGGCCTCGAAACTGGGCGCAGCCGTGAAAATCGGCAAATCCGCCTTCTATGATCAAGCGCTGATGGATCTGGAAGAGGCCTATGCCTTCACCGGCGGCGTGATGGCCGAAAACATGATGCTGCGCGACACGGCCGAGGGCATTCAGGCCTTTATCGAAAAGCGCAAGCCTGATTGGTCGCAGAACGAAGACGCTTAAGGCTGAAATGGCTCCACCGTCACATCGCGCCCCTCAAAGCGTGCGATGTGTCCGGGGGGCAGACAGATCCAGTCATCCTCGTCCCGATCCAGCGGCTCGGACACGACGGCCCAGCCCTGACGGCTGTCGGACCAGCGGTAATAGACGGACGGCGCATATTGGTCGGACGCACAGCGTGCAGCCCACAGAGAGGTGCCGTCCGACAATGCCGCCGAGAGGCGCAGATGCGGTGCGGTCCCATGCTTGTGCGATAAATCCAACAGCGCCTGCGTCGCCTGCTCCAACGCATTTGGCACACTCTTGCCTTGATCAATCGCGTCCATAAGCAGGAGAAACAGCACTTCACTGTCCGTCGCGCCCTGCCGCTTATGATAAAGACCATCTGGGATCAGCATATCCGCACGTTTGCGGAACGTCTCGAACCCGCCGATCTGTCCGTTGTGCATGAAGCTCCACTGCTTATGCGCGAAGGGATGACAGTTATTCCGACTGGTGGCCGACCCGGTTGAGGCCCGCACATGCGCCAGAAACAGGCGCGACTTCACCTGATGCGCGATGGCACGTAGGTTCGGATCAGACCACGCAGGCAACACATCGCGATAAAGCCCCGGCTCTGCGCGGTGATCATACCACGCAACCCCGAACCCATCGGCGTTGATGGCGGTCTTGGCTTCTTCTGCTTCCTGACTTTGCTGGATCAGCGAGTGGCCGGGCTGGACCACGACCTCTTCCATGAAAATCGGTGCGCCTAAATAGGCTGCCCAACGGCACATGCTGCCCCCTTGCTTTACTCTGACCCGACAGGCTTATTGGCCGCGATTATGGGTCTTTGCATAAAGCCGCGCGGTAATGCGGCTGGCCGTTTTCTCGAACGCGGCCGGAATAAGGGCATGTATAAGCGCAGCGCCTGCTGCCAGAAAGAGCCAAAAGCTGAACGTGGCGGCAAATCGAGCGTGCTGAAAATAGGTCTCGTCCACGGATTGCGGGTGCTCGATGAAAATGCGGTTGATCATGGTCTGTCTCCTGTTGCGTGACACCATCATACGGGGTCGGACTGCACAGAGTTCCCAAACTCACGCCACATACGATTGATTGTGGGAAATTTTCCCACTAATCTACACTCATGAATGACATTGACACAATTGACCGCAAAATCCTGAGCGCCCTGCAACAGGACGCCGATCAAAGCCTTGAAGAGCTGGGCGCCAAGGTGGGCCTGTCGCGCAATGCCTGCTGGCGGCGCGTGCGCATTCTTCAGGACAGCGGCATCATTCGCAAACGCGTCGCCCTTCTGGATCCGCAGAAACTGGGCCTCGGCCTGTCCGTGTTCATTCAGGTCCGCACCTCGAACCACGACCCGGATTGGCTGAAAAAATTCGCCCGCGCCGTGAAATTGATGCCCGAGATCCTGGGCGCCTATCGCATGACCGGCGATCTGGACTATCTGATCCACGCGCGGGTTAATGACGTGCAGGATTATGACGCGCTCTATCAGCGGCTGATCGAGAAAGTGGACCTGAGCGATGTGTCCGCCAGCTTCGTCATGGAAGAGCTGAAAGAAACGACAGAACTGTCGCTTTAAGGCCTGACAGCCCGACATCGGCGATCTAGAACGGCGCTGCAACAGAAAGCAAAGCCATGCCCTATCTGATCCTGATCCTCGCCGTCATCGCCGAAACCATCGGCACCACCGCCCTGCAGGCCAGCCAGCAATTCTCGCGGCTTGGGCCGTCGCTGACGGTAGTTGTTGCCTATGGGATCAGCTTTTTTCTGTTGGGTTGGGCACTGAAATACATGGCCGTGGGCGTCGCTTATGCCATTTGGTCGGGACTTGGGATCGTGTTGATTGCCGCCATCGGCTATGCACTCTTTGGCCAGAAATTGGACCTGCCCGCCCTTCTGGGCCTGTCGATGATCCTGGGCGGCATTCTGATCATCCACCTGTTTTCCCAGTCGGCCCAGCACTGAACAGGCGAAATACCCGCGCCTACGCGCATTTCCACTGGCAATCGCGCCCCAACCGGGCTATGCGCGCCCTAACTTATCCCTTTTCTTTCGAAGGTGGCCCTTATGGACCTGCGCAATATTGCGATCATCGCACACGTTGACCACGGCAAAACGACCCTTGTTGACGAGCTTCTGAAACAATCCGGCGCGTTCCGGGAAAACCAGGCCGTGGCCGAGCGCGCCATGGACAACGACGCCATCGAACGCGAGCGTGGCATCACGATTTTCGCCAAGCCCACTTCGGTCGAATGGAAAAACACCCGGATCAACATCGTTGACACCCCCGGCCACGCCGACTTCGGTGGCGAGGTTGAGCGCATCCTGTCGATGGTCGACGGTGTTGTCCTGCTGGTGGACGCCGCGGAAGGTCCGATGCCGCAGACCAAATTCGTGACTTCGAAAGCGCTGGCGCTGGGCCTGCGTCCGATTGTGGTTCTGAACAAAGTGGACAAGCCCGACGCCGAGCCTGACCGCGCGCTGGACGAATGCTTTGACCTCTTCGCCAGCCTTGAAGCCAATGAAGACCAGCTGGACTTCCCGCACATGTACGCCTCGGGCCGTTCGGGCTGGGCCGATCACGAGCTGGACGGGCCGCGCAAAGACCTGCACGCGCTGTTTGACCTGATCGTCAACCACGTCCCTGCCCCCAAGCAGATCGCGCGTCAGGACGATGATTTCCGCATGCTGGCCACCACGCTGGGCTCGGACCCGTTCGTGGGCCGCATTCTGACCGGCCGTGTTGAAAGCGGCACGCTGAAAGTGGGTGCCACGGTGCAGGCCCTCAGCCGCATCGGCCAAAAGATCGAGCAGTTCCGCGTCACCAAGATCCGCGCCTTCCGCGGTCTGGAAGAGGCGGATATCGAAGAAGCACAGGCTGGCGACATCGTCTCGATCGCGGGTATGTCGAAAGCCACCGTTGCTGACACGATCTGTGCGCTGGCCGTGGACGAACCGCTGGACGCCCAACCCATCGATCCGCCCACCATCACCGTAACCTTCGGCATCAACGACAGCCCGCTGGCTGGTCGTGACGGCAAGAAAGTCCAGTCGCGCGTCATCCGTGATCGTCTTATGAAGGAAGCGGAATCGAACGTCGCCATCAAGATCGAAGACACCCCCGGCGGAGAGGCCTTCGAGGTCTCGGGCCGTGGCGAACTTCAGATGGGCGTTCTGATCGAGAACATGCGCCGCGAAGGGTTCGAGCTGTCGATTTCGCGTCCGCAGGTCATCATGCGTGAAGAAAACGGCGTGAAAGTCGAACCGATCGAGGAAGTCACCATCGACGTGGATGACGAATACTCGGGCGCGGTGATTGAAAAACTGACCGGCGCCCGCAAAGGCGAACTGGTCGAGATGCGCCCCGCAGGCGCAGGCAAAACCCGCATCATCGGCCACGTGCCGTCGCGCGGTCTGATCGGCTATCACGGCGAGTTCCTGACCGATACGCGCGGCACCGGCGTGCTGAACCGCGTATTCCACGGCTGGGCACCTCACAAAGGACCGATCCCGGGCCGTCGTGCAGGCGTTCTGATCTCGATGGAAAACGGCCAGTCGGTCGCCTTCGCCCTGTGGAACCTGGAAGATCGCGGCAAGATGTTCATCGGCGCGCAGGCAGATGTCTATCAGGGCATGATCATCGGCGAGCATTCGCGCGACAACGATCTGGAAGTAAACCCGCTGAAAGGCAAGAAGCTGACCAACGTGCGTGCCTCGGGCTCGGACGAAGCTGTGCGCCTGACGACCCCCGTCACCCTGTCGCTGGAAGAGGCCATCGCCTATATCAACGATGACGAGCTGGTCGAGGTGACGCCGGAAAACGTGCGCCTGCGCAAACGCTATCTGGACCCGCATGAACGAAAGCGGATGGCGAAAGCTGCACAGCAATAAAGGAAGGGGCCGCAAGGCCCCTTTTCTTTTACATCAATACGTTAAGCGAGTTTACTCATCCGTCTCGACGATCAGCAACTCGCGTTCTGAGGCGTTGCGGGCGTGGCTGAGCGCTTCTTGGTATTCGGGCGAGTGATAGCAGGCCTCGGCCGCTTCAACGCTGTCGAACTTGGCCACCACGTTGCGCGGACGGTCTTTGCCTTCGAGCTGCACGTAGCGGCCACCTCGGGCGATGAACCTGCCGCCGTGTTTCGCAGCGGCGGGACCGGCCAGCTTGGCATATTTACCATATGCCTCTTCATCCGTGACAGTGACGTGAGCAATCCAAAGGGCGGGCATGTGGGGTCTCCTTAACGAAAAAGCCGCGTATCGGGGGAACGATACGCGGCCTTTTTGTGTTTGAAAAGGGTGGTTTAGCCTGCGATAGCCGCCTCGGCTGCGGCAATCGCTTCCGCTGCTTTCGATGCGTCCGCACCACCGCCCTGCGCCAGCTCGGGACGGCCACCGCCGCCCTTGCCGCCCAGTTCGGGAACAGCGGCCTTCACCAGATCCACCGCCGACAGATTGTCAGTCAGATCCGAGGTCACGCCAGCGGCCACAGCCACCTTACCGTCATTGTCCGAGATGATCAGAACAGCGCCGGATCCCAGCGCATCTTTCTGTTCATTCACAAGGGCTTGCAGGTCTTTGCCGCCCACGCCGGAAATCGACATGGCCAGGAATTTCACGCCGTTGATCTCTTTCGCTTCCGCACCTGCGCCAGCCGCCTTGGCCAGCTCGCGCTTCAGGTTTGAAATCTCGGCCTGCAATGCTTTGCGTTCGTCCATCAGGCCTTTCACGCGGTCGACGACTTGCTCGGGCTTGGCTTTCAACATGCCCTGCAGTTCAGCCCCACGCGCCGCTTCCGCTTCGATATGCGCCACAGCGGCTTTGCCGGTCAGCGCCTCGATCCGGCGAATGCCCGCCGCAGACGCACCTTCCGACAGGATCACGCAGATGCCGATGTCACCGGTCTGTTTGACGTGAGTACCGCCGCAAAGCTCGATCGAATAGGTCTCGCCTGTCGTGCCCTTGCCGGTTGCCGCATGGCCCATCGAGACCACGCGCACCTCGTCGCCATACTTCTCGCCAAAGAGCGCCTGCGCGCCCATGTCACGCGCGTCGTCCGGCGTCATGATCCGGGTCTCAACCGGCGTGTTTTGGCGAATATAGGTGTTCACCTCGCGGGCAATGTTGCCCAGTTCCTGCGGGGTGACGGCCTTGTTGTGGCTGAAGTCAAAGCGCAGACGGTCGTCGGCATTCAGCGACCCGCGCTGTGCGACATGCTCGCCCAGCTCGTTGCGCAGCGCCTCGTGCAGCAGGTGCGTGGCCGAGTGGTTGGCGCGAATGGCGGTGCGGCGCAGGTGATCCACGGCCAGTTCTGCGCCCTGCCCTTTGCTGATCTCACCCTCGTCGATCTTGGCCACGTGGATGAACACATCCGCGACTTTCTTGGTGTCGGTCACATGGGCCGAGCCGCTTTCGGTGCGGATCAGGCCGGTGTCGCCCACCTGACCACCGCTTTCGGCGTAGAAGGGCGTCTGGTTCACCACGATTTGCACCTCGTCACCAGCCTTTACGCTGTCAACAATCGCGCCATCCTGGACCAGCGCCAGAACCTGACCCTCGGCATGTTCGGTGTCGTAGCCAAGGAACTCGGTGACGCCGTTCTGTTCGGCCAGATCGAACCAGATGGTTGCATCCGCGGCTTCGCCCGAACCAGACCAAGCGGCGCGCGCGCGCGCCTTCTGCTCTTCCATCGCGGCGTCAAAGCCCGGCTGATCCACGCCCAGACCTTTTTCGCGCAGCGCATCCTGCGTCAGGTCCAACGGGAATCCGTAGGTGTCATAGAGTTTGAACGCGGTTTCACCCGGCAGGTCTGCACCCTCGGCCAGACCCGACACTTCGTCGTCCAGCAGCTTCAGACCACGATCCAGCGTCTTCTTGAAGCGGGTTTCTTCGTTCAAAAGCGTCTCTTCGATCATCATCTGACCGCGGCTGAGTTCCGGATAGGCCTGCCCCATCTGGGCCACCAGTTCCGGCACCAGACGGTGCATGACCGGGTCTTTTGCGCCTAGCAGATGCGCGTGGCGCATAGCGCGGCGCATGATGCGACGCAGCACATAGCCACGGCCTTCGTTTGACGGCATCACGCCATCCGCAATCAGGAACGAGGTCGACCGCAGGTGGTCCGCGATCACGCGGTGATGCACGTTCTTGTCACCAAAGGGATCAACGCCGGTCGCATGGGCGGACGCCTCGATCAGTGCCTTGAACAGATCGGTGTCATAGTTGTCATGGCTGCCTTGAAGCAGTGCGCCAATACGTTCCAGCCCCATGCCCGTGTCGATCGACTGCATGTCCAGATCAATCATTGAGCCGTCTTCGAACTGCTCGTTCTGCATGAACACGATGTTCCAGATCTCGATGAAACGGTCGCCGTCTTCCTCGGGCGAACCGGGAGGGCCACCCCAGATGTGTTCGCCGTGATCATAGAAGATCTCGGTGCAGGGACCACAGGGCCCGGTCGGCCCCATCTGCCAGAAATTGTCCGAGGTTGCGATGCGGATGATCCGATCCTCGGGCACGCCGAGGCTTTTCCAGATATCAAACGCTTCGTCATCCGTGTGATACACGGTGACGTAAAGACGTTCCTTCGGAATGCCAAATTCCTTGGTGATCAGGTTCCAAGCAAAGGGAATGGCCTCTTTCTTGAAGTAATCCCCAAAGCTGAAGTTCCCCAGCATCTCGAAGAACGTGTGGTGACGCGCCGTGTAGCCCACATTGTCCAGATCGTTGTGCTTGCCGCCCGCGCGCACACATTTCTGCGCCGTCGTCGCACGAACATAGTCGCGTTTTTCCACTCCGGTGAAGAGGTTCTTGAACTGCACCATGCCCGAGTTCACGAACATCAGCGTCGGGTCATTACGCGGCACCAGCGGAGAGCTGTCCACGATCGTGTGCCCTTCGCGTTCAAAATAGTTCAGAAAAGTCGAACGGATATCGTTGAGGCTGGCCATTTTGTCTCGTCTCTTATGCGCTGTCGGTTTCGTTTACCCTTGCGCGCGCGTGCTGTCCACTGCGTGTCGCATCTTCAGTAAGCACAAAGAAAAAAGGACCGGCCGGGGCCAGTCCTTTGATCAAATTATCGGGGGGAATTAGGCCTCAAGCAGCCCGTCATCATCCTCGCCCTTTTCATGTTCGGGCATGTCGAAATCCAGACCATGGGCTGCGCGGATCTTGTCTTCGATCTCAAGCGCGGTGCGTTTGTGTTCACGCAGGTAATTCTTGGCGTTCTCACGCCCCTGCCCGATCCGTTCATCCCCATAGCTGAACCAGGCGCCGGATTTCTCGACCACGCCGGCCTTTACGCCAAGGTCCAGAAGTTCACCCATTTTCGAGATGCCTTCGCCATACATGATGTCGAATTCAACCTGTTTGAACGGGGGCGCCACCTTGTTCTTCACGACCTTCACGCGGGTGGCGTTGCCGACCACTTCGTCACGGTCCTTGATCGCACCAATGCGGCGGATGTCCAGACGAACCGAGCTGTAGAATTTCAGCGCGTTGCCGCCGGTGGTGGTTTCGGGGCTGCCGAACATCACGCCAATTTTCATACGGATCTGGTTGATGAAGATCACCATGCAGTTCGAGCGCGCAATCGACGAGGTCAGTTTACGCATGGCTTGGCTCATCAAACGGGCCTGAACACCAACATTGCTGTCGCCCATATCGCCTTCCAGCTCGGATTTCGGCGTCAAGGCGGCAACCGAGTCGACCACAACCATGTTCACCGCGCCCGAACGCACCAGCGTGTCCACGATTTCCAGCGCCTGTTCACCGGTGTCCGGCTGCGAAATCAGCAGCTCGTCCAGATCAACGCCCAGTTTCTTGGCGTAAAGCGGATCCAGCGCGTGTTCCGCATCCACAAACGCACACACGCCACCCTTTTTCTGCTCTTCGGCAACACAATGCAGCGTCAGCGTCGTCTTGCCCGAGCTTTCCGGGCCATAGATTTCCACGATCCGGCCCTTTGGCAGACCGCCAATCCCCAGTGCAATGTCCAGCCCCAGCGACCCGGTCGAGGTGCTTTCAATCTCGGCCACCGGATTGTCCGCGCCAAGTTTCATGATCGAGCCCTTGCCGAACTGACGTTCGATCTGAGCCAGCGCGCTATCGAGCGCTTTTTGCTTGTCGCTGTCTTTCTTCATCTGAAAAATATCCGCTGTTGCCATCTCTTGCCCTCACTTATTCCACACCCGCCTGCATGCGGCAATCACAGGATTGTTCCTGTCTTGTTCTCTTTTTCTGTATGAGTACAAAAAAGGAACAATTCAAGTAAAGTTTTCCTATTCGTGAGCCTACGATCGAAGAGTAACCAAGTTCTTAACGCCAGATAGATTTCTTCACAGGGGCATCATTTGTTAATATTTATTTTTCTATTCAACAGGATAAGACGCATACCACACGCAGATGATGTGTTCCTCAGGGGCTCTCAATGGATCTGATCATTTACGGTGGCAGTCAAATCCGTCAAAGAGAACGGCTTTGGCAGAAAGACCGAGTTTGGAATGCGGGCCTGATGGTCGGCCACCGAATCCTCGGCATATCCAGACATGAAGACCACCCGCACCCCGGGGCGATCTTCAAGCGCCTGCGCCACCCAAGTCGGGCCGTCCATTCCGGGCATAATTACATCCGTGACAAACACATCTACATTGAGCGCAGTGTCCTCAAGCACCTGCAAGGCTTGCTCGGCGCAGTCAGCCTCAAGTACGGTAAACCCACGCATACGAAGCGCACGCGACGCAAAGGCCCGGACCGGGGCTTCATCCTCGACCAGCAGGACAACACCTCCGGCTTCGTCGTCCGATTGCGCTGGCTGATGGGTCACTGCAGAGCTGTCGAGGACGATATCAAGCTCAGGCAGCGGCGCATCCAACATAGGAGGCTGATCCGCCGCCTCCGCGTCTGGCTCGTCTTCCGGCAGGTCGATTTCCCGGCTCACCGGGAAGTACAGCGTGAACGTCGTGCCCTGCCCCGGCAGCGAGTCGACGAAGATGTATCCGCCCATCTGCTTGACGATGCCATAGGCCATCGACAGACCAAGCCCGGTACCCTTGCCCGCTTTCTTGGTGGTAAAAAACGGCTCGAAAATTTTGCCCATTTTGTCTGCCGGAATCCCCGTGCCCTCGTCAATTACACGGATGGCAACGTAGTCGCCGGGCGGTACACTGGCGCGATCGCGTTGCAGGGCTGCTTCCAAGAACACATTGCGCGTTTCGACGCGGATCGTGCCGCCGTCCTGCATTGCATCGCGTGCGTTCACCACGAGGTTCATGATCACCTGATCCAGCTGCCGCCGGTCTGCACGAATGGGCATAAGCTCGGCATCATGATCCAGTTGGAGCGAGATCTTTTCGCCCACCAGACGGTTCAGAAGATGGGTCAGATCCGCAAGCGAGTCTGTCAGCAGAAGCTTTTCGGGCCGCAAGGTCTGCTTGCGCGAGAATGCCAGAAGTTGCCTCACCAGCGCGGCGGCGCGGTTGGCGTTCTGAATGATCTGAGACAGATCGGAATAGGCCGGGTCCTGTTCATCCCGTCCCATCATCAAAAGATCGCAATGTCCAGAGATCGCGGTCAGCAAGTTATTGAAATCATGGGCAACACCGCCAGCCAGCTGGCCGATCGCCTCCATCTTCTGGCTTTGCACGAACTGGGCTTCCAGCGACTTCAGCTCGGTCGCATCCTGCAGCACCGCCACAAGGGCTGTGCTGTTTTCTTCGCTGATCTGCGCCAGAGAAATCTGGATAAAGACGTCTTCATCCGTGCGAGTCGCGCGGACAATCTCGGATCGGCCAAGATGCCGACCAGCATGGGCCTCGCGCAGCCATTCGGACACGGGGCGGCCCAGCCCCTCAACCTGATCCGCCATCAGGGATCCAATCGCATCACTGTCCCCCAGAAGATCGCGAGCACGGCGGTTGGCCATGGTGATGCGCCCACCGATGTCGAGCTTCAACAGTGGAACCGGAAGCCCGTCGATAAAGGCCCACTCATCTGCCGACAGCTCGGGCGCCGAGCTTGGCGGCAACAGATAGATTTCACGCCGTCCAGCCGAGGTCGGCAGTTCGCAGACCAAGGCAGGTACCGGTCCGCCGCGACCAGACACTTGCATAATCGTACCCGGCTGTATGGGGAACTCAGTGAAGATCCGGTCCAACGTGGTTTCGCGCCCACCCAGCAGATTGCGTGCGGCATCGTTCATGAACAGGATGGTTCCGGTTTTCGATGCGGTCATCATCGGCAGTCCAATATGCTCGCCGCCACGCACACCTGTATCCCGCAATGAATACTGCTCTAACTGCCAGAGGAACCCATTCTCTTCGACAAGGTGGATCTGAACGCGTATGCGCCCGCGCGCGGTGTTGACCTCTTCCGTTGCGTGCCCCAAAGCCTGCGCGCGGCCCTGCAATCCATAAAGAACCGAGGCCGGAGCCGCATAGTAATCCGCCAGTTGCATCGACAGCGCGTTGTCGGATGCGCCCTCGAACAGATCGCGTGCTGCGGCGTTGCGATAGATGACCGCGCCATCACCATCCGTCAGAAAGGCCGCGGTGGTGTCATTTTCAAACAGGCCCGACAAAGTGGATGCCAGCCGCCCGCGCCGCCATTTTTGAAACAGATAAAGACCACCGATGAGCATGGCCAAACTTACGAAAGCCAAACCGGTCAGAGTCAGCCCTAGTTCGACCTGAGGCGACGCTGCCATCCAAGCTGCCCCCAAAAACGCGGCGCCGATCACCATCAACAGCAATGTTCTAGGCGCAAGGCGCAACGCAACAAGAGCAAGGGGGTGCGACGTGAAGGCAAGTGAGTGCACGATGGTTCCTTCTCAGAAATCCCCTCTTTTCTGAAAGAAGAGGGTTAATGTCCGATTAATGAAGGAAGGTAGACTACCTATGATTGTTTTTTATTTGCCGGAATTGTGCATAAGTTGTGACACGTAAAATCCATCGCCGCCATCCAGCGGTGTGAATTGGCGCTCGGCTGTGATCTGGTAGCCATCACAATCACTTAGAAACGCCTGCACCTGATCCTGATTTTCGCTTTTCAGGACCGAGCAGGTCGCATAAGCCATGCTCCCGCCTTGTGTCAGATAGGATGACATCGCGCGCAGGATGTCGCGCTGGGCGGACTGGATCGTGGCCAGTTTCTCAGGCGTCAAAAGCCACTTCCCATGCGGGGCACGGCGCCACGATCCGCTGCCGGAACATGGGGCGTCTGCCAGCACCAGATCGAAGCCCCCAAGCCCCTTTAGGTCACTGTGCCGGACACGTTTGATCGTGACACCGGCGCGTTCGGCCCGAGCTGGGATGTCTTTCATCCGCTCCCACGACAAATCATGGGCGGTGACATCTGCGCCTAGAGCGGCCATGGCCAGTGCCTTGCCGCCACCACCTGCGCAATAGTCCAGAACCCGCATGCCGGGCTGGATGTTCAGCGCCTCGATCACGGCTTGGGACGCCGCATCCTGAAGCTCGACATAGCCGTCCAGAAAGGCGCGTGAGGTTTTGATTTTGCGCGGGTTTGTGACAACTTCCAGCGCCGTGGACGCCAGCGAAGACGGCTGCGTGTCGATCCCATCCTCGGCCAAGATCGCCGCGGCTCTCTCCCGATCGCATTTCGCCCGATTGGCGCGTACGAACACAGGCGCGCGGTTGCGAAGACTACTCAATAGCGCGTCGGCATCCGCGCCAAGGCTGCGATCGAACTCCGGCAACAGCCAGTCCGGACAGTCAAGCGCCTGCGCGCGGGTCATCTGAGCTTCGACAGCCATTTCGGTGTCACTCAACACTGCAGGCGCGTGGCCTTCCCCAGTGAACAGTTCGGCCGGATCACCCCCCTGCCCGCGCAAAAGCCCAATCATCACCGCACGCCCGTCCACACCGCCGCCAAGCGCCTGCGAGGACGCCAAGCGGCGCACAGCATCAAACACGTGATCGCGAATGGCGGCTCGGTCTTTCGAGCCTGCAAAACGACGGCTGCGCGCCCAGCCGGTCAGGGCTTGCTCGACCGGTGTGCCGGACAAATAGCTATCGAGCACCTCGATCGCGGCGGCCACGCGGGCTCCGGGCGTCATTGCAGGGTCTCCGTCACTGGCTTAGCCGATCCGATAGTTCGGGCTTTCACGGGTGATCTGAACGTCATGCACATGGCTTTCCTTCAGACCCGCACCGGTGATTTTCACGAACTGGCAGTTCTTGCGCATCTCGTCCACGGTGGCGTTGCCGGTATAGCCCATGGCAGCCCGCAGACCGCCCACCAACTGGTGAATGACGGTGCCAGCGGGACCTTTATAGGGCACCTGACCTTCGATGCCTTCCGGGACCAGCTTGTCGGACGCTGCATCCTTCTGGAAATAGCGATCCGCTGAGCCACGGGCCATCGCACCAAGCGACCCCATGCCGCGATAGGCTTTGAACGAACGGCCCTGATACAGGATCACCTCGCCCGGGCTTTCATCGGTGCCCGCGATCATCGAGCCAACCATGGCACAGCTTGCGCCCGCTGCAATTGCCTTGGCGAAGTCGCCCGAGAATTTAATGCCGCCGTCAGCAATCACCGGGATGTCGCCCGCCGCTTTCGCACAGTCTGAAATCGCAGTCAGCTGCGGGACGCCCACACCGGCGACCATCCGCGTGGTGCAGATCGAGCCGGGGCCGATCCCCACTTTCACCGCGTCCGCACCTGCGTCGATCAACGCGCGGGTGGCGTCTCCGGTGGCCACGTTGCCTGCCACCACTTGAACCGAGCTGGACAGCGCTTTCACGCGCTTCACGGCCTCAATCACGCCTTCCGAGTGGCCGTGTGCGGTATCGACCACCACAATATCCACACCCGCATCAATCAGCATTTCCGAGCGCGCAAATCCGCTGTCACCAACCGAGCTGGCCGCAGCAACACGCAGACGGCCCAGATCGTCCTTACAGGCAGTCGGGTTCAGAACGGCTTGTTCGGTGTCTTTCAGGGTCAGAAGACCGGTCAGCTTGCCCTCGCCATCCGTCACCAGCAGCTTCTCGATCCGGCGGGCCTTCATCAGGCTTTTTGCCTCTTCCAGCTCGGCGGGTTCCTGCAGCATCGCCAGATTGTCCGAGGTCATCATGACCGAGACCGGCGTGTCATCCGAGGTGGCAAAACGCATGTCGCGGTTGGTCACGATACCCACCACGCGACCGTCCGGGCCAACAACCGGGAAACCGGTGACACGGTAACGTTCTTGCAGCGCCTTGGCGTCTGCCAGCGTCTGGTCTGCCGTCAGGGTGATCGGGTTGTAAACAATCCCGCTTTCGAAACGCTTCACGCGGCGCACCTGCCGGGCTTGTTCTTCCGCGTCCAGGTTCTTGTGGATCACGCCCATGCCGCCAGCCTGCGCCATTGCAATGGCCATGCGGGCTTCGGTCACCGTGTCCATTGCCGAGCTCAAAAGCGGGATATTCAGCGCGATCGAGCGGGTCACATGGGTGGACGTATCCGCAGTCGAGGGCAGCACGTTGCTGGCCGCCGGCACCAGCAGGACATCATCAAAGGTAAGGGCCTCGCGAATCTCCATGAGCGTTCTCCTTGGGAGTTTTCGTTTGGCACGTCCCTATCTCATGGGTTGGGGCATTTGGAAAGGGGGGAGGTGATATTTCTGCCCCGAAAGGCCCTGTTTTCTTTGAGGCTGGCGTTTCGAAGGGAAATCCGGGGTTTGACAATCGGAATTGGCCGTGAACTTCTGGGGTGGAAAAAATGTGAACATGGCGAGACTGTGATGAAACTCTCGACGCGCATTCAGGGCATTCTGGACGGCGGGGATGACGGGTGGGGCGTCTTCTACAAGGCCCGCGCGATGAAGGCTGCCGGTGTCGACGTGACCGAGCTGACCATCGGCGAACATGACATCCGCACCGATCCCTCGATCCTGACCGCGATGTATGAGGCCGCTGTTGGTGGTCACACCGGATATGCCGACATTCCCGGTACGCCTGCGTTGCGCGATGCGGTAGCGAAGCGCGTGGAAGAACAGAGCCATGTGGACACCAAGCGCCAGAACGTGCTGATCACACCCGGCGGACAGGCCGCGCTGTTCGCTGCTCATATGGCTGCCTGCGACGATGGCGACACGGCGCTGTTCATTGATCCGCACTACGCCACCTATCCCGGCACGATCCGGTCTGTGGGCGCCAAGGCGGTGGCGGTTCTTGCGCGGTCTCGTGACGGGTTTCAACCGGATCTGAATGCGGTACGTCGCGCCGCGAAAGGCGCGAAAAGCCTGCTGATCAACACGCCGAACAACCCGACTGGCGTGATCTATTCCGACGAGACGCTGCACGGGTTGGCGCAGATCTGCCGGGACGAGGATCTGTGGCTGATCTCGGACGAGGTCTATGACAGTCAGGTCTGGCACGGTGCCCACCTGTCCCCCCGCACCCTGCCCGGCATGGCCGAGCGCACTTTGGTTGTCGGATCCATGTCGAAAAGCCATGCGATGACGGGCAGTCGGTTGGGTTGGATCATCGGTCCGGACGAGGCGATTGCGCATCTGGCAACGCTCGCCATCAACACCAATTACGGCGTGGCGGGGTTCATTCAAGACGCAGCCCTGTTCGCCCTGCGCCAAGGACCGGGGTTCGAGGCTGACATCGCCGCCCCCTTCCGCCGACGCCGTGACGCGGCTACGCCGCTGTTCTCGGGGCAAGAGGCCGCACGTCTGATCCCCTCGGACGGAGCCATGTATTTGATGGCGGACATCCGTGCGACCGGCCTGTCGGGCGAAGAATTTGCCCTACGCCTGCTGGATGAAGAGCATATCGCGGTCATGCCGGGCGAAAGCTTCGGCCACGCTGCCGCAGGCCATATCCGCATCGCCATGACCATCGACGACGACCGCTTTTTAGACGCCGTTGAGCGCCTGATTTCATTTGCGAACACATTGAGCACCGGAGGACCCCTATGACCGACAGCAACCGCGGCACCGCCTTTCGCGCCCTGCATCAAAAGGGAAACCCGTTCATTCTGGCCAACGCATGGGACATCGGCAGCGCCAAGATGCTGGCCGCCCTTGGTGCGGAAGCCATTGCCACATCCTCGGCCGCACACGCTTTCACACTGGGTCGCCCGGATATGGGCCATGTGACCCGCGACGAGGCGCTAGCCCATGCGCAGGATTTGGTGGCGGCTGTGAACGTGCCTGTGTCCGGCGATTTTGAAAACGGCTTTGGCGATGATCCGGACACCTGCGCCGAGACCGTGAAACTGGCCTTCGAGGCCGGACTGGCGGGTATCTCGATTGAAGACACGGCGCTTCCCGACGCCAAACCCTATGCCCGCGACAAGGCGATTGAGCGCATCCGTGCCGCCGCCGCCGCCGCCCGCGCGCTTCCCGGTGACTTCGTTCTGGTCGCCCGCGCGGACGGCGTGATGAACGGACAGTATAATCTGTCTGAAGCGATGGCGCGGCTGAAGGGATATGAAGACGCAGGGGCGGATTGTCTGTACATCCCCCTGCCCGGCACGATCGAGGATCAGGCGGCGATTTGCGCGGCGACCGAGTTGCCGGTGAATGCATTGGCCGCAGGCCCATTCACCCAACACAGCCGCGCTGAATTTGCTAAGGCGGGTGTGGCGCGGATCTCTCTGGGATCAGCACTTGCGCGCGCGACGCATCGGGTGATCTTCGACACGGCCCAAGGCATGTTCAAAGACGGAGATTTCAGCCTGTTGGGCAAAAGCATCTCAGGTGGCAAGATCGACGCGTTGCTTTAAGCGGTGACGTCGAAGTCATAGATCCAATCATAGCGCCGCATCAACGCGTGCGGCGCAAACCGCCCGATCATCCGCATCGCCGTGTGCCCTGCGCTGCGCACCAGCGGATTGGCATAGTGATAGTTGCGTGCGTTCTTATGCGCCTCGGCGACGATCTTGGCCGTGCGCGGACGGCGCTTGTCCTGATAAACCGCAGGGCCACGCGCGACCCCGAACCGATCCAGACAATCGGCCAGCACCCATGCGTCCTCAAGCGCCATCACGGCGCCTTGCGCCATGAAGGGCAAGGTGGGATGGGCCGCGTCACCCAAAAGCACCGCCTGCCCCTGATGCCAATGCTCGGCCACGGGGTGTAGAAACAGCCCCCAGATATGCGCCTCGTCCACGCGTTCCAAAAGCGCCATGGCGTCATCACAAAAGCCCGAAAATGCCGCCAACAGATTGGCCGGATCATCCTTGTGAAACCAGCCTTCTTCGGCCCACGTGTCGCGCTCTTCGACGGCGACGATGTTGACGACGCTGCCCTCCCGCAGCGGATAGGTCACCATGTGGCGCCCCGGCCCCATGAACACGGTGGCTTCAGACTGTTCGCGGCCTGTGGCAGGCACCAGCGCGCGCCACGCCACTTGCCCGGTGAACTCTGGCGTGGCCGGTCCATTCAACGCCGCGCGCATCACGGAATGTAGCCCGTCTGCGCCGACCACGAACCCCATATTGACGGGATCTTGGCCGTCCAGCGTGACTTCGGTGCCATCCGCCCCCGGTTGCACCGCCTGAACCCGCTGTCCACATGTGATCGTAACGCCCGCATCCAGCGCGGCCTCGTACAGCAGCTTTTGAAGATCTGCGCGATGGTACAGCAGGAACGTGTCGTCTGGCTTTAGCGTGCGGAAATCCAGATCCAGAACGCCATGCCCCGAGACACCATCCCGCAGCCAGACACCCTGCCCCCGCACGGCCTGCGCGCGCGCCTTGTCGCCCAGCCCCAAGGCGTCCAGAACCCGGACACCGTTCGGGCTGATCTGAAACCCGGCGCCAACTTCGGTGATGGCCGGGGCTTGTTCCAGAACCGTTACCGTCGCGCCGCGCTGGGCCAAGGCAACAGCCGCCGCCAACCCGCCAATCCCGGCGCCTAAGATGGTGATTTGCTGATCCTTGATCATGCTCACGTGGTCCCTGCTGCGCATCTGCGTCATTGTCGAAGCTCTGCCCCCTTCAACGACAAAGGCGACGGTAAGCCCGCCGCCTTTGTGACATGGTTCTTTTTCCTAGGGTACGTGACAAATCGCGCCGTCCTCCAACCTGCGCGGTGCACGTGGCCCCGGATCAGTCGTCGCGGTGCACCTTTTCGCGGCGCTCGTGACGTTCCTGTGCCTCAAGGCTCAGCGTCGCGATCGGGCGTGCATCCAGACGCTTCAGCGAGATCGGCTCGCCGGTGTCTTCGCAATAGCCGTATTCACCTTCGTCGATCCGGCGCAGCGCCTGATCAATCTTGGACACAAGCTTGCGTGCGCGGTCGCGGGTGCGCAGTTCCAACGCACGGTCCGTCTCTTCCGAGGCGCGATCCGCGATGTCAGGAATGTTACGCGTGCTGTCTTGCAGGCCTTCAATCGTGTGGCGGCTTTCGTCCAGAAGCTCTGCCTTCCACGCTTCAAGTTTACGCCGGAAGTACTCCAGCTGCCTGTCATTCATAAACGGTTCGTCTTCTGCTGGCCGA
Organism: Aliiroseovarius marinus; assembly: GCF_004360145.1. Lineage (GTDB taxonomy): Bacteria > Pseudomonadota > Alphaproteobacteria > Rhodobacterales > Rhodobacteraceae > Aliiroseovarius > Aliiroseovarius marinus. Next base: position 135,591 of record NZ_SAIT01000003.1, on the reverse strand, counting down.
TAATCGTCGGACAGGAAAGTCTCGGCTTTCATACCAACTCCCTCTACTACCGGATCGCGGTTCCTGGAGACCTTTTCGCCAGTAAGCGCCCGGTTTCTTCTGGCGCTGATGTACACCCGCTAACATGGAATGTCACGCCTGAAAAACTTAACCCCGTAAAGCATTTCGGCGCTTTCAACTAACCCACTGATAGCGCATGACATCTCGCGTTCAATTTGTTGGCATCTTGCCCAAGGAATGCGCAACCACGGATTTCAATTCGGCGTCGTAGCGTCAAAGCGCCTTGGCCTTGCCAAAATGGGCTGCTCCGTTTACCTCGTCACACATCGTACGCACCGGATGTAAGGAATGGGCATGACCAATCGCTTTGACGGAACCGACAGCTATGTGGCCACAGATGACCTGAAGGTCGCCGTGAACGCGGCAGTGACCTTGGAACGTCCGCTTCTGGTGAAAGGCGAACCCGGCACCGGTAAGACCGAGCTTGCCCTGCAGGTCGCAAGTGCCCTTGGTGCGCGCATGATCGAGTGGAACATCAAGTCCACCACCAAAGCGCAACAGGGTCTCTATGAGTATGACGCGGTCAGCCGTCTGCGCGACAGCCAGTTGGGCGACGAACGTGTTCATGACGTCAAGAACTACATCAAACGCGGCAAGCTGTGGGAGGCATTTGAGGCCGACGAGCGTGTCGTTCTGCTGATCGACGAGATCGACAAGGCCGATATCGAGTTTCCGAACGACCTGCTGCAAGAGCTGGATAAGATGGAGTTTCACGTCTACGAGACTGGCGAAACCATCCGCGCCAAGCATCGCCCGATCATCATCATCACCTCGAACAACGAAAAGGAACTGCCCGACGCGTTCCTGCGCCGCTGCTTCTTCCACTATATCCGCTTCCCGGATGCCGACACCATGTCGCGCATCGTCGAGGTGCACCACCCGGGCATCAAGCCGCGTCTGCTGACCGAAGCGCTGACCCAATTCTATGAAATCCGCGAACAGCCCGGCCTGAAGAAAAAGCCGTCGACCTCGGAGGTTCTGGACTGGCTGAAGCTGCTTCTGGCCGAGGACATCGACCCGGCCGAACTGAAGCGCGACGGCGCAAGCGCGCTGCCCACGCTGCATGGGGCGCTGCTCAAAAACGAACAGGACGTGCATCTGTTCGAACGGCTGGCCTTTATGGCGCGCGGTCAGCGCTAAGCCAGCATACAATTCTCTATGTTTTCAGGCGGTTTCCCGATCCGAGATCGCCTGAAATCTGTCAGGCTTCGGACAGCATTCCCTAGACCGTCACCGGTTTGATCAGCGTGCCCAAATAGTCACGCGTGGCTTGGTCCCAATCCGCCGGATCTTCATCATGCGCGACCCGGGCGTGCAGCTCCATCAGCTTCCAAACTTCCTCTTTGCTCTCAGCAACGACACTGGCCGGGCATGCCTCCATCCCCTCACAGTCGCGACATGCATATGCGTAAGCGTTGGTCATATTCCCATCCTCTCAACGCCGATTATAGCACAGGCACCGGCTTTCGCTGATTCGGCGATCATGGTCCGCTTGGACAGATTGCCTTTGTGCCGATGAAGCTCCACCCCACAACATATTGACAGAATTAGCTTTTCATTCGACTGAATCGCCAGTGCGCATGGGTTTCTCTTGGGACTCGCCCCTCTGGACCCTATGCTTGGCTGATGCCTGGGGGGGCATGAAAACGGTGTGTTTGTATTGTTATGGGAGACAATGCCTGCATTTCCGTTCGGAGCGAGACGAGCCGCGCCACTGCGGTGCCGTGTGATCGGTGGGACGATTACAGGCAGCATGGCGTGTTTGGCGTTGGATCCGGGGGACATGAAACCGCCCCGCCCGGCGCTACCCTGACCGCTTTGAACGAGACCCTGAGCAACCGGGCCCTGCCCGACAGGGATCGCGCGCCCCTTGCGCGACTTAACCGGCGATCTGTCCGCAGATCGGCCGGGTGCTTGCATATTGCCGGGCATCTTCGCCCGCTCCTAACACATCACATACGCGGTGGTCCGCCTTGCTGCGCGCGCCACTCAGCTGTGTAAGGAGCTACCCATGCGGTCTTGTCGCCACTTATTCCTGATCCCTACTGTCTTTCTGTTGGCGGGCTGTATGGCCGCGGTGCCCAGCCCGAATAAGAATGCGCCGGACAGCCATGTTCAACGCGGCACGCATGTCGATGATGTTGCGACGCGACGCGTCAGCTTGCCCGCGACTCTGCCTGCCATGAAGGCCTTCCCCGCGACGCGGGGTACGCGTCCTATCCGCTCCAACAGCTTGATAATGGGCGATTTTCTGGATCTAAGCTTTCAGCTGGAAAGCGGACGCCCCCTGCCCGTCCTGTCGCGGTTCGAGGGCCCGATCTCGGTCACCGTAGCGGGACGCGCCCCCGCTCGCATGCAGGCCGATCTGGACCAGCTGCTGACCCGTCTTCGGCACGAGGCCGGTATCAACATCCGTCGCGGAGCGGGTTCATCGGGTGGCCGGATCACCATCGAGATGATTCCCAAACGCAATCTGCAACGGCACGTGCCCCACGCCGCCTGTTTCGTGGCACCCAACGTGGCGGGGTGGGATGACTACCTGCGCCATCGCGGCTCTGCGCGCACCGACTGGACACGGATGCAGCAGCGTACACAGATGACTGTAGTCATCCCTTCTGACGTCAGCCCGCAAGAGATGCGGGACTGCCTGCATGAGGAAATTGCGCAAGCGCTGGGCCCGGTGAACGACCTCTACCGGCTGGAAAACAGCGTCTTTAACGATGACAACTTTCACACGGTGCTAACCGGGTTCGACATGCTGATCCTGCGGACCTACTACGCGCCGGACTTGCGCACGGGCATGTCACGGGCTGAGGTGGCTCAGCACCTGCCGTCGATACTGAAACGGCTGAACCCAGCCGGCGGAGCAGGCACCCCGCGTTTGACGCCCCCCACGCCCGCAGCGTGGAAGCGTGCCATCTCTGATGCGTTGGGTCATGGCAAACCCATCAAAGCGCGTCAGGCAGCCGCCCTGCGCGCCGTGTCGATCGCGCGGCAGAAAGGGTGGCAGGGCAACCGGCTGGCCTTCAGCCTGTTTGCGATGGGTCAGTTGCACATCCAGTCTGACAGCAAGCTCGCCTTTGCGGCCTTCAAAGACGCCGAGACGATCTATCGTGACCGCGCCGGCACCGATCTGCACGCCGCACATATCGGCGTGCAAATGGCCGCTTATGCGCTGTCCGCTGGCCATCTGGACCAAGCCATCGCAACCATCAACACGCACCTTCCCGCCGTCCGGCAGGCCCAAAATGCCGCGCTTTTGGCCACGCTGATGATGATCAAGGCCGAAGCGCTTGATCGCAAAGGAAACGCAAGTGACGCTGCGCGCCTACGGCTCGACAGTTTGGGCTGGGCACGGTATGGCTTTGGCTCGAACGCCCAGGTGGGGGCACGGCTTCGCGAGATCGCAGCCATCGCACCCAGTTCGGCAAGATGACAGGCCCCCGCAACGCGGGGACGATAGGCCAGGGATGCGAAGATGATTGTAATTGTGGCTTTTGTGGTGGGCGCAACCTTCGGTGCGCTGCGGGCAAAGAAAAGCGGCGGGAACCGGCTGGATATGGCGCAATATGGTGCGGTCTACGGCATCGTTCTGGCGCTGATCGCGACCTTCATCGCCATCATGATCACCCGAGCCTAAGGCACGCCCATGTTCCTGCCCTTCTTCGAAAACCTTCGTGCCGCCAATGTGCCGGTATCCTTGCGTGAATACCTGTCTTTTCTAGAGGCAATGAAGGCGGGGCTGGTCACTTATGACGTCGAAGGCTTCTACTACCTCGCCCGCACCGCGATGGTGAAGGACGAGCGGAACCTGGACAAGTTCGACCGCGCCTTTGCTGCCAGCTTTGAAGGGCTGGAAGCCATCAGCACCGAGCAGATGCTGGAAGCCGTCGATATCCCGCAGGAATGGCTGGAAAAGATGGCCGAGAAGTTCCTGACCGAGGAAGAAAAGGCCGAGATCGAGGCACTGGGCGGCTTCGACAAGCTGATGGAGACGCTGAAAGAGCGTCTGAAGGAACAGGAAGGCCGCCACCAAGGGGGCAACAAGTGGATCGGCACCGCGGGCACCTCGCCCTTTGGCGCCTATGGATATAACCCCGAGGGCGTGCGGATCGGTCAGGATCGGTCCCGCCACCAGCGCGCGGTGAAGGTCTGGGACAAGCGCGAATTCAAGAACCTCGACGACTCGGTCGAACTTGGCACCCGCAACATCAAGGTCGCTCTGAAACGCCTGCGCAACTGGGCACGTGATGGGGCGCATGACGAGCTGGATCTGGACGGCACCATCCGCGCCACAGCCGAGCACGGCTATCTTGATGTGAAGACCCGCCCTGAACGAAGAAATGCCGTCAAGGTGTTGTTATTCCTCGATGTTGGCGGATCCATGGACCCGCATATCAAAGTGGTGGAGGAGCTGTTTTCCGCCGCACGGGCCGAGTTCAAGCATCTGGAATACTACTACTTTCACAACTGCCTGTATGAGGGCGTCTGGCGCGACAACAACCGTCGCTGGACCGAGCAGATCCCCACATGGGACGTGCTGCGCACCTATGGCTCGGACTATAAATGCATTTTCGTGGGGGACGCGTCCATGTCGCCCTACGAGATCGCCTATCGCGGTGGCGCGAACGAGCATTGGAACGACGAGACCGGCCAAGTCTGGCTGGAACGCGCGCGCGAGCAATGGCCGGACAACATGTGGATCAATCCCCTGCCCGAGCATCACTGGCGCTATACCCAGTCGGTTCAGATGATCAACCAGATCTTCGAAGGCCGCATGGTCCCCATGACCATCGACGGGATCGAGCGCGGCATGAAAGATTTGGGGCGTTAAACTGCGTCTCCGCGCACGGCCTCTTCTTCGCGCTTCAGATACGGATCATGAACGAAGGTGCCAAAGGGCAGCAAGCTGGCCAGAATGGCCCAGTTCACTCGCGTCATCGACAGCCCGCCATAGGACGACGCAAAGACCAGCGCGCCCATATAGGCGACGAACAACCAGCCATGCGCCATCCCGACCAAGGGAACGACTTCCGTCATACCAGCCCAGTATTTCAAGGGCATGGCGATGAACAGAAGCACGATATAGCTCCACCCTTCGACGGACGCGATTTTGCGAAACATCCAGATGGAGCGGGCCTTGGTCATGTCGGTGATCCTTGCAAGCTGGGTTGCGGTGGGCATAGACGCGACAAGGGCTCTGGAGAAACCCGGCGAAATGTCGCACAGATGGTGACGGAAAGTCTGACCTCGCCCGTGTAACCCTGACAGGAAGGAGAATTCCAGTGATCACATCCCTGCGCCGCATGTGGGCCGCTGCCCCTGTCGCCACGGTCGTCCTTGTTGTTGCCCTGATGGCATCAACCTTCTTTGGCGTGCGCACGGTCAGCAATTGGGTCTACTGGAATGATCCTGCCCACATCGACCAGCCAATCGCGGGCTGGATGACGCCACACTATGTGGCACATTCATGGGACATCCCGCGCCCTGTGATGGTCGAGGCTTTGGCGCTTGGAGAGGATGACCCCAAAGGCCGCAACCTGAAACGTCTTGCCGAAGCACAGGGCATTCCACTGGACGAGTTGATTGCGCGGATCGAGGCCGCCATTATGGCCCATCGCGCTGCGACCCCGCAGGAAGGCGGGCCGCAATGATCTCGACCGAGCTCGTCTTCACGCTTCTGTCCGACTATGGGCCGTGGGTGGTCTTTGCCTCGGCCTTCCTGTCCTGCCTTGCGCTGCCTATCCCGACCTCTCTGATGATGCTCGCGGGCGGCGCCTTTGCCGCGACCGGAGATCTGGTGCTGACCAATGTGGTCTCCGCCGCCTTCATCGGCGCGGTGATCGGGGACCAGACGGGCTTTGCCATCGGGCGCTTCGGCGGCACACCTGCGTTAGAGCGTTTGGCGCGCAACCCGGCCCGCAAGGCGGTGCTGGCCAAGGCGCATGCGTTCGTCGATCGGCGCGGCGGCATTGGCGTGTTCCTGTCCACATGGGCGGTAGCCCCGCTGGGACCATGGGTGAATTTCGCGGCGGGTGCGACCGGTCTGGGCTGGCTGCGCTTCGCCGTCTGGGACATTTTGGGCGAGACGATCTGGGTCACGCTCTATGTCGGGCTGGGCTTCATGTTCGCATCCCGGATCGAAATCCTTGCTGACCTGATGGGCAATATCGCGGGCCTGTTGGCCGCCCTTGTGGTGGCAGTGGGCGCGTTTGTGTGGATCAAAGCGATGATGCGCGCGCATGAGCGTCACAAGAACCTCGCGGACAGGGTCGCAGACACCACCCCCTAACCCCTTCCCTGCGCACGGTTTTGCCCCCATATAGGGAGCATGACCAAGCTGCTGCCCATTCTTCTGCCCATCCTTTATGGCCTGATCCTCTATCGGTTCTCGGTCTGGCGCACCCATCGCGAGCTAGACGCGAAATCCACCCGGCTGGCGGACCCGAAGCTGAAGGCACTGACGGACCGGATGGCAGCCAGTTTGGATCTGGCAGACATCCCGGTGCACATTTACGAAATCCAGCCGGTGAACGGGCTTGCGGCCCCAGACGGCCGGATTTTCATCACGCGGGGCTTTTATGACGAGTACCTAAAGGGCCGCGTGACCGGCGAGGAACTGGCCAGCGTCATCGCGCATGAGCTGGGCCATGTCGCGCTGGGCCACGCCCGCAAGCGAATGATCGATTTCTCTGGCCAAAACGCCTTGCGCACCGTGCTGACCATGATGCTGTCCCGCATCCTGCCCGGTGCCGGCGTCTATATCGCGCGCATCCTGACACGACTGGTCGCGGCAGGCCTTAGCCGCGGCGACGAATACGAAGCCGATGCCTATGCAACCGCGCTGCTGATCAAATCCGGCATCGGGGCCGAGGGGCAGAAAAGCCTGTTTGGCAAGCTGGACGAGCTAACCCAGGGGCGTGGCGGCGTCATGCCGGCCTGGCTGATGAGCCACCCGAAAACCGCCGACCGCATCGCCGCGATCGAGAAAAACCAAGAGAAGTGGGTTTAGCCCAGACTTTCCAACGCCTTGCCTAGGCGAGGCAGGCGCGCCTTTTTCATCAGCTTGCGCAGGGTCCAGGTATTGTCACCGGAGAGACGGATCGCCTCGGACAGTACGCGTTGAGCCAGAGCGGACATATCCTGTGGGTGACTATCCACAAAACTCCGCAAGAACAGGTCTGGGCTTTCGCGCTGCAATCCTTCCTCGGCCAGCGTATGGCGCGGGAAATCGGCGTTATTCAGCGTCAGAAGCACATCTGCGCCACCCGTCACGGCGGCGGCCAGAACGTGAATGTCGTTCTGATCCGGCAGCCACAGGCGCGCCTCGACGCCCGCGCCCGGCTGAACCGTCGCCTTGGGCCAATAAGCATTCAACAGAGCAATCTCTCCGCGTGCAAAGGCTTCCTGATCCGGGCCAAGTTTCGCGGCTGCGCGCGCCCATTCTTCCAGAATGCGGGGCGACCAGAGGGGCGTGAATAGCCCCAGCTTCGCCGCGCCCAAAACCATCTCGCGCATGACGGTTGGGTAAAGGACGCAGGCGTCGATCAGAACCTTCACGGCAGGATCCGGAAAAAGAGCGACTTCAGATAGCCGCTTTCAGCCAATTGCGGATGCATCGGGTGATCAGCCCCGGCAAAGCCCGTGTGGATCAACTGGCTGTTGCGCCCTGCCCGTCCGATTCCGCGGATCGAGGCATTGCGGAACTTGTCGATCGTCGCCGCGTGTGAACAGGAACAGAGGCCCAGATAGCCACCCGGCGCCACCAAAGGCGCGGCCAAACGCGCCACGCGTTCATAGGCGCGCAGACCGGGCTCTAGCGCCTTCTTGGACGGTGCAAAAGCGGGCGGATCGCAGATAACCACGTCGAACTGCGCGCCTTCGTCATTCAGAGCCGTCAGCACATCAAACGCGTCGCCCTGACGGGTCGAGAAGCGGTCAGCTGCACCCATCGCTTCGGCCCCGCCCTCAGCCAGAGCCAAAGCTGCAGCCGATCCATCAACAGCCACCGCCGAGGACGCGCCACCCGCCAATGCCGCCAGTGAAAACCCACCCACATGCGAGAACACATCCAGCACGCGCGCATCTTTCGACAGCCCTGCCGCAAAGGCATGGTTCGGGCGCTGGTCATAAAAGAGGCCCGTTTTCTGCCCCCCGGTCAGGTCCGCCAGATAGGTCGCGCCATTCATCGGCACGTGAACCGGCGCCTCGGGGGCAGCGCCGCGTAGAACCGCGTTATCCGCATCCAACCCCTCCAACTGGCGCGACCGGCCAGACGCATTCTTCAGCACATTGGTCACACCCGTGACCTGAACCAGAGCCTCGGTCAGCTGATCCAGATGCGTCTCGGCCCATGCGGCGTTGGGCTGCACCACAGCAGTGTCCCCAAACCGGTCGATGATCACACCCGGCAGCCCGTCCGCCTCGGCATGGATCAGGCGATAGAAGGGCGCGTCGAACAGGCGCGCGCGGTGCTCCAGCGCCGCTTGAAACTTGGCCTTGAACCACTCGACATCAATTTGCGCCGCCGGATCACGATCCAGAATGCGGGCAAAAATCCGCGAGCCAGGGGTGACGGCGACGGTGCCAATCACCTCGCGCCCCGCGTCTTCCAGCGTTGCAATGCTACCTGCTTCGATCTTTTTGGTGCGGCGATCCGTGACCAGCTCGTTATCATAGACCCACGGCGCCCCGTGCCGGATGGCGCGTGCGTTGGCCTTGGGCTTCAGGCGGATTACCGGGCGGTCAGTGTCTTGGGTCATATGCGGCCTGCGAGGTTCAGTGCGTTTCGCGCCCTCCCTACCGCGTGGCCGAGGCTACGGAAAGGCAAATTCCAATCCCACGCGCCCGAACATTCTGCCGTCATATTAAAACCAGCTATTGTTAGCGCTATCATTTTCTGTTAACTGGGGCACGAACACGGTATCCTTATCGTAACGCGCAACCGTAAGCACTTGGAAAAGCACAACATGGCCATCCATCCGACACTTACAGCTATCACTGACCGTATCGCAGAACGCTCGCGCGACAGCCGCGATGCTTATCTGAAGAAGATCGCGGGCGCGGTCGAAGACGGGCCACGCCGCGCGCATCTGAGCTGTTCGGGGCAAGCGCATGCTTACGCGAGCGCAGGTGTGGATCAGGCGAAACTGGCCACGGAACGCGCGCCGAATATCGGGATCGTTACGGCCTATAACGATATGCTGTCCGCCCACGCGCCCTTCGCGACCTACCCTGACCTGATCAAGCAGGTTGCCCGCGAACAAGGCGCCACTGCACAGGTTGCAGGTGGTGTGCCTGCCATGTGCGACGGGGTCACGCAGGGCGAAACAGGGATGGAGATGAGCCTCTTTTCCCGCGACGTGATCGCCATGGCCGCCGCCGTCGCGATGAGCCACAACACCTTTGATGCCGCGCTTTATCTGGGCGTCTGCGACAAGATCGTGCCGGGTCTGATCATTGCTGCCGCCAGCTTTGGCCACATCCCGACAGTGTTCCTGCCGGCAGGGCCAATGACTTCGGGCATCACGAATGACGAAAAGGCCGAGACCCGCAAACGGTTTGCGACCGGCGACGCCACGCGGGAAGAGTTGATGGCGTCCGAGATGGCCGCTTATCACGGGCCGGGCACCTGTACCTTTTACGGCACCGCGAACACCAACCAGATGCTGATGGAATTCATGGGGCTGCACCTGCCCGGCGCCTCCTTTGTAACGCCCGGCACGCCCCTGCGCGATGCGCTGACCGCCGAGGGTACCCGTCGTGTGCTGGAAATTGCCCATGGGACGGAGCAGTTCACGCCCGTCGGACATGTGCTCGACGAAAAGGCCTTTGTGAACGGGCTTGTGGGTTTGATGGCAACAGGCGGCTCGACGAACCTCGTGTTGCACCTGCCCGCGATGGCGCGGGCTGCAGGTATCATTCTGACGCTGGAAGATTTCGCCGACATCTCAGCCTTGGTGCCGCTGATGGCGCGGGTCTATCCCAACGGTTTGGCGGATGTGAACCATTTCCACGCTGCCGGCGGTCTGGGCTACATGATCGGCAACCTTCTGGAAGAAGGCCTGCTGCACCCAGACGCGACCACCAATGCAGGCGATCTGACCGCCTATGCGCAAGAGGCGAAACTGGACGGCGACCGTGTATACTGGGAGCCCGCGCCGCGCGACAGCCTGAACGACAAGATCCTGCGCCCCGCCAGCGATCCATTCCAGAAGACCGGAGGCCTGTCACAGCTCTCGGGCAACCTGGGTCAAGGCGTGATCAAGATTTCCGCCGTGGACCCCGAGCGCCATGTGATCGAGGCCCCTGCCCGCATCTTCCATGATCAAGAAAGCGTCAAAACCGCGTTTAAGGCCGGAGAGCTGACCGGCGACATCATCTTCGTGGTGCGCTTCCAAGGCCCGCGCGCCAACGGCATGCCGGAATTGCACGGTCTGACCCCCATCCTGTCCGTCCTGCAAGGACGCGGCCAACAAGTGGCGTTGGTCACCGACGGGCGCATGTCCGGCGCGTCGGGCAAGGTGCCCGCGGCCATTCATGTGGCCCCCGAGGCCGCCGATGGCGGCCCCATCGCGCGCATTCGGGACGGCGATATCGTCCGACTGGATGCCACCAACGGAACGCTTGAGGTGCTGACAGACGGCGCCACCGATCGCCCCGCCGTGCAGGTGGACCTGAGCGGTAACGCCGATGGCTGTGGCCGTGAACTGTTTGAAACCTTCCGCCGCGCCGCCCGTCCGGCGACCGAAGGCGCAACCTCGATTTTCTAAGGAGACCGCGACATGACACCTGAAATGGCAAGCCACCTCGCTGAAGAGATCTGCCGCCTGGCCCCCGTCGTGCCGGTGCTTGTGGTGAAAGAGGTGGCCCACGCGGCCCCGCTGGCAGAGGCCTTGGTCAACGGCGGGCTTCCCGCGCTGGAAGTAACCCTGCGCACCCCGGCGGCATTGGATGTGATCCGCGAAATGTCCGAAATTGAAGGCGGCGTGGTTGGTGCGGGGACGCTTTTGACCACGAAGGACGTCGAAAATGCCAAGAAAGCTGGCGCGACCTTTGGTGTCTCTCCCGGCGCAACGGATCGGCTGCTCGACGCCTGCGAAGCCAACGACCTACCGCTTTTGCCCGGCGCGACTTCAGCCACAGAAAGCATGCGGCTGCTGGAACGCGGCTATTCCGTGCAGAAGTTCTTCCCGGCCGAAGCTGCAGGCGGCACGCCCTTCCTGAAATCTCTGGCCTCGCCCCTCCCGCAGATCCGCTTCTGCCCGACCGGTGGTGTGAGCTTGCAGAACGCCATGGACTACCTGTCCCTGCCCAATACGCTCTGCGTGGGCGGATCGTGGGTCGCACCGGGTGATTTGGTAGAAGCAGGAAACTGGGGCGAAATCAGTAAACTCGCGGCGGAGGCTGCAGCACTGACCTCGTGACGGATTACCTCAAGGCAAGAACATATGATCATACACTGCGTTTTTTGCCAATTTCGCTCGGATGCCGATCCAGCCGAAACAGCAGAGGTCCTGCGGGACCTCGCTGAATTATGTACAGATCTCCCGGGTGTTCTGAGCTTTGAGCACGGGCCCAACCGCGATTTCGAACAGAAATCTCAAGCCTTCAACGCGGGCTTCGTCATTCGCTTTGCCGATCAGTCTGCGCTTCAACACTATGCGGATCATCCGAAACATCAGGCATTGGGTCAGCGCCTGTGTCAGCTGTGCGTCGGAGGCGCCGATGGCATTATCGTGTTTGACCTCGAGTGTTGATCCAACCCACAAACATACCACCAATTTAACAAACCCAGACCTTGCCGGAACGGCGCGCTAGTGCGTTGCCCCCTCCGCCCCTTTACGCCGCAACCAATCGCGGAACGTCGCGGTGTTCTGGGTCACCGCGCCCGGGCGGGTTAGGATGTAGTAACCAAGCTCGGACTGGGAAATGCGATAGAGCGAGACCACTGCCCCGGCGTCGATCTGAGCGTCGACCAACGATCTAGGCTGCACTGACACGCCCAGCCCAGCGGCAACAGCGGACGACACCAGATCACTGGTCTGCATGGTGGTCAGCTTCACATCGTTCAGGTCGATGCCTTCCTCTTCGACGATCCGGCGACGCTCCATCATGTGATCTTCCATCACCCAGGGCAGATCCACGAGATCTGACAAGCACGTCACCTGCCGCCCTTGCACCAGATCTGGATGGGCGACCACAACGAACTCGCCATCGGTCAAAAGCTCGGTGTCGACATTAGGCCAGTTGCCGTCGCCATAGCGTACCGCCAGATCCACCCCGTCGCGACGTAGATCCACCAGATCCGCGCTGGGATTGATGTTGATCTTGATCTCAGGATGCTCGGCCCAGTACGATCCGATCCGCGGCATCAACCAATGGGACGCAAAGGCGGGCGTGACCGAGATCTGGACCGCGCGCTCCTGCCCCCGCTGTCGGATCTGCGCGACGCCGTCAGCAATGGTTGCAAATCCGGACCCAAGTGCGTCCGCGAGCAGACGTCCCGCATCGGTCACCGCCATGCCACGCCCCTGCCGCAGCAGCAAAGGCTCGCCCAGCTCCTCTTCCAGCTTGCGCACATGCTGGCTGATCGCCGCATGGGTCACGTTCAGTTCGCGTGCGGCTTGGGATAGTTTCTGATGTCGCGCGGCGGCCTCGAAGGCGCGCAAGGTGGCGAGGGATGGCAGAGACCTCCAATCCATATTGTTACCTCTACTTACATTATGAAAATCATACTGCTTTGCCTGAATCGACTAATCAACCTTATTTTCTTAGCGAGACATAAGACAAGAGGAGAAAAAACATGATCTCGATACTATCAAATTCGTTTCGCACCGCCACACGGATGGATCACCGAACCGACGGTCAGAAACCTGTCTTTCGGGATGAACGGAAAATCCAGAACGACGACAAGACCCGTGCAAAGGAGGAGTTGCGCCATTGGCAGCGGAGATGGTTCGCTGGGTAATCGCGCGGCCTACCAGCCGCCTGTCAGCCCCAACCACAACATACGGCCGCGCCGGGTCACCTCGGCGCTGCCAAGCGCCCCTTCTGCCACCAGCGCAGGCTGTTTGGCCGCCTGTTTCAGGATACCGCGCACCCGCCACGCGCTGCGCAAGGCGGGGTTGCCGTGGCGCCCCAACGCCGCACGGGCGTTGCTTAGCTGCTCAAGACCACTCGCACAGAGCGACTGGATGGTATCCGCATCCGGCACCACATGCCCGCGCCCAGCCTTGGCCAGCGCGGGTTGTGCTAGCAACCAATTGGCCAGACCCGTGGCTTCGCCCAGATCCTCCAGCGCCGTGTCGATCTCGTAATCGCCTGCATATTCCGTCATGCCGCAGAGCTGCCCCCCGGCCAACATCAACGCGCCAGAGGTCGCCCGCAGATAGGCGCGGATTTGGTCAACGCCTTGGGGTTGGCTTCCCTGAACGTCCCCCTCGCGTGCTTCGATGATCCGCAAGAGCGGCTCAGCCCGCATATCACCCCAAATCACCAGCTGAGACAGCGGCGTGGCCACATCATGGCGCGGCGCCTCAACCCCGTCGACGGCGCCCGTGATCACGTCGCGCCAAAACTGGAGCCGGATCAGGGCGACCATCGGTTCTTGCGACATATAGGGCGCACGGGCGACTTCCAAATTGAACGCGTAAAGCGGGAACAGACGTTTCCGCTCTTCCACCGTGCCGCTCATTGCGGCCAGAAAACGATCCGGATCGCCTTTCAACACCTGCTCGGCGCAGGCGGCAATCGGATCATAATCTTCAGGTGCGTCCGTCATGCGGCAGTCGCCCCGTCTCGCAGAAGCTTCCAAATGATCGCGTCCAGCAGCGCCTCGAACGAGGCGTCGACGATGTTCGGGCTGACACCCACGGTCGACCAGCGATGCCCGGACGCGTCTTCACTGTCGATGATGACGCGGGTCTGTGCCTCGGTCCCGCCTTGGGTGATACGCACCTTGAAGTCGACCAGTTGCATGTCTTCGATGATGTCCTGATACGGCCCCAGATCTTTGGCCAGCGCCTTGGCCAGCGCATTCACCGGGCCACGATCGGTGCCCGAGGCATCCATACTTTCAGACACAGACAGCTTCTTTTCCTCGCCGATTTTCACCACCACGATCGCCTCGGACAGGCTGATCATCTGGTTCCGCTTGTTTTTGCGCCGCTCGACCGTGACCTTATAGCGCTTCACCTCAAAGAACTGCGGCAGTTGGCCCAACACGTCCCGCGCGACCAGCTCAAAACTGGCCTGGGCGCCATCATAGGCGTACCCCTGATCCTCGCGTTCTTTCACGCGGTTCAGGATCTCGCTCAGGCGCGGGTCGCCCTTGTCGACCGCAATCCCGGCATCGCCCAGACGGGCGCGCAGATTTGATTGCCCGGCCTGATTGGACATCGGCACGATGCGGGTGTTGCCCACGGTCTCGGGCGGGATATGTTCATAGGTCGTCGGGTCTTTCAGAATGGCACTGGCATGCAGCCCCGCCTTATGCGCAAAGGCCGAGGCCCCAACGAAGGGCGCGGATTTGTTTGGCACGCGGTTCAGGATGTCATCGAGCTGCCGCGACAGGCGGGTCAGGCCGGCCAGCGCCTCTTGGCTGACGCCCGTGTCGAACTGGCTGGCATAAGGTTCCTTGGTCAAGAGCGTCGGGATTAGCGTGGTCAGGTTCGCGTTGCCACAGCGTTCACCCAGCCCGTTCAGCGTGCCTTGCACCTGCCGCACGCCCGCGTCGATGGCGGCCAGAGAACAGGCCGCCGCGTTGCCCGTATCGTCATGGGTGTGGATCCCCAAATGATCGCCTGGGATGCCCGCGGCAATGACGGCTTTGGTGATCTCATAGACCTCGTGCGGCAGCGTGCCGCCATTGGTGTCACACAGCACCACCCAGCGCGCACCCGCGTCATAGGCGGCCTTCACGCAGGTCAGCGCATAGTCGGGATTGGCCTTGTAGCCGTCAAAGAAATGCTCGGCATCATAGAGCGCCTCGCGCCCTTCCTTGACCATGTAAGTCATTGTCGCGCGGATGTTTTCCACGTTCTCGTCCAGCGTGATACCAAGCGCGGTGGTGACGTGGAAATCATGGCTTTTGCCCACAAGACAAACGGCAGACGTGCCGGCGTTCATCACGCCCGACAGCACGTCATCGTTTTCTGCCGAGTACCCTGCCCGCTTGGTCATCCCAAAGGCGGTGAAGGTCGCGCGGGTCTTGGGGGCCGCATCGAAAAAGTCGCTGTCGGTGGGGTTCGCCCCGGGCCAACCGCCTTCGATATAGTCCACGCCGAGCTTGTCCAGAGCGGTCGCGATTTGCTGCTTTTCAGCCAGAGAGAACTGCACGCCTTGGGTCTGCTGCCCATCGCGCAGGGTGGTGTCGTAGATGTAAAGGCGATCGGTCATCACAGGCCCTCCAACTTCGTGGCATCAAACCCCGGACCGGGCTCAAGTTCGACCCCTTCTTTGGACATGCGGATTTGAACACCTGCTTCGGTCAGTGAAGCTTTCAGCGCGTCAACGGCCGAGAAGTCTTTGGTTTGCATCGCGGCCACGCGGGTGTCGTGGAGTTTGTTGGCAAGCTCCGAGAGATCAACTTTGTTTTCAAGCAGGCGCTTTCCATATGCCACCAAGTCAATTCCCAAAAGGTAGCTACCTGCCAGCAACCGGCGGATTTCAGTTTCGACTTCATCACTGCTAAGCTGAGCACGCGCAAGTCCGCTAAGTCGCTTCGCTACCCGCGCTAGAGTATCTCGTGCAGCGTGCGTGTTCAGGTCATCCGCTAATGCATCCACAAGCTCTTGCTCGGCATAAGCTCGGGCAAATCCAACCGGATCATTCTCAAACTCTTCAATCACCCAATGGCTTGGCGCTATCTCAAGAGACCAAACCTCAAGCTGCCTCATAGCTTGGCGAGACTTTTCTTCCGTCCAGTCCATCGGCTTACGATAATGCGTTCCCAAGAACACAAACCGGATCACCTCGCCAGGTACGCCTTGTTCCAGCAGGTCATGCACGGTGAAGAAGTTCCCCAGCGACTTGGACATCTTCTTGCCCTCGACCTGCAGCATCTCGTTATGCAGCCAATAGCGCGCGAACTGCCCTTCCGGGTGGGCGCAGCAGCTTTGAGCGATCTCGTTTTCATGGTGCGGGAATTGCAGGTCGTTGCCGCCACCGTGGATGTCGAAGGACGCGCCCAGCAGGTCGTGGCTCATGGCTGAACACTCGATATGCCAACCGGGGCGGCCTCGGCCCCATGGGCTATCCCAACCAGGCAGATCATCCGTCGAGGGCTTCCACAGCACAAAATCCATCGGGTCGCGCTTGTTATCCGCCACTTCAACGCGCGCACCAGCAATCATGTCATCGACCGAGCGGCCCGACAGTTGGCCGTAATCGTCGTAGCTTTTGACCGAGAATAGCACATGCCCCGCTCCGTCAGGATAGGCATGCCCCTTGGCAATCAGATCCTCGATCATGTCGATCATCGGCTGAATGAACTCGGTCGCGCGGGGCATTTCATTGGGGTCCATCGCCCCCAGCGCGCGCATGTCGTTCAGATACCAGTCGATCGTCTCGTTCGAGCGTTCGTGGACAAGTTCCTCCAACGTACCTTCGGCGCCCGCTTCCTTACGCGCCAGTGCGGTCGCGTTGATCTTGTCGTCCACGTCGGTGAAGTTGCGCACATAAGTCACGTGGTCCGGCCCATAGACATGGCGCAGCAGGCGATAGAGCACGTCAAATACCACCACGGGGCGCGCATTGCCCAGATGGGCGCGGTCATAGACCGTCGGCCCACAGACATACATGCGAACATTTTCAGGGTCGATCGGGGTGAAGTCCTGCTTCGCCCGCGCCATCGTGTTGTAAAGCTTGATATCCGTCATGTTGTCCTCGCAAGTCTGCGCACACGTGTCCTCGCGGCGGACTTAGCAACTTCTTGACATGTATGGAATAGAAGAACGGCCCGCCTGAGTATCTCAGTGGGTAATGCAGCAGATAATGATGATGCTTTTCCGTTTCATGGGCGCGACGCTAGCACTCTTCCCCGGGCCTGCCAAGCAGGTTATCGTGCCCCCATGACACGTGAGAATGTAAATAAGATCTGCGGCGCGCTGCCCGGCGCGGTCTGGTCCGAGCCGTTTGGGCCGGGGCATGATGTGTGGAAAGTGGGCCACAAAATCTTCGCGGCCATGGGGGCGAAGACGCCAGGTGTGTCTGTGAAAACACCGGATATCGAGACCGCATCCATGCTGATCGAGGCGGGCATCGGCGTCAAAGCGCCTTACTTTCACCGCTCATGGGTGAACCTGCCCTTCGTCACGGACCCAGAGGAATTGACCCACCGGATCCGCCGATCTTACGCGCTGGTGCGGGGCAGCCTGAGCAAGAAGGCTCAAGCCGCCCTACCTGCATTCGACGATCAGGCCTGAGCGGCGTTGGTTTTCACCGCCAGCACCCCTTTGGACCACATCATCAGGACCTTATAGGCAATGGGCGGGATGATCAGGCTGGCCGCCACAAGGCTGAGGCCCGCGATGATCCGCAAAACGTCCGATCCCGTGTGCACAGCGGCGATTTGCATCACGGTCGAGAACGCGGCCAGCGGGAAGGTGAACGCGCCCCAAAGCGGGCTGAACCCGGATACGGTTAGCCAGCGCGCGCGCAGGACCAGAAGGCTTAGCAGCGCCACGGCCAGAACGCTTAGACCATAGGCGACTTGGACCTCGCCGATCAGGAAGGCGATGGTTCCCAACACGCTTGCCGGGGCCAGATGGATGGCCAGAAGCGGGCGCAAGGGCGGCGGGACATCAGCCCGGATGAACTGCGCAAGGCTCGCGCCCCAGATGGCCAGCGCGATGGCGAGGCTGACCCAGAAAACCGCCGTGGAATAGGTGTGGAAACCAAGGGGCAACGCCGCCAGCGGGCTTAGGATGAAGCCAACGAAGATCAGGTGCCAGACCGGCGTGACCGAGCGCGCCTCGACCGGGCCGGTGATCAGGCTGTGCGCCACGCGCAGCACCACGATGACATGGGCCGCCAACGCGAGGCCAAAGATGACAGTCGCCAATGTGGTCGAGAACGGCACGACGGTCGCCGCCATCAGATAGCCTGACAGCGCCATCGCAATGATGCCCGCGCGGCCCGGAAGGATCTTCAAATCCTCTTTGAACGTGGCGGACCTTTGCATCAACTTCCCGACGTAAGCCACCAGACAGAAGAGATAAAGCAGCGTCACGGCCCCAAGGATCATGTCTCCGAATGCGCTCGGCACACCAAACCCATCCACCGCACGGCGCCACGCCAGACCCAGCCCGAACAGGCCCATGATCGGCGGAAAGATCGCGGGCGGCGTGCGCTGGAACAGGCGCGTCTTTTCAGGAATGGGGGGCGGAGGCGGGAAATAGGGCTTTTTGCTCATGCGGGATCCTTTCGGCTTGCCCTGATGTAACGCGCGCTTGGCCATTGCGAAAGCCCAGCCGAGGCGCGCTATTGTCGCATCCGTTCACGCCTATATCAGCCCGTAACGGCCTTTCGCGCGTCCGAGAGCGTCTGATGCACCGCTGCCCGCAAAAGCGAGGCCTCGGACCCGACGCCAAGGAAGGTCACGCCAAGATCGCGGTAATAGGCGAAGTTGGTGCTGTCGTAATGCAGAATGCCCGCCGCCTTTCCGGCGGCGCGGATCTTGGCAACGCCCTCGGCAATGGCGGCTTTCACATCCGGGTGGCCCGGGTTGCCACGATGCCCCATATCGGCGGACAGATCCGCTGGGCCGATGAACACGCAATCAACGCCCTCGACGGCGGCGATCTCGTCAAGGTTCTCCATCGCCACGCGGGTTTCAGCCTGCACGATCAGGCAGATCTCGTCATTGATATTGCTGCCATAATCCGCAACGCGCCCCCAGCCCGAGGCACGTGCCACCATCGCGCCCATCCCGCGCCGCCCTTCGGGGGCATAGCGGGTCGCTGCCACCATCTGGCGGGCGTGATCGGCCGTGTCGACCATCGGCACCAGAACGCTTTGCGCCCCAAGATCAAGGACTTGCTTGATCACCCAGTCCTCGCCAATCGGCACACGCACGATGGGGTGGCTGTCATAGCCCGTCATGGCGCGCAGCTGATTCTGGATTGTCACCGGGTCATAAGGCGCGTGTTCGCCGTCGATCAGGCACCAGTCAAAACCCGCTGCCGCCGCGATCTCGGTCGCCGAGACATCGCCAAGGTTCAACCACAGGCCGACCTGCATGTCGCCTGCGGCCAAATTTTTCCTTAGCGTATTGGGTGATGCCGGCATTGCGCCCTCCATTGCTTAACATCGCAACAATAAGGCTAGAGCATCCCTGCCCGCGCATCAACCCTTTCAGGCGATCAGTTCAGGTAATCCGACCGCTGCAACCCGTATTTCGCCATCTTTTCGTTCAAGGTTCGGCGCGGCAGGCACAGCTCTTCCATCACCCCCACGATAGACCCCTTGTGGCGGCGCATCGTGTTGTCGATCAGCATCCGCTCAAACGCTTCTACGTATTCTTTCAAGGGCTTACCCTCGGTCGTCATGACGGGCTGAACCTCTTCATGGTCCGACATCAGAAGCGACGAAATCGTGCCCGAGCCGCGACGTGACTGAAGCACAGCGCGCTCGGCGATGTTTTCCAGCTGGCGAATGTTCCCCGGCCACGGCGCTTGTAGAAGCTGGGCAGCCTCTTGCGCGCTGACGCCGGGGGCGGCGCAGCCATATTCATCGGCGAACTGGTCCGCGAAGACCGTGAACAACATCAAAATGTCTTCGCCCCGCTGACGCAGCGGCGGAAGGGTGATCTTCATGGCCGCAAGGCGATAAAACAGGTCGGGACGCAGGCAATCCTCGCAGGTTTTGCCCTGTTCTTGCAGATTGCAGATCGCCACCACGCGCGTCTCTGCAGGGCTGCCTTGATCGTTCATCCACGCCAGAAGCCGTGCCTGAAGACCCATCGGCATGCCTTCAATGTCTTCCAGCACCAGCGTCCCGCCACGCGCCTCTTCGACCAAAGGCAGCACCCCGCCCTCGTCAATCGGGCCGAAGAATCGACGGGTCAGTTCATCCTCGTCCACACCGGCGCAGGAGGTGACAACGAAGCGCTTCCCTGCCTTCGCCCCCACAGCGTGCAGCGCATGGGCCACAAGGGTTTTACCGGTGCCGGTCTCACCTTCGATCAGCACGTGACCGTCGGACTGACCGATATCCAGAATATCTTCGCGCAAGCGCGACATGACCGGCGAGGCACCGATCAGCTTTTTCATGATGGTCGAACCATCCCCCAATTCGCGCCGCAGCGCGCGGGCGTCCATCGCCATACGCCGTTTGTGCGTCGCGCTTTTCACCAGCTTGGTCAGTTGATCCGGGTTGAAGGGTTTTTCAAGGAAATCATAGGCACCGACGCGCATCGCCTCGACCGCCATGGGCACGTCGCCGTGGCCGGTGATCATGATAACGGGAAGGCTGCTGTCCTGGCTCATCAGCTTCTTCAGAAAGCCCATCCCATCCAGACCCGGCATACGGATATCGGACACCACAATGCCCGGATAGTCCTGCCCGATGCTTTTCAAGGCCTCTTCGGCCGAGGGGAAGGTGTCGGTTTCAAACCCTGACAGGGACAGCCACTGAGAAATGGACTGTCGCATATCCTGTTCGTCATCGACGATTGCGACTTTAATTGCCTGTGCCATGGCGCCCTCCTGCGTGCGCTTCTTATCTGCTATTCCGCAGCTTCAATATCGGCGTCTTCCTCTTTCAAGATAGGAAGTTCGACCTCAAATACAGCCCCTCCGTCCTGACCATTGCGCGCAATCAACCGCCCGCCGAGGTCAGATACGATGCCTGACGAGATCGCCAGACCCAGCCCAACCCCGTCGCCCGGGGCCTTCGTGGTGTAGAAGGGTTCAAAAAGACTGTCCAAATCGTCCACGCCGTTTCCGTTGTCCCGCACCGTGATCAAGGCGTAGTCGCCAAGGCTGACAATGATGTCCACCTGCGGCAGCTCGACCGACTTGGTCGCGTCCAGTGCGTTGCGCAGCAAATTGATCAGGACTTGTTCCAAGCGCAAGCGATCGCCCATGACCATCACCGGATCGCGCGGAATATTGCGCGTGATGCGAACTTCGCGGCGTTTCAGCTGCGGTTCCATCATCGACAGGGCCGACGACACGCAGTCGCGCACGTCCATCGGTTCAAAGGAATCGCCGCCTTTGCGGGCATAGGATTTCAGCTGGCGGGTGATGGCGCCCATGCGACCGATCAGATCGTCGATCCGCTGGAAGCTCGACAGCGCCTCGTCAGGTCGTTTGCGCTGCAACAGCAGACGCGCCCCGGCCAGATAGGTCTTCATCGCGGCGAGCGGCTGGTTCAGCTCGTGACTCACCGCCGCCGACATCTCGCCCAACGCCGCCAGTTTCGAGCTTTGCGCCAGAGTTTGCTCGGCCACTTGCAGGTTTTCCTCGGCCCGTTTGCGTTCCGCAATCTCGCGCTGAAGGGCAAGGTTCAGCTGGCGCAGCTCGGCCGATTCTTGTGCGAATTCGGCGCTGCGCCATTGGGCGCGGCGACTGATCACGTAGAAAAGCAGCGACAGAAGCATGGCGAAGGTCATGATTTCCAAAGACAAAACCGTATTCACCTTCTCGCGCACAGACGCGTATGAGGTGAACGAGGTCATCCGCCAGCCTTGAAACGGTACGCGCGTTTCATGGCGCATCACCGCCTCGCCCAGATAGAGCACTTCGGCAGGCAGGCCGGACCAGTCAATCGCCTGACGGGCCGAGCGGCGGATCGCTTCGGGCGCGGACAAGGTTGCCAGCGCCTCGCCTTCAGGCTTGCCGCGCCAGCGCGATTCCGTTGCCAAAATCACGTTGCCTTCGCTGTCGGTCACCAAAACCGCGTCCGAGATCCCCGCCCAGCTGTCTTCAAACTTGCGTAGGTCGACGCCAACGACAATTACGCCCAGCAAATTGCCTGCCTGTTCGATCTTGCGCGAATAGGTGAAGGCGTATTGCCCCGCTTCGGTCTGGACCGTCGTAAATACGGTGTCATTGCTGCGCAGGGCGCTGACGAAATAGGGATCGGTGCGATGCTGGGACCCCAGCGTTTCGCGGTTGCTCGCCGCCACGGCGCGCCCGTCCCGGTCCAGCAGCAGAAGCGACGCGGCCTCGATCTCGTCCAGATACGAGATCAGGCGAGCAGTACTTTGCGAATAGTCCGACGTGTTCAGTGCAGAGATCAGCGCGGGATCGCGCGACAGCAGCAGCGGAACGACGGAATTTCGCTGTAACTCGCTGATCAGGTTACCAGAATACAGCGCGACCCGCAGTTCGGCCCGGTTGCGAGTCGTTTCCGTATAGCGTTCGGTCAGCAGTTGGTTCGAGATATAGACCACCGCCACGGCCAACGAGATCAGGGCGATCAGCACCAGCCGTGCGCGAATGCTGACCCCAGGGCGCGGTGGCCGCGGGTCAGGCAAGGTGTGTGTGGTCTCATCCCCCATAGGGGAAAGATAGGGCGCATCACGCCCCATCACAATCAGGCAGCCACCACGGTGTCTACGAGCGAGCGGAACATTGCCACTCCATCCGTGCCGCCATGCAGCGCGTCCACGCAGCGTTCCGGGTGCGGCATCATGCCAAGAACGCGACGGTTCTTGGAAATCACGCCTGCGATGTCACCGGTCGAGCCGTTGGGATTGTCGGTATAGGTAAAGGCAATCCGGCCCTCGTCGCGCAGTTGCGCCAGCTTTTCATCCGTGACGTTGTAGTTGCCGTCGTGGTGCGCCACCGGAACGGTGATTTCCTGACCTTGCGCGTAGCCCGATAGGAAGTCACATTCGGTGGTTTCCACTTTCAAACCAACGGGTTTGCAGATGAACTTGAGGTTCGCGTTGCGCATCAGGGCACCGGGCAGGATGCCGGTTTCGGTCAGCACTTGAAAGCCGTTGCAGATGCCGATGGCATAGCCGCCACGTTCCGTGTGCTTGATCAGCGAACGGGTGATCGGCGACTGGGCCGCGATCGCCCCGCAGCGCAGGTAATCCCCGAACGAGAACCCGCCGGGAACGCCGACGATGTCCAGATCGGTGGGCAGCTCGGTTTCCTTGTGCCAGATCATTTGGACCTGTGCACCCGCGCGCTCGAACGCGACCGCCAGATCGCGGTCACAGTTCGAACCCGGAAAGACAATGACACCGGCCTTCATCACAGCACCTGAATGGCGTAGTTTTCGATCACGGTGTTGGCCAGAAGCTTCTCGCACATATCCTTGATCTGCTCTTCCGACGTGCCTTCAGCCACGTCCAGCTCGATCACTTTGCCCTGACGGACTTTTTCGACGCCTTCGAAACCCAGGTTGCCAAGCGCGTGGCGCACGGCCTCGCCCTGAGGGTCCAGAACGCCGGTTTTCAGCATCACATCAACACGTACTTTCATCGGTACACTTCCTTAGTTGATCAGGGTCGGTTTGGTAGGGGCGTGGGTCACGTTCGAGGGCAGAACCCCCAGACGACGCGCGACCTCGGTATAAGCATCGTTCAGGTTGCCAAGGTCGTGACGGAACACGTCTTTGTCCAGCTTTTGGCCGGATTCGATGTCCCACAGGCGGCAGCTGTCGGGGCTGATTTCGTCGGCCACGATCAGACGCGGGAAATCGCCTTCGTAGACGCGGCCGAACTCGATCTTGAAATCGATCAGCTTGATGCCGACGCCGAACATGGTGCCGGACATGAAGTCGTTCACACGCAAGGCCATGGCAACGATATCATCCATATCCTGCTGCGAGGCCCAACCGAAAGCGATGATGTATTCTTCCGGCACCAGCGGATCGCCAAGTGCGTCGTCTTTGTACGAGAACTCGACAATCGGGCGCGGCAGGCGGGTGCCTTCCTCAAGACCCAGACGTTTCGCCATCGATCCGGCAGCGTAGTTGCGCACGATTACTTCCAGCGGCACGATCTCGGCCGCGCGGACCAGTTGCTCGCGCATGTTCAGGCGCTTGATGAAGTGGTTCGGAACGCCGATCTGCGTCAGGCCGGTCATAAAGAACTCGGACAGGCGGTTGTTCAGCACGCCTTTGCCGTCGATCACGTCCTTCTTTTCCGCGTTGAACGCGGTTGCGTCATCCTTGAAATACTGAACGATGGTTCCGGGCTCGGGGCCTTCATACAGAACCTTTGCCTTGCCTTCATAAAGCTTCTTGCGCCGTGCCATGGGTCCCTCGCATCAGGTGAGACGGGTCTGCGCGTCCCGGGCCCCCTGCCCGGTCGCGACTCCGTCGTTGCCCGCCCTATACGGTAAAGGCCCATGTGGGGCAAGAATATCACCCCCAAGAAACACCATGGAAACCATAAATACAGGAAATCACCCCTGTGAGAGCGCTAGCGGGGTTGCGATGCGCGCCCGTGATTGGCATATCAGACAGGAATGCGGACGCAGGCGCCTGACGCTTGCGCACGGTAAGACCAAGACCCCTCCAGGTGATAAGGGAACACAATGACCACATTTGACGATCGCGAAAACGCGTTTGAAAACAAGTTTGCGCATGACGAAGAAATGAAGTTCAAGGCTGAAGCCCGCGCGAATAAGAAACTTGGCCTGTGGGCAGCGGAAAAGCTGGGCAAGACCGGTGACGACGCCGAAGCCTATGCTCGCGAAGTGATCGTGTCGGACTTTGAAGAAGCTGGCCACGAAGACGTGGTGCGCAAAGTGACCGGCGACCTGAGCAGCGTCACCGCTGACGAGGTTCGCGCCAAACGCGCCGAACTGCTGATCGAAGCCAAAGAAGAGATCATGAACGAGGTCTAAACCTCTACTTCATGTCGAAATTTTGAAAGGCGCGTCCGCAAGACGCGCCTTTTTCTCAAGAGGCTCTTGCTCCGCTACCCAGAGTGGACGGATCGCAAAAGTGCTTAAAACTGGAGACATTAAGACTTCCTTCGTCGCAAATCTCCATGCTGCATCAAGGCATGTGGGATCAGATGGGGGCCTTGATTTATGAAACACGCCAAGGACACATCAGGTAGAACGGCCAATCGTGGGCTGTCAACTGCTCTATCCCGCAGCGCAGAGAACGGTCTGGACCTGCGCCGAGCCGTGCTGCGCCAGCTGTTGCCTGTTGGCCTGACCATCGGCCTTGTCGTTCTGTTGTGGCAGCGGGCGGGCGGATTGGATCTGCCCTATATTTATGCCTCGCTGAAAACGGTATCTCCCCTGCAATGGCTGGGTGCTGCACTATTTTCCGTGATCTCGTTCTGGGCTTTGGGCAAATATGATGGCGTCGTCCATCGTCTGATCGGCACTGATGTTTCATCCAAAGCGGCCGAACGGGCGGGGATCACCGCAATCGCCCTGTCGCAAACCGTCGGGCTGGGCGTGATCTCGTCGGCTTTCGTGCGCTGGCGCATGCTGCCGGACCTGTCCTTGATGCAATCAATGCGGATATCGGCCATCGTGGCCGCGTCGTTCCTGTCCGCTTGGGCCGTTGTTGCGTCTCTCATTGCCCTGACAGTCCCGATGACTTTGCCCTGGGCGGGCTGGATCGCCTGGGTTGTTCTGGCGGGCGCAGCGGTATTCGCAGCTTTGTCCGTACTGCGCCCTTCGATCATGGCAGCGCTGCACATCCCGCCCTTACGCGCTATGGGAGCCTTTCTGGCACTGGCTCTGATTGACACCGCGGCCGCAGGCGCCGCCCTCTGGATGGTCTTGCCCGAGGGGTGCGAGGTCGCCCTTCTGCCCTTGATCGCGGCCTATCTTCTGGCTTTGGGCGCAGGCCTGATCAGCAGCGCCCCCGGCGGCATGGGCGCGTTCGAAGTGACTTTGCTGGCCCTTCTGCCCGCGCTTGATGCCGAACCCCTTCTGGCCGCCATTCTGGCCTTCCGTGCCGTATATTATGCCCTGCCCGCGCTGATCGCCGCGGTCGTGACGATCCGGGGTCCCTTGACCAAATCGCAGGCCGAGGCAGACACCGCTGGCCCCGCCCTCGTTTCCCTGAAATCGGCTCCCAACCTGCCCGCGCATGTGGAACAGGTTATCGCCGAAGCCCCACGCGCTGAGGCCGGGCTGCTGCGCCAAGGCCGGCTGTCCTTGCTGACATCGGCGCACGGGGCACCTGCCGCGATGGCGGCAGCCTCGGGACAAAGCCTGCTTGTGTTGTCCGATCCCCTGTCAACGGCGACCGAACGACAAGCCCTGCTCGCCGATATCAGCAGTTTGGCAAAAAACAGCTTCCTGACACCGTTTCTCTACAAAGCCGGGGGCCGCTGGGCTGCCGCTGCGCGCCAAGCCGGATGGCAGGTCTTGCCGATCGCCCGCGAAGGCTGGATCAACCCGACGACGTTTTCGCTGAACGGATCGACCAAACGCCAATTGCGCCGAAAACTCCGACAAGCCGAGGCTGCAGGGCTCTCGTTAAACGAAGCCGGCGCGGACCTCCCGCTTGGCGAGATGCAGCAGATCGCTGACGATTGGCGCAAGGCGCGCGGCGGCGAGCGTGGCTTCTCGATGGGCAAATGGCATCCCGACCACCTGCCCCACGCGCGTGTCTATCTCGCGTGGCAGAACAATGCCCTTGTTGGCTTCCTGACCCTTCACGAGAACGCTGCCGAACAGGTACTGGACTTGATGCGCATGCGCCCCAATGCCCCTGACGGCACGATGCACGCGCTCTTGAATTACGCCATCGCACAGGCGGCATCCGAAGGCTGCACACGGCTGTCTTTGGCCGCCGTTCCGTTGGAGGAACAATCAGGCGAACCCTGGGCGTTTCACCATGCCCGACTAAAACTGGACAAGATCAGCGGTGCTGCAGGTCTGCGCCAGTTCAAGACGTCATTCGCGCCCAGTTGGGAAACACTTTATGCGGCAGCGCCGTCACGTCTGGCGCTGGCCTTCGGCGCCCTTGATGTCTCACGCGAAATCTGCCGAAAGTTTGAGATCGGACGCCTCAAGCGACGGCCATAGTCCAACTTACGCCTATGGTCGGCAGCCCGAACCTGCACCCACGCAACATGATGCGCATGTGAACGCCATTCAAATGCAACATGAGCGTATTGCATTTGCGCCGGGCGGCGTTACGTGGCAGGTAGCGCCAAGACCAGCGGTGAACGGAGACACCCATGACAGATGCCCTGACGAAACTGATGAACGAACGCGATTGGCTGATGGCGGATGGCGCCACCGGGACGACCCTGTTCAATATGGGCCTGACCTCGGGCGATGCGCCGGAACTGTGGAACGTCGACAAGCCGGACAACATCCGCGCGCTCTATCGTGGCCCGGTCGAGGCCGGGTCGGATATCTTCCTGACCAACACCTTCGGCGGCAATGCCTCGCGTCTGAAACTGCACGACGCACAGGACCGCGTGCGCGAGCTGAACCGCGTAGGCGCTGAGCTTGGCCGCGAAGTGGCTGATGCCTCGGGCCGGACCGTCATCGTGGCAGGCTCGGTCGGTCCAACCGGCGAAATCATGGAGCCGATGGGCTCGCTGACCTTCGACGGCGCGGTAGAGATGTTCCACGAGCAAGCCGAAGGCCTGAAAGAAGGCGGTGCAGATGTGCTCTGGGTCGAAACCATCTCGGCGCCTGAAGAATACAAAGCCGCTGCGCGTGCTGCCGAACTGGCCGGCATGCCGTGGTGTGGTACGATGAGCTTTGACACTGCCGGACGCACCATGATGGGCGTGACCTCGGCCGATCTGGCGAAGATGGTGGAAACCCTGCCGAACCCGCCGATCGCCTTCGGCGCCAACTGTGGCGTGGGCGCGGCTGACCTTCTGCGCACGGTGCTGGGCTTCGCCGCCCAAGGATCAGAGCGCCCGATTATTGCGAAAGGCAACGCAGGCATTCCTCAATATGTGGACGGCCATATCCACTATGATGGCACGCCCGAGCTGATGGCGGATTACGCCGTTCTGGCCCGCGACTGTGGCGCCAAAATTATCGGTGGTTGCTGTGGTACGACGCCCGAGCACCTGCGCGCCATGCGCGAAGCGCTCGAAACCCGCCCCGCAAGCGGCACGCGCCCCACATTGGACCAGATCTCGGACGCGATTGGCGGGTTCTCGTCTGCGTCGGACGGCACCGGTGACGATTCAAACCAGCCCGCGCGCCGGACCCGCCGCCGTCGCAGCTGATCGACACCAATTCCAAACAGACCGGGCGCGCGCGCAGCGCGCGCCCCCTGCCCGCCGCAGGCGCGGGTCCTTCTACGGACCCAAAGCGTTTCGGAATGAACTTGTGGCACAAGTCCATTTCGAAACGCCCGCAACGTCAGCTGCGTACACGCATATCGACTAATCTTCCCGCCTCAACCGTCTGTTGAAACCTTTTAAAACAGGCTTAGCTGATCCCCTTGCTGCAAGGGCGGTTCGAACAGATCACAGCGCATATCCGGCAGATCCTTGACCAGCTCAAGCCGCTGACAGGCTTTCTGAAATCGCTGCTTCAGAAGGTCCGCCACCACACCCCGCCCGACAAAACGCGCGCCAAACTCGGACGTGTAGTCCTTGCCATCACGCATCTCGCGGACGCGGTTCATGACGCGGGCGGCGCGGTCTGGATAGTGCTCGTCCAGCCAATCCTGAAACAAGGGTGCAACCTCACCGGGCAAACGCAGCAAGATATAGCTTGCGGCCACCGCACCCGCATCACGCCCAGCCTCGAGAATCGGTTCCAGCTCGTGATCCGTCAGTCCCGGCACGATGGGCGAGGCCATGACGCGCACCGGCACCCCGGCCTTGGACAGCGCCTCGATCATCCGCAACCTCCGCACCGGGCTTGGCACGCGGGGCTCCATCTTGCGGGACAGATCGGCTTGCAGCGACGTGACCGAGATCCCCACCTGCGCCAACCCCTTGGCCGCCATCCGCGACAGGATGTCCAGATCCCGCTCGATCAGCGTGCCTTTGGTGATGATCAGAACCGGATGCTGAAATGCCTCGAGCACCTCGAGCACCTGCCGCATGATCCGGTATTGCCCTTCGATCGGCTGATACGGATCTGTGTTCGTTCCTAGGGCCAGCGGGGCCACCTGATAGCTCTTCCGCCGCAATTCTTTTTCCAGCTGCGTGGCCGCATCGGGACGCGCAATCAGGCGGGTCTCAAAATCCAATCCAGCGGAATAGCCCAGCCACGCATGGGTCGGCCGCGCATAGCAATAGATACATCCATGCTCGCAGCCCCGATAGGGATTCAAGGAACGGTCAAAGGCCAGATCGGGCGAGCTGTTGCGGGTGATGACAGAGCGCGGACGCTCGATAGATACCTCGGTGCGGAACGGTGGCAAAGGTTCTTCGGTCCAGCCATCATCAACGCGTTCGCGCTGAAATTCCTCGAATCGACCCGTGGCATTAGTAGCCGCCCCTCTGCCGCGACGGCAATCTGCATCAATTCTGTCGGAACCCACCTTTTCCATGGGGTCAAAATAGGAACATTTGCAGAACAATCAAATGAAATTCACTATTATGGCGCAGAATATTCATTTGCCTTCAGGTCGGTGAAAGGGCACTCCATGTCGCAAATTGCCCAGACCCAAAGCGCCAAGATGTCGCATTAGGGGATATGAAATAGACCTCCAGCCAGGGAAAGACGCACATGTCTGATCAAGAAGAAGATATCATCCTGAGCGAACTCAACGATGAAGAGTTGGTGCAGCAGATGCATGACGACCTCTATGACGGTCTCGCTGAAGAGATCGAAGAAGGCGTCAACATTTTGCTGGAACGTGGCTGGCAGCCGTACAACGTTCTGACCGATGCGCTGGTCGGCGGCATGACCATCGTGGGCATCGACTTCCGTGACGGCATCCTGTTCGTTCCCGAAGTTCTGCTGGCCGCGAACGCGATGAAATCCGGCATGGCAATCCTGAAGCCGCTGCTGGCCGAAACCGGCGCGCCGCGCATGGGCAAGATGGTGATCGGCACCGTGAAGGGCGACATCCACGACATCGGCAAGAACCTTGTGTCGATGATGATGGAAGGCGCCGGGTTCGAGGTCGTGGACATCGGCATCAACAACGCGGTCGAAGCCTATCTGGAAGCTCTGGAAAAAGAAGAGCCCGATATCCTTGGCATGTCGGCCCTGCTGACCACCACCATGCCCTACATGAAAGTGGTGATCGACACGCTGGTCGAAAAAGGCATCCGCGACGATTACACTGTTCTGGTTGGCGGCGCACCGCTGAACGAAGAGTTCGGCAAGGCCATCGGCGCTGACAGCTATTGCCGTGATGCAGCTGTCGCCGTTGAAACCGCCAAGGAATACATGGCGAGCAAGCACAACCAGCTGGCCGCGCACTGATCCCGATGCGGGTTTAGTCCGAGATTTTGGGCCTCGCCATCTGGCGGGGCCTTTTCTTTTTCCCCGCCCACCCCCAGATTGATCCTATGAGCAAAACGCGTTTCATCTTTCTGATCTCGATGGTGATCACCGCTGGCGGCTTGACGGTTCTGGTTGCCGGGTGGGCAGCGGCTGCTGGGCAGTTAAATGGTCAAGTTGCGATGGCACTGCTGCCGCTTGTGATGCTGGCGTCGATCGCATGGCGGGCCTTGAATGCGGGACGGGACGACTGATGCTGAATGACGACGCACTGACCCATGACGGGCTTGATGTAACCCAAGGCTCGGGATCGGTTCTGATCTTGGCCTGTGGCGCGCTCGCCAATGAAATATTGGCTCTGATCCGCTTGAACAGCTGGGATCACATGAGCCTGACCTGCCTGCCCGCGATCCTGCACAATTCGCCGGAAAAGATCCCTGATGCAGTGCGCGCTGCCGTGGGCAAGCATCGCGACGACTATGACCACGTATTTCTAGCCTACGCCGATTGCGGCACTGGCGGGCAGCTTGACGCGCTGTGTGACGAACTGGGGATCCAGATGATCCGCGGCCCGCATTGCTATTCCTTTTTCGAGGGCAACGACGCGTTCTCCGCCCGCGCTGAAGGCGAGATTGACGTGTTCTATCTGACCGATTTCCTAGCGCGCGGCTTCGAAAGCTTCGTCATCAAGCCGCTGGGTTTGGACCGTCATCCCCAACTGCGCGACATGTATTTCGGCCATTACACCAAACTGATGTATCTGGCCCAGACCGACAATCCCGAGCTGGACAAAATGGCCGAGACCGCAGCTGAGCGTCTTGGGCTGGCGTATGAACGCCGCTTCACCGGGTATGGGGATCTGGCAACCGCACTGAGCGGGCTCACTGCGTGAGCCTGTGGGGGCTCTGCCCCCGCGCCTACGGCTTGGGCTCCGCCCGTTCTCAGGCGAAACTGTCCCCCGGACAGTTTCCAAGAAGCCTTCGAACCCCGGGATACTTGAGGCAAGAAAAAGAGGATCAGGCCGCTTCTGACGCGTATTGGCGAATCCGTTCGACCATGGCGCGCAGCCCGTTCGAGCGTTGCGAGGACAGGGCCTCGTTCAGGCCAAGGCGCGCGAGTTCGGCAGCAGCGTCGATCTTGGCGACCTCGGACACGGGCTGATCGGTATAGAGCGCGGACAGGACAGCGATCAGGCCCTTCACAATCATCGCATCACTGTCGCCCGAAAAGCTGAACTTTCCATCGGTGATTTCCGGGTGCAACCAGACTTGGCTGGCGCAGCCTTCGACCTTGGTGGCGGGCACTTTCAGGGCCGGATCCATATCGGGCAGCGATTTACCCATATCGATGACCGTCGCATAGCGATCTTCCCAGTCATCCAAGAAGGCGAAATCCTCGACAATCTCTTCAAATGCTGGGCTGGCCATGGGGGATCCTTTCGTGCTTTTGCCATCACCTAAGCCTTGCGCGGCCAAAGGTCCAGCCTTGGTGCGGATTGCTGTCTTTTCAAAGGCGCTGACATGGGCTAACCCTTTGGGCATAGATAAAGGAGCCGACATGAATTTCCGCCGATTTGCTGCCCCTACCTTGCTGACCGCATCATTGCTGGCACTGACGGCCTGCGGTGGAAGTGTGAACCTCAATCCGTTCAATTGGTTTAGTTCGGATGGCGTCGAGGAAGTCGCGCTGATCCCGGAAGGCGGCTTTTTGGATGATCAGGACACCCGCGGGCTTGTGGCCGAGGTTGTCGAGCTTGAGATTCTGCGCGCTCAGGGGGGCGCCATCATTCGCGCGAAAGGTTTGCCGCCGCGCCTTGGATATTGGGATGCCGAACTGGTGCCCGAGAACTTCGAGCGGGCTGAAAACGGTGTGCTGACCTATATGTTCCGGATCACCGAGCCCTATTATCGCACCCAGACCGGTCGACCGAAACAGCGCGAGGTCTATGTCGGGCACTTCGTGTCGGACATCAAGCTTCAGGGCGTTCGCACGATCCGCGTCGTGGGCGCCAATAGCAGCCGTTCGGCGCGCCGCTAAGGCTTACTTAGACTTCGAAAACCTCGACGCGTTGGCCCTTGGCGGCCAGCGCAAGCTTGCCTTCGCACAGGCGCAGGGCGTCGTCGCCGAAGACCTCGGCGCGCCACCCGGTCAAAGCCGCGACATCGCGTTTCCCGGCAGCCAAGGCGTCCAGATCCGCGGCTGAGGCGATCAGTTTCTGTGCGACTTTCTCTTGCTCGCAGCGCGCTTTCAGCAGCACGCGCAGCAGGTCGGCCAAGGCCGGGTTTACTTGCAGCTTTTCCTTCGAGCGATCGGGTGCCTTGGGCAGCTGATCTTGCGGCATCTCCAACCCTACTGCGATGGCGCGCAGGATTTCCTCGGCCACTTCCCCCTTGCGCGCCTCGCGCAGAAGCAGGCGCGAGCGGCCAAGCTCCTGCAGGGAACGCGGCTTGGTCGAGGCGAGTTCTAGCAGCGCATCGTCCTTCATCACCCGGTTGCGGGGAATGTTGCGCGACTGGGCATAGCCTTCGCGGAAGCGTGCAAGCTCTTTCGCGACGCCCAAGAAACGACCTGAATTCGTGCGTGTTTTCAAACGCTTCCACGCATCTTCCGGGTGAATGATATAGGTCTCGGGGCTGGTCAAACTGGTCAGTTCTTCTTGCACCCAATGGGCGCGGCCCGATTTGTCCAGCTCGTCCGACAGATATTCGTAGATACCACGCAGGTGGGTCACATCCCCCAGCGCGTATTTCTTCTGGGCGTCGGTCAGCGGGCGGCGCGACCAGTCGGTGAAGCGGCTGGATTTGTCCAGCTGGGCCCGTGCGATCTTGCGCACCAGCGTCTCATAGCCGACCTGATCGCCAAAGCCGCAGACCATCGCAGCGACCTGTGTGTCAAACAGCGGGCGTGGGAAGACGCCAGCCTCGACAAAGAAGATTTCCAGATCCTGACGGGCGGCGTGGAACACTTTGACGACGCGTTCATCGCGAAAGAGCTCATAGAGCGGTTCCAGCGACAGGCCATCGACCAGCGGATCGACCAGAACGGCGTCCTGTTCGTCATTGCCCGGCACAGCCAGCTGGATCAGGCACAGCTTGGAGTAGTAGGTCCGTTCGCGCAGGAACTCGGTATCAACGGTCACATAAGGGTGCGAGGTCGCGCGGATGCAAAATTCTTCCAGGGCCTCGGTGGTCGTGATCGTGATCATATAATTCTACCTGCTCTTTACCGTACCAGATACGGGTTTCGCCCGGGTTTAAGGGGAAACGCCTTGAAAGGGAAGCCTTGCGCCATGATGCCGAACGACTGCGACTTTAGGGCAGCAGGATCGGGGTTTTGTCCCCGTCCGCAAACCGGCGCAGCACGGCAGGGTACAGTTTGTGTTCCTGCACCAAAACCCGCGCGGCCAGCGTGTCTGCCGTGTCGCCCGGCGCGACCGGCACGCGGGCTTGTCCAAGGATCGGGCCACCATCCAGTTCGGCGGTAACCTCGTGGACGGAACACCCTGCTTCGGCATCGCCCGCATCCAGCGCACGCTGATGGGTGTGAAGACCCTTGTATTTCGGCAGAAGCGACGGGTGGATGTTCAGGCAGCGCCCAGCCCAGTGGCCGGTGAATCCTTCGGTCAGGATCCGCATGAAACCGGCCAGACAGATGATGTCGGGGTTAGCGTCTTCCAAAACGGCGTTCAAAGCGGCCTCGAACCCCTCGCGATCGCCTTTGAAGTCACGGTGATCGACGACAGCGGTGGGAATGCCCATCGCCTTTGCCTTGGCCAGCCCCCCGGCGTCGGGCACATTCGACAGCACAAGGCAAGGACGCCCGGGGTGATCCCCGGTCATCGACTCAGCCAGTGTCACCATGTTCGAGCCGCCGCCTGAGATCAGGATGGCGACCCGTTTCTTGGCGGTGTCGCTCACAGAAGCGATCCCAGATAGCTGACGCCTTCGCCCTTCTGAATGCGGCCCAGCTGGGTCACGGTCTCGCCCGCGTTGGTCAGCAGATCGGTCAGCGGTTGTGCGGCCTGCGCGTCAACCACCAGCACCATGCCTTGGCCGGCATTGAAGGTTTTCAGAATCTCGGCCTGATCCATGCCACCTGTTGCAGCCAGCCATTTGAAGACGGGCGGCAGCTCCCATTCGTCCAGATCGACCAAGGCACCCAGCCCTTCTGGCAGAACGCGTGGCAGGTTTTCGGTCAGGCCGCCGCCGGTGATATGGGCCAGCGCATGCACGCCCCCTGCCCGCACGGCTTCCAGCGCCTGACGCACGTACAAGCGTGTCGGGGCAAGCAGAGCCTCGCCCAGCGTGATGTTGGCGTCCCACGGGCAATCTGCGTCCCAGCCAAGGCCCGAGACCTCGACCAGTTTGCGCACCAGCGAATAGCCGTTCGAATGCACGCCGTCCGAGGCCAGACCCAGCAGCACATCGCCTTCTTTGACGCCTTTGGGCAGGTCGGTCCCACGCTCCATCGCGCCGACCGAGAAACCGGCGAGGTCAAAGTCACCATCTTCATACATGCCCGGCATTTCTGCGGTTTCGCCGCCGATCAGCGCGCAGGCCGACAGTTCACAGCCCTTGGCGATGCCTTCGATGATCCGCGCGGCTTTGTCGGTCTCAAGACGGCCCGTCGCAAAGTAGTCGAGGAAGAACAGAGGTTCCGCACCCTGACACACAAGGTCGTTCACGCACATGGCCACCAGATCAATGCCGATCGTGTCCACATTGCCGGTGTCAATCGCGATGCGCAGCTTGGTGCCCACGCCATCGGTGGCCGAGACCAGAACCGGATCCTTGAACCCCGCGCCCTTCAGATCAAACAGCGCGCCGAAGCCGCCAAGACCGGCCATCACGCCCGGACGGTTGGTGCGTTTTGCGGCTGGTTTGATGCGCTCAACCAGCGCGTTGCCCGCGTCGATATCCACGCCTGCGTCTGCGTATGTGATGCCCTTGGATGCGTCGCTCATGTCTGTCCCCCATGGTGGCTGTGGTCGCGCGGCAAAAATTCTGCGCCTGCGATAGCGTAAGGGGCAGAAAGAGTCTACGGCTTGCTTGACCCCACGGACCAGTTTGCTAGCAATAGCGCCACCAAGAGTAGCAGTGGGCCTGTAGCTCAACGGTTAGAGCAGAGCGCTCATAACGCTTTGGTTGCAGGTTCGAATCCTGCCGGGCCTACCATCATTCCCTTACTGGAACTGCGCAGAAAAAGCGGATTATCCGCTCGCACGGGCGTGCGTTCACGGCTAGCATCTTTGTCACAAAGACAGGAGCAACCCGTGCCACAAACCGCGACCAAAAACCGCCGCATCGTCCTGGCAGAACGCCCCGTGGGGCTTCCCGACGAAAATACTCTGCGCCTTGAAAGCGTCGACATTCCAACCCCGAAAGACGGCGAAATGCTGTTGCGGACCGAGTTCCTGTCGATCGACCCCTATATGCGTGGTCGCATGAATGACGCGAAATCCTATGCCGAGCCGGTGAAAATCGGCGGGGTGATGACCGGTCAGGTGGTTGCTGAGGTCATGGCCTCGAATCTTGACGGATTCGTCGTGGGGGACCGTGTGCTCGCGGGCAGCGGCTGGCAGGATTACGCAATCTCGGACGGGACCGAGGTCGTTAATTTGGGCGCAACCCCCAGCAATCCGTCGTGGGCATTGGGCATTCTGGGCATGCCGGGATACACCGCCTATGCCGGGCTTCTGAAGATCGGAGAGCCCAAGCCTGGTGAAACCGTCGTGGTCGCGGCAGCCTCAGGTCCGGTTGGGGCCACCGTAGGTCAGATCGCCAAGATCAAAGGGTGCCGAACCGTCGGCATCGCCGGAGGCGCCGAGAAATGCGCGCACGTTGTCGAGAACCTTGGGTTTGATGTCTGCATTGACCACAAAGCCGACGATTTTGCCGAACAGCTTAAGGCCGCCTGCCCCGACGGCATTGATGTCTATTTCGACAATGTGGGCGGAAAAGTCCTCTATGGCGTCCTGCCCTTGCTCAACCCGTTCGCACGTATGCCGGTTTGCGGCGTGGTGGCGTGGTACAACCTGACAGGTCTGCCGGACGGGCCGGATTTCGGCCCCATGATCATGAGCACGATCCTGCGGATGAAGGTCAAAGTGCAGGGTTTCATCATTTTCGACAGCTTCCCGATCAGCACGTATCAGGAGTTCGTGAAGGACATGACTGGCTGGCTGGCGGAAGGAAAAGTCCACTATAAAGAACAAGTTGTCGACGGCATCGAGAACGCGCCCCAAGCGCTGAACGATGTCTTGCTTGGCAACAGCTTCGGCAAAGTGGTCGTAAAGGTCGCCTGAGAAGGTCCTTCGTGATGCCGCATCCTGCGCATCACGAAGGCCATTTACCCTACGGTGCCTATGTGGCGTAGTTGCTGCCTTCTTCGTCCAAAATCGCCCGCAGCTCGGCCATGTGCCGATCCCCCTGCTCGGGGTACTCTTCCAGCTCCTGCGCGGTTTTCTCGGCGATCTCATCTGACAGCACACGCAAGGGCTGGCCGGTTTGCAGGGCACGGATATAGGTCTCGGCCGCGCGTTCGAAATAGTAGAGGCGGTTGAACGTGTCGGCGACGCTGTCTCCGATCACCAATACTCCGTGATTGCCCATGATCATGACCTTTACCTTGGGGTCGGTTAGCAAAGCGGCACAGCGTTCGCCCTCATCCTCGAACGCCAAGCCGCCATAGCCATCGTCGATCACATAGCGGTTGTAGAACGTCGCGCAGTTCTGGTCGATGGGCGGCAGATTGCTGTCCGCCAAGGACGCCAGAACCGTCGCGTGGATCGAGTGCACATGCATCACGCAGCGCGCGTGGGGACAGTGGCGGTGAACGCCCCCGTGCAGACCCCAGGCGGTCGGGTCCGGCGCGTCCGGGCGGTCCATCGTGCTGGGATCATCCGCGTCGATTTCCAGCAGATCCGAGGCCCGGATTCGCGCGAAATGCATCTGGTTGGGGTTCATCAGGAACTTGGTACCGCTGTCATTCACCGCGAGGCTGAAATGGTTCGCGACGCCCTCGTGCATGTTCAGACGCGCGGTCCAGCGAAAGGCCGCGGCCATATCAACACGTTCATTCCAGTGGGCAATATTGGGCATAGAGGCAGTGACGGCCATAGGCATTCCTTTCGATTTGGTCCAGAAGACAGGTCAAATTGCGCCGTGTCGAGCTTGTTTGCGACCACCTTACAGCGGCAGCACAAGTTCGACCTTCAAACCGCCCAGATCCGCGCTGTCCCCCAGCCGCAGATGCCCCCCGTGGCCGCGTGCAATGTCGCTGGCGATAGACAGACCCAGCCCAACGCCGGACCCCTTGTTCTGGTTGCGGGCTTTGTCCAGACGGGCGAAGGGTTTCAACGCCTCCTCGCGGTCTTCAACGGCAATGCCCGGTCCGTCGTCTTCGATCACGAACCGCAAATCGCCCCGCCCTTGGATCAAGGACAGGCGCGCGCGAGAGCCATAGCGTGTGGCATTGCCTAGCAGATTGTCCAACGCCCGTTCCAGAGAGGCGCGCCTTAGAGGACGTTCATCAAGATCCGCGACCTCGCCCAGCGTCACATTCATTCCGGCCCGCTGGGCGTTTTCAGCCAAGTGATGCACAAATTCGACCGGATCCACCTGCTCGGGCGCGTCTTCCAGCGCATCGGCCTGCGCGAATCCCAGAAATCCGTCGACCAGACGCTCCATTTCATCCACGTCGCGCTGAAGATCATCGCGCGCGTCATCCTCGAGCATCGACAACCCTAGACGCAACCGCGTCAAAGGCGTCCGTAAATCGTGGCTGACGCCCGACAGCATCAAGGTGCGCTGTTCAATCTGCCGATCAATGCGCGAGCGCATGTCCAAAAAGGCTTTGCCAGCCGCCCGGACCTCGGTCGCGCCCGCCAATCTGTACGGAAGCACCTGCCCCTTCCCGAAGGCCTCGGCCGCGCGGGCCAAACGGCGGATGGGACGCAGTTGGTTGCGTAAAAAAAGATAGGCAATCAAGGTCATCAGAAATCCCGTGACAACCATCAGGACCAGCAATTGATGCGGGTTGGTGGCCGAGACGCGGTCGCGATTCAGCACAACGCGCAGGATGCCATGGTCTGTAGAGATAGCCATGGTCACCAAAGCCCGATTGGTTTCCAGATCAACCCCGATCAGGTCAGAAAGCCCCTGCTCTAACGTGCTGACGACTCGAGTCCCGGTGAAATCAGAAAGTTGTCGTTGTGTGGTGACGGGATCGCTGGGCAAAGCGACCCGGGTGTCCAGCGGCGTGGCAATGCGTCGTGCAGCCTCAAGAGCTTGATCCACCGTCTTGGAGGCATTGGCCTGACTGACAATCAGCGACACTTCGGCGACCACAGCATCCGTCATCTGCACTGTAATCCGGTTGAAATGGCGTTGAATGAACACAACGGACACCACCAATTGCAGCGACACGATCGGCACAATCAGAATCAGCGCCGCTCGTCCGTACAGCCCGCGCGGCATGAACTGCTTTAGCCATGCGAAATCGCGCCAATTGGCGCCGTGGGGGCGGTTCGTCTGCGACATGGCCCGACCCTATGACGCGGCGACGCGCTTGCCAAGCGCAGGGTGCGGCGTCAGGAAGGTGGAAACACAGTGAAAGGACAGCTGATGGTATCCGAGCCGAAAGATCGCCCCGCCGCAGGTATCATGCAGCAGATGGAGCCCGGCATCCGCCGGATCATCGCCCACAACCCCTCGCCTATGACTTATTGGGGCACCAACACGTTTGTTATGGGCGAAGGCGATGTGGCGGTGATCGACCCCGGCCCTGCCGATCCCTCCCATATGCAGGCCATTCTGGATGGGCTGCAGCCCGGTGAACGGATCACCCAAATCCTTGTGACCCACGCGCATCTGGATCACTCGCCGCTGGCCCGCCCCTTGTCCGACGCCACAGGCGCCCCTGTTTTGGCCTTTGGCAATGCCATGGCTGGACGTAGCGCAGTCATGCACGATCTGGTCGCGCGTGGCCTGAAATCCGGCGGCGAAGGCGTGGATGCCAGTTTTACCTGTGACATCACCCTGTCTGATGGCGAGGTTTTCACGGCGGGCGGACTGAAGATCGAGACGATCTGGACCCCCGGCCACTTCGCCAACCACATCAGCTTTGCGACCCAAGGCGTTGTTTTTACGGGGGATCACATCATGGGCTGGGCCAGCTCTCTGGTTTCGCCGCCCGATGGTGACCTGACCGCATTCATGGCCTCATGTCGCAAGCTCCAAGCGCGTCAGGACCGCGTCTACTACCCTGCCCACGGCGACAGAATCGACACGCCCGCCGAGCGGCTAAGCTGGCTGATCAACCACCGCCTGACCCGCGAGGCCGAGATCCTGGCCACCCTATCCCGCCTGGAAGACGCCACTGTCCCCGCGCTGACCCGCGAAATCTATACCGAAACCCCCGACGCTCTGATCCCCGCTGCCGAGCGGAATGTCTTTGCCCACTTGATCGATCTGGCCACCCGGGAAATCGTCGCCGCCACGCCCCAATTAGAGGCCAACGCAATTTTTCGAATGAGGGGTGAAAAAAATTAATTTCGCCTCTTGCGGCCCGGAATCGCGCTGGCTATAAGCCCCCCATGTTCCGGCGTAGCTCAGCGGTAGAGCAGTTGACTGTTAATCAATTGGTCGTAGGTTCGATCCCTACCGCCGGAGCCAACCTTCCTCTAAGAGGTTGAAAAACAACAAAAGCGCTCCAGCTTGGGGCGCTTTTGTTGTTTTGGCCCAAGTTTCCACTTCCAGCGCACCGTGGTGCTGTTCGCGGCGCCCAAGGTCTTTTATATGGACACATCCTTCAGGGCTGTGCGACAAACGAGATCAGATCTTCTCCATTTTAGATAGATTTTAGATTTCGAGCGTTCGTGTTGGTCACCGTGCCCATCAATAAGCAACTGTTATCCCGTCGGTTTTTCGTCGTCGGCATCGGCGCACTGTGTCTTGTGCTGTTCTTTGCCGCCGGATTGTCCGATGGGGCGAGCGCAAGCTTCAACCACACTTGGGCCGCGGAGTTTGGCGCAACACTCACGCTTTCCAGCCCCTACCCAAAACACCTACCCGGTCTTTGGAGTTCTTTGGGTGGCCATGATTTCTTCTTCTATGGGCCATTGCCCTTCTGGACCGCCGGTGGATTGATCGCGCCGCTCTGCCCGGGATGCGCGACCAGTACCGAACTGCTTCTGACGGCAGCGTTCTTTTGGTTGTTCAGCGGCGCGACGTTCTTTCTGTTTGCTCGCCGCTATTTCAGCCCCAAAATGTCACTGCTGGGAAGCCTTGTGTATCTCGTCTTGCCGTATCACCTGTGGCTGGATTGGTTCATGCGTCAGGCCATTGGCGAATTTGCAGCATTTGCCTTCCTGCCCCTTATTGCGTTGGGCGTTGACTCGGTTCGGAGCGACGGCAGGCATGGCTGGATTGTCGCAATCGGGGTGGCAGGACTTGCGCTGTGCCATCTACCGACAACCCTGCTGGCCGCGCATGTTTTCTTGGCCGTTGCGCTGGTCAGCGCCGTTCGAAAATGGCGCACAAACGAGTCAATTAGGCCATTCTTGCTCTCGCTTTCGCTTTGGGGGCTTCTGGGCATGCTCATGTCCAGCTTCTATTGGGTTCCCGCACTTTCGTTACTAGACACAGTGTCCCCTCACATCCTGTTCTCGGGATTCTTCGAGGCAAATACGTGGCTATGGGGGGCCACTTCCAGCCCACAGCATTCCGAGACATCATGGATAATGCTTTGTGCGTTCCTGGCCACTGTTCCCGTGGTCGGGATCTCGTTGATCTATGCACGAGGCCCACTGCTGGTCTGGATTGTAGTCCCGGTGGCTCTGACAATGCTGATGAACTCGGTGGTCTCGGCACCCATTTGGGATGCCTGGATCATTCAGAAAGTACAGTTTCCGTGGCGTTTTCTGGTGTTCAATGACTTTGCAGCCAGCATTGCCGTGATGACCGTGTTGGCACGAACACCGGTTCACACCCGTTCGCGGCTGGTGATCATACTGACATTC
Organism: Aliiroseovarius marinus; assembly: GCF_004360145.1. Taxonomy (GTDB): domain Bacteria; phylum Pseudomonadota; class Alphaproteobacteria; order Rhodobacterales; family Rhodobacteraceae; genus Aliiroseovarius; species Aliiroseovarius marinus. Next base: position 94,191 of record NZ_SAIT01000003.1, on the reverse strand, counting down.
ATGGCTCTGGCCCCGTTCTACAAGATCCTTCAGCCATCGGCCGAGGCCATTATGACCGGGTATGACGAGGCAACGATGCCCAATGCCGCGATGGAGTATCTCAGCCCCGAAACAAGCAAAGCGATCGAACAGCGCTTTCATATCACGCTGTCCCACAAGAAATACGTATTGGTCGTCCCCGAGATCCTCGATCTTATGGCGAAAGACGTGAGCAAGCAGTTGCCCGATGGCGTTGTCATTGAAAGCGCGTCCCGGTCTTACATCATCAAGAATATGCCCGATCAGCAGAAGCTGGTGCTTCCGATCCAGTATTGGCAGTTCTGGACGGGGCAACTTGACGATGGAACCCCTCTTCACCTTTCTGCAAATCCCGATTTCGGCGTGATCGAAGTCCTTGCCCCGGAAGGTGGCTTCAACGGGCAGTCGATCCATCTGACCCTACCCTATCATATCAGCGAGAAGATCAGTTTGGTCCTGTCGTTTCTGTCCGTTGCCGCCTTTGCATATCTTATCGGCACGGCACGTAGACGGCGCAAACCGGATCAGCAGGACGCCTTACAACACGTCCAGTGAGCGCTTTACCCGATCCATGACGATTGACGTCTTGAACCGGCTGATGTTGGAGGCATCAAAGAAATGCTCCTGCGTAAAGGCCTCGTATTCCTTGATGTCGCGCACCGACAGGATCAGCAGGAAATCAGCCTCGCCGGTGGTGTAATAACACTGCTGCACTGATGGCGCGGTGCGCATCCTTTTCTTGAATTCTTCAAGTTGCTGGCGATTCTCCCGTTCGAGCAAAACCTCGACGATCACGGTCAGATCTCGGTCCAGCTTTTTTGGCGACAACACGGCGATCTCGCGCTCGATCACACCAGCTTCTCTTAGCTTTTTCAATCGCTTCTGAACGGCCGCGGGGGACAGCCCGACGCGCTCGCTGATCGTCTCTGCAGTCAGGCGGGCGTTTTCTTGCACCAGCCGTAGAATATGTAGGTCTTTGTCATCCATGTTCCGAAAATCATCGCAATCTGCACAATACGCAATCTATTTCGGAACGTTTTTGCAAAACTTAGACGTTCACAGTCCCACCTGACGCACTAGGATACACGTAAGAAGATCAGGAGGGTGGCGTGAATCATTTGACCGAGATGCGGCGACAATTTCACCGCCAGCCGGAATTGGGCTTTCAGGAAGAGCACACCAAAGCGCGGGTGGCAAAGCATCTGCGCAACCTCGGGATCGAGGTGCATGAGGGCGTGGGCGTCGTGGGTGTCTTGCGCAAGGGCACGGGCAACCGCGCGATCGGGCTGCGGGCGGACATGGATGCGCTCCCGATTTTGGAAAACACCACCCATGACTACGCGTCCGAGACACCTGGTGTGATGCATGCCTGCGGCCATGACGGGCACATGACCATGCTGCTGGGCGCGGCCGAAAAGCTGACGAAGGATGCCGATTTCGATGGAACCGTCGTCTTCCTGTTCCAACCGAACGAAGAACACGGCTTGGGCGCGCGGGCGATGATTGACGAAGGCGTGTTGGAGCGCTTCCCGGTCGACGAGGTCTATGCCATCCACAACCTGCCCGGTGCGCCGGTTGGTCAGGTCTCGACCCGTCCCGGGCTGATCTGCAGCAGCGAAAGCCTTTTTGAAATCACGGTGCACGGTCAGGGTGGACATGCCTCGATGCCGCAAGTCGGTGTGGATGCGATCACAGTCGGGGTAGAACTGGTCACGGCCCTTCAAACCATCGTAGCGCGCAAGCTGGCACCGGGAGCGGGCGTTGTGGTCTCGGTGACGGAATTCGTAACGGATGGGCAGCGCAATGTGTTGCCGGGTCAAGCGGTGCTAAAAGGCGATGTCCGCGCCCGCGCGCCCGAGGATCGTCTGGCTGTTGAACGCTTCATGCGTCAGATCACCGATGGCGTGGCGGCGGCGCACGGGGTGACTGCCACGGTGCAGTTCCAGACCGAGTTCATTGAAACCATCAATGCAGACGAACCGACACAGGCCGTCAGTCGCGCGGCCAAGGCCGCCGGGTGCGACGTGATCCCCGACCGCCAACCGATGAGCTTCTCGGAGGATTTCGCCCATTTTGCAGCGGCCGTCCCGGGCTGTTTCCTGCTTCTGGGCAACGGCACCGACGGCGCGCATGGCCAGCCCCTGCATGCCGCAGATTACGACTTCAACGACGCGCTTTTGCCCATCGGGGCCGCGTTCTGGACCCAGCTTGTGCAGGATCGCCTGCCCACCCGAAAGGACTGATCATGAAGGATATTTTCAGCACGGCGACCCTGCACCACACAGCAGGCTCCCCCGCCCCGGCGAAAGCCGCGTTCAGCGTTCTGTCCGAACAGGACTTCGCAAATGCCTGTAACGAGATCATGGCGTGGGAGGGCTACGCACCTACGCCTCTTGTGTCTTTGGCTGGGTTGGCCAAGCAGCTGGGCGTTGCGCGGATCGACTATAAACACGAAGGCCCGCGGTTCGGGCTGGGCAGCTTCAAGGCGCTTGGCGGCTCCTACGCGGCCCTGCGCGTGCTTCAACGCGAGCTAAGCGCGCTATTGGGCCGCGACGTGAGCCTAGAAGACATCCGCAATGGCAAACACCGCGATGCCTGCGCCAAAATCACACTGGTGTCGGCCACCGATGGCAACCACGGGCGGTCCTTGGCGTGGGGTTGTCAGCGGTTCGGCGCCCCCTGCCGCATCTATATCCACGCCGAGGTCAGCGAAGGCCGCGCCGAGGCGATGCGCGACTTGGGTGCCGATGTGATCCGCATTGAAGGTGACTATGACGAGTCCGTCGTTCTGGCGAAAACCGAGGCCGAGGAAAACGGCTGGTTCGTTGTGTCCGACACCTCGTGGGAAGGCTATACCGAGCCGCCCCGCGACGTGATGGCCGGTTATGGCGTGATGACGCGCGAGGTCTGTGAGACCCTTGCGGATGCCCCCACCCATGTCTTCCTGCAAGGCGGCGTGGGCGGTCTTGCGGCTTCGGTCGCGGCGGGACTGCGACAGTTCTACAAGGATAACGCCCCCCGCGTGGTCATCGTGGAACCAGACCTCGCGGCCTGCCTGTTTGACAGCGCGAAGGCAGGCAAGGCCACCACGTTCGCCATTGCTGAAGAAACCATCATGGCGGGGCTGTCCTGCGGTGAACCCTCTGAAATGGCGTGGGAAATCCTGTCCGAAGAGGCCTCAGACTTCCTGACCATTCCTGACAGCATCGTGGCCCCCACCGTGCGCCTTCTGGCCAACGCGGAAACCGGCGACGACGAGGTCGAAGCTGGCGAAAGCGCTGTCGCTGGGCTGGCCGCCGTGATCGCGGCCCGTCAGGATCCGGCGCTCTCCGACACACTGGGGCTGGACGAAACCTCGCGTGTGTTGCTGATCGGATCCGAAGGTGTGACCGACCCCGCGATCTACGAGGCGATTATGGCCGGAGCCGACCATGTCTAAGGCACCACTTGCCCCTGCGCGGGGCTTTCCCGTGGCCGAGTTCGCCACCCGTACCGCAAAGGCGCAAGGATTGATGGCGCAGCAAGGTCTGGACGGGATGCTGTTGTTGACTGAACCCGAAGTCCGCTATTTCAGCGGCTTTCATACGCTGTTCTGGCAAAGCCCGACGAGACCGTGGTTTCTGTTCGTTCCAGCCCAAGGCAAACCTATCGCGATCATCCCGGAGATCGGCGCGGAGCTGATGCGACAGACATGGATCGACGACATCCGCACCTGGAGCGCCCCTGCCCCGGCGGATGACGGGATCAGCCTGCTGACCGAGCTTCTGTCTCCGCTGGCCGCGACCGGGGCCCATCTGGGCGTGATGAAAGGCCATGAGACCAGCCTGCGTATGCCCTTGGGCGACTATGAACGTCTGATGGCCGCCCTTCCCGGCCTTCAGATCGCGGACGCAACCGGCCTGATCCGCGCCCTGCGCATGGTCAAATCCGAGGCCGAGATCGAGAAGCTGTCACATATCTGCGCCATCGGCTCACGCACTTTCGACGCGGTCCCGCAGATCGCGCGGGAAGGTATGGCGTTCGAAGACCTGTTTCGCCAGTTCCGCCGCGAGGCGCTGTCTCAAGGGGCAGACGACGTGCCCTACTTGGTCGGCGGTGCCGATCAAGGGGGCTATCATGACGTGATCTCACCGCCCTCGCCCCGGCCTCTTCAGCGCGGCGACATCTTCATGCTGGACACTGGTGCCACGTGGGATGGGTACTACTGTGACTTCGACCGGAACTGGGCCGTGGGTCAGGCCGACGATGCCTCGCGCCGTGCCTATGACGTACTATGGCGCGCGACCGAAGCCGGGATCGCCACTGCCCGCCCCGGCACCACCTGCCGCGAGCTGTTCAACGCCATGCAGTCCGTGATCGCCGAACTGGACGATCAGGGCGGAGATGTCGGGCGGCTGGGACACGGGCTGGGCATGCAACTGACCGAATGGCCATCGCATGCCGCGTTTGACGACACGGTGATCGAGGAAAACATGGTGCTGACGCTGGAGCCCTCGCTTTCCTACGGCGATGGGCGCATCATGGTGCACGAGGAAAACATCGTCGTGCGGGCAGATGGGGCGCAGCTTTTGACCATCCGCGCCGCACCCGAATTGCCGGTGATCTGAGGGCCACATGCTGAAGCTTGAGTTTGACACGGACGAAGGGATCGGAACGCGCGCCAATCTGGGCATGATCGTTCTGGAAACCGACGAAACGCTGGAAAGCGAATTCGCCCGCATGGCGGATTTGGATGGTGTTGCCCGCTATCACAGCCGCATCCCGATGGTCAGCGAGATACGTGCAGACACTCTGGCGCGGATGCTGGATGACATGCCGGCCTCGGCGAAATTGTTTCCGTCCTCGCTTTCGTTCGACGTGATCGGCTATGGTTGCACCTCGGCCTCGACCGTGATCGGATCCGACAATGTCGCGGCGGCGATCCAAAGCGTGCGCCCTGAGGCGAAAGTGACAGATCCGCTCGCTGCAATGATCGCGGCGGGTCGATCCTTGGGCGTGAATAATCTCGGTTTCATAACGCCTTATATCCCGGACGTGTCGCTTAAGATGCGCGAAAAGCTTGAACATGCAGGCTTCACCATCACCGCGGGCGGATCGTTCGAGGAAGGCGATGACCGCGTGGTCGCGCGGATCTCTGAGCGCGCCATTCACGACGCGGCCCTGCGGGTCGCCAAGACCGCCGAGACCCCATGCGATGCGCTTGTGATTGCCTGCACCAATCTGCGTTGCCTGAATGTCATTCCCCTGCTCGAGGCCGAGCTGGGCATCCCGGTTCTATCCAGCAACACCGCCCTTGTGTGGCACATACTGCGTCTGGCCGGGATCACCGACGAAAGGCCCGAGATCTGCCGCCTGTTCGGCACGCAACTGTCCACCTGACGCCCGCACAGCGGAAAGCTGCCGACCCGGTGTTTCCGGTGGTGCTTAGCCCAGCGACGGGCTAGGCTTTGGCCATTGGGGATGATTGTGCTGCTCACAAGGAATCTGGGTTTGAGAATGCTGAGTTTCGTGCCGCTGTGGCGACGGATGTGCGTGCCCGTTGCGCTGGCCTTTTTCGGGCAATCTGCGTGGGCGCTCGACACTGTCCAAATCACGGTTCTGGGGACTGACGGCGGCCTGGAAAACGCGATCAAAGCCGCATCGCTTGTGCAGACCGCCAAAGACGATGGCGAGACGGATCCCCGCGACGTGATGGCCGCCGCGCTGGCCGAATATGGCCGCCTGACGGAAGTGCTCTATGCCAACGGCTATTACGGCGGTGTGATCCGCATCCGTGTGGACGGGCGCGAGGCCGGACGCATCCCCGTGTTCAACCTGCCCGCCCAGATCAACACGATCGAGATCACTGTGGACCCCGGCGCGCCCTTCACCTTTGGCACCGCGCGCGTGGCCCCTTTAGCCCCGGGAACCAAACTGCCAGATGGGTTTCGCACCGGGGAACGCGCGGAAAGCACACAAATTCAGGCGGCTGCGGATGCCGCCCATCTGGCATGGCGGCAGGCGGGCCACCCCAAGGCCGATCTGACCCGTCAAAGCATCACGGCAGACCACAGGGACCACACCCTGTCGGCGGATCTGCAATTTTCGCCCGGTCCGAAGGCTCGGTTTGGCCAAATGACCCAGACGACAAACAGCGCCGTGCGGGCTGAACGGATCGCCCGGATCGCAGGCTTTCCAACTGGTGAAACCTACGCGCCCGAGGCGCTGGACAAGGTGGTGAACCGTCTGCGCCGTACAGGTGCGTTTTCCTCGGTCTCGGTGACCGAGGCCAAGACGCTTAATCCAGATGACACGTTGGACGTCGGGCTTGCCTTGGCCGATGAAAAGCCGCGTCGCTTTGGCGTGGGGGCAGAGCTTTCCTCGCTCGAAGGCATCGGCCTGTCCGCCTATTGGCTGCATCGGAACTTTCTGGGCGGGGCGGAACGCTTCCGTGTCGAAGGCGAGATCACAGGGATTGGCGGCCAGCATGGTGGCGTCGACTATCGCCTAGGTGCGCGGCTGGAACAGCCCGCCACGTTCGGCCCCGACACAACCGCCTTCGGCTATGCCAATGCCGCTTATGAAGACGAACCCGCCTATATCTCGCGCAGCGTTGATCTGGGGGCGGGGATGACGCGGATTTTCTCGGACACCCTGTCAGGCGAGATTGCGTTGGGGCTGCATTATTCCAACATCAGCGACGTGTTTGGCGATCGGAATTTCTTCCAGCTGACCCTGCCGATTGGGCTGACCTGGGACCGGCGCAATGACCTGCTGGACGCCACATCCGGCACCTTCCTGCGCGCCGAGGTCACGCCGTTCCTGTCCCTGAATGGCGGTGGCAGCGGGGCCCGCGCCTTTGCCGACGCGCGCGCCTATCGCGGGCTGGGTACGGGCGACCGTTTCGTAGTGGCGGGCCGGGTGCAAGCCGGTACAGTCTATTCCGATGATGTGCAGGACATTCCGCCGGAATACCTGTTCTTCTCGGGCGGTGGGAACTCGGTCCGTGGGCAGCCCTATCAGTCCTTAGGCATTCCTGAAGGCATAAGCGGTCTGCGCGGCGGGCGGTCTTATCTGGCCGTCTCGACCGAGCTCCGCGCGACGATCACCGACACTATCGGACTGGTGGCCTTTGCCGATGCCGGACATATCAGCGATGACAGCCTGTTTGGAGGTGACGGCGGTTGGCACGCAGGCGCCGGGTTGGGGCTGCGCTACAAGACGCCCATCGGGCCGCTGCGTTTGGATGTGGCCGGACCGATTTCCGGAGACACCGGCGACGGTGTGCAAATCTATCTTGGGATTGGGCAGGCGTTCTGATGACCCAGCGTTTTCTTCTGCTTCTGATCGCCCTAATTGCCCTCCCCCTCGCGGCGGTGTCACAAGACGCGTCTCAGGATGACCGCGGCTATCTTCAGGCCTTCCTAGAGGACACTCTGTCGGACACAGGGCGCGAGATCAAAATCATCGGATTTCAGGGTGCGTTCAGCTCGGAAGCCACCGTCGACGAGATCACCATCGCGGATGGCGAGGGGGTTTGGCTGTCCCTACGCGGCCTGACCCTGACATGGACCCGCAGCGCGCTGTTGACCGGGAACGTGAAGATCGACGCGTTGGAGGCCGAGGAGATCGCCCTTTACCGTCGCCCGATCCCGGATCCCTCTTTGCCCGCCCCAGAGGCAACCGGCTTTGCCCTGCCCGAGCTGCCCGTGTCCCTGAACATCGGCACGATCCGCGCGGCACGGGTCCACCTTGGCGAAGACGTGATCGGGCAAGCCTCCGAGATTTCGCTTCAAGGGTCTGCCGCGCTGGAAGCGGGTGCCGGAAAGGCTGATTTGACCATCACCCGGCTGGATGGGCCGACCGGCGCGTTGGCGCTGAAGGGCAGCTATGACAACACCGACCGGATCCTGTCGCTGCTTCTGTCGCTTCAAGAAAATGCAGGCGGCATGGCAGCCACACTGCTGGGCATTCCCGGCCAACCTGCCCTTGATCTGAAGCTCGACGGGACCGGCCCTCTGTCAGATTTCGACGCGCAGATCGCGCTGGCAACGGACGGCGCACCGCGGCTGGCGGGCCATGTCCGCCTGATCGAAAGCCCTGTCACCTCTACGCAGCCGGACACACCCGAATTCGACCGCACATATGCCTTGGAGCTGTCCGGAGACATATCGCCTCTTCTCCATCCCGATTTCAAAACCTTCTTCGGGGACAATGTCGACGTCAGCGCGCGGGCGTCTCAGCTGTCTGATGGCGCGACACGGATTGATACGCTGTCGATGCAATCTGAGGCTCTGAACGTCACCGGAAATGTGCAGCTGGCCCCAAATGGCTGGCCCACGCGCATTGCGCTGAACGGGCGTATCGCGGCGCCAGACGGTTCGCCCGTCCGCCTGCCCCTGTCTGGTCCACGCACGCTGGTGTCCTCTGCCGACCTGACCATTGCCTATGATGCCGCCACCGGAGACCTCTGGACCGCACGCGCAAATCTTGCCGGCCTCACGCAGAGCGACCTGAACATCGACGCCGCTACCTTGTCCGGGTCGGGGCAATTGCGCGCCGGTGTGGAGGGGTCTGCGCCGCTGATCGACGGCGCCGTGCGTCTCGATGCCAAAAACATCCTGCCCACACGCCCCGAGCTGGCTGCAGCCATCGGCACGGATCTGACCGGCGCGCTGCAGTTCAACTGGCAAAGCGATGACGTTCTGGCGATCTCAAACCTGACACTGGCAGGTGAGGACTACGACCTGACGGGCGACGTAACCCTGTCGGACTTCGCCAACGGCGTGGTCGCACGTAGCGATACGCTACGCCTAAGCGCGGGTGATCTATCGCGTTTTTCGGGCCTTGCAGGTGCTCCATTGTCAGGGCGCGTGACGCTTAATATGACCGGGGAAAGCAACCTTCTGGGCGGTGCGTTTGATCTGCGTCTGGATGGGCGCGGTGCTGGGCTGGGCGTAAACCAACCGCAACTGGACGCAGTGATCGGCGGGGAAAGCACTCTGGCGCTGCGCGCGGTGCGTAACACAACTGGCACCCGGATTGAAGGCTTGGAACTAAAGACCGAGAAGGCGCTGCTGACGGCCTCGGCGGATCTGACGAGCCGTGAATCGGTTGCGGACATCTCGCTGTTTCTGCCCGATGCCAGCGCCGTCGATTCACAGCTTCGCGGCCCTGCCCATTTGACCGCATCTGTGCTGCAAATTGGGACGGATATGCGGGTTCAGACGGACTTCACTGGCCCGGGTGAGGCGACGTTGAACGGCACGACCCATGTGCGCTTTGCGGACGGTGTCGCGGAGCAAATCGACGGCACATTGCGCGGAGACATCGCGCAGCTGGCCCCCTATAGCGGCTTAGCGCAGCGCGCCCTGTCTGGCGGACTGCAGTTTGACGTGGGCGGCCAAATCCGCCCCGAAAGCGGGGATTTCACAATTGAACTGGATGCGACCGGCGCGTCCCTTGGCATCGGGATTGCACAAGTCGATGCGCTTCTACGCGGGGACAGCTCTCTGAGCGTGGCGGCCCGGCGCGACGGCGACACGCCGGTGCAACTGGATCACCTGACCCTGCGCAGCGACGCGCTGACCCTGACAGCCGAGGGCACGCCGTCGGATCAGGGAACCCGCGTCACGTTCCAGTCGCGCCTGACGGATCTTGGCCTGATTGCCGACGGCATATCCGGCCCGGCCGAGGCACAAGGCAGTGCGGAACTGACAGGGGATCACTGGCGCGTTGCGATGAACGCGATCGGCCCCGCAGGCGTGAATGGGCGCGTGGACGGCACTCTCAGCGTGGATGGCACAGAGGCCGATCTGACCCTGTCTGGCACCGCGCCGCTTGCACTGGCCAATCCGATGATCCGGCCCCGGCTGGCCACGGGCACCGCCAGCTATGACCTCGCCCTGCGCGGCCCACTGGACCTTGCGTCGCTCTCGGGCACGCTGACCACACAGGACGCACGCGTGGCCCTGCCGCGTTTGAAACAAGCCATCGACATCGACAGCGGACAGGTCACGTTGGCGGGCGGGACCGCAACCCTGGACATCCAAAGCTCGGTCGCGGCGGGCGGTCAAATCAGCACGCGTGGGACAATTGGGTTGGCGGCGCCGATGCAGGCCGATCTGTCAATTCTGTTGGATCAGTTGCGCCTGACAGACGGTGCGCTGTTTGAGACCACCGTGAATGGCACTGCCGATCTGCGCGGACCGCTACAGGGCGGCGCCACTTTGCGCGCCGAGATCGACCTAGGACGCACGGAACTGCGCGTGCCAGAAACCGCCCCCGGTACCCTGCCCGTCATGGAGGGCCTGAAACATGTGGGCGAACCGGCAGCCGTGCGCCAGACGCGGCGGTTCGCGGGACTTATCGTTGAGGCGAGCCCCACGACCACCGGACGCCCCTATCCGCTGGACATTACGCTGAATGCACCGGGGCAAGTCTTTGTCCGCGGACGGGGGCTGGATGCAGAACTGGGCGGATCCCTGCGCGTCACGGGCACCAGTGCAAACGTCATTCCGCAAGGCGAGTTTACCCTGATCCGCGGGCGACTGGACATGCTGGGCAAGCGCCTAACCCTGACCGAGGGCGATGTAAGCCTGCAGGGTGATTTCAACGCCTATCTGCGCTTCTTGGCTGAAGCCCGCGCCGAAGATACGGACATCAGGATCGGCGTGACCGGCCCGGTCTCGGAGCCAGAGATCAGCTTTACCTCGTCCCCCGAATTACCCGAGGACGAAGTGCTGGCGCGCCTGCTGTTCGGAAAAGACATCACCCAGATCTCGGCCATTCAGGCGCTCAGGCTGGCCGCTGCGGTCCGCACGCTGGCCGGCAAAGGCGGCGAAGGTGTGTTGGGCCGTCTGCGCGGCAGCTTCGCGCTGGATGATCTGGACGTGACGACGGATGAAACGGGCGCGGCCTCGGTTCGGGCAGGGAAATACATCTCTGAGAACATCTATACCGACGTCACGGTCGGCGCGGATGGCACAGCCGAGGTGAATTTGAACCTAACCCTGTCTCCATCCCTGACCGCACGTGGCACGTTGGGGTCGGATGGCGAAACGGGCGTGGGTGTCTACTTCGAGCGCGACTACTAACCGATATTTTCACGTATTTTCTGTGGGTTGCGACGCCACCTTGCGCTCCACTCCACGGCTGCGCCGTGTTTTTCGCCCGCCGTGCACATGTCGCGCCTCAGCCACACCTTTTCACTTTGGAAACAATTTGTGTTCAAATTTTTACGATTATTGCGCGGCGATATGTTAACATGTGAAGGCCGAAAGGCTCCTGTGGGGAACTTGTGCGTCCATTTCGTGGCGCGTCTAATGAGTAGCGGAGCAAGGATATGGCTAGGGAAAAAACCGAAGAAAAGCATAAACCACCGTCTGGCGGCACGCGTTACGTGCATGTCAAGGCACCGCCCAAGCGGGATCGCACCCGCACGGACGAGCCGAAAGAGCCGACGGTTCTATTTACCGATTGGGCCAGCATCTAAAGCGTTTCTGGTTCACATAGTTTATTGAGCATCGATTTTCGCGTTCGACCGAAGGGAGAGGCAGCGAAGAAGCGATCCAATATGAACTGGAAACGATTGACTGTCAGGAATGACACAGATCTGAACGCGATACGGGTTTAAGAATTTTTCTGTACCGATTAACTTCGGCACATGAGCGATCCTGTATCATCCATTCGCAATCTCGGAGAAGCCTCAGACGCGGTCTATGCCCGCGCAGGCATCCATACAGCCGAAGAGCTGCGTACCCTCGGCCCGGACGAGGCCTATCGTCGCCTGCTGGCCACAGGCTCGCGCCCCCATTTCATCGCTTATTACGCCATGGTCATGGGCCTTCAGGGTCGCCCGTGGAATGACTGCAAAGGCAAGGAAAAAGACACCCTGCGCGCGCGGTTTGACGCGTTGAGGGCCGAGGCGACAGCGAACAAGCCCCCCGAAGACAAAATGGAAGCGATCTTGGACGAGATTGGCATTCGCCAATCATCATAGCTGTTTTTGGTGGCTCACGGTGTGAGCCTGGGGGGCTCTGCCCCTCGGCCTGCGGCCTCACCCCGAGGTATTTTTCGCAAGAGGAAAATAAAAAAAGCCGCCCGAGTTTCCCCGAACGGCCTTTTTGTCTTATAGAAACGTGGCTTAGCCAACCAGTTCCAGACCCGAGAAGAAGAACGCGATTTCTTCTGCTGCGGTTTCCGGAGCGTCCGAACCGTGAACCGAGTTTTCGCCGATCGACAGCGCGAACTCTTTACGGATGGTGCCTTCGGCAGCTTCTGCCGGGTTGGTTGCGCCCATAACTTCGCGGTTTTTCGCGATGGCGTCTTCGCCTTCCAGAACCTGAACAACGATCGGCTCGGAGATCATGAACTCGCACAGTTCGCCAAAGAAGGGGCGTTCAGCGTGTACACCGTAGAACTGCTGAGCTTGGGCCAGGGTCAGTTGGATACGCTTCGACGCAACGATGCGCAGGCCAGCTTCTTCGAACTTGGCGATGATTTGGCCAGTCAGGTTACGCTTGGTGGCGTCGGGTTTGATGATCGAGAAAGTGCGTTGGATAGCCATGATGGTCTCTCTTTTTCGGTTGGGCGCGCGGAACGCTACCGGGCGCGATGTGATTTGCGGCCCCCGTAGCATGGCGCGCGTGTTTTGAAAAGCCGCGATTGACGGGCGCGGATGGGTGAGGCACATGGAACCATGCTGAGGATTTCTGACATCACCTATGCCGTTGAAGGCCGCCCGCTTTTTGAAGGGGCATCCGCCACCATTCCGGACGGCCATAAGATTGGCCTTGTTGGGCGCAACGGCACCGGCAAGACCACGTTGTTTCGCCTGATCCGGGGCGAGTTGTCGCTGGAATCAGGTGACATTTCCGTGCCCAAAGGCGCGCGGATTGGCGGGGTGGCACAGGAGGTTCCGGCCTCGCAAACATCCTTGCTGGACACGGTGTTGGAGGCGGACACCGAACGCGCGGCCTTGTTGGCCGAGGCCGACACCGCAACCGACCCCATCCGCATCGCCGAAATCCAGACCCGGCTGGCCGATATTGATGCGTGGAGCGCGGAGGCGCGCGCCGCCTCGATCCTGAAGGGCTTGGGGTTTGATGATCACCAGCACGCCCTGCCCTGCGCTGATTTCTCGGGCGGCTGGCGGATGCGCGTGGCACTGGCGGCCGTGCTGTTTGCCCAGCCTGATCTTCTGCTGCTCGACGAACCGACCAACTATCTGGACTTGGAAGGTGCGCTCTGGCTTGAGCAATATCTGACAAAGTATCCGCACACCGTGATCGTGATCAGCCACGATCGTGGGCTTCTGAATCGCTCGGTCAGTGGCATTCTGCATTTGGAAGACCGCAAGCTGACGCTCTATCAGGGTCCGTATGACACGTTCGCAGAAACGCGCGCGGCCCGTCTGGCGGTGGCCGAGGCGGAAAACCGCAAGGTCGAAGCCCGCCGCGCCCATCTGCAAAGCTTCGTGGATCGGTTCCGATACAAAGAATCGAAGGCGAAGCAGGCGCAATCGCGCTTGAAGATGATTGATCGCTTGAAAACGATCACGACCCCGCAGGAAGCCGCACTGAAAGCGTTCTCGTTCCCCGTACCCGAGGAACTGTCGCCGCCAATCATCAACATGGAAGGCGCCGCCACCGGCTATGGCGAGACCGAGATCCTGTCGCGCATGACCCTGCGCATCGATCAGGATGACCGCATTGCGCTTCTGGGCAAGAACGGTCAGGGAAAGTCTACGCTTTCCAAGCTGTTATCGGACAGACTTGAACTGATGTCTGGCCGCATGACCAAGTCATCTAAACTGCGGATCGGCTATTTCGCGCAGCACCAGATGGATGAGCTGTACCCTGATGAGACCCCGATTGATCACCTGCGACGCCTGCGCCCGGATGAGCTTCCGGGCAAACACCGCGCGCGGCTCTCGGGCTTTGGGCTCGGCGCAGATCAGGCAGAGACCGAGGTTCGGCGCCTGTCTGGTGGCCAAAAGGCACGTCTGACGCTGTTGCTGGCGACGCTCGACGCCCCCCACCTGTTGATCCTCGACGAACCCACCAACCACTTGGACATCGAAAGCCGCGAAGCGCTGGTTGAGGCGCTGACTGCCTATACTGGCGCGGTTATTTTGGTCAGCCACGACATGCATTTGCTGAGCCTTGTGGCGGATCGCCTGTGGCTGGTGAAAGACGGGCGCGTCGCCCCGTTTGACGGCGACTTGGAAGACTACCGCAAGCTGCTGCTGACTGATGAACGCGCCGAACAGGCCGCGAAAAAGCAAGAAGCGCGCAAGGAAAACGCCAAGGCCAAACGCGCAGATCGCGACACGATTTTGGCCCTGCGGTCCGAGCTGCGCAAAGCCGAAGCACGGGTCGAAAAACTGGAAGACATGCGCGAGAAGCTGGATGCGAAGCTCGCCGATCCTGCCTTGTACGAAGCGGGAAAATCGGATGATATTGCAGTCTGGCAGAAGAAACATGCCGAGGTGATGGAGGCCATTGAGCGGGCCGAGAACTTGTGGATGGAAGCGCAAGATAACCTCGAAAAAGCTGAGGCTTAAAGATGGACTTTGATCTATTCGTTCCGTCCTTCGTGACCCTGTTCGTCGTGATGGATCCCATCGGCATTTCGCCGTTGTTCATGGCGTTGACACAAGGGATGAGTGCTGCCAAACGCCGGGCCGTCGCGATCCGTGCCTGCCTGATCGCGGGTGTGCTTCTGACCCTCTTCGCCTTCCTTGGCGAGGGCGTACTGGGCTTTCTTGGCATCTCGATGCCCGCCTTCCGAATTGCGGGCGGGATCCTGCTTTTGCTGACTGCGTTGGACATGCTGTTTGAACGGCGGACACAGCGCCGCAAGGATCAGTCGGAAGAGACCGAGAGCGACGATGACCCGTCCGTCTTTCCGCTGGCCATGCCGCTGATTGCCGGTCCCGGCTCGATCGCCACGGTAATCCTGCTGGCAGGCCAAGGGGACGGGTTGGAAGGTGTTGGATTGGCACTGGTCGTTATGTCACTGGTGCTGGTCATCGCCTTTGTCCTGTTCAACGCTGCCCCCCTGCTGGAACGCCTGCTGCGCGAGACCGGGATCAAGGTGGTCACCCGCCTTCTGGGCATGTTGCTGGCCGCGTTGGCGGTGCAGTTCGTGCTCGAAGGTCTGCGTGATTTCGGGCTGATGGGATAACACGCGGCATGCTGACCCGGTGACATTCCCGCCCGGCGTTCCTATATCGGACCTATGACCGGAGACGATTTCGCCAGACTTGCCTATCTTGCCCTGCTGCTGACATTTGTAGGCGGCTATTTCGTTGCAAATAGCCGCGCCAATCTGGGGCAGAACCTACGCTATGCGCTGATCTGGGCGTTGATTTTTGCAGGTGTGCTTGCGGGCGTTGGTGTGTGGCATGACATTCGCGACGACATCTCTCCGAAGCAATCTGTCATTCAAGACACGGGCCAGATCGTATTGCCGCGCGCCTTTGACGGGCATTTCTACGCGACGCTCAGGATGAATGGACAACCCGTTGATTTTTTAGTGGATACCGGGGCCAGCAATATCGTCCTAACGAAAGAGGACGCAGCCCGTATTGGCGTCGAGATGAACGCCCTGCGCTTCTATGGCCGCGCGATGAGCGCCAATGGCGAGGTCCGCACGGCGCCCGCCCGCATCGCTAAGGTCGAGCTTCTGGGCGTTCAGGATTTCGGGGTTGAGGTCTGGGTGAATGAAGGCGAGATGCCGCGGTCTCTTCTGGGCAACGACTATCTGCAACGGTTTGAGAAGATCGAGATCAGCCGCAATCAACTGGTCCTGACGCGCTGACAGCAGACATAGGCAATGCTTACGGCGGCTCACGGGGTGAGCCTAAGGGGCGCTGCCCCTCGGCCTGCGGCCTCACCCCGAGGTATTTTGGGCAAGAGGAAGAGGTATGGTTACGCGTCCTCGGGCGCGGTTGAGGCTTTCATCTCCCACCGGCCGCTTTCCTGGCTCCAGTATTTCGCTGTGACGCCCGCGTTTTTCACCGCCATCCACTGCGTGCGCGCATGGGCCACTGCGTCGGGATCGTTGCCATCGAACACGACGAACACGCGCGTATGCCCGCGCATATCGTCCTCGGAAATCTCGGCCCCGTCGATGGCCATCAGCGCCTGGGCGCCGTTTGGAGCGTCGGGTGTCGTCGTCAACAGGATCGGCTGATGCGCATCCTGCGGTCCGCCCGCCAGCCCGTGCGGTAGAAACCCGTCTTCCGGGTGCAGCCACAGCCGTTCATCCAGCCAGTTCAGCCGCGCTGCATTGGGGCCGCGCACGCAGACGCGCCAACCCGCTTGCAGGCTGCGCTCCAACAGCATGGGCAGGGCAGCTTCAAGCGGGGACCGTGTCAGGTGATAGAAGAAGACCTCGCCTTGCGCGGCGCCTTCTGCCACTTTGTCTCCGGTCCCTGCAGTCTCACTCATGCGCTTAGCCTTCGAACTGGTCTTTCACCAGACGGTTTAGGGCCAGCACTCCCCAGCCGGTCGCGCCTTTGGGCGCCAGCGGGCTTTCGCCGGACAGCTGGGCGGTGCCTGCGATGTCCAGATGGATCCATGGCTGGTCGTCTTTCACGAAACGTCCCAAGAACTGCGCTGCGGTCACCGACCCAGCCGCGCGTCCACCGACATTCTTGATGTCCGCCTTATGTGACTTGATCAGCTTGTCATAGCCCGGCCCCATCGGCATGCGCCACGCGCCTTCGCCCTCGGCCTCGGCGGCTTTCAGGAAGTTGTTGCAGAACGTGTCGTCGTTCGAGAACACGCCTGTGTTTTCATGGCCCAAGCCGATAATGATCGCGCCGGTCAAGGTGGCCAGATCCACCATTGCTGCGGGTTTGTATTCTTCCTGCGCGTGCCACATCACATCACACAGGACCAAGCGGCCCTCGGCGTCGGTGTTGATCACCTCGATCGTGGTGCCTTTCATCGACGTTACGATATCGCCCGGGCGTTGCGCACGGCCATCCGGCATGTTCTCGACCAGCCCGACCAGCCCGACCACATTGGCCTTGGCGCCTCGTAAGGCCAGCGTTTTCATCACGCCCGAGACGGTGCCTGCCCCGCCCATATCCATCGTCATGTCTTCCATACCCGCGCCGGGCTTTAGGCTGATGCCACCAGTGTCAAAGACGACGCCCTTGCCGACCAGTGCCAGAGGAGCTGCGCCTTTTTCCCCCTTGAGCCATTCCATGATGACGACTTTCGAGGGGCTTTCCGACCCCTGTCCCACGCCCAGAAGCGCGCGCATTCCGAGGGCTTCCAGGTCGGGTTCGTCCAGCACCTTCACGGTGACGCCCAGATCTTTCAGGGCTTCCAGCCGCGCCGCAAATTCCGTTGTGGTCAGGACGTTTGCGGGCTCGTTCACCAGATCGCGGGTGAAGAACACACCTTCGGCCAGTGCTTTGACGCTGTCAGCCGACGCCGCAAAGCTTTCGGGTTTCGAGACCATCACCGACAGGCTGCCGCCCTCGGGCGCATCGTCATTGGTCTGGTGATCGTCAAACGCATAGGCGCGCAGGCTGGCCCCAAGTGCCAGTGCGTCTGCATGTTTCAGCGATCCGGCCAGAACCAGAACATCCTTGCCCAGCAGGGCTTTGCCAATTTTCCCACCGGCTTTGCGGGCGGTGGTTTCATCGGCGCGCTGCGACAGGCGCAGCACTTGAACGGCCTCTGCCTCCATCCCGACGGGCCACGCTAGATCCTGAGCGTCGCCATCCTTCATCTTCTCAAACGCCTCGCTTTCCGCAAAACGCGCCAGCGCCCCGCGCATCAGCTTGTTCACGCGGCGCGCAGCCGGATGCAGCTTGCCGGGTTCGGACAGAACCACGGTGACGCGGCCCTTATGGGTGCCGATCGCATCAAGGTTGATCTCGGTGAAACTTGGAAGGATCGGAGAGGTCATGACGGGTCCTTTGTTTGGCAGGTTTCTGCCATTGGTAGCCGCCCCGTACAGGTTTGACCAGATAGCAGTTTTCCCCGCCGGTCGGATGGTTTAGAAACCTGACCACAAGATGTTGCGCTCACAGGGGGGAACGTGGCCAGATTCGACCGGTATATGCTGTCGCAGCTTGTGGTGCTGTTCGGCTTCTACGGGCTTGTCCTGGTGTTGCTCTTTTGGGTCAACCGGGCGGTACGGCTGTTTGATCAGCTGATCGCCAATGGCCAGACCGCGCTGGTTTTTCTGGAATTCTCGGCGATGATCCTGCCCGGTGTGATCGTGTTCATCATCCCAATTGCGTCCTTCGCGGCAGCGGTGTCTGTCACCAACCGGCTGAATTCGGAAAGCGAGTTGGTGGTGGCGCAGGCGGCGGGCTATGGCCCGTTTCGCTTGGCCCGCCCGGTCTTGGTCTTTGGCCTGCTGACCGCGCTGTTTATGCTGGTCTTGACCCACATCCTTGTGCCGATGAGCCAGTTGCGCTTTGCCGAACGTCAGGCCGAAATTGCCGAGAATGTGACCGCGCGTTTCCTGACCGAAGGCAGCTTTGTTCACACGGCAGATGGCATTACGCTGTATATCCGTGAAATCAGCCCTGCGGGCGAGCTGTTCGATATCTTCCTGTCAGACGAACGGGATGACGAACAGCACTATACCTACACCGCCCGTCGCGCCCTGATCGTGAAGACCGATCTTGGCCCCCGCCTTGTGATGTTTGACGGGTTGGCGCAGGTGATCAACACCGAAAGCCAACGCCTGACCACCACCGGGTTCGAGGACTTCACCTACAACATCGCCACGCTTCTGACCGGAGCCGAGGAAGGTGTGCGCACAGTGACGCAGATCTATACGCCCGAGCTGTTGAACCCACCGATCGCAACCATGGTCGAGACCGGCGAAACCCGCGCGGCCCTGCGTGCCGAAGGGCATTTCCGCAATGCCCAAGCGCTCTATTCCATCGTGACGGCGATGGCAGGCTATTCCATGCTGATCGTGGCAGGCTTCAGCCGGTTTGGTCTCTGGCGACAGGTTGTCATTGCACTTGCGGCCGTGGCCCTGCTGCAATCGTTCGACAATACCATGCTTGATCTGGCGCGCCGCACCGAGGGCGGCGTCTGGCTGGTCTATCTGGCGACGCTTGTGGGGGTCGTCTTCAACATCGTCGTCCTCTACATGGCCACCCGGCCCTCGTTTTCGGACCTGCGCCGCCGTCGACGCACGATGCGCGAGCGCAGCCGTCAAATGTCCGAGGTGGGCGCATGAGACTGCATCTATATATCGCCCGCCGCTTCCTGCGCGCCTTCTTCAGCATGCTCGTCGTGCTGGCGATCATCTTTGTGCTGCTGGATATGGTCGAGAGTATGCGCAAATTTGATGCCGCATCCGTCGGGTTTTCGAACGTGCTGGGGCTGACGCTGCTGAATGCACCGGTCTGGATGTACCGCATCCTGCCCTTGATCGTGATCCTGTCCACGTTGTGGATGTTCCTGAGCCTTGCGCGCAGCTCGGAAATGGTGGTGACACGGGCAGCGGGCCGCTCGGCCCTGATGACGCTTATCTCGCCTGTGGTTACGGTATTCCTGTTTGGCATTCTGGCCGTCGCCATCGGCAATCCGATCACCGCGGGCACGACCAAGAAATACGAACGGATCGCAGCGCAATACGAGGGCGGCGGCGCTTCTGTTCTGTCCATTGCCTCTGATGGCGTCTGGCTGCGTCAGGGCAACGAAACAGGCCAGACCGTGATCCGGGCAGATCGCTCTAATCTTGAAGGGACCGAACTTTTTGACGTCACCTTCTTTTCCTTCGCACCGGAAGGTCCGCCCACGCTGCGCATCGAAGCGGCAAGCGCCAAGCTGGAACCCGGTCATTGGGCCATTCGTGGCGCGAAGGTCTGGGATCTGATCAGCGACGCCAATCCCGAAGACACCGCCATTGAATATCCGATGTTCACACTGGCCTCGAACCTGACGCAAGAACAGATCCGCGACAGCTTTGGCAAACCCAGCTCGATCTCGATCTGGGATCTGCCGCGCTTCATTGGGCAACTCGAGGCCGCAGGCTTTTCGGCCCGTGCCCACCGCGTATGGCTGCATATGGAGCTGGCCATGCCGATCTTCTTGGTCGCGATGGTCCTGATTGGCGCGGGCTTTACCATGCGCCATACCCGGTTTGGGCGCACTGGGATCATGGTTCTTTTTGCCCTGATGATGGGCTTTGGCGCCTATTTCATTCGTAACTTCGCACAGATCCTCGGAGAGAACGGGCAAATCCCGATCCTTCTGGCCGCGTGGGCGCCCCCGATCGCCGCGATCCTTTTGCCACTGGGCATTCTATTGCATCTGGAGGACGGCTGATGGGCCTGTCACAGCACCTGCGCGCCGGACGTTTGGCGCTGGCCCTGCTTGCAGGGTCTGTCAGCACCATCGCACTGACAGCAGCCCCGGTCGCGGCCCAGACCGCCAGCTTGATCGCGGACCATGTGCGCGTTGTGGGCAATGGGGGCCTGGTGGCCGACGGCAATGTCGTGGTGTTGTTCGAAGGCACGCGTCTGACCGCAACCAAGGTCAGCTATGATAAGGCCACGAATACACTGTCCATCATAGGCCCGATCACCATCACCCGCCCCGACGGCACGGTTTTGGTGGCGGACGAGGCGACCCTGTCCGCAGACCTCCGCAATGGCATCCTGACCAGCGCGCGTCTGGTGCTGGACCAGCAGTTGCAGATCGCCGCCGCCCAGATCAATCGCGTGCAGGACCGCTATACTCAGCTGTCGCGTGTCGCGGCGTCCTCGTGTCATGTCTGCGCGAAGAACCCGGTGCCGCTGTGGCAGATCCGTGCCGAGCGTGTGGTCCACGATGAAAAAGAGCGCCAGCTTTACTTCCACCACGCTCAACTGCGCGTGGCGGATGTGCCGATCTTCTACCTGCCCCGCCTGCGCCTGCCTGACCCGACGCTGGATCGCGCGACCGGCTTTCTGACGCCGAAGATCCGCACCAACACGACCCTTGGCTTCGGGATCTCGGTTCCCTATTTCGTCAAGCTTGGAGATCACGCCGACATCACGGTCTCGCCCTATATCGCTGACAAAACCCGCACATTGGAGCTGCGCTATCGGCAGGCCTTCCGCGCTGGGGACATCCAGATTGACGGCGCCGTCAGCCGCGACAGCATTCTGGAAGACGAAACACGTTTCTATGTATTCGGGGAAGGTGAGTTCCAGCTACCGCACGACTTCACCCTGTCCTTCCAGCTGCAAGAGGTCTCGGACCCCGGATATCTGCTGGATTACGGCTATTCCGATCAGGACCGGTTGCGCAACGCGATCGAGGTAATGCGCGCGCGCCGGGACGAGTTCGCCTTCGCGGGCATCACCCGCTACGACACGCTGCGTGCCTCAGAGCTGCCGATCTCGGACCAACTTCCTTTTGCGCAGATTGATGCGTTCTATGAGCGCCGCTTCCATCCCGGTGGCTTTATCGGTGGCGAGCTGCGCACGACCCTGTCGTGGCAGGCCCATTTCCGCGAAAGCCAGTTGGACATTCTGGGCCGCGACGTGGCGCGCATCGGCGCCGGGCTGGACTGGCGGCGCGATTGGATCGGTCCAGCGGGACTGGTCATCGAAGGTCAGGCCGCTTTGGACGCGGATATCTATTGGATCGAACAGGACAGCCGCTATCAGACCGAGCAAAGCTTTGCCACGCCGTCGGCTGGCGTCACCCTGCGCTGGCCGCTGTCGCGTGTGGGCGGCAACGGAACGGTCGACGTGCTGGAACCCGTTGCCGCTCTGGCATGGTCCGAACAGGTGGGGGCGGATATTCCCAATGAAGACAGCCAGTTCGTCGAGTTTGACCAAGGCAACCTGTTTGACCTGAACCGCTTCCCGGGCAGCGACCGACGCGAGGAAGGACTGCGGGCCGCCGTAGGCCTCAGCTGGACACGGCACACACCATCGGGCTGGGGGTTCACCTTGGCTGCAGGCCGCGTCTTCCGTGAAGTCGACCTTGGCCAGTTCACCGACGCCTCGGGCCTTGCGGGCCAGAACTCTGACTGGCTCTTGGGGGCTGCGGTCAATTTTGGTGGCCATGTCTCGGTTCAGGGGCGTGCGCTTTTGGATGATGATTTCGGGCTGACCAAATCTGAAACCCGTGCTGCCTGGCTGACCGACGAGTTCCAGATCGCAGCGGCGCATATCTGGGTGATCGAGGATGCCGCCGAAAACCGCTCCACCCCCACCCACGAGCTGCGGCTGGACAGCGCGTGGAAGGTCGGGGATTTCTGGACAATTACGGCCGATGGCAGCTTTGACGTCGAGGAAAAACAAGCGACCCGCGCCAGTTTCGGGTTGGAATACCGAAATGAATGTCTTTCGGTTGATCTTTCCCTCTCGCGTCGTTTCACAACCTCTATTAATGTAGAGCCAACAACTGATTTTGGTCTGCAATTCGAATTGATCGGATTTGGAAGCGGCCGCGGGGCAGCGGTGAATAAATGCAACGGCTAAGGCCCGCGAAATTGGACCGCCAGGGATCGAGATCAGAAATTACGAGCGTTATGCGATACAGGAAAATACCGATGGGATTTCATAGCCAATCTAAAGCGCAAACTTCACAGCGCAAAGCGACCGCTTCGGCATGGACTTGCGCGACGTCCGGTCTGGTATTCGGTCTGGTGTCTCTGGTCGGACTGGGCGCGGCACCTGCGCAGGCACAAAACATTTTCGAACCTGTCGCCAAGATCAACGACAGCGTGATCACCTCGTACGAGCTGTCGCAGCGCATGGCGTTTCTGACCGTTCTGCGCGCGCCGGGGAACCTGCGTGAACTGGCGTTGAAACAGCTGATGGACGAAGCCTTGCAGCAGCAGGCCGCCAAAGCCGAGGATGTATCGGTGACCGCCGAAGATGTCTTGGCGGGCATGTCCGAGTTTACCGGGCGTTTCAACCTGAAGGTCGAAGAGTTCAACAAGATCATCGCGCAGGCGGGTGTCGCCCCGGAAACCTTCCGTGATTTCGTGTCCAACGGCATGGCCTGGCGCGCTGTGGTCAGCAAACGCTGGCAGGGCCGCATCAACGTGACCGAGGACGAGATTGACCGCCAGCTGTCTCTGACCGCGCCGGGACAGAACGCCCGCGTGTTGCTGTCCGAAATCGTTCTGGCAGCCGAAAACCCCGAAGCCATGCAAGAGGCCAACGCACGTGCCTCGCAGTTCTCGGAAATCACCACATTGGGCGCCTTCGCGGCCGAGGCCCGTCGCTCTTCTGTCTCTGCCTCTAGCGGCCGTTCCGGGCGTCTGAACTGGACCGACCTGTCAGATCTGCCGCCCGCCGTTGCCGCGCAGGTCGTGGCTTTGGAGCCCGGCCACGTGACCGACCCGGTGCCGGTTCAGAACGGTGTCGCCGTCTTCCAGCTGCGGGCCATCGAAGAAGTTGACCGCCCCACACCGGCAGATGTCACTGTCGAATACGCCGCAATGATGATCCCGGGGGGGCGTAGCGCCGAAGCCCTTGCGCAAGCCGCTGAGATCCGCGCCAAAACAGACAGCTGCAACGATCTGTTCGGCCTGTTCCCCGGTTCGACCGAAGCGCAAATCGCAAAAGAAGCTGTGCCCGTGGGCGAGCTGCCGACCCGCTATGCGGTAGAGCTGGCGCAGCTGGATGAAGGCGAGGCATCGACCGCGCTGACATCGGCCAATGGACAGAACCTTGTCTATCTGATGCTGTGTTCGCGCAGCCGCGAATTGCCCGAGGATGTCAGCCGCGATCAGCTGAAACTGCGCCTGCAGAACCAGCGCTTGCAGGCTTTCTCGACCGCCTATCTGGAAGAGCTTCGCTCCGCCGCGTTTATCGAGGAATTTGACGCGCAATGACCGCTGACAGCAGCGCGTCCGCCCCTGTCCCGCCCGTGGCTTTGACCATGGGCGAACCAGCAGGGGTCGGCCCCGAGATCGCCGCCAAGGCCTTTGCGGTTTTGAAGGAAGAGGTGCCGTTCTTTCTGATCGGCGACCCGCGCCACCTGCCCGAAGGTATCGCGTTCACGCAGATCGACCATCCCACCGAAGCGCATAGCGCCGAGGCGTTGCCGGTATTGCCGCATGACTTTCACACCCCACGCGTTCCCGGCGTGGCGCAATCTGAACAAGCGCAAGCCGTGATCGACGTGATCGCCCGTGCAGTGGAGCTGACGCAGACAGGAGAGGCGCTTGCCGTCTGCACCAACCCGATCAACAAGAAAGCGCTGAAGGACGGGGCGGGGTTTCCGTTTCCCGGCCACACCGAATACCTGTCGCATCTGGCAGGCGACGCCGATGTCGTGATGATGCTGGCCTGCGACGAACTGCGCGTCGTGCCCGCCACGATCCACATCGCCCTGTCCGAGGTGCCCGCTGCACTGACCCGCGAAACGCTGGAACAGGTCATCCGCACCACCCACGCCGCGTTGATCCGCGATTTCGGCCACACCGCTCCGCGCATCGCCGTTGCTGGCCTGAACCCGCACGCGGGCGAAGGCGGCGCGATGGGGATGGAGGAGATCGACATGATCACCCCCCTGCTCGACGATCTGCGCGCTCAGGGGCTGGACCTGCTGGGTCCCCTGCCCGCCGACACGATGTTCCACGCCAGCGCGCGCGCAGGCTATGACGCGGCGGTCTGCATGTATCACGACCAGGCGCTGATCCCGATCAAGACGATCGACTTTGCGGGCGGTGTCAACGTCACCTTGGGCCTGCCCTTCGTCCGCACCTCGCCCGATCATGGCACAGCCTATGACATCGCGGGCACCGGCGCTGCGGATGCCACATCCTTGATCAACGCCCTGCGCATGGCCCACCAAATGGGCCTTGCCCGCCGACAGGAGAGCACCACATGAGCCAGATCGACGGGCTGCCCCCCCTGCGCGAGGTGATTAACACCCACGGGCTGGTCGCCAAGAAATCTCTGGGCCAGAACTTTCTGCTGGACCTGAACTTGACCGCCAAAATCGCCCGCATGGCCGGGGATCTATCGGGCTGCGACGTGTTGGAGGTCGGACCCGGCCCCGGTGGCCTGACCCGTGGGCTTCTGGTCGAAGGCGCGCGCAAGGTGCTCGCGGTCGAGAAAGACAGCCGTGCGATGGCGCCGTTGGCCGAGATTGCCGACGCCTATCCGGGACGGCTCGAGGTCGTGAATGCGGATGCGTTAGAGCTGGACCCGCTTGAACACCTGACGCCCCCCATCCGCATCGTCGCCAACCTGCCATACAATGTAGGCACCGAGCTCTTGGTGCGGTGGTTGACGCCGCCAAGCTGGCCGCCTGCCTGGTCCAGCCTGACCCTGATGTTCCAAAAGGAAGTGGCCGAGCGCATTGTTGCGCAGCCGGGATCGAAGAAATATGGGCGCTTGGCAGTACTGGCCCAGTGGCGCACCACGCCTCGTGTCGTGATGGAACTGCCCCCCGAAGCCTTTACACCCCCGCCGAAAATCCACTCGGCCGTGGTGCATCTTGAGGCTCTGCCCGAACCCCGTTTCGAGGCGGATGCGGGCAAACTGCAAGCGGTGGTCGCCAAGGCCTTCGGGCAGCGGCGCAAAATGCTGCGAGCGTCCTTGAAGGGCATGCATCCCGAGATCGAGGACGTACTGACCTCGGTCGGGATCAAGCCCACATCACGCGCCGAAGAGATTGACGTGGAAGCGTTCTGCGCCTTGTCGCGGGCGTTGGGATAAAGGCGTTCGGTGGCTCACGTCGTGAGCCTATGAGGGGCGCTGCCCCTCTGCGCGTTGCGCATTCACCCCGGGATACTTGAGGCAAGAAAATGCGAGATTTGCGGTCAGGAGTGCTCTTCTGCTGCCGTGTCCGCAAGCGCGCGATTGAAGGCTTTTAGCGCATCCACATGGAAGATCGCGCCCCACAGCTCGGGCGGGTCGCCTTCGCCGCCCAACGTAACGACCGGGATATAGCGTTCGCCCGTGGCTTCGAACATCGGCATGACGACTTCCAGTGTGGTGTTGCCATCCACATAGACGCCATCCTCGATCAGTTCCCAGCAGTGTTCTTCACCTGCTTTGCGCGCGTGTTCGCGATCCCGCATAACCTGCGCCACGCGGACCGTGGACAGCAGATAGGCCTGTGGGCCTGCCGCAAGGTGAATGTTGCGACGCTCAAGCTGGGTCAGGAAGAAACTGCGGTCGACCAGTTGGCTGGCAAGTGCCGTCGACAAGGATACAGCGGACATCACCGCGATCCCGGTCTGCCAGTCCCCTGTTAGTTCGAACACAATCATCGTGGTCGAGATCGGTGCGCCTAACACGGCAGCGGCGACCGCACCCATGCCGGCAAGGGCATAGAGGGTTTCGGACCCCGACACATCCGGGAAGATGGCCGTGGCAATGATCCCGAAGGCGAGCCCGGTCAACGCGCCAACCATCAGCGCGGGAGAGAAGACGCCACCGCCCATGCGGCCAGCCATGGTGATGGCCACCGCTGCGACTTTCACCGCGACGAATAGAATGGCGACCCCAGCGGTCAGGCTTCCCGTCAGCGCTGCCGAGGTGGTTTCGTAGCCCACGCCAATGATGTGCGGGAAGAAGATCGCGATGGCGCCCAGCAGGAACCCAGACAGTGCGGGACGCAGAATGCGTGGCAAGCGCAGTCGATTTTGCACCGTGTCACCTAAGTCTTCCGCCCAGAAGATCGAGCGCATCAGGATCACCGCGACGATGCCCGACACCAGTCCAAGGATCAGGAAGGCGGGGAGCTCGATATAAAAGGCCAGCGTACCTTCTGCGGGCAAGACGAATTCGGTCACGCCGCCATATTCCAAACGGTTGATCACGGTGCCCGAGACCGCCGCAATGGCGATGGGGGCAAAAGCGTGGACGGCGAAGTGGCGCAACACGACCTCGAGCGCAAAGAGCGCGCCGGCAATGGGGGCGTTGAAGCTGGCCGAGACTGCGCCCGCCACCGCGCAGCCCAGAAGGTCACGCCCGGTGATGCCATTGGCGTTGATCCGCGCCGAGATCCAGCTTGAGATCACGGCGGCCAAGTGAACCACGGGACCTTCTCGACCCGACGATCCGCCGGTCGACAGTGTGATGAGCGAGGCGAGCGCCGACCCAATACCCGCGCGCTTTTCCACACGGCCTTCCCAAAGGGCCGCGCCTTCGATCACGTCTGCCACCGCACGCACACGGCCATCATGCGTGAACCAATTTAGGATCAGCCCGACCACCAAACCGCCAAAAGTAGGCAGCAGCAAAATCCAGTACCACGGCAGCGTTTCCGCAAAGCTATGCAGATGGGTCAGATCATCGGTGCCATAAAGCGTCGCTTGCAGGATCTCGATCCCTTTGCGGAAGCCAAGTGCCGCCGCCCCCGAGGCCACCCCAATGATCAGCGCGATCAGCCAGAACTGCATCTGGCTGGGGCCCTTCTCGACCATCACGCGCCACGCCTCGCGCGTTTTCGCAGCGAGAATTTGGATGCGCTTACCCAATATGAATTTTATCTGTTTTATCATTGCGCTGCGCGTGTAGAACCCTTCCCAAGGTTCGTCATTTACCATAAGTTGTTCCGGTTTCTCAGGGGAGGATGGGATGGCCATCGACACCGCGTTCACCGAGCTTTCGTCATTTCTAGGCGATCGTATCAGCCGGTCCAAGCCTGTTCTGGATCAACATGGTGGATCAGAGACTCATTTTCGCCCTGCTCCGCCCGATATTGTGGTCTGGCCCGAGAACACCAATGAAGTCAGCAAGATCCTGAAAATTTGCAACCACGCGGGATTGCCGGTGATCCCGTTCGGCGCGGGAACGTCTTTGGAAGGGCATACAAGTGCGGCTAAGGGCGGCGTTTGTCTGGATATGACGCGCATGAACCGGGTGCTATCGCAAGATCCAGGCGACATGATTGCAGTGGTTCAGGCGGGGTTAACGCGCGAAGAGCTTAACCATGAGTTACGCGGTCTTGGCGTATTCTTTCCCGTGGACCCGGGTGCGAATGCCACGCTTGGGGGCATGGCGGCCACGCGCGCGTCTGGCACCACGACGGTGCGCTATGGATCGATGCGCCAGAACGTATTGGGCATGACGGTAGTGCTGGCCGATGGGCGGGTGATCCGCACGGGATCACGCGCAGCTAAATCCTCGTCCGGCTATGACCTGACGGCGTTGTTTCTGGGCTCGGAAGGCACTTTGGGAATTATCACCGAGCTGACCCTTCGCCTGCATGGCCAGCCCGAAGAAATCCGCGCGGGGATCTGCCCATTTCCCAACATGGCCTCAGCCGTGGGGGCAGTGCAGCAGGTGATCCAGATGGGGCTTGCCGTGGCGAGGATCGAGTTCGTCGACGAAGCCACCGCCCGTGCGTTCAACCACTATGCTGGGACCGAAATGGACGAATGCCCGCATCTGCTGGTGGAGTTTCACGGCAGCGTCAACGCGGTCAAGGAAGGCAGTGACATTTTCCGCGAGATCGCACGCGACTTCGGCGCGACGGGCTATGAGCACGCAACCAAGACCGAGGATCGCAACGCACTGTGGAAGATCCGTCATCACGCCTTTTACGCGGTGCAAAGCCTGCGTCCCGGCGCACGGACGCTGGTCACAGATATCTGCGTGCCGATTTCTCAGCTGGCACAGGCGGTCGAGGAAACGCGCGCGGACATCGCCGCCTCGATCCTGCCCGGTCCCATTCTGGGTCATGTGGGCGATGGCAATTTTCACGCCATCCTGTTGATCGACCCGTCCTGCCCCATCGAGATGGCCGAGGCTAAGACCATCGCCGCACGGATGAGCCGCCGGGCGTTGAAGTACGAGGGCACCATCACAGGGGAACATGGGGTCGGTATGGGAAAGCTGCACCTGATGGCCGAGGAACATGGGGACGGCTGGGCGCTGATGGGGGACATCAAGGCGACGCTCGATCCGGGCAACATCCTGAACCCCGGCAAGTTGGTTCCGCAAGCCGGATAGGATCAGCCCGCCAGAAGCTCTTTCGCGGCGGCCTTGGCGGCGTCGGTGATCGTATCGCCCGAGATCATCCGCGCGATCTCGTCCACGCGCTGATCTGATGACAAGGGCGATACGGTGGACAGAGTGACCCCATCCAACACCGCTTTGCTAACACGCCAATGATGCCCACCAAGGGCAGCGACTTGCGGGCTGTGGGTCACGACCAGCACCTGCCCGGCACTGGCGAGATCGGCCAGACGGCGGCCAACGGCATCTGCTGTCGCGCCACCGACCCCACGGTCAATCTCGTCAAAGATCATGGTCAGTCCCGTCGCATCGCGCGTCAGGCAGACCTTCAAAGCCAACAGGAAGCGGCTGAGTTCCCCACCCGAGGCGATTTTGTTCAACGGTCCCGAGGGCGCACCGGGGTTGGTGGCGACGGTGAAGGTGACCGCATCCACACCATCCGGGCCGGGCTCGGCTGGCGTGATGTCCGTCGTAAACACCGCACGCTCCATCTTGAGCGGCGCAAGTTCCGCCCCCATCGCCTGATCCAGCCGAGTGGCAGCGTCATGGCGCGCCGTAGACAGCGCTTGCGCCGCAGCATCATACCGCGCGCGGGCATCGGCTAAAGCCGCTTCAAGCCCCGCAATTTCGTCCGCGCCTGCGTCCAAAGCAGCCAACCGCCCGCGCAGATCTTCGGCAAACACGCCCAGCTCGTCAGGAGTTGTGTGGTGCTTGCGGGCCATCGCACGAATGGCGAACAGGCGCTCCTCCGCCTGCTCCAATTCGTGCGGATTGAAAGACAGGCTGTCCATCGCGGCTTCCACGCCCGACACGGCCTCGCCCAGTTCATCCAACGCACGGCTTAACGCGGCAATTGGGGCGTCCAACACGTCGCCTGCTTGCTCTGCCGCGCCTTCCAGCCAACGCAACGCATCGCCAAGCCGCGCCTCGGCCCCCTCGCCCACGCCAAGCGCCTGATGCGCACGCGAGATGTCTTCGCCGATCCGTTCGGCCCCTTGCATCAGACGGCGGCGCGCGTCCAGCTCGGCATCTTCTCCGGGCTGCGGGTCCAGAGTGTCCAACTCGTCCACCGCATGACGCAGAAACTCTTCCTCGGCCTTCGCAGCGTCAATCCGCGCCCGCGCCTCGTCCAACGCCTTCGACGCCTGAGCAACGCCTCGCCACGTAGTTTTCGTCGCGTCGACCGAGCCGCCCAGCCCGGCAAATTCGTCCAGCAATTGCCGGTGCACACGCGGGTTCAAAAGCCCCTTGTCGTCCTGCTGTCCGTGCAGTTCCACCAGCGTATCGGACAAGGCGCGCAGCACCTCGCCACTGGCACGGCGGTCATTCACCCACGCGGTCTTGCGCCCGTCCGAGCGGTTGATCCGGCGCAGCACAAGCTCGTCTTCTACGGGGATCCCAGCCTCGTCCAACACGGCACGGGCGGGATGTGCGTCAGGCAGGTCAAACACCGCGACAACCTCGCCCTGTTCGGCGCCTGCGCGGACCAAATCGGCGCGGCCGCGCCAGCCCAACACAAATCCCAGACTGTCTAGAAGGATGGATTTACCGGCCCCCGTTTCACCGGTCAGCACGTTCAGGCCCGGCTGGAACTCAAGCTCCAACCGGTCGATGATCAGCATATCCCGAATGTCCAGAGACCGTAGCATCCTAAGCCCCGTCAGCGCTTGGCCCAAAAGCCGTCAGGCGGGCCATGTGGCCCCACCCGATCAGAGCCATTCGCCCTTGATCATCTGGCGATAGACCTGACGCAGCCAGCTGTTGCCCTTGGCTTCCGGCTTCAACCCGCGACTGGTCAGCAGACGATAACTGTCTTCATACCAATCGGTCGATTGGAAGTTGTGACCCAAAATTGCGCCGGCCGTTTGGGCTTCGCTCTCCAGCCCCAGCGACAGATAGGCTTCGACCAAGCGGTGCAAGGCTTCGGCCACATGTGTGGTGGTCTGGAACTGCTCGACCACGACGCGGAAGCGGTTGATTGAGGCCGCATAGTGCTTGCGTTTCAGATAGTAGCGCCCGATCTCCATTTCCTTGGCCGCCAGATGGTCGAAGGCCAGGTCAAATTTCAAGATCGCGGATTTGGCGTATTCCGTGTCGGGGTACCGCTCGATCACGGTGCGCAAGGCCTGCAGCGCTTGATAGGTCAGACCCTGGTCGCGCCCGATCAGATCGATCTGGTCGTAATAGCTGATGGCCAGAATATACTGTGCATAGGCCGCGTCTTCGTCACCCGGATAGGTGTCGATATAGCGCTGTGCCGTCGAGCGGGCCAGTTCGTATTCCCGGTCTTTGTGATGCGAGAACGCCTGCATGATCAGCGCGCGCTTCGCCCATTCCGAATAGGGATAGAGGCGCTCGACCTCGCCAAACCATTTGGCTGCTTCGGACGGATCGCCCGCTTCAAGATCGTATTCACCGCGCTTGAAGATTTCTTCGGCGCTCCACTGATCGATCGGGCGTTTTTCGATGCGAGAGCCAAAAATGCCGCCGCCGGTCCCGTCGCCGCCGAATCCCAAGCTTCCGAATCCCAAGCTGCCCGAGCCACCGCCACAGCCTGTCAAAACCAAGCCGGATACCAGTGCAATACTAACGGATTTGCCCAATTTCACGCGGATCATAACCGGTGCTACCCCAACTGTTTTCTGTCGATAGAATAATTCCGACATCTTCCAGCGAGTCCTAGCACAGAAATTTTGTAGGCAAAATGGTTTGCACAGCAAAATTCAGCGATGTTGGAAGAGTTTATCTGAAAGCGAC
Organism: Aliiroseovarius marinus; assembly: GCF_004360145.1. Taxonomy (GTDB): domain Bacteria; phylum Pseudomonadota; class Alphaproteobacteria; order Rhodobacterales; family Rhodobacteraceae; genus Aliiroseovarius; species Aliiroseovarius marinus. The sequence goes on along the minus strand of NZ_SAIT01000003.1, from coordinate 62,513 downwards.
GGCTTTCCGCTGATGATCTATGACCACAGCCGTTGGCGTCGCCAGTTCGCGAGGTCACCAAGGGGGCCGATCAGGCCGTCATCGGCAGGTCGGAGCGGCACACGCCAACACCGGGCAGCTTGCGCGCATCCTGACCATAGCATTCCACCAGACGCCACGCGCCGGGGGTGTCGAACAGGGTGCGCAGCAGCTTGTTGGTCATGGCATGTCCGGCACGATGGCCGACATAGCGGGCGCGCAGCGGGGCGCCTGCAAGGGCCAGATCGCCCAGAGCATCCAGCATCTTGTGACGTACAGCTTCGTCGTCGCGGCGCAGACCACCGGGCGACAGAACCTGATCGCCATCGACAACGACCGCGTTCTCATAGGTGCCACCAAGGGCCAGTCCAGCCTTGTGCATCGCGTCTACATCCGCCTGACGGCAGAAGGTCCGGCAATCCGAAAGCTCACGCACGAAATTGCCGTTGGACATGTCCAAGCTCATCTCTTGCGTGCCGATGGCGGCGTCGGGAAATGAAATATGGAAGTCGATCTGGAACCCATCCGACGGCTCCAGCCGTGCCCAGGCCTCGCCATCGCGGTATTCCACAGGCTTCAGCACCTCGATCACACGCACCGGCGCCGCCAGTTCGCGCTGACCGGCCTTGATCAGCCCATCTACAAACCGGGCCGAGCTTCCGTCCATAATCGGCACTTCGGGGCCGTCGATCTCGATCAACGCGTTGTGGATACCACAGCCTGCGAGGGCCGCCATGATGTGCTCGATGGTGCGCACTTCAACGCCAGCCTCGTTCCGGATCACGGTGCATAGGGGCGACGGCACGCCCGAGGCCCAGTGGACCGAAATCAGGTTGTCCCGATCTTCCACGTCTGTGCGCTTGAACCAGATGCCATATTCAGCCGAGGCAGGTTGAACCTTCATGCGAACCGGGCGGCCGGAGTGCAATCCGGTACCATTGAAACTGACTGTGCTGGCTACAGTGGTCTGCACGTGACGCCTCTTTCGTTGCCTCGGTTCGGGTGCGGTGCCCTGCCCGTTTGTCTGGCGGCCCCGCGAAAGTGTTTTGGCGCATCCCTGATCAGGTGCCTCGTCTGGTTGGGTCGTCCGCCCCCGTGTGGAGTAATCACGGGGCCGGCCCAACCATTCTGCCCTGACCACCATTCTGGCGGTGCTTGGACAAGATCAAACCTCTCATTCGCGGCTTGTTGCGATCTTGCCCGGAACGGGTGCGCACCAGTCGCGTTGACTGGTGGCACTGTGGGTAATCCCCTGAGGGGTTAATCACAATTCAAACATCTGTAACGGTTTGTAACATGATCTGTAACCTGCGCGAAAAACCGCGCACACAGCGAAATCGCCCCACAAGATGATGATTTTAAAGTCATATTTCAGCCTCGAAACGCGCCACCATAGGGATCACGTCCCCCGCCAAACCCGGCGGTATTTCGCAAATGTAACATAAGTGAAGGTTAACAGGACGCCCGCACTCTGCCGTGTCCGCACCATCGGCACCAAAAAACCGCCGCGCATTGCTGCGCAGCGGTCTGTTTTTCCAAAGGTTTTACCCGGGTCTTAGTTGGCCTGACGGCGCAGGAACGCAGGGATCTCGACCTTGTCTTGCTCGGGATCAGCGGCGGGGGCCTGATGCTGAACCGGCTGTTCGCTTTGTACCGGAGGCTGCGAGCGGGCTGTGCCATCTGCAGCGCCCGAACCGGTCATGCGGTTGATCAGCGAGTTGATGCCAAAGCGGGCTTTTTCCTGCGGCGCGGCAGCGGGCTGTGCGGGCGCGGCCGGTTGGGCCGGTTGACCCGCGCGCGGCTGGTTCTGCACGGCAGCTTGCAAGCGCGCCATCGCCTCGGGCGATGGGGTGCCGGGTGCGGCCGGTTTGGGTGCCACGAACTGAGCCACAGCGGGTTCCTCGACAAAGCGGGGATCCACGGCCTCTTCTTCGCGCGGCTGATAGACCGGCGGTGGCACATCGCCACCAGCGGTTTCAGCTGGGAAGCTATTGTCGAACTCAGGTTCAGTCGGAGCAGCGGCTTCCGCCGGTTGTTCCATATCGCCGAAAAGCGACGGTTCAGCAGGAGCTTCTGCAACTTCTTCTGTCATCGGCGCGGGTGCTTCAGCTTGCACAGGCGCGGCGTCGATCTCGGCTGCGGCAGCAACAGCAGCGGGTGCTTCCGCTTCCATCTTCTGCTCAACTTCGATCGGCGACTGCAGCGGCTGGGCCAGCGTGCGACGCGGTACCGGGATGTCCAGCGGAACTTCCGAGGCATCGATGCCGGTGGCTACAACGGACACGCGCATGGCGCCATCCAGGCTGTCATCCAGCGTCGAACCAACGATGATGTTGGCCTCGGGATCGACTTCCTCGCGGATACGGTTTGCGGCTTCGTCCAGTTCGAACAGGGTCAGGTCGTAGCCACCGGTGATGTTGATCAACACACCTTTCGCGCCACGCAGGCTGATTTCGTCCAGAAGCGGGTTGGCGATGGCTTTCTCGGCCGCTTGAACCGCGCGATCTTCGCCGGTGCTTTCGCCGGTGCCCATCATCGCCTTGCCCATCTCGTCCATTACGGCACGCACGTCCGCGAAGTCGAGGTTGATCAGGCCGGGACGAACCATCAGGTCCGTTACACCCTTAACACCTTGATACAGAACGTCATCTGCCATCGAGAACGCCTCGGTGAAGGTCGTCTTCTCGTTCGCCAGACGGAACAGGTTCTGGTTCGGAATAATGATCAGCGTATCGACCATTTTCTGCAGGGCTTCGACACCGTCTTCCGCCTGCTTCATGCGCTTGGCGCCTTCGAACTGGAAGGGTTTGGTGACAACACCCACAGTCAGCACGCCCAGCTCACGGGCGGCCTGTGCGATGATCGGGGCTGCACCGGTGCCGGTGCCGCCGCCCATACCAGCGGTGATGAAGCACATATGTGCGCCCGCCAGATGGTCTACGATCTGTTCAATGCTTTCTTCCGCCGCGGCTGCGCCTACCGTGGCACGGGCACCTGCGCCCAGACCTTCGGTGACCTTCACACCCATCTGGATGCGGTCCGCTGCGCGCGAGTGCTGAAGCGCCTGCGCGTCGGTGTTTGCTACGACAAATTCTACGCCCTCGAGTTCTTTCTCGATCATGTTGTTGACGGCGTTGCCTCCAGCACCGCCTACGCCAAACACTGTGATACGAGGTTTCAACTCTTCCTGACCGGGCATGGTAAGGTTCAAAGTCATGGTTTTTCCGCCTGTATAGGTCTGCGCCGCTTCGATGTGCCCCGAAGGCGGCTGGTATGTTGTTATCCCGACTGAATCGTCGGTGACTGCCTCTTTTTTTCCATATTACCTCAAAACTGCAGGGTTCGTCACGCCCTAAAGGCGCGATTCACCGCAAAATATTGAGGAAATATGAAGGATTTAAGCAGGATTTCGCCGAAGACACAGCATGTTGCGGTGCGGCGCGAGACTCACCAATTGTCCTTGAACCACTTGAACGCCCGGCGGAAACTGCGCGCCGGATAGGTCTCGGCTGGCATTTCGAAATCCCACCATTCGTCCTGCGGGTGGGCTGCAAAGAGGCACAGCCCCACGGCCGAGGCAAAGCCCGGTCCGGTCGCCGCCTGCGGCAAGCCCTGCACCCGAAGCGGGCGTCCAAGGCGCACATTCTGACCCAGAATTTTCGGGGCTAAGCTGTCCAATCCCGGGATCTGACTGCCGCCGCCGGTCAACACGATGGACTGGCTTGGCAGATGGTCAAACCCGGCCGCATCAAGGCGCATCCGCACCTCTTCCAGAATTTCTTCGACGCGCGGACGCATGATGCCGATCAGCTCGGCCCGGCTGACGGTGCGGCGGTCATGTTCCCAGTCGCCGGTGTCGCCACCGATCTCGATCATTTCGCGATCATCCATGCCAGTGGCAATGACGCCGCCATAGAAGGATTTGATCCGCTCGGCGGTCGACAGGGGGACATGAAGCCCTTTTGAGATGTCCGAGGTCACATGATCCCCGCCCAGACGTACGCTGTCAGCATAAATCATGTGCTTTTTCATGAAGATAGAGATGCCAGTTGAACCACCACCTAAATCGATACAGGCCGCGCCAAGTTCCTGTTCATCCTCGACCAGCGCCGAAATCCCGGACACATAGGCCGAGCTTGCCAGCCCTGCGACCTCGAGATCACAGCGCTTGATACAATAGAGCAAGTTCTGAATGACCGCTGAATCGACGGTCAGCACATGCAAATCCACCGCCAGACGGTTGCCGATCTGCCCCCGCGGATCCGCAAGGCCCGAACGGTGATCAAGCGCAAAGTTCACCGGCTGCGCGTGCAGCACTTCGCGCCCGTCGCCAATGTCGGGCATGTCACAGGCCGCCAACACGCGGGCCACATCGTCTTCGGCTACGGCACGCCCATCAATGTCCACCGCCCCGTCCAGCCCATAACTGCGCGGGTTGGCGCCCGAGAAACAGGCAATCACATGGTCCACCCGCAGGTTGGCCATCTTCTGCGCCGCTTGCACGGCGGTACGAATGGCGCGCTCGGTCTCGGCCATGGCGTCGATTTCGCCAAAGCGCACCCCGCGCGAGCGGGTCGTCGCGGCGCCGATCACGCGAAAGGCGCTCTGCCCTGCCAAGGACCCTACCCCATCGCTATCACGGAACTGCTCGGGCCCATCAAAGCGCAGGACCAGACAGCCCACTTTTGCGCTGCCGATATCCAGAATGGCAATCACGCCGCGTTGCATGGCGGCTTCGCGCATGGCCCGCATGGCACGTTGCTGGCTGTAAATATCGGTCATTGGGAAACCTCTTCAATCTGAACCCCTTTCAGGCGGCGCAGCTCGTGCATGGCGGTGGCGCCAAGACGCAGCGTGGGGCGCTGGGGATTTCTCATATCAATTACGCTCAGGTCGCGGCCAAACAGGTCTTGCGCCTGGTGCAGGGCAATCACTTGCTCCAATGCGGCCACGGGGTTGTCAGACGGCAGCTGAATACGCTGGTCGCTTTTCAATACGACATCCCAGCGACGTTCGCCCACACGGATCAACCCGCGCAGCTCGCCGCGCAGGGGGGCAGCGGTATCCAGAATGGCGCGTGCTTCGGGCACGGCGTCGGCCGCGCCCTTCCCGGTGATCAACGGCAGATCAGACCGCGCCGCACGATCCAGCAGGCTTGCCACGCGATGACCGCTGGCGTCCAGCATGTCGATGACACCGCTATGGCGCCACAGGATGACCGGCTGGCGTTCGGTCAACGCCACTTCCAGCACGCCGCCCGGACGGATGCGCAGATCGGCATCCTCGATCACGTCCAGTTTCATGATCTCGGTCCGCATGCGGTCCAGATCCAGATCGAAGCTGGAAATCGGGAAGTCGATGGGCAGGATCTGACGCACCGCACTGTCGACAACGGGTGTCGCACCTTCAACGGCCATCAGCTTGACCATGAACTCGGGCCGCTCCTGCACCGAGCGCTTCACATTGGTCAGCTTCTCGCCGATTGCATCGCGGTTGGTCGGGTTGGACAGGTACCAACCCGTCGCCATCAGGATTGCAAAGACCGGCAGGCCCACACGCAGAAAGGCGCGGAAGACCGGGGTCAGCCACAGGCGATGGGCCTTATAGGCAAGGCGCGAGGGCGCCGGGTCGCGGCGCTGCGTGTCGGTCTTGTCCTGTTGGGGGGCGGTCATCGGTTGCACGATGCGTCCTCCACCATCCATTTGCAGAACTGGCCGAAGCTCATCCCCTGATGCGCGCCCTGTTCGGGCGCCAGAGAGGTCGGCGTCATGCCCGGCTGCGTGTTGGTTTCCAGAATGATCAGCCCGTCCAGACCGCGAGCTTCGTCCCAGCGGAAATCGGTGCGGCTGACACCGCGACAGCCCAAAGCGTCATGCGCGCGCAGAGCATAGTCGAGGCACGCAGCTTCAATGTCTGCGGGGATGTTGGCGGGGATTTCGTGGCGCGATCCGCCCTCGGCGTATTTCGCGTCGTAATCATACCAGCCATCTGTGATGATATCCGTCACGCCAAGCGCGCGGTCGCCCATCACAGTGGTCGTCAGCTCGCGCCCCGGCGCATAGGTTTCCACCATCACCGTGTCGGGCATGCTCTCGGCCAGCTTCGGCGGCGTATTCGCGCCCTCTTGCACGATGTAGATCCCGACCGAGCTGCCTTCGTTGTAAGGCTTCACCACATATGGCGGCTCCATCACGTGACGGATCTGCACCTCGTCCTTATCGGCCAGAACACTGGCCACAACGGGAAGACCGGCCGCGCGGAACGTGTCCTTGGCGCGCTCTTTATCCATCGCGAGCGAGGACGCCAACACGCCCGAATGGGTGTAAGGGATTTGCAGCCACTCCAAGAGGCCCTGTACACAGCCATCTTCGCCCCAACGGCCATGCAGCGCGTTGAAAACAACATCAGGCGCTTCGGCTTTCAGGCGCTCGGCCAGATCAGGGCCCGCGTCGATCTTCACGACGTCAAAGCCCTCGCCCGCCAGCGCTTTGGCGCATTCCTCGCCCGAGCTCAGCGATACCTCGCGCTCGGCCGATGGACCGCCCATCAAAACCACAACTTTGCTGACGGATGAACCCGACATGCCTGTAATGCCTCGTACCCGGCCGCACTGCGACCAAAATGCTCTGCCGTTTCCGGCGCCAATCCCGTGTGACCACGGTGTCTGTCATGAGGCGTACCGCCCCGAACCGAGATATCGCGCAGTTTTCTGCGTCTGTTTTTCGGTTTTCAGGGCCTGCCCGACCCCTCAATTTCCGGCCTTTTTGGCCGTCATTTCCGCGTGCTACGCCCGGTTTATTCTGCCGCCGGTTCGCCTACGCGCTTGATTTCCCATTGTAGCTCTATGCCACTGTGTTCGTAAACCTTTTTTCTGACCTCTTCACCCAGTCCTTCAAGGTCGGCAGCGGTGGCGTCGCCCGTGTTGGTCAGGAAATTCGAGTGCATCTGGTTCATCTGCGCCCCACCCCGCGTTGCGCCACGCATTCCGGCCTCGTCGATCACCTTCCAGGCCTTCAGCTCGTGGCTGTCATCGTTCCGTCCCGTCGAGCTAAAGCCTGCAGGATTGCGAAAGGTGGACCCGGCTGTGCGGTCCTTGGTGGGCTGCGTTTCGTCGCGCTTGGCCAGTTGGGCCTCCATCCGCGCGGCAAGTTCGTCGGGATCGCCGTTGGGGCCTTTCAGGACAGCTTTGGTCACAATCCAGCCGTCCGGCAACTCGCTTTGACGATATTGGAACTGTAGGTCATCGGCGGTCAGCGTCACCCGTTCCCCGTCCCGTGTGATGGCGGTTGCAGATTGAAAAACGTCAGCGATATAAGAGCCATAGCAGCCGGCATTCATGCGCACCGCGCCGCCAATTGCCCCCGGAATCGTGCGCAAGAAGGTCAGGTCCACGCCCTCGGCAGCCGCTTTCTTGGCGACTTGCGCGTCCAGAGCGGCCACACCCGCCGTCACCGTCTGGCCGTCGATTTCGACCCCGTTGAAGCCACGCCCCATACGGATCACCACGCCCCGGATGCCGCCATCCCGCACGATCAGGTTCGACCCGACCCCCATCGGAAAGACCGGGATCTCCGCGTCCAGTTCAGACAGGAAATGTGCCAGATCATCCTCGTCTGCGGGCATGAACAGCCAGTCGGCAGGACCACCCACGCGCAGCCATGTCAGCCCGGCGAGCTCTCTGCCGGCCATCAAGCTGCCGCGAATTTCGATTTCATCAGGACGGGCCATGTCTCACCTCTTTCGCAGCCAGCGGGTCAGGTAGATCACTGGCCAGCGCAGGATCGACATCGCGCCCAGCAAGACCACAAGCCCCACCCACGGGCCGTTCTCGTATATCACGTACCCCAATAGCGGAATGCCCACGGCGATCAAGACGTAAGCCACCCGCCAATGGTGATCCCTTGACGGTGTCAGCGCAATTACTTGCGCCACAACCGCCCACAGGCAGGCGAGGATCAGCGACAGCGTCATAGGCGTCCTGTCCATTTTCGGGCGAAGAACCACAGTGGGCGGCGAAACATCGACAGGAAAGCTGCCAGCCCGAGGACTGCCCAGATCCAGCCATGGGTGGCCCCAATCCAGAGAACCAGAAACGGCGCCGCAATCAGCAGGATGACCCCCGGCGGGAACTGCCTCCGCATCGGCAACAGCGCGACAATCGTCGCGGAAATGGCCCAAAGCGCGCCTGCGATCAAAGACGGGCTCAATGCGTGGCTCCGGTCAGGAAGGACGCGGCCAGCGCCGCTACGGCACCGATCAGGCCCAGCCACGGCACCCAGACGGCTGTACGGAACGGCGCGTCGGGCTTTTTGCGCTTCAAAGCAATCAGCGCGATGTTCACCACGGCGAACACGATCAACAACACGGTCGAGGTGACATTCGCCAGCTCGGACACCGGCAAGGCCAAGGCGGCCCCGATCACCCCTGCCCCCAGCAGCACCGTCGCCAAGGCGGGCGTGCCGAACCGGGGATGGGCGCGATAGAAGAATGACAACAGCTTTTCGCGCCGCCCGAGGCCGAACAACACGCGCGCGGCCATGACGATCTGCGCGAGCACACCGTTCAGCGCGGCGATCACGGCGATGCCGCCAAGCACGGCAGGAGAGGCCGCAAAACTGCTTTCCCAGACCAGCACCAAGGGCCGACCCGAGCTTGCCAGTGCATCCACCGGGACCGCACGGACAGCCGCGTAGGACACCAGCGCATAGAGCAAGGTCGTGATGACCAAGGCAATCAGAATGGCGCGGGGGACGGTGCGCGTGGGGTCTTTGGCCTCTTCCGCCATATTCACCATGTCCTCGAACCCAATGAAGGCGAAGAAGGCCAAAGCGGCGGCACCTGCGACACCGGGCCAATAGATCTCGGGCAGGTCAGTCAGCACGGCAACGGGCGGCGCGGTGAACCCGGCATAGACCACCGCAATCAGGCCCAGCACTTCGATCACCGTGAAGATCGCGGCTAAAGACAGGCTCTCCAACACGCCCACAAGCGCGACGAGAGTCAGGGCAACGCCGATGCCAATGATGGCCCATGCGCTTGGGATGTCGACCAAGGCGGTCAAATAGCCAACGCCGCCGCGCAACACCGCAGCCGCAGACACCGTGCCCGCCAGCACAATCGCCAAGCCGATCAACATCGCTAGAAGGTGGCTGTTCAGGCCTTTCTCGACATAGGCCGCCTCGCCCGAGGCTTCGGGAATACGCGAGCTGAGTTCCGCATAGCTGAGCGCTGACGGAGCCGCGATCAAACCCGCAAGAAGAAAGGCCAACGGCGCCCAGACCCCAGCCTCGGCGGCAACAGCGCCCACCAACACATAGATCCCCGCCCCGACCATGACGCCGACGCCATACATGGTCAGAAGACCAAGTCCGAGGTTTCGCTTTAGTGGGGCTGCCATATCTGCCTGCCTATTGTTGAGATCGCATGTTACGCCCCAGAATGCGCCAAAGCCAGATCAGAGAAACCACAACGACACAGATTCCAAAGGCGCGAAACGCATAGTCCAATACAAGGTGGAGGACGAAGGCCGGGCCTGCATCAATCCGCCCCCCTTCCAGATAGAAAACAAGGGAGTAGTGCGCGAACCATAGCCCAATGCACAAGACAACTGCGACCAACAGGGCCCAGACATAGCGCCCCCGCCACGCAAGAAATCCGCAGAGTGGAATCGCAGCCCACGGGGCGAGAATCAGCGGCCAAACGAGGATCTTGTAGACCGCCAGCATAGTTCCCGCTTACCCCAAGCGCGCCGGCAAGTTGTTCGCCCATGCGCTGATCGTACCAGCCCCAAGACAGACCACCATGTCGCCCGGTTGGGCATGCTCTTTCACCAGAGCCGTCAAGGCGTCTTCGCTTTCGACTGCCATCGCGTGACGGTGGCCGTGGCGGACAAGACCTGCGACCAGATCATCGCGCGAGGCGCCCTCGATCGGGTCTTCCCCGGCGGCGAAGACCTCGGCAATGCCAACGACGTCTGCTTCGTTGAAGCAGGCGCAGAATTCCTCGAACAGGTCATGCAGACGGGTGTAGCGGTGGGGTTGGTGGACGGCGATCACGCGGCCCTCGGTCGCCTGTCGGGCGGCTTTCAGGACCGCGGCGATTTCCACCGGGTGGTGGCCGTAATCGTCGATGATGGTGACGCCGTTCACCTCGCCCACTTTGGTGAAGCGACGGTTTACACCGCCAAAGCTGGCCAGCGCCGCGCGAATTTCGTCACGTTTCATGCCCAGATGACGCGAGACCGCCACCGCAGACAGCGCGTTCGAGACGTTGTGATCCCCCGGCATCGGCAGGGTGCAGCCTTCGATCTTGGTGCCTTCGTGGTTCAGCTCGATGTCGAAATGGGCAACGCCTGCCTTATAGGTCAGGTTCACGGCGCGCACGTCGGCCTGCGCGTTGAAACCATAGGTCACAACGCGGCGGTCGGTGACTTTGCCGACCAGCGCCTGCACTTCGGGGTGGTCGGTGCAGCAGACGGCCAGCCCGTAGAACGGGATATTCGAGACGAAATCGAGGAAGCCTTGGCGCAGCGTGTCAAAGTCGCCCCAGTGCTCCATATGCTCTGGGTCAATGTTGGTCACGATGGCAATCGTGGCGGGCAGACGGTTGAAGGTGCCGTCGCTTTCATCCGCCTCGACCACCATCCATTCGCCCTGCCCCATCCGCGCGTTGGATCCATAGGCATGGATGATACCGCCATTGATCACGGTCGGGTCGATATGGCCATGTACCAGCAGCTCGGCCACCATGGTTGTGGTGGTGGTTTTGCCATGCGTGCCCGCAACGGCGATGTTCGATTTCAGGCGCATCAGTTCGGCCAGCATCTCGGCCCGGCGCACAACGGGAAGTCCACGGGCGCGGGCGGTGTCCAGCTCCGGGTTGCCCGGTTTGATGGCCGACGAAATGACAACCACTTCGGCATTCTCAAGGTTTTCGGCGCGCTGACCGATGAAGATCTCGGCCCCGAGCCCCTTCAGGCGGTCGGTGATCTTGGTCTCTTTCAGGTCCGAGCCCTGCACCTGATAGCCATGGTTCAGCAGCACTTCGGCGATGCCGGACATGCCGATCCCGCCAATGCCCACAAAGTGGATCTTGCCCATTTCGGTGGGAAGCTTGGTGGCTGCTGCGTTCATCTATGTATCCTTCAGGTGTAGTTCTCAGGCCTGCGCGGCCAATTCTTCGACCAGCGCGACCAGCGCGTCCGTTGCGTCGGGGCGGCCATGGGCCAGCGCGGCACGGGCCATCTGTTCGGCCCCTTCCGAGTTCTCGAGCACCAGCGCGACCTGTTCCGCCAGGCTGTCCGGCGTCAGCATGCTTTCGGGCAGCAAGATCGCGGCGCCTGCATCCACCAATCCGCGCGCGTTGGCGGTTTGGTGATCATCCGTCGCAGTGGGCAGCGGGATCAGGATCGACGGGCGACCAATGACCGAGATATCCGCGACGGACGAGGCCCCGGCCCGGCTGATCACAAGCTGGGCTTCGGACATACGACGCGGAATATCGTTGAAAAAGCTTTGCACATCGGCGCGGATGCCGTGGTCTGCGTAGAACGCGCTCACCCGCTCCATGTCTTCCTCGCGCGCCTGATGGCTGACCGAGATATGGCGGCGCAGATGCTCCGGCAGGCTGGCCAGCGCGGCAGGCACATGATCGGACAGCGCACGTGCGCCTTGCGAGCCACCGATGACAAGGATCGACATGGGATAGTCGCCGGGCGCGATATAGCCCGCGCCCTGACGCGCCATGACGGCTCCGCGGACGGGGTTGCCAGTATAGACGCCCTCGACACCGTCCGGTAGATCGGTCGGCCATGTGCCACAGGCCACGCGGTTCACGCGGGTTGAGAAGATCGTATTTACCCGGCCAAGCACGCCGTTCTGTTCGTGGATCATACGCGGCAGGTTCAGAAGCTTCGCAGCCCCCAAGGCAGGAATGGTCGGATAGCCACCAAAGCCAACAACGGCTTTCGGACGGTCACGGCGCATCTTCATGACAGCACCCAACACGCCTGCCCCGATGCGGAACGGCACAACGGCCTTCGCCACGATGCCGCCACGCTGGAAGGTGGCGGACGAGACTTGCTCGATCTCGACCACATGAGGAAAGCCGCCCGTATAACGCGCGCCGCGTGCGTCGGTCGACAGCTTCACCCGCCAGCCTTTGCGCAGCATTGCTTCTGCCAGCGCTTGCGCGGGAAACATGTGGCCGCCGGTGCCTCCGGCAGCGATCACAAGAAGCGGTTGGTCTGTTGTCATCTGCCCTGCCTGTTTGCAAATACGTCCTGCATCCGGCCCTGCGGCCGCGTGCGGGTAAAGGCCAAAAGCATGCCAAGTGCAATACCCCCGGCGATCAATGACGAGCCGCCATAGCTGACAAATGGCAAGGTCATGCCTTTCGCAGGCAGAAGACGTACCGCGACGCCCATGTTGATCAGCGCCTGCACGCCGAACATGGCCGCAAGGCCCGAGCCCGCCAGACGGATGAAGGTGTTCCGTTCACGGATCAGACGCAGGAAGCTGCGAACCACGATGGTTGCGTAAAGCGCGATGATGATCAGGACCAGTAGCAGCCCATATTCCTCGGCCGCGACGGCGATGATGAAATCGGTGTGCGCGTCAGGTAGCGACCACTTCACCTGCCCTTCGCCTACGCCAACACCAAAGAAACCGCCCTCGCGGATGGCGTTGGTGGCATAGCCCAACTGGGTGGTCGGATCGACCTCGGGGTTCAGGAAGCCGTCGATACGGCGCGCGAAGTGTTGCGAGTTGTGATAGGCGAATGTGCCGCCCAGAACGACCAGACCGGCTGCACCGACCAGAAGCATAATGGGCGCACCCGCCAGAAAATACATCACACCCCAGCCAAACAGGATCAGCGCCGACTGGCCAAAGTCCGGCTGCATCGCCAGAAACAGTACAATCACCGTGACCAGCCCGGCAGACATCGCACGTCCGGGTGGGCCGTTGATCTCTTGGCTGGCGGCCATCAGCCATGCGGCGACAACCACGAAGCCCGGCTTCAGAAATTCAGACGGCTGGACCGAGGCAAAGCCCAGCGAATACCAGCGTGTTGCCCCTTTGCCGAAATCCGTGCCCAGAACCGGCAGCAGCATCACCGCGACCATCGCCACGATGAACCCAAGCACGCCCAGACGGCGCACCATTTTCGGGGTCATTAGTGTGAAGACGAACATGGTGATCAGGGCGGCCATGCCGAAGATCAGCTGGCGTTCGACATAGTGGAAATAGCCCAGCCCGTTGCGCTCGGCCAAGGGGGGCGAAGCCGCCAACCCAAGAAGAATGCCGATGCCGAAAAGGATCAAAATGCACGAGACCGACCACTTGTCGATCGTGCGCCACCAACGGGGAAGAATGGGGTCGCCGCTTTGTGCGGGGACCGCGCCATACACCATTTCAGTCATGAACTACCGCCTGCAATTTACCTGTACCGCTCGTTATATCCGGCCCGTCCCTTTGCGGGTTATTGGTGCCGAAGTCTGTGCCTTTGCCTGTGGCCCCGTCTTGTGCGAGGTCTTGCGGCAAGAGTAGGTCAGTTTCGCCAATAATTCCAGTGATTTTCCGCAGGCAGAACAGCCCATCGGCAATCACCCGCTTGGTGGCTGGGCCGCGCGGGATTTTGCACGGTCCTTGCCCAAACGCGCCTCGCGCCAGATGATCACCAACCCGGCGGAAATGACGATCCCCGCCCCGAGCAGGGTTTGCGCGGTCGGCAGATCTCCGAAGATGAGATAGCCGAAGGCCAGCGCAAAGATCATCGAGGAATAGTCGAACGGCGCAATCGTCGAGGCCTCGGCATGGGTATAGGCGGTGGTCAGCATCAGCTGCCCGACACCTCCGGCCAGCCCCGCCGCCAAAAGCAGCGCAAATTCCGGCCCGGTGGGCCAGACCCAGCCGAAGGGCAAGGTCAGCAACGACAGAACAATCGCCGTGAACGAGGCGTAGATCACCACGGTCGAGGGCGGGTCCACCCCCACTAGCTTACGCACAAGGATCTTGGCGACCGCAATGAAACAGGCCGCGGTTAAGGCCAGCATCGCCCCAAAGGCCCGCAGGTCATCTCCCGCGCCCCAGCCCTGAAGCTGCGGCCACATGACGATCAGCACGCCGAACAGACCTGCCAGCACCGCCCCGATCCGCACCGCGCGCACCTGCTCGCCCAACACGATCGCCGCCAAGATCACAGTAATGATCGGCGACGCATAAAGGATCGCTGTAATGTCCGGCAGCGACAGATAGGCCACAGCGGTAAAGTTCAGCCCCATCGCCATCACGCCCACCGTGCCCCGGCTGACATGGCCCCACAACTGCTGAGTGCGCAGCGCTGAATGCAAGCGCCCTTCGTATGCCAGCCACGCGGCGATCACCGGCAAGGCAAAGACCGAGCGAAAAAAGACGATCTCGCCGGGCGGAATGTGACCAGATGCGGCCTTGATCATGGCCTGCATGGACATGAAGAACGCTACCGATCCGAGCTTAAGGGCTATGCCGCGATTTTGGGTCATACCCTCGCATACGCGCTTGGATCGGCGGTGGAAAGGGAAACCATCGCGCGTGCGGGATCGCGGCGCGACACGTGCCCTTGCCTCATCCCCCCCGGGGGGATACGATGTTGGTATGGAACACGCACATACCCACGCCAGCCACCCGAAAATCTCGGCCCGCTTGAAACGCGCAGATGGACATCTGCGCTCGGTGATCGAGATGATCGACCAAGGCCGCCCCTGCGTCGAACTTGCCCAGCAATTACAAGCGGTTGAGAGCGCCATTCGCAACGCGAAACAGGCATTGATCCATGACCATCTGGATCATTGCTTGGGGGACGAGACCTCGGCTGCGGTGGCGGAATTGAAAGCGATCACCCGGTATTTGTGAGGCGCCGATGTTCGAGGTTCTTGGCAACCGCACCTACCGCAACCTGTTTCTGGCACAGGTCGTTGCCCTGATGGGCACGGGGCTGGCGACGGTCGCGCTTGGGCTTCTGGCCTACGATCTGGCCGGCGAAAACGCCGCGCTGGTTCTGGGCACGATTTTCACCATCAAAATGATCGCCTATGTGGGGTTGGCACCGATTGCCAGCGCCATGGCGGACCGGGTGAACCGGCGCGTTCTGTTGATCGTGCTGGATCTGATCCGCGCGTCCGTGGTGCTTTGCCTGCCGTTTGCGACGACGCTGTGGCAGGTCTATGGGCTGATCTTCGTGCTGCAAGCAGCCTCGGCCGCGTTCACGCCGACGTTTCAGGCCACCATCCCGGACGTTTTGCCGGATGAAGAGCAGTACACGAAAGCGCTGTCCCTGTCCCGACTGGCCTTTGATCTGGAGAACATCCTGTCGCCCACCGTCGCCGCGCTGATCCTGACCATTGCCAGCTACAGCAGCTTGTTTCTTGGCACCACGCTGGGCTTCCTGTTCTCGGCCCTGATGGTGATGTCCGTGCATCTGCCCGACCCGAAGCCTGCCGTCGCGCGGGGTTTCTATGACCGCACAACGCTGGGCATCCGCATCTATCTGGCGACACCGCGCCTGCGTGGGCTCTTGGGGCTGAACCTTGCGGTGTCGAGCGCAGGCGCGATGGTATTGGTGAATTCAGTCGTCTTGGTGCGCAGCCAATTGGGACTTCAGGAAAGTGCCCTGGCCTGGACGATGTTTGCCTTCGGGCTGGGCAGCATGCTGGCGGCCATTGCCCTGCCCCGCATTCTTCACGTCACGCCCGAACGCCCGCTGATGCTGGGGGGCGCTGGTCTGATGGCCGCCACCCTCATCGGCCTCGGCGCACTGGTCGCGGCCTCAGGGCTCAGCTGGCCCGCTCTGCTGATCGCATGGGCCGTGATCGGGCTGGGGTATTCGACCGTCCTGACGCCCTCAGGCCGCTTGCTGGCACGGTCGGCCCATGCCGAGGACCGCCCGGCGATCTTTGCCGCGCAGTTCGCGCTGTCTCATGCCTGCTGGCTGCTGGCCTACCCGCTGTCGGGGTGGCTTATGACCGCATTCGGGACCGTGCCAGCCCTGCTGAGCCTCGCCACGCTTGCCCTGATCGGGATCAGCACTGCCCTGCGCGTCTGGCCCGCCGACGACCCGATCGAGGTCGCCCATACCCATGACAACCTGCCCTTGGACCACCCGCATCTGAAAGGGCACCGGCGCCACACCCATGCGCTTGTGATTGACGACGCGCACCCGCAATGGGACTCGCATTTCTAAGCCCCGCCCTGCCTGTCAGAAATACAGAACCCAGCTGCGCAGGGTGTTCACCTCGAGCATCAAGAGGGCAAAGAAGGCCAGACGCCATCCCAAAGGTGCGTGTCTGCGCCACAAGACCACCACACAGACTAAGGTGACCAGCGCCAGAACGGGGCCAATCCACAGCGCGTGGTGCCCACTGTCCCAATAGCTGAACGGGCTTTCAAAGACCCAATCGCTGAGCGGCCAGAAATGCGCGCGCCCGTCATCGTGGTGCAGCAGAAAATCCGATCCGATATGCACCAGCCCCGACCCGGCAAAGGCCGTCAGCGCGCCCGAGGTCAGATAGAGGCCCAGCCCCAGCACCGCGCCCCAAAGAATGAAGGAATTGTCGACGGCAAAGATCCCTTGCCACGCATCCGAGAAGTAAAGTTGGTTGAAGATCACACTTTCTGGGATCTGCAGCACGACCATTGCCCAGAACACCAGAAGATAGAGCGACAGATCGGGCAGGACCCCGCCGCCGATTGCCGCCCACATGGTCTTGCGGTCGTGCCCGAAGGCGGCAGCGCCGACGATCAGATGTGCAGGCGTGTTCATCAGGATGTCCTACTGTTCGCCCGCCAACAGTGACAGGAAATCCCCCCGCACAAAAGCAAAACGCCCCCGGATCGGGGGCGCTTCACGTGATTTTGAGCGTCTTACTGGATCAGTGTCAGCAGCGTATCCAGCGACTGTTTGGCGTCGCCATAGAACATGCGCGTGTTCTCTTTGAAGAACAGCGGGTTCTCGATGCCCGAGTAACCGGCACCCTGACCACGTTTCGACACGAAGACCTGCTTGGCCTTCCAGCATTCCAGAACCGGCATGCCGGCGATGGGGCTGTTCGGGTCGTCTTGTGCAGCCGGGTTCACGATGTCGTTCGAGCCGATGACGATGGCAACATCCGTTTCCGGGAAGTCGTCGTTGATCTCGTCCATCTCCAGCACGATGTCGTACGGCACTTTGGCTTCCGCCAGCAGCACGTTCATGTGACCGGGCAGACGGCCTGCAACCGGGTGGATTGCGAAGCGGACGTTCTTGCCCTTGGCGCGCAGACGACGGGTCAGCTCGGCCACGTTCTGTTGGGCTTGCGCCACAGCCATACCGTAGCCGGGGATGATGACCACGCTATCGGCTTCCTCAAGCGAAGCAGCCACACCATCGGCGTCGATGGCGATCTGCTCGCCTTCGATTTCCATGGCAGGACCGTCCGAGCCGCCACCAAAGCCGCCCAGAATAACGCTGATGAACGAACGGTTCATCGCCTTACACATGATGTAGGACAGGATCGCACCCGACGAGCCAACCAGCGCGCCCACAACGATCAGAAGGTCGTTGCCCAGCGAGAAGCCAATGGCAGCCGCGGCCCAGCCCGAGTAGCTGTTCAGCATCGACACAACCACCGGCATGTCGGCGCCGCCGATGCCCATGATCAGGTGATAGCCGATGAACAGAGCGGCCACGGTCAGAATGATCAGCGGCAGGAAGGATGCGGTGTTCAGGTACCAAATCAGGCAGATGACCGAGAGCGCTGCCGCGCCAGCGTTCAGCATGTGACCGCCCGGCAGTTTTTCAGCCGACGAGGTCACTTTGCCCGACAGTTTGCCATAAGCGATCACCGAGCCGGTGAAGGTCACGGCACCGATCCAGACGCCCAGCGACAGTTCAACCAACAGGATGTTGATCTCGACAGCCGATTTCTTGGCAATCAGTTGACCGAAGCTGCCCAGCTCTTTCACGGCATCTTTGCCGATGGCCAAAGCTTCTGCGGCGTTGCCAATCTCAAAGTGGGCGTTGAAGCCGACGAACACAGCCGCCAGACCGACCAGTGCGTGCATGCCTGCCACCAGTTCCGGCATCTGGGTCATCTCGACCTTCGAAGCCAGCTGATAGCCAATGACACCGCCTGCAGCGATCAGCGGGATCGACAGCCACCACAGACCGGCGCCGGGGCCGATCAGGGTTGCGGCAACCGCCAGCGCCATGCCGACAATGCCATACCATACCGCGCGTTTCGCGCTTTCCTGTCCCGACAGACCGCCAAGGGAGAGGATGAACAGAACTGCTGCAACAACATATGCAGCCGTGGTGAAACCAAATTCCATGATCTCTACCCCCTTACGATTTCTGGAACATGGCGAGCATGCGCCGTGTTACAAGGAAGCCGCCGAAAATGTTGATCCCGGCCATAAAGACCGAGGCCGCGGCCAGCAGGATCACCAGGAACGAGCCCGATCCGATCTGCATGAGTGCACCCAGAATGATGATCGACGAAATGGCGTTGGTGACAGCCATCAGCGGTGTGTGCAGCGAGTGGCTTACGTTCCAGATCACCTGGAAGCCCACAAACACGGCCAGAACGAACACGATGAAGTGCTGCATGAAGCTGGCGGGCGCATAGAGGCCAGCCAGCAGCATCAACGCACCACCGACACCCAGCAGGGTCACCTGCTGCTTGGTCTGCGCTTTGAACGCTGCTGCTTCCTGAGCTTTGATTTCTTCCGGCGTCAGTTCCTTGACCTCTGCCTTCGGCTGGGCCGCGATGGCCTGCACTTTCGGCGGGGGCGGCGGGAAGGTGATCTCGCCCTGATGGGTCACAGTGGCACCACGGATCACGTCGTCTTCCATGTTGTGATTGACCACACCGTCTTTTTCCGGCGTCAGGTCAGCCATCATGTGACGGATGTTGTTGGCGTAAAGCGACGACGACTGAGCAGCCATGCGCGACGGGAAGTCGGTATAACCGATGATGGTCACGCCGTTGTCGGTCACGACCTTCTCGTCCATCACAGTGCCTTCAGCGTTACCGCCTTTTTCGGCCGCAAGGTCAACGATGACCGAACCCGGCTTCATCGCGTCGATCATGTCCTTCAGCCAAAGCTTCGGGGCTTCGCGGTTGGGGATCAGCGCGGTGGTGATGACGATGTCAACTTCGGGGGCCAGTTCGCGGAACTTGGCCAGCTGAGCTTCGCGGAACTCCGGCGAGGACACAGCGGCATACCCACCGGTGGCGGCACCATCCTGCTGTTCTTCTTCGAAGTCCAGATAGACGAACTCGGCGCCCATCGATTCAACCTGCTCGGCCACTTCCGGGCGCACGTCGAATGCGTACGTAATCGCGCCCAGCGAGGTCGAGGTGCCAATGGCGGCCAGACCAGCCACACCAGCACCGACAACCAGAACTTTGGCAGGCGGAACCTTACCAGCGGCGGTCACCTGACCGGTGAAGAAGCGGCCGAAGTTGTTACCGGCTTCGATCACGGCACGGTAGCCAGCGATGTTTGCCATCGAGGACAGAGCGTCCATTTTCTGCGCGCGCGAAATACGCGGCACCATTTCCATGGCGATCACGTTTGCGCCGGACTTCTTGGCTTTCTCAAGCCCGTCCTCGTTGCCGCCCGGATTGAAGAAGCTGATCAGCGTCTTGTCCGCACTCAGGCGCTTCAGCTCGGTATCGTTCGGCTGACGCACTTTCGCAATGATGTCTGCAGCCTTCCAAAGCGCGGCTGCGGTCTTTACGACCTCGACACCTGCTTCTTTATATACCGCATCCGAGAACCCGGCAGCTTCACCCGCCTTGGTTTCGATCACGCAGTCATAGCCCAGCTTTTGCAGCATCTTGGCGCTTTCCGGTGTCATTGCGACCCGGTTTTCGCCCTCAAATACTTCCTTGGGTACACCGATTTTCACAGTCTCTTCCTTCTCCCGTCGTGTGCCGAACGAGGGTCCATCCCTCGGCCCCGGCGGTTTCATGGCGCATTCTATACGCATCCGCTGCGCAAGAAGCTATCGTTTCAGCGATCATTGCGACAATTTTATTTCAATACGCGACAGCACGTCGCGGCGCAATGCCGCTTTGCAGCAATTTACAGCCAGCGACGTACCGTCGCGGACCAGTTTTTGAACTCATCGCCAAAGATGGCGGTCAGTCCTTCCTCTTCTCCTATGATGAAGCGGTTTGTGATGATTCTTGTGAAGATGGGCACCAGGATCAGCGCAGGCAGCACATCCCAGCGCAGGATCAGCCCGCCCAAAACCAGCGCATCGCCCAGATAGATCGGGTTGCGGGTCATGCGGTAGATGCCGTTTTGCAGAAAAGCCGTTGGGGTTTGTCGGGGGATGATTGTGGTGCGCGCACGCAGGAATTCCCATACGGCCAAACCCATTACCCCAAGCCCGACCGCAACCAGTCCGTTCCCCAGCCAGCGCGTCCAGCCCAGATCAAAGCCGAGCCCCGGAACAGCGCGATCCACCCCGAAGGCCGCAGCGGCCATCGCGATCAACCAGATCGGGGGGAGATCAACAAGGCGGAGCAGTCGGGACATGGAACCAGTAAAAAAGGGCAGCGTTCCTGCCCTTGTAACAATTCGTCAGATTTATGCAATGACCGACGCAATCAAAACTGATTGCGACATTGGTCTAATGCGCAGGCTTGATAAATGTCCCGTTGCGCAGGTCGCTCATAGCTTGGCGCAGCTCGTCCTTGGTGTTCATGACGATCGGTCCGTGCCATGCGACGGGTTCACGGATCGGCGCGCCCGCGACCAGAAGGAAGCGGATCCCCTCGGGCCCCGCCTGCACGCGCACCTCGTCGCCCGCGCCAAAGCGGATCACGGTGCGGTTGCCGGACAGATCGCGGATGTTGACCTCTTGGCCCATCACCTCTTTCTCAAGCAGAACGCCCTGAGGCGCAGCGGCGTCGGCAAACGCCCCTGCCCCTTCGAACACATAGGCAAAGGCCTGACGACGGGTATCGACCGGCAAGGTCTTGGTGACGCCCGCGGGCACGCTGACATCCAGGTAAAGCGGATCCGCCGCGATGCCATCGACCGGGCCAGAGCGACCCCAGAAATTGCCGACGATCACCCGCACCTTGGTGCCGTCATCTTCCTCGATCACCGGGATCTCGACTGAAGGCACATCCTGATAGTTCGGCGCCGTCATCTTCAGATCGCGCGGCAGGTTGGCCCACAGCTGGAACCCGTGCATCTGCCCCTTCGTGTTCGCGATGGGCATTTCCTGATGCATGATGCCAGACCCGGCGGTCATCCACTGAATGTCGCCCGCGCCCAAACGGCCCGTGTTTCCTAGGCTGTCCTCATGCTCGACCTCGCCAGCTAGAACATAGGTAATGGTCTCAATGCCGCGATGGGGGTGCCACGGGAAGCCCTTTTCGGACAGGCGCGGGTCGTCATTGCGGAAATCATCAAACAGCAGGAAGGGGTCATAGGCCTTGGGGTCGTGAAATCCAAAGGCGCGATGCAAATGCACCCCGGCCCCTTCCAGCGTGGGCGTGGATTGATCGGCAGAGAGAACTGGGCGAATGGACATGGGAACCTCGCTTCCTTGACTGTGTGTCTGTCTAGAAGCTAGAGGCCCGCGCCCGTCCGCACAACTTGCGCAGCTGAACAGCAATGCGTTCAGAAATGCACAGAGGCGCAGTCTATCTCTGCATTACTGCAGGACGAAGATCATGATGTCGGGCAATCGGATGCCACTTCTTTCCAGCATAGGAAATCGTATTCGCGGGGACTGGTGACCGTGACATGCGCAAACTCGGGTCGATAGATGCCAGTCCAGCGCCCGGCAAATGTGGGTCTGAACTGCGCGTAGGTTTCCACCACGATCAGGAACTCGCCTTTGTACATTTTCGGGATGTGATGAGCGAGCTTGTTTCGCATAGCTTCCCGGCTATAGGCGTTCTTGCCGTCTGTCGTATGCGAGTTGGCCAGAGTTGCATCGTTCTGGATATGCAGCTTCCGCGGGGTCTCGTCGTTGCACTTCGCGACGTCTTCACGACATTCAACCACGGTCACGCGCACCCAGCTGCTTTCGGAACTGCGGGTCATGTACTCAAACAGCTCATCCAGCCCATCCAGCATAGTCTGATCATAGGCCGGAATGCGGGACAGATAGTCGGCAACCGCATAGTTCGCCTTCAGTGCCATGCTTTGGTGCCGATAGCTTTCGAAATAGGCGTAGGTGGCCTGAAGCCCGAACAGGATAACCGGCAAGATGATGACGCTTTCAACCGTCACGGTCCCGGCTTCCTCGCGCGCGAAATCCGCGACCCGGCTGTACAACCGGCGCCATGTCCCCTGCCCCTTCGTGGTGTGGTCCAAACCCCTCATGCTGCTTCCCATCACGGTTCGTTCACATAAGTCGACACGGCAGATAGGGCGATTTCGCCATTTGCGTCGCGCGGCAAGCCCATCACAAGCGGCGTGGTGGCAAAGAACGGGAGCTTAAGCCAGCACACCCGCAGCAGCATCAGATCGCCGCCTCCGCCTCCACCAAAGGCCGGTAGCGGTTGCATCGGGTCACTCCGGTCAATGCAACTGATGCTGCCCGTCGGCATGCTCCACGTGGCCTGATCCACCAGGATCAACTCGACCATCAAATCGTCGGCACAACTGCCCGCAAGTAGCGTCTTCTCGCACACCTGCGCTTTGAACTGCGTGGTGTTCTGAGGACGGCTGATGCCCAGACGCATCTCGCGTACGGTCATATCCACCGCACGCTCCAGAAACACCGAACGCATTCCGTAATATGACAGCTCGAAAGACGTCAAAAACAGCGTCATGAACAATGGGAACCACAGGACGAACTCGACCGTCGAGCTTCCCGTCTCATCGCGCCACCACATCAAACCTGACGCGCGCGCCCTGATTGTGCTTCTACTCTGTGCCACTGCATGTGTCTCCACAATTGGATTACTCTGGGCGACCAACGAGCACTCTATTGCCCGCCCGACTTGTTAATGCGTAAGACGAAGACGGTTGATGTCTTCGGCGATGCGACCAAACACCGTGGAAAGATCCAGGTTGGCATCGACTTTGTAATGCAAAAGCTTGCCGTCTTTGGTGGACGCACATTTCTGCATGGCGTCTGTTGCTGTATTCGGCGTTTCCATCTCGATCGTATAGATCGTCATGCCGGCCAGCTTGGCAGCATCGCATTGATCCAGCAGGCGCTTATCGATGGCCTTGATCGGATTGCCATTTGCGTCCACCGCGCCGCTGTTCTGGCTGTTGGAAATCAAGCGCCCTGGAATATTGACGCCGTTTGCATTCCGGTTCTTGAACACAGAATGCGCGTCCAGTTCGAACATGCGCCAGGTAAAACCAGCCGCCCAAAACTCTTCCCACGTCAGGCGCTCTGTCGTGTCATACCCGTCTGTTGTGCAATGCCAACTGCCATGGCGGTTCTGGATGCAATCCCGTGCGCCGTCCAGACCATACGGCTTGTCGCGACGCAAATAGGTCGGCATACCACGATGACCATTATAGTACTCACCTCGCGTTCTGGGCCGTTCGTCTGCGTCAAACCATATATAGGTATCGTCGTGATCGCTGTCGGGGTCATTGCCAATGTCGAGAACCGATATGATGTTCCTTTCATCATTGAACCAGAACAGAGACGGACCAGTCCGATAACCATCGACCAAGTGGTGGTGGTTGGTGTTTTGGCCGTCTGTCATCAGCACGACGAACTTTGACGACGCTGTCGTTGCGGGATCAAGGGGACGACTTGCAAACTCGCTGTGCACCTGCCCGTCGGCGATGAGATCCGTGATGGCCGGCTCCATCGCGTTATCCAGAAGCGCAACGCCCCACTTCATACCGATATCGATTGCGGTGTCCCCGCTGGCCTGAAGCGTCTTGATGCGCGCTTCCATATGCGCCGGGTTATCTTCAAGCGCGGACACTTCGCGCCAGCTGTCCGTATGGCAGGACAAATATGCATTTCGTCTGCCGAAGTCAGAGGCTGGAATTTGGAAATCCCCGCTAGATCTGCTGCCGCTTTGGAAGTACCGGAAGAACTTCGCGGCCTGCGTCACCGCCTTCTCTGGCTCGACACTCATGTCGACCTTCGGCACGACGGCAGTCTTGGTGAACTCGCTGTCCGGGAAATCAACACAATACGCATCCGTCTGCGCATCCTGACGATCAAACTTTCCAAGAATGGTTGCCCCTACATTCACCTGCGTCGAATACGGCACCAGCGACAGAGACGTCTTTTTGCTTTTGATCGTGCAGTCTTCCCAATTCGCAGGAGTTGCAGGGTTCTTCGCGTCGCACAGCAACAAGTTGGAGAACTCAGTCGCCGCTTTGCGCAGCTCTGAAATCTTCGACACCCCGTTTGACGAGTTATTCGCCATCGATCCGGACACGTCCACGACCAGCGAGATCTCGGTCAGCACGTTCGCCTTTGCGGCGCCGCCGCCTGCTGGCGCGGGCAAGCTGCTGACCCCGACATAGTTCAGGAATGGTGTATGGATGCTGCTGTTGGCAAACGCGCTTACACTCGTCCCGTCTTGGGCAACCAGAACTTTGATGTCCTCACGTTTGACGATCCCATCAAGCCCTGCCCGCTTGAAATAGTCCAGAACCACCTCTTTCCGGTCAGTTTCCTGATCCGGATGCGCAGCGGCCAACAGGGCGCGGTCCATTGTGGATTGAATTCGGGTGCGGTGCAGCTCGTGGCGCATCAAATCAATGGCCAGTCCCGAGAAGATCAGCATTGCCAGAAAAACAAGCAGAGAAAACCCGATCATCGCACCGTCTTCTTGCGCGATGAAGTCTCTTAAAACTAGAAGCGGTCTACGACGCGGACGCCGCGCTTTTGAATTCATTACCAACATACTCGTACGCTCCGAAGTATGAGCTCTCGCACCTTCCGCGACACCAAACTTCGTGCCGGACAAGGAAAATGCACCCATTCCCAGTAAGCTGGCATTTACCAAACTTCCTGTGTCAAAAATAAGGCATACCCAAGGTTACCTTTGCGTCACACTACTTAAAGTAGTTCAAAATGCAAGAACTGTTCGCGCCACCCGCTTAAATTGAGATCTGCGCCCTGATTGACCGCAAAACGGCAACAACCCCACCCTATCACGACCATTCGGTCGGGTATGTTATGGGGTGGCACTTTGGTCAATTCTTCATAACCTCTGTGTCGTAATGTCGCGGATCAAAACGATTCTGCGGCATCGCAGCAAAACAATGCAAAACCTGTACAGAGGTACAAAATGTCCCTTACGAATGAGCCGAGTTTTAGAGAGTCCGTTGAACTGATGTTCAATCGGGCAGCATCCCTGATGAACCTGCCATCCGGCCTGGAAGAAAAGATCCGGGTCTGTAACGCGACCTACACGGTCCGTTTTGGCGTGCGTCTGCGCGGCGAGATCAAGACGTTCACCGGCTATCGCTCTGTTCACTCAGAGCATATGGAACCCGTAAAAGGTGGCATTCGCTATGCCATTTCCGTGGATCAGGACGAGGTCGAGGCGCTGGCCTCGCTCATGACGTTCAAATGCGCACTGGTGGAAACGCCGTTTGGCGGCTCGAAAGGCGGGCTGTGCATCGATCCGCGCGAATATGAAGAGCACGAGTTGGAACTGATCACCCGTCGTTTCGCCTATGAGCTGGCAAAACGCGACCTGATCAACCCGTCGCAAAACGTCCCTGCCCCCGACATGGGCACCGGCGAGCGCGAGATGGCGTGGATCGCCGACCAATATGCCCGCATGAACACCACCGACATCAACGCGCGCGCCTGTGTGACCGGCAAACCGCCGCATGCGGGCGGGATTTCGGGCCGGGTCGAGGCAACCGGGCGCGGCGTGCAATATGCCCTGCGCGAGTTCTTCCGCCACCCCGAGGACGTGAAGATCGCGAACCTTGAAGGCAAGCTGAAAGACAAGCGCATCGTTGTGCAGGGGCTTGGCAATGTGGGCTACCACGCCGCGAAGTTCCTGTCGCATGAAGACGGCGCGCGGATCATCGCGATCATCGAGCGTGATGGCGCGTTGTATGATGCCAATGGTTTGGACGTTGAGGCCGTCCACCAGTGGATCTCGGGCCATGGCGGTGTGAAGGGCTTTGCAGACGCGCAATATGTCGAAAATGGTGCCGAGCTGCTGGAAATTGAGTGTGACATCCTGATCCCGGCGGCCCTTGAAGGCGTGATCAACCTGACCAATGCCGAGCGTGTTCAAGCCCCCTTGATCATCGAGGCCGCGAATGGCCCGATCACCTCGGGCGCGGACAAGGTTCTGCGTGACAAAGGAACGGTGATCATCCCCGACCTTTATGCCAACGCGGGCGGTGTGACCGTGTCCTATTTCGAATGGGTCAAGAACCTCAGCCACATCCGCTTTGGTCGCATGCAACGCCGTCAGGAAGAAGCCCGTCACCAGCTGGTGGTAGACGAGCTGGAGCGACTGGATCGCTATCTTGGCGACGCCTGGTCGATGTCGCCAGAGTTCAAAGAGAAGTACCTGCGCGGCGCAGACGAGCTTGAGCTGGTGCGCTCGGGTCTGGATGACACGATGCGCGTGGCCTATCAGTCCATGCGCGAAGTGTGGCATGCGCGCGATGACGTGGATGACTTGCGCATGGCCGCGTTCATCGTGGCGATTGACCGCATCGCGGCCAGCTATCGCGCCAAAGGTCTGTAAGACAGGAAAACAAGGAAAGGCCACTCATTGAGTGGCCTTTTTACTTTTATAACAGCGCCTTAAGCGTCTCTATTGACGTAAAAGATCAGCCTGACCTGCGTCCTGCAACACCCAGTATTGCAGCGCTTCCCGAATGCCCCGCGCCGCATCCGCCCGCCATTCACGCGAGGTCAGAAGCTTGCGGTCCCGCTCGGACGACAGGAAGCCAAGCTCGATCAGCACCGACGGAATATCCGCCGCTTTCAGGACCGAGAACCCGGCCTGCATGCGCGGGGTTTTATAGGTTGACCCAGTGGCGCTGTGGATCCCTTCGACAAGGCTGTCGGCCAAGGATTCGGCACGCGGTGCCGTGTCGGCCCGTGCCAAATCCATCAAAACCAGCGCCACCGCATCATCCTGCTGTGACAGGTCTACACCGGCCAGAATATCGCTGCGATCATGGCGTTCGGCCAGTTTGCGCGACGCCTCGTCCGAGGCTTCTTGCGACAGGGTATAGACGCTCGCCCCGGTCGCCCGCCCTTGCGCCAAAGCATCCGCGTGCAGCGACAGGAACACATCGGCGCCAGCCCGCCGCGCGATCGAGACACGCTCTTCCAACGGTACGAATTCGTCGCGGTCACGGGTCAGGACGACGTTGAAGCCCCCCGCGCGCACCAGCTCTTCCTTCAACTCGCGCGCAAAGCGCAGCATCAGATGGGCCTCGACCACGCCGCCCCGCTCGGCCCCCGGATCGATGCCGCCATGTCCGGGGTCCAGCACCACGGTCACATCACCGACCCCACGCTGGCGCGTTTTGGGCGCAGGCATGGGACGCGCCGGGCGGTCAAACAGGGCATCCTTGGGCGCCCCTGCCTTCGCCGCGAACTCCGCGCCCGAGACCGCCGCCAGATCAACACGCAGGCGCGCGCCCTCGACCCGCTGGGACACGGCCACGGGCTGTTCTTGGGTGGATAGACCAGCCGACACCACGTCGACCGGAGCATTCAAACTGAACACAATCCGCGTCCAGCCGGGACGGTAGAGCCCTGCATGAATGTCCGAAAACCAGTCGCCCTGAGCCAGAAGCTTTGGGATATCAATGCCCTGCCAGTCCAACTCTGAGAAATCCACGACCAGACGCCGGGGATCGTCCAAGGTGAACACACGCCACGGCACCGCCTGAGTCATCGGCACCTCGATGGCGACGCCGCGCCACCGGTCTTGAAGCGTGACGCCGTCACCCGCCAGATAGGCCAAGCCGCTCAGCGCAGCGGGGCTTTGGGTGGGGACGGACAGGACAGGTTCGACACTTTCCGCCGCACCGGTGGCCTCTTGAATAGGCGTCGCCTCGCCGGGGCGCGCCTTGGGATGAAGCGACGTTTCAGGCGCAAGCTCGCTGTTGGCCGCAGCCATGAGCGGGCACAGCGCAGCCAATACCGCGCCTACCAACCAGTTCCGGCGTCTTGATGTCAGCGGCACGATGGACACCGCTTACTGCGCCGCGCGGCCTGCCGCGATAATCTGCTGCATCTGTTCCAGTTCCATGAAGCCGCGCGCCATGGTGTCGTTCATGACAAAGGCCGGGGTGCCGGTGACTTGCAGCCGTTTGCCCAGCTCGCGGTTCTCGGTCAGGATGCGCTGCACTTCGGCCGAGGCCATGCCCGCCGCAATCGCCGCCCCGTCCAGCTCCAGATCATCGGCCAGTTCGACCAGACGGGCCTCGGTCACATTGCCACGCAGGGTGATCAACTCGTTGTGCAGAACCTCATAGGCCTCGGCGCCAAATAGCTGCTGGGCCGAGATGGCGAACTGCGCCGACATCAGGCTGCCTTCGCTGAGGATCGGGAACTCTTTCAGGATCAGACGGATGTTGCCGTCGGCAGCCAGAAGATCTTGCAGCACGCTATGGGCCTTGCGGCAGAAGCCACATTGGTAATCCACGAACTCGACAATCGTATAGTCCCCATCCGGGTTGCCCATCACATGCGAGAATCCGTCATTGAAGATCGCTTCGGCATTGACCTGAACCAAAGTCTTGTCTTGCTCGACCTGTTCCTGCGCCTGTCGCTGCTCCAATTCGGCGAAGACCTCGATCATCACTTCGGGATTGTCCAGAAGATAGGCGCGGATTTCGTCGCGCAGGGCATTGCGTTCGTCATCCGACAGGTTGGTCAGGTCCAGCGCGCTGGCTGGCAGGGCCGTCGCTGCAATCATGGTGGCGGTCAGGGCAGCTTTGCGCAGGGAAAAGGGAAATGTCATGCGATCGGGATCCTGTCTGGGCGCCCCAAGGGGGCTTTTATATTCAATGTTAACTCGGATGTAATCTATGGCGCGCGTGCTGCCAACCGTTGCGTCGCGTCCGACGCCGGGATCGGAGCCAATCTACGCACGCCACTGCCCCCGCTGCGACACCGACACCAGCTTGACTTCACAGGACGGGACAGGCAGGCAGGCGACACGATCGGGCACCGCCCTGCCCGCCCCAATTCTGCCGAGACCGCAATGAGGCCCAGATGAAAAACTCGACCCGTGGTAACGTTGATCCCTTTATTGTCATGGATGTGATGGAAGCCGCCCGCGCGGCCGAGGCCGAGGGCCGCCCAATCATCCATATGGAGGTCGGTCAGCCGTCGACACCCGCCCCCACAGCGGCGCGCGCCGCTTTGGTCGACGCGATGGAAAGCGACGCGCTGGGATATACTGTCGCACTGGGCCTGCCCGCCCTGCGCGAAGGCATCGCAAAGCTTTATAAAGATTGGTACAATCTGGACCTCAACCCCGAACGCGTTGTGGTCACCCCCGGTAGCTCGGGCGCCTTTATTCTGGCCTTCACCGCGCTGTTTGATGCGGGCGACAAGGTTGGCCTGGGCGAACCGGGATACCCCTCGTATCGGCAAATTCTGAAGGCGCTGGATCTGACCCCGGTCGGTTTGCCCACCAAGCCTGAAAACCGGCTACAACCTGTGCCGGCAGACATCCCCGATGGGCTGGCCGGCCTGATCACCGCCTCGCCCGCGAACCCGTCGGGGACCATGCTGGACCATGCCGCGCTGGGAGGACTGATCGACACCTGCCGCGCCAAGAACACCAGCTTCATCGCGGACGAGATCTATCACGGTCTGCAATATGAAGGGCGCGCGATTTCAGCGCTGGAAGTCTCGGATGACATCTACGTGATCAACAGCTTCTCGAAGTATTTCTCGATGACCGGGTGGCGCGTGGGCTGGATGGTCGTGCCCGAGGATCACATCCGTACCGTCGAGCGTTTGGCCCAGAACATGTTCATCTGCCCACCCCATGCCAGCCAGGTAGCAGCACTGGGCGCCCTAAACGCCCGTGACGAGTTGGACGCCAACCTCGCCACGTATCGCACCAACCGACAGCTGATGCTGGAGGAACTGCCCAAGGCGGGGTTCGACAAGATCGCGCCGCCGGACGGGGCCTTCTATATTTATGCCGATGTCAGCGCACATACCGATGACAGTCGTGCCTTTGCCGCCGAGATCCTCGAAAAAGCCGACATTGCCGTCACCCCCGGCATGGATTTCGATCCGATTCGCGGACACCAGACCCTGAGGTTCTCTTACGCCCGCTCAACGGCGGATATTCGCGAAGGATTGGCGCGTTTGAAGCGATTCATGGAACAGCGCTGATTCCGAATTTCACGCAAAACGTCGTCAATATCTGCGCGACTCAACCTTTGATGCGCACTTAGAAACAACGGCCTTCAACAACCTGTGATTTCCTCTAGGGAAAGGCTTAAATTTTAGTCACCCGCCTTGAAAATGTCTCAATCAGAATATTTTAAGAGCCCTGTCCTAGATTGAGTGGCGAGTATGTTTCGCTTGTCGGGTTTAGTCCCGCGTGTGAGACCGATTTTCGAGTAAACCACTTTCTCGGTGGCAGTTGTGAGTGTGGCGTTCAATGCCGGAGGGGTCCGGTCCGAGCGCTTGTTAATGAGTGAAAGACGGGGGAAGTTGCATGGCAACTTTGGACAATGCTATTTGGCTGACCGGTGCAGGCGGGACAGCCGTCGGCGGCACAACCACAATCAACGATGGACCGTATAGCACTGACGTAACTGCGTCATTCACGGGCAGTTGGGACGCGTCCCAAGGCGGGAACAACGTTTCCGAGTTTGGGGCCTTCGCGGTCTCATCGCCGATCACCGCTGACTATGAATTCTCGACCCCCGTCGAAAACCTGTCCTTCACCATCGATCACGTCAATGATGATGGCGCATCAACCTATGACGACTATTGGACCATCGCGGCCTATGACGCGGATGGCAATCTGATACCGGCCGACGACGTGATCGCCAGCCTGTCAGGAATTGATGACGAACTGATCATTACGAATGATGACGGGACGGTATCGATCCAGACCGAGGGCACAAACGCCAACGACATCGACGTCAACCTGTCTGGCCCGATCTCTCAGCTGGTTCTGACCTACGAACCCGGTCCGGATGCGCCGCAGACAGGTGGTTCGGGGATCTCGGACCTGACCTTCGACGTGCCTGCCCCGGATACGGATGGCGACGGCGTTGGGGATGATGTTGATCTTGATATCGATGGCGACGGCATCCTGAACGAAGACGAGATGGACAGCCCCTCGACCATCACAATTACCATTGATGGCGACCAATATGCAGATATCGATAACACCCGCTGGGAGCTACGCGATCCTGACGGAAACCTGATTGATTCAGGTACGGTCTCCGGTTCGGGCGTTCAAAGCTGGGATGTCCCTGTCGACGGTCTGGGCGATTATGAGTTCACCATTCTTGACGACTATGGCGACGGTCTGGCCGGCGGAGACACCGCCAGCTACTCGATCGCCGTAGATGGCACCACGGTCGTAGATAGCGGATCGAACCCGAATTTTGGCAATGGAACCACCGAAACATTCTCGGTCGAGGGCGTTGCGAAAGATACTGATGGTGACGGCATTGCCGACCACCTTGATCTGGACAGTGACAATGACGGCATTACCGACAATGTCGAGGCACAGAGCTCGGCGGGTTATGTTGCGCCGACCGGCAATGATGCCGACGGTGACGGGGTGGATGATGCCTATGATGCGACACCGACAACCGGTGCCGCCGGATCGAACGGTCTGACTGCGGTCGATACAGATGGCGATGGTGTTCTGGATTTCCTTGATCTGGACAGCGACAATGACGGCATCACGGACAACGTCGAGGCACAATCCACCGCAGGCTATGTCGCCCCCACCGGCAATGATAGCGATGGCGATGGCATTGACGATGCCTATGACGCCACCCCCACCTCTGGCTTGGCCGGATCCTTCGGCCTGACGCCCGAAGACACCGATGGGGACGGCACCGACGACTATCGGGATACGGACAGTGACAATGACGGCCTGACGGACGCCGAAGAAGCTGGACATGGCATTCTTCAGTCCGTCATCGACGCCTCGGGCGACGCGGATGGCGACGGCATCAAGGATGTGGTCGACGATGTCAGCGGCTGGGATGTCAATGACCTCGACGTAGACATTGCTGGTAATTTCTCGTTGCCGGATACGGATGGAGATCTGGGCTCGGGCGGCGATCTGGACTATCGCGACGTGATTTGCTTCACGACCGGCAGCCTGATCCTGACCGACCGCGGCGAACGCCCCATTGAAGAGCTGCGCGTGGGCGACATGGTGGTCACCCGCGACCACGGTCTGCAGCCTATTCGCTGGATCAGCCACACGACGACTGCTGGCGTTGGCCGTCTTGCGCCGATCCGGATCCAAGAAGGCGCGTTTGGCAACCACAGCGCGCTGATCGTCTCGCCCCAGCATCGCATGGTGTATGAGGGACCACAGGCCAGCCTTCTATTTGCGCAGCCCGAGGTCATGATCCCCGCAGTCCACCTGCTGCACAGCGGATGTGCCACGCAGACCGATGTGGACAGCGTGACCTACTATCACGTCATGTTCGATACGCATCAGGTGATCTTTGCCAACGGCGCCGCGACGGAAAGCTTCCACCCGGGGCATCAGGGTCTGAAAGCGGTTGATGAGGCCGCACGGGACGAGCTGTTCACTCTGTTCCCGGAACTGCGCAGCGAACCGCGCCAATATGGCGACACTGCGCGTATGGTGTTGAAGAAGTACGAAGCCCGCGTGCTGGACCTGACACGCTAGACTTCTCCAGAAGAACATCAGAAAGGCCCCAGATCGCTGGGGCCTTTTTTGCGTTCAGAGGATCCCGTTGGCGCGTTGGACTGCACGCAGATACTTCACGATCTCGGCAATCTCGGCACGGGTGATGCCCTCGACCGGAGGCATGTTACCAAATGTCCAGTGGTGGGCGCGTACGCCGACCTCAGCCGCGCGGAAGAAGGCGGCGTCCCCGTGATGCGAGGGTTCATAGATCTTGTGGATCAGCGGCGGGCCCGCGCCCTCGATCCCTCCAGCGGATGGCCCGTGACAGGCTGCACATTTTGCGGTGAAGGCGCGCGCGCCGACGGCATAGTCGCTTCCCAGATTAGGCAGGTTCACTTGAACCATCTCGGTAGGGACCGCATCAGATTGGGCCGCATCGCTCACTGGGTTGGGCGGAGCCACATCTGGCACCTGCCCAAACCCGATCCATGCCGCCACAGCCACCCCGGCAAGCGCCGCACCACCATAGAAATACGCAGGTTTCATTCAGATCCCGTCCTTGTCCAACCGTCATTTAAGACAGCGATACGGGTTCCAGCAGGGGGAAGGTCAACGGTGAACCGGCGGGAAACCAGCCAGGTCACAGGGATGTGATCAGGCCGCCTTGCCCGCAGCCCAGGCGCGCACAGCATCCCCGAACGCCGTAAACAACACGCGCGAGACCGGGTCTTCGGCGGCGCGATACTCTGGGTGCCACTGAACCGACAGTGTAAAGCCGGGCGCATCCTTGATCACGATGGCTTCGGGCGTGCCGTCATCGGCGTGACCTTCGATGATCACGCGTGGGCCCGAGGTCTTGATCCCCTGCCCGTGCAGCGTATTTGTCCGCACGGTTTCGCCCAGCAGATCGCAGAACACACCGCCCTTGTCGAAATGCACGTCGTGGCGAATGGCAAACTTTTCCTCAAGCGTCCCGTCCGGCGGCATCCGGTGGTTCATCCGCCCCGGAAGTTCGCGGATTTCAGGATAGAGCGAGCCGCCCATGGCGACATTGACCTCTTGAAAGCCCCGGCAGATCCCGAAGAACGGCTGTCCGCGATCGACACAGGCACGGATCAAGGGGAGCGTAATGGCATCCCGGCAGCGGTCAAATTCGCCATGCGCTTCGGTTTCATCTTCGCCATATTCCTCGGGATGGACATTGGGGCGCCCGCCGGTGAACAGGAAGCCGTCGCACGTCTCAAGCAGTTCGTCTACCGTGACAAAACGCGGGTCAGTGGGAACAATCAGGGGCAGACAGCCCGCAACCTGCGACACAGCTTCCGAGTTCATCGTGCCGCCCGCATGGGTCGGGTAGTTGTCATTCAGCAAATAGGAGTTGCCGATAATGCCGACAGTGGGGCGTTTCATGTCTGCTCCGACGCTTGTGATATATTCGTTTCCCGGAACGTAAAACAGCGCAAAGGGAAGTTCAAACCCCTTGCGCTGCCTGTTAACGGACTGTGATCGCAGGTGATCAGCCGTCGGCGGTCAGCCCGACGGATTTGATGCCGACTGTACCCGCTTCTAGGTCATTTTCCGAGGTGTCGCCGGTGACCCCGACGGCCCCGATCACCTCGCCCGCATCATTGCGCACCAGAATGCCACCCGGCACCGGCACCAGCTTGCCCTCATAGGCGGCACCAGCAGCGGCGATGAAATAGGCCTGCGCCTCGGCGCGGTCGCGTTGCGCGGTGCCACCGATCCCCAGCATGACCGAGCCATAGGCCTTGCCGCGTGCAATATCGAACCGGCCGGGAGGCGCCCCGTCAGCGCGTTCAAAGGCCAGCACATGACCGCCAGCGTCAACAACGACCACCGACAGCGGCTTCATACCCTTATCGCGACCATAGGCCATCGTGTCGTGAATAATGACGCGCGCTGCGTCCAACGTGATACGGTTCATAGTGTCCCTCAAGCCTCTGCTTTCTTTTCCAGACGACGTGCGTGCAGCACGGGTTCAGTATAGCCGGATGGCTGCACACGGCCCTTGAACACAAGGTCGCAGGCAGCGTGAAAGGCCACGCCGTCATATCCGGGCGCCATCGGCTGATAGCTGGGATCGCCCGCGTTTTGTGCGTCGACCTTCACGGCCATCTTGCGCAGGGCGGCCATCACCTCGCCTTCCGAGACAACGCCGTGATGCAGCCAGTTTGCCAGCGCTTGACTGGAAATCCGGCAGGTCGCGCGGTCTTCCATTAGGCCCACGTCGTGAATGTCCGGCACTTTCGAGCAGCCAACGCCCGCATCGATCCAGCGCACCACATAGCCCAGAATGCCTTGCGCGTTGTTTTCGATCTCTTCGCGGATTTCGTCCTCGGACCAGTTTACACCGGCAGCAACAGGGATGGTCAGCAAGTCTTCCAACGTGCCGCGCGCGCCTCCCTCCAGCAGTTCCTCTTGGCGGGCAAGAACGTCCACCTGATGGTAATGCGTCGCGTGCAGGGTCGCAGCCGTCGGGCTGGGCACCCAAGCGCAGTTCGCACCCGACATGGGGTGACCGATCTTCTGGTCCAGCATGTCCGCCATCCGATCCGGTGCGGCCCACATGCCCTTGCCGATCTGCGCCCTGCCCTTCAAGCCACAAGCCAGACCGATATCCACGTTGCGATCCTCGTAAGAGGCAATCCACGC
This sequence comes from Aliiroseovarius marinus, assembly GCF_004360145.1. Classification (GTDB taxonomy): domain Bacteria; phylum Pseudomonadota; class Alphaproteobacteria; order Rhodobacterales; family Rhodobacteraceae; genus Aliiroseovarius; species Aliiroseovarius marinus. The sequence goes on along the minus strand of NZ_SAIT01000003.1, from coordinate 27,022 downwards.
CGCATTCTTCATTTCGCCCTTGCGGATCATCGGACCGGCTTCCATCGAGGTGTGGATTTCATCACCTGTGCGATCAAGGAAACCTGTATTGATGAAGGCCACGCGGTGCTTCGCGGCACGAATGCATTCTTTCAGGTTCGCCGAGGTGCGGCGTTCTTCGTCCATGATGCCCAGCTTCACGGTGTGACGCGGCAGGCCCAGCAACTCTTCCACCCGGTCAAAGATCTCGTCCGCGAAGGCAACCTCTTCCGGGCCGTGCATCTTGGGCTTCACCACATAAACCGAGCCGGTGACCGAGTTTCCGCCCTTGCGTTTCAAATCATGCATCGCGCAGAGCGTGGTGACCACGGCATCCATCAGCCCCTCGGGCACTTCCGAGCCATCGGGCAACAGGATCGCCGGGTTGGTCATCAGGTGCCCCACATTGCGCACCAGCATCAGGGCGCGGCCCTTCAGCGTGACCTCACCATCGGGGCCGTCAAACGTCAGATCGTCATTCAGCTTCCGCTCGAACGTTTTGCCGCCCTTGCTGACCTCTTCGGTCAGCGACCCATCCATCAGCCCCAGCCAGTTGGAATAGGCCAGCACCTTGTCCTCGGCATCCACCGCGGCCACACTGTCTTCGCAATCCATGATGGCCGACATGGCGCTTTCCAGCCGAACGTCAGACAGGCCCAGCGGGTCCGACGCGCCGATTTCGGTGGTGTCATCGAACTCAAGAATGATCTTCAAGCCGTTGTTTTCATAAAAGAAGAGCTTGTCACGACTGCCGAGGAACTGACCGGGCTTGGCCAAGGCGGGCGGTGTGTGTCCGATCCGCATGGCTTCGGCCCAGCTGCCATCGGCCAGCGGAAGAACGCCATCCAGAAAGCTTTTGGCCGCTGCGATGACGCGGGCACCACGGGCGGGATTATAGCCCTTACCTTCGGGCAGATCACCCAAAGCATCCGTGCCATAGAGCGCATCGTAGAGGCTCCCCCAACGCGCATTGGCCGCGTTCAGCGCATAGCGCGCGTTCATGATCGGCACGACCAGTTGCGGACCGGGGATCAGGGCAATCTCGGGGTCGGTGTTTTCGGTCTCGATCGCAAAGTCCGGGCCTTCCGGCACCAAGTATCCGATCTCTTCCAGAAAGGTACGATAAGCAGCGGCATCGTGGGGCTGTCCCGCACGGGCTTTGTGCCACGCATCCAGCTGCCGCTGAATCTCTGCGCGTTTCTCAAGTAGCGCCCGGTTCTTCGGGGCCAGATCGGTCAGGATCTGCGCAAAACCGCTCCAGAAATCGTCATAGCGCAGTGCCGTTCCCGCCAGCGCGCGTGTTTCCAGAAAGCGGCCAAGTTCGCGATGAACCTGAAGCCCTGCCCGTTCGATATAGTCGCTCATGTCGAAACCCCTCGTATACCTCTGTATGCACCCTAGAGTTTCCGATACGAAACCAATGCGCAAGTGGGTTTATTTTGACCTCGGTTAAGCAAAGCTTATCTGAGCCTCGCCAACATGACGTCTGGACGGGCTTGCAGCCCTGCACTCCCGTGCCTAGATTTCGGGTCTGGACTTAAGCCCGAAGGATTTCTGATGAAAGACGCTGCCCCCCAACCGATCTATCTGGCCGACTACACGCCCCCTGCTTACCTGATCGACGGGGTCGAGCTGGTCTTTCACCTGCATCCTACTGCGACGCGGGTGGTGTCGACAATCCGGTTCAGGCCGAACCCGGACGCAGTATCCAAAGAATTTTTCTTGCATGGCGAAGGGCTTACCCTGATCCGCGCGGCCATCGACGGAACAGACATCACGCCCGAACTGGTCGACGGCGGCTTGCAAGCAGACGTACCTGACGCGCCTTTCGTTTGGGAGGCCGAGGTCGAAATCAGCCCAGAAACCAACACCGCGCTCGAAGGGCTTTACATGTCGAACGGCATGTATTGCACCCAGTGCGAGGCCGAGGGTTTCCGCCGCATCACCTATTACCCCGACCGCCCGGACGTTATGGCCCCCTTCAAGGTGCGCATTGAAGGCAGCGAGCCCGTGATGCTGTCCAACGGCAACCCGGTCGCTTCGGGCGACGGTTGGGCCGAATGGGACGATCCGTGGCCCAAGCCCGCCTATCTGTTCGCGCTGGTCGCAGGCGATCTTGTGGCGCGCGATGACAGCTTCACCACCATGTCCGGCAAGGATGTGGACCTGAAGCTGTGGGTGCGCCCCGGTGACGAGGGCAAAACCGCGTTCGGGATGCAAGCGCTGAAGGATTCGATGAAATGGGATGAAGAGGTTTACGGGCGCGAGTATGACCTCGACATCTTCCAGATCGTCGCCGTGTCTGACTTCAACATGGGCGCGATGGAGAACAAGGGGTTGAACATCTTCAACACCTCGGCGGTTCTTGCGTCGCCCGAAACCTCCACGGACGCGAATTTCGAACGGATCGAGGCCATCATCGCGCATGAGTATTTCCACAACTGGACCGGCAACCGCATCACCTGTCGCGACTGGTTCCAGTTGAGCCTGAAAGAAGGGCTGACAGTGTTCCGCGATCAGCAGTTCTCGGGCGATATGCGGTCGGAAGCGGTGTGTCGGATCAACGATGTCTCTGCGCTTCGTGGTCGTCAGTTCCGTGAAGATAACGGCCCGCTGGCGCACCAAGTGCAGCCCGACAGTTTTGTCGAGATCAACAATTTCTACACGGCCACGATCTATGAAAAAGGGGCCGAGCTGATCCGTATGTTGCGGGTTTTGGTGGGCAATGATGCCTATGACAAAGCGCTGGATCTGTATTTCTCCCGCCACGATGGCGAGGCCGCGACGATCGAGGATTGGGTAAAGGTCTTTGAAGACAGCACCGGGCGCGATCTGACGCAGTTCCGCCGCTGGTACAAACAGGCCGGCACGCCGCGCGTCGCCGTGTCGGAAGACTGGGCTGACGGCACCTATACGTTGACCTTCAAGCAGTCGACGCCCCCGACCCCCGGTCAGGACGAGAAACTGCCGCAGCACATCCCGCTGGCCGTGGGCCTTCTGGGTCCCAATGGCGACGAGGTGCAGTCGACGCAGATCCTTGAGATGACCGAGGCCGAGCAAAGTTTCACCTTCGAGGGGCTGGCCGCGAAGCCCACACCCTCGATCCTGCGCCACTTCTCGGCGCCGGTGATCCTAGAGCGGGAAACCTCGGCCCAAGAACGCGCCTTCCTGCTGGCCCATGACACCGACCCGTTCAACAAGTGGGAAGCAGGCCGGACGCTGGCCCGGGACGTGTTGATCGCCCTGATCACTGGCGAGGACGCCCCGCTGGATGACTATCTGCATGCCATCGCGGTGATGCTGCGCGACGACAGCCTAGATCCCGCCTTCCGTGCGCTCACCCTTGGCTTGCCCGGTCAGGACGATCTGGCGCAGACGCTGTTCGACGCGGGCGTCACCCCCGATCCGATGAAGATCTACCGCGCAAAGCAGACGCTGTGGCAAGCAATGGCCGAGCATCTGCAGGACCTACTTCCCCGTCTGATGGCGGAAATGGAGGTGACCGCCCCGTTCCAGCCCAACGCTGATCAAGCGGGCAAACGCGCGCTGGGGCTGGGGCTGATGAACCTTTTGAACCGTCTGGACGGCGGCGCGGCGGCGCAGGCGCTTTATGATCGGGCCGACAACATGACGCTTCGGCTGGGTGCGCTCGGGCTTTTGTTGCAGGCCCAGAAAGGCGACACGGCGCTGGCGGATTTCCGGGAGCGGTTCGAAACTGACGAGTTGGTGATGGACAAATGGTTCGCCATGCAGGTGACCCATTCCGCGCCGGAAGACACGGCTGATATCGTTGCCAAACTGACCGAAGACAGCGCCTTCAACTGGAAGAACCCGAACCGTTTCCGCGCGGTGTTTGGCGCGTTTATCATGAACCCGGCGGGCTTCCACAACGCGTCTGGCGCGGGCTACAAACTGTTTGCCGATTGGCTGATCAAGCTGGACCCTGTGAACCCGCAGATCACAGCGCGCATGTCGTCAGGGTTTGAGACATGGCGGCGCTATGACGCCGACCGACAGGCGATGATGAAAGCCCAGATCGAGCGGGTTCTGGCGACGGACGGCCTGAGCCGCGACAGTCAGGAAATGCTGGGACGCATCCTGAACGGTTAAACAAAAAAAGGCGGGAATTTCCCGCCTTTTCTATTTCAACCGACCCCAAGGGCCGTCTTTAAGGTTTTAATCCGGGATTAGCCCGCAGTGCAGTAGTTCTGCTCGCGCACCCATTCACGCATTTGCTCGCGCTTGCGCTTGGAATGGAACGGGCCCCAGTCGGCGGCCACACCCTTCATCCCGCGCGACACCACGTTGTCACGCGGTACGGTCACGGCCATGATGCGCACGGCGCAGGACAGGTTCATCTCGCCGTTCTTCAGCGCCTCGCCCGAGCGGGCTTCGCAGCCATAGCCGCGCGCAGTTGCGGGCAGGATCTGCACCAGCCCGTACCACTTGCCGCCACCGCCGACAGCCGTCTGGCGCCATGTGCTTTCATAGAAGGACAGCGTGGACAGAAGCCCCGCCCAGAACGCGTTACGCCCTGCCGTGTCCTGATTTTCGTAATCCGGGCACCACTCGGCGATGTCCGCCGGGACGACTTCTGCCAGAACGGTTCCGTGATTTTCCAATGCAGCGATGGTCGCTTCGGTCCAGGCTTTCGCCTGCGGCTTCTCATCCCACTGCATAGTTAGTACCGGCTGACGCGACGCGCGCGAGCCAAAAAAGTCCTCGGCCATAACGGCGTCCGACAGCATCACTGTCGCCACAAGGCCCATCATAATCCGTTTCATTTTTCCCACCTACGTTTGGTACAGACGGTCCCCCCGGTGTCTGATCAGGGGGGAATAGGACTGTTGGTTGCGTATTGCAACACTTTTTTCGCCGCAGCGCAGCAATGGGCTATGACTTGCTGATATGCCTTATTTGCAAGGCTGGTATGCATTCTTATTCACAGGTGAAATAAACCAAATACTCTCGGCAGGTTAGCAATCCTTCTGCGGCGCAGCATATCCATTTCTCGCCACAAAACCTCGAACCTTCCTGCGCGCCTGCCCTCTTGCCCCTTCCCGTCACCTCAACTAGAACCCGGACAGGTTTTGACACTTGGGAAAACACACATGCTTGATCATCTCGCCTATGAAAGCCCGCAGCCGAAAGTGATTGCAGGGGCGAAGGAAGACTGGGAACTGGTCATCGGGATGGAAATCCACGCGCAGGTCAGCTCGAACGCGAAGCTGTTTTCGGGCGCATCGACGAAGTTCGGCGCCGAGCCGAACTCGAACGTGGCTTTCGTGGACAGCGCCATGCCCGGCATGCTGCCCGTGATCAACGAATATTGTGTGGAACAGGCCGTGCGTACCGGTCTGGGCCTGAAGGCGGACATCAACCTGTTCTCGGCCTTTGACCGCAAAAACTATTTCTATCCGGATCTGCCGCAGGGCTATCAGATCTCGCAGCTGTATCACCCCATCGTTGGCGAAGGCGAAGTGATCGTGGATATGGGCCCGGGCGTGGCCCGCAAGGTGCGCATCGAGCGTATCCACCTTGAACAAGACGCCGGTAAGTCCGTGCATGACATGGACCCCAACATGTCCTTCGTCGACCTGAACCGTACCGGTGTAGCGCTGATGGAGATCGTCAGCCGTCCCGACATTCGCGGGCCCGAGGAAGCCGCCGCATATGTGACCAAACTGCGCCAGATCCTGCGCTATCTGGGCACCTGTGATGGCAACATGCAAAACGGCAACCTGCGCGCGGACGTGAACGTTTCGGTCTGCCGTCCGGGTCAGTACGAGAAATATCAGGAAACGCAAGATTTCTCGCATCTGGGGACCCGTTGCGAGATCAAGAACATGAACTCGATGCGCTTCATTCAAGCGGCCATCGACTATGAAGCCAAACGCCAGATCGCCATTCTGGAAGATGGGGGCGAGGTCGTTCAAGAAACCCGTCTCTATGACGCGGACAAGAACGAAACTCGCTCGATGCGCTCGAAGGAAGAAGCCCACGACTATCGCTACTTCCCCTGCCCTGATCTTCTGCCGCTGGAGATCGAGCAAGAGTGGGTGGACGATATCGCCAAGACCCTGCCGGAACTGCCGGACGAGAAGAAAGCCCGCTTCGTGACCGATTTCGGCCTGTCGGAATATGACGCCGACGTGCTGACCGCCGAGGCCGAGAACGCCGCCTTCTTTGAAGCCGTGGCCGAGGGCAATGACGGCAAGCTGGCCGCCAACTGGGTGATCAACGAGCTGTTTGGCCGTCTGAAGAAAGAAGATCACTCGATCAAGGAAAGCCCGGTTAGCCCGGAACAGCTGGGTGGCATCATCAAGCTGATCGCCAAGGGCGACATCTCAGGCAAGATCGCCAAGGACCTGTTTGAAATCGTCTATACAGAAGGTGGCGACCCGGCCGAGATCGTGGAAGCCCGCGGCATGAAGCAGGTCACCGACACCGGCGCCATCGAAGCCGCCGTGGACGAGGTGATCGCCGCCAACCCCGCTCAGGTCGAGAAAGCCAAACAGAACCCGAAACTGGTTGGGTTCTTCGTCGGTCAGGTGATGAAAGCCACCGGCGGCAAGGCCAACCCGAAGGCGGTGAATGAAATCGTGACGGCCAAGCTGGGCCTCTGATTTTAAACGACAATTTGCGATGAAGGCCCCTATGCGGGGCCTTTGCCATTTCTCTAACCCGCGACTGCGCGAACACACGGGTGATAAGATGACGGAACAGAATATGGAACGCCGGTCAGAGCTTTTGATGCCTGCGGGCAACCTGCGGAAACTGAAAATGGCCGTGCTGTATGGCGCGGACGCGGTGTATCTGGGGACGCCGGATATGTCGCTGCGCACCAAGTCGCAATTCTCGCTGGAAGAGGTGATCGAGGGCGTTCAGTTCTGCCACGATCACGGCCGCCGCGCCTATCTGACGCTGAACCTGTTTAGCCATAACAAAGACATTCCGAAGCTGGACGAATATATCGACACAGTGCGCAAGGTGAAGCCCGACGGGCTGATCATCGCGGATCCCGGCGTGTTTCAGTATGTAAAGACCCGCGCGCCGGAGCTGCCGCTACATATCTCGACGCAGGCCAATGTCTGTTCGTGGCTGTCGGTGAAATTCTGGGAAGATCAGGGGGCCGAACTGGTCGTTCTGGCCCGTGAAGTGTCCTACCCCGAGCTGGTGGAAATCCGCGAAGAATGCCCAGATGTGAAGCTGGAAGCCTTCGTTCACGGCGCTATGTGCATGACCTATTCGGGTCGTTGTCTGCTGTCCAACTTCATGGCCGAACGCGGCGCGAACCAAGGCAACTGCGCGAACTCGTGCCGTTGGAACTATGGTGTTCGGATGCGTCTGAAAGACGGCACGATCGAAGACCTGAACATCACCGAAGACAACGCCGATATGTTCGAGTTTCTGCTGGAAGAAGGCTGCCGCCCCGGTGAATTCATGCCGATCGAGGAAGACGGACGCGGGTCCTACATCCTGAACTCGCGCGATCTGTGCATCATGCCGAAGCTGGACGAGTATCTGAAGATCGGCGTCGATAGCCTGAAGGTCGAAGGGCGTGGCAAGTCTGAGTACTACTGCGCCATCGTCGCCCGCGCCTATCGCATGGCGATTGATGACTATTACGCGGACCCGGAAAACTGGGATCCGAAACCCTATATGCGCGAGCTGGAGGCCGTTGGAAACCGTGGCTATACGCTGGCCTTCCACGAGGGGCGCCTGACCAACTATGCCCATGACTACGAGCACACCGCATCGCTGGCACAGTGGGAATATGCGGGCGTTGTGACGGATGTGACCGAGGATGCGTTCCTGGTCGAAGTGAAGAACAAGCTGGAGGCCGGTGAGGTGCTGGAATTCATCTCGCCCATCGCGCGCGAGACAGTTTTGCTGCGGATGTACGAGTTCGAGGACTACCACAAGGGCGACATCAAAGACGTCGTCCATGGCAGCACCAAAACCACCATCCGCGTGCCCTTCGCCCTGTTCGATCACGAGGATCTGGACGATCTGAAGGCCCGCTTCCCCGCCTTTACCGTGTTGCGCAAAGAAAAGGCGCTGACGGACGAGCAATGGAAGCGCATCCGCTTTGACAAGCTAACGCAAGGGCTTGAAATGTCGGGCAAAGAGAACACGAAAGCCTATGAAAAGCGCCGCGATGATCTGGCGGACGCGATTGCCGCCGATGGCCGCGAGACCCGCCTGAAAACCAACCGTGTGGGCGCCGATGGCTGCTGTGGTAAAGGCTGCAACGGCTGCCTGATCTTCTGGCAAGGCGACGAATACGCCCGCGCCCGCGAGGTGCTGTTGAAGCGCAAGCAAGGCGAACAGCTGTCGCGTGCCGAGGCCGCTGCCTTGAAGCAGGACGCACCCCCGCGTCTGGTGGGCTAACCAGACAGGGGCAATCCGCCACCCACGCATCCCCCTCTTGGCCCCTAGGCCGAAAACCGTTTATACGGCCTAAAGCCGGACAAATTGAAAAGGTCAGTCCATGACGATCTACGAATACCAAGTGATCCCCGCCCCGCGCAAAGGCAAGAAAGCCCGTGGCGTCAAAGGATCCGAGGCCCGTTTCGCCCTTGCCATTCAAGAGGTCCTGAACGAGGCCAGTGCAGAAGGCTGGGAATATCTGCGCACCGATACGCTGCCCAGCGAAGAGCGCTCGGGCCTGACGGGGCGCACCACCGTGTATCAGAACATGCTGGTCTTCCGCCGCCCCGCCGAAGATCGGACCGACGAACAAGCCGCAGATGCAGATTTCGCTGCCGTGACGGCGGTCGCCGACGAGGACACCGAGGAAAACAACGCGCCAAGCTTGCCGTCCGCCACAGAGGCGAACGACCCCAGCGATGCGGCCCCCAGCGTTGACCGCGACGACCGCTAAGCCTGTTTAGCCGGAGATTTCAAGCGCCAGGGCGTGGATCTCGGACACCAGATCTGCGCCTAGAGCTTTGTGCACGGCGCGATGGCGCGCGATCCGGGACATATCGGCGAATTGTGGCGCACGGATGATCACGCGAAAATGGCTTTCACCACCGTCTTGATACCCGGCGTGACCGCGATGCTGTTCGCTTTCATCAATGACTTCAAGATGTTCCGGGGCAAACACCGCGTTCAGCGCCTGATGAATTCGTTCTGATCTGTTCATTTCTTGTCCGTTCCCTCTTCAATCCCGGTGAAAAAGCACTAAACTCTCGGGTCCGAGTCGAAAAGAGTAGAATAAGATGCCCAACGACGATCCTTTTGGTTTTGACATGTCGGTCTCTGCGGCCAAGAAACGCAATCCGCGCGGCAAGCGTGGGATGTCTGGTGCGTTCGAGACTTCGAAACGTGTGTGCGAACACCCCGGCTGCAATGAGGCCGGCCAGTACCGCGCGCCCCGCTCGCCCGATCATTTGGACGAGTTCAAATGGTTCTGTAAGGAGCATGTGCGCGAGTATAACCTCAAGTGGAATTTCTTTGACGGTGCCACCGAAGAAGAGATGAACGAACAGGCTGACAAGGACCGCGTATGGGAACGCGAAACCAAGCCCTTCGGAACCAAGGACGAACAGCGCGCTTGGGCCCGTCTGGGCGTGGACGACCCGCATCAGGTTCTGGGCGCCAACGCCACGCAGAACCCCGGCAAGTCGATCACCGGCACCCGCAAGTTGCCGCCCACGGAACGCCGCGCAATCGACATTCTGGAAGCCAAGGATCACTGGACCAAGGCCGAGATCCGCAAGTCCTATAAGAAGCTGATCAAGGTGCTGCACCCGGATATGAACGGTGGTGACCGGTCGCAGGAAGAGCAACTGCAAGAGGTTCGCTGGGCCTGGGATCAGATCAAGGAAAGCCGTAGCTTCAAGTAAGCGCTAGCTGGGCCTATCCCGCGTGATAGCCATACTCAAACAACTTAAAGGGGGCGCAACCGCCCTCTTCAAAAGCTGATTTTTTGACCAAACGGTCAGACCAGACACGCAACGTCATTAGGGCCAGCTTTGCCCAGCGTCAGCTTTTCCCCCCGCTTCCCCTTGCACGAGTGATCCACATCGGGCATCACGTCCGTAACACTAGATATGAGCGCGCAATGGGGCGCGCGGCAGAAGGATCCTCCACATGGCAGACGGCACTCTGGATATGAACGCGAAACCGACCGAAGATATTTCGGTGCGCGAGGTTTTCGGCATCGACAGCGATATGATCGTGAAGGGCTTTGCCGAGCGCACCGACCGCGTGCCGGAAATCGACAGCACCTATAAGTTCGATCCGGACACAACGCTGGCCATTCTGGCGGGCTTCTCGCACAACCGCCGGGTGATGGTTCAGGGCTATCACGGGACGGGTAAATCGACCCATATCGAACAGGTTGCGGCTCGTCTGAACTGGCCCGCCGTGCGTGTGAACCTTGATAGCCACATCAGCCGGATTGACCTGATCGGTAAGGATGCCATCAAGCTGAAAGACGGCATGCAGGTGACCGAGTTTCAGGAAGGCATTCTGCCTTGGGCTTTGCGCAACCCCACGGCCATTGTGTTCGACGAATACGATGCGGGTCGTGCGGACGTGATGTTCGTCATCCAGCGTGTGTTGGAACATGACGGCAAGCTGACCCTTCTGGACCAGAACGAGGTCATCACCCCCCACCCGTCCTTCCGCCTGTTTGCCACCGCGAACACCGTGGGTCTGGGCGACACAACGGGGCTGTATCACGGCGTGCAGCAGATCAACCAAGCCCAGATGGACCGCTGGTCGCTGGTCGCCACTTTGAACTATCTGTCGCACGACGCGGAAACCAACATCGTGCTGGCGAAGAACCCGTTCCTGAACACCGAGTCCGGTCGCCAGACCGTCAGCCAGATGGTCACCGTTGCGGACCTGACCCGCACGGCCTTCATGAACGGCGATCTGTCGACGGTGATGAGCCCGCGAACCGTGATCAACTGGGCGCAAAACGCATCCATCTTCCGCTCGGTCGGCTATGCCTTCCGCCTGTCGTTCCTGAACAAATGCGACGAGCTGGAGCGCCAGATCGTGGCTGAGTTCTATCAGCGTTGCTTCGACGAGGAACTGCCAGAGAGCGCGGTGAGCATGAGCTTGGGGTGACTTCCAAGCGATTGATATCAGATTGCACCGCCCGGTCGACAGACCGGGCAGCGCCGACCCGCCCCCATGGGGCGGCGCTTACGCGCCACCCCGCGGGTCTTCACCGCCCTCATCGCGATGACGCGTTGAACCGTGGATCGATAGGCCAATAGAATGAAAAAACCCACCGATAACCCCGCTGATCCGTTCAAGAAAGCGCTGGCTGAGGCGACGAAGACGCTTGCCGACGAGCCAGAGCTGTCGGTCAGCTTTACGGTGGACCCCTCGGGTGTTAGCCGCGACGCGATGCGCCTGCCTCAGGTCACGCGGCGGATGACCAAGGACGAGGTGTTGTTGGCCCGTGGCACGGCGGATGCCTATGCCATGAAGCTGCGCTATCACGACGAAGCGACCTTTGCGAAATACGCCCCCGCGGGCAACATGGCGCGCGAGATCTATGACGCGATGGAAACCGCCCGCTGCGAGGCGTTGGGGGCCCGCGACATGCCAGGAACAGCGGGCAATATCGACGCCAAGATCGGGCACGAGGCCGAACGTCTGGGCTATGACCAGATCACCGCCGCCGCCGACGCCCCCCTACCCGTCGCCGCCGGATACCTAATGCGCCATCTGGCGACGGGGCGTGATCTGCCCACGGCTGCCGACAACGTGATGGGTCTGTGGCGCGATTTCATCGAAGCGCAATGTGGCGAACATCTGGACGACCTGACCGGCGCTTTGGCTGATCAGCAGGCGTTCTCGCGTTTTGCCCGCCAGATCATCGAGGATCTGGGCTATGGCGACCAGCTGGGCGATGACCCGGATGCCGACGACGAGGACACCGAGGACGAGGCCCAGCCCGAAGACGACGAGGCGCAGGACGATCCGAACTCGGAGCAGTCTCAGGACGAAGAAGAGGCTGACGCCGATCCCGAACGCTCGCAAGACGAGCAGATGGATCCGTCCGAGGCGCAGGTCACCCTTGATGACATGGCCGAGGATGAGGTGGGCGAAGAGGCGGAAATGCCTGACGCGGACGCCCCGCCCGAGCCGCCGACGCCTCAGCCCGCATCGGATGCGGACCCGGATTATCTGGTTTTCCACAATGAGCACGACGAAGAGGTCATGGCCGAAGATCTGGCCGAGCCTGCCGAGTTGGAACGCCTGCGCGCCTATCTGGACCAACAGCTAGAGCCTTTGAAGGGCGCTGTGTCGCGTTTGGCGAACAAGCTGCAGCGCCGGTTGCAGGCCCAGCAGAACCGTTCGTGGCTGTTTGACCTTGAAGAAGGCATTCTGGACGCAGGCCGTCTGGCCCGTGTGGTCGCGAACCCCACGACGCCCCTGTCCTTCAAGCAGGAAAAAGACACTGAATTCCGTGACACGGTTGTGACGCTGCTTTTGGACAACTCGGGCTCGATGCGCGGACGCCCGATTTCGATCGCGGCGATCTGTGCTGACGTTCTGTCGCGCACGCTAGAACGCTGCCAGGTGAAGGTCGAGGTTCTGGGCTTCACCACCCGTGCCTGGAAAGGTGGCCTTGCGCGCGAGAAATGGCTCGCCGATGGCCGTCCGCAACAGCCGGGCCGTCTGAACGATCTGCGCCACATCATCTATAAACAGGCCGATGCCCCAATGCGCCGCACGCGGGACAATCTGGGCCTGATGATGAAAGAGGGCCTGTTGAAGGAAAACATCGACGGCGAGGCGCTGGAATGGGCGCACCGCCGGATCGTGGCGCGGCCCGAGCAGCGTAAGATCCTGATGGTGATTTCCGATGGTGCTCCGGTGGACGATTCAACTCTGTCCGTGAACCCCGCGAATTATCTGGAAAAACACCTGCGCGATGTGATCGAGATGGTCGAGAAGCGCAAACAGGTCGAGCTTCTGGCCATCGGGATCGGCCATGACGTGACGAGGTACTATGAACGCGCCGTCACGATCACCGATGCAGAACAACTGGCCGGGGCGATCACCGAACAGCTTGCCGCGCTTTTCGACAGCGATCCGCGTGCCCGTGCCCGCGTCATGGGGATCAAGAAAGCCATCTAAAGCGTTTTGCGATAAACTTGAGCTACAGGTTTATCGCAAAACGCACGCCACATTGATACCTCGCGCTGCGTTTCGTTTTCCCCCGTGAAGGGTTGAAATCGAAACGCTTTACCCCCTTTTCACCGCGCCCGTTTCGCGGCATGTTGCGCCCAACACGCGCCCGCCCTCCGCGGGCGTGTTTTTTAGTGCGCAAACCGATTTCGGAGACCTCGATGTTCCAGAGCTTCACCACCACCGCCGATCCAAGCAAAGGGGCCGCCCGTTTGGACCGCCTGCGCCGCGCGATGGGGATGAAAGGATTGGACGGGTTCTTTGTGCCGCGCGCGGATGCGCATCAAGGTGAGTATGTTGCGGACTGTGACGCCCGGCTTGCGTGGCTGACTGGGTTTACGGGCTCGGCCGGGTTCTGCATTGCGCTGAAAAGTGTGGCTGGTGTTTTCGTGGATGGACGCTATCGCGTTCAGGTGCGTGAACAAGCCGATATGACCGCTTTCTCACCTGTCGATTGGCCCGAGGTTCAGCCGGGTGATTGGCTGAAGGAACAGATCTCGGGCAAAGCGCGGATCGGGTTTGACCCGTGGCTGCATACGAAATCCGAGATCGAAAGGATCGAGAAAGCTCTGGATGGCACTGGTGTCACGCTGGTGCCCACCGACAATCTCATCGACCAGATTTGGGAGGACCGCCCTGCCCCACCCAGCGGCAAGATCATCGAGCAGCCCCTTGAATTCGCAGGGCAATCCAGCGCAGCGAAACGGGGCGAGTTGGCGGACGAGCTATTGGCTAAGGGTCAGAAGGCCTGCGCCATCACGCTGTCCGACAGCATTGCGTGGCTTCTGAATATCCGGGGCAACGACATCCCCTGCATCCCCGTGGTGCAAGGTTTTGCGATCTTGGGCGACGATGCTTCGGTCCAGTTTTTCGCCACGGATGGCCGGGCGGTCGAAGCTCCGTTCGATGCGGATGTCTCGCTGCACCCGATCCGCGATTTTCAAACTGCGCTCAAACGTCTGGACGGCCCGGTGCGCGTGGACCGTGCGTCGGCCCCTTATGCGGTCTGGCAAATCTTGTCGGAAGCCGGGATCCAGATCGACTGGGCCGAAGATCCCGCGATCCTGCCCAAGGCGCAGAAGAACCCGACCGAGCTGAAAGGCGCCCGTGCCGCGCACCTGCGCGATGCGGCTGCGGTGGTCGAGTTTCTGGCGTGGTTTGAGGCCAGCGACAAGACCAGCCTGACCGAGATTGATTTGGTCACACAGTTGGAAGAAAAACGCCGCGCCACAAATGCGCTGATGGACATCTCGTTCGAGACCATCGCCGGCGCCGGCCCCAATGGCGCAATCATGCATTACCGTGTGACCGAGGATACGAACCGCCCCTTGGAAGACGGCAATCTGGTGGTTCTGGACAGCGGTGGGCAGTATCGCGATGGCACGACGGACATCACCCGTGTCTTGCGCGTGGGCGAGATCGGAGACGAGGAAAAACGCTGCTATACTCGTGTGTTGCAGGGCATGGTTGCCTTGTCGCGTACCTATTTTCCGAAGGGCCGCACAGGCCGCGATCTAGACCCGATCGCACGTTACCCTCTTTGGGCTGCGCATCAGGATTTCAATCACGGCACCGGGCATGGCGTCGGCGCCTATCTGTCGGTCCATGAAGGGCCGCAGCGGTTCTCTCCGATCTCGGATACCGAGCTTTTGCCGGGCATGATCCTGTCCAACGAACCGGGGTATTACCGCAACGGCGCCTTCGGTATTCGGCTGGAAAACCTTGTGGTTGTGCAGAAAGCTCCGACACCGCCGGGCGGCGACCGCGAACGCGAGATGCTGAGCCTTGAAACACTTACATATGTGCCCGTCGACACCTCGTTGATGATTACCGAGATGCTGTCAGGTGAGGAACGCGCGTGGCTGAATGCCTATCACGCCAAAACACTGGAATTGCTGGGGTCACAGGTGTCTGACGCTGCGTTGCAATGGTTGAAAGGTGCTTGCGCGCCAATTTGACACGCGCTTTTTACACAAGATCTGTTAGGGTGCCGCAAAATCGTACGGGGAAAGAAGATCAATGACCGACAACATCATCATTCGCGCCGCTGAAGGCAAATGGACCGTACGTGCCGGGGGCGCCGTGATCGGGGAAAGCCAAGACGCCCTTGAGGTGAAGGAAGGCGATCTGCCGCCTGTGATCTATTTCCCGCGTGGCGACATCGCGATGGCGTTTCTGGACGACAGCGCGACCGTCACCACTTGCCCCTACAAGGGCGAGGCGAAGCATTTCTCGATCCAGACGAAATCGACTGTGATCGAGGATGCGGCCTGGTCCTATGACGCCCCGATCGAGGATCTTGAGCAGATCAAGGGCCATGTGGCCTTCTATGGTGACAAGGCCACCGTCGCGCGCACCTAAGCCCGTATTTCAGCTGTTTTTGGGGTTAGAGAGTTTGCCGCCCCCGACCGGAGCGGCAACGCCTGTCGTGCTCGGCCCCGATGTCGGCAGCCCGCGCGCGACGCGTACAGCAAGATAGGCAAAGGCCTGCGCTTCCAGCATGTCTCCGTCCAGCCCCGTGTCGTCGATATCCTGCACAGGCACGGACAGACGCGCAAAGAGTTCCTGCATGATGGCTGCGTTCTTGCGTCCACCGCCGGTGACCAAAAGCCGTGTGGGCGCGCTTGGGCAATGGGTCATGCCTTGGGCGACGGCTTCGGCAGCGCAGGCGGCCAGCGTGCGGGCGGCATCTGCGTCGGACAGCGCAGCCACTGCGGGCAGCAGATCTGGAAACTGGTCCCGGTCGAGCGATTTGGGCGGTTGGCGGGTGAAATACGGGTGGTCCAAGAAGGCCTGCACGATGCCCTCGTCGGACCGGCCAGACAGCGCCAATGCGCCGCCTTGATCCAAAGCCACACCGCGCCGCGCCAACATCAGATCGTTGATCGGCGCGTTCGCGGGGCCTGTGTCGAAGGCAATACAGGCGCTTGGTGCCTCGGGCACATCGATGCGCGGGTCCACCCATGTGACATTGCCAACGCCGCCGAGGTTCAGGAACGCTATAGGAGCATCCGCCCCGATGAACCGCGCGCAGGCATGGTGGAAGAAAGGGGCAAGCGGTGCGCCCTCGCCGCCTTCGGCCACATCTTCGCTGCGGAAATCCCAGATGACAGGTACGCGCAGCATATCGGCTAGCACCTGCCCATCGCCTGCTTGGTGCGTACGTCCACCTTCTGGATCATGGGCCAGCGTTTGTCCGTGATAGCCCAGAAGGTCCGCTGAAGTCTTTGCCAACAGCGTCCGTGCCAAGGCGATATGCGCGGCTTCGCTGACCTGCGCGGCGAGTGCCACATCCGGCCCGTCCGGCCACTGTCCAAGAGCTGCGCGCAGATTGCCCCGCTGGGCGTCGGTGTAGTCCGTATAGGCGCTCGGCCCGAAGGCATGAATGCGGGTGCCGTCGGTCTGAACAAGGGCTGCGTCCACACCGTCCAGTGAGGTGCCGGACATCATCCCCAGCGCCCAAATCGGCCCCGTCTTCGCCCCATTCTCATCCGCCATCGCCAACACGCTCTTTCCCTTTTGGCGGCCCCCGTCTATACGGAAGCCCAACGAAAGATAGGATGGACCGAAATACGATGACCTACCACCCGAAATCCGACTTCATGCGTGTGATGATCGAGCGCGGCTTTCTGGCCGATTGCACCGATTATCAATCGCTGGACGAAGCTTTGGTTGAAGGTGTCGTGCCGGCCTATATCGGCTTTGACGCCACCGCAAAATCGCTGCATGTCGGGTCGCTGATCCAGATCATGATGCTGCGCTGGTTGCAAAAGACTGGCCACCAGCCGATCACCCTGATGGGCGGCGGTACGACCAAGGTGGGCGACCCGTCCTTCCGCGCGGACGAGCGTCCGCTGCTGACGCCGGACCAGATCGACGACAACATCGCGGGCATCAAGAAGGTGTTTGCCAGCTATATCGATTATGACAGCGAAGGCCCGACCAAGGCGCTGATGCTGAACAACGCCGAGTGGCTGGACGATCTGAACTACCTCGATTTCCTGCGCGACATTGGCCGGCATTTCTCGGTCAACCGGATGCTGTCTTTTGAAAGCGTGAAATCGCGCCTGGATCGCGAGCAAAGCCTGAGCTTTCTTGAGTTCAACTACATGATCCTGCAGGCCTATGACTTTCTCGAGCTGAACCGCCGCTATGGCTGTCTCTTGCAGATGGGTGGCTCGGACCAGTGGGGCAACATCGTGAACGGGATCGACCTGACCCGCCGCGTTCTAGACAGCCAAATCTTCGGCCTGACCTCACCGCTGCTGACGACCTCGGACGGCAAGAAAATGGGCAAGTCCTTGAATGGCGCGATTTGGCTGAACGCCGACATGCTGTCGCCGTACGAATTCTGGCAGTTCTGGCGCAACACGACGGATGCAGATGTGGGCCGCTTCCTGAAGCTTTACACTGAGCTGCCCATTGAAGAATGCGATCGTCTGGGCGCGCTGGAAGGTCAGGCGATCAACGATGCGAAGATCATCTTGGCCAACGAAGTGACCACGCTGGCCCATGGCGCCGAGGCTGCGGCGGCGGCTGAAGCCACCGCGCGCGAAGTGTTTGAAAAAGGCGGCACGGGCGACGACCTGCCAACCGTCGCGCTGTCTGCCGACGATCTGGGCGACGGTGTCTCGATCATTCAGCTGTTTGTGAAGGCAGGGCTGGTGAAATCGGGCAAGGAAGCCAAGCGTCTGATCGCGGAAAACGGCGCCAAGGTGAATGACGAAGCCTTGACGGACATGCGGATGATCGGCGCGGATGATCTGGCCGAGCCGATGAAACTGTCGGCAGGCAAGAAGCGTCACGCGCTGGTGGTTTTGGAAGGCTGATCCTGCGGGGGGTGTCGGTGGCTCACGTCGTGAGCCTGAGGGGCGCTGCCCCTCTGCGCTTTGCGCATTCACCCCGAGGTATTTTGGGCAAGAGGAAGGGGCGTAGACATGCATTGTCGCGCCCATTTGTCGTTGATAGGGTCCGTGTGAAACCTTTCGCATGAGGCCCAAGATGCTTTTGAACCCCAACCTTGCCAACACGTTTTCGCCCCCGGTCATGGAGGCGCGGCGCTGGTTGGAGGGCAAGAGTTTTGCGCCGGATCAGCCGCTGATCAATGTCAGCCAGGCCGCCCCCGTGGATCCGCCCCCCGAAGCAATGCGCGAGGCGATGGCAGATGCGGTTCTCCGCCTGCCGGAAACCCATCTTTATGGGCCGGTTCTGGGGCTGCCCGCGTTGCGCGATGAGCTGGCGTTCAACATCAACCGTCACTATGGTGCGGACGTGTCTTCGCAGAATGTGGCGATCACCTCGGGCTGTAATCAGGCATTTGCGGCAGTGATTAGCACTTTGGCTGCACCAGGGGATGAGGTCATTCTGCCAACCCCCTGGTATTTCAATCATAAAATGTGGCTTGATATGGGAGGGATCACGGCGGTGCCGCTGGCGACAGGGAACGATCTGCTGCCCGATCCGGACAAAGCCGCGGCGCTGATCACACCGCGCACCCGCGCGATTGCGCTGGTGACGCCCAATAACCCGACCGGGGTGGAGTACCCATCCGATCTGATCGCCGCCTTCCGCGATCTTGCGCGCGCCCGAGGGATTGCCCTGATCATCGACGAGACCTATCGCGATTTTCACAGTCAAGACGGGGCACCGCATGACCTTCTGGCCGATCCCGACTGGGACGATACGGTCATTCAGGTGTATTCATTCTCGAAATCTTATCGCCTGACCGGGCACCGGGTTGGCTCGGTGCTGTCCTCGCCCGCCCGTCTGTTAGAGATCGAGAAGTTTCTGGACACCGTCACCATCTGCCCCGCGCAGTTGGGGCAGCACGCGGCGCTTTGGGGATTGCGCAATTTGGACGAATGGCTGGCGGGTGAACGGATCGAGATTCTGTCCCGCGCTCAGTCCATGCGTGACGGCGTCGCGCCCTTGGCGGAACGCGGGTGGAAATTGATGGGCTGCGGAGCGTATTTTGCCTATTTGCAGCACCCGTTCGACATGCCCTCGGACCAGTTGGCGCAAGCTTTGGTCGACCAGGCCAGCCTGCTGGCGTTGCCCGGCACGATGTTCACGCCAGAAGGCGATAAAAGCGGGGCGCAGCAGTTGCGCGTGGCCTTTGCCAACATCGATGCGACGGGCATTCAGACCGCTTTGTCCCGGCTGGCGGCATTTCAGCCCTAATCCCCTGCGCAGGGCGGCTTGGCAATCGGTCATGAACCGCCTACAAACCCCGTTAACAGTCTGATGAAAAGGAAAGCGTCCATGGCGACTGGCAAGGCTTCTCGTACCTTCGGTTGGATCCTGATGGGTCTGGTGATGGTGGGACTCGTAGGGTTCGGGTCCACGAATTTCGGAGGCTCTGGCCGGTCGATTGGCACGGTGGGCGACACCGAGATTGATGCGCGCCGCTATTCGCGCGAGCTTCAGTCCGAGCTGAACGCGTTCGAGGCGCAGACCGGTCAGCGCCTGACCATGCAACAGGCGCAAGCTTTCGGTGTGGATCAGCAGGTGCTGGCCCGTGTGATCGCTGCTGTCGCGCTTGAGGACGAAACCGCGCGCCTTGGGATTTCGGTCGGCGACGATCATCTGCGCGCGCGCATTGTCGACATTCCCGCCTTTGCCGGTGTGGATGGGCAGTTCGACCGCGAAAGCTATCGCTTTGCGCTGGAGCAGTCGGGCCTGACCGCTGCTGGTTTTGAACAATCCCTGCGCTCGGAAGTCAGCCGCCAGATCCTGCAAGCTGCCGTGACCAATGGCATTGCCGCTGACGACACCTATGTGGACACGCTCTATGCGTTTGCGCGCGAGGCGCGGAACTTCACCTGGGCCGAGCTGCCCGTGTCCAAGCTGGCGACCGCCCTGCCCGAACCGACCGAGGCCGAGCTGACAGCATATTATGACGCGAACCCTGTTGCTTTTACCCTGCCAGAGACCAAGAAGATCACCTATGCGTGGTTGGACCCGCAGTCGCTGGTCAGCGAGATCGAAGTGGACGAAGCACAGATCAAGGCGCTCTATGACGAGCGCAAGGATCAGTACAACCAGCCCGAGCGCCGTCTGGTCGAACGTCTGGTCTTCGGCACCGAAGCTGAAGCGCAGGCTGCTGCTGACGCGATTGCGGCTGGCGACACCAGCTTTGAAGCCTTGGTTACCGCGCGTGATCTGACCCTGTCGGACATTGATCTGGGTGACCAATCCAAAGCCCAGCTGGGTGCCGCCGGGGATGCGGTCTTTGCTTTGGCCGAGACCGGAATTGCTGGCCCTGCCCCCAGCGATCTTGGCCCGGCGCTGTATCGCGTGAACGCCATCCTTGTGGCCCAGAACACCCCGTTCGAGGACGTGCGCGATGACTTGAACGCTGAACTGGCCTCGGATGTGGCCCGCCGTCGCGTGGGTGACATGGTGGCCGAGCTGGATGATCTGATGGCCGGTGGCGCGACGCTGGAAGAGATCACCGAAAGCCACAACATGGTGCTGGAACAGATCGACTGGACGGCCGAAACCTCGGACGGCATTGCTGCTTATGAAGCCTTCCGCGAGGCCGCGAGCGCTGCCGTTGACGGCGACTTCCCGGAAATCACGCTGATGTCCGATGGCGGCGTCTTTGCCCTGCGCGTTGATGCGTTGGAGCCGTCGCGCGTGCAGGAGCAAGCCGAAGTGACCGAGGCCGTGCTAGCGGGTTGGCAGGCAGAAAAGCGTCTGGAGCTTCTGGCCGAGGAAGCCCGCGCCATGATCCCGTCGCTGGAAGGTGGCGAAAGCCTTGCCTCGCTCGGGCTGACCGAAGTGGTTGAAGAAGGCCAAGAGCGCGATGCCTTTGTCGAAGGCACCCCGCCCGCCTTCCTGACCGAAGTGTTCGCGATGGACGCCGGTGACTGGCAGGTCGTGCCCTCGACTGACGGTGTGATCCTTGTGCGTCTGGACGCGGTTGTACCCGTCGACCAAAACAGCGACGAAGCCACCGCGATCAAGGCCAATTTCGCCGCGCAAACCGCGCAGGAAATCGCCATCGACATCGAGAACGCCTTTGCGCGCGCCGTTCAGACCAAGGCGGGGATCGAACTGAACCGCCCGATGATCAACGCCGTAAACGCGCAGTTCCAGTAACCTCCGACCGGGAAGACATACATGGCCCTTACGCCCTCGTTTGAAGAGTTCGAAGCCGGTTGGAATGCTGGCAATAACCAAGTGGTCTATACGCGCTTGGCCGCGGATCTGGACACGCCGGTCAGCCTGATGCTGAAACTGACCGAGGCACGGCGTGACAGCTTCATGTTGGAAAGTGTGACAGGCGGCGAAGTGCGCGGTCGATACTCGATCGTCGGCATGAAACCGGACCTGATCTGGGAATGCCGGGGCGAAACCAGCCGCGTGAACCGCATGGCGCGGTTTGATGCAGAGGCCTACGACGACATGCCGGGCAACCCGCTGGACGCCTTCCGCGCCGTTCTGGCCGAAAGTGCGATTGATCTGCCGGATGATCTTCCGCAGGCATCTGCCGGGCTGTTTGGCTATCTGGGCTATGACATGATCCGTCTGGTCGAGCATCTGCCCAATGTGAACCCCGACCCGCTGGGCGTGCCGGATGCGGTGATGATGCGCCCGTCGGTCGTGGCGGTTCTGGACGGGGTGAAGGGCGACGTGACGCTGGTCTCGCCTGCGTTTGTTAGCTCGGGTCTGACGGCGAAAGCAGCCTATGCGCAAGCCGCCGAACGTGTGATGGACGCGCTGCGTGATCTGGATCGCGGCACGGCGGGCGAAACGCGCGATCTGGGCGAAGCGCAAGAGCTTGGTCCGCTGGTGTCCAACTTCTCCAAGCCCGACTATCTGGCGGCGGTCGAAAAGGCCAAGGAATACATCCGCGCGGGCGACATCTTTCAGGTGGTGCCCAGCCAGCGCTGGACCCAGAACTTCCCGCTGCCACCCTTCGCGCTTTACCGCAGCTTGCGGCGCACCAATCCCTCGCCCTTCATGTTCTATTTCAACTTCGGCGGCTTTCAGGTCGTGGGCGCGTCCCCGGAAATTCTGGTGCGCGTTTTTGATGGCGAGGTCACCATCCGCCCCATCGCAGGCACCCGCCCGCGCGGCAAGACGCCCGAGGAAGACAAAGCGCTGGAGGCCGATCTGCTGGCCGACCAGAAAGAGCTGGCCGAGCATCTGATGCTGTTGGATCTGGGGCGCAACGACACGGGAAAAGTGTCCAAGATTGGCACCGTGCGCCCGACCGAGGAGTTCATCATCGAACGCTACAGCCACGTGATGCATATCGTATCGAACGTGGTGGGCGAGTTGGCCGATGATCAGGACGCGCTGTCGGCGTTTATGGCGGGGATGCCTGCGGGGACGGTCTCGGGCGCGCCAAAGGTCCGCGCAATGGAGATCATCGATGAGCTGGAGCCGGAAAAACGCGGCGTCTATGGCGGCGGCTTGGGCTATTTCAGCGCGGGCGGCGATATGGACATGTGCATCGCCCTGCGCACCGCTGTCGTGAAGGACGAGAAGCTGTATATTCAAGCGGGTGGCGGGGTTGTCTATGACAGCGATGCCGAGGCCGAATATGAAGAGACGGTGAACAAGTCGAAGGCTATCCGGCGCGCGGCCGAGGATGCGGCCATGTTTACCCGGCGCGGCAACCGCTAAGGGGTTAGGGGCGTTGCCCCTCTGCGCTTCGCGCATTCACCCCAAGGTATTTCTGGCAAGAGGATGGGGGATGCGATGCTGAATGATCTGACTTTGGGCGTGATCGGAGGCAGCGGGCAATTGGGCTGCGCGATCATTCAAGGGCTGGTGGGCGCCAAGGCGCTTCCGGCTGAACAGATCCTTGTGGCGAACCGGAGCGGTGTTCGGGGGGATCTGCCGGACGGGGTGCGGTTGGTCTCGGACATCGACGAGATGGTCGGCGCCTGTGACGCCATCCTTCTGTCTGTCCCACCCGCCAATGCGACAGCGCTGCGCCTTCGGGCCGAGGGCAAATTGGTGCTGTCCGTTATGGCTGGGGTGAGTTTGGCCCAGATGGCCGAAATCGCGGGCCATGACCGGGTGATCCGGGCCATGTCGAGCCCAGCAGCTGCTGGGCGGTTGGCCTATTCCCCTTACATGTTGGGTGCAGGTGCGCAGGGCGATGGTGCAGTGGCGGAAGAGCTATTTGGCGCGATCGGAAAAACGGACGCTCTGACGGATGAGGCACAACTGGATGTATTTACCGCGATCACGGGCCCCGTGCCGGGGTTTGTCGCGCTGTTTGCGGATGCGATGATCAGTTTTGCCAGGGAACAGAGCGTAGACGCAGATGTGGCCGAGCGCGCGGTGCGGCAGCTCTTCTTGGCGGCGGGGAGCGAGATGGGCGCCGAAGGGCCGTCACCGGCCAAGCAGGTTCAATGGATGATCGACTATGCCGGGACAACGGCCGCCGGGCTTGAAACCATGAAGGCGGCTGGGATTGAGCGTGTGGTCCATGAAGGGCTGGAGGCGGCGGTCGAGAAATCGCGGCGGATTGCGAACCACACCTAGCCCCCCAGCATCCACTTCCCCTTCGGCCAGAACGCGTGGAACGCAAAGGCGAAGAGCACATCGTGTGGCACGTCCCTACCCTGCGCGTCGCGCACACGGATTGTGCCGACGTCGCGCCCTTTTGAGATCTGCGCCGTAGGCCCAATCGGAAGGTTTGTTCGTAGGATCCCGTTAAGGCGGAACAATGAGCGAACACTGACAATTCTACATCATCCTGCCCACTTTCTCGTCGCGTTGAGGTGCAATGGCCGGGAGATTTCGGGCTCAGCAGCCCCAGAATGCCAATCAAAATCACCGGTCAGGATGACATGCGCCTATCCAAGCGGCGATGTATGGCCAAGCAGGGTTGGATTCGGGATCTGGCCTTGGCGGGCCAGATGGTCGGCCGCCTTTTCCATATAGAGTGTATTCCAGTAAACGATTGCTGCGATAACCATGTTGAGCGCCATGGCGCGCTTCTGTTGCGCCGCGTCAGAGCGATCGTAAATGCGCCCCTGGGAATGAGCGAATACCGCCTTTGCTAAACTGTGACGCGCCTCACCCTTGTTGAGACCTGCCTGACACTCCTTCCGCAAGTCGTGATTTTCCAGCCAGTCCAGCATGAACAATGTCCGCTCAATGCGACCAATCTCGCCGAGAGCCAGATAGAGTCGGTTTTGTTGACGATATCCCCCAAGCTTTCGAAGCATTGCCGACGGCTTGATGGCCTTGGTTTTGGCACTGCCTGCAAGCCGGATCGCATCCCCCCAGTGCTGGGCAATAACGTCATCCTTGATGGAACTGCCCATCAGCGGTGCCAAAAACGGCCATTGGCGCGGGGATCCAAAGCAAGCCAGCTTTCGATCCGGAAAGTCTCGCAGGCGAGGCGTAAACTTCATACCAAGCAAATGGAACAGCGCGAAGACGTGATCAGAGACGCCCCCGGTATCGGTGTAGTGGGTGAGTGGGTTGAGCAGCATCGGGTTGCCAACCAGCCCGTCTAAAACAAAGGGCGCTTCACCCGCTGTCGCTCCAATCACGGATGAATGGAAGGACCCATAGCGACCAGACAGAAAGGAATAAATCTTCAAACCCGGATCAGGACCATACTTGGCATTGATCAGACCGCTCCCACGGTTGGCAGCAAAGAACTGCCCGTCCGAGGAGGTTGCACCAGCCTCCCCCCAATGCGCAGCAAATGGCAGTTCATGGTGAGCATCCACAAGTCGGGCCAAGGCATCGGAATAGGTTTCCGGGCGCAGATACCACATATTCGCCCAGGTCAGTTGGGAATGGCTGATGTGTTTTGAGGCATAGGCCATCCGTTCCAGACCCAGATTGCTAGCGCCTGCCAAAATGGCAGCAAGCAACACCGCAGGGTCTTCGTGATTGCGACCAGAGCGCAGGTCCGTGAAGGCATTCAGAAAGCCTGTCTGTGCGTTGACCTCCCACAGCAAATCCGTGATCCGAATGCGTGGCATAATCGCATCTATGGTCCGCTCCAAGCGCAAGGCTTCAGTCGGCGTGTCAGCTTCGTGTGGTGTGATCCGAAGTCGCCCTTTCTCCAGACGCACCCCATCGAGCACGCCCCGCTTCAGCTTGCTCTCAAACGCCGACAGTCTCGCATTCAAAACATGCCGGTGATCTGCCAGCCAAACATCGACATCCGTTTCCAGCCCCAGCTTCTTCAGTTCTGCGTCGGCGGATGCGAGAGAGATCAGGTAGCTGTCAAAGCGCCGGTAATCCTGACTGCCTTCCACCCAGACATCCCCGGCCCGCAGCCTGTCGCGCAGTGTGGCGACGACCGCGGTTTCATAGATACGGCGCTTGGGCTGACCGTCTTGAACAATCAGTTTAGACCAATGTTTGGCAGGAAAAGGCATTGGAATATCGGCTGGCAGCTTGCGTTTGCCAGATATGTTGTGATCCCTCAGCAATGTCACGGCCTTTTGCAGATCTCGCCCGGCCTCTGGTGCGCTGAATGTGAATGTTTCCAGAAATGCGGGTGCAAACTTGCGCATATAGGCATAGCGTTCCGTCGCCAGCTCCAGCGGATCACCCGTGGCCAATTCACCAAAGGTCGCGATTTCATCTCGGTATTGTAGCAAGCGATGCCAACCGATCTCACCGTCTAGGGCTTTGAAGGGATCAACTCCGGCTTCATGTGCCAACGCCATGGTATCAAGCGTCTCGCCAAAGAGCTGCATCAGACGGCCGACGCGGGCTTTTCCCATGGCCCAGACTTGATCCTGCTTGTTACTTGAGCGCGTAAATAGCTGACCTGTCAGACGCTCGAACATCGCGATGGCGGCATCGGTCAAATTAATCTGTAGGTCCATAAGCTGGGCGGCAACGGTCGCAATGCGGCGGCGCTCGCCAAAATCGTTCAGCAGACTAAGAGGGGCCACTGCACCTTCCTTTGCGAACTTGACCAGCCGTGCGGGATGGATGTCGTGGCCCAGCTCAGCCGGAAGATCCAATTCCCGGAGATAGCGTATGCGTGCCAGTAAGGCATGCATGCTGGCTGGACTGGTGGAGTGTGGGTAGCCGCGTAGCCAGGTCAAACGTGACTGGCCAAGCCCCGGATCATTGTTCAACAATTCCTGCAATGCTGCCCGTTGATCCACACTCAGCGCATCCACAATACTTGTTGCGGCATGTCGTCGGGCCGCAGCGCGGCCTTTCAAGGCCAGTCGCTCCAACGTATCTGTACTCGGTAAAACCAGATGCTGCCCACGCAATCCCGCGCAGAGCGCAGTCATAATGTCCAATCCGTGGTCCGTTGCAAAAGCCGCCTCACGCGCCAGCGATGAACCCGTATCCATATTATCAGTCTGAAACGGGCGAAGTCCGAGATGGCTCATGGCGATCTGGTGATGAACTGATCTGGTTTTGCGGTGTTGGGCATATGCCGTCAGATCGACGCCTGACACAGCCAGTTGCTCCGCCAGCCACGCTATGAATGATCTGGGAAGAACAGAGCCATCTATCCACCCCTGACCCGGATGTCTGAGCAGCGCAACATGTACCGCAAGGCCAAGGCGGTTTTCATCACGCCGCCGCGTGCGGATCAAATCATGATCCTCCCGGTTCAGGGTGTAGAAGCGGGTCAACTGCTCAGGATCTTCGGGGATACCAAACAGCTGGTGGCGGGTCTTCGCGGTCAGCAGGGAGCGTCTTGCCATGAATGTGTCCTCAAAACGGTATTGATCATTTTGAGACAAGGCATAATATAAAGACGAATAATGAGACAGGTTTCGTGGTCAGAATTCCGATTATCCGGTGATCCGCAAACCTGCCTCAAAAACGGTCGTTTTGGAGACATGACATCTGTATGAAACAAGCAGCTCTT
>NZ_ML178712.1:205000-668563 GCF_004360145.1 Aliiroseovarius marinus | reverse complement strand
ACGCCGCCCTACTGGCCCACTTTTGCGCCGCCCTTGACATGCGCCGCCCTTTATATCCGAAACGGTCGACGCGAATGGTTGGCTGCACACCGGTGATCTGGGCCGGATGGATACGCGCGGCTACGTCACCGTCACGGGCCGTGTCAAAGAGATGATCATCCGAGGCGGCGAGAACCATTTCCCGGCCGAGATCGAGAACTGCCTGTTGGAACATGGCTGCGTGGCCGAGGTCGCCGTTGTCGGCCTGCCGCACCCGAAATGGGGCGAGGTCATCGGTGCATTCATCCGCGGCACAGAACCACTCGATAGGTCCGCGCTGCATGCCCATTGCCGCGCAAATATGTCGCCGCAGAAAACCCCGAATGTCTGGGTGCAGGTCGAGGATTTCCCCCTGACCGGCTCGGGCAAAATCCAGAAATTCGTTCTCCGTGACCGTTTTGTCGCCGGGGAATTCACTGAACTCTGACTGACAGGAGCCGACATGCAGGATGCTTCCAAACACTATATCAACGGCCAATGGGTCGCCTCGATAGACGGGCGCGAAATGGCGGTTGAGAACCCGTCTACGGAAGAGAAGATCGCCACGATCACTTTGGGTGGCGTCGCTGATGCCGACGCGGCCGTCGCTGCGGCCAACGCAGCCTTCCCGGCCTGGGCGGCAACAGAACCCGAGGAACGGATCGCCGCATTGGAGCGGTTGATGGAGGTCTACAAGTCTCGGGCCGAAGACATGGCGCAGGCCATCAGCACCGAAATGGGTGCACCTATCGCACTGGCTAAGACGGCACAGGTAGGTGCTGGGGCTGGGCATCTCAAGAACACCATTCGGGCGGCCAAGGCTTTTGCCTTTGAGCACCCATTGGGAGACCACGCGCCCAGCGACATGATCCTATACGAGCCGGTCGGTGTCTGTGCGTTGATCACCCCCTGGAACTGGCCGATGAACCAGGTGATGCTCAAAGTGGCACCGGCTCTGGCGGCGGGATGTACGATGGTTCTGAAACCAGCCGAACAAGCCCCGCTCAGCGCCACGTTGCTGGCAGAAATGATCGACGCGGCCGGTTTCCCGCCAGGTGTGTTCAACCTTGTGAACGGCGATGGGGCTGGTGTTGGCGCACATCTCACGGCGCACCCCAATGTGGATATGGTCAGCTTTACCGGCTCGACCCGAGCTGGGGTGGCGATCAGCAAGGCCGCGGCAGATACCGTAAAACGCGTCAGCCTGGAGCTGGGGGGCAAGGGAGCCAATATCATCTTCGCCGATGCCGATGAAAAGGCCGTCACGCGCGGCGTGCGTCACTGCTTCAACAACTCTGGCCAGTCCTGCAACGCGCCAACCCGCATGCTGGTGGAACGCGCGATCTACGACCAGGCCATTGAAACCGCCCGTACAGTGGCCGAGAAAACAGAGGTCGGACCGGCGGACATCGAAGGCCGCCAGATCGGCCCGGTTGTGTCTGCAACACAGTTCAACAGGATCCAATACTACCTCAAGCAGGGGATCGATGAAGGTGCCAGGCTCGTGGCCGGTGGGATGGGCAAGCCGGAGGGGTTGAGCGCCGGGCATTTCGTCCGGCCCACAGTCTTTGCCGATGTCACACCCGACATGACCATCTGGCGCGAGGAAATCTTTGGGCCGGTTCTGACCATGACACCCTTCGATACTGAAGAAGAGGCGATCACATTGGCCAACGACACACCTTACGGGCTGACCAATTATGTCCAGACTGCTGACAAGTCTCGCGCCCGCCGAGTGGCACGGCGGCTGCTCTCGGGTATGGTCGAGATGAACGGTAAGCTCGGCGGGGCCGGAACGCCCTTTGGCGGGATGAAGCAATCGGGCACTGGCCGTGAAGGCGGTGTCTGGGGGCTGGAGGAGTTCCTGGAGGTTAAGGCCGTGAGTGATTGGGAGTAGGTATGACGAAGGTTCTGTACGAAAAGGATGGCCGGATCGGGCGGATCACCCTGAACCGAGCTGAGGTGATGAACGCCATCGACGATGATCTGCCACGCGAACTGGCGGCGGCGGTGGCAGAGGCCGACCATGACCGAGACATCCACGTGATGGTCCTTTCGGGTGCAGGAAAGGCCTTTTGCGCAGGCTACGATCTGTCCCACTATGCCGAAGGTAACGGCCCTAACAAGGTAGCGCAGGAGATGCCATGGGATCCAATGCAGGATTTCCAGTTCATGTGGGCCAACACACAGGCCTTCATGTCGCTTTTCCGCGCGATGAAACCAGTGATCTGCAAGGTGCATGGGTACGCCGTCGCGGGCGGCTCGGATATGGCGCTCTGTGCCGATCTCACGATCATGGGGGACACCGCGCAAATCGGCTACATGCCCACCCGAGTCTGGGGCTGTCCGACAACTGCAATGTGGGTACATCGGCTCGGGCCGGAAAAGGCCAAGCGGATGATGTTCACCGGCGACAAGATCAGCGGGGTTGAGGCCGCCGAAATGGGGTTGGTGCTGAAATCCGTGCCTGATGACCAACTGGATGATGAGGTCGAGGCACTGGCCGCCCGTATGGCGTCCGTGCCGATCAACCAACTGGCCATGCAGAAAATGGTGATCAACGCGGCGGTTGAGGAAAAGATCAACCAGACGCAACGCCTTGCGACCGTGTTCGACGGCATCACCCGCCATTCACCCGAAGGACTGAACTTCAAAGCCCGCGTCGAAGAGGTCGGCTGGAAACAGGCAGTGCAGGAACGGGATGAGGGGACGTTTGACTGGACCCGCAACAAACCCTTCGACTGACAAGTCCCGCGAATTACTTGGAACCAACCGTTCGCGTTGGCGTGCCAAATTGCCACAAATCCCCGCCACCCGAGTATGGAATAGGGAAAACCAGCTGCGCTCCGAAAAAATGGCGGTTCTTCTCGCCGCGTGGCGGCACTCTAACCAGTGCACGCGCCGCAGTTTCCCGCTGCGAGCGCACGCAGCAAGAAAGTCGAATTCACAGGTTGGGCTCTGACCTGCCATGCGGCGGTACAGAGAAACACCCCGTTTTGCGGTTTCCTGAATGTCCGTTTCCACAATATCGGACCAATTGTTGCGCGCTTGCGGAGAAAGCCCGGAGTCCGCCCATTTGGGTCATTCAAATTTCCACTCTTTTGATTTCCTATGTTGGGTCCACTTGACGCCCAGAAGCGCATGAAATATGTCGTAATTCCACTGGGCGGGCGTTGTGTAGTGGTAAGACCTCAGCCTTCCAAGCTGATGACGCGGGTTCGATTCCCGCCGCCCGCTCCAGAAACTCCTGACATCGCAGATTTGGCACCCAATCGGGGCCTTTCGCGGGCGTTTAATCCCTCGCGTAGACGTCTTCGTAGCGGATGATGTCATCTTCGCCCAGATAGGAACCCGTTTGGACCTCGATCAGGACCATTGGCACTTTGCCGGGGTTTTCCATGCGATGCGTGGCGCCCAGCGGGATGTAGACGGACTGGTTTTCGCTGACCAGTTTGACCTCGTCATCCACGGTGACTTTGGCGGTACCCTCCACCACGATCCAGTGTTCGGACCGGTGGTGGTGGGACTGTAGCGACAGGGCCGCGCCGGGGTGCACGACGATGCGTTTGACCTGGAACCGGTCCCCCACGACAAGGCTTTCAAACCAGCCCCACGGGCGGTGATCCTTGGGGAAGGCCTCGGCCTGAGGGGCTTTCTGTTCTTTCAGCGCGGTGACCGCCTGTTTGACCTCTTGCGTGCGATCCTTGTGGCTGATCAGAACCGCGTCGGGCATGGCGACGGCGACAATATCCTCAAGCCCGATGCCGACAATCGCCTGACCTTCAACTTCGGACCGAAGCAGCGTGTTCTGGCAATCAATCGACGTGGCCGGACCGGACAGCGATAGGCCATCGGAATGAGTCTCACGCCAGACCGCCGCCCAGTCGCCTAGATCGGACCAGCGCCCCGCGAAAGGGACGACAGACAGGTTGTCGGCTTTCTCCATCACCGCATAGTCGATCGAGATCGGCTTGGCTTGGTCCCATGCCACGGGGTCAAGACGGGTAAAGCCCAGATCCCGCTTGGCACCCTCTACGGCGCCTTTGACGGCGGCCATAAGCTCGGGCGCGTGGGTGTTGAATGCCGCCAGAATGGTCGGGACCGAGAATAGGAAGATGCCGGCGTTCCACAGGTACCGTCCCTCGGCCAACATGGCGGCGGCGGTGTCCACATCCGGTTTCTCGACAAAGGATTTCAGCGGCACGGCAGCCATGTCGCCCGTCGGTGCCGCATCCAGTTCAAGATAGCCATAGCCGGTTTCGGGGCGGTCCGGGCTGATGCCGAAGGTGACCAGCTGGCCCGCACGGGCGGCGGGCAATGCGGCTTCGACACAGGCGTTGAAATCATCCGTATCCGGGATGACGTGATCGGACGGCGCGACCAGCATCATGCCGTCCGGATCGGTGGCGGCCAAATGCAGCGCTGCGGCCAGCACAGCAGGGGCCGTATCCCGTCCGGCTGGTTCAATCAGAACTGCCCCGGTCGTGATCCCTGCGCCGTCCAGCTGCTCGGTCACGATGAAGCGGAAATCATTCGCCGTGACGACCAGAGGGGCCGCATAGGCAGGGCCAGACAAGCGACGGGCGCTGGCCTGAAACAGGCTTTCGTCCCCCATCAGGGGCGAGAACTGCTTGGGATAGCTTTTGCGCGACAGGGGCCACAAACGGGTGCCAGAGCCGCCACACAGCAAAACGGGAGTAATCATTGAACTGTTCCTTCTTGCCCTGCTTATCTTTTCAAATTCGGACAGAAAGGCGGCAATCGGATGTCTTCTTCAAGCAATCCTCAGCCAGCCGCTATCTGGTCTTCATAGGCCGCAATTACGGCGGCAAGTGCCTGTGGCATCGGGGTTTGGGGGGCGTATCCCAGCGCCTTGGCACGCTCGGACGTCATGCATTTCGCCATCATGCCCTCGGGCCGGGACAGATCGTGGTGAAACGCACCGGTATAGCCCGCCATTTCGCCAATCATCTGATAGTACTCGTTGACCGAGTAGTCCGTGCCGTAGCCGACATTCAGGACCTGAGGCAGGCTGTCCAGTCGCGGCAGCGACGTCAGCATAAACTGCACCAGATCATCCACAAACAGGAACTCGCGCCGGGCGTTGCCGCTGCCCCAGATCTCGACGCTTTCTTCACCTGCGTTGCGCGCCTGCACGACCTTGGTCACGATGGCGGCAATCAGGTGGCTTGCAACCGAGCCAAAATGATCCTCGGTCCCGAACAGGTTGCAGGGGATCAGCGTCTTGTAGTGCCGGTTGTCGTGGCTGCGGGTGATGTAATCGCACAGCCGCGCGCCGGTGATTTTCGACAGCGCGTAGCCTTCGTTGGTGGGCTCAAGCGGGGCGGCAAGGATGTCGCCTTCTTCCAGCGGCTGGCGATAGTCGCGCGGGTACATGCAGGACGACCCAAGAAACACCAGACGTTCGACACCCGCCTGATGCGCACCCATGACCACCGCATCATTCATGCGCAGATTCTCGACCAGAAAATCGACCGGGTGATCGATGTTGGCCTGAATACCGCCCACACGCGCCGCCGCGTGGATGACCGCATCCACCGGGTTGGCCGCGAACCAGTCGGATACGGCCTTCGCGTCGGTTAGGGGAAGCTCGGCCCGGGTTGGGGCCAGAACCTCAAGGTCAGGCGCAACGGTTGGGGCCAAGCGCTGCAAAGCGCTGCCCAACATGCCAGATCCACCGGTCAGAAGAAGCTTCATCAGCCGCGCGCCCCGGTCTTATTCCACAACGCCGTACGCGCGACGGGCCAGACGCTCGGTTTCCAGAAGCTTCCGGTCTTCCTGCACCATTTCGCTGACCAGATCCGCGAAGGGGGTCGAGCTTTCCCAACCCAAGAGTTCACGCGCTTTGGTCGGGTCGCCCAACAGCTGCTCGACCTCGGTGGGGCGGAAATAGCGCGGATCGACCTGCACCAAACATTTGCCCGTCTCGGTGTCATAGCCCTTCTCGTCCACGCCTTCGCCTTTCCATTCCAGCGTCACGCCGGTAGCGGCAAAGGCCAGCTCGCAGAATTCACGGACCGAGTGCATTTCGCCGGTCGCCAGCACGAAGTCTTCAGGCGTGTCGTGCTGCAGGATGCGCCACATGCCTTCCACATAGTCGCGGGCATGGCCCCAGTCGCGCAGCGCGTCCAGATTGCCCAGATAGAGCGTGTCCTGCAGACCCAGCTTGATCGCCGCCGCCGCACGGCTGATTTTGCGGGTCACGAAGGTCTCGCCGCGGATCGGGCTTTCGTGGTTGAACAGGATGCCGTTGGTGGCAAACATGTCATAGGCTTCGCGATAGTTGACCGTGATCCAATAGGCATAGAGCTTCGCCGCCGCATAGGGTGAGCGCGGATAAAACGGGGTGGTTTCGCGCTGCGGAACCTCTTGCACCTTGCCGTACAGTTCCGACGTAGAGGCCTGATAATACTTGGTCTTTTCAGTCAGGCCCAGCATCCGGATGGCTTCCAGAATACGAAGCGACCCGATGGCGTCGGCGTTCGCGGTGTATTCCGGCATCTCAAAGCTGACCTGCACGTGCGACTGTGCCGCCAGGTTATAGATCTCGTCCGGTTGGATGTCGGCAATCTGACGGATCAGCGTGGTGCTGTCGGTCATGTCGCCATAGTGCAGATGCAGGTTGCCGGGGCGGTGATTGTCGATCTGCAGGTGGTCAATGCGCGACGTGTTGAACGACGACGAGCGGCGCTTGACGCCATGCACTTCATAGCCCTTCGCCAGCAGAAGCTCGGCCAGATAGGCGCCGTCTTGTCCGGTGATGCCCGTGATATAGGCGGTTTTCTTATCGGCCATAGCTCTGGTCCTTGTACTTAGAATTTGGCACAGGTCGCGTCGACGACCTCGCGCAGACGATCCAGTTGCGCGGGAATGGGGTGGTGGTGGTTGCCGACAAACAACCCTTCGGAATCAATCACGTCGGCGGCCTTGATCTGGCCAAAGACGTTGTGATCCAGCTTGTCGATGACAGGGTTGCGTAGGAAGTTTCCGGTGACGATCGGGCGGCATTCGATCTCGGCCTCTTTCAGGGCGTTGACCAGGGCCGCGCGCTGGCCGCGCATCTTGCCCTGCAGCACCATCGCAAAGCCGAACCAGCTGCTTTCGCCGGTTTCGCGCTGAATGGTCAGATGCGCGTGATCGCCGAACAAAGACTGGAACTGCACCGCATTCTTGCGGCGCTCGGCGACAAAACTGTCCAGTTTCTCAAGCTGAGGAATGCCCAGCGCGCCTTCCATCTCGATCGGGCGCAGATTGTAGCCGGGCAGCACGAAACGGAACTGACGCACGAAGGGGTCAGGGTCCATCGGCAGATGTGTATCTTCGGGCAGATCACGGACCCAGCCATGGGCGCGGATCGACAGCATGTTGTCATAGAGCTTGCGATCATCGGTGATCACAAGGCCACCTTCCATCGTGCAGATGTGGTGGCTGAAGAACGTCGAGAACGTCCCGAACAGACCGAATGCACCCGCCTTTTCGCCATTCAGGCTGGCACCCATGCTTTCGCAATTGTCTTCGGCCAGCAGGATGCCGGCATCCGCACAGATCTTGCGCAGGCGGTCAGCCTCAATCGGGTTGCCCAACAGGTTCACCGCGAACACCATCTTAGTGCGTGGCGTGATCGCGGCGGCAACCTGATCCACGTCGATGTTCATCGTCTCGGGATCGATGTCGACAAAGCGCAGCTTCATCCCGTTCTGGGTAATCGGAAAATAGGTAGTGGACCAGCTAACCGCAGGGACGATCACCTCGTCCCCGGGCTGGAACCCAAAATCCGGGTGATGGAAAGCTGCCGTGATGCCCAGCAGGTTGGCCGTGGAACCGGACGAGGTCATAACCGCGTATTTCTTGCCAAACTTCTTGGCAAATGCCTCTTCAAACTCACGGACACGCGCGCCCATCGTGAAACGGTCTTAGGAAATCACCTCTTGCAATGCCGCGTATTCCGCGTCGTCCCAAGTTGTATTTGCCAGCGGATAGAACATCGCCTGATACCTTATGCCTGTCGTAAGACGCACCTATTGCCGATACGTCGATTAATTGGCGGCAACTTAGACATCGTGTCTTCTAATTGCCAGTACGTTAAATTGCCGCCTCGCATGGCAATTCCACTGTGATGCAAAGGCCATAGCGCGCCCGTCATTTGACCAGATCAAGCACCATATCCGTGTCGAACGTGCTGCGCTTGATCAGCTCGCGTGCGACCTCGGGGCGACCGATCCGGTCGAACTGCCGATAGATATCCTGAAGCGTGTGCACAGACTCCAGCCCCCAATCGACGATCTTTTCATAGATCTCGTACGCCTCGTCGGTGCGATCTGCTGCCATCAGGAAGCGGGCCTTTGGGGTCATGATCCGTACGGCGCCATGGGCCAGTTTCTCGGCCTTGTCCAATTCGGCCAGCGCTTCGGGCAAACGATCTGCGGTGCGGCGCAACATGTTGGCGGTCAGGATGCGGATCTCGATGAACTCGTGATCCGACTTGGCCAGCCGGTCATGAATGTCCCGCGCCTCTTTGCGGCGGTCTTTGTCGAACCACAAGCGATCGGCAAGGCAGGCGGCATAACAGGGGTGATTGCCGGACAGCTCGGTGGCCCGCTCAAGATATGGCAGCGCGTCCTCGGCCTCGCCCGTTTCGTACAAGATGTCTGATAGGCGCTTGTAATAAATCGGATTCTCAGGCGCTTGTTCAACCGCCGTCAGATGCGCATCCAGCGCTGCCCGGGTGTTGCCCATCGCTTGGTCATAGACGCCCAGCGCAGAAACCAACGCAGGCTCTCCCTTCATCTTGTTGAAAGACCGACGAAGCATCTCGCGGGTTTTGCCGATTTTCGAGATGTTGGTGAACGCACGGTTCAGACGCTTGCCCGAGACAAGTCGCCAGTCCCGCACGACGATCTCCCACGGGTGGAAAAGCGGCCGATCGTCCGGCTTCATCCCATGCGGCACAAGGTCGTTCAGCGCGGCCAATGCCGGCCTGCCAATGGGAAAGACTCCGCCCTTCTTGCGCACCAAGTCCGGATCGAACGGAAAGAAGTTCTCAGGTGTGATTGCTCCCACCGTCAGTGCGGTGCTGAGCGCGCCTTGCACCAACGGCTCAAGCGGTCTGAACCATGTGGCCGCCTGCAGACGCGAGCGTGCCGCCGCGTGATCCCCCTGCACCAGTTGGTTCATCCCGGAATAGGCATTCACTGCCGAAATGGAATCATCCACATAGACCGGGCGCACATAGGCCATTTTGCGCACCTCTTCGACATAGGGCAGGTCCTGACTGGTCACCGAAAGCTCGCAGAGCAGCAAATAGGCAAAGCTTTTGTCCAGCCCGTCTTCCATATACGCGCTGATGATCCGCTTGGCGCGTTCGGGATCGTTGCGCGACATCTGGTATTCGATCTGGAAATGCAGGCTTTGCCCCACATCGCCCATGTTGATGAACAGATCCGATTTCTGCTCCAACCGCTGCGACATCCGCTCCATCGCGATGTCATGTTCTTCTTGGGTCAGGGCGTCCTGCACAGCCCGCAAATTGCAGCCGCCAATGGTCATCGCCGTCTGGCTATAGGCCGAGGACGGCGGACCGTAGATCTGCTTGCACAGCGACATGGCATAAAGCTCAAGGAAATCGCGTGCGCCGCTGGTAAAGTCACGCTCACCGAACAGATCCGAGATCCCCATCACGCGATCTGATTTTTCCTTCAGTCGCTCAACCTCTTGCGGGGTGTCCGAGAAGACCAGAATGCGTTGGGTCGGATCCTTCAGAAGCCGCTCTAGCAACACCTCGTAGAACTCGCGCGGGATATACTTGTTGGGCCACAGCTTGTTTGACGTCACTTGATTATAGATGATGTCCCCGCGGCGGATGTGGAACGCGGTCAGGCTGGACCCGGCGAACATCTCTTTGATCTCGCCGATCATCGCCTGAACCGGGGGCGAGTACTCGAACTCGTCCATGCACTGGGGCAAGGCGGCCTGCACTTTGGCCATATCTTCCCACGGCAGAACAGTGATCCCCATCGCCGCCCCGGCCAGATAGCTTTCACCCTTTTTCAAAGGTTTCAGGAACTGTCCGCGAGTTGTGTCACCGCTTTCCACCGTGCTGATGTCGATCAGATCGTTATAGACCTGATGTAGCACATCCCCGTCGAAGAACTTCCGCTCGACAAAATCCTCGCTGAAAATATAGGTCGGATCGCGGCATTCCTCGTGGGTGCGCCCGCCCGTGGTCCAACCGCAAAACCACGGAATGTCATAGTCGCGTGCAATCCGGATGGCATTCAGCATCGAAATAATGCGCGCGCCCATCCGGTCATTGCGGTGGGCAATAATACTGCTCTGCAAATCTGCCTGTTTCATCGCGCAACCCTACCCAGATCCCAAGGTCGGGGCCAGCCGAAATTCGGGGATGTGGCGATCGGGCCGTCCATTGCGTCCGCCGGTCAGCCCTGCCCCAATTCAGCCCGCAAGGCGTCCAGCCCGACGGCAAGCGCTTGGTCTGCGGCGGCGGTGCTGTCTGCCTCGACATACAAGCGCAGTTCGGGGGCATTGCCCGAGGGGCGCAAATGCGCGATCCGCCCGTCTGCCAGTGTCATCCGCAATCCGTCGGTCCGGTCCACGGCGACACAGCGTCCGTCCATACGCGCCAGAAAGGCATCGCGCGCTGTGTCGTCAGCGTCCAGCTTGGCCACCAGCGCTTGCGACCTCTCGGTTGGCACCTCTTGCAACCGGTCGGCGGCGGTGAAGCGGGCGGGTTGCTGCGCGACCAAGGCCGACAGACCACCCGCTGCCCGTGCACGCGTCAGGGGCGCCAAGAACGGCAGCACCGCGTCGCGGGTCATCAACGGGGGCAGGCCCTGCGTCGCAAATCCCAGAAGGAAGCCGCCATTCGCCTCGTACCCGACGACGCGGCCCGAAGCCTCTTCCATCCCCGCGATCACGTAAGGCGAACCAATACGGGTGCGGATCACTTCGCCGAATACGTCTTCCGCGCCGGTGTTCGAAGAGACCGGCGTCACGGCGACCTCGGCCCCCATCGCGGCACCGGTGATCTGGCCCAGCACATCACCCACGATCACCTGACCGGTTTCATCCGTCAGCAAGGGTCGATCCCCGTCCCCATCGGTCGAGATGATGGCATCCAGATCATGCGCCCCGGCCCAATCGCGCAGTTTTTGGCGAAGCTCGGGGGCGACAGCCTCGGTATCCACGGGGATGAAGGTCGGGCTTCGGCCTAGCTCCTCAACCGTGCCGCCCAGCGCGGGGATCAGGTCCAACAGCAGGTCGCGCCCAACGGCGGAGTGGCTGTAGACACCGATCCGCAACCCGCCCAGCGCATCTGGCCCAAAGGCGGTGACATAACGGGCGACATAGTCAGCGCCCGCCGTGGTGTTCTGGATCACCTCTGGCCCTGCAACAGGGTCAGAATGTGTATCTAATGCACCCAAAATCGCCGCTTCATGGGCTTTGGTGATCTCGCCCTCGGGGGTGTAAAACTTCAACCCGTTGCGGTCTGCCGGGATGTGGCTGCCAGTGATCATAACCGCCGAGGCGCCCGCCCCCATCGCCGCCAAAGCCAGCGCCGGGGTGGGCACGGCCCCGCAATCCGTCACTTGAATACCCGCAGCCCGCGCCGCATCCGCCACCATCCCCGCAATGTCGGGCGAGGATGGGCGCAGATCGCGCCCCACGAATAGCCCCGTGCCCACCGGGCAGGCCCGCAGAAAGGCAGCGACATGAGCGCCAACAAGGTCAGGGGTCAGCTCTGTAACAAGGCCGCGCAGGCCACTTGTGCCGAATTTGGGGGGCATCTCGGGACTCTTTTGTGTGGGAAGTTAAGCTTGGGGGGAAGTGAACCTGCACATCACTCTTCGATCTTGCGCGCCTCATCCACCAACATCACCGGAATGCCGCCACGGATCGGGAAGGCCAGATTGGCGGCTTTCGACAAGAGTTCCTGCTTGTCCGCGTCATAGGTCAGCTGTGTCTGGGTCACGGGGCAAACGAGCGCCTCGATCATGCGACGATCAAACTTGGTTTCAGCTGGGGTGGTCATTGAACTTTCTCCTCGCCCGCGCCTTTGCGCAACGCAAATTCCATAAGAGTTACAAGGGTTTCGCGGCGCGTCGGCAGCGATGGTGCCTCGAGCAGCGCCTGTTTGTCTTCGGGTGCAAAGGGGCACAGCATGGACAGAGCGTTGATCAACAACTCGTCCTCGGCTGATTCAAGGCTTTCCCAATCCGTCTGCAATTCCTGCAGATTGAAATAGCGGGTCAGCAGCGCCAGAAATTCCTCGCGATTCAGGCCCGTGTCATGTTCGGGTTTGCCAAGATCGCGGTCAAAACTGTCCCACCCCATCTGCGCTTTCAGATAAGGGGTAAAGCCGGTCTCGACCTGCCCAAGACGAAAGCGCGACACACCAGTCAGCGTGATCATATAGCGCCCGTCATCGGTTTCCGTGAAGCTGGTGATCCGCCCCGCGCAGCCGATGCTGTGCAACCGCGTATCCTCGCCGCATTCTTCGCCAATGGGCTGGATCATCCCAAGCAGCCGCCCGGGTGTCTTCAGCACATCGTCGACCATCGCAAGATAGCGCGGCTCGAACACATGCAGTGGAAGCCGGCCACGCGGTAGAAGCAGCGCGCCCGGCAACGGGAAGATCGGAAGGGTCTCCGGCAGATCAGCTGATGAAATCATGACAGCAGTCTAGCGCGACTTTTCCATTCACACAAAGATCATCGACGACAGCTTGCGACGACCGGTCAAGGCGATCGGGTCTTTGGCGTCCAGAGCGTCGAAAATGGTGAAGAGCTGCTGCTTGGCGGCGGCGTCATTCCAGTCTCTATCCCGGCGGAAAAGCTCCAAAAGCTCGTCCACGGCGCCCTGCACATCGCCATCAGCGTTCATCGCAACGGCCAGATCAAAGCGCGACTGGTGATCATCGGGGTTGGCGTCGACAGCGGCGCGCAGCTCGGCAAGCGGACCGGCGCTTTCGGCTTGGCGGGCCAGTTCGATCTGGGCGCGCACGGCTTCAAGCTCCGGCGCGTCCGAGATCTCGGCCGGGGCGCCATTCAGGGTCGCTTCGGCGTCGTCGGCATTGCCCACGGCCAGATGAGTGCGGGCCAGACCGGCATAAGCCGGGGCCGAGTTCGGGTCTTCTTCAAGGATCGCGGCATAGGTCTGGGCGGCGTCCTGAACCTCGCCCGCTTCCAGCATTTCATCGGCGGCAGCAATCGCGTCTGCCAGACCGCCGTCGCCACCAAGGGCCGCAACGCGGTTGACGAATTCCTTGATCTCGCTGGGCGGCACAGCGCCTTGGAACCCGTCTACAGGCTGGCCTTGAAAGAACGCATAGACGGTCGGGATCGACTGCACGCGCATCTGCCCTGCGATCATTTGGTTTTCATCCACATTCACCTTGGCCATGCGGACCTTGCCGCCAGCCTCGGTCACAGCGGCTTCCAAAGCCGGGCCGAGCGTCTTGCAGGGGCCGCACCACGGCGCCCAGAAATCGACGATCACCGGCACCTCTTGCGAGGCTTCGATCACGTCCTGCATGAAGGTCGCTTCGCCCACATCTTTGATCAGTTCCACGCCCGCAGACGCGCCGTCCATTCCGAATTCCATGGCTTTGGCTCCGTTAAATAGGTTTACCGCTTATATGGCGCGGGTGAGGGTGGTTTTAAAGGTCAAACGTCGCGAAGACCGGCGCGTGATCCGAGGGCTTCTCCCATCCGCGCGCATCGCGCATCACCCGCGAGCCGTGGCCTGCGTTGGAGATATCGGGCGTGGCCCAGACGTGATCTAGACGACGACCTTTATCGGCGGCGTTCCAGTCGCGGGCACGATAGGACCACCAGCTGTAAAGCTGCCCTTCCGGAATATCCTGACGGGTGATGTCGACCCAACCGGCGGCATCCTGTACGTCACCCAGCGCTTCGACCTCGACCGGGGTGTGGCTGACCACTTTCAGCAGTTGCTTGTGCGACCAGACATCGTCTTCGCGCGGGGCGATGTTCAGATCGCCCACAAGGATCGACTTCTGCGGCTTCTCGCGCCCGAAATGGTCGCGCATGTCGGTGAGGTAGTCGAGCTTTTGGCCAAACTTCTCGTTCACTTCGCGATCCGGCACATCGCCGCCCGCAGGGACATAGAAGTTGTGAACCGTCACACCGTTTTCCAGCTGCCCGGCGATGTGACGCGCGTGGCCCAGATCAGCGAAATCAAAGCTTTCGGCCTCGACCATCGGGATGCGCGACAGGATTGCGACGCCATTATAACCCTTCTGCCCACGGGCAACCATGTGGGTGTACCCCAGCGCCTTGAAGCCTTCGAGCGGGATCTTTTCCACTGGGCTTTTACATTCCTGCAAGCACAACACATCCGGCGCTTCTTCCTCGAGCAGCTTCAGCACGATCGGCTCGCGCAGACGGACCGAGTTGATGTTCCAGGTGGCAAGGGTAAAGCTCATCGTGCGTCTTCCTGTTGATGGTCGCATGAGCCATCAGTCTTGCCAGAAAATCGGGACTGGCACCATTCAGAAATTTTTTGCACCTTTAGTATAGAAAAGAGCGCCAAGTGCGTTGGCACTCTGGCGCTCTTGCATCATGGTGACACCAATTACTCTACCCATCCTGAAACGGCCAACATGCCAAACAGCATAATGACGCCCCTCACGCTCCATGATTAAGAGTCTGATCGCATGAGACCCCCAGCAAATACAGCCCGTTGGAATGAAATGCATGTAATTGCCATCAACGGCACACGCGTGCGCTGTGATTGGGGCGTGCTGCATCGGCTGCTCGTCTCGGCACGGATGAATGGCACGTTCATTTTGGTTGCCCTTGCGCTGGCAACGTTCAAATCCACCCTGTTCGAAATCCCCGCCCCCTACCTGACCCGGATCCTGTTTTGGGTCATCGGGGTCTATCTGACCGTGGTGTTTTGGTATTCGATGATCCGTGTGATCCATCTGATCCTAGATCGCCTGCAGGCCAACATTGCCGTGATCAACTATCCCGTCACCGCAGCGGCAACCATTGGTGCCGTGTTCGTCAGCACCTTTCTGATCAACCTGCTGACACAAAGCACCTTCCTTTATGAAAACCTGACTTGGGCCGATTTCTCTCGAAATTTGCTGATCGCTGCATTGGTCGAACTGCTGACCGTCACAAGCATTCTGCCGTTCTTTTGGGAGGGCACGCCGCCCGAGCCCGGACGCATCGAAACGTCCACACAAGCCTCTCAGCCCGACACCATTCGGTTCGAAGATAAGGACATCCACCTCCCCTCGCTTCTGCATGTCCAATCACAGGAACACTATTTGGAATTCGTCTTCGACCAGACCAAGTTCCTGCTGCGCGGGGCGTTGAAGGACTTCGTGGCGTTGTGCGACCACAGCCACGGCATCCAGTGTCATCGCTCGCATTGGGTGGCGAAGAAGGCGGTTACCGGCCGCAAGCGACAGGACGGGAATCCGGTGCTGCTTCTGTCCAATGCCACCGCCGTGCCCATCGCG
This sequence comes from Aliiroseovarius marinus, assembly GCF_004360145.1. Lineage (GTDB taxonomy): Bacteria > Pseudomonadota > Alphaproteobacteria > Rhodobacterales > Rhodobacteraceae > Aliiroseovarius > Aliiroseovarius marinus. The sequence continues at coordinate 653,013 of NZ_ML178712.1, read as the reverse complement.
CGCGGCAGGCTGTCGGACGTGAAAACTTGGTTAGAGCAGCACCGGCCCGAGATCTGATCCATTTGGATCAGGCGTAGGACACGACCTCCCACTCCACACCGTCATGGTCATCGAAATAGAACCGCTTGCCCGGCTCGTAATCGGCGTGGTTGTGCGGGGTGAACCCGGCGGCTTTCACCCGCGCTTCGGTCGCGTCAATGTCGTCCACAACCACCCCCACATGGTTCAGCCCAGCGCGGGTTGTGTAGGAATGCTGCGGGTCCTTCATCGCCATGTTGGGCGTGTATAGAGCCACATATGATCCCTTATCGCCCACATGCGCGGTGTATCCGCCCGACATCGCGTCGCCCTCCCACCGGGTGGTCCAGCCGAACACGGCGCCCAGCCATGCGGCGGTTGCTTTCGGGTCGGATACAGTCACATTCACATGCTCTAGATTTGCCATTTCGGCCTCCTTGATCTTTGGTGCGACTCGGTTGATAATTCCTAAAGCTAACTTTAGCTCAAGCTTTTTCTTTCGGAGGTTTCACATGCAGCGCAGGAACGAGATTTCCATTGGTACTTTGGCCGATCGCACCGGGCTCGCCGTATCGGCGATCCGGTATTACGAAACCCAAGGGCTGGTCGCACCAGAACGAAACGCGGGCGGGCAAAGGCGGTTTCTGCGCTCGGACATCCGGCGCCTCAGCTTCGTGATGATCGCCCAGAAATTCGGCTTCACGCTAGACCGCATCCGCGAGGTTCTGGGGCGGCTCCCCCAAAGCCGCACACCGACCGCCAAGGACTGGACCGAGATCTCGCAGGACTTCCGCGCGGAGTTGGACGAGCAAATCGCCGCCCTGACCCGTCTGCGCGACAAGCTGGACGGCTGCATCGGCTGCGGCTGCCTCTCGCTGGAGCGCTGTGCGCTGTATAACCCGGACGATGTGGCGGCGGATAAGGGCGCAGGGCCGCGGTATTTGATGGGCGACGAGGCTGTCAGGCCGGAGGACTGACATCTCTTGATCTGCCTTAAGGCAGCGCCGAGCGCTGTCGTTCAGACTGCCCTGAAGGAGACCGCACATGTCAGATCACGGACACAGCCCACAGGAAATCACCGCCCGCATCGGATCGCCTCCCGGACGCGGTGTTTTGAAGGATGCGGTCTATGGTGCGATTGACGGCGCAGTGACCACCTTTGCCATCGTGGCGGGCGTGGCGGGCGCGGGGCTGTCGCCGTTCATCATCGTCATTCTGGGGCTCGCGAACGTGCTGGCCGACGGGTTTTCCATGGCAGCCGCCGCCTATTCCGGCACCAAGGCCGAACAGGACAATTTCAAACGCATCCGAAAGATCGAGGAAGACCACATCGCCCGCAACCCCGAAGGCGAATGGCGCGAGGTGCGCGAGATCTTGGCGCAGAAAGGCCTGTCTGACCGCATATTGGACGAGGCCACGGACGCCATCACCAAGGACAAGGAAAACTGGATCGCGATGATGATGGAGGGCGAGTACGGGCTGGGCGGAATTGACCCTAACCCACTGCGATCCGCCACAACCACCTTTCTAGCCTTCCTTGTGGCGGGCATGGTCCCGCTTCTGCCCTTCATCTTCAAGCTCGAGGGCGCCTTCACCATTTCCGCATGGATGACCATGGCCAGCTTCTTCGCCATCGGCGCCTTGAAAAGCCACTGGTCGCTCAGCCCATGGTGGCGGTCAGCTTTTGAGACCTTGCTGATCGGGGGCGCTGCGGCGGCGTTGGCTTATGGCGTGGGCAGCCTGTTCAATACTTAATCAGACGCGAGTGTTTCTTGGCCTGTCACCTGCGGAACAAAACCCATATCGCGCAGAATAGTCTTGCCGCGACTCACCCCTGTTGGCATAGCTTGGATTAACGCGAACGGGATTAACTGAGATGCATGTCGTATTGGGGCAGCGCCCCGGACATCCATATAAAAAAGCCTATGATTGGTGGCCGCCCCCCGGTCGCTACGCCTGACCGCACGTCCGGTCACACCTTCAAAAGCCTAACAATCTCAGTACCATGGAGCTTCCCATGACCAGTGCAACCATGCACGATACCACCGTGTTCATCCAATGGGACGACGGACACGACGCCCATTTTCCCTTCATCTGGCTGGCCGACAATGACCCGGCTGGCTTCCACCCGCAAACGCAGGAGCGGATCACCGACCTGACCGCCATCTCGCTGGACAAAACCCCCGAGGTGATCGAGGCGAACGACAAGACGCTGACCATCCACTGGGCCGGCGACAAAACCATTTCCAGCTTCGATATGAACTGGCTGAAGGCCTATCGTCCCGGCCAGAACGCCTTCGACCCGGCGCGCACCGGTTTCACCACCTGGCGCGCCGATCTGGGTGCCGACGGCGTACCGCGCGCCAATGCGCGCGAGATCATGACCTCGGACATCGCCCTAAAAGACTGGCTCGTCGCCACGCAGACCTATGGCTATTCGATCGTCGAGGGGCTAGCCGACACGATTGAAGCGGGCACAGACGTGGCCAAGCGCATCGGCTTCCTGCGCGAAACCAATTTCGGTCTAGTGTTCGAAGTGCAATCGAAGCCGAACCCCAACAATCTGGCCTACACCCCAATTGCCCTGCCCCTGCACACCGACCTGACCAACCAGGAGCTGCCCCCGGGCTTCCAGTTCCTGCACTGTCTGGCAAATGAAGCACAGGGCGGCGGATCACTGTTCTGTGACGGCTATGCGATTGCGGAAGACCTGCGCGACCAAGACCCAGAGGCGTTTGAACTGCTGTCCACCGTGTCCGTTCCCTTCCGCTTCCATGACGAAGACACCGACATCCGCAACCGCAAGAAGGTGATCAATCTGGACGAAGACGGACAGGTGATCGAGATCTGCTTCAACGCACATCTGGCCGATATCTTCGACTTAGAGCCCGAACTGATGACGCGCTACTATCGCGCCTATCGCCAGTTCATGATCATGACCCGCTCGGACGATTACGTCGTGTCTCTGCGCCTGAAAGGCGGCGAAATGGTCGTGTTCGACAACCGCCGCGTCCTGCATGGCCGCGAAGCCTTCGACCCGCAGACCGGTTTCCGCCACCTGCACGGCTGCTATGTCGACCGCGGCGAGTTCGAAAGCCGCTTGCGCGTGCTAAGTCGGTAAGGTGTTGCCAAGGCACTATGAAAAAGGATCGGGCCGTACAGGCCCGGTCAACCGCTGGAAGCGCGGAAATCCACGGAAATCAGCCACAAATACACCAGTTCAAGTGACTCTCGCGCAACAGATTTCAACGCATTGGTGTGAGGCGTTGACCCCACGACACTGAGGCAACATTAACCAAGTGTGGGAAAATTAAGGGTATTACAATGAACACCAAGATTTGTGCAGCAGTTGCACTGAGCGCGTCCTTGCTTGGCGCAGGCGCAGCCTCGGCCGAACAGGGCTTCTATTTCGGCGGGTCGCTTGGCGCATCGTCGCTGCAAAGTGAATCTTTCTTCGGCACGACCACGGGCGGCAGCATCGCCTATGGCGCAGTTGTTGGCTATCGCTTCGAGCTTCAGAACGGCTGGTCGGCCGGCTTGGAAGGCACGTTCGATTTCCTGAAAAATGGCGAAATGGACTATAGCGACGGCCAACCCGCATGCACCAGCCGCTCGCCGGACTGGTGTGACGTGGACAACATCGCACGCATCCGCGGCGTCGTTGGCGTACCGGTGAACGACAACCTCGAAATCTTGGCAATGGGCGGCTTCGCCACGGCAACCGGTCTGGCAGAAGACGGCCCCACCACCTTCGCAGACAGCCGCGCCAAAGGCTTCACTGTCGGTCTGGCCGCTCAGACAGAAACCGGCTTCGGCACCACCCGTTTCGAGCTGTCCTATGACAAGATGTCGAACGTGACGCCGAACAGCTATGACAAAACGCTGGAAGTGATCTCGCTCAAGACGTCGATCTTGTTCTGATCCGAACCGAGATTCCAAGAAAGCGGGCGCAGGGGAAACCTTGCGCCCGTTTTTCGTTAATCCCCGTGGCGCATGAAAAAACCGGACCCGCTAGGGCCCGGTCAGTCTTCAGGGAGGGAAGCGTACTCGTAACCCCGAGTACAAGGGAGCTTTAGGCGTTCAGGCGATAGCCACCGCTTTCGGTAACCAAGAGCCGCGCATTCGAGGGATCAGGCTCGATCTTCTGGCGCAGGCGATAGATGTGGGTTTCCAGCGTATGGGTGGTGACGCCCGCGTTATAGCCCCAGACCTCGTGCAGCAGCACATCGCGCGCCACGACGCCATCGTTCGAGCGATAGAGGAACTTCAGGATGTTCGTCTCTTTCTCGGTCAGGCGCACCTTGCGGTCATCTTCGGTCACCAGCATCTTTACGGACGGCTTGAACGTATACGGCCCAAGCTGGAATACGGCGTCTTCCGACTGTTCATGCTGACGCAGCTGGGCGCGGATGCGGGCCAAAAGCACCGGGAATTTGAAAGGTTTAGACACGTAGTCATTGGCACCCGCGTCCAGACCCAGAATGGTGTCCGCGTCGGTGTCATGACCGGTCAGCATCAGGATCGGGCATTTCACACCTTGCTTACGCATCACGCGGCACAGCTCGCGCCCATCTGTGTCGGGCAGACCCACGTCAAGGATCACCAGATCGTATAGCGCTTCCTTGGATTTGGTGATCGCCTCGGCCCCGTTTCCAGCTTCGAAAACGTCGAAATCCTCGGTCATCAGTAGCTGTTCAGCCAACGCGTCGCGCAGGTCTTCGTCGTCATCTACCAACAAAATCTTTTTCAGCGTGGACATGGCGCCCTCCTTCATCCTGTTGCTGTCAGATTTGTGGGCGCGCACGGAAATGACAAGATATGCAACAAAACTCTCACGGCCTCGTGTCAATTCGACGGGAAATGTTTCATATGGTGACAGAACCGCCTATCTAGGGCGGGAAAGGATGCCCATGACGCTTGCCCCAAACCAGACCGAGCTTCTTGCCCGCGCCCGTGCCGATCTGCGCATGGGGGTGCCGGTCGTGTTGCGGCTGGAGGGGCGTGCTGTGGTCGCCGCCGCAGCCGAAACCCTGTCGGCGGGCCGGTTGGACGATCTGCGTGCCTTGGGGGACGCCGTCCTGGCGATCACGCCACGCCGCGCCGAAACGCTAAAGGCTCGTGCGTATTCGGATCGAGTGGCGCGGATCGAGCTGCCGTCGGACGCGGATACCCGCTGGATCGCCTCGGTCGCGGATCCGGCAGATGACCTGTCGCACCCGATGAAAGGCCCTTTCCGCACCTGTCGTGGCGGCGATGACGCGCTTGAGGCGCATGCCATTGCGCTGTGCAAATCGGCGCAGCTTTTGCCCTCGGCCTTGGTGGTTGAAACGCTGGATGCCAACGAGCTGACCCAAATGCATGGCCTGACGTCCGTGCATCTGAACCCAGAAACGCTCCGCGATTTGCATCTGGCGCCCGTGGTCCATGCCCGTCTGCCCATGCAAGTGTCCGAGGCCGGACGGCTGCACATCTTCCGCCCCGAAGACGGCGGGGAAGAGCATTATGCGGTCGAGATCGGCCGCCCCGCGCGGGATGAACCGGTGCTGGCGCGCCTGCATTCGGCCTGCTTCACTGGCGATGTGCTGGGCAGCCTGAAATGCGATTGCGGCCCGCAGTTGAATGCGGCGTTGGCGGCGATGGGCGAAAACGGCGCGGGCGTACTGCTTTACCTGAACCAAGAGGGTCGCGGCATTGGTCTGGCCAACAAGATGCGCGCCTATTCCTTGCAAGATCAAGGCTTTGACACGGTCGAGGCCAACCACCGCCTTGGCTTTGAAGACGACGAACGTGACTTCCGCATCGGGTCCGAAATCCTGAAATCCATGGGATTCTCTCAGGTCAAACTCATGACCAACAACCCGCGCAAAGTGGCGATGATGGAAGACAACGGCATCAAAGTGGCCGAACGGGTGCCCCTGAAAGTCGGCGAAGGCGCGCATAATGCGGCCTATTTGGCGACGAAAGCCGCAAAATCCGGGCACCTGCTGTGACCCTTCCGCGCCGCCATGACATGACCGTCACCCGCTGGGGCGCGCGGTTCATGGGGCGACGCTTTCCCGTGGCGATCGGGCGCGGCGGCATGACCGATGACAAGCGCGAAGGCGACGGCGCGACCCCGCGTGGGGTCTGGCGTCTGATGGGCGGTGGCTTCCGTGCGGACCGTCTGGCCCATCCTGACACGCTGTTCGACCTGAACGCCATTGGCCCAATGGATATCTGGTCCGACGATCCTGCAGATCCGGCCTATAATCACGGGATCCGCGTGCAGAACTACGCCCTAAGTCACGAGAAGATGCGCATGACCGCGCCGCTCTACGATGTGGTGCTGTTCAGTGACTGGAATTATCCGAACGCCACGCCGGGCAAAGGTTCGGCCATTTTCGTGCATCACTGGCGCAAACCGCGTCACCCAACGGCGGGTTGTCTGGCGTTTGCACCGAAAGACCTGCGCTGGATCCTAGACCGCTGGACCAACCACAGTAGGATCATCGTTAGATAGCGGTCAGCCATAATCCCGCTCGCCAAAGATCGCGGAACCAACCCGCACATAGGTCGCACCCTGCGCAATCGCGCGCTCGAAATCACCGCTCATCCCCATCGATAGCCCGTCAAAACCGTGTTTCTTCGCCATCTTGGCAAGAAGGGCGAAATGCAGGCTGGGTTCTTCATCCGAGGGCGGGATGCACATCAGACCTTCAATGGGCAGTTTTAGTTCGCGGCACAGGGCGACCAGTTCGTCCAGATCGCCGGGCAACACGCCCGCTTTCTGATCCTCTTCGCCCGTATTCACCTGAATAAACAGACGCGGACAGTGGCCTTCTTCCTCGGCAATGCGGGCGATAGCGCGGGCCAGCTTGGGACGGTCGACTGAATGGATCACGTCAAACAACCCAATTGCCTGCCGGGTCTTGTTGGTCTGAAGCGGGCCGATCAGGTGCAGTTCGACCCCATCGAACTGGGTTTTCAGATCCGGCCACTTTCCCGCAGCCTCTTGCACCTTGTTTTCACCAAAGACGCGATGGCCCTCTTCCAACACCGCAACCACGCGTTCCAAGGGTTGAACCTTGGACACGGCAATCAGGTGCGCCGACCCGGGGGTGCGGCCCATGCGGGCCTCTTCCTCGGCGATGCGGGTTTGAATGTCTGAAAGTGCCATGGGTCATCCTGTATCTGTTGAAACAGGTTTCCCAAAAGAAAAGAGCGGGCGCAAGGCCCGCTCTTCCCTTACCAAATAATCCGTTAGGATTAGAAGGTCATGATGATGCCCAGATCGGCAACAGTGGTGCCTGCAACTTCTGCAACACCGGCGTTAACCGAAGCGCCGCCGCCCAGATCGTATCCAATGCCCAGGCCGAAAGCTTCGTCAGTGCCGTCGTTGCCGTAAGCAACAGTCACGGAAGTTGCGCCCATGGCGTAGGTTGCGTCGATGCCGTACGATTCAGCCGAGGTGTCGCTGTTCTTAGCGAACAGAGCGTTCACACCGAAGTCGCCGAACGAAGCGCCAGCGCTGATGGCGTATACGGTGTCGCCAGCTGCATCTTCAACACCAGCTGCGAATTTGTAGTCACCCATCGAGTAACCAGCAGCAATCGCCCAATCGCTTCCGCCGTCCAGCTGAGCCGAAGCTGCAACCGAGAAGTCGCCGAACGAACCTTGATAAAGGAAGTCTGCGCCCGAGGTGCCTTTCTGAGTTTCACCCAGGTTGTCAACACCCAGACCCGAGTAGCCAACATCAGCCAGGCCACCAACAGTTGCGTCAACAGCGTTGTCGATATCACCAGCCGACAGTTTGCCGAAGCCGCCTTCGATGTAAGCCGAAGAAGCGTCAACAGCGCCACCGGTGGTGCCGGTGGTGATGTCGAACGATGCGCCGAACGACAGGCCACCATCGGTTTCGCCAGCCATCGATACCGACAGAGTGGTGTAGTGGTTAGCAGCCCAGTCAGTACCATCATAAATGACACCAATGCCAGCTTCACCCGAGAAGCTGATTTCAGCAGCAGCGAAACCAGCCGAAGCGACCAGAGCGGTCGAAGCGAAGAGAATCTTTTTCATTTGTTTTCCCTCATGAATTTTAGAGTTCGCCTCAATTCAGGGGAATCCGAATTGAGTATGCATCGTTCAATCTACCTTTCCGCCGCTCATTGCAAGCCGACTGAAACTTCGAAAACCGAATGTGGGGCTTATTGGTGCTTCTATGCCACAGTTTATTTCCCGCAGTCGGCGAAAACCCGCAATATCAAGCGATTCTATTATTATTAGGCCGATATACGGCACTTGGGAAAACGCTTGCCCGCCTGCAGGGGCTTATATACTAACAAGAAGAAACTTTTGCTTATGGGGCTGTTTAATGGGCATCCTTAGAACGTCTGCTTTTGGTCTGTCATTGATCGCCGTACTTGGCCTTTCTGCCTGTGGTGGCAGCCGTGGCTCTGTTGGATCGGGCAATATTTTCGGTGGAGGCTCGAACGAACAACAAGGTGGTGGGCTTGGTCACACCCCTGAAGTCGAAGAGCCGCGCGAAACCATCTGGGATCTGTTCAAGAACGTCGACGACCCCAACACCACGGTGGAAGTAAACCGCTATATCTGGAATGCAGCGCTGGATGTGCTGAACTTCCTGCCGGTGCAGGCCGCTGATCCGTTCTCGGGTATTATTGTGACGGGCTATGGCCGTCCGCCAGGTGGTGGCGCATCGTACAAAGCCACCGTCTATGTACGTGACCCCGCGCTGGACGCGCGCTCGCTGTCGGTTGCGCTGTATACACGCGGTGGCCCTGCCAGCGCCGAGGCCGTCCGCAAGGTCGAGGACGCGATCCTGACTCGCGCACGCCAACTACGTATTCGTGACGGCAAGCTCTAGACCCGGAACGACCAGACTTATAAGACATGCGCCGGGCCCATAGCCCGGCGTTTTCACATCAAGGACCTGACGAATGTCGCGATACACTGCCGCAGATATCGAACCGAAATGGCAAAAAGCCTGGGACGAGGCCGGAATCTTCACCGCCAAGCGCGATGAAACGAAGCCGAAATATTATGTGCTCGAGATGTTCCCCTATCCGTCGGGCCGCATCCATATGGGTCACGTGCGCAACTACACGATGGGCGACGTGATCTCGCGCTATAAATCGTCCTGCGGGTTCTCGGTCCTGCACCCGATGGGCTGGGACGCCTTCGGGATGCCCGCCGAAAACGCGGCGATGGCGCAGGGCGGCCACCCCGGCACATGGACCTATGACAACATCAAGACCATGAAAGGTCAGATGCGTCCGCTGGGTCTGTCGATTGATTGGAGCCGCGAATTTGCCACCTGTGACCCGGAATATTACGGCCAGCAGCAGGCAATGTTCATCGACTTCATGGAAAAAGGACTGGTTTACCGCAAGAACGCCACGGTGAACTGGGATCCGGTCGACATGACGGTTCTGGCCAACGAGCAGGTGATTGACGGCTGCGGCTGGCGCTCGGGTGCGCCTGTGGAACGTCGCGACCTGACGCAATGGTTCTTCAAGATCTCGGATTACTCGGGCGAACTTCTGGACGCGCTGGACGGTTTGGACAACTGGCCCGAGAAAGTGCGCACCATGCAGGCCAACTGGATTGGCCGTTCGCAGGGTCTGCAATTCTCGTTTGAACGCACAGATGGTGGCGAACCGATCGAGGTCTATACGACCCGCCCTGACACGCTGAACGGTGCCAGCTTTGTCGGCATCTCGCCCGACCACCCGATCTCGAAGGCGCTGGAAGCGGACAACCCCGAAGTCGCCGCCAAACTGGCCGAAATGCGCAAAGGTGGCACCACCGAAGAAGCCATCGAAACCGCCGAGAAGCTGGGCTATGACACCGGCATCCGCGTGAAACACCCGCTGAACCCGAATTGGGAGCTGCCGGTCTGGATCGCCAACTTCATCCTGATGGACTACGGCACCGGCGCGATTTTCGCCTGTCCGGCCCATGACCAGCGCGACTTGGACTTCTGCCGCAAGTACGATCTGCCGGTCGTGGACACGTTCCTGTCTCTGGACGATCCGAAGCCCGTTGAAAACGAGGCCTTCGTGCCGCCGAAAACCGAAAAGGTGAAATGGGTCGACCACTTCGCCGGTCTGGACGAGGCCACGGGCGAGGAAGCCATTGACGCCACGGTAAAATTCGCCGAAGCCGCCGGCTGGGGCACGGGTGTCGAGAAGTTCCGCCTGCGCGACTGGGGCCTGAGCCGCCAGCGTTACTGGGGCTGCCCGATTCCAGTCGTCCACTGCGACGATTGCGGCGTGGTGGCCGAGAAGAAAGAGAACCTGCCGGTTAAACTGCCCGAGGATGTGTCGTTCGACACCCCCGGCAACCCGCTGGACCGTCACCCGACGTGGCGCGACTGCGCTTGCCCGTCCTGTGGCAAGCCCGCCACGCGTGAAACCGACACGATGGACACCTTCGTCGATTCGTCCTGGTACTACGCGCGCTTTACCTCTCCGAACGCGGCGACGCCGACCGATCTGGAAGAAGCCTCCTATTGGATGAATGTTGACCAGTATATCGGCGGGATCGAGCACGCGATCCTGCACCTGCTGTACTCGCGCTTCTTCGCCCGCGCGATGAACATCTGCGGCCACCTGCCCGACACGGCGCGCGAGCCGTTCAACGCGCTGTTCACGCAGGGCATGGTGACCCACGCGATCTACAAGAACGACGAGCGTACAGATGAAAACGGTCGCGCGATCTATCATTACCCCGAAGAAGTCGAGGAACGTGATGGCGAGATGGTCGTCTCGGAAACCGGCGAAAAGGTCAAAGTGATCCCCTCGGCCAAGATGTCGAAGTCAAAAAACAACGTGGTCGACCCGGTAAACATCATCGAAGCCTTCGGCGCCGACACCGCTCGTTGGTTCGTGCTCAGCGATTCGCCCCCCGAGCGGGACGTGGAATGGACGGCATCCGGTGCAGAAGCTGCCGCCAAGCACTTGGCCCGTGTTTATGCCACCGCCGTAAAGATCACGGATATGGACGACGCGGACGGTAATGATGAAGAGCTGCTGCGCGCGATGCACAAGGCCATCCACGATGTGACGATGGGCATCGAAAGCTTCGGCTTCAACGCCGCCATCGCCAAGCTCTACGCCTTCCAGAACGCCATTTCGAAATCGAAAGCAGGCGGCAAGGCGCAGAAGCAGGCCATGCGCACCATGGCACAGCTGATGTCGCCCATGACCCCGCACCTCTCGGAAGAGGTCTGGTCGATGCTGGGTGGCGAAGGTCTGGTGGCGCAGGCCGCATGGCCCGTCGCGGACGAAGCCATGTTGGTCGAGGATACCGTCACCCTGCCGATCCAGATCAACGGCAAACGCCGTGCGGAAATCAGCGTGCCCAAGGACATGGACAAAGCCGAGGTTGAAAAACTCGCGCTGGCCGAGGATGCTGTCGTCAGGGCGCTGGACGGAAAGGCCCCGAAGAAAGTGATCGTTGTTCCGGGACGTATTGTGAATGTCGTGGTCTAATCGCCGCCATTTCCTGAAAATCACCGCCGCTGCCGCGCTTTTGTCCGGCTGCGGCTTTACGCCGGTCTATGCGCCGGGCGGATCTGCTGACGGGTTGCGCGGGGCGGTAACCATCGCCGAACCCAGCGATTCGAACAGCTACGAGTTCGTGAAGCGGATGGAAGAGCGGTTGGGGCGCAACCTCTCGGCCCCGTATCGTTTGGACTATACGATCACCACACGCTCAGAAGGCGTTGGTGTGACGCCCGCACAGGAAATCACCCGCACACAGGTATTGGGCGCGGTTGAGTTTAGCGTGACCTCGGTTGCTACGGGCGATGTGGTCGAAAAAGGCACCGTGTCCAACTTCACGTCCTACTCGACCGAAGGCTCCACCGTATCGACCGCAGCGGTCGAACGCGACGCGAATCGCCGCCTGATGGTTCTGTTGGCCGATCAAATCACCACGCGCTTCTCGGCCACGTTCTCGGGCTGGGGCGAATGAAGCTTTCCCCCCGGGACGCCAGCGGCTATTTCGCCAAGCCCGATCCCAAGCGGATGGGCGTGCTGATTTTCGGGGCGGATGCGATGCGTGTGGCGCTGAAGCGGCAAGAGCTGATTGCCAACCTGATCGGCCCCAATGGCGAAGACGAAATGCGCCTAACCCGCATTCCCGCCGCCGAGCTGCGCAAAGACCCCGCGATGCTGTCGGACGCAATCAAATCGCAAGGTTTCTTCCCCGGCCCGCGTGTGGCCTTTGTCGAGGACGCCACCGACACGCTGGCGAAAATCATCACCCCCGCCATTGCCGACTGGCAGGACGGCGACGCGCAGGTTGTGGTGACGGCAGGATCGCTGACCGCACGATCCGCGTTGCGCAAACTGTTCGAGGGCCACCCGAACGCCTATGCAGCGGGCATCTATGACGATCCCCCCACGCGCGACGAGATCGAGGCCGACCTGAAGCGCGCCGGCATCGCACAGGTCAGCCCCGAGGCGATGAACGACCTGATGGGCCTGTCGCGCGATCTGGATCCCGGCGACTTCCGGCAAACGGTCGAGAAGCTGGGGCTGTACAAACTGTCCGATCCCACGCCCGTCAGCCCTGACGATGTGCTGGCCGTTGCGCCTGCCTCGACCGAGGCGGCGTTGGACGACCTCTTGCACGCGGTGGCCGAGGGGCGCGCAGGCGAAATAGGCCCTATTCTTGCCAATCTACAGGCCCAAGGCGTCGCCGCCGTGGGCCTGTGCATCGGTGCCACCCGCCATTTCCGCGCGCTTCACGGGGCCAGCTCTGATCCGGCAGGACCGGGACAAGGCATCAACCGCCTGCGCCCGCCCGTGCATTTCAAATCCCGTGACCGGATGGTGCGGCAAGCCAATAAATGGGGTCTGCGGCGGTTGGAACAGGCGCTGGAAGTACTGATCGACACGGACCTTACCCTGCGATCGGCCCAAAAAGCCCCGCAGATGGCGCTGATGGAACGAACCCTGATCCGCTTGGCGATGATGGGTGGACGGCGTTAGCGCGTGGTGTATGCCGCCGCAGCACGTCCCGCATGACGCCCCGTAGCAAAACAGGTGGTCAACAGATAGCCGCCGGTCGGGGCTTCCCAATCCAGCATTTCACCGCAGGCAAACACACCCGGCAGGGCTTTGAGCATCAGCCCGTCATCCAGCGCCTCGAACGGCAAACCGCCTGCGGTCGAGATCGCCTCGTCCATCGGGCGCGGACCTTGATGGGGGATCGGCAGGGCTTTGATCAGGGCAGCGAGTTCAGCAGGATCAGAGGGCAAAGGCCGCGAAAACTCCTGCATTAGAGACGTTTTTGCCGGGTCCAGTTTCAATGTCTTGCGCAGGTGGTTGGACAGGCTGGCCTTGCCGCGTGGGCGGGAGAGACGGGCGGTGATGTCCTGAAGGCTGCGCCCGGGGAGCAGGTCCAAAGTCAAAGGCGCCCCGTCGCGCATCGCACGGCTAACGGCATAAATCGCGGACCCCTCGATGCCCCGCGACGAGATGACGAACTCGCCCAGCACAGATAGATCCCCAGCAGTGACGCGTACGGATTTCACAGGCTGGCCGAAGTGGCGCGCCATATGGTCGCTCCACGCGACGATGAAGCCCATATTGGCGGGCTGGAACGGCGCGCAGGAAACACCGTTTTGGGCAAGAATAGAGACCCATTCTCCATCCGATCCCAACCGCGCCCAGCTGGCCCCGCCCAGTGCAAGGACGGTGACGTCTGACCGTATGGTTTGCGGGCCTTCCGGCACGTCGAAGCGCATCGCGCCGCCTTCAATGCCGACCCAACGCCAGTTCCGGCGCAGCTCCACCCCGGCCTGATCCAACCGCGCCAGCCAATTGCGCAGCAGGGGTGACGCCTTCATCACCTTGGGAAAAACACGCCCCGACGACCCGGTAAAGACCTCTTGCCCCAGCTCACGCGCCCAGTCCTGAACCGCGTCTGGACCGAACCCGGCTACAGTATCTCGCAGGCTGTCTGGTCCATGAATATGGGACAAAAACGCTGAAATAGGCTCTGATTTTGTCAGGTTCAGACCCGACTTTCCGGCCATCAGGAACTTGCGCGCGGGGGAAGGCTTGGCGTCGGCCACCACAACGGACAGCCCAGCTTTCGCCAGCTCCTCCGCCGCCATCAGCCCTGCCGGACCTGCCCCAATGACCAGCGCAGTTTTCACGAGGATTTGGCCCCATCACCCAGCATCTCGACCACGCGGTGCGGATAGGGGATTTCGATGTCGTTCGCCTTGAGCGCTTTCCAGATCTGCATCATGACGCGCGGCGTGAACTTGTTGCGGCCATCGTCGATGCCGTTCACCCAGAACTCCAACGCGAAATCGACGCCGCTGTCGCCAAAGGCGCGCAGCTCGCAATCGGGCATGTGTTCTTCAGTATCGGACAGAACGAAATCCAGTTCGGCCACGGCTTTTTCGATGATGTCCGGCACGGCCTCAATGTCGGCCTTATAGCTGACCGAGAACGGCGCCTCGTAGCGATTGGCGCTGCCCGCATCCGAGTAGTTCACCACGCGGGTGGTGATGAAATGCTCGTTCGGCACCACGATCCATTTGCCGTCAAACGTCTCTAATATGGCGGCGCGGGCGGTCATTTTGACGATCGTGCCGGACTCGCCCCCGTCCAATTCAACGTAATCCCCGACGGTCGCCTGCCCTTCCAACAGAAGGATAATGCCCGAGATAAAGTTCGAGGCAATTTGCTGCAGCCCGAAGCCCAGCCCGACGCCAATCGCGCCCCCAAGCACGGCGAGCGAGGTCAGATTGACCCCCATGATGTTCATCAGGATCAGGAAGGCGGCGCCGAAGATCGCAATCTCGGCCGCTTTGACGGCGAGCTCGCGGGTGGCGGGGCGCATCTCTTCCTGTTTCTTGATCGCTTGTGCGGTTTGGTCGTTGGACCAGCGCCCTAGCCAGAAGATGACGCCGCCCAGAACCGCAAATCGAATGGCAAACAGCAGCGAAAAGCTCATGTTGCCCAGCGGAACGACGGTTTCGTCCAGCTTGGTCGTCACCAGATCCAACAGCCCGACGGTATAGAGCGCAGCCATTGGGATCAGGATGTATTTGCCCAGCAGTTTCAGGAACGGATCCTTGATGATCTCACGCGCGAAGGCGCGCACGGCGAGGAACAGGAACACGCGTTTCCCGAAGGCGATCACCGCGCCAGAGCCAAAGATCGAGCGCGTGACCTGCTCGCCCATCGCAGTAAACGCCCAAGCCAGAAGCGGCATGGTCAGGGGCAGGAAGATCAACGCGAACAGGCGAACCTTAGCAATCGGATGATTGCGGTCACCATTCGGCGTCAGAATGCGAGTCAGGAAAGGTTCGAGCTTCTTATCGGTATAGCGCGCGGCCAGATAGGCAACGACCAAGAGCCCGAACTGAGACCACGCGGCGGGCGACAGCAACCAGCCTTCCGCGATCTCCCACCCCTGGTTCAGATAATCCAGCGCGGTGTCCACGATCTGAGGTCGATTTTCCATCTGCTTTTCCTTGCCTTCACGCGATCACTGATAAAACCTTTGGAAATGGATAGCGGTTTGACCTCAAAGGGCAAGGCTTCCTTGCCGGAATGCGCGCTGTGCGGGCGCGTGATTCCGCCGGATGTGGCGCAAAGTCAGCATCATCTTGTGCCGAAGCTGAAGGGTGGGAAAGGCGGGGAGACAGTGCTGCTGCACCAAATCTGCCACAATCAGATTCACCTTGAACTGAGCGAGGCCGAACTGGCGCGCAGCTATCATACACCTGAGGCCTTACGCGCCCATCCGGGGCTTGCCAAGTTCATCCGATGGGTCGCCAAACGCCCGCCGGATTTCTACGCCGTCACCAAAGGGGCACGGCGTAGGAAAGGGCGGGGATAGGCTTAAATAGAGCCTATATCAGGGGACCATCCGCTTCATCGCCGCCACATGATCAGCGCTTTGCGATCGGGCGTGGTCGGCAAGCTCTAACGCGGCGTCCATCAAACCCTCGGGCGCGACCACGCGGTCGATCAGACCCCAGGACAGCGCCTCGTCTGTCTGGATTTTCTGACCCGCCATCAGGATCATCTTGGCCCGCGCAGGACCGACCAGCGCAGACAGGCGTGCGGGGTCAGAGGGCTGGGGCAAGTAGCCCAGTTTCATCACCGGATAGAAAAACTTAGAGCTGGGGACAGAGATCCGCAGATCACAGGCCAAGGCCATGCCAAAAGCGCCCCCTGCCAGCGTGCCGTTCAGGGCGGCGATGGTCAGACAAGGTGCGGCGGCGATGGCGCCGGACAGACGCTCCCACACATCGTCGGTGGCCAAACCAGCCTTCGCCTCGTCCAGATCCGCGCCAGCGGAAAACACCTTGCCCGCGCCGGTCAGCACCAACACGCGCGCATCCCCCGCCGCGTCCTGCGCGATCTGGGCAAGCCGTTCCAACATCGCTTTGGTCAGCGAGTTCGCCTTGTCCGGGCGGTTGATGGTGACCACCCAGACGCCATTTTCTTTCGTGAGTTCGATCATCCGAATACGTTCGCTCTTTTCCTAATATCCATGTCGCGTAGCGAGATTTCCTTGCCCAGAAACTCGTCTGCATCATCTGTGCACATCCACAACAGCGCGCGGGCAGGCCATTCGGCGGGGATGTGTTCTTCCCAGTTCAGTCGCGCCACCGCGTTGATGCCCGAGGCTTTGATCTCGCGCTGCATCTGCGTCGCGACGGTGCCCGGCGACAGACCGATAGCGCGGATGCCCTTCCCAGCGGTTTCCAGGTGAAGCGCCCGGTTGAACATGTTCACCCCGGCCTTCGAGGTACAGTAATGCGCCCAACCTTCCAGAGGGTGATGCGCAGCCCCGGAACTGATTGTCAGGATTGACCCCCAGCCCTGTTCGATCATGTGTGGCAAAGCCGCTCTTGCGCCGTAATAGACACCTTTCAGGTTCACATCGATGACGTGGCTCCACCCCTCGGGATCCGAGGTTTCAAGCGGGCCGATGGGTTCGATTACGCCCGCATTGTTGATCAGCACATCCACGCTGCCAAAGCGCCCGTGGGCCATATCAATGGCGGCTTTCACTTGGCTCCAATTCGACACATCACAGGTGACGGCCAAGGCACGTTCGCCAATGGATTCCGCGATGGCTTGGATCTGGGCCGCGCTTCGGGCGGTCAGCACCACGTTGGCACCTGCCTGCGCAAAGATGTGCGCGGCGGCTTCTCCGATCCCGCGGCTTGCGCCCGTGATCACAACGGTTTTCCCTGTCATATCATGCATATGCTGCCCTCCCTTCCTTTAATGCTAGCGCAGCATTCACGCAGATGCCAGAGACACATCTTGCGAGCGCGGGGTGCAGGGGTTACCTGAGAGGCACGCAATTGAAAGGACGCCCCATGCGCGCATCGCTTGATAGCCTGACCCAACAGCTTTTGGACGCCGCCCGGAAGGCCGGAGCGGACGCGGCGGATGCGTTGGCGGTGGATGGCACGTCGGTGTCGATTGACGTGCTGAACGGCAAGCTAGAGCATGCGGAGCGCTCCGAGGGCGTGGATATCGGTCTGCGCGTGATGCTGGGGCAGCGTCAAGCCTGTGTATCGGCATCGGATGTGTCCGAGGCAACCATTGAAGCGATGGCCGAACGCGCCGTGGCAATGGCTAAGGAAGCCCCCGAAGATCCCCATATTGCACAGGCCGATCCGGCTGATCTGGCGAGCGAGTGGGATTTGGAGGCCTTGGAAATGGCCGACCCCAGCGCCGAGCCCGACCCGGCCGCGCTGGAACGCGATGCGCTGGAGGCCGAAGCCGCCGCGCTGGCCGTCAACGGCGTATCTCAGGTCAGCAGTTCGTCGGCAGGTTATGGGCGGCATCAGTTCCATCTGGCGTGCTCGAACGGGTTTTCTGGGGGCTATGGCCGCACCAACCGCGCAATCTCGACCGTGGCGATCACCGGCGAAGGCGCGACGATGGAACGTGACTATGCCGGCGAAATGCGCATCTTTCAGGCCGATCTGCCGAGCGCGGAAGAGATCGGCACCAAGGCGGGTAACCGCACCGTGGAACGTCTGGGCGCGAAGAAGCCGCCCACAGGCGCCTATCCGGTGCTCTATGACGAACGCATCTCGGCGTCTTTGATTGGACATCTGCTGAGCGCATCGAACGGCGCAATGATTGCGCGCGGCTCGTCCTGGCTGCTGGATGCGTTGGGCGAACAGGTGTTGCCCAACGGCATCGACTTGATCGAGGATCCGCACCGCAAACGTATCTCAGGCTCGCGCCCGTTTGACGGCGAAGGTCTGCCCACGCAACTGCGCAAGATCGTCGATAACGGACAGCTGACCGGCTGGACGATGGACATCGCCACGGCGCGCCAACTGGGGATGCAAAGCACCGCCAGCGCGTCACGCGGGACGTCTGCACCGCCCTCGCCGTCAATCTCGAATGTGGCTCTAACGCAGGGCAATTTGACGAAAGATGACCTAATCGCCCAGATGGGGACCGGGCTGTTGGTGACCTCGATGATCGGGTCCACGATCAACCCGAACACGGGCGATTATTCGCGCGGCGCGTCGGGCTTCTGGATCGAGAACGGCGAAATTGCCTATCCCGTCAACGAATGCACCATCGCGGGCAATCTGCGCGACATGCTGAAGCGGATCATTCCGGCGAACGACGCGGAGCCGCATCTGAGTCGCATGATCCCCAGCTTGCTGGTTGAAGGGATGACCCTTGCCGGTGACTGATGATCTGAAACTTCTGATCGACGCGGCGGAAGCGGCGGGCAAGATCGCGTCCGGTTTCTTCCACGGCGCGGCCGAACGCTGGGACAAGCCCGGCGGCCAAGGCCCCGTGACCGAAGCGGATTTGGCCGTGGATCGCATGTTGCGCAACGAATTGACCGGTGCCCGCCCCGGCTATGGCTGGCTGTCGGAAGAGACCGAAGACACACCCGCCCGCCTTGAGGCCGAACAGGTGTTCATCGTCGACCCCATCGACGGCACACGCAGCTTCATCGAGGGCTCGACCACGTGGGCGCATTCGCTGGCTGTGGCGCGCAACGGTATCGTCGAAGCCGCCGTGGTGTATTTGCCGGAACGTGGCAAGCTTTATGCCGCCGCGCGCGGGCAAGGCGCGACCCTGAATGACACCCCCCTGACGGTCAGCCCGAAGACCCAGATCGAAGGCGCCACCGTTCTGGCGGCAAAGCCCAACTTGAACCCCAGTTTCTGGCGGAATAGAGACGTTCCTCCGGTCGAGCGCGTGTTCCGCAGCTCGCTGGCCTATCGCCTATCCCTGGTGGGCGAGGGTCGATTTGACGCGATGATGACACTGCGGCCCACGTGGGAATGGGATGTTGCTGCAGGGGCGCTGATCGTCGAAGAAGCAGGCGGCAGAGTGACCGATCAGGTCAAAGGATCGGCGCGCTTCAACAACCCGCATCCGCAGCTGCGCGGCATGGTCGCGGGCACCCCACCCGTGCAGGACGCGCTGGTTAAACGGTTAGCGGAACCGTTAGTCTAACATCCCTTTGAAATTGGGGCATTGCCAAGCGGCTTTCTATCGCTAACATACGGCAACCCTCATACGTTCAAGGATGCCTAAGTGACAGACAGACAGACCCCCCCGAACCGCCGCCCATTGACCCTTCGTGACGTGTCTGAAGCCTCGGGCGTCAGCGAAATGACGGTCAGCAGGGTGTTGCGAAATCGGGGCGATGTCAGCCAGGCAACCCGCGACCGCGTATTGGAAGCCGCGAAAGAGTTGGGATACGTGCCCAACAAGATTGCCGGTGCACTTGCCTCGCAACGGGTGAACCTTGTGGCCGTGATCATTCCGTCCCTATCCAACATGGTCTTCCCCGAAGTGATGATGGGCATCAACGAGATCCTAGACGAAACCCCGTTGCAACCCGTTGTGGGCGTCACGAATTACGACCCCAAACGCGAAGAAAAAGTGCTGTACGAGATGCTGTCGTGGCGTCCCTCAGGCGTGATTATCGCAGGGTTAGAGCATTCTGACGCCGCCAAGGCGATGCTAAAGGCCGCTGGCATTCCCGTGGTCGAGATCATGGACACCGACGGCGAAGCAATCGACGCCTGCGTGGGCATTTCCCACCGTCGCGCGGGCCGCAAGATGGCCAAGGCCATTCTGAAAGCGGGCTACAAGAACATCGGCTTCCTTGGCACGAAGATGCCGCTGGACCACCGCGCCCGTAAGCGCTTTGAAGGCTTCACCGAGGTGCTGGCCAAAGAAGGGATCGAGATCGCGGATCGCGAATTCTACGAGGGCGGATCGGCGCTGGCCAAAGGTCGCGAGATGACCGAGGTCATGCTGGAACGCACGCCCGAGCTGGATTTCATGTATTACTCCAACGATATGATCGGCGCGGGCGGGCTTTTGTACTGTCTGGACAAGGGCATCAGTGTCCCGGGGCAGATCGGCCTTGCGGGCTTTAACGGGGTCGAGCTTCTGGACGGTCTGCCGCGCCAACTGGCCACGATGGACGCCTGCCGCAAGGAAATCGGCCGTGCCGCGGCCCAGATCATCGCGGACCGCAGCACCGAAGCCGGTGACACCGGCGGGGGCGAACGGATCGAGCTTTCCCCGAAGATCGAAGCCGGCGAGACCCTGAAACGCCGCTAGACAAGCCCGAACCGCTTGCCTATTTCCTGCGCAAACGGCCCCGTGGCTCAACTGGATAGAGCAGCCCCCTCCTAAGGGGCAGGTTGCAGGTTCGAATCCTGCCGGGGTCACCATGCGATTATCAAAAAACCATCGTTTCGAGCTGGGCTAGACTGACTTTGTGCCCTGTATCCTGCCCTTAGTCAGGTCGATACAGTCCCGGAATCAACTCTTCCGCCAGCGCTTGCAGCGCTTCCGGCGTTGATCCAGGCGGTTGGACGGAGCCATAGCGGACCTCATAGCTACCACCCAGTTTCGCCAGCAGCTCTGACACATAGCGCAGCGAGGCGACCTCGCGGCCGATATATTCGTTGTTGCCGCTTAGAATGCGGGCGAGCTTTCGGGTGCGGTAGTAATGGCGCGAGTTTCGAAGATCGGCAGATGCGGGCACGATCGGGGCGCCCGTTTCCGCAGACACACGGGTGATGCCGGTGCGCCACGGGGGTTCGACCAGCAGCCCCTTGGCCATATCCGCCACGCGTCCAGATCCGAAGACCAGCAGAGCGCCACCTTCTTCCAGATGCGCCTGCATGTCGGCCCGGGTCTGCCGCGCGCCCAGCACCTTGTCCGACCGGTCAAGGTCCACCGCAACGATGCGCTCGGCGCCCAGAAACCGCTGCGCCTCGCGGTTGGCGACGACTTTCAGATCGGGCCGGTGATCCAGCAACGCACCCGCGTGCGAGATGAAATCGAACGTCCCAACGGGATGCGTGGCCCCAATGATCACCGCGCCTTGGGTGGGGATGTTTTCAATCCCATGTGTGGTGATCTGGGTGCCACCCTGCATCTCTAAAAGCGCCTTCACCAGATCCGGGCCTGTGCGGCCATCGAGGTCTCGCAACACCTGTTCCGTTTCGCGCAGCGCAAAGAAGGCCTGCCCCGTCAGGGTGCGACTGAACAGATCGACGGACCCCATCAGAAGGCGCAAACCCTTCAGCCGGAAATGCGCACGCTCGGTCAGCCGAAGGCGCGCGCGCAACAGCTCGTCCATTGGGTTTTCAGTCTTCTGTCGGGGCAAAATCGGCTCGGCGCATGGAAGTGGAAATCCAAGACTGCAATCCCACCGCCCCCGCGGTCAATTCGTTTATTGCTTGCCCAAAGGGTGGTGGGTGTTCAAAACTTGACCTGTCGCCAATCGGTTACAGGCCGAGACGGCAAATAAGGGACGGGGGACGCAGCATGAGTACACCAGCACAAGCTGGCATTGACGAGGTGATGCTGAACTTCTCGCCCACAAGCCTGCAGATCCTGAACGCCGTGCTTGCGATCGTCATGTTCTCGATCGCGATTGACCTGAAACCCAGTGATTTCAAGAAGCTGGCACGGGATCCAAAGCCCCTGCTGACCGGGTTGGCATCGCAATTCCTTGTGCTGCCTGCACTGACTTTCTGTCTGGTTCTGGCGACCACCCCGCGCCCGTCGATTGCCTTGGGCTTGATGCTGGTGGCGGCCTGTCCGGGGGGCAATATCTCGAACTTCATCACCCATCGGGCAGGCGGGAACGCAGCGCTTTCCGTGTCGATGACCGCCTTTGCGACGATCTTTGCGATCCTGCTGACGCCGATCAACATCGCGTTCTGGGGCAGCCTCTATGAACCGACGCGGGCGATCCTCCGGCAGACCTCGATTGATCCGGTGTCGGTGGCGATCACCGTGGGCGTCATGCTGGTGCTGCCCTTGTGCCTTGGGGTGATCCTGAACGCCAAGCGGCCCGACATTACGCGCCGACTGCGCACACCGCTTCAGTATCTGTCGATGGGGATTTTCATCGCCTTCGTGGTGCTGGCGCTGGCCGCGAACTGGGCGTTGTTCTTGGAGTATGCCGAGGCCGTCGCCGCCCTTGTCATCGCCCACAATGCCCTTGCACTGGGGGCCGGGTTTGCTGTCGCCACGCTGGCCGGACTGTCCGCCTTTGATCGCCGCGCCATCATGATCGAAACCGGCATCCAGAACTCCGGCCTTGGGCTGATCCTGATCTTCGGGTTCTTTAGCGGGCTGGGCGGGATGGCCGTGGTCGCGGCGTTTTGGGGGATCTGGCACGCGGTGTCGGGTCTAGCGCTGGCTGGGATACTGGCACGCGGGGGCGCGATACATCCGTCCTATTCCTAGGCTTGATCCGCCGCGTTCGACAGCACATCCAGCAGCCACGCGCGGAAATCGACCGCGGCGGGGTTCTGGTCATTGACCGACAGGTAATAGCCTTCGTTGCTGGGGATCGAGGCCGGGTGGGCGCGGGTCAACTGGCCCGTGTGCAGCGCATTTTGGATCAACAGCTCGCTGACCAGCGCCACGCCATTTCCTTCCGCCGCAAGGTGCAGGGCCATGCCGAATGAGTCCGCGAACAGCGTCGGTTCACATCGCCCGCCGATCTGCTCTGACCAGCTTTTCCACCCGCCCGAGGTGCCGACAGCCTCGATCAATGGCAAGTCTTCCAGCGCACCGGAAAGAGTCGGAGATTTCATTGCAACCAGCCCGTCCGGCGTCAGTAACTCGGCATTCTTGCCGACCTGTTTGGCGGACCCAAAGCGGATTTCCACATCCGCGCGCGAGGCGTTGAATTCGTCTGGCCAGATCGCGCTGAGGAACCGCACGCGGACATTCGGATGCGTTCGGGTGAAGCTCTGCAGATGCGGGGCAATGATCCATTGCGCGACGCTGACCGAGGTCGCGATGGTCAACAGGTTCTGGGTCGGGCCCGCGTCGAACACCTCGGTCGCGGCGGCAAGGGTGCCCAGCGCGGCACCCACCTGCGGCAGCAATTTACGCCCGTCATCGGTCAGGGACAACCCGCGTGCATGGCGGGTGAACAGCGACACGCGCAGCCGCGATTCCAATGCTTTCACCTGCTGGCTGACCGCCGATTGGGTCAGCCCAATCTCATCCCCCGCAGCGGTGAAACTAAGATGCCGGGCGGCGGCTTCAAAGGCGCGAAACCATGTCAGCGGGGGAAGCGATTTCTTCATGGGTCAAACCAGCCATTAGTCTTTTTAATACCTAAGCCAGCAAATCTATCATTTGTCAAAATATCAGGGCGTTCCGATGATGTCGGCCAGCGAATAGGAGACCCAAATGACGCCCGAAATCCGCAAAATCGTAACCTATGACGAAGAGGTTCTGATCGAGGGGTTCAAGCCCGCCGACACCCCGTGGCGCATGTTCGCCGTGGCCGCCGTGGTCAAGAACCCGTGGGCCGGGCGCTTTGTCGAAGACCTGAAGCCCGAGATCCACGCCTTTGGTCCCGTGCTGGGCGAGATGATGACCGAACGCATGATTGCGTTGGCCGGAAGCGGTGACGCGATCGAGGCCTATGGCAAAGCCGCCGTCGTCGGTCTGGATGGCGAGGTCGAGCATGCCTCGGGACTGATCCACACCCTGCGGTTCGGTAATTTCTATCGCGAGGCCGTGGGCGCGAAATCCTATCTGGCGTTCACCAACACCCGTGGGCCTGCGAACGCGCCGATCATGGTGCCGTTGATGGACAAGAACGACGCGGGGCGCCGCTCGCATTACCTGACCTTGCAGTTCGCGATCCCAGATGCGCCGCGCGCGGACGAGATCGTCGTGGTGCTGGGGGCAGCCACCACCGGACGTCCCCATCACCGCATCGGCGACCGCTATCAGGACCTGAAGGATCTGGGCCATGACCTGGACAACCCGGCCGCGGTCTGATCACGCCACCCTGTCCGCGATCACCGCTGGGCAGGGGGCGACCATTCTGTTCATCCACGGCGTCGGCCTGCGGGCCGAGGCATGGGGCGCGCAACTGGACGCGCTGTCGCCGCACTATCACGTGGTGGCCGTGGACATGCCGGGACATGGGGACAGTACCCTGCCCGCGGGCGATCTGAGCCTGTCCGATTACACCGACGCCATCGCTGCCGGGATCGACAGGCCGGTGATGGTGGTCGGGCATTCTATGGGCGCGATGATCGCGTTGGACATGGCGATCCGGCATCCTGAAAAGGTGCAAGGCGTTGTGGCCCTGAACGCCATCTTCCGCCGCCGCCCTGACGCCTCGGACGCGGTGCAGGCCCGCGCGGCCAGTTTGGATGGGGTCAGCATGGCGGACCCCTCGGGCACGTTGGAGCGGTGGTTTGGCACCGACGCCTCGCCCGAGCGGGACGCTTGCCACACGTGGCTGAGCGAGGTGAACCCGGCGGGCTACAAAGCCGCCTACACGATCTTCGCCCATCAGGACGGGCCGGGCACGGATGCCCTGAACACCCTGCACTGCCCCGCCCTGTTCATGACCGGCGCGGACGAGCCGAACTCAACCCCCGCCATGTCACAAGCCATGGCCGCACTGGCCCCGAAAGGTCGCGCGCTGATCGTAGAGGGCGCCGCGCACATGATGCCGATGACCCATGCCGCTGACGTGAACGCGGCCCTTCAGGACTTCGCAAAGGAGCTTTGGCCATGACCGAGTTTGATCCCCGCGCCCTGCGCCAGGCCTTTGGCCGTTTCATGACCGGCGTCACCGTGGTCACGACGCGTACGCCCGATGGCGCGCCCTTCGGCTTCACCGCGAACTCGTTTTCATCGGTGTCGATGGACCCGCCCCTGCTGCTCGTCTGCCCCGGCAAGTTCCTGTCATCCTTCGATGCTTTCGCAAGCAGCATGCATTTTGCCGTGAACATTCTGGCCGAGGGGCAGGAAGACGTGTCCAACACCTTCGCCAGCTTCAAGGGCGACCGCTTTGCCCAAGTCAGCCATCGCGACGACGCCAATGGCATCCCCCTGATCGACGGCGCGATTGCGCAGTTTTCCTGCGCCACGTGGAAATCCCTGCCCGCAGGCGACCACCAGATCCTGATCGGAAAGGTGACGGATTTTGCCCAGTCCGAGGGCCCCGGCCTTGGCTATGCGGGCGGGCAGTATTTCAGCCTCGGGCTGGAACGCGCCGCGTTGGAACAGACAGAAGGCCGCGCGATTTGCGGGGCCATCATCTCGGTCGGCGATGCGGTGCTGCTGGAGCAGACGCCCGACGGATACCGCCTGCCGCAGATCGAGCGTTCGGACCGTGGGCAGTTGCGGCAAGGGCTGCAGGACGATCTGGCTACACGCGGGATTTCGGCGCGGTTGGGACCGGCGTACTCGGTCTATGACGACGCCAGCCGTGGCCAGCACTTCGCCTATTTCCTTGGCACCAGCGACGACGTGCAAGTGGACGCGCCCCTTCAGGCCATTCCCGTCGCCGACCTTCCGACCCTTACTTACACCACCCCCGCCATCGCCGACATGATGGCGCGGTTTGCCCTTGAATTCCGCACCCGCAGCTTTGGCCTTTATCTGGGCGATGCAAAGCGCGGCGATGTGCATGCTCTGTCAGAAAGGACCTGATCCATGGAATTTTCGCTGTTCGCCCATATGGAGCGCATCACCCCCGACCAGTCGCAAGCGCAGTTGAATGACGAATTCATCGAGCTGTGCAAAATGGCCGACGACGCCAAGATGCGGGCGGTCTGGACCGGGGAACATCACGGGATGGATTTCACCATAGCTCCGAACCCGTTTCTGACGCTGGTCAATCTGGCCCACCACACCAAGCATGTGCGCCTTGGCACCGGCACGGTAATCGCGCCCTTCTGGCATCCGATCAAACTGGCAGGCGAGGCCGCGTCGGCGGACCTAATGACCGACGGGCGGATTGAACTGGGCATCGCGCGCGGGGCGTATTCCTATGAATATGAACGTCTGATGCCGGGTCTGGACGCGTGGGAGGCCGGTCAGCGGATGCGCGAGATGGCCCCTCTGGTCCCGCAGCTGTGGAAAGGCGATTGCGCCCATGAAGGCGAGTTCTTCCAGTTCCCCGCCACAACCTCGGCCCCGAAACCCGCACAGGAGGACGGTCCGCCGATCTGGATCGCCGCGCGTGACCCCAATAGCCACGAATTTGGCGTGCAGAACGGCTTCAACATTCAGGTCACCCCGCTATGGCAAGGGATCGAGGAAATCGAAAGCCTGATGGAGCGTTTCAACGCGGCGTGTGACGGCTATGACGGCAAGCGCCCGAAGATCATGCTGCTGCATCACACCTATGTGGGCAAAGACGCGGCGGATGTGGATCAGGCGGCGAAAGAGCTGTCGCGCTTCTATTGCTATTTCGGCGCGTGGTTCCAGAATAAGCGTCCGGTCAGTCAGGGTCTAATTCAGGAGCTGACCGAGGAAGAGATGGCCGCGAACAAAATTATGGCGCCCGAGAACCTGAAGCGCGATCTGACCATCGGCACCGCGCAGGAGGTCATCGACCAGATCAAACGCTACGAAGATTTGGGCTATGATGAGTATTCATTCTGGATCGACAGCGGCATGAGCTTTGAACGCAAGCGCGAGTCGCTGGCGCGGTTCATCGACGACGTCATGCCAGCGTTTCAGTGAGGGATCAGATGGAACAAAAACCGCATTATCAGCTGTTTATCGACGGTCAATGGTCCGATGGGGCCGACGGGCAGGTCATGGCCACGCAAAACCCGGCGACGGGGGAAGATTGGGCGACATTTGCCTGTGCCGCGCCCTCGGATGTGGATCGAGCGATCGCCGCCGGGCGTCGGGTTCTGAACGACCCGGCGTGGCGCGACATGACGCAAACTCAGCGGGGCAAACTTCTGTATCGTCTGGCCGAACTGATCGAGGAAAATGCCCAGCGCATTGGCGAGATCGAGACGACAGACAGTGGGAAACTGTTGGCCGAAACCTCGTCTCAGTCGGCCTATGTCGGCGACTATTACCGCTACTACGCGGGACTCGCGGACAAGATCGAAGGGGCGGTTTTGCCCATAGACAAGCCCGACATGCATGTCTTCACCAAGCGCGAGCCCATCGGCGTGGTGGTCGCCATCGTGCCGTGGAACGCGCAGATGTTCCTGACCGCGACGAAGCTGGGTCCGGCCTTGGCAGCGGGCTGTTCTGTGGTGCTGAAAGCGTCTGAAATCGCGCCTGCCCCGATGCTGGAATTCGCACGTCTGATCGGGCAGGCAGGCTTCCCGCCCGGCGTCGTGTCAGTCATCACGGGGGATGCAGAAAACTGCGCCATCCCTCTGACCCGCCATCCGGATGTGGACCGCATCGCCTTTACCGGAGGGCCGGAAACCGCGCGGCATGTGGTGCGTAACTCGGCCGAAAACTTCGCGGTCACCTCGCTGGAACTGGGCGGCAAATCCCCCATTCTGGTGTTTGAAGACGCGGATCTGGACGGCGCGGCCAATGGGCTGATCGCCGGGAACTTCGGGGCCTCGGGGCAAAGCTGCGTGGCGGGGTCGCGCGGGTTGGTGCATCGGTCGATCTTTGATGCGCTTGTGCAGCGGATCGAAGAGAAGATGCAGCCGGTTGTCATCGGCGACCCGTTGTCGGCGGACACCCATATCGGCCCGCTTTGCACGGCGGCACAGGTGCAAACCATCGAAACCACCCTGCAAGCCGCCCGCGACGGCGGGGCAACCATCCGGTTCGGAGGCGCGCCCTTGGACCGCCCCGGCAACTACATGGCGCCAACGCTGGTCGAATGCCCCAACACCGACGTTGAGACCTTGAAGGTCGAGATGTTCGGGCCGGTTATGTCCCTGATCCCCTTCGACACGGAAGAGGAAGCCATCGCCATCGCCAATTCCACGCCCTTCGGGCTGGGATCCGGCGTCTTCACCGAAAACGTCGCCCGCGCGCATCGCGTGTCGGCGCGGCTGAAGGCGGGGATTTGCTGGGTGAACACCTATCGCGCCGTGTCGCCGATTGCACCCTTCGGTGGCTATAACCAGTCCGGCTATGGCCGCGAGGCGGGGCTTGAGGCAGTGTTGGATTACACCCGCACGAAAACCACGTGGATCAGCACCTCGGACAAGCCGATGGCCAATCCGTTTGTGATGCGGTGAGGGGTGGGGCACTTACGCCCCGCCTTCAAATCCCTGCAGCACGTTCACAGCGTTAATGCCGATCTCGTCGATGTCATAGCCGCCCTCCATGACAAACAGCGTGGGCAGGTTCAGCGTGGCGATATCCGCGCCATAGGTGGTGAAATCGTCACTGGTCAGCTTGAAAAAGCTGATCGGGTCGGTTTCGAACGTGTCCACCCCAAGTGAGATGATCAGCACATTGGGCGCATAGTCCGCCACGCGGGCCAGCGCGTCCGACAGCGCCGCGCGCCATGCCGGGAAACTGGTGCCGGGCGGCAGGGCATAGTTCACGTTGAAACCTTCACCTGCGCCTGTGCCTGTCTCGTCCTCGTGGCCAAGGAAGTGCGGGAACGCGTCCATCGGGTCGCCGTGGATCGACAGAAACAGCACATCATCACGGTCATAAAAGATGTCCTGCGTGCCGTTCCCGTGGTGGAAATCCACGTCCAAAATGGCGATCCGTTTCGCACCCTTGTCCAGCAGGTATTGCGCAGCGACGGCGGCGTTGTTCACGAAGCAGTAGCCGCCGAACATATCGATGGCCGCATGATGCCCCGGCGGGCGGCAGAGCGCGAATGCGGAAGTCGCACCCTGACGGATCCGCTCGGCCCCGGTCAGGGCGACTTGCGCGGCGGCATAGGCGGCCTCCCATGTACCCTCGGAAATTGAGGTTTCGCAGGCGAGCGCGTAGTAGCCCAGCTTGCCCTCGATATGGCGCGGGATGTGGGAGGACATGCGGCGGGCGGGCCAGACTGTGGTCAATGCCTCGCCCTTGAAGCCTTCGGCGACCCATTCGTCCCACGCGGTTTGCAGGAAATCCACAAAGCCTGCGTCATGCACCGCCAAGATCGGCTCCATCCCGAAATCATCGGGGTCCGAGATCGGGCCCAGCCCCACCTGACGCACCCGGTCGATAATGTATTCGGCGCGCGAGGGGCGTTCGAAAGGCTCGACCAGCTCGCCCCCACACAGTTCGGTCTTGGAGTTTCGCAGGCGATGTTTCTCGGTAAAGATGGTTTCCATTCCGGCCTCCGCAGATAGAAAAAGGGCGGCCCGGAAGCCGCCCCTTACCGTCATTAAGACTTACTTTTTCACGTTGGTCCAGATCTGGTCATAGACGGCCTGAGTGGCTTCGTCGCAGACCTCGATGAACGCGCCCTGACCGGCGGTGGCGGGCGGGTTGGCTTCCGGCAAGGTCGCCAATTCAGGGTCAAGGAAATCACCCACACCGCTGACGCCCGCGCCATAGCGCGCATAGTTCGATACCGCGGCGATGTTCTCTGGCTGCAGCAGGAAGTCCATGAATTTCAGTGCGTTATCGCGGTTGGGCGCGTCTTTCAACAGAACCACGTTGTCCATCCAGACCACATAGCCCTGCGTCGGGAAGGCGTATTGAAGCGATGCTTTTTCCGCCCGCGCCTTCGCGCCGAACCCGTCATAGATCATGCCGACCGCCACATCGCCCGAGACCAGAACCTCTTTCGCCGTGTCCGAGTTGAACGAGGCCCAATGCGCCTTGGCGTTGACCAGCATCTCGTTCAGCGCTTTCAACTGCTCGCGGTCGGACGAACACTGCGGGATGCCCATGTGAAGCGAGGCCAGCGCCATGACTTCGCCTTGGCTGTCCAGCATGTTGATCTTGCCCGACAGCTCGGCCGGCGGATTGAACAGGATGTCGGTGGTGTTGATGTCGCCGCTATAGGCTTCGGTATCGACCGAGAACGCGGTGGAGCCCCACTGATACGGGATCGAATGCGTGCGGCCCGGGTCGAAACTTGGGTCGGCCCATTCCGGCGCGATGTTGCCTTTGTTGGCCAGCTCGCCATCCGCGATGGTATCTAGCAGCCCCTCGCCGGCCATGATCGCCACCATGTAGTCTCCGGGAACCGCCACGTCATAGGTGCCCATGCCGCCAGCCTTGAGCGATGCCAGCATCGCTTCGTTGGAATCGTAGGTGTCCATGGTGACGTTGATGCCCGTTTCAGCGGTGAACTTATCCAGCAGCTCCTGAGGCATGTATTCGAACCAGTGATAGACGACCAGATCGCCCTCGGCAGCGGCAGTATTGGCCATCAGGGCCAGCGCCATGGCAGATTGGGTAAGAAGTTTCATTGTGTTAGCTCCCTGTGATTATTTCGTATTGTCGGACTTCGATACGAAGTACGAGATGGTCACCATCACGATCGACACAGCCAGAAGCATGGTCGAGATCGCCATGATGTTGGGCTTGAGGCCCTGTTTCACCGATCCGAAAATCGCCGTGGGCAAGGTTTCCACCCCTGCACCTTTGACGAAGTTGGTGATGATGAAGTCATCCAGGCTGACGATGAAGGCCAGCAGGAAGCCCGAGATGATGCCGGGCATCATCAGGGGCAGCAGAACGCGGCGGAAGGCCTGTGCCTTGGTGGCGTAAAGGTCCATCGCGGCCTGTTCATAGGTATCCTCGATCCCCTGCATGCGGGCCTGAATGGGCAGATAGGCGAAGGGGATGCAAAAGGCGATGTGCGCCACAAGGATGGTCAGCAACCCGCGATCAAACCCAATAGAGTTGTAGAAGATCAGCAGCGCAACGGCGGTGACGATTTCCGGCACCATCAGGGGCAGGCTGATCAGCCCAAGGGATGCCGTGCGCAAGCGGAACTTTCCGCCCCGCACGATCGCCGTGGCGGCCAAGGTTGCGATTGTGGTCGAGATCGTGGCCGCAACGATGGCAATGACGAAGGAATTGATCGCCGCCTGTTTGAACTTGCCGCTTTCCGGCCCGACGAAAACGTCGGCGTACCAACGCAGCGACAGCCCTTCCCACACCGTGATCGATTTCGACGCGTTGAAGGAATAGACCGTCACGACGATCAGCGGCGCATAGAGGATGACCAAGCACAGCAAGGTCATGAACTTGAAGCCGGAATAGGTTTTTACATCGGTCTTGGCGCTCATGACGTGGCCTCCGCCTTGCGTTGCTGACGGGCGAAGATCAGCAAGATGATCAGAACCATGGTCAGCAGGATCATCGAGGCCGCGGCCCCGAACGGCCAGTTGCCTGCATTGCCTTTGAACTGCTCTTCAATCAGCGAGCCGATCATGAAGTTTTTGGCCCCGCCCAGCAGGTCAGGCGCAAGGAAGGCGCCCAGCGACGGGACGAAGACAAGGATACAGCCCGCAATCACGCCGGGTTTCACGGCTGGCAAAAGAATGCGCCGCAGTGTGGTCCATTTGGTGGCGTACAGGTCTGCAGCGGCCTCGGACAGCGCGAAGTTATAGCGCTCGACCGAGGCATAGATCGGCAGCACCATGAAGGGCAGGTAGCTGTAGAACAGGCCCAGCTGCACCGCGAGGTTGGTGTTGATGATATGCAGCGGGCTGTCGATCAGGCCGATGCTGATCAGGAAATCGTTCAACGGGCCTTGGTCGCGCAGCAGGAACTTCATCGACACGGTGCGGATCAGCAGGTTCACCCAGTAGGGGATGGTGATCAGGAACACCCACATGGCGCGGGTCCGCTCGGGCCGGGTGGCGATGAAATAGGCAGTCGGGAAGCCAATGATCAGGGACAGGATCGTCGCCGCCCCTGCCTGCCAGATCGAGCGCCAGAAGATGGTGATATAGGTCCATTCAATCGCGCAAGGCTCGTCCCCGAACAAGCCGCGATCACAGAAGAACTGGTCGTAGGCCTTCAGCGAGAACTCCCAGATCACACCGCCGCGGAATTCTTTCGTCAGGAAGGAATAGATCAGCATCATGCAGACCGGAGCCAGCACGAAGACGATCAACACCACCCATGACGGCATCAACAGCCAGTTGCGCGCGCCGGCATAGGTGTCTGCAGCAGACGAGCCGCCAGATGCCGCACCCCCCGCCATTAGTCGACCAACAGGCGTGCCGAGCCTGCCTCCATATTCACATAGGCCTGCGCGCCGGGTTCAAAGATCCGCTTGTTGCCGCGATCTGAATTCGAGGTGCGGACGGTGAAGTTGGGTCCATCATTCAGGTCGATGATGGTGGTGATGTCCGTGCCGATAAAGATGTTCTCGACGATGGTGCCCTTCAGGCTTTCCGATTCCGTCGGCTGGTCCGACAGGAACAGGCGTTCGGGGCGCACAGACATGTGCACTTTGGACCCGACGCCCACCTCGTCCACCGCGTTGCAGGTCAGCTCGTGCCCGCCGCCCAGATGGCAAATGGCACGCCCATCATTGATCGCATCCACGGACACTTCCAGCAGGTTGGTTTCCCCAATGAAGTCGGCCACAAACATGTTGCGCGGGCGTTCATAGATGTCCTTGGGTTCGCCCAGTTGCTGCATCCGGCCCGCCGACATGACGGCGATGCGGTCGGACATGGTCAGGGCCTCTTCTTGATCGTGGGTCACGAAGATGAAGGTGATGCCGGTTTCACGCTGGATGTGTTTCAGCTCGATCTGCATGGCTTTGCGCAGCTTCAGGTCCAGAGCAGAGAGAGGTTCGTCCAGCAACAGCACTTTGGGCGAAGGCGCCAGCGCGCGGGCAAGCGCCACGCGTTGTTGCTGTCCCCCCGACAATTGCGATGGCTTGCGGGCAGCGAATTGCGACAGCTGGACAAGCTCCAGCATTTCACCCGCACGGGCGCGGGCCTCGGATTTCGATTTGCCGCGCATCTCCAACCCGAAGCCCACATTGTCCAAAATGGTCATGTGCGGGAACAATGCATAGTTTTGGAACACCGTGTTCACCGGGCGCTGATGTGGGGGGAGGGTCGCAATCTCGTCGCCATAAAGGAAAATAGCACCTTCGGTCACGTCCTCGAACCCGGCGATCATCCGCAAAAGCGTGGTCTTACCGCAGCCCGAGGGGCCAAGCAGCGTGAAAAACTCGTTGTCGCGAATCCCGAGTGAGATCTTCTGAAGCGCCGTGAAATCGCCATAGCGTTTCACCGCATCGCGCACGTCCACCGCGATTTGGGCGTCGTCATTCATTGTGATCTCTCCGTCGTTTGGGAGATCTTGATACGTGCAAAGCAATGATGTCCCCCGATGGGGGATTGAGTTGTCCGCGCATGGTGACCTCCGAGTCAGTATCAAAAGGCTAGAAGCCGCGCGGCATTGGAAAAATACGTATCTTGCGAAGTTTGGCTTAGGCTTAACCTTTTCAAGCTGCCTAGATGTTAGTCACTGCCTAATCACGGCTGACACAGAACATTCTTTTCTGTCGGCCCCATCGTGCCAATGTAATGCGACCGCCGACCACGGCGCACCCGGCCAGCACGCCTGCGCCGACACGACATTCAGACAAGAGGACCAGACACATGCCCGTTGAAACCATTGATACGCTTGTTGTTGGTGCCGGACAGGCCGGAATTGCCCTAAGCGAACACCTTGGAAGCCGTGGCGTGCCGCATCTGATTCTGGAAAAGAATCGCGTCGCCGAGGCATGGCGCACCGGGCGCTGGGACGCGCTTGTGACCAACGGACCCGTCTGGCACGACCGATTCCCCAGCCTTGAGTTCACAGGAAATGACCCGGACGAATTCGTCACCAAGGACCGCGTGGCGGACTATCTGGAAGAATACGCGCAGATGGTGAACGCGCCCGTGCGCACCGGGGTTGAGGTGCTGAAAGCCGAACGCCTGCCCGATCAGGCCGGGTTCCGGGTCGAAACCTCGGACGGTGAAATCCACGCCAAGCGCATTGTCGCCGCAACTGGCGCTTTCCAACATCCGGTGATCCCGCCCATCGTGCCGGAAACGGCCGGGGTCGATCAGATCCATTCCTTCCATTACAAAAACCCGTCACAGCTCTCGGATGGGGCGGTGATGGTTGTTGGTGCGGGATCATCGGGTGCCCAGATCGCGGACGAGCTGAACCGCGCGGGCCGTAAAGTGTTCCTGTCGGTTGGGCCGCATGATCGCCCACCGCGTCGCTATCGTGGCCGCGATTTCGTCTGGTGGCTGGGTGTGCTGGGCCTGTGGGACATGGCCGCGCCAAACCCGGGGACAGAACATGTGACGATCTCGGTCTCTGGGGCCTATGGCGGACATACGATGGATTTCCGCCGCTTGGCGGGTGAAGGCGTCACGCTTCTGGGCCTGACCGAGGGGTTCAAGGACGGCACACTGACCTTCCGTGACGATCTGCAAGCCAATGTGGCCGCGGGCGATGCGAATTATAACGAGATGCTGGACGCCGCTGACGCCTATGTGGAACGCACCGGCCTGTCCCTTCCGGAAGAGCCCGAAGCCCGTGAAGCCTTCCCCGATCCGGACTGCCTGACCAACCCGATCCACGCGCTTGATCTGGCCAAGGAAGGGATCACCACAATCATCTGGGCCACCGGGTTCCGGCAGGATTTCGACTGGATGAAATTCGACGCCTTCGACGACAAGGGCGCGCCGATCCACCAGCGTGGCGTGTCGGTCGAACCGGATGTCTATTTCCTTGGCCTGCCGTGGCAATCCCGCCGCGGTTCGACCTTCCTGTGGGGGGTCTGGCACGACGCCAAACACGTGGCAGATCAGATCGCAACCCAGCGCGCCTATCTGGATTACGACGGTCAGGCGGCCGTTGTGTCTTCGGCTGCAGAATAAGCTCAACGAGAAGGATCCCAGATGGCAAAAGACCATATCGACCCCGTAGAGGAACTTCGCCAGAACACCGCCGAGCCGTTCGAGCAGGCCCATGCCATGCCGCCCTCGGTCTACACGTCCGAGGCGTTTCTGAAGGAAGAGCTGGAGCACATCTTCTCGAAGGATTGGTTCTGCGTGGGTCGGGCGGATGCGCTGAAAGAGCCGGGCCAGTACACCACTTGCGAGCTTGCCGGTCAGCCGGTTCTGGTCATCCGTGATCGCGACGGCGAGCTGCGCGCCATGTCCAACGTCTGCTTGCACCGCATGTCGACGCTCTTGCACGGAAACGGCAAGACCCGCGCCATTGTCTGCCCCTATCACGCCTGGACCTACAATCTGGACGGCAGCCTGCGCGGCGCCCCGGCGATGACCCTGAACGAAGGCTTCTGCAAGGACCAGTACCAGCTGCCGCAGGTGAGATGTCAGGAATGGCTGGGCTGGGTGTTCATCACTCTGAACCAAGACGCGCCTGACGTATCTGATCAGCTTCGCCAAGTCGAAGACATGGTCGCGGGCTATGACATGACCAACTACACCGAAGCGTTTTACGAAGAACACGTCTGGGACACCAACTGGAAGGTGCTGGCCGAGAACTTCATGGAAAGCTATCACCTGCCGGTTTGTCACGCAGGCACCATCGGCGGTCTGTCGAAGCTCGAGGATATGGTCTGCCCGCCGGGTTTACCTGCGTTCAACTATCACACCATCCTGAAGGACGAGACGCTGCGCATCGCGATGGCGCACCCATCGAACGACCGCCTGAAGGGCGAGGAACGGCGCACCACCTTCCTGCTGGCGATCTATCCCAGCCTGCTGATCACGCTGACGCCGGGCTATTTCTGGTACTTGTCGTTGCACCCCAAGGGACCGGGCCAGGTGCAGATCCGGTTTGGCGGCGGGATGTCGGATGACTATGCCGATGACGCAGACGCGCAAGAGAACTTTGCCGCCCTGAAGACCCTTCTGGATGACGTGAATGTCGAAGATCGCGGCTGTACCGAAAAAGTGTTCAAAGGCCTGTCGTCCGACCGCGCCGTGCCGGGGCATCTAAGCCACTTGGAACGCCCAAACTATGACTTCGCGCAGTATCTGATGGCCCGGATCGAGGCCGGACGCGCCGCCACCTAACACCACATAAAGGGACGCCCAATGGCCCATACCCGCATTCGCAAATTCAACACCTCGGACACCTATCCCGAACAGAATCTCGACAATGACCTGTGTCAGGCCGTGGTCACACAGGGTGGCAAGACCGTCTATCTGCGCGGCCAGTGCCCGCAAAATCTGGACGATGCCGTCAACATCGACAGCCATGACCCGGTCGAGCAGACCCACAAGGTGATGCAGAACATCCGCCAGCTGATCGAAGAAGCCGGAGGCGAGATGGAGCATCTGGTGAAGGTCGTCGTCTACATTACCGACGTCCGCCACCGCGAGGCCGTCTATCGCACCATGGGCGAGTATATCAAAGGCGTGCACCCTGTCTCGACGGGTCTGGTGGTGCAGGCGCTGGCGCGGCCCGAGTGGCTGGTTGAAATCGACGGCACCGCCGTCATTCCGGAGTGATGTGATGACCTTTTCACTGGTGGCGCGCTGCGCCGACACGGGCATGTTTGGCATTGCGATCTCGTCGTCATCCCCTGCGGTGGCGGCGCGCTGCGCCTATGCCCGCGCGGGTGTTGGCGCGGTGGCGTCACAAAACGTGACCGACCCAACCCTTGGCCCCTTGGCGCTGGACATGATGCAAGGCGGCATGTCCGCGGGCGAGGCGATTGCCGGCGTGAAGGATCTGGGCCGGTTTATCGAATACCGGCAGGTTCTGGCGGTGGATAAAAATGGCGCGACGGCCATCCATTCCGGACCCAATAGCCTTGGTATTTGGACACAGGCGCAGGGGCCGGATGTGGCCTCGGGCGGGAACTTGTTGGCGAATGACGGCGTGCCGCAGGCGATTGTGGACGGGTTCTTGGCCAGTTCCGGCCATCTGGGCGACCGGCTGATCGCCGCGATGCGCGCTGGGCTGGCCGCAGGCGGCGAAGCGGGGCCAATCCATTCCGCAGGCATGATGTTGGTCGACAAGGTCGCGTGGCCCGTCGCCGATCTGCGCTGCGACTGGACCGAGGACTGTCCGATCGAAAACATCGCCACCGCGTGGGGAATCTACAAGCCGCAGCTGGACGCCTATGTCCAACGCGCGCTCGACCCGCGCGAGGCGCCGTCCTACGGCGTCCCCGGCGACGAATAACCCCAAAACGCAACAGGAAACGGAGGGTAAGATGGGTGATTTAAGAACGAAGCTTCAGGATTTGGCCGCCTTGCCTGCCGACCGCCCGATGGGCATGCCTGGGGCATACTACACAAGCCAAGCGCAGTTCGAACACGAGGCTGCTACGGTGTTGCGCTGGAATTGGCATTGTCTGGGCCGCACAGATGAAATTCCCGAACCCGGCGACTTTTTCACCGTGCAGCTTTTGTCCGAACCGCTGATCGTCGTGCGCGGCGATGATGGGGACATCCGTGTGCTGGCCAATGTCTGCCGTCACCGCGGCATGCCGCTGGCTGAAGGGCGGGGCAACGTGAAGCGCTTTGTGTGCTCGTACCACGCATGGGCCTATGGCCGTGACGGGGCGCTTCTGCGCGCCGCGCGGATGGAAAACGCCGGGTTTGACAGCAAGAATTGCCGCCTGCATGGGCACAATGTGCACCTGTGGAACGGCTTCATCTACGTCAATCTGGACAGCCATGCGGCCCCGTTTGATCACCCAGATCTGGACGGGTTGCTGGCCCCCTACGAGACTGAAAACTTCCGTCTGATCCACGTGGCCGAAGAGAACTGGCAGACCAACTGGAAATGCCTCGTCGAGAACTTCATGGAGGGTTACCACCTGTCCGTGGTGCACCCGCAGACGCTGCATGGCTATACGCCCACGGGATTGGCGCGCAAGCTGCTGGCGGGGGAGGATTTCACCTCTTACGCCGCGAATTATCCCACCACGATCCCGCCGCGTGGGCATGGGGCCGAGGGGCTGAGCGATGACGAACGCATGCGCTCGACCCTATTTGCGAAATTCCCGACGCAGGTTGCCAGCCAAGCGGCGAGCCTATTGGTTTCGTTGTCTATTTTCCCACTCAGCGCCGGAGAGATCCGCGTGAAATGGACCATGTCCGTCTATGGCGACGATCTGGACGACGCGACCATCGCCGCCCGCATCAAGCTGTGGGAAGAGGTCAACCGCGAGGACCGCGAGAAACTGGAACGCATGCAGGTGGCGCTTGGGTCTGAACACGCGCTCGAAGGGCCGCTGGCGGGCGATGACTATGAAGGAACAATCCGCGACTTCCAGCTGTGGTTGGCGCGACAGGACAGGGCCATCGTGGCCGCCGAATAGGAGAGAGAGATGCTTGACTACACCCTAGAAGACTGGCGGTCCCGCGCCGGGCAGATTTCCTTCCGCAACAAGGCGTTCATCGACGGCAAATTCGTCGATGCCGTGTCGGGCAAGACCTTTGACAGCATCAACCCGGCCAACGGACAGGTGCTGGCGCAGGTGGCCGAATGTGACGCGGCGGATGTGGATCTGGCCGTCGCTGCCGGACGGCGTGCCTTCGAAGATGGGCGGTGGTCACGTATGGCACCGGGGGATCGCAAGGCGGTGCTGTTGAAGCTCGCCGATCTGATCCGCGCCAATCTTGAAGAAATGGCGCTTCTGGACAGTCTGGATATGGGCAAGCTGGTGACGGATGCCGCCACCATCGACGCCCCGGGATCCGCGCATTTCTTCCAGTGGTATGCGGAAGCAATCGACAAGGTCTATGACGAAGTCGCCCCAACCGGCCCCGGCGATTTGGCGCTGGTATCCCGCGTGCCCTTGGGCGTGGTCGGCGCGGTGACCCCGTGGAACTTCCCCTTGGACATGGCCACGTGGAAAGCGGCGGCGGCGCTGGCGGCGGGCAACTCGGTCGTGTTGAAACCAGCCGAGCAATCTCCCTTGTCCGCCCTGCGTTTGGCCGAACTGGCCGCTGAGGCGGGCGTACCGGATGGCGTCTTTAACGTCGTGCCGGGCTTTGGCCACACGGCGGGGCAGGCCTTGGGTCTGCACATGGATGTGGACTGTCTGGCCTTCACCGGATCGACCATGATCGGCAAGAAATTCATGGAATATTCGGGCCAATCGAACTTGAAACAGGTCTGGCCCGAAACCGGCGGCAAATCCCCCAATCTGGTCTTTGCGGATTGCGAGAACTTGGACGCCGCCGCCGACATGGCCGCCTTTGGCATCTTCTTCAATCAGGGCGAGGTCTGCTCGGCGAACTCGCGGCTGTATGTGGAGCGGTCCATCAAGGATGCGTTTGTTGAGAAAATGATCGCGCGCGCCGAAGGGATGCAGCCGGGCGACCCGCTGGACCCGGCCTCCAAGATGGGCGCAATTGTCGACGAAAAGCAGACCGAAGACATCATGCGCTTTGTCGAAGGCGGCAAGAAAACCGCCAATCTGGTTGCCGGGGGCGAGCGTGCCTATGTCGACGGCAAAGGCTGCTTCGTCGCGCCCACGATCTTTGACGATGTCAGCCACGACGACCCCTTGGCGCGGGACGAGATTTTCGGACCTGTCCTGTCGATCATCCCCTTCGACAGCGAAGACGAGGCCGTCACGATGGCCAACGATTCAGTCTATGGGCTGGCCGCATCCGTCTGGACCGATAATCTGGGCCGTGCGCTGCGCGTGTCGGACAAGTTGATGGCCGGGACCGTGTCGGTCAACACCGTCGACGCCCTGTCTGCGCAAACCCCGTTTGGTGGCATGAAGCAGTCGGGATTTGGCCGCGATCTGTCCCTGCACAGCTTTGACAAATACACAGCACTGAAGACCACATGGATCAAGTATCAGGCTTGAACCATTTGAACCGTAAGGCATAATCGCAGGATGGCTTTGCGGTTCACTCTTCGTCAGTTGGAATACTTCGTCGCGGTCGGCGAGGAAGGCTCGATCTCGCAGGCGAGCGAGCGGGTGAACGTGTCGTCGCCGTCGATCTCGGCGGCGATTTCGCAGTTGGAGGACGAGTTTGGCCTGCCGCTTTTCGTCCGCAAACACGCCCATGGCCTTAGCCTGACGCAGGCCGGGCGGCAGTTCATGGCGCAGGCCAAGCAGGTGTTGCAGGAAGCCGACGCGCTGAACCGTCTGGCGGGCGATATCTCGGGCAATGTGCAGGGGCCCTTGAACATCGGCTGCCTTGTGACCTTTGCGCAGGTGCTTTTGCCCGCGATCCGGCGGCAGTTTGAACTGAAATACCCCGACGTGCGCGTCAGTCAGATCGAGACCGACCAACTGAGTCTGATCGAACAGCTTCGCCGCGCACAGATCGACGTGGCGCTGTCCTATGACCTCGAAATCCCGCCGGATCTGGAATTCGTCCCCCTGCGGTCCCTGCCCCCTTATGCGATGGTGCCCGAAGGTCACCCGCTGGCCCGCCAGAACGAGGTCGAGGTGGCCGAGCTTTTGGACTATCCGATGGTCCTGTTGGACCTGCCACTCAGCAGCAACTATTTCCTCAGCTTCTTTGACCAGACGGGCCGCAAGCCCCGCATTGTCGAACGCACGCGGGACATGGCGGTGATGCGGTCAATGGTGGCAAACGGGTTTGGCTATGCAATCGCCAATATTAGACCCTATTCCGACCTGTCCCCGGACGGGCGGCGGTTGGTGTTTATTCCGCTGAAGGGCGACCAGCGCCCCATGCAATTGGGCCTGATCATCCCCGAAGGCGCGCGCAATGTGCTGACGGTTAACGCCTTCATCGACCACGCCGCCACGGTGATCCGCGACTGGAATTATCCGGGCCGCGCTATCCCGCCTAGGGGTTAAGCACAGCCTAACCCGCGCTTCCGTAAGCACGACTTTAGCCTAACTCGATCATCTGTCACGCTGATCCGATAACGCGATCCTGACAGGAGAAGAAACGTGCGCGATCCTCGCTATGACATTTTGTTCGAGCCCATGAACATCGGGCCGGTCACAGCCAAAAACCG
This sequence comes from Aliiroseovarius marinus, assembly GCF_004360145.1. Taxonomy (GTDB): domain Bacteria; phylum Pseudomonadota; class Alphaproteobacteria; order Rhodobacterales; family Rhodobacteraceae; genus Aliiroseovarius; species Aliiroseovarius marinus. The sequence continues at coordinate 611,830 of NZ_ML178712.1, read as the reverse complement.
CTTCTACCAAGTGCCCCATTGCAACGGCGGCGGCTATCGCGATCCGTCGGCTGCGGCGGCGATGCGCGGGTCCAAGGCCGAAGGCGGCTGGGGCGTCATTTTTACCGAGCAATGCGAGATGCACCATACCTCGGAAATCACGCCGTTCATCGAGCTGCGCCTGTGGGAAGACAAAGACATTCCAATGCTGCGCAAGATGTCCGAGACGATGAAAAGCAACGGCGCGCTGGCGGGCATTCAGCTTGCCTATTCCGGCGTAAATGGGCCGAATCTGTACACGAAAGAGGTGCCGCTGGCGGTGTCCGCCCAGCCCATCCGTACCTTCACCAACGATCCCGTTCAGGCGCGTGCTTTGGACAAGCAGGACATCAAGGATCTGCGCCGCTGGTTTGTGAATGCGGCCAAACGCTCGAAGCTGGCCGGGTTTGATCTGATCTGCCTGTATGGCGCGCATGGCTTCGGTATTTTCCAGCACTTCCTCAGCCGCGCCACCAACCACCGGACGGATGAATATGGTGGCTCGCTCGAAAACCGCTCGCGCTTTGTGAACGAGGTGATTGCGGACATTAAAGACGCCGTGGGGGACACGATGGGGATCACGCTGCGTGTCAGCTTGGACGAAACCATCGGCGATCTGGGCTTTTCCAACGCCGAGGTGCGCGAGTTTGTCGAGATGAACAAGAACCTGCCTGATCTTTGGGACCTGGCGCAGGGCACGTGGGAGGACTGCTCGGGCCCATCCCGCTTCAAGGAAGAGGCCGCGCAGGAACAACTGGTCACAGGCATTCACGAGCTCACGGACAAGCCCATCGTCGGCGTCGGGCGCTTCACCAGCCCTGACGTGATGGCCAAGATGGTCCGCACGGGCACGCTGGATTTCATCGGCTGCGCCCGTCCCTCCATCGCGGATCCGTTCCTGCCCAAGAAGGTCGAAGAAGGCCGGATCGAGGATATTCGCGAATGTATCGGCTGCAACATCTGCATCACCGGCGACATGACCATGTCGATCAGCCGCTGCACCCAAAACCCCACCTTTATGGAGGAATGGCGCAAAGGCTGGCACCCGGAACGGATGAACGCGAAGGGCGACAGTTCGAACGTGCTGGTGGTCGGGTCGGGTCCTGCGGGGCTTGAAGCGGCGCGCGCGCTGTCCGAACGGGGCTACGACGTTGCTATCGCCGAAGCGGGCACCGTGATTGGCGGCCGCGTGACGCGCGAGCGCACTCTGCCCGGCCTGTCGGCTTGGGGCCGCGTGGTGGACTATCGCGAGTACCAGATCAGCCAGAAACCCAATGTCGAAACCTATTTCGACAGTGAACTCGACGCCGAAAGCATCCTTGAGTTCGGGTTCGAGAACGTCTGCATCGCCACCGGGGCCAAATGGCGCCGCGATGGCGTCTCGCGTCAGCATGTCGTGCCGTTCCCGACCGATGCCGCGATGCCTTTGTTCACACCGGATGATATGATGGACGGGGCCAGCCCCTCGGGCCATGTGGTGATCTATGATGACGACCACTATTACATGGGGGGCGTGATGGCCGAGTTGCTGGTCCAGAAGGGCTGCAAGGTCACTTTGGTCACGCCTGCCGCCTATGTCAGCGAATGGACCCTGAACACGCTAGAGCAGCACGAAATCCACCGCCGTCTGGTTGAGATGGGCGTCACAATCGAGCTGAACCGCGGCATCACCGCCATCGGCAAGGATCACGTGGAAACCAACTGCACCTTCACCGATCAGCGCCGTGCGATTGAATGCGACGGGGTGCTTCTGGTGTCCGCGAAGCAGGAAAATAACGGCGTCTACAACGAGCTGAAGGCCCGTCAGGCGGACTGGGCGGATGCCGGGATCAAGTCGGTCAAGCTGATCGGCGACGCCAACGCCCCCGGCCCGATTGCCTGGGCGACCTATGCTGGCCACCGCTATGCCCGCGAGCTGGACGGCGAGGATATCGGCGACGCCCTGCCCTTCCGCCGCGAGATCACCGAACTGGCCGCGGATTGACCGCGCCTGTTCGTTCGCCCAAAACTCGCGCAGGACACATGCCGAAATGCAGGAGACACAATGAGCCGCACAATTGAGATCCTTGAGCGGCTGATTGCCTTTCCGACGGTCAGCAAGGACAGCAATCTGGACCTGATCCACTATGTGCAGGACCTGCTGCACAGCGCGGGGTTTGCCGTTGTGAGCATCCCGTCGCCCTGCGGTCAGAAAGCTGGGCTGTTCGCGCGGATTGGGCCCGAAATGGGCGGCGTGTGCCTGTCGGCGCATACGGATGTGGTGCCGGTCGAGGGGCAGAATTGGTCCAGCGACCCGTTTACCCTGACTCGCCGTGGCGAACGCCTGCATGGGCGAGGCACCACGGATATGAAGGGATTCCTCGCCTCTGCCCTTGCGCTGGCGGAGCGGGCTGCGAAAGCCCCGTTGATGGAACCGCTCAGCCTTGCGATTTCCTATGACGAAGAAATCGGCTGCGTGGGTATTCGCCAGATGATGCCAACGCTCGCGCCGCTTCTGGGCAGCCCTCGCGCGGTGATCGTAGGCGAGCCGACCGCGATGCAGGTAGCGACGGGGCATAAGGGCAAAGTTGCGTTGAAGGTCGCATGCCACGGGGAAGCGGGCCACAGTGCGCTGGCGCCGGATTTCACCAATGCCCTGCACGTCGCAGCGGCATTCATCGACGAGGTCCGCGCGCTGCAAACCCGGCTGGCAGAAGGCGCGACCGACGCGGCCTATAGCATCCCCTATTCCACCGTCCATATCGGCCGGATGAGCGGGGGCAGGGCGTTGAACATCGTACCGGATTCCGCCGTGATAGAGATGGAATTTCGATATCTGGCGCATACCCCAGCCGAGGACATCCTGTCCGAGTTGAACGAAATCGCTCGGCGCGTCGGTGCTGCTTTCGGCGACACCGATGCCATCGAAATCACCCAGACCAACGCCTATTACGGGCTAGACACGCCCACCGACGATCCGGTCGTCAGCTGGGCAGGTCAAATGGCAGGCACCCAAGGCACCACCAAGGTCGCTTTCGGGACCGAAGCCGGGTTCTTCGCTGCTGAAGGTATCCCCACTGTGGTGATCGGACCCGGCGACATGGCGCGCGACGGCCATAAAGCGGACGAGGGCGTAGACCTGTCCGAACTGGCCGCCTGCGACGCGATGATGGACCGGATCCTGACCGATCTAAGCGCGTAAACGCCTGCGTTAGATTCGCATCCGCGGCACGTCATTCGGATCCAGCCGCAGCTCGATCAACAGGGGTTTCGTGCGGGTATCAATCGCAGTGATCGCGCTTTCCAGCGTCTCGACACTGTCCACATAGATGCCCTGCCCGCCCAGCGCGGTGCCGATTTCGGCAAAGGACGGCCAGTCGAACATCGACAGACCCGGGTCCATCTTGCGGTCGAGGAACTGGATATGCTCGGCGCCATAGGCGCTGTCATTGGCGACGATCACCACCAGATCCTGCTTCATACGCACGGCGGTGTTGAACTCGTTGATGCCACCCATCATGAAGCCCCCGTCCCCGGTGAACAACACAACGGGGCGATCTTTCACGGCAAAGCCTGCACCAATCGCCACCTGAAGCCCCAAGCCGATCGAGCCGAAATTGGTCGTGGCGATGAAGCTTTCGGCATTCGGGGCGTCGACGCGGCACCAGACCTCGGTCATGAAGCGGCCGCCATCGGTGGTCAGGAAGCGATCCTTGGGCAGGGCGGCGTCCAGACGATCCAGAGCGTATTCGAAGTTCACAAATCCGGGTGCGGCCTTGTCGGGGTTGCCCTTGGGGTGCGCGGTCAGAACCTCCATATCCAGTTCGGCAGTGAAGCCGCTGGGGGGGATTTCGGCCTCGTCCAGCCACCAGACGATGTTGTCGGCGGTCAGGCCCGCATCGGCCACCAAAGCCGCGTCGGGGTGATAGTTCTTGGACACTTCGGTCACGGTATCATTCACCTGCACCACGCGCTTGCCCTTCATCAGGGCACCTTTATCAGTGGTGAAGTGGTGCAAAGACGTGCCGAAGGCCACAACGCAATCGGCCTTGGCAATCGCCTCATACGCGGCGGGGGTCGAGAGGGTGCCAAAAATGTCGATGTTGAACGGGTGGTCGTTGAACATCCCCTTGGCTTTCAGCGTGGTTGCCAGCGGGGCCTCCAGACGGTCGGCCAGTTTGATGATCTGATCCACCGAGTCCTTCGCCCCGATCCCTGCCAGAATGATCGGGCGCTTGGCCGACGCGATCATACCGATGGCTTCGTCCAGATCGTCGCCTTCCGGCACATGTGCGGGGGCCGAGAACGCCGGGAAGACGTGCTTTTCATGCGTGGCCTCTTCCCACATGAAATCGGCAGGCATGTTCAGCACGATGGGGCGCTTTTCGACCTGCGCGCGGTAAATGGCATGCGCCACGTCATAGGACGCAGTTTGGGGCGAACGCATCTGCTCGAACCCGGCACCGGTGATCTTCACCGTCTCGCGCTGGTCGATGTTTTGCAGGTTCTGCGGGTTGGACACGGCAGTGTCCCCGGCCAGCAGCACCATTGGCACACGCCCGCGGGCGCCCTCGGTCAGGGCAGTAACGCAGTTGGTCAGGGCGGGGCCGTGGGTGACAGTGGCAATGCCGACGCTACCGGACACGCGGCCATAGGCCAGTGCCATCAATACGGCGCTGCCTTCAAACGCGACGGGGACGAATTCACCCCCGCATTCGCGGACATAGTGATCGACCATGAACAGGTTCGCATCGCCCATCAGGCCGAACATGGTGGTGTGGTCGTGATCCACCAGCGACTGCGCGATGGACTGATATACATAAGCTGAGGCGCTCATCTATGGGACTCCCTTAAATAGACCCGGCTTTCGGATTTGGCCGGCCTCACTTCTATTCTGGGTCCCTATGTATGGGCGCTAACAGGACGACGTCCACTATTTTCTTGCAAATGAAACGATCTACTCACGCGCGTGGGCGCAGGTTTTCCGAATCGTAGGCGCAAGTGTCGATCACCTCGCCCTCACGCAGTTCGTTGTGGATTTTCACCTGAAGCTTGGTGCCCGGTGCGGTCAAATCCTGCGGCACCAGCGCCATCGCGATGTCATGCTGACAATAATACGAGAACCCGCCAGACGTCACACGCCCAACGATCTGACCGTCATGATAGACGGCCTCGTGCGCGATCACGGATGTGTCGCAGAAGGGCAGTTTGAGCGTGATTAGTGTCTTATATCCGCCATCTTCCTTCTGTTTCAACAAGGCGTCCTTCCCGATGAAATCCCGATCTTTCATCGCCACGAAACGCCCCAGATCCGCCTCGAACGGCGTCAAGTCCTTGCAAATCTCGCGGTTGATCGCGCGATAGGATTTGTCCAGCCGCATGCTTTCCAGCGCCAGCGCCCCGAAGGGCCGCACGCCTGCCTTTAACAGCAAATCGACGATGTGGCGGTTGTAGTTCACGGGGTGGTGAATTTCCCAGCCCAGTTCTCCGGTATAACTGACCCGCAGAAGGCGCACGCCCTTGGCATAGCCGACCTCGCCCATCTGGGCGGACAACCACGGAAACGCCTCGTTCGACAGGTCATTGTCGGTCAGCGGCTGCAAAATCTCGCGCGATTTCGGACCTGCTAGCGCGACGACGCCGTATTGCTCGGACACATCTTCCATCTGCACCGAGCCGTCCTTCGGCAGACGCTTGGACAGCTCGTCCCAGTTATAGACCTGCCCGTTGGGGGTCGAGACCAGATAGAACGCATCCTCGGCGTCGCGCACAATGGTGTATTCGGCGTCCATCCCACCGCGCTCGTTCAGCATCAAAGACAGCGTCATCCGCCCCACTTTGGGCAGCTTGTTCGCCATCAACCCGTCCAGCCACGCCGCCGCCCCCGGTCCGCGCACCGTGAACTTGGTCATGGGGGACATTTCGATGAAACCCGCTTCCTCGCGGGTCGTTTTCACCTCGCCCGCGACATGATCCCAAGCGTGGGTCTGGCGGAAAGACGCAGCCGGAATTGCCTCATCGGGCGAGGGCGCGAACCATTTGGGGAACTCATAGCCGTTATAGGTCGTCCAAACCGCCCCCTTAGCGGTCAGCAAATCATACGAGCCAACAGTCCGCATCGGGCGCGCGGAATACAGATCCTCGCCGGGGATATGCGCATGCATATGGGTGCCCCACGTCTCGCGCACCTTGTCCATCGTCCAGCGTTTCGAGGCGTAGTCGCCAAACCGGCGCGGATCGAGTTCCGACATATCAATGGCGGGACGCCCATTCAGGATCCATTGCGCCAACTGATTGCCTACGGTGCCGCCCCACAGGATGCCACCGGGCATCCCTTCGGCCAGCCACAGGTTGTCATGCCCCGGCGCGGGTCCGGCCAAGGGCAGTTCGTCGGGCGTCATCTGGAACGGGCCGCGGGTATTGGCCTTGATGCCGACTTCGCCCAAAACCGGGACGCGTTCAATGGCGCGTTCCCACTGGGTTTCTACGGCCTCGAAGTCTTCGGGCAGAAGATCGGCGCCAAAACTCGGGGGCACGCGGTCCTCGGCGAACAGCTTCAGGTCTTTTTCGAACTCGTAAGGGCCGAACTGAATGCCGCCGGTATCCTCGCGCAGATAGGCGCCGTAGTCCTCGTCCCGCAGGATCGGGTACTCCGGCAACCCTTCCTTCTTGCGGTCGATCAGATGCGGTACGGTTTCGGTGGTCCAGTATTGGTGCACGATCGGGATGCAGGGCAGGTCAATTCCTACCCGACGGGCGTTTTCCCGCGCATAGTTTCCAGTAGCGAAAATCAAGTGCTCACACGTGATTTCGCCTTGATTAGTGACTACTTTCCACAATCCATTGTCGAGCTTCTCGTAACTCTGTGCCTCGGTGTTCTGGTAAATCTTCGCCCCCGCATCACGGGCCAGTTTCGCCATCGCCTGCGTAATATCGGCCGGGTTCACATAGCCGTCTTCGGTATGCAGAATGCCGCCCTGAATGCTGTTGCTTTGGTTCAAAAGCGGATGCACCTCGGCGATTTCTTCCGGGGTCAGCAGCTTGCAGGGCACGCCCGCCGCCTCGGCCACGGACAGATAGCTTTGGAATTCATCCCAACGCTCGGGCGTGTTGGCGACGCGCAGCTGCCCGACCTTCTTCAGGCCGACTGACGCGCCCAGCTTTTTCTCAACCTCGGTATAGATGCGGATCGTTTCCAGCGTCATTTTTGACACGTTGTGCGACCGCACAAAGGTCACCAAAAGCCCCGCCGCATGCCAGGTCGATCCCGCCGTCAACTGCGTGCGCTCCAACATCACCGCGTCCGAGCATCCGTGTTCCGTCAGCCCATACAGGATCGAGGCGCCAACGCAGCCGCCTCCGACAACAACGACTTTCGCATGAGTTTGCATGGGGGGCCTCCGGGTCTGCATTCCTGATACGAATCACTCTAGTGGCAAATCACCCCCTGACTTCTCTGAAAACGACACCTGCGTGCAGGTCAGATGACGCGAAAACCCCGCCTGAATTCACAGGCGGGGCACTGCAAGTCGACATTGGTTTGCGTCAGCCAGAATAGGCGGGGAAGGCAGCGCAAAGCGCAGCCACCTTATCCGATGCCTTGGACACAGCCGTATCAAGGGCCGAACTATCTCCGCCGGCCTCGGCGTTGATCAGGTCGGCGATGATCTCGCCCAACTGCGCGAACTCGGCTTCTTTCATGCCCCGCGTGGTGGCAGCACTTGCCCCAAGGCGCAGACCAACCCATTCCGGCGGTCGGGGGCTGTCATTGGGGATCGCGTTCTTGTTCGCGGTGATATTGGCGCGCTCCAAAACCACCTCGGCACGCTTGCCCGTCTGGCCCTTCCCGCCGAGGTCTAGAAGTACAATATGTGTGTCTGTTCCACCGGAAACGATGCGGATTCCGCGCGCGGCCAGTGTACCGGCCAAGGCATTCGCATTGGCCTTGATCTGATGCGCATAGGCTTTGAAATCATCCGTCATCGCCTCGCCCAGACAGACCGCCTTGGCCGCCAGAACCTGCGTGTGGATCGACCCCTGAACGCCGGGGAAAACCGCAGATTGCAGGCGCTTGAACCAGTCTTCGTTATTGGTCAGGATCAGCCCGCCGCGCGGACCGCGCAGGGTTTTGGTGGTGGTGCAGGTGACGATATCGGCATGGGGAAACGGCGACGGATGCGCCCCACCCGCAACCAGCCCCGCGATATGCGCCATGTCCACGTGGAACCACGCGCCGACCTTCTTGGCGATCTGCCCCATGCGCGCAAAGTCGATCTCGCGCGGATAGGCCGATCCACCAGCGATCAACAGCTTTGGTTTCAGCGACATGGCCTGTTGTTCCAGCGCGTCATAGTCGATCACCTCGGTTTCCGGATCGACCCCATAGTGATGCGGCTCGAACCAGCGGCCCGAGAGGTTAGCCTTCAGACCGTGCGACAGATGCCCCCCGGCTGCAAGGTCCAGCGACAGCACTTTGTCGCCCGGTTTCAGCAGCAGAAAGAACACCGCTAGGTTGGCCTGCGAGCCGGAATGGGGCTGCACATTGGCGTAATCGCAGTGGAACAGAGCCTTTGCGCGGTCGATCGCGGCTTGCTCGACCACATCCACGAAACGACCCCCTCCGTGGAAGCGGTTGCCGGGATAGCCTTCCAGCGTCTTGTTTGTCATCTCGTGCCCCAACACGTCCAACACCGCACGGCTGACGATGTTTTCGGACGCGATCAGCTCGATCTGATCCTGCTGGCGTTGCTTTTCGTTGTTCAGCGCATCCGCAATCAGCGGATCGGTTTGGGCGACCGGCGTATTGAATTGAAGTGTCATCTGCGTACTCGCTTTCCTGAAAGGGGTGTCGTCCTCAGGATCGGGCAGAGGGGCTGGATCGCGCAAATCAGTATTGCTATTATTTTGGTGTAGAAAAACTCAACCTAGCTGAAAGCGCGCCATGCCCGTCTCGCCACCCCGTCCGAAAGGCCCACATCTGAACGCCCTACGCGCGTTCGAGGCTGCAGCGCGTCTGGGCAGTTTCGCGGCAGCGGCAGAGGAGCTATCGGTCACACCCGGCGCGATCACCCAGCACATCAAAACGCTCGAGGCCTGGGCTGAGACACCGCTGTTCACGCGGAATGCCCGTGGCGTCGCGCTGACCCCAATGGCCGAGGCACTGGTGCCCGAGTTCACCCGCGCCTTCGACCAGCTGGGCCTTGCCGTCCATGCGCTGCGCAAACAGGTGGCCCCCAACAAGATCAAGCTGGCGACGCTGCCCTCGCTTGCCCAGTACTGGCTGCCCGCCCGTTTGGGAAAGCTGCGCCAGATCGCTCCGGATTTGCAGGTGTCCGTGATCGCCTTGGAAGAGCCGCCAAATCTGGTGCGCGAGCCCATTGATATGTCGCTGTTTTTCACCTCGGACCCCTTGGGGCCAAACGATATCGAAGTGCTACGGGATCGCATCTTTCCGATCTGCACGCCGGACGTGGCCGCCCGCCTGACCTGCCTTGAGGATCTGCGTAGTGAAACGCTTCTCCGCGACAGCACATGGTCCGACGATTGGGAGCATTGGCTGTCCGCGCAGACCGATCTTGGCGGCATCGCTTCGGGCGGGACGGAACACTCGCTATTTGCCGTCGCGCTGGAAGAAGCGCGGCATGGCGGAGGCGTCTTGATGGCCCACGAGGCACTGGTGCAGCGTTTTCTGGTCAGCGGCGAGCTGGTGCGTCCCTTCGCAGGCATTGTCGACCTTCCGCGAAAGCTGGTTCTACACCTGTCGCCCGAGATGGTCCGCTCGGATCAGCTGGCTCTGATCAAGGATGTTTTGCTGGGCAGTGCGCAATAGATCCGCGGGGCGCGCAGCCCTGCACGGATGCATTGAATCCTATCCCAGAGATACTCTGAAAGGTGTTGTAACCCCCCTTTCGCTGACATACCTTCGCGTCAATTGAACATTGAGTGCAAAGGATTATCGCACATGCAAACACTTGCCACCCGGCTGACCAGCGCCGCTTTTCTGGGCGCAACCTTCCTGCCCGGTACCGCCTTCGCGGATCTGACTACGAATGATGTTTGGCAGCATTTCCAGCAAAGCTCGACCGTGATTGGCGGCGCGCTCAGCGCCGAGACGTCGGAGCGCGGCGATGGCCTTGCGCTGCAGAACGTGACATTCGATCTGACCCTGCCGTTTGATGCGGGTTCGATCAGCTTGGATATGGGCGGGTTCGATCTGATCGACATGGGCGATGGCCGTGTCGAGGTAAAGATGCCAGAAAGCACGACCTATAACGTGACTTACACCGCTCCTGACGGCGAAAGCTTCGGTGGCAGCATGGCGGCGACCTATCAGGGTCTCAGCAGCATCTTCTCGGGCACCCCGGACAAGATCACCTCTGATTGGAAAGCCGATCAGATGGACTTTACGCTCGACGTGGCTGGCCTTCCGGCCGAGATTCAAAACATGGCCATGAGTGGGTCGATCCTTGGCTATGTCGGGCAAGCCGTGACGACCACAACGGACGTAATCACATCCGACGTCACCTTTGCCTTTGATGAGCAGAGCGTGACGGTAAATCAGGCCATGTCGATCGAGGGGGATGCCCCTGTCACGGTTGAAGGCGTCACTAAATCGGGTCGTACTGAAGGTGAAATGCGCATTGTGACCCCATCCGGCGGAATCGACCTTGCCAATCTTGCCAAGGCGCTGCGGGGCGGGTTGGTCATGGACGTGACCACCCGTATGACCGACTACAGCTCGGATCAGGTGTCGTCGCAGGGCGACACGCTGATGATGGCCCAGTCGACCTCGGCCAAGACCTATGATTCTTCCATGAAGCTGGATGCGAGCGGCCTTACGATCTCGGGCCCGGCCGAGGAACTGCGGGTTCAGATGGAAATGCCGATGATGCCGGGGCTGCCGCTGGGCGGGAATATTGCGTCGATGTCGGCCAATGTTCAGCTGCCGCTTCTGGCGGATGACAGCTTTGGCCCGGTCGCGTTCAACGTCGATCTGAACGGGCTGACGCTGGACGATATGGTTTGGGCGATGGGCGACCCGATGGGTGCCCTGCCGCGCGATCCGATCCATCTGAAGCTCGATCTGACTGGGACGCTGAAGCACAACATCGAATGGCTTGATTTCGCGAATGTCGAAGCCAGCCTGATGGCGCTGGACGACATGCTGCCGCTGGAGCCGGGCAGCGCGACTCTGAATACGTTGCGTCTGTCGGCTGTTGGGGCCGAGGTCACCGGCGAAGGTGCATTCACCTTTGATGCCAGCGATCTTGAAACCTTCCCTGGCATGCCCCGTCCGGAAGGCAAGCTGACACTGCGCTCCAAGGGCCTGACTGCGCTGGCGCAACGGCTAGAGCAGCTGGGCATTCCGGCAGAACAGATTGCGCAGTCGATGATGATGCTCGAGATGTTCACCGCAGCCGACGCCGCGAATGGCGATGATGCCCGCATGACCACGCTGGAAGTCACCGCAGACGGATCGGTTTTCGCCAACGGAATGCAGCTTCAGTAAGCTTGGCGCTTACATTTCATTGCAACGAAATAGCCCGGCAGAAGCGTTCCTTCTGCCGGGCTAATCTTTTCATGTCGACTTATCTTCGCCCGTAACTACGGGTGCAAGATATCAGCGACCGTTGTCGTTCTTGTTCGACTTACCGGGCACGCCATCGCCGCCGCCATTGCCGAAGCCGTTATTGGCTTTCGAACCTTTGCCGCCGCCGTTGCCGCCATTGCCGCCGTCTCCGCCGCCGCCGCCACCATCAGGTGTACCGCCGCCAGTTCCGTCGTCACCACCGCCGCCACCGTCAGGTGTACCGCCACCAGTGCCGTCGTCACCGCCGCCGCCAGTGCCATCTCCGCCGCCACCGGTTCCGTCGCCGGTGCCGCCACCGCCACTGCCATCACCGGTGCCGCCGCTGCCGTCGCAGTTAGACGTACAGCCCGTATCGGCCGTGGCTTGAGTTGCTGGCATCATCAAAACAGCAGCTAAAAGTGCCGCAAAAAGACCCGGAATTTTTGTACGCATAATTCCCCCTCCTAATAAATTTTCCGCCCAACCAAGCGGGTACTAATGTCTGGTTGTTCCCAATATTCTACTAAAAATGTGCCTTGCAGTCCAATATTCCGCCGCGATTCCGTCACATTCTCGCCCCAATTGAAAAGCCGGACCACCCGCCAAACGCAAAACAGGCCGGCACCAAGCTGGGCCGGCCTGTTCACAGCTTACCACGCGAAAGCAGGCAGAACGCGCCTGCAGAGCGTGTCAGATCATCCGAATAACATCTTTATCAATCGCCAGCATATAGCCGCGGCGGGCGATGGTTTTCACCAAAAGCTCGCTCATCAGCTGGTTGCCCAGCGCGTCGCGCAGACGTTTGATGCGGGTGGCACCAGCGGCCTCGTCACACTCGGACGGGTCACGGCCCGAGATCAGCCCCTCAAGCTGCGAGCCAGACAGAACATCCTCGTCCATGCGCGCTTCGGCCAAGGCAGACAGGGTTTCGATGGCCGCCTCAGTCAGCGAGAACTCCATGTTGTTCAGATACACGGTGCGCTCTTCGCGGCTGATCAGAAGCGAGTTCACTTGAATACCGGCGCGCTCGATCTCGCCCATGCGGCGGTTCAGGCCGAAGATGGTCAGAAGGAACAAAAGGGCCGCCACCAAAAGCGCGGTGGCAAAGATCAGCAGCACGAATATCACCATGCGATAGCTGGTCAGCGTATCGGCAAAGGCGGTGCCGGACTGGGCCAGAATCTCAAGCAGCTTGATCTCGGCCCCAGAAGTCAGCCCGTCATTTTCCACAAAGATCTGTTCAACCCGCGCGTTAAATGCATTCGCATCCGGCAAGGTCATGAACAGGAACACAGCCGCCACCAGCAGAATCACCACAATCGCAACAATCCCAATGACAACCACGCGATTCGAGCGCTTCAGCGCATCAGTAGCGAAGGAAGAATTTTCCGGCACTTTCTTTCCTTTCCTCAAGACCTGTGGCGTCAAATATGGATTGGACTTTCAGAAGGGACCAGCCATTGGCCTCTAGCCGGTCACTTATCTGCCGACGCGCGGCCTTGCGATTGTCGCAAGCGTCATCGGACAGCTCGATCACACCATAGTGGAGCTTTAGCGGGTTATCCCGTTTGGCCTTGTAATCGGCATAGCACGCGGCCTGAGCCGTAGATGCCATGGCGACAAGAAGTAAAGTAAGAGCGGTACGTTTCATCATGGCCTGACCATGCGGCGCGAGGGCTGGTTATTCAATAACAAACCCCGCCATGAGGCGCTGATAGGGGATAACACGCCCCCGTTATTGCCTGTCTTTCAGGGGGGTCCGCATGTTGGGGGCATGACAAGCGCCTGCTTGCGCCGACCCAACAGGAAGGAGGATCCCATGGTCCTGAATTCAATGCCCCGCTCTTTTGTGAAACTTGTTCTTAGTGCTGCTGTCGCGGCGACTCTGGCCGCTTCCCCGGTTCAAGCCCGCGACGCCACGCGCGGCGATGACAGTGTCGCGATCATCGCAGCCCTTTTGGGGCTGGTCACGCTTGGTGTGCTGTTGTCCGGAAATGATGACGAACCGTCCTACCCCTATGGACATGTCTCGCGCCCCTATACGCCGACCTATCCCGATCGCCCGCATCGTCCGCACCGGGTCAGCAAGTACCGCATGCTGCCTGCCAGCTGTCTGCGTGAATACCGCACCCAAACCGGGCGCAAGATCATGTTCAGCAACCAATGCCTGAACAAGAACTTCAAATACGCCCGAGATCTGCCCCGCAGTTGTGAAAGCACGCTGGTCGTGAAGAACCGCAAAGGCATCTACGTCACCCGCCGGGGCTATTTGCCTGAATGCCTCAGCAAACGCGGCTACCGCGCAACGCGTCGCTACTAAGAATATCGAGCAGCGGCGCGGCGGTCCCTTTCACTTCACGCGCCGTTAAACTTGGCAGAGGCTTCGGCCTCTGCCCTTTTTGCTTGCGGGGCTCGCCGGTTTGCGCCACCTCACATGGATTCCAGTTCTTATTGGATCGCTTGTTCGCTGCCTCTCCCTTCGGTCGAACGCGAAAAGCGATGCTTGACGTTTCAGTAAAAACTGGAAACGCATGTCACATGACAAAAACAGTTCCTGATTTCAGCTTCGAAGCCGCCGCGATGACCCGTGGCTATCACTCTATCGCCGGCGTGGACGAGGTCGGGCGCGGCCCGCTGGCCGGTCCTGTCACCGCCGCCGCCGTTATTCTGAACCCCGATGACATCCCCGAGGGGCTGAATGATTCCAAGAAGCTGTCCGCCAAGCGACGCGAGGCGTTGTGGGACGCGATCCATGAAAAGGCCTGTGTGTGCATCGCCCATGCATCCGTTGAAGAGATCGACGAGCTGAACATCCTGCGCGCCAGCCATCTGGCGATGGAACGCGCGGTGGCTGGGCTGTCGCAACAAGCGGACTATCTGCTGATCGACGGAAACCAAACCCCGCGCGGACTGACCGGGCCATCTGAAACTATTGTGAAAGGCGACGCGCGATCCGTGTCGATTTCCGCCGCATCCATCGTGGCAAAAATTGCCCGAGATCGGATCATGGTGGATTTGGCGCAACAGTTCCCCGGCTATGGCTGGGAGACGAACGCCGGATACCCGTCAAAAAGCCACAGGTTGGCGCTCCAAAATCTTGGTGTGACCCCACACCATAGACGTTCGTTCAAACCGGTGCACAATATCTTGTATCAACAGTAAAATGTAAGTTGCTGATTCAAAAAAGAATTTGACGGCGAATCCACTTTGACTCATCCTGTTCTCATCAAAACGAGCGTGAAAACACGCCGCTGATAGAGCGCAAAAGCGCCGGTACATGAGGCAGAAATGGTAACCAAAACCAAAACGAAGGCGGCTGTAGAGCTGCCCCTGAACCAGATTCTTGATGGCGACTGCATCGAGGTGATGAACAGTCTTCCGGAAAACTCGGTCGACATGATCTTCGCGGATCCCCCCTATAACTTGCAGCTGAAAGGTGAACTTCACCGCCCGGACAATTCGAAAGTCGACGCTGTCGATGACGAATGGGACCAGTTCGACAGCTTCAAAGCATACGACCAGTTTACCCGCGCCTGGCTGAAGGCCGCGCGCCGCATTCTGAAACCAAACGGTGCGATTTGGGTCATCGGCTCGTATCACAACGTGTTCCGCATGGGCGCCGAGCTGCAAAACCAGGGCTATTGGATCCTGAACGACGTCATCTGGCGCAAGTCGAACCCGATGCCGAACTTCCGCGGCAAGCGCTTCACCAACGCGCATGAAACGATGATCTGGGCCTCGAAATCCGAAGGCGCCAAGTACACGTTTAACTATGAAGCCCTGAAGGCGCTGAACGAAGGCGTTCAGATGCGTTCCGACTGGGTTCTGCCGATTTGCACAGGCCACGAACGCCTGAAAGACGAAAACGGCGACAAAGCACACCCGACCCAAAAGCCCGAAGCCCTGCTGCATCGCGTTCTGGTCGGCGCCACCAACCCCGGCGACGTGATCCTTGATCCGTTCTTTGGCACCGGCACCACCGGCGCCGTTGCGAAGATGCTGGGCCGCGACTTCATCGGCATCGAACGTGAAGAGGCCTATCGCAAAGTGGCCGCGAAGCGCATCTCGAAAGTGCGCAAGTTCGACAAAGAAGCCCTCACCACCACGCCGTCGAAACGCGCCGAACCGCGCGTGCCCTTCGGCCAGCTGGTTGAACGCGGCATGCTGCGTCCGGGCGAGGTTCTGACCAGCCCGCGCGGGAAAACCGCAAAGGTCCGCGCCGACGGCACGCTGATTTCCGGCGAGGCCCGCGGCTCGATCCACCAGGTGGGTGCGGCGCTGGAAAGCGCGCCCAGCTGTAATGGCTGGACCTACTGGCACTTCAAGCAGGACGGAAAGAAAGCTCCGATCGACCTGCTGCGCCAGCAGATCCGCGCGGAAATGAACTAAGCAGACTTCCATTTACAACAGAATTTGCGTGGCGCGCATCAGACGCGCCCGCATCATCAGGTACCGCCTGTGCCTGTGGCCCGCCGCCACAGCACAACCTGACTGACCCTGCCTCCTTGCGAGGCAGGGTTTTTTTTGCTTTCTGGGGGCATGACCGCGATCCTCTATTCCTTCCGCCGCTGCCCCTATGCGATCCGCGCCCGTCTGGCGATTGCCAGCGCGGGTGTGAACGTTGAACTGCGCGAGATCCTTTTGCGCGACAAACCCGCCGCATTTCTGGACGCCTCGCCCAGCGCGACGGTGCCGTGTTTAGTCTCTAACACAGGCGTTTTGGACGAAAGTTTGGACGTGATGAAGTGGGCGTTGGGGCAATCCGACCCCGAAGGGTTGTCGGACATGCCTGACGCCGGACACGCCCTGATCGACCGCTTCGACGGCCCGTTCAAACGCGCGTTGGACCTGACAAAATACGCAGTACGTCATCCCGACAGCGACCCCGAAGTCACGCGGGCCGAGGCAATGGAGATACTGGGCGCGCTGGAAGACCAACTGGCCGATGGCTGGCTGTTTGGCACCCGCCCGACGCTCGCGGATCTGGCCATCCTGCCCTTCGTCCGCCAGTTCGCCATGATCGACAAACCGCGCTTCGACAGCGAGGTCACACCCAACGTTTCTGCATGGTTAGAGACGTTTTTGACCAGCGTTCGCTTGGCGTCCGTCATGAAAAAGAACCCCGTTTGGGCGGAAGGTGATGCGCCCCTGATGTTTCCTTAACGGATCACCGGCGGCGGCAGCGTGCCGGCCTTATAGGCGCTCCAATCACTCACTTCGGGATAGTGCAGCTTGCGCCACGCACGCACGCGCGGGTTCATCACGCGCCGCCAGACCGGAGGGATCAACGCCGCCATCGTCATCACCGGATAGCCATAGGGCAGCTGAGGTGCCTCGGCATCGGGATAGGTCTGCAACAGCGGGAAGCGGCGCGCGGGTTTATAGTGGTGGTCCGAGTGGCGCTGCAAATTGATCAACAGCCAGTTCGACGCCTTATGATCCGCGTTCCAGCTGTGATGCGGCATCACGCGTTCGTATTTCCCGTCGCCCAGATGTTTGCGGGTCAGGCCGTAATGCTCGACATAGTTCACCAACTCCAGCTGCCAGACGGCGACAAAGGCCTGGAACGCAAACAGCGCAAGGCCCAGCCAACCGCCGATCCAGACCGCCAGAATGATCGCCACGAACTGCAGCGTGCCATAGCGCCAGAAGGGGTTGGCGCGATCAAAAGCCGACAAGCCGCGCCGCGCCAGCATAGCCTTTTCTGCCCTCCACGCCGAAATCGGCGCTTCGGTCAGAACCCGGAAGAAAAAGCGGTGGAAGCCCTCGTTGTACCGCGCGGTCACCGCGTCGCGGGTGGTGCCAACATGGGGGTGGTGGACCAGCAGGTGTTCGGTACGGAAATGGCTGTAGAGCACGGTGGCCAGCAGCAGATCTCCCAGCCAGCGCTCAAACCGGTTGGATTGGTGCATCAGCTCGTGGCTATAGACAATGCCCACCGTGCCGGACAGCACGCCAACACCAAAGAAGGCACCGAACTTTTCTCCGGTCGACAGATGCTCGGCCCCGGTTACGTACCAAATCAGGCCGTAAATCATCACGAATTGGATCGGGAACCAGATCATGGTGATCAGGCGATACCAGAACAAATCCGCGTCCTCGATCATGGGGTCCGCGTTCTCGGTATAGCGACCGGTGATCGCGTCAAGAATGGTGTAAAGCCACCACGTCCCCAGCGGCGGCAGCAGCAGAAACCAACCCCCCTGCGTTACGGCGACGATCACCAACAAAGGCAGAGCGATCGAGATGCCGAAAGGGGCAGCGTTGCGAAAGCGCGAGATCGTGGACGCAGGAAGCATGACGTTTGTCCTTCTGTTGACGCGCAGGGTAGCGACGAAATCGCGTCCACTCAATGCGACAGATGGGTTGTCGCCACGTCAAAGGCTTTGCGCATCACCGTCGGCAGATCCGAGCGTTTGATGTCCAGAAATAGACCCTGTTCCGGCTGAACTTGCCCATCTATCTGCACAACCCGCAGCGACAGATGCAAGTTAAAATGCGTAAAAACGTGCCGAACGTCCACGCCGGGATCCTGCCAATCGGCGTCAAATGGCGGCTGCTCGACCGCGGCGTCGCCCCAATCTGCCCCCGGCCAGCCAAGCATACCGCCCAGCAATCCCTTCTCGGGCCGCCGCTCCATCAACCACTCGCCCGCCGCGTTTCGGGCCAGATACGCCACCCCGTACCGCGTGGGTTTCTTGGCCTTGGGCTTCTTCTTGGGAAGTTCGGCCTGAACACCTGCTTTCCGGGCCAAACAGTCTCTATTCCAAGGACAAATGCCACACGCGGGCGATTTCGGCGTACAGATCGTGGCCCCCAAGTCCATCACGGCCTGCGCGTAATCCCCTGCCCTTTTTTTCGGGGTTAGCGTTTCAGCCAGTTGTGTAAGCTCAGGTTTGGCATCAGGCAGAGGCGTTTCAACGTGAAACACCCGCGACATCACCCGTTCCACGTTCCCGTCCACCACCGTTTCCGGCAAATCATACGCGATGGCCGAGATCGCAGCCGAGGTATAGGGCCCGATCCCGGGAAGCGCCTGAAGCCCGTCGCGCGTGGTCGGAAATGCGCCCAGCGCCGCCACCTCGCGCGCGCATTTCAGCAGATTGCGCGCCCGGGCATAGTATCCCAGCCCAGCCCATTCACCCATGACCCGGTCATCCTCGGCATTGGCAAGGTCCTGAACCGTGGGCCAAATCGCCATAAATCGGGTGAAATAGTCTCTAACCGCGGCGACGGTAGTCTGCTGCAACATGATCTCGGACAGCCAGACGGCGTAGGGATCCGGCACCACACCCAGCGCCCGGTCGCCCGGACTGACGCGCCACGGCAGATCGCGGGCATGGCGATCGTACCAGTCCAAAAGATCGGCAGTTTTCGGCACGTCACGCACGTGTTATCTCCTATCCGTCGTTTGTTCTGGCATAGCAAAGTGATGCGCCTAGAATAAGCGAAAAGAAACGAGTCACATCTATCTGCCAAATGGAAAAGCCCAAAGCATATCCCCGCCGCAAAAAGGGTTTCGAGCGTACCTCGTCCCTGCTGTCGGCCCGGATTCGCAAAGCCAGCGAAACCCGCGGCTTTGCGGTGACGCGTGTGCTGACCCATTGGGCAGAGATCGTGGGCGAGGCGACGGCCGGCATCTCGCGTCCCGTGGACATTTCCTATGGGCGCGGCGGTATGGGTGCGACGTTGACCGTGCTGACCACGGGCGCGCAGGCACCGATGCTGGATATGCAAAAGGACCAGCTGCGCGAAAAGGTGAACGCGGTCTATGGCTATAACGCCATCTCGCGCATCCGGATTACGCAAACGGCGGCGACCGGCTTTGCCGAAGGGCAGGCCCAGTTCACCCACGCCCCGAAGAAACACCCCCAACCTGACCCCAAAGACTTGGCCCGCGCAACGGACGCGACCAAGGACATAGGTGATGACGGGCTTCGCTCTGCGCTCGAGCTTTTGGCGCGGAACGTCATAACAAAAAACAAACACAAGGCTTAAACAGATGAATCGTATCCTTCCGATCCTGATCGCAGCGGTGATCGCCATTGGCGGCGCGTTCTATATGACGCAAAATAACGGCTCGCTACCCGGTGTGTCCGTGGCCGAGGCACAAACCAGCGACGCAGCCATCGAACCCGCCGCCGATATGGTCTTGGGCGATGAAAACGCACCGCTCACCGTGATCGAGTACGCGTCTTTCACCTGCCCCCACTGCGCCAACTTCCACAAAGACACGTTCAAGAAGCTGAAGCAGAACTATATCGACACCGGCAAGGTCAAGTTCGTCCACCGCGAGGTCTATTTTGATCAGTTCGGCCTGTGGGCGGGCATGATCGCGCGTTGCGGCGGCGACGAACGTTACTTTGGCCTGGTTGATCTGATCTATGGCGGTCAGAAAGACTGGATCGCCGACGGGTCGCCCACCACCATCGTGGCCAACCTGAAGAAACTGGGCCGCACCGCTGGCATGACGGACGAGCAGATGGATGTCTGCCTGCAGGACGAAGACTCGGCCCGCAGTCTGGTGGCCGCCTATCAGCAAAACGCTGGCGCGGACGAGATCACCGGTACCCCGTCCTTCATCATCGACGGCACCAAATACTCGAACATGAGCTACAGCGATTTCGCAGCGATCTTGGACGAGAAGCTGGGCGAATAAGCCACTTGGGATTGGGTCTATTCGACCCTATCCCGCCAAAATACGCGCGAGCGCCGCGTCAACTGCGCTCCAATCCTCAAGCTCCAATCGCACTGGCACGGTCAGCACCTTGCGACGGAACCCGTCCGGCAGGCGCACGGCGTCTTTCTCGGTCGTCACCAGTTGCGCGCCCAACGTGGCGGCCTCAAGCTCCAACCGCTTCATCAACGCGTCCGTCAGGGGCTGATGATCGGCAAGCGCCTCGGCCCGCAGCAGGTTGGCGCCCAGATCGCTGACGGTGGCAAAGAACTTCTCGGGCAGGCCGATCCCGGCAAAGGCCAGCACGTCCATCCCGTTCCAATCCATCCCAGTTTGAAGCGGTTCAAGCTGTCCGGTGACATGCGGACAGGGGATCGTTTTGCCCCATTTCTGCTGGAATAGGGTCTGTGCGCGGGCGTGACCAACCGATAGCAGAAGGTCGGCACGCTTCATCCCGGCAGCCACCGGTTCACGCAAGGGGCCAGCTGGAATGCAGCGCGCATTCCCGAAACCTTTCACCGCATCAACGACGACGATGGACAGCGTTTTCCGCACGCTCGGGTTCTGGAACCCGTCATCCATCAGAATGATCTCGGCTCCGGCCTCTTCGGCGGCTTGCACGCCTTTCACCCGGTCGCGGGCAATCCAGGTGGGCGTGAAAGCAGCCATCAAAAGGGGCTCGTCCCCGACCTGATCGGCCTTGTGCTGACGTTCGTCGACCAACAGCGGCCCTTCTTCACTTCCGCTGTGCCCGCGCGAGACGATATGCACCGCCCTGCCCTGCGAAATCAGCCTCTGCGCCAGCGCAATCGTGGTCGGCGTTTTCCCGGTGCCGCCCGCATTGATATTGCCGATGCAGACCACTGGAACCGAGGCACGATACCCCTGATCCACGCGCGCAACGCGGCGCGCGGTGCCAAATCCGTAAAGCCACCCCAAAGGCGACAGCAAACGGGCGCGCCAACTGGGTTTGTCTGGGTCCGTGAACCAATAACTGGGTGTGCGCATCAAAGACCCTTTCGACTTTCGGCTTCGTCCAGCAAATCCAACAAGCGCCTCATCAGGAACTCGCCAACTTCCGCACCTTTGGTGGTGACGTCCCACGCGGCCATCGCCATCTCGGCCGCTTTGTCGGGGGCCAATAGATGTTCGATCTCGAGCGCCAGAGTTGCGGCATCACGCACGCGGCGCGCAGCACCCGCGCGGGTCAGACGGTCAAGCGAGGCCGCGTGCCGTCCTCCGTCAGGGCCATACAGCACGACCGAGCCCAGCGATGCAGGCGCCAATGGATTTCGGTTCGCCCCACCTGCCAAAGTCCCCCCGATCAAGGTGATCGAGGCCAAATGCATCCACAGCGCGCACTCATCGTCGCGATCAACAACAAATATCTGATCATCGCGATGCGGATAGTCGTCTTTGGACCGCGACGAGATAATCCAGCTGTCCTGTTCAAGCTGCGTGGTCAGCTCAGACGCACGGGCAGGATCCTGAGGGATCATCACCAGCAAAAGCCGATGCGACTTGCGGATCAGCAGACGGTGCGCGGACAGAATGGCGTTTTCCTCACGCGGGTCCACACCAGCAGCCAGCCAAACCGGCCGCGCGTCCAGTTTCTGCGCAATGCGGTCGCGTTCCTCGGTATCGCAGTTGGGAACTTGGCTAAGCGGCTGCAGAATGCCCGTGACCTCAATCTTCTCGGACGGGACGCCAAGTTGCAGCAATTCACGCCGAGAAGCGCCATCTTTGGGCAGAATAGAGTCTATCTCGACCACAGCGTCGCGCAACGCAGACAGCTTGAACCGCTGTGTCAAACCGCGATCCTGCGGCGCGCGGGCGCCAAGCCAGATGACCCGTATACCCGCCGATTTCAGCGCGCCATGCACCACCAGATCGATCTCGGGCAGCATCCAGATGACCACGTCTGGCTGCCAATGCTCCAGAAAATTACGGACCGCGGCGGGCTCGAACCTGGGGCTGAGCTGATACAGGGCGTCATGCGGGACGGCATCGGCCGTCTGCGCGCCCTGCGTGGTCAGCAGCAAGGACACATCGCCCATTTCCGCCTGCAAAGGAGGAAGAAGCGATGACAACGCCTCGACCTCGGAAAGATCGGGGAGGCAAGCCCAGATGAGCAACCCATCTGGGCGCGGTTGATCGGATTTGCCTCGCCGCGCGTGTGCAACGGTCTGCGCGGCATCGTCCTGCGCCGCACGCTCGGACGCGCGGCCCTTAGAGGACGCCTTGCCCTGCAATGCCTGCAAGCGTCGCAATAGCGATGATCGGATCAGCGACATGGCCTGCCTTTTCTTAATACGCCCAACCGGCGCAGGTAGCGTGTGTCAGATTACGGGAAGCCGCGACAGGGGGAAAGACGCGATCAGTGATGCCATTCGCCATGGGCCAACATGGAAATTTGCTGGGTAATCCGCGCGAAGCTGCGGCGTGCGCGCTCGGATTGGTGGCGGGCGCGCAAATAGCCGTGCACCAACCCAGCTTCGTTGAACCAAGCCGCTTTTCCGCCAGCGTTCAGAATGGCGTCACGGTAGTCGCGCCCATCATCCGCCAAGGGATCGCATTCCGCTGAAATAGAGACTGTTGGAGGCAGGTCGCCAAAGTCCATATCCTCAAGCGGGGCTGCCGTGGGATCTGGCCCGTCAGGCGGTGTTGCAAAGCGAATCTTGTTGTAGAATTTCATGTCTTCGATCGAAAACAGCGGCGCGTTGGCGTGGTCTACATAGGAGCCCTTCGTCATATCTCCGCCCAACGCTGGATAGATCAGGACCTGTCCGGCAATTTTAACCTCTCCACGCAGGGCATGGCATGCGGCTGCGGCAAGGTTTCCGCCCGCGCTGTCACCAGTCAGTATAAGCGGTTTGGGCCAAGTTAGAGCCACATATCGCACGACGGCCAGCGCATCCTCGAACGCGGCGGGGTGGGGATGTTCCGGGCAGAGGCGATAGTCGGCGCTGACCACACGCAACCCGGTTTGATCGGCAATCTCAGCGCAGACATCATCGTGGCTTTCCAGCCCGCCGACCACGAACCCGCCGCCGTGGAAATAGACCACGGTGCCCTGTGGGTTGTTTGGCTCATAGATGCGTGCCGGAACGGTATCGATCCGCTCGTCCCGCACGGCCAGCCCTTCGGGATAGCCCGCGAAGAAGGCGCGGCACATGGTGTTGTAAACCTCGCGCTGCTGGGCCGCGGTGCGGTTCACCGAATCCGGGGGATAATGGGCGTCCGTCTCGCGGATGAAGCGCCAGATTTCGTCGTCGATCAGCTTTGAATAATCCATGCCCGCAGGCTAGGCGGCATGATCCAGCTTGGCAAGCTGACGTGCGGACAGCCAGCTGGCGGCAGACAGGGCGGCGGCGGTGCCAAGGCACAGGGGCAGGCCCCCAATCTGATAGGACAAACCAGACAAGAGCGTGCCGATCAAGCGCCCAGCGGCGTTGGACATATAGTAAAAGCCGACATCCATCGTCACACGCTCGGCCTTGGTGAAGGCGAGGATCAGATAGGAATGGAGCGAACTGTTCACCGCGAAAACAAAGCCAAACACCAGAAGGCCCGCGACCAGAACGGGGGTTAGCCAAGGGCCGGGGAACAGGGCGGCGACGGTCAGCGCGCCGATTACCAGTGTCAGAATGCCGACCCAGAGTGTCGCGAGGCGGGGGAAATCATGCGGGTCGCGCTGTGCGGCCTTTAGCAGTTTCGGCGCCCACGCCTGCACGGCACCATAGGCGATGATCCACACCGCCATGAAGCTGCCGATCAGGAAAAACGCGCTGCGGTCGCCCGCATGGGTGCCGTCCGAGACAACGGCGTGGAAGTACACCGGAATGCCCACGACGAACCACACATCGCGCGCGCCGAACAGGAACATACGCGCCAAGGACAAGCGGTTGATCCGCACGTCTTTCGACCAAACTTGCGAGAATTTAGCTGACTTAGAGCCTTTCGGAAGCCCCGCCGGCATGAACGCCACCACGCCAATCAGGATCGCGCCCAGCACAATGGCCATTGCGATGACGGACGGCGTGAAGCCGATCAGCGCCAGCAACGCGGCCCCCATCAGGAAGCCGAACCCTTTTACCGCGTTCTTCGAGCCGGTCAGGATCGCCACCCAACGGAACAGCCCGTCGCCCTCGGGCGCCAGCAGCTTCACCGCGCTTTTCGATGACATCTTGGACAGGTCTTTGGCGACACCCGACATGCCCTGCACCACCATCACATAGATGACCGAGGTCACGACCGCCCAGTCTGTCGACAGCTGTGACAGGGCGATCAAGGCCACAATCTGCAGGGATAGACCCGTATAGAGCGTCGACGTCAGGCCGAACCGTGCGGCGATCCAGCCTGCAGACAGGTTGGTCACAACGCCCATGAACTCATAGAGCAGGAATAGCCATGCCAAGGTGAAGGGCGAGAAGCCCAGCGTGTGGAAATGCAGCAGCACCAGCATCCGCAACGCTCCATCTGACAGCATAAACGCCCAATAGGCGGCTGTGACGGCGATATATGCGGCAAGCCCCTTTTTGGGCTCGGTTAGGGTCACATCTGGGCTCCGACCATGCGAGCGACATCGGCCAGACGGCAGGCGTAACCCCATTCGTTGTCGTACCAGGCATAGATCTTCACCTGCGTGCCGTTGATCACCATCGTCGACAGCGCATCAATGATCGAGCTGCGCGGGTCGTTGGTGTAGTCGGCGGACACAAGCGGGCGTTCCTCGTAGCCCAGAATGCCGTTCAAATCGCCCTCGGCCGCTTCTTTGAAGAAGCTGTTGATTTCCTCGGCGGTTGTTTCGCGCTCGACTTCGAACACGCAATCGGTGAGCGAGGCATTCAGCAGCGGAACCCGCACGGCGTGGCCGTTCAAGCGCCCGGTCAGCTCGGGAAAAATCTGGGTGATCGCCTTGGCCGACCCGGTCGAGGTCGGGATCAGCGAGTTCAGCGCGGACCGTGCGCGGCGCAGGTTCTTAGCGGGGCGGTCCACGATGGTTTGTGTGTTGGTCACGTCATGGATGGTGGTCATCGAGCCGTGCTTGATGCCGATGCGATCCAGCAGCACTTTCACAACCGGGGCCAGACAGTTCGTCGTGCAGGACGCCGCCGTGACCAGATCATGCCCATCATACAGGTCATGGTTCACGCCATAAACGATGTTCAGGGCGTTTTCTTCCTTGACCGGGGCCGACACGATTACCTTTTTCACGCCCGCTGCGTAATACGGGGCCAGTTTTTCGTTGGTTTTGAACGCGCCGGTGCAATCGATCACCATGTCGATGCCCATTTCCTTCAGCGGCAGGTCTTCCAGCGTCCACGATCCGGTCAGCGCCATTTCCTGGCCGTTGATCATGATGCTGTTTTCACCTGCCGAGAACTCGGCCGGCCAGCGGCCATGCACGGTGTCCCACTCCAGCAAATGCGCGTGTTGTTCGGCATTGCCGACGGGGTCGTTCAGCAGCACGATCTCTCCGGGGGCACCATTGTCGATCAGGTCCCGCAGAACCAGTTTGCCCATGCGGCCAAGTCCGTTGATTGCGATACGTGTCATGTCATGCCCCTTTCGATGGTTCCTTCCTGCGCGGAATATGTCGAAGGCGTAACAGATTTATGACGCTGCAAACAATGGTGTCAGAGCGAGGCGCGCGGGGACAAGCTCATCGCGTGGGACGCGGTTTCCGAGGTCTGAGTCAGCGAGATCACATTGCCCTGCGAATGGGTGGAATAGCCTGTGTTAGAGACACCTGGGACCACCTGAACCTCGGCCCCCTGCCCCGTCAGACGCGCGATCCACGACTTTGCATCTGCGCGGCTTGCGGGGTCACCCGAGACCAGCCAGACCACGCGACGGCCAGCGTTCGCCATCCCGGCATAGTCGGTCAGCGCGGCGTCATCTGCGGTCATGCGAGTCGCGTCACGGCGGGTCAGCGCCAGAATATCAGCATTGGCCGTGGCATCGTGGATGATCACATCGGCACGCTGCATCACGGACAGCGCACGGAAGGTCAGCAGATCCTGCGCACCCGATCCGATGCCCACCAGCCAAATCCCACCCTTCTGATCCGGATCTTCACCGGTCAGGGACTGGTCGATCAGCTCTTCCGCGCGGTCTTTGTCCCCAGCCAAGAAGGCATCGCCAATCGGGCCTTCGATCATCTGTTCCCAGAACCGGCGACGGGCGCGACCCGAGGTAATGTGATCCTCGATCTTGCCGCGAAAACCGCTAAGGAAGCTGGCAAGGCGGCCATATCCAGACGGTAAAAGCGACTCGATCCGCGCGCGCAAAATGCGGGCGATGACGGGCGCGGCGCCTCCGGTCGAGATGGCGATGGTGACCGGGCTGCGATCAACGATCGACGGGGTGATGAAATCACACAGCGGCTTCACATCCGCGACGTTCACCAGCGCGCCTTCGGCTTTGGCCGCGGCGTGCAGGAACTCGTCCCGTTCGGGGATGTCGGACGCGCCATAGGCGATGATGCAGTCCTTGAAATCGTCCTTTTCCGGCAGGCGCGCATGATGCGTCACGCCCGGTCGCTGCAGCAATCCCAGCAGTTCGGCCTGCGGGTTGGGTTCAAACACATGCACGACAGCACCGGCATCCAAGGCACGTTCAACACGCCGAGCAGCGGTCGTACCACCCCCGTCTATGACCACTTTTCGGCCCTTTATATCCAGAAATATTGGCAGGTGATCCATATCGCGCCTCCGATGAGTTGCGTGTGATATGCACCCGGATGGGAAATATTTCCATAGATTCACCAATCTTGACCATTTGAAAAGGACGGAACGCGCATCAGACGGCCCCATGAGGGTCATTATTCCGCTTCTGGCGATTTTTCTGGTCCGTTTTTGCGGCCCAATCGTAGACTCGAGCGAGTCGCCAGCACCCAAAATCTGGCTACATCCGCAAGAGCTTCTGGACCTACCGCACCCCCTGTCCAAATCGGCATTTTAAGAACAAGACCAACAGGATCGCGCCAAAGACGCGTCAGCCAACCAAGCCGCAAAGCGGCCAAGGAACAGCAAACGTGATGAGTAAACCGGAAAACATCCAGATCGACACCTCTCCACCCGTCTCGGACGAGGTGCGCAAGACGACCTGCTATATGTGCGCCTGCCGCTGCGGGATCAACGTGCACATGAAAGACGGCAAGGTCGCCTATATCGAGGGCAACCGCGATCACCCTGTGAACAAGGGCGTTTTGTGCGGCAAGGGGTCCTCGGGGATCATGCAGCACTATGCGCCGTCGCGTCTGCGCGCGCCGCTGAAACGCGTCGGCCCGCGTGGATCGGGCGAGTTTGAAGAGATCTCCTGGGACGAAGCGCTGGAGATGGCCGTCGGTTGGATGGGTCCACTGCGCAACGAAGACCCCTCGAAGCTGGCGTTCTTCACCGGTCGCGATCAAAGCCAAAGCTTCACCTCGTGGTTTGCGCAAAGCTATGGCACGCCGAACTATGCGGCGCATGGCGGGTTCTGTTCCGTCAACATGGCGGCGGCCGGCATCTATACGATGGGCGGCGCGTTTTGGGAGTTCGGCCAGCCCGACTGGGATCGCACCAAGCTGTTCATGCTGTTTGGGGTGGCGGAAGACCACGACTCGAACCCGATCAAGATCGGTCTGGGCAAGCTGAAAGAACGTGGCGCGCGTGTGATTGGCGTGAACCCGATCCGCTCGGGCTATAACGCGATTGCGGATGAATGGGTGGGGATCACCCCCGGCACGGACGGTCTGTTCATCCTTGCATTGGTGCACGAGCTGTTCCGCGCAGGCAAGGTCGATCTGAACTATCTGTCGCGTTACACGAACGCGGGCTTTATCGTAAATGAAGAGCCTAACACAGCGGAAACCGGCCTTTTCATCCGTGGTTCGACCGGCAAGCCGCAGGTTATCTGCCGCAAGACCGGCAAGCTGGCGGACTATGACACACCCGGTGTGATGCCCGATCTGGCGGCGATTTATGAGTCCGAGGGCCAGACGCATCGCCCGGTCTTCCAGATGATGGCGGAACGCTATTTGTCGGAGGAATATGCCCCCGAAGCCGTGGCCGAGCGCACCGGCGTGTCTGCAGACAAAATACGCTCTATTGCAGCCGAACTT
Source organism: Aliiroseovarius marinus (assembly GCF_004360145.1). GTDB lineage: Bacteria > Pseudomonadota > Alphaproteobacteria > Rhodobacterales > Rhodobacteraceae > Aliiroseovarius > Aliiroseovarius marinus. The sequence continues at coordinate 583,477 of NZ_ML178712.1, read as the reverse complement.
GCCCGTGTGGCGTTCGAGGAAGAGATCGTTCTGGATCAGCCCTGGACCGATTGGAAGGGCGAGAAACATGACAAGATGATCGGGCGTCCGGTCAGCTTCCACGCGATGCGCGGGATCTCGGCGCATTCGAACGGCTTCCAGACCTGCCGCGCGCTGCATGTACTGCAAATCCTGCTCGGCTCGGTCGAAGTTCCGGGTGGGTTCCGCTTCAAACCACCCTACCCCAAACCGGTCGAGGCACACCCCATTCCGCATGTTGGCGTGACGCCCGGCCAACCGCTGAACGGACCGCATCTGGGTTTTGTCCGTGGTCCCGAGCATCTGGCGTTGAAAGATGACGGAAGCCCAGCGCGGATCGACAAGGCTTTTACGTGGGAAAACCCGATGTCCAGCCACGGGCTGATGCATATGGTTATCTCAAACGCGCATGCGGGTGATCCGTACAAAATCGACACACTGTTTTTGTATATGGCGAACATGGCGTGGAACTCGTCGATGAACTCGTCCGAGGTGATGCGGATGCTCACCGACAAAGACGAGAATGGCGATTACGTGATCCCGCACATCATCTATTCCGACGCCTATAGCTCGGAAATGGTGGCCTATGCGGATTTGATTCTGCCTGACACGACTTACTTGGAGCGTCACGACTGTATCTCGCTGCTCGATCGCCCAATTTGCGAGGCCGATGGCGCGGCTGATGCGATCCGTTGGCCGGTGGTTGAACCCGACCGCGACGTGCGCGGCTTCCAGACGGTTCTGATCCAGTTGGGTGTGAAAATGGGCTTGCCGGGCTTCGTGAACGAAGATGGATCCGCGAAGTACGAAGACTATGCCGATTACATCGTCAATCACGAACGCCGTCCGGGTGTTGGACCGCTGGCCGGATGGCGCGGTGAAGATGGCAACGGCAAAGGTCGAGGAGAGCCTAATCCAGCCCAAATCGACAAATATATCGAAAATGGCGGCTTCTGGATCAACCACGTGCCCGAGAACGCCAGCTTCTATAAACCGTGGAACAAACACTATCAGGAATGGGCGGTGAAACGCGGGATTTTCGACGTGGAAACCCCCTATGTCTTCAGCCTGTATGTCGAACCCATGCGCAAGTTCCAGCTGGCAGCAGAAGGGTTCGGAGATCGCCAGCCCCCCGACAATCTGCGCGCGCGGATTGGCGAAACGATGGATCCCCTGCCGATCTGGTACGAACCGTTTGAAGAGGGCAATGTCGACACTGACGAATACCCGATCCACGCCCTAACCCAGCGCCCGATGCACATGTATCACTCGTGGGGCACGCAAAACGCGTGGCTGCGACAGATTACCGGGAAGAATTACCTCTACCTGCCCACCAAGATCTGGGAGGAGCATGGGTTTGAGGATGGCGATTTCGCCACCGTGTCGTCCGTGCATGGCCAGATCACCGTCCCGGTCGCGCATCACGCGGGCCTGAACGGCAGCACGATCTGGACCTGGAACGCCATCGGCAAACGCAAAGGTGCGTGGGCGCTGGATGAGGACGCACCAGAAGCCACGGATGGCTTCCTGCTGAACCACCTGATCAGCGAGCTTCAACCACCCAAGGGCGATGGTCTGCGTTGGTCAAACTCGGACCCAATTACCGGGCAAGCCGCATGGTTTGATCTCCGCGTGAAAATCGAGAAATGCGAGACTAAACCAGCGGAAAGCCAGCCTGCGTACCCGCCGATCAAGTCCCCTGTGGGCAAAGGTCCCAAAACTGTGGCGAGGAAGATCTGATGACTGCTTTGCCATCGAAAACCGACAAGAAACTGGGTCTGGTCATCGACCTTGATACCTGTGTGGGCTGCCACGGCTGTGTGACCGCTTGTAAGGGCTGGAATACTCAGAACTATGGCGCGCCGCTGTCCGATCAGGATGCCTATGGCGCGGATCCGTCCGGCACCTTCCTGAACCGTGTGTTCAGTTACGAGGCCGAGAAATCCGGCTGCGCCTCGCAAACCGTGCATATGCCGCGGTCTTGCCTGCACTGCGAAGACGCGCCCTGCGTGACCGTCTGTCCGACCGGCGCCAGCTATAAGCGCGAAGAAGACGGGATCGTTCTGGTCAACGAGGACCGCTGCATCGGCTGCGGCCTTTGCGCGTGGTCCTGCCCCTATGGCGCGCGTGAACTGGATCGTGAAGCGGGTGTGATGAAGAAATGCACCCTGTGTGTGGACCGGATCTATAACGAAAACCTGCCGGAAGAAGACCGCGTACCTGCTTGCGTGCGCACCTGCCCCGCTGGTGCCCGCCATTTCGGAGATCTGGGCGACCCGGACAGCGATGTGTCGAAACTGGTCGCCGATCGCGGCGGGTTCGACCTGATGCCGGATCTGGGCACCAAGCCCGTAAACAAATACCTGCCGCCCCGCCCCAAGGATCAGCTGGACACAGCACCGCTGAACACGGTCGCGGACGAACCCAAGGGGTTCCTTGGCTGGCTGGACAAAGCGCTCGACAAGCTCTGACGGAGGAAACGGATGCATCCCGCACCCAGTGTTATTATCTTCACCACCTTTTCCGGGCTTGGCTTCGGGCTTTTGGCCTGGATGGGGCTTGGCATTCCCGATGTCGGCGGCATGACGCTCCTGGCGTTCTTCGTCATCGCCTATGTGCTGGCGGCGGGCGGGCTTTTGGTCTCGACCTTCCACCTTGGGAACAAGAAGAACGCGATCTATGCGTTCAGCCAATGGCGGACCAGCTGGCTGAGCCGCGAGGGCGTGGCCGCCGTCGTCACACTTCTGCTCTTTGGTCTGATCGCCCTTGCCCGCATCTTCATGGGCGCAGATATGGCGTTTTCCGGTGCAATAGGCTCTGTTTTGGCGCTGATCACCGTCTTCACCACCTCGATGATTTACACCCAACTCAAGACGATCTCGCGCTGGAACCAGCCGCTGACGCCGGTGCTGTTCTTGCTGCATGCAATCGCAGGCGGGGCGCTCTTGGCTGGGGAAGTAAAGATCGCAGGCGTGCTGCTGGCCGCCCTCGCCGTCGTGATGTGGCTTCACTGGCAGCAAGGTGACGCGCGCGCCGCGAACCGAGGCTCGCTGGGAGACGCAACCGGGTTGGGCCATCTGGGCGAGGTGCGTATGTTCGAAAGCGGCCACACCGGTGGCAACTATGTGCTGGACGAGATGGTCTATCGCGTCGGTCGCAAGCACGCGCAGAAGCTGCGGATGATCGCGCTGGGCGCGGGCGCCGTCCTGCCCGCCGCCATCCTGCTGCTGACGCCTGCCGGTCACGCCACCGCCTTCATCGCCTTGGCGCTGCATATCGCGGGCGCGATCGTCGGCCGTTGGCTGTTCTTCGCCGAAGCCGAGCATGTTGTGGGGCTTTATTACGGCAAGTAAGCCTTTTCATTGAACCTTCATCCCCGTGGGCCTATCACGGGGAAAAGGATTTATGAGGGCGACATGGCCAACCATCTTTACAAGCGTGACCTTCCCGATGGGCTGGACCTTGGTCCGGTCGTAGCCATCGACTGTGAAACCATGGGTTTGAACCCGCATCGCGACCGTCTGTGCGTGGTGCAGATGTCCGGCGGCGACGGCAATGCCCATATGGTGCAGGTCGAGAAAGGCCAGACCAGCGCACCTAACCTTGAGAAGATGCTGACCGACCCGAACGTTCTGAAGATCTTCCACTTTGGCCGCTTCGACATCGCCGCCATGCTGAACGCGTTCGGCGTGGTCACGGCACCTGTCTATTGCACCAAGATCGCCTCGAAACTGGTGCGGACCTATACGGATCGCCACGGGCTGCGCAACCTGCTGGATCAGCTGCTGAAAGTCGACATCTCGAAACAGCAACAGATGAGCGACTGGGGCGCGGAAGAGCTGACCCCAGCGCAGCTGGACTATGCGGCGTCCGACGTGTTGCACCTGCACCGTCTGAAAGAAGAGCTGGATATGCGTCTGGCCCGCGAAGGACGGACCGAGATGGCGCAGGCCTGCTTCGACTTCCTGCCCATGCGGGCCCAGCTGGATCTTGCCGGTTGGCCCGAACAGGACATCTTTGCGCACTAAAGGGTGCCTTGGAATCCGGCGCATCGGCGCTAGATAACAAGCAACCCCACCGAAAGGCCCCGCATGTCCGGCACCGGCATCACATATACGCGTCTTGTGAACTGGCTGAAGATCATTCTACCAGCCACCGCGCTTGTGCTGTTGTCGCTGATGTTCCTCGTGTCGAAATCTGTCGATCCGACCACGTCATTGACCTATGCACGGATCAATCTGGACGAGCTGACGGGCGAGCAGAAGATCAGCAATCCGAAATTTTCCAGCGTGACCGAGGATGGCGCCGCGATCCAGTTCAAGGCCGCCAGCGCCGCCCCGGACGAGGAACGCGCCAATTATTTCAAAGCGTTAGAGCTTGAGGCCGACATCGAAACCCCCGACGGTGCGCAGGTTCATATCCGTGCGGCTCAGGCCGATATTGATGGCACCGCACACCAGATCGACCTGTCGGGCGGCGTGTCTTTGCGCACCTCGACGGATTACTGGATCTCGACCGAAACGCTGACGACCTCGATGGACAGCACCTATGTTGCCAGCAATGGCCCGGTCGAGGCCACGGGCCCGATGGGCGACCTGTCGGCAGGTGACGCCGTCATTTCTCAGGCAGAAGGTGAAGACGCCGGATATGTTCTTGTTTTCAAGGACGGGGTGAAGCTGATATATGATCCCAAAGACAAGGGGGAACCCCGGTGATCAAACGCAGTTTTATTTATTCCATTTTGATGGCGATCTGCTTGCCGGTCGCCGCTTTCGCACAAGCTCAGGTTGCCTTTGGCGGGCTGAAGCATGACAGCAGCCTTCCCATCGAAATCTCGGCCGACCAGCTGACCGTGGACCAGTCCAGCGGGGCGGCGACGTTCTCCGGCAATGTAGTAATTGGTCAGGGCGACATGCGCCTAAGCGCCGGCAAGGTGCGCGTGGAATACGCGACGGGCGCGGACACTACCGGCGAGATCTCGCGCCTGCATGCGACGGGCGGCGTGACTCTTGTGAACGGTGCCGAAGCCGCTGAAGCGCGCGAGGCGGTCTATACCATCGCCACGGGCGTGGTTGTGATGACCGGCGGCGTGATCCTGACCCAAGGCCAAAACGCGCTGTCCTCGGACAAGCTGACCGTGAACCTGCAGAATGGCACGGGCCAGATGGACGGGCGGGTCAAGTCGATCATCCAGACCGAGGCGAACTGATGGCCGCCCCAAATCTAACAGTTGAAAATGGCGATGCCGGGCTGCGCATCATCGGATTGCGTAAAAGCTATCGCAAAAAGCCGGTGATCCGCGAAGTGAACCTGGAATTGCACCGCGGCGAGGTTGTCGCGTTGTTGGGGCCGAACGGCTGCGGCAAATCCACGACCTTCTACGCAATCGCCGGACTGGTCACACCCGAAGCCGGACAGGTCATCATTGACGGGCAGGACGTGACGCTGCTGCCGATGTATCGCCGTGCGCGCCGCGGGATCGGGTATCTGCCGCAAGAGATGTCGATCTTCCGCGGCATGAGCGTCGAAGACAATATTCTGTCGATCCTCGAGATCTCGACCAAAGACCGGCACAAGCGCCGCGAGCGGCTGGAAGAGCTGCTGAACGAGTTCTCGATCAGCCACCTGCGCCGCACCCCCGCGCTGGCCCTGTCAGGCGGTGAGCGTCGCCGCTGTGAAATCGCGCGACTCTTGGCATCGAATCCCAAGTATTTGCTGCTGGACGAACCCTTCGCGGGCGTCGATCCGATTGCTGTTGGAGAGATTCGCACACTGGTGCATGACCTGAAAAACCGCGGCATCGGCGTGCTGATCACCGACCACAACGTGCGCGAAACGCTCGAGATCGTCGACCGTGCTTACATCCTGCATGACGGCCATGTCCTGATGAGCGGCACCACCGACGAAGTTGTGAAGGACGAGAACGTCCGCCGCGTCTATCTAGGTCAGAATTTCTCGATCAACTGACGAAAGTGGCGCCGGATCGCTTGACAATCCCTACCGACTCGTCGCCAAATGAAGGTGATGCATGAACACGCAACCCTTCGTTCGTGCCGTGCCCACCGTGGGCTCGCACATTTGATCGCCCCAGACCTGATCGGGCGGACAAATCTCTGCAAAGACAAAACATCCCCATGTTTTCAAACGGTTTTCCCGCTTTATGCCCTTGTGGCATAAGGCCAAATTCCTACAGCGACCAAAGGAGATAGGATGCAATATCAAATCAGTGGCAAGCAGATCGACATTGGTGAAGCCCTTCAGGTTCACGTGAAAGAAGAGCTCGGCGGTATTGTTCAAAAGTATGCTGAACGCCCCACCGATGCGCAGGTCATCTTCTCGAAAAATGCACATGAATATGTCTGTGAAACCATTGTTCACCTGTCCACTGGGCTGACCGCTCAGGCCAAGGGTCACGCGACCGAAATCTATGCGGCATTCGACCAATGTGCCGAGAAAATGGAAAAGCAACTGCGGCGTTATAAGCGCAGGTTGAAGGACCATCACCGCGACCGCGTCGATCCGGTTGAAGTTTTCGGTGGATCCTCGTATATCCTCGCCAACGAAGAAGGCCACGACGAGGCAGAGGACGCTACACTCCAGCCCATGATCATCGCCGAAATGGAAACGCGCATCCCGTCGCTTTCCGTTGGCGAAGCTGTCATGCAGATGGAGCTCGCCCACGCCCCCGTGCTGGTTTTCAAGAACGAGAAAACTCAGGGCATGAATGTCGTCTACCGTCGTGAAGACGGAAATGTCGGCTGGATTGACCCGGTTAACAACGAAGCGTAGGCCCCCCGCCTTGGCGGGCGGGAAATTGGTCAAAAATGGAACTTGCGAGCATTTTGGCGCCGTCCGCCGTAAAGGTTCTGTCGACGGTGTCGTCCAAGAAACGTCTTTTTCAAGACTTGGGCGACATCGCTGCGGATTGCTATGGCATCAACGCAGAGGATGCGTTTGCCGCCCTGTCCGAGCGTGAAAACCTTGGCCCGACCGGCGTAGGCCGCGGCGTTGCCCTGCCGCACGCCCGTCTGGCTGGCGTGACCGAGGTCACCGGTTGCTTCGTCCGCGTTGAGAAGCCGTTTGATTTTGACGCCGTGGATCGTCAGCCCGTAGATCTGATCTTTGCGCTGTTCGCCCCGGAAGATTCCGGTGTGGACCACCTGAAAGCGCTGGCGCTGGTGTCCCGCTCGATGCGTGACGCGTCGATCTGCGCAAAACTGCGCGCCAACACCGACACCGCGGCCCTGCACGCGCTGTTGACGGATAGCCTGTCGAACAAGGCGGCCTAAACGCCGCCCGTCAGGACTTGCCCCACGGCCGATAGCCGAACATCATGTAATCACGCTGATAGGCGGCCTTCACAGCTGCCTCGACCTCGTCATCATAGATCTGCGCCAGCTTGAACGGCGCATCTTTCTGTTGCGCAGGCAGTTCTGGCGCGCCTAGGTCGACGTCTTGGGCAAGTGCCGCCAATCCGTTCTCTAATTCCTCTTCCCGAAGGACACGATCGGGCAGCTGGAACTCGGAAAACCCTTTTATCACAGCGGATTGCGTCGCCCATGCCGCATCCACGCGGATGCCGGTCTGGCCTGCCAGATTGCGCCGCACAAAATCTGCAAAGGCGATAAACGCTTTCCGATGGGCCGCCTTGTCCCACGTGTCATCGGGCAGATGCGCGGGCAGGGGGACATCATAGTTCTCGCGCAGGGCGTTCTTGATTTCCCAATAGGTCTCGGGCCCATCTTGCAGGAAATGCGTGCAGAACGCCGCGTGCAGGCGGGCGACCGGGTGGCGCAGCACGGTGAAGGTGCGATGCCCTTTGTTGCGGTTCTTCCACTGGCGCAGAGATTTCTGATTGAAGTCCGAGGACAGTTCGCCGAACCCCTCCATCCAACTTTTCACACGCTCCACCGGGCCACCCTTGATGGGCAGGAACATCAGCGGCGCATTCTCGGCCGTCACATAGGTCGGCACAGCTGGTGGACGCGCGGGTTCAAAGTTCGGCACTTTGCCCAGATCGAACAGGTCGATGTTGCGCACCGTCTCGACCAGCTCGTCCATGTTGCGGACCTTGTCGGCCAGCGTCTCGGGATTCTGCTTCTTGTATTTGCCCGAGAACTTGGTGATCTCGTGCTCGGCGCCCAGAAACTTGCCCAGCCCATTCACAACGTCGATATTCTGCGTGTCTTCATAGTCGATATAGAACGCCGTCTGGCCGGTCTTCTGCAGTCGGCCTTTGATCTTCAGCTGAAAGGCCTTGTATTCATAGAAGAAATTCTCGAACTCGCTTGAATCGAACTTCACGCGGAACTTCTTGGCGTCCTTGCCATTGGTCAGCGCCCATTGCTGCGTGGCCCAGGCAATCCGGCGGCTGACATAGCTTTCCACCTGATTGCGGGTCAGAACCACCTTGGCGCAGCGCGGGTCGTCGATCACGTGCTCGAAAATGCGCATGTCGTGGTCGTGGAAGAAGCGAAACCCGGGGATGCCATCGGTGCCGGCTTTCATCTGCTCCAGCAGCTTCACCGGGTTCTTGTCCCGCTGCTTTACGGTGACGCCGAACAGCTCTTCCAGCTCGGGTTTCACCATGAAATAGGGGTTAAACGCCTCGCCATAGCATTGAATCCCGTCGAACTGATCCAGATTGCTTTCCAGAAAGTTGGACCCCGTGCGCATCTCGGCAAGGATGATGAAACAGTCGAATTTCTTATTCATATTACTTGGTCACCAAATAGGGCGTGGTGCGCTCGGGCTGGGCTGGCTCGGGCGCATAGTCGGTTGGGAAATCACCCGCGAGGTGCAGATGCATGCCTTGGTTTTTCAGATTTTGCAGGAACTCTCCGAACCCGCCCAGATGCACCATCTCGGGCGGGGCGGTCAGCTTGGGACGGTCGCGGGCGGCCAACTGGTCTAGAACATCCTGCAGTGGCTCGATCGGGTTCAGAACGAAATCCGAGAGGGTCTGGATTTTAACACGGGCGCGGCAGTGATCGGACAGAAGGACCTTCAGGAACGCACTTTCCGTCTTTTGCAGGCGCGCAGCGGTGCGGCGCATGTCAGCAAACCGGCCTTCGGACAGGAAAAGCGGCACGGCCCATGCCCCCGAAATGACATGGATCCGCGCATTGGCGTCGCGCGCAATGTCCCATGTGATGTCCTGCGTATCCGAGGGGCCAAACTGGAAACACTGCCGTTCCCCCCGCGTATTCCAGATTAGGTTGGTCAGAAAGGCGGTGCCGTCATAGTCGCGCAACGCCGCCGAGGACGACAGCGCCCCGAAATACTCGCGCCCGCCGCCTGCAAAATGCGCACCATCTGGCGCGAACAGATGCCCATGCACCCGCACTTTGCCAAAGCTGGCCAGCCACGGTTCGAACCCGCGAAACATCTCGGAAAAGCCTTGCAGAACCACATAGGGTTCGGCGGTCACGCGATTGCCCCACCGCTGATGCGGAAAGCGGCTTTGCATCAGCAGGCCGGGTCGCCCTTTGGTTCGGCGATCCACCGCCTTGGCGAAAATGCGGTCGATCTCGCCGGGGTTGGGTTCGGCGCCGTGGCTCAGGCTTGGCGTGTCGGACAGGAAGCTATCGTAAAGCCGATCCGCATGCGGCCAGATTTTCCGCGCCACAAAGCAGTCCGAACGCCGGAGGAGCTGCAGGTGATCGTCATAGAACACATGCGGTTTGCCCTGATAGTCGAACTTCGACAGGGTCAGGGATCGGCTTTCGATTTTCTTCGAATGCTGGCGGGATAGGGTCTGATAATAGCTTTCATCCGGGATCCAGACCCGGCGGAAATAGGCATCATTCACCGCGCGTCGGGGGTCGTTCAGGATGGCCGACAGCGTGTGCCGCGTCAGGCACCACCATTGGCTGCCCAAATGCGGCGAGATCCCCAAAGGAATACGGCGCTGATAGCCGACCCGCCGCTGCAGCCGCACATAGCCATCAAACAGCCGACGGTGACGCTTCCACGAGAACGGAAAGCGCAGGGTGAAGCGTTCGGTATTCAACCCGCCGACAGCCCAGGGCACGTCCTCGGTCGTGACACTTTCGATGAAATCGGTGGTGGGGCGGTCACGCAGATAGGCTGTTAGCTCGCCGACTGGGCGCAGGGGCAGACAACTGCCCGAGGCCAAAAGCACGTGCTGCACATCAGGGAAACGCTCTAACAACAGCTCGGACGCGGTTTGACTGGCCGCCACAAGCGACCACGTACCCCATTCGCAGCGGTGGCGGTCGCAGAACAGCACATTGTCGCGATCGGCCAGACTGTCGACAAAGCGGTTATAGGTGTCACGATCTACGCGCTGGTCGACATGCAGCACCACGGGGCAGCCGTGATCAGACCAATGACGCGCCAGCTGGGTTGCGCGGTGCAGTGCCTCGTGCACGATCATGACAACGCCCAAGCTCATGCCCAGTTCCCCTTAGACATCAGGCCCAGCACCTCAAGCTGTCGCCAGTTGATGTATTCCTCGCTCCACTCACACCACAGGACCGGATCATCCGCCATTCGGGTGTTGTAGGCGCGATATTCATGGCTGTTGGCATAGTGCTGACGGCGCTGAAGCTCTTCTTTCGATTTTGCCTCGAACGTGTCCAGAAATTTGGTGTGCAACAGACAGCCCGAGGCTTTCTCGCCCCCGGATTCGTCGTAAACAAGGTTCAAACCGCGCGGCAAAAGCGTGTGGGTCGAGCTGACATAGGCATAGGACCGACGCCACTTCACCAAAGGGATCTTGTTCAGGGCAGGGGCGCGTTCCGGGTTGTCGTCAAAGAAGACACGGGCCCGCACGCCGCCTTGGATCCACAGGTTCCGAAACTGGCTGTTCTTGCGAATGGTATAGTTGCCGCTGTCGAACCAGCGCGTGATCTCAAGCGGGTTCTGACCGGCCTGATAGGGCTCGGCGCCGATCTGGCCCTCGGGATACATATCCATCAGCATTGCGCCGAAGCTTCTGATCTCGCTTGCGTCCAGCCAATCGGTCAGCGCGCGCAAGGGGCGAGTGTCGCAGAACGGATAGACAAAAAACTCGTCCGTATCGACGGTCAGGCACCAATGATCATGCCCGTATTTGCGCTGCAGCCAGTTCAGCCAGTCCACGCCGAACTTCGCGCGCTTATAGCTGGCCTCAGTGGTCCACAGCGACACGTCGTCCTGCTGCGCCAGATATTCCCGCGATCCGTCGTCCGAGCCATTGTCCACGATCAGAAAGTGGTTCACGCCCAAGTCTCTGTAATATTTCAGGAAATAGGGCAGGCGGACCAGTTCGTTGCGCAGGGTGGTAAAGACAAGGATGTTCGCAGGCGCGATCTGTGCGGTACGGTTCTTGACCGCCGACAGCTCGTGCCGTTTGCGAAACGCACGGATCAGGTGGCGCTTGCGCTTGAGCCTAAGGCGATATGACGTCAAAGCGCCCAAATCGTATCCTGTCCGTTAATGCCTGTATCTGCTGGCGCGCGCCTCTGCCCGTGGCAGGCACAAAGCGCGGTCCACCTTTGCTTTTATATCTAAATTCTAAACGTCTTCCATACATCGCGCAAATCCCTTCACGCGATGGTGTTAGTCACTCCAACCCCCGGTCGACATCAGCCCAAGTCGGGTCAGTTGCTGCCAGTCTTCGAACCGCTGTGCGCCGGGATGCCACAGATCCGGAGCCGTGCCGATCGCATCGTAATAGGCGTCGAACTGGTCGGGCTGGCCGAAATGCTCGCGCCGGGTTTTCTCTTCCCCGGACCGTTCCAGCACGCCGGGCAGGAACTTGGTGTGCAGCAGGACGCCGGACAACTGCTCGGTGCCACTGATCGCGGGCGGGCCGTCCCATTCCAAGTTTAGACGCGGCGGCAGGATGGAGTGGGTCGAATTCGCATAGGCATAGCGGCGCGACCACTTGACCAAAGGCAGTTTGTTCAGGGTCGGGCCACGCGCGGGGGCATCTGGAAAGAAAACCCGTTCCCGCGCGCCGCCTTGAAGCCACAGATTCTGCATCGGTTCCTGCCGGATTGCGCGATATGGGCCAGCGTCAAACCACGGCAACGCCGCGATGGGATCGTCTGCCGTGTCGGCGGTACCCAACGGCCCCTTGGGATAGAGATCCAACATCAGCGCGCCCAACGCCTGCGCGCCTGTGGCGTCCAACCTTTGCGTCAAGGCGGGCAGGGGACGTTGGTCGTGATGCGGATAGATCAACAGCTCGTCCACATCGACGGTCAGGCACCAATACCCGTGCCCATAACGAAACTGCAGCCAGGTCAGCCAATCCACCCCGAACCGCGCGGATTTATAGCTGGCATCGGTGCGCCACAGCGAGACATCGGGTTGCTGGGCCAGAAACTCGGCGCTGCCATCAGTGCAATCATTGGCGACAATCAGGAAATGCCCCACGCCCAGACGGCGATAATGCGTTAGAAAGTAGGGCAGGCGCTGCATTTCATTGCGCAGCACCACGAAGGCCAGAACCTGATCCTTCTGGATCAGCTCTGTACGCTCATTGACGGGGGTTAGTTGTCGCCGGGACCGGATCGACCGCCACAGAAGACGGCGACGCTTCAGACGCATCCGATACCGCGAAATCAGACCGGACACGCCCTTCGCCACGCAGGATTACTCGGCAGCTTTGTTCTGAGCCACCAGATCGTGCAGATAGCCGATGAACTCGTCCCGCAGCTCGTCTCGGGCCATGCCGAAAGCCACTGTGGCCTGCAGGAACCCGGCTTTCGAACCACAGTCGAAGCGCTGACCACGGAAGCGATAGCCAAACACATCGCGTCCCTGTTCCAGTTCGTTCGCGATGGCATCGGTCAGCTGAATTTCACCACCGGCACCGGTTTGCTTGCGGTCCAGACTTTTCAGAACGTCAGGGGTCAGGATGTAGCGGCCGATCACCGCCAGATTGGACGGCGCTTCGTCGATCGAGGGTTTCTCGACCATGCCGCGGGTCGACACCAGATCGCCCATGTCCTCTTTCACGTCCAGAACACCGTAGGCGCTGGCCTTTTCAGGCGGAACCTCCATGGCGGCAACCATGCAGCCACCGGTATTCTCATAGGCCTCGACCATCTGCTGAAGGCAGGGCTTTTCGGCGGCAATCACGTCATCGGGCAGGATCACGGCGAAGGGTTCGTTGGCGATCAGGCGGCGGGCACACCAGACCGCGTGGCCCAGACCCAGCGCCTTGTGCTGGCGCATATAGGCGATGGCACCCGATTCCATGTTGGTGTCTTTCAGGATCTCAAGAAGCTGATCCTTGCCCTTCTTGCGCAGCTCGCGTTCCAAGACGGGCGAGTTATCGAAGTAATCCTCAAGCGCGCCTTTGCCGCGCGAGGTCACAAAGATGAACTCCTTGATGCCAGCGGCACGCGCTTCATCAATGGCGTATTGGATCAAGGGCCGGTCAACCAGCGTCATGATCTCTTTCGGGATGGATTTCGTTGCAGGCAGGAACCGTGTTCCAAGCCCAGCCACAGGGAAAATCGCTTTGGTAACCTTACGCTTCATTAACTTCACCTTTGTACATTTCGCGTCACCATATTCTGATCTGCTATCATCTGGTGAAAAGTCGACGGCATCTCGCTAGGGTTGCGCTTACTTGTTCATTCTCTAATTGATAAATCTGAAAACATCATGGTCTTTTTTTGCCATTCTAGAACATGGCGGATTTTTTCTCGACTCTTTTCAGAAAGCATTGTGTGAAGCTTTGGTTACACCACCCCAAGCTCGTTCAAGATCGCTTCGATCCGCGGGACGTCTTCGGGGTTGTTCAGCTCCCAAAACTGGCGGGAACGGGCGTCGACTTCGACACATTGAATGGGCTTTTCACGCTCGAGAAAGCGCAACTGCTCTAACCCTTCCAACTGTTCCAGAGGCCCAGCGGACCAGAGCGGATAGGCCGCAAGCGCCGACGGGCGATAGGCATAGACGCCGACATGGTGAAACACCGGCGTCTGATCGTGGTCGGACCAGCCATTGCCCTGCGTATACGGGATTACCTCTTTCGAGAAATAGAGCGCATGGCCTTCTGCACCAAAGACCGCGGTGGTCCCGCCGACCCGGCCCGCCTTGCGGTCTTCCAGAAAGCCGTTCAGCGCGCGGCCATCGCAGCGCAGAACCGGCGTGGCGACCTCGGCCGCGGGATGGGTTTTCAGCGCGGCGACCAGCTCTTCCACGAACCACGGAGGCGTTAGGGGCGCATCGCCTTGCAGATTGACGATGATGTCGAACTCCTCGCCCAGCGCGGTCAGGGCTTCCGCGCAGCGCTCGGTCCCGTTCTCGCAGGCTTCCGAGGTCATCACGACCTCGGCTCCAAACCCTTCCGCCTCGTTCCGGATGCGGTCATCGTCGGTAGCGACCACAACCCGATCCACGCCGCGCACCGCTTGTGCGGCCTCCCAACTGCGGTGGATTAGGGTCTTATTTTGACCCGTCGCCCCCCTGAGCGGCGCAAGCGCCTTGCCCGGATACCGGGTTGAGGCGTAGCGCGCCGGAATGACAATCAGCGTGGACATGCGGGATCAGGCCTTTTTCAGCTCGACACCCGGTGCATAGGCAATGAAGAACGGGTTCTCGTAGATCGGCTTGCCATAGGTCAGCGGCGTGTGATCGTCGAAACGCACAACATCTCCGCCAGCCCCTTTCAGAACCGCATGACCGGCAGCGGTGTCCCATTCCATCGTGCGGCCCACGCGGGGATAGAGATCCGCCTCGCCGGTCGCAACCAGACAGAACTTCAACGAGCTGCCTGCCGATTTGCTGTCTTTGACGTTGTATTTGTTGATGTAATCCTCGGTCGCCTGATCGCGGTGGGATTTCGATGCAACGATGAACAGCGCGTCATTGTCAGGCTTGGACACGGTGATCGGCGACAGGGTGCCTACGGTATCTTTCTGGAACGGCCCTTGCTCTTCCACGCTTTCGCCGCCTGCGCGGGTGAAGAACATGCGGCCCTTGGCGGGGGCGTAGACCACGCCGCGCACAGGGGTGCCGTCTTTGACATAGGCGATGTTCACGGTGAAGTCGCCGCGACGGTGAATGAACTCTTTCGTGCCGTCCAGAGGGTCCACGATCAGGAACTCGCCCGCTTGTTCGCTGTGGCTGTCGGCCTGTTCTTCCGTCACCAAAAGCACATCCGGGAAGGCCGCGCGCAGACCAGCAGAAATCAGCGCATCTGCGGCTTCGTCCGCCGCGGTCACCGGGCTGTCGTCTGATTTGGCACGCACATCGAAATCGTCCGAGTTGTAGATCTCCATGATCACATCGCCCGCTTCCAGGGCCAAAGTGCGCATAACAGTTTCCAGACGCTCAAAATCCAAGACGAGACTCCTCAAATACGGCCAGATGCGGCCTTGTTGATAACATTTTGCACCCTCCTTATGATCAACCAGTAAAGGATCAGCAAGAAATCCCTGTTAAAAGCACCGCATAACCGTTCAAGGTAGCGCCATGTTCGAGGCAAAGAAGAAACAATCGAAGCTGTCAGCAGCGTTTTCCATGTTCGAGGTCATCTTCCACATGACCGCGCACAGCATTCGCAGCACGCATACAAATGCGTTGGCAGCGCTTGCCATCAACATGTTTCAAGTGATCCTGATGATCGGCGTGTTCTATGTCATGCTGACATTTCTTGGATTACACCGCGCGGCTGTGCGCGGCGATTTCCTGCTTTATGTGATGTCGGGGATCTTTGTCTTTATGACAAACGTCAAGGCGATGGGCGCTGTGATTGGGTCCTCCGGGCCCTCTCATCCGATGATGCAACATGCGCCGATGAACACCTTCGTCGCCTTTGTATCTGCTGCTCTGGCGTCGTTGTATATTCAGATGCTTAGCATCGTGGTTGTCCTGACCATCTACCATATCGGCTTTAAACCGGTCGAAATCGACCAACCCGTTTGGGCATTGGTGATGATATTGCTGGCATGGTTTAACGGCGCATCGACTGGATTGATCTTTCTGGCGATGAAACCCTGGTTTCCGCAGTTCACCAGTATTGCGCAGAAAATATACACGCGGGCCAACATGTTTGCCTCGGGCAAGATGTTCTTGGCCAATTCGGCGCCCTCTTATCTCATCGCGATCTTCATCTGGAATCCGCTGTTCCATATCGTTGATCAGATCCGTGGCTTTATCTTCATCAACTACGCGCCACATTACACAAACTGGATGTATCCGCTGCTTGCGTCGTTCGTGTTCATGCTGCTGGGTCTCATGGGCGAAAACTATTCGCGCAAGCACGTATCGGCCAGTTGGGCAGCGCGTCAGTAATCGCAATCACGCGCTTTCCAGGGCTTTGACACGCCAAAACCACGCAAATCCTCAAATTGACTCGGAATTTTTGCGCCAACAGGGGCACCGGACCGCTTGCAGGCCCGATTTTGCCTACTTATATACGCCGAGACGCCGGAGATGGATCACTCCTGACCCGGTAAAAATCTGGGATCCGGGGCCGATGCTTTGCAAGGTCGGTCCTGACAACATCGCCTAAAGAGAGGATATTACGAATGGCCAAAGTCATCGGTATCGACCTCGGCACCACCAACTCGTGTGTTGCCATCATGGACGGCTCGCAGCCGCGAGTCATCGAAAACGCAGAAGGTGCACGTACCACGCCTTCGATCGTAGCCTTCAAGGACGACGAGCGCCTTGTAGGTCAGCCTGCCAAACGTCAGGCTGTTACCAACCCCGACAACACCGTCTTCGCCGTGAAGCGCCTGATCGGCCGCAACATGTCGGACCCGGCTGTCGAAAAAGACAAAAAGCTGGTGCCCTATTCGATCGTGGATGGCGGCAATGGCGACGCATGGGTTGAAGCTGCTGGCGAGAAGTATTCGCCCTCGCAGATCTCGGCCTTCATTCTGGGCAAGATGAAAGAAACGGCAGAAAGCTATCTGGGTGAAGACGTCACTCAGGCCGTGATCACCGTGCCCGCTTACTTCAACGACGCTCAGCGTCAGGCCACCAAAGACGCCGGCAAGATCGCTGGTCTGGAAGTGCTGCGCATCATCAACGAGCCGACCGCGGCTGCGCTGGCCTATGGTCTGGACAAAGAAGACACGCAGACCATCGCCGTATATGACCTTGGTGGTGGTACCTTCGACGTGACCATTCTGGAAATCGACGACGGCCTGTTCGAAGTAAAATCGACCAACGGCGACACGTTCCTTGGTGGTGAAGACTTCGACATGCGCATCGTTCAGTATCTGGTCGATGAGTTCAAAAAGGAAAACCAAGTCGATCTGTCGAAAGACAAGATGGCTCTGCAGCGCCTGAAAGAAGCCGCTGAGAAAGCCAAGATCGAGCTGTCGAGTGCCTCGCAGACCGAAATCAACCAGCCGTTCATCTCGATGGGCGCT
This sequence comes from Aliiroseovarius marinus, assembly GCF_004360145.1. Lineage (GTDB taxonomy): Bacteria > Pseudomonadota > Alphaproteobacteria > Rhodobacterales > Rhodobacteraceae > Aliiroseovarius > Aliiroseovarius marinus. Next base: position 566,108 of record NZ_ML178712.1, on the reverse strand, counting down.
GATGGTGCACCGCTGCACATGGTCATGAAGCTGACCCGCGCCAAGCTGGAAAGCCTTGTGTCGGACCTGATCAAGCGTTCGATCAAGCCGTGTCAGGCTGCTCTGAAAGACGCTGGCCTGTCGACCGGCGACATCGACGAAGTGGTTCTGGTTGGCGGTATGACCCGCATGCCGAAAGTGATCGAAGAGGTGACCAAGTTCTTCGGTAAAGAGCCGCACAAAGGTGTGAACCCGGACGAAGTGGTTGCTATGGGTGCTGCCATTCAGGCCGGTGTTCTGCAGGGCGACGTGAAAGACGTTGTTCTTCTGGACGTGACCCCGCTGTCGCTGGGCATCGAGACGCTGGGTGGCGTGTTCACCCGCCTGATCGACCGCAACACGACGATCCCGACCAAGAAGTCGCAGATCTTCTCGACCGCGGAAGACAACCAGAACGCCGTAACCCTGCGCGTGTTCCAAGGTGAACGTGAAATGGCTGCGGACAACAAGATCCTGGGCCAGTTCAACCTGGAAGACATCCCGCCCGCACCGCGCGGCATGCCTCAGATCGAGGTGACCTTCGACATCGACGCCAACGGCATCGTTGAAGTGGGCGCCAAAGACAAAGGCACCGGCAAAGAGCAGAAAATCACCATCCAAGCTTCGGGCGGTCTGTCGGATGACGACATCGAAGCAATGGTGAAAGACGCTGAAGCCAACGCCGAGGCCGATAAAGAGCGTAAAGAGCTTGTCGAAGCCCGCAACCAGGCCGAAAGCCTGATCCACTCGACCGAGAAGTCGATGGAAGAGCATGCTGACAAGGTCGACCCGACCACGATCGAAGCCATCGAGCTGGCAATCGCTGCTCTGAAGGACGATCTGGCCAAAGACGATGCGTCGGCTGACAAGATCAAAGGCGGCGTTCAGAACGTGACCGAAGCGGCCATGAAACTGGGCGAAGCGATCTACAAGTCGCAGCAGGAAGAAGCTGCTGGCGAACCTTCGGAAGAAGCAGACGGCCCCTCGGCCGTGGACGATGACATCGTCGATGCCGATTTCGAAGACCTTGACGACAGCAAACGCTAAGTCGCTTAGGTGAATGGCGGGGCGGCCACGCTGCCCTGCCTCCCTCCCAAGTGGAGACGACCCCATGGCAAAACGTGACTACTATGAGGTTCTTGGCGCTTCGAAAGGTGCTTCGGCGGACGAGCTGAAGAAAGCCTATCGCAAGAAAGCCAAAGAGCTTCACCCAGACCGGAATTCCGACAATCCCGACGCCGAGTCTCAGTTCAAAGAAGTGAACGAAGCCTACGACGTTCTGAAGGATGCCGAAAAGAAAGCCGCCTATGACCGCTTTGGTCATGCTGCTTTCGAAGGCGGTATGGGCGGACGTCCCGGCGGCGGCCATCATGGCCAAGGTGATTTCGCCAGCGCGTTCTCGGCCGTGTTCGACGACCTGTTTGGCGACTTCATGGGCGGTCGTGGCGGGGGCCGTGCGCGTGCGCAACGCGGATCGGACCTGCGCTATAACCTGCGCGTGACGCTGGAAGAAGCGTTCTCGGGCATCCAGAAGACCATCAACGTGCCGACCTCGGTCGCCTGTGATGAGTGCAGCGGCACCGGGTCTGAATCCGGCGCGGAGCCCACCATGTGTCCGACCTGTCAGGGCATGGGCAAGGTCCGTGCGCAGCAAGGTTTCTTTACGGTCGAGCGCGCCTGTCCGACCTGTCAGGGCACCGGCCAGATGATCCAGAACCCTTGCAAATCCTGCCACGGGGCAGGGCGCAAGGAAAAGGAACGCTCGCTGTCGGTGAACATCCCTGCTGGTGTTGAAACCGGCACCCGCATTCGTCTGGCTGGCGAAGGCGAAGCCGGCATGCGCGGTGGGCCCTCGGGCGATCTGTACATCTTCATCGAAGTGTCCGATCACGCCATTTTCGACCGCGAAGGCACGCATCTGCATTGCCGCGTCCCGGTCTCGATGACCGCTGCCGCACTTGGCGGCGATATCGAGGTTCCGACCATCGACGGTGGCCGCTCGCGCGTGAAAATCCCGGCCGGCAGCCAATCAGGCCGGCAGATGCGTCTGCGCTCCAAAGGCATGCCCGGTCTGCGCGGTGGGCCGAATGGCGACATGTATATCGAGCTTGCGGTGGAAACGCCGGTCAACCTGACCTCGCAGCAAAAAGAGCTGCTGCGCGAGTTCGAGAAACTGTCGGAAGAGAACAACCCGGAAAGCTCGAACTTCTTCACGAAGGTCAGAAGCTTCTGGGACAGCATGAAGGGCTGATCGCTCTGTCAGAAATCCAAGCGCCCCGGTGTTGCACAAACGCCGGGGCGTTTTTGTTTCTCGTGCACGTTAACCTGCCATTCACCAATCTTGGGACAGGCTGTCCACATGACCGACCAGCGTGACTTCCACTTCGCCGAGATGCCGCAAAGCCTGTTCGACACGGACGAGGCACCTGCGACGCCGATCGCGATGACCGCTGGCAAGCTGCCGTCCTATATCAAGGACCACCGCCAACGGTTGCGCGCGCGGTTTAACGAAGGCGGGGCGCAGGCCATGCCGGATTATGAGTTGCTAGAGCTTCTCTTGTTCCGCTCGATCCCCCGCCGCGACGTGAAACCCATCGCGCGGGAACTGCTGGACACGTTCGGCGACTTCAACCGCGTGGTTACGGCACCGACTGACCGGTTACGCACCGTGTCGGGCATTGGCGACTCGGTCATCACTGACCTGAAAATCATAGAAGCCGCGGCCCATCGTATGGCGCGGTCCAAGGTGATGCAGCGGCATGTGATTTCCAGCTGGGACGCGGTGCTGGATTATTGCCACACCACCATGGCGCACCGCGATACCGAACAATTCCGCGTGCTGTTTCTGGACCGCAAAAACGTGCTGATCGCGGATGAAGAACAGGCGAAAGGCACTGTAGATCATGTGCCCGTCTACCCGCGCGAGGTGGTGAAACGGGCGCTGGAATTGAACGCCTCGGCGCTGATCTTGGTGCACAACCACCCGTCCGGGGATCCGACGCCATCGGAAAGCGATATCCAGATGACAGCGCAGGTGAATGACGCCGCGAAGGCGCTTGGCATTGCACTGCATGATCACTTGATCATCGGAAAATCGACCGAGTTAAGCTTTCGGTCTGAAGGATACCTTTAGGCGTCAATCTACCCAGATCTCGACCCGGCGGTTCACACTCCGCCCCCAAGCACTGTCGTCACAGGCCATCGGCATCGCCTCGCCAAAGGCGTCGATCTGCATCTCGACACGGGACAGATCGAAGGCCTCAAGCTGCGCCAAGACCTGATCCCGCACGGCACGCGCGCGGCGTTCGGACAATTTTCGGTTCTGCTCTGCAGCGCCTTGCCCGTCTGAAAATCCAATGAAAGACAAGCGCTTACCGTCAAAATGCCCGCTCTCCAAAGCCTCGGCCAGCAAGGCCACGTTCGACCGCGAGGGCGCATCCAAAAGGGTGGAACCGCCTTCAAAACGGAAGCTGATCGACAGACGCTCGGACCCGGTCAGGGTGGTGATCATGCGCTGAAGTTCGTCCAAGGCGACCTCTTCCCCGCCTGCGGTGATCGCATTGGCCATCCGATCCCCCTGCGCACGCAGCGGTTGGCGGGTCAGCGCCTGGTCCACAAAACCCGCGCGGCGGGTCACGAACTGCGCACTGTCAGTCCGCAGATAGGACAGGAACTCGCGCCCGATCTGGGGCAGTCGGCGTTCCGGCAGATACAGGAACATCGGCATGGTCAGAGGATAATCTTCGGACTTGATCGACGCGCGCGAGGCATGGACCGAGAAGCCGCAACGGCCTGACAACTCGACCACTTCACCGCTGCCGCGCTGGGTATAAGTCGTCATCGCAATGCCATACGGATCACGCGCAATCGCGTCGGCAAGGGTGCGGCTGGTCGGATGGATCACCACGCGGTCAGACAGGGTGACGCCCTGCGCTGCGATGACATCTTGCATGAAAACGGGGCCGAAGCCTTCTTCCACATCCATCATATAGGGCGTGATTGGCGCGTCCTCGCCCCCCAGCTGGGACCAGTTGGTGATCTTGCCCGCATAGATCGCTGCCAGTTGCGAGATCGAGATCCGCGTCACCGGATTACCCGGCGCAACGATGGGCACCAACGCATCCAGAGCCGCCACCCGGCTTTGCCGCGCCATCCGCAGATCGCCAAGGCCCGCATCCCGCGCAAGCGTCCGTTCGCGGGTCGTCGCTTGTCGCATCGACAGAACCATATCGGCCTGCTGGCTCAGCAGATCGGCAAAGCCTTCCGAGCTGGTGGTCAGCTTGATGGTAAAGCGCGCAACCTCTTGCCCGCTGCCGCCCTCCAGAAGCGTATAAAGCGTGCCTACCCCCTGTATCTCTTCACGTTTCAGGGCGTAACCGTTGCGAAGGGCGAAGCCCTCGACCAGTGCGGGGAACAGGACGGCACCCATGTTGTGGGCCCCCGAAATCGTCAGTTCGGCCACAAACGGCCCAAGGCTGGGACAGCCCGGCCCCTCGCAGCTAACGCCCGAGCTGTCGACGGTCAGGATGCCGAACTCGGTATCGACGCGATAGAACTCGCCATCGAAGGTCAGAAGATAGCCGGTCAGCTCGATTGATCCATCGCGCGAGGTCAGGGTGACGTCCTGCGCGCGGGCCGCAAAACTGCTGATCAGCGTAACCGCGCAGATTGCACCCAGAAGGCGCACAAGGATATCAGGTAGAATTCGAGTCACACGGGGACCATAGATATTTCCGCGCCCAGCACCAGTGCCTCTGTTTGTGATCTTCGATTTTCCAAGACCCGGCGTGGCCGATCTGACAACGCGCCGCGCGCTAGTGAGAGGGAAGAGACGCAACCGCGTCCACGATATCCGGCGCGATCAATGCCGCGCCCGCCGGGCTAAGGTGATCGTCATCCAGATAAAGGATATTTTTGCCATCGGCGTTCGTACATCTTGACGTCAAGAAATTGCAGAACCGCGTATGCACGGGCGCAATCGTGATGTTTTCTGACCCGGCATCAAGTGCTGAAAACATGGACAGCAGAGCATTCGTCCGCGCGGCATAGGCCGCATAAGGCGTCGACAGCGACTGATCATCGCTGCCCTCGAAATACATGCGCTTCGCGATCAGCTCGGGCACGCTCCACCCGGCTTCGGGGATCGGTTCGACCAACACCAGATTGAAGCGCGCGGCCAAATCTTCCAGCTTGGAGCGCAGAAGATCAAGTTGCCCCTCATGCGATGCGCCCGTCAAATCGCGGACATCCATGCGGATGCCGTGCTCAACCCCGCCCTCGCCATTGCTGAAACGCGTTCCGTGCAGATAGGCGGGGAACCGGGCGACCAGAACCAGCGTGTCGATGCCGATCTCTTCGGCATAGGTCAGGATGGCGCCAACGAACTCGGCGCATTTATGCGCGGTGGATTTGTGCACGCGCTCCATTTCAGGCAGCGGAATGCAGCCGCCATACGAGCCGACATACACGTTGCGTCCGCTTGCGTTCAGGGCCGCGACCACCGGGTTCGAGATCGCGGCGACATGACTGTCCCCCAGCAACAGCACCGTGTCGGTGGCGTTCGGAACAGTGTGAAAGCAGGCCGGTTTGGGCACAACCCATGGCAGCCTTTCATCAAAATGGCAGGTGCGTGCGATCTGGTCGGTATTCATGGTCAAAACCGCGCGCGCATGGGCCGGGAACCGATCAGGCAGCCCCTTATTTATATGCCCCCACGCGCCGATCCCAGCGATCAAAACAAGCCCGGCGATGCTGATCGCAAAGACGCCGGACTGCGTTTTCAGCCGCGTTTTCGGCCCCGCACGGAAGGGCTGTTCCACGAAACGCCAACTGAAGGCAGCCAAAATCAGCGACAGCACGGCGAGCCCCAGCATCAGGGCAAGGCTGGGCTCGGTTAGGCTTCGGATACGGGCGAAGGCGAACATGGGTTGGTGCCACAGATAAGCGCTGTAGCTGATCAGCCCGATCCCCACGATGGGTTTCATCGATAGAAGGGCGGCGACCCGCGTGCCTTGCTGTCCGAACAGGATGATCAGAAGCACGCCGATGACGGGTAGCAATGTATAGAGGCTGGGGAACGGGGTCGTGTCGTCAAACAGAAAGACCGCCACCCCAATCGCCAGAAGGCCCAACGCGGCGGCAACGTCATTGCCGGGCAGGGTGCGCCGGTGCAGGGCGAAGGCGCAGAAGGAACCGGCCAACAGCTCCCACACGCGGCCGGGGGCGAGGAAGAAATTGGCGGCGGGATGGTCGCGCCAGCCCCATTCCGCAAGGCCAAGGCTGACCACTGCGATCATGGCAAGGATCCAGATCACCGCCCGCCTGCCAAGTTTCCACAGCGCGAACAGCAAGACGGGGAAGATCACATAGAACTGCTCTTCAATGGCCAAGCTCCATGTATGAAGCAGCGGTTTCAGGTCGGCGCCGGCCTCGAAATACCCGCTTTCCATCCAGAACAGGAAGTTCGACGAAAACAGACTGACCGCCATAAGGCTTTGGGCATAGTCGCGCAGCTGCGTGGGCAGCATCCACAGGATTGCGAAGGGGATCGTGCAGGCCACCACGAAGAACAGCGCGGGCAGGATACGCCGGGCGCGGCGTTCATAGAACCTCAGAAGGCTGAAACGCCCGCGCACGATGTCTTCGATCAGGATCGAGGTGATCAGGTAGCCGCTGATGACGAAAAAGACGTCGACGCCGACAAAGCCACCTTCAAACAGGCCAATGCCCGCATGGAACAAAATGACCGGTAAAACGGCAACCGCACGCAAGCCATCAATCTCTGGCCGATAAATCATAAATCAACAAAATCCTGTCAAATACCGCTTAACGATAGGTCAGCTATCGGCGGTCCTGCAAGAAATTGTTGTTATCAGGGTGTTGCCGCGCCGCTGGGCGGCGCGGCGGTATCAGACCAGCCTGCCGTGGCAGTGCTTGAACTTTTTGCCCGATCCACAGGGGCAGGGGTCGTTGCGCGACGGGTTACCCCAGGTGGTGGGATCGTTTTCGTCAAAGCCCTCGGCTGCGTTTTCATTTGGCGCAGCGGCCGCAGCTGCTTGCGCCGCCGCCTGCTGCTGTTGGATCATCTGCTGCATCATCGCCTGCTGCTCTTCTTCCGTCATCGGGCGGATCTGAGACAGCTTCTTGGTCACGTCCGAGCGCAGACCGTCCAGAAGGCTTTCAAACAGCTGGAAGGCTTCGTTTTTGTATTCGTTCAGCGGATCGCGCTGCGCATAGCCACGGAACCCAACGACCGAACGCAGGTGGTCCAGCGTCAGCAGGTGCTCACGCCATTTCGAATCGATTGTCTGCAGGATCAGCTGCTTTTCGATCGTGCGCATGGTCTCGGGGCCGAAATCAGCGGCTTTCTTGGCCATGAATGCGTCCGAGGCATCATACAGACGCTCGCGGATCGAATCGTCATCCACACCTTCCTCGGCGGCCCAATCAACAACCGGCTCTTCAAAGCCCAGATGTTCGATCACCGCAGCCTGCAGACCTTGGGTGTCCCACTGATCGGCATAGGATTTCGGCGGCATGTACTGATCGACCAGATCGTCGATCACCTGATGGCGCATGTCGCCTGCGATCTCGGACAGATCCTCGGCTTCCATGATCTCCAAACGCTGACCAAAGATCGCCTTACGCTGATCGTTCATCACGTCGTCGAATTTCAGAAGCTGCTTACGAATGTCGAAGTTGCGGCCTTCAACCTTGGCTTGGGCGCGCTCCAGCGACTTGTTCACCCACGGGTGCACAATGGCTTCGCCTTCCTGCATGCCAAGGGTCGACAGAACCTTTTCCAGACGCTCGGAGCCGAAGATACGCATCAGATCATCGTCCAACGACAGGAAGAAAGCCGAGCGGCCCGGGTCACCCTGACGGCCCGAACGGCCGCGCAGCTGGTTGTCGATCCGGCGGCTTTCGTGACGTTCGGTGGCCAGAACGAACAGGCCGCCTGCATCTTTCACCGCTTGTTCATCCGCCTCATGGGCTTCTTCGATCTGCGCGCGCAGGGCTTCGTGATCGCCATCGGGGTTCGCCTCGATCGCTTCCATGATCTTAAACTCGACATTGCCGCCCAGCTTAATATCGGTGCCGCGACCGGCCATGTTGGTGGCGATGGTGACCGCGCCCAGCTTGCCGGCGTCAGCCACGATCTGCGCCTCGCGCTCGTGCTGGCGGGCGTTCAGAACGTCGTGCTTAATTTTGGCATCGGTCAGCAACTGCGACAGCTGTTCCGATTTCTCGATCGAGGTCGTACCGACCAGAACTGGCTGGCCTTTCTCGTTTGCCTCGCGGATTTCCTTGACGATAGCGTCGAATTTCTCGCGCTCGGTGCGATAGACGGCGTCATGTTCATCGATACGGGCAATCGGGCGGTTGGTCGGCACTTCGACCACACCAAGGCCATAGATTTCCGCAAATTCCTCGGCTTCGGTCAGAGCCGTCCCTGTCATACCGCCCAGCGTGCCATAGAGGCGGAAATAGTTCTGGAACGTGACCGAGGCCAGCGTGACGTTTTCCGGCTGGGTCTTGCAGCCTTCCTTGGCTTCAATCGCTTGGTGCAGACCTTCCGACAGACGACGACCGGCCATCATACGGCCCGTAAACTCGTCGATCAGCACCACTTCACCATCACGAACGATATAGTCCTTGTCACGGGTGAACAGCTTGTGGGCGCGCAGGCCCTGGTTCACATGGTGCACGATGGTGGTGCTTTCTGGATCATACAGCGACTGACCCTCGGGCAGCAGACCACGGGCGTGCAGAAGTTCCTCGAGGAACTCGTTGCCTTCCTCGGTGAAGGTGGCGCCACGGGCTTTCTCGTCGATGGTATAGTGCTCTTCCGTCAGCTCGGGGATCAGCGCGTCCACGGTGACATACAGTTCCGAGCGGTCTTCGGACGGGCCCGAGATGATCAGCGGCGTCCGCGCTTCGTCGATCAGGATCGAGTCAACCTCGTCCACAATCGCGAAATTATGGCCGCGCTGGGACATATCCTTCAGCTCAGACTTCATGTTGTCGCGAAGATAGTCAAAGCCCAGCTCGTTGTTGGTGGCATAGGTGACGTCGCAGGCATAGGCCTGACGCTTTTCGTCATCGGCCTGATGCGGGTAGACAACTCCGGTGGTCATGCCCAGCGCGGCGTAAACCTTGCCCATCCATTCGGCGTCACGCTTGGCCAGATAGTCGTTCACGGTGACGATGTGCACACCCTTGCCGGACAGCGCGTTCAGATAGGCCGGGAAGGTCGCCACAAGGGTTTTGCCTTCACCGGTCTTCATCTCGGCGATGTTGCCTTGGTGCAGGAAGATCCCGCCCATCAACTGCGTATCAAAGGCCCGCAGACCCAGCGCACGTTTGGCGGCTTCGCGACAGTTGGCAAAGGCCTCGGGCAGGATCGCGTCCAGCTTTTCGCCATCCGCCACACGTTGCTTCAATTCTTCGGTCTTGGCGACGATGCCGTCATCCGTCAGGGCGGCGAATTCGTCCTCAAGCGCGTTGATCTTTTCGACAATGGGTCGCGTGGCTTTGATCTTGCGATCATTCGGTGTGCCAAAGACTTTACGCGCGATTTTTCCAAGCATGTTTTTTTGCCTCAATGCGGTTTAACGCTGGTTTGACCAGAGGAAACTTGCCCGTCCCGATCCAGCCACCTATCTAAGTGCTCAAGAACCCACGCTCTTAAGCCCTTAGCGATGTAAGCGTCGGGTGGAAAACTGTCAATGTTGCCGGGGATTCCGGCCTGTTTTGAAGGATATTTTCATGATTTATCGCCACGCGGCCGCCTTTGGCTTCGCCCTTTCGCTGACTTTGGGTGCGCCTGCCTTTGCGCAAGAAACCGCAACCGAAGATGCCATGCCCAAGGTCGAGGTTCAGGCCGACACCGTTCTGGCGACTGTAAACGGTGAAAATATCACCGTGGCACACGTCATCGCCGCCCGTCAGGGTCTGGCGCAGCAATACCAACAGTTGCCCGATGACGTGCTGTTCCCCGGTCTGGTCGAGCAGCTGATCCAGCAGACCGTACTGGGTCAGGCCGCAGACGAAATCAGCCGTCGGAACGAGATCATTCTGGAAAACACCCGCCGTGAAATGGCCGCCGCCCAGCAGGTTGACGCCATTGTCGCCGAGGCCGTGACCGAAGACGCTCTGCAGGCCGCCTATGACGCGCAATATGCCGATGCCGAGCCCACCAAAGAGTTCAGCGCCGCGCATATTCTGGTGGCCACCGAAGATGAAGCGAAAGATCTGATCACCAAGCTAGACGGCGGTGCCGACTTTGCCGAACTGGCGAAAGAGTTCTCGACCGGTCCGTCGGGTCCCGGCGGCGGGGATCTGGGCTGGTTTGGTCCCGGCATGATGGTGAAGCCGTTCGAAGACGCGGTCTTTGTGCTTGAGGTCGGCGCGGTGTCCGCCCCCGTCCAAACCCAGTTCGGCTGGCACGTGGTCAAACTGAACGACACCCGCATGGTTGGTGCGCCGGAACTAGACGAAGTTCGCGCCGAACTGGCCGCCCAGATCGAGGCGGATGCCGTCGATGTGGCCCTTCAGGCACTGCTGGATGGTGCAACAATTGAACGCACAGCGCTGGAAGGGATCGACCCCGCCGTCTCGCGTGATATGACACTGTTGGACAACTGATCTTTAGGGGACAAAGATGGGCAAGACGGCGAAAATCAAAAAGCTGAAAAAGAAGGTATCCAAGCTGAAGGCCAAGCTGGCCGCGGCGCGGGACCACACGCATGAGGTTTCGCCGCTTGCGCCCGCAAGTTTCCCTGACCTGCCGGTGATTGCCGGGGCCAAGTTCTCGGCTGTGAAGGCGGGTGTGAAATACAAAGATCGGCTGGATGTGATGCTGGCCGAGCTTCAGCCGGGCACCGCGATTGCAGGTGTATTCACCAAGTCTGCAACGCGGTCTGCGCCGGTCTTGGACTGTCAGGCGAAACTGGGCGGGGCCTCGGACCAAGGCGCGGCTTTTCTGGTCAACGCGGGCAACTCGAATGCCTTCACCGGTGCCACTGGGGACGGGTCGGTTGCGGCCATTACCGGGGCTGTGGCCAGCGCGCTGGACGTGCCGCAAGACCGCGTTTTCACCGCCTCGACCGGCGTGATTGGCGAACCGCTGCCCCATGACCGCATCACTGCCAAAATCGACGAGCTGAAGGGGCTTCTGACCCCCGATGCGATGCAAGACGCCGCCCAAGCGATCCGCACCACAGACACCTTCCCCAAAGGCGCCAAGGCTGAGGTGAAGATCGGTGACCGGATCGTGCATATTGCAGGGATCGCCAAAGGCTCGGGCATGATTGCGCCGGATATGGCGACGATGCTGGTGTTCATCTTCACCGACGCCAAGATTGCTCAGGGCGACCTGCAAGCGATGCTGTCGGACCTGAACGAGGACAGCTTCAACGCGATCACCGTGGACAGCGACACCTCGACCTCAGACACGCTGCTTCTGGCGGCGACGGGGGCGTCGGGCGTCGAGGTCAACCAAGACAACGCCGCCTTCCGCGCCGCCCTGAACGGCGTGATGCTGGATCTGGCGCATCAGGTCGTGCGTGACGGCGAAGGCGCCACGAAATTTGTCGAGGTCCGTGTGACCGGTGCGAAATCGAACGCAGACGCCAAAGTGCATGCCCTTGCCATCGCCAACTCGCCCTTGGTGAAAACCGCAGTCGCGGGTGAAGATCCCAACTGGGGCCGCGTCGTGGCGGCGATCGGCAAGTCCGGCGCCTATGCCGACCGCGATCTTCTGTCGATCCGGTTCGGAGACATTCTGGTCGCGGAAAAAGGCTGGGTGTCGCCCGCCTATCGCGAAGAAGACGGCGCAGAATACATGAAGCAGGACGACCTGCTGATCGACGTCGATCTGGGTGTGGGCGAGGGCACAGCCACCGTCTGGACCTGCGATCTGACCCACGCCTATATCCAAATCAACGCGGATTATCGCTCGTGAAAACCATCCTTGTTTCTGCTGTCGCCCTGATCGATCCGGACGGGCGGATCCTGCTGGCCCAACGGCCCGAGGGGAAGTCCATGGCGGGCCTGTGGGAGTTTCCGGGCGGCAAGGTCGAACAGGGTGAAACGCCCGAAGCCGCCTTGGTCCGTGAATTGCACGAGGAACTGGGGATCGAGACGTGGAATTCCTGCCTCGCCCCCTTGTCCTTCGCCAGCCACAGCTATGATGACTTCCATCTGCTGATGCCGCTTTTCGCCTGTCGCAAGTGGAACGGCACGCCGACCCCGCGTGAGGGGCAGGTCCTGAAATGGGCGCGGGTGAACCAGCTGCGCGACTTCCCGATGCCGCCCGCTGACATTCCGCTGATCCCGGTGCTGCGCGAACTCCTGTAAACGGCTAACCTGCTGCAAGACATACAAAAAGGGGACGGAAAACCGTCCCCTTTTCTTATTCATCAATCGGCGTTGCGATTAGTCCAGCGTACGCTCGACCTCTTCTCGTTCGAAGATCTCGATCACGTCATTCGGACGGATGTCGTCGTAGTTTTCGAACGCCATACCGCATTCCTGACCGGACAGAACCTCTTTCACTTCGTCTTTGAAGCGCTTCAGGGTCTTCAGCGTGCCTTCGTGGATCACCACGTTGTCGCGCAGCAGGCGGACGCCTGCCGAACGGCGGGCAACGCCTTCGGTGACCAGACAACCGGCAACCTTGCCAACGCCCGACACTTTGAAGACTTCGCGGATCTCGGCGTAGCCGATGAAGTTCTCGCGTACCTCTGCCGACAGCAGACCCGAGGCCGCCGCTTTCACGTCATCCACAAGATCATAGATGACCGAGTAGTAGCGGATCTCGACGCCCTTTTGGTTGGCCGAGTTGCGGGCCGAGGCGTTTGCACGGACGTTGAAGCCGATAACCGGTGCGCCCGAGGCTTCCGCCAGACCCACATCGGTTTCGGTGATCGCGCCCACACCATAGTGCAGCACGCGCACGCGAACCTCTTCGTTGCCGATCTTTTCCATCGCCTGAACGATAGCTTCGGCAGAACCCTGCACGTCGGCTTTGACCAGGATGGGCAGCTCGGCCACATCCTTGTCGGCCTTCGCCTTCGCCATCATCTGTTCCAGCGTGGTCGCAGCACCGGCAGCGGCACGTTTGTCCTTGGCGGCTTGCTCGCGATATTCAGCGATCTCGCGGGCTTGCGCTTCGGTATCCACTACGTTCAGAACGTCACCCGCTTCGGGCGTGCCATTCAGACCCAGAACCTCGACCGGAACCGAGGGGCCAGCTTCTTTCACGCGGTCGCCGTGGTCGTTGACCAGCGCACGAACCTTACCCCACTGCTCGCCCACGACGAAGATATCGCCCTGTTTCAGCGTGCCGTTCTGAACCAGAACGGTGGCAACCGGACCACGGCCCACATCAAGCTGGGCTTCGATCACAGCGCCCGAGGCCGCACGGCTCGGGTTGGCTTTCAGTTCCAGAATTTCCGACTGAAGCGCGATGGCTTCCAGCAGTTCATCCAGACCAGCACCGGTGATGGCGGACACTTCAACATCCTGCACGTCACCCGACATCTTTTCGACGATCACTTCATGCTGAAGCAGCTCGGCGCGGACCTGATCGGGGTTCGCAGTCGGCTTGTCGCATTTGTTGATCGCAACGATCATCGGAACACCCGCCGCTTTCGCGTGGTTGATGGCTTCGATGGTCTGCGGCATGACGCTGTCGTCAGCAGCCACAACCAGAACAACGATATCCGTCACCTGCGCACCACGTGCACGCATCGAGGTAAACGCGGCGTGGCCGGGCGTATCCAGGAAGCTCAGCGTTGCGCCACTGTCGGTTTTCACCTGATAGGCGCCGATGTGCTGCGTGATGCCGCCAGCTTCGCCGGCGGTTACCTTCGCATCGCGGATCGCGTCCAGAAGCGAGGTTTTACCGTGGTCAACGTGGCCCATGATCGTGATGATCGGGGCGCGATCTTCCAGGTCTTCCTCTTTGTCCTCGACGGTGTCGATCACGTCCTCAACGTCGGCGTCGGAAACGCGAACGATGTTGTGGCCGAACTCTTCGATGATCAGTTCTGCGGTATCGGCATCGATGGCTTGGTTCTGCGTCACCATCATGCCCATTTTCATGAGCGATTTTACGACGTCAGCAACACGTTCGGCCATACGGTTGGCCAGTTCCGACACGACGATGGCCTCGGGGACCTGAACGTCGCGGATAACCTTTTCCCGCTCGACATTCTCACCCATAGCTTTCTGTCGTGCACGTTCCTGCTTACGGCGCATCGAGGCAACCGAGCGCTGACGGCCATCGCCACCACGCATCGCCTGGTTCACGGTCAGCTTGCCCGAACGGCGACCATCGTCGCGGCCCTTGCCACGGTTCTGGCGGTCATTGGCACCGCCACGATCGTCTTTCTTTCGCGGAGCCGACGACGGTTTGCCGGTGCCACGCTGTTCAGCCGCCTGAGCCGCTGCCGGATCCGCTGCCGGAGCAGGAGCCGCTTTTGCACGGGTCTTGGCTTCTTCAGCTTCGCGTTTCTTGCGGGCTTCTTCTTCGGCCTTGGCTTTCAGCGCTTCTTCACGCTCGCGCTCGGCGCGTTCCTTGGCTTCGGCTTCTTCGCGACGACGCTTACGCTCTTCCTCGCGGGCCTTTTCTTCGGCTGCACGCTTTTCGGCTTCCTCGGCTTCACGCGCCTTGGCTGCCTGAAGCGCCTTCATGCGGCGTTCCATTTCGGCATCCGAAATGCCAGCGGGACGCTTGCGCGGATCCCCACCTGCGGGCGTCTTGCCCGAACCACCAGCTGCCGCACCCGGCTTGGGCACGACAACGCGCTTGCGTTTCGTTTCGACCACGACGTTCTTGGTGCGCCCGTGGCTGAAGCTTTGCTTCACCTGGCCGGGGCGGCTTCCGCGCAGGCCAAGGGTCTTTTTGCCGTCATTATCGCTCATCTGGTCTTCGTACCTTTCCGGCGAGCCTTCCCGCCGTCGTTGTCTTGCACAACACGCATCGCTGTCAGTTTCTGGGCTTCCTCTACAACACGAGAGGCCAAACCGCCAGACGATAGCGCGCCATGTATCACATTTTCACGTCCAAACGCCAAACCCAGCTCGTCGCCGGTCAGACATTCGATAAACCGTCCCTCCTCTCGGGGCGGTCTGAGTTTTGACTTTCCGCGCTCGGACCCGTCCGAGGCTTGGATCAGGACATAGGCCTGATCTTTCATCAGCCAGTCTTTAACTTTCTCATACCCAGCGACCGCTTGACCCGCTTTGCGCGCCATCGCGATCAGATGCGTCACCCGATCCGCGTAGCTACGCTCGAGCAGATCGAGCAACCCGTCTGGCACGGTGACCTGCTTGCGCGCAGCACGCGAAAACAGGCCTTTCTTAATCGCCGTGGCAATCGCCGCACGGTTGGCAGCGACATAGATCCCACGACCCGGCAGCTTGCCCAACAGGTCAGGCACCACCATGTCATCCGGCCCCACCACAAAACGGATCAACCCGGCCTTTGGCTGGGTTTCACCGGTTGCGATGCAGCGCCGTTCGGGCTCTTCCGGCCGCTTTTTATGTCCACCACGCGTCATGCGTTGCCCTCTGAGGCCCGAGGATCAGGCCTCGGCTCCTTCTTCAGCGGCTTCAGCTTCTTCTTCACCTTCAGCAGCTTCGGCTTCCAGTTCAGCAGGATCGACCCAACCCAGAATGATGCGGGCAGTCATGACCATGTCCTGAGCTTCTTCCAGCGTGATGCCGAATTTCTCAAGCGAACCGTCATCCTTGATGCGCTCGCCATCCACGGTGGTCCAGCCGCCAGCCAGTTCCCAGTCAGCACAGGTTGCGAAGTCTTCCAGCGATTTCACGCCGTCTTCGGCCAAAGCTTCGACCATCTGAGCGGTCAGTCCTTCGAACGCGATCAGGCTGTCTTCGACACCCATCGCACGGGCATTTTCCAGCGCTTTGGCGGCCTGAGCTTCCAGATATTCGCGGGCGCGGGTCTGCAGTTCTTGCGCGGTGCCTTCGTCAACACCGTCGATGACCAGCAGTTCGTCCAGTTCGACATAGGCGACTTCTTCCAGGTTGGTGAAGCCTTCCGAGACCAATAGCTGGGCAAAGAACTCGTCCAGATCAAGGGTCTCCATGAACAAAGCGGTGCGCACAGCGAATTCTTTCTGGCGACGTTCGCTTTCTTCGGCCTCGGTCAGGATGTCGATGTCCAGGTTGGTCAATTGCGACGCCAGACGCACGTTCTGACCGCGGCGGCCAATGGCCAGCGACAGCTGTTCGTCGGGGACAACCACTTCGATCTTGCCGGCTTCTTCGTCCAGAACAACCTTCGACACTTCAGCAGGCTGAAGGGCGTTTACAAGGAAGGTCGGCTGATCTTCGTTCCACGGAATGATGTCGATCTTCTCGCCCTGAAGCTCGTTCACAACGGCCTGCACGCGCGAACCACGCATACCAACACAGGCACCAACCGGGTCGATCGAACCGTCATACGAGATCACGGCAATCTTCGCGCGCGAACCGGGGTCACGGGCCACAGCTTTGATCTCGATGATGCCGTCATAGATTTCCGGAACTTCCATCTTGAACAGCTCGGCCATGAATTCCGGAGCGGTACGCGACAGGAAGATCTGCGGGCCACGGGCTTCGCGGCGCACATCTTTGATGTAGCAGCGGATACGGTCGTTCGGGCGATAGCTTTCGCGGCCGATCTTTTCGTTGCGGCGCAGGATAGCTTCGCCAGCACCCACGTCCACGATGACGTTGCCGTATTCTTCGCGCTTAACCTGACCGTTGATGATGGTGCCGGCACGATCTTTGAACTCTTCGTACTGACGATCACGTTCAGCTTCACGCACCTTCTGCAGGATCACCTGCTTGGCGGACTGGGCGGCGATACGGCCCATTTCGACCGGCGGCACTTCCTCGCTGTACACGTCGCCCACTTCGGGGTTTTCCATGTACTGCTTGGCCTGCTCGACGGTGAACTCGGCCTGATAGTTCTCCAGCTCGTCATCGGCGACAACGGTGCGCACGCGGGTGAAGGTGGCGCGGCCGGTCTTGCGGTCGATGGACACGCGAATGTCCATTTCCGCGCCGTAGCGCGACTTGGCTGCACGGGCCAGGCTTTCTTCCATCGCTTCGATGACCAGCGCGGGGTCGATCATCTTTTCGCGGGCGACGGCCTCGGCGGTTTGCAGAAGCTCAAGCTGGTTAGCAGAGGTAATTGCCATTCTCAGTCCTCCTCGGAACCGGTGATTTCTTGAATTTCATCAAATTGGGCTTCGTCGATCTGGCCCGCATCCTTGCGCTGACGCAGCGCCTCGCGGATCAGTTCGTCGGTCAGAACCAGCTTGGCATCGGCCAGCCAGTCAAAGTCGAGGCCAATGGTGACCTCTTCGCCGTGGTTCTCAATCTCGATCAGAACCTCGTTTCCTTCAACGCCTGCAAGGGTGCCCTTGAAGCGCTTGCGCCCGTCGATCATCTCGGACGTTTCGATTTTGGCAACATAGCCCGACCACGCGTCGAAATCTTTCAGACGGGTCATGGGGCGGTCGATGCCGGGCGAGCCAACTTCAAGCGTATAGTTGTCTTCAATCGGGTCTTCGACATCCAAGATCGCGCTGATCGCGGTCGAAATCTGGGCGCAATCATCCACTTCGATCCCGCCTTCGGGACGTTCGGCCATGATCTGCAGCGTGGGCGTATTGCCGCCCATCAGACGCAGACGCACCAATTCGAACCCCATGTCTTCGATCACGGGGCTGACAATTTCAGCCAGACGACGGTCAATCGCGGATTTCGCAACAAGGTTGCTCACACGTATCTCCAAAACAAAAAAACGGGCCAGCGGGCCCGTCGGATTTTCCGGTGGAGCTTTGGGGGTGGAGGCCAAAGCACCGCTGTTGAAAAGGCATATAGGGGAAAGCGCCTGAGTCTGCAAGCCTTACGCGCTTGGCTTCTTTGCGATCAGGAAAAGCGCCGTGATTTTGCCGGTGGGGCGCCAGTCTTCGATGATCTCGAACCTGATGATCGGGTGCTTTCAAATACCCAGCTACCTGTGGGGCGCAGGGCGGGGTTTATCAGGTGCCTTTTCAACCCGATTGACCTGTGAAAGTATCCAGCCAAGCCAACGCCAGTATTCAGGCGCAGCGCATCCAGTTAATTAGGAGTTCGGAATGCCAATTGAGAAGATGTCGGCAGACACTGTTTTCAAGAGACTGTTAGCCAACAAAAACAGGGTCTATCCGTCCGAGGCACGCGGCGCCGAACGTCTGTCACCCTATGCGCAACCGCATTTCGCGGGGGACTCGTCGCTGGATAAGGATGCAGCAATCTTTGCATCCGGCTCGTGCTTTGCCCGAAATGTCGAAAAATCGCTGAAGTTCATCGGTGCGAACGTCATTTCCAGCCCTACCAATATCCCGACACCCAAGGCTGTCACGCAGGTGTCGCAGCTGTTCAACAAATACACCGTCCACTCGATTCTGAACGAACTCCGGTGGGCACTTGGGGACGAAAAGCCGGACTTTGAAAAGCTTCTGGTCGAAGACAAAAAGACCGGGCTTTACTATGATCTTCAGGTGTCGGCCTCTGCGCAGCTTTCGGGGCCGCTTGACGAAATGTTGGCGTTCAGGTCTGGCTTCAACGCCAGCTTTGCCCGCGCCAGCGAGGCCGACCTGGTTATCATCACGCTGGGATTGGTCGAATGCTGGTATGACACCGAAAACGAGGTCTACCTGAACACAGCACCACCAAAGCCGCTGACGCTTCAATACCCCGGACGGTTCGAATTCCACCTGCTCGACTACAACGATGTCTACGCAGCGCTGGAAGAAATCCACAGCTTGCTTTCGTCGCGCAGCACCCCTGCGCCCAAAATGCTGTTCACTGTTTCCCCGGTCGGTCTTGCGTCGACATTCCGGTCGGATGACGTGCTGGTCGCCAATTGCTATTCCAAATCCGTTCAACGCGCCGCAGTCGAGGCGTTTGTCGCCAATCACGAGGCGACCTACTTCCCCAGCTACGAATATGTCACGCTGACTGATCGCAAGTTCGCCTGGGGCAATCGGGATTTCCGCCATGTCCGGCAGGAAACCGTCGACCGTATCATGGCGGATGTGCTTCTGGCCTATTTCGGACCTTCCCCCGAGCAAGAGCTTTTGTATCTCAGGGGCCACGCCACAGCGCGTTTTGACAATCGCGAATACGAGAAGGTCATCGACATGATCGAAGCCAAACAGCCAGACTTTGACGACAACGCTGAAATCATGTGGCTCTACGCGCGGTCTCTGCGCTCGGCCGGGCGCCAGCAGGACGCTTTGGACGTCTTCCAAAAGGTCATGGGCATGGATGCGGGTATCTCGAAAGCTGCTGGGCGAACCGCGATCAATCTGGCCAGACTGATAAAATCGGATGACCTTGTTCCACAGTTGATCGAGCAACATGTCGCAAAATTCCCGACCGAACAGGAATGGGCCGAGACGTTGAAAAGCAACGCAAAATAAGTTGGGGCTAAACCCCCAACGCCTCGCGCTTGATTGCCAGCTTCTCCATCGTGGTCACCAGCTCGTCCGCGATGCCGCGTTCTGACAGGGCGTGGCCGGCCAGATGGATCATCCGCAGATCGGACGCGGGCCAGCGGCGGTGCAGTTCCCACGACATTTTCGGCGGGCAGATCATGTCGTGGCGGCCCTGCACAATCGTGCCGGGGATATGCGCGATCCGTTCCATGTCACGCAGGATCTTGCCGTCTTCATCCAGAAACGCCCCGTGCCGGAAGTAATGGTTTTCCAGCCGGGCAAAGGCGCGGGCATATTCCGCCGGGCTGTCAATCGTCACGCCCATATTGTGGATCGAGGCGAGTGCGTTTTCCCACCCCGTCCAAGCGCGGGCGAAGCGGGCTTCCTCGGCATAATTGCCAGAAAACAGACGCCGGTGATAGGCGGTGATCATGTCGTGGCGCTCGGCCTCGGGGATCAGGGTCTCGAAACGGTCCCACAGCTCGGGCCAGAAGCGCCCAGCGCCACCGCCATAGAACCAGTCAAGCTCGGACTTCGTGGCAAGGAACACGCCGCGCAGAACCAAATGCGCCACGCGAGACGGGTGCGCCTGTGCATAAATCAAAGCCAGCGTCGCGCCCCAGCTTCCGCCAAACACGATCCAGCGATCAATCCCCAACAGGGTGCGGATCTGTTCAATGTCGCGCACAAGATGCCACGTCGTGTTATGGTCGATGCTCGCATGCGGGCGCGACCGGCCACAGCCGCGCTGGTCGAACAGGATGATGTGATAGAGCCGTGGATTGAAAAACCGGCGCATCGCGGGCGAGGATCCACCCCCCGGACCGCCATGCAGAACCACAACCGGAATGCCGTCTGGATTGCCCGATTGTTCCACATAGATCTTGTGGCCGTCGCCCACATCCACCATATGCCGATCAAACGGGTCGATCGGAGGATACAACCTTGCGGCTGCGCTGTTTTTTCCTGCGGCCTTATCCATGAGACCTCTATATAATGCCCACGACGCGCCCGCCATCAGAAAGAAGGTATCCGATGACTGCCGATAACCAGACCACCGTCGATCCCGCCGAAGTCGCCAAATTCGAGGCGATGGCCGCCGAATGGTGGGACCCCACGGGCAAGTTCAAACCGCTTCACATGATGAACCCGGTGCGTCTGGATTATATCACAAACCAGATCGCTGCTGAATTTGGCCGCGATCTGAACGATGTCGAGCCGTTCAAAGGGCTGCGCCTGCTGGATATCGGCTGTGGTGGTGGGTTGCTGTCAGAACCGATGGCACGTCTGGGTGCCACAGTGATTGGTGCGGATGCGGCGCCGCGTAACATTCCGGTCGCACAGCTCCATGCCGAGCAGATGGGTCTGGACATCGACTACCGCAATTGCACTGCCGAAAGCCTTGCGGACGCGGGCGAGCAGTTCGACGTGGTTCTGAACATGGAAGTGGTCGAGCACGTGGCCGACCCGCTGGCCTATCTGACCGCGTGCCAACAACTGTTGAAGCCCGGCGGGTTGATGGTCGCGTCCACGATCAACCGCAATCCGAAAAGCTATATGGTTGCCATCATCGGTGCCGAGCATGTGATGCGCTGGTTGCCCAAAGGCACCCATGAATGGTCGAAATTCATAACGCCGGACGAGCTGGCCGACCTGATCGCTGCCGCAGGTCTGAATGTGGTGGATCGCATGGGCATGGTCTTCAATCCGATCGCGTGGAGCTGGTCGCTGTCGGCACGAGATCTTTCGGTGAACTACGCGATGACCTCGGTTAAGCCGAAATAGACTCTATTCCGTGGGCCGATAGGCAGAAATCGTCGTTTCCGCCAAAGCAAATCCGGCGCGACGATAGAGCCGCCCAGCATCACTGTCGGCATTTGCGACGATCACCGGAAGCGCCTCTGGCGCACGAGATGTGGCCCAATCCAGACAGGCACATAATAGCGCCGCGCAAATGCCTTGCCGCCGGTGGTCCTTGTGGGTCTGGACCGACTGATACCGGATCAGGTTTTGGTCGTGGAATACCCCCATATCGCCGACCAACGTATCGCCCTTGAACGCCCCAAACCATTGCCCCAGTCCTCGCGCAATCAACGCCCGCCGCGTGGCGCTGTGCCCGGCCAAATACGTGTCTAATCCAGCCTCAGGTAGCCCATCTTCGATGTGATGCACCTTGGCAATCGCCTCGGACTGGTGCCAATCGCTTGGCGCTTGAAACGGGCGAATGGTGACGCCCGCAGGCGCCGCGCTGCGTCGAAGCGGGCCGGTCAGGGTCAGAACATCCGCCTCTTCGACCATCAAGCCGGTCCCATCAAACATCGCCGCGATCTGCGCGCGGTCCAGCCCCGGAATGTCCCAGCTGATGCAGATATGACGTGCCTCGGGAAGGTCGGCGTGAAAGTGATCGAGATGCGCCTTGGCGCCGTCCAGCACGGTGCGGAAAATCACCCGATTGCCAAACCAGAAATTCGGCTCGTCCGGCGTGATCTGCACGAAGCGATTGGGGTGGGTGTCCAGCCTGTACTGGCCCGTTTGCACCAACAGGTCCGTGGTGAACTCAAGCGCGTTCATTCAACATCGCTAAGGATCTTACGCATCTCACGAAGAACCGGCAGCACGTTGCGCACGTTCTCGGCCCCGATCTGGCGCACCATGTTCGAGATGATGGGCGTGATCGCTGCCAGCGCCGCATCCCGCGCGGCCTTACCGGCAGGCGAAATCGTGACGAATTTGCGTCGCGCATCGTCCCAGTCGGGCCGGATATGCACATGCCCCGCCCATTCCAGCTTGTTCAGCGTGTTGGTCATCGCGCCGCGCGTGACATGGAACGACTTGGCCAGCTGTGCGGGGCTTTTCTCTTCCCCAACACGGGCCAAGTGATTCAGCACGGAAAAATGGCTTAGCTCCATACCCTTGGGCAGCGCTTTCGACAGACGGTTGCGCGCCAGCTGGTCGGCCATGAACATTTCGCTGAACAAAGCGACAGACAGGGTTTCGGCAGAGCTTTCGGACATCAGGGGCCTTTGAATTCTCGATCATGCGTCAGGGATGGGACGCGTTGGCGCGACCTTCCCACGTCTGCAAGGTCAAGATCAACCATTGTGATGCCCGGTGCGACACCAGCGTCGGCCAAAACCTCGCCCCAGGGCGAGACGACCAGCGAATGTCCGTATGTGGACCGCTTCGACCCGTGTTGTCCGCACATGGCGGGCGCCAGAATGAAGACGCCGTTTTCAATCGCGCGGGCACGCAGCAGGCTTTCCCAATGGGCCGCCCCTGTGACCGGTGAAAACGCGGCAGGCACGGTGATGATCTGTGCACCTGCCTTGGCCAAGGCGCGATACAAATGCGGAAAGCGCATGTCGTAGCAGACGGTCATGCCAATCGGGCAAAACTCGGTCTGGGCCACAACGGCGCGATCGCCGGGACGATAGCCCGCGCTTTCACGATAGCTTTCCGTCTCGTCGATCTGCACATCGAACATGTGGATCTTGTCATAGCGCGCAACGATGTCCCCAAGCGGAGAGATCATGAAAGACCGATTGGCAAAGCGCCCGTCCGGATCGTCGGTTTTCAGCGCAAGCGATCCGATCAACAGCCAGATGCCCAGCGCGTGCGCCTCGTATCGCAAGGCGGCGAGGGTGGGGTCATCCTGTTCGTGGTGCAGAACGTCTTGTTGGTGGCGGCGACTGGTCGAGATGATGTTCGACACTTCGGGCGTCAAAACGAACTCGGCCCCGTCTTGCGCCGCTTTTCGCACCATGTCGCGCAGTGGTCCAAGGTTCGCGGCCGGATCATCCCCGGCCGTAAACTGGATCAGCGCGACGCGCACGGGTCAGCCCGCCAGCAGCGGATCAAGCTTCCCGCTGCGTTCAAGGTCATACAGATCATCGCACCCGCCCACATGGATATCGCCGACAAAGATCTGCGGCACAGTATGGCGGCCATTGGCGCGCGACATCATTTCCTGTTTGCGCTCAGGCTTCATCAGCACGTTGATTTCTTCAAATTCAACGTTCTTGCTGTTCAAAAGGCGCTTGGCGGCGTGGCAAAACCCGCAAAGCGGCGAGGAATAGATGGTGACAGGCTGCATCAGAGGCTCCGTACGGGGGTTCTGTTGATAGGTTTACAGCCAGTTAGGCATCACGCGCAACGCGCGCAAGGGATAGCACCTTCACAGATGCGGCACCGGCACGAATTGCCGCATGCGCCGCCGCATGAAATGTCGCGCCCGAGGTCATGACGTCGTCCAACAAAAGGACATCTCGTCCCTGCAAAGCTGCGCCGTGCTTGGGGTGTGGCGCAATCGCGTTGTCCATATTCTCGAACCGATCCTCTGCGCTCATCCCGTCATGCATGGCGGTGCGACGCGGGCGGATCAGGGATTGTGGTGCATGCTCCAACCCGGTTTCGCGCGCCAAGGTTCGCGACAGCTCGGCCGATTGGTTATAGCGCCGCTTCAACCGCCGGGTCCAATGGATGGGTATGGGCACGATCAGCAGGTCATCGTGCAGAATATCCGCCGCCGCGCGGGCCAGCCACGGGGCGAAACTGCGGGCAAGCTCGGGCCGGTCTCCGTGTTTCAAGGCCAGGATCATCCGGCGGGCATTGCCGCGATAGAGCAGGGCGGATCGGCCCCGCGTCCACGGACGCTGCCGCGTCATGCAGGCGTCGCAATGCACGATGCTGCCATCATCTTCACCGGGCAACGGCTCGCCACACAGATCGCAAGACAGCCCGCTGATAAAAGGCGTATCCCGCCAGCAGTCCGGGCACAGCGCAAAGTCGGTATCCGTCGGCGCATCGCAACTGACGCATTGCGGCGGATAGATCAGATGCAGCGCTGATTGCATTTTCGCCCTTTCCAACTATGGTCCGCCGTCATGAGACTGCCTGACGACACACCGCCCAAGCTGACCAACCGCGCCCAACTGGCGCAGAACCGCCGCCGCGCGACGGCGGATGGCATGTTCCTGCAGGAATTGGCCGCGGATGAGGTAAAGGATCGCCTGACAGAGGTTAACAGAACGTTTACCAAGCCTGCGATTGTCACTGGTTTCCCGGATGTGTGGGCCGAAAGCTTCCCCGACGCGGTGATTGTCCCGGATGACGACATCCTGTCACTGGAACCGGGCGCGCATGATCTGGTGATCCATGGACTTTCGCTGCATTGGGCCAACGACCCGGTGGGGCAGATCATCCAATCCCGCCGAGCGTTGATCAATGACGGGCTGTTCATGGGGGTGATGTTTGGCGGGCAAACCCTGTCCGAGCTCCGCGCCATTTTGTCCGAGGTCGAGGTCGCCCACACCGGCGGCCTGTCCCCCCGCGTCGTCCCGATGGGCGAGATCCGCGACCTTGGCGCGCTGCTTCAGCGTTCGGGCCTTGCGCTGCCCGTCGCGGACAGCGCTGTGCGGCAAGTGACCTACGCGGACAGCTACGCATTGATGCGCGACCTGAAAGCGATGGGAGAGCGAAATGCGCTGGATCAGAGACTAATTTCGCCCCTAAACCGCGCCTTCTTTGACGATGTCAAAACCCGCTATGCCCAGCATTTCCCAGCAGGTGACAACCGCATCACCGCCAGCTTCGAGATGATCTTTCTGACCGGCTGGGCGCCCGATGAAAGCCAGCAAAAACCTCTGCGCCCCGGATCCGCCGCCGCCCGCCTGGCCGACGCCTTGGGTACGGACGAGACCAAATTGTCCAATTGACCTAAAGTTTATACCCGTTAAGTGATCTATGACGCGAACAAGGACGTAGCCATGATTATGAAAATGCCCACGGATCACCCCACACTCCCCGCCCGCAAAGTCGGCGTTCTGTTTGCCAACCTCGGCACGCCCGATGGATATGACTATTGGTCGATGCGCCGCTATCTGAACGAGTTCCTGTCGGACAAGCGCGTCATCGATTATCCCGCATGGAAATGGCAGCCCCTGCTGCAGACCATCATCCTGACCAAACGCCCGTTCTCCTCGGGCGAAGCGTATAAGTCGATTTGGAATGAAGATCTGGGCGAAAGCCCCTTGATGACGATCACCAAGGCGCAAGTGGGCAAGCTTCGCGCAGCGTTAGAGACTAAATATGGCGCAGAGGTCATGGTCGATTTCTGCATGCGCTATGGCAACCCCTCGACCAAATCGAAAGTGTCCGAAATGGTCGCGGCAGGCTGTGACCGCATCCTGTTCTTCCCGCTTTATCCGCAATATGCAGGCGCCACGATGGCCACCGCGAACGACCAGTTCTTCCGCGCGCTGATGGAGGAAACCTGGCAGCCCGCGTCCCGCACGATCGAACCCTATTTCGATGATCCCGCCTATATCGACGCTTTGGCGCAGTCGGTGGAAAAGGGCTATGCCTCGATGGATAGAAAGCCCGACCTTCTGGTTGTGTCCTATCACGGGATGCCGAAGCGATACTTGATGCAGGGCGACCCCTATCACTGCCAATGCCAGAAAAGCACTCGCCTGTTGAAAGAGCGTCTGGGTTGGGATGACGATGCGATCACCACGACCTTCCAGTCGGTGTTTGGCCCCGAAGAATGGCTGAAACCCTACACGGTCGAAGAAGTCGCGCGTCTGGCTGAAACCGGCAAAAAGAACATCGCGGTCATCGCGCCCGCGTTCTCGGCCGATTGCATCGAGACGCTGGAAGAAATTCAGGAAGAGATCCAAGAGGCCTTTGTCGAGGCCGGAGGCGAAAGCTTCACCTATATTCCCTGCCTGAATGACGACGACGCCCATATCGACGCGCTGATTGGCGTGGCCGAACGCAATCTGGGCGGCTGGTTAAGTTAAACCGCCTTAAATCCGCAAGAACCGCT
Organism: Aliiroseovarius marinus; assembly: GCF_004360145.1. GTDB lineage: Bacteria > Pseudomonadota > Alphaproteobacteria > Rhodobacterales > Rhodobacteraceae > Aliiroseovarius > Aliiroseovarius marinus. The sequence continues at coordinate 539,756 of NZ_ML178712.1, read as the reverse complement.
GCTTCGCACTGGCCAATGCTTGTGCGTCGCAAAACTCGTGTCCATATAGGATGAAACCGAATTTGGAGGCGATATGGCGGATACGGAATTTCCCGGCTGGCATGGCACGACGATCATTGGCGTGCGCAAAGGTGGCAAGGTTGTGATTGCAGGCGATGGGCAAGTCAGCCTGGGTCAGACCGTGATCAAGGGTACCGCGCGCAAAGTGCGCAGACTGTCCCCCGGCGGGTTTGATGTTGTGGCTGGCTTTGCCGGATCGACCGCCGATGCCTTCACCCTGCTGGAACGTCTGGAAACCAAGTTGGAGGCCACGCCCGGCCAACTGGCCCGTGCCTCGGTCGAGCTGGCCAAGGACTGGCGCACCGACAAATATCTGCAAAAGCTGGAAGCGATGCTGATCGTCACCGACGGCAAGGATCTGTTCGTGATCACCGGCGCGGGCGACGTGCTGGAGCCCGAACACGATGTGACCGCGATCGGATCGGGTGGCAACTTCGCGCTGGCCGCCGCGCGGGGCCTGATGGAAAGCGATCTGGATGCAGAGGGTATCGCCCGCAAAGCCATGGCGATTGCCGCCGATATTTGTGTCTATACCAACGGAAACCTGACGGTTGAGACGATTGCAGGCTGATCTGACATTTCGGCCAATGACGCCTGAAGATATGCCCTTGCTGCGCAAGTGGATGTATCTGCCGCATTGGCGGGAGTGGTGGGGCGACGACCCCGAAGAAGAATTGGAATTGATCGTCGATATGCTTGAAGGGCGCGACTCGACGCGTCCATTTCTGTTCTTTCTGAATGAAACGCCTGTCGGTTATATCCAGTACTGGATTATCGGCGACAACCAGACCAAAGAGCTGTGCATAAAGCACCCATGGCTAACGTGGTTTTCCCCCGAAACTGTGGGTGTCGATCTATCGATCGGCCCGGACAACCTGACCTCTCAGGGGCTTGGGTCACGCATCCTGAAGGATTTCACCACGTATCTGCGCGGTATTGGGCATGACGATATCATCATCGATCCCGATCCAGCGAATACCCGCGCTGTTCGCGCCTATGAAAAGGCCGGATTTGCCGCAATCCCAGAATTTGAAGGCCGCACGGCAGACTGCCTGTTGATGCGCCTAAAGAAAGGAAACACCCTATGACCGATCTTACCCCGCGCGAGATTGTCTCGGAACTTGACCGTTTCATCATCGGCCAGAACGACGCCAAGCGCGCCGTTGCTGTGGCACTGCGCAATCGCTGGCGTCGCAAGCAGCTGTCGGATGACCTGCGTGACGAAGTTTACCCGAAGAATATCCTGATGATCGGACCCACCGGTGTCGGCAAAACTGAAATCAGCCGCCGCCTGGCAAAACTCGCCCGCGCGCCGTTTCTGAAGGTCGAAGCCACCAAATTTACCGAGGTCGGCTATGTCGGTCGCGACGTAGAACAGATCGTGCGCGATCTGGTGGACGCCGCGATCATCCAGACCCGCGAGCATATGCGCGAAGACGTGAAGGCCCGCGCCGAGGAAGCCGCCGAAGATCGCGTGATCGAGGCCATCGCCGGCTCTGACGCCCGTGACGCCACCCGCGAGATGTTCCGCAAGAAGCTACGCAGCGGCGAATTGGACGATCACGAGATTGAACTCGACGTCGCCGATACCTCAAACCCGATGCAGATGCTCGATGTGCCGGGGCAACCGGGGCAGGGTATGGGGATGCTCAATCTGGGCGACATGTTCGGCAAGGCATTTGGCCAGCGGACAGTGCGCAAGAAGATGACCGTGCGCGACAGCTATGATGTGCTGATTTCCGACGAGGCCGACAAGCTTTTGGACGACGAAACAGTCACTAAATCAGCGCTAGAAGCGGTTGAGCAGAACGGCATCGTTTTCTTGGACGAGATCGACAAGGTCTGCGCACGCACCGAAAATCGCGGCGGCGATGTCAGCCGCGAAGGCGTGCAGCGCGACCTGCTTCCGCTGATCGAAGGCACCACGGTCTCGACCAAACATGGCGCGGTGAAAACGGATCATATCCTGTTCATCGCCTCGGGCGCGTTCCACGTGGCCAAGCCTTCGGACCTGCTGCCGGAACTTCAGGGTCGCCTGCCAATCCGTGTCGAGCTGCGTGCGCTTACGGAAGAAGATTTCGTGCGCATCCTGACCGAAACCGACAACGCGCTGACCCGTCAGTACACCGCCCTGATGGGCACCGAAGACGTAACCGTCAGCTTCACCGATGACGGCATCGCGGCCTTGGCCAAGATCGCCGCCGAAGTGAACCAGAGCGTGGAAAACATCGGTGCGCGGCGGCTTTATACCGTGCTGGAACGTGTGTTCGAGGAACTCAGCTTCTCGGCCCCGGATCGTGGCGGCGAAGAGGTGGTCGTGGACAAGGCGTTCGTCGACAAACATCTGGGTGCGCTCATGACCTCGACCGACGTCAGCCGTTACGTGCTTTGATCTAGGCAGGGGCGGGTTCGTCAGCTATTCAGTAGCTGTATTTAAGGAGCCTGCCCCGTGCGCTTTCTGGTTTTTTCTGTTGTTTTGGCGCTTTCCGCCTGTGCCCCGCGCGGCACGATCACCTATTTCCCGGGCGCCGGACAAGTCGGTGATCTGCAAAGCATCTTTGTTGCCTCAACCCGCGAACTTGACGAAGACGGCGCCCCGACCAGCAACCGGGGTGGGGAGTTGTTGTTCGGGCATGTTGGGGTTTCGATCCCCGACGACCGCGAACCGGGCGAGGTCAACTGGCCCCACCGCGCAACCCCGGATCCCGCCAAACACTTCCTTGTCGACAATTACGAGAAGTACGACACGCACCGCGCGTTCGAGGCCGCGATGGCGCGCGCCTTGCGCGGGCGGCGCGGGGAAGAGCGCACGGCGACCGTGTTCGTCCATGGGTTCAACAACCGATTTTCCGAAGGGCTGTATCGTTTTGCGCAGCTGAATGCGGATCTGGATCTGCCTTTCCTGCCGGTCCACTATTCCTGGCCCAGCGCCGGGCATCCGCTGGGATACGGGTATGACCGTGACTCGATGCTCTATGCCCGCGACGGGCTTGAGGCGACGTTGCGGTCGGTTTCGAAATCCGGCGTGGACGAGGTTTTGCTGGTCGGCCACTCGATGGGCGCGCTGTTGTCGATGGAGGCCTTGCGCCAGATGGCAATCGCCGACGGCCAACAGGGGCTGGCCAAGATCGGAGGGGTTGTTCTGATCTCGCCCGATATTGATCTGGACCTGTTCCGCCAACAGGCCAAGCGCATCGGAAAGCTGCCGCAGCCATTCTTTATTTTCACGTCCTCCCGCGACCGCGCGCTGAAGCTGTCGGCGCGCTTGACCGGCCAAACCACGCGGCTTGGCAACAACACCGATGTCGCCGAATTGGCCGAGCTGGACGTGACCCTTGTGGACCTGTCTGCGTTTACGGATGGCGAGGTTGATCACAACGTGGCCTTCGCCTCGCCCGCATTCTTGCGCCTGATCAACAGTATTCCGAACCTGTCCGCAGCGATCAGCGACAGCCCGACGGTCCAGCCGGGCCTGTTGCCGGGAACGATCTTGGTGGTGCAGAACGCCACCCGATTGGTGATCCCGAACAACGCGCCTTAACGTTGTCTGCGCAGATAGACGTAATAGGCACCTTGGCCGCCATGCTTCAGATGGGCCTCGGTGATTTGCAGGACGTGTTGGCGCAGGGGGGCGGTGTTCAGCCAATGCGGCACCTGATGACGTAGCACGCCGTGACGCACCGGGATCGGCCCGCCCTCATCCTTGTGTTTGCCCTTGCCGGTAATCACCAAAACCAGACGTCGATCCGCATCGATCGCGTTCAAGATAAACCGCGTCAGCATCGGGTGGGCCTGCGCGATGGTCATGCCGTGCAGGTCGATCTTGGCCTCGGGCGACAGGCGACCCTTCTTCATCTTGCCAAAGGTTTTGCGGTCCATCGCCACCGGGCTGGACGCGATATGATCGCGCATGGATGGCGCCAGATCGTTCGGATTTCCGGGCTTCTTCGCCCGCTCGCCCACGCGGAACCGGGGGTGCGTGACCTTGACCGGTTTGGGCGGAGGCTGAATGGGTTCAGGTGGAATAGTCTCTGTTTTTTCACGCGAAGGCTTGGGTGGGCGCAGCCGGATCGTGCTGTCCGCCACTTTCTTCCACAACACCTTGTCGTCTTCGGTCAGTGTCTTGGGTCGCTTCGCCATGTCACTGATCCTCGGGCAGCAGCGCATAGGCGCGCTGGATCGGAAGCAGCACATACATGCGCCCGTCATCTTTGATCTTGCCCGCCAGCTTTCCGGCCTGATCGCCAGTGCCCCAGAAAATATCCGCCCGCTGCGCGCCCTTGACCCGCGAGCCGGTATCCTGCGCGACCATCAGGCGGCGAAACGGCTCGGCCCCGTCTTTTTCCAGCCAGATCGGCGCGCCCAAAGGGGTGTATTTCGGATCGACCGCCAGCGACCGATGCGCCGTGATCGACCGGTTCATCGCCCCAAGCGGGCCTTTGCTGGCCGAGACGTCTCCGATCTTGCGGAAAAACACATAGGACGGGTTGGACATCAGCAGATCATGCCCGGCTTCCGGATTGCGGCGCACCCAGTTCTTGATCACTGCCTGCGAGACCTGATGTTCGTTATAAATCCCGCGCCGGACCAGCTCTTTCCCCAGCGACACGAACGTATGTCCATTCGACCCGCCATAGCCCAGACGAATACTGCCACCATCCGGCAGTCGAATGCGGCCCGAGCCTTGAATTTGCAGGAATTGAAGATCCACGGGGTCCGCAACCCACGCGATTTCCAGCCCGCGACCCTTCATAATGTCACCTTCTTCGATGGTCCGACGGGGAAGCCAAACCTGACCCGAAGCCTCGCGCGGTTTGGCGTACACCGGATAACGATAGACCGAGGTCTGAACCCGCGAGCCTTTCAGCTCGGGTTCGAAATAGGCGGTGAACAGCGGTGCGTTGCCGTCTTCGATCAGAAGAGGGCGGAAAAACAGCTCGAAAAAGGTTTTTCCGTCATCCTGCGTCTGCGCCAAAGCGCAGATCGGGCGCCATTGCGGGTCGTCCAGATCGCGGCAGGTGTCCAGAAACACGCGCAGCGCGTCTTGATGGTCGTCATCGTTCCAACCATCAAGCTCTTCAAACGGAACAAGGGTTACGCGCGCGTCATCCAGACCCGCATAGGCAGGCATGCCCAAAAGGGCCAGCGCACATGCCAGCCCCCGAAGCATCAGCCACCCGTGGCGACAAGTTGCCAGTTGGGGTTGTCCGAGCCCATGATGCGGGCGAAGGTCCAGACGTCTTTCTGACGTTTGACCTCGTTCGGGTTGCCCTCGATGATGTCGCCGCCCTTGTCACGCACGACCGAAGTCAGCTCGCCCACAAATTTCACGGTGATTTCGCCTTCGCGGGTCGCGGTGTCGAACGCGGCTTCTTCCAGCTTCAGTTCGCGCACGCCAACAAAGTTCGCTTCGACCGACAGGCCTTGAGCTTCGCGCGCCTCAACGACGCTGGCGAAGGTTTCGTACACTTCTTCCGACAGGAAGGGTTGGATCTTGGACATCTCGCCCGCCTCGAACCCCATCAGGATCATTTCATACGCACCACGCGCGCCACCCAGAAACTCGCCAACATTAAAGCCGGGTTCGTTGGTTTTCATCGCCGCCAAGGCCAGCGCGCTGGGGCTGCCCTCTTCCGCGTGATCCAGAATGTCCCGATCCGGGCCACCTTCGATCACTTCAAGGTTGCTGCGATCCAAGCGTCGGTTGTCCTGACGCGGCACAACGGGTTTCTCGAACCCCTCGCGCGTGCCAAGCACATCGCGCAGGCGCAAAATCAAAAACAGGGCAATACCGGCCAGTACAAGAAGCTGGATCAGGGAAGAGCTCATGGATACCTCTTTTCAAGCGCCATATGGAAACGCGATCATTGAAGTCATATGTAGGTGCAGTACCGGGCCAAGTCCACCGGTCACACGAAAAGGAGATCACTTGCCATGTGGCTTTTTGCACTGTTCATCGCCGTTCCGCTGATTGAAATCGCCTTGTTCATTCAGGTTGGCGGTGCGATCGGGTTGTGGTGGACCCTTGGGATCGTTGTTTTGACGGCCATCGTTGGCACCCAATTGATGCGCGCGCAGGGGGCGCTTGCGTTGTCGCAACTGCGGGACAGCTTTGGGCAGTTGAATGACCCGACCGAGCCGCTGGCCCATGGCGCAATGATCCTCTTTTCCGGCGCGCTTCTGCTGACCCCCGGCTTTTTCACCGATTTCGTAGGCTTTGCCTTGTTGATTCCCGCGGTGCGCAGCGCCGTGTTCAGCTGGGCGCGGTCGCGGGTAAAGGTTCAGACCTTCACAATGGGCGGTATGGCTGAGGAAGAGATGCGCCGCCGCCCGCGTTCCGAGGACGACGTGATCGATGGCGATTTCACAGACGTAACGCCCGAAAAACGCCCAACCCATCCCGGCGTTGAAGGTCCGTCAGGTTGGACCAAACACTGAGGCCGAATGCTTCGACATATAAATCTGCAGCCACGGGGTGAACTGATCCGGGTTTTTGGCGATTTTCGTCTCTAACGCTGCGCGATCCAGCCAATCCACGGCCTGAACCTCGTCCGGGTTCAGGTCCATATCGGGGCGCGTGTCGCAGTGAATGACGAACAGATCGACGACCTCGTGTTCGATCAGGCCTCCACCCACATCGGCGCGATATTCCAAGTTCTCGACCCAGACCGGATCGACACCTTTGATCCCCAGCTCTTCCTCCAACCGACGGATCGCGCAAAACCGCGGGTCTTCCCCCCAATACGGATGCGTGCAGCAGGTGTTCGCCCACAGGTTCGGCGTATGATATTTCCCCGCCGCGCGTTGCTGGATCAGCACGTGACCATCGCAGATCAGGAACACGGACACGGCTTTGTGCCGAAGCCCTTTCACATGCGCTTCAAGCTTTTCGACCGGGGTCAGGGTGCCGTCCACCCAAGTGGGGATCATCGTCGTCATGACGCGCTGATAGCGTCAAATCCGCTCTGACGAAACCCTTAGTTGAGGGTCCCTTCCCAACCTGATAAGGACATTTCCGACAGATTTTCCTGAAGGAGACACCCATGGCCGACGAAGCCACCCCACAGACTCCCCCCGCCCAACCAAAAATGCAGGTTCTGGGTCAGTTCATTCGCGATATGTCGTTTGAAAACATTCTGGCGCAAAAAGGCATTCAGGGCGAAGTACAGCCCGATATCAGCGTCGAAGTTGCGCTGGACGCAAAAAAACGCCCGACCGATCACCAGTTTGAAGTGATCACGAAATACACCATCGGCTCGAAAAACAAAGGCAACGGCGAACAGCTGTTCCTGATGGAGCTGGAATACTCGGGCATCTTCCACGTGGAAAACGTGCCGGAAGAGCAGCTGCACCCGTTCCTGATGATCGAATGCCCTCGCATGTTGTTCCCGTTCGTGCGTCGCATCGTGTCGGACGTGACCCGTGACGGTGGCTTCCCGCCGCTGAACCTGGATACCGTCGACTTCTTGGCCCTGTACCGTCAGGAAATCGAGCGCCGCGCTGCGGCCGAACAGGCGAACGCTCCTGTGAGCTAATTTGCCCAGAAGTTACTGAAACTTCTTCCAAATTGCGCCGTCGCCCAGCTTTTCTACGAAAGCATCATGGGCGGCGGTTTCTTTTTCGTGGATCCGGGACGGCAGGGGTTCTGGACGCGGGCGCGGACGCCAATCGTCGTTCGCACCACCAGAACCCGAGGTCGCCTGATTGCCCGACAAAACAAGGTCGGGCTGACGACCTCCAATGAGCTCCAGATAGACTTCGGCCAGAATTTCACTGTCCAAAAGCGCGCCGTGTAGTGTCCGCGACGAGTTGTCGATCGCATAACGACGGCACAGCGCATCCAAAGACGCGGGCGCGCCGGGAAATTTGCTGCGCGCCATCGCCAGAGTGTCCAGCGCGCGTTCCCATGGGATTTGCGGCAGGCCCATCCATTGCAGCTCGGCATTCAGGAATTTCATGTCAAAGCTGGCGTTGTGGATGACCAGCTTGGCGTCTCCGATGAAATCAAGGAACGCCTGCCCAACCTCTTTGAAGATCGGCTTGTCTTTCAGAAGGACTTCGCCCGGTTCAGCAGGGCGGGGCGAGGCCAGCAGGTCAGGGCCAATGCCGTGCACACCAAATGCCTCGTCCGGCATGCCGCGTTCTGGGTTGATATACTGGTGATAGGTCCGCCCGGTCGGCATGTGGTTCATCAGCTCAAGGCACCCGATTTCCACAATCCGGTCACCGCTTTGAGGGTCAAAGCCGGTGGTTTCTGTATCGAGTACGATCTCACGCATCCAACTTCCCTTTCACATGGGCGATGACTTCATCCACTGCGGCGCGCGCGCCATCCAGAGTTTCGGTCGGAATGATTACATCCGCGCGGGCGCGTTTGTCCGCATCTGGGACCTGTTTGGCCAGAATAGTCTCGAATTGTGCTTCCGTCATGGTGCCGCGTGCAAGCACGCGTTCACGCTGCAATTCAGCAGGGGCCGAGACGACGACGACCAGATCCACATGTTCGTGCGCACCGATTTCAAACAAAAGCGGCATGTCCAGAAGAACGATGGGCGAGGTGCTGTTGGTCAAAAACTCCGCCCGGTCCTGTCCGACCAGAGGGTGCACGATCTCTTCCAGTTTTTTCAGGGCGCCTGCATCTTTCGACATCCAGTCTTTCAGCGCATCGCGGCTGACGGCGCCGTCGATGATTGCATCAGGACAGACCGCGCGGATCGGTTCGACCGCCGCGCCGCCCACATCATAGATGCGATGCACCGCCGCATCCGCGTCCCAGATCGGAACGCCCGCATCGGCAAACATTTTCGCGGTGGTGGATTTCCCCATCCCGATCGAGCCGGTCAGCCCGATGATAAACGGCCCGCTCATACGCCCAGAACCGCATGGCGCAGCGCGTCATCGACGACGGGGCGCGTGCCGAACCAGCGCTCAAACCCGGGAACGGCTTGATGCAACAACATGCCCAACCCGTCGACCACCTGACAGCCCGCATCTTCGGCCTGTTGCAGGAAATCGGTTTTCAGCGGCGAATAGACCAAATCATTCACAACCGCGCCGGGCATCAGCCCATCCAACGGCACGCGGAACTCGGGCTTGCCGGTCATGCCAAGGGACGAGGTGTTCACCACGGTCACCGCATCATCCAACATATTACCCGCCTGAACCCAGTCATACACTACGATCCGCGCACCAAACTCCGCACGTAAAGCGTCCGCACGGGCGCGGGTGCGGTTGGACAAGCGAATTTCAGGCACGCCAAGCTCGATGAGCGAGGCCAAAATGGCACGCGCGGCGCCACCGGCCCCAAATACAGCGGCAGGCCCAGTTTCTGGGGCCCAATCCGGTGCGGATTGGCGCAGGTTTTGCGTAAATCCATAGCCGTCGGTGTTGTCCGCGTGGATTTTGCCATCGTCACGGAAAATCAGCGTGTTCGCCGCCCCGATCAGCGCGGCGCGGTCTGTGACGATGTCGGCCAGCTTCAGCACGGCTTCTTTATGGGGGATCGTGACGTTCAGACCGACAAACCCGGCTTTTGGCAGCGTCCGAATGACGGTTTCCAGATCGTCCGCTTCGACCCGCATCGGGATGTAATGCCCGGCCAGCCCCATCGTGCGCAACCAATGGCCGTGCAACCGGGGGGACAAAGAGTGTTCGATGGGGTTTCCAATGACGCCCGCCAGGGGAATTCGTGTGTCGCTCATATCTTCAGATCTCCTCGCACGATCAGATATGACAGAAGCTCGGTCAGGGGCAAACCCAACACGTTGAAATAGTCGCCGTCCACTTTGGCAAATAGGCGCACGCCTTCTTCTTCCAGCTTATAGGCGCCGACGGAATGGCGGATGCTGTCCCAGTTCCGGTCGACATAATCGGCGATATATTCCGGCGAAAGCTCTCGCATCTTAAGGCGCACCAAACCCACATGCCGCCAAATCGGCTTGCCGTCCTCATAAAGAACAGCGGCAGAGAGCAGCCGATGCACTTTGCCGGACATCGCGGTCAACTGGGCGCGCGCCTCTTCTTTGTCCTTAGGTTTCGACAGAACCTTCTGCTCCAGCTCGGCCACCTGATCACAGCCCAGAACCAAAGACCCAAAATGTTTCTCGCTGATTTTGCGCGCTTTGAACTCGGCCAGCGCATCGGCCAGATCGCGCGGGCTCGCACCCTCGGCCTCTAATGATGCGCGGATCATCTCTTCATCAATGCGGGCGGGGATGATGTCGAAGTCGATGCCTGCGTTGCGCAACAGATCAGCGCGGATTTGCGAGGCAGACGCCAAAATCAGGGAAGCGGTCATGTGATAACCCTGTGGAAAAACTCTGTGTAATCCTGTTCTGGAATCAGCAGATAACTCGGCCCCCGCCAGAACAGCTGGATAAGTCCCACCTTTACTAAGGCGATTTTCACAGTTCTTCCACTGTTGGTTTTTGCCCATCGCACCCCGTGGGCGAATCCCCAGCGCGCGATTTCATCCCTGCACTTATCCCCAGATGGTAAATGCGCCGGGGCCCGTGAAACAAAGGCAAAAAGATTCCGTCCAGAATCTCGGTCCTCACTTGTCCACCTGTGAACAAGTCATGGGACAGATCAATAATCCCCGTTATCCACAGGCCTAACATCAACTACATCTTTTCTTCTTCTTTATATTATTTATGAAGATCGAAGCGGCATCGCATATAAGAGGCTTAGAATGGGTGACTTTCTGTCAGACGCGTATTTCTGGACGAAATCGCTGCACATCGTATCGGTGATCGCATGGATGGCGGGCCTGTTCTATTTGCCGCGCCTGTTCGTCTATCATGTCGAGGTCGTGGGATCGGGCAATGAAACGGATGACCTGTTCCAAACGATGGAGCGCCGGCTTCTGAAAGCGATCATGAACCCAGCCATGATCAGCTCGTGGATTTTCGGTCTGTGCCTTGTGGTAACGCCTGGTGTCGTTGATTGGTCGCTGGTCTGGCCCTGGACCAAGGGGATCTCGATCATCGGCATGACATGGTTTCACATGTGGCTGGCCGCGCGACGCAAAGACTTCATGTCGGGCACCAATACGCTGACCGGTCGGCGCTATCGCATGATGAACGAATTGCCGACGGTTCTGATGATCGTCATCGTCTTCTCGGTCGTGTTCAAATACTGATTTTGTTGACTCGACCGGTGTCAGCGCGTATCTGAGCCTCTAAGCAGGCCGTCCGGCCATGTGTTTTTCCCAACTCGACATAGACAGCGCAGAAGCGCCGTCGTGATCTATTTCCGAGATATTCCATGTCTGAAAACCGTCTGAACCTATCCGATCTGAAAGCCAAAAGCCCGAAAGAGCTGGTCAACATGGCTGAAGAGCTCGAGATCGAAAATGCCTCGACCATGCGCAAAGGGGACATCATGTTCTCGATCCTGCGCGAGCGGGCGGATGATGAATGGATCATCGGCGGCGACGGCGTGCTGGAAGTGCTGCAAGACGGCTTTGGCTTCTTGCGCTCGCCCGAGGCAAACTATCTGCCGGGTCCCGATGATATCTACGTCTCGCCCGACATGATCCGCCAGTATTCGCTACGCACCGGTGACACGGTGGAAGGTGTCATTTCCGCCCCCGGCGAGAATGAGAATTACTTTGCCATCACCAAGGTCGAGAAGATCAACTTCTCGGATCCGGAAGATGCCAAGCACAAGGTGGCCTTTGATAACCTGACGCCGCTTTACCCGGACGAGCGCCTGAAGATGGAGATCGAAGATCCCACCATCAAAGATCGCTCAGCCCGCGTGATCGATTTGGTTGCCCCGATCGGGAAAGGCCAGCGTTCGCTGATCGTGGCGCCGCCGCGTACCGGTAAAACGGTGATCCTGCAAAACATCGCCCACTCGATCGAGAAGAACCACCCGGAATGCTATCTGATCGTTCTTCTGATCGACGAACGCCCGGAAGAGGTGACGGACATGCAGCGGTCCGTGAAAGGCGAGGTTGTGTCCTCGACCTTTGACGAACCTGCGACCCGCCACGTGGCCGTGTCCGAGATGGTGATCGAGAAAGCCAAGCGTCTGGTTGAACACAAGCGCGACGTTGTGATCCTGCTGGACTCGATCACCCGTCTGGGCCGTGCGTTCAACACGACCGTCCCGTCCTCGGGTAAGGTTCTGACCGGTGGTGTGGATGCCAACGCGCTGCAGCGTCCGAAGCGTTTCTTTGGTGCTGCCCGGAACATCGAAGAGGGCGGCTCGCTGACCATCATCGCGACCGCGCTGATCGATACCGGATCGCGTATGGACGAAGTGATCTTCGAAGAGTTCAAAGGCACCGGCAACAGCGAGATCGTGCTGGATCGCAAGATCGCCGACAAGCGCGTGTTCCCGGCCATCGACATTCTGAAATCGGGCACACGGAAAGAGGACCTGTTGGTTAATCCGAAAGACCTGCAGAAAACCTATGTCCTGCGCCGCATTTTGAACCCGATGGGCACTACGGACGCGATCGAATTCCTGATTTCCAAGCTGAAACAGACCAAGTCGAATTCCGAGTTCTTCGACTCTATGAATGCCTAATATGTAACAAAAACAATAGGTTAGTTCAATGGGCACGATCTATGCTCTTGCCAGTGCCCGCGGGAAAGCGGGTGTCGCGGTGGTCCGGATTTCCGGGCCACATGCGTTTTCGGCGGCCCGTGCGTTGGCCGGCGACTTGCCTGCGCCGCGCCGTGCCGGATTGCGCCGCCTGACAAGCGCGGATGGGGCGCTGTTGGACGAGGCTTTGGTGCTGCTGTTCGAAGCAGGTTCCAGTTTCACGGGCGAGGACGTGGTCGAGCTTCAGTTGCACGGGTCCACCGCCGTCGTCCGCGCGGTGCTGGCTGAGCTGTCAAAGCAAGAGGGTGCACGCCCAGCAGAGCCCGGGGAATTCACCCGCCGTGCGCTTGAAAACGAATGTCTCGATCTGGCGCAGGTAGAGGGTTTGGCGGACCTTCTGGACGCCGAGACCGAGGCTCAGCGCAAGCAGGCCGTGGGCGTCCTCTCTGGCGCTCTGGGCGACCTTGCAGGGGCGTGGCGCACGGACCTGATCCGCGCCGCCGCTCTGCTGGAAGCCACGATTGATTTTGCCGATGAAGATGTACCCGTCGACGTCTCGCCCGAGGTGAATGCGCTCTTGGATACCACGCTGGACAGCCTTGAGCGCGAGACCGCTGGTACCCGAATTGCCGAACGCATCCGCGAAGGATTCGAGGTCGCCATCGTGGGCCGTCCGAATGCTGGGAAGTCCACGCTTCTGAACGCTCTGGCCGGGCGTGAGGCGGCGATCACCTCGGATATTGCGGGCACCACCCGTGACGTGATCGAGGTGCATATGGAGCTCGCAGGGCTTCCTGTGACGGTGCTGGATACCGCCGGGGTGCGCGACACCGAAGATCAGGTGGAAGCCATTGGCGTTGCCCGTGCGTTGGAGCGTGCGAAGGCGGCGGACCTGCGGGTTTTCCTGCTGGAAGGCGCCGACGATCAGCCCGCGATGGATCCGCTGAACGACGACCTTGTAGTGCACGGGAAGGCTGATCTGGGCGCCTCTGGCGATCTGGTTGTCTCGGGGAAAACCGGGCAGGGGATGGATCAGTTGGTCCAAAAGATCTCGTCCGTTTTGGAGACCCGCGTTCAGGGCGCCGGGATCGCTACGCGTGAACGGCATCGCATCGCGATGGAGCGTGCGCTGTTCTCTTTGGAAGATGCGCGAATCGAGGTACAACACGGCCCCGAACGCGCCGAATTTGCCGCAGAAGAAATCAGAACTGCCATCCGGGCTCTTGATAGTCTTGTCGGCCATGTCGATGTAGAGCATCTGCTGGATGAAATCTTTTCCAGCTTCTGTTTGGGAAAATAGCGTGTGCGTAGCGAAGGAGTGTTTCACGTGAAACATCTGGATTTCGATGTGATTGTTGTTGGGGGCGGGCACGCGGGTGCCGACGCCGCCCATGCTTCTGCACGTATGGGCGCGAAGACGGCGCTGATCACGTTGCGCAAGGAAGACCTTGGTGTGATGTCCTGCAACCCCGCCATTGGTGGTTTGGGTAAGGGGCATTTGGTGCGCGAGATTGATGCGCTGGACGGGTTGATGGGCCGCGTCGCGGATCAGGCTGGCATCCAGTTCCGCCTGCTCAATCGTCGCAAAGGCCCCGCTGTTCAGGGTCCGCGCGCGCAAGCAGACCGCGCAATCTATCGCAAATCCATGTCCGCCGAGATCCTGTCGACCGAGGGTTTGACGTTGATCGAGGGCGAAACGACCGACCTAATCATGGACGGGAATCGCGTGTGCGGCGCCGTGCTGGCAGACGGATCGCAACTGCATGCCGGCGCTGTTGTGCTGACCACAGGCACCTTCCTGCGCGGGATTATCCATATCGGCGACAAGCAAAGCCAGGGCGGCCGAATGGGGGATCGTCCCTCGGTCAAATTGGCAGAACGCATTGATTCCTTTGGTCTTCCGCTCGGCCGCCTGAAAACGGGCACCCCGCCGCGCCTGAACGGGAAAACGATTAACTGGGACATTCTGGCGTCACAGCCGGGCGATGATGATCCCGCGATGTTTTCCTTTATGAACAAGGCGCCTATCGCGCGGCAGATCTCGTGTGGGATCACTCATACAAACGCGCAAACGCACGAGATTATCCGCGCCAATCTGGATCGCTCGGCCATGTATGGTGGGCATATCGATGGTGTCGGACCGCGCTATTGCCCCTCGATCGAGGACAAAATCGTGCGCTTTGCGGATAAGGACAGCCATCAGGTGTTCCTTGAACCCGAAGGTCTGGACGATGACACGGTGTATCCGAATGGGATCAGCACCTCTCTGCCCGTTGACGTGCAGGAGGACTATGTGCGCTCCATCGTCGGGCTTGAGCAGGTCGAGATCCTGCAGCCCGGCTATGCCATCGAATATGACTATGTCGACCCGCGTTCTTTGACCGAAACGCTGTCTTTGCGGGATGTTCCGGGGCTATATCTTGCGGGTCAGATCAACGGCACCACAGGATATGAGGAAGCCGCCGCACAGGGTTTGGTGGCTGGCACCAACGCTGCTCTGGCGGTGCAGGGCAGGGATCCGGTGATTTTCTCGCGCTCGAACTCCTATATCGGGGTGATGATCGATGATCTGATCACCCGCGGCGTGACCGAGCCCTATCGCATGTTTACATCGCGCGCTGAGTATCGCTTGTCTCTGCGTGCGGACAACGCAGACCAGCGTCTGACGCCGCTTGGGATCGAGCTTGGTTTGGTGAAAGATGCGCGTAAATCTGCGTTTGAAGCAAAGCGTGACGCCTTGGTGCACGCGAAAGAGCAGCTGACGCAGACGTCGTACACCCCACAAGATCTTGTGGGTCTCGATCTGAACGTACGTAAAGATGGTACCCGCCGTACCGCCTACGAGCTTTTGGCCTTCCCCGATATGAGCTTTGAAAAGCTGGTTCAACTGGACGCCGCATTGGATCAGATTGACGACGAAGTGAAGCTTCAGGTCGCGCGCGATGCGCTTTACGCAAACTATATCGAGCGTCAGCAGAAAGATGTTGAGGCGCTAAAGCGGGATGAGGCGCATGTGATCCCCGAGGATTTCGACTATTCCGCGCTCAGCGGACTGTCGAACGAGCTCGCGTCGAAGCTTCAGGCCGCGCGCCCGCGCACTTTGGCCCACGCGAGCAGGGTTGAGGGGATGACCCCAGCCGCCCTGACGCTGCTTTTGTCCAAGATTCGTCAGTTCGAGCGGAAGCGCACAGCATGAATCATGCCGAATTCCAGCGTCACGTCGATGTTTCACGTGAAACATTCGAGCGACTCGAGGCTTACGTCGCCTTGATGAAGAAGTGGAATTCGGCGATTAATCTGGTTTCGCCCAGCACAATCTCTGAAATCTGGACGCGTCACATTCTTGATTCAGCCCAGATATATGGGCTTGCGCCAGAGAATCCCAATATATGGTGTGATCTGGGGTCGGGCGGGGGTCTTCCGGCTTTGGTCGTCGCGATCATGGCGAAGGACGCTAGCCCGGATCTTTCCGTGACGTGCATCGAAAGCGATCTGCGCAAGGCGACCTTTCTGCGGACCGTCGCACGCGAGCTGGATCTTAAACTATCCGTCCGCTCTGAGCGAATCGAGAAAGCCGCCCCACAGAACGCCGATGTCCTGTCGGCGCGTGCTTTGGCGTCGTTGAATGCGCTCTGTGGCTTTGCCGAGCGGCACCTGAAGCCCGAAGGCGTTGCCATTTTCCCCAAGGGCGAAAACTATCGACAGGAAATCGACGAAGCGCTTGAAAACTGGTCGTTTCAGCTTGATACATATCCCAGCAAGACCCATCCATCCGCCGTTGTTCTGAAGATTAAGGAAATCTCACGTGTCTGACCCATTCCAAGTACGCGGGCCGAAGATTATTGCCATCACCAACCAGAAAGGCGGGGTTGGAAAGACGACAACAACGATCAATCTGGGGGCAGGGCTGGCCGAGGCCGGAAAGCGCGTGCTTTTGATTGATTTGGACCCGCAGGGCAACGCGTCGACCGGGTTGGGCGTTTCCGCCGATGATCGCGACATGAGCACCTATGATCTTCTGCTGGAAGAGGCGTCAGTGCTGGATGTCATCCAGAAAACCACCATCGACAATCTGCTGATCTCGCCCGCGACAACGGACCTGTCTTCGGCGGATATCGAGCTGGTCTCGAACGAAAAGCGCAGCCATCTTCTGCGCGATGCATTGCGAGATGTAGCGTTATCGCAGCTGAACATCGACTATATCTTGATCGATTGCCCACCGTCTTTGAACCTTCTAACCGTCAACGCGCTGGTCGCAGCGGACAGCGTTCTGATCCCGCTGCAAAGTGAATTCTTCGCACTGGAAGGGCTGTCGCAGCTTCTTCTGACCGTGCGCGAGGTGCGTACGGCGGCGAATCCCGATCTGCGAATCGAAGGTGTTGTGCTGACCATGTATGACAGCCGCAACAACCTGTCCCGCCAGGTCGAGGCCGATGCGCGCGAAAATCTGGGCGAGCTGGTGTTTAAGACCATGATTCCGCGCAATGTCCGCGTGAGCGAGGCGCCCTCTTTCGCGCTGCCGGTGTTGATGTATGATCCGACGTCCAAAGGCAGCCGCGCCTATCGCAATCTGGCCGCGGAACTGATCAAACGATAATCGGAGGCGAGTAATGAGCAAACCAACTAAAAATCGCGGCCTAGGCCGCGGCTTGTCGGCCCTGATGGCGGATGTTGTTGTCGATGAATCGCCGAAGGGGGCTTCGTCCGAACCGCGCCGCGCGGACATGATGGTTCCGATTGAAAAGATTAAACCGAACCCCGAACAGCCGCGCCGCACCTTTACGCAGGAACAGCTGGATGATCTGGCGGCTTCGGTGAAGGAAAAAGGGGTGATTCAGCCCCTGATCGTGCGTCCGCGCCCCGGCAGCGAAGGCGAGTACGAGATCGTCGCAGGTGAACGCCGCTGGCGCGCCTCGCAGATGGCCAAACTGCATCAACTGCCTGTAATCGTCCGGGAATATTCCGATACCGAGGCGCTGGAAGTCGCGATTATCGAAAACATTCAGCGCGCCGATCTGAACGCGATCGAAGAGGCCGCTGGCTATCGTGATCTGATGGACCGGTTTGGGCACACGCAAGAGAAAGTCTCGGAAGCACTGGGGAAAAGCCGTTCGCATATCGCGAACCTTCTACGTCTTCTGAACCTGCCCGATGATGTTCAGGCCTTTGTGCGTGATGGCCAACTCACCGCCGGCCACGCGCGGACGCTGGTTACGGCGGACAATCCCTCGGCACTGGCACGCGAGATCATCAACAAGGGTTTGTCGGTGCGGGCTGCCGAGAAGCTGGCAAAGGGTGCGGGCGACAGCAAGCCGCGCGCAGCAAGCCCGAAGACCGAGAAAGACGCCGACACCAAAGCGCTCGAGGCGGATCTGTCGGCGGCGACGGGCATGAAAGTGCAGATCGACCACAAAGCCGGGGGCGAGGCCGGGACGGTCACAATTCGCTACCAAAACCTCGATCAGCTGGACGATATCTGCGGAAAACTGTCCGTTTAGTCCGGCAAAAGCTCTCGCAAAATACCATTCAAAACGGGGCGGCCATTTTTGGTCGCCCTAAGTGTTTTCTGATCGACGGAAACCAGGTGAAGTTCGATTAAGTCTTTGATTTTATTCACATCTAGTTGGGTGTCGAACTGAGCCTTCAGCCGCTCTAGGTCGATGCCCTCAGTGGTGCGCAAACCCATCAAAAGGTATTCAGTTACCTGTTCAGAGAGAGGGAGAGGCGCTCTCTCGCGCTTGTCAGCGTCCCCCAGTGCGTTTTCCAACCATTTGCTCGGCGAGAGAGGGGTTTCCGTTCCCCACCTGTTCCCCCCAATGGACAGCCGTCCATGTGCGCCGGGACCGATCCCGATCCAATCGCCGCTGCGCCAATAGATCAAATTGTGCCGACTTTCTTCGCCGGGGCGTGCGTGGTTCGAGACCTCATAGGCGGGCAGGCCGGCGGCTTCGGTGGCGTATTGCGTGTGGAAGAACATGTCGACGGCCAGCTCGTCCTCGGGCAGGCCGGACAGTTTTCCCGCCTCGAACCGCGCGCCGAAGACTGTGCCGGGTTCGATGGTCAGTTGGTACAGCGACAGGTGATCTGGCGCGAAGCTAAGTGCGCGGTCAAGCTCGGCTTGCCAGTCAGAGAGGCTTTGATCCTGCCGCGCATAGATCAGATCGAAACTCACGCGGTTGAAATGGGTGCGGGCAATGTCGAGCGCGCGCAGGCCTTCGTCGACCGAATGCATGCGTCCGAGTTTTCGCAGGTCCGCATCGTTCAGCGCCTGAAACCCCATCGACACGCGGTTGACGCCAGCCTTGCGATAGCCCGCGAAATTCTGCGCCTCGATCGAGGTGGGGTTGGCTTCCAGTGTGATCTCGATGTCATTGGCGAAGGTCCAGAGGTCCGCCGCCTTGTCGATGATCGCGCCGACCGTTGCGGGGTCCATCAGGCTGGGTGTGCCGCCGCCGAAATAGATCGAATCCAGGACGCGACCCTGAGTTTCGGCCCCATAGCGCTCCAGATCCTTCAGATAGGCTGCTGCCCAGTCATCTTGGTTAATGGAGGCCGAGACATGGCTGTTGAAATCGCAATAGGGGCATTTGGCGGCGCAAAATGGCCAGTGGACATACAGCCCAAAGCCGCCGATTTGCCAATTCTCAAGCAAAAGCGCCCTTCACCAGCTTAGCGAACGCGTCGGCGCGGTGGCTCATCTGGTGCTTCTTTTCGGGGTCCATTTCGCCAAAGGTGATGTCAAAGCCCTCGGGCACGAAAATCGGGTCATAGCCAAAGCCCTGATCGCCGCGCATGGGCCATGTCAGCGACCCTTCGACCTTGCCTTCGAAAACCTCGTCATGGCCGTCGGGCCACGCAAGACACAGGGTGCAGCAGAACCGTGCGGTACGGGGCAGGGGCGCGTTCTTCTCTTCCAGAAGGGTCCAGGTTTTCTCCATCGCCATGGGAAAATCGCGCCCGCTTGGCGTTTCGGCCCAATCTGCGGTGTAAACGCCCGGTGCGCCGTCCAGCGCGTCGACCATGATGCCGCTGTCATCGGACAGGGCGGGCAATCCGCTTTCTTTGGCGGCGAAATGAGCTTTGATCCGGGCGTTGCCGACGAAGGTATCTTCGGTTTCTTCCGGCTCTTCCAAGCCCAGTTCGCCAGCCGAGGTGACGGCGATGCCAAAAGGCTCTAACAAGGCGGAAATCTCGCGTAATTTGCCCGCATTGTGGGTCGCAACGACCAGTTTATCGCCGTCAAATTTCCGCATTATGCTGTCGCCTGAAGCTGCGCAGCGACCAACTCGGACACGCCCTTGTCGGCGAGATCCATCAGCTGGTTCATCTGGTCACGTGTGAAGGTCGACCCTTCGGCCGACATCTGCACTTCGATCAGTTTCGGGCCACACATGACAAAGTTGCCATCCACGCCCGCTTCGCTGTCTTCGGGATAGTCCAGATCCAGCACTGGCTGGCCGGCGTAGATGCCGCAAGACACGGCGGCGACCGGATCCATCAGCGGATCGGTGGTGATGTCGCCTGCCTTCAGCAGCTTGTTTACGGCCAGACGCAGCGCTACCCAACCGCCAGTGATTGCCGCACAACGGGTGCCGCCATCGGCTTGAATGACATCACAGTCGACGGTGATCTGACGTTCACCCAAGGCCACCAGATCGATGCCCGCGCGCAGCGAACGGCCAATCAGGCGTTGAATTTCAACGGTGCGACCGCCTTGCTTACCGGAAGCAGCCTCGCGACGCATGCGCGACCCGGTCGAACGGGGCAGCATGCCGTATTCTGCCGTCACCCAGCCCTTGCCAGAGTTGCGCAGAAACGGGGGAACGCGGGTTTCCAGCGATGCGGTGCACAGCACATGCGTATCGCCCACGCGGATCATACAGGACCCCTCGGCGTGTTTTGTTACCCCGGTCTCGATTGAAATCGGGCGCATTTGATCTAAATCTCGACCAGAGGGACGCATGGCTTCTTCCTTTGTTTCCGCTTTGAAAGCGTGATAGCCATGGGTCCGGCAAAAAGGCAAGGCTAAGCTGATGGCAGACGCTTCTGATTTGATGGAAGATATGAACACCCGCTCGCGCGAGGTCTTCCGCTGCATCGTTGAAAGCTATCTGGAAACGGGCGCGCCGGTGGGCTCGCGCAGCCTGACCCGCAGCCTGACGGAAAACGTCAGCGCGGCGACCATTCGCAACGTGATGCAAGACCTTGAGTATATGGGGCTGTTGGACAGCCCGCATGTGTCGGCCGGTCGGATCCCGACCGAGCTTGGCTTGCGGATGTTTGTCGATGGACTGCTTGAGGTGTCGGACCTGACGACGGACGACCGGCAGAAAATCGACGCAACTGTCGGAAATGAAAGCAATATCAACTCGATGATGGACCGCGTAGGCGCGGCATTGTCGGGGATTACCGCTGGCGCCAGTCTGGTTTTGACACCCAAGCACGAGGCGCCGATCAAACATATCGAGTTCGTGTCGCTTGGCCCCGATCGCGCGCTTGCCGTGCTGGTCTTCGCAGATGGCCACGTGGAAAACCGCGTGTTTGAGCCGCCTGCGGGGCAGACCCCAAGCTCGATGCGGGAAGCGGCGAATTTCCTGAATGCCCTGGCCGAGGGCCGCACGATTTCTGAGCTTCAGCGCATTATTGCGACTGAAGTTGCCAATCGCCGGCAAGAGCTCGACACGTTGGCGCAGGCTTTGATCGAAAGCGGTGCCGCGATTTGGGAAAACGAAGGTCAGCCCTATGAGCGCCTAATCGTGCGCGGACGCTCGAATCTGCTGACGGATGATGGGCCCGA
Organism: Aliiroseovarius marinus; assembly: GCF_004360145.1. Lineage (GTDB taxonomy): Bacteria > Pseudomonadota > Alphaproteobacteria > Rhodobacterales > Rhodobacteraceae > Aliiroseovarius > Aliiroseovarius marinus. The sequence continues at coordinate 518,344 of NZ_ML178712.1, read as the reverse complement.
GGTCGATCTGGAGCGTATTCGGACCCTGTTTGACGACCTTGAGCGTAAGCGGGACATTGCCGAATTCCTTGATCTGGCTGATCAGGGCGAAGGCGTGCGCATTTTTATTGGCTCTGAGAACAAACTTTTCTCACTTTCGGGTTCCTCTTTGGTGGTTTCCCCTTATATGAACGCTGATCGAAAGATCATTGGTGCTGTGGGCGTAATTGGCCCGACGCGGCTGAACTATGGGCGGATTGTTCCGGTGGTGGACTATACCGCGCAACTGATCGGCAAAATGATCTCGGATCGAGGATAAAGGCCGAGGATAGAGGCAAAGAACATGACGGACGCGAAAACCGAACGCGCTGAGGAACTGGAACCGGGCATCGACAAGCTGATGACCGAAGAAGTGACCGTTGAGGACGAAGTGAGCCTTGAGGACGAGTTGATTGCAGCCCGTGCTGAACGTGACGAGATGAAAGATCGTTTCATGCGTGCGCTGGCGGATGCTGAAAACGCCCGCAAACGTGGCGAACGTGACCGTCGCGAGGCCGAGAACTATGGCGGCTCCAAGCTGGCCCGCGACATGCTGCCGGTTTACGACAACATGAAGCGTGCGCTGGAAGCTGCAAATGAAGCCGGTGAAGCAGACAAGGCTCTGCTGGAAGGTGTTCAACTGACCATGCGCGCGCTGCTGGGCATCTTTGACAAGCACGGCATTCATCTACTGGCGCCGGAAGTTGGCGATAAGTTTGACCCGGAAGTGCACGAAGCCATGTTCGAAGCCCCAGTGCCCGGCACCAAAGCGGGCGACATCATTCAGGTGATGGCCGAGGGCTTCATGCTGCATGACCGCCTGCTGCGCCCGGCGCAGGTTGGCGTGTCGTCGACGCCCAAATAAGGCTCTAATTCACCGCAAACTTCTTAAAATGCCCTCGGATTTCCGGGGGCGTTTACGTTTCTGCCGCGATCTCTTTCAGCTCATACAGCAGGTTCAGAGCCTCGATAGGTTTCAGGTCATCAGGGTGGATATCCTTCAAGGCAAGCTCCAGGTCGCTCGGGCCTGTAGGTGCGGGTTGAACCGGTTCGGCAATGGCGGAAAACAGCGGAAGATCGTCAATGATGGCCTTCTGGCCGGACCCTTCACGCTCGCCTTTTTCTAGCGCGTCCAGCACTACATTCGCGCGGGCGACAACGCTGTCGGGAAGACCCGCTAGTTTGGCAACCTGTACACCATAGGACCGATCGGCAGCGCCTTTGCGGACTTCGTGCAGGAAAATCACCTCGCCTTCCCACTCCTTCACCGCGATCGTGGCGTTTTCGACGCCGTCCAGCTTGTCAGACAGCTGGGTCATCTCGTGATAGTGGGTGGCAAACAGCGCGCGGGATTTGTTGACGTCGTGCAGATGTTCAAGCGTCGCCCAGGCGATGGACAAACCGTCATAGGTCGCCGTTCCGCGCCCGATTTCGTCCAGAATGACCAGCGCACGGTTGTCAGCTTGGTTCAGAATGGCGGCTGTTTCGACCATTTCGACCATGAAGGTGGATCGTCCCCGCGCCAGATCGTCCGAGGCACCTACGCGGCTGAAGAGTTGCGAGACCAACCCGATATGCGCCGCTTTCGCCGGAACGAAGCTGCCAGCCTGCGCCAACAGGGCGATCAGCGCGTTTTGGCGCAGGAAGGTCGACTTACCGGCCATGTTCGGACCAGTCAGAAGCCAGACATCGGCAGATTTTGCACCATCCGCGAGGTCGCAATCATTGGCCACAAACGCCTCGCCTGTCTTGCGCAGGGCGGCCTCGACCACGGGGTGGCGACCGCCTTCCACGTGAAACACGCGGCTGTCATCGACGGTGGGGGCGGACCAATTGTCGGACCGTGCCAGATCGGCAAAACCGGTGGCCACGTCGATTTCCGATAGGGCGCGGGCGGTGTCGGATACTGCGGCGACTTGATCCAAAATTGCCGCTGTTAGGCTGGAATAGAGCCGCTTCTCGATCTCCAACGCTCGGTTTCCCGCGTTCAGGATCTTGGTCTCCATATCACTGAGGGCAACGGTCGTGAAGCGCACCGCGTTCGCTGTAGTTTGCCGGTGGATATAGGTTTCCGACAGCGGCGGGTTTAGCATTTTTTCGGCGTGGGTAGCCGTCGTCTCGATGAAATAGCCCAGCACGTTGTTGTGTTTTACCTTCAGCGAACCGATGCCGGTGTGTTCAGCATATTGCGCCTGCATCGCGGCGATTACACCGCGGCCCTCGTCCCGCAGCTGGCGCGCTTCGTCGAGGTCTTCGTCATAGCCGGGGGCGATGAAGCCGCCATCACGGGCCAGAAGGGGCGGCTCAGCGACCAGCGCTTGATCCAGAAGATCGACCAGATCGTCATGGCCGCGCAGGTTTTGCGAGGCTTCCGCCAGTTTTGCGGGCAGATCTGACTGAGACAGGCTATCCGCCAGATCATTCGCGGCAGCAAGCCCGTTGCGGATGGCGCCCAGATCACGGGGGCCACCACGTTCCAGACCAAGGCGCGACAGGGCGCGGTCGATGTCAGGGACGTTGCGCAGAAATTCGCGCGTATTCTCGCAAGTTAGTCTCTGTTCCACCAGAAAACGTACCGCATCTAGTCGGGCGTTGATCTCTGACAGCGTGCGCGAGGGGCTGGAGATGCGCCGTTCCAACAAACGTCCACCGCCAGCGGTCACGGTGCGGTCGATCACGGACAGAAGCGAGCCCTCGCGCCCGCCGGACAGGCTGTGGGTCAGCTCCAGATTGCGGCGCGTGGCGGCGTCGATCTGCATCGTGCCTTGCGCCAGTTCCTTCACGGGCGGACGCAACAGAGGCAGTTTGCCCTTCTGGGTGATGTCCAGATATTCGACGATGGCCCCCATCGCCCCAAGTTCGGCGCGTGAGAAGCTGCCGAACGCATCGAGCGACCCGATCTTATACAGATCCAGCAGCCGTTTTTCCGCACCCGTACTGTCAAAGGCCGCGCGACCCAGTTCGGTGGGGGATGCGCCAGATTCAGTCACTATTTCAGCGCAATTCTGATAATCCGCTTCAGACAGTACGACCTCGCGCGGGGCAAGGCGGGCGAGTTCTGGGCCAAGGCGGACGGGCGGGCAGGGCATGACGCGGAAGGCGCCGGTCGAAATGTCGACCCAGGCCAGCGCGGCCTCGTCGCGCACGACGTTATAGGCGGCGAGGAAGTTGTGCCGTCGCGCGTCCAGCAGGCTTTCTTCGGTCAAGGTGCCGGGCGTGACCAGCCGGACCACATCGCGTTTCACGACGGATTTCGAGCCACGCTTCTTCGCCTCGGCGGGGTTTTCCATCTGCTCGCAGACCGCGACGCGGAAGCCCTTGCGGATCAGCGTCAGCAAATAGCCCTCGGCGGCATGCACAGGCACGCCACACATGGGGATGTCTTCGCCCAGATGCTTGCCGCGTTTGGTCAGCGCAATGTCCAAGGCCGCGGCGGCCGCGACGGCGTCGTCAAAGAACAGCTCGTAAAAATCGCCCATGCGATAGAACAAAAGGGCGTCTTGATAGCCCTCTTTGATCTCAAGAAACTGCGCCATCATCGGCGTGATCTTGGCTGGTTTATCGCTCACCTGCTGCCCCCCGGCGTTGTGCTTTGCGACAGACTAGAATGTCGGGCGTCGGGGTGAAAGAGGGGTCAGGAATTTTTGCGGCGCGAGACCCAGTTCCAGCTGCTTTCGCACATCTCGTCCAGACCACGCTCGGCCTCGAACCCCAGCACGTCGCGGGCTTTGGTTGGATCGCCATAGACGCCGGCCACATCCCCCGCGCGGCGGGGCGCCATTTGATAGGGCAGCTCTTTCCCGGCGGCCTTTTCATAGGCGTGCAGCATGTCCAACACCGAATAACCGGTGCCGGTGCCGAGGTTTACCGTGTGGCTTTCGTTAGTTTTCAGCAGCGCATCCACCGATTGCACATGCCCTCGCGCCAAGTCCATCACGTGAATATAGTCGCGCACGCCAGTGCCGTCGGGTGTGTCGTAATCGTTGCCGAAGACCGACAGCTTTTCCAGCTCGCCTGTGGCGACCTTGGCAATATAAGGCATCAGGTTGTTGGGAATGTCGTTCGGATCCTCACCGATCAGCCCGGTTTCGTGAGCGCCGGCGGGGTTGAAATACCGCAGGATGCCAAAGGCCCAGCGGTCATCTGCGGCGGCGACTTGCTCCAACGATTGTTCACAGACCAGCTTGGTATAGCCATAAGGGTTGTTGAAGCTGCGCGGGGCGGTTTCCGGTACGGGCAGTTGGTCGGGCTGGCCATAGACGGTCGCCGAGGATGAGAAAACCAGACGGAACACGCCCGCCGCCTTCATCACGTTCAGAAGCGTATACAGGCCCGAGATGTTGGTGGTCAGATAATCCAGCGGCTTTTCGGTGCTTTCACCCACGGCCTTCAGCGCGGCGAAGTGGATGACGGCGTCAAATTTGTGCTCGGCAAAGACGCGGGTCAGTAGGTCTTGGTCCAGAACGTCTCCGTCCACGTGGACGACTTTTTCACCGCTGATCACCTCGAGCCGGTCCAGCACACCCCGGTGCGCGTTGGAAAAGTTATCAAGGATCACAACCTGATACCCGGCTTTGGTCAGCTCGACGAACGTATGCGAGCCAATGAACCCTGCGCCGCCGGTCAAAAGGACTTTTTGTGCCACGTGAAACCTCCAAATCTAATGACCGAGATATAGGATGGATCGGCGTGAAAGGCACGTGGGAAAGCCAAGGCAGTACAGAATTGCGTTTATTGCGCTAACAAATGAATATAATTTCCAACAATTACCCAAAAACCCCCGACAAAAGACAGATTAATAGCACAATACCGGTTGAGGCCCGGATTTTCCCCCTGTAAGGGTTTGACTTCGAAAGAAGATGACAAAGGCCCCCGATATGCCCAAAGCCAAGATCACAGATGAAGAGGCGCTCGCCTTCCACATTGACCCCACACCGGGCAAATTCGAGGTTACGCCGTCGGTCCCGATGACCACGCAGCGCGACCTGTCGCTGGCCTATTCGCCGGGTGTTGCTGTTCCCTGTGAGGCAATCGCCGAGAACTCGCAGACGGCTTATGATTACACCAACAAGGGCAACCTTGTGGCGGTGATTTCGAACGGGACCGCGGTTCTTGGCTTGGGCAATCTGGGTGCGCTGGCGTCGAAACCCGTGATGGAAGGCAAGGCGGTTCTGTTCAAGCGTTTTGCCGACGTGAACTCGATCGATATCGAGCTGGACACCGAAGATCCCGAAGCCTTCATCAACGCGGTCAAGCTGATGGGTCCGACTTTTGGCGGCATCAACCTTGAAGACATCAAAGCGCCCGAATGCTTCATCATCGAGCAGCGTCTGAAGGAAGAAATGGACATCCCCGTCTTCCACGACGACCAGCATGGCACGGCGGTGATCTGCGCGGCGGGCCTTTTGAACGCGCTGCATTTGTCGGGCAAGAAGATCGAGGATTGCCGCATCGTTCTGAACGGCGCCGGTGCCGCGGGCATCGCCTGTATCGAGCTGATCAAGGCGATGGGCGCGAAGCATGACAACTGCATCGTCTGCGATACCAAGGGCGTGATTTATCAAGGCCGTACCGATGGTATGAACCAGTGGAAATCGGCCCACGCCGCCAACACCGAACTCCGCACGCTGGAAGAGGCGATGGACGGGGCAGATGTGTTCCTTGGTGTGTCGGTCAAAGGCGCCGTGACGCAAGAGATGGTCGCCTCGATGGCCGACAACCCCGTCATCTTCGCCATGGCGAACCCGGATCCGGAAATCACCCCGGAAGAAGCCCACGAAGTGCGCAATGATGCGATCGTGGCGACCGGGCGTTCGGACTATCCGAACCAGGTGAACAACGTTCTGGGCTTCCCGTACCTGTTCCGTGGCGCGCTGGACATCAACGCCCGCGCCATCAATGACGAGATGAAGATCGCCTGTGCGCAAGCGCTGGCCGAGCTGGCCCGCGAAGATGTGCCGGACGAAGTTGCCATGGCGTACGGCAAGAAGCTGACCTTTGGCCGCGACTATATCATTCCGACGCCGTTCGACCCGCGTCTGATCCACGTGATCCCGCCGGCAGTTGCTAAGGCCGGGATGGACACGGGCGTTGCGCGCCGTCCGATCATCGACATGGATGGGTACGAGCAAAGCCTGAAGGCGCGGATGGACCCGACGGCCTCGATCCTGCGCGGCATCACTGCGCGTGCACGTAAGAGCCAGGCGACAATGATCTTCGCCGAGGGTGACAACTCGCAAGTACTGCGCGCTGCGGTTCAGTATCAGCGCAACGGGTATGGCCGCGCGCTGGTCGTCGGCCGTGAAGAGGATGTAAAGGCCAAGCTGACCGCCGATGGTTTGGGGGATGCTGTGCGCGAGTTGCGCGTGGTGAACGCCGCAAATACCGAGCATCTAGATACCTACAAAGACTACCTGTACCAGCGCCTTCAGCGTCAGGGTTTCGACCGCCACGACATTCACCGTTTGGCCGCGCGCGACCGCCACGTGTTTGCCTCGCTGATGCTGGCGCATGGCCACGGCGATGGTCTGGTTACCGGCGCAACCCGGAAATCGGCCTATGTTCTGGACCGGATCAACCACGTGTTCGACGCCACCGCTGCAGATGGCGCGGTGGGCGTGACTGCTGTCCTGCACAAAGGGCGCATCGTGCTGATGGCCGATACGCTGGTGCACGAATGGCCCGAAACCGAGGATCTGGCCAACATCGCAGAGCGCGCCGCCACCGTGGCACGTGGTCTGGGGCTTGAGCCGCGCGTGGCTTTCGTCAGCTTCTCGACCTTCGGTTATCCGGTGTCGGAACGTGCCTCGAAACTGCACGAAGCCCCCGTGATCCTCGAGAAGCGCGGCGTGGACTTTGAGTTTGAGGGCGAAATGACCGCAGATGTGGCGTTGAACCCCGACGTGATGGCGCAGTATCCGTTCTGCCGCCTGTCTGGTCCGGCCAACATTCTGGTGGTTCCGGCCCGTCACTCGGCCTCGATCTCGGTCAAGATGATGCAGGAACTGGCAGGGGCCACGGTGATCGGGCCGATCCTGTCGGGCATCGACCAGCCGATCCAGATCTGTTCGACCAACTCGACCTCGAACGACATTCTGAACATGGCGATGCTGGCCGCGACCCGCTTGGGCAAGCGCTAATTCCGCTGGAATAGAGACTGAAACGGCCCGCGGGACATCCCGCGGGCCGTTTTCGTTCTGTGCAGGTTTGAACAGATAGGACGCGTATCGCGCTGAATTGTTTGGTGGCTTGGAGCCGCTATCTTTCTATGGAGTATAGGAGGCACCAATGGGTCAGCTTGTGGATGGCGTCTGGCAAGACGTGTGGTACGACACCAAGAAAACCGGCGGCAAATTCAAGCGTGAAGACGCGCGGTTTCGCAATTGGGTCACGGCGGACGGGTCTGCGGGCCCGACGGGCGATGGCGGTTTCAAGGCCGAACCCGGGCGCTATCACCTATACGTCTCGCTCGCCTGCCCCTGGGCGCATCGCACCCTGATCTTTCGCAAGCTGAAAGGGCTTGAGGACCTGATCGGCGTGACCGCCGTGCATCCTCATATGCTGTCGAATGGGTGGGAGTTCGATCCTGACGACCCCGATCCACTGTTCGGGCATAGCTTCATGCATCAGGTCTATACGACAGATAAGGCTGACTACTCGGGCCGCGTGACGGTGCCGGTTCTGTGGGACAAGGTGCAGGGGCGGATTGCCAGCAATGAAAGCTCGGAAATCATCCGCATGTTCAACACGGCCTTTAACGGGCTGACGGGAAACACGCTGGATTTCTATCCCGAGCCGCTGCGCGATCAGATCGACGCGATCAACGATGACGTCTATCGAAACATCAATAATGGTGTCTATCGCTGCGGATTTGCCACCACGCAAGAGGCATATGAGCAGGCTTTTGAAGCGCTGTTCGCGGCGCTGGACCGTGTGGAGGCCATCTTGTCCAAACACCGCTATCTGGTTGGCGATCAACTGACCGAGGCTGATTGGCGCCTTTTCACCACGCTGATCCGGTTCGACGCGGTTTACCACGGGCATTTCAAAACGAACCTGAAGCGGATCGAGGATTATCCGAATATCTCGAACTATCTGCGCGAACTCTATCAGCATCCCGGCGTGGCCGAGACGGTGAACATGCAGCACATCAAGTCGCACTATTATTACTCGCACGAGACGATCAACCCGACGCGGGTTGTGCCGAAAGGGCCGGCGCTGGATTTCACCCGCCCCCATGATCGCGATCGGTTCTGACGCAGTTTGACTTGCGCGTTAGGGCGGCCCTAGGCTTGTCCGATGCGGTATCTTCTGAACCATCTGCGCGGGCGGCATCCGCTGTGGCAAAGCTTTTGGGTGAATGGCGTCGGCGTGCGGCTGGTGCTCTATGCCCTTATTTTGCAGGCTCTCAGCGCCGCCCCGATCTCGTTTCTTGTGGCTGTGGCGTTGATTGGCGCCGATGCACTGTGCCTGCTGTGGCAAAGCGTCGGCTATTTCCGCGCCGCTGACGCACGGGTGCGCGATACAGGATCCATGTTGCCCACTTGGGGCGGGATGATTGCATTGGTCGTCGCGGTTTTCGTTGTGGCGTCGCAATGGTGGGCCTTGGCTTTGGCAACGCGACCGGGCGAAGACGGACCCAGCTTTGCCGAACGCAAGGCGCTAGAACGGCAGGCTGAATACCAGATTGTGCGACAACCTGACGGAAACCTGTTTTTCCAAGGGCAGATCGTGTTGGGCGTGACCAAGGCGCTGGACCGGGAACTGGCGCAAGGGCCGATCCCTACACGCATCACCTTAGCCAGTGACGGCGGCAATGTGTTCGAAGCACGGGGTTTGGCGAAGTTGATCACGACCCATGGGATGCAGACCTATGTGGACGGCACATGTAGCTCTGCCTGTACGCTGGTATTTGTCGCCGGGGCGCAGCGTCAGCTTGGGCCGGATGCACGGTTGGGGTTTCACAGCTATCTGCTGGAAGACGCGCAGCGGCTGCCGGGATTTAATATCGAGGCTGAACAGGCGCGGGATCGGGCGTTCATGCTCGGGCAGGGTGTGTCGGCTGATTTCATCACCCGCGTGTATGAGACCCCCTCCAGCGATATCTGGTTCCCGGAACATGGGATTTTACGTCAATCGGGTGTCGTGACACAGGCCCCCTGAAACAGAAAACCCCGCCACAAGGACGGGGTTTTCAGGTGATTTAGAGACGAACTTAGTCGATGATCGCGTTCAGCGTGGCCGAGGGGCGCATCACTTTGGCTTTCAGTTCGACCGAGGGGCGATAGTAGCCGCCGATATCGGCTGCCGGACCCTGAGCTGCGGCCAGCTCGGCCAGGATGGCTTCTTCACCGTCTGCCAGTGCCTTGGCAACCGGAGCGAACTCGGCCGCCAGATCAGCGTCGTCCGACTGAGCGGCCAAAGCGTCGGCCCAGTAGCGAGCGAACCAGTAGTGGCTGTCGCGGTTATCCGGCTGACCAACTTTGCGCGACGGCGAGTTGTTGTTGTCCAGAATGCCTTGGGTCGCAGCTTCGGCAGCGGCACCCAGAACACCGGCTTTGGCGTTGCCTTTGACGTCCGCCAGGAAGTTCAGGCTTTCACCCAGCGCACAGAACTCGCCCATCGAGTCCCAACGCAGGTGGTTTTCTTCAACCAGCTGCTGAACGTGCTTCGGAGCCGAGCCACCAGCACCGGTTTCAAACAGACCGCCACCTTTCATCAGCTTCACGATCGACAGCATCTTGGCCGAGGTGCCCAGTTCAAGGATCGGGAACAGGTCGGTCAGATAATCGCGCAGCACGTTGCCGGTGATCGCGATGCTATCGTTGCCAGCGGTGATGGTTTTCAGCGACTGTGCGGTGGCTTCGCGCGGGGCCATGATTTGGAACAGATCGGCTTTGCCGGCAGCTTCCAGAGCGGGCGTCACGTATTTGATCAGCTCGGCATCGTGGGCGCGGTTTGCGTCCAGCCAGAAGATGGCTTCCGAACCGGTCAGGCGCTGACGGTCCATGGCCAGCTCGATCCAATTTTCGATCGGAGCTTTCTTCACGGTGCAGGAACGCCAGATGTCACCGGCTTCAACCTCGTGGCTGTGCAGCGTGTCGCCATTTGCGGTCACGATACGGATGGTGCCGTCAGCGGGTGCCTCGAACGTGGTCGGGTGCGAGCCGTACTCTTCCGCTTTCTGTGCCATCAGGCCAACGTTTGCCACCGAACCCGCGGTGGTCACGTCCAGCGCGCCGTTGGCTTTGAAGAAGTTGATGGTTTCGTCATAGACTGTGGCGTAGCAGCGGTCGGGGATCACGCAGTTGGTGTCGCCTTTCGCGCCGGTCTCGTCCCAGCCTTTACCGCCTGCGCGGATCACGGCAGGCATCGAGGCGTCGATGATCACGTCCGAAGGCACGTGCAGGTTGGTGATGCCTTTGTCGCTGTCGACCATGTACATCGACGGACGATCCAAGGCGGCGATTTCCGCGTTGATCTCGTCTGCGTTGTCCATGCTGTTGATGGCGTCCAGAACCGCACCCAGACCCGAGTTCGGCGAACCGCCGGCAGCCGCAATAGCTTCGCCGTGCTTGTCCCAAACCGGACCCAGCCATGCCTTGACTGCGTGGCCAAAGATGATCGGGTCCGACACTTTCATCATGGTCGCTTTCATGTGAAGCGAGAACATGGTGCCGTCTTTCTTGGTGTCTTCGATGGCCTCGGCCAGGAAGGAACCCAGAGCTTTCGCCGACATGAAGGTCGCATCCGCGATGGTGCCTTCTTCCAGCGGCCAGCCGTCTTTCAGAACGGTGGTTGCGCCGTCTTTGCCGACGAATTCGATCTTCGCGTCACCTGCCTGAGCGGCGGTGATGGTGGCCGATACTTCGTTGGCGTAGAAGTCGTTGCCTGGCATGGACGACACTTTGGTTTTCGAGGACGATTCCCAAGCACCCATCGAGTGCGGGTTGTTTTGGGCGAAGTTTTTCACAGCGCGGGCCGAGCGACGGTCCGAGTTGCCTTCGCGCAGAACCGGGTTCACAGCCGAACCCTTGATGCCATCATAGCGCGCGCGGATCGCCTTTTCTTCGTCAGTCGACGGATCTTCCGGGTAGGACGGGATGTTGTAACCCTGACCTTGCAGTTCTTCGATCGCGGCAACCAGCTGCGGAACCGAGGCCGAGATGTTCGGCAGCTTGATCACGTTCGCACCGGGGGTTTTCACCAGCTCGCCCAGGGCGGCCAGATCGTCCGACTGGCGCTGATCGTCGGTCAGGTTTTCGGGGAAGGTCGCGATGATGCGGCCAGCCAGCGAAATGTCCGGCGTGCCAACGGTGATTCCCGCGGCGGAAACGAACTTGCGGATGATCGGCAGGAACGAGGCCGAGGCCAGCTCGGGCGCTTCGTCTACAATTGTATACAGAATGTCTGCTTGCGATTTATCGGTCATTTTATGGCACCTCTTTTTTCGCGGAAAGGTTCGCCTGCGGACAACGGTCCAGAACGGCGATAGGTGAGATTTCCCCTTTCCCTTACACAAAACCCGTGAAGAAAAAAAGGGCAGAGCGCTAACAGCTCCAAGAAAAAGGGTCGCAGCCCAAGCTACGACCCTTCGAATGCGGTCAGAGGCGATCCATGATGGCCTCGGCAATCGACATTGTGTTGCCGGTACCGCCCAGATCGGGGGTGACGCGGTCCTTGGCCTGCACGGTGTCGATCACCGCTTTCTTCAGGCGCTGGGCGTCTTCCGGTTTGCCCACATGCTCCAACATCAGGCCCGCGGCCATCAGGAACGCACAGGGGTTAGCCTTCTGTTGACCGGCGATGTCAGGGGCAGATCCGTGGACGGCTTCAAAGATCGCAGCGTCCGTGCCGATATTGGCGCCCGGGGCCAGACCCAGACCACCCACCAGACCGGCGGCCAGATCCGACAGGATGTCGCCAAACAGGTTGGTGGTGACAATCACGTCAAACGCATCCGGGTACATCACCATCTGCATGGCGCAGGCATCGACAATGCGCTCGTCACACTCAACACGGCCTTCATATTCTTGGGCAACCTTGCGGGCTTCTTCCAGAAACATGCCCGAGAGCAGCTTCAGGATGTTCGCCTTGTGGACGATGGTGACCTTCTTGCGCCCGTTCGCCAGCGCATATTCGAACGCGGCACGGGTGATGCGCTGGGCACCTTCCTTGGTGTTGTACCCGGTCGAAAACACTTTCCCCTCGGGGTCACCATTGTGCTCCATATACCCTTCGTCCGAGATGTAATACCCTTCCAGGTTCTCGCGGAAGATCACCATGTCGATGTTGTCATAGCGACCGTCCAGTTTGATCGTTTTGGTCGGGCGGACGTTGGCATAGAGGTTAAAGGCCTGCCGCAGTTGCAGGTTGATCGACTTGAAGCCGCCGCCAACGGGTGTGGTCAGCGGACCCTTCAGCGCCAGCTTGGTTTTGCGGATGCTGTCCAGCGTCGCTTCGGGCAGGGGGGTGCCGACGGCGTCAAAGGCGGTCATCCCAGCCTGTTGCACATCCCATTCGAACGGGCTGCCCATCTTGTCGAGGATGGCAGTAACGGCTTCGGTGATTTCGGGGCCAATCCCGTCGCCGGGGATCAAAGTGGCTTGGATCTTGGTCATGGTCTTCTCCATGCTGTTGAGCGCGTTTAAGGCTCATATAAACGGTATACAATGGAATACAATAGCGAAATGACATTCAGAAAGGTGAATAAAACAAGGCGTTTCCCCGTCATGCTACGCGCGACTTGCGCCTGCGGGCAAGCGCGCTAACGTGGACAGGCAAGGAGGCGCCGCGTGACCCTATTCAATCTCGGATCCATCAACATCGATAACTTCTATCGCGTGCCGCATATGCCCGCGCCGGGGGAAACTCTGGCGGCGGAGGAGCATTCCGTCGGATTGGGCGGGAAGGGCGCAAACCAGTCCGTCGCAAGCGCGCGGGCTGGATCGCAGGTGCGCCATATCGGGGCGGTTGGTCCCGAGGGCGATTGGTGTGTCGAGGTGCTGACACAAGCCGGAGTCGACACGCGCCACATCACGCGGGCGCAGGTGGCAACGGGCCACGCCAATATCCTGATTGATCCCGAAGGCGAGAACCAAATCATTCTCTATCCCGGCGCAAACCGTACGTTTTCACGGGATCATGTTTCCGAGGCTTTGTCCGATGCAGGGCCGGGTGACACGCTGATCTTGCAGAACGAAACCGCCCTGACAGTCGAGGCGGCCACGCTGGCCAAGTCGAAAGGCCTGCGCGTCATCTATTCCGCCGCGCCCTTTGTGGCTGAGGATGCGAAAGCGATGCTGCCTGTGACGGATATGCTGGTGTTGAACGAAATCGAGGCGCAACAGCTGACCGACGCGCTGGGCGTTGGGTTGGCCGATCTTCAGGTGCCCGTGGTGTTGATCACCAAAGGGGCGGATGGGGCCGTCTGGATGGAAAACGGCGTGGAAACCGCGCAGGTTCCGGCTTTCCCGGTGACGCCTGTGGACACGACTGGCGCAGGGGATTGCTTTATCGGCTATGTCGCCGCGGGTCTGGATCAGGGAATGTTGCCCGAAGAAGCCATGCGGCTTGGGTCGGCGGCATCCGCCATCAAAGTCACCCGCTTTGGCACCGCAGATGCGATCCCGACACGGGACGAAGTTGACCGCTTTCTGCAAGACTAGGGTCTGTTAGCCTTTCAGAAGCTGCCCCAAACGCATTGCGATCGACATATCGCCGGATACCTTGATCTTGCCCATCATGAAGGCCGTCATCGGGTTCAGATCACCCTTCATCAGCTTTTGCAAATTGGCATGCGACATGGCGATGGTGCAGTCCGTATCCGCATCCTCGCGCGAGACCACACCGTCTTGCAGAACAATCACGCCGTCCTCACCACAATCCAGCTTCAGGCTTTCATCGAACGGCACTTTCGTCAGGCCGCGTTCGATCTTTTCGACGATGGGGGTCAGGGGCATGGGAGGTCCTTAAGTAAAAACGCCCCCGCGTGATACGGGGGCGTTTTGAATTGGTCCACTGTGACGTGGCGCGAGCTTACTTGACGCGTTTGTTGCGCATCGCGATCAGCTTCAGACGCAGGGCGTTCAGCTGGATGAAGCCGGCGGCGTCGGTCTGGTCGTAGGCGCCCATGTCCTCTTCAAAGGTCACGTGCTCTTCCGAGTAGAGCGAGTGATCCGACCAGCGGCCAACCACGCGGGCCAGACCTTTGTACAGCTTCATGCGGACGGTGCCGGTGACGTGCTCTTGGCTGTGGTCGATGGCGGCCTGCAGCATCTCGCGCTCGGGCGAGAACCAGTAGCCGTTATAGATCAGCTCGGCATAGCGCGGCATCAGTTCGTCTTTCATGTGCATCGCGCCGCGGTCCATGGTGATCGACTCGATCCCACGGTGGGCGTCCAGCAGGATGGTGCCGCCGGGGGTCTCGTAGATCCCGCGCGACTTCATGCCAACATAGCGGCCTTCCACCAGATCCAGACGGCCAATGCCGTGCTTGCGACCGTATTCGTTCAGCTCGGTCAGAATAGTCGCGGGCGACATCTTTTCGCCGTTGATGCCGACGGGATCGCCTTTTTCGAACTCGATCTCGATGAACTCGGGGGTGTCAGGCGCGTCTTCCGGGTGCACGGTGCGCTGATAAACGTAATCCGGTGCGTCCTCGGCCGGGTCTTCCAGAACTTTTCCTTCCGACGAGGTGTGCAGCAGGTTCGCGTCGACCGAGAACGGCGCTTCGCCACGTTTGTCCTTGGCGATCGGAATCTGGTTCTTCTCGGCGAAGTCCAGAAGCTTGGTGCGCGAGCCCAGATCCCATTCACGCCACGGGGCGATCACGACGATCTCGGGGTTCAGCGCGTAGGCGGCCAGCTCGAAACGCACCTGGTCGTTGCCTTTGCCGGTTGCGCCGTGGCTAACCGCATCTGCGCCGTGCTCTTCCGCGATTTCCACCAGACGCTTCGAGATCAGCGGACGTGCGATCGAGGTGCCCAGCAGGTACAGGCCTTCATACTGCGCGTTGGCGCGGAACATCGGGAAGACATAATCGCGCACGAATTCTTCGCGCAGGTCTTCGATGTGGATGTTTTCAGGCGCGATGCCCAGCATCTCGGCCTTCTTGCGTGCGGGTTCCAGTTCTTCGCCCTGACCAAGGTCAGCGGTGAAGGTGATCACTTCGCAGCCATACTCGGTCTGCAGCCATTTCAGGATGATCGAGGTATCAAGGCCACCGGAATAGGCCAGAACAACTTTCTTAGGCGCCTTTTGCGGTGCGGTATTGGACGAAATCATCGGTTTCCCTTTCACGAGCGTATCGCGCGGCGATTATATGTTTTTAAGGGAAAGAGCAAGGATGCGCGGGCGTGTTCTGCACGGAAAAGGGCGGCCCAATGGACCGCCCTTCGTAATTTTATTCGCAGTGGCCGATCGGATCAGAGCCCAAGGTTGCCGTGCAGTTCTTCCATGGCGGCTTCGTCACCGGAAATGTCGCGGCCATTGGTCAGTTCCAGAAGCGCTGCGTGCTGGTCTTCGGCCGCAGTTGCTGCCGCTGCCGCTGCCGCAGCTGCTTCGTCTTCAAGACGGGCCAGCTCGTCCTCATAGGCTTGGGCTGTTGCAAGATCTTCCTGTGCGCTCGCCAGATCGGTCTGGGTCTGCGTGATCTGGTCGTCCTTGGCTTTCAGTTCGTCTTCCAGCTCGGCAACGCGGGCGGCTTCGTCATCGGTCAGCTCGGTTTTGGCGTTGAGGGCGTCCAACTCGGTCTGAAGCGCGGTTTTCTCGTCGTTCAGGGTGCTCAGCTGGCTGTTCAGCCCATCGATTTTGGTCTGCGTTTCCTCAGCGGTGAAGCCGGGATCGTTTTCCTTGTGGGTCTCAACCGCTGCGGTTGTTTCGGCCACTTTTGCGTCCGCTTCGCCGACATTGACCGTCGCGTCACGATATGCTGCCGCCTTGCCGACACGGCTGTTGGCGTTGGCAACTTCCAGGGCGCGGGCGCTGGCATTCGATGCGTTTGCCGATTTCAACGAGCTGCGGGTCGAGCCATTTCCGTTCGAGGCTTTGGAGCCGCCTTGCGACTTCGATCCGCCCTGCGACTTGCTTCCGCCTTGTGATTTGGACCCGCCGCGTTTCTCTTTGCCGCCGCCTTTTTCCTTGTCCTTGCCCTTGGCCAGCGCAGGCTCGGCTGAAACGAGCATGATTGATGTGCTTGCGACAGGAACAGCAAGAGTGGTGACAAGTGCTGTCATGACGGCTTTGGTGAGTGTTTTCATTTGCGCTCTCTCCGTGAGTTCAGAGTGGGTTGGCCTCGCTATAATAGAAGACGAACGCTAGTCGGTCAGAAAACGCTGACAAGAATTTTGTTCAAATATGCATACAATATTATCGGGTTATGGGCGACTGTTTCCAAATCGACACAACTTCCGGGCGCTCAGTCTTTGGTTTGACTTGCCAAGCGGCACCTCTTGATGGACAGATCACGCATGAGCGATTTTTTGAAAAGAGCCCGCGTTGCCGAACAGCAAATGCGCGCATTGTTCCCCGCCACGCCCTTGCAGCGCAATGACCATCTGTCTGCGATGTATGGGGCCGATATCTGGCTGAAGCGTGAAGACCTGAGCCCGGTGCGCAGCTACAAGATCCGGGGTGCGCTGACGGCGATGGGCAAGGCCTTGGCCGCGGATCCGACGCGCGATCTGTTCGTGTGCGCCTCGGCAGGCAACCACGCACAGGGCGTGGCCTATACCAGCCGCCATTTTGGCGTGCGCGGTGTGATCTTCATGCCTGTCACAACGCCGCAGCAGAAGATCGAGAAGACCCGTATTTTCGGCGGCGACAACATCGAAATCCGCTTGGTTGGGGACTATTTCGACGACACTTTGGCCGCTGCTCAGGAATATTGCGCCACCGAGGGCGGTCATTTTCTGTCGCCCTTTGACGATGCGGATGTGATCGAAGGACAGGCCAGCGTCGCCGCCGAGATCGTGTCGCAGCTTGGCCGTGCGCCGGATCTGGTCATCCTGCCGGTTGGCGGTGGCGGGCTGTCCTCGGGTGTCACCAAATATCTTCGCGAAACCGCGCCGGAAACCGCCTTGCGCTATGTCGAGCCTTTGGGTGGGGCCAGTTTGAAAGCGGCACTGGATGCGGGCGGGCCCGTGACCATGCATGCGGTGGACAATTTCGTTGACGGCGCTGCCGTCGCCCGGATCGGTGATCTGACCTTCGACGTTTTGAAGGATATCGACCCGAGGCATGTGCTCGACGTTCCCGAGGACCGCATTTGCCTGACGATACTGGACATGCTGAATGTCGAAGGCGTGGTGCTGGAACCCGCTGGTGCCTTGTCCATTGATGCGCTGAAAGACCTGAAAGACGAGATCGAGGGAAAGACGGTTGTCTGTGTTACGTCCGGCGGAAATTTCGACTTCGAGCGCCTGCCCGATGTCAAAGAGCGCGCCCAGCGCTTTGCCGGGTTGAAGAAATATTTCCTGCTGCGCCTGCCGCAACGCCCCGGTGCGCTGAAAGATTTCCTTCAGATCCTTGGTCCGGACGACAACATCGCCCGGTTCGAGTACATGAAGAAAAGTGCGCGCAATTTCGGATCCGTCCTGTTGGGGATCGAGACCAGCAAGCCCGAAAACTTCGACCTGCTCGAGCAGCGGTTGGAAGAGCACGGCTTTGCGTTCTCGGACATCACGGATGATGAAACCATCGCCGAGTTCGTGGTCTAGCACGTCGCCAGAAACTCGGCCTTGGACTGATCATAGGTGGTGAAAACCGGGTCGAGCTGGATCTGGTGGGCCTGACCGTTTGCCGCGGCCTGTTCATTCTGCCCGCAGATCACAGACAGATCCCGAAACCCCAAATTCAGGGCCGAGCCCTTCAGAAAGTGCATATCCTGTTCGAACTGCGCGGGGTCTGGGCTGGATTTCAGACGGGCAATGACCTCATCCACTTCTTCCAGGAAAATCTCGGCCACCTCGCCGAAATCTTCTTCCCCGATTTCATCTTTCAGTTCATTCACGCGGCCCCAGTCGATCATGAGCGGCTCCTATCTGTCCGCGGTGATCATGCGCGATGCAGGTTAACATACTGTTATAATTACAGATAAGGTCGAATTTTAACTTTAAAGACCTGTTAAATCGAGCGCCCTAAAGATGATCCGGAAAGTCGTATTTTGAAGAGTTCTTGGGGCAATCTTGGGCGTAGCAAAACCACATAACACTGAGGCAATCCGCACAAATACCGCGCAAAACAACGCGGTGCGGCCTGATTCGATTCAGCGCATCCTGGTCGTTGACGACAGCCGCGCCCAACGCAGCCTGATGTCGCGATCACTGGCAAAACAAGGCTATCAGGTGACCGAGGCCGGGTCGGGGCTGGAGGCGATCAAGTTATTCTCGGCGCATGATTTCGATCTGGTTCTGAGCGACTGGATGATGCCCGGTATGGACGGGCTGGAGCTGTGTAAGGCTATTCGGGCGTACAATGCGAAGGGCTATGTCTATTTCATCCTGCTGACGTCGAAATCCGACAAAGACGCGGTGGCGCGCGGTTTGGATGTGGGGGCGGACGATTTCCTGGCCAAACCCTTCAATCCGGATGAACTGCGTGCGCGGATCGCGGCGGGTGGGCGCATTCTGTCGATGGAGCGGGAGCTTCAGGAAACCAACCGGCTGGTGTCCTCGGCGCTGGCAGAGCTGAAAACGCTCTATGATTCGCTGGATCGTGACTTGGTCGAGGCGCGGAAGATGCAGCAGTCCTTGGTGCGGGAATCGTTCCGCGACTGGGGCCGGGCGGAAGTGTCCGTGCTGTTGAAGCCCTGCGGCCATGTGGGCGGCGATCTGGTGGGGTTCTTTGACGCCGGAAAAGACCACATCGCGTTCTATTCCATTGATGTGTCCGGGCATGGGATCGCCTCGGCGCTGTTGACTGCGCGGCTTGCGTCCTACCTGTCCGAAGGGTCGCCCACGCACAACATTGCCTTGATCGAGCGTGAAGATGGCGACCACCGCCGCCAACCTCCGGAAATGGTCGCGGCCCAGCTGAACACGCTTCTGACCAAGGACATGCTGTCCGAGCACTATTTTACCATGTTGTTTGGCTATCTGAACATGTCCACGGGCCACGTGGAGTTTACCCAATGCGGGCACCCAAATGCTGTGATCCTGAACCGATCCGGCCGGGCGCAATTCATCGGGGATGGCGGAATGCCGATCGGCCTAATTTCGGCGGCAGAGTTCGAACGCCAAACCCTGAATTTGTATCCCGGAGAGCGGCTGATCTTTTATTCAGACGGCTTCACGGAATGCGAAAACACACAGAAAGAACAGATTGAAGAACAAGGGTTTGGCGAGATCCTCGAGCAAAACAGCGGCCTGACAAACGAGATGCTGTTTGACGCGATGGTCTGGGATCTGGATCGCTATACCGGCGGGGAAGAATTCGGCGATGATCTGTCCTGTGTGATGGTGACTTACAAGTCCCCGACATAGGTCTGGACGAAATGCCGGTCGCCCGCGCTGTGCAGGATCTTTGCGGCGATGGGGGCGGTACTCCAGATCGGGGTATGGTCCGGTTCAATTGGTGCACCGATCTGCCGAACGGGGACTGCCAGAAAAATGTGGCAGATCTTTTCGGCCCACAGGTCGTATTCCGGCATGAAGGTGAACCGACGATAGGCGCCCAACCGCACCGGATTGCGGATGGTCCAGCCGGTTTCCTCCATCACTTCACGATGCAGGGCGGCAATCGGGCTTTCCCCAGCATCAATGCCGCCGCCCGGAAGCTGGTATTCGTCGAACGCACCACCCTGATGGGTCAGCAGCAGATCTTGCCCGTGTACAAGGATCGCATAGGCCCCCGGACGCGGAGTGTAGGCCTGATTTCTTTGCTTCGGAGCGCCAAATCTACGGATCATCCCTTTTCCATCCGGTTGCTGCCACCATATAGACGCGGTATGCCAAGCTGAACGCCGTTAGGAAAGCCCCATGACCCTTGGATCTCAAATCGCCTGGGATGACACCATTCTGCCATTCCAACTGGACAACAGCGACATCCGTGGCCGCCTTCTGCGCCTAGACGGAGCGCTGGACACGATCCTGTCCCAACACAACTATCCCCCCGCGATCGAAGCGCTGGTGGCCGAAGCCGCCATGCTGACCGCGATGATCGGGCAGACGATCAAGCAAAGCTGGAAACTGTCGCTACAAATCCGCGGCGATGGCCCCGCACGCCTGATTGCCACCGATTACTACGCGCCGAAAGTGGCAGGCGAGCCCGCCGAAATCCGCGCCTATGCCAGCTATGACGAAGAGCGTCTGGACCCCACCGGACCCAGCTTTCCGCAGATCGGCAAGGGCATTTTCGCGATCCTGATCCAGCAAAAGGAAGGCCAGCAGCCCTATAAGGGCATGACGCCGCTGGCGGGGAATTCGTTGTCCGACTGCGCGCAGTCCTATTTTGCGCAGTCCGAGCAGTTGCCGACCCGCTTCCACCTGACCTTTGGCAAATCGGTCTGGGCCGGCGGTCAGGAAGGCTGGCGTGCGGGCGGCGTGATGCTTCAACACATGCCGAAATCCTCGCCGCATGTGACGGGCGAAGGTGGCTCGGGCGAAGGTGGGCTACTGGCGCCCGCTGATTTGCTGACGGATGAAGACAGCGAAAATTGGAGCCGCGCCAACATCCTGTTGGATTCCGTGGAAGAGCTCGAACTCGTTGGCCCCTCGGTTCAACCGACCGAGCTGCTGGTCCGCCTGTTCCACGAAGAAGCCCCGCGCGTTTATGATCCGCAGCCGGTGACCTTTGGCTGCCCCTGCTCTGAACAGCGCGTGCGCGACAGCCTGTCGATCTATTCGGAACGTGACATCGGTCACATGACCAATGAAGACGGTCGTGTGACCGCGGATTGCCAGTTCTGCGGTGCGCATTACGATCTGGATCCGGCCACCGTGGGCAAGGATGCGAAGGGCGTGGATGGTGACAGCGCCTGATCAAATCGCGCGCCTTCGGGCGGCCCTGTCCCTGCCGGGGACGGGTAGCTCGGATTTTGATCTGTCGCCCGGCGTGAAGCCTTTGGCCGGGCGAAAACTGCGCCCGGCGGGCGTGTTGATGCCCTTTGTCGAAACCCGAACCGGGCTGGAATTGGTGCTGACCAAACGGTCCTCGGCCTTGAAACATCACCCGGGGCAGATTGCCTTTCCGGGCGGCAAACGGGACGAAATAGACACTGATATTCGTGCCACCGCCCTGCGCGAGGCGCACGAGGAAATCGGCCTGCACCCCACGAAAGTCGAGGTTCTGGGCGAGCTTCCTGAACACGAAACCGTCACCGGTTTCACCGTGACCCCGGTCTTGGGCTTGGTCACCACCGAGTTCACCCCAATCGTCGAACCCGGCGAGGTCGAGGAAGCCTTCCGTGTGCCTTTCGACCACGTCGCGGACCTGGCCAAGTTCAGCAGACAAGGACGGTATTGGCAGGGTCAAATGCGCTGGTACGAAACCGTGCCGCTTGGCCCTTATTACATCTGGGGCGCCACCGCGCGGATGTTGCGCGCATTGGCCGAAAGGCTGGCGCAATGACGCGTATTCAGGGCGACTGGATCAACGACCCCGGCGCGCAGCGAGTCTGCGCCTTGCTGTCCGACGCCGGGTATCAGGCCTATTTCGTCGGCGGGTGCGTGCGCAATGACCTTTTGGGGGTCGGGATTTCCGATCTGGATATGTGCACGGATGCGCTTCCCGCCCGCGTGATGGAGCTGGCCGAGGCGGCTGGCCTGCGCGCGCTGCCCACCGGGATTGACCACGGCACGGTGACGATTGTTATCGACCATGAACCGTATGAGATCACGACCTATCGCAAAGACGTCCACACGGATGGGCGTCGTGCGGTCGTGGCGTTCTCGGATCGGGTCGAGGATGACGCACATCGCCGCGATTTCACGATGAACGCGCTCTATGCCGATCCAGCCGGGCAGGTTTTGGACCCGCTGGGCGGGCTTCCCGACCTGAACGCGCGCCGAGTGCGGTTCATTGACGATGCGGGCGAACGGATCCGCGAGGATTACCTGCGTACGCTCCGCTTCTTCCGGTTTCACGCGTGGTATGGTGATGAAGCGGCGGGTATTGATCCAGACGGATTGGCGGCATGTGCGGCGAATTTGGCAGGGTTAGAGACACTTTCGAAGGAACGTGTCGGGTTGGAGATGCTGAAGATTCTGTCCGCGCCCGACCCTGCGCCCGCGATGGCGGCGATGGCGCAGTCTGGCGTTTTGGCGCGGATCTTGCCCGGTGCGGATGCCTCGAAACTGGCGGTTCTGGTGTATCTTGAGGCCGATTTGACCACAGACCCGCTGCGCCGTCTGGCGCTGTTGGGTGGGCAGGGCGTCGCGAAGGCATTCCGCCTGTCAAAGAAGCAAGCAAAGCAGCTAGACGAATTGCGCGATGGGATGGGGTCATCCGCTTCGGTTGGCGAGTTGGCCTTCCGATTGGGCCCTGATCAAGCGCGCAGCATTGCGCTTCTGCGTGCTGTGATGTTTGAGGCGCCGCTGCCCGACGGGCTGGACGCCCAGATCGACGCCGGAGCTGCGGCGAAATTTCCCATCAAGCCTGTCGACCTGATGCCCGATCTTTCCGGGCCCGCGCTGGGCGAGAAGCTGCGCGCTCTTGAAACCCGCTGGATCGCATCGGGTTTTACCCTGACGCGCGAGGAGTTGTTGAGATGAGTGACGTGACTCACACCATCACCCGTCTGGGTCATCTGGGCGATGGGATTGCCGACGGACCTATCTTTGCCGCCCGCACCTTGCCGGGAGAGGTCGTGCGCGGTGACGTTGTGGGCGACAGGATCGAGACGCCGAAGATCATCACGCCCTCGTCCGATCGGGTCAAACCCGCTTGCCCGCATTACAACGCCTGCGGGGGTTGTTCGTTGATGCATGCCTCGGATGAGTTCGTGGCGGGATGGAAGACCGATATTGTCCGAACAGCGCTAAGTTCCCACGGAATAGAGACTGATTTCAGGCCCATCCATACCTCGCCCACGCGCTCAAGACGACGGGCTGTGCTGTCTGCGAAACGGGGCAAGAAGGCGCCGATTGTTGGCTTTCATGGCCGTCGGTCTGGCACAATTACCGAGATTTCGGACTGTCATCTGATCCACCCCGAGATCCTGCAAGCCTTGCCCGCACTGGGCGAGCTGACTGTGATTGGTGGCTCGCGCAAGGGCGAGCTGTCGATTAACGCGACGGTCTCAAACGTGGGGCTGGATGTGTCGGTGACGGGCGGCAAGCCGCTGGACCGGGCGCTTGAGTCCCAGTTGGGGCAGGCCGTGCACCGCTTTGGTTTCGCCCGCCTGTCGTGGGACGGTGAGGTGATCGCGATGGAAACCCCGCCGACGCAAAGTTTTGGGTCTGCCGCCGTGACGCCCCCGCCCGGCGCGTTTCTGCAAGCCACCCGCGAAGGCGAAGCTGCCCTTTTGGCTGCCGTGCGCGAGGCGATTGGCGACGCGGATCACATTGTGGACCTGTTTGCTGGCTGCGGCACCTTCGCGCTGCCCTTGGCGGAAAACGCCGTGGTCCACGCGGTCGAGGGCGAGGGCAGCATGTTGAAAGCGCTGGATGCGGGCTGGCGTCACGCCAAAGGCCTACACAAAGTGACCACTGAAACACGCGATTTGTTCCGAAATCCGCTTTATGCCGAGGATCTGACCCGGTTTGATGCTGCCGTCATCGATCCACCGCGCGCCGGAGCCGAGGCGCAGATCGAACAGATTGCCGCGTCGGACCTGTCAGTTGTGGCAATGGTGTCGTGCAACGCGATCAGTTTTGCGCGAGATGCCAAGATTTTGCTTGATGCAGGGTTCGAAATGGATTGGATACAAGTCGTGGATCAGTTCCGATGGTCCACACATACCGAGCAGGTGGCCAGTTTCCGGCGCGGATAAGCCGGATCTGCCACACAAGAAGTACGGGTGACCCATGAGAACCGTCGTCGCAATTGCAGCAATGCTTGCCCTTCTTTTTACCGCGTCCTGCGGAGACAAGATCATCACCTATGACGGGCCCGAAGTGACGCGGATCGTTGTGAACAAGGGTGCCCGGAAGATGTATCTTCTGCACGGCACCGAAGTTCTGAAAAGCTATAACATCGAATTGGGCTTTGCCCCTGAAGGGCACAAGCAGTTCGAAGGCGATGGTAAGACGCCCGAGGGGCGCTATGTGATCGACCGCCGCAATCCCAACAGCGCGTTCTATCTGTCGATCGGCATTTCCTATCCCAATCGCAAAGACGTGGAATATGCGCGTGCGCAGGGGAAACGCCCCGGTGGCGAGATCTTTATCCACGGTGGACCGCGCCCCAAGGATCCGAAAGGACCGGATTGGACGGCGGGCTGTATCTCGGTCAAGAACCGCGAGATGCGCCAGATTTATGCGATGGTGCGGAACGGAACGGTCATCGACATCAATCCCTAAGAAAAAAGCCCGCCAGATGTGGCGGGCCTTTTTGTGATCGTTGAAGTGGTTTAGGCGCCGACCTCGAGCACCCACCAGATTTTGCCGTTGGTTTCCTGATGCCACGAGAACCCCAGATTGCGCGCCCGCGGATCCATGATGATGCGGCGCGTGTCCGGATTTGCCATCCATGCGGACAGGGTTTGAAGCTCGCTTTCGAAGGTCTCGGAAATCGTCTCACCCAGATAGGTGCCCGGATAGCCGACACGTGTGGCGCGATCCAGCGGCGACGACCCGTCCGAGCCGAAATGCCACGGCCGGTTCTGGACCGACATGTCCTGCGCATGCGTTTTTGCAGCCGCGTTCAGCTGGCTGTTCAGCTGCAAGGGCGTGGCGCCCGAAGCAGCACGCAGCTCGTTCACGGAATCCAGCATCCGGTACTGAATGCGCGACGTTTGTGCGGCCGAAATCCGGTACACTTTCGTGCCGGTGCCGGTCGTGGTGGGTCCAGTCGTACAAGCCGCCAGAGTCGTTGCTGTGGCCAAAGCCAACAAAATCGCGCGCATGGGTACTCTCATCAAAATAATCTTGTTCTGGCGCCTCACTATAGACAGTATGTGACGAATTCAAATAACGGGTGCGCGATATTGCCGATTCACGCCGGTTTGATTTGCGACTGATGCGGTCGCGCAATATAGGGTACGTTAACAAAGTAAGTTCATTGGAGTGGCAATATGAGTGACACCCCCAGCACTAAGATTGGCCGTCGTACATTTTTGACCGGTGTTGCCGCAGCTGCGGGCGGTGTGGCGTCGCCCGCGCTTGCGCAGTTTGATAACTCGACCGCGGTGGAACGCGATCTGACCGAGGTGGTGAAGCGCAATATTTCCAGCTTCCGCACCCTCGATTGGCAGCCCTA
The DNA here is from genome assembly GCF_004360145.1 of Aliiroseovarius marinus. Lineage (GTDB taxonomy): Bacteria > Pseudomonadota > Alphaproteobacteria > Rhodobacterales > Rhodobacteraceae > Aliiroseovarius > Aliiroseovarius marinus. The sequence goes on along the minus strand of NZ_ML178712.1, from coordinate 492,970 downwards.
TTTCAGCAACACCAGAAACGGTGTGATCCTGGTGGATATCAGCTCGCGCTGTTTGCACTATTGGTCCGAAGATCAGTCGATCTACCGCCTGTACCCGACCTCGGTCCCGCTGAGCGAAGACCTGACCCGCCGTGGCCGCACCAGCGTGATCCGCAAGGTGGAAGGTCCGTCCTGGGCACCGACCCCGGCCATGCGCAAACGCAACCCAGAATGGCCCGCCTTTGTTGGCCCCGGTCCCGATAACCCGCTGGGCACCCATGCGCTGTATCTGGGCTGGAAATACTACCGGATCCACGGCACGCATGACACGCGCAAGATCGGGCGTCAGTCGTCGAACGGCTGCATTGGTCTGTATAATGAACACATTGCCGAGCTGTTCGGCTTGGTGAAAAACGGGGCACAGGTTCTGTTGATCTGATCGCAGCACACCTTAGAAACAAAAAAGCCCCGCAAGTTGCGGGGCTTTTCTTTTAGCTGTGTGCCGGGATCAGACGCTTTCGTCGATCCACGACTGCAGGGCAGCTTTCGGCGCAGCGCCCACTTTGTTCGAGATCACCTGACCGTCTTTGAACATGAACAGCGCCGGAATGCCGCGCACGCCCATCTGGGCCGGCGAGTTCGGGTTTTCGTCCACGTTTACCTTCACGATTTTGACCTTGCCTTCATACTCGGTCGACAGCTCTTCCAGAGCCGGGCCGATCTGTTTGCAAGGGCCACACCATTCGGCCCAGAAATCGACGACGACGGGAATGTCCGAGTTGCGGACTTCTGCGTCAAAGGTGGCATCGGTGACAGCGACGGTTGCCATGTGTGTTCTCCTAAAAATTTGGTTGGACAGAACCTAGGTAGCCTGACCCTCAGCGTCAAGGCGACCAAATGCGTCATCGACAGTTTGGTCGTCCAAAGCCATCAGCTCGCGCGTTTGTGTCCACAGGATTGCGGTGTGCACGGGGCGCTCCGGATAAACGGCGCGCAGCATCCAGCGATAGGCGCCCAACTGGCGTAAAAGTCCTTCGGGCGTTTGGTCGGGGTGATCCGGAATGATGCGGTTGGATTTGAAGTCCACCGCCAGCACGTGATCCTCGGTAACAATCAGCCGGTCGATGAAGCCGTGCAGGATGCGCGCGGGATCATCCGGCAGGTGCCCGGTGATGGGTGCTTCGGCGATGCTGCGTTCGTCAAACAGATGCGCCAGCGCCGGGTCGGTCAATAGGGCCGAGACCTCGTTTGTCAGCGCGTCGATCACGTGGGTCTCCGCCGCATCCGGGCCGCTGGACAAAAGGTGCTGCGCAACGCCTGCCCAGCTTTCCGGCGCGACGTTCGGCAGATGCTCCAACAGCGCGTGAATTTGACGCCCGCGGATCAGCGGATCCTGCCCATCCGCCAACTCTGCCTCACCGGGAAGCGCCTTCGCACCGCCCAAGTCGGACGGAGAGAGCGGTTTTGGCACCGTAACAGGGGGCGCGGCCTGCGTGGTCAACCATTCGGGCAGCGGGGTGCGCGCCGTATCCTGCGCGGTGGGGTCGTTTAGCCCCGGTTCGGGCCAGTCGCCCGTGGCATAGCGTTTGCCTGTACCCGTCGGGAAGGCGCAATCGGCGCCACCCGTGCGCTCCATCGCGGCCTCGGCCACGCGATACCAGCCAGTATCCGCTTTCCCAAGGTCCCCGGCGGCGGCAAGGATCAACCACTGCTCGGCACGGGTCATGGCGACGTACAGAAGGCGCGTCCGTTCCTCGATCTCGGCTTCTTTCAAGCCCTCGGCCACGTCCTCAATCGCCTCGGTCCGGTCCGCCTTGGCGGGGAACCAAAAGGGCTGATCTGACGACAGCTTGCCAACCTGCGGCGGCTCTGAAGCGCGCCGCGCCGCCAAATCCGGCAGTAAAACAATCGGCGCTTCCAGCCCTTTCGAGCCGTGGATCGTCATCACCCGCACCAGATGCCCCTTGCTGTCCACCTGCCGCTTGATCGTGATGTCGCCGGTTTCCAGCCACGTGATAAAGCCGGTCAGGCTGGGGATCTCAAGCCGCTCGTAGTTCATTGCCTGATGTAGCAGCGCGTCAATGCCGTCCTCGGCCTCTTGCCCCAGCCGCGCGAGCAGCTTTTTGCGGCCGTCATGGCGGGTCAGGATACGTTCCAGTAACTCGTAAGGACGCAAGAAATCCGCGCGGTCGCGCAGGTCATGAAGTGTCTCTAACGTAGCGGAATATTGCTCTGACTGATCCGAGAGCGCCCGCCATAGGAAGGTTTTCTTGCCGCGATAATGGGCCAGTCGGAACAGGTCATCCTCGCTCCATCCGAACAAGGGCGAGCGCAAGACGGTCGCCAGCGACAGATCATCCTCGGGCGTGGCGAGGAAGGACAACAGCGCGGTCAGATCTTTCACCGCAAGCTCTGCCCCAATGCGCAACTGATCCGCCCCGGCGATGGGAATATCGCGGGCTTTGCAGGCGCGGATTAGCTCGTGAAACAGCTCGCTGCGCGACCGGACCAGCACCAGAATGTCGCCCGGATCGACAGGGCGTGAACCGCCTTTGTCGTCGGGCAAACGTTCCTCGCGGATCATCCGCTGGATTTCATCCGCCAGATGGTCCGCCAGTTGCACCCGGTGATCACGGGGCGAGGGCCGGTCAACTGGATCATTCCAATCCCGGTCTTCTTCGTGCTTCACCGGCTCAATCGACGGCCACAGATCCACGCGCCCCGGTTTGTCGCCAAAAAACGCGCGGTGTTTGAAGCCGCCGCCAAGGCCGGATCGCCCCTCAAGCGCCATATCAACGAAGCCCAGCACGGCGGGCGAGGATCGGAACGAATATTCCAGCGGTTGTACAGCCAGCGCCCGCCCAACCTGCTGCAAGCGATCCGCAAAACTGTGCTGCATCCGTTGAAACTCAGCCGGTTCCGCGCCTTGGAACGAATAAATCGACTGTTTCGGATCGCCCACCACGAAAATTGTGCGCTCCACATCGTCGCGGGCGCCCGACCCGGTGGTGAATTCACGCGCAAGGCTGTCGATCACGCGCCATTGCACGGGACTGGTGTCTTGTGCCTCGTCCACCAGAATGTGGTCAATGCCGCCATCCAGCTTGAACAGTACCCATGCCGCGACCGACGGATCGGTCAAAAGCCCGCCCGCCTTCAAGATCAGGTCGTCAAAATCCAGCCAGCCCCGCGCCAGTTTTGCGGCCTCATATTCCTGCACGAAAGCGTGCGCGAAACGGTACAGAACCTGCGTGCGCCGTGCGTTGTGAAGGGCCAATCGCTTGTGCCGCGCATCCTCGACCCGTGCCATCAGATCATTCAGCTGATCCATGATCGGCGCGCAGGCTCCGGACTGGAGTGCTTTGGTCGGTACCGACCCTATCTTGGCGGAAAACGGAGCAGATTGCTTCAGAAGGATCTTCTCGAGCCGCTGAAGAAGATCCAGATTTGGCTGGGAAAGATCCGCCCCCTGCAGCACCTCAGCGCGTTTCTGATCCTGCGCGCTGCCCGTAGCCGATCCCGCTCGGAACGTCGCCAGCACATCCAGATCACCCGGTGCAAAACATGCGTCCAACATATCGTCCAAGCTGTCGCCCGCGGCCACCCCAAACCAGCCACTGATTTGTGCCGTGTCCTTGTCGTCCGCGAACAGCATCCGGGCCGAGGTGATGCCTGCCGTCAGCCGCATCAGGTCTTCGCCGGTGAACAACTGCGCTAGATCCTGCACCACACCCTTGTGCGGCCCGTCGCTCATTTGTTCCAGAATCGTGGCACGCAGATCGTTGGCGGCGCGATCGTCCATCTCGGTAAACTGGGGGGACACGCCCGCTTCGGTCGGGAAACGGCGCAAAAGCGAGGCGCAATAAGCGTGGATCGTCTGGATTTTCAGCCCGCCGGGCGTCTCGATCGCGCGGGCGAACAGTTGACGAGCCAGCGACAGGTCGCGTGCGCCCTCGACGCCCAGCTCGACCAACGCCTGCGTCAGGCTGGCGTCATCCTTCATCGCCCATTCGCCCAACCGCTTGAACAGGCGGTTCTGCATCTCGCTCGCGGCGGCTTTGGTGTAGGTCAGGCACAGGATGTTCTGCGGGGACACGCCGTCCAGCAGCAAGCGCGCCACGCGGTCGGTTAGAACACGGGTTTTCCCCGATCCCGCATTGGCCGACAGCCAGGTCGAGGCCGAGGGATCCGCCGCGCGGATTTGGGCGCGGGTTGCGTCGTCAAAATTCATCGCCCGACCTCCGTGATCACAGGGGTGTCGCTGTCATCCCATTCGCCGTAACGCGCCAGATGATCATAGTCGCCCGCAAAGCGCTGCATATGCATGGCGCGGCGCGACGTATAGCCCTGCGCGGCGTCATTATAGGCTCTAATCAGGCCTAAAAGTTCGGTTCTGATGGTTTCGATGTCGGCGGGTACCAGAACCGTCTGGACCTCTTTCTGTGGCGTCAGGCCGATATAGCTGACCAGGGATACGGGTGCTGCATCGATGTTTTCGAACCCGCCGACCTGCGCAATGACAGCTTCCAACAACAGCTGTTTATCGAAGTGCTTTTGCTGTTTCTCGTTCGGAGGCGCGCCGGTTTTATAGTCGTAGATCAGCAGCGATCCGTCCTGATGACGGTCGATCCGGTCGGCCTTGGCCACCAGCTCGAAATCTGGGTCGTCGAACCGTGCGCGTCCCCAGGTTTCGTTCGCCAGATTGGACGAGAACGCACCGCGCGACAGCTCTTGTTGAACGAACCACGGCGCGATCCGATCAATCCGCGCTTTCCACAGGATACGGGTCGCCAGATTAGGGACATGTTCGGCCAGAATGTCGTCTGCAATCTGGCGCAAGCGATCCTGTTCGAGTGCCGGGTCCGGGGCGTCGGGCAGCGACGAGACGTAGTTTTCGAAAACATCATGCAGCACGGTCCCGCGCATCAAGGCGTCCGATCCGCGCAGCAGCGGATCCAGCGCACGCAGATGCAGCACTTTGTCTGCGTAGATCGCAAAAGGATCGCGGATCAGCTTGGTTACGCCGGTTGCCGACAACTGTCGGGGGCGGGTCGACAGGGGCGGGGACGGTGAGGGGCGCTTTTCAGGCGGAGTAGTCTCGTTCGGCTGATCAATCTGCCGTGCGAACTCAAGCCATTGGGTTCCCCGCGCGCGCATTTCCTGTAAGGCCTGCGCACCGTCATCTGACATCCCGGCCATCAAGTTGCAGATGCGGTTTAGCCAGCGCGACGGGATGGTTTCGCTGTCCTCGTCCTTGACCGACCGGGTCAGGATCACCTCTTTCGTGGCGATGGCTTGCTGGAAATCATGCGCGGACAGACCCACGCGGCGTTCGGGCAGGGGAAGACCCACTTGCATCCGCATCTGGCGGTTCAGCCACGGATCTGGGCCGGGTAGTTCGGGCCAGATGCCATCGTTCAACCCGGCGAGAATAACACGGTCAGCCCCTTGCACGCGCGCTTCGAGCGTGCCCCAGAACATCACGCCGGGATGGGGGGTGTTCGGATCGCGGACCTCGCCTTTTGACAGGATAGAGCGGAATAGATCGCGATAGGCGAGCGGGGAAAGATCGCCGCCGTGTTGAGCATTTTTTGCAAGGTTAGAGACAATTTCTTGGCACATCTGCCCCGCAGCGCGGTTCCAAAGTTCGCCCGTTCCCTCGCCGTTCGGGCCGCGCGCGATCTCACGCGCCAGATCAAGATGGTGGGTCAGAAGATCCGGCAGAGGCAGCTCACCTTCAAGCGGCGGAGCAAGGCAAATCGTGGCCACCCACTCGGCCCAGATTGCGCGTTCCGGTTCTTCCTCGAACGTCTGCGCCCAATCCAGAAGCACCTGACGGTCGGGGATCGCGGCCGAGCCACGCAGCACCTGAAGCTCAAGATCGCGGGTCCAGCGCAGATGATCCCCGCGGGCATCTCCGCCGGCGTTGGTCAGCGGATGTTTGAGCAGCGTTAGCAGCCGATCAGCCGCGGGGGCCTCGCACATCATAAGGGTGATCTGGCGCAAAAAGCGCCCGGGTGCGGACAACGCCAGCGGGCGACCCGCACTATCGTCAGGTTCGATGTTCCAGCGGTCCAATGCGGCGGTGACCTGACGGGTCAGATTTCGATCCGGCGTGATCAAAGCCACGCTAACCCTGTCTTCGACCGAGCGGCGGAGCAGCGCGGCAATCGCCTGCGCCTCGTCTCGCGGTCTCTGCGCCTCGATCAGGGTTAATCCCTCAGTGGCTTTCGTGACGTTCTGAAACTGGCGCCCTTCGATCTGCCATTGGTCCGTCACAGGGGCAGGCCGCAACGCCAGCGAAATCAGTTTGTTGCGTTCTGGCGCGACGGGCGGCAGTCCTGTCCAGTTCTGCACATCGCTTCGGGGCAAATTCAACTGCTTCAAAAGCGCGGCGAAGCGGTATTGCGGGTGATCTTCGGCCGACAGAGCATCTTCCAGGGCGCTCCATGTGTGGTCTGGCAGGTCCGTGTCGAACCCCGGCAGGACCAATGCGCCCTGCGGAAGCTGCGCGACAGCCCGCATCAACAGCGCAGTGGTGCCGCGCGATCCGGTTGAGCCGGCGATGATGATCGGGTGATCGGGGGGCGATTTCTGCCAGCCCTCGGTGATCATCGTCACCACCATCCGCTGACGCGTTTCCGCGTCTGGAGCGTGTCCGGCGCTAGGATCGAAGAACGGATTGATCAGCGACAGAAAGCGCAGGCTGCGGGCCCAGTGTTCGGACATATCTTGGACGTCAAGTGTCTCTAACGCAGCGGGATTCACGCCTTCGCCGTGCATTTCGTCCATCAGCTTTGCCACGCTATCGGCCAGATCAAAAGCCGCACTTTTCGGGGCAAGGTCGGGTTCTTGGTCCAGCAGGGCGAGGATCAGCTGGTGCAGCTCTAGCTGGCGGCGCAGGGGGGCGACGGCGCTGGGGGTCGAGCTGTCCAGCGGCATCTGCGCGAGGTCGGTGATCAGTCGCAGACGCGGGACGAAACCGGGCTGATCGTCAAACAGGCTTTGCACGCGGTTCAGCATGCGGCGGGAGTTCACGAACAGCTCGACCCGCGCCATTTCGTGCGGAGGACGGCCTTCCATGCGGCGGCGCAGCCCGTCGACCAACGCCTTGGGGAAGTCGACGCCGAGCGGGACACCGAAGACGCGCGATTTGGACGCGGGCTCAAACATCGGCACCCTCCAACATTTTCTCTGCCAATGTGATGCCGTCCGGATGCCCGACATCACACCATGCGCCTTGATAGGGCATGCCGAACAGGCGGTTGGATTGGCGAATGGCATCCCACGCGACGTTTAGCGAGAAGACGTCCTCATCCACCTGCGCCACAGGATGCGTCTTGATGATCTGACACCCGGTGTAAACCAGCCCCGGCCCGCGCGTCAGTTGCCCGTCAGGGGCGATTGTAAAGTCGCCTTGCCCTAGGTGACCAATGGCGTTTTCCGGCGGAACCAGCAGCATCAGGGCGTCCATCCGGTCGGGGTCCCAGGCCTGCAGAAGCATTTGCATCGGATTGGGACCGGACCAGACCGCATCAGCGTTGAGGGTGAAAAGAGACGCGGTTTTATGCAGTGTTAGAGCCTGTTTTAGGCCTCCGCCCGTTTCAAGCAGTGTGTCTTCGTGCGAAAAAAGGATGTCGCGATCCGCCAGATGGGCGTGGATCTGATCTGCCAGATAATGCGTGTTTACGATGATCTGCGAGACACCGTCCGCCTCGTCCACGATCTTCAGCGCGTGGTCCAGAAGGGGCTTCCCGGCGACCGGGATCATCGGCTTCGGCTGCGTTTCCGTCAAAGCGCCCATGCGGGTGCCGCGCCCAGCGGCAAAGATCATCACTGTGTCGGGCATGGCTGTCTGAGCCTTTCAAGATGGCTAGGGCTGGGTTCGGGGAGGATCGCGTTCAGCTGATCGCGTAGTTTTGCAAGCGGCGGGTGGCGAAGGTCGTCCTGTAGCAGGGTCCAGACGCGCGGGATCAGGTCAATATAGTGCGGTTTGCGCATCTGTTGCGACAGTCGTGCGAAAATACCAAGAATGCGCAGGTTGCGCTGTACGGCGACAAGGTGGAATTCGTCTTGAAAGGCGGTCTGATCAAGCCCGCGCCGTTGTGCGAAGGCCTTTCGCGCCGATATGGCCAGATCGTCAGACACATCGCGCCGCACATCGCGCAGAAGCGAGACAAGATCATAGCTGGGCAAGGTGTTCACCGCGTCCTGAAAGTCAAGAAGCCCGACGCGAGCAGTGCCAGTCCGTTCTGGCAGCCAATGCAGGTTCTGTGCGTGGAAGTCGCGCAGGGATGTGCACAGGGTGGTGTCGAAGGGGGTGAGCGCCTCTTCGATGGCACCCAGCGCATCGCACATCACGGCATCTGGCTGCGGCGCATAGTGCAAGAAAGCCAGATCGCAGGCTTGCGCCATTTCGCTGATGCCATAGCTGGCGACCGGCGCGGGGGTGGCGTCCAAAGTGGTGTGAATGGCATCAATTGCGCTGGAATAGAGACTGTTCTCAAGCGAGGGATCGGCGTGGATCAGCGAGGCGAAATCGTCGTCTCCGAAATCCTCAAGCAGCAGGAAGCCGCCGTGAAGATCCGCCGCATAGATCGCCGGCGCAGACAGGCCAAGCGCCGCAAGATACTGCGCCACGTCGACAAAGGATTGCATCGACCCGCAGGTCGACGGTGGGGCGTCCATCAGGATTGCGGGGTGGGTGCCTTGCGCGCGGAAATAACGGCGGGAAGAAGCATCCCCGGTCAGGGGTAGGAAGGGCGCGTCGGCCCAGTCGGTCGAGTTCAAGAACTGGCGGCGATCCTGCGCGCGATCATCGCTCATAGCAGCGCCTTTTGGATGCGGGCTTCCCAGTGCTCGGCGGGGCCCGAAATCCGGGCGTGTCGCACATCGGGGTCATCGGACGCGTCACCTGTCGAGAACTCCAGCGACAGCGCGTTCTGCGGCAGCAGATCGCCGAGGCGGTCGGGCCATTCGACAAGGCAGATCGCGGTCTCGAACGCGTCGATCAGGCCCAGCTCTTCGACTTCGTCCGGGTGTGTCAGGCGGTAGAGATCGGAGTGCCAGATCTCGCACAACGTGTCGTCATAGGTCTGCACCAGCGTGAAGGTGGGCGAGGGCACGTCCTCGGCCAGCCCTTGCGCGGCAAGGCGGGATTGGATCACCGCGCGGGCAAAATGCGTCTTTCCCGCGCCGATTCCGCCAGACAGCAGGATCACATCGCCCGGCACCAGTTGGTGCGCCAGTTCGGCGGCAAAAGCGGTGGTCTGATCCGGGGTGGAAAATGCAAGATCATGATGAAAGGCGTGCGTCATGGCACGAGTTTTAGACGCCCTGCGCGTCGGTGCAAGGGTAGATCACCTCACCTTGTGTCAGGGGGTCAAATGCATGGCGGAATTCGGCGCAGGCTGAAACTCGCGCTGGGCGGGGCGGACGTGGAAGCGGGCCATTGTGGCGCCGCGCACCAAGGGGACGAAATGGCAGTCGACCTGCCGTCCATCTAGAAGGGCGATATGGTCGGACCACATTTGACGTTCGCCATGGGCGGCCACGAATTCTTTCAGCATGCGCCAGACCGGCGTGTCGCCAGCGGTGCCGCGCCAAGTGCGGATCGCGTCGCCCAGATTGATATCCTCAAGCGTGGTGGACGGATCATTGCCCCACAGCTTGGTATAGGCCGCGTTCGACATGGACAGCACCCCACCGGGCGAGAAGATGGCAATCGCGTCCTCGATACAGTCCAGCGCGGATTGGCCCATCTCAAGCTCGCGGCGGAAGCGGCGGGTGAGCGAGATTTCCGAGGTGATGTCTTCAAACAGGAAGGCCACAGCGCCATCCGGGTGTGGGCGCCCGGTGATGCGATAGGTCTGGCCTGTGGGCAGGGACCACGTTTCCTCGTAGGTGCCATTCACGGCGGCACTTTCCAGATCCGCCATCTGTTGCCGCCACGAGACATAGTCCTTGGGTTCCGGCATCATCCGCTTCTCGCGCAGGCGGTCGAGGAAGGTAAACAGCGTGGGTTTGCCAACAAGAAACGAGGCATCCAGCGCCAGAATGTCGGTCAGGGCCGGGTTGAACAGGGTCAATTGCCGTTTGCGGTCGAAAATGGCCAGCCCGATGGGAAGATGCGCGAAGGTTTTGGTCAGGGTCGAGACGAATTCAGTCCGTGATTTCTCGGCATTCACCACGCGATCCACGGGGATGGCGGTCAGCAGGATCTCGGTCCCCAAGGGGGCGTCGTGCAGCTCGAACCAGTGGCGTTCACCATCGGTGGGCAGCTGGACGGCCACGCGGCGCGGGGTTTCCAGATTTTTGGCATCTTCAAGCCGGGGCCGGTCAAACAGCTTTTGTGGGGGCCAGCTGGCGACCTCGTCCGAGGTGTCGGGGTCGGCGGCCTGATCCAGATAAGTCTTGTTGGCCCATGTGATTTTGCCGTTCGCGTCTTCGCGCCACATCATGACGGGCGCGTGATGCGCAATGGCTCGCAGCCCGTCCAGTTCGTCCCGCATGGCGTCAAAGCTGACCCGGTCGACAATCGGATCGGCGCCCTCGGTGCCAGCGGTTACCAAGTGGATCCGCGCCAGCCCGTCGCGCCATTCCGCGTCAATGCGATGCGCCCCGTCAGTCGAGGGGATCGAGAGCGTGCCAAGCTCGGCCAGTTCGCCGATTTGGTCGGACAGGTTGGGAAAGCGCGCTTCCAGGATTTGCGATAGATGCTGCCAGTCAGAGCCGGAGTTGTGCCGCGGAAGCGCATCCAGAATCTGACGCCCCGCCGGGGTCACGTCGGTTAGCATCTGATCGTCGAACAGAAACACGACGCTGTCTTTTTCCTGCGAAGTCCGCTTGCGCAGCTTGCGATCCCGCGCCGGGTCCAGCACGGAAAGGATGTAAAGCGCTGCGATCGAGATCGTCAGGGCCGTCAGCACCAGCCCCACCGCGTAAAGAGTATTCATCATGTCCACACCTGTCGTTTCGGCGGTCTGCCACCCGCGTTATCAACGGGTTAACCTTAAGCCGGTGTGGTTAATGAAGGTTTAATCGGGCTGAACGTCTTGTTTTCAAGGGGTTTTCAGCCTGCGTCGTGGGTGAAGTGAATGTTCTCGCCCAGCGCGCCGCTGGTGTTCTTGGCCTCGAGCCCACGTGTGTCGCGCCGCCATTCCACCTGTGCAATGGCACCCGATTTTTCGCGCGGGTGGGGGCGGCCAGTATAAGGCGACGAGGCATTGGCGAAATGCAGCGTGGCACCGGTGCGTTCCAGCAATGTCTTGGCGATGAACAGGCCCAGCCCCATGCCTTTGTACGCCTGCCGTTGGCCATGCTCGGCCTGCGATTTGCGGCGGCGGATGAAGGGGTCTCCGATCCAGCCCAGAACCTGCGGGGAATACCCTTTGCCGTCGTCTAGAATGCGGATGGTGATGCGCTCGTCATTCCAGCACAGCTCGATCCAGACCTTGGTCGAGGCGAAATCCACCGCGTTCTGGATTAGGTTGCGTAGCCCGTGGATGATCTCGGGCCGGCGCATCAGGATGGGCTGATCCAAGGGATCGGCCTCGGTGCAGGTGATCTCGATTTCCAGCGCCTTGCCGCGTTCGCGGTGGGGTTCGGCGGCCTCTTCGATCAGGGCGATCAGGGGGGCGTGTTTGACCAGCATGTCGTCTTTGCCGGCGCGGCCCATGGATTGCAAAATGTCCCGGCAGCGGTCGGCCTGCTCGCCGATTAGGCGGGCGTCGTCACGCAGCTCGTCATCGCCGTCCAGTTCCTCGACCAGCTCGGACGAGACCAGCTTGATCGTCGCCAGCGGGGTGCCCAGTTCGTGTGCAGCAGCAGCGACCACGCCGCCCAAATCGGTCAGGTTCTGCTCGCGCGACAGGGCCATTTGGGTGGCCAGAAGCGCCTCGGACATCGAGCGCATCTCGGACGAAATTCGGCGGGTATAGAGACCAATAAAGCCGACCGAGATCGTGACCGAGACCCACAGGCCAAAAACGAACAGGTCCGGCATCTGCAGAACGCCCGTCGCAGTCTGAAGCGGAATATTGACCCACGTGACCAGACTGGTGGCCGCGATGGCCACAGCCCCCACCATAATGGTCGAGCGAGTCGACAACGCGGTCGCGGCAACGGTTACCGGGGCAAGGATCAGCACCATGAACGGGTTGTGGATGCCGCCGGTCAGCAACATCATCAGACCCAATTGCAGCGTGTCAAAGACCAGAATGCCGGTCGCCTGACGTTCATTCAGGCGCGTGTTGCGCGGGAACAGCGTGCTGGACACAAGGTTGGCGATCACTGCAATGCCGATGGTGGCGGACACCAGCCCGAACGGGATTTGGACCGTAAAGAACTGAACCGCAACGGCAATTGCCACAATCTGACCCGCAATCGCTGCCCAGCGCAGCAGGATCAGCGTACGTAGTCGCACCCAGCTGCGGTGCTGGCTGCCAACGGCGGCGTCAGTGGCCGGGTCTGTTTGCTGTTCCGTCATTTGTGATCAGGGCGAATTGCTTTTTCGGTTGCGTCAATGTGTTCTCTTGCTAGTCGTGACGAAAGGCAGGATCAATGCCTGCGCGAACAAACCGGAGAATTTCTATGCAACGCATCTATGCTGTGACGGCCGCAACGGCGATTGTGGCACTTGTCGGGGTGACGTGGTTTGTCACCAGCGGGGAAGAGGATGCCTTTGCCGAATGTCGCGCTGGCGCCATCGGAACCGGCGTTGCGTCGATCGGGGGGCCGTTTGAGCTGACCGATGAAACCGGCGCGCTGGTGACCGAGAAAGACGTGATCACCAAGCCGACGCTGGTCTATTTCGGCTATACGTTCTGCCCGGATGTTTGCCCGTTGGACAACGCCCGCAACGCCGAAGCGATGCGCATTCTGGATGGTCAGGGTTATGACGTACAGGCGGCTTTTATCTCGGTCGATCCAGAGCGCGACACACCCGAGCATCTGGCGGATTTCACCAGCTATATGCATGACAACATGATCGGTTTGACCGGTACGCCCGAGCAGGTCAAAGCGGCCAGCCAGGCCTACAAGACCTATTACCGCAAGCAAGAGCCGGAAGAGGGGCAGGAAGAGTATTATCTGATTGATCACTCGACCTTTACCTATCTGATGTTCCCGGAAACCGGGTTTGCAGATTTCTTCAAGCGGGACGAGACGCCCGAGTCGATGGCCAAGCGGGTCAGCTGCTTCATTGACGCAGGCGCATAGCAGGCATCGTAGCGTCAAAATTGACCTTACGGTCATTAATACCTACCTATCATGAGGCAAACGCAAACCGGAGGTTGCTACGATGACCACTGAGGAACTCAAGCCGATTGGCGAAGACGCGTCCCTTCTTTTGGTAGACGACGACGAACCGTTCCTGCGCCGCTTGGGGCGTGCGATGGAAAAGCGTGGCTTCTCTGTCGAAACTGCAGGATCTGTTGCTGCGGGTAAGGCCATCGCCACCGCGCGTCCGCCAGCCTATGCCGTGGTCGATCTGCGGCTTGAGGATGGCAACGGGCTGGATGTGGTTGAGACCATCCGCGACAAGCGCCCCGACGCCCGCATCGTGGTTCTGACAGGGTATGGCGCGATTGCCACCGCAGTTGCAGCGGTCAAACTGGGCGCGGCGGATTACCTGTCTAAGCCCGCAGATGCCAACGACATCACAGCCGCCCTGCTGGCGATGCCGGACGAGCTGCCGCCGCCGCCAGAAAACCCCATGTCTGCCGACCGCGTACGGTGGGAGCATATCCAGCGCGTATATGAACTCTGTGACCGCAACGTCTCGGAAACTGCGCGCCGCCTGAACATGCACCGCCGCACGCTTCAGCGTATTCTGGCCAAACGCAGCCCGAAATGAGGCTGTCCGCGGGCGTGATGGGCCTTGTGCTGCTGTCTGCCTGCGTCCAGCCCAGCGCGCCAACACCTGCGCCGCGCCAAGCCGTTAGTTTTGCGCCCGACGCGCAGGGGCTGGCCGTTCTGCCCAGCAATCAGCGCGTCGACTTCGGGCGTTCGCCTAAAGGTGTGATTCCAGCGCTGACCCGAGAGCTTGGTCGCCCAACCACCTTACCGCTGACCGGCTGCCCTACAGGCATTACACAACGCCTGCGCTGGGCAGATCTGGAACTCAGCTTCACGGCCGAGCGGTTCGTGGGGTGGAAGCGTGGAGCAGACCAGCGCGGCCGCGTCTGCGCCTAGGTTAAGTCAAACCGTTTGCAGGCCTTCTGAACCTGCGTGCCGTCGGACAGGGTGTCGGTCAGCACCGCACCATAATCCGTGAAGCCAAGCCCGCTGTAATAGGCCAGCCCCGGCACGTTGTCGGTTCGAATGGTGGCCCCGATCGTATCAACGTCGGCGGCGATCGAGCGGGCCTTGGTCTCGGCCCACATGATCTGCCCCACGCCCTTGCCCTGCGCTTGCGCGCTGACAAAGCTTCCGATCTCGGCCCAGCGGGCAGAGGACCCGTCGCGGGCGGGCTGGGTCAGGAAGATCCCTTGAAACCCAAGGATCTCGCCCGCCTCTTCGGCGACGACGCAGGACAAGACGACGGGGTTCTCGATGTAGTGCGCCACCATATGCGTTGTATCAAAGGGCGTGCGATAGGCAGTGGTCGAGCCCTCTTCGATGATCGGGTTCAGAAGGGCGCACATGGCGGGGGCATCTTCGGGGCGGGCGCTGCGTGCTGTGATCATCCCATCTGCTCCAGCAGGCGATTGTGGCGCGCGGTGAAATCGGCACGGACCTCGGCGGGGGGACGCAGGGTGATGTCCAGCCCCTTGGTGATGGTGGGATCGGGCACGCCAAAGAACTTTCCGGCCTCTTCGACACTGAACCCGGCGATCTGCGTGGCTTCCAAAAAGGCCGAGATCCTGTCCGCGCGCTTAATGGCCTTCTTCACCGCCACAGGGATCTTCGCGGGCAGGCCAAAGCGGATGTGGATGGCGGCGGTCAGGCGGTCGTCCAGCTCTCCGTACCCCGCACCGACCGAGGCTTTCACCGGCGAGATCATGTCGCCAATCACATATTCTGGCGCGTCATGCAGAAGGGCGGCCAGTTGCCATTTGACCGGGGCTTTGGGGTTCATCCGCGTGTACAGCGCCTCGACCAACAGCGAATGTTCGGCGACGGAATAGGGGAAGTCGCCAAAGGTCTGCCCATTCCAGCGCGCAACGAAGGCAAGACCGTGGGCGATGTCCTCGATTTCAATGTCGACGGGGGTCGGATCCAGCAGATCCAGCCGCCGACCAGAGAGCATCCGTTGCCATGCGCGGGGTTGAGCGGGCATTTTCGATCCTTCCTGCGAATTTCCCCTCGCAATTTCGCCTTTTTCACGGGCAAGTCAATTGGCCTTCATTGCGTGTTCGTGGTTACAATGCTACGGCACGCGCAACAGAAACGGGATCAGGATCGGAGAAACACCGTGACCCAGGATTATATCGTCAAAGACATCGCTCTGGCCGAATTCGGCCGTAAAGAGCTGGACATCGCTGAAACCGAAATGCCGGGCCTGATGGCCTTGCGCGAGGAATACGGCGAAACGAAACCGCTGGCAGGCGCACGGATCGTCGGCTCGCTGCACATGACCATTCAGACCGCGGTTCTGATCGAAACGCTGGTCGCGCTGGGCGCCGATGTGCGCTGGGCGTCGTGCAACATCTTCTCGACCCAAGACCACGCGGCTGCTGCAATTGCGCAGGCAGGCGTTCCGGTCTTCGCGATCAAAGGCCAGTCGCTGGAAGAGCACTGGGACTATCTGGACCTGTCCTTCCAATTCCCGGAAGGTCCGAACCTGATCCTGGACGATGGCGGCGACGCGACGCTGTACATCCTGCTGGGGGCGCGCGCCGAAGCTGGTGAAGATCTGGGTGTTCCCGGGTCGGAAGAGGAAACCGTCATCCACGCACAGATCAAGAAGCGCATGGAAGCCAGCCCCGGTTGGTTCACCAAGATGCGCGACCAGATCAAGGGTGTCTCGGAAGAGACCACCACCGGCGTGCACCGCCTGTATGATCTGGTGAAGAACGGCCAACTGCCATTCCCGGCGATCAACGTGAACGACTCGGTCACCAAGTCGAAATTCGACAACAAATACGGCTGTAAGGAATCGCTGGTTGACGGCATCCGCCGCGCCACCGACACCATGATGGCCGGTAAGGTTGCCGTTGTCTGTGGCTATGGCGATGTGGGCAAAGGCTCGGCCGCGTCGCTGCGCGGTGCTGGTGCCCGCGTGAAAGTGACCGAGATCGATCCGATCTGCGCGCTGCAAGCTGCGATGGACGGGTTCGAGGTGCTGACGCTGGAAGATGCCGTCGCGGACGCCGACATCTTCATCACCACCACCGGCAACAAAGACGTCATCCGCATCGAGCATATGCGCGAGATGAAGGACATGGCGATTGTTGGCAACATCGGTCACTTCGACAACGAAATTCAGGTGGCGAACCTGAAGAACCACAAATGGACCAACATCAAGGACCAGGTGGACATGATCGAGATGCCCTCGGGCAACCGCATCATCCTGCTGTCGGAAGGTCGCCTGCTGAACCTCGGCAACGCCACCGGCCACCCGTCTTTCGTGATGTCGGCCTCGTTCACCAACCAGGTTCTGGCTCAGATCGAGCTGTGGACCAAAGGCGATGAATACAACAACGAAGTTTACATCCTGCCTAAGCATCTGGACGAAAAAGTCGCCCGTCTGCATCTGGACCGCATCGGTGTGAAACTGTCGTCGCTGAACAAGGAACAGGCGGACTATATCGGCGTGTCGACCGAAGGTCCGTTCAAGCCGGAACACTATCGTTACTGATCGTCCGGTGATGGAAGAAGAAACCAAAAAGCGCCGTCCGTTCCTACAGCGGGCGGCGCTTTTTCTGTTGTCCTCGGTGTTGTCGCTTGCACTTCTGGGGCTGGTTGCGCTGTGGGTGCTGTTGCGGCCTGACAGCGTGTTGCCCGATCACTGGAACCCCACGCGGCCTTTGTCGATCACAGCACCCGTGACACCCGTGACCCGCTGGCAGCTGCGCATGGCCACACGGGACGAGGCCGTGTGCCGCGATGTGCTGGCGCAGGCCGGTGTTGCGTTCTCGCAGATGGAGCCGCTGACCTCGGGCGACCATTGCGGGATTTCCCAAAGGGGTAGCCTGTCGTCGCTGGTCGGCGCGCAGCTGTCGCCGGTCGAAACCCGCTGCGCCACCGCGCTGCGCCTTGCCATGTGGGAACATCACGACGTCCAGCCCGCGGCGCATCAACACTTGGGGACGGATGTGGCGCAGCTTTTGCATATTGGCAGCTACAACTGCCGAAAAATGCGCACCGCGCGCGGCACGGAAAACGCGTGGAGCAGTCATGCCACCGCGCGCGCCTTCGACATCACCGGCGCGCTTTTGTCTGACGGGCGCAGACTGACCTTGCTTAGGAACTGGAATGGCACGCCCGAGGAAGCCGCCTTCCTGCGTCAGATCTGGCGCGGATCCTGCACATGGTTCCGCTTGGTTCTGGGGCCGGAGTATAACCGGCTGCACGCGGATCATTTTCACCTGCAGGCCAATGGTTGGGGTTTCTGCCGTTGAACGAAAAAGGGGCGCCGAAGCGCCCCTGATCTTTGATTTTACAGTAACTTACAGGTCTTCGCCGAACCCGAAGTTCTCGGTCACGTAATCGATGTCTTTATCGCCACGGCCCGACATGTTGATCAGGATCGACTTGCCCGGGTTTTTCGGGGCTTCGCGCATAGCGAAGGCAACCGCGTGGGCGCTTTCCAGTGCCGGGATGATGCCCTCGGTGCGGCTGACGGTGAAGAAGGCGTTCAAGGCTTCCTTGTCGTCACAGGCGGTATAGTTCGCCTTGCCGGTACGGTGCAGGTGCGCGTGCTCTGGCCCAACACCCGGATAATCCAGACCCGAGGCAACGGTGTGCACGGGGGCGGGTTCACCATTTTCGTCCTTCAGAACCATGGTGCGGAAGCCGTGGATGTCGCCGTCTTCGCCGAAGGTGATGGTCGCGGCATGTTCACCCAGTTTCGACGAGGTGCCCATCGGCTCGACGCCGTAAAGTTCTACATCGTCATCGTCGATAAAGCCCGAGAACAGACCCATCGCGTTCGAACCACCGCCCACACAGGCGGCGACCATGTCAGGCAGACCACCGGTCATTTCAAGGAACTGCTCGCGCGCTTCGACGCCCACGATGTGCTGGAAATCACGGACCATCATCGGGAACGGGTGCGGACCCACGACCGAGCCGATCGCGAAGAGCGCCGTGTCGGCTTGTTCCAGATAGCTGCCGAAACAGCTGTCCACGGCCTCTTTCAGCGAACGGCCACCAAAGCCCACGGGAACAACCTCGGCGCCCAGCAGTTTCATGCGGGTCACGTTGGGGGCTTCTTTGGCGATGTCGATCTCGCCCATGTGGATCTCGCATTCCAGACCGAAATAGGCAGCAGCGGTGGCCAGAGCCACGCCGTGCTGACCTGCGCCGGTTTCAGCCATCAGTTTCTTCTTGCCCATGAACTTGGCCAGCAGACCTTCGGCCATGCAGTGGTTCAGCTTGTGTGCGCCGGTGTGGTTCAGGTCTTCACGCTTGGCATAGATCTGAGCGCCGCCGCATTGCTCGGACAAGTTTTTCAGATAGGACACCGGGGTCGGACGGCCTTGGAAATGTTTGCGGATGTGGCGCAGCTCGGCGATGAAGTCGGCCGACTTGGAAATCCGGTCATAAGCCTCGCAGATTTCTTTGAAGTGCGGCTCCAGCGGGGGCGGCAGCATTGCGCCGCCGTAGTCGCCAAAATAGCCGTCACGTGTCGGTGTGGATTTAAGATAAGACGCCATTCCTGTGTTCCCTCGTGTCTATTTTTGTCCACGGGATGAGACAGGGAAATGCGCGGCGCCTCAAGCAGAAAGTTGCGGTTTACAACGATTATTCAAAATAAAATTACGGCCCCGCATGCGTGAGGCCGTAATCAAAGGATTTTTCAGCGAAATCAGCTGGGAATCCGCAGGTTCTGGCCCGGGTAAATCAGGTCCGGATCCTTCAGCATCGGCTTGTTGGCTTCAAAGATTTCCTTGTAGCGCGCACCGTTGCCCAGCGTCTTTTCAGCAATCGCCCAAAGCGTGTCGCCTTTTTCGACGGTGTGGAAGGTCGGCTCGCCCTCAAGATCGGCCTCGACCTCGGCCACGCCTTCGACGTTGCCCACAGCCAGAATGACCTTTTCACGCTCTTCCGCGCTTAGGTTTTCACCGCCTTTGACGGTGACTTTCTCGCCCTCGACCTGAATATCCAGACCCGAGGTGTCGATGCCCAGATCGGCAACTTCCTTGTTCAGGCTGTCGGCAGACGCGGCCTCGTCACCACCAAACAGCGATTTACCAGCACCTTTTACGAAGCTCCAAAGACCCATTGTTCTCTCCTAAAGCAATATGTGTCGCCGGCATCCTGTGCCAGATAGGCGAAAAAACCTAGGGGGAAAGCTGCGGCAAACTTTTCCTTTGTGGAAATCCCGATTGCGCCTAGAGTTTCGAGGAAATGCATTGAACGTCCATAAAATTGGGAGACACTGATGGGAAAGCGTGACGACTTGATCGCGAAATATGCAGACGACCTTAAGAACAAATGCGGCATGTCGCCGGATATGGATCTTTTGACCAAGGTGACGATTGGCTGTGGCCCTGCGATTTACAATGACGATGCCTCGACCGTGGCTGCGACGCAGGAAAGCGAGCTTGAGACCGTCAAAGAGAACTTCCTGATCAAGAAACTTGGCCTGGCTGATGGCCCGCAGTTGATGGACGCGATCAACGCCGTCATCGACACCTATGGCCGCAGCGAGCGCAACAAGTACCGCGCCGTTGTGTACTACATGCTGGTGAAGCATTTCGGGAAGGAAGCCGTCTACGGCTAATCCACCCCGATATCTGATTTTTCAAAGCGCGGCCTTCGGGTCGCGCTTTTTGAGTCTTTAACGGAAGGTGAATGTAAACCACTGCAATTGAACGGTATTTTACGGTCAATTCAATTGCTTGGGGGCGCAACCTGCGCTAGCTTCATCTACGAAGACCAGGACGGTCGGACCTTTAATTCAGAGACACGTGCGGTGCTGAGGGAGCACGTGGGGTGAGGAAGGGGTCCGAGACGTCGGGCCCCTTCTTGTTTCTCACATCACGCCCAGAACCAGCCCGATGATGGTGCAGCCCCCAACGGCATAGCCTCCATCCATCCAGATCAAGGATTTCGACCGGTCGCTGAACATGACGTTGTTGATCATCCAAGGCGCTACGACGAACAATCCAAGCCCCAGCCCAGCGATCAGGCTTTTGCCCGCGCCATCAATGCCCGCCATGCTGAACATGTGCCGCATCATCCCGGCGACAACCAGTGCGCCAACAAAGGCCACGATATAGGGTTTCGGGTCGGATGCGTTATGGGGTTTGCCCGCGTCATCGGTTTGGATGCCCGCGGCGACAACCCACTGTTTCGACAGCGCCATGTACCAGACCGCGCCGAACGCATAGCCCGCGATGGCGGCGACGATGACTTCCAACATGTTATTTCCTCCTGTTCGACTGGGTTCATGCGACCAGCCGGGCAGGGGGGTTGTCAAGCGTCGCCCGCAAGCTCCAACACGATGGCCCATTCGGCCTCGGTCACGGGTTGAACAGACAAGCGGGTGTTGTTGACCAGCACCATATCGGCCAGACGGGGATCGTCTTTGCACATCGCCAGCGTCACCGGCTTGGGCAGCGCGCGCACCGCCTTGATGTCCACGCAATCCCAACGTTCATCGTCGGTGGTGCTGTCGGGATGGCTTTCCGCGATCACCTCGACGATGCCGACGATCTCTTTTTCTTTCTGCGAGTGGTAGAAGAAGCCAAGATCGCCGATTTTCATGGCGCGCATGTGGTTGCGCGCCTGATAGTTGCGCACGCCGTCCCATTCCTCGCCCGCGTCACCTTTGGCGACCTGTTGGTCCCAGCTCCAGGTCGAGACTTCGGATTTGAACAGCCAGTACGCCATTAGCCCACCACCCGGTTCCACTGCTCGATGCGCACATCGGCAAACAGACCGGCCTTGGCATAGGGATCGCCGTCGGCCCAGGCCTGCGCGGCGGCCATGTCATCGACGTCCAGCACCAGAAGCGATCCGCACATCATGCCGTCGGCATCCAGAAACGGGCCCGCCTGCGCGACCACGCCGGTGTCCTTGATATAGGCCAGATGCGCCTCGCGGTTTGCTTTGCGGGTTTCGATGGCACCGGGTTTGTCAGTGCAGATGACGGCTACGAGCATTCATTCCTCCTTGAGCGGCCGTGACAAGAGCATGTCGACAGCTTCGTTTATGGTCAGTTGATTGTCCAGCACGGCGACAACCATCTGCGCGATGGGCATTTCAATCCCAGCGTTTTGGGCAAAGTTAGAGACTGCTTTGGCGGTCGCGCGCCCTTCGACGGTGGTGCCTTCGGGCAGGGGATCACCGTGGCCAAGCGCCAGTCCGTAGCTGTAGTTGCGGGATTTCTCGGACGAGCAGGTCAGCGTCAGATCGCCGAAGCCCGACAGCCCGGACAGCGTCTCGGGCTGCGCGCCTTTCAGGGCGGCAAAGCGTTGCATCTCGGCATATCCGCGGGTCATCAGGGCGGCGCGGGCGCTTTCGCCCAGACCCGCGCCGATGGCGATGCCGCAGGCGATGGCGACGACGTTTTTCAAGGCGCCCCCGATCTCGACCCCGATCAGATCTGTCGAGCGATACACGCGGATGTTGTTGGTGGACAGCGCGGTTTGCAGCGCCTCGCCATCCGCGCAGGCCAAGGTCAGGGCCGTGGGAAGGCCTGCTGCGATGTCGACGGCGAAGCTGGGGCCGGACAGGATCGCCGGGGTGGCCGAGGGGCAGGCGCGCTGAATGATCTCGGCCGGACCAAGCCCGGATTGCAGATCGACGCCCTTACAGCAAGCGACAAGCGTTTTGCCCTGAAATAGGGACGCATTCTCTTCCAGAAATCCGGCCAGTTTTTGCATCGGAACGGCCAACAGGATGATGTCGGATGCCTGCACATCCTCGATCTGCTCAAGCACGGTCAGGCTATCGGGAAAGGCAAAGCCGGGCAGGCGGCGGGTGTTTTCGCGGGCAGTCGCCATGTCGCCCGGATCACGCGCCCACAGGCCAACGGCGCGACCGCTTTGCGCCAGAGAGATCGCCAAAGCCGTGCCAAATGCGCCTGCGCCAAGAACCGAAATGCTCATGCCTTTGCCCCTTTTTTTCCTGATCCCAACATTGCTGGGGCACGCTGGTCAAGCGGCCATCGCGGGCGGGCTTGCAGGGACATGTCGTCTTGTTGGCCCGCGCGGAACCGTTCGATCCCGGCCCACGCGATCATCGCGGCGTTGTCGGTGCACAGCGCCAGAGGTGGGGCAAGGAAAGCGGTATCATGTTGTGCGCAAACAGTCTCTAATTCACCACGAATAGCCATATTTGCCGCTACACCCCCGGCCACAGCCAAGGTGGGCTGGGTGGGGTTCAGGGACAGGTATTCTTTCAGCGCACGGTGTGATTTCTCGGCCAGAACGTCACGCACGGCGGCTTGGAAGCCTGCGCAGAGGTCCGCGCGGTCCTGCACGCGCAGCCCGCAATGTTCGGCCACCAGCCTATCCCGTTCGCGCAGAAGGGCGGTTTTCAGGCCGGAAAAGCTCATATCACAGCCGGGCCGATCCAGCAGCGGGCGCGGGAACTTGAAGCGTTTGGGGTCGCCCTTCTTCGCCTCGGCCTCGACCGAGGGGCCGCCGGGTTGAGGAAGGCCCAGAAGTTTGGCGGTTTTGTCGAAAGCCTCGCCGGGGGCATCGTCGATGGTGCCGCCAAGACGGGTGAAATCCTCGGATCCTTTGGCGATCAGGAACTGGCAATGCCCGCCGGATACCAACAGCATCAGATAGGGAAACGCCGCCTGATCCGTCAGGCGGGGGGTCAGGGCGTGGCCCGCAAGGTGGTTCACACCGATCAGCGGTTTGCCTGATCCGATCGACAGTCCCTTGGCGCACATGACTCCCGCCAACACGCCGCCGATCAGGCCGGGGCCTGCGGTGACGGCGATGGCATCGACCTCGGATAAAGCCATATTCGCCTGTGTTAGAGCCTGTTCCACGCAGCTATCCAGCTTCTCCGTGTGCGCCCGCGCGGCGATTTCTGGCACGACGCCGCCGAAATCGGCGTGCAGCTCGGTTTGGCCTGCCACCACAGAGGACAGCACTTCAGGCACCTGTCCCGGCACATGGCGCACTACAGCGGCCGCCGTATCATCGCACGAGCTTTCCAGCCCAAGAACGGTAAGGGGTTGATCAGTTTCAGTCATCACGCTTGCGATCTGTTGCGGGAACGGGTCGGTTGGGGGTAACACCTAGACAGTTCGCAGACAATCCCGGCCCGAAACATGCCCAAGCTTCCAATCCTTGTCCTGACGCGCCCAAAGGCGGCGGCGCAGCGGTTTCTGACGCAGGTCGAAGCGGCGCTGGGGCAGGAAGTGCCGCATGTGATCTCGCCGATTTTGCAGATCCAGCCGATTGGGGATTGGCCCGACTTGTCTGGGGTGGAGGTCATCCTGACCTCGGAACACGCGGTGCGGGGGGATTTGTCCGGCATCACCGCCCATTGCGTCGGCAGCCGCACAGCCGAGGCCGCAGTGGCGCAAGGCGCGCAGGTCCAAACCGTTGCGGTGAATGCCGAAGCACTGTTGCAGAAGCTGGGTGCGCGACCGGGCAGCTATGTGCATCTCTGTGGCTCGCATAAAGCGGTCGATATCTCGGCGCGTTTGACCGCTGCCAGCCTGTCATGCCGCGACCATCAGGTCTATGCGCAGGTGGCGCAGCCCCTGACCGATACCGCACGCGCGGCGTTGGAAGGGGAAGACCCCGCCCTGCTTCCCCTTTTTTCGCCCCGTTCGGCGCGTTTGGTTGGGGAAGCCATTGCGAAACCGGGTCGGCACCTCCACGTCATAGGTATGAGTGATGCGGTCGCAGAAGAATGGCGTGTGGTGACAGGCGAAACCGCCGAATTTGTCGGTACGCCGACCGGTGATGCGATGGTGAGCGGGATTGTCGCAGCATTGCGTGGTCACGTCGCTTGAGCCGCACCAAGGCAAGGGGTAGGCTGTTCTACGCAGCTGCAGCATTTTAGAGCAAGATTCGAGGGGTTCGTTATATTGGCCAAGTCTCCGAAAACAGCCAAGGAAACGGCGGAAATGGTGGAAGACGCCGTTGTCGTTGAAGAAACCAAGCTGGACGAGGACCAGGATACACCTCCTGAAAACCCGACCGAGGATGCGCCTGCGGCGGAGTCTGAGCAGGATGACGCTGTGATTTCCGACGCGGCCGAGAGCACGGACGGCGAAGATTTGCCTAAAGACGTAGCTGACGCCGAGGAGCGTGCTGAGGGGGCCCCGGAAGAGGCTGAAACTTCTGCTGAACCGACCCCAGCCCCGGTTGCCGCAGAACCCAAGAAAAGCGGATCTGCTTTTGGCCCGATGCTGTTGGGTGGTGTGATTGCCGCAGCCCTTGGATTTGGGGCCGCCCAGTTTGCGGGTCAGTGGTCGTTTGGGCAGCCGGAAGAAGATCCGATGATCGCCGAGATGGCCGCGCTTCAGGACCGGATTGCCGGTTTGGAAAGCAGCACCGCTGCGCAGGGTGACAGCCTGAGCGCCTTGGCCGCGGATGATGGGCTGGATCGGCTGCGGGACGAAACCGCAGGCACAATGGACCAGCTGCGCACGCAGCTTGACGGGATGAGCGCGAAGCTGGACGAGCTTGAGAACCGCATTCACACGGTCGAAAAACTGCCGCAGGGATCCGGCATGGAAGCCGCTGCAGCTGCTGCCGCTGCGTATGAGCGTGAGTTGCAGCAGATGCGCCAGATGCTGGATACCGAGCTTGCGCGGATCACCAGCCAGAAAGAAGATGCGCAGACGCTGGAAGTCTCGGCCGCTGAAACCGCGCGGGCAGCAGCAGCGCGGGCCGCAATGGCGCGCGTGCATGCAGCCCTTGAAACCGGCCAGCCCTTTGGGGACGCGCTGTTTGATTTGACGGAAAACGCAGGCCTAACCGCGCCGGACGCGCTGTCGGCCATTGCGGCGGATGGTGTTGCCACCCAACAAACGCTCCAGTCCAGCTTCCCGGAAGCTGCGCGCGCGTCGCTGGATGCGTCGATCCGCGCGGCTGTGGAAGCGGGCGAGATGGATCGCGTCTCGGCCTTTTTCCGCACCCAGCTGGGCACGCGGTCGTTGGAACCGAAAGAGGGCGACGATCCCGACGCCATCCTGTCGCGCGCCGAAGCCGCGCTGAAGGCTGGGCAGTTGGACACCGCACTGACGGAACTGGCCGCCATGCCTGACGCCGGACAGCCTGCGCTGGCCCCGTGGATCGCAACCGCCACCGCGCGTCGCGATGCCCTGGCCGCCGCTGCCGATCTGTCCCAGCACATGAACACGAACTGAGGAACCGCCGATGCTTTGGTCTTTGATTAAGATTATCCTGTTCATCGCAGCGATTGCACTTTTGACAGTGGGCGCTGGGATCCTCATGGAAACCGAAGGTGGCGTGCGTATCGCCATCGGCGGAACGGAATTCAACATGGAGCCCTTACAGGCGGTTATCGCCGGGGTGCTTCTGGTCATAGCCATCTGGCTGGCGCTGATCGTGTTTGGGCTGCTGGTTGCTTTTGTCCGCTTCGTGAATGGCGACGAAACCGCGATTTCGCGCTATTTCGACCGTTCGCGTGAACGCAAAGGCTATGAAGCGCTGGCCGAGGGCATGATGGCGATTGCGTCGGGCGAAAGCTCGACCGCGATGTCGAAGGCCGCCCGGGCCGAGAAATATCTGCGCCGTCCCGAACTGACCAACCTGCTGACCGCCCAAGCGGCCGAGATGTCGGGGGATAAGCGCAAGGCGGCTCAGGTCTATAAGCGGTTGCTGAAAGATGAACGCACGCAGTTTGTCGGCGTGCGCGGAATCATGAAGCAGAAGTTGGAAGAGGGTGACACCGAGACAGCGATGAAGCTGGCCGAGAAAGCCTTTGCGCTGAAGCCGCGTCATACCGAAACGCAGGATGTGCTTCTGGGCCTTCAGGCGCAGAACAATGACTGGGCCGGTGCGCGCAAGACGCTGGGCGCCAAGCTGAAATATGGCGCCCTGCCGCGCGATGTGCACAAGCGCCGCGATGCGGTTCTGGCGCTGTCGGAAGCCAAGGGCGTGATGAAGGAAGGCAACCCGATCGAGGCGCGTGTCGCCGCGATTGAGGCCAACCGCCTGTCGCCCGATCTTGTGCCCGCTGCGGTGATGGCAGCGCGTGGGTACATCGCCGATGGCAAGCCGAAATACGCCTCGCGCGTGCTGGTCAAGGCATGGTCGGCGCAGCCCCATCCGGATCTGGCTGCAGCCTTTGCCGACATCGCGCCCGACGAAACGCCTGCCGAACGGATCAAGCGGTTCCGCGCTCTGACCAAGCATCAGGACGGCAACCCCGAAACCCGCATGCTGCTGGCCGAGCTGAACATCGCAGCCGAGGATTATCCCGCCGCCCGCACCGCGCTGGGCGATCTGCCGGACGCGATGCCGACGCAACGCGCGCTGACGCTTCTGGCGGCGATTGAACGGGGCGAGGGTGCCTCGGACCACGATGTGCGCGCGACGCTCGCCCGTGCGGTAACCGCGCCGCGTGGGCCTCAGTGGGTCTGCGAAAGCTGCAACCACGTGCACGCCGCATGGCTGCCGGTCTGCAACAACTGCGATGGCTTTGACACGCTGGCGTGGAAACCCGCGCCCGAGGCCGAGGGTGCCGTGCCTACGGGCGCCGAGATGCTGCCCTTGGTCGTCGGTGACGCCCCGGTGGATGCGGTTGAAGACGCAGAAGAGCTCAGCGACGACCCCGCCGTTCTGGACGGTGAAGTCGTGAAAGAGGCAGACGACAAGCCCGCTGCATAACCATCCCTTCAGGCGGTGGACTTGCATCGCCGCCTGATCGCCTGACAGTCCGTTCAGACGCATTGTTTTCGCTTGCGCAAAGATCGTGTCACGTCTAAAACCCCCAACGCTGCGGGGCGGAATTCGCCCGGCAACATGTGGGCCGCTGTAGCTCAGCTGGTAGAGCACGTCATTCGTAATGATGGGGTCGTAGGTTCAAGTCCTATCAGCGGCACCACCCCTTTCCGGAAAATTCTTAAATCCGATATTTGCTATATGGGGTAGGGCTTGTCTCCACCCTTATACCCACCCTCAGTGTTGAGTTTTTTGGCGAAGCCAACGTCGAGCTACACAAAGATGGGCGCGATGTTTTGCGCCGTCGCTTCCCGATCAATGACCAGTACAGATTGCAGGTCGAGGCACAGTTGACAACTTAGACATAGAGTTGCCATGAACTGGTGTAGAATATCCGCTGACCTAAGTGTTGTTGGTGCCCACTTCAAACCGCTCGGCCGCAGGTAAGCCGGATAATCTTGGCCAAAGAGAAATGATCACAGTCACAAATTTCAGTAAGCAGTACAAAGGCTTCACGGCCGTGAAGGACCTGAGCTTTTCGGTTGAGTCCGGCCAGATCCTTGGGTTGCTCGGGCCGAATGGGGCGGGCAAGACAACGACCTTGCGTGCCCTGTGCGGGATTATCCCCCCCACCTCGGGACAGCTTGTGATTGCCGGCCATGATATTGCCAAGGCACCCATCGCCGCCAAGCAGAACCTTGGCTATATTCCCGACGATCCGCGGCTATTTGATACCATGACAGTATGGGAGCATCTGGCGTTCACTGCGGCGGCCTACAAAGTCACAGATTTCGAGGAACGTGCCGAAGCGCTTCTTGCGTCGTTCGAACTGACCCACAAGCGTGATACGCTTGTTCATAACCTGTCTCGTGGCATGCGCCAGAAAGTGGCGATCGCCTGCGCCTTCCTGCATGATCCAAAGGTTATCCTGTTCGATGAGCCGCTGACGGGGCTCGATCCTCAGGGCATCCGGGGCATCAAGCAGGCGATCCGCGAACGTGCGCAAGCTGGTGCAGCGATCATCATCAGCTCGCATCTTCTGAGCCTGTTCGAAGATTTATGTACGCACATTATGGTGTTGAACCTTGGTGAATGCCGCTTGTTTGGCACGATGGACAACGTGGCGAGCGAGTTCGGCCAGACCGAGGATAGTTCAGCACTTGAAGAGGCATATTTCACAATCACCCAGAACAAAGAGACCGGTCAGGCCTAAGCTATGGATCAAGCGCTTTTTCGTCTTCTTGTGATGCGATTGCGCGGCGGTTTTCGCCAGCGCCTGATCCAGTTGACAAGCTTGCGTGGCCTGCTTTTCTTTCTTGCTTTTGTCGGGATCATTTGGCTGCTCTTCGTAACGAACAGCTCATCGTCGGACATGGGGTCTCTGTCTGACGCAGCCCTGGATCGGCAAGCGTTAAGCGCGCAGATCAGTACTTTCATGCCGATCAGCATGCTTGCGATGTCGCTGCTGACGGTGGCGCTGACGACGGGGCCGACATTTCATTTTTCGCCGGCCGAGATCAATTTTCTTTTTACCGGGCCGTTCCGTCGCCGCGACCTGATCATCTACAAATTTGGCGCCTACGTTGCTGGGGCCACCTTAAGCAGTGCGCTCATCGCCGTTTTTGCGCAGGGGCAAACGGGCTCGGCCCTGTCTGCTTTCTTTGCGTCGCTTCTGACGATCACATTCGTTCAGTTGAACAGCGCCGTCATCGTCATGACCTCTCAGACACTGGAAGGCAGCAGGCTCGCGCGGATACGATACCCCGTCATTGCGCTGCTTTTCGCAGCTGCAGCCGCCAGCATAGTTTACGCGTGGATGGTGCCCGACCGTAGCCTCTTTGATCTGTTATCTGCGTTTCGGCATTCGTGGATCGGCACGATCATCCTGATACCCTATATTGTGTTTGCCGAACTCTTCGTGTCGTCATCCTTGTCGCAATTGGCCTTCTGGGGCTGCATCGCGTTCCTCATCAACGCCGCACTGCTGCGCGCGGCGATCGTGCTTGACGCCCGCACGACCGACCGCGCCCTCAGCGAAAACGCCCGCGAGAGCAGCCGGTGGGAACGCGTAAAGCAAGGGGGATCCTACTGGGCCACGCAACGCGCCGAGGTGCGCTCATTCCGTCGTTCGCCGGCTTGGGGAGGCTTGGGCCCCATTGCTTGGCGACAGGCGTTGAACGTTGCCCGCAACTCTTTGAAGGTCGTCGCCGTGTTCACTGGCATCGCCGCCTGCGCCGGGCCGCTAGTTGCGGCGGTCGGTATACCCCTTTCAGATCCGCGCGCCTTGACGATTATCTACACCTTTTTCGGGTTCATCCTGCCGCGCACACTGGTTTGCGATTTTCGCGGCGACCTGAGCAGGATGGAAATCTACAAGACCCTGCCCATCGCCCCGTGGCGCATCTGCGCAGGCCAGCTCGTGGTTCAGGTGCTTGTGACCTATGTTGTCGTATTGTCCCTGATCGTCAGCATCACCGTCTTTGAAAAGGGTTTCGTCACATCCGGTGCACTGGTATTTGCAGCATTTGCGCTCCCGTTGACTGTGCTCATCTACACAATCGAAAACACGATACATCTTTTGTTTCCGAAGAAACTTGTTCCGATGGGGCGGGCGGACTTCGAATTTCTTGGTCGTTCCCTTGTCGAGTTCATAGCGAAGACAATTGTCGTTTTGATCGCTGTTGCGGCATCGGCTGCCGTGGGTTTCGCCACATTCACAACGTTTAGAACCTCTTTGGTTCTGCCAGCCTTGGCCAGTTGGATTACCTTGGCCTTGATCGTGCTTCTGACGTTGGTCATGATGCAATTTGCTTTTCGCCGGTTCGCAGTGGCTGAGACCGTCGACTAGAGCGCAGAATTACGAACCTCGCCTAAGGCGCTCGCATACTTCGGGCCTACTATCATCGTTTCCAATGGGGGTTTCATGCCTGTCCTGTCCCACGATCAGCTGTCTTATCTGACCGCCTTGCGCCACGCGCTGCATCGCCGTCCCGAGGTGTCGGGGGAAGAGGCCGAGACCGCCGATTGCATCGATGACGAGCTGACCAAGCTGGGCGCAGATCACATCTGGCGCGGGCTTGGCGGTCATGGTGTGGCGGCCGAGTTTACTGGCGTGTCTGACGGCCCCACGGTGCTGTTGCGCTGCGAGCTGGACGGTCTGCCGATCCGCGAAATCTCGGACCTACCCTATCGGTCCGAGGTCGAGGGGAAGGGGCACCTGTGTGGTCATGATGGGCATATGGTGTCGATCTTGGGGGTTGCGATGCATCTTGCGCGCCGTCCCGCCTGTGGTCGTGTGATCCTGTTGTTCCAACCGGCCGAGGAAACCGGGGCAGGGGCGCAGGCGGTGATCGACGATCCGCGCTGGGCCGAGATCAAGCCGGACTATGCCTTTGCCTATCACAACCTGCCCGGACGCCCCTTGGGCGAGATCGGGTTGCGGTCGGGGCCGGGCAACTGCGCGTCACGCGGGATGCAGATCCTGTTCGAGGGCAAAAGCTCGCACGCGGCGGCACCTCAGGACGGGCTGTCCCCCGCGCAGGCAATGGCGACGTTGATGGAGGCGCTTCCGGCGCTGGGCTCGGGCCAGATCGGGGACGAGGGGTTCGCCCTCGCCACCCTGACCCATGCGAAGCTGGGCGCGCCGACCTTTGGGATTGCCCCTGCGGATGGCGAGTTGCGGGTGACGTTGCGCTCGATGACCAACGCGCGGATGGAGCGCCTGATGGCGGACGCGCAGGCGCTGGTGTCCAAGGTGCAGGGCGACTTGAAGGTCGAGTTGCTTTGGCATGACGTGTTCCGCGCGGTGGTCAATGACGCAGAGGCGGTGCAGATCGCACGTGATGCGGCGCAGGCATTGGGGCATGACACGCACGAGATGACCACCCCGATGCCGTGGTCCGAGGACTTTGGCCGCTTTGCTGATGATGGGGCCTGTGCGGCGATGCTCTATGTCGGGTCGGGGGTGGATCAGCCGCAGCTGCACAATCCGGACTATGATTTTCCCGATGCGCTGCTGCCCGTTGTGATCGACCAGTTCTGCGCCATCGTGGATCGGCTGACCGCGCACCCGTGATCGCCATAAGACAGGATCGCGGCAAAGAAAAAGGGCGGCTGGTATGCACCGGCCGCCCTTCGATTTTTCGGATCAAATCAGATCAGAACGTGTAGTCCAGACCGACGGTGACACCCAGCGAGTCCCAGTCGCGGCCACCGCCGTCAACGAATACCGAACCGTTGATCAGCAGGTTGTCATCGTTGCTGTAGTCCAGACCGATCTCGATGCGGCCCGAGTGACCACGGGTGGTCGACGCGGCGACACCACCGTTGCTGAAGTCATAGGTCCAGATCGATTTGGCGCTGAGGTTGGCGGTCAGGGTCCCGCCGCTTCCAACATTGTAGCTGCGCGAGAAGGTCGGGCCGACCTCGAACGAACCAAACGAGGTGGTGACAGGTGCCACGCGGATGCCGTTGCTGTCGCGATAGGCGTCGGTGGTTTCTTCAAACCACTACAGGCGTGCTTCGGGCTGGACGGTCAGCTCGCCAACCTGGAAGTCACCAACCAGAGCGGCCGTTGCCAGCCAGCGTTCTGCGTTAACCGTATCGGTGTAGGTGCCGAAGGGCGAAACGTCATTCGACGACCGACCCCAAGCCACGCGGGCATCGAAATACAGGTTGTCCTGAATGCGTTTGGTCAGGTACGGGCCGATCATGAAGCCGTTGCCCGAGATCTCGGCGCCAGCACCGCTGAGGCGTGCGTTGTCGAACTGCAGGCCCAGACCGATCAGAAGGTCAGGGTTCACCAAGCGGTCAACACCCATGTGGATGATGTTGAAGTCGCCGTCCATGTTCCCGGCCGAGAACTTGGCATGCGCGGCTTCGATCCAGAAGTCATAGGGCGACGTCCGTGCAGCAGGATTGGACGATGCCAGGAAAGTGCCACCAGCAGCAGCTTCGCCTTCGGGTGCGGCGCTGTCGCGGCTGGCGACTTCGCCTGCAGCGTCAACATTGCGGCTACGGTTGTTCAGACGACCGATGCGGCGTTCCAGGTTCGGACCGTTCTGGATGATCAGACGGCCACGTGCCTCGGACAGGGTGCCGATCAGTGCTTGTGCTTCACCAGCAGGGTCGATGACGTTGATATTGATGAACCGCGATGTCGCACAGGATCCAACGTCACAATAGGTCGTGATAACAATTTGGTGCGCGCCGGGTGCCGTGTTGGCGGGAATAACAACAGATGTGTTTACCGACCGTGTGACGGTACCATTGACTGACGGTTCCGAGCCAGAGGCCAGCAAAGTTACGCCATCAAGATAGATTTCCCATGGTGCGGGTGGCGCATGTCCTGCGTGCCAGATCGTGTAGTCAAACCCGATGTCAATCGTGTCACCGGCAATGCCCGTAGTGGTCGAACTGGTGACGTTTGCCATCCCGTCAATACTGTGCGCATCTGCTTGGGTCGCGCCGAACAGGCCAAAAGCCATCACAGCAGCAAATGTGCGCACCCCTTTGAACAGGCCGGGCACACCCTTCAAGCCCAGCACATTCATCCCTCGTTCTTTAGCCATCCCCTAACTCCTTATGGCGTAAATGTTCTTGCCTTTCGGCGTAATTCGCAGGCTTCAGTTGTGACAGGAGATCCGGGATGAGCGTTTGCTTCTCTGCGTTTCTATGGACGCAATTTGAATGCTTTCTTGCCCGGAAAGATTTCGTCACTGCCGAATTGTTGCCCTTGGGTTAACTTTTATTCATGTTTTCTTAACATTTGAAGGAAAGTCGGGCGCGGTCGGCCGGGGCGAGAGCAAAAATCTCTGTAAGGGTATTTATGTTACAGTTACATATACTTATAGTAGAAGTTGCGAAATGCAATAGAACCGAGGGTGGAGCTTCGGTTCCGTTTCAAAGTGTAAGTTGACGGGGACTGGCGGCTTACTTGATGCGCGTCAGGTCCCAAAACGCACCGTCGCGAAACAGTCGCAGCACAATTGCAGCCGATCTGGGGGCCGAAATCCCCTCGGCCGCAAACTTGTTGGGGGGCGTGAATTGAAGGTCAAGATCGGTCTGGGTGGTGCCATCCACCAGCAGCGCGTCGATGGTGATGTTCTGCGCGTCGCGCGGCTCCAGATTTAGATCATACAGATAGATCGCGATTTCGTCGTCTGACCGGACCAGTTCGATATGGCTGTGCTGGGTCACATGCACCACGCCACCATTCTTCCCGTTGTGATCGGGGCTGTCATGGGCGATGGCTGCACCAATCATGAACTGAGAGAATACGAGTGTTGCGAACAGTTTCGTGGTCTTGGGCAGGAACATGTCTGGTTTGTCTTTTCTGGTTAAAGAGATGGCACATCAGCTTTCGAACGGCCCGCGCGGGCTTGCATCAAACTCCACACAATCGCGGCGAATGTCGACAGAAAAGTCTGGGTCTGCGGATTTCGGTCCGTGTGTTGCGTCACAGAGCATCAGCCTGCGTGGCCTCGGGCGCTGCAAGACACACTTTCACGCCGCCCAATTCGGATTGATCCAGCGACAGGGCGCAGCCATGGGCCTGTGCCATGCGCTGTGCAATGCTCAGCCCCAAGCCCGTGCCCGGCTGTTCTGGGTCCAGTCGCGCCCCGCGTGCCAGCACCGCATCACGTTCGTCTTCCGGGATGCCGGGGCCGTCATCCTCAACGCAGAGAAGCACCTGCGTGCCGTCCTGCCCGCCGCGCACGGTAATTCGGCTTTCGGACCACTTCACCGCATTGTCCAGCAGGTTGCCCAGTAGCTCGGTCAGGTCGTACTCGTCAAAGGGCAGGTACAGGGGGCGGGGCAGGTCGATGTCCCACTGAATGTGCTCGGCGCCGGGCTGGCGGCCAAGCGCCTTGTGCAGGCGGTCAATGATCGGACCGGCGTCGCAGTTCAGAAGCGCCTGCTGGCTGTCGCGGGTCGAGGCCAATTCCCGTTCGACAATGTGCTGAATGCTGGTGATTTCCGTCATCAGATCATCGGCAAGCTTGTCTTGGCCAGCCCGCCGCACCTTGCGCTCGATCCCGTGCATGATTGTCAGGGGCGTCTTCAACCCATGTGCCAGATCCCCCGCGCGCGAGCGGGCGCGCTCCAGCGCTTCGGCATTGACGTTCAGAAGCTGGTTCACCTCTTCGACCAGCGGCAGAACTTCGGAGGGATAATCCGACGACAACCGCCCGTTTGGGGTGTGCGAGACGCGGGCGATCTCGGATCGGATCTTTTGCAGCGGGTTCAACCCCAAGCGCACTTGGAACCAACTGGCAATCATCAGAAACAGGCCCAAGACCCCCAGCCAGAAGATCGAGTTCGTGGTGAACCGTGCGACCGACATATCCAGATCCGCGCGGTCGATGGCCACTGCCAAAAAGACCTCTTTCCGGGTCTCGCCTTCGCCCATCGTGATGATCCAATTGGCGACCGCGACGGCGTCTCCGGTTCCCGTTGTTAGGTCGGTAAAAGAGATCACGCCCGCGGCCTGTGGGCGGGTCAGTTCCAACGGCGCGGCCCAGAAAGATGGCGACAGAAGCGGTTCGGCGTCATCGATCTGCACCTGCCAGTAATATCCGGACAGCGCCTGATTGAAGCGCGGGTCTGGAATCGGAGTGACCTCAATCGCGCCCTCGGCCGTGGCCGAGA
This sequence comes from Aliiroseovarius marinus, assembly GCF_004360145.1. Taxonomy (GTDB): domain Bacteria; phylum Pseudomonadota; class Alphaproteobacteria; order Rhodobacterales; family Rhodobacteraceae; genus Aliiroseovarius; species Aliiroseovarius marinus. The sequence continues at coordinate 458,342 of NZ_ML178712.1, read as the reverse complement.
CATTCCCGCTGAGTTGGATCAGATAGGTCTCAAGCTCGTCGCGCGCGCGGTCTTCGAAATAGAGACGGAACAGGAAGTTGAAGACAAAGGCCGTGGCCACCAAGGCAATCGCCGTTGTCATGGCGGCTGCCAACAACAGGCGAAGGCTGAGGGACAGCTTCATGTCTCGTCCCCGGCGATCATGTACCCAAACCCGCGACGTGTCTCGATCACACCGCCGCCAATCTTGCGGCGCAGGCGTCCGACCAGAACCTCGACCGCGTTGCTGTCAGGTTCCTGATCTCGGTAATAGATGTTCTCGACCAGCTCTTCCTGTGTCACCACCTCGCCGCGATGGTGCAGCAGATAGTTCAGCAGGCGATATTCCAGAGGCGTGACTTTCAACGGCCGCCCGTCGACTGAAACGCGCATCTGCCGCAGATCGACCCGCAGCGACCCGGCCTCTAGGATCGTGGCTTTCTGCCCGCTGGACCGGCGCAACAGGGCGCGCAGCCGCGCGACCAATTCTTCCATCTGGAATGGCTTGCCCAGGTAATCATCCGCACCCGCATCGATGCCTTCGACCCGCTCGTTCCAGTTGGCGCGGGCGGTCAGCAGGATGACGGGCAGGTCCAGCCCCTCGTCCCGCCAAGCGCGCAGCACGGACAGGCCATCACGCTTGGGCAGGCCGATATCAAGAATTGCGGCCGCATAGCTTTCGGTGCTGCCCAGAAACCAGCCCTCTTCGCCATCATTTGCGATCTCGGGAATCAGCCCCTCACCTTCCAGAACATCCGCGATCAGCTCGGCAATCTTCTGTTCATCTTCCACGATGAGGATACGCATCTAGCACTTCCGCATATTTGTAATTCGTCCCGAGCCCGCATCAACCGAGACCGAGACGACCGCGCCGCTCCGATCAACGATCAGCACTCGAAAGCTTGCACGGTTACCTTTGTCAGAGAATCCGACTTGCAGCAACTTTCCGGGCTGCTTCGATTGCACGTTCTTCAAGACTTCTTGCAGTGGCCGTGCCTCGCCGCGCGCAATCGCACGTTGCGCGCGTTGGTAGTCTTGGCGCGAAATCTGACCGTTCCCCGAAATCGACGAACTTCTGCAGGTGCCCGGCCCGCTAGGTCCGCTGGGGCTGGTCGGAGCCGAGCCGTTCGGGCTGCTTGGTCCGGATGGCTCGCTTGCCGCGCTGGGCGCACTGGCTGGCGACGGGGGTGACGGCGGCGATGCAGGGCTGGCCGGGGACGGGGCCGAGGCAGGGCTGGGCGCCGAGGCTGGGGAGGGCGCGCTGGAAGACGCCCGCGCCTGGCTGAGCCCAACCATGCTGGGCGCCATATAGGCACTGGCAGCCCCCAGACCCAGCCGGATCAGCGCGGCACGGCGTGATATGCGCTTGCCATCACTCATTGCGCGGCCATGTTTTGGGATGCGGGGGTAATCAAACGTGCGCGGGTCAGGCTGCGCATCAGGTTTTCGCTGTCCGTGCTGATCTGATCGACGGGCACGTCGGGGAACGCCTCGGATAGGATCTCGACGACTTCGCCCAGATCGGTCGGTTCCTCCAGCAGGTTCCAGATCGCGGCCGACACCGGGTTCAGGCGGAAGATGCCGATCCCGGATCCATCGGCCAGAAACGCCTCGTCCCCCACCACGCTTTCGGTCACGCCTTGGGCTTGCGTATAGCAGAGATCTTTGGCGAATTTGGGGGCAGGGCGGCCAAGCTGGTCGAGTGGCGCTTGTCTGTCATCCTGCGTAAACTCGGTCAGTTGCGCGGCTGGAAGGGCGGTCATGTCGGGATGGGCCGACAGGTATTCGGCGGCCTCTTCAGCGCTATGATAGGTCAGCCGATAGATCGGCAGATTGCGCGACAGAAGGTCGATCGAGCGCAGGATCGCCCCGGCATGGCGCGTGCGGGCGAAGTTCTGCGTGATCAGGCTGGCCAGGGCGTCTTCGCGAGCCATCACGCTCAGGTGTGGCGGCTGTGGATCATCGCTGCGCTCGAGCATGACCATTGCACCCAAGGGCAGCGTCTCGCCCCACGGGGCGACGGGCGCGTTGGACAGGTACTTGTACTGGCGGTTCGATGGGCCGGGATCTTGCGCGACCTCGGCATGGAAGGCGTCGCTGAAGCCTTCGGGCAGGGGCAGACGCAGCCGCGGCTGAATGCCGTTCGCGATGCCCGCACAGGTCCGGGCTTCGGCGTCCACGCGGACCGGCAGAAAATCGTCAGAATACAAGGGTCTACCCAGACGCGCCAAGGCAATCGCTAAGGTGCTTTTGCCGGCGCGTCTGGCGTTAGGCATCACCACAAGACGCCCGTTAAAGTCGATGGCTGCAGCGTGCAGGCACAAAAGGTCGGGATCCGAGCGCAGGCGTTCCCACGCCATTTCGGCGACGATATCGCAGACCGTGTTGACCCCATCCCAAATCCGGGGTGCGTCGGGCTGGTCCGCATGGAGCACGTTCCAGCGGTCTGGTCCGGCGGGGCTGACAGTTATGAAGGGCGGTTCCGACGGCGGTGTCGTCAGAATGCGGTGCGGCCAGGCAGACAGGATGGCGGGCAGCATCGCCCCGATCTCGTCCGCGTTTTCCAACGCGACGGGATGCTTCAATCCATCAAGCTGCACATATTGCGGTTCCACCACGTTCCGCTCCCACTTCTCGCTGTTCATTCCAGCGAATTTCCCCCTGCGCGTCAACGCAATCCGACCTGCCCGCAATTGAGGTGCGGGCAGGTCGTAGATCAGGTGGGGATACCCACGATCACTTTACTGACGGCAGACTTTAACACCGTCGTCGCGGGTGACCACGGTGCCACCGCCGCTTTCGCATTCTTCAGCCGTCACAACGCGGGGGCCGCTGGGGCCGCTGGCTTCCGACGGTGCGCTTGCCTCGGACGGGCCGCTTGCGTCAGAAGGTCCGCTGGAATCCGACGGGCCGCTGGCGGGCGACGGGGCGCTTGCCGGCGACGGGGCGCTAGCGGGCGACGGAGCGCTTGCCGGCGACGGGGCCGACGATGCGTGTGCAGCCGACAGCGTGGTCAGTGCGGGTACCGAATAGGCGGCCAGTGCCAGCCCACCAATGCGGGTCAGCGCCTTGCGCCGGGAAAATACCTTGTCGTCTTCTTTGGTCATTTGCTCTGTCCTTTACATTGTCGTTCCGGCGCCATTGATTCGTGCGCCTCAACCCTTGATAGCACTTCGCACAGGTCGACAGCCTGAACGGCAGTGTCAGCGTTTTGTCAGGAAGCGATCCAAGAGGATTTTGAACATGTAAGGTGGGCAGAGCCGACCGGCCTGTCGCGCAGGGTGTGCGACAAGCCGGCGATCAGGGTCGTTCGTTTATGCCGCCGCGTCTTGCGCCGCCTTGGGCTGCGAGCTTGCGGTGCGTAGCACGGCGAAACCCACCAAGCCTGACAGGATCGAGCCCGAGATCACGCCAAGACGCACCGCGTTCATGGTCTCGTCCGCGCCAAAGGCCAGCGAACCGATGAACAAGCTCATCGTGAAGCCAACACCGGTCAGGCAGGCGACGCCATAGACATGGTGCCAGGTGACGCCCTCGGGCAGGCGGGCAAGGCCGCTTTTCACACCGATCCACGTCGCACCGAACACGCCAATCTGCTTGCCAATGAACAACCCGGCGGCGATGCCCAGCGGAAGCGGCTGCATCAGGTCCGAGAAAGAAATCCCCTGCAGGCTGACCCCCGCGTTGGCGAAGGCAAAGACTGGCAGGATGAGGAAGGCGACCCACGGGTGCAGCTCGTGCTCGAGCTTATACAGCAGCGCCTTGTCCCCGTCTTTGGCCTTCAGCGGAATGGTCAGCGCGATCAGCACACCGGCCAGCGTCGCATGCACGCCCGATTTCAGCACGAACACCCACATGAACACGCCAATGATCAGGTAAGGCGCGACCCGTTGTACCCCCATCCGGTTCAGCGCGACGGCCAGTGCAAAGCCCAGCATCGACAAGGTCAGCGCGTTGGTGGACAGCTCGGATGTATAGAACACCGCGATGATCACGATGGCGCCCAGATCGTCGATGATGGCGATGGCCAGCAGGAACACCTTCAGCGCAACAGGCGCGCGAGTGCCGAGCAGGGCAAGAATGCCCAGCGCGAAGGCGATGTCTGTGGCGGTGGGAATGGCCCAGCCGTTCAGGTTCTCCGGCGTGCTCCAGTTCAGTGCGACGAAGACAAGCCCCGGGATCGCCATGCCGCCGATCGCCGCCAGAACCGGCAGAACAGCTTTGTCAAAGCTGGACAGCTCGCCCGTCAGCACCTCGCGTTTGATCTCAAGCCCGACGAGGAAAAAGAAGATCGCCATCAAGCCGTCATTGATCCACAGAAGCGCAGGCTTCGAGATCTCGAACCCGCCGATCCCGGCGCGGACATTGGTGTTCAGAAAGCTGTCATAATACGGGGCCAACGCTGTGTTTGCCGCCAGCATCGCCAACAGGGCCACGCCCATCAGGATCAGCCCGGCACTGGCTTCGAGCTTCATGAAGGCTTGAATGCGGGACAGGGTCTTTTCCATGGGCGGCTCCGGTGTTGAATGTATAGGTCGCCATATCGGTTGCTTATGTATACTTTCAAATATAAGTTAGCTTTGATTTACATAGTTTGAGGCTATGATGCGTCCAACCCTGCGCCAGCTTGAATACATTGTGGCCGTGGCCGAGACCGGTCAGGTCGGTCTGGCGGCGGCGCAGTTGAATGTCAGCCAACCCAGCCTGTCCGCGCAATTGGCCGAGGTCGAAGCAGATCTGGGCGTGACCCTGTTTCAACGCGGGCGCGCCGGGGCCAAGATCACTCCGGTCGGCGAAGAGATCGTCCGCCGTGCCCGCCAGATCCTGCACGAGCTTCAGGATTTGCGCGCCGCCGCGCAGGGGGGCGGTATCTTTCAGGGGCGCTTGCGTTTGGGCGTTCCGTCGTCGATCGGTCCCTATCTGCTGCCCGGCGTGGTGCAGCGTTTGCACAAAGAACACCCCAGCTTCCGCTTGATCGTGCGCGAGGAAAGCACGCACGAGCTGGATGAAGGGCTGCGCAGTGGTCGGTTGGACATGATCATCTCGTCACCGGAAGATCACCCCGGCGCGCGCAGATCGCATCTGTTTACCGAAAGCCTGTGGGCTGCCGTTGCGCTGGACCACCCGCTGGCGCATGACAGACCTCATATGGCGCTAAGCGATCTGAACGCGCAGACGCTTCTGACACTTGGGGCGGGCCACAGATTGTCCCACATCGTTGCTGGATTGGCCGCGCGGGCCGGGGGGCGTGTGTCGGACGAGTATGAAGGCACCAGCCTGGACGCCATCCGCCTGATGGCCGCCACCGGTGCCGGGATTGCCATTCTGCCCAGCATCTATGCTGCAACCGAAGCCCGCCGCGGCACCGAAGTCCGCCTGTATCCGTTGGACGACCCCGCAGCCAGCCGCGATCTGGCCCTGATCCAACCCCAGCTGCCCGAGCCAAGACCGGGCAGCGAGGTATTGGCCGACATCCTGCGCAGCGAGGCGCAGCGGCTTTTGAATTCGGACGGGGCCTGAGCGGCCCCAGCCCTTATGCGGTCAGCTGTTTGGCGACCATGTCGTGATCCAGCCACAGCACCGGACCTTCGGGTTCGCTGCTGCAGTCGAAGATCAACTGGCCGGTGGCTTTCACAACGTGCTGGCTCAGCACATCGCTGACCAAGACCTTTCGATCCGCATGCAGGCCCACGATGTCCTGAGAGGTGCTGACCGTCTTGTCGACCTGCTCGGCGCTGTTGGGCATCGGCCAGGCGGTGAAGTTGTAGAAGGGCTGCATGACCGGGTCCAACTGATAGGCCTGCACGGTGCCCAGAATATCTTCCAGCGCGACATCATCTTTCAGCAGGGCCTGACACTCTGCCCATAGGGCATCGGTCCACGCGCCGTCGCCTTCCTTGCGCAGCGCTTCCAGAAGCGGCAGCAGCGACAGTTCGATCCCCGCGAACACGTCTGACGAGTTGGTGCGGATTTCCGGGCAGTTATAGACGGTCGCCTTGACGCCGCTGTCCCATGCCTCTTGCGCGAACTGTTCCAGCCGCATTTTGGCGTAGCCTTGGGTGTAGTTGGTGTAGGTCTGCCAGCGGTATTCCCCGTCGATCAGAATGCGGGTCCCGTGATAGCCATAGGCCGTATAGCGCACCTGCCCACCTTCGGATTCGATACGCTCGCGCAGGGCTGTGCTGTGGCTTAGAAGGTGGCCAAAGCTGTTGGCGGTGACCTCGTCGAAATTCTGCAAGATCAGCTTGCCCAGATCGCTTTCGATCAGCGCCTGCGAGGATTGATAGCGCGCGCCGCGCCCTTTGTAGACACGGTTTGCGATCGCCATGAAGGCTTTCGCGCGCGGGATACCGCCTGCCATCGTATGGGCAAAGAAGACGTTCTTCCCGGCGGGGATCATGCCGTCCAGTTCGGCCATCACTTTGGTCAGCGCGTCGGTGAAACGGGCGGTGCCAAGGGCGCGGGATTGCTCGATCTGGTCCCAGTCCAGCTTGTAGCCCTGCCAGTTGTCCAAGGTCATACCGCCCAACATCGCGGTCGGGGTCGTGCCGCCTTCCGGGGCATCCATGTCGAACCCGGCCATCAGGGGGATGTTGATCACTCGCCCGCCCAGATTGTCCTCGGCCGCGGCCAGTTCGTCCTCGGTCAGGGCGCGCAGGGTGCCGTCCTCGTCCCGGCGCCCAACGGTGATGCCGATCACCTCCATCCCGGCGGCCTTTGCGGCCTCGATCAGCCCGGTGGCATAACCACGCCCGAACAGCTCGCCAAAGAGGACAAAGACATCCCCCTGCCCAAACAGGGTATTCGTCGGAAGGGTCGCCAGAGGGATTGAGTTCTTCATATCTGCATCCTGCATTGTCTGTGTCTTGCTCTTAGTAGTCGATCTACGCGGGCTGGTCGCGGAAATTCAAGTCATCCCGGGAAAAAGGGGGCTAGATTAGCGGATCGCGCCCGTGACGGGGCCAAACCGGCCCGCGCGGCTGTGGCGCCAGAAGTGCTCGTCACCGCTGGCCGCGCCGGTTAAGGTGCAGGCGATGGAAACGCTTTCAATACTCTTTGTGCCGCTCTCGCTGATCGCAACGGCTGTCATGGCGGCCTCAGCGGCCATTCAGGCCCGCCGCTTTAACCTCGATTTGTTCGGCGCGACCGTTTTGGGGGTCGTCACCGCTGTAGGCGGGGGCACGCTGCGGGATCTGCTTCTGGGCCTCACCCCGGTGTTCTGGATTTCTGACCTGCGTTTCTTACTGGTGGCGGTCCCGTCATCACTGCTGAGCTTCTTCGTCGCGGCCCGCATGCCGACCGGCAACGGGCGGCGGCTTGCGCTTCTGATGTATCTGGATGCGGTCGGGTTGGCGCTGTTCACCCTGACTGGCGTTCAAGTCGCACTCGAGGCCGGGGTGGCGCCCGTCCTGACCATCGTGATCGGCTGCGTAACCGGCACCGCGGGCGGCATGATCCGCGATCTTCTGTGCAACATCACCCCAAGCGTCCTGCGCGAAGACCTCTACGCCACGATCTCGCTGGCCGGAGGCGCCGCCTATCTGGCGTTCTCGCAATTTCTGGGCGAGACGATGGCGGCACTTTTCACCTTCGGAATCATCCTTCTCGCGCGTCTTGTTGTGCTGTGGATGAACCCCCCAAAGCCGGATGACGAGGCGTTTCGGACCTAATCACGTTCATCCTGGATACACGAAAGCCGCGCTTGATAGCGCGGCTCGCAACATCTTGCTGTGTAAGATGAAAGTGGTGAGCCGTGAAGGATTCGAACCTTCGACCCACTGATTAAAAGTCAGTTGACGTAACCTGCCCAGTTCGGGCTCATCTCGTCACATCTTGACATAAACAATTGAAAAGTAAAGAAAATAAGCGAATACCTCCGGTCGCCACTTGCCAATGGTGGGCGGATTCTGGCATATATCTATCCGGAAATAATCCGGAAAGTTTAAATGACCAGTAAGAACACCAAGATCAAACTGACCCAATCCGTAGTCCAATCGGCCCTCAGCAACCGGGGCCAGGCTGCAATCTACCGCGACACCGAGGTGTCTGGTTTTCAGTTGCGTGTGGCCGCCCGTAGCGCCACATACTATCTCGACTACAAGCCCACCGGGCGTCGCCCCGATGGCCGTCAACACGCCAGCAAATCCATCAAGATCGGCACGGTTCAGTCTCACAGTGTTGCTGAGGCCAGAGCGGAGGCTGCAAGGCTGAAGGCTGAAGTGACCGCCGGAGGTGATCCCGCGGCGGATCGCAAGGCTGCGAAAGTTGCGAAGGCACAGAAAATTGCCCGAGCCACGACGATGGCGGAAGCGGCTGAGGCCTACATCACCACACTGACGGGCTCTGAGCGTCATATCACCACCGAGCGCGGTGCGCTGAGGAATGGTATTCAAGAGATGCAGGCTGAAGCCATGTCCCCTGAGGATGTAACGCCTCAGGACGTAATGCGTATGCTTGATCTTCACAAAGGGCGTGCCTGTGCCGTGCATCGCCTTGGCGCACTCAGTCGCTTCTTCGATGATCTTCTGGCGCGGGAAGTGGTGCTTCAGAACCCCTGTACGCGTGTCAGCAAGCGTCAAAGGCCAAAACCGCCCCAACCTCGCACCCGGCACTACAATGCCGCTGAGATGCGCTCTCTGTGGCTCTGTGATGGGTTGTCTGACGCGCAGTTGCGCTTCCTGCGGGCCATGATGCTACTACCCTTGCGCTTCAACGAGGCTTGTGAGCTTGTGGCCAGCGAGGTGGAGCCCGAGAATGGCAGGCTTGTGTTGCCGAGCAAGCGTACCAAGAACGGTGATGCCTTCGCGTTGCCTGTTCCGGATCAGGCCATGGGTTTGCTCGATGTTACAGGTTCTCAGGATGATCCGCGTGTCTTCCCACTGGCTGCCCCTGGCAAAAAATTTACCAGCTGGACCAGCCTGAAAAACAAGGTGCGCAAAGGCTCGGGCCTTGAGGACTTCAACTTTCATGATCTGCGGCGAACCTTCTTCACCGTTTTGGCCGAGCATGGAATTGGTGAGCCCACTGTTGTTGATGCCCTTCTGAATCACCGCCAGTCCTCCACGCGCTCCGGCGTCATTGCTGCCTATAACCACGCCACCCTGTGGCCCCAGAAGGTACGTGTGATGGAAGCGTGGGCGGGGTTGGTATTTAGTGCGGTGGAAACCGGATCATGGGAAGCTGAGGCCAACATCGTGCCCCTACGAAGACTCGAAAAGACTTGATGCTAGATTTTGATTAAGGGCTGCCCAAAACACGTGGCAGCCCTTCTGCAAAGTGGCAGCGAAGCCGACGGATCGCTTTCGTCCAATGCCATTTGCGCAGACAAGGCCCTAACCGCTCACAGTAAACTGCCCCATCATGCCGCCATCCTCGTGTTCCAAAATGTGGCAGTGGAACATGTAGGGCAGTGCCTCTGATGCCGGGCGGTCGAACCGCATCAAGATCTCAGCCTCACCATCAATCAGGATCGTATCCTTCCAGCCCGTGTTTTGTGGCCGTGGAGGCCGTCCGTTCTCGCTGAGCACCTGGAACATGACGCCGTGGACATGGAATGGGTGCATCATCATGTTGGCCGACACTCTCCATTTCTCAACCTGCCCCACCTGTGTTTTGAAGTTGATTTTCGACATGTCAAATGCCTGACCATTGATCGAGAACCGGTCTTCGGCGCGGCGCATCATCATGCCAGGACCCATGGCCATGTCGAGCGTGATCCGGCGTCGGGCGGCTGAGCTCGCGTCCATGTTCGGACGCGATCCACCCAGCGCCTCAGGCACTCGGGTTATCCGGGCTGGCGCCGCAGGGTCAATGACAAAGGGCAGCACCTCGAACGGTGGCCCGGAAGGGCTCCGCCGCCCCATCATGCCACCCATCATCCCTTCGTTGACGTTCTGTCCGCTCAGAAGCGATATGTCTTTCCCGTCGCCGAAATCCACCAGAACTTCATACCGCTCGCCGGGAGCAAGGCTTAGGGTTTCCAGCGCAATGGGGGCGTCGAGCAGACCCGTATCAGTTCCAATCAAATGCATGGGGCGACCGTCAGACAGCGCCAAGGTATAGATCCGAGCATTCGAACCATTCAGCAGACGCAGGCGGACCACCCCCTTTGGGACGATGGCGGTGGCACCCACTTGTCCATTGACCACCATGGTGTCCCCAAGAAACCCCATCATCTGGTCATGCATGGTCACACGATATGACATGCGCCCATCCTGATCGAAGCGACGGTCCTGCAGGACCAAGGTCAGGTCATCGGTGCCATAGGTGGTTGGCAGGCCGCGTGCATCGTCCTGCCCGTCCGTCAAGTGAAGAACACCTGCCAGACCCATATGCACCTGTTGCGCGGTCTTGCCATGCGTATGGCTGTGATACCAGACGGTTGCAGGGGGCTGGTCGATGGGAAGGACGGGGGACCAGGTTTGGCCGGGATCGACCAGCTGATGCGGCCCACCATCTACATCGCCGGGCACCACAAGCCCATGCCAGTGCACCGAGATCGCCTCGTCCAACGTGTTGTGAACAGCGACCGCTGTGTCACCCGCATGGTTCAACCTGACGGTTGGCCCCAGAAAAGGCTGGTCAAACCCCCAGGTTCGGCTGGATGCATGGCCCGGGAAATCCGTTTCGCCCGCTTGTGCGGTCAGAGTGAACTGTCCGCTGGATGTAGCATCCACCAAAGGCGGCATCTGCAGGGGCTTCGAAGGTGTGGTGGCCCATGCGCGGACCGGAAATTGCGACATCACAGAGGCGGCGCCAAGACCGGACAGCAGAGTTCGACGAGAGATCATGGGCGAAATTCCTTTTGGATCTGATGGGCAAGCTTAGCGGCGATCATCACCGCTAAGACCTTCGAGAATGGGGCAATCAGGGCGGTGGTCGCCCGCACACTCCTTAGACAGATGACTCAGCGTGGCGTGCATGGCCTGAAGATCGTTGATCTTCGCCTCGATCTCTTTCAAGTGCTTGCTGGTGATCTCTTTCACATCTGCGCTGGCGCGCGTTTCATCCTCGTAGAGCGCCAGTAGATTGCGGCAATCATCAATGGTAAAGCCCAGGGCACGCGCGCGGCTAAGAAAGGTCAGCTTGTGCAGATCGGTTTCGCGAAAGACGCGGTAGTCGTTTGTATCCCTGAGCGGTGTGACCAGCCCGATATCCTCGTAGTAGCGAATGGTCTTTGCGCGAAGGCCGGTGCGTTTGGACACATCTCCGATATTCAAGTTCATGGTAGCCTCCCCTTTAGCTGGCGGCGGTGGCAGGTTTCAAAGCTATTGGGCGCGTCGCTGATGGCGATGTTCCCGCGCCAATCGCTGGCCGGACCCAGCGCAGTCTCAAGGCGTTTGACAGTACGAACACACTAGACAGCGCCATTGCACCGGCGGCCAGAACGGGTGACAGAAGCAGGCCAAACGTGGGATACAGCACCCCAGCCGCCACCGGGATCAGGAGCGTGTTGTAGCCGAAAGCCCAGAACAGGTTCTGGCGGATATTGCGCATGGTCCGGGCCGAAATGTCGAACGCGTTGACCACGCCGGTCAGATCGCCAGACATCAGCACCACATCCGCGGCTTCAATGGCCACATCGGTGCCAGTGCCAATGGCAATGCCCACATCGGCTGACGCCAGGGCGGGGGCATCGTTGATCCCATCCCCCACAAAGGCCAGTTTGCCATGGTCCCGCAGGTTGCTAAGGGCCGTAACCTTGCCCTCGGGCAGCACCTCGGCCACGACATGATCGATGCCCAAACTGCGCGCGATGGCATCAGCTGTGCCCTGATTGTCGCCTGTAATCATGGCGACCTTCAAACCCAGATTGTGCAGAGAAGTAATCGCTGCGGGTGTCGTGGGCTTGATCGGGTCCGATACGGCGATGGCAGCGGCAATCTTGCCGTCGATGGCGGCGTAAAGCGGGGTGCGTCCTTGCTGCCCCAGCTCGGTTCCGGAGTCGCCGAGTTTGCCTAGGTCAATGCCGTCACGCACCATCAGTCGGTCCGCGCCGATCAGAATTTGCCGCCCTTCCACAGTCGCGGTTACTCCGTATCCTGTGATTGACGCGAATTTCTCGACGGTTGGAAGGGACAGGCCCCGCTCTTCGGCCGCCCGCAGGATGGCCTCGGCAATCGGGTGTTCAGAGCCAGCCTCAACGGCTGCAACAAGCCGCAAGACTTCATCACGATCATAGCCATCTGCCACAATCAGGTCGGTCAGTTCCGGCCGCCCGGCCGTCAGCGTGCCGGTCTTGTCCAGAGCAACCACCTGTGTTTCCCCCAGCATTTGCAACGCGTCACCCTTGCGAAACAACACCCCAAGCTCGGCGGCACGTCCGGTGCCCACCATGATCGAGGTGGGGGTCGCCAGACCCATTGCGCACGGGCAGGCAATGATCAGGACCGCAACCCCTGCGACCAGAGCGAAGCTCAGCGCGGGATCGGGGCCGAAGATCAGCCAGGCCACGATGGTCACGGCGGCCACGCCCATAACGGCAGGAACGAACCAAGCGGTAATTCTATCCACCAGACCCTGAATCGGAAGCTTCGCGCCCTGCGCCTGTTCCACCATCTGAATGATCTGGGCCAGCATCGTGTCGGCACCCACCTTGGTCGCCCGGAAGCGCAGCGCGCCTGTGCCGTTCACGGTGGCACCTACCACTTCGGCGCCAGTGGTTTTCTCAACCGGCACCGGCTCGCCGGTAATCATGCCTTCGTCAACGTAAGAGCTTCCAGATAGAACCTCTCCGTCGACGGCAATTTTTTCACCGGGACGCACATGGATGACGTCGCCCACCGAGATGCCGTCAATCGGAACTTCAACGATGTCGTCACCCCGTTCGACCCGCGCTGTTTTGGCTTGAAGCCCGACCAGTTTGCGGATCGCCTCGCCGGTGCGGCCCTTGGCGCGCGCCTCAAGCCAGCGGCCCAGAAGGATCAGAACGACAATCACCGCCGCTGCCTCGAAATAGACATTTGCTGTGCCCTCGGGCAGCAGATCGGGTGCAAAGGTTGCAACGACCGAAAAGCCGTAGGCGGCCGAGGTCCCCAAAGCGACCAGAGAGTTCATGTCCGGAGTGCCCCGAAACAACAGCGGAAACCCCTTGGTGTAGAAGCGCAACCCGGGGCCGAACAGCACGATGGTCGTCAGCACGAACTGCAAAAGGCGGCTGGTCTGCATGCCGATGCTACGTTCGATCCACATGTGCATGGCCGGAAACAGATGGCTGCCCATTTCAATCACGAAGACGGGCAGGGCCAGAATGGCGGCCACCAATGTAAGCTGCCCCAGCCGGGTGATCTCGGCCAGCTTTCGGCTTGCTTTGTCGGGATCGCTTCCTTGCTGGACCTGTGCCGGATAGCCCAAGTTACTTGCCACACGGGCCAAATCCGCTGGGGCGACGATCCCTTCGGCGTATTTTACATGCGCAGTTTCGGTGGCTAAATTGACCGATGCGCTCAGAACCCCGGGCACGGCGGTCAAGGCACGCTCGACACGACCGACGCAGCTTGCACAGGTCATTGCCTCGATCTGCAACGTGACCTCGGCCATCTGGGCAGGATACCCGGATTGCTCTAGCGCGTCAGCCAAGGCCGTCAGGGTTGCGGGTTCGGAAAACACGATGTCAGCGCTTTCAGAGGCCAGATTGACCGCAGCGCTGTCGACGCCAGGAACTGCCGTCAGAGCCTTCTCGACGCGACCGACACACGAGGCGCAGGACATGCCGTCCACGGACAGCCGGATTTGGGATTTCTCGGACATGGGACCCTCCATTTAACGGGTGTTCGAGTCGAACATGGGGGTTCCAGTAAGGGGAGGGTCAAGGGCCAAGCATCACGTTTTCTTGAGCATTGACCTTCCCCCTTGGGAAGCCCCACTTACAACTGTGAAGTCATAAGAGGAGCCCTTGTATGCGTATGTTCCACGTCCCTGACATGAGCTGCGGACACTGCAAAGCCGTGATCGAGAAAGCTGTTTTGGCCGAAGATGCGCAGGCGGAACTGGTGTTTGACCTCGACGCCCACGAGGTCAGGATCACCAGTGACCTAGCGGATCACGATCTGCTCGCCATACTTGCGAAGGAAAGCTATCCAGCGACAATTTTGGTCTAGATCAATGCACCATAGAGCCTGTCGCCATCCCCAAGTGATGGGGTTGATGGTGATTGCCGACGGCCATCAGGCCGAAGAAGCCCAGCGCCCGGATAACCTCAGCGTCTGTCTGTGAGGTGACGGTCCAAACAATTTCATCCCCGTTCAAAAGCACCTGACTTTCCCAGCCTGTGTCCGCCCTCAGCACCGGCGCATGCGCGGGAACCATGCGCGAGACTGCGGCTCCTCCTGTTCCGGTGGTTTGTACGTGGAACCGTGCGCCTTCTGGCACGTCTTCTGTTGTCACCTTGGCATGCGTCACCAAGTTATCCATGTCGATCAGATGCCGGCGCAGGGCCGCGATATCGACCGCTGACCAATCGGTTTCGGGGTTGGCGCGTAACATTGCAACGATCTCGGCAATGGCGGCAAATGCGCCCTGACCGGGTTCGGTTGGTAGGACAGTCTGAGGCGCATGACCCGCATGGTCGTGACTGTGCTGTGCGTAGACCGGCGCCGCTGCAAACAATGTGGCAATCGCAAATATCGTGTGTCGGAGCATGATTGAACTCTTGATCGAATTTGTGGCCCCAAATGCTGGTACCTATCTGGCCAATTGAATATGATTTGAATCACAATGAGCGATTTGATCCCACTTCCAGCGCCATTTGATGGCCTGCCCTTGTCCGATTTGCCGCGCCGTAGTTTGACCGGCGGAGAGCACCTGTTTCATCAGGGCGATAGGGCGCGTGGAATGTTCTTTGTTGAGCAAGGAGAGGTGCGCCTGGTGCGGCACACGGAAGCGGGTCAGCTGGTCACGATGTTCAGGGCAAGATCCGGCGACACGCTGGCCGAGCCATCACTGTTCAGCGACCACTATCACTGTGACGCCATTGCTGACGGGGACTGTACGGTGCGCGTTCTCGGTAAGGCCATCGTGCTGGGCGCCATGACAAAGGACACTGACTTTGCAATCGGTCTGGTTCAACGGCTTTCGGCACAAGTCCAGTCTTATCGCCGCAAGCAAGAGTTGCTGGCGATTCGGTCCGCGCAGGACAGGGTACTTGCGGGCCTTGCGGATGGGTGGATGACCGGAACAGTGGTGGCTTTCGCCAGCGACCTTGGACTAAGCCACGAGGTCGTCTTTCGCGCGCTGTCGGATCTGGTACGCGACGGGCAGGTCGAACGCCCCGCCCGCGGCGTCTATCGTCTAAAGCGCACAGATCAAGCGGCGTCGTAGTGGTTGAAAACCTCGGTGCTGCCATCCTTGCGGATCAGGTAGACCGCATAGGCTTCGCGCTCGTTCTCAGGGCCCATACCGGGTGATCCAAAGGGCATTCCGGGGACGGACAGACCCACTGCGTCAGGACGCTCGGACAGCAGGCGATGGATATCGGCGGCGGGCACATGTCCTTCGATGTAGTACCCGTTCACCACGCCGGTATGACATGATGTCATGTCCTGCGGGATGCCGTTCGTTTCCTTATAACGCGACAGGGCGTCCCACGAGGCATTCTGGACCTCCAGATCAAAACCCCCTTGCTGCATGATCGCCATCCAGGCGCTACAGCAGCCGCAATCCGGATCTTTCAGAACCTGTATCAGCGGGCGAGGCGCGGCAATCGTCGGTGTGGCAAGTCCGATGCTGGAAGCGCCAAGCCCCGCTAGGAACAGGCGCCGGTCAAGTTTCGGGTTGGTCATGTTTTATCCTTTATTGTTCGTGCTGACGGCATGATCTCGGCCTTTGTGACCAAAGCGCCGTGACATGTCGTGGCATTGTCGAGCCGGGCAATCATGAGCCGCCCTGCATTTGTTCACCTGTGGTGCGTGTGGCCTGCATCTCGCGGATGCGGTCGGGCCAGGTGGATTTTATGAAGGCCAGTATGTCCCAGATTTGTTGATCGCTTAGGCTGTCTTCGAATCCCGGCATGCCGCTGGAAAATCCAGATACACCGCGTGTTTCAAGCGCCGCTTGGCCACCGCGTTTGGTATAGTCAAACAGCAACGCATCGCCGTGATGCCAGGTGTGTCCGGTTTGGTCATGGGGCGGAGCGGGAAGGACGCCGTCCTCGTCTGGGGTACGCCAGTCGGGTTGGCCCTCAAGGTTCGCCCCATGACACGCGGCACAGTTCTCTGCATACAGCACCTTGCCTGCATCAGGATCCGAGTCCAAGGGCTGCTGTGCTGGCTGGGCTTGCGCATCCATGGGGCTGAAGGCTGTTATTGCGATGCCGAAGGCCCCCAACCCGGCAGCGCATAGCGCAACAAGTGTTCCGCGCCTCATGCGGCCACCCGTATCCAGGTCTTCATACCTGCCTTCTGGTGTGACAGCATGTGGCAATGCAAAAGCCAGTCCCCCGGATTGTCTGCCCGAAACACGATGCTGCGTGTTTCCCCGCGATCCATCAGAAGTGTGTCGCGCAATGGACCAAGCGCGCCATCGGCCAGACGCTCCTGGAAATGGTGCCCGTGTAGGTGTATAGCGTGTGGAAACGCCGTGTCATTTTGCATCGGAATTTCGACAATGTCGCCCACGGCAACCTCAACCAATGGAGCTTCGGGCAGACCTGCGACGCCATTGAAGGTCCAAACCTGGCCCTGCTCGACCAATTGCTGGATCGACAGGCGCTCGCCCTTCCAAATTCCCTGACGCAGCCCCCCCATCGCGCCGCCTTCCATGATCAAGCGCGCCTCAGTCGTGGCCTGAGCTGTCTCAAGAGGGACAAGCGGATTGGATGGCAGAGGATTGATTGCCCCGCGCGCGGACGAACTGCCTCCGCCCGAAACATGGAGATCTGCAAGTACGAAAGCCTCTTCACGTTCATGGATGGCAATTAGTGCCTCGTCTCCCTCGTCAGCAGTGACATCTACGATGAAATCCGCCCTTTGTGCCGGGCCGAGGATCACGTGATCGGTGTGTTCGGGCGTTTGCAGTGGCATCCCATCCAACGCCACGAGGGCGCCGCTTAAGCCATGAAGACCGATCTTCATGATGCGGTCCACCGCGACGTTGACCAGCCGTAGCCGTACGCGATCATGGCGGCGCAGTTGCGAGACGCGCGGCAGAAGGGATGCCTGTACGTAATTTCCGATCCGCCCCGCATGCGTCCAGTCATGCATCCGGTCGAAATCGTCGACGATCTCTCCGTTCTCACGCAGCCGCCAATCATCCAGCACCACAGCGATATCGTGGTCGACCTCTGGCGGCTCGGCCTCATCGACAATCAATAATCCATAAAGCCCCCTTGCGATCTGCTCGGTGGATTGGTTGTGCGAGTGGTACCAGAAGGTGCCCGCATCGGGCGGCGTAAAGGCATAGTCAAACTGATCGCCGGGTGCGACGGCGTCCTGTGTCATACCCGGCACCCCGTCCATCGCATTCGGTACGCGCACTCCGTGCCAGTGAACAGAGGTGGGCTGTGGCAGTTCATTCACCAATGTGCGCATCAAGCGTTCGCCCTGTTTCAGACGCAACAGAGGGCCGGGCACCTCGCCATCAAATCCCCAGATCGGTGTCTCGGGGTATTCGGCAGGTAGAATGCGCGCACTCGCCGGGCGGGCCACCAACCGAGGTATGGTTTCGGCATGTGCAAATCCCGGCGTTGCAGCAAGCGCGGCGGTTCCGGCCAGAAATGTGCGGCGGTTCAGTCTTGGTCCCTGAGGCTTTTGTATTGGGTTCATTCGCCTATCCACCCTCGTGTTCATCCATCAGATATGTCGCGATGGCTGTACGGTCTGCTTCGGTCAGGAAGCTGGTGCCATACAGTACGACCTCACCCATCGTCCCTCCAAAGGCGTCGCCCTCGGGCGTGATGCCGGTGCGCAGCGCGTAAGCAAGGCTTGCCACATCCCATCCCCTTTTGATCAGAGTTTCGTGATCAATCGCGGGTGCTTTCTCGCCACCCGGCAAGCTGTCGCTTCCTTTAAAATGCTCGGTATCCGAGTTGCGGGCCCCTGCGAAGTTCCGCCCGGTATGGCAGGCGGCGCAATGGGTGGCGCCTTCGACCAGTTCGCGGCCACGGTTCCAGATCTCGCCTTTGCCAGCCACGGGCTCGGTTCGGGGTGGTTCAAGATAGGCCGCACGCCACAGCTTCAAGCCCCAACGCTGGTTGACAGGAAACTGCATTTCGGGCGCACGCGAAGGCGTGGCGACGGGGGGTACTGTCTGGAACGCAGCCCAGAGGTCGGCGATCTCTTGATCCGTGAAATTCGCATAGAACGGGTAGGTAAAGGCCGGGTAATAGGCGTACCCCTCGGGCGAGACCCCTTCGCGCACAGCACGGGCAAACTGAGCCTGCGTCCAACCGCCGATCCCATGTTCGGGGTCGGTGGTTAGGTTCGGGGAATACAGCGACCCGAACGGTGTCTCAAGGCGCAGCCCCCCGGCTAGGGGCGCACCTCCGCCAGTGATATCCGTGTGGCACGCAATACACCCGGACGCACGCGCAAGATACGCGCCGCGTTCTACATTGCCTTGCAGCGAAATGGGCGTAGGAGGCTGACCAATCGGCCAAGCGATGAGCGCCGAGAGGCTGACCGAGGCTACTACGGCCCCAGCCAATCCCAGACGATAGATTTTGCGCATCTTCTCGGCCTATTTCTCGGCCCGGAAACGGGTGTGGCAAGCAGAACAAACCTGACCCATCATGGTAAAGACGCCATCGGCGGGCATATCGGCGAAGTCCATCATGCCTGCGCCTTGTCCGGCCATCATGCCGGTTCCCATCATACCTGCGCCTTGGCCACCCATCATGCCACTGCCCATCATGGTGCCCCCTTGGCCCGTCATCATGCCACTACCGGCAGGTGCGTTCCCGGCCATCATCAACCCGTTGTCGGACGCCGCTGCCAGCCCGTCAGCCATCACACGCAATTGCTCGGCCAGCGCAGCAAAATTCTCCCAG
Source organism: Aliiroseovarius marinus (assembly GCF_004360145.1). Classification (GTDB taxonomy): domain Bacteria; phylum Pseudomonadota; class Alphaproteobacteria; order Rhodobacterales; family Rhodobacteraceae; genus Aliiroseovarius; species Aliiroseovarius marinus. The sequence goes on along the minus strand of NZ_ML178712.1, from coordinate 439,342 downwards.
TCCTGCCAAATTTCAAGCTTCGCCTCGGATGGGGCATCCGTGCTGCCCTCGGGGAACAGCTTCGTCATGGTCGTTCCGGCATGTTGGCTGATGTCGCCTGCACGATCACGCACCACGTCGGCGTCGTAATCGACCTTGCCTTGCATCATCGGCGTCAGAACCTTCATGGCCTCTTTCATGACGCCCATGCCATCCATGCGTTCCTTGACGATGCCCGTGGCACCCCCATGAGCGAGAACGGACTGGCTTGCCACGGCAAGTACGGACGCAGCCATCGCGCCCACGAGTAGTTTTTTGGTTTTCATCGGATTTTCCTGATTGAAGTGTTTCTCAACGCCATCGGCGCGCGGAAGATATCAAATCAGGAAGCGGGGAGGTGGTGGATCAAATCCCGATATAACGGGAAGACCCATAATTTTTACAGGTAGCGCATAGCGCTCGCGTTGTGCACTTGCGCTTGCTGGCACAAAGTTATGCTGGACGATGGCAGGGCCAGAACAGAAGGCACCACCAAAGCACTGCCCCTGATTGTCTGCTGCGAAATAAACGGCGTCCGACTGCGCGGTAATCGCTGTTTCGGAAGGCGCATGTTTGCCATGTGCTTCCGCAACACCACCTGACAAAAGCAGGCTGGCGACAAAAATGCCGACCGCGACGAACATAGGCCCGACCCATCTGCGCATTCCCTCAAACACCGTTCAGTTGATCCCGTTCTCGCGTTGCAGTTCTCTGACGTATGCAATGATGTTCGCAACATCGGCCCGGGTCAAGCCGTCGACCGGCGGCATGTTGCCGAAGCCCCAATGATGCGCGGGTACACCTCTTTGCACCGCCAGCACAAAAGCCATGTCCGCATGATGACTGGGTTCATAGATCTTGTGCACAAGCGGCGGTGCGATGCCCTGCTGCCCCGCCGCATCGGTCCCGTGGCAGTCTGCGCACACGGCGTCGAATCCGCGCTTTCCCATCGTTGCCGTTGCGCTTAGCGCGGCGGGTAACTGCACTGTCACCATCGGTGCGCCCGCTGCAATCTCTGCCACGGGGTCCGCGACGTCATTCGGTCCTCCACGCGTCAGAAGAAAGGTAACGATGAGGGCCGCGATTCCGATCAGGCTCCACGTCTTGATGGTCATTATCTATACTCTTTCCTTGCAGGTCAGATCAGCTTGACCTGTGTGCCAACCTTCGCAAATGCGAACAATTCAGCGATCTGCCCGTTGTAAAGCCCGATGCAGCCGTTCGAGGATCGTCGCCCGATCTTGCGCGTGTCGTTGGTGCCGTGGATCCGATAGTATTGCCAACTGAGATAAAGGGCATGTGTCCCCAAGGGGTTTTCCGGCCCGGGGCCAACATAGTCTGGCCATTCCGGGTTGCGTTTCTTCATCGAGGGCGTGGGCCGCCATGACGGTCCGTCTACCTTGCGCACCACGCGCGTGTATCCAAGCCGCGTCAGATCATCACTTAACGGCACACTGGTTGGATAGATCTTTGCAACCGTCCCATCTTCGGACCAGTACTGCAGCATGCGCGACGTCGTGTCCGACAGGATCACCCCGTTTTTCAGGCTATCGAAATGGTCTTGCCAGCGGTGCATGCGGAACGAGGAAATGTTGCGTTCCGTTTTCGTTTCCACCTGTTCCGACTGCGCAAGAAGCATTGGCGCAGGAAAGGCGCAACCTGCCGCCAGTCCCGAAAGAAAACGTCTTCTGGATGTGTGTAAGTTCATGTGCCCCTCACTTGGCTGCCTCGTCGAAGGAACGTGTGCTTCGTTTTGATGCAACAGCCAGCTTCCCCCGGGGGAAGGTCAACACATTATACGGTCACAATTCGGTGAAACGTCGGTCCGGTGAAAGATTGCAGATAATCAAAAAAAAGATCGTCAACCGGGACGACCGGGTTTCGCCGATCAGGCCAAGATGGGCTCAGATAACTTGAAAGGAGCCCAAATATGCCTCGTCCCGCCGACACTCCCAACGAAATCTGTACCTGCGGAGCGACGCTTCCAGAGTTCGCAGATCGTGGAACCCTGGCCCAGATCATCACGCGTCGCTACTTCCCCATTTCCGCGCGCACCATTCGGACCTGGCCGCTCGCCGTTTGGCACCCCAATAAGAAGGCCGTGCACAGGGTAAGCGAAGCCTTGGAGTACGCTGAGATGAAGATGCAGGAAGCCTCGGCTGTGCGCCAAGGGGGATAACCCGAACCATTCAAACCGATCCCTCGCGAGCCGCTCAGATACCCTCTGGGCGGCTCTTTGCGTCACGGGTACTCGGATTGCCTAGGTCAGCATGGATTCCAGCGAGGCCTCATCGAGCATCACGTCAGGATTGCCCGAGGCCAGGGTTTCAAGCTCATACCGCGACAGCTCCACCAGTTCGCGCCGCTGAGGCCCCTGTACGGCCTCTGGGCGCTTGGGGGCCACCCACCCCAACCGATCAAGGATGTCACGTGCAGCCTGCAGCCTGACGTTTGCAGGGGAGCTTTCTGACAGCATGACTTCGCGCACCACATTGACGGCGGCAGGGCCAAGGGTTTTTAGCTGGTCGTTCATGGCTGTGCGGATCAGGTCAGCCACGGCCACGTCGCGCAGCCATTTATAGCCCATGCTGTGAGCCGAAGCCGCAGGCACCCCGGCGACCCGCGCAGCCTGAGACGCATTTCCACAGCGTACATATGCTTCAGCAAATGCCTGCCGTTTGCTCCAATCAGCCTTTGCCATGCATATCTCCCTGGTTCTCTTGAATGGGCTAAGGTTAACCCAAAGATCGTAGGAGTTCGTCCAGCAAGGCTGTGGATAGCAGGAGAGGTCGTTAAGCAGGGGCCCAGCGGTGCGCTTACCAGTCGCAGGCTTCGCGCAGGGGCTTGATCGCGTTCTCAATGCCAGAGATGTCGAACTCAGCTGTGACTGGGCTTTGGTTGTAGGGCGTGAAGCGGACCAGTAGCGTGTCTTTCTCAAACAGGCGTATCGCGGCGGGTATTGCCCGATTCCCGCTCCAAATGCCGAGGGCTCGGTTGTCCGTGCTGGCGTCCATGCTAACAGTGCGGGTTTTGTCACTGTCGGTTCTCATATCAACGTCGCCATATCCACTTACACGGCTGGCTAGGTGGCAATTGTCGGTAGCGATGAAAAGTGATGTCGTGTTCTCAAGGCAGCGGATCCAGAGCTGAACAGGGGCCGGGGTCGAGTAGCTTCGACAGGCAACGTTGTCGTTGGATTTCAGCGATAGGTAAACATCAGTCGTGTCTTCAAACTTTGAGGTCTTAACGTTGACGTTCCATTTGCCCGTATCGTCCGATGCGAGGGGAGTGGTTGTTTTCGCTGTCCGACCCGAAGCCTCGTCGTAGCAGGCTAAACGGTCTATGTCAGCGTCAATCGTGGCACAGCTATCGAGAGCGGTTTCAGCATGGGCGAAGCTGGCGGTTAGAAGGGTAATGGCAAGGGCCCATCGTTTCATCGGAATTCCTCTCAATCCGTTTAACCAATAGGTGCAAGTAAACCCGTCAAAGGGGAGTTGTCCATGCCCATATCTACCCTACCGCCATTACCCCCGACAGGATGAATGGTTGGTGGCGCGCCCGCCCCCGTAAGGGGGAGGCGGGCGCACTCAGGGTTGGACCAAGGCAACCTTCCCCTGTTTGGGCCAGTATGGGGCGACAGGGTGCCAACTGAATGCCCAGCGCCTAAGGCCAGGTGGAGGGGCTGGCTGACTTTGCGACAGAAGGGCCAGGGTGGTTTTTCGGCGAGCCGGATATCCGCGAAGGCCAGTGTGGGGCCGAGCAAGGCGGTTGTTGTTTCGTGCGGTAGGAGCAAGCTCGATGGCCAACTAGGGGTCTTTCTGCGCGGTTACTCCTGTAAGGGCCAGTGGGGGGATGTGCGTAACAGATCTCCATTGGCCAATGGGCGGGGGTGGAAACGCGGGCGGTCAAGCTGGCTAACTTTTATACGTGCCCATTCCACAACATGTTGTGCGATTCCTCCGAAATGAGTCCAGATGTATTGACTTTTCCGAGCAGATGAGTTTAGACTGGAGCTGTTCGAAGAACGAAAGCCGAGCAGACTTGAGGACTGAGCTGCGCTCGCCGCTGGAGGCGGCGCGCAGCAGTCGAGCCGCAGGGTCGATTAAAGCTCCAGTCTAACAATCAAGACAATCTCAGAAAACTATGTTCAGAAGATGGGTAGGCAGTGATTGCTCTGCGCACTTCGGCAAAATCTGCTCCGACTGCTCGTCGTGTTGGGGAGGTACAAGAATCCATGGGACTCCCATGGGCGGGTCGACACCTCCCCCCCATAGACGGATAAACGTTCAGTCGATGCTGGCTCCAAGTGAATTGAGAATCGCGCGATCCCCGGCTCGATCTTGGGATTCCGTATTTCCGATACGCTAGGGCGCGTCTTGCCGCTTCCGACGAATCTGAGCGCGAGCATTGATGGGGCAGAGAAGTGTCGCGCGATTCATCCGGAAATACTCCGGAAAGTTTGCGCATGGACTACGAATTTCCCCGAGGAGGTCGGTGTAACCCATTGATTTTAGGGAGGTTCAGTGGTGAGCCGTGAAGGATTCGAACCTTCGACCCACTGATTAAAAGTCAGTTGCTCTACCAACTGAGCTAACGGCCCACTCTGTGAGCGCGGTGACTAAAGGGAGTGGCGGGTGGGGTCAACCCCATTTTCGAATGAATCTGCACGATCTCTGGCAAAAGTTTTGCCAAGGGCTTATATCGCGGCTCATGGCAGATGCGCAGACACATATGAATGGCCTTGAGTTCATGAAATGGCATGGGGCGGGCAATGACTTCGTGATGATTGATTCACGGGGGCGCGATGCTGTTGTGACTCGAGATCTGGCCGCTGGGTTGGGCGATCGCAATCGCGGCGTTGGCTTTGATCAGCTGGCTGAGATTCGCAGCTCGGACGTGGCGGATATTGATCTGGATTTCTGGAACGCCGATGGCAGCCGTGCGGGCGCATGTGGGAACGCGACCCGTTGCGTGGCGCGCTATATGATGGATCAGACGGGCAAGGATGCCCTGACCATCCGCACTTCGCGTGGCGTGCTTGAAGCACGCGCTGACGGAGATCTGGTTGCCGTGAACATGGGACAGCCTCAGCTGACATGGCAGGAAGTGCCTTTGTCGCAGGACGTGGATCTGCAGCACCTGCCGCTGGAGGGCGATCCCGTCGCCGTCGGCATGGGCAATCCGCATTGCGTGTTCTTTGTGGAGGATGCCGAAACCGTCGATGTTGCCGGGATCGGGCCGGGCTTTGAAACTGACCCGCTGTTTCCCGAAGCCACCAATGTTGAATTCGCCGAAATCCGGTCGCGGAACGAGATTCGCATGCGCGTCTGGGAGCGTGGCACGGGGATCACTCTGGCCTGCGGCTCGGGCGCTTGTGCGACGGCCGTTGCCGCTCATCAGCGCGGTCTGACCGACAAGCGCGTGCGGATGGAGCTGGATGGCGGCTGGCTGACCTTGGATTGGCGCGAGGATGGCGTCTGGATGACCGGCCCCACCGCTTTTGTATATAGTGGCCAGCTGACGCAAGCCTTCCTGAAGGGTCTGTAAGATGGGCGCGAAACCCCCGATTTTCGCGACGCTTGGCTGTCGCCTGAACGCCTATGAGACCGAGGCGATGAAACGTCTGGCCGATGAGGCGGGAGTGGAGGGCGCTGTGGTGGTGAACACCTGCGCCGTGACCGCCGAGGCCGTGCGCAAAGCCCGTCAGGAAATCCGCAAGCTACGGCGCGAGAACCCGGACGCCAAGGTGATCGTCACCGGCTGTGCGGCCCAGACCGAGCCCGAGACCTTTGCCAACATGGACGAGGTCGACGCAGTTATCGGCAACCACGAAAAGATGTCGCCCGAAACATGGGCGGGCCTTGCCCCCGACCTGATCGGTGACACCGAGCGCGTGCAGGTCAATGACATCATGTCCGTGACCGAAACCGCCAGCCACCTGATCGACGGGTTCGGCACCCGGTCGCGCGCCTATGTGCAGGTTCAGAACGGCTGCGATCACCGCTGCACCTTCTGCATCATTCCTTATGGCCGCGGAAATTCCCGGTCTGTGCCCGCGGGCGTTGTGGTCGACCAGATCAAACGCCTTGTGGATCGTGGGTTCAACGAGGTCGTCTTGACCGGCGTGGATCTGACCAGCTGGGGCGCCGACCTGCCCGGAGAGCCGCGCTTGGGTGATCTGGTCATGCGGATCCTGCGTCTGGTGCCGGATCTGCCACGCCTGCGCATCAGTTCAATCGATTCGATTGAGGCGGATGAGAACTTGATGCTGGCCATCGCGTCCGAACCGCGCCTGATGCCGCATCTTCACCTCAGCCTTCAGCACGGGGACGACCTGATTCTGAAGCGGATGAAGCGGCGCCACCTGCGCGACGATGCGATTGCCTTCTGTGAAGAGGCCCGCAAGCTGCGCCCCGGCATCACCTTTGGCGCCGACATCATCGCGGGCTTCCCGACCGAGACCGACGCGCATTTTGAGAACAGCGTGAAGCTGGTCGAGGACTGCGACCTGACATGGCTGCACGTCTTCCCGTACTCGAAACGCGAAGGCACGCCGGCGGCGAAAATCCCGAACACCGTGGATGGCAACGTGATCAAGGTCCGTGCGGCGCGTCTGCGGGCGGCGGGGGATGCTCAGGTGCAACGGCATCTGGAAGCACAAGTCGGGCAGGAACATCAGATCTTGATGGAGAACCCGACGATGGGCCGCACCGCCCATTTCGCCGAGGTGATCTTTACCACCCCGCAGGAAGAGGGCGCGCTGATCACCGCCACGCCCACGCGGATTGTAGACAAACAGCTGGTTGTCTGATCACCTGTCCTCAGCATAGTCAGAGGACCCGCCATGCACCCGAACCCCGTTTTCCGACGTAGCGAGCGCGAGCAGAACATCGCCTTCGCCCAGACCCGCGCCTTTGGCACGCTCTGCGTGGCGGGCGAGGCGCCGCTTCTGTCCCATATCCCGTTTCTGCTGTCCGATGACGGATCGCTGGCCGAGTTCCATCTGGTCCGCTCGAACCCCATCGCGCGGGTGGGCGAGATGAATGCGGTGCTCGCGGTGACCGGGCCCGACGGCTATGTCTCGCCCGATTGGTATGGGGCTGAGCAGCAAGTGCCCACGTGGAACTATGTTGCCGTACATCTGCGCGGGCGGTTGGTGCCGTTGGAACACGACGCGTTGCATGACATTTTGGTGCGCCAGTCCGCCGCCTATGAAGCGCGGATCGACGGCAAAGCCCCGTGGACCTTCGACAAGATGACGCCCGAGGTCGTGACCAAGATGGAACGGATGATCGTGCCCATGCAGCTTGAGGTCGAAGAGATCGACGGCACGTGGAAACTGGGCCAGAACAAGGACGATCCGGTGCGCGAAGCGGCGGCGGCGCAGATGCATACGGGCTTTGGGCAAGAGCTTGCCGAAATCGCCAAGCTGATGAGCGATCCGCCTGCATAAGTGGACATAAGCCCCCGGCCTCCCTACATTTCTATATAAGGAGGATCCCATGGCCTTACCGCTTGCCCCAATTGCTGTCGTCGCGCTGCGCTATGGCGCTGTCGCCCTGACCACCTATGCCATCGCCCGTTCGGTCGAACGTGGGCGGCGGGATCAGCGTCATGAGGATGCCTTGGATGAGGCGCCCGAAGGGCTGACCGCACGACGCGAGAAGACGGATGACAGCGAGCAAGTAAACGCCACCGCGCGGATGCGCCGGGTGATCCGTCTGGGGGAAAACGGACCGGGGGTCGAGATTGACGCCGTCGGCCTGACCCGCATTCGCTTTCGAAAGGTATAGGCTATGCAACTGATCTCGTCCGTGACGTCCCCGTTTGCGCGCAAGGTGCGTGTGCTGTTGCAAGAAACCGGCCAGGCGGATGACGTGGAAGAGATCATGGCCGCCACCCTACCCACTGCCCCCGACCCCACGGTGACGGCGGCGAACCCCCTGTCGAAAATCCCCGCGTTGATCCGGCCCGACGCCCCGACGCTTTATGACAGCCGTGTGATCACCCGCTTTCTGGATGCCCGCAGCGGCGGAAAACTCTACCCCGAGCACCAAATCTGGGACGTTCTGACGCTCGAGGCGACGGCGGACGCGATGATGGATGCCGCCGTTCTGATGACTTATGAGCTACGCCTGCGCCCCGAGCCGATGCGGTTCGAGGATTGGATCGAAGGCCAGTGGGGTAAGATCGAGGGTGCGCTGGACGCGCTGAACACCCGCTGGATGAGCCATCTGTCCGGCCCGCTGGACATGGGCCAGATCGCGGTCGGCTGCGCGCTGGGCTACCTGGACTTCCGCCACGACGCCCGCGGTTGGCGCAAAGGCCGCGACGCGCTGGACGACTGGTTCGCGGTGTACTGCCAGCGGGACAGTATGAAGGCGACGAAGCCGGTTTAACGGGTGGTGCAGAGGGTCACGCCTGACCCTGGGTGGGCGTTTCGCTGCGGCGTAGCTATATGCGGCGTCGCGTTTCTTGAAATCTTGCATCTGTGCTTGGCCTCGCAATACGCCCTCCCGTCATGCCGGAGGCATGCCGACTAACGGCGCGCACCTTTGGTGCGGGGGAGGGTCGGGCGTGGCCCGTGCGGTGCACGTGCCGAAAATATCCCCAAACGACTCACGCGCCAAATCGTCGCGTGCGGTTTGACTTAAGTCATGGGCGCGGGACGTGGCTTGGGTAAAATTATCCCCGACATTCTAGATGTTCGCGCCAACAGTGCAGCTGCAGCATGTTTTCAGGGTATCATATCCTTGAAAACCGACACCTGCGCCCTAATGACTTCTGGACTGAGCGCGTTTCCTTAGATAAACAGCCGCGAAACGGACCGCTTGCAAAGGCGGTCTTCAGTCGTGTCGGTTGCCATATTGCAACCTAGCTAGGGAGATGCGCTCGTGTCACACGCCGACGACCACGAAGGAACCCGCCGGGATTTCCTTTACTATGCGACCGGTGGCGCCGCAGCCGTAACGGCTGGTGCTGCTGTTTGGCCGCTCGTCAATCAAATGAACCCCTCTGCCGATGTTCGGGCGCTCAGCTCGATCCGCGTTGATGTTGCTGACGTTGCCGTCGGCAGCCAGATCACCGTGAAATGGCTGGGCAAACCGGTATTCATCCGCCGCCGTACTGCAGAAGAGATCGAACAGGCCCGTGCGGACAACACCGCAAACGACCTGATCGACGCGTTTGCGCGTAACGACAACCGCGATGCGGCCCTGTCGGCAGACGACCAAAACCGTGCGATGGACGAAGCTGGCGAATGGCTGGTGATGATGGGTGTGTGTACCCACCTTGGCTGTGTGCCTCTGGGCGACGGCGCTGGCGATTACAAAGGCTGGTACTGCCCCTGCCACGGGTCGCACTACGACACCTCGGGCCGTATCCGCAAAGGTCCGGCACCTGAGAATCTGCCGGTTCCGCCTGCAGAATTCGTCGACGCAACGACGATCAAGCTGGGCTAAGGGAGGCTTACATGTCTGGAATTCCTCACGATCACTACGAGCCCAAGTCGGGCTTTGAAAAGTGGCTGCACGAACGTCTGCCCGTTGTAGGCCTGGCCTATGACACGCTGATGATCCCCACCCCGAAAAACCTGAACTGGTGGTGGATCTGGGGCATCGTTCTGGCGTTCTGCCTGGTGCTGCAAATCGTTACCGGCATCATCCTGGTGATGCACTACACCCCGCATGTTGATATGGCCTTTGCGTCGGTTGAACACATCATGCGTAACGTGAACGGCGGTCACATGATCCGCTATATCCACATGAACGGCGCGTCGCTGTTCTTTGTGGCTGTTTACATCCACATCTTCCGCGGCCTGTTCTACGGTTCGTACAAGGCGCCCCGCGAAATCACATGGATTGTAGGTATGCTCATCTACCTGATGATGATGGGCACCGCGTTCATGGGTTACGTTCTGCCTTGGGGTCAGATGTCCTTCTGGGGTGCAACGGTTATCACCGGCCTGTTTGGCGCCATCCCCTTCATCGGCGAGCCGATCCAGACTCTGCTTCTGGGTGGTCCTGCTGTGGACAACGCCACGCTGAACCGCTTCTTCTCGCTGCACTACCTGCTGCCCTTCGTGATCGCCGCGCTTGTCGCCGTTCACATCTGGGCCTTCCACACCACGGGCAACAACAACCCGACAGGTGTTGAGGTTCGCCGCGGTTCGAAAGAAGAAGCCAAGAAAGACACCCTGCCGTTCTGGCCCTACTTCGTGATCAAAGATCTGGTCGGCCTGGGCATGGTTCTGATCATCTTCTTCGCCGTTGTTGGCTTCATGCCCAACTACCTGGGTCACCCCGACAACTACATCGAGGCAAACGCTCTGGCGACGCCGGCACACATCGTTCCCGAATGGTACTTCCTGCCGTTCTACGCGATCCTGCGTGCCTTCACCGCTGATGTTTGGGCTGTACAGTTCGTTAGCTTCATCACCGGTGGCATCGTTGACGCGAAGTTCTTCGGCGTGCTGGCCATGTTCGGCGCCATCATCGTGATGGCTCTGGCACCGTGGCTGGACACCTCGTCGGTCCGTTCGGGTCAGTATCGCCCTGCCTTCAAATGGTGGTACCGCCTGCTGCTGATCGACTTCGTCGTTCTGATGTGGGTTGGCGCTCGTGACACCGAGTTCCCGCATGACTGGATCTCGCTGATCGGGTCGACCTACTGGTTCGCCTACTTCCTGGTGATCCTGCCGCTGCTGGGTCTGTTTGAAAAACCGACCACGCCTCCGGCAACGATCGAGGAAGACTTCAACGCCCACTATCCCGGCGCAGCCGAGTGAGAGGATTGAGAACAATGATCAAACAACTCACAGCATCCGCTATCGTCGCTTTGGGTCTCGCCACTGGCGCGGCTCAGGCCGCTGGCGCAGGCGGCGAAGTCCATGACACGGCCTTCTCGTTCGAGGGTCCGTTCGGCAAGTACGACAAGGAACAGCTGCGTCGCGGCCTGAAAGTGTACACCGAGGTCTGTGCGGCCTGTCACGGTCTGCGCTACGTCCCGCTGCGTACCCTGTCGGACAAAGGTGGCCCCGAGTACACCGAGGACGAAGTTCGCGCATATGCAGCCGAAAACTTCACCATCTACGATCCGGAACTGGATGACGACCGCGCCCGCGTGCCGGCTGACTTCTTCCCGACCGTTGAAGGCGAAGGCATGGGTCCCGACCTGTCGCTGATGGCCAAAGCCCGCGCTGGCTTCCACGGCCCGGCCGGCACCGGCATCAACCAGCTGGTCAAAGGCATGGGTGGCGCTGAGTACATCGCTTCGTTCCTGACCGCCTTCAACGGCAAGGAACAGGAAGTCGCTGGTCAGTACCTGAACGGAAACGACGTGTTCCCGGGCGGTTGGACCTCGATGCCTCCGCAGTTGGAAGATGGCACCGTCGAGTATGACGACGGTCACAACAACTCGGCCCACCACTTGGCCGAAGACGTTGCAGCCTTCCTGATGTGGACGGCAGAGCCCAAGATGATGGCCCGCAAACAGACCGGCTTTATCTCGGTCATTATGTTGGTCCTGCTGACCTCGCTTCTGTACCTGACGAACAAGAAGCTCTGGGCCCCGCACAAAGGCAAAAAATTCAACGCCTAAGCGTTGGGTTTGACGGAATAGAGAAGGGCGCCGCAAGGCGCCCTTTTTTTCCGCTTGGTGATGTTTTGTGTTTCCTAAGGGAGGTAGAGACTTCCGCTTGCTTGACTTTGGACACCCTCCAAGGTGGAGTGGGGCCCACGGTGGAACAAGGACGTGTTACTGAAAGCGAGTATCTGTTTTGACCATTGGAAATATCCAAATTGAATTACCAGAACCAGTTTACTCCCTGCTAAATACTTCACGAGGAGGGTTGCCGGCGGTTGTTGTCGTCAACAGCGCGTTACTAGATTTTCCAAATCCCGAAATATTCCCTTGGTGTTTGTCAATTAAGATCACGTACTCTGATCTTGCTAAGAACGAGATGCCAACGGCCAAAGAACAAGAATTACTGAACAAAGTCAGCGATAAAATTGAGATTTCGACACTCGAATCTAAGAGTATTTTGGGTTCCGACAACGCTCTGTTCGTTGCAAGAAGCACTTGGGCGGGCGTCCGAGAATTGGTCTTTCAAGTTCACGACCCTAAAAGCGCACACCACACGCTACAGAAACTGGTGGAGAGAGAGGAATGGCCTCTCGATTGGGCCTACGAGATACAACGTGATCCTGAGTGGAGTGAGGCGCGTGTCTTCATGCAACTGTTCACCAGTGCCAATGGGGCCGAAAGCTGAAGGACGATAGGCAGTAGACTTCGTTTAGTAAGATTGAGCAAATTGGGCAGGTCTTTTTCACCTCCCCAAATACTCCTGCATCACCTCTGGCGGGTTCGCGAACATCTCCTCCGTCGCAACGGGGGCATGGGCCTGCCCATCGGCCACCAGAACCACTTGATTGCAGAGCACGCGTGCGTCTTCGGGGTCATGGCTGACCATCAGAAGGGTGGCGCCTGTCTCGTCCAGCAGGGTGCGCACCAGCTCCAGCATTTCCGCTTTCAGTGCCGGGCCGAGCGCGCCGAAGGGTTCGTCCAACAGCAGCACCGGGCGGTCGCGCAGCAGGACGCGGGCCAGCGCCACGCGAGCAATCTGGCCGCCGGAAAGCTGCGCGGGTTTGCGGTCTCCCATCCCTTCCAGTCCCACGCGAGTCAGGGCGTTTGCAACGCGGGTGTGTTCCTCGGCTGACAAGCGCAGGTTCGGGCGCAGGCCAAGGCCCACGTTTTGCGCGACGGTTAGGTGGGGAAACAGGTTGTTGTCCTGAAACACCATGCTGATCGGCCGCGCGGCGGGATCTTTGGGCATGGGCTTCGTATCCCAGAGGATCTGCCCTGCATCCAGCGGTTGGAACCCCGCGATGGCCGCCAGCAAAGTGGATTTCCCCGCGCCAGACGGACCAAGCACGGCAACGCGTGCGCCGGGTGCAATCTTGAAGTCTCCGGCAAGGCTGAAATCGCCCATTTCGATGCGCATGGAGTCAACGGTCAGCATTCACGCGACCTCCTTTGTCAAACAGCCAGAACAGGCCGAGCGAGAGGGTTAGCAGTAGCAGGGCAGCGGCGGCTGCGTCCTCCATCCGATAGGCCGCCATCAAGCGGAAAAGCTGCAAGGGCAGGGTGGCGTTGTCGCCGTCTGCAAATAGCGCGATGACGCCAAGATCGCCCATCGACAGCGCGGCGGCCAGACCTAGCGCAAAGCCCATCGGGCGGCGCAGGCGGGGCAGCCACAGGTGGCGCAGGCGGGTCCAACCCGTCATGCCCAGCCCATCGGCCAGTGGGCCGAAGTCTCGTTCGACTGCAGCCAGCGCCGGTACCAGTGCCCGCAGAGTGAAGGGCAGGCTGAGGGCGGCGTTGACGATTGCGGTAATGGGCAGGGCAAGGTCCGATGGCTTTACGAAGGGGAAGGTGATGATGAACAGCCCGGTGCCGATCACAAGGGGTGAGGCGGCGATGGTCAGATATCCCAAGGCCTCGACCACGCGCGAGTTATGGCGCACCGCAAGGGCCGCGATGGGCAGGGACAAGGCCAGCGTTAGTGCGGCGGACACGAGGGCGACGATGACAGATCGTAGGGCCGCGCCAAAGACGACGTCGGGCAGGTGCAAAAGGCGTGGGAGGCCATCGAGAACGACCATGCCCAGCGGCAGAAGTAAGAAGAGTGTAGCAAGCGTGATCGCGACTATGTCCTGCACCAACAAAGCGGGGCGGTCATCCCAGCGGGTGACGGCGCGATCCAGCCCCGCGCCCATGTCCGACGGCATGGCAACGCGCAGGGCAATCAAGGCCAACGCCGCGCCCAGCCCGAACTGTACCAAAGCCAGCAGGGACGCGCGGCCAAGGTCGAAATCAAAGCGGAAGGCTTCGTAGATCGCGAGTTCCACCGTGGTGGCTTTCGGCCCGCCACCAAGGGCAAGGGCCACGGCGAAAGAGGTCAGGCAGATCAGGAAAATGACAAGGAACGCGCCCGGCACGACCTCGCGCAGCATGGGGCGCTCCAGCGTGCGGGCGATGTCAGAGGGGCCCATGCCTAGCGAGGCCGCCAGTCGGAAGCGCTCGGACGGGATGGCCAGCCAGCCTTGCAGAATCAGGCGGGTGGCGAGCGGCAGGTTGAAGAACACATGGGCGAGGATGACGCCGTGATAGCCATAGACGGATATCGGCTCGATCCCGAACAGGCCTAAGACTTGGGAGATCAGACCGGTGCGACCAAAGACGGCGATCAAGCCCAGAATGGCGACGATCACCGGCAGGATGAAGGGGGCGCCCAGAAGGGTGATCAGCACAGAGCGACCGGGGAAGCTGCGCCGCGCCAGTGCGCGGGCGACAGGGATCGCCAGAAGGATGCTGAGCGTCGCTGACGCGGCGGCCTGCCATAACGTGAAGCGAATGGCAGCCCAATCGGCTGGGCCAAGCCTGCCCGCACCCTCGGCCCGCATCGCAACCGCGACCAGCGTGCCAAGGGTCAGGCAGACCACCACCCCAAGCGCCAAGACGCCTAGGATGGTGGTGGAACTTATTTGGACGCTGCGGCGAGCCATTCGTCCAGAGCCGGCTTGCGGATTGCCTCGGCTTCTTCTTCCGAGAAGACCAGCGCTTTGGCGGGCACGGGCAGGTTGGCGAAGCCTTCCGGCAGCTTGTCAGTTGCCAGTTTCGACGGGAACGACCAGTTTGAGGTCGCGATGCCCGACTGGAACTCTTCGCTCAGCACATAAGCCATGAAGGCGTCGGCCAGTTCAGGCTGGTCGGTGTTCGCGATTTTGCCCACGAGGTCCACATACAGGTAGTGGCCTTCGTCAAAGATGGCTGCCGATTTGGTCAGGTCTTCCTCGGCGATGATGTGATAGGCGGGCGAGGTCACGTAGGACAGAACCATGTCGGCTTCGCCATCGGTGAACATGCCGTAGGCCTCGGACCAGCCTTTGGTGACAGTCAGGATCTTCGGGTTCAGTTTGGCCCAAGCCTCGTCTGCTTTGTCGCCATAGACCGACTTCACCCACAACAGAAGCGCCAGACCCGAGATCGAGCTGCGCGGATCCTGAATGACGATCTTGGTGTCGTCGGGCATCGCCAGAAGCGCATCAAAGCTGTTGGGCGCGTCGGTGATCTTGGTGTTGTCATAGATGAAGGCGGTGTAGCTGTAGTCGAACGGCACGAACACGTCGTCGGTCCAGTCGACGGGCAGGGTCAGACCGCTGACATCCAGACCGTGCGGGGCAAACAGGCCCGAGGCACGGGCGCGGGCAGTCACGTCGGTGTTCAGGCCGATCACAACGTCTGCTTCGGTGCGCTCGCCTTCCAGCATCAGGCGGGGCATCACGTCGCCGGTGACGAATTCCAGATCGCAACCGCACTGGGCTTCAAAGCCCGCCTCGATCGAGGGACCGGGCCCCCACTCGGATGCGAAGTAGTCAGGAGCATAAACTTGCAGCACGGGCTTGTCCGCAGCCATGGCAGCGGTCGTGGTCAGTGCAAGTCCTGCGACAAATGAAAGGGCTGTCTTCATTGGGTCCTCCATATGCGCCGAACGGATGGGGGCATTTGGGGATGTCCAAATCACCTTCCCTCCGCCGGTGTTAGCCGGTTCAGGTTCTACGGGTCCGCGCCGATTGCGCATCTCAGCTGTGGGATCACAGCACCCCGAGGTGCCCCGTACGTGCACAATGCGCAGAAGAATGGCAAGCAGATTTGGCGGGCGCATTTGCGCAAGCCCGACCATTCCAGCGCAACCCCATGAAAAGAAACCTCATTTGCCCTAAGGCCTGTTTTGCGAATTCGTAGGGCCAGCCGAGCCGCATCTGGAACCGCGCGAAAATGCATAGCAGCATTGCCCTTGACCCTCAGGCAACAATCAGCAATGTGATCGCTAACACCTTCAGTATCGGAGCGGTCCATGTCGGACACATCTCAATCCCCCCTGCGCGGGCTTGGCTTTGCCTTTGCAGCCTTTGGGCTGTTTGCCACCCATGACGCGGTGATCAAGCTTCTGGGCATGCAGTTTGCCGTGTTCCAGATCATCTTCTTCGCGATGCTGTTTGCCTTCGTGCCGATGTCGATCATGATGCTGGCGGACCGTCAGGTGGACAATTTCCGCCCGCATCACCCGTGGCTGATCCTGATCCGGTCGACGACCACGGTGATCGCGATGTCGGCGGCGTTCTACGCCTTCACCGTGCTGCCGCTGGCCGAGGTCTATGCCCTTCTCTTCGCCACACCCCTTCTGATCACCGCCATGTCGGCATGGCTATTGGGTGAGCCCGTGCGCGGGCAGCGGTGGGCAGCCGTGATCGTCGGTCTGATCGGTGTTTTGATCGTTCTGCGCCCCGGCGTGACCGTGATCTCGTTTGGGCATATCTGTGCTTTGATCGCGGCCTTCTGCTCGGCGCTTGGGTCCATCATCATGCGCAAGATCGGGGGAGAGGAGCGGACCGCCGTGATGATCCTCTACCCCATGCTGTCGTCCATTCTGGCGATGGGGCTGATCCTGCCCTTCGTCTATGTGCCGATGCAGATCGTGGATCTGGGCCTTGCTGCCAGCGTCGGGGTCATGTCGGTCTTTGCGCAGATGATGATCATCATCGCCTACCGTTCGGCCCCCGCCGCGGTGGTGGCCCCCACGCAATACAGCCAGATCCTGTGGGCGACCGCCTTCGGCGCGCTGTTCTTTGACGAGCTGCCGGACATGTGGGTGGGCGTCGGTGCCGCGGTGATCATCGCCTCGGGCGTGTTCATCGTGTGGCGCGAAAGCCGCCCGTCTGTCTCGGTCCGCAACCCGATCCTGCGCGATCCGAACCCGCGCTATGACGCTGGCCCCACGCCGAAGCCAAAACACCGCAGGCCGCAACAAAGCGAAAGCTAACGCCTTGGGGCGCTTCCCTTTCGTTTCCCCCTTCGCTATCACGCTTGGGAATGAAGGAGCGCGCCCATGTCGATGAACAGCTTTGGTCATATCTTCCGTGTCACCACTTGGGGTGAAAGCCACGGGCCTGCTTTGGGCGCGACCGTCGACGGGTGCCCCCCCGGTGTGCCGCTTGAGGCTGAGATGCTGCAAGTCTGGCTGGACAAACGCCGTCCGGGTCAGAACAAGAACACCACGGCCCGCAACGAGCCCGATCAGGTGCGCATTCTGTCGGGTGTTTATGAAGGGCAGACCACCGGCACGCCGATCCAGCTGATGATCGAGAACACCGACCAACGATCCAAAGACTATGGCGAGATCGAAAAGACGTTCCGTCCGGGTCACGCTGACATCACCTATTGGCAGAAATACGGGATCCGCGACCCGCGTGGCGGTGGACGCTCCTCGGCCCGCGAAACGGCTGCACGCGTGGCTGCCGGCGGCGTTGCCCGCGAGGCGCTGAAGGCGCTGGTGCCGGGGCTTGAGATCAAGGGCTACATGACCCAGATGGGCGAAAAGCATCTTGATCGCTCGAAGTTCGATTGGGACGCCATCGACAACAACCCGTTCTGGCTGCCCGATGCGAGCGCTGTGCAGGAATGGGAAGACTATCTGCAGTTCCTGCGCGTGAAGGAAAATGACAGCGTCGGCGCCGCGGTCGAGGTCGTGGTGCGCGGCGCCCCTGCCGGACTGGGCGCGCCGGTTTATGCCAAGTTAGACACTGATTTGGCCGCCGCGATGATGTCGATCAACGCCGTGAAGGGTGTCGAGATTGGCGAGGGTATGGCCGCTGCCGGCCTGCGCGGGACGGCGAATGCGGACGAGATCTCGATGGGTCCAGACGGGCCAGTTTATGCCTCGAACCACGCGGGTGGTATTCTGGGCGGCATCTCGACCGGGCAGGATATTGTGGTGCGGTTTGCTGTGAAGCCAACCAGCTCGATCCTGACACCGCGCAAGTCGATCACCAAATCGGGCGAGCCGATTGAGGTGATCACCAAGGGCCGTCATGACCCCTGTGTCGGCATCCGCGCTGTTCCGGTGGGCGAGGCGATGGCCGCCTGTGTGATCCTTGATCACCTGATGCTGCACCGCGCGCAAATCGGTGAAGGACCGCGCGGTCAGATCGGCTGATGCTGGCGATCCTCGCCATCACCTTTCCAATCTACGCAGCCATTGCGCTGGGCTATGCGACCACGCGCGGCGGCTGGTTCAAACCCTCTGATATGCGCGTGCTGGGCGGCTATGTGATGAACATCGCGCTTCCCGCGCTGCTGTTTCACGCCGTAGCGACCCGTCCCGTCGCGCAGGTGTTCAATCCCACCTACATGTCGGTGTTCTTAGCCGGAGGGCTTGCGACCATCGCACTGGCGTGGACGTGGTTTCGCGCCACGGGTGGCGATGCGCCCCGGCGCGGTGTGGCTGTGATGGGAACAACCTGCCCGAACTCGGGCTTCGTGGGCTATCCGGTGATGCTGCTCGCCTTTCCAGATCTGGCTGGATCGATTCTGGCGATGAACATGCTGGTGGAAAACTTCGTGCTGATCCCGATCGCGCTGGCGATCATGGAGATGGGGCGCGAGGGGCCGCATGACAGCCCGATGTCCAAGATGCGCAGCGTGATCCTAAGCGTGCTGAAGCGGCCGCTGGTCGTCGCCCTTGCCGCCGGGCTTGTCGTGTCAATTTCGGGTCTAACCCTGCCCGAACCGGCCCTACGGCTGTTCAGCATGCTGGCTGCGTCGGCCTCGGCCTTGGCGTTGTTTGTGATTGGCGGAAGCTTGGTGGGCTTGCCGCTGATCGGCAATCGGGCCTTGGCCGCTCAAATCACCTTGGGCAAGCTGTTCCTGCATCCGGCAATGGTCTTCGTGGCGCTGCTTGTGCTGGGCACCGGCCTGTCGCCCGAGCTGCAAGCGGCGGTGATCCTGTCCGCCGCCATGCCAATTTTCACCATCTACACCGTTTTCGCGATGGAGCACGGGCGCGAGGGCGTTGCCTCCATCGCGCTGTTGGGCACAACGGTCGGGGCTTTCGTCACGCTGACCGTGCTGTTGGGTCTTTTGACCTGAGGAAAAGCGCCGATCAGGCCGTCGCAGCCGACAGCGCCGTATCCATCAGCGCTTTGATGTCGGCTTTCGATGTGCCTGCCACGATGCGATCCAGTTCATCCTCGCCTTTCAGGACAACCAAGGTCGAGCGGCGTGGGATGCGGAGGGACCGGGACAGTTTCGACTTCCCATACTTGTCCCAGTCGACATTGATGAAGGTGATGTTTTCATCATAGGCGGGGTTTTCGGCCTTCAGGGCTTTGATCACGCGTTCCTGCGCCGCGCAGGTCGAACACCAGCTGGCTTTGAAGTCCAGAAACACGGTTTCCCCATTTGCCAAAGCCTGTTCGACAAGCCCGCGGGAATAGTCCATCGCACCGGCGCGCGCCAAGGCAGGCACAAGCGATACGGCAGCGGTGAGGGACAGGAAATCTCGGCGGTTCATGGTGGTCTCCTTTCAGAGGGATACAGAGAGGTCATTCAGCCAGGCGGGCAGGTTTTGCACGGCCCATGCTTCGAGTGTGTGGTGAAAGCGGAACAGGATGGCGGTGCCGACGGCGACAAAGATCACGCCCATGATCGGGCGGGATTTCTGCGCAATCCGCCGCATTAGAGCCTGTCTGCGCATAATCGCGGCGCGCGCGCCATAGCCCAATGCGATGATGATGGTCGACACGCCCAGGGCAAACATCAGCATGATCGCGGCGGCCCACGGGATTGACTTGCCTTGTGATGCCAGAGAGATCGCGCCACCCAACGTGGGGCCGATGCAGGGGCTCCAAACTGCGCCGAGCAGCATACCGCCAAGGAACTGACCGGAGAGGCCGCTGCGGTTCACATCATCCAACGAGCTGTCTGCTTGGGCCGAAAATCCGGCGGTAGCCGTCGCAAAGCGTTCGGACAGAACCGGGGTCATCAGAATCAGGCCAAAGCCCACCATCAGGATGGCGCCTGCCTGCGCGACCATGTCCTCGGTCAGGCCGATCGTATAGCCCAGCACGGTGACCAGCAGGCCAAGAGTGACGAAAGACACGCTCATCCCGGCGGCGACGGCCAAGGGGCCAAAGCGGCTGGCCTGCAATGCGGTGGCCAACACGATGGGCAGCACCGGCAAGACGCAGGGGTTGATCAGGGTCAGCAGCCCGGCAAGATATCCAAAGACAAGTTCCATGGTTGGAATGTGTTGGATATCGCCGGGAAAGTCACCTCACGAAGCGGGCAAGGGGCTTCACGTTGCTGTGGGGTTTTGTTTCGAAAGCTGCACCGCAAGGATGCCGACCGTGATGATCGCCACGCCGATGAAATCCACCATGCTCAGCGCCTCGCCCAGCAAAAGCCACGCGATGGCAACGCCGAAAAACGGGTTCAGGAAGTGGAAAGTAGCGGCTTTGACCGCGCCAATGCGTCCGACAAGGGCGAACCAAATCCATGTGGCCAGCAGTCCGGGCACCAGAACGGTATAGGTAAAGGCCATGCCAAGGCGCAGGCTGGGCGTGAAGTCCGGGCTTTCCAGAAACAGCGCCGCGACGAACAGCGCGCCGGAGCCCACGAACATTTGCAGCCCTACGATCATCATCAGATTGCCGCCCGAGGATGCCGTGCGGACCGACAAAGTGGCGGCAGTCAGCGCGGCGGCGGCCACGAAGCACAGGATAACGCCGGTGATGTCGACACCACCCGACAGGCGCGAGCCCATGATCAGCGTCACGCCGACGACGCCCGCAAACAATCCCGCGATGGCCATCGGGCGCAAACGGTCGCCCAGAAGGATCCACCCGGCGAAGGCCACCATCAGTGGCATGGTCGATGCGATGATCGAGGCAAGCCCCGCCTCGACCCACTGCATGGCGACGAAATTTAGACCCAAATACAGGGCATTTTGGCAGAATCCGAAGATAATGACGGCCCGCCACTGGTTCCGGGTCAGCTGCCAACTTTGCCCCAAGGCACGCGCGATGATGACGCCCAGCAGACCCGAGATCAGGAAGCGTAATGACAGGGAATACAGAGGCGGCGCTTCAGACACGATGATCCGGGCCGAGGTGAAGGCCGAGCTCCACATCAGGGCGAAGGCCAGCCCCATGAAGATTGCGCGCAGGTCCATGTCACCTCCAATAGAAAAGGGCCGCCAATCTGGCGACCCTTTCCGAATTTTGGCAGCGGGGCAAGGCCCCTTGTGACCAGATCAGCCGTTTACGCTGTCTTTCAGCGCTTTGGCGATGGTCATCTTGACGACCTTGTCGGCTTCTTTCTGGATCTGCTCGCCGGTGGCGGGGTTGCGCACCATGCGTGCCGGACGCTCGCGGCAATAGATTTTGCCAACGCCGGGCAGAGTCACAGCGCCACCGCCCGACACTTCGCGGGTGATGATGTTGATGATACCTTCCAGGGCACCAGCTGCGGACTTCTTGTCCGAACCCATTTCTTCAGCCAGAGCGGCCACCAGCTGGGTCTTGGTCATCGGTTTCGACATGTATAACACTCCTCACAATTGCCCATTTCTTGGGCTTCATTGCGGGCATTTAACTGTATGTAGCAGGGCGACACAATCGTTAGTTGGCCCTATTTTCCTAGGAAATAGCGCTTTTTCGCCAAAAAATGGCATGGCTTCCCTAAGGGCAGGTTTGAATTCACCCTCGAAGGGCTGTTTGTCCCCGATTCACAGGAAGGCGGTTTCGTCGAAGCTGCGCAGTTTCCGGCTGTGGATACGTTCGATCGGCATGTCGCGCAGGGTCTCCATCGCGTGGATGCCAATCTGCAAATGTCGCGCCACCTGGGTCTTATAGAAATCGGACGCCATACCGGGGAGTTTCAGCTCTCCGTGCAGGGGTTTGTCCGAGACACATAAGAGCGTGCCATAGGGCACACGGAAGCGGAATCCGTTCGCGGCGATGGTGGCACTTTCCATATCCAACGCAATGGCGCGGGATTGGGACAGGCGCTGAACGGGGCCGCGTTGGTCGCGCAATTCCCAGTTGCGGTTATCCAGCGTCGCGACGGTGCCCGTCCGCATGATGCGCTTCAAGTCATAGCCTTCATATTCAGTGATCTTCGCCACGGCCTTTTCCAGTGCGATCTGGATTTCTGCCAGTGGCGGGATCGGCACCCAGATCGGCAGGTCGTCGTCGAGCACCTTGTCTTCACGCAGATAGGCGTGGGCCAGAACGAAATCGCCAAGCCGCTGGCTGTTACGAAGGCCTGCGCAGTGGCCGACCATCAGCCATGCATGCGGGCGTAGCACCGCAATGTGGTCCGTTGCGGTCTTCGCGTTCGAGGGACCGACACCGATATTCACAAGCGTAATCCCCGACCCATCTGGGCGCGTCAGGTGATAGCTGGGCATCTGCGGCAGTTTCGGCGGTGTGGGCAATTCCCCGTCAGCAGTCGTGATCCGGTGATAGCCCGGCCCCACGAAAGCCTCATACCCGCTGTCGGGATCGGCGAGCATCTGGCGCGCATACGCTTCGAACTCCTCGACATAGAACTGGTAGTTGGTGAACAACACGTGGTTCTGGAAATCCTCGGGCATGGTCGCGGTGTAATGCGACAGGCGGGCCAAGGAATAGTCCACGCGCTGGGCGGTGAACGGGGCAAGGGGCGCTGCACCGCTGTCATCCAGCTCGGCCACGCCATTCACAATGTCATCATTCGTGGTCGACAGGTCCGGCACGTCAAAGACATCGCGCAGCGGATAGGTCATCGCGCCTTCCTGCGGCACGGTGATGTCCGGGTTGCGCGACACGGCGAAATGCACGGGGATCGGCGTGGTCGAGTATCCAATCTGTACTGGAACGCCGTGATTTTGCATCAGAAGCGCGATTTGCTGCTCCAGATAGTTCGCAAACAGGTCCGGGCGTGTGATGGTGCTGGCATAGGTGCCGGGGGCGGAAACGTGACCGAAGCTTAGACGGCTGTCCTTCTGCGCGTGGCTGGTCGTGGTCAGGCGGATCTCGGGATAAAAGGCGCGAAAGCGGCTGGGGGGTTGTTTGCCGCTGGCATTCTGTTCGAAGGTATCACACAGAAAGTCGCAGGCCTTTTCATAAAGCGATTTCAGCTCGTCCACTGCTGCCTTGGGGTCGGTAAACACCTGGTAGGCGCCGCCACCGGGGCTGACCACGGGGATAGAGGGTGCGCTGGGAGTCATCAATTTTCCTTCAACAAATCGGTCAGTTCGAATTTCGTCACATCCACCAATCCCAGATCAGAGATCCGTAACTCGGGGATGACAACCAAGGCCAAAAAGCTGTGTTGGATCGAGGCATTATTCAAGGTGCAGCCGCAGGTCTCCATCGCGTCAATGATGCTCTTGGCTTTCTCAGCGACCTCGGTTGCGGGGGCGTCGGACATCAGACCGGCGACGGGCAATTCGACCAAAGCCAGCTCTTTTCCGCCTTGATAGACACACATACCGCCGCCGACCTCGGCCAGACGATTGGCCGCCAGCGCCATGTCGTCACGAGACGTTCCGACCACGATCATATGGTGGCTGTCATGCGCCACGGTCGATGCCATGGCCATCTGGCCCGTGTAGCCGAACCCGTTCACGAACCCATTGACCACGCCGCCGGTGCCCTTGTGCCGCTCGACCAGCGCAACCTGCGCTACGTCCTGCGCTTCGTCGGTCTGCACGATGCCGTCAGACACCGAAAGGTCCCGTGTTAGAGCCTTTGTGGGCGCTTGGTTCTCGACAATCCCGATGACCCTGGCAGTAACCGAGTTCGCACCATCAGGCGCTTTTACGATGAAATCCTCGGGCACGATGGTCTTGCCCATATGCATGGTGGCCTTCGCATGGGCGGGCCAGTCCAGATGCGGGCAGTCCACGCTAATCTTGCCACCCTCGGCCACGCTGACACCCCGGGCAAAGACGCGGTTGATCGGCAGGGTGGTCAGGTCGTCGGTAAAGATCACATCACCGCGTCTTCCCGGTGAAATAGAGCCTAATTCTCGCTCTAACCCGAAATGCGTCGCGGTGTTGATCGTCGCCATCTGCAGCGCCACCAAGGGGTCACAGCCATAGCTGATCGCATAGCGCAGGGCGCGGTCTACGTGGCCTTCCTCGACCAACGTGCCGGAATGGCAATCATCGGTGCAGATGATGAAGTTGCGCGGGTCCAGACCCTTTTCGGTCACGGCGGTAATCTGCTTTTCCACGTCAAACCAGGCCGAGCCCAGCCGCATCATCGAGCGCATGCCCTGGCGGACGCGGGCAATGGCGTCGGCCTCGCAGGTGCCTTCATGGTCATCCGCAGGACCGCCCGCCGCATAGGCGTGGAAATTCGGGCCCAGATCAGGGCTGGCATAGTGCCCGCCGATGGTCTTGCCCGCGTTCTGAGTCGCCGCCATTTCCGCTAGCATCTTGGGATCGCCGTTGATCACGCCGGGGAAGTTCATCATCTCGCCCAACCCGATGATGCCGGGCCAAGACATTGCCTCGGCCACGTCCTCGGGCGTGATTTCGAAGCCCGTGGTTTCCAGCCCCGGGGCAGAGGGCGCGCAGGACGGCATCTGGGTATAGATGTTCACAGGCTGGATGAGAGCCTCATCATGCATCAAACGCACACCTTCCAGCCCCAGAACATTCGCGATCTCGTGCGGGTCCACGAACATGGTGGTGGTGCCGTGCGGAATGACAGCACGGGCGAATTCAGCGGGCGTCAGCATCCCGCTTTCGATATGCATATGTCCGTCGCACAGGCCGGGGATCAGGTATTGCCCGCCCGCGTCGATCACGTCTGTATCTGGCCCAATGCAATGGCTGGCGTCGGGGCCGATATAGGCGAAACGCCCGTCGGCCATGGCCACCTGCCAATCCAGCACCTCGCGCGTGTGCACATTCACCACGCGGCCGCCTTTGATAACTGTGTCTGCTGCGTCGCGCCCTGCGGCGACGGCAATCAATCGCGTCGCGCTTTCGGGCCAGCTCTTAAATGTCTGTTTTCTCATGAATCAATTGTTCTGAAATCATTTGTTAGCGCAACCCCAAAATCTGAGACGTCCGTTTTGGGCTTTTCAATCCGCGCTGCGCGACGATACTGCGCGCATGAAAAAGACACTGTTTGTATTCGGATACGGCTACTCGGCGCGCGCCTTGGCGGCCGAGCTACCCAGCGATTTCACCGTCATCGGCACCTCGCGCGAGGCGGGGCCGGACGTGATCCAATGGCCGGGCGCGGATATTTCGCAAGCGCTGTCGCAAGCGACGCATTTGCTGATCTCTGCTGGGCCGGATGGGGACGGAGACCCAGTTTTGCGCCGGGTTAGAGACGAAATTGCCGCCCTCGCCCCGCAGTTGGAGTGGGTCGGCTACCTGTCAACGACTGGCGTTTACGGCGACCATCAGGGCGGCTGGGTCGACGAAGACACGCCGCTTGCGCCCTCGACCCGGCGCGGCCAATTGCGGGTTCAGGCTGAAGCCGACTGGCAGGCGTTGGCTGATGAGGCCGGATTGCCCCTGCACATCTTCCGTCTGGCGGGCATCTATGGCCCCGGGCGTGGTCCGTTTTCCAAGGTGCGCAAAGGAACCGCGCGGCGGATCATCAAGAAGGATCAGGTGTTCTCGCGCATTCACGTCGCGGATATCGCGCAGGTGCTCGCCGCGTCGATCGCGCAGCCCAATCCGGGACGGATCTATAACGTCTGCGACGACAACGCCGCCCCGCCCGAGGACGTGCTGGCCCACGCAGCCGAGCTTCTGAACCTGCCCATCCCCCCCGCCGAGGATTTCGAAACCGCCGAGATGACCCCGATGGCGCGCAGTTTCTACGCGGAAAGCAAACGGGTGCGAAATGATCGAATTAAAGACGAACTGGGGGTGAAATTGCGCTTCCCCGACTATAAGTCCGGTCTAGCAGCCCTCATGACGCAGGAGACCCCATGACCGTCACCTCTGATCCGCCCAATACCTTTCGAACACGTGTTCAAGAGGTGGTCGAGCGGCCCATTGTGCAGAACCTCATCATTGGTGTGATCTTGGTGAACGCGGTCACGCTGGGGTTGGAAACCTCGCAGGCTGCGATGGACGTGGCCGGCGGCTTGATTATGCTGGTAGATCAACTCTGCCTGGCCATTTTTGTGCTGGAGCTGCTGGCGAAGATCTTCGCCTACCGCCTGCGCTTTTTCACAAGCGGCTGGAACCTGTTTGATTTCGCTATCGTCGGGATCGCGCTGGTGCCGGGGGCGGGAAGCTTCTCGGTCCTGCGGGCGCTCAGGATCCTGCGGGTGCTGCGCGTCGTCTCGGTCGCGCCACGCCTGCGTCGCGTGGTCGAAGGGTTCGTGACCGCGCTGCCCGGTATGGGAAGCGTGTTCCTGCTGATGGCGATGATCTTCTACATCGGTGCGGTGATGTCGACGAAACTGTTCGGCGCGACCTTCCCGGACTGGTTCGGATCGCTGGGGCAATCGGCCTATACGCTGTTCCAGATCATGACGCTGGAAAGCTGGTCTATGGGCATCGTGCGCCCAGTGATGGAGGTACACCCCTATGCGTGGCTGTTCTTCGTCCCGTTCATCCTTCTGACCACCTTTGCGGTCGTAAACCTGCTGGTGGGTCTGATCGTGAACTCGATGCAGGACGCGCATCATGAAGAGGACGTCGCCAAAACTGACAGCTACCGGGATGACGTTCTAACCCGCTTAGACGAGATCGAGCGTCTGATCCGAGAGAAGCAATAAGGGGCTCTGCCCCTCGCGGGTCCCCCGCTCACCCCGGGATACTTGAAGCAAGAAAATAAGCAGCGATTCTCTCTATTTTCTTGTCATAAATATCTCGGGGGTTTGGGGGCAGCGCCCCCATAGGCTCACATCGTGAGCCACCCCCAAGCCGGACAACCGAAGGGAGGCAAGGCGCGGGAGTGCATATGAGCGCTTAAGCGCGCTTTTCGCCGATTTGAGCCACGCCCAGAACGTCCAGCACCTTGGCTTCGATATCTTTGGCCGACAGCTTGGCGTCTTCGTACATCTTTGCCGGGGAGGCGTGGTCGATGAACGTATCCGGCAGCACCATCGAACGGTACTTGAGGCCAGTGTCGAAAATGCCTTCCTCGGCCAGCAGTTGTGCCACGTGGCTTCCGAACCCGCCGACGGCTCCTTCTTCGATAGTGATCAGGGCTTCGTGGTTTTCGGCCAAAGACAGGATCATAGCCCGGTCCAGCGGCTTGGCGAAACGGGCGTCGGCGACAGTGGGCGTGATGCCGCGGGCAGACAGCGCCTCGGCTGCGGCTTCGGCTTCGGCCAAACGCGTGCCGAAGGACAGGATTGCCACGCGCGAGCCTTCGCGGATCATGCGGCCCTTGCCGATTTCCAGCACTTCGCCCTTTTCGGGTAGCTCAACGCCCACGCCTTCGCCACGCGGATAGCGGAAGGCCGAGGGGCGGTCGTTGATCGAATGCGCGGTGGCGATCATGTGCATTAGCTCAGCCTCGTCCGCCGCAGCCATCAGCACCATGTCGGGCAGGTTGGCCAGAAACGCGATGTCAAAGCTGCCTGCGTGGGTGGCCCCATCGGCGCCAACCAGACCAGCACGGTCGATGGCAAAGCGGACGGGCAGGCGTTGCACCGCAACGTCATGCACAACCTGGTCGTACCCACGTTGCAGGAAGGTCGAATACATCGCGCAGAAGGGCTTCATGCCGCCAGCCGCCAGCGCGGCGGCGAAGGTCACGCCGTGTTGTTCCGCAATCCCCACGTCAAAACAGCGCGAGGGATAGCGTTCCGCCATCAGGTTCAGCCCGGTCCCGTCCGGCATTGCGGCGGTGACGGCGCAAACTTTGTCATCTTCGGTGGCAAGACGAACCAGCTCTTTCCCGAAGACGGACGTATAGCTGGGCGCGTTCGAGGGCGCCTTGTGCTGTTTACCGCTGGCCACGTCGAATTTCGCGGTGGCGTGGCCACGGTCGCGGGCGGCCTCGGCGGGGGCGTAGCCTTTGCCCTTTTTGGTGATCACATGGATCAGCATCGGGCCGGTGGCGCGGTCGTGGACGGTGCGCAGGACGGACAGAAGGCTGTCCATGTCATGTCCGTCGATCGGGCCAACGTAAGAAAAGCCCAGTTCCTCGAACAGGGTGCCGCCGACGGTCATGGACTTCACCATTTCCTTGGCCCGACGCGCACCTTCCTGGAAGGGTTCGGGCAGTAAGCTGACTGCGCCTTTGGCGGCGGCTTTCAGCTCTTGAAACGGTTCTTCGGCGTAAAGTCGGCTGAGATAGCTGGACAGTGCTCCGACCGGCGGCGCAATCGACATGTCGTTGTCGTTCAGAATGACGAACAGTCGGCGGTTTAGGTGGCCGGCGTTGTTCATCGCCTCGAACGCCATACCGGCCGACATGGAGCCATCGCCGATCACGGCAACGGCGTCTCCGATCCCGTGTTCCGGCGCGCCGCCCAAATCGCGGGCGACCGAGAAGCCGAGGGCGGCTGAGATCGAGGTCGAGCTATGACCCGCGCCAAACGGGTCAAACGGGCTTTCCGAGCGTTTGGTGAAGCCAGACAATCCACCTTCGCACCGCAACGTACGGATGCGGTCACGGCGACCGGTCAGGATCTTATGCGGATAGCATTGGTGGCCCACGTCCCAGACGATCCGATCCTTGGGCGCATCAAAGACCGCGTGCAATGCCACGGTCAGTTCAACAACACCCAAGCCCGCGCCCAAATGCCCGCCGGTTTCCGACACGGCCGAGATCGTCTCGGCCCGGACGTCATGCGCCAGCTGTTCAAGCTCGCGGTCCGACAGGGTTTTCATGTCGGCGGGGACTGCTACGCGGTCCAGAATCGGTGTTTCGGGTCGGTCAGACATAATTGCCCCGTTTGCCTATCTATCGCGCTGGATAACGAAGCGCGCGGCCTCTCGCAAGGTATCGGCATCCTCACCATAGGGGGAAAGTGCGTCACAGGCCTGATCTACAAGCTCTTTTGCGCGGGTCTTTGCCGCTTCCAGCCCCAGAAGCGAGACGAAAGTGGCTTTGCCTGCGTCGGCATCCTTGCCTACGGCTTTGCCGACAGCGGCAGCGTCGCCTTCGACGTCCAGAATGTCATCGGCGATCTGGAAGGCAAGGCCAAGTGCGGTGGAATAGTCTCGCATTGGGGCGATATCCGCCCCGGCCAGAACCGCACCTGCTTCGCCAGACCAGCGGATCAAAGCGCCGGTCTTTCCGGCCTGAAGCTCGGTGATCTGGCCCAGATTTAGCGGGATCTCGGCGGTTTCGGCGGCGATATCCAACGCTTGACCATGCACCATGCCCAGTTGACCGGCAGCAACTGCCATAGAGCGGACCAGAGGCACGCGCGCATCGCCTACGTCATCATGGGTCAGCAGCTCGAACGCCAGTGTTTGCAGGGCGTCGCCCACCAGAACGGCGGTCGCTTCGTCCCATTTCTTGTGAACGGTCGGCAGACCGCGCCGCAGATCGTCGTCGTCCATGCAGGGCATGTCATCATGGACCAGCGAATAGGCGTGGATCGCCTCGATCGCGGCGGCGGGCCACAGCGCGCGGGCCTCGGCTACGCCGTGAATCCGTGCACCTTCCATCACCAGAAAGGCGCGCAGCCCTTTGCCGCCCGCAGTCGCATAGCGCATGGGTTCCGCCAATGCGCCTTTGTCAGAGATCGCTGCGTGCAGATGCGCCCGCGCAGCCCGCGCGGTGTCGTCCAGACGTGTCTTGAACATTTACAGACCTTCGACCGGAGCCGTCCCTGTCGGGGTGCCGTTTTGATCCAGCGTGATGGCGGCGACCTTTTCTTCGGCCTCTTTCAGCTTGGTTTCGCAGCGCGCCTTCAGCTCGGCCCCGCGTTCATACAGCTTGATCGAATCCTCAAGCGCCACGTCACCGCGTTCCAGTTGGCCCACGACAGTTTCAAGTTCCCGCATGGCCTCTTCAAAGGACATTTCGCTTACCGGTTTGTCGCTCATGCGCCGCGCTCCATCATCACGTTGATATAGGCCCCGACGCTGTCGCCGAGGGCTTCCAGATCATAGCCGCCCTCAAGCGACGATACCACCCGCCCATCGCAGCATTTATCCGCCAGATCGCAGATGCGATGCGCCAGCCATGCGAAATCGTTGGTCTCCCAGTGCAGATTGGCCAGCGGGTCGCGGGTGTGGGCGTCAAACCCGGCGGAGACCAGCACAAGCTGGGGGTTATAGGGCTCGATCTCGTCTGTTAGCACGCGGTCCCACGCGTCTCGCATTTCCGCGCCACCGGTGCCGCTTTTCAGGGGAAGGTTCAGCACCTGCCCAAACGCGCCTTTTTGGTGGATGCCACCTGACCCCGGATAGAGCGGCATCTGGTGCGACGACACAAACCGCACCCGGCTTTCATGCCACAACACGTCCTGCGTGCCATTGCCGTGGTGGACGTCGAAATCCAGCACCGCCACACGGTCCAGCCCGTGGGTATTGGCTGCATGGATGGCCGCAATGGCGACGGTGGAAAACAGGCAGAAGCCCATCGGGGTGGCTTTCTCGGCGTGGTGACCCGGGGGGCGGCAGGCGATGAAGGCGTTGTGTGCCTCGCCCGCCATCACGCGGTCTACGGCGTCGATGTTGCCGCCAATGGCCCGCAGGGCGGCTTCGAACGATCCGGGGGCCATGAACGTGTCGCCATCCAGCTGCGCCCAGCCCTCGACCGGCTGCGCATTCTCGATCCGCTCGAAATAGGCGCGGGAATGGCCAAGGCGCACGTGGTCCAGCGACGCAACAGGCGGTTCAGGCCGGATTAGAGACTGAAAGTGAGGCGTGGACAGGGCGGTTTCGATTGCTTCCAGACGCGCCACCTGCTCGGGATGGCCGGGTGGCGTGATGTGGTCGAAGCAAACCTGATGGGTGTAAAGCAGCGTTGTCATGGCGCGACGCTAGGGCAATAGTGACGCAACAACAAGAGAGGTTCCGATGCGCTGGATCATCCCGTTTCTATTGGTCGCATCCCCGGCGTGGGCCGAGGGGTTTTCGGTGCAGATCAGTGGTGATTTCACCGGGGATGGGGTCGAGGATCACGCCGCGCTGATGGACTTCGGACGCACTGGGGATGCCGACCTGCTGCTCAAGCTTGGCGGAGGTGAGACCTTGTGGGTGCAGGACGTCGTCTGGGTTGGAGGGATCGGGCAGCAGCCCTCGCTGACCGTCACGCCGAATGGCTCGCTTCAGGTGATGTCCCACAACAGCGCCATTGGCCGCAACAGATGGGAGCAGATCCATACGCTCGCATGGCGCAATGGGGCGATGCGGATCGCGGGCTATACCTATCGTTGGTATGACACGCTGAACCTTGATGATATCGGTAGCTGTGACCTGAACCTGTTGTCCGGAAAGGGAGAGGTTGCGACAGGCCAAGAGGCCGCGTCACGCGCCATATCAGTCTCTACCCCGGCCTATTTGGTGCAAAACTGGCTCGAAGTCATGCCATCTGAATGCGCGGCGCTGTTCGACTAAGCGCCCCTTAATCCGGCGCCAGCATATAGCCCGCCCCGCGGACGGTTTGCAGGTAACGCGGCTGTTTCGGGTCCGCTTCCAGCTTGCGGCGCAAGCGGGTGATCTGCACATCCACAGCACGTTCCTGCGCTTGCCCCTGATCGCGACCCAGCTGTTCCACCAAAGACGCCCGGCTAACCGGTTCCGACGGCGTGGCCGAGAAGATTTTCATCAGTTGGTTTTCCGTGGCCGTCAGGCGCACCAATTCCTCGCCACACCACAGCTCGCCCCGTTCGATGTCATAGGTCTTGTCGCCCAGCGTCAGGGATTTGGGGCTGGCCTCTTCCGAGGCGGCGGGCATGCGCCGCAAGATCGCGTTGATCCGCAAGAGCAGTTCTTTCGGCTCAAACGGTTTCGCCAGATAGTCATCGGCGCCGGCTTCAAGGCCTTTGATGCGGTCTTCGGTCTCGCCTTTGGCGGTCAGCAGCAGGATCGGCGTTGTCAGCGTTTCGCGCAAGGATCGGGTCAGGCTGATCCCATCCTCGCCCGGCATCATGACGTCTGTAACGATCAGATCGAAATCCAGACCGGCCAGCAGACGGCGGGCGTGGGCGGCGTCACGGGCCGCGCTGACCCAGAAGCCATTGCGCACCAGGAACTTCTGCAGCAGCCCTCGAATGCGTTCGTCGTCGTCGATGATCAGCAGATGTGCTTCGGGCGCGTCAGTCATGTCTGCCCTCCTTCATCCGGGTGAAATGGCGCTGCATGTCGGTGTCCATCATGGCCTCAAGCACGGTGCGGAAGCCCTGTACGGCCTCGGGGCCGGCCTCGCGATAGGCTTGGCGCATCCGCTCGCGCTGGGCGTCAGAGAGTTCTTGCTCCAGCGCGGTGCCGTTCTCGGTCAGAAACAGGTTCCGCTCGCGCTTGTCACGGGTGCCCACACGGCTTTCGACCAGCTCGTCTTCGATCAGCGTCCGCAGCACGCGGTTCAGGGATTGCTTGGTCACGCCCAGAATGGACAGCAGATTGTTCACCGTCGTGCCCGGTGCGCGGCTGATAAAGTGCAATGCGCGGTGATGGGCGCGGCCATATCCGTATTTGTTCAGAATGCGATCAGGATCCGCCGTAAAGCCGCGATAGGCAAAGAACATCGCCTCGATGCCCTTGCGCAGCTGCTCGTCCGTTAGGAATAGAAGGCTTTGCCCGCCGGGGGACTGCCGCTCACTCATGACGTCCTCATCACAAATCATGTTACAGTTTCCAGTTTTATGTCAGTGTTGTTGACTTTCCAAGAATCAATTGATAGCGATTTGCGGATTTCGCGAAATATTATGTCCGATGCGGACCGATTTCGCGCAACAAATGGAAAAATGCTGCGGAAAAGACTGCGGCTCAGAACTGGAAAGGACGGAAACATGAGCGGATATGATGATCGCGACGGCAAGATCTGGATGGACGGCCAATTGGTCGAATGGCGCGATGCGAACGTCCACATTCTGACCCACGCGCTGCACTATGCCTCGTCGGTTTTTGAGGGCGAGCGCCTGTATGACGGCAAGATCTTCCTCAGCCGTAAGCACTCGGAACGCCTGCTGAAATCGGGCGAGATGATGGATATGCCCATCCCCTACACCGTGGATGAAATCGAAGCGGCCAAACAGGCGGTTGTCGAGGCAAACGGCCTGACCAACGCCTATGTGCGCGTTGTTGCGTGGCGCGGGGCGGGTGAAGACATGGGTGTCAGTTCTGCGAAAAACCCCGTTCGTATGGCGGTGGCTGCATGGGCCTGGGGTGATTACTACGGTGACGCCAAGATGAAAGGCGCCAAGCTGGACATCGCCAAGTGGAAGCGTCCGTCGCCCGAGACCATCCCGACCGCGGCCAAGGCCGCCGGTCTGTACATGATCTGCACCATGTCCAAGCACGCGGCCGAGGCCAAAGGCTGCTCGGACGCGCTGTTCATGGATTATCGCGGATACGTGGCCGAGGCGACCGGCGCCAACGTCTTCTTCGTGAAGGACGGCGAGGTGCACACCCCGATCCCCGACGCGATCCTGAACGGCCTGACCCGTCAGACGGTTATCGGTATGCTGAAAGAAAAAGGCATCACCGTGCATGAGCGTCACATCATGCCCGAGGAACTGGCCGATTTCGAACAGTGCTGGCTGACGGGCTCGGCGGCCGAAGTCACCCCGGTTGGGCAGATCGGCGACTACACGTTCGAAGTGGGCGCGCTGACCCGCGACATCGCGGAAAGCTATGAAAAACTGGTCCGCAGCTAACGCCACTTAACGCTTTTTGAACGCCCGTCCCCTAGGCTGATGCCAGATAAAGGGGGCGGGCGTTTTGCTGTCCAGAAATCTCAAAATCCTGATTGCGATCATTGTCGTCGTGGTGCTGCCCACGGCGGCGGCGCTTACGTGGTATTGGGTGACCAAGGATCCCACGATTCGCCCCTTGGGCATCACAAAGCGGGCGCTGGTCGAACGCACCGCCCAGGACGGGGCGTTGTTGACCATTGTGATCCGTTTCGACCCCGATGAAGACACCAAAGCCAGCGAGGCGTTGGGCAACAGTATCGTGCGGGCGCTGGAAGCAAAGGGCGTGATTGGCAGCGTGAAACGCTTGCCTGCACCGGGACAAGAGATGACGGTGACCTATTTGATCGGCGCCTCGTCCATCGGTCCCTATTCGGCGTCGCAGGCCTCGTCCGGGATCAGCGCAGCGGTGGGGGCCTATCGCATGGTCGTGCCGCCTGAAACGCCTGGCAACTAAACCCCTCGCAGTCGCGCCTTGGCCCAGCGTGCCGCATCAGCCACTACAGGGTCCGGATCGCCCAAATGTGGCTCTAACACGGGCAAAAATGCGGGATCGTTCGAGTTTCCGACGGCATAGAGCACATTGCGCAGGAAGCGGTCCCGCCCAATCCGCTTGATTGGACTACCCGAGAATTTCGCGCGGAACGCGGCATCATCCAGACCCATCAAGTCGGCCAGTCTCGGGGCCAACAGATCCTCGCGCGCGGCATAGCGGAATTCCTGTGCCTGAGTGGCGAACTTGTTCCACGGACAGGCGGCAAGGCAGTCGTCGCAGCCATAGATCCGGTTGCCCAACTTCGCGCGCAGTTCCTCGTCCACCGGGCCTTTATGCTCGATCGTCAGATAGGAAATGCAACGCCGCGCATCCAGTTGGAACGGGGCGGGGAAGGCGTCGGTCGGGCAGGCGTCCAAACAGGCGGTGCAAGACCCGCAGTTTTCGCGCCCCGGTGCGTCCACAGGCAGCTCCAGCGTGGTGAAAATCGCGCCCAGAAAGAACCAGTTCCCTAACTCGCGCGACAGAAGGTTGGTATGCTTGCCCTGCCAGCCAAGACCGGCCGCAGCACCCAAGGGCTTTTCCATAACCGGGGCGGTATCGACGAAGACTTTGATCTCGCCCCCGAAGCGCTCGATCATCCAGCGCCCCACGCGCTTCAACCGCTTCTTCACGATGTCATGATAGTCTTTGTTCTGCGCATAAACGCTGATCGCCGCGCGATCTGGCCGGCCGATCACCTCCATCGGGTCGTGATCCGGCGTATAAGGTTCTGCCAGCATGATCACGGATCGCGCTTCAGGCCAAAGCGCCGCCGGGCTGCCGCGCCAGTGCATCCGGTCACCCATCCACGCCATGTCGCCATGCCGCCCCTTTGCTACGAACTGCTCCAGCCGCGCGGCAATCTCGGGCACCGCATCGGGCCGACACACGCGCGCCAAGGCAAAGCCCTCGGCCTGTGCCTGCGCCACAATCTCTATTTTCTTGCCAAAAATATCCTCGGGGGGAGAGCCGGGTTTACCCGGATCGGGGGGCAGACGGCCCCCCTGCGATGGCCTGCGGCTCAAAAGTCCAGATCCGCGTAATGCGCGGGCTGGGGGAAGCCGGGGATCTGGTCGGCCAGAATCGAGCGGAACGCCGGGCGCGATTTGATCTTGGCGTACCAGTCGCGCACATTCGCGTTCCGGTTCCAATCCACATCGCTGATATAATCCAGTGCTGACAGATGCGCGGCGGCGGCAAAATCGGCCAGCGACATCTCGTTCCCGGCCAGCCAACGGCGCTGATCCAACAGCCAGCCCATGTAATCCAAGTGATACTTGATCGCCTTGGCGCCGGCTTTCACGTTCTTGCTTTCCGGGTATCCGGTGCCCATGACCTTCTTGTTCACCCGCTCATACAGCAGGTTCGAGGTCACCTCGTTATGGAACTTGTCGTCAAACCAGCTGACCAGACGACGCACTTCATAGCGGCCCTCGGGGTCGCGGGGCAGAAGCGCGGGGTCAGGGAATTTTTCTTCCAGATATTCACAGATCGCCGCGCTTTCGGTCAGCAGCCGCCCGTCGATCTTTAGGATCGGCACCTTGCC
The DNA here is from genome assembly GCF_004360145.1 of Aliiroseovarius marinus. Classification (GTDB taxonomy): domain Bacteria; phylum Pseudomonadota; class Alphaproteobacteria; order Rhodobacterales; family Rhodobacteraceae; genus Aliiroseovarius; species Aliiroseovarius marinus. Next base: position 403,553 of record NZ_ML178712.1, on the reverse strand, counting down.
CGCCGGGTTGCGGCGCAGAAACTCGGGGTTTCGCTCCCAATAACGCTCTTCGACAAGCTCGACCTCGACCTTCTTTTCGGCAAGGGACAGCCGCACCTTGCGGCAGAACGGGGACAGGGGAACGTGAAAAAGGCGGTTCATGTGCAACTTCTGGTCTTGGAGTATGTTCCGTATTGCCCCGAACGCGCCACGGGATCAATCCTCGAAGCAGTCAGAGCGCCCATCCGCGCGGATCGTAGCCGCTCCGTCCATGATGGACTGGGCGCGTTTGCGCACGAAGGGGGACGGACGCGAGGCCGAGCGTTCCTTGGGATTGGGCAGAAGGGCGGCCAATCGGGCGGCCTGTGTGGCGGTCAATTCTTCGGGGCCGACACCGAAATAGTGGCGCGCGGCGGCTTCGACACCGAAAACGCCTTCGTCGAATTCGGCAATGTTCAGATAGACCTCGACAATCCGGCGCTTGGTCCAGACCAGCTCGACCGCGGGGGTCAGCCCGGCTTCCAGCGCTTTGCGCAGCCACGACCGCCCATGCCACAGGAAGGTGTTCTTCACGACCTGCTGCGTCAGGGTCGAGGCGCCACGGTTGCCGCCATCCTCGATCGCGGCGCGGATCGCCCCCATGTCGAACCCCCAGTGCTGACAGAAATTCGCGTCTTCAGCGGCAACGACAGATCGCGCCATGACCGGGGCGACCTCGTCCAGATCGACCCATTGCCGATCCACTTCGCCCAGCCGCATTTTTTCCGTGACGATATAGGGCGTCGTCAGCGGATTGATCACCGTGCACGAGATGACGGTCAAGCCGACAAGAATCACCACAGCCAAAGCCCCACGACGCAGCCAGCGCCGCAGTTTGTACCACGTGCTGGGCTTGGCCTTGTTCGTCTTTGCCTTAGTCGCCTTTTTGGCGCTGGTTTTCTTTGTTGTCTTGCTCTTTGCCACGCCGGATGTTCCCACAAGGGGGGTGAGGGGTCAATGATTTGGCACCGTTGTGTGCGGCGGATTACCGATAGGTTGCGGCTGTGATGAACTCGGAAAACGCCTCGCACCAGATCAGAACCGTCGTGTAGTCCTCAAGCACCACGCCCTCGGGGATGTCCAAGATGAATCCTTCGAAGGTTTTGACCGGTCCGATGACATGGGACTGCGCCTTCAGCGGCAGGAATTCGGCCTCGTTGCTGACGAATTGCGGCACCAGATAGGCCATGTAATCCGGCCCGGGGGCCAGCGCGCCTTCGTGGACCATCTGCGTGGTGGTCAGGCTGATCGTGCCTTCGCCCCAATGGAGCAGATCGCTGCCCGGAAGATCGCGCGTGAAGGTACCCTGATAGACCGCATCCTGCGCCATTTCCTCTAGCACCGACGCATCGGGCGAGGGCGGGGCCGTCAGGATCGGTAGCAGATAGATGCCAAGCGCAAAGCCGACGGCCAGCGCGGCGCTATGTGTCACGGTTGCAAATATGAGGCGACGCATAGGTGTCCCTTCTGAAATCAATTTGAAATCAGGCTAGTGCGCAACGGGTGCGAGGTCTACCGCCCTGTTGCCACCTAGGCCCCAACGAAAAACGCCCGCGAGTGTCGCGGGCGTTCTGTGTCTTTTAGGGGCAGAGGTTACTCTGCCGGGATCGCGTCTGCTTCCAGCGACAGGGGCGCGGGCAGTTTGTCCAGCATCTCTTTCGGGCAGATCTGCAGGAAGTTGCCTTTTTCGCTGTCCCAGTGACGCAGGATTTCCGTGGCCTTCTGGCTGCGGGTTTCCGCGACATGGCGCTCGATCAGGCCTTTCAGCTGGGCTTCCCAGTGATCGACGGTGACCGGGCAGGTGACAAGGCTTTCCATGTTCATATGGTCCTGTGCCTCGCCGTCCGGGTCGTACAGATAGGCCATACCGCCCGTCATACCGGCCCCGAAGTTCGAACCGATCGAGCCAAGGATCACGGCGATACCACCGGTCATGTACTCACAGCCGTTCGAGCCACAGCCCTCGATCACCACTTTCGCGCCCGAGTTCCGCACCGCGAAACGCTCGCCCGCGCGGCCTGCGGCGAACAGGTAACCGTCGGTCGCACCATAGAGAACCGTGTTGCCGATGATCGTGTTGTCCGAGGCGACCAGCGGGCTGACCAGCGGCGGACGCACAACCACGGTGCCGCCGGAAATCCCCTTGGCCACATAGTCGTTTGCGTCACCCGACACCTCGATCTTCAGACCCGGGGCTGCGAAGGCACCCAGCGACTGACCGGCCGAGCCTTGCAGCTTCACCGTCAGGTGATCGGGCTGCAACGAGTTGCGCATGCCGAAACGCTTGACGATATGCGACGAAATCCGCGTTCCGACCGTCCGGTGCGTGTTCTGTACCGTATAGGACAGCTGCATCTTCTCGCCATCTTCCAGGAAGCGCTGCGCGTCGCGCACGATCTCGGCGTCCAGCGTGTCGGGCACGGCGTTGCGTGCGCGGTCGCGGTTGTACTCGATCTTATCCGCACCATCGACCACCAGCAGAAGCGGGTTCAGGTCGAGGTCGTCCAAGTGAGCCGACCCACGCGAGACCTGCGACAGCAGATCCGCACGGCCAATCACTTCGTCCAGCGACCGTGCGCCCAGCTCGGCCAGGATTTCACGGACCTCTTGGGCGTAGAAGGTGATCAGGTTCACAACCTTGTCGGCATTGCCGGTGAACTTGCCGCGCAGCTCTTCGTCTTGCGTACAGACGCCAACGGGGCAGGTGTTCGACTGACACTGACGGACCATGATACAGCCCATCGCGATCAGGGCGGCGGTGCCGATGCCGTATTCCTCGGCACCCATCATCGCAGCCATCACGATGTCACGACCGGTGCGCAGACCACCATCGGTCCGCAACGTGACGCGAGACCGCAGGTTGTTCATGGCCAGCACTTGGTGCGCTTCGGTCAGACCCATTTCCCACGGCAGACCCGCGAACTTGATCGAGGTCGCGGGCGATGCGCCCGTGCCGCCATTGTGGCCCGAGATCAGGATCACGTCGGCCTTCGCCTTCGCAACACCGGCTGCAATCGTGCCAACACCGGACGATGCCACCAGTTTCACCGTCACCTTACAGCGCGGGTTGATCTGCTTCAGGTCATAGATCAGCTGGGCCAGATCCTCGATCGAATAGATGTCGTGGTGCGGCGGCGGCGAGATCAGTGTCACACCCTTGGTCGAGTGGCGAAGACGGGCAATCAGGTCGGTAACCTTCATGCCGGGCAGCTGGCCGCCTTCGCCGGGTTTCGCACCCTGAGCAACCTTGATCTCAAGCTCTTCACACTGGTTCAGGTATTCGGCGGTCACACCGAAACGGCCCGAGGCCACCTGCTTGATCTTGGCCGAGGGGTTGTCGCCATTGGGTTCCGGGTGGAAGTGTGCGGGATCTTCCCCGCCTTCACCCGAGTCCGACTTGGCGCCGATGCGGTTCATCGCGACGTTCAGGGTCTTGTGTGCCTCGGGCGACAGCGCGCCCAGAGACATGCCCGGCGTTACGAAACGCTTGCGGATCGCGTTGATGCTTTCCACTTCCTCGATCGGAACCGGCTTGCCCATCGGTTTGATGTCCAACAGGTCACGCAGATGGATCGGCGGGTTCGCCTGCATGCGGGCCGAATACTGCTTCCACATCTCGAACGAGGCGCGGTCACAGGCCGACTGCATCAAGTGCATGGTCTGGGCTTCCCAAGCGTGCGTCTCGCCCGAGCGGCGCGCCTTGTAGAAACCACCCACCGGCAGCACCTTGTCGCCACCGCCGAAACCAGCCGCGTGGATGTCTTCCAGTTTCTTCTGGATGCCGCTGACACCGATGCCCGAAATGCGCGAGGTCATGCCGGGGAAGTATTCCGCAACCATGGCGCGCGACAGGCCGACGGCCTCGAAGTTCAGGCCACCGCGATAGGACGAGATGACCGAGATGCCCATCTTCGCCATGATCTTCAGCAGACCTTGGTCGATGGCTTCACGATAGCGGCTGACAGCTTCGGTCAGCGAGCAATCCAGAAGGCCACGCTCGATACGATCGGCCAGCGAATCCTCAGCCAAATAGGCGTTCACCGTGGTTGCACCACAGCCCACCAGCACCGCGAAGTAATGCGGGTCGATACATTCGGCCGAACGCACGTTCAGCGAGGTAAAGGTCCGCAGACCTTTCTTCACCAGCCAGCTGTGAATGGCCGAGGTCGCAAGGATCATCGGCATCGCCACGCGGTCTTCGCCCTGTGCCTGATCGGTCAAAACAAGGTGACCAGCGCCCGAGCGCACGGCCTCTTCCGCTTGCGCGCGGATGTCTTCCAGCGCAAGGCGTAGCGCGGCCTCATCGCCACCTGCCGGGAAAGTACAGTCGATCTCGGTTACCGAGGACTCGAAGGATTCGATCAGCTTCACGAACTGTTCGTTGCCCACAAAGGGGCTTTCCAGCACGACGATCTCGGTCTGCGCACCGCTTTCATCCAGCACGTTCTTCAGGTTGCCGAAACGCGTCTTCAGCGACATCACGCGGTATTCGCGCAGACTGTCGATCGGAGGGTTCGTCACCTGCGAGAAGTTCTGGCGGAAGAAGTGGCTGAGCGGGCGGTACTTGTTCGACAGAACAGCCGACGGGGTGTCATCCCCCATCGAAGCCAGCGTTTCCTTGCCGTCTTCTGCCATCGGGGCCAGAATCTGCTCCAGCTCTTCCAGCGTGTAACCGGCGGCCACCTGACGGCGACGGAGTTCGTCACCCGTGAACAGCGGCTTTTCTTCGATCTGCGACAGGCTTTCTTCCATGTCGTTGATCTTGCCAACCCACTCGCCGAAGGGCTGCGCCGCGGCCAGTTTGTCTTTGATTTCAACGTCGTGGTACAGCTTGCCTTCTTTGGTATCCACAGCCAGCAGCTGACCCGGGCCAAGTGCGCCTTTCTCGACGACCGAGGCTTCGTCAGTCGGGACCATGCCCGCTTCAGACCCTGCGATCACCAGACCGTCACCGGTGACGACATAGCGCATCGGGCGCAGACCGTTGCGGTCCAGACCGGCGCAGACCCAGCGACCATCGGTCATGGCAAGGGCGGCGGGGCCGTCCCACGGTTCCATCACCGAGTTGCAGTAGGAATACATGTCCTTCCACGCCTGCGGCAGGTCGATGGCCTGCTTGGACCAGCTTTCGGGCACCAGCATGGTTTTCGCCATCGGGGCCGAGCGGCCCGCGCGTACCATCACTTCGAATACGGCGTCCAGCGCAGCCGAGTCCGAAGACCCGCCCGGAACGATCGGTTTGATGTCCTCGGCAAGCTCGCCAAAGAAGCTCGAGGCCATGCGGATCTCGTGCGATTTCATCCAGTTCAGGTTGCCCTTCAGCGTGTTGATCTCGCCGTTATGGGCCAGCATGCGGAAAGGCTGGGCCAGCCACCACTGCGGGAAGGTATTGGTCGAATAGCGCTGGTGATAGATCGCGAAAGTCGACTTGAACCGCTCGTCCATCAGGTCGGGATAGAAAACCGCAACCTGTTCAGCCAGCATCATGCCTTTATAGATGATCGAGCGGCAGGACAGCGACGCGATATACAGGTCGTTGATTTGCGCCGCGTTGGCGGCTTTCTCGATCCGGCGACGGATCACGTACAGTTCGCGCTCGAACGTCTCTTCGTCGACGCCCTTCGAGTTCGAAATCAGGATCTGTTCAATTTCAGGACGCGTGGCGTTGGCCTTGTCACCCAGACAGTCGATGTCGACGGGGACGTGGCGCCAGCCATAGATGTAATAGCCCATTTTCAGGACTTCGGTTTCAACGATCGTCCGGCAGGTTTCCTGCGCGCCGAAATCGGTGCGGGGCAGGAAGACCTGACCTACTGCGACCAGTTGATCTTCGCGCGGCTCGTGGCCTGTGCGACGGATTTGGTCATAGAAGAACGGAACCGGGATCTGTACGTGGATACCCGCGCCGTCACCGGTCTTGCCGTCAGCGTCCACAGCACCGCGGTGCCAGATGGCTTTCAGCGCGTCGATACCGGCTTCGACCACCTTGCGCGACGGTTTGCCGTCGACCGCAACCACAAGACCCACACCGCACGAGCTATGCTCTTCTTCTTCGCGATAGAGGCTGTGTTCGTTCATAAAGGCGCGCTTGGCTTCCTCGCGGCGGACCCAGTTTTCATCATATTTCGTCATTTCGGTTCTCCTTGCGGATGGGCGCGGGCGGCCCGAATTTGGGAGTGGCCCGGCTGGCCCTTGAATGTGATTACTCGGCAGCGACTGCGGCGGTTGCGTTCAGGCTGTCCAGAATGTTGGCGCCTGCTTCGCGACCGTCACGGATGGCCCAGACCACTAGCGATGCACCGCGCACGATGTCACCGACGGCCCAAACACCGTCCAGGTCGGTCTTGTGGGTGCCAAAGGCGGCTTTCACGGTGCCCCAGCGGGTCACGGGCAGATCCTGTTCGCCCCAGAGGGTCGGCAGGTCTTCGGGCTCGAAACCCAGTGCCTTGATGACCAGATCGGCGTCTTCGGTGTAATCCGAGCCCTCGATCACTTCCGGGCTGCGACGGCCCGAGGCATCCGGTGCGCCAAGGCGCATCTTCTGCACGATCACGCCATTCACGGGATCGCCGGTAAAGCCTTTCGGAGCCGACAACCAGACGAATTCCACGCCTTCTTCCTCGGCGTTCTGCGTTTCACGCTGCGAGCCGGGCATGTTGGCGCGGTCGCGGCGGTACAGACATTTCACCGACTTGGCGCCCTGACGGATTGCGGTACGGACACAGTCCATCGCGGTGTCACCACCGCCGATGACGACGACGTTCTTGCCTTCCGCGTTCAGCGCGCCGCTTTCGAATTCCGGCACGGTGTCGCCAAAGCTCAGCTTGTTCGAGCAGGTCAGATAGTCCAACGCCGGAACGATGCCGTCAGCGCCAGCACCCGGCCCCGACAGGTCACGGCCTTTATAGACGCCGGTGGCCAGCAGAACGGCATCGTTCTGGGCGCGGATGTCTTGGAAAGTGATGTCTTCGCCGACATTGCAGTTCAGTACGAAGGTGACGCCTGCGTCTTCCAGCAGCTTCACGCGGCGCATCACCACGTCTTTCTCCAGCTTGAAGCCGGGGATGCCGTAGGTCAGCAGACCACCTGCGCGGTCGTGACGGTCATAGACGGTAACCTTGACGCCCGCGCGCACAAGAACGTCAGCGGCAGCCAGACCACCGGGGCCAGCGCCGATGATGGCCACTTTTTCCGAGCGATCGGCAACCGGCGTGATGTCTTCGACCCAGCCGTTTTCCCACGCCGTGTCGGTGATGTATTTCTCGACCGCGCCGATGGTGACGGTGCCGTGGCCCGACTGTTCGATCACGCAGTTGCCTTCACACAGACGGTCCTGCGGACAGATGCGGCCGCAGATTTCCGGGAAGGTGTTGGTGGACTGGCTGAGGGCGTAAGCCTCTTTCAACCGGCCGGTTGCAGTCATGCGCAGCCAATCAGGGATGTTGTTGTGCAGCGGGCAATGCGACTGACAATAAGGCACACCGCACTGGCTGCAGCGGCTGGCCTGTTCTTCGGCCTTCTGCGCGGCGAATTCGGCGTAGATCTCGTTGAAGTCTTCTTTACGGGTTTCGGCGGTGCGTTTTTCGGGCATGTCCCGATCGACCGACACGAATTTCAACATAGGCTGCTTTGCCATCCTGGCTCTCCCTCGGCTGGCCCGTTTTCGGGCAGACTCTTGGCTTGGAGTTTGGCTTGTAAGGGGACTCGTCAGAAATGAAAAGTCAATAATGCTTACCTAAATGCGAAAATGTGGAGCGAATTGCAAGAAATCTTCGCCGCAATGCCGAAAAATAGGTCAGTACAGCATACCTATAAAGCCTCTTCCCTTTCCAGACCGCTGCTTTAGCTTGCGCAACAGCTGTTTTTCAAGGATCCGCGCATGTCGCTTGCCCACATTCTTCTGGTCGCCATCATACAGGGAATCACCGAGTTTTTGCCGGTTTCATCCTCGGGTCACCTCGTTCTGGTGCCCCATCTGACTGGGCTACCGGATCAGGGTCTAGCGATTGATGTGGCAGTGCATGTGGGCACGTTGGGTGCGGTGATGCTGTATTTCTGGCGCGATGTGCGGATCGGTTTGGCGGGCATTCCACGGATGCTGACAGGGCGGATCGACACGCCGGGTGCGAAGCTCGCGTTCCTGTTGCTGATTGCGACCATTCCCGCCGTGATCCTTGGGCTTGTCTTTAAAGTGACTGGGCTGAGCGACCAGATGCGCTCGATCAAGGTGATTGCCTGGACGATGATCCTGTTTGGTCTGGTGCTGTACTGGGTTGATCAGAAGGGCAGCGTGCAGAAACGCGCCGACGATTGGAGCTTGCGGGATGCGGTGATCATGGGCCTGTGGCAGGCGCTGGCGCTGATCCCCGGCACGTCGCGGTCCGGGGCCACAATCTCGGGCGCGCGGGCGTTGGGGTACGAGCGGTCGGATGGGGCGAAGCTGGCGATGCTGATGTCGATCCCAACGATCATCGCTTCGGGCGTGTTGCTGGGGGCCGAGGTCGCCGCCACGGCAGATGCGCAGGTAGCACGCGATGGCGCCATCGCGGCGGTGTTTTCTTTCGTCGCGGCGCTTCTGGCGCTCAGCCTGATGATGCGGCTGTTGCGATCGGTCAGCTTTACACCTTATGTCATCTACCGCATCGCGCTGGGCGTGGTGTTGCTGGGCATCGCTTACCTGTAAACGAAAAAAGGCGCGGAAGACCGCGCCCTTTTCTAACTGATGATCCGTCGGCTTAGCCGTCGGTGCGCAGGTTCTTGGCCGAGTTCTGGATCGCGGCGTACTGACCGCCAGCGCGGAAGCGCCACAGATAGTCTGGCAGGATTGCAGCCATCGCACGTGGTTTGATGCCCAGATCGGCAAAGCCCTTGGCGTCTTCGGCAACCACGTTGTCGTAGCCCAGATTGGTGACCTGATCGCGGGTCAGCGGCGCAGCAATCAGCCCGCCCGAGATCCACTGGATCATGTCAAAGATGCCAGCCTGAATGCGGGCGATGCCGAAGGGCAGGTTCAGAACCAGACGGCGGCGCTGAGTCACGTTCAGCATGCGGTCAATCGACTCGCGCAGGGTTTCCACGTCGGGGCCACCCAGTTCATAGATGCCGGCCTCGACCTGACCCAGAACGGCCATCTCGGCGGCCTTGGCCACGTCATCCACGTGCACCGGCTGGAACTTGGTGTTGCCGCCAGTGATCGGCAGGATCGGACCGAAGCGGGTCATGTTGGCGAAACGGTTGAAGAACTGGTCGTCGGTTCCAAAAATGACCGAGGGGCGCAGGATCACGGCGCCGGGGAAGGCGGCCTGAACGTCTGCTTCGCCTTGCGCCTTGGTGCGGGCGTATTCGCTATCGCTTTGCGCGTCCGCGCCGATGGCCGACAGCTGAACCAACTGGCCCACGCCTTCTTCGGTCGCGATGCGGGCTACGCGGCCTGCGCCGTCATGGTGGACCGCGTCAAAGCTGTTCTTCCCGATCGAGTTCAGGACACCCACGCAGTTCACAACCGCATCGGCACCTTGCAGTGCCGCACGGACCGAGTTGTCATCGCGGATGTTGCACAGGATCGGCTCGACCTGACCGACGGCACCATAGGGTTTTACGAACAGCGCTTCGTTCGGACGGCGCACGGCAACGCGGACGCGCCACCCCTGCTTGGCCATGCGGCGGGCGATATAGCGCCCGACAAAACCCGAACCGCCATAAATCGTAACCAGCTTGGACATGGAAGCTCTCCTTGAATTCCTTGGCTTTTGAATAGCTTTCAAAGCGCGTTTCGGCAAGGCGCAAACGGAATCTCAGAAAAGCGACGAAATGCTGTTGACACTCCCCACCGGTCACACTAAATCCCCCCTCACCAACCCGTGCCCAGATGGCGGAATTGGTAGACGCGCTAGCTTCAGGTGCTAGTGTCCGTATGGACGTGGAGGTTCGAGTCCTCTTCTGGGCACCAAATTTCCCCCTACATTCTTGATGAAACGCATCGAAAACAGGGTGTTATCTCTGTGCTTGCGGTCGTTTGCGTGATTGCCCATCCGAACAAAGTCCGTTTCGAATGAACAAGAACTCAGGGTTCGCGCTTTCGCAGCAAGTTTTGCGCATGGCGGTTTTACGAACATCCGAGTGAATCAGCACGTCAACGGAATGCAGGCAATTCTGTCATCCGCACGGGTCAGATTCTGGATCTTTTTCAGAAAGAGTATCACTGTGCGGTGTCACCAGTTCTAGAAACGATGATCTCTGCATAGCGTGCGGTGCTTTCTGGCGACCAGGTTTTTGCCCGATCATAGAACCTGTCGAACTGCGGCAACTGGTCGGACAGAAGGACATGCGCCTGTTTTGATGTTGTATAGATGTGTACGTCGGGCGGCATCAGGCTCGGGTCATCCAGTGTGCCGGCGCGGATGAAAAGTACGTGGTTCCCGACCTTCGGTAGGGCGTGATACTTGCTCCAGACGGCAACACCGCATTCGGGACAGCGCGAGATCGTTTGCCCGGCCCCGCTGGGTGTTCGCAGGTGGTGCTCACGCACTGCACCGGATAGAAGCTCTACCCTGTTTTCTTCGATCAAGGCATTGATCGCATAGGCTGCGCCGGTCTGCGTCTGGCATAACGTGCAGTGGCACCCATGCACGATCAAAGGTTTAGAGCGCATGTGATAGCGTACATGACCGCAGGCACATCCGCCCGTAAAGGGCGCGGTGACCGCCCGTGCATCCACAGTTTCATCGGAAGCCTTTCCCATCTTATGTCCTTTCACTGCTACGGCGCAGTCGCCGAGATCATCCATGATGCGCTGTTCATCCAGATGCCGTCTGCATCGTGATGCGCCGAGGAAAACACCGCACGCAGATCCGTTTCGATGGCGGACCGCTTGCGTTCGGCCAAGTCGCCCGCTGTACGGAACACCTCGCCTGCAGGGCCGAGGGCCAGTTGAAACGCGATCGCATCGTCAATTGTTCGCCCGACCAGGACCTGTGCGTCAATCTTCTCAAACGAGATGTCGGTGAACCCTGCCGCCTCCATTTGATTGCGCACAAGCGTGGGGTCTGCCATCGAAAAGGGGCCGGGGCCGCAGCTGGGCGCGTTGGCGTCCGGCTGCGGCAAGTGCTCTAGAAGAACAGACCGGGCAGCCGCCAGCCATGGGTTTTCCGCGCGCTGTCGCCAGACAATATGGGTCAGCCGCCCACCGGGGCGAAGCGCTTTTCGCATGGTGCGCAGGCCGGACACAGGGTTCACGAAGAACATGGTGCCGAAACGCGCGAAAACGCTGTCATATTGCTGTTCGGGCAGGTTGGTCTCGGCGTCTGCAACGTGAAACTCGACGTTCCTAAGCCCCGAGCTTCGCAGTTCAGTTTGGGCAATATCGACGAAATCCGGGCAGCAATCGACCCCGGTCACGTGGCCCATCGGGCCGACCTTCCGCGCCAGTTCTAGCGTGGTGTCGCCAAAGCCGCAGCCAACATCCAGAACGCGCGCGCCGTTCTGGATTTCAAGGCGCGGGAAGACTTGGGCGCTGTGATGCGACAGGCCGCCTTCCAGAATGTGGCGATAAGTTAGGACCTTCGGGGCCAGAACGTCGTTCCAGAATTCAACAATCGGTGAGACTGGCACCACAAAGGGGATGGTGGGATCAATCTTGGTCATGGAAGCTCTCCTTGGAAAGCCGGGTCGCACGGTCCGCGCGACCCGGGGGATCATCAGGCAGCCGAGGGACGGGCCCAGCTGTAATGGGGGGCGCGGTCGCCGCGCAGGTAACGAAGGACGTCCGTGGTATCGACGACAAGCGACACAAGGTTCGTCACGAACAGCACGGCAATCCAGCTTGCCAGCTGCGGATCGGCTTGGATTGTCTCAAGACGGGTCGCCATCCAGACGAACATCGGGATCCACATCAGGTGGACGATCCCAAGGATCCGCGTAAAGCCAATCCGGTCGTAGATCAGGGCCTGCCCGGTAACGGCAACGCCGGTTACGGCTAGCAGAACCTGTGCCTCGATATGCGTGATGAAATACAGACAGCCCAGATTGACGCCGACCAGCCAGACATTCCAGATCCGTGGAACGATGCGAAACCGCAGATAGACGACGCCGAAGATCTGCAGCACGTTTTTTACGAAGTTGTACATGGTTTCCTCCTTCTGTTGCCGGTGTTGTCCGGCGATGAAGAAGGAATATCCACGCGGGCAGATGGGACATACTGCGCCTGACGTAGCAAACGACTACGTATTGCGTAGTTAGCCTGCGCAGCACTATCCTGACAGCAGGAGGTTCCACCATGCGTAGCTATGGCCAGTTCTGTCCCGTGGCAAAGTCGGCAGAGATTCTGGGAAACCCTTGGACATTATTGATCGTACGAGAGCTGCTTTTGGGCAGCTGCCGGTTTTCCACGTTGCAAAAAGGGCTTCCCCGCATATCCCCGACCGTTTTGAACACGCGGCTAAAAGAGCTTGAGGAGAACGGCGTGATCGTGAAGCGGCGCCTGAGTGGGCAGCGTGGGCATGAATACCGGTTGACCCCCGCCGGGAAAGAGCTGTCTGCGGTGGTCGAAGCGCTGGTTGTGTGGGGCATGCGCTGGGCGCGGGACGAGATGGATGATGACGATCTGGATGTGACGTTTCTGATGTTCGACATCCAGCGCAACTTGAAGCTGGACGAGCTGCCGGACGGCGAAACCGTCCTATGTTTCCAGTTCCCGGGCCTTGAAGAATTCGGAAAGTGGTGGCTGGTCTGCGCGCACGGAGAGGTGGACCTGTGTTATCAGGATCCGGGGAAAGACATAGATGCGTTCGTGACCGCGTCATTGCGCGACATGATGGGGGTCTGGATGGGCGATGTCCCCCTGTCTCAGGCGCTTGCGGATGAACGCATTGTGCTGATCGGGGAATCGGCCATCTGCAACCGGTTCAGAAAATGGTTCCCTCTGTCGACGGCTGCCGGCATTCCACGGCCCGCCATCGCCGAGCGGCATTCAGATTTCGAGGTGTGACACCGCGCGCAGAGTCGCCCGCCCCGGCGTCGACCTAGTCGAACGGGGTGAGCGTTGAAACGAAGTCGAGTTCCGACAGCGCGCCTTCCGGTGCCTTGCCAACCGAGACGATCGCCCTGTCGAAAAATGGCGGCGGTGCCATTTCGATCATCATTTCGATGCGTGTCCCATGAACCGGGATGAATTGCCCATCGCGCGGGACGACGATCTGGACGTGATATTCGACTTGGCGCACGAAATGCTGTGGCTTCAGGCGGCTGCCTTGCTCGGCGGCGATCTGAAACATCGGGGTGTGCAAAAGCTCGTCCCCCCAGGACTCGGTAAATGTGTTGATCAGCAGCTTGGAGCCTTCGGGGAAACGCCCGGTCCCGGCCCGTTCGACCCCGACCAGCGCATGCCCCAACGCATTGATATACCCCTCTAATCCGAAAAGCTCGCGCTCGCGCGTTCCGACAACCTCGAGCGCGGATGCAAGTTCAGAGCCACGTCGCGCATCCCGCGCGCTTTCAATCCCAAGCTGCGATTTTCGGAAGCTTCCCGCCTGTACTTTCCGGTTGATGAAATCAGAGCCAAAGCCCATCCCAAGCGCAATCTCGTCGCCCGCGCCCGGACCGAAGGCGTGCAGTGCATCCCATTTCTGCGAGATCAAACGCACCAGATCCGGGCGGTCGTGAAGCTCGGCTTTCAGAATTGGCAGAATGTGGTTGTACCAATCCCGCGAAAGCCCTTCCCACGGACTGTCCCAAAGAAAATTCGGCCGTTCAGCGCCGCGTGGCCTGTTGTAGTTCGGGTAGTGCTCCCGTCTGATACCTGCGGGTTTGGGCTGAAAGATGGCTTGCGAGTGCGTTCTGATAAAGCGCTCGTGGCGATTGATTGCCTGCGCGCTTCCGGGAATTTCAAACTTTGTAAGGTTGGCATCCATGCTATGCACGGCGGCATCCATATAGCGCACGCCCCCGGCATTTGCAGACTGGCTCTGGAAGCGCAGAAAGCCGATAAGATCGTCATAGCCGCGCCCCAGAACACGTCCGCCGCGAATATGCGACAGGAAGCCACCGATGGTCGGCGGAACCGAGAAAAACCCGTCGCCGGCCTGCCGGACGATCGGGGCGATGAAGATTTCGCCGTGCCGTGCCAGTCGCATGGTTTCCTGCGCCTGCCGATTGGCAAGTTCAGCCGAGCTTATCAGCTTTGACGCCCGTCCAGCGGCGGCACCCGGCGCGGCGGCTTTGGGGGACAGGGGCTGCACAGGGGGCGACGTGCTCCCTGCCGGCGTCAGGTCTGGCGCCTGACGGGGGCTTGGCGACGATCCCGTGCCCGACCGTGCGGCCTGACCCACGCCCTTTGATGCGTCATCCGCCATCTCGGAAAACATGAAGTTCCGTCTTGGATTAAAGCCCGTCGGAACCCGGCCGGGGGATCCAAATCCACCAGCGGTGCTGAGCGCAGGAGTGTCGACAAGTTGCATCGCGTCAATGAAATTGCTGGCTTGGTCGTCAAGCGTGCGCAGCCCCCGTTGCGCCAGCTTCGTTGCGGTCTCGACCGTTTCGGCACTTACCCGTCCGAAGGCCAAGACTCCTTTGCTGGCAACGCTCAGCCCGCCTTTGATCAGGGTGCCGCCGCCCCATGTAATCAGGCCCAAGATGATGTCGAGCAGAATGCTTCCGATGAACTCTCCGATCGCATCCACGGCTTCGGCAAAGGTGCCGTCCATCTTGCCAAAGAAGTTACCAACCAGACCGCCGCCCACGACTTGGCCAAGCTTGTAGGCCCCGGTGTCAGAGGCCGCGATGGCGTTCATGCCGTCCTTGATCATCCCGTAAATCTGCCCTTCGTACAGCAGATCCTTGGCCAGATCATAAATATCGGTCACCGATTTCTTCAGCCCGCGCCAAAGCGCATAGGCAAAGATCAGGGGGTGGTAGGACACGCCGGGCGGGACAAGGCAACGCGCCCAGTTCTTCGTGCGGGTCGTTGCGCTTTCAAGCCCTTCCGGCAGGACCGAGGGCGTATAGCCAACAACCTTCCCGTCCTTCACGATCGGGGCGCCGAAGACCAAGCCGGACAGCACGCCAAACACCATGTTGTCCGAGTTGTTATAGAGGTTATAGCACCATTCGATCCAACCTTGCTCTCCGGCATCCTGCGCCCCGACGGGCAAGCCTTGCTCTTGCGGGTCGATCGGATGGGTCGAGGCGTAGCACTTGTCGGCCATCAGCTTGGGTCTTCGATATTGATACCGATCTGGGACGCACCCTGAACCTGAACCACGCGGTCGATATCCGGATCGCCTGTGTCATCTTCCATCAGCTTCATGGCGCGGCGGATCAGATCAAGCTGCGAGGCGCGCACATTCGTCGCGGCCAAAGCGGCATCAAATGCACGGTGTTTCAGCTTGAAATCTTCCAGAAGCGGATGCGCGCCGGGCAGGGCTTCGATGAACAACTCGCCAGTGGGCACGGTCACCTCACGACTGATCTTATGGGCCGCTGCCAGAGTGTCCATCAGCCATTCCGCGATGCGTTTGCGCCCGGTCTCGGTCAGCTCTTTGTTCTTCCAGCTGCATTCCGCGATCTCGATGGCTTCGGTTGCCGTGGGCAAGAAGGACAGGGGCGACGGGTCGCGCAGCCCAAATTGCACGTCCATGAACTCTTGCGCCATGAAGGTCGACAACGCGTTGTGTTCGGTCAGCGGGAAGACACCGAGGTTCCCGCGGAACCCAAGCAAGTTGCCCAGATCGGTCACTTCGTAGAGCTTCCGAGTTTGCCGGAATCGCGGGACCTCGATATCGATGTACAGCTCGTCCGGGATGTCGGGAACGGGCACCATCGGGGGCCATGCCACGGTGGCAAGCGGATTGGGCCGGGCCACAGTTTGCGTGTCGACGACCGTGCCCGCAGCTTGGCCGGGCCACTGAATTTCGTCGTCGTAAAACCGCAGGTACCTTTGATCCACATGTTCCCGCGCCCAGATGGCCTGCATGTAGTGAAGGATGTTGTCTTTGACGTGCAGGATCAGGCGATCAATCTGGGTTCGACGGTTAAGACGCTTTTCGACGGCCTCGACATAGACGCGTGTCGCATTTTCCAGCGCGGTCATCGCTTCGCGCGCCGCGGATTCAATGCGGTTCAAATCCTGTTCGGCCCATTCCAGCGAGGATCGGGCGTTCTCGGCCATGGCGTCGGCCATTTCGGACTCGGCGGAATAGAGCCGCTCGCCCAAGCTGCGACCAATGCCGCCTTGGTGGAACGCTTCGCCCGCTTCGGCATGCCCCACGATGGTGACGGCATCAGTGACCGCTTGCCGCGCCGCGTCGCGCAGACGTTGGTGGGCGGCACCTTGGCGTCTGAGGTCGGCAACCACGGCAAGCTGCGTTTTCCATTGCTGTTCAAGAATTTCGACGGCAACCTCGTCACCCGAGAACGTCTGGCGCAGATAAACCAACGCATTGGCAAAGCTGTCGTCCAGCAGCACCTCTTCGATGATCCAATCATGCTTGAGCAGCCACGCTTCCGTGATTTCGGACGGCGCAGGCATGTCGTAGGCCAGCAAGATCACGGGTTGCAGATCGTGCAGCCTCTCGGTCACTTCGAACCTGCGCTGCAGTTCGTAAAACAGGTAGGTGACCGTGATTTCGTTGTTGGGATTCGAAAGCTCTCGGCTTTCGGTATAGCTGGTTTCATAAGAGGTCTCGGCGCTGACCGTGACCTTGTTTTCGTCGCGATACTCTTGAACGACTTTGGTCGTGATATCGCGAATGGCTTTCTTGGTGCGTTCCGAATTCGACGTCTGACCCGCGCTGAAATTCGTCGATGCACCGAAGTTATATCCCATGCTGGCAACCCCGGTCGATACCCCGGCATTCGCGCCATAGTTCGCTTGGCCGCCAGCGGACATGTTGCGCTGAACGTTGCCCACGATCTGGGCTTCCGCCCGTCGATTGGCGTTCACTTCGTCCATGCTTTTGATCACGCGGTTACGTGAACGGCTGGTCGACGATGTGGACTTTGACGACCGCGTGATGGTGTAGGATCGCTTTTCGTTCGGAGCGAGCGGGATAGAGCCTGCCAGATCCCCCACCTGATAATTCAGGGGGCGCCATCTTTGACGCCACGTGGTCATATACCCGAAGTTATAAGCCCCCGGCGCAAACACATCGAACTGATATGGCGCGACAATCTGCGATTTCAGCTCGCCGATCAGCCGTTCGGCACGGCCCAGTCTGGATGCCGCCGCAGAGCTATAGGTGTCGAGCGGTTTTTCGGCGTTTTCCTTGGCCCGATCCAGATTGACGAAGCTTTCAGCGCGACCGGGGTAGCTGGGTCTTGTCGCGAAGGCGTAGGGAACCATGACATGATCAACCCAGCCATGGGGCTGGTTTTGGAATTCACCCACATTCTTGCCATCCAGATAGTCGAACGGATGCTCAAGGAGCACATTCGGGTCACCAAGGAAGACCCAGATATCGTACTGAAGCTCGACATACTCTTTCTCGGTTTCGGTCAAATGCTCCCAGTATTCCGCCACGCTTGGCACCCATGACCGAATGTGTTCGGGCGCCGCGTTTACTGTCCCAGACAGCGTGGACGAGGCGGCCGCCACACTGTCCGCCAACGTGTCCAGCATGTCATGAAGCTCGTCGATTTCACTTAGGTCGGCCTCGATGTCTTCTGGGGGGACCACTTCGACAATCACATCATACAGCTCGGCCATGCGATCTTTCAGATCGTCATCCGCGACGGCGGACCAGATCTCGGCCCAGGCCACGTTGATGGTGTGAAAGTCGTAATAGGCATCCACATCCGCAGGACCCTTGGGAAGCTCGATCTCAAGGCTTTGCGTGATGTCTTCGGATGTTGGCCGACCGTCGATGCCGCCCAGTGCGGCGTTCAGGATGCGATCAATGCGTTCCTGAATCGTGACCGTTTCGGTGGAAGTGTCCTCGGTCAGGTCAGATGTGTCGTCGGAACTGTCATCTTCGTCATCTGGCGCAGGATTGGCCGGATCCTGAACTTTATACTTTGACGCGCAGTCGCGCAGAATTTGCTGCCAAGGCGTGGTGGAAAAATCCGGAGACACGGTGCCGTTTGGCCGTGCCTCTCCTAGCAGGTCGCCCAACAGGCCTTCGGGCACGCGCCCACCGGGTCGCAGACCCAGATCCCGAACCAGATGATCTGGAAGAGGGATACGTGACACCGTCCCGGCCTTCTTCCCCAGATCTTGTTCGAACACTTTGATCTGATCGTTTTGCTCGGGGCGTCCGGTATGTCCTTGTGGGACAAACTTCCCGGGCCCGGCAAGTTTCCCCATCGGCTTTTGCCCAAGCACCTTGCCCGCGTGGCTTTTGCCACGTCGGCGTATCTCTTTTCGGCGCTTGATTTCCTCTCCGGCGGCTTTGCGCATTGCGTCCTGAAGCTCGAGCTTCTTGTTCAACCGGCCAGCAATCCGATCTTTCGGGTGTGGTCTTTTGAGTTTGACGCCTTTCACGGGTTTGCCGGTTTCATCCAGAACAGGCTCTGGCATCTGGGGCTTTGGTTGGGCACTGCCGGGAAAGATCGGGCCAGCGGTGGGGCGGTCATTGTCCTGATTGTCCGACGGCTCTGGCGCGATCGTGTCGACCTCGACCGCCCAAGCGGAAGATATGCTGCTGACTTTTCTTGGTTCGCTGATGAACTCGGGCCTGTTGAACCCCTTGCGGCTGACCGCGACCGCGATGGTCTTGATGGCGCTGGCGATCTGAAGATCAACGTTCAGCCGGCCTTTGCTATCTGTCTCGTCCAGAAGAAGGACCCGCTTGGGGTCGCCGTCTTCCAGAAGCGCAACCTGAACGTCGCCAAGGGGTTTGCTTTTGGCTGTCAGCAGAGAGAGTCGGAATTTGAGCGCGACAGTGTCCGTCGCCCCCGGCGTGACATCGCCGGGCTTCACATCGAATACAAGTTCGCCCCCCAAGGTGTTGAGCGCGATCGAGTCGCTTCGGAAGACTTCCTTCTTGGTGTTCTCGTTGACCAGAATGACAATCAGTTTGCGCATCATGGGCGGGCGTTCGAAGGACACGAACGCGACCCCGCGATCATTCAGGCGCGTACTGTAGGCGATTTGGTCGGGTCTTGTTGGTGCGGCGATGTCGATGCGAAAGTTGCCTTGCAGCGGTTTTGCATCGGCCAAAAATACAGCTTCAAACTTGATGGACATAAAAGCACTCCCCCAAAAAAGAACGGACGAAACGTGGAACAATAGAGACAGAAATCTACTTAAGATTGGGCCGCGAATGCCTTTGCAGTCAACAGTTGGCGCTTGGGGTAAGGTCGACAGGGCCGCATTCTGGGCGTTCCAGATTGGCGTGACAGCCAAACGATGGGCATGATTTCGGGGCGGGTCTTGGAGGGGCGTTAAGGGTCCATCCTTTTAGATCTAAAAGGGTCGGCCTGACCTTGCCCCGCCACCAGCTAATCCTGTTGAAGAAGCTCAAGAATTTCGATGCGCGCGGGCGCAATGGGGCATGCCGGGGCAGCTGTCACGGCAGTCGGGAACTCCGCCGAAACCGCTTGCCGGCTTGTGCGTAGACACCGCGCAGAGCCGCCGCGATCCGTAGGCAAAATATTAACGTGACGTCCGTTGCGGATGACCCTTGCCTGGCGACCCCTTCTGATCACAGTCGCCGTTCCTATCCGGATCAAGCTTTTGGGTCGATTCGCATCGGTGGATGTGAGAGGCCAAAATGTGGCACGTGTAAGCGCTTGATTTTTACCAATAAGGCGGGTGCGACATCATAACCTGAACAAAAGTATAGGTGATTGGCGCAATCGCCACAATTTGCACACAATCTTGGCTCTTTTTTCCTTCTTAGCGGCAAAGTTGCCCGTTAAGGTTTATAGCGTGTCGAGTTTTCTTATCATGAGCAGGTGAAATGAATAAGCGGACCAAACAGAAAATTATGAATGAAGATGGAACGGCGACCGTGGAAACGGTTTTGTGGTTGCCGGCGCTGTTCATGATTTTCGTCCTGATCATCAATGCGTCCTTCGTGTTCTACAAGCAGTCGATCATGATGCGCGTGGTGCAAGATGCGAACCGCGCTTTGTCGGTTGGGCGCATCGGAGGTGGGCTCGAAAAAGCGGCGGCTGAGGCCGCAACGCAGACCTATATCAAAGACCGGATCTCGGGCTTTTCGAGCAATGGGACGGTAAAGACCACCATCAATTCGTCGACCGGGGTGATCACCACAACGGCGTCAATTCCGGTGTCGGATCTGATCTTCAATGGAAAGTTCAACATTCTTACCGGCTTCTCGGTCTCTGCCCAGTCGCAACATTTTGTAGAGTATTAAGGTGACCGCCATGACCCATACCTTATCTGCCTTCCGCCGTATCCGGCACTTCAGAAAAGATGAAAACGGAGCCATCACGATCTTCGGCTTGTTCCTTTTCGCAGCGATCGTTGTGGTCGGAGGTCTGGCGATCGACATGCACAACCTGATGACGGCGCGCACGCAGCTGCAAATCTCGGCTGACATGACGGCGCATGCCGCGCTGTATCGCCGTGATTATGAAACCGATCCCGCCAAGGCGAAAACACAAGCGCTGGCGCTGGTTCAAGCAAGCATGCCGAAAGCGACCTACGGCAATGTCATTGAAGCCAAAGACATCACTTTCGGTAAATGGGACCCCGTGTCCGAGAAGTTCACCCCCAGCGCCAATTCTAGATCGGCTGTCCATGTCTATTCGACGCGTCTGAATTCGAAGTCGAACCCGGTGTCGACCTTTGTTCTGCGCGTATTGGGCTATGTGAACTATGACATGACCGTCCAGTCGGTGTTCACCACCTTCCGCCCCCCACTTGTTTCCGCGAAGGCTTCGTTTCTGACGAGCGTATCGATGTGCAGTCGAACAACGCCTATAAGAACGGCTTCTGCATCCACTCGAACGATTATGTGTCTGTGAACAGCAACAACTCGTTCGAGACCGGCACCGTCGTGTCCATGCCGGACATGGAAGATATCGATTTGCCACGGTCGGGGTGGGAAAGCAACGAGGGTCTGCAAGCGGCTCTGCGTGAAGGCTATTACCGCCTGCGCATCATCAACAAGCTGCCCTTCATGATTCAGGGGCTGAAGGACCGCGATCCCGAATACCTGCCGGATTACATTGATCCGTTGGATGCCGTGAAATACATCACCCTCAAGAACAACGACAAACTTATGATGTCGGATCTGACCAAGGATCGCGTTCATGTTGTTGGCTGTGGTAAGAACGGCGTCCTGACGATTGACGAGCCGACGGCCATCGACAGCGTTGTGATCGTAACCAGCTGTACGATTAAGTTCGGTCAAGCGCTGAAGATCACCAATTCGGTCATTGCAACCACCCATACCGACGTCAAATCCATCACCTCGCCCTCAAGCATCACGCTTGGGAAGAATGACAATTGTGCTGATGGCGGAGGGTCTGTTCTGCTGACATTGGGCGGCATCTCGTTGACGTCGAAGATCAACATTTATGGCAGCCAGATGATTGCGGCCGGCAATATTGATTTCACGGCGAATGCGGACGGTATCCAAGGTGCGTCCCTGATCGCTGGGGGAACAATTGATGGGACCTCGAACGGGCTTATGGCCTTCTGCGGCACCGGGATGACCAACATCTACGAAGCCGAATACTTCCGTATGGCTTACTAAGACTATGCATTAAAGAAACCGGCCGGGCGCGCGTCGTCTGGCCGGTTTTTTTATGCGTTGCGCTCTCTCAGAACCTTCTCAAGCTTCACGCCGGAATGCGGCGTGCGTTCCTGCAAAAGCTGGCGCACCTCGTGCTTCATGTTCTCGGGCCGCTGCAGGTTCACCGTGTTGAACAGCGAGGTTTCCCACAGCGCGTCTGGGAGGTTGTTGGTCAAGTATCCCTCGTCCCGGGGTAGCGCCCACATGGTCACGCCTGCCTTGGTCTGAAGCCGCGAGAACCGCAGATCGACAAACCCGGCGCAGGGGTGAACCTCGGTCAATGTCGGGCAGTTCTTGCCCAGAAAACACGCGGTCCCGGTGCCCAGAAGGTCAACCTTGAAGATCTGAGGGCACTTCTTTCCGAACGCAAAATTGCGCCAGCCAAGGCGGTCTTCCTGTTTCTTGAAAACAAAGGCATGTGCCTGATAGCCGATTGTGTTCGTCGCAAGATCCAGCCGGTCGGTGAAGGCCAGCGTCCGCGCGACATAGTCGTCGGCATAGATGATGTCGTCATCAACGGTGAAGACGATGTCATCCGCCGCCACCGGAAAGGCGAATTTACCCGCGTCTTTCAGGTCCGCGTCGGGGATCAAGTATTCAAGGTTCGGGATCGCGTCCAAGCCGGGTGGAGGTGCGGTGTATTCGTTCAGGCAGACAAAGACCTTGTCCACCTGCGGCGCGATGCTTTTCACGGCGTCCAGCAGCAGGTGTTGTCGTTTCGGAAAGGTGGCCAGATGCGCCCGGATCACGCCTCGTCGTCCTGCACATGGTTGTCTGGGGCAGGGCCGCGATAAGCGGCGGTCAGCGCGTCGGGCACCTCGGAGCCGTCTTTCAGAAAGGGCAGGATGCCACGGCGCATCGACCGGCCGCGTCCTGCCTCGATCTGGGCGTCAGACTTGGTGACGCGCTGGCTCATCCGGCGGCCCCATTGGCCCAGCATCTCGTACAGCCGCGCGATCTGGTCCTGGTGCGCGTTCCCACGCGCCAGATCGTTCAGCTCGTCCGGGTCGGTCTCCAGATCAAACAGCATCGGGCGCAAGCCGCCTTCGGCATGCATCAGTTTGTAGCGCCCGTCAAAGACCATAAACAGCCGCGCGTCACGGGGGCTGACGCCCAGCTTTTCGCAGGCGGGCGTGGACGAATAGTCGTATTCGCTGATCGCGAAGTCGCGCCACACCGGCGTCTCGCCCCGCAACCACGGCATCAGGCTGCGACCTTCAAGGATGTGATCGGCCACGTCTCCGCCCGCCACTTCGACAAAGGTGGGGGCAAGGTCGATCGCCTCGACCAGCGCGTCGCAGGTTGTGCCGCGCGTCGTGTCCGCCGATGGGCGCGGGTTCGCGATGATCAGCGGCACTTTCACGGACGGCTCGTGGAACAGATCCTTCTCGCCCAGCCAGTGATCGCCCAGATAATCCCCATGGTCCGAGGTCAGGACGATCATCGTGTCATCCGCCTGCCCGGTGGCGTCCAAGTGATCCAAGATGCGGCCCAGATGATCGTCGCACTGCTTGATCAGACCCATATAGGCGGGAATCACCTTGCGGCGGACCTCGTCCTGTTGGAAGGCGGCGGCGATCTTGTTGTGCATGAAGGCGTCGAACACGGGCTGCGCGTTCTGGCGTTCACCGTCCGAGCGCACGGCCGGGGGCACATCCTCGGGCCCGAACATGTCGTGATAGGGCGCGGGCACGATATAGGGCCAGTGCGGTTTGATATAGCTGACATGCGCGCACCACGGCCCCTTGGCCTGATCCATGAAGCGCAGGGTTTCACTGGTCAGCCACGCGGTTTCGCTGTCTTCCTCGCGGATGTTGGCGGGTTTGTCGGCGTTGTCGAACATCCAGCCGCTGGCGATCTCGCCATCCTCGACACCCGCATTGGCGTTCACAGACCACGGGTTTTCGGCCTCGTAACCTTTTGATTTCAGATAGGCATTATAGGGCGAGTGCTTTTCGTCATAGAACCCGTCCGGGCCTTCGGCCCACAGCCCGTCGTCACGCACCCAAACGTCGAAGCCGCATTCGGCCTGCCGCGCACCGATGACGCTGTCGGGCGCGATGCCAAGGCGTTTCATCCCCTCGGCATCGACCTTCATATGCGTCTTGCCCAAAAGCCAGCAGTCCATCCCAGCCTCGCGTAAGTGATCGCCCATCGTGTGCTCGCCCACGCGCAACGGAAAGCCGTTCCACTGCGCCCCGTGCGAGGATGCATAGCGCCCGGTATAGGTGCTCATCCGGCTGGCGCCACAGATCGGCGACTGCACATAGCAGTTGGTGAACCGCACCCCACGCGCCGCCACGCGGTCGAAATTGGGGGTCTTCAACGTCGGGTGACCGGCGCAGCTGAGGTAGTCAAACCGCAGCTGGTCATACATGATGAAAAGAATGTTCACGGCTGCCCCTCCATCGGCGTTTTTCGCACGGTAGGGCAGGGGGCGCCGATCAGCAATGGGTGATCAGATTTGGCGGCCTTGTAGCAGACGCGGCAGGTCTCCGGTCAGGCCAGCGGCCTCGCGGATGAAGTTGCGGCGTAGACCGGGCATGGCGTTCACCGCGCCCAGCCCGATATCGCGGGCCACGCGCAGGATCGGATTGTCGTTCGAGAACAGGCGGTTGGTCGCCTCGGTCATCATCACCATCTGTGACACGTCCCAGCGGCGCCACTGTTGATAGCGCTCCAGTACATCCAGACGGCCAATGTCTTCACCGCGACGGCGGGCGAGTGTCAGAACCTCGGCCAGCGCGGCCACGTCTTTCAGACCCGCATTCAACCCTTGCCCCGCAATCGGGTGCATCCCGTGGGCCGCATCGCCAACCAAGGCCAGACGATCCGCGATAAAGCTGTTCGCGACCGTCAGGTTCAGCGGATAGGTGAAGCGCTTACCGGCCAGGCTGATTTCGCCCAGGAAAGACCCGAAACGCGGGCGGAGTTCTTCCAGATACCCTTCGTCGTCCAGCGCGTGAATGCGCGCGGCCTCGTCATGGGTTTCAGTCCATACGATCGAACATTGGTTGCCCGGAAGCGGCAGGATCGCCAGCGGCCCCGCGGGCATGAAGAACTGATGCGCCACGCCGTTATGCGGCAGCTCGTGATCAATCGCGCAGACCAGCGAAGTCTGCCCGTAATCATGCCCATGCCGTTTGATGCCCGCGCGTTCACCCGTGCCAGTCCTACGCCCGTCACAGCCAACGACCATCTTCCCGGTCAGACGCTTGCCGGATGCCAGCTCCAGCGTGACCGAAGCAGGTTCGATCACCTGATCCACCACCGTGTCCTGATCAATCAGCGTGACATTCGGGTGCGCCTCGACCGCGTCAAAAAAGGCGCGGGACAGGAAGCGGTCCTCGACCATATAGCCCATCGGGCCTTCGTCAATTTCGGCGTGGTCGAACTCCAACACAAACGGGCCGGGGCCTTCGCCGGGACGACCGTCAGAAATGCGGATGTCCAGAAGCGGCTGGGCGTGTTCGGCCACCTTGGGCCAGACGCCAAGCGCGACGAGCAACCGTTGCGACGCCAAAGCAAGCGCATAACCGCGCCCGTCAAAGTCATCGCCCCCGCGTGCGCCCTTCGGCAGCGCATCAATCATGGTCACTTTGAACCCGGTGTCCCCAAGGGCCAGCGCAAGGGCCGGGCCGTTCAGGCCTCCGCCCACGATCAGGATATCGGCATCATGTGTCATACCCTCTTTCTGCCCCCGCTGTTTGGGATTGTCCATGCGTCGTCCTGTCGTTACCGTCCATCGGACAGGGAAAAACGGAGGCTGGGATGAGCGACGCGTGGCTGACCATGAGCATGGGTGATCTGGGTCGGGGGATTGCGGCGGGGCAGATTGACCCGGTGGACCTGACGCGCACCTATCTGGACGCGATCAAAGCCCATCCGTTTGGCGACCGCATTTATGCCCGCCTGACAGAAGACCGCGCCATTTCCGAGGCGCGCGACGCGTCCGAACGTGCGCGAGTTGGGCAACGTTTGGGTCATTTGGATGGTGTTCCGATCAGCTGGAAGGACCTGTTTGATACGGCAGGTGTCGCGACCGAAGCCGGATCGGCCCTTCTGAAAGACCGCGTACCCAGCGCTGACGCCGAGGTGCTGCGCAACGCGACCGCCGCCGGGATGATCTGCCTTGGCAAAACGCATATGAGCGAGCTTGCGTTCTCGGGCCTTGGCTTGAACCCCATCACCGCGACCAGCCCCTGTGTGAACGACCACGACGCAGTGTCAGGTGGCAGCTCGTCTGGGGCGGCGACTTCAGTGGCCTTCGGATTGGCGCCGTGTGGGATCGGCTCGGACACGGGCGGGTCGGTGCGAATCCCGTCCGCGTGGAACGATTTGGTGGGGTTGAAGACGACCTCGGGCCGGGTGTCGCTGAAAGGCGTGGTGCCGTTGGTGGCCAGCTTTGACACGGTCGGCCCCCTGTGCCGCACGGTCGAGGATGCCGCCCTGATGCTGGCCACGCTGGAAGGCGGCACACCCGCCGATCTGCGCGGCGCGTCCCTGAACGGCACTCGCCTTCTGGTGTTGGAAAACGGGTTCGAGGGCTGCCGTGACGAACCGCTGGCTGGATTCGACAGCGCGCTGGGCCGCATCATGGACGGCGGCGCGACGGTCAAACGTCTGCACCTGCCCATCGTGGACGAGGCGCTGGCCATGTCTGGCGTTCTGTTCACCACCGAAGCCTACGCCACATGGCGGACGGAAATCGACGCTCAGCCTGAGTTGATGTTCGGCGAAATCCGTGAACGGTTCATGGCGGGCGCGTCCTTCTCGGGTGCGGATTTTGTGGCGGCGTGGCAGCGGCTTGATCAGATCCGCGCCGAGTTCCTGTCCGAAATCGCCGGCTATGACGCGGTGGTCCTGCCAACCTCGGCCATCATGCCGCCCAATGTGGATCGCCTGATGTCGGACCATGACTACTACGTCGAAGAAAACCTCTGGGCGCTGCGCAATACGCGGATCGGGAACTTGCTGGGCCTCTGCGGGCTAAGCCTGCCGACGGGTTTGCCCTCGACCGGGATCATGCTGCTGGGCGCGCCGATGGGCGAAGAGCGCCTATTGCGCCTTGGGGCCGCCTGCGAGGCCGTGTTGTCCTAAAAGCCACAACCGGCCCGCCCAAGCGTCGATTTTTACGGCGAAATTCTGGACCCGCCGGGATTTGCAGGCTATCGTCATCGGTAACGGGGCGACATGATCCCGAAAACTGAGGCAGTATAAAGACGTTTCAAATGACGTTTCCCGAGCGGTATTCCGGCTTGCCCGAGTATGCATTCCCGCGTTTGCGGACCCTTCTCGACGCTCATGCGCCGGGCGGAGAGGTCATGCATATGACCATTGGCGAACCAAAGCACCCTTTCCCAAGCTGGGTTCCTGAAATTCTGGCCCAAGCTGTTGATGGATTTGGGAAATATCCGCCGAATGACGGCGCACCCGAACTGCTGGATGCGATCTCTGGCTGGTTGGATCGACGCTATGGCGTGGATGTGCCGACCGATCAGATCATGGCCCTGAACGGCACCCGTGAAGGCTTGTTCAACGCGTTGATCGCGCTCTGCCCTGAACAGACGGCGCGTGGCGAAAAGCCCGTCGTTCTGATCCCGAACCCGTTTTATCAGGTCTACGCCGTTGCGGCTGTGACCGTCGGCGCGGAACCCGTGTTCCTGCCCGCAACCCCAGACAACAACTTCCTGCCGGACTATTCGAAGCTGCCGCCCGAGATCCTGAACCGGACCGAGGTCGCCTTCATCTGTTCGCCCACCAACCCGCAGGGTGCCGTGGCGGATCGCGATTACTGGGCAAACCTGATCGCGCTGGCCGAGAAGTATGATTTCAAGATTTTCGCGGACGAGTGTTACTCCGAAATCTATCGCGACACCCCGCCCCCCGGCGCGCTTGAGGTTGCCCGCGAAGGCGGTGCTGACCCGGAACGCGTGACGATCTTCCACTCGCTGTCGAAGCGGTCGAACCTGCCCGGCCTGCGTTCGGGTTTTGTGGCTGGTGGGCCGGAAAGCATTAAACGGGTGCGCCAGCTGCGCGCCTATGCCGGTGCGCCCTTGCCCTTGCCGCTTCAGCGCGTGGCCGAACGGGCGTGGACCGACGAAGAACATGTGGTCGAAAACCGCCGGCTGTACCAAGAGAAGTACGCAATTGCGGATGAGATTTTTGCAGGCGTTCCGGGCTACAGGCCCCCGGAAGCTGGCTTTTTCCTGTGGCTGCCCGTCGAAGATGGCGAAGAGGCCGCAATGAAAATGTGGACCGAGACCGGCGTGCGGGTTCTGCCCGGCGCGTATCTGTCGCGGGATGTGAATGAAGAAAACCCCGGCAAGGGGTTCATCCGGGTCGCCATGGTGGCCCCAAAAGAAGACATGACGCGTGGTCTGATCCAGATCCGCGACGGTCTGTATAAGTAAGGACGAGGTGGTATGGCGTATCAGGCGAAACAACGAGATCCGATCTTTGACAGCACCACGCAAGCGGTGTTGGAACGACGCGGGAAAGAGCTTTTGGGCATCGGACTTATCGCCCTTGGCATCGTGATTGCGCTGATCCTTGGAAGCTATTCGCCCGAAGATCCGGGCTGGATGTCGGCCACCGATACGCCTGCGCAAAACGCACTGGGCCGGTTTGGTGCCTTCATCGCGTCGCCCCTGTCTGTCATCGCAGGCCTTGGGTCGTGGGCCTTGCCGCTGATCCTTGTGGTCTGGGGGCTGCGCATGACCTTCCATTTCGGGGAAGAGCGCGCCATGGGGCGTCTGATCTTTGCCCCGATCGCCGTGGCGCTGTGCTCGGTCTATGCATCGACTTTGGTGCCGGGCGCCGGTTGGACCCATTCCTTTGGTTTGGGCGGTCTGTTCGGTGACACCGTACTGGGCGCGATGTTGTCGGCCCTGCCGGTCAGCGCGGGCACTGGGCTGAAAGCCATGTCGGTGATCGCCGCAATCGCGGCCATCGCCATGACCATGTTTGTCCTCGGTCTGGACCGGGCTGAACTGAAACGCATCGGCCATTTCCTGGTCGTTGGCGTCATCATGACCTATGCCGGGCTTGCGTCTCTGTTGGGCAAGGGTGCGAAAGGTGCCGCCAGCGGAGCTGCCGCCACCGCCCGCCACATGCAGGATCGCTACGCCGCCCGCAAAGAACAACAGCAGCTGCAGGACGAGTATCAAGAGCTGTACGAGGAAGAGTTCCCGTCCCCGCCGCCCCTGCGCACCGCACGCGTTATGCGTCCGGAACCGCCCCTGCATGCCGAACCCGAAGCCGTCGTACACGAAGAACCCGCCCCGGCCCCGCAGAAACAAGGCCTGCTGGCATCCCTGATGCGCCGCAACGTGGAGCCCGAGCCTGAATTGGTTGAACCCGCTGTTTTCGAAGGGGAAATCCCGGAAGAACTGGGTGGCGAAGATCGCATCCGGGCGAAGATCGCCTCGGCGCTGAAGAACCGTTCGCGCCAGATGCCGATTGCCAATCCGATGCGCGCCGAGCCGCCGCTAGAGCGCGCCGTGTCGCGTCACCGCCGCAGCCCGGACCCGATGATTCTGGACACATCGATGCCCGCCGAGCCCGACATGGCGGTGCCGGTGGAAGATCCCTATGCCGCGCCGATGGTCGAAGCACCGATGGCCGAACTGGCTGAAGACGATGACATGATCGTTGAAGATCTGATGGCTCCTTCGGCAGAACCCGAGGCACGTGTCTACATGCCCCAGCACTCGGGCTTTACCCAACCTGCCAAGAAGGTGGTGCAGCACCCGCCGAAAAAACCGGCCCAGCCGTCGACCCGTGCCAAGGCCGAAGCGCAGCCTGCGCTGAAGTTTGACGACGCCCATTCGGACTATGAGCTTCCGCCGTTGAACCTGCTGGCGAACCCCGCCTCGATCGAGCGTCACGTTCTGTCGGACGAGGCGCTGGAAGAAAATGCGCGGATGCTGGAAACCGTGCTGGATGACTATGGTGTGAAGGGCGAAATCGTCTCGGTCCGCCCCGGCCCCGTCGTCACCATGTACGAACTGGAACCCGCGCCCGGCCTGAAAGCCAGCCGCGTGATCGGTCTGGCGGATGACATCGCACGCTCGATGTCGGCCCTGTCGGCGCGTGTGTCGACCGTGCCCGGCCGCTCGGTCATCGGGATCGAACTGCCCAACGAACGCCGCGAGATGGTGTCCTTCCGCGAGATCCTTTCGACCCGCGATTTCGGCGACGGCAACCACCGTCTTCCGCTGGCGCTGGGCAAGGATATCGGCGGTGAACCCGTCGTGGCGAACCTTGCCAAGATGCCTCACCTGCTGATCGCAGGGACCACCGGATCGGGTAAATCCGTGGCGATCAACACGATGATCATGTCGCTGCTTTACAAGCTGACGCCGGAAGAATGCCGGATGATCATGATCGACCCGAAGATGCTGGAACTGTCTGTCTATGACGGCATCCCGCACCTGTTGTCGCCCGTTGTGACCGACCCGAAGAAGGCGGTCGTCGCCCTGAAATGGGTCGTGGGCGAGATGGAAGAGCGCTATCGCAAGATGTCCAAAATGGGCGTGCGCAACATCGAGGGCTATAACAGCCGCGTCGCCGACACGCTGGCCAAAGGCGAGATGTTCGAACGTACCGTTCAGACGGGCTTTGACGACGACACCGGCGAACCGATCTTCGAGACCGAGGAATTCGCCCCCGAAAAACTGCCCTTCATCGTCGTTGTGGTCGACGAGATGGCCGACCTGATGATGGTCGCGGGCAAGGAAATCGAGGCCTGCATCCAGCGCCTTGCCCAGATGGCGCGTGCCTCTGGCATTCACATCATCATGGCCACGCAGCGCCCGTCGGTTGACGTGATCACCGGCACGATCAAAGCGAACTTCCCAACCCGGATTTCGTTCCAGGTGACCTCGAAAGTCGATAGCCGCACCATTCTGGGTGAACAAGGCGCCGAGCAGCTTCTGGGCATGGGCGACATGCTGTACATGGCAGGCGGCTCCAAAATCACACGCGTGCACGGCCCGTTCGTGTCGGACGAGGAAGTCGAAGAAATCGTCAGCTATCTGAAAAGCTTCGGCCCGCCCGAATATGTGGGCGGCGTGTCGGATGGCCCGTCGGAAGACAAGGCCGACAACATCGATGCGGTTCTTGGTCTGTCGACCGGTGGCAACACCAACGGCGAAGATGCGCTTTACGATCAGGCCGTGGCGATTGTGATCAAGGATCGCAAATGCTCGACATCCTACATCCAGCGCAAGCTTGGCATCGGCTATAACAAGGCCGCGCGTCTGGTCGAACAGATGGAAGACGAAGGCCTTGTGTCCGCGTCCAACCACGTCGGCAAACGCGAAATCCTGATTCCAGAACAGCAGTAACGCCCCACCGGACAACGATCCGGACAGCGCCGTCCCTTCGGGGGCGGCGCGACTTTCAACGACAACAAACGACAACACAACTGAGGCAAACCCATGATTCAACGTCGTCACACTACCGACCGAATGAGCCAAAGCGTCACCCATAAGGGTGTCGTCTATCTGGCCGGTCAGGTCGGTACCCCCGGCAACAGCGTCGCCGAGCAGACCCGCGAATGTCTGGAACAGGTCGAGAAGCTGCTGGAAGAAGCCGGTTCGTCGACCAAGCACATGCTGCAGGCGATCATTTGGATGGCCGACATGAAAGACTTTGCCGAGATGAATAAAGTTTGGGATGCATGGGTGCCGAAGGGCCATGCGCCTGCCCGGGCCACCGGCTCGGCCGATCTGGCCACGCCGGATCACAAGGTCGAAGTGATCGTGACCGCCGCGGTTATCGAGTAACCGTCCGCCTTGAAAGGCGCGTTATCGCCTATCATCTACTGTTCGGGCTTAAACTTCCCATATCAAACGGGATAGAGTACGCCCGAGCAGTAAAGGTAGATGTATGACCCCCTTGCGTATGACTTTCGCCGCATTGGCCCTGATGGCCACGGCGCTTCCGGCTCAGGCCGAAAAGATCAGCCTGAACGCGATTTCCAACTATTTGAACGGTCTGAACACCGCCAAATCGCAGTTCACGCAGATCAATGATGACGGCACGATCTCGACCGGGACGATCTATCTGAAACGTCCGGGGCGCGCGCGGTTTGAATATAACCCGCCGATGGATGCGCTGGTCGTGGCGGGCGGGTCTCAGGTTGCGATCTTTGATGGGAAATCCAACGCAGGCCCGCAGCAATACCCGCTGAAACGCACGCCGCTGAACCTGATTTTGGCGCGCAATGTGAATCTGGGTCAGGCCAATATGGTTGTGGGGCACAGCTATGACGGGACGGCGACAACGGTCGTCGCACAGGACCCCGAGAACCCCGACGTCGGGACGATCGAGCTGAAGTTCACCGCCAATCCGACAGAGCTGCGTCAGTGGATCATCACTGACAACGCGGGCTCGCAGACGACGGTTCTGTTGGGTGAGCTTGAGAAGGGTATCGATCTTGGCGCGTCGCTGTTTTCGATCACAGCCGCGATCAATAAGCGGACGCGCAATTAAGTGACATCTTGGAAAATCTGACCCGGGTTTGCCGGGTCAGACCCTGTCTTAGCGGCAGTTTGCCAGCTGGATTTGATACATGATCGAGCGGCTTGCGACCTCGTCCGCCACACGGACCAGCCAGGATTTCGACTTGTAACTGCCGCGCAAATATCCGGTCCGACCCTCGTGATAGGCCAGATACTGGTTGCGCGCGTCATGCAGCGGGATGCCGGTGACCTCGGTCGTTTTGTTCATGTACCAGCCCATGAAGTCCGTCGCGTCTTGGATCTTGGTGCGTTTTGCGCTGCGGCCGCCTTCGGCCCGCTGGTATTCCTTCCACGTGCCGTCCAGCGCCTGCGCATAGCCATAGGCCGAGCTTTGGCGCCCCATGGGCAACACGCCCAGCACGTATTTCACCGGGGTGCGCGCATCATGCACGAATTTCGATTCCTGATAGATGATCGCCATCTGGACGTGAACGGGGACATTCCATTTCCGTTCTGTCTTCTTCATGGCACGCAAGATTTTGGGCTGCTGCCGAACGATGCTACATGCATTGTCCAGATTGCGCGGGGCCTTGGAGCCCCCGCCACATGACGCCACGAACGCCACGACCATGGTCGCGAGAATGAGTTTTTTCATCTGCCTACTGCTCGTTTGTTTTTTCGCTATTCTAGCGGATTTTAGGGCCCGTGGGAATCACCTGATCCGCCTTTTTCGCACCCGCGGCACATCTTTGCCGGTCGGCTGAAAACCGCGTCTTCCGGGGGTGTGATGCCCAAACTGTTTCCAAAAAATCCGGTCCAGTTGCATGGACAATCCAAGGTGTTCGGCGTTAGTGATGGGACAAGGTTGGATCAATGTTGAAGACACACGCGAAATATCATCTAGGCCAAGTTGTGCGCCACCGGAAGCATCCCTTCCGGGGGGTGGTTTTTGACGTGGATGCGATTTTTTCCAACACCGAGGAATGGTACGACGCCATTCCCGAAGACAGCCGTCCGTCCAAAGATCAGCCGTTCTATCACCTGCTGGCCGAGAATGACCAAAGCTATTACGTGGCCTATGTGTCCGAGCAGAACCTGGTCGAAGACCACTCGGGCGAGCCGGTCGAACACCCTGATCTGCATGATCTTTTCGGCGATTTCGAAGACGGCCAGTACCCGCTTCAGGTACAGCTGAACTAACCGGATTTCCGCGATCTACAACGCAGTTGGCCGCTGGGCCAACGCGCTTGTTTGATCGCTTCTTACCTCTCAGAATGGGTGCGCATGGCCCCAAGTTCAGGCCTGATCCTCTGCAGGTTTTGGGATCTGGAAGGACAGAATATTTCGCCCATCGCGCCGTTCATATTGAAGGCCATCGGTCAGCTCTTGCACCAAAAGCCAGCCGAATCCCCCCTCGGGCAGATCGCCCGTTTCGCAGGTCAGATCATAATTGACCTGCTTGTTGGGCAGATCTGCGGGCAGGGGCAGCCCTTCGTCCTGTACCAGAACGCGTAGCCCAGTGTCTGATGGATCGACCGACAACTGAATGTGGCCCGACGGGTCTTCCTGATAGGCGTGCTCGACAATGTTGTTCAGAACCTCGGCCAGAACAATTTCGACCACCGATTTTTCATCGTCCGACAGGGTCAGGGAAAGCACCTTCCCCAAGGCCTGTCGCACAGAAAAGTTGTCGCTTGGAAAGTCCAGCTTCAGGCATTGATCCGAATGTGGCGTCGCCGCGTTCTGCAAGTCTGTGCACTCCTATAGCGCGGGTGTGTCAGCTTGCGTTGGCAAGACCGCCATCAAGGGCCGCATCCACATTGTCATGGATGGTAAAGACCGAGTCCATACGTGTCAGTGCAAAGACTTTGCCGACGGTGTTGGACAGGGCGGCCAGTTCAAAGCTGCGCCCGTCGGGCACTTGCTTCATAGCGGCGACAATCGCGCCAAGGCCGCTTGAATCGATGAAGTCGACTTTCGTCATGTCCACGACAACACGCTGCGGGCCATCCGACGTCATGTCGCGCATTTGATCCTTGAACTTGATGGCGATGGCGGCGTCGATTCGACTGTTGTCTACGGTGATCACTCGGGCCTCGGGCCCGTCTTGATAGGTCAGTTGCACGGGATCGCTCCTTCCTCGCGGTTAGTAGAACTACAGTCTAGACGGCGATCCTTACCATTCGGTAAGCGAGTACGGGAAAAGCACAGGTTGGAGGCTAAGATGAAAAACGTGGTTATCGCAGGGGCGGCGCGCACCCCCATGGGCGGATTTCAGGGCGCATTTTCGGGTGTGACAGCTTCCGAGCTGGGCGGCGCAGCGATCAAGGCCGCACTGGAAGATGCAGGCGCCGAGGCCAGCCAGATTGAAGAGCTTCTGATGGGCTGCGTTCTGCCCGCCGGTCAGGGTCAGGCTCCGGCGCGTCAGGCGGGCTTTGCTGCCGGTCTGGGCAAAGAGGTTCCCGCCACCACGCTGAACAAGATGTGTGGCTCGGGCATGAAGACCGCGATGATCGCGTATGATCAGGTCGCGCTGGGCGGCACCGACATTATGGTTGCTGGCGGCATGGAGAGCATGACCGAGGCCCCCTATATCCTGCCGAAAATGCGTGGCGGTGCGCGGATCGGCCACGGCGCGGTCGTGGACCACATGTTCCTGGACGGTCTGGAAGATGCCTATGACAAGGGCCGCCTGATGGGCACCTTTGCCGAGGATTGCGCCGAGAGCTTCCAGTTCACCCGCGAAGCGCAGGACGAGTACGCGCTGAAGTCGCTGTCGAACTCGCTGGAAGCACAGAAATCCGGCGCGTTTGAAGGTGAGATTGCCGCTGTCACCATCAAGACCCGCAAGGGCGATGTGGTCGTTGGCGAAGATGAACAGCCGGGCAACGCACGCCCCGACAAGATCCCGACCCTGAAGCCTGCCTTCCGCAAAGATGGCACCGTGACGCCGGCCAACAGCTCGTCCATTTCGGATGGCGCGGCAGCTCTGGTGGTTGCCTCGGAAGACGCGGCCAACGCGGCCGGCTTGAAGATCCGTGCGCGCATCATGGGTCATGCCAGCCACGCGCAGGAACCCAACCTGTTCACAACCGCCCCCGTGCCTGCCGCGCAAAAGCTGCTGGATCGCTTGGGCTGGACCAAAGATGACGTGGATCTGTGGGAAGTGAACGAGGCCTTCGCCGTCGTGCCCATGGCCTTCATGCATGAAATGGGCCTGTCGCGCGACATCGTGAATGTGAACGGCGGCGCCTGCGCGCTGGGTCACCCGATCGGCGCCTCGGGCACGCGCATTATGGTGACGCTCTTGAACGCGCTGGAGAAGCGTGGTCTGAAACGCGGTGTGGCCGCGATCTGCATCGGCGGTGGCGAAGGCACTGCCATCGCGATCGAACGCGTGTAAGGTCACTTGAGACCTGCACAGCAAGGGCGCGGGGTTTTCCGCGCCCTTTTCATTTGGAAGACATGATGAAGATCAACTACGCCGAAACCGCCCAGATCATTGCCTCGCTCACCGAAGGCGAGACGGACGAGGTCGCCCTGATGGCCACCGTCACCTGCGAGCTGCACCATGCCGATGATCGGTTCGACTGGACCGGTTTCTACCGCGTGACGGAACCCGAGATGCTGAAGATTGGGCCGTATCAGGGCGGGCATGGCTGTCTGCAAATCCCGTTCGCGCGCGGTGTGTGTGGCGCGGCGGCACGCACGGGCGAGGTGCAGTTGGTCGAGGATGTGGACGCCTTCCCCGGCCACATCGCCTGCGCGTCCTCGACCCGGTCTGAAATTGTTTTGCCGGTCTGGAACGCTGATGGCGCGTTGATTGCGGTGCTGGACATCGACAGCGATCAACCCGCCGCGTTCACGCAGGAAGACGCTGATGCGCTTGCGAAAATCCTGTCGGATACCTTCGCGGGCTGATCCCATCGCCCGCTGAATCTCTGTCAATTCAAGCCGTTTGGCGGCCTGAACACGACATTTTCTCGTCGTAATCAGACTTGCCACGAATCACTTTTGCGCCCCAGTATGAAAAAAATGGTGAAAATTTCACGATAACATTCATGCGGAGGTCACATGCTACACAGCGATCCACAGCACCTGCACCGGACCAGTCTGGGGGCTGACCTGCGGGCCTTACGCAAATCGCGTGGCATGACGATCGCTGATCTGGCCGACGCCTTGGGCCGTTCCATTGGGTGGCTTAGCCAAGTTGAGCGCGACAAGTCCGACCCCTCGATTTCTGATCTGCGCGCGATTGGCGAAGCGCTCGGCGTGCCCATGTCACTGCTGTTCGCGCATAAATCCTCGCCTGCGGGCGAGCAGGGACGGATCGTCCGGGCGGGCAATCGCCGCCCGATGGGCGCCAGCCATGAAGGCTTGCGGGAAGAACTTCTGTCCCCCGACCTGACCGATGATTTCGAGATGGTGCATTCCACCTTCGCGCCGCATTCCAAGATGCAAACCCCCGCCAGCCGCCCCACGCAAGAGGTCGGCTATATGGTGTCCGGAAAGCTGGACCTGACCATTGGCGGGCGCAGCTTCACCGTGCAGGCGGGCGACAGTTTCCGCATCAAGCACGAGGCCTATGACTGGGCGAATCCCTATGACGAACCGGCCGTTGCGATCTGGGTGATCGCGCCGCCGGTCTATTAAGGGGGCGACGATGATCAAGGGAAGCTGCCTGTGCGGCGCCATCACGTTTTCGACCGACGCGACGCCGGAAGGTGCCTCGATGTGCCATTGCAGCCAATGCCGCAAGCAATCGGGTGGCATCTGGTCCTCGGCCTTCGTGCCGGAGGCGGACCTAACCATCACAGGCGACGTGTCGTGGTACGCGGCCAGCGACTCGGCGAAACGTGGATCGTGCCCGACCTGCGGGTCCTTCCTGTTCTGGAAAGCCCATGACGAGGACATGATCAGCTTCGCACTGGGCGCGGTCGATGGCCCCACCGGGCTGTCGTTGGAAAAGCATATCTTCACGGCGGACAAAGGCGATTACTACCAGATCGCCGACGGCCTGCCGCAGAGGGATTAAGCTATGTTAGAGACGCTTTTCCTGATGGACCCGTGGGTCATTGCCACCTTTATCGGAGCCTCGATCCTGCTCTACCTAACACCCGGCGCGGACATGATGTTCGTGATCGCCAGCGGTATTGCAGGCGGACCGAAAGCGGGGCTGTCCGCCACCGCGGGCGTGATCTTGGGCGTGGCCTGTCAGGTCATTTTGGCCGCCGCCGGGCTGGCGCTGTTGATCGCGGCATCGCCCATCGCGCTTGATGTGATCCGCTATGCGGGCGCGGCCTATCTGGCGTGGCTTGCGTGGCATAGCTGGCGATCCTCGGGCGCCCCTGACACGCGCAAAGGTCGGGCTGATCTGTGGCGCGCCTTCCGCCGGGGCCTTGTCACCAACCTTCTGAACCCCAAAGTGATCCTGTTCATCCTCGCCTTCCTGCCGCAATTCGTGGACCCCGCGATTGGCCCGGAATGGCAGCAGATCCTGATCCTTGGCATCATCTTCGCTATTGGCGGCTTCATTGCCGACGGGCTGATCGGCATCTTCGCCGGTTTGGCCGCCGACAAGGTCCGCAAATCCACTCACACCATGAACAAACTGTCCGCCGTGATTTTCGGAGCACTCGCCGCACGGCTGGCATGGAATTGACCAACAGGAGACCCAAATGTCCGACTTCCCCACCAAAGCACGCGTCGTCATCATCGGCGGCGGTGTTGTCGGCGCCTCGACGCTGTATCATCTTGGCCTGAAAGGCTGGACTGACTGCGTTCTGCTTGAAAAGAACGAGCTGACGGCAGGGTCCACCTGGCACGCGGCGGGCAACGTGCCGACGTTCTCGACCAGCTGGGCGATCATGAACATGCAGCGCTATTCCACCGAGCTGTATTCGCGTCTGGGCGAAGAGGTCGACTATCCGATGAACTATCACCAGACCGGGTCGATCCGGCTGGCACACACAAAAGAACGGATGCAGGAGTTTGAACGCGCGTGCTCGATGGGCCGTTATCAGGGCATCGGGATGGAGATCTGGACGCCCGAACAGGCGAAGGAACGTTACCCTTTCCTTGAAACGCATGACCTGATGGGCGTGCTGTGGGATCCGTCGGATGGAGATATCGACCCGGCTCAGGTCACACAAGCGCTGGCCAAAGGCGCGCGCGATATGGGGCAGAAGATCCTGCGCTTCACCCCCGCGACCGGTGTCACCCAGAAAGAAGACAAGACATGGATCGTTCACACTGAAAAGGGCGACATCGAATGTGACTATGTAGTCAACGCCGCCGGGTACTACGCCCAGCGTGTCGGCGAGATGTTCAAGCCTTACGGCGGCCGCACCGTGCCGATGATGGTGATGGAGCACCAGTATCTGCTGACCGAACAGATCCCCGAAATCGAAGCGTGGTCCAAGGAACATGGCGGCAAGCTGCCCCTGATCCGCGACGTGGACGTGTCGTACTATCTGCGTCAGGAAAAGCACGGCTATAACCTTGGCCCGTACGAACCGAACTGTAAGGCGCACTGGCTGGGCGACGACAAAATGCCCGACGATTTCAGCTTCCAGCTGTGGCAGGAAGATCTGGACCGGATCGAGGATATCGTCGTCGACGCGATGGCCCGTGTACCGCTGATGGAAACTTCGGGCGTGTCCAGCGTGATCAACGGCCCGATCCCCTACGCCCCGGACGGTCTGCCCCTGATGGGTCCAATGCCGGGTGTCGAAAACGCGTTCGAGGCGTGTGTCTTCACCTTCGGCATCGCCCAAGGCGGCGGGGCCGGGAAGGTCATGGCGGAATGGATCGTCGATGGTGCGACCGAATGGGACATGTGGGCGGTCGATCCGCGCCGCTACACCGACTACACCGATCAGGACTATTGCGACCAGAAGGGGATGGAGGTCTACGGCAACGAGTACGCCATGCACTTCCCCCATCACGAATGGCCCGCCGCCCGCGACAAGAAACTGTCGCCGGTGCATGACCGCGTGATCGCTGCTGGTGGCCAGATGGGCGCCTATAACGGTTGGGAACGTGCCAACTGGTTTGCCCAAGACGGCGACGATACCTCGGAAGAGGCGACGCATACCTGGGGCCGCTCGGGCCCGTGGGAGCAACGCATTAAAGAAGAATGCGAAGCGGTGCGGGATGGCGTGGGCGTTCTGGACCTACCCGGCTTCTCGCGCTTCTTTGTCAAAGGCGAAGGTGCTGCTGAAACACTGCGCGGTCTGGTCACTGGTGGCCTACCCAAGATCGGGCGCATCAATCTGGTTTACATCGCAGACACCCGCGGTCGTATCCTGACCGAGATGTCGTGCATGCGTCTGGGCGAGGACGACTTCGTCATGATCACCGCCGCCTCGGCGCAGTGGCACGACCGCGACATCTTGATGCGTGCGATGCCGGCCACCGTCACGGTCGAAGACGTCACCACCACCCGCGACACGCTGATCGTGACCGGACCGAAGTCGCGCGATCTGCTGGCGGGTCTGTCGGATGCGGACCTGAGCCTTGGTTGGCTGACCCATCAGGCAGCCACTGTGGCAGGCAAACCCGCGCATCTGGTGCGCGTGTCCTTTGCTGGCGAACTGGGCTGGGAAGTCCACGCGCTGAACGATGACATGCCTGCGATCTATGACGCGATCGTCGCTGGTGGCGCCAAGCCGTTCGGCATGTACGCGCTGAACAGCCTGCGTCTGGAAAAAGGCTATCGCGCATGGAAGGGTGATCTGTCGACGGATTACTCGCTGCTGGAAGGTGGGCTTGGCCGTTTCGTCAAGCTGGACAAGCCGCAGGATTTCCCGGGCAAAGCCGCGATCCAGAACGAGATGCAGCAGGGCGTGAAGAAGTCCTTCGTCACTCTGACGGTCGACGCTGGCGACGCGGATGCGCCCTATATGTCCTGTATCTGGTCTGGCGATGAAATCGTCGGCGAAACCACCTCGGGTGGGTGGGGCCATCGCGTGAACAAGTCGATCGCGCTGGGCATGGTCCGCGTGGAATTGGCCACCCCCGGCACCGAGCTTGAGGTCGAAATCTACGGCGAGAAATTCAAAGCCGTGGTGCAGGAAGAGCAACCGCTGTGGGATCCGGCAAACGAGCGACTACGCGCCTGATCGCATGAAAAGACTGCCCCGCGCGCGCCAAGATGCGCGGGGCCACCAACAGGGAAGGAACAGACGATGAAGGACATGATCCAGCATCCGATTCAGGTGGATATCCTGATGTCAGACGGCTTCGTCTTGACCGAATTGTCTGCCATTCTTGAACTTCTGCGCATCGCCAACCGCGTCACCGCGCGGCAGGTGTTTCGCTGGCGAAACCGGTCGCGTCGCGGCGGGGCGATCAGCTGCCGCGCTGGGATCGACGTGACGACCCATCCGTTCTGCTCCAAGCCGTCCGCGCATTACGTCTTTGTTCTGGGCAACTCCGACCCGGACGCGAAAGAGCTGTCGCTGCAGAAAGAAATCAAAGCCTATCAATGGGCCGGTGCCCGCGTGATCCTGCTGTCGGAAGCCGCAAGCCGCCACATTGCCGAGACCGGCGAACAAACGATGAGCCACACCACCCATTGGGAAAACCGCGCGGTTCTGAACGAACGCGGCACGCCGGGCGTGGGCTCCTATGCGCTGGCCGCCGACGACGGGCGGATCATCACCTCGGCCGGGATGGGATCGACCCATGATCTTGTGCTGGCGCTCTTGGGCAGCCACCTGTCCGCCGCCTCGGTTGCAACAGTGGCGGATATCATGCTGCACGAGAAGATCCGCACGTTCTCGACCCTGCAACCCTTTGGTGGGAAAGAACTTTCTTTGACTGGAAACCGCGCGCTGGACCAATGTGTAGAGCTGATGCAAGCCAATCTGGAAGAACCGCTGCGCATTTCAGAACTGGTCGCGCTGCTGGGCATCTCCGAACGCTCGCTGGAGCGCCATTTCCGCGCGCATTTCCACACCACGCCAAACGCGTACTACCGTGAACTGCGCCTGAATCACGCCAACACACTGCTTCTAAAAACCGCGATGAGCGTGCGTGATGTGGGGCTGGCCTGCGGTTTTCCCAACGGGTTCTCGTCGCTCTTCCGCCGCCATTTCGGCGTGACCCCCATGTCGCTGCGCAAGACCGGAAACTTGCCCGCCTATAATAACTGATTTCCGGCAATTTTGTCGGAAACACGATGTTTGGTCGTGACGGCTCATGCAAATCTCGACCCGAATCCATCAAGGAGTGATGCCATGTCCCTGCCCACACAAGCCCGCGTTGTCATCATCGGTGGCGGCGTTATCGGCTGCTCTGTCGCCTATCACCTGACCAAGCTTGGCTGGAAGGATGTGGTGCTGCTTGAACGCAAGCAGCTGACATCAGGCACCACATGGCATGCCGCCGGACTGATCGCTCAACTGCGCGCCACGGCGAATATGACGAAGCTGGCGAAGTATTCGCAGGAACTCTATGGCGATCTTGAGGACGAAACGGGCGTGGCCACGGGCTTTAAGCGCGTGGGCTCGATCAGTGTGGCGTTGACCACTGAGCGGATGGAAGAGCTGGCTCGTCAGGCTGCCATGGCCCGCGCCTTTGGCGTCGATGTGGAAGAGATCACAGCCGAAGAAGCCCTGTCGCGGTACGAGCATCTGAATATCGACGGTGTGGTCGGTGGTGTGTGGTTGCCGAAAGACGGGCAGGGCGACCCGGCCAACATCGCGCTGGCCTTGGCGAAAGGCGCACGTCAACGCGGCGCATTGGTGAAAGAGCGCACGAAGGTCACCGGCATCAAGCGCGATCGGCGCAAGGTGACGGGCGTGGACTGGGCGTCGGATGACGGTAAAGAACAAGGTCACATCGCCTGCGATATGATCGTGAACTGCGCAGGCATGTGGGGCCACGAGGTTGGCCGTATGGCCGGTGTGAACGTCCCGCTTCATGCTTGCGAGCACTTCTATATCGTGACCGAAGCCATTTCCGGCCTCACCCAAATGCCGGTGCTGCGCGTGCCGGACGAATGCGCTTATTACAAGGAAGACGCGGGCAAGATGCTGCTGGGCGCATTTGAACCGAACGCCAAACCGTGGGGCATGACCGGCATCGCCGATACGTTCGAATTCGACCAACTGCCCGAAGATTTCGATCACTTCGAACCCATCCTTGAAGCCGCCTGTAACCGCATGCCGATGCTGGCCGAGGCAGGCATTCACACCTTCTTCAACGGCCCGGAAAGCTTCACGCCAGACGATGCCTATCACCTTGGCCTCGCGCCCGAGATGGACAATGTCTGGGTCGCGGCGGGCTTTAACTCGATCGGCATTCAGTCGGCAGGTGGCGCGGGCATGGCGCTGGCGCAATGGATGGAGGACGGCGACAAGCCCTTCGATCTGGGTGACGTGGACATCAGCCGGATGCAGCCGTTCCAAGGCAACAAGCACTACCTGTTTGAGCGCTCGAAAGAGACGCTGGGCTTGCTTTATGCCGACCACTTCCCGTTCCGCCAAAAGGCCACCGCACGCGGCGTACGTCGCACGCCCTTCCATCACCACTTGAAGGAACAGGGCGCTGTGTTTGGCGAACTCGCCGGATGGGAACGCGCCAACTGGTTTGCGAATGAGGGACAAAAAGCCGAGTACGAATACACTTGGGGCCGCCCCAACTGGTTCAACAACGCCGCCGCTGAACATAAGGCGGTGCGCGAGAATGTGGGCATGTACGACATGTCCTCCTTCGGCAAAATCCGCGTCGAAGGCCCGGATGCCGAGGCGTTCATGAACTATGTGGGTGGCGGCGACTATTCGGTGCCCAACGGCAAGATCGTCTATACCCAATTCCTGAACCGGCGCGGCGGGATCGAGGCGGACGTGACCGTCACCCGCCTGACCGAGACCGCGTATCTGGTCGTCACCCCCGCTGCCACTCGTCTGGCCGACCAGACATGGATGGAGCGCCACGTGGGCGACTTCCGTGTGGTGATCACCGATGTGACCGCGGGCGAAGGTGTCTTGGCCGTGATGGGTCCGAACGCCCGGAAACTCTTGGAAAAAGTCAGCCCCAACGACTTCACCAACGCCACCAACCCCTTCGGCACCGCGCAAGAGATCGAGATCGGCATGGGCCTGGCCCGCGCCCACCGCGTAACCTATGTCGGCGAATTGGGGTGGGAGATCTATGCCTCGGCTGACATGGCCGGACACGTGTTCGAGACGCTGTTTGACGCCGGGCAGGACATGGGCCTGAAGCTCTGCGGTATGCACATGATGGACAGCTGCCGGATCGAAAAAGGCTTCCGCCACTTCGGCCATGACATCACCTGCGAAGATCACGTGCTGGAAGCGGGGCTTGGTTTTGCGGTGAAGACCGACAAGCCAGACTTCATCGGCCGCGACGCCGTGCTGGCCAAAAAGGAAAGCGGGCTGGAGAACCGCATGGTCCAGTTCAAACTGACCGACCCCGAGCCGCTACTCTATCACAACGAACCCGTCCTCCGTGATGGCGAGATCGTGGGCTACCTTAGCTCGGGTTCCTACGGCCACCATCTGGGGGCTGCGATGGGCATGGGCTATGTGCCGTGCAAAGGTGAAAGCGCTGCGGATGTTCTGGCGTCGAGCTACGAGATCGACGTGGCAGGCACCCGCGTGAAAGCCGAAGCATCTCTGAAGCCGATGTACGACCCGAAAGGCGAGCGTGCCAAGGTCTAAGTGCCCATCACGTTTCGTGATGCATCTTGTCACGACATTCACGCTATCCAATTCCTCATCCGGCCTGCATAAAGGCTGGGTGAGGAGCGCGACATGGCTGTGACATCAAAACCGGAGAATGTGGATACGCCGCAAGGGCTTGCCTTTGCGATCACGGCCTATGTGCTGTGGGGGTTCCTGCCGCTTTACCTGAAGCTTTTGACCCACATGCCCGCAACCGAGGTGCTGGCCCATCGTGTCATTTGGTCCGTGCCCGTTGCCGGTGCTGTGCTGATCGCCATGGGGCGGACGCGAGATCTGAAAACCGTACTGACAAACCGGCGCAGCCTGCTGCTGGCCTTGGTGACGGCCACGCTGATTTCGGTCAACTGGGGCATCTATATCTGGGCGATTGCCGCCGAACAGACGGTCGAGGCCGCGCTGGGCTATTACATCAACCCGCTCTTTTCGATCGTGATGGGCGCCGTGCTTCTGGGCGAGCGTCTGTCGCCTGCGCAATGGGTGGCGGTGTTGTTGGCGGCACTGGCCGTGATTGTCCTGACGGTGGATGCAGGGCGGCTTCCCATGGTCGCGCTTAGCCTGATGCTGACATGGGGCTTTTATGCCTATTTCAAAAAGTCGCTGCCGATCGGCCCCAACCAGGGCTTCCTGCTTGAGGTGTTGATCCTGACACCCCCCGCCTTGGCCTATGTCGTCTGGCTGGGCGCCACCGGGCAGGGGCATCTGTTCACCGGGGCTTGGGACACGGCGCTTTTGATGGGCTGCGGGTTGGTCACTGCCGTGCCGCTGATGGTC
Organism: Aliiroseovarius marinus; assembly: GCF_004360145.1. Lineage (GTDB taxonomy): Bacteria > Pseudomonadota > Alphaproteobacteria > Rhodobacterales > Rhodobacteraceae > Aliiroseovarius > Aliiroseovarius marinus. Next base: position 358,883 of record NZ_ML178712.1, on the reverse strand, counting down.
TATGCGAACGGCGCGAAGCTGCTGCGCCTGTCGACCATCGGCATCCTGCAATACATCGCACCGACGATGATCTTCCTTGTGGCCGTCTTCATCTTCCGCGAACCGTTCGGAGGCGCCAAGCTGATCGCCTTCCCGCTGATCTGGCTGGCGCTGATCGTCTACACCACCGCGCTGTTTCGGCAGATGCGGCGCAAGCGGTGACTTGCGGCGTGGGGTCTCAACCGCTATCCCGCGCGCATGTCGTCTGAATACAACCCTCCTCAGGATCCGCTGGTCATCCTGCACCACGATCACGAGCTACTGTTCGTGGACAAGCCTTCGGGCCTGTTGTCGGTGCCGGGGAAGGGCGAGCATCTGGCCGACTGCCTGATTGCGCGTGTTCAGGCCGTGTTTCCAGAAGCGCTGTTGGTCCACCGTTTGGACCGCGATACCTCGGGCGTGATGGTCTTTGCACTGACGCCCCACGCTCAGCGTCATCTGGGGCTTCAGTTCGAGAAACGACAAACCAAGAAAACTTATCTGGCGCGCGTCTTTGGACGGGTCGAGGAACGCGAAGGTACCGTCGATCTGCCCCTGATCGTCGACTGGCCCAATCGCCCCAAGCAGCATGTGGATTTCGAGAACGGCAAACCCGCCGTGACCGACTGGAAAGTCCTGCGATACGAGGACAACGCCACCCGGATGCGCCTGTTTCCGCAGACAGGACGCAGCCACCAGCTGCGCGTGCACATGCTGGAACTCGGCCATCCCATTTTGGGCGATCCGTTTTATGCCACAGGCGCGGCGCTGGACGCCCCGCGCCTGATGCTGCACGCCGAAAGCCTGCGTTTGCGCCACCCAGACGGCGGAAAAGGGATCACCATCAAGGCGAAATGCCCGTTCTGACGGCTTGACCTTGGGGCAGGAACTCTTGCCGCCCGGCGCGCTTCCTGTTTGACTGGCACGACCTGCGAAGGAGGCCCCAATGCATCAGCCCGTCATTTCCGGCACCGGCGTTTTCACGCCCGAACAGATCATCACGAACGCCGAGCTGGTGAAGGCGTTCAACGCCTATGCCGACAAGTTTAACGCGGCGCATGCCGACGCCATCGCGGCGGGCGATGTGGACGAGATGGGCCATTCCTCGGAAGAGTTCATCGTGTCGGCCTCGGGTATTCATCAACGCTATGTCATGGACAAAACCGGGGTTCTGGATCCCGACGTGATGCATCCGTCCCTGCGCGAGCGCGCGGATGACGAACCGGGGATCATGACCGAGATGGGCGTGGATGCCTGTCGCAAGGCTTTGGTACAGGCGGGGTGTGATGCGGCGGATGTTGATCTGGTGATCTGCGCGGCGTCGAACCACGAACGTGCCTATCCGGCCATCGCGATTGAAATCCAACAGGCGCTGGGCGCGGGTGGTTTTGCGTTTGATATGAATGTGGCCTGTTCCTCGGCGACCTTCGGCATTCAAGCCGCCGCTGACATGATCCGCTCGGGGTCGGTCAAACGCGCGCTTGTGGTCAATCCCGAGATCTGCTCGGCCCACTTGGAATGGCGCGACCGCGATTGCCATTTCATCTTCGGGGACGTGGCCACCGCGACCCTGATCGAGCGCAAGGAAGATGCCAAAGGCGATCATTTCGATATCTTGTCGACCCGCTGCCTGACGCAATTCTCGAACAATATTCGCAACAACAACGGCTTCCTACGCCGCACCCGAGAAGAGACCTCGGACCTGCCCGACCGGCGCGACATGCAGTTCATGCAGAACGGGCGCAAAGTGTTCAAAGAGGTGCTGCCGATCGTGTCGAAGCACATCTTGGGACACATCGCGGATATCGGCGTGGAACAGGATGATCTGAAGCGGCTTTGGCTGCATCAGGCCAATAAATCCATGAATGACTTCATCGGGAAGAAAGTGCTGGGCCGCACGCCCGAAGCCGATGAGCAGCCCAATATCCTGCAGGACTACGCCAACACCTCGTCCGCTGGATCGATCATTGCGTTCTCGAAGTATTCGGACGACATGGCGCCGGGCGATACCGGTGTGATCTGTTCCTTTGGGGCGGGGTACTCGGTCGGGTCGGTTGTGGTGCGCCGCGCGTAATTCTTGGCGCTAGCGCACGATGAATTCGGCATGAAGCGCGCCGGCGGCCTTGATGCTTTTCAAGATGTCAATCATGTCGCGCGGCGCTACGCCCAATGCGTTTAATCCGGCCACGAGTTCGGACAGGGATGCCCCTCCACTGACCTCGGCCAGCCCGATGCCCGGCTCTTCCTCGATCGCGGCATTGGTGCGGGGCACCACGATGGCCTCGCCGTCCGAGAACGGATTGGGCTGCACCACGATGGGTTGCTCTTGAATGCGCAGGGTCAGATTGCCCTGTGACACCGCCACCCGGCTGATCCGCACATCTTCGCCCATGACAATGGTGCCGGACCGCTGGTCGACAACCACCTTGGCGCGGCGCTCGGGCTCAACCCCGATGTTTTCGATGGTCCCCAACGCATGTGCAGGAGAGATCGCGCGCGTTGCGGTGATGTCGACCACCACCGTCCCGCTGTCCAGCATGCGTGACACCACACGACCATACTTGCCGTTGATGGCTCGCTCGATCCGTTCGGCGGTGGTGAAATCGGGTGTGCGCAGGGCCAGACGGATCGATTTCAGCTTGGTGAAATCAAAGTCAATCTCTTGTTCAACGCGCGCGCCGCTGGGGATCACGCCGCTGGTTGGCACACCCTTTGTCACCGACGCGCCATCCCCTTCGGCAGTTGCGCCGCCTGCGATGACAGTGCCTTGACCGACGGCATAGATCTCGCCATCTGCGGCATTCAGGGGCGTCATGATCAACGTGCCACCCAACAGGCTTTTCGCGTCCCCAATCGCCGAGACCGTCACATCGATCCGGGACCCCGCGCGGGCAAACGGAGGGAGCGACGCCGTGACGAACACGGCCGCCACGTTTTTGGGCCGGAATTGCTCCCCCGTGATGTTGACGCCCAGCCGTTCCAAGATGTTGGACATAATGTCTTCGGTGAAGGGCGCGTTGCGGATGCCGTCCCCGGTGCCGTTCAATCCGACAACCAGCCCGTAGCCCACAAGGTCGTTGCCGCGTACCCCGTCGAATTCGACCAGATCCTTGATCCGGATCGAGTTTGCATTGGCGGCGGACGCTAAAGCTACAAGCGCAATTAGGCAGGCAAGCAGGTGTTTCATCGCATGTAATCCGTGAAGCTGAGTTTCGAGAGATGCGCGGTGGTGGTGTAGAGCGCCTCGAGCTGGCTATAGAGTTCCTCCAACCGCGCCGCTGTGTCGAACGGATCCGCGGCGGTGAGTTCGTTATAAGTCAGCTCTAGCGCGTGTTGTTCGGCGGTGTTGTGCGCCATCGCGTTTTCGATCCGTGCCTCCACCGTGCCGACCCGCGCTTGCAGCATCGTGGTGTCATCGACCGCGCTGAGAAGCGCGTTGGATGACATCTCGGCCAGTGATTTCTGTTGGTCCAGATCCCCGGAAAGCGCGCCCTTTGCCAGTACGGCCGTCTTGGCGATTGCGGACAAAAGGTTGCGTACCTCAGGGTCATTTGCGCGGACGGGCAGGGTGGCGGTTTCGCCGTTGCCCAACCGGATGGGGCCATAGCTTTCATCCGCCCCCAGATAGCCCAACGTCTCAAACCCGCCGCCGGGCGTGTTGAACCAATCATCGATTGCCGCCGAAACGCCTACCGCTGTCACTTCGCCCGCAATGGCGGTCATCAGTTCGGCGATAATCGTGTCGGCATCAGCAAGGGCGGGGCCGTCTGTGGCTGCGCCCGCGAACAGCGATCGCCCGCCCGCGCCTGCGTTCAGCTTTGAAATAATCGAGGCAAATTTCTGCTCTGCGTCCAGCGCGGTGGTTTGTAGCAAGGTCACGTTATTTGCGCTGCGCGCCGCGATTAGCCCGCTTGAGAGGTCCTGCGCCTGCGCATTAATGGTTGTTAACGCGACCTGCGTGGTGTCTGCCATCAGCCGCGCCTCGTTCGTGGCTTGCGTATGCGCCGACATCAGTTTCAGGCTGTGTTCCAGCCCCGCAATTGCGCCATATCCGCCCGTCGTGTTTGCCCCCAGATCCGTTTTTCGCCCAGTGGACAGCTCGGTGCTGAGCCGCGTCAGATCTTGGCGCAACTGCGCGCTATGTCGCCGAGTTAGGAAGGTGCTGGCCATGTCGCCGAAAGTGGAAATGCTCATCCCGCGCCCCCTACATGCCTAACAGAAGTTGCAGCATTTCGTCGGCAGCTGTGACGACCTGGGCGTTGGCGGCGAAGGCCTGTTCGATGACCATCAGCTTCTGCATTTCGGCATCCGTATCGACACCTTGCGCCAGTTCCATCTCGCGCAGGCTGTTGTTCTGCGCGACATCAAATCCCAATTGAGCCTCGCTGTGAGACAGGTTTGAAGCGACCGTGTTAAGCAGATCAGACGCCAACCCAGCCGAGGATCGGGCCGCGCCGGAAAATCCTCCGGACGCGGTGACCTTGGGGGTGTCCAAGGCGTCGACCAACTGGCCGAGAAGCGTGGCATTGCCGACATTGCCCGGCACTGCGGCCCCCAGCCCATCGCGAAGTCTCCAAATGGCTCCACCCTGCGCAGGGTCCACGGCGGCGTTTAAGGTCAGGCGACTGCTGAGGGCGACTTCATCCGCAGGATCAAACGCCGCGCCCGCATCTGTAAACAGACCCGGCGCCCCCGGTGCGCGCGTCGCATCCAAAGCCGGGTCCTGAAAACGTTCAACAAGATCACGGGCGAAGGCATCAAGCTGTTCCTGCGCGGTCACTGCCAGATCGTCGCGGACCTGAAAATGCGCCGCCAATGATCCGCCAGAGATCGCGTTGCGGTCTGCCGTGGTGTCAATCGGCTGGCCGTTGATGGTTAGCCCGGACAATGCACCACTGCCCAGCGTCATCTCGGGGACGATTGTGTTGACGGGCGAGAACCCCAGTTCGGCGGCGCGCCCATCCAGCAGAATGGCTCCGCCGCTCGAGATCAGGGCAACCTGCCCGCCATCGCGCGGAACCTGCTTGATCGGAATGATCGATGACAGCACGTCGATGGCCTGCTGCCGCTGGTCCATCAGGCCCGAGGGGTCCGCGCCGCGCACGATTGCGGCCTGAATCTTTGTGTTCAGGTCCTGCACGTCCTTTAGGCCTTGGTTCAGTTGCGCGACCTCTTGCGCGATGGCTTGATCCGCGGTCAGGCGTGCGTCCTGAATGTGGTCGGACGTGGCTTTCAGATGTGACACAACATTGCGGGCGGCGTTCAGGCTGGCATTCAGGGTTGCCTCGCTGTCGGGGCGGGCAGCGGCCTCGATCAGGGCGGCCTCGAACTGGGCCATGCGGCCCGAAAGGGATCCCGGCTGATCAGGGGTTCCAATGGCTTTTTCCAAACCTTCCAGAAAGCCCGACCGTGTGCTTCCGTGACCCAGCGCTGCGTCCGACAAACGGCGGTCGCCCAGAAGACGTTCGTCGACGTGGCGGGTGACGCCCTCGATCACGACCCCCGACGGCGCGCCGCCCAGCGTGCGCGATGACAGGCTGAGCGACCGCACGCCGTACCCTTCCGTAGTCGCATTGGCGACGTTGGACGAGACGACATGGGCCGCGCGCGCGTTGGCGCTGAGGCCGGTCAATGCGTTGTAGAGGGCGCTGTTGAGGGTCATGGCTGGTTACTTCTGGTTCCCGATCAGCGTTTGATGTTGGTGGTTTCCTGCAGCATCTCGTCGACGGTCTGGATCACCTTCGCGTTCGAGCTGTAGGCCCTTTGTGTTTGGATCAGGTTGGTTAGCTCGCCCGCGACATCGGTTGTCGAACCTTCGCGCGCAAAGCCAACGACTTCGCCCGTCGGGCCGTCACCGGCATCCCACATGAAGAACGAACCGCTTTCGGGTGACACCTGATAGGCCTGGTTCGAGATCGAGGTCAGGCCGTTCGGGTTTGACACGTCCACCAGCGGCACCTGATAGATCGTGCGGATGAACCCGGTGTCATAGGTGGCTTTCAGGAAACCATGTTCGTCGATCTGCACCGCGGTCAGGTTGCCCACCGGCGAGCCGTTCTTGGTGATGGCCACGGGGGCAAAGCTGTCCGACAGTTGGGTCAAGCCGTTGGGGTCACTGATCCCGCCGATGGTCAACGACAACGGGCCGCCTGCAACGGTCAGGTCCAACGTCCCTGCGGCGGCGTCATAAGCACCGCCGGACACGACCGTGACCGAGGCGAGTGTGCCGCCATCGGCGCGGCTGTCATCGAAGACCAACGTGTATTCCCCAATCACCGCCCCGCCCGAGGCGCTGTCGGTGATTTGCATGGTCCAGGTGTTCGACGATCCCGTGCCCGGAACGGTGGGCGTAAAGGTGAAATCCAGCGTTTCCGAGGTGCCGAGATTGCCGAAGTATTCGACCGACAGCGGCAGCGGCGTCCCCGCGGCGCCTGCTTCCGTCTCGACCGCGGGCAGGTTGACGCCTAGCTTCATGTTTGTGGTCGGGTCGCCGGCGGTTTGGTTGGCGTTGATGACGACGGGTTCCAGCCCCACGCCCGTGTCACGCGGATAGGTACCCACATTGCCATCTGCGTCCGCAGGCCAGCCCAATAGGACAAGTCCGGTTTCGGTTTTCAGAACACCTTCGGAATCGGTGCGGAACGAGCCTGTCGTGGTCATCATCATCGGCCGTTCGCCGGGGTTTGAGTCGGCATAGACTTCTTGCGTGACGGGCAGCATGCCGCGCCCGCCGACAGCGATGTCCATCGGGTTCGAGGTCGAGATCAGCGGGCCATGTTCGTCGATCAAACGCTGCGTGGTCGTACGTACGCCGCCCGCCGAATAGGTGCCGGACCCGGAATGCCCACCGATGACAAGGCTTTGGAAATCAGCCGTGGCCCGTTTGTAGCCAAATGTCGAAGAGTTCGCGATGTTGTCAGAAATCGTTGCCAATTTCGTTGCATGCGCATTCAGCCCGGACACGCCGGCACTTAGTGAGGAGGAAATCGTCATGGTGCGCCTTTCTGCTGCATCTACCTCTGGTCCGGGACAGAGTGGACCGGGTGTCCTTAACAGCCGCCTAATAGACGCGAGATTCGCGACGATTTCCCCTTAGCTTATGATTTCGTTACCTTTTCGAACGCAGCAGGATCAGCTCGATCCGGTTGTTGCGCGCGGCCATCGGGTTCGGCGTGACCGGTTCATGATCCGCGTGCCCGGTGACACGCTGCACTTTGTCCGGGGATTCGCCCAGCGATTCGTATAGCCTCCGTACCGCGTCGGCCCGGCCCGAGGATAGCTGCCACGCGGTGTTTTCGGCCACGACGACGGGTTGTGTGGCCACATGCCCCTCGATCGCGATACCGTTTTTGGCCAGATCAAATACCTCGGCAATGGTGATCAGGATCTCTTCCAAGATCGGTGCGGGCGTCGTGGTGCCCGCATGGAACAGCGGGGCGTGATCCAGCGCGAAAATCTCGACCAGCAGGCCTTCGTCGGTCACGCGGGTCACGATATGGCGCCGAAGCTGGTCGCTGGTCATGCTTTCGCCGGACCGGCTGAGCAGAATCTCTTCGACCTCTTTAAGCTTGGCGGTTTCCTTTTCGCCGCTTTCGCCGGAACTGTCGGCCTGATTTCCGTCTTTGGAGGCTGCAGGATCACGCGGAACGCCGCCTGTGCCGGTTTGCGACAGGCTTTCTTCGCTCAGCACGCTGTCGCCACCGAAAGATCCGCTGCCACCGCCCGATACACGGGTGATCGGAATGGTCGGACTGAAATAATCCGCGATCCCCTTACGCTGCTTTTCTGTGGTCGCGTTTAGCAGCCACATCAGCAGGAAGAACGCCATCATCGCGGTCACAAAATCCGCATAGGCCACTTTCCATGCGCCACCATGGTGGCCATCGCCGCCACCCTTCTTGATCTTCTTGATAATTACCGGAGCTTGTTCATTCGAACGCATCCCACCACCTCATTTTTCACCCAAGGTCAGGGATAGCAGCACCAAGTTTCCATCGGCTTAACTATTCAAATTGTTGCGATTTCATTACTTCTCATGTGAAGCATTGCTTTTTCTTGACTTCGTTTCACATGCAACGATATCATTATCGCGCAACAGGATGGCCCATTTGGGCATTGAAACGGATCGACTTATGAACAAGCATAGCCCCTCGCGCGAGATGCAGCGCGCGGTGTCAGCCGTTGGCACCGAAACGCATTACATGCCCGGTTGGGCAAATGATTTCGAAACCGAGGCTCTGCCCGGCGCGCTGCCGCAAGGCATGAACAGCCCGCAGAAATGTGAATACGGCCTGTATGGCGAGCAGCTGTCCGGCACCGCCTTTACCGCCAACCCGCCCGAGCGCACCTGGACCTATCGCATCCGTCCGTCGGTGAAGCACTCGGCGCGTTATACCAAGATCGACGTGCCCTATTGGAAATCTGCGCCTTGCGTGGATCCGGACGTGATTTCGCTGGGTCAGTATCGTTGGGATCCGGTGCCCACGACCGAGGGTTTGAACTGGATCACCGGTATGCGCACCATGACCACGGCGGGCGATGTGAACACGCAGGTCGGTATGGCCAGCCACATCTATCTGGTCACCGAGTCGATGGTGGACGACTATTTCTTCTCGGCCGACAGCGAACTGCTGGTCGTGCCGCAGGAAGGCAAGCTGCGTTTCTATACCGAGCTGGGCATCATCGACCTGGCCCCACAGGAAATCGGCATCATCCCGCGTGGGCTGGTGTACCGTGTTGAGCTTCTGGAAGGCCCCGCACGCGGCTTTGTCTGCGAAAACTACGGCCAGAAATTCGAGCTTCCGGGCCGTGGCCCCATTGGTGCCAACTGCATGGCCAACCCGCGTGACTTCAAAGCCCCTGTTGCTGCGTTTGAAGACCGCGAAGTGCCGTCGACCATCACCATCAAATGGTGCGGTCAGTTCCACAAGACCGAGATCGGCCAATCGCCGCTGGACGTGGTCGCATGGCACGGCAACTACGCGCCTTATAAGTACGACCTGACCACATACTGTCCGGTCGGCGCGATCCTGTTTGACCACCCGGATCCCTCGATCTTCACTGTGCTGACCGCGCCCTCGGGCCAGCCCGGCACCGCGAATATCGACTTCGTTCTGTTCCGCGAACGTTGGATGGTGGCCGAGAACACTTTCCGTCCGCCGTGGTATCACAAGAACATCATGTCCGAGCTGATGGGCAACATCTATGGCCAGTATGACGCCAAGCCGCAGGGCTTTGTTCCGGGTGGTGTCAGCTTGCACAACATGATGCTGCCGCACGGGCCAGATCGCGATGCGTTTGAAGGCGCCTCGAATTCTAACCTTGGTCCTGAAAAGCTGGACAACACCATGTCCTTCATGTTCGAGACTCGCTTCCCGCAGCACCTGACAGCCTTTGCGGCGAACGAAGCCCCGTTGCAGGACGACTACATCGACTGCTGGGAAAGCCTTGAGAAGAAGTTCGACGGGACGCCCGGCAAAAAATGATGAAACTGTATGGATATTGGCGGTCCACGGCGGCCTATCGCGTGCGGATTGCGCTGAACCTGAAAGGGCTCAGCGCAGAGCATGTGTCCGTCCATCTTGTGAAAGATGGCGGGCAGCAGCATGCGGAAGATTACGTCGCCAAGAACCCGACCCATCTGGTGCCCTCTCTGGAACTGGAAGACGGCACCGTCCTGACCCAGTCGCTGGCGATCATTGACTATCTTGAGGCTGTGCAGCCCGAGCCTGCCTTGCTGCCCGCTGACCCGATCAAGCGCGCCAAGGTTCTGGCCGCAGCCCATGTCATCGCGATGGATATCCATCCGGTGAACAACCTGCGCGTGGCCAAGCATCTGGGCGACACGTTCGGCGCGGATGCCGAGGCCAAGCGCCAATGGATGGTCCACTGGATGGACACGGGCTTTGCCGCCCTTGAACAGATGGTCGACAAGGACAGTAAGTTTGCTTTTGGCGACACGCCGACACTGGCAGACATTTGCCTTGTCGCACAGTACTATAACGCAAGGCGCTGGGGGGTGGATCTGACCGCCTATCCGCGTCTGACCGAAATCGAAGAAACCTGTCTGGCCCTGCCCGCCTTCGCCGATGCGCGACCCGAGGCACAGCCGGATGCCGAGTGAGGATCACATGAGCCAATTGAAAAAGTCATGGGTGGACAGCGCGAACTCTGCCGAGACCCCATTTCCCCTGAACAACCTGCCGTACGGCGTGTTCTCGACCGCCGATAGCGAGCCGCGCTGCGGTGTCGCCATCGGGGATATGATCCTTGATATGCAGGCCGCCGAAGAAGCTGGGTTGATTGAGATCGGCGACGAGCCCGTTTTCGACGTTCCGTTCTGGAACGAACTGATGGAGCTGGGATCGGACGCATGGGCCGCCCTGCGCGCCCGTCTGGAGCAGTTGCTGGGCGAAGGTTCGACCGAGCGTGACGCCGTTGCACCACTGCTGGTCGCCCAAGCGGACGCCGAGCTGCACATGCCGTTCCTTGTCTCGGAATACACCGACTTCTACGCCGGTCGTCAGCACGCCGCCAACATGGGCGCGATCCTGCGTGGCTCGCCCGATCTGCCAGCCAACTGGCTGCATATTCCGATTGGTTATAATGGCCGTGCGTCGTCCGTTGTGATCTCGGGCACGCCGATCCACCGCCCGAACGGCCAGCGCAAAGCGCCCGACGCCGAGATGCCAAGCTTTGGCCCCTCGATGCGTCTGGATATCGAGCTGGAAATGGGCGCCATCGTTGGCAAACCGTCCGCGTTCGGTCAGCCGATCACCGTGGACGAAGCCGACGACATGATCTTTGGCTATGTGCTGCTGAACGACTGGTCTGCCCGCGATATTCAAGGCTGGGAATACCAACCGCTTGGCCCGTTCCAAGGTAAAGCCTTCGGCACCTCGATCAGCCCGTGGATCGTCACCGCCGCCGCGCTGGAAGAGTTCCGCGCGCCCACGCCGGAACGCGAGAAAGAGCTGCTGCCCTATCTGGATGGCACCAAAGACGGGCTTTACGACATCGAACTTCAGGTTCTTATGCAGCCCGAAGGGGCCGACAAGGCAAGCGTCGTTGGCGAGACCAACTACACGCGCATGTATTACTCGGCCGCTGAACAGCTGTGTCACCACGCGATTGGCGGTTGTGCGATGAACGTGGGCGATCTGCTGGGATCGGGCACCATTTCGGGGCCGACCAAGACCGAATACGGTTCGCTGATGGAGATGAGCTGGGCGGGCCGCGAGCCCTTCACGCTGGACACCGGCGAAACTCGTACGTTCATCGAGGACGGCGATACCCTGACCCTGCGCGGTGCTGCGAAGGGTGACGGCTTCCAGATCGGCTTTGGCGATTGTGTCGGGCAGATCCTGCCTGCCGTCAACTGGCCTAAGTAAATGGCGGTCTGGGCATCATCCCCCTGCGCTTTGCCATTCGAGGATCGCCTCGGATGGGACAAGCAGCATGATGATGTTCAAGGCCAGCCCATCGCGGATCAGGAAGGTGGTCAGCACTTCGAAGCCCACGATGATCAGGATGCTGATCCAGACGGGCAGACGAAGCGCCAGCCAGAAGCCAAGGAACATGGCCGCCAAATCCGCGGCCGAGTTCACCACGCTGTCGCCCCAATATTCGCCGGACACGGTGAACTCGCGATAGCGCTGGATGACGGCTTCGGTGTTTTCGGCAACCTCCCACGCGCCTTCGACAATGGTCGAGACCAGAAGGCGCCAACCAAGGGCAAAGCGGCGCATCAAAAGGAAGGTCGCGCCGTAGAACAGGATGCCGTGGATCAGATGGCTGGGGGAATACCAGTCCAGCAGATGTTGCGAGCCCTGACCGCTGTCATCTCCGGCATACCACAGCAGGGTATAGCCGCAGGGACATGAGAAATTACGACCCATTGCCAGCAGGGTGACCAGCGTGGCGATGGAAACAAACAGAACGCCCCAATAGGGCAGGAAACGACGATCAAACATAAGGGCAAGGGATCACCAACCCGCGCGCTTGTCCAGAAAGGAAAACCGGACCATGGCAAAGGCATTCGCGTCGCAAGGCGACATGACCGAAAAGAAAATCACCTTCGACCAGATCGGCGAGGGGCTCTACGCCTTCACCGCCGAGGGCGACCCGAACTCGGGCGTGATCATTGGCGACGACAGCGTCATGATCGTTGAAGCTCAGGCAACCCCGCGTCTGGCCAATAAAGTGATCGAGTGCGTGCGCTCGGTGACTGACAAGCCGATCAGCCATGTGGTTCTGACCCACTATCACGCCGTGCGCGTGCTGGGTGCATCGGCCTATGGTGCGGATCAGATCATCATGGGTGACCAAGCCCGTGCGATGGTGGTCGAGCGCGGTCAGGAAGACTGGGACAGCGAATTTCAGCGCTTCCCGCGCCTGTTCGAAGGCCACGAGTCGATCCCCGGCCTGACTTATCCGACCACCACATTCTCGGACGATATGACCGTGTATCTGGGCAACCGCCGCGTTGATCTGATGCATCTGGGCCGCGCCCACACCGCCGGTGACATCGTGATCCACGTGCCGGACCAGAACGTCATGTTCACCGGTGACATCGTGGAAGACCACTCGGCCTGCTATTGCGGCGACGGTCACTTCTCGGATTGGGGCGACACGCTGGACAACATCGCGTCCTTCGACGTGGATGCCATCGCGCCGGGTCGCGGTGAAGCTCTGGTCGGCAAAGACGCCGTGAACCGTGCCATCGAAAGCACCCGTGACTTCGTGGAAAGCACCTATCGTCCCGCCGCCAAAGTGGCTGCGCGTGGTGGTTCGCTGAAAGAAGCTTGGGACGCGGTCCGCGCCGAGTGTGATCCGAAATTCGCAGACTATGCCATCTACGAGCACTGCCTGCCCTTCAACGTCGCCCGCGCCTATGACGAAGCGCGCGGCATCGACACCCCCCGCATCTGGACCGCCCAGCGCGATCTGGAAATGTGGGAGGCCCTGCAGGGCTAAGACCTTTGGGGTTCGGCCACGAGGGTCGGACCCCACACGAAACGCGCGCAGCCGGAGGAGAACCCGATGTTCGACGATAGATACACGCTTGCCTACAAGCGCTATCCTTATAAGAAATCTGCCGATCAGGATGCGGCCACGCCCGTGCGCCATCCGGTCGTGGTGATGGGAGGAGGACCCATCGGCGTGTCCACAGCGCTGGACCTTGGCCGTCAAGGCATTCCAACGCTGGTACTGGACGACCACGAAGGCGTTGGCATGGGATCGCGCGCGATTTGTTTCGCCAAGCGTTGCCTCGAGGTTGCCGGCCGCTATGGCTGCGGCAAGCCAATGGTCGATAAGGGCGTTGTGTGGAACATCGGCAAGGTGTTCAACAAGGACGATCAGGTGTTCGAATTCAACCTTCTACCCGAAGAAGGCCACGAATACCCGGCTTTCATCAACATGCAGCAGCCTTACTATGAAAGCTTCCAGCTGGACCGCTTTGAAGAGCTGCAAAAGGACGGCGCGCCGATCGAGATCCGCGGCAAGAACCGCGTTGATAACGTCGAAGTGCATGATGACTATGTCACGCTTGAGATCATGACGCCGGACGGCCCCTATACGCTGGAAGCAGACTGGCTGATCGGTTGTGACGGAGCCTCGTCACCGTTGCGCACGATGCTGGATCTGGACTTCACCGGGAAGGTCTTCCAAGACAGCTTCCTGATCGCTGACATCAAGATGAAGAACGACGATTTCCCGACCGAGCGTTGGTTCTGGTTTGAACCCACCCATGGTGGCGGCGCGTCGACCCTTTTGCACAAGCAGCCCGACGATGTCTGGCGCGTGGATTTCCAGATCGGCTGGGATGTCGACCGCAAGGAAGAGATGAAAGAGGAAAACATCCGCCGTCGTCTGGACGCCTTCCTTGGTGAAAACGTGCAGTACGATATGGTCTGGTCCTCGATCTACACGTTCCAGTGCAAACGCATGGACAGCTTCCGCCATGGCCGCGTGTTCTTTGCCGGTGACGCCGCACACCAAGTGTCGCCATTTGGTGCACGTGGTGCGAATTCGGGCATGCAGGACGTGGACAATCTGGGTTGGAAACTGGGCATGGTCATCCGCGGTGAAGCGCCGGACAGCCTGCTGGACACCTACAACTACGAACGGATCCACGGCGCGGACGAGAACATCCTGAACTCGACCCGCTCGACCGACTTCATCACCCCGAAATCGGAAATGAGCCGTGTCCTGCGTGATGCTGTTCTGGACCTGTCCGAGAAGCACGAATTTGCCCGCCCAATGGTGAACTCGGGTCGCCTGTCGGTGCCCTGCACCTATGATGGCTCGCCGCTTAACTCGGCCGATGCGCTGGACGGTCCCGCGCGGTCGCGTCCCGGTTCGGTCTGCCCTGATGCGCCGCTGGGGGATGACTTCCTGCTGAACAAGCTGGGCGACAAGTTCATCCTGCTGACCATCGACGCTGACGCCCCCGACATGATCGAGGAAGCCGGCATTAAGGTCGAGCGTCTGGCCCTGTCGACTGCTGACGACAAAACCGGCGCTCTGCGCGAGCGGTACTTGGGCGACAACGACAAAGCCGTCTACCTGATCCGCCCGGATCAGCACGTCGCGGCCCGTCGCCCCAGCTTTGATGAAAACCAGATCCGCGCCGCGATCCGTCGCGCCATCGGTAAGGAGTAAGCCCCATGACTGATCTGATCCTGACCCCGAACATCGACGGCGTGGACGATTTCTATGCCGAGCTCATCGCCGCGCATGAAGGTCTGTCGAAAGAAGACAGCGATGCCCTGAACGCGCGCCTTGTGCTGGTTCTGGCGAACCATGTAGGTGACCGCGAGGTGCTGAGCCAGGCTCTGAAAGCGGCCGAGAAGTAAGGCTGAACTTTCAGTCTGTAGACACAATAAGGGCCCGTGCATATCTGCGCGGGCCCTTTCGTTTGCTTATTCTGCTGCGACCGCGCTGGGATCGGCGGTGGTGCGCAGATAGGGCAGCTTGATGTCGATCTCGCCAAACTTCTCTTTCGCTTCATCATCGCTCAGCGACAGGGCAACGATGACGTCCTGACCTTTGACCCAGTTCGCCGGGGTAGCGATCGGCGTGTTGAAGGTGGCCTGCAGGCCGTCCAATGCGCGCAGCACCTCGGCGAAGTTGCGGCCCACCGACATCGGGTAAGTCATGACCAACTGCACCTTCTTGTCAGGCGAAATGATAAAGACCGACCGGACCGAGGCGCTGTCAGCCGCAGTGCGCCCGTCGGGCAGATAGGCTTCGGCGGGCAACATGTCGAACAGCTTCGACACGGCCAGATCTTCGTCTGCGATGATCGGGAATCCTGCTTTCGCGCCCGAGAAGCCTTCGATGTCGGCTTTCCACGACACGTGCTCTTCTGCGCTGTCGACGGACAGGCCAATCACCTTGGTGCCGCGCTTTTCCCATTCATCAGCCAGTTGCGCGACGGCGCCGAACTCGGTCGTGCAAACCGGGGTATAATCTTTCGGGTGCGAGAAAAGGATGGCCCAGCTGTCGCCAATCCAGTCATGGAAACTGATCGTGCCCTGATCCGTTTCAGCGGTGAAATTCGGCACGATGTCGTTGATGCGCAGTCCCATTTGATGCTCTCCTATGCGTAAAAAACTGTTCAAAGAACACTTAAGTTTCATACCGCTGGATGAAAGTCCGGTGCGACAGTTTGATCCAACTTGATTTCTTGGAGAAATTTGATCAAATTATGATTCCGCGGGTTGCGCTATCAGCGGCTTGGTGCCACATTGCCCGCAAACCCGTCCAAGGAGTCAGGAATATGATCGAGAAACGCGACTTTTACATCAACGGCAAATGGGTCGCCCCCGCCGCCGCCAACGATTGCAATGTGATTGACCCTTCGACCGAAGAGGTCTGCGCGGTCATCTCGCTTGGTGATCAGGCGGATACGGATGCCGCCGTTGCCGCCGCCAAGGACGCCTTCAAGACTTGGGGCTTCTCGTCCAAGGCCGAGCGTCTGGAACTGATCGAGAGCATTCTCGAGATCTACAACCGCCGTTCGGAAGATCTGGCCCAAGCCATGTGCCTTGAGATGGGTGCGCCGATTGACCTGTCGCGCAGCTCGCAAGTGGGCGCGGGCAGCTGGCACATCAAGAACTTCATCCGTGCCTTCAAGGATTTCGAATTCGACAAAATGCTCAGCGAGCGTGCCCCGAACGACCGCCTGCTCTATGAACCCGTTGGTGTAACCGCGCTGATCACCCCGTGGAACTGGCCGATGAATCAGGTGACGCTGAAGGTGGTGGCCGCTGCCGCTGCGGGCTGCACCATGGTCCTGAAACCGTCCGAGGTTGCCCCACTATCCTCGATCGTCTGGACCGAGATCATGGACGAGGCCGGCACCCCCGCTGGTGTCTACAACATGGTAAACGGCGACGGCATGGGCGTTGGCAGCCAGCTGACTTCGCATCCCGACGTGGACATGGTCAGCTTCACCGGTTCGACCCGCGCAGGCATCGCGATTTCTAAAGCCGCCGCCGACACGATCAAGCGCGTGGCGTTGGAACTGGGTGGCAAGGGTGCCAACATCCTGTTTGAAGACGCGGACGAGAAAGCCGTGAAACGTGGCGTGCTGCACATGATGCAGAACACCGGCCAAAGCTGTAACGCGCCCTCGCGCATGCTGGTCCAAAGCTCGATCTATGATCGCGTGGTCGAGGAAGCTGCCGAGGTCGCGAACAAGGTACAGGTCGGCCCTGCATCGGAAGAAGGCCGCCACATTGGCCCCGTCGTGAACGAGCTTCAGTGGAACAAGATCCAGGATCTGATTCAGAAAGGCATCGACGAAGGCGCACGGCTTGTAGCCGGTGGTACCGGGCGTCCAGATGGTCTGAACAAGGGGTACTTCGTGAAACCGACCGTCTTTGCCGACGTGACCAACGACATGACCATCGGACGCGAGGAAATCTTCGGCCCGGTTCTGTCGATCATGAAATTCGACACCGAAGAAGAAGCCGTCGAGATCGCCAATGACACCGTTTACGGCCTGACCAACTATATCCAAACGCAGGACGGCGCCCGCGCCAACCGCGTGGCCCGCCAGATGCGCTCGGGTATGGTCGAGATGAACGGCACCTCGCGCGCCGCAGGCTCGCCCTTTGGCGGCTACAAGCAGTCCGGCAACGGGCGCGAGGGCGGCATTCTGGGGATCGAGGACTTCTTGGAAGTCAAAGCCGTGTCGGGCTGGTCGAACGACTGATCCAAGCCACAGATTGAACACATGCACCCCCGGCCTGTCCGGGGGTGTTTTTTTGTCAAAATGGTTTGATTTCAATCATGGCTCGCGCCGCTGCCACGTGGCTGTTACATCTTTGGTATGAATGCATAACCCAACGCGCGACACAGGAAGGGGCATATGACCGATACGCTTGGAAAGCTGTTCGGCTATTTGGGCGGGACCGCCCGCGATCTTGCCCCGATCCTTCTGATCGTGGGCTTCTTCCAGCTTGTGGTTTTGCAGCAACCAATTGACAATATTGGGCAATTCGCGCTGGGTTTTCTGTTCGTCCTGCTGGGTCTGACGGTGTTTATCCGTGGTCTGGACATGGCGCTGTTTCCCTTGGGCGAGGCGCTTGCGAACGCGCTGGCCTTGCGTGGTTCGCTTCCTTTGCTGGTCCTCTTCGCCTTCAGCCTTGGCTTCGGCACCACCGTCGCCGAGCCCGCCCTGATTGCCGTCGGGGCCGAGGCCGCGACCGTGATGTCCGAGGCGGGCGTAATTGGCAGCACCGAGGGCGAGCTGAACTTCATGGCCACCGCCCTGCGCTATACCGTGGCGGCCTCGGTCGGGGCGTCTTTGGTTTTGGGCGTCTTCCGCATCCTGATGGGCTGGCCCATTCAGTGGCTGATCATCGGCGGCTATATCTGCGTGGTCGCCCTGACCCCCATCGCCCCGCGCGAGATCGTGGGGATTGCCTATGACAGCGGCGGGGTCACAACTTCGACCATCACCGTACCCTTGGTGACCGCGCTGGGCGTGGGGCTGGCATCGGTCATCAAAGGGCGGAACCCGATGATCGACGGGTTCGGGCTGATCGCCTTTGCCTCGCTTATGCCGATCATCTTCGTGCTGTTGTTCGGATTGGTGGTGGCGACATGATCGCGATCCTGACGGACCTTCTTTGGACCTTCCTGAGCGTCGTGCGCGACGTGCTGCCGATCGCGGCGGTGCTGCTCTTGTTCCAGCTGGTGATCCTGCGCAAACCGATCCCGCACCCCAAGAAGGTCGCCGTGGGCATGTTCTATGTGCTCTTGGGGCTGGCGCTGTTCCTGTCTGGGCTGGAGCTTGCCCTGTTCCCTCTGGGCCGCGAGATGGCGGCGCAGCTGACTGACCCAGCCTTTCTGGGCATCGAGCCCGGCGCTGTGGTCCAGTGGCTGGATTACTACTGGGTCTATATCTTCGCCTTCGCCATCGGCTTTGCGACGACCATCGCCGAGCCGTCCCTGATCGCCGTCGCCCTGAAGGCACAGGAAGCATCGGGTGGTGCAGTCAAGGCAAACGGGTTGCGCATCGCCGTTGCCTTTGGCGTGGCGCTTAGCCTTGCGGTGGGGACGTTCCGGATTGTTACCGGCACGCCGCTCTATCAATACATGATCGTGGGCTATGTGATCGTGGTGATCCAGACGCTGATGGCGCCGCGCATGATCATTCCGCTGGCCTATGACAGCGGCGGGGTGACGACCTCGACCGTGACGGTGCCCTTGGTGGCGGCCCTTGGGCTGGGCCTTGCCAGTACCGTACCGGGGCGCAGCCCCCTATTGGACGGGTTTGGCCTGATTGCCTTGGCCAGCCTATTTCCCATGATTACCGTGATGGGCTATGCCCAAATCAGCAACTGGTTGTCGCGCCGCAAGGCCGACCAAGACAGCCAAGGAGAGAAACATGAAGTTTAAACTGATCATTGTGATGACGCAGGATGAACTGACGGACACCGCCATCGAAGCGGCCCGCGAAAAGGGCGCAACCGGATGCACCGTCATCACCTCGGCCCGGGGCGAGGGGCTGGAACCGGCCAAGACCTTCTTTGGTCTGACCGTAGGCGGGCAGCGGGATGTGATCCTGTTCTTGGTCGAAGAACACCACAGCCGCCTGATCCTAGAGGGCATTGGCGAAGCTTGTCGATTTGACCAAGAGCCCGGAACAGGGGTGGCTTTCCAGGTGGATATCGAGGACGCGATTGGCTTGTCCGGTCAGATCGCCTCGATCCAAGAGGAAATCAGCAAGGAGGACTTGTGATGGACGAGAACACGAAAAAGGTCCGCGATGTGATGCAGGGCACGATCTATATGATCTCTGGCCTTGCAACCGTACGCGAAGCCGTGAACGAGATGGAGGCCAAGGGCGTCACTGCGTTGATCATCGAGCGGCGGCATGAGGATGATGAATACGGCATCGTCTCGATCGACATGATTGCAGAACGGGCGATTGCGCTGAACAAGTCGCTGGACCGTACCAATGTCTACGAGGTGATGGACAAGCCTGCCCTGACCGTCTCGGACCACATGGCGGTTAAATACGCCGTGCGTCTTCTGTCACGTCTGGATCACCGCCGCGCCTTGGTGATCGAGCATGGCAAAGCTTGCGGGCTGGTGACGCTGCGCGACATGGTGCTGAGCTATGCGAAGGCGCAAGACAGCTAACACGCCCTTGAGCATCCCAAACGAAAATGGCCGGCATAATCGCCGGCCATTCGCATTTTCAGACTAAGCGGTGTGGCTTAGTTCGCGTTCATGCGGTCGTTATGCTCGCGCAGGGTGTCCGAGATGATGGCGTACCATTCACCCGACTCGCGCATCTCGTTCAGACCTTTGTTCATCATGGCGACGTACTGACGGCCGAACGGGTTGGTGCGGTGGACCAGGAAGGCCAGCGACGACAGGGTCGATACGAAGGGGTTCTCGACCAGATCGTTCTGGGTCAGGCCCATTTCGCTCATCGTGTCGGCGGCCAGCTGAACTTCGAACGATGCAGCGTCGGCGGTGCCGTTCAGAACGGCGTCCAGACACTCACGTGCGGTGGTCGGGCGGACCACATTCACGTTGTCTGCGTTCAGACCTTGCTCTTCAAGGTCGATCATGCTCCAGCCGTCCATACGGCAGATCGTGGCGCCTTCAAACTCGGCGAAGGTGGTCGCGGTGACGTAGGGGCTTTCCGGCAGGGTGTAGAAGCCGCGTACGGTGTCATAGACAGGCACGGTGGCGTAGAACTGCGTGCAGCGCGTTGTGGTTTCTTCCGACCACTCATACGAACGGTTGGTACAGTCCGGCATGGTCCAGGCAACCGACACGTCGAATGCGCCCAGCGGCAGCAGCGTGCTGAGGTGCGCGCCCCAGTCATCAACGAAGCTGACCGAGTAGTCGCGCGAGTTGCCGGCACGGTGCAGGCTGGTGGTTGCGATACGGGTCATGAAACCACCGCCGTTCAGCGATTCGTCGGTAAAGGGGGCCCAGCCGTTGCCGGTGACCAGACGGATCGGAGGCTCATAAGCGTTCGACCGGCGGGTGTTCTGGAAACGGTTTTCCTCGGCCGCGATCACTTCTTGCGCCGTACGACCGTCGGGCAGGCTGCCGTCCTCACAGGGCATGACCAGCACCAGACCCGGTTCCAGGTCGTTGGGGTTGCTCACGATGTTGCGGTTCGCGTTGAAGATCTGCTGATAGTTCGAGGTGCCATAGGCAGTGATGGCGATCGTCGCCAGCGTGTCACCGTCAGCAACGGTATAGTTGGTACAGGCCTGCTGAGCGCTTGCCATACCTGCCGACAAGGCGACAGTGGCGGTCGTCGCGATTGCAAGCTTTTTCGCAGTTTGTTTAAGCATTTCCTATCCTCCAGGATTTTTATTGGCCCGGAAAGGCCTTAGCTATTTTCCATTTGATGGCGCAGAGCGGTGGACACGATGTCCCGCCATTCGCCAGATTGCTGCATGATGTCCAAACCCCGGTTCAGGATCTCAAGAACAGCTTCCCCATCGGGATTGTCCACATGGGTCATCACGTTCAGACCCTTGATCGCTGCCAGGTTGGGGTTTTCGATGATATGATCCGCGCTGGCGACGAAGGGTTGGTTTGGACGATCGAGAACCTGACCGAGTACACCAAAGACCCGATCGGCTTTATTCGCACTTTCCTGGACGATCCGAAAGCACGCCCAAACATGGCCGTGAAGCTGCGCAAAGGCGCCGACGATATTGTCGCTTACATTGCAACGTTCTCGGACGTACCAGCGGAATAGTGTCGGGGCAGGGGCCGCCCTGCCTGCAGACCCTAAAACAACAAAAGGCCCCGCGAGGGGCCTTTGTCATTGGTCGGGCTGAGAGGATTCGAACCTCCGACCCCCTGCTCCCGAAGCAGGTGCGCTACCAGGCTGCGCTACAGCCCGACCGTGGCGCGTGAATTATACCTCGTTGGGCTGATTTGCAAGCGCGTTTTCCTCGCGGAAAGACCTTATTGTGGCTTCTTGTGAACCTAGGCCGATTGAGACAGAGTAAAGTGAAACAAAAAGGGGTAAGCCCTTGCAGGTCTATTATGCCATTGGTGGTGTCGGAATGTTTCTGGTCGGGATGGAGATCCTGACCAACGCACTGCGCGACGCCGCTGGATCGAATCTGCGCCGCATGTTGGGCCGCTTCACCACCACACCTCTGCGTGGCGTGCTGACCGGAGCGCTGGGTACCGCCGTCATCCAATCCTCAAGCGCGACCACGGTGTTGACCGTGGGGTTTGTTGGCGCTGGGCTTTTGTCGATGGTGCAGGCGCTGGGCATCATCTATGGCGCCAATATCGGCACGACGGCGACGGGATGGCTGGTGTCGTTGGTTGGGTTCAAGCTGGATCTGGATATCGCCGCGATGGCGTTGTTGTTGCCCGCCAGTCTTCTGGATCTGCTGGGCAAGTCGATGTGGAAGCGGATCGGGCGTGGGCTGGCGGGGCTGTGCCTGCTGATCATCGGGCTTGAGATGATGCAGACGGGCCTTGGCGGGTTCAAGGATTCCGTCATCCCTGACATCCTGCCGGGCAGCGGGATCGGAGGGCTTCTGTTCCTGGTTGGCGTCGGGCTGGTTATGACCATCGTCATGCAATCCTCAAGCGCTGCGATGGCCTTGGCGCTGGTGCTGCTGCAAGGTGGCGCTATCGAGCTGGTGCAGGCCGCAGCCCTTGTGATCGGTATGAATATCGGCACCACCTTCACAGCCATTCTGGCCTCGGTCGGGGGCTCGCTGCCGATGCGGCAGACGGCGATTGCCAACCTGATCTTCAACTGCGTGACCGCCGGGGTTGCCTTCCCGCTGCTTCTACTGATCATCCCGATGCTGACCGGGCTGGCGCAGAGCTTTGATGACCTCACCGCGCTTTTGGTGTTTCACACCGGGTTCAACCTGATCGGCGCGGCGGCGTTCCTGCCCGTGACACCCAAGTTTGCGGCGATGGTCGCGCGACTGGTGCCCGAGAAAGAGGAAGGCAAGCTGATCGCGCTGGATCGCAGCCTGTTGAAAGACACGGACGCTGCGCTGGTGGCCGCACAGGGGGCCAGCGAAAAGATCGCGAACCGGCTGTTCGGCGCATTAGGTCAGGCGATGAACACGCCACCGGATTATCGCGGCATCTCGGCGCTTGGCCCATGTCAGGACGCGATTGAAGAGCTGTCCGAGTTCCTGTCGCACATCCACCCGGAACGGGACAATCAGGTGGAAGAGGATACCTATTCTGCGTTGCTGCATCAGACAGATCATATGGCTCGCCTGATCAACCGGGCCAGCCGGACCACCCATGTGAACGAGCTGCTGGATGATCACGTGTTGCGCCGCCCGACCTTGGCGCTGGGGGCCACGTTGCGACGTTTTGCGGACGCCGCGTTCGACCCGCGCGAGGCCGCACGCCTGACTCGCCTGCATGACATCGTCAAGCATCGCAAAAGCAAGCACCGCCGCGGTCTTTTGCTGGGCGAACATGCGGGGATCTATGATCTTCAGGACGTGTTTGCGCATACCGATGCGATGCGCTGGTTGGACCGTAGTCTGCACCATGCCGAACGTGTCGCCCACTATCAGGCCATCGCGCGGCGGGGGTTCCCCTCGGCCCCGGAAAAGGCCGAAGGGAAAGAGATTTAGAGGCTGGCGTCCAGCGCGGCGATAACGGCGTCGCCCATTTCGCTGGTCGACACCGGCTTCACGCCTTCTTCGTTCAGCAGGTCGCCGGTGCGGACACCGTCAGCCAGAACTTTCTCGACAGCCGCTTCCAGACGGTCCGCTTCTTCGCCCATGTCGAAGCTGTAACGCAGGGCCATCGCAAAGCTGAGGATACAGGCGCAGGGGTTGGCTTTGCCTTCGCCGGCGATATCCGGGGCCGAACCGTGGACGGGTTCGTACATGGCTTTCGGGAGGCCGTTCTCCATCGGTGCACCAAGCGAGGCCGAGGGCAGCATGCCCAGCGAACCGGTCAGCATGGCAGCACAATCCGACAGGATGTCGCCGAACAGGTTGTCGGTATAGATCACGTCAAACTGCTTGGGCGCGCGGACCAGCTGCATGGCACCGTTGTCGGCATACATGT
This sequence comes from Aliiroseovarius marinus, assembly GCF_004360145.1. GTDB lineage: Bacteria > Pseudomonadota > Alphaproteobacteria > Rhodobacterales > Rhodobacteraceae > Aliiroseovarius > Aliiroseovarius marinus. Next base: position 335,294 of record NZ_ML178712.1, on the reverse strand, counting down.
GGGACAGCTCGACCTCGGGATAGTCTTTCGATACCTCGGTCACCACGTCACGCCACAGGATACCCGATTCCATCACGTTGGCTTTTTCCATCGAGCACAGGCGCTTGTCGCGCTTCATGGCCAGTTCGAAAGCAGCACGTGCGCCGCGTTCTATCTCTTCCTCGGTGTAACGCTGGGTGTTCACGCCCACACGCTGGCCGTCGACTTCGGAAATGCCGCGCGGCTCGCCGAAATAGACGCCCGAGGTCAGCTCGCGCACGATCATGATATCCAGACCCGACACGATGTTCTTTTTCAGGGACGAGAAATCGGCCAGAGCGTCAAAGCACTGTGCGGGGCGCAGGTTTGCAAACAGGTCCATTTCTTTGCGCAGGCGCAGCAGGCCGCGCTCGGGCTTCACCGAGAAGTCCAGATCGTCATACTGCGGACCGCCTACGGCACCCAGCAGAACGGCGTCGACTTCCTGTGCCTTCGCCATGGTTTCGTCGGCCAGCGGCACGCCGTGTTTGTCATAGGCGGCACCGCCCACCAGATCCTCGCTGACATCGAAGGTCACGCCGCGTTTCGCGCCGATCCAGTCGATCACCTTGCGTACTTCGGCCATCACTTCCTGACCGATGCCGTCGCCGGGCAGAATAAGCAGAGAGGGGTTCGTCATGGGGGCATTCCTTGCACTGAATTCGTCGCAGATGGGCCTAGCCTGCCCGGCACTCAGGGTCAAGAAAACAAAGGCTCAAAACGCAATGTCGACCCAGACAAGCCGGTGACGGGACGCGGTTTCGACCGTTTGCGCAAACGGATCAGTGGGCAGGGGCCAGATCACCCCGCTGTCCACCACGCGCAGGCGGGCGTCGGGCAGCACATAGCTGACCCGCAGGTTACCCGGTTTCTGGTCCGGCCAGTCGGCAGTATCCAGCGCCGGGTCGGCGCGATGGTCCGTATCTGCGGCGGCTGCTCCCCCGGCGCTTTGCGGGCGGGGGTCTTGCAGCTGCTTGTGGCTCAGAAGCGTTTGGATTGCCTCGTGGCGACCGTCTCCGTCCAGCGCGTCTAGGTTGGCGTTCCCGGCAATGACTACCGGCCCCTCGGGCGCGGGGAAGTCTAGGGTGCCGTCCAGATACTTGGCCCAGAAGGTGACCTCGTCATGGTTGCGGCGGCCGTTGCGATCTTCGGGACCGTCAAAGACGGGGGTGTTGGCGTGGAAGGTGAGCAGGTGAAACGCAGGCGCGTTATCAGGGCGCAGTTCGATGTCCCAATGGGCGACGCTGCTGAGCCGTTGGACCGTCAGCGCCTCAGGCGTTGGGAAAGGCGTTTCATCCGGGCCGGGCAGAAGCGCGCCGGGAAGGTCCGTCCACAGCATGTCCGAGAAATCGCGCACGTCCCCAATCGGCACCCGTGACAGCACTGCCATACCGCCTTCACCGGTGTAGCGGCCATAGCTTTGCATGTCCTCGGGCTCGGCCAGGCGACCGTCGCCATCCACATCAATCCCGGTGTCGATCCCGGTATTCGGGGCGGCGGCGAAGCTGTGGGGCATCGGGTGACCTGCAGCCTTCAAAACATCCTGAAACGCAGCCAGCGCGTGGCCTTCCAAATCGTAGTCAAAGCCCTGAAGCGCCAGGACATCCGGCTTGGCCTGCGCAATCACCTGCGCCAGCGCCGCGATCTGCGGATCGTTTTTCAGGATGTCCCGTAGGAGTAGCCCCGGCCCCTTTTTGCGGATGTCGGCGTGATAGGTCGCGATACGCAGCACCTCGGCCAAAGCAGTGCAGGGAACAAGCGCCAGCCACAGCGCCAGAAGAGTTCGTTTCATGCGGTGACGGGCTGCCCATTGCGGGCCGAAGCCCCGTTCCGTTCGCGCACTGTGCTGACCATCTGAGCCACCCGCAGCATCGCGATCCCGCGCATGAACAGGCTGGCGGGTAGGAAGGCCCATGCGGCCACCGTCCAGATCAGGGTCTGGGTTTCGATGGTCTCGAACGTGTCAAACAGGGCGGCGGTTTCGACCACGATGATCGGGGTGACGAACGGCAGCAGGAAACCAAGGGCAATGTTCCAGCGTGCGTCCCGCTTCAAACGGCGTACGATGTCGCCGCTGCGGGTCGGGCTGAAGGTGGGCAGGTTGACCCACAGGTTGAAGGTTTCCTGCCGGAAGAAGGGCCAGTTGCTGAGGCGCAGCGCGATCAGGAAGACCGCGATGGACAGAAGCGAGATCAGATAGCTCATCCCCGCAAAGGCGCGCAGTTGGACCAGATCCGCGAACGGGGCATCCGCAGGCAGAAGCGAGACCACCGCGTGAACCGGGCTGTAGGGGAAATCAATCGCCTGCCCGATCAGGATGCCGATCGAGGTCAGAAACTCGACCGCGATGGACGGGTCGGTCTGCGAGCGGGCGATGATCGACAGGCACAGGATCGAGGCAAACAGCGACAGGAAGCGGATGCGGTTGAAGGGTGGGGCGTTCCGAAACTCGACAATGCTGGGATAGGGGGTGGCGTATTCGAACACGGTCAGGGCAGCGGCAGCCAAGGCTAGTATGGCCACAACTTGACCACCCTCGGCGCTTACTCCTGGAACCAGGACCGAAGGTGTGGCGACCAACATCACCATAAGACCGGCACGCACGATGGCGCCAATCAGTCGTCTAACCATGCCTCTTCCTCCGCTATACGGACGGTGCGGTTCGTGCCGCATCCTTGTTCCGCCGCTTGTCCCCTCGCCAGGGTCAAACCAGGGTGGTTTCGCCCAGACTGCGCGGGAAATGCAGGGGGGCGCAAGGCTTTGCGTACAATCCGAGGGAGTTTTGCCCCAAAAAGGCCACAAATGGTGCGGGAATGCACCAAATAGACACCAAAAAGGGGCCGACCGCTATGGTCGACCCCTTCCTGTGGTTGTGTTTTAGGCAATCAGACCCAGGGGCGGGCCGCCGATGCCTTGGCTTCGAAAGCGTCGATTGAGGCTTTCTTTTCCATGGTCAGACCGATGTCATCCAGCCCTTCCAGCAGGCAGTGTTTCTTGAACGCATCCACTTCAAACGCGATGGTTTCGCCGTCCGAGGTGGTGATTTCTTGCGCTTCCAGATCCACGGTCATGCGGGCGTTGGCGCCCTTTTCCGCGTCGGCCATCAGGATGTCGACCTGCTCTTGCGGCAGGACGATCGGCAGGATGCCGTTCTTGAAGCAGTTGTTAAAGAAGATGTCCGCAAAGCTGGTCGACACGACGCATTTGATGCCGAAGTCAGCGATCGCCCACGGGGCGTGTTCACGCGAGGAACCACAACCGAAGTTGTCACCGGCGATCAGGATCTCGGCGTCGCGGTATTGCGGTTTGTTCAGCACGAAATCTTCGATCTCGGTGCCGTCGCGGTTATAGCGCATCTCGTCAAACAGGTTCTTGCCGAACCCGGTGCGGGCGATCGACTTCAGGAACACTTTCGGGATGATCATATCCGTGTCGATGTTCACCAGCGGCATAGGGGCCGCGATACCTTGGAGTTTTTCAAACTTTTCCATTTTGCGGTCCTCTTAGATCAGGTCACGAACGTCGGTCAGCTTGCCGGTCAGGGCAGCTGCGGCGGCCATTGCGGGCGACACCAGGTGGGTGCGGCCTTTATAGCCCTGACGACCTTCGAAGTTGCGGTTCGAGGTCGAGGCGCAGCGCTCGTTCTCGGACAGCTGGTCGGGGTTCATTGCCAGACACATCGAACACCCTGCCAGACGCCATTCAAAGCCAGCGTCCTCAAAGATCTCGGCCAAGCCTTCTTCTTCTGCCTGAGCGCGGACCAGACCCGAGCCGGGAACGATCATGGCGCGCATGCCGTCTTTGATCTTCTTGCCTTTGACCACTTCGGCCACGGCGCGCAGATCTTCGATACGGCCGTTGGTGCACGAACCGATGAAGACGGTGTCGATTTCGATGTCGGTCAGTTTCTGGCCCGGGGTCAGGCCCATATAGTCGATCGAGCGTGCAGCCGCGTCGACCTTGCCGCCTTCAAAATCCGAGGGGCTGGGAACAACGCCCGAAATCGGCAGTACGTCCTCGGGCGAGGTGCCCCAAGTCACAACCGGCTCGATTTCTTCGCCTTTCAGCGTGACGACCTTGTCGAAATGCGCGCCTTCGTCGGTGAAGAGCGTTTTCCAGTACTCCAGAGCCTGCTCGAACTGGGCACCTTTCGGCGCATGCGGGCGGCCTTTGACGTATTCAAAGGTGGTCTCGTCCGGGGCAATTAGGCCAGCGCGGGCGCCGCCTTCGATGGCCATGTTGCAGACGGTCATACGGCCTTCCATCGACAGATCGCGGATCGCTTCACCGCAATATTCGATGACATAACCGGTGCCGCCGCCGGTGCCGGTCTCGCCAATCACGGCCAGCGTGATGTCCTTGGCGGTCACGCCCGGCTTCAGCTTGCCGGTGATTTCCACCTTCATGTTCTTGGACTTTTTCTGGATCAGCGTCTGGGTGGCCAGAACGTGTTCAACTTCCGAGGTGCCGATGCCGTGGGCCAGTGCGCCAAACGCGCCGTGGGTCGCGGTGTGGCTGTCGCCGCAGACAACGGTCATGCCGGGCAGGGTCCAGCCCTGTTCCGGGCCAACGATGTGCACGATGCCCTGACGGACGTCCGATACCGGATAGTAATGCACGCCAAATTCCTTGGCGTTCTTGTCCAGAGCAGCCACCTGAATGCGGCTTTCTTCGGTCATCTGTGCCGGGTCTTCACGGCCCGCAGTGGTGGGCACGTTGTGATCCGGAACGGCGATGGTCTTGTCCGGCGCGTGTACCTTGCGGCCGGCCATGCGCAGGCCTTCAAACGCCTGCGGGCTGGTCACTTCGTGTACCAGGTGGCGGTCGATATACAGCAGGCAGGTGCCGTCTTCAGCTTCGTGGGCTACGTGGGCATCCCAGATTTTATCATAGAGTGTCTTCGGGGCGGTCATGTCGCTCTCCGTGGATGGTCAAAGGTGTGATGTGTGACAGGGATCATCGGCCCGAATACAGGCGATGAGCAGCCACCCGTGCGGGTGGCAACAGCTTATAGTCGGGCGAGCACAGCGTTCTGGGCGCCGTAAAAGCGCCACGGCAAGAACGCGTGGTCATCCATGTCAAAAATCCGAGTCATGGCGCTGAGATAACCGTTCCCGCCCTTCAGGGCAAGGGGCGAGGCTCTGGACCTTCCGCATGGGACCATGCCATGCTGCCAAAAAAGGAGAGGGAATGGAGCAGGATCCCGCAGCAGAGGTCAAACCAGAGACGCCCGCAGAACCCGCGGACGCGGTGGGGCCGTCCCTGACCGAACAGCTTTGGGCGCTGTGGGAAGACGGCGGCGACTTCGTGATCAGCCTTGGCCAGACATGGCGCCTGTATCAGGTTCTGATCATGCTGGGGCTGGCGGCGACGGCCTATATCATCTCTCGGCTTCTGCTTCCCAAGGTCGAGACATGGCTGCGCGCCCGCGAAGGGTGGTCCAAACGCAAGCTGCGCTTTTCCATCCACCTGCGCAATCGCATCGCGATGATGGCCTATATCGTGCTGTCATGGGGCACCGTGTCGGTGATGCGCGAGGTCACATGGCCGTCGCGCAGTTACCTGATTGCGCTTGTGGCAACGATGGTCACCGCGTGGCTGCTGGTTGGCCTTGCCGCCTTTGTCATCGAAAACCGCGTGATACGCCGCATCGCCATGTGGGGCATGTGGGTCTATGTGACGCTCTACTTCCTTGGCATCACCGAAGAAACCGCCAGCGTTCTGGATAACCTCGCACTTGAAGTCGGGGACTTCCGCATCTCGCTTTGGACGATCCTGCGTGTGGCGGTCATCCTTGGCATCCTCTTTGCGCTGGCACGCATGCTCAGCCGCGGGTCCGCCGCGCGCATTCAGGAAAACGAGGATATCTCGCCATCCATGAAGGTGCTGGCGGTCAAGTTCTTGCAGATGGGGCTGTATGGAGCGGCCTTCTTTATCGCGTTGAAAGCAGTCGGCGTGGATCTGACCGGGCTGGCCTTCCTGTCCGGTGCCATCGGTCTGGGCCTTGGTTTTGGTCTGCAGAAGGTCGTGTCGAACCTTGTGTCCGGGGTGATCATCCTGCTGGACAAGTCGATCAAGCCTGGCGACGTGATCAGCCTTGGCGACACGTTTGGCTGGATCGAGCAATTGGGCGCGCGTTATGTCTCAGTCGTCACGCGCGACGGTCGTGAATACCTGATCCCGAACGAAGACCTGATCACCGGGCAGGTGGTCAACTGGTCCCACACCAACGCCTTTGTGCGCTTGGATATCTTCTTTGGCACCGCCTATCACGACGATCCCCACCAAGTCCGCAAGATCGCAATCGATGCCGCCCGCAGCGTAGACCGCGTGCTCAGTTTCCGCCCGCCGGTTTGTCATATCGTCGGCTTCGGGGACAGCTCGGTCGACTATATCCTGCGCTTCTGGATCGACGATCCGTCCGGCGGGCTGACCAACATTCGCGGCAATGTCTATCTGGCGCTGTGGGATGCGTTCAACGAGCACGGCATCTCGATCCCATTCCCGCAGCGCGAGGTGCGGATGCTAGAGGATGCAGGCCCCAAAATCGATCCGTGACCTGTTTACACACCCTTCACGTCTCCTTGAAACACTGTGGATTGAGCTTATCTGCTCGCGGTGTTACGATTCTTCTATGCCCAGCACCGGGGCGGAACGGTGTGTCATGTTAGGAGGACAATGTCCTGTCTTTGCAAACAGAGGCTGCATCAGGCGCAGCCGCAGGGGATCCCGAAATGACGGCTAACCCCGGAAAAACCGCCAGCGAGCAGATGCTGGCCCTTGTCCTGAAGTCCCTTGAAGATGACAAAGCCGAAGACGTTGTGGTGATCAGCCTCAACGGCAAGTCGCAGATGGCCGACAACATGGTTGTGTGCTCGGGCCGTTCGACACGTCAGGTGGCAGCCATTTCCGAAAAGCTGACAGATAAGCTGAAGCAGGAAATGGGCGTCTTCTCGAAGCTTGAAGGTAAGGGTCAGGGCGACTGGGTTCTGATCGACGCGGGCGACGTGATCGTCCACGTGTTCCGCCCGGAAGTGCGCGAGTTCTATCAACTGGAAAAGATGTGGATGGAACCCGGCGCAGCAGACGCCACGACCTGATCAAGGGGGCGATATTATGCGCGTGCATGTCTGCGCGGTCGGACGGCTGCGCAAATCGCCCGAGCTTGAGCTGATCGACGACTATACCACCCGGTTCGACCGGACCGGGCGGGCACTGGGCCTCGGACCGCTTTCCATACATGAAGTCGAAGACAAGAAGGGTGGCGGCATGTCTGCCGAAGCGCCCCTGTTGGAGCGTGCCATTCCCAAAGGCGCGCTGATCTGCACGATGGACGAGCGCGGCAAGGTCATGTCCTCGCCGGATTTCGCCAAGCTTCTGGGCCGCTGGCGGGACGAAGGGCGTCAGGATGTCGCCTTTGTCATCGGTGGTGCGGACGGGATCGACCCATCCCTGCGCGCCAAGGCCGACGCCAGCCTATCTTTCGGCAAAATGGTCTGGCCCCACATGCTGGTCCGCGTGATGCTGTCCGAACAGCTCTATCGCGCGGCGAGTATTCTGGCGGGCAGCCCGTATCATCGGGTTTAAGTAGATCACCTTCCAGTGAACCCGCACCCGCGCCCTTGAACCTTCGGCCAATGCCCCGCACCTTCCCCACAAAGAAGGACCGCGCCCATGCCCCGTTTGCCTGAAAAGCCCGATCGCGATTTCGACGCCCAGACCCGCGCGGCATTTGACCAGATGGCCGACTATGGCGCTTTCGAGAATTGGTCTCGGGTCGCCGCGCATCACCCACCCGTGCTGAATCAGGTAGGCGCGATGTTGACCGCGTTGCGTGACGGCACGACCCTGCCTGCGCGGCTGTCCGAGCTGGCGATGGTCACCGTGTCCAAGATCAACGCCTGTGATTATTGCACCACGAACCACGGCCCCAAGCTGCAAGTCACCGGCCTGAGCGCCGAAGGCATAGACCGTCTGCTGGACGTCGAAAATCACCCCGAGCTGACCGAGCTTGAACGCGATGTGGTCCGCTATGCCGAAGCCGTTACCACCCGCGCCGGAAAGATGCGCGACGCCGAGGTTGAGGCCCTCCGCGCCCATCTCTCCGACGCGCAGATCGTCGAGCTGACATGGCGCATCGCCCTGACCGGCGCCTTCAACCGCTTCAACGACGCACTGCAGATCGCACCCGAGTAACGCCGGGCCGCGCCTCAACCGTTGCACCTGCCCCTCTGACCCCATAGATAGAAGGCGAGCAGACAGAGGACCTTGCCATGACTACCCCGAAACCCGTTGTTTTGTGCATTCTGGATGGATGGGGCCTGCGCGAGGAGACCGCTTTCAACGCGCCCGCGTTGGCGAAGACGCCTAATTTTGATCGGCTCATGGCGACCTGTCCGTCGAACACCTTGATCACCCACGGCCCCGATGTGGGCCTGCCCACCGGCCAGATGGGCAATTCCGAGGTCGGCCACACCAATATCGGCGCAGGCCGCGTGGTGGCGATGGATCTGGGTCAAATTGATCTGGCGATCGAGGATGGCAGCTTCTTTAAGAACGACGCCCTTCTGGATTTCGCCGCCAAAGTGAAAGCCGCAGGCGGCACTGCCCATATCGCGGGCCTTGTCAGCCCCGGCGGTGTGCACTCGCATCAGGATCACCTCGTCGCAGCCGCGAAAGCACTGACCGAGGCTGGTCTGGCGGTCGCCATTCACGCCATCACCGACGGGCGCGACGTGGCCCCGCAATCCGCCCGCGAACAGCTGGCTGCGTTTCAGGCAGACCTGCCCGACGGCGCGCGGATCGTGACCCTCTCGGGCCGCTATTTCGCGATGGACCGCGACAATCGGTGGGAGCGTGTCTCGCTGGCCTATGATGCGATCACGCATGGCACGGGGAAGATCTTCAGTTCGGTCGATGCGGCGATTTCCTCGGCCTACAACAACGAAACCACGGATGAATTCATCCGCCCGGTGATCATTGACGAACATGCCGGTCTGCAAGATGGCGATGGCCTTTTCTTCATCAACTTCCGCGCCGACCGTGCCCGCGAGATCCTGCGCGCCATTGGTGAGCCGGGATTTGATGAATTCGACGTGGGCACCCGCCCGACCTTGTCCGCTCTGCTGGGCATGGTCGAGTATTCCGACGCTCATAACGCCTATATGACCACCTGCTTCCCCAAGCGCGACATCGTGAACACGCTGGCCGAATGGGTCGCCAAGCACGGCAAAACCCAGTTCCACACCGCCGAGACCGAGAAATATCCGCATGTCACCTTCTTCCTGAATGGCGGCAAGGAAGACCCGGTCGAGGGCGAGACCCGCTATATGGCCGCGTCACCCAAGGTCGCGACCTATGATCTGCAGCCCGAGATGTCGGCCCCCGACGTGACCGAGCATTTCGTGCAGGCGATCCGTGACGGTTTTGACCTGATTGTCACCAATTTCGCCAACCCCGACATGGTCGGCCATACCGGGGACCTCGACGCGGCCATCGCGGCTTGTGAAGCTGTCGATGACGGTTTGGGGCAGGTGATTGCTGCTTTGGAAGAGGTCGGCGGCGCGATGATCGTCACCGCAGACCACGGCAACTGCGAGACCATGTGGGATGACGCCACGAACGGACCTCACACTGCGCACACCACCAATTTGGTGCCCGTGGTTCTGATGGGCGGCCCTGATGGGATCTCGCTGTCGCATGGGCGTCTGGCCGATCTGGCCCCCACGGTTCTGGAGTTGATGGGGCTTGAGCAACCGGCCGAAATGACCGGCGAAAGCCTGATCCGTTCGTGATCTTGCGCCGCGCCCTCCAGCCCCTTCTGGCGGGCCTTGCCTTGGCCTGCGCGGCCGGGCCGTTGGCGGCGCAATCCGATCCGACCCTGACCGCCCGCGCGGCGATGGTTCAGCTTGAGGTCGCCACCCAAGCCCTGCAAGACGCTGAGAAATCCGGGGATCGCATCGCGGCCCTGACCCAAACCGTGCAAGCGTATGAGGAAGGCCTGTCAGCCCTGCGCGACGGGCTACGCCGCATCAATCTGCGCGAAGCGGCGCTGGAAGCGGCGTTCGAAGCCGAGCGCGACCGTCTGGGCCAGCTTTTGGGCGTGCTACAAACCATCGGAAAAGCGCCCGAACCTGCGCTGTTGATCCACCCGTCTGGCCCCCTTGGCACCGCGCGATCTGGCATGATCCTGTCCGAGGTGACGCCGGCCCTACAAGCACAGGCAGAAGATCTGCGCGCCCGTTTGGAAGAACAACGCACCCTGCGCGCGTTGCAGGAGAACGCGGTGGACACGCTGCAAACCGGCCTGACCGGCGTGCAGGAAGCGCGATTTGAACTGAGCCTTGCGCTCGCCCGCCGCACCGAACTGCCCCGCCGTTTTGTTGCGGACGAGGCAAGGATGAAAACCCTTGTGGAAAGCGCGGACACATTAGCCAGCTTCGCCCAAGGGCTGATGTCCGACCCGAAAGCCACTGCCAGCGCGACGGCGCTGCCTGATTTCGCATCGGCGCGCGGGCGGCTCGCCATGCCGGTTCTGGGCCGCGTGCTGCGCGGCTACGGTGAACGTGATGCGGCGGGCATTCAGCGCCCCGGCCTGATTGTCGCCACGCGCCCCTTGTCGATTGTCACAACCCCGTGGCCCGCCACGATCCGCTATCTTGGCCCGCTCTTGGACTATGGTAACGTCGCCATTCTGGAGCCCGGTGACGGTTACCTTCTGGTGCTGGCCGGGCTGGGGCAGCTGTACGGAGACGTTGGCGAAGTGCTGGCCCAAGGTGCGCCTGTTGGGCTGATGGGCGGGGCCGATCCGGCGGCCAGTTCAGGCGATGATCAAGCGTTTTTGATCGCTGCGGAGGAAGGAACTGGCGCAGAACGCTCGGAAACGCTTTATATAGAGCTAAGATATGACGGAAAGCCCGTGGATCCCACGACTTGGTTCGCGGCAGGCAAGGAATGATGGAATGAAAAAACTCGTGATGGCCGCGCTGGGCGGAACCTTGGCAGGCGCCATTCTGACCACACAGGTTGCCGGCCCCCTGGTCGCGCAGGACGCCAGCGAAAACGCTTCGGTATACGAGCAGCTTGACCTGTTTGGCGATATTTTCGAACGCATCCGCGCGCAGTATGTGGAAGAGGTCGAACCCGGCGATCTGATCGAGGCTGCCATCGACGGTATGCTGTCCTCGCTTGATCCGCACTCCAGCTATCTGTCGCCCAAGGACGCCGCCGATATGCGCGTGCAGACCCGTGGGTCGTTCGGCGGTCTGGGCATCGAAGTGACGCAGGAAGAGGGCTTCGTGCGCGTGGTCTCGCCGATGGATGGCACCCCTGCCGATGACGCGGGGATGGAGACCGGCGATTATATCACCCATGTGGATGGCGAAAGCCTGCTGGGTCTGACGCTGGACGAGGCGGTGAACAAGCTGCGCGGTCCGGTCGGGTCGGAAATCATCATCACCGTCGTGCGTGAAGGCGTGGATGAACCGTTCGACGTCTCGATCATCCGCGACACGATCAAGCTGACCGCCGCCACCGCCCGCACCGTCGGCAATACGGTTGTGCTGCGCGTCACCACCTTCAACGACCAGACCTATCCCAACATGGCCGACGGTCTGGCCCGCGAGGTCGAAGCGCTGGGCGGATTTGAGAACGTCGAAGGCGTCGTGCTGGATCTGCGCAACAACCCCGGCGGTCTGCTGACCCAAGCCATCGCCGTGTCCGACGCTTTCCTGAACAGTGGCGAGATCGTGTCGACCCGCGGTCGCAACCCGGAAGAAAGCGAGCGTGTGAACGCGCAAGACGGCGATCTGGCCGAGGGTAAACCGATCGTGGTGCTGATCAATGGCGGCTCGGCCTCGGCGTCCGAGATTGTGGCTGGCGCCCTGCAAGATCACCGCCGCGCCATCGTCGTTGGCACGAAAAGCTTCGGCAAGGGCTCGGTCCAGACGGTGATGCCGGTGGCGTCCGAAGGTGCCATGCGCCTGACCACCGCGCGCTACTACACGCCGTCGGGCCGCTCGATCCAGGCGCTGGGCGTGTCGCCCGACATCGTGGTGGAACAACCGCCGCGTCAGCCCGAAAGCGAGGATGAGGATCAGGATAACGGCCGTCAGCGCAGCGAAGCCGATCTGCGCGGCAGCCTGAACAACGACAGCCTGTCCGATGACGAACGCCGCCAGATCGAAGAAGAACGCGAAGCCGCCGAAGAGGCCGCCAAGCTGCGCGACGAGGACTTCCAACTGTCCTACGCGGTCGATCTGATCAAGGGCCTGTCGGCGATCAAGGGAACCGAATAATCCCTGTCATATGAACATCAAGGGCCGCCCTCTCGGGTGGCCCTTTTCCTTTGGCGCGCTGCCCGTTAGGGTCGCGAAAAAGACGAGGCCCCGATGACCCCCGAAGAGATCCTAAAACTTCCCTATCGTCCCTGCGTGGGCATCATGATCCTGAACGCCGACGGCAAGGCGTTTGTCGGCCAACGTCTGGACGCACCCAAGCTGGGCACGCAGACCGCGTGGCAGATGCCTCAGGGTGGGGTGGATGACGGCGAAGACCCCCGCGACGCCGCCCTGCGCGAGCTGTGGGAAGAAACCGGCATCACCGCAGACCTTGTGACGATCGAGGCCGAGCTGCCCGACTGGCTGCCCTATGACCTGCCCCATGACATCGTGCCGAAGATCTGGAAGGGACGATATCGCGGCCAGAAACAGCGCTGGTTCCTTCTGCGGTTCCACGGCGACGACGCACAGGTGAACATCGAAACCGACCATCCCGAATTCAGCCGTTGGCAATGGATGGCCACAAACGAGGTCGTCGACAATATCGTGCCCTTCAAACGCGAAATCTATGCCAAGGTGATGGAAGGATTTCAGGAGTATCTGTAATGCGTGCTTTGTTATTGGCGATTGTGATGGCGGTGCCCACTGCCGCTTCGGCCCTTTCGTGCCGGCCCTATAACGCCATTGCCGCGTATAACGATGCGGCAGATTCGGATGACGCCTATGTGGTCGCCCACGGCACGCTGCGCTTCGATGAAAGCAAGCTGCCCAAGGTGGACTGGGACCATCAGGAAGACGTCAAACCCGACAACTTCCTGACCGGACGCATCGACGGCCAAGCCCTGACCCGCGCCGGGTTCACCGCGCAGTTCGTGCGTGACATTGACATCAACGTGCAATGCTACGGGCCGTGGTGTTCGGGGTTGAGCAATGGGGCAGACTATCTGGTCTATCTGAAGAAAGTGGGCGACGGCTATTTGCTGGAAACCAACCCATGCGGCGGCTTCGCCTTCCCAGACCCCGACGACGAGACCCTATCCAAAGTCACCGCCTGCCTTCGGGGTGAACGTTGTGACCCGGAATTGCCTTTCCGCTAACCATAACGGACAGGGCGCGCTTTCACCCTTCGCAAACGCGCGAAACCCTCTATAAGGGCGGCAAATCCATGCTGCCCGGAGGCCCCCATGTCCTTTGATCGTTCCATCAAGATCGCGCCGTCGATCCTTTCTGCTGATTTCGCCAACTTTGGTCAGGAAATCCAAGCCATCGAAGCGCAAGGTGCCGACTGGGTGCACGTCGACGTGATGGACGGCCATTTCGTGCCGAACCTGACCTTTGGCCCGCCCGCCGTGAAAGCCTTCCGCCCGCACGTGAAAACCTTCATGGACGTGCACCTGATGATCGCCCCCGTCGATCCCTATATTCAGGCCTATGCCGACGCGGGCGCCGACATGATCGTTGCCCATTACGAAGCCGGCCCCCATCCGCACCGCACCCTGCAGGCCATCAAGGCCACGGGTGCCAAGGCGGGCATCAGCCTGAACCCCGGCACCCCTGCGTCCGTGATCGAACACCTGCTGCCGCTTTGCGACATGGTGCTGGTGATGAGCGTGAACCCAGGCTTTGGTGGTCAGAAATTCATCCCGTCCTCGGTCGAGAAAGTGCGCCAAGTGCGCGAGATGATCGGTGATCGCGACATCCACATCCAAGTGGACGGCGGCGTTGACCCTACCACCATCGGCCCGCTGGTCGAGGCTGGTGCGGACTGCTTCGTCGCAGGCTCGGCCGTGTTCAAAGGCGGCTCGGTCGATACGCCCGAGGTTTATGGCGACAACATCCGCGCCCTGCGCGACGCTGCTGCCGCCGTGCAAGGCTGACCTCTTTTTCTTGTCGGAAATATCCCCGCCGGAGGCCTATAATCCCTCGGCGGGGCACGTTCTCTTTTTGCTAGAACAACACATGCGAATGTGACAATCTATCCGGAGCTGATTTTCGGAGGATCCCATGTTTCGCATCACCACCGCCATCCTGACCTGTCTTGCCCTGCCCGCGCTGGCGGACGAAGACATCGCCGACCAGTACCCGGACTCAGTCCTGTATGAAAAACCGGTCGAGGTGATCCCGAACATCTGGTCCGCCATCGGTGCGACCGCGCCGCCCACCTATGAAAACGTGGGTCATAACAACAACTTGTCCTTCATCGTCACTGGCGACGGCGTGATCGTGGTGAATGCGGGCGCGAACTATAAACTGGCCGAGGCGCTGCATTCTGAGATCAAAGCCATCACCGACCAACCCGTGAAGCTTGTGATTAACGAGAACGGGCAGGGCCACGCGATGTTGGGCAACAACTATTGGATCAATCAGGGTGTCGAGGTGCTGGCCCATGTGGACGCCGCCCACGAGTTTGAAGAATACGCAGGGCAGCTGTTTGAAGGCATGAAGCGTTATGCGCAGGAAAACTGGGAGGGCACCGAGCCGATGGGTCCGACCCGCACCTTTGAGGAAAAAGAGGTCATCACGATGGGCGGCAAAACCATCGAGGTGCTTTATTCCGGCCCCGCCCACAGCCCCGGTGACATTCAGGTTTGGATCCCCGAAGACAGCCTGATGATCGCGGGGGACATGGCCTTTCACAACCGCATCCCGCCCATTTTTGAAGACACCTGCACCAGCTGCTGGATCGAAACGTGGGAGACCGTTTTTGCCCCCATCGGCGCGACCTATGTAATCCCGGGCCACGGTTACCCGACCAACATGGCGCAGGTTGAGGCGCACACGATCGACTATCTGAAACACCTGCGCGGTGAGGTTGGCAAACTGTTGGAAGAGGGCGGTACGCTGGACGAAGCCTATTACGTCGACCAGTCCCCGTTCGAACACCACGATACGTTTGAAGAACTGGCCACCAAGAACGCGGGTCAGGTCTATGCCGAGATGGAATTCGAATAAACGATGCGGGTAAGGGGCTCTGCCCCTCGCGCTGCGCGCTCACCCCGGGATATTTCTGGCAAGAAAATGCGGCAATGAGTCAGGCGCTTTGGATGAGCCCGTTCATTAAGTCGAGCGTCGCAAATCCATCCGGCACTTGCCCATTCGCGCTTTGATAGGCACGGAGTGCTGCACGCGTATTGGGGCCGGTAAAGCCGTCTGCCCCTTGCGTGTCATACCCGGCGGCCGTCAGGCGTGCCTGAAGCTCGGCCATCTGGCTGCGCGTCAGGGGTGTCAGGCCTTCGGGGCAAGGGGTGATCTTGTCCCGAGATCCGGCCAAGCGGTCGGACAGGTGCCCGACGGCAATGCCGTAGGCCTCGGCCCGGTTATAGGTCAGGATCACATGGAAATTGTGGTTGACCAGAAACGCCGGACCCGCCGCGCCCGAGGGGCAGAGCACCGAGGCGTCGCCGTAATCCGGCAGAGCCGTTCCCTCCATCGTGCGCACCCCGACGCCATTCCAATCGGAAATGGGAAGGCGATGTTCGGGACCGGTCTGTGTGAAATCAAACCCGTCGGGCAACAGGACCTCAATCCCCCAAGGCTGGCTTTCATGCCAGTCGTGCTGGGCAAGATAATTCGCGATCGAGGCCAGCCCGTCGGTCGGATCGTTCGACCAGATGTCACGCCTGCCGTCTCGGTCATGATCCACGGCGAAACTTAGGAAACTGGACGGCATGAACTGCCCATGCCCCATCGCGCCGGCCCAAGATCCAAGCATCGCATCGGCCTCCACATGGCCCCCATCGATGATCGATAGGGCGGTGGTCAGCTCGGTTTCAAAGAAATCTGCGCGATGGCCGTTATGGGCCAGATTGCCTAATGCGGTCAGAACGGAATGTTCGCCCCGCACGCGGCCATAATCGGTCTCGACCCCCCAGATCGCCAGAATGACCTGCGGATCCACGCGGTAGGCTTCGGCGATGTCGTTCAGGATCTGTCGCTGATTGCGGAAGGTGGCGCGGCCTTTGCTGACCCGCTGCAGGGTGACGACACGATCCAGGTAGTCAGAGATGTTCAGCGCGAATTCAGCTTGATTGGATTGCCGCGCATGAATGTCGGGATCCAACACCAAATACGGCTTCGCACGCTCTAGGGTCTCGCCCGAGACCCCGGATTGTGCTGCCTTTTCAATGTAGCGCTCGCGCCACTGATCAAAGCGATTCTCTACGTCCCCAAATGTTTCCGTCACATTCGACCTCACATTTCCATCCGACGCTACCGCCGGGATCGTTTCACCTTCTTCTTTATTTTGGATTTATGCTTGGCGCTGGTCATGGGTTTTCGGCGCCCAGATTTCCCCCCTTTGCGGGCAGAGCTGCGGGGCAGCTTGCGGCCTTCGACTTCCAGCAGTTCCAGTGCCAGCCCGCCGGTGGTGGGGATCGCCTCGGTCAGGCGCACGACGACGCGCTGTCCCAGTCCTAGGGTGAAGTTCGAGCGTTCACCCGTCAGGGTCTGATCGTCCGCGTTGTAGTTGAAATACTCGTTGCCGACCGTACTCAGCGGCACCAGCCCGTCCGCGCCGCTGTCGTCCAGTTTCACGAATAGCCCGAACCGCGCGATGCCGGACACGCGGCCGGTAAATTCGCCCCCAACGCGTTCTGACAGATAGGCTGCCAGATAGCGGTCGGTCGTGTCACGCTCCGCCAGCATCGAGCGACGCTCGGTTTCCGAGATATGCTTGGCGGTGTCTTCCAACCCGGCGATATCCTGCGGCGACAGCCCGTCATCGCCCCAGCCATGGCCGGACACCAGAGCGCGGTGCACGATCAGGTCGGAATAGCGCCGGATGGGCGAGGTGAAGTGGGCATAAGACCGCAGCGACAGCCCGAAATGCCCGAAGTTCTCCGGGAAGTAATAGGCCTGCGTCATCGACCGTAGGGTCGAGATGTTGATCAGCTCGTCAAACTCGCTGCCCTCGGCCTGTGCCAGCAGGCTGTTCAGGTGACGGGTTTGCAGAACCTGTCCTTTGGCCAGCGTGAAGCCCGACGCCTGTGCGACCTCGCGCAGCGCTTCCAGTTTCTCGGGGCTGGGTTCCTCGTGCACACGAAACAAAAGCGGGCGCTGCAGGCGCATCAACTCTTCTGCGGCCGAGACGTTGGCGAGGATCATGAACTCTTCGATCAGCTTATGCGCGTCGAAGCGGTCGGCGAAGTCGATCGAGGCGACTTTGCCGTCCTCGCCCAGCACGATCTTGCGTTCGGGCAGGTCAAGATCCAGCGGCTGTCGTGCCTCGCGGGCCAGTTTGGCCGAACGGTAGGCGGCGTAAAGCGGCGCGATGACGTCGTCCATTAGCGGCGCGCATTTCTCGTTCGGCGCTCCGTCTTGGGCGGCCTGTACCTCGGCATAATTCAAGGACGCATGGGATTGCATCAGCCCGCGAATGAAGCTGTGGCTTTTCTTGTTGCCCTGCGCGTCCAGAACCATGCGGACGGCCAGACAGGCGCGCGGGACGCCTTCGTGCAGACTGCACAGATCGCCTGACAAACGGTCGGGCAGCATCGGCACCACGCGGTCAGGGAAATAGCTGGAGTTGCCGCGCTTGCGCGCCTCGTTATCCAGCGCGGAACCGGGCGTCACGTAATGCGCGACGTCAGCAATGGCGACCCAGACCACGTGCCCGCCGGGGTTCTTCGGGTTGTCGTCAGCATGGGCATAGACCGCGTCGTCATGGTCGCGTGCGTCCGCCGGGTCGATGGTGATCAGTGGCAGGTGGCGCAGGTCCTCGCGGTTCTTCAGACCCGCGGGTTTCTGCGCATCGGCTTCTTCGATCACACGGTCGGGGAAGGCGTCGGGGATGCCGTGCTGATGGATCGCGATCAGGCTGACCGCCTTGGGCGCGGTCGGATCGCCCAAGCGGGCCACGATGCGGGCGCGGGGCAGGCCCATACGCGCTTTGGGGCCCGAGCGCTGTGCCTCGACCAACTCGCCATCCTTGGCGCCGTCTTCCGCGCCGGGGGCAACGATCCATTCCTTATCGACGCCCTTGTCGATAGGCACGATCCTCCCGCCTTCCGAGCCCTTGCGGAAGATGCCCAGAATGCGCTGGGGGTTGGTGCCGATGCGTCGGATCAGACGACCCTCATAGGCGTGATGTTCGTCTTTCACCTCGGTCAGGCGGGCCAGAATGCGTTCGCCTTGCGCCAGCGCGGGGTCGCCGTCTTTTGCTACCATAAGCACGCGGGGCGCGGCACCTTCGCCGGTCCATTCGGTCGGGTGGGCAAACAGATCGCCGTCCGCGTCCGGCCCTTCGACGCGCAAAACAGACACGGGCGGCAGCTTGTCTGCATCGCGATAGGTCTTCTTGCGCTTCTGCAGATGCCCCTCGGCCTCGAGTTCCTTTAGGATGCGCTTCAGGTCGATCCGGGCCGCGCCGCGAATGCCAAAGGCCCGCGCGATGTCGCGCTTTGCGGTTTGGGTCGGGTTCTCGGAAATCCAGTCCAGAATGGCCTTCTTGGTGGGCAGTTTGCTCATGCGAAATAATCCTGGATGATGCGGCTGTAGATGGATTTTAGCTGCGGGATCAGGGCGACTTCGACCCGTTCATCCACCGCATGCATGGTTTTGCCGACAAGGCCAAATTCGACAACTGGGCAGTGATATTGCACGAAGCGTGCGTCCGAGGTGCCGCCAGAGGTGGACGCTTCGGGCACCAGCCCGGTTTCGGCCTGCACGGCATTCGAGATCAGTTCGGACAACTCGCCCGGAGGCGTCACGAAGCTTTCGCCCGAGACCTTCACGACCATCTCGATATCCACGCCGGTGTCTTTGCCGACGCGCTCGGCTTCGGCCTGCAACCACTTGGTCAGACTGTCCGAGCTGTGGGCATCGTTGAAGCGGATGTTCACCGTGGCGCGGCTTTCGGCAGGGATCACGTTGGTGGCCGGGTTGCCGGTGTCGATGGTGGTCACGGCCAAGGTCGAGGCATCGAAGTGATCGGTACCCTTGTCCAGTTCATGCGCGGCCAGATCGGCCATCAGGCGGGCCAGCGCGGGCACGGGGTTCAGCGCGCGATGCGGATAGGCCGCATGGCCTTGCACGCCTCGCGCGGTGAAGAAGGCGGTCATCGACCCACGCCGCCCGATCTTCATCATCTCGCCCATTTCATTGGGGCAGGTGGGTTCGCCGACAACGCAATCGGTCATCTTCTCGCCGTTTGCTTCCATCCAGTCCAGAATGGCGACGGTGCCGTCGGTGGCCGGGCCTTCCTCGTCCCCTGTGATGGTGATCACCAATGATGCGTCTTCGGGCGCGTGGCGGGTGAAATCCACGGCGGCGGCCACCCAAGCCGCAACGCCCGACTTCATGTCAGTTGCCCCTCGGCCATACAGGTATCCGTCACGGATTTCAGCGCCAAAGGGATCAACACTCCACGCGTCGACATCGCCCACAGGGACCACATCGGTGTGTCCGTTGAAACCCAGCGTGCGGGCGTTCTTGGACCCCCAACGGGCAAACAGGTTCGACACCTCGCCGCGATCCACGCGGGTGCAGGTAAAGCCCGCGCCGGTCAGAATGCCCTCTAGCAGCGTCAAAGCTCCGCCTTCGTCCGGCGTGACCGACGCGCAGCGCACAAGTCGTTGGGTCAGGTCCACGGGATCAAGCGGGGCAGGTTGGGTCGTCGTCATCACATTCTCCATTCCACCCACCCTTAACAGGTGCCGCGACCGGTGGAAACGGCCCTTGCCCGCGAAACCCCGCCCGTGAAGGGCCAATGCGCGCTGTCACGCTGGACCCTGCGCCACGTGGCCGCTAACCTGCCTGCATATTGCAACCCCTGATTGGAGCGCCCCATGCGTAAACTCCTGTTCCTTCTATGCCTTTTGCCGCTGGCTGCCTGTGTTGACATGGATTTGACCCTGAAGATCGATGGCGACAACGCGACCGTCTCGTCCACGGTGACGATGGGGCCTGAGGGGTATCAGATGATGGCCTCGAGCGGCGAGGACATGTGCGAGGACGGTGTCGCAACGACGTTGGACAATGGCGACTATCAGTGCACGACCGAGATGACCGGCACGATCGACGAAATGATCGCTGAGTTGGAAGCCGCGGAAGAGGGTATGGACCCCGACCAGACCGCCAAGATCGAAAAGCTGGAGGACGGCAATGTGCGCGTCTCCTTCGATCTGGCCGAGATGAAGGCGAGTGTGGCCGAAGGCGGCATGGATCCCGGCATGCTGATGATGATGCAGCAGATGCTGGTGGGGCGGAACCTGACCTTTACGATCGAAGGTCAGATCGTTGAAACGAATGGCACGATGTCGGACAGTAGCGACATGGCGACACTGATCATTCCCTTGGACAAGTTCGCGATGCAGGATCCGTCGATCCCGGACAGCTTTGTCACGATCGTAACGCCCTAAGGCGTTAACCGATCAGCGAAGCAATGACGCCCGGCAATTCGTCGGGCGTTTTCACGTGGGCATCCGCGTCGGACATATCGTCCTGCCCGCCATAGCCCCAATCCACCGCGATGAACGCCATGTTGTTGGCGCGGGCGGCCTTCAGGTCATAGTGCCGGTCCCCGATCATCACGCAGCGCGCAGGGTCGTCGCCGGTGATCGTCAGGGCGTGGGCCAAAAGCTCGGCCTTGTCGTTGCGCGTGCCGTCCAGCTCGGGTCCGAACTCGTGCGCCATGTGTTTGGACAGCCCGAAATGCGCGGTGATCTTGCGGGCATAGGCATGGGGTTTCGCGGTGGCGATGCTCATCTTGTGGCGCGTCGACAGATCGTCCAGCACGGGCAGAATGCCGTCATAGACGGTGCAATCATACATGCCGCCGCCGTGATTATAGTATTTGCGATAGGCGTCGAGCGCGGCGTCCGGGTCGGGGGCGCCGAGCTTTTCAAAGCTCCACAAAAGCGCCGGGCCGATCACCCATTCCAGATCATCTGCGCTTGGCGCAGGCAGGCCAAGATCATGCAGCGCCTTGATCACGCTGTCGGTAATGCCCGGCTTGGGATCCGTCAGCGTGCCATCCAGATCCCAAAAGATCATTGCAGGGGCCTTTTCTCGTCATCAAAGAACGGGGTCATCTGGGCGACGATCACGCTGTTCTCAGCCAACGCGCGGCCCATCAGTTTGCGTTCCTCGGCGGGGATGTCGTGGCCCTCGGCCAGACGGTCATCCAGCGACCCATATCCGCTGACATCCAGCGGGGCCAAATCGGCCTGCTTCAGAATGGCGACGGTCTCTCGTACGGCTTCGGCTTCGTCCACGCCGGAGGCATAGCACACCAGCGCAGCCCCCGTTGCGCCCTCGGGCAGGCCGTCATCGTCTTTGCGCCCCACCTCAACCAGCAGTGTATACACTTTGTGAGGCTTCTTGGTTTTGGTTGTCTTGGTCATGAAAAAAGGGGTGCCAGAACGCCACGGAAAGCACAAGTGTCAAACGCTAACAGTTGGCACGTTGCGCCGGTCGCGGTATGTGGGAAGTATAGTTTTGGGGAAAGCGCGATGATTGCACAAAGGCTCCGCCACTTGGCCGCTGTGTGTCTGGCAACGATCTGTATGGCCACAGTGTCATATGCTCAGGCAACTGATCTTGAATTTGTAACGGTCGAGAGGCCTCCGTTCGCGATGTCCGGCGAGGACGCACCGACGGGCTTTGCCATCGATCTGATGACCGAGATTGCCACCGAAATGGGGCAGACCGTCGGGTTCGAGGTCGTCGACAGCTTCCCCCAAATGCTGCAGATGGTTGAAACCGCGCAGGTCGATGGGGCGATTGCCAATATCTCGATCACGCGCGACCGGGAAAGCCGCATGGATTTCTCGCAGCCGATCTATCATGGCGGTCTGCGCATCATGGTGCCGCGCGATCAGGCTGGGGTCAGCATCTGGTCCACTTTAATCAGCCTTGATCTAGCGCTGGCCATTCTGGCGGCATTTGCGCTGCTGCTGGGCGGCGGGATGCTGATGTGGTTCTTCGAGCGCGACAAGCAACCCTATTTTGAAGGCGACGCCAAACAGGCCATGTTCCCCGCCTTCTGGTGGGCGCTGAATCTGGTGGTGAATGGCGGCTTTGAAGAGCGTATGCCGCGGTCCATCTTCGGGCGGCTGTTCGGCACGTTCCTTGTGATCTCAAGCCTGTTTATCGTGTCGGTCTTTGTGGCCCATATCACCGCGTCGATCACGGTCAGCGCGATTTCGGGCTCGATCCACTCGGTGAGCGATCTGGACGGCAAACGCGTCGGTACCACCGATGGCTCCACCGCGTCGATCTTTCTTGAGGATCGCGGCATGGTCTATTCGGGCTATGACTCGCTGGACGCGCTGCTGGGCGACTTTGAGCAGGGCGAGCTGGACGCCGTCATTTTCGACGGCCCCATTCTGGCCCATTATGCCCAGAATGAAGGCGCGCGCTATGGCGAGGTGCTGGATAGTGTGTTCCGCCCCGAAAGCTATGGCATCGCGCTGCCGACAGGCACGCCTCTGCGCGAAGACATCAACGTCGCGCTGCTGCGCCTGATCGAAACCGGCGTCTATTCTGACCTATCGAAGAAGTGGTTCGGCGGCCCGCGGTAAAGCCGATCAACGCTCATGAAGCGCGTGTGCTCTTGAGGTTGCACTCATCGGACGTTATGAAATAACATAACCAGAATTCACACACCTATCCCCCATGACCAATCTGCGATCTTCCCTGAAAGCGCGAAAGCGGGCGGCCAATCCGATGCAGGAATTTGACGGTCTGCCGTTGGCCCTGCGGCGTTGGCTGCAAGAGGCTGCGTTGCCGTGGTCCGCGCCCTCGGCCAAACGGGCGTGGCGGAATGCATTGAAACGCGCGGGCGGATGTGAAAAGCGCGCCATGCATCACATGGCGCGCCTTGAAACGCAGTCTTTGCGAAAGGACGCCCCAAATGTCTGGGGCGCCCACTATCCCGAGATTAATCGCGCAGCAGGTCGTTGATCGAGGTTTTTGAACGCGTTTTGGCGTCCACGCGCTTTACGATCACGGCGCAGTACAGGTTGATGCCGTTCTTCGAGGGCATCGAGCCAGCAACCACAACCGAGCCAGCAGGCACTTCGCCATACATCACTTCGCCGGTCTCGCGGTCGACGATCTTGGTCGACTGGCCGATGAACACGCCCATGCCCAGAACCGAGCCTTCGCGCACGATGCAGCCTTCAACGACCTCCGAACGGGCGCCGATAAAGCAGTTGTCTTCGATGATGGTCGGGCCGGCCTGCATGGGCTCCAGCACGCCGCCGATGCCAACGCCGCCCGACAGGTGGACGTTTTTACCGATCTGAGCACACGAGCCAACGGTGGCCCAAGTGTCGACCATGGTGCCTTCGTCAACATAGGCGCCAAGGTTTACGAAGCTCGGCATCAGAACCGCGCCGGGGGCGATGTAGGCCGACTTGCGGACGATACAGTTGGGCACGGCGCGGAAGCCTGCCTCGGTCCACTCAGCGTCGCCCCAGCCTTTGAACTTGCTGTCGACCTTGTCCCACCAGTGACCACCCTGCGGGCCGCCATCTTGCTGTTCCATGTCTTTCAGGCGGAAGCCAAGCAGCACGGCTTTCTTCGCCCACTGGTTCACATGCCAGTCGCCGCTGTCCTGCTTTTCAGCAACGCGCAGCTTACCGCTGTCCAGCGCGTTCAGCGTGGCTTCGATGGCTTCACGGGTTTCACCGCCGGTGGACGGGGTGATGGTATCGCGCGCCTCCCAGGCGGCTTCGATGGCGGCTTCCAATTGGGCGTTCGACATGTCGGTATCTCCGTAGGCGCGTCAATGTTCCACAAGGCCTATAAGGCCCGCGCCCCTTTTTCGCAACGATGATTGGGCCGGGTGCGCTCATCTGCGGCGACAAGCGCCCCCCAAGCGACGTTTTCATCGCGCGAAGGTGACCATCTGGCACTGGTCCTTGCGGCGTAAAGCCGCTACGCCTTGGGGTAGAGACGCAATCTGTGACAGGACCAGTGCCATGAAAGACGACCGCAACCACCCTCTTCGTGACAGTCATCAGGACCGCGAAGCTGCCAGCCATACGCCGGATACGCCGCAGACCCGCGCGCCTGCCTATAAGCTGGCCTATGACGATCTGGATTTCATGTGCCGGGACGAACTGCGCCCGGTGCGCCTTCAGCTGGAGCTTCTGAAGCCCGAGCTGATGATGCAGGAGTATGGTGTGGAAAGCACTGTCGTCCTGTTTGGCGGCGCGCGCATTCCCGAGCCTGCGAAGAAGGACGATGCCCGGACCAAAACACTGGCCGACCTGTCCAAGTTCTATGACGAAGCGCGCGAGTTTGCGCGTCTTCTGACCTTGCGCTCGAAGGTGAATAACCACCGCGAGAACGTCGTCGTCACCGGCGGCGGTCCCGGCGTGATGGAGGCCGGTAACCGTGGCGCAGAAGACGCGGGCGGTGTTTCCATCGGCCTGAACATCGTGCTGCCGCATGAACAGGCGCCGAACGAATACGTGACGCCCGACCTGTGCTTCAACTTCCACTATTTCGCCATCCGCAAGATGCATTTCCTGATGCGTGCCGAGGCGATCGCCATCTTCCCCGGCGGCTTCGGCACGCTGGACGAGCTGTTCGAAAGCCTGACCCTGATCCAGACCGGCCGCATGAAGAAAGTCCCGATCCTGTTGTTTGGCCGCGATTTTTGGACCAAGATCGTGAATTGGGAGGCCCTGTCCGACGCCGGCACCATCAGCGCCGAGGATCTGGAGCTGTTCAAGTTCGTGGAAACTGCGCAGGAAGCGGTGGACGCGATCGACAACTGGCCAAGCCGCGAGGCGCGGGACGAACTGCCGGGGCGGTAAAGAGATAAGAATTCGCCGCCCGCTCGTCACCTTTGTTGCTGCTCTGATGTTGGCGCAGCCATGCCTTTCCGACACGCAAGAGGTTTTCTTCCCAAGTGAAGTCTGGGGGAAAGAGGCCGTGTCAGAGCGCGATAAAAATATGGTCGCGCTTTATGAGCGATGGTTTGGGGAACAGCTTCGGGCGATGGAAGAGCGCCCATTGTCGAACCTCGAAGCACCGGTTGCGGCCCGTAACACCGTTAGGCTTCTGTTTCTTCCAACATTCACGCCCGCATCGATGGTGAAGCTGGAGTATGGTGAGGACACAGGACCAACCTATGCCTTCAAACGGCTGAGCGGGGCAGGTGGGTACGAGCCCGGAGAGCTGGTCTCGGAAGTTGTCGGGGACGTTCCCGCCGCAGATCTGCAACCTGTTCTGGCCTTGGTTGACGCGATAAATCCTTGGGCGGACACCACAGTATCTAGGATTGATCCACCCGAGAAGTTTTGCGCGGACGGCACGCAGATCGTGTTCGAGTTCAGATCCGAGACTGCCTACAAGGTCGTGTCGCGCCACGAATGCGAACTGGATCAAGACAGCAGTATCCGCCAACTGGTCCACGAGTTCGA
The DNA here is from genome assembly GCF_004360145.1 of Aliiroseovarius marinus. GTDB lineage: Bacteria > Pseudomonadota > Alphaproteobacteria > Rhodobacterales > Rhodobacteraceae > Aliiroseovarius > Aliiroseovarius marinus. The sequence goes on along the minus strand of NZ_ML178712.1, from coordinate 309,622 downwards.
CGAGTTGGCGGCCGGAATGTTGTTTGGGCTGGAAGGATTCGAGTGATCATACACCAACCCGGCGACCACTTTGCGATCAGGGTTATTCCGGGTTCGTCGGATCGCCCATGGAGAACGTGGAACCCATAGCAGCATAACGCCTGCGATGCGGCATTTGATTGGATGGGCCTTTTCCGGCACAGTCAAGGAACGCAAACAGGAGAAAAGCTATGGCTACCTATCGTTGTGAAGTCTGCGGTATGGGTGTGAATGCATCATGTGCCGACTGTGATGAGCCGCTTATCAACGCCACACTCGAGTTGGAGGATGGAAAGACGGTTCAGGTTTCGAAATGTCCGAAATGCGAAGGAAAGATCAAATCGCCCATGTGCTGCGGGCGCGATATGACCTGCGAGATTTAAGAGCCAATCAGCTTCTTATCGTTCTTGAGATGCCGTTCGATCATCCGATTTATCTTCTTGTTGGACGGCACTAAGGCCGCCGGGCCTTGTAGAGCGATCCGTTCAAGTACCTCGGGGAATAGGGTCGCTATTTCCTCGACCGCCTCGGGCGACAAGGATTTCAGCGCCTCCGGCCCGGTGAACAGGCTTTCGGCCGGGGCGCCGTTGGCCAGCAAGATCTCGTGGTCATCCAGAAGGATGTGGAAGTATTCCAACGCGCGGGGCTGGTCATCGACCGCGATGCCTGTGCATTCGACAAGCTTGATGGCAGGGATCAGAACCTCTTTCGTGCCAAACATACGCTCGGCGATTTTCGAGCGGATCAGAATCCGGTGCTGACGGCTGACCAGCAGGTCGCGTTCTGGCAATTGGTTGCCCAAGGCACCGGCACGGATACGCACCGGGCGTAGCTTCGGGGCATGCAGCATCTCGAACGCCGAGACTTCGCGGCATCCGATCCAGCGGATCTCGCGGCTGTCGCCATTGGCGGTTAGAACCATGTCCCCTTCGGCTAGCGTTTCAATCCGCTGCGGGCCGGCGGGGGTGGCAATTTGTGTCCCTTTGGCGAAGCAGACGACGGCCGAGATATCCGCCTCGAAATGGTTCGACATGGCGGCGCGGATGGCAGTGACGTTTTGTCCAACGGTGAATGTCGTCGTTACATCCGTTGAGTAAAGGATGCCTGACGTTCCACCATCCTGATACAAGTAGGTGGTATCGCCAATATCATTGCCGTCCCCAGATACGGCGGCATCCCATTCGTCATTCGAAATAAACCCGTCACCGTCCAAATCATCGACGGTAATGACCACCGCAGTGGTGTTGACAGAATCTACATACCAATCACCGGTTGACTTAGAAACATATGCAACAGTCCCCGGCGGAAACGTAAGCGTCAATAACGCCATGTTTATGCCCCCGCATACACACTCTCTCTGGGATTGAGCCCACCTCTCCCCAGTACTCAGAAAGTAGCTTCATTTAGCCAAGCTGTGCTGGTTCTGTCAAATTTCCCTTAAAAATAACCTAATATTGCCAAAGAACCCCAAAAGGGTGAGCGTTCTTAGCCGGGCAGCTCGACGCAGGATCCGTGGTCGGTGTCGTTCACCAACCCTTTGATATGCATGTCATAAGTCAGCTTTTCGAAGTTGAGCGAGAAGGTCAGGACGGTGTCATCGTCGATCACCAGAAAAGTCTCGGCGGCAAGATCGTCGTTCTTATCGTGCAGCCCGTGAAGCACCTGCGCGTCCTTGGACAGAACGGGGGTGTCCAGATGGCCGTGGCGCCCTTCTTCGTCCTGCCACAGCTTGATCACGCTGCCATCTTCAACCGAGGTGCATTCGAACTTGCGGCCCGCGGCAAAGGCTGGGCTGGCGGTCAGAAAGATCAGGCTGCAAAAAACAGAGGTTTTCATCGGATTTTCCATGGGATTGGCGCAGGCATTTGGGGTCGGACGCCAAGCGGGCGTCGCGATGGGAATGCGGGTGGTGTCAGTTTATGTGTTCGCGTTTCTCAGGCGCAGCCGCGCCCGATACTTGGGGGTGTTAAATATCCCAAGTTGCAGTAAGTCAACTGCAGGGTGTGTGAAATTTCTGTAAACAACCCTGAGGGTGAGGTTACCCTCTCAGCCCGGCCTCGGCCTCGATCTGCTTGCGCGACTTGCGGGCGCGTTCCGTGGCTGATTTCAGCTGACCACAAGCGGCCATGATGTCCTCGCCGCGCGTCTTGCGGATCGGGCTGGCGTAACCGGCCTGATAGATGATGTTCGCAAAGGCGCGGATGCGGTTGTTGGACGAGCGCTTGTAGGGCGCGCCGGGCCATTCGTTGAACGGGATCAGGTTGATCTTGGCCGGGATGTTGTGACGTTTGATGTGCTCGATCAAGCGATGCGCGTCTTCGTCACTGTCGTTCACGCCATCCAGCATCACGTATTCAAAGGTGATCCGTTCACTGTTCGAGGCTTTTGGGTAGGCCGCCAGCGCGCCCAGCAGTTCTTCGATATTCCAGCGCTTGTTGATCGGGACCAGCACGTCGCGGGTTTCGTCCGTGGTGGCGTGGAAGCTGATGGCCAGCAAGCAGCCGATTTCCTCGGCGGTGCGGGCGATTTCCGGCACGACGCCTGAAGTAGACAGCGTAATGCGACGGCGCGACAGTTGGATGCCCTCGGCGTCCATCGCGATCTTCATCGCGTCGCGCACGTTGTCGAAATTGTACAGCGGCTCGCCCATGCCCATCAGAACGATGTTGGACAGCAGACGGGTTTCGTCTTTTGGTTCGCCGGGAACGGGCCATTCGTCCAGATCATCGCGGGCCATCATGACCTGCCCAACGATTTCTGCCGCCGTCAGGTTACGCACCAGTTTCTGCGTGCCGGTGTGGCAGAAGGAACAGGTCAGCGTGCAGCCAACTTGGCTGGAAATGCACAGCGTGCCGCGGCCCTCTTCGGGGATATACACGACCTCGACCTCGTGCCCGCCGGCGATGCGGCAGAGGTATTTGCGGGTGCCGTCTTCTGACACCTGACGGGTCACGACCTCGGGGATCTCGATCACGAAATGCTCGGCCAATTGGGCGCGGTACGCCTTGGCCAGATTGGTCATGTCGGCAAAGTCGCGTTTGCCCCACTGATAGATCCACTGCCAGATCTGACCGGTGCGCATCTTGGCTTGCTTTTCAGGCGTTCCCATCTCGATCAGCGCCTCGCGCATTTGGTCGCGCGTCAGCCCCACGAGGTTGCGCTTGCCACCTTCGTCGGTCTTGCGGGGGATGGTCATTACATCCTGAGTGATCGGGGCCTTGGGGTCCATGTCGCGTTCCTTACCGTGCAGGGCGGCAGTCTATAGGGCAACATATATAGCTTGTCACGCGAAGGTTTTCACCCCCGCGTGGCAGATCGCTTAATCGGTCGCGATTAGTTGGCGCAGCGCTTGCCTGCTTCATCCACGGCGGCGGTGAAGCCCAGCAGGCTGAACGTGTCCTGCGTTTTGGTCCCGCGCGAGGATTGCGCCGACAGAACGGCCTTCGCGCCACCCTTCATCGACTTGATGATCTTTGCATCATCGGCGGGGCTGGCGGCCCAAGCCCATTCGCCATCTGTGAACAACTGATAGCTGTTGCTGCCGATGGTCATATCCACGGTCGAGCCGGGCGCGAACGGATAGCCGCCGGTGAACGACACTTCGCCCTTCACATTGCTGCCCGGGCGATAGCTGACGAACAACAGGATATCGCTGCGTTTCACCGCAACGGCGCGGCCGTTCTTGGTGTTCACGGTTTCCTTCGGGCTGGAAACGCTCCAGCACTCGGTCGGGTTATTTTCGACGAAAACGCTCCAATCGGTGTTCGCGGCCACCCGGTTCGAGCTTTCTTGCGCCATGACGCCTGTCGCTGCCATCGACAGGCCAAAGGCGCCAATTGCACCCAAGATCAAACGGTTCATGTCTAATACAGCCTCCGCTGCCTCTGCCTCGGACCGTTGCGCTGCCCCCGGCCATCTTAAGTGGCCCTTGACCAAACCGCTCAGGTCGTTTCCATGTCTGCACGCGCAGTCTAGCGCCAAAAGACAGGGTAATGAAAGCCCCGGTGGCGGAATTCCGCGTGTTTCCGGGGTGAAGGAGAACGATATGAGCAAGGCAGAACGGTTGGTCGAGGTCTGGCGCGGCGACATTCTGGAAAGCCAGCACCGGGGACATGCGGTTGTGGTCGATAAAACAGGCGCGATTGTGCATGCGTGGGGGGATCCGGATCAGGTGATTTTGCCGCGGTCTTCGGCCAAGATGTTGCAAGCGCTGCCGCTGGTGGAAAGCGGGGCGGCGGATGCGGCAGGGTTGACCACGGAACAACTGGCCCTGTCCTGCGCCAGCCACCAAGGAGCTGCCATTCACACCGATCGCGTGTCGCGCTGGTTGGCGGATATGGGGTTGGGTAATGACGATTTGCGCTGCGGCCCGCAATGGCCTGCCGACAAACCTGCCAAGGTGGGTCTGATCAAGACCGATGACAGCCCCTGCCGCATCCACAACAACTGTTCAGGCAAGCACGCGGGGTTTCTGACGCTTAGCCGCCACATGGGCGTGAGTGATCCGGAGTATGTCGAGGTCGACCACCCCATTCAGGTGGCCATCAAACAAGCGTTCGAAGAAGTCACAGGTGAGGTTAGCCCCGGTTTCGGCATCGACGGCTGTTCCGCGCCAAACCACGCCAGCACGCTTCAGGGCATGGGGCGTGCGATGGCGGGGTTTGCGTCTGCGAAGGAAAGCGGCGACGCGCGCCAGAAAGCATCTGTTCGTCTGCGCGAGGCGATGATGTTGCACCCCGAGCTTGTGGCCGGCGAAACCCGCGCCTGCACCGAGCTGATGCGCTCGGCCCCCGGCAAGGTGGCTCTGAAAACCGGGGCCGAGGCGTTCTTTGTCGCGATTATCCCCGAACTTGAGATGGGCGTCGCGCTGAAGATCGAGGACGGCTCGACCCGTGCGTCCGAATGCGCGATTGCGGCGATCTTGGTGAAGCTGGGTGTGCTCGATCCGGCGCATCCGGATGTGAAGAAGCGTCTGAACCCGGATGTGCTGAACTTTGCCGGGCTGAACACCGGCTTCATCCGCCCCTCCGAGGCGGTGTTGTCGCTATAGCCCGCCGCTCACATCAAGTCGGTGATCAGCTTCAACGCCATGGCGGATGAGGCGATCACCAGAAGCGGCTTGATCAGGCGCGCGCCGATGCGGGAGGCGAGCGACGAGCCTACGTAAGCGCCTGCCATCTGTGCCGCGCCCATGGCTAATCCGATCATCCAAAGCGGTGACAGCACCAGTAGGAACCCAGCCAGCCCGCCCACGTTCGAGGCGAAGTTCAGAAGCTTCGTATGCGCCGTGGCTTTCAGAATGCCATGCCCCGCCATCGCGACAAAGGCGAGCATATAGAAAGCACCTGCTCCCGGCCCCAAGAGCCCATCGTAGAATGCAACAGCAGGGACGAAGGTGAGTGCGAACAGAACTGGTGTCAGCCGTTGATGACGATCCACGTCGTCCAAGCCGGGTTTCAGCGCAAAGAAGAGCGCAATTGCCACCAGCAAAACGGGCAGCACCATGCGGATCAGCTCGGTCGGCAGGGCGTTGACGGACAGTGCGCCCAGAAGGGCCGCGACGAAGGCGATGAGTGCGGATTTCGCCTGTCTGCGCAGGTTCACATGGCCTTTGCGGGCATAGGTCACCGCCGCCATGCCCGCGCCGAACAGCCCTTGCACCTTGTTGGTGGCCAGCGCCGTCACAGGCGGTACGCCAGCGATCAACAGGGCAGGGAGCGTGATCAGGCCGCCTCCGCCTGCGATGCTGTCGACGAACCCGGCCACGAAGCCAGCGGCCAAAAGGAAGAGCAGAATTTCCGTAGAAAACTCAGCCATCTACGAAGTCTGACTGCGCGTATCCTTGGATATACAAAAGCGCGGTCAGGTCGCCGTGGTTGATGCGGATGTCACATTCCGCCGCGACCGAGGGCTTGGCGTGCAGCGCCACGCCTGCACCCGCCAGACCCAGCATGCCAAGGTCATTGGCGCCGTCACCCACGGCCATCACGTCGTCATGGGACAGGCCAAGGCGGGCTGTGATCTCTTTCAACGCCTGCACTTTCGCTTCGCGCCCCAGAATGGGCATGCCCACGGTGCCGGTCAGTGCGCCACTGTCAACGTTCAGCGTGTTGGCGCGGTTTTCGTCAAAGCCCAGCGTGGCGGCGACATGGGCGGTGAAGGCGGTGAAGCCGCCGGACACCAGCGCGGCATAGGCGCCGTTTGCTTTCATCGTGGACAGCAAGGCCTTGCCACCGGGCATCAATGTGATGCGGTTGGCCAGAACGTCGCCGATGACGCTTTCCGGCAGACCTTTCAGAAGGCCCACACGCTCGGTCAACGCGCCTTCGAAATCCAGCTCGCCATTCATCGCGCGCGCGGTGATGTCTTTCACGCGCTCGCCGACACCCGCTTCGTCCGCCAGTTCGTCGATGCATTCCTGCTGGATCATGGTCGAGTCCATATCCGCCAGCAGCATCTTTTTCTTGCGTCCCTCGGCGGGCAGAACGATCAGGTCGACGCCCATTTTCTGCAGATCGTCCCACACGTCCCATTGGTTGTCGGGCAGCGCGTCCAGCGAGAACTCGGCCGCCTCGTCCGGGGCCAGCCATGCGGCGTCCCCACCACCCCACGCGTTGCGCAGGTTTTCGACCAAAGCGGGTTCCAGATTGCGGGCAGTGGGCGATGCGATCAGCGTGGCGATGTACATGGGCGGGCCTTTTTTGGGCAAATTGAAGCTGTCCGTTTCATGCGGCAGATCGCGCCTGTTTCACAAGGCCGAATCCATAAAATTGGCGATCTGATGGCGTGAATTCCCAGTCTCTGGACGCGACGCAAGTTTCCGATAGTGGTCATTTTGCGCCCGTTTTCGACCCATCGAATGCCAATTCCGACGCTTTTTTGCTTGTGCAGCATCAAAACGCGCCTTACTTCGGTCAGTGGGACACCCCTCCCCAACGAGGGGCGATTTATCTGGAAGGGTAGCATCGATGGCTATTTCGAAACCGGCAGCGCGGCCGGCAAACCCGCGTTTTTCCTCTGGCCCCTGCGCCAAACCCCCCACATGGAACCTTGATGCCCTGGCCGACGCCGCCTTGGGTCGCTCGCACCGTGCCGCCATCGGCAAGGACAAGCTGAAAGCGGCCATCGAAGGCACGCGCGAGGTGCTGGGCATCCCCGCTGACTATAAGATCGGCATCGTTCCCGCGTCGGATACTGGCGCGGTTGAAATGGCACTGTGGTCGCTTCTGGGCGCCCGCGGGGTCGAGATGCTGGCTTGGGAATCGTTCGGTTCGGGCTGGGTCACCGATGTTGTGAAACAGCTGAAGCTGGACGCCGTCGCCAAGACCGCCGATTACGGCAAACTGCCCGATCTGGCATCCGTCGATTTCACCAATGACGTTGTCTTTACCTGGAACGGCACCACCTCGGGCGTGCGTGTTCCGAACGGTGACTGGATTGCCGATGACCGCGAAGGTCTGACCATCTGTGACGCGACCTCGGCCGCGTTTGCGATGGACCTGCCGTGGGACAAGCTGGATGTGACCACGTTCTCTTGGCAGAAAGTGCTGGGCGGCGAAGCGGCGCATGGCATTCTGATCCTGAGCCCCCGCGCTGTTGAGCGTCTGGAAAGCTATACCCCTGCATGGCCGCTGCCGAAAATCTTCCGCCTGACCAAAGGTGGCAAGCTGATCGAAGGCATCTTCACCGGCGCGACGATCAACACGCCGTCGATGCTGGCGGTCGAGGACTATCTGTTTGCCCTCGACTGGGCGCGTTCGGTTGGCGGGTTGGAAGGCCTGATCCACCGTGCAGACGCCAACACCAAGGCCGTCGCTGATTTCGTCGAGATGCGTGACTGGGTCGACTTCCTTGCCGAGGACGCGACCACGCTGTCGAACACCTCGGTCTGCCTGAAGTTCACCGACGACCGTATCAAAGATGGCGCAACCTTCGCCAAGGCCGTGGCCAAGCGTCTGGAAGCGGAAGGCGTGGCACTGGATGTTGGCGCCTATCGCGACGCCCCTGCCGGTCTGCGCATCTGGTGTGGCGGCACGGTCGAGACGTCGGACGTCGAGGCCCTGATGCCGTGGCTGGATTGGGCGTTCAACGCCGAAATCGAAGCTCAGTAAGACATTCGCCTCGCGTAGTGACGCGCGAGGCCCCCCTAAATCTTTGTGAAAAGGACCAAACACATGGCCCCCAAAGTACTCGTATCCGACAAGCTTTCGGAAACCGCCGTTCAGATTTTCCGCGATCGCGGCATCGAAGTCGATTTTGAGCCCAACCTTGGTAAAGACAAGGACGCACTGGCCGCCAAGATCGGCGCCTATGACGGTCTGGCAATCCGCTCGGCCACCAAAGTGACCGAGAAAATCCTTGAAGCCGCCACCAACCTGAAAGTTGTTGCGCGCGCCGGCATCGGTACCGACAACGTCGACAAAGTCGCAGCGTCGAAAGCTGGTGTGATCGTGATGAACACACCATTCGGCAACATGATCACCACCGCTGAACACGCCATCGCGATGATGTTCGCCGTGGCGCGTCAGATCCCGGAAGCCTCGGCTTCGACCCATGCTGGTAAGTGGGAAAAGTCGAAGTTCATGGGTGTTGAACTGACCAACAAGACGCTGGGCGTCATTGGTGCAGGTAACATCGGTGGCATCGTCTGCGACCGTGCGCTGGGTCTGAAGATGAAAGTCGTCGCCTATGACCCCTTCCTGTCGGAAGAGAAAGCCGCCAGCATGGGTGTAGAAAAGGTCGAGCTGGACGAGCTGCTGGCCCGCGCTGACTTCATCACCCTGCACGTGCCGCTGATCGACGCGACTCGCAACATCCTGAGCCGCGAGAACCTGCTGAAAACCAAAGCTGGTGTGCGCATCATCAACTGTGCCCGTGGTGGTCTGGTAGACGAAGAGGCTCTGGCTGATCTGCTGAAATCGGGTCACGTGGCTGGCGCTGCCTTCGACGTGTTCGCCGAAGAACCCGCAACCGAGAACCCGCTCTTTAACCTGCCCAACGTCGTCTGCACCCCGCACCTTGGCGCGGCAACGACCGAAGCACAGGAAAACGTGGCGCTTCAGGTGGCGGAACAGATGTCGGATTACCTGCTGACTGGTGCCGTTCAGAACGCGCTGAACATGCCGTCGGTCACCGCTGAAGAAGCCAAGGTCATGGGCCCGTGGATCAAACTGGCCGAGCATCTGGGTGCGTTCGTAGGTCAGATGACCGACGAGCCGATCAAGGCTGTGAACATCCTTTATGATGGTGTGGCGTCGGAAATGAACCTGAAGGCGCTGGACTGTGCCGTGATCGCAGGCCTGATGAAGCCGCAAACCCCTGACGTGAACATGGTGTCGGCACCTGTTGTTGCGGCAGATCGCGGCATCAAGACCTCGACCACCACGCAAGCCAAGGGCGGCGCGTTTGATGGTTACATCAAGGTGACCGTCGTGACCGAGGGTCGCGAGCGTTCGATCGCTGGTACAGTCTTCTCGGACGGCAAGCCGCGCTTCATCCAGATCAAAGGCATCAACATCGACGCCGAGATCGGGAACCACATGCTGTACACCACCAACGAAGACGTGCCGGGCATCATCGGTACTCTGGGTAAAACCATGGGTGAGAACGGCGTGAACATCGCGAACTTTACCCTGGGCCGTAAGGAAACCGGTGGTGACGCGATTGCGCTGCTCTATGTAGATCACCGGATCTCGGACGACGTGCTGAACACGCTGCGTGACACCGGCCTGTTCAACTCGGTCAGCCCGCTGGAGTTCGACGTTTAAGCGTCAATCAATCACAGGAAAGCCCCGGTCCTTAGCCGGGGCTTTTCTTTTTGGTCAGTCTGCATCAAGCATACCGGACTTGAACAGAACACCGGCTGCGGTTGCGCCAAGGACCGGCGCAACGATGAAAAGCCACAACTGGCCCATCGCATGATCGCCTGCGAACAAGGCAGGGCCAAAGGACCTGGCGGGATTTACCGATACGCCGGTCACGTTGATACCCACCAGATGGATCACAACCAGGGTCAGGCCGATCGCCATGCCCGCCACAGCAGCCGGAGCCCCTGCGCCCGTTGCGCCCAGGATCACCACCACGAACAGAAAGGTTGCCACCAGTTCAAATACAAATGCCGAGACCATATTGTATTCGCCCAAGTAACCAGCGCCCCATCCGTTCTGCCCAAGCCCTGACGCGGTCACATCATAGCCGCCGCCTTTGCCGGTTGCGATGATGTAGAGGATGGCGGCACCCGCTACGGCGCCTGCAAGTTGCGAAAGGATATAGGTCAGCGCTTTCGAACTGGGCAGGCGCCCCGCGATCACCGCGCCGATGGTCACGGCCGGGTTGATATGGCAGCCCGAGACATTGCCGATCCCATAGGCCATCCCGATAAGCGCAAGGCCAAAGGCAAAGCTGATGCCGGTCAGGCCAATGTCGCCACCCGCAATCACTGCGGCGCCGCATCCGAACAGCACCAGCGTCATGGTGCCGATAAATTCCGCTACTGCGTGTTTCATTGGGGGAACCCCCTCTTTCCTAATTTGCATTGTCAGCCATTCTGATCTGGACAAAGGCACAGGTCGCGGGGAATTTGGCGCCAACGAAACCCACGGGGGAAGCCACCATGACACGCGCCTATGCGATCGGAGACATTCACGGCCATCTGGACAAGCTGGAAGCCGCCCACGCGCTGATCGCCGAAGACCGTGCGCGCTGTGGCGATACGGATGCGCCCGTCGTGCATATCGGAGATCTCGTCGATCGCGGCCCCGACAGCCCCGGCGTGATCCAGTTCCTGATCGACGGACAAGCGCGTGGCGAAAACTGGGTGGTGCTGAAGGGCAACCACGACCGGATGATGGAGATGTTCCTGCGCGAACAGCCGATGGTCGATACTCAGCTTCTATATGACCACAACTGGCTGCATCCGCGGATCGGCGGGATCGAAACGCTGGCGAGCTACGGGGTCGACGTGCCCGAGGGCAGCCGCACCTATCAGTTTCACCCCAAGGCGCGCGCCGCCGTGCCGGAACGCCATCGGGACTATCTGGCAAACCTGCCGTCACATTACCGTCTCGGCGACCTCTATTTCGCCCATGCGGGCATCCGTCCGGGTGTGCCCTTGGATCAACAGACCGAGGACGACCTGTGCTGGATCCGCAAGGAGTTCTATGACAGCAACGCCGACCACGGCCCGCTGATCGTGCACGGCCACACGCCAGTCGACGCGGTCACGCATTACGGCAACCGCCTGAATATCGACACCGGCGCTGGACACGGCAAAGCCATCTCGGCCGTGGTGATCGAGGGACGGGATGCGTGGGTGTTGACGGGAGAGGGGCGGCAAGCCGTTCCACCCGCCGCCATGCAGACTTCTTCCTGAGAATGGCTCTCGGTTAGAGCGCTGCGTCGTCGATCCTACTGGCTTGCCTTCTTATACATCGCTTTCTTGCGCTGGCGCGTCTCTTGCGTGGATTCGTCGCTTCCGTCATGAAACGTCCCGAACCAACGATCCCACGGCATCTCTTGGTTGCCGTAATTGCATTCGTAGTAGCGATGGTGGAGCTGGTGATAGAAGGTGCCAAGCGCCAGTCGGCGTTTGTCTTTGATCAACAGATCCTCGTACCCCGTATGGGTCATCGCAGCCCCCGGTCCCAGATAGATCACATGGAAATACAGATGAATCGGGTGGGTCGGAACGATCCAGTGAATCATCAGGGATGTCAGGTAGATGAAGTGCTCGACTGGGTGCATCGAGAACCCGGACCACGGCCCGACATTGACATTGCGGTGATGCAGCGAGTGGACGTGTTTATAAAGGAAAGGAACATGCAGAAGCCGGTGCACCCAATAAAAGTGAAACGCTGACCAGATCGGCAGCAGCATAAGCGCTAAGACGAACCAAACGGGGTTCTCAGCGAAAGTCAGCATGGGAATGTAGCCGTTGGCCATCAGCCACATGGTCAGAACTTGAAACGCCGACAGTTGCGCCACTCCGCTGCCTAGCGACCAGAACATATTGTCGTGAACTTGATTAGAGAAATCCCAAAGGCGATTGCCCGTCGCCATGTCGCGGCGGTCGAATTTCAGCGTCTTCCCCTGTCCGCGCCACATATAGAAATAGCCGTGAAGCCCGCCGGCGATCACGATCATGATCAGCAAATTGACGACCCAAACTTGCATCACCCAACCGACGCCAAAATGTGTCGCTGTTTCGATTGATGGGAAGGCGAACATCCAAAGCAGGATTGCGAGAATGACCATCATCACGCGTTCGCTGAGCGTCAGCCAATTGCGTGCAAGCCAGATCGCCAAGAAACGCGGACTTGGGGGCCACTGAAAGATTGATGTGTCTGCCAGCGGAAGGTCGGGGTGGTAGTTCCACTCGCGGCTCATTGGGGCATCTTCTGGACGGTCCTGCATTCGCACTCCTCCGTTTGCGACTACAGTTCTAGCGTAAGCGTATGTTTGGGGATGAGAATGCCCTCGTGGCGGGTATCCGACTAACAGAGCTTCCCGGCATCTATGTTGATCACGATGTTCACGAGGCTGAATATTACCATCTGGTATTTGACCAGCATGAAATCGTAATCGCAAACGGGGCATACTCAGAGAGCTTCTTCCCCGGACCCGAGGCCCTCAAGGCACTTACGGCAGAGGCACTTGAAGAAATTACGACCCTGTTTCCAGTACTTAAAAGCGGGATACTCCCCTTTGCCTTGGCGGCACATAGCCCCAGCGGAAAAAAACAGAAATCCCTTATAAGGCGCCATTTAGATAACAACAAACCAATGCAGACTTCGGTGAACCGCTGCGTTCTCCAAACGTTCTGAATTTTGGCCACTTTTGCACGCTCGGGTCAGTTGGGCCTACGACGGTCAAACCCGGTCAGTTTCTCCTGGAAGATTGTGTCGCAACCCTCGGCCTGAAGGTGCTCAATCTGGCTTTCCAGGCTCTGCCCGGTGGTGAAAACTCGTGCGTACTGGGCCTACGACGCCGACGCGTACAAATGGCGGCATCTGGTCGAAAACTACTTCGCAAAGATTGAGGAATTCAGAGGTATAGCCACGCGATACGACAAAACCGATTGCAGCTACGCCGCCAACTGGAACCTCGTGGCTGCCCTCATCGCCTCACGATGATTGTCCACAGGCCCTAGTGCGGCGGTTTTCTTGCGAGTTGGAAAGATTGTTTAGCGGCGATCCATGCGCTAAACGAGCCATGTCCTATGACGAAGACAGTGTCGTTTGACGGTCGATACCCATAATTTTCTTGAGAAACTCAGGTGCGCGAACCAATGACCCGATCTCCCAAAATTCCAAACAAAGTGACCGGGTTTGCGCATTTCCTTGCAGCGGCACGCTATTCGTTTGATGGGGCGAAGGTTCTTTTTCGCGAGTCTGCGTTTCGACAAGAGATATCGGCACAGCTGATGATTTTTGGGGCGTTTTGGTTGGCCAGTGTAGCCCCTATTCATTATGTTCTTACCCTCATCCTTTTCTTGGTCACATCTGCGGTCGAGGCGCTGAACACGGGGTTAGAAGAAGTCGTCGACCTTGTGTCTCCTGAATGGTCACAGGCTGCTAAGAATGCAAAGGATCTTGGATCCTTTGCTGTGTTTTGCCTTCTATGTGCAAACGGTTGTTACGTTATCTTCGCACTGGTGACTGAGCTGGACCTTTTCTAAACGAAAAGGCCCCTGGGGTCATTCGCTGTGATTGACGTTGGTGTCATCCGAGTGTTTTGAGCGAATGCGACGCGCCAAAACCGGTATCGATACAAGATAGACAGCCGAGAACGCGATTAGTGTTTCCCAGGGAAAGACCAGCATCAAGCCGATTATGACAGCCGCCGTGACCAACACGTAGGATTGGGCTTTGTGGGGTATTTTCAAAGACTTCAGGGAAACTGTCGGAATGCGCGATACGGCGAGATACCCACAGAAGAAGAGGTAGAAATTGGTCAAAAGAGGATAATTCTTGCCAAAATCAATACCGAGAAGTTGCAGATAGACCGGGATCAGGCAGAGCATTGCAAGGATTGGGGCAGGGACGCCTTCGAAATGCTCGGTTGCGGGCGTCGGCTCAGACGAATTGAAGCGTGCCAGTCGATAGGCACAGCAGATCCCAAGAAACATCACTGCGATCCAGCTGAGGTTCGCATATTCCGTTTCCCAAAAAACGGCCAAATAGATGATCAGGCCCGGTGCGATGCCGAAGTTGAAGAAGTCTGCCAGCGAATCCAGCTGTGCTCCGATTTCCGATTGGCTTTTCAAGGCACGTGCAAGGCGTCCGTCCAGACCGTCCAGAACCATGGCGATCACCAGGGCGATGACCGCAAGTTCGTGACGATCACTTAATGCCAGCCGGATCGAGGACATGCCCGTGCACAGCGCAAGAAGCGTCACAAGGTTGGGAAGCAAAGCCCAATAGTTCAGCGAAGCCTGGGGTTTGCCGCGGTCCTTCATTTTGAGATCCCAACCTGCGCGTCTGCGCCGTCGCCAAGATCGGCCAAAATGGTTTCCCCTGCGATAGTTGTCTGCCCCAGCGACACCTGCAGTGCGGCGCCTTTGGGCAGATAAATGTCGAGCCGGCTGCCAAATCGGATCAGGCCGAACCGGTCGCCAGCGCTTAGGGATGAACCGTCTTTAACGAAACAGACGATCCGGCGTGCAACCAGGCCTGCAATCTGCGTAATGCCGACTTTTACGCCATCTGCGCGTTCGACTGTGATCGAGTTGCGCTCGTTATGCTCGCTGGCTTTGTCCAGAGAGGCATTCAGAAACTTGCCGTGGTGATAGGTGACATTGCGCACCACGCCGTCGATACAGGCGCGGTTCACGTGGCAGTTGAATACGCTCATGAACACCGACACTCGGGTCAGCGCCTCGTCCCCCAGCCCCATTTCTTTGGGCGGTACCACATCCTGTATCAGTGACACGACGCCGTCAGCAGGCGAGATGATCGCGTTTGGATTCTGCGGGACGACCCGCTTGGGATCGCGAAAGAAATAGTAACACCAGACGGTCAGCGCCAGTCCGGGCCAGAACAGTGGCTGCCAAAGCCAGGTCGCAATAATCGTAATCAGGGCGAAGATCGCGACGAACTTGCGGCCTTCGCGGTGCATGGGGAGTATGACGGAGTCGAGAACATTCATACTTTTAACTCCAAGGATTGGGTGGCTACGACGAACAAGCTTAGTGACATCAGCGCAACGAGATTGTAGAGACCCCCATAAATCACCGGATTTTGCACTGGCTTCAAGGGCTTTGAGCTGTCTTGGCTGAAGAGCGGATTGATTGTGAGCAGAAAGATGTGCCTTTGACTGAGAATTTGACGCAGAACACACCTCGGAAATTCGGACTTCTGACAGCCATTGTGCTGTACGCCTTAGCGAATATGGCTGCGTTCCAGGGCCCCGTTCTAGGCGTGATTTTGCCGGCGGTGGATCTGGCGACATTCGATGGAAAATTGCTGCTGATCTCGACCCAGATTTTGCAGTTTCTGGTGATGTGTATCGTTCTGTTCCTGTTGTCGATCTTTTCGATCCGGCTGATGAAGGGCTTTATGGCGCTCAACCTCGTGGTGAACGCGGCCGCTCTTTATTATATGCATTCCTATGCGGTTGTTTTGGATCGCACGATGATCGGGAATATCCTGAATACCGACCAGAACGAGGCGTCCCAACTGTGGCATCCCAGCGTGCTGATCTATCTGGTCCCGGCAATTGTTGCGGCTATCTTGCTGCTGTGGTTCGTGCCCATCAGGAAGCCCCGTATTTTTGCGCGTCTGGCAGGTTTTGTCGTCAGTTTGGGTCTGCTTCTGACATGGGCGTTCTCGACGGCCACAACGTGGTTCTGGTACGATCTTCACGGCGAGAATATGGGCTCGCGCGTGCTGCCGTGGTCTTACATCGTGAATGCGGCCCGCTATGCCAATCAGCAAGCTTTGAGCAACCGCGAGCAAGTCCTTTTGCCCGATGGTGAGTTTGATGCTCCGGTCCCAGCCGGTCAGAAGGATGTCGTGATCTTGGTGATCGGCGAAGCTGCGCGTGCGGATCACTTCGCGCACTATGGGTATGGCAAAGACACCAATCCGTATACGAAAGACACGGACATTGCCGTTCTTCCTATGGGGGAAAGCTGCGCGACGTACACAATAGCAGCGCTGGCCTGTATGTTAACGCACGAGGGAAACGCCGCGTCAGCCCGTACGGTTCATGAGCCGATCCAAAGCTATCTGACGCGCCATGGTGTGCATACCGAGTTCCGGTCGAACAATTTCGGCGAGCCGCCTATCAAGGTCGACAATTATATCAAGGCGTATGATCTGGTGGCCGACTGTAACGGTGCGGATTGTCCGGACCCGAAGCTGGACGAGTCGTTGTTCTGGAAACTGCCAGAGCTTATTCAATCGACCGAGGCAGATCGCCTGTTCATCACGCTTCACCAGACCGGTAGCCACGGCCCCGCTTATTATTCGAAATATTCGCCCGAATTCGGTGTGTTCCAACCGGTGTGTGACACCGTACAGATCGCGAAATGCTCTGAGGAAGAGCTGCATAACGCATATGATAACACGCTGGTCTACAACGATTATCTTCTTTCCGAGTTGGTGAAAGAGCTTGCGGATATTCCAGACACCCGCACAGCGATGATCTTTGTCGGGGATCACGGCCAGTCATTGGGCGAGAATGGGCTGTATCTGCATGGAGCCCCCATATCGGTTGCCCCGCCCGAGCAGCGTCTGATACCATTCTACGTATGGATGTCGGATAGCTTCAAAGCCAGCCGTGGGCTGGATAATGACATGATCATGCGTGACAAGATTAATCCCCATGAACTGGTCTTTCATTCGATCCTTGGGGCGTTTGGCCTGACGATGGATGCCTATCTTCCTGAACGGGATCTGTTCAATCTACCAAAGGACGCATCATGACATTTCGCGAAATTTTCCAGTCGGCGGGCGCGATGCTGCGCGCCTATCCCATTAGACTCGCACTGCTCATGGTGCTGATTTTGGCATCGATGTTCTATCCAACCAATCTGGAGCGGGATTATCAGCCATTAAAAAACGGACATGAAATCGCGCATGTCGTTGCGATCGAGGATTATGGCCGCCACCTGAACAGTATTGTGCCGCTGGCAATTGCGTTGGTCAGCCGGGACGTGGTCGGGTTGAAGCAGATTCTTGTGGTGACTGTTGCAGGTATCGTGGCCACCCATGGTCCCAAACGAATGCTAAATGATGTCACCATTCAGGGAACTCGGCTTGGCCAAAGGCCCATTAGCCCTGACAGTCAGCACAATACTCCATCAGGCCATTCGACGCTGGCCGCTTCTGGAGCGATGATTATGTTCCGACGCTATAGCGTCTGGCTGGGTGTATTTGGGTTGGCTGTGACGCTAATGACGATGTACGCGCGATATATGTTGGACAAGCATACGATCTCGGCAACAATTGCAGGAGCTTTGATCGGTGCAGCGATTGCAACGTTGTTTGTCACGAGACGCCAAAGCGTTTCCCGACGACAGTGTTGACGGTGCTTTGGGTCCGTTGGCATAAAGGTACGCGAGGTCCCACAGGGATTTCTGTAAGCGGCTAATTCATTGTGATTTTTCCTGTCTTATCTCCCCCTGATCTTGAGAGTGTGTCAGGCAGTTGATTTCAGGGGGAGGATTCCGAGGGCGTCACGGAGCTTGTCTTCCGAGAAATCGTATTCGCCGAGCATGTTGATGTGTGCCCAGGCCATTGGGGCGTGTGCGGCAATCGTGCGCCGCAGGTTTTCTCTGGTTTCCTCATCCGGGGCCTTTTCGAGTTGGTGGGCGAGGTAGAGGTAGTTCCAACAGATGATGCTGTTTTTGATGAGGCGGTTGCAGGCCTCGGCGATCTCCTGTTCCTCTTTTTCGGCTTGGGTGAACTCGCGGGGATTGCCAACGGCGACGGCGCGGGTGAAGCGGTTGGCGAGTTCAACCTTGTTGAGTTGGCGCTCGATGGCCTGCCGCAGACTCAGATCATCGACATAGCGCAGAATGAACAGCGATTTGATGATCTGGCCGAAGGCTGAAGTGGTCCCAGGAAACTGGACAGTCAGCTAAGGTGTATCCCAAACCGTTGAAGGGATACGAGAATGGCGAAGCGCCGGAACTTTACAGACCAGTTTAAAGCCAAGGTGGCATTGGAAGCTCTGCGTGGTGATAAGACCGTGCAGGAGATCGCAGCGAAGCACCAGCTTCACCCAAACCAGGTCAGCACATGGAAGCGGCAGGCTATTGACGGGATGGCTGATGTCTTCTCGGGCGGCAAGCAGACAGCGCGGTGCCCGTCCGATGAACCCGCCCTGTTGCTTTTGGGTGGTGCCTGTTACGCTGCTTTTGCAGCGTAACGCCAGGGGAGGAGTTCGTCGAGACGTGTGATCTTGTGGTCGGCGATTTGGGCAAGGACCCATGTTAGCCAGGCTTGCGGATCGACGTTGTTGAGCTTTGCGGTCTCGATCAGGGTGAAGGCGATGGCCATGGCTTTGCCGCCGCCCTCGGATCCTGCGAACATCCAGTTTTTGCGTCCGATGGCTATGGGTTTGACGGCGCGTTCGGCTGTGTTGTTGTCCAATTCCAAATGGCCGTTCTCAAGGTATGGCCAAGCCTTTGGCATCCGGCCAAGGGCGTAGCGGATCGCCTGCGCGAGTGGCGATTTGCCGGAGATCTTGGGGAGCTGCGCATGTAGCCAGGCTTCCAGATCATCGAAGATGGGTGTGGCCCGTGCTTGCCGCAGCGTGACACGCGTTTCGGGCGATTTGCCGCGCGCATCCTTTTCCACGGCATAGAGTTCCGCGATCCGGCGGATGGCCTCCTCTGCGATAGCATTTCCCTGGGACGCAAAGACATCCACGAACTTGCGCCTGACATGCGCCATGCAGGCCATCTCATCGGCTTTACCGTCGCCAAACAGGCCGTTGAAGCCGGAGTACCCATCCGCATGAACCCAGCCCTTGTATCCCGCTAGGTGGCTGACGGGATGCTCTCCTTTGCGATCCACTGTGAACTGATACCACGCGCAGGGCGGGGATTGTCCCGACCATGGCCGCTCATCGCGCACATAGGTCCAGACCCGCGCCGTTTTGGTTTTTTTGTTGCCCGGCGCCTGCATCTTCACGGGTGTATCATCGGCAAAAAGCGCATCCCCACGTCGGACAATCCGCCCGATCTCATCAGCAAGTGGTTCCAGCAGAACTGTGGACCGACCAACCCAATCGGCCATCGTGGAACGATCCAGATCTACCCCTTCACGGGCGTAGATTTGGCTCTGGCGATACAAAGGAAGATGATCGGCGTATTTGCTCACCAGTACATGCGCCAACAAACCTGGTCCCGGCCTGCCACGCTCGATGGGGCGTGACGGTAGTGGCGATTGGACAACTGCCTCACAGCCCGCGCATGCTTTGCGCGGGCGAACAATCCGGTTCACCACAAAGCGTCCCGGCACGTATTCCAGTTCCTCGGTGACGTCCTCGCCGAGGGTCTTCAGCCTGCCGCCGCAGCGCGTGCAGTCCTCACCCGGGGACAGAACCTCGTCATGCCGGTCCAGATGATCAGGCAGCGGCTTGCGGCTGTGCTGGCGCGGGGTTTTGCCTTCAGTGTTTGGTATCTCAGGGCGCGGTTCAGATGCGGCCTCGGCAATCGCCTCATCTTCCTCAAAGGTCAGGTTGAGCTGATCCAGGCTCTCGGAACGGACACCAAATCTATGGCGGTTCTGTCCTGCCAGTTGATGTTTGAGCTTCTCGATCAAGAGCGCCTGCGACTTGACCTCATCCGCCAGAAGCCGGTTCACGGCCCGCAGTTCGGCAGGATCGTCTGGCGTGATATCGAGGTCCTTAAGCATCGCCGTTTCTATACCGGATCAGGGGCAAAACATGAATCCCGAAAGCGCTCAAGGTGCTGTATTTGTTGGGCTATCCGACCGTCAGAGGGCGCCAAGTCTTTTGCGGCATCCGCCAGTCGATCCCTTCCAAGAGCATCGATAGCTGTGCTGGCGTCACGCAGATTTTGCCATCCTTCGCAGCGGGCCAAACAAAGCGACCCTTCTCCAATCGCTTGCTGAACAGGCATGCGCCCTGTTGATCCCACCAGATGATCTTGAGCAGATCACCGCGTCGGCCACGGAACACGAACAGGTGCCCGGAATACGGATCAAGCTCCAGAACCTTCTCAGCCTGCGCCGCCAAGGTGTTGAACCCGCGTCGCATGTCCGTGACACCAGCCGCCAGCCAGACCCGCGTGTTGGAGGGAACCGGGATCAAACCGCCAGACCCTGCACCAAGCTGATCACAGAAGCCAGCGCTGTCGGCCCTTCGATCAAAATGCGCCGCCCATCCGACAGGGTGATATCAACCCGGCTGGCCGACAGAGGGCCAGATGGAGACGGCATTGACATGTCGATAGGTGCTGGTTTGCGGGCAACATCAGCCTCAATCTCAATCGGCAGAAACATCGCTTCTTGATCGGACACATCAGCCTCCGGCGCAAAGCGCGGGTCCTTAAGCCACTTGAAAATAAGGTTCGCGTTCACCGCATACCGCCGCGCAACTTGTGCGACCGACATCCCCGGCGTCGTCGCCTGCGCGCAAATCTCGCGCTTCTCTTCATCCGCCCAAAACCGCTTCTTCCGCCTGCTCATAGAGTGCCCCTAAGTGTCCACCATCGATGGTGGACACTTAGATGAATCTTCTCGACGCCGTTAGGTCGGGCTCAACGGACGCTCACGTTCTAGCCAACCCCATTGGGTGCAGATTTCTAACACAAAAACGACTTCGATGAGTTTTCTTGCAACCGAGAGTATTGGGTGCGTCAGAGTCTCATGCCGCTGCAAGTTGTGCGGCTTGGTTGATCGCGGGAACTTTCCCCATAGAGATGCTCGGCATTTCCGTTGGGCCTTTTTTCGAAAGATGAGCGTTGCGCGATGGCTCACTCGGCTGCGTAGGCCGCACGCGCTTCGATCACCTTCTCATGCCGCTCTGCTGCCCAGAAGAGCAGCGGTTTCAGGTGGCCACACAGCTCAGCCCCCAAATCTGTCAGCGCATAGGTCACAGACACTGGCGGTCCCGCGTCCACGGTGCGGGTCAGATACCCGTCACGCTCCATCTTGCGCAGGTTCTCGGTCAGGACTCTCTGGGTGATGTCGCCAACCTCGCGTTTCAATGCGCCAAACCGCAGGGGATCATCCTCCAACGCGAAGATGATCAGCATCTGCCATTTGCCTGTAACTTGCGACAGAACCTGCCGGACCGGGCAGTTGTCTGCCTCGTCTTTCGTAAGGGCGGTTACTTTGACCATACCTAGTTCCTAAATAGTGCGTAATTGATACTTGGTGCGAAAAGAATACCTATTCGAGTCAGAGAGAACAACTGATTCGAAAGGACTTCGACATGACCCCGACTGAAACCGTACTTGCTGCGCTGACTGCCTTGTTTGTGGACTTCGATCCGGACGCCGCAGGACAGCTGTTGAAAGAGGATTATATCCAGCACAACCCAACCGTTCCGACCGGTGCTGCGCCGATCTTGGGCTTCCTTCCGGCGCTGAAGGAAAGCGGGCTAAGCCCCACCGTGCACCGTGTCATCTCTGAAGGTGATCTGGTGGTCCTGCACGTGACTTATGATAATGCGCAGGCGTTCGGCGCTGAGACGCAGGTCGCTTTTGATGTGTTCCGTGTGGAAGACGGCAAACTGGCCGAGCACTGGGACAACCTGCAAACCGCCGTGCCGGCAGATCAGACGGCCTCGGGCAACACGATGACGGATGGCGTAACCGAGGTGACGGATAAGGAAAAGACCGCCGAGAATAAGGCGCTGGTCGAAGGCTTCCTTGCGGATGTGCTCTATGGTGCAGCGCCTGAAAAGATCACTGACTATATTTCGACCGAGACCTACATCCAGCACAACCCGATGGTGGGCAACGGGCTGGAAGGTCTGGGCGCCGCACTCCAGGCCATGGCCGAGTCGGGCAACGCAATGAAATACGAAGAAACCCACATGGTTGTTGCCGATGGCAACTTCGTCTTCACCGCATCGGAAGGAAAGCTGGGCACGCAGGACACCGCGTTCTTCGATCTGTTCCGTGTGGACGGTGGCAAGATCGTCGAGCATTGGGACACGATTTCCGAGATCCCTGCCGAAATGGCCCATGAGAACGGCAAGTTCTAGACGTCACGCCATGAAAAAAGCCCCGGCGTTTCCACCGGGGCTTTCTGTTTAGAGAGACGAGGGCTTAGTCTTCGTCTTTTTTCTTTTTCGGTTCCGGAGCGATCTCTTCGCCGGTTTCCTGATCGACGACTTTCATCGACAGGCGAACTTTGCCGCGGTCGTCGAAGCCAAGCAGTTTGACTTTGACTTCCTGCCCTTCCTTCAGAACGTCCGAAGGATGGTTTAGGCGGCGGTTTTCGATCTGGCTGACGTGCACAAGGCCGTCGCGCTTGCCGAAGAAGTTCACGAAGGCGCCGAAGTCGACGATCTTCACAACTTTACCGGTGTAGATCGCGCCTTCTTCCGGCTCGGCGACGATCGCGTGGATCATCTCGTACGCCTTGGCGATGGCTTCGCCGTTCGGCGATGCGATCTTGATCACGCCGTCGTCGTTGATGTCGACCTTGGCGCCCGACACTTCAACGATCTCGCGGATGACCTTACCGCCCGAGCCGATCACTTCACGGATCTTGTCGGTCGGGATGTTCATGGTCTCGATGCGCGGCGCGTGGGCCGAGAATTCCTGACGGCCTTCGGTCAGGGCTTTGCCCATCTCGGCCAGGATGTGCATACGGCCATCCTTGGCTTGTGCCAGGGCTTTCTCCATGATCTCGGGCGTGATGCCTGCGACCTTGATGTCCATCTGCAAGGACGTGATGCCGTTTTCGGTACCAGCCACTTTGAAGTCCATGTCACCCAGGTGATCTTCGTCACCCAGAATGTCGGTCAGAACAGCATACGAACCGTCATCTTCCAGGATCAGACCCATGGCCACACCAGCAACCGGAGCCTTCAGCGGAACAGCGGCGTCCATCATGGACAGCGAGCCACCACAAACCGACGCCATCGAGGACGAACCGTTCGATTCAGTGATCTCGGACACCAGGCGGATGGTGTAGGGGAAGTCGGTGGCCGACGGCAGAACAGCCTGCAGCGCACGCCATGCCAGCTTGCCGTGACCGATTTCACGACGGCCCGGAGGGCCAAAGCGGCCAACCTCACCAACCGAATACGGAGGGAAGTTGTAGTGCAGCAGGAAGTTCGACTTGTAGGTGCCGGTCAGCGCGTCGATCATCTGTTCGTCGTCGCCGGTGCCCAGAGTGGTCACAACCAGACCTTGGGTCTCGCCGCGGGTGAACAGGGCCGAACCGTGGGTACGGGGCAGGATGCCAACCGAGCTGTCGATGGCGCGGACAGTGTCCAGTGCGCGACCGTCGATACGCTTGCCGGTTTTCACAACGTCGCCACGGACAACAGCCGATTCCAGCTTCTTCAGAGCGGTGCCGAGGTTTGCGTCCTCTTGCTGCTCTTCGGTCAGCGATGCGATGATCTCTTCCTTGGCGGCAGCAACAGCGGCAACGCGTTCCTGCTTGTCGGTGTTGCCATATGCAGCGCGGATCTTGTCTTCGCCAGCGGCTTTGACAGCCTCGTACAGCTCCGAGTAATCAGCAGGCTGGAAGTCGAACGGTTCGTTCGCAGCTTCTTCGGCCAGTTCGATGATCAGGTCGATCACCGGCTGGATCTGCTCGTGGGCGAACTTCACGGCGCCCAGCATCTCGGCTTCCGACAGTTCGTAGGCTTCCGATTCCACCATCATCACGGCGTCTTTGGTGCCGGCTACAACAAGGTCCAGACGCTGGTCCGGGTTGTTGCGCAGATCGTGCATGTCGTCGCAGGTCGGGTTCAGGATGTATTCGCCATCCTCGAAACCAACGCGGCAAGCGCCGATCGGGCCCATGAACGGAGCGCCCGAAATGGTCAGAGCAGCCGAGGCAGCGATCATCGCAACCATGTCGGGGTCGTTAACCAGGTCGTGCGACAGCACGGTGCAGATTACCAGAACTTCGTTTTTGAAGCCGGGAACGAACAGCGGGCGGATCGGACGGTCGATCAGGCGCGAGGTCAGCGTCTCTTTCTCGGTCGGACGCGCTTCACGCTTGAAGAAGCCACCGGGGATTTTGCCGGCAGCATAGTATTTTTCGTTATAGTGAACCGTCAGCGGGAAGAAGTCCTGACCGGGCTTCTGCTGGCGCGCGAAGGTCACGTTGGCCATGACAGAGGTTTCGCCCAGAGTGGCGATAACCGAACCGTCGGCCTGACGGGCAACCTTGCCCGTTTCCAGAGTGAGGGTTTCTTCGCCCCACTCCATCGATTTTTTAGTTACGTCAAACATCATGTTTTCCTAGTTGGAAGCACTCCCGGCCCTCCGGGTCTTCCGTTTTCGTGGTGGCCCCATTGCCACCGACCCCTCTACCTTTTTCATGCGCCGGGGTCGAAGCGTCACGTCTCAGATGCGTGCGCCTTACAGGAAAACAAGGGGTTTGGAAAGCAAAACCGTTAGCGCTGCTGCGCGCCTAGCTGTGGCGGCGGCGCGGGTGCTTTGTGATGCCAAAGGCCTTGCGGGCGGTGACAAGGCGCAGATCCTCGGGGTCCATGCCCATCGACAGGATGGTTTCGCGGTCGAAGCGTTCGCGGGCAACCTGCGCGTCGTGCTTGGTGCCGAACAACCGGTCGATCCAGTTCATGCCAAAGCTGACATGGAAGGTGGCCTCGTGATCTTGAAAGTGATGCGCCAGATGGGTGCGCGTCACGCGTTGTCCGAACCAGCCTTTCGGCACGTTCAGATGCGCCAGCGTGTGACAGTATTCATAGAAGGTGAAAGCGCTGACCGAGCCGACAAACAGCGCCACATAGGCAAACAGCGCCGCCGGTCCCAGCCCCAGAACGGGCCACAGGACAAGCGTGTGCAGAACGAACGAGATCGTGCCGAAGCGCAACGGGTACCAGTGATCGCCGCCAGTGAAGAACTCGGGATCGTTCGGGAACTCGTGATGGCCGATATGGCTGCGGTAAAGTTCATTGAACACGCCCTGATCGGTGGGCGGCTCGCGGTGTAGAAGGAAGCGGTGCATGGCATATTCGACGAAGAACTGCGCCAGCACGCCATAGGCGATGGCCAGCAGAAGCCATGGCGTGAACCAGATCCCCAGCACAATCAGGCCCGAAAGCCAGAACGGAAACAGCCGTTGCAAGCTGCCCATATTCATTAGGACGCGGATGGTTTCTATCATCGTTTTCTCCTCACCTGACATAAGGTGAGCGATGACCGCCGGTCATTTCAAGCCAGACCACACGTAAAGCAGTGGGTGTGTTTGGGGCGGCTTCACAAAAGAAAACGCCCGCCTTTTGCAAGACGGGCGCTTCTGTCCAAATGGATCCGGTCTTAGCGACGCAGACCCAGACGCTTGATCAGGTCCTGATAGCGTGCTTCGTCTTTCGCACGGGTGTAGTCCAGCAGCTTACGACGCTGGGCAACCATTTTCAGAAGACCACGGCGACCGTGGTTGTCTTTCTTGTGCGTTTTGAAGTGCTCGGTCAGGGTCGCGATGCGCGACGACAGGATGGCAACCTGAACTTCGGGCGAACCGGTGTCGCCTTCTTTGGTGCCGAATTCCTTGATCAGGCGGTTCTTTTCTTCAGCAGTAATCGACATCGGGGTCTCCTTCGTAGGTTAGAGTGGATGGCGCAGGCCGGGATGTCGTCCAGCAAGGCCCATGGAGATACCCGCCATTTTCAGGCGGATGGGGGCGTATAGAAGGATTCTGCGTTAAACGCAAAGGAAATCGCCAAGATCCTTATTGCGCGGGTGGGGCGACCTGAATTTCCTCGATGATCTGGCTAGCCCAGTCGCCCAGTACGGGGATGAAGTCGATCGAGCCCAGCATATAGATCACCCAGGACACAAGGATCGTGGCGCCCAGCACGGACCCCAGACCAAAAGCCAAACCGCGATACAGTTGAAACATGCCCAGTTTGAACAGGCTGTCATGCAGGCGAATGAAGCGGTGGTTGTTCATCCGCTCGACTTCGGCCCGTAGGGCGCGCACCTCGAGCGAGAGCTGTTCCTCGCGCTGGGTCAGCGGGTCTGTCGCGTCACTGTCCTTTTCTGACATCACTCGATCCTTATTTTGCGCTGCCGTCTGAGCGTTAACACTTTGTTAACTTTTAATTTAATTAAACTTGTCGGCAAATTCCAGTCGAAGAATGCGTGGTGTTTCATACATTCGCAAGCGGTGATCAGCATCATTGTGACGGATGTTATGCGGGCAAGTAAAGACAGGCGGCGTATCGAATGCTTTTTGGGTTATTGTTTCTAAGCCTCCTGCCGGTGGCAGTGCTGGCAGATAGCTTCACCAATGATGTGGGTGGCGATCTTGAAGGAAACGGGGGCGGGTCCGACGATGATGATGTGGGTGGCGGCACGACTCCCATGACGGGCGTTCTGACCCCGAATGGCGGGCTGGGGGATGGAGACAGCCCTGACAAGGATCAGACCTTGTTGGATCAGCTTCTAGGTACCGAAACCGATTCCCATTATGGGCGCGAAGATTTGGATCACTTTGTATCCGGAACGACCGAACATGTGCTGACCGCTGGGGATGATGACGTGACCCTTGGCGCATCTGGTGCGGGTGCGGATCCGGGGGCGATCACGACTTTCCGGGGAACGGCTGTCGTGACGGGCGATGGATCGGTTGACGTGGTTGATGCGGGTGCGGGCGATGATACCGTCCGGGCTAGCGATGACGCAGCCTATGTGTTTGGCAATGACGGGGACGATACGATCATTGCGGGTGACGGAGCGCTTGCAGCCTATGGTGGGCAGGGCAATGACAGCCTGGACGGATCGGACAGCATCGATAGCTATCTGGATGGCGGCACAGGCGACGACGTTCTGACGGGCGGGGACGGAGATGACCAGCTTTTCGGCGGCGGGCATGAACACGAGTTGTCAGGCGATCTGGATGCCACGGATAACGACATTCTGGATGGCGGTGACGGGGATGACGTCCTGAAGGGCGGGCTTGGTGAGGATTGGCTGATCGGTGGTGATGGCGACGACGTGATCGATCACTTCGGCCATGCCATGGAAGAAAGCGGTGCCGAGCAGCACGACTATGCTTGGCACAATGACCATGCATCTGATGTATTGGACGGAGGAGACGGGAACGACACATTGATTTTCGGGGCCTCGGATGTGGCAACCGGCGGTGACGGCAACGATATCTTCTGGCTGTATCCCGATGGTGAAGATGGAATGCCGGTCGCTCAGGTGACCGATTTCGAGACGGGACGCGATTTCCTACGCATCTCATTGGACGAGGAAGAGGGACACGCGGATCTGACCTGCGAGGTGCGCCCCTCGGATGATGGAAAAGACGGCGTGGTCACGGTTGGTGGTCAGGTGGTTGCCATCCTGCAAGGCGCTCCGGATGCGACCGTGCACGACGTCTATGTTGAAGTTCGCGAGAATATTTTCGCTTAAGCAGCGCGGTTAGAACCAGCGTTCCGGTTGTTGGGCATAGGCGATGTAGAGCGGATGCTTCGGGTGCCCATCCTTGGTTAGGCCCAAGTGAAATGTCGGCTGGCTGGTTTGCCGAAGAAGCGCTTCAACTTCCGGCCCGCGCGACAGATGTGCGCCATGGGTGCCCCAGCCGCAGATAACCTGATCGGCCCAGGGGCAACTGTCCAGAATGGCGGCGTCATTCGCCGGACCTACAGGATCCACCGCCGCCCGCATCTTGCGCGGATCGGTGTCACGCCATGCGAAAATATTGGTCACCCGAAACGCCCCAAATCCCAGTGTTCGGGCACGGCGTTCGCAGCGCTCGACCGTCGGATCGTTCTGCACTTCCGTCGCGGTGGACGGGTTCAACATGATGAACAGCGCCTTGCGCCCGGCGGGCTCCCACACACGCGTCAGCGTATAGCGGTATTTTTCGCAATCCGAGTAAACGGCCGTGGAATGGGCGTCGCCCTTTTGAAATTCGCGCGTGATCATAGATGCTTTCTGAGGCGATAGCTGACCCTTGGCAACCCCTTGCGTTGCCGCAAATTTGGACGGAAGGTGAAAGAAAACGGAGCAGATCATGCTGATATCCGAAGTGATCCGTAAGAAACGCGATGGCGAGATTCTAAGCGACGCTGACATTACCGCGATGGTCAACGGCATCGCTCAGGGTGGGGCGAGCGACGCACAGGTCGCAGCCTTCGCGATGGCCTCTTGGTTGAAGGGGCTATCACCGGACGAAACCGCCGCACTGACCTTGGCGATGCGCGACAGTGGTGATGTGTTTCGCTGGCCAGACACGCCCGGCCCCGTCGTGGATAAGCATTCGACCGGGGGCGTGGGTGACAATGTCAGCCTGATGCTCGCACCCATTCTGGCGGCGTGCGGAGCGTACGTTCCGATGATCTCGGGCCGCGGATTGGGGCACACGGGGGGTACGCTCGACAAGATGGACGCCATCCCCGGCTATACCTCGCAGCCGGACAACGCGCTGTTTGACCGGGTCGTGCGCGACGTTGGCTGTGCCATCATTGGCCAGACAGGAGACCTCGCCCCCGCCGACAAACGCCTTTATGCGATCCGCGATGTAACGGCGACGGTGGAAAGCATCCCGCTGATCACCGCGTCGATTCTGTCGAAGAAACTGGCGGCGGGGCTGGAATCGCTGGTGATGGATGTGAAATTCGGCAACGGAGCGTTCATGTCGAATTTTGACGATGCACGCGATTTGGCGGCGTCCATCCAGCGCGTTGCGCAATTGGCGGGGCTCAAGTGCCACGCGCTACTGACCGATATGAACGAGCCCTTGGCGGATGCCGCAGGTAACGCCGTCGAGACGCTGAATGCGATTGAGTTCCTGACCGGCACGCGTCGCACAGCTCGGCTGGAGGAGGTCGTGACAGCCTTGTGTGCTCAGATGCTCGTCGCGTCGGGCGCTGAAACGGACCGGGCGGCGGCCGCGAGGCGCGTGCGCGATGTGTTGGAGAGTGGTCAAGCCGCCGAGAAGTTCGGGCTGATGGTGGCCGCGCTGGGTGGTCCGTCGGATATCGTGGACCGTCCCGAAGCTTATCTGGCCCAAGCGCCGGTGATCACCGAACTAAGCGCGACTGAAGCGGGACATGTCAGCGCCATTGACACCCGCGAGGTTGGGCTCTGCGTGGTCGAGCTGGGTGGGGGTCGACGCCGCGCAGCCGACAAAATTGATCCGGCAGTGGGCCTGACGCGGTTGGCACCTCTGGGGGCGAAGCTGGAAAAAGGCGATCCGATTGCGGTGATCCACGCGGCCTCGGACACGGATGCCGAGGCCGCGAAGGCGCAACTTTTGGCGGCCTACCACTTCGGGGACGCACCGACGCCCGGCCCCGTGGTTGCCGAGATCCTGACCTAAGCGCCCGCCCGTGCCGTAGGCACGGGCCACCCCCAACCAGCGCGGCCCGATAGGGTTGGCGCTGGGCGGGAGAACTTTGCCGTTAAATTACAGGCCCAGCACGTCCAACATGCTGTATTCACCCGGCTTTTTGTCTTGACCCCACAGCGCAGCCTTCACCGCGCCACGGGCGAAGATAGCGCGGTCGGTGGCCAGATGGCGCAGCACGATGCGTTCGCCGGGCGCAGCAAACATCACGTCATGCTCGCCCACGATGTCGCCACCACGCACCGCGTGAAAGCCAATATCGCCGCGTTTGCGGGCGCCGGTGATGCCATCGCGACCACGGTCGGACACGTCAGCCAGATCGACGCCACGCCCTTCGGCGGCGGCTTCACCCAGCATCAACGCGGTGCCCGAGGGCGCGTCGACCTTGTGGTGGTGGTGCGCTTCGATGATCTCGATATCGAAATCCTCGTCCAGCGCGGCGGCGACCTTTTTGGTCAGCTGCGTCAGCAGGTTCACACCAAGGCTCATATTGCCAGCGCGCACGATGGTGGCGTGACGGCCAGCCAGCGCGATCTTCTCCAGATCTTCATCGGTCAGGCCAGTGGTGCCGATGACGTGGACGGCGCGGGCTTGGGCGGCGATCTCGGCCATGTCGACGGTTGCGGCGGGTGCGGTGAAGTCGATCACCGCTTGCGCTTTCGCCATGGTTTCCAGCGCGTCATCGGTCACGGCAACACCCACGGGCTGGCCGCCCATGCATTCGCCCACGTCGCGTCCGACCCAGTCATGGCCGGGGCGTTCCAGTGCTCCCACAAGGCGTGCCTTGTCATTGGCAAGTACTTCTTTGATCAGCATCTGGCCCATACGGCCCGAGGCTCCCATCACTACAATGCCCGGCAAATCGCTCATGTCTGGTCTCCGAATTTCGTTTGGGGGTGTCTAACCCGAGTGCGCCCGCTTGGCAAAGCCCTGTTGCGCCCAAGCGCATCAAGGAATACATGGCGGATATGGCAAAGAACCGTTTTGAAGACCAACGTGGCCCCAACCAGCGCCAGCTGCGCGTGGCTGAACTGATCCGCCGGACCCTGTCCGAAGCCCTGATGCGTGGCGATGTGCATGACCCTGACCTGTCGCGCATGTCCATCACCATTGGCGAAGTGCGCGTGACTGCGGACCTGTCGATTGCGACCGTCTATGCGCTGCCCTTGGGCGGCAAAGGAGGGGACGAGGCCGTGAAGGCTTTGGCCCGCAACAAGGGCGAGCTGCGCCGCATTGTTGGCCGCGCGATCAAGATCAAGCACACGCCCGAGCTGCGCTTCATGGTGGACGAGACGTTTGACCAGATGGATCACACGCACCGCCTGTTGCAACAGGAAGATGTGCAGCGTGATCTGCGCAAGTCGGACGACGAGGCCGGAGAAGACTAATGGGACGCCGCAAAAAGGGGCGCGATATCCACGGCTGGCTGGTCGTGGATAAGCCCGCTGGTATCAGCTCGAACGCCGTTGTGAACAAGGTGCGCTGGGCGATGGATGCGAAGAAGGCGGGCCATGCGGGCACGCTTGATCCGGAAGCGACCGGCGTTTTGGCCGTGGCTTTGGGCGAGGCGACGAAGACCGTCCCCTATATCACCGACGCGCTGAAGGCTTATGAGTTCACCGTGCGGCTGGGGCAGGCGACCAACACCGATGATGCCGAGGGCGAGGTGATTTTGGAAAGCGATGCCCGCCCCTCGGACGAAGATATTCAGGCTGCTTTGGCGCAGTTTACCGGCGACATCATGCAAGTGCCGCCGAAGTTTTCCGCCGTAAAGATTGATGGCGAGCGGGCTTATAAGCTGGCCCGCGATGGCGAGGATGTGGAAATCGCCGCCCGCCCGTTGTGGGTTGAAGAGCTGGTGATGGTGTCTCGCCCGGATGCCGATCACGTCACGCTGGAAATGACCTGCGGTAAGGGCGGATACGTCCGCTCGATCGCCCGTGATCTGGGCGAGGCGCTGGGCTGTCATGGGCACGTGCGCAATCTGCGCCGGATTTGGTCGGGGCCGTTTGACGCGGAAGATGGTGTGACCATCGAGCTGATCGAAGAGCTGGCCAAAACCGGAGAGCTGGACGCCTATCTGCGCCCGCTTGAGGAAGGTCTGCAAGATCTGCCCGAGCTGAAAGCCAGCGCCGAAGGGGCGACGCGGTTGAAACACGGCAATCCCGGCATGGTTCTGGCGTCAGACGTGGAATATGGCGACGAGGCCTGGGCGTCTTATGAAGGCAAAGCGGTTGCGGTCGGCACCTACCGGTCTGGCGAGTTGCATCCCAGCCGGGTGTTCAACCAGTAGCGCTCCCGCGCCTTTATGACCTGACGGTCAACAGGCTTGGGGGTGGCCGCGCTGACGCGCGGCGGATTTCATGCCTTCGGCGAGGATATTTCGGGCAAGAAAATGCAGGCGTGAGGCCATCGATCAAAAGTCGATGGCGATGCCTTTCTTTTCCCAATCTCCGAAACGGACGGGTTCGGGGCCGTCGCGGCCTCCGTATTCCTTGGGTTGGGCTTTGGCCTCGGCTTCCGCTTTCTTGCGGCGCTCTTCCGCTTCGGCCAGCGCGCGGATGGCGGCGGGGGGAAGCTCGCGCTTCGGGGTCTCGGGCGCAGCTTCTTTCGATTGGTCGGCCTTGGGGCTATCGTCTGACATGCGGCGCTCCTTGTTTCGGTGTTGGGGATGATATAGGGCGCATTGCAGCGAAACGCAAAGGACGTGAGATGAGCAACCCGAAAGACGTGCGGCATGTGGTGGTGGACCTTCTGGATGATGTCACCGTGGAAAAGCGGCTGTTGTCCGAGGCTTTGCCGAAACGTCTGGCGAAGCTACCGGCCGAAGATCGCGCGCGGGCGCAGCGTTTGGTGATGCAGACCCTGCGGGGCATGGATCGTTGCGACCGGATGCTTGGGCCGTTTCTGCGCCAACGTCCTGTGCCACGTGTGTTGAACATTCTGCGGCTGGGCGTGGCTGAGATTTGCAATGGCGGGGCTGCGCATGGCGTGGTGAATGCCTGTGTGGAGATCGCGAAGGCGCAGGTTGAGACGGAGCATGCACGCGGTTTGGTGAACGCTGTTCTGCGCAAGATCGACCGCGAGAAAGCCAAGTGGGACACGCTGCCCATCCCGCGTCTGCCCAAGTGGCTGCGCAAGCCCTTGCTGGCGGATTACGGGAAAGAGGCCGTGGCCGCGATGGAGGCTGCGCAGTTCGCGGGCGCTCCGGTTGATTTGACGGCGAAGGGTGATGCTGCCGCGCTGGCTGTGGCCGTGAAGGGCGAGATGTTGCCAATGGGGTCGGTGCGTTTGGCGGATGCCGGGCAGATCACCAACCTTCCGGGCTATGCCGAAGGCGATTGGTGGGTGCAGGACGTTGCCGCCACTTTGCCCGCCAAGGTGTTGGACGCGCAGACAGGCGAAACGGTTTTGGACATGTGCGCCGCGCCCGGTGGTAAAACCATGCAACTGGCGGCGGCGGGAGCCAATGTCACCGCGCTGGATGTGTCCGAAGGCCGGATGAAGCGGGTGGAAGAGAACCTAACCCGCACCAAACTGGCAGCGGAACTGGTCACGGGTGATGCGCTGGAATTTGAAGGTGGGCCGTTTGACGCGATCCTGCTGGATGCGCCCTGTACTGCCACCGGCACCATTCGCCGTCACCCCGATTTGCCTTACGCCAAAGATGGCAGCGAGTTTCCGGGGCTGTTCGAGCTTCAGGAATACATGATTGACCGGGCGCTGGGGCTTCTGAAGCCCGACGGACGTCTGGTCTATTGCACCTGTAGCCTGCTGATCGACGAGGGCGAGGAACAGGTGCGCGATGCCTTGGCCCGTCACGAGGGGCTGGCGGTTGATCTGGACGCGTTGCGCCTGCCCGGTGTGGAGGCTGACTGGATCGGCCCTGAAGGGCTGCGGTTGTTCCCGCATTATATGGCCGATCAGGGCGGCATGGACGGGTTCTTTATCACCTGCCTGCGCCGGAAATAATCACGCGCCCATGATTTCGCCATGACAGGCGCAGGCCGTCTTGGTATGCTTTGCCAAAGCCCACTTAGAGGGGCAGGTCGAAACGACCACGAGCAAATGACATGAGGCGAGGCGCGCTGTGGCTCCACAGATCGGTTCTTCCGGGTTAGGCACCCGATTTTCAAATCGTTGGCACGCAAAACGGGCGGCGCGGGCGCGGCCTGCGGCGGGGTTTGTGTCGCAACCGGAACCGCGCACGATCGGATCCTTTGCGCGCGGCAAGCAGCTTTTGGCGGGCAATTTCCTGTTCGCGGGCCATCTGGTGAATGCACCGGATCACATGTTGTGGGACATCCCGCCGCCCAATCCTGCTTTCATTGAAGAGACTCAAGGTTTTGCGTGGTTGGACGACTTGGCCAGCGTTGGCGACGCCGAAGCGCGGGAGCGCGCCCAAGAGTGGGTGTTTGGTTGGATTGCCGCCTATGGAAACGGGCGCGGCGAAGGCTGGACCCCGGACTTGACCGGGCGGCGTCTGATCCGCTGGATCAACCAAGCGCTGTTCTTGATGCGAGGTATGTCGTCCGAGCAGAGCAGGTGGTTCTTCCGATCGCTGGGTCAGCAAACCTTGTTTCTGGCGCGTCGTTGGCGCGGCGCGACACCCGGTCTGCCGCGGTTCGAGGCGCTGACCGGCCTGATCTATGCTGGGTTCAGCCTGACCGGTGTCGATGTCCACGTGGATGGTGCCATTCGCGCTTTGGCGCAGGAGTGCACCGATCAAATTGATGATCAGGGCGGCATCCCGACCCGGAATCCTGAAGAACTGCTGGAAGTCTTCACCCTTCTGAACTGGGCCGCGCTGACCCTGCGCGAAAGTGGGCGTGAGCCTGAACCTGCCCATCTTGAGGCGATCAACCGGATCGCGCCAACCTTGCGCGCGCTGCGCCATGCGGATGGCGGGCTGGCCCGCTTTCACGGCGGTGGGCGCGGGCTGGATGGCCGTTTGGATCACGCGCTGGCAAATTCAGGCGTGCGAGCCGGTGTGAACGAGGGGTTGGCGATGGGCTATGCCCGTCTGTCCGCCGGACGCACCAGTGTGATCATGGACGGCGCGCCGCCGCCTGCCGGGAATGCCTCGGCCAATGGGCACGCGTCGACCTTGGCGTTCGAGATGACTTCGGGTCGGCGCCCGGTGATTGTGAACTGCGGAACCGGCGTGCAATTTGGGCCGGAATGGCACAAGGCGGGGCGCGCCACGCCGTCCCATTCCGTGATGGGTGTGACGGGTATGTCGTCGTCGCGGCTGTCTGCACCACAGGTGCTGGACGGGATCGAGCGGACCTTCTTGGCGCAGACCCCAAAGCAGGTGCCGCTGGAGCGTGTGGTTGGGGTCGGAACCAACGGCGTTGTCGCCGCCCATGATGGCTATGTCGCGACCCACGGCCTGACCCATATGCGCAAGCTGGAGCTGAACGTGACGGGGCGCGAGCTGTCAGGTGAAGACACACTGGCCGCTGTCACGGATGCGGATCAAGAGGCGTTTGATCGCGCGCTCGACGACACATCCCTGCAAGGCGTGCCCTTCACGGTGCGATTCCACCTCCACCCCGAGGTCGACGCGACCCTTGATATGGGCGGTACGGCGGTGTCTTTGGCGCTGCGATCCGGCGAGATTTGGGTGTTCCGCTTCGAGGGACGCGGTGAACTGATGCTGCAAAGCAGCGTTTATTTGGAAAAGTCGCGTCTGAAGCCCCGAAAAACAAAACAAGTGGTTCTCTCGGGCGTCGCAATGGACTATGCGACACGCATCCGCTGGACGCTGGCCAAGGCGCAAGACACCCCAACGGTCTTGCGTGACCTTGAAACGGGCGACCAGTCGGAGCTGCCAAGTTAACAGACTTCAGGCCTTGGGGGGCCAACTGACATGACCGACCTTCATCCCGTGCGCCGCGCGCTGATTTCCGTATCCGACAAGACCGGCCTGATCGAATTGGGCCAGGCGCTGGAAGCCCGCGGGGTCGAGATCCTGTCGACTGGCGGGTCCGCCAAAGCCCTGCGCGACGCAGGTGTCGCCGTGAAAGACGTGGCTGACGTCACCGGCTTTCCTGAGATGATGGACGGCCGCGTCAAGACGCTGCATCCGATGGTGCATGGTGGTCTGCTGGCGCTGCGCGACAACGACGCGCATGTGGCCTCGATGGAGGAACACGGCATCGGCGCGATCGACCTGCTGGTGGTGAACCTCTATCCGTTCGAGGAAACTGTCGCCAAGGGCGCCGACTATGACACCTGCATCGAGAACATCGACATTGGTGGCCCGGCCATGATCCGTGCTGCGGCCAAGAACCATGCCTTTGTGAACGTGATCGTGGACGTACAGGACTATGATGCGCTGCTGGCTGAGCTGGACGGCAACGAGGGTCAAACCTCGTACGCGTTCCGCCAGCATCAGGCCCAGATCGCCTATGCCCGCACCGGAGCGTATGACGCGGCTGTGTCGTCGTGGATGGCAGGTGCTCTTGAACTGGAAGCCCCGCGTCGTCGCGCCTTTGCGGGCGAGCTGAAACAGACCCTGCGCTATGGCGAAAACAGCCACCAGAAAGCGGCGTTCTATACCGACGGCTCGAACCGTCCCGGTGTCGCGACCGCGACCCAGCTGCAGGGCAAGGAACTGTCCTATAACAACATCAACGACACCGACGCTGCCTTTGAACTGGTTGCCGAGTTTGACCCCGCCGTCAGCCCTGCCGTTGCCATCATCAAGCACGCCAACCCCTGTGGTGTGGCCCAAGGCGCGACGCTGGTCGAGGCCTATCAGAAGGCATTTGACTGCGACCGTACTTCGGCCTTTGGCGGCATCGTTGCGCTGAACCAGCCGTTGGATGCGGAAACCGCCACCAAGATCGTCGAGATCTTCACCGAGGTCGTGATCGCCCCCGGCGCGTCGGACGAAGCCAAGGAAATCTTCGCGGCGAAGAAGAACCTTCGCCTGCTGCTGACCGACGGTCTGCCCGACACCCGCGCACCTCTGACCGCTTACAAGCAGGTCGCTGGCGGTGTTCTGGTGCAGGACAAAGACGTGGGTTATGTCGGCATGGACGACCTGAAAGTGGTGACCGAGAAAGCGCCGACGGACGAACAGATGAAAGACCTGCTGTTCGCGTGGAAAGTCGCCAAGCACGTCAAATCGAATGCCATCGTCTACGTGAAAGACCAAGCCACCGTGGGCGTGGGTGCCGGTCAGATGAGCCGTCTGGACAGTGCCAACGTCGCCGCCTCGAAGGCCGAACGTATGGCAGCCGAACTGGGTCTGGACGAAAGCCTCGCGAAAGGCTCGGCCGTCGCATCGGATGCGTTCTTCCCGTTCCCCGACGGTCTGCTGGAAGCGGCCGCCGCTGGTGGCACCTGCGTGATCCAGCCGGGTGGTTCGATGCGCGACAAGGAAGTGATCGACGCGGCGAACGAAGCCGGTCTGGCCATGGTCTTCACCGGCATGCGCCACTTCCGGCACTAAGCCCATGATGCGCGTGATTGGCATATCCGCACTGGTTGCGTTCCTGCTGGATCAGCTGACCAAGTATCACGCGCTGTATGTTTTGGATCTGGACCGCGTCGGCGTGGTCCAGATCTGGCCGCCCTATCTGGTCTATCAGATGGGCTGGAACACCGGCATCAACTTCGGCCTCTTTGGTGGCGCGGACCCAAGCGTCACCCGCTGGATCTTGATCGCAATCGCCCTAATCATTGCGATCTGGGTCGTTTGGTGGGTCGTGAAAGAACAGGTCGGGAAGCTGGGCCAGATTTCGGCCGGGTTGCTGGTTGGCGGTGCGCTGGGCAATGTTGTGGACCGCATCTATTACGGCGCGGTCGTCGACTTTCTGAACATGTCTTGCTGCGGAATCCGGAACCCGTATTCCTTTAACGTCGCGGATATTTTCGTCTTTGCGGGCGCCATCGGACTGGTTCTTTTCGCCTCGTCCAACAAGACCCCGTGACGCGGCTTTCCAGATGGGCTAATAAACCCATAGATTACCTTGGGGATTGGACGTGGAATGCGTGTTTCGTCTGTTAAATTTCTGACTATTGGCGCCCTTGTTCTTGGGCTTTCCGCTTGTGCCGACCGTGAACCTTCGCTGATGAACATGCGCGCTTCGCAGGATGGTCCGGACGAGTTCGCGATTCTGCCGACGAAACCCCTGCAAGAGCCGAAAAACTATACCGACCTGCCGGCGCCCACACCGGGTCAGTCGAACCTGACCGATCCGACACCGCAGGCCGATGCGATTGCTGCGCTGGGCGGCAATCTGGGATCGGGTAAGCTGCGTCGCGGAGAGGGCGCGCTGGTTAGCGCGGCCAGCCGTTACGGCGTGTCGGCAAATATCCGCGAGGTTCTGGCCGCGTCAGATCTGGAATGGCGTAAAGACAACAAGGGCCGCGTGCTTGAGCGTTTGTTCAACGTGAACGTCTATTATCGCGCCTACGAGGCGATGCACCTGAACCAGCACCTTGAGCTTGAGCGCCTGCGTCGTCTGGGCATCTGGACCCCGGCGGCCCCGCCCGAGGTGGTGACCGATCGCTAAACTGTTCAGAATGGGGCCTTCGGGCCCTATTTTGTTTTGGGCCGGTCGCTGGGTTAACCTTGATCACATGTTCGTTGCCAAGGCTTGAAGCAGAGGCCGGGGTGGATCATCTTAATCCGACACGGAAGGAGCATTACATGCGTTTCATTCTTGCAGGATTGCTGGCTTTAGGATTGGGCTCACCCGCATCGGCCAAAGACGATGTCAGCCATTTCACGCTGGACAATGGGCTTGAGATCGTCGTGATCGAAGACCACCGCGCACCGGTTGTGGTCCACATGCTGTGGTATCGCGCAGGTGCTGCAGACGAGGCGCCCGGCGTGTCGGGCGTCGCGCATTTCCTCGAGCATCTGCTGTTCAAAGAGACCGAGAACTTTGAGGCTGGTGCGCTCAGCCGTGTGGTGGCCGAAAACGGCGGGTCGGACAATGCTTTCACCTCGCAGGACTACACAGCTTATTTCCAACGTGTCGCGGCGGATCGCTTGGGTCTGATGATGGAAATGGAATCGGATCGTGTGCGCAATCTGATCCTGTCCGAGGACGACATCGCCACCGAGCGTGACGTGATTTTGGAAGAACGCGCGCAGCGGACCGACAGCGAACCGGGCGCCCTGTTTCGCGAACAGATCAACGCGGCTGCCCATCTGAACCATCCCTATGGCATCCCGGTCATCGGCTGGCGCCACGAGATGGAGACCCTGTCGCGCGCTGATGCTCTGGCCTTCTATGAACGGTTTTATGCGCCCAACAACGCAATTTTGGTCGTCGCGGGTGATGTCGCGCCGGAAGAGGTTCTGGAACTGGCCAAAACCCACTACGGCCCCTTGGCACCCACGCCCGATCTGGGCGAACGCGAGCGCGTACAGGAACCCCCGCAACTGGCCGAACGCCGCCTGCGCTTTTCTGATCCACGGGTCGCGCAACCCTATGTCCTGCGCCGCTATCAGGCGCCCGAGCGTGACAGTGGTGCGCAGGAAGACGCCGCCGCGCTGGTCTATCTGGCCGAGATACTTGGCGGCAATGGCGCGACCTCGGTCCTTGGGCGGGCACTGCAGTTTGATGAACAGATCGCAGTTTATGCAGGGGCGGGATATCGCTCGGTCTCGTTGGATGACACAAGCTTTACGCTGGTTGTCGTGCCCACCCCGGACGTGTCTTTGAAAGACGCAGAAGCCGCCTTGGATCGCGAGATTGCCGAATTTCTTGAGACCGGCATCGACCCTGAGCAATTTGAGCGGGTGAAGTTCCAGATCCGCGCCGATGACGTGTATTCGCAGGACAACGTGATGGCGCGTGCCGAACGGTATGGCGAGGCTCTGACCTCGGGCTTGACGATCGAGGACGTGCAGGCGTGGCCGGATGTGCTGCAGGCCGTCACGCCAGAAGACGTGATGGCTGCCGCACGCGCGGTGTTTGATGATCGCAGGGCCGTAACTGGATGGCTGGTGCCCGAAGGCGGAGAGGACATGTAATGAAACGGATTGCTCTTGTTTTGGCAGGGCTGATTGCCCTGACCTTTCCCGCCCGCGCCGAGGTCGCCATTCAGGAAGTTACCTCGGAAAACGGCCATGTGGCTTGGCTGGTCAACGAGCCAGCCCTTCCCTTCACTGCGCTGGAAATCCGCTTTCATGGCGGAACCGTGCTGGATCGCCCGGGCAAACGCGGGGCCGTGAACCTGATGGTCGGCCTTCTGGAAGAGGGCGCTGGCGACATGGACGCGCAAGGCTTTGCCGAAGCGCGCGAGGCGCTGGCTGCCTCGTTCGGGTTTGATGCCGGGGAAGATAGCATCGGGATCTCGGCGCAGTTCCTGACGGAAAACCGCGACCAGGCCGTTGCATTGCTGCATGAAGCGCTGACCGCCCCGCGGTTCGACGACACCGCGATTGAGCGTGTGCGGGGTCAAGTTCTGTCCCATCTGGCTTCCCGCGCCACCGATCCAAGCTCGCTTGCCAGTGATGCGTTTGATGCGGCAGCGTACGGCGACCACCCCTATGGCAGCTATGATGGGGGCACGATCGACAGCGTCACCGCGTTGACGCGGGATGACATTGTGAATGCGTACCAAGACACGTTGGTGCTGGATGGGATCTATGTGGCCGCCGTCGGGGACATCACCGCCGAGCAGCTTGGCCCGCTTCTTGATCAGCTGTTTGACGGCTTGCCCCAAACGGGTGCAACCATGCCGGACCGGGTCGCGTTTGGCCTGCCCGGCGGCACCACCGTCGTGCCCTTTGATACGCCGCAATCCGTCGCTCTGTTCGGCCACGTTGGCATCGAACGAGAGGATCCTGATTTCTTCGCAGCCTATCTGGTGAACACGATTTTGGGCGGGCCAAGTTCTCTGTCGCGCCTGATGCATCAGGTTCGGGAAGAACGTGGACTGACCTATGGGATCGGCTCGTATCTGGTGCCGGTCGATTGGACGGAAAGTGTGCTTGGGCAGTTTTCCAGCCAGAATGCGGTGATCGGCGAAGCGCTGAATGTGGTGCGTGATGAATGGGCGAAGATCGCCCGCGACGGCATCACACAAGAAGAGCTGACCGCCGCCCAGACCTATCTGACCGGATCGTATCCGTTGCGGTTTGACGGCAATGCCAACATCGCCAACATCATGGTGGCGATGCAGATGGAAGGGCTGCCAATCGATTATATCGCGACCCGGAATGACCAGGTCATGGCCGTCACTCTAGAGCACGCAAACCGTGTGGCCGCTGAGCTGTATAAGCCCGATGCGCTGCACTTTGTTGTGGTCGGCCAGCCCGAAGGTGTCGTGTCGAATTAAGCCGATTTGCGCAATGGTCGAATCGGGCGCGCATATGCTAGTTCTTGTGGTATGCCCGAAGATAGCCCCCATATAAGCCCGGATCAGCCGGTCCGCCGCCCCGTTATCCGCCAGTTGGATGACGCTGCAATCAACCGGATTGCGGCGGGTGAAGTGGTGGAACGCCCGGCCTCGGCGGTGAAGGAACTGGTCGAGAACGCCATTGATGCGGGCGCCACACGGATCGAGGTCGCCTATGCCGATGGCGGCAAGACGCTGATCCGCGTGACGGATGATGGCTGTGGCATCGCGCCCGATGATCTGGCGCTGGCCATGTCGCGCCATGCGACCTCGAAAATCGACGGGTCGGACCTGTTGGACATCCACACCTTTGGCTTCCGGGGCGAGGCGCTGCCCTCGCTTGGTGCCGTTGGTCGCCTGACCATCACCTCGCGCGCGCAGGGCTTTGACGCGGCAGTGATCCGCGTGGCGGGCGGGCAGATGGACCCGGTGAAACCGGCGGCCCTTTCCGGTGGCACGGTGGTCGAGCTACGCGACCTGTTCTACGCCACGCCCGCGCGTCTGAAGTTCCTGCGTACCGACCGGGCCGAGGCTCAGGCGATCTCGGACGTGGTCAAGCGCCTTGCGATGGCCGAGCCGCAGATCGGCTTCATCTTGCGAGACGTGTCCGGTGGCGGCGAAGGCCGTGTCACCTTCCGCGCGGACCCGGAAACCGGTGATATGTTTGATGCGCTGTCGGGCCGATTGGCGACGATTTTGGGCCGCGACTTCGCCGAAAACGCTATCCCGATTGACGCCGAACGTGACGGGCTGCGCCTGACCGGGTTCGCCGCCCTGCCAACTTATTCGCGTGGCGCTGCCGTGGCGCAGTTCCTGTTCGTGAATGGCCGCCCGGTGAAAGACAAGCTACTGACCGGAGCATTGCGGGCGGCGTATTTCGATTTCCTGTCACGTGACCGCCACCCGGCGGCGGCGCTCTTTGTCAGTTGCGATCCGCATCTGGTCGACGTGAACGTCCACCCCGCAAAATCCGAGGTCCGCTTCCGCGAACCCGGCACTGCGCGCGGATTGATCGTCTCGGGGCTACGGCACGCATTGGCGAATGCAGGCCACCGCGCGTCGACTACAGTTGCTGGTGCGACGCTGGGTGCCATGCGCCCCGAGCCGACCGAACCCCGTGTCTATCAGATGGACCGCCCCAGCCTTGGCGCGATGCGCTCGTCCTATCAGGCGCAAATGCCTGCGCCGGACGCGCCCGGTTTCGCCGAAATGTCCGCGCCTTCGGCTCGGTTCGACCCGGTGGTCGAGCCAGAACAAGACGCCCCGCAAGAGGCCCTGCCCTTGGGCGCCGCCCGCGCGCAGGTGCATGAAAACTACATCATCGCGCAGACCGAAACGGGCATGGTCATTGTCGACCAACACGCGGCGCATGAACGTCTGGTCTATGAGAAGCTCAAACGCCAGATGGCGGAAAACGGCGTCGCCCGTCAGGCGTTGCTGATCCCCGAGATTGTTGAGCTGTCCGCAGGTGATGTGGCGCGTTTGCTTGAGGTTGCAGACAACCTCGCAACCATGGGTCTGGTCATCGAACCCTTCGGCGGCGATGCCGTGGCCGTACGCGAAACCCCTGCCATTCTGGGCGAAATCAACGCCGCCGCGATGATCAAGGACGTGCTGGACGAATTGGCCGATCTGGGCGACAGCAACATGGTGCAGGCCAAGATCGAGGCCGTGCTGTCCCGCGTCGCCTGCCACGGCTCGATCCGGTCCGGCCGCTGGATGCGCCCCGAAGAAATGAACGCCCTTCTGCGGGAAATGGAGGCCACGCCCCATTCCGGCCAATGCAACCACGGGCGCCCCACTTATGTCGAGCTGAAGCTCGCTGATATCGAAAGGCTGTTTGGACGCACATGATCCAGATCGGTGACACGACCTATGACCTCTCTGACCCGCTGGTGCTGTTGACGCTTGGCGGTATCGCGCTTGCTGTTCTGATGTTCATCCTGCTGGTGGTGGTCTTGCGCCGCGCTGGCCGCTCGACCCGCGTGGCCGAGGATTTGGCGCTGCAAATGGGCGGTCTGGGGCAGGCGGTGCAGGTGCTGGGCGCCGGGCAGGATCAACTGTCGGGTGGGTTGCGCACAGTGTCTGACGCGCAGGCCTCGGGCCAAGCGCAGGTGTTGCAAGCGATGGAGGCCCGCTTGGCCCATGTGCAGCAGCAGATGAACGACCGGCTGCACGACAATGCGATGAAATCGGCGCGCGCTATGTCCGAACTGCAAGAGCGGATGAAGGAAAGCCTTCAGGGCAATGCAGTGAAGACCACCGAAAGTCTGACGCAGTTGCAGGAACGTCTGGCGGTGATCGACAAGGCGCAGGACAATATCACCCGTCTGTCGGGCGACGTGCTGAGCCTTCAGGACATCCTGTCGAACAAGCAAACCCGCGGTGCGTTTGGGGAAATCCAGCTGACCGACATCGTCTCAAAAGCGCTGCCGAAGGACAGTTATGACCTTCAGGCCACGCTGTCGAACGGCAAACGGGCGGACTGTCTGATCCACTTGCCGAACCCGCCCGGTCCCATCGTGATCGATTCGAAATTCCCGCTGGAAGCCTACGAGGCGCTGCGCCGGGCGGAAACGCAAGACGCGCTGACGCTGGCCGCCCGCGCGATGAAAACCGCCGTGCGCGCGCATATCAAAGCGATCTCGGAAAAATACATCATCGAGGGCGAAACCGCCGACGGCGCGCTGATGTTCCTGCCGTCCGAGGCCGTCTATGCCGAACTGCACGCCAATTTTTCAGAGGTCGTCCGCGAAGGATTCGAGGCCCGCGTCTGGATCGTCTCGCCCACCACCTGCATGGCGACCCTGAACACCATGCGCGCGATCCTGAAAGACGCCCGCATGCGCGAACAGGCGGGTGCGATCCGTAAGGAACTGCACCTACTGTCTGCCGATGTGGGGCGTTTGGGCGACCGCGTGGCGAACCTCGACCGGCATTTCCACCAAGCCTCGAAAGACATTTCCGAGATCAAGATCTCGGCCGAGAAAGCAGGCAACCGCGCGAAACGGCTGGATAATTTCGATTTCGAAGAGGTCACGGAAGAGGACCAGAATGTGGTGCCGATTGGGAAGGGGTAGATATAGTGCGGAATCGTTAGAGAGCCTCACAATTATCATTGAAGCCAGTACTTTTCTTTAGCTTGAGTTTGATTTCGACTTGAGCTTTTCTGTAATGACACTTTCACAAAATCTAGGTTTTTTACCGAGGTAGTTTGAAATGTCTGAAAACCGTGAATTCAATTTTAAAATTGTGGACTTGAGTTTCGATGCCGTAAAATTTCTCATTATGCTTTTTATGTCCACTTTCACTTTTTATCTCACGATAGTGACAATAGCAGTGGCGGTTTTCTCAAGTGCTGAGATTTCTTCAAGCATTAAAGCGCTTGTGAAAATAGCGGGATTGGGCTTCTCGGCCTTTCAGTTGATATTCATTTGGCTGGTATATTTTTTAGTTGTTCG
Source organism: Aliiroseovarius marinus (assembly GCF_004360145.1). GTDB lineage: Bacteria > Pseudomonadota > Alphaproteobacteria > Rhodobacterales > Rhodobacteraceae > Aliiroseovarius > Aliiroseovarius marinus. The sequence goes on along the minus strand of NZ_ML178712.1, from coordinate 265,284 downwards.
TGCGGCTAATGAACTGCTCATGCGACTGAAAGCGGAATGCGTTGATGCGGAGCGATCCCGTTTCGTCCGCGCGCACGTCAAACTTGTCGGAGCTGGAACCATTCTGTGCTTGGGTGGAAGCATACTAATTCTAGTCACTTCGTTTTATTTTCTCACTTTGTGACTTGTTGAGGTTGGGCTATCTTATCGACTTCGCCACGCTACAATAAGCACATCTTCCCCGCCTTCTGGCTAAGTGGGACATGGGATAGGTCGCGTGCAGTTCCCCCTCCCTTGACGGGCTGAAATCGGCTAGGCTAGCGGCTATTTCTCGCCCGAACTCAACGGATCCGCGCAAAGATATCTGCGCCCGTCCGGCAGCCTGCACAGGTTTTCGTAAAACGCGGGGTCGAGCGTGCCATAGCGCGGGAGCAGGTGCTCGGCGTCTTGGCGATCCAGATATCCGCTACAGGCTTCGATATAGTAGCTATCCTTGCGCGCGTCCGACGCGTACCACTGGTAAAACGCATAGGACACGGCCAGTTCTTCGTCCTGCGTGGTCAACAGGGTCTCTTCAAAGGCCGCAGCAATATCCGTGTGCGAGGCCCAATTCGACAGCGCGTTCCATGCGGCGTCTTGGCCCTGTTCTTTCATGCGCCACGCGATCAGCAGCGACACCGCGCTGGCGTCAGCCTCAAGCGCGAAGGTCGCCCTCGCATATTCCTTCATGGACAGGTTGTTGGTCGGGCACATGGCATAGGTGAACTGCCAGAGATGGCGCAGCTCGTGCAGAAGGATGCCGATCTTCAGATCGCTCGGAACGGCGTTGCTGATCACGATCTTGTTTTGCTCGACGTCCAGATAGCCAAGGGCGTAGTTCATCTGGTCGGAAAAGCACAGCTCGGTCTCTTCGGATTGGATGATCTCTTGCAGGAAGGGAAAGTCCTCTGCGATCGGATGCAAGGTGCCCAGCAGCTCTGACAACGCTTTCTGGTCGTCCGTCTGGGGCGCCGGATAGTGCAGGCCAATGCAGGTTTCCCCGGCAGAGGCGGCACCGGCCCCAAGCAAACCGGCCAAAATGACTGTGGCAAGACGCAGCATAGAGGGGATGGTGTCCGCTATCCGGGCTGTTGTCCAGTGTTGTGCGGGCTGGCCTATCCCTCGCGCGTTTCGTTCAGCTCCATATGCCCGTCTGTGCGGCTGAATACGCGGCGCAGCATCGGTTCGAAAAACTCGAGCGGTTTCGTGGGATAATCCGGGTCGAACGAGTTCTGGTCGTAGTCGTGGCAGAACTTCACGCAGGCGTCGTAATGCGGGCTGTCTTTGTATTTCTCGCGGGCGTGACGATCTCCGCCAAGGTGGTGGTTGTAATAGTAGCCTTGGAAAACGCAGTGGTGTTTCAGGATCCAATGGGTGCGTTCGCTGACATAGGGTTTCACGATGGCAGCAGCCAGTTCGCCGTGGTTGAAGGGCGACAGCGTGTCGCCCAGATCATGCAGAAGGGCGGCGATGACAAGGTCCTCGGGCTCGCCTGCTTCATGGGCACGCGTCGCGGATTGCAACGAGTGCTGGTAGCGGTTGATCGGATAGGGGGTGTCTTCCTCGTCCAGCTCTTTCAAAGCGACGAGAAGCCGGTCGGCGACGGCGTTTGCATAGGCCTCGTCATACTCCATGACGGCAAGGAAATCTTCCTTGGTGGCGGTCTCGAAACTTGTCCAGGTGGGTTTTGATTTGTCCAGCATGGCGGCCTCCCTTTTGGGGAAGCCTAGCACGGCTTAACCGCCATGCTGGTCATTTTGCGACGCCGCGATCAGGCGGTGTGATCCACTACCGCCACATGCTGCGCCAGCTCGTTCACGTGGCCCATCCATGTCTCGATCATCTCGGGATCGGCGGTGGCGGCGGTGACGCCAGCCGGGGCTTTGCCGTCCAGCACCATGTCGATGGCCAGCGACACAGGGGTCGAGACCAGTCGCGCCATGGCGGTGCCACGGTCGTCGCCCCACGCGTCCATGACATAGGTCTTGTGATAGACTTCGGCCCCGTCTTTTTCGGCTTTCAGCGCCACGCACATGATCACGCGGTCGGGTTCGCCTTCGTCATAGGAATTCTCGTCCCAGAACTGGTCGGACATTTCCTTCAGGCGGGCGTCACCGGCGTCGCCTTCCAGCGTTTCGACCTCGGCAAACACGTCTTTCCACGCGTCGGCCCAACCGTTCAGGCGCAGGGTGCCGCGTACGAACAGGTCGACGTCCCATGCGGGGTCGAACTTGTAGTCCTCCATAAAGGGGATCGAATCGCGGTTCGGGTAGACCTCGAAGCTTTCGGCCTCGGGCAGCGGCGCGGTATAGGCGCTGATCGCGTCCCACGGGCGGGCCACGTCGAAAGGCGCACCGTCTTTGATGGATTTCGAGGGCGAGCGCAGCGCTTTCAGCACGCCCAGCGGCGACCAGCTGAACTTGTAGCGGAACGGGTTCGGGATCTTCGGCACGCCGCCGCAATAGCTGATGAAGCTCAGCTTATTGGCCGCGTCATAGGCGTCCGAGGCGCGGTAATCCGCGACCAACCAATGGGCCATCAAGTGGTCGATGCCCGGGTCCAGACCGATTTCATTCACACAGGCCAGTCCGGCCTCTTTGAACTCCGCGTCCAGCGCTTTCATCTCGGGCGCGATATAGCTGGAGGACACGAAATGTGCTTTGTTTTCAAGGCACAGCTTGGCGACGGGGACGTGCAGGTCGCCGGGCAGCATCGATACGGCGATGTCGCCGGGCTTCAGCGCGTCAGCCAGAGCGTCCAGCGAAAATGCGCGGATGTCGTCGGTCAGGTCGCCCACGGCCTCTTGCGCTTTTTCGACGGTCCGGTTCCAAACCGTCACCTCGCGCCCGTTCTCGATCAGGCGACGCAGGCCGGGGATGGCCGACAGGCCGGTGCCACACCAGTGGATAGTCATAACAGGGCTCCTTTCAGCCGAATTTCAGTTTCGCGATGATGATCGAGCCGACCAGAGCAATCGCGATTGCGTTGGCGACAACCATGGGCCACGCGGCCAGCATGACGCCGTAGATAAGCCAGAGCGTGACCGACAAAAGCACCAGCAGGTTGGTCGACAGCGACAGATCCTTGGTCTGCCGCGTGCGCCATGTGCGCAGGGTTTGTGGCAGCCAGCAGATCGTGCTGACGATGCCTGCAAGGGTGCCGATCAGCGTCTCCATCAGATGTCTTTCATGTGGGTACGGAAGGTCTGTTCCGCGCGGCCCCAGACGCCCGATGTCAGGTCGGTCAGGGTTTCGAGCGAGGCCAACAGCTGTCCCGCATAGTCGATCGAGCTTTCCAAGGGCAGCATCGAGGGCAAGTTGTCGATGGCCATCACGTCCAGCATGGGATCTTCCGCCACGCGCAGGGCGGGCGCGTCCCAGCTGGTTGCTTTGTTGTAGACCGGCACCGGGTTGTAATCGCTGTCGGGGTCGCAGGCGACGTCGCCAATGGCGGTGAGCTTGCGGTCGGCGGAAACGGCATCTTTCGGCACGAAGACTGGGGTTTGCGGGCCGGCGAGGATGCAGTTGATGAACAGGTCGTGGTCCAGAATTTCCGGGAAGGGGCCACCATGTGCGGTTTCGGCCATGTCCCATTTGGTGACGGCGACGCCCATCGCTTCCATCAGGTCCGAGGCGCCCGTGCCGACGCGGCCAAGCGCGCCGATGACGATGGCGTTGGGACGGGCAGCACCGGTGGCGTCCAGTTCCGCGCGCAGTTCGTCCATCATGGCGTCTTTGTTTTTGTAGGCGCCGACAGGACCGCAGAGCTTGCCGTGTTGTTGCGCCGCCCACGCTTTCAGCGTCACGGCCGCACCGGCGAACCCGGCCCAGTATCCAAACGCGGCCACGCGACGGCCGGTTTCATCCACCAGATACTCAAGGTCATAGAGCGTCCCGCCGCCCGCCTTGAAGCGCTCCAAAAGCGCGCGGCCCGAGTGCTGGCCTTTGAAGGCGTGGCCGAACATGATGTGGCGATGGGGCAGGGGGGTGCCATCTTCGGGCAGTTCTTTCAGGCCAAAGATGATCGCGTCCAGCGGCGCGTCGGGCCAGCTGTTTTCCGCAGCGATCTCGCAGCCGGCGTCCTTGTAGCCCTCAATGCCGATGGCGCGGACACTGCTTTCCTCGACCGTCACGCGGATGCCCGCCTTGATCAGCGCGGCGGCGCCGTCCGGCGTCAGGCCAACCCGGTCTTCGTTTTCACGTTGCTCTGCACGGACCCACAGATGTGTCATGGGGTGAACTCCTTCGAAATGCGCCCTTAGAAATGGGTCTGCGCGTGGTGGCGGTCTTTGTGTTCCAGATGTGGAACCGCGTTGAACTGGGTCAGCGTCAAACCAGCAGGCATCAGCCGCATCCGGTGGATCGAGCTGTTCATGATTGGCAGAATCGCACGGGTGAACGGGCCAAGATCCAGCCCCATCACCACCCGCGTGGCCATGCCGATAAACCCGCCGGAGGTAAAGATAATCGCGTCCTCGCCACTTTCGGCAATCTCGTGAATCACCTCGGAGACGCGGGTCTGGAAGTCGTGGAAGGTCTCGGGCGCACCTTCGATCTTGCCTTCCTGCCATGCGGCAAAGGTTAGCGGCAGGTGGTCGATGAAATCACCGTGCCCGGTGGGGTGCGGGATGCCGAATTGGGCGTGCATCCGCTCGGACAGGTCGAAATAGCGGACCTCGTCCAACCGTGCGTCGGCGGTGAAATCCTCGGCACCCCATTCGTGCGCGGTTTGCTGGTGACGCGTCAGCGTGCCCGTGTAAACGCGGGCATATCGTTGCCCCGTGTCGCGCATGTGTTCGCCCAGCCAGCGCGCCTGCTGACGGCCCAGATCGGACAGCCGATCATAGCCTGCTTCGTCTGTGGCGGTGTTGTTGGCCTGCCCGTGTCGGATCAGCGTCAAAGTGGTCATATGCGCTCCTTTTGCCCCATTGCTAGACAATTGGATCCAATTCGGAAAGGGGGGCTGGCGCAAAAACGATGCCTTGCGTCGGGAATGGCGAACTGACGGCGCAGATACCGTGGTTTATACTGTGAATCGGATTACGGAGGTACGGATGAGCGACGGTATCAAATTCACCCTGGATGGGCGCGAAGTTGTGGCCCGCGAAGGCGAAAGCATCTGGGATGTGGCCAAGCGTGAAGGCACACTGATTCCGCATTTGTGCCACAAGGATGTGCCCAACCTGCGCGCCGATGGCAACTGCCGCGCCTGCGTGATCGAGATCGAGGGCGAGCGTACCCTTGCTGCGTCCTGTATCCGTGAACCCGCCGAGGGCATGGTCGTTACCACCGACAACGCCCGCGCAAAATCCGCCCGTAAAATGGTGATCGAGCTTCTGGTCGCCGACCAGCCCGAGGAACGCCACGACGCGGCCTCGCATTTCTGGGATATGGCCGACCTGAACGGGGTCGAGCAAAGCCGCTTCCCGAAGATGGACGAGGGCCGTGTTCCGCTTTTGGATGACAGCCACGTCGCGATGAGCGTCAATCTGGACGCCTGTATTTCCTGTAACCTCTGTGTGCGGGCCTGCCGTGAAGTGCAGGTGAACGACGTGATTGGCATGGCCGGTCGCGGCCACGATGCCTTCCCGACCTTTGATATCGCCGACCCGATGGGTGCCTCGACCTGTGTGGCGTGCGGCGAATGCGTGCAGGCCTGCCCGACTGGTGCTTTGATGCCGGCCAAGGTTCAGGACACTTCGGATTTCGACAAAGAAGTCGAAAGCATCTGCCCGTTCTGTGGCGTTGGCTGTCAGGTCAGCCTGAAGGTGAAAGGCGACAAAGTCGTCTATGCCGAGGGCATAAATGGCCCCGCAAACGAAGGGCGTCTATGTGTGAAGGGCCGTTTCGGCTTTGATTACATCAACCACCCACATCGCCTGACCAAGCCGCTGATCCGCAAGGAAGGCGCCGAGAAAGGCATGAACGTGGACCCGGCCAACCCGCTGACCCACTTCCGCGAAGCCACGTGGGATGAGGCGCTGGACGTTGCCGCCAAAGGCCTGATGAAGCTGCGCGACGAACATGGTGGCGAGGCCGTGGCCGGTTTTGGTTCCGCCAAATGCACCAACGAAGAAGCGTACCTGTTCCAGAAGTTCATCCGTCAGGGCTTTACCCACAACAACGTCGACCACTGCACCCGTCTGTGCCACGCCTCGTCGGTGTCGGCGCTTTTGGAGAACGTCGGCTCGGGCGCCGTGACTGCAACGTTCAATGAAATCGAAAACGCGGATGTGGCGATCGTCATCGGCTCGAACCCGATCGAGAACCATCCGGTTGCGGCGACCTATTTCAAGCAATTCACCCAGCGCGGTGGCAAGCTGATCGTGATGGATCCGCGCGGCGTGGGCATGGGCCGTTTCGCAACGCACCGCCTGCAGTTTAAGCCCGGCGCGGACGTGTCGATGCTGAACGCGATCATGCATGTGATCGCCGAGGAAGGCCTGCAAGACGACGCCTATATCGCCGAGCACACCGAGAATTGGGAGGCGATGCGCGAGCATCTGAAAGCGTTCACGCCGGAAGCCATGGCGCCGATCTGCGGCATCGACGCGGACGAGCTGCGCGCCGCCGCCCGCACCTTTGCGAACGGCAAGAACGGCATGATCTTCTGGGGCATGGGCGTCAGCCAGCACGTGCACGGCACCGACAACTCGCGCTGCCTGATCGCACTGGCGTTGATGACCGGCAATGTGGGCCGCCCGGGCACGGGTCTGCACCCGCTGCGCGGTCAGAACAACGTGCAGGGCGCGTCGGACGCGGGCCTGATCCCGATGTTCTATCCGGACTATAAGTCGGTGAAGGACGAAGGCGTTCAGGCGCTGTATCGTGACGTCTGGGGCGTCGAGGAACTGAACCCGAACCCCGGCCTGACTGTCGTTGAAATCATGGACGCTGTGTATGATCGCAAGATCAAGGGCATGTATATTCTGGGCGAAAACCCGGCCATGTCCGACCCGGATGTGAACCACGTCCGCGAAGCGCTGCGCCGGATGGAGTTCCTTGTCAGCCAAGATATCTTCCTGACCGAAACTGCGGGCTATGCTGACGTGGTTCTGCCCGCCGCTGCGCTGGCGGAAAAGACCGGCACGACCTCGAACACCAACCGTCAGGTGCAGATGTGCCGCCCGGCTGTTCCGGCGCCCGGTGAGGCGATGGAAGACTGGCAGATCACGACCGAGCTGGCGAAACGGATGGGTATGGGGTGGACCTATGATCACCCCAGCCAAATCTATGCTGAGATGGAGCTGGTGATGCCGTCGCTGGCCAACATCAGCTGGGACCGTCTGGAAAATCAGAACGCCGTGACCTATCCGTCGCTGTCGCCGGAAGATCCCGGTCAAGCCGTAGTCTTCGGGGATAAATTCCCGCGCGAAAACGGGCGCGCGCGCTTTGCCCCGGCCTCGATCATTCCGCCGGCCGAGACCCCGGATGACGAATTCCCCATGGTTCTGACCACGGGCCGTCAGCTGGAACACTGGCACACCGGGTCCATGACCCGCCGGTCCACCGTGCTGGACGCGATCGAGCCCGAGGCGAATTGTTCGATGAACCCGAAAACCCTGCGCGAGATGGGCGTGGAGCCCGGCGATATGGTCCGCCTGACCACCCGTCGCGGCACCATCGACGTGATGGCGCGGGCGGATTACGCGGTGGCCGAAAACATGGTCTTCCTGCCCTTCGCTTACGTGGAAGCCGCAGCGAACCTGCTGACCAACCCGGCGCTGGACCCCTATGGCAAAATCGCCGAGATGAAGTTCTGTGCGGTGAAGGTCGAAGTGCCGGCCCAGATCGCGGCAGAGTGATCTGAACGCAGATAGAGATAGAAAACGCCGGCCCTCAGGTCGGCGTTTTTCGTTGGGCCTGCATCCATGCATCAATGGAAGCGATTTGATCCGCATTTAACAGCAGCCCCAATTTCGAGCGTCGCCAAACGACGTCCTCGGCCCTTTGGGCGTATTCCCTCTCCATCAGCCAGCGCAGCTCGGCCTCGGTCAGGGTGGCGCCGAAGTCTTGGCCCAGACCGTCCAGCGATGTTGCCTCGCCCAGAATGACCCGCGCCTCGGTCCCATAGGCGCGGACCAGACGTTTTGCGTGGCGCGGTGTCAGAAAGGGGTAGGCGGCGTTGACTTCGCCGACCAGCGCGTCGAACCCATCCACCGGGAAATCGCCACCGGGCAGGGGCACACCTGCCGTCCACTTGTCAGGTTGCAGGCCAAGCACCGTGCCGATCTTTTCCAACGCGCTTTCGGCAAGGCGACGATAGGTGGTGATCTTGCCGCCGAAAATGTTCAGAACTGCGGCGTCCCCAACCGTGTCCGTCCGCAGCACATAGTCGCGCGTGGCCGCCGCCGCCGCGCCTTCGCCATCGTTGAACAGCGGACGGACTCCAGAATAGGTCCAGACCACATCGTCGGCGGAAATCGGGTCTTTCAAGTACCCGTTTATGAAGCGGATCAGATAGTCACGCTCGTCTTCCGTACAGCGCGGGGGCGTGTCGGCGTCCACATGATCGGCATCGGTTGTGCCGATCAAAGTGAAGTCGGTTTCATACGGAATGGCAAAGATGATTCGCCCGTCTTGCCCCTGGAAGAAGTAGCATTTGTCGTGGTTAAACAGACGCTTGGTGATGATATGGCTGCCGCGCACAAGGCGAATGTTGGCGGCTGCGTTGCTGCCAATCGTGCCGCCCAAGACGTCGGCAATCCACGGACCCGCGGCGTTGACCAGCATGCGCGCGGTGACCTGTCGGTCCTCGCCCGTGTTGGTGTTGGTCAGGGTGATGCGCCACCCGCCATCTTGGGGTTCGGCCTTGGTGACCTTGGTGCGTGGGTTGATCTGTGCGCCTCGCGCTTCGGCGTCGCGTGCGTTCAGGACGACCAGTCGGGCGTCCTCGACCCAGCAATCCGAATATTCGAAGGCAGTTTCGAACATGGGATTCAGGGGTTGCCCTTCTGGCGCGGACTTCAAGTTTACGCGCGTCGTGCCGGGCAGGATTTTCCGCCCGCCCAGATGGTCATACAAAAACAGCCCCAACCGCACGAGCCACCCGGGGCGACGGCCCTTCATCCACGGCATTACCGTGTTCAACAGCCGCGACGTGGGGGTCGAGCTGTCGAACCGCATCGAGTGGTGATAGGGCAGCACGAACCGCATCGGCCACGAGATATGCGGCATGGCGCTGAGCAGCGTTTCACGCTCTTTCAACGCCTCGCGGACCAGCCGGACCTCGAAGTATTCAAGATAGCGCAGCCCGCCGTGAAACAGCTTGGTCGACGACGACGAGGTCGCGCCGCCGATATCCCCCATCTCGGCCAAACAGACGGACAGGCCACGCCCAGCGGCGTCGCGGGCAATGCCGCAGCCATTGATGCCGCCGCCGATGATCAGAAGGTCGAAGTCGCTTTGCATTTCGGTCCCACAGGTGAGTCGCGTTTACGCAGACCCTGCGCGAAAATGATGACAAAGAGAAGATGCAAGAGTTCGTAAATATTCGTTTGTTGCGAAAATGTGATCGAGACTCTGGATTTCGGGCCAAAATTCGGGTCATATGACGTGAAAACGAACATGAGGGCGCGATGAGCACCACCTTGCGAAAATCCGAGATCCTGAACCTCGCCCGCCGGGAAGGCAAAGTGACGGTCGACCGTTTGGTCGAGCTTCTGGGGGTGACGCCTCAGACCATTCGCCGCGATCTGACCGAATTGTCGGACGAAGGGGCGCTGGATCGGGTGCATGGGGGCGCGGTGCTGCCGTCCTCGACCGCGAATATTGGCTATGACGCGCGGCGGCAGCTGAACCAGACCGCCAAGGTCGACATCGCGCGGGCCTGTGCGCGGCAGATTCCGAACGATTGCTGTATCTTCCTGAACATCGGCACCACGACCGAAGCCGTTGCGCAGGAGCTTTTGCACCACAAGGGGCTGCTGGTCGTGACGAACAACATCAACATCGCTGTGATTCTGTCGGCGAACCCGGACGTGCAGGTGATTGTGTCAGGTGGCAGTCTGCGCCGGTCGGATGGTGGGCTGGTGGGCGAGCTGGCGACCGACCTGATCCGCCGGTTCCGCTTCGATATCTCGGTGATTGGGTGCTCGGCCCTGAACGCAGCAGGCGACATGCTGGATTTCGACCTGCACGAGGTCAGCGTCAGCCACGCCATCATGGCGCAGAGCGACAAGGTGTGGTTGGCCGCAGATCACAGCAAGTTCGAGCGCAAGGCGCCCGTGCGGATTGGCAGTATGGCAGATGTGGACGTGATCTTTACCGATCAGCCTTTACCCAAGGACTGTGCCGCGCTGTGTGACAGCAGCGGCACCACGGTCACGCTGGTTTAACCCCAGCGCACGTCGCCCAAGAAGATATAGCCCGCGCCATAGATCGTTTTGATAAGACGCGGATTTTTCGGGTCTTCGCGCAGTTTTGTCCGCAGGCGCGAGATACGAACATCCATTGCGCGGTCAAAGCTTTCACCCGCCACGCCGCCCAGCGTCTCTTGCATTTGTGCACGAGAAATCAAGCGCTTAGGCGCATCGAGGAACAGGCGCAGCACCTCGCCTTCCGCATGCGAGAACGCGGTTTCGGTGCCGTCTTCGTCTTCCAGAACATAGCGGTCGAAATGGGCGGTCCAGCCGTTGAAATGTGCCGTGTTCGAGGCCGTGTTGCCCGGCTTCTGATCCCGCAGGCGGGCGCGGACGCGGGCGACAACCTCGGCCGGTTCAAAGGGTTTGACGATGTAGTCATCGGCGCCCAGCTCCAGCCCCGTCACGCGGTCCTGCACAAGCGTGCGGCCCGAGATGATGATGATCGACGCGCCACTTTCCAGCGCCAGCCGGTGCACCAAGGTCAGCCCGTCACGGTCTGGCAGGCCAAGGTCCACAAGGCAGACATCGGGCGACATGGTGTTCAGCGCTGCCTCGAATTCAGTCGCGCGGGCGAAGGCGGCGGTGCGGAACCCGGCCTCTTCCAGGGCATGAGACAGCATGCGGCGAATTTCGGGTTCGTCATCCAGAATAGCGATCATGTGTTGCGTCACGATGGAACCTCTTGCGACAGGAATGTGGCCAGCTCACCGGTGGTGAATGGCTTGGGCAGTACGGGGAACCCGGCGTCCTTGCGGCGCGGGTCGTCGATCGGCAGGGATGTCATCAGAAGCATCGGCACATCCAACCCGGTCTGGGCGAGCGCAGCCAGAAACTCGGGTCCGGTCTGCGCGCCTTCCAGTATAACATCAGACAGGATAAGGCCCAGCCCCTCGATCCCGGTCAGAGACAGGGCATCCTCGGCCGAGTGCGCTTCGATCACCTGATGACCCATGCTGATCAGCATTTCGCGGACGGATGTGCGGATGGCCTCGCTGTCTTCGATCAGAAGGACAAGGCGGGGCGAAATGGGTTGGGCCGGAATGCGCAAAGGCAAGCGCATCGACACAACGGCACCCCCCGTGTCAGCGCTGTTGAAGATTTTGACTTGGCCACCGGCAACCTTGGTCTGGTCATAGACCATGGACAGCCCCAGCCCAGATCCTTCGCCGCCTTTGGTGGTGAAAAACGGGTCCAGCGCGTGCTCCAGCGCGTCTTTGGTGAAGCCCGGGCCGGTGTCAGTCACGCGGAACTCGACCCAAGTTTCGCGGATCGGGCGGGCGGTCAGGGTGATGTCGCCGCCAGCTTCGCCAAGCGCGTGAGAGGCGTTGATAATCAAGTTCAAAAGGCCGTCCTGAACGGCGCCCGAATCCAGGATGATGCGCTGGTCCAGATCGCAGGCTTCGACCGTTAGGTTGATGTTCGCCGGCAGGGTTGGCCCGGCAAGGCTTTCCAGCCCTTTCAACATGTCGGGGACGTTCACCGGCTCCATATGCACATCGCGCCGACCCGAGATCGTGGCGATGCGCTCCAAAAGCGTCCCGCCCCGGCGCACGGCGGCATTGGTGGCTTGGACCAGTTCCTGCGCGTCGTCGCCAATGGGCATCTGCGCCAAGCGGCTTTGCAACCCCATGATGATGGTCAGCAGGTTCGAGAAATCATGCGCCACGCCGGATGTCAGCTGGGCGGCCAGTTCGCGTTTGCGGGTCTGGGCGAGGGCGGCGCGGGATTGCGCTTCTTCCGTGACGTCCATCGACAGGATGTAGACGCCGGTGATCTGATCGTCGCCCTTGTCGGGGGTCAACGCCACACGAATGCGGCGGCCTGATGTTTCGTGCGTGAATTCGAACACGCTGCTTTCGCCCTTAAAGGCGCGGGCGAAATAGGGACTGATCCGAGCAAATGCCTCGTCCCCCAGCGCTTCGCTGGCATGTAGGCCCAAAAGGTCGGTGGGGCGGCCCGGAATGACCTTGCCCAGACGCCGGTTCGAGAACGTGTAGTGCAGATCCCGGTCAATGCGCGCGATATGGGCGGGCATCATTTCGGCGGTCAGGCGGGTGCGGCTTTCCATCAAGGTCAACTGCCGCTTGGTTTCTTCCAACGCAGTGTTGGCCGAGGCCAGCGCGCGGTTGGTTTGGCCCAGTTCCTCGGTATAGGACAGCACCTGATCGGACAGTTCTTCGGACCGGGCGCGCAGCAGTGATTCCTGACGCTTGATCGGCGTGATGTCCGTGTAGACGGTGACCCAGCCCCCCTGCGGCAACGGGTGCCCTTCGACCGAGATCACCCGGCCATTGGCGCGGGTGCGCTCCATATAGTGTGGTTGAAAGTCCAGCGCCTGATCGACGCGCGACTGAACAAACTTGTCGATATCGCCAACCGCGCCGTAGTCACCACGTTCGGCAAGATAGCGGATGGTTTCGGAAAAGGACGCGCCAGATTGGGCAAGGTGATCCGGCAGGTCGAACATGTCCTGAAACTGCCGATTCCCGATGACCAAAGTCAGACGTCGATCATAGATGGAAAGCGCCTGTTGGATCAGGTTCAGCCCGGCTTGGGTCAATGCGGCTGTTTCTGAAGATTGTAGTGGCAAGCAATCCCCTCCTGACCCTATCGCTAGCACCTGATTTGCCTGTGGAAAAGAGGAATGACCCCCTCTGAAAGGATTCATCTGAACCTGTAACAATTCGATAGGATTGGGAAAAAGTGCCGAAACCTTTGACGGCGAGATTTTTTTCGTCAGGGTTGTCGAACAAGATTCGTCCGGCAGCCACGTACGTCGGCGGACCGACGGTGGGAGGAAAATTTGGCACAGGAACTAGCCCCTGCAGGCGCATTTGCTTCTATTCCGGCGCTGCTTGCGCGGAATGTGAAGGAATATGGAGATCGCCCGGCTTATCGGGAGAAAGAATTCGGGATTTGGCAAAGCTGGACCTGGGCGGAGGCCGCTGAAGAAATTCAGAACCTCGCCATGGGTCTTTTGGCTTTGGGGATCAACCGTGGAGACCACGTGGCCATCATCGGCCGTAACCGTCCGGCTCACTATTGGGCGATGGTTGCCGCACAGAAGGTAGGGGCCGTTCCGGTTCCGCTGTATCAAGATGCGGTTGTGGACGAGATGGAATACGTGCTGGAGCACTGCGGCGCACGTTTCGTCGTCTGTGGTGACCAGGAACAAGTCGACAAAGTGATCGAGGTGCAGGACAAGATCCATCACATCGAACACGTGTTGTACTATGACAAGCGTGGCTTGCGGAAATACGACCACAGCCACCTGCATTGGTATGTCGACATTCAGGAAGAAGGCCGCGTGGCTCACGCTCGTCTGGAAGACGAGATGGCCGCCCGCGAAGCCGAGCTGACCTATGACAGCACCTGCGTGATGCTCTACACCTCGGGCACCACGGGTCGTCCGAAGGGCGTGGTTCTGTCGAACCGCAACATCATCGAAAGCGCGAAGAACTCGTCCGAGTTCGACAATCTGGGTGTGAACGAAGACATTTTGGCCTATCTGCCGATGGCATGGGTTGGTGACTTCATCTTCTCGTTGGGTCAGGCCATGTGGACTGGTTTCTGCGTGAACTGCCCGGAAAGCGCTGACACGCTGATGTCGGACTTGCGCGAAATCGGGCCGACCTACTACTTCGCTCCGCCGCGCGTGTTCGAAACCCAGCTGACCAACGTGATGATCCGCATGGAAGACAGTGGCGACCTGAAATACGCCATTTTCCATCACTTCATGGACTTCGCAAAAGGCGGTGCCGGTGAAAAGCACGGCATGCCGAAGCGCAAAGTCACGACCCAGAAGAAAACTCTGGAACAGAAGATCCGTCACGGCTTCAACTATGCGATGGGCATCGGCTTTGCGGCTGAGACCATCATCGAAAACGGCATCCGTCTGGCCTTTGCCAAGCTGCGTCACGGCAAGAACGTGCGCAAGCACTTCAAAGCCAAAGACCCGATTGGTCTGAACCTGTATGGCGGCGCGCTGAAGGAATACTTCAAGTACCGCTGCGGTGACGTGCTGGTTTACGGTCCGCTGAAAGACACGCTGGGCTTTGGCCGCATTCGTGTTGGCTATACCGCTGGTGAAGCGATTGGTCCGGAAATCTTCGCGTTCTATCGCTCGATGGGGATCAACCTGAAGCAGCTCTATGGTCAGACCGAAGCGACCGTGTTCATCACCGTCCAGCCGGATGGCGAAGTGCGCAACGACACCGTTGGTGTACCTGCTCCGGGTGTGGAAGTCCGCATCGAAGACAATGGCGAGATCTTCTATCGTTCGCCGGGCACCTTTGTTGAATACTACAACAACCCGGAATCGACGGCTGACACCAAAGATCCCGAAGGTTGGGTTGCAACAGGTGACGCTGGCTTCTTCGACAAGAAAAACGGCCACCTGCGCATCATCGACCGTGCGAAGGACGTGGGCAAAATGGCTGATGGCCGGATGTTCGCGCCCAAATATGTTGAGAACAAACTGAAGTTCTATCCGGACATTCTGGAGGCAGTTGTCTTCGGTAATGACCGCGACATGTGCACGGCCTTCATCAACATCGACCTGACTGCCGTGGGCAACTGGGCTGAACGCAACAACGTGGCCTATGCCTCGTATCAGGAACTGGCTGGCCACCCCGAGGTGCTGTCGACCATTCAAGAGCACGTGGAAACGGTCAACAAGTCGGTTGCTGAAGACGAGATGCTTTCGGGCTGTCAGATCCACCGTTTCCTGATCCTGCACAAGGAACTGGACGCAGATGACGGCGAGATGACCCGCACACGTAAAGTACGTCGTAAGATCGTGGAAGAGAAATACGCTCCGCTGATCGACGCGCTCTATGGCGGCAAGTCCGAGCAATATATCGAAACCGAAGTGACCTATGAAGACGGTCGCAAGGGCTCGATCAACGCCACCCTGGAAATCCGCGATGCGGTTGTGGTGGGTAACACTCAGGGGATGGCGGCAGAATGACGACCGATATGAACGCCGACAGCTACGTCACCGAAGACGGGCGCACCATTGGCCCCGTTGTCATGGACCTTAAAAACATCACGCTGCGCTTTGGCGGTGTGGTTGCGATCAAGGACATCAGCTTCAACATCCGCGAAGGCGAGATCCGCGCGATCATCGGTCCGAACGGTGCAGGTAAATCCTCGATGCTGAACGTCATCTCGGGGTTCTACAAACCCCAAGAAGGCGAGGTCTGGTTCCGCGGGTCGAAACGTCCGCAGATGAAGCCGTACCAGGTAGCCCAGCAGGGTCTGGCACGGACCTTCCAGAACATCGCGCTGTTTGAAGGCATGACCGTTCTGGACAACATCATGACCGGTCGCCTGAACAAGATGAACGCCAACCTGTTTCAGCAGGCCATCTGGAAAGGCAAAGCCGAAAAGGAAGAGCTGGAGAACCGCGAAGCGTGCGAGAAAGTCATCGACTTCCTTGAAATCCAGCACATCCGCAAAACGCCCGTTGGGCGTCTGCCTTACGGTCTGAAAAAGCGTGTTGAACTGGCGCGTGCCTTGGCTGCTGAACCGTCGCTGCTTTTGCTCGACGAACCAATGGCCGGCATGAACGTTGAGGAAAAAGAGGACATGTCCCGCTTCATCCTCGACATGAACGACGAGTTCGGCACCACCATCGCCCTGATCGAGCACGACATGGGCGTTGTTATGGACCTGTCCGACCGCGTGGTGGTCATGGACTACGGCAAGAAAATTGGTGACGGCACACCCGACGAGGTGCGCAACAACCAGGATGTGATCGACGCCTATCTCGGCGTGTCGCACGACTAAGGGGGGAGACTATGCCTGAACAACTACTCTTTGCGATGGAAGTTACCCTGAACGGTCTGATGGCCGGGGTACTTTACGCACTCGTCGCGCTGGGCTTCGTCTTGATCTTCAAGGCATCCGGTATCTTTAACTTTGCCCAGGGTATGCTGGTGGTGTTCGCCGCTATGACCCTGGTGGGTGTACAGACGGGGCAAATCCCCTTCGCACACCTGATCAACACGATCTTCGGCACCAAAATTCACCACTTCGGGTGGACCGTGCCAACGATCATCGCGATCATTGTAGCTGGCGCCGCCATGGTGCTTGTTGCTTGGATCATCGAAAAATACATCCTTCAGCACCTGATCGGTCAGCCTGACATCATCCTGTTCATGGCCACGATCGGTATGTGGTACTTCATGCACGGTTTCGCACCGCTGATGTGGGGGTCTGAAGTGATGAAGCTGGACGTAGGTCTGGCGCAGGGTATCAACGAAACGATTGATACAACCACTTATGGCTGGTTCGGCTATGGCTTCTTTATCGACAACCTCGATATCGTTGCGGCTATCGTTGCAGCCCTTCTGGTGACCGCGCTGGTTCTGTTCTCGCAATACACCAAGCAAGGCCGCGCCCTTCGCGCTGTGGCAGATGACCACTCGGCAGCTCTGTCGGTCGGTATCTCGCTGCGCTTCATCTGGGTACTGGTCTGGTCGATTGCTGGCTTTGTAGCGCTGGTTGCAGGGATCATGTGGGGCTCGAAATCGGGCGTTCAGATCTCGCTGGCTGAAGTTGCACTGAAAGCACTTCCGGTTCTGATGCTGGGTGGCTTCACCTCGATCCCGGGCGCCATCATCGGCGGTCTGATCATCGGTGTGGGCGAGCAGCTGTTTGAATTCGCCATCGGTCCCCTTGTGGGCGGCGCAACCCAAGCCTGGTTCGCCTATGTGCTTGCACTTGTCTTCCTCATCTTCCGCCCACAGGGGCTGTTTGGTGAGAAAATCATCGAAAGGGTCTGATCAATGTTTTACCGCGAAGCTGGTGATTTCAAAACGTCCTACCGCGACGACAACCAGACCTTTCCGATCCGCCTTGATCGGGCCGGATACTGGATTGCCCTGTTCGTCGCCTTCTGTGTGATCCCGTTCTTTGTGAACGACTACTGGGTGAACTCGATCTTTGCTCCGTTCTTCATCTACGCCATTGCGGCGCTGGGGTTGAACATTCTGACGGGCTATGCCGGTCAGGTCTCGCTGGGTACGGGTGGCTTCATGGCCGTGGGCGCCTACGCTTGCTACAAGCTGATGGTCGCCTTCCCGGATGTCAGCATCGTGTTCCACGTGCTGATCGCAGGTGGCATCACTGCCGCCGTGGGTGTGGCCTTCGGTCTGCCGTCGCTGCGCATCAAAGGGTTCTACCTTGCTGTTGCAACGCTTGCCGCTCAGTTCTTCCTGGTGTGGCTGTTCAACAAAGTGGCGTGGTTCTACAACTACTCGGCCTCGGGTCAGATCAACGCACCCGAGCGCAGCGTGCTGGGTGTCGTCGTGACCGGTCCCAACACCGAAGCCTGGGCGAAATACATGATCTGCCTGGTGTTTCTGGTGGTTCTGGCCTGGGTGGCACGTAACCTGACACGCGGCATGACTGGCCGTAAGTGGATGGGCATCCGCGACATGGACATCGCAGCCGAGATCATCGGGGTGAACCCGCTGATGGCCAAGATGTCGGCCTTCGCTGTCTCGTCCTTCTTTGTCGGTGTTGCTGGCGCTCTGTTCTTCGCCGTCTATCTGGGCGCGGCAGAAGCTGGTGAAAGCTTCGGTATCACCAAGTCGTTCCTGGTGCTCTTCATGATCATCATCGGCGGCCTGGGCTCGATCTTCGGATCCTTTGCTGGTGCTGCCTTCATGGTCCTGATGCCGGTTATTCTGAAGAACCTTCTGGTAGGGACTCTGGGTTGGCCCACTGAGATCGCTGCCGAACTGGAGTTCATCATTGTTGGTGGTTTGATCGTGATCTTCCTGATCCTCGAACCCCATGGTTTGGCCCAACTGTGGCGTCTCACGAAAGAGAAGCTGCGCCTGTGGCCCTTCCCGCACTAAGCGGGGAATAAGATCCGGGCATCCGGCCAGAGGAGGGTCGGGTGTCCAAACCCAATGCTGCCCATAAGGGCACAAAATTTTGCTAATCTAGGGAGGAAGCAAATGACTTTTAAACGTGTTGCCGCGGCGTCTGTAGCCGCACTGATGGTAGGCTCGCCGGTTATGGCGGATCTGGTATTCCCGTCGCTCAGCTATCGGACCGGCCCCTTCGCTGCTGGTGGTATTCCGTATGCTGACGGTTTTGCTGACTACTTCACCATGCTGAACGAACGTGACGGCGGCATCGGTGGTGTGGCTGTAAGCGTCCCCGAGTGTGAAACCGCATACAACACCGAAAAAGGTGTGGAATGCTACGAGTCGACCAAAGGCATGGGCGCTCTGGCCTATAACCCGCTGTCGACCGGTATTACCTATCAGCTGATCCCCAAAGCGACTGCTGACGACATCCCGCTCTACACCCCCGGTTACGGCCGTACCTCGGCTGCGAACGGTAACGTGTTCAGCCACGTGTTCAACTTCCCGGCCAACTACTGGAACGGTGCATCGGCAGCGATCAACCACGTGCTTGAGCTGAACGGCGGCGACCTGAAGGGCAAGAAGATCGTTCTGCTGCACTTCAACGGCGCATACGGTAAAGAGCCGATCCCGACCCTGACCAAACTGGGCGAAAAGCACGGCTACGACCTGACCACCATTCCGATCGACTATCCGGGTCAAGAGCAGAAAGCTCAGTGGCTGCAGATCCGTCGTGAAAAGCCCGACTACGTTCTGTTCTGGGGCTGGGGCGTGATGAACCAGGTTGCCATTCAGGAAGCCGCGAACATCCGTTACCCGATGGACCAGTTTATCGGCGTATGGTGGTCGGGTGCTGAACATGACGTGAAGCCTGCTGGCGACAAAGCCACCGGTTATAAGGCGATGACCTTCCACGGTGTTGGCTCGGACTATCCGGTCTTTGGTGACCTGCAGAAATACGTTGTAGACGCTGGTAAAGCAGCTGGCGACGGTTCCAACGTTGGTACCGTTATCTACAACCGTGGTGTTTACGCCGCGATGATGCTGGCCGAAGCCGCGAAGAAGGCTCAGGAAATCCACGGCGTTGCAGACATCACCTCGGCTCAGATGCGTGACGGTCTGGAGCAGCTGGAAATCACCAACGCACGTATGGCTGAACTGGGCATGGAAGGCTTCGGCCCCGAGTTCAAAGTGAGCTGTGCAAACCACGGTGGTCCTGGCGCGATTGCCATCCAGCAGTGGGACGCTGCTGCCGGCAAGTGGTCGCTGATCTCGGACTTCGGCGCTTCGGACATGGAAGTGATCCAGCCGCTGATCGACGCTGACTCGGCTGCTTACGCTGCTGAAAACAACATCGAGCCGCAGTGTAACTAATACACCGGCACACGTCCGGGCCTTCGGGCCCGGACGACCCCCAGAAACGAATACGAACAGGACGACCTGATATGCTGGACACTGTTAAGACCGACGAGACCCTGCTTGAGGTCAACAATATCGAGGTCATCTACAATCACGTGATCCTCGTGCTGAAAGGCGTAAGCCTGTCTGTTCCCAAGGGCGGCATCACTGCGCTTCTTGGTGGTAACGGTGCAGGGAAAACGACGACCCTTAAGGCCATTTCGAACCTGCTTCAGGCAGAGCGTGGCGAAGTGACCAAGGGCACGATTGACCACATGGGCGAAAACATCGCCGAACTGAACCCGGCCGCTTTGGTGAAACGCGGTGTTATTCAGGTGATGGAAGGCCGTCACTGCTTTGAACACCTCACCGTGGAAGAGAACCTGATGACCGGTGCCTACACCCGCACCGATGGCCGCGCCGCGATCGCGAAAGACCTGGAAATGGTCTATGAATACTTCCCGCGCCTGGCCGAACGCCGCAAGTCGCAGGCTGGCTATACCTCGGGTGGTGAGCAGCAGATGGTTGCCATGGGCCGCGCAATGATGTCGCGCCCCGAGATGATCCTGCTGGACGAACCCTCGATGGGTCTGGCCCCGCAGCTGGTGGAGCAGATCTTCGAGATCGTAAAACGTCTGAACGAAGAGCAGGGCACCACGTTCCTGCTGGCTGAGCAGAACACCAACGTGGCGCTGAAATACGCCCACTATGGCTATATTCTGGAAAACGGCCGCATCGTGATGGACGGCCCTGCCGCCGAACTGCGCGAGAACCCGGACGTTAAAGAATTCTACCTGGGTATGTCGGATGAAGGTCGTAAGAGCTTCCGCGACGTGCGCTCGTATCGCCGCCGTAAGCGTTGGCTGGCCTAATTAGGCCCGCCTCCTTTTAAGGCGACCCAACTTTATCATGATTTAACGCCGATCTCGGTCGGCGCAGACAGAGGTTTTGCTCATGTCCAACTATTTTGATGCGCTCGAGACCCGTTCTGAAGAAGAACGTGCTGCTGGATTGGCGACCGCTCTTCCCGAGCAGATCGCCCGCGCCAAGGCGTTGTCCGGCTATGCCACTCTTCTGGCGGATGTCGACGCGGCAGGCGTGACCTCGGTCGAGGCGCTGGCAGCGCTGCCGGTTCTGCGCAAGTCCGAGATCGGCAAGGCACAGGCGGCTGACGGCCCCCTGGGTGGCTTTGGCGGTCTGCCGACGCATGAATTCGCGCATATCTTCCAAAGCCCCGGCCCGATCTATGAACCCGGTGGGGTTGGCCATGACTGGTGGCGCATGGGGCGTTTCCTGAACGCGTGCGGCATCGGTAAGGGCGACATCGTTCAGAACTGCTTTGGCTATCACCTGACGCCAGCTGGCATGATTTTCGAGAACGGCGCACGTGCAGTAGGCGCAGCTGTTGTGCCCGCCGGCGTTGGCCAGACCGAGCTTCAGGTTCGCGCCGCTGCCGACATCGGCACCACGGCTTATGCCGGGACGCCCGACTATCTGAAGATCATTCTGGATCGTGCGGATGCGGATGGCGTGCAACTGAAGATCACCAAAGCTGCCGTGGGTGGCGGGGCGCTGTTCCCCAGCCTGCGTCAGGAATACGCCGATCGCGGCATCACCTGCCTGCAAAGCTATGCGACTGCTGATCTGGGCAACGTGGCTTATGAAAGCGACGCGATGGAAGGCATGATCGTGGACGAAGGTGTGATCGTCGAGATCGTCCGCCCCGGCACTGGCGACCCCGTTGCGCCGGGTGAAGTGGGCGAGGTCGTCGTGACCACGCTGAACCCCGACTATCCGCTGATCCGCTTTGCCACCGGCGATCTGTCGGCTGTGCTGCCGGGCGTCAGCCCCTGTGGCCGCACCAACATGCGGATAAAGGGCTGGATGGGGCGTGCTGACCAGACCGCCAAGATCAAGGGCATGTTTGTCCGCCCCGAGCAGGTCGCAGATTTCGTCGCCAAACACGCCGAGGTCGCCAAGGCCCGCGTGATCGCAACGCGCGAAGGCGAGATGGACGCCATGACCGTTCAGGTCGAGGCCGACGGTGGTGACGCCAACGCCTATGCCAAGTCGGTGGCCGATACGCTGAAGCTGAAGGGCAAGATCGAACTGGTCGCGCCGGGCAGCCTCCCGAATGACGGCATCGTCATCGACGACCAGCGCGTCTACGACTGATACTCGAAGCACTGGCCAGATTTCAGTCTGGCCAGTCGCTTGGCCTTTAGGGCGACCAACCGAATAGTTTTCCCCTTTGAGATAAACGGGATTGCCGACACTATATCTATGTAAGGTGCGTTTAAGCGCTGTAGATTGGTGGAGGCATTCAGACATGAACATTCGGAAAACAATCTCACTTGCCGCGCTTTTGGGGGCGGCAACGCAGGCAAGCGCGCAGGATGCAGCGCTGATCGTTTCACAAGAAGACTATCGGTATTACGACGACGTCGCGGGTTTGGACCAAGCGGACGTGTTTCGTGATCGTCTTGGGGAAGCGGGCTTTGACCTGCACGTGAGCGAGTCCGAGCGGGCCGAGAACGCTTGGGACACCATCACGGCGTTCCGTGAAGATGCGCAAGAGGCCGAGCGTGTGTTGATTATGCTGTCCGGGCGCTTTGCCACGGACGGCGACGAGACATGGCTGATCACCCGCTATGGCGACGAGCCATCGGATCTTAGCATTGGTGCGACAGCGGTACCTCTCAGCGCCATTTTAAGTACGGCTTCAGGTTTTCCGGAAAGCGCTTTGGTGCTGCTTGCGCCGCTAGGCGAGGGAACGGAACTTGGTCAGGGCCTTACGCCCGGAGTTGGCGAGATTGAGGCCCCCGAAGGTGTGACAGTTCTGGTCGGACCAGCCGACAGATTGGCGCGCTATGTGGATCGGGTGGCGTTGGCCGAAGGTGCGCGCATGGCAAGCCGGCTGCGCGCAAGATACCCGGCTGTGACGCCCTATGGCCACCTGTCCGATCTGTCCCCCTTTACGAAACCCCAAATCTCGAAAGCCGAGCAGGTCGAGCAGGAATTGAACCTTACGCGCACGGACCGTCGCAATGTTCAGCGTGATCTGGCGTTGCTTGGGTTTGATCCGGGCGGAATCGACGGCATCTTTGGCCGCGGAACCCGGGCGGCGATCGCAGATTGGCAACGCGATAGCGGAGTACGGGAAAGCGGTTATTTGAACCTGCAGCAGATCCGCCTGTTGGGGGACATGGCTGACAAACGCGCAGCGATCCTTGAAGAGGAGGCCCGCAAGCGACAAGAGGCGTTGGAGCGGGAAGATCGTGCGTACTGGGAACAGACCGGCAAAAACGGTGACGTGCGCGGCTTGTTTGCCTACCTGAAACGGTATCCTGATGGTCTGTATGCCGACCAAGCGCAGGCGCAGCTGGATGAATGGGAACGAAAGTCTGAATCTTCGGTCAGCCGGAAAGAGCGGCGGGCTTGGAACGAGGCGAAAGATACGAACTCCGTCCAGTCTTATCAGGCTTATCTGAAGGCCTTTCCGAAAGGCTATTATGCCGAGCTTGCCGACAAGCGCATTGCAGAGCTGAAGCAGGCTCAGGCGCGCAAAGCGGCTCTTGCGGCCGAGAAGGACGTGCTGAAGAGCCCTCAGATACGGCTGTTCGTGGAAACACGCCTCGCCAATTTGGGCTTTGATCCCGGCGCAACCGATGGGACGTTCGATGCGAAGACACGCAAAGCGATCCGGAAGTTCCAGAAAAGCCGGGGTCTTCAGGCGACCGGGTTTGTCGACAAGATCACGCTCGTCCGGCTGTTGATTGGCGCAAACTGATGGGGTGACACCTGACTGAAACAAAAAAGCCGCCCATTGGGCGGCTTCTTCTGTAACGCTGCTGAAGCGATTAGCCCTGACGGGCTTTGAACCGGCGCTGCGTCTTGTTGATCACGTATACGCGGCCTTTACGGCGCACGACGCGGCAATCGCGGTGACGGTTTTTCAGCGAGCGGAGCGAGTTGCGAACTTTCATGGTCCTTCTCCTTCTACGCGGCGCTGCGGTTGCGCCTTGGCTTCAGTTATACCTTCTGACCTTTAGGTCATCTGGCGGTTCATGGTGGGCGATACTGGGATCGAACCAGTGACCCCTTCGATGTCAACGAAGTGCTCTACCGCTGAGCTAATCGCCCGAAAATCTGTGTCGAAACAACCCATTCAGGCCGATCCAAACGATGAGACGCGGGAAACCCCGCGCCGGTCCGCGTTGCTATAAAAGGAGTCGGGGCCGCGCGCAAGGGCTTTTGGCAAGAGTTTTTTACTTTATAAAGAGCTTAGGAGGCAAAGATGCAGGCGCAGACATTTTCGTTGTATCGACCACGGTTCGAAGACACGAGCGTTGTTTTCGCGTCGCCCCATAGTGGATCGCACTATGACGAGGCGTTCCTGAATGACACGATCCTTGATGAACGCACGATCCGATCCTCGGAAGATGCCTATGTGGACAGGCTTTATGCCTTCGCGACGGAATGCGGTGCGCCGTTCCTGTGCGCCAATACGCCCCGCGCTTATGTGGATTTGAACCGCGGTGCGGATGAACTCGACCCCGCGCTAATTTCTGGGCTGCGCAGGTCCACGCTGAACCCGCGCATCTCGTCTGGGCTGGGGGTGATTCCCCGCGTCGTGGCTGGCGGGCGCGCGATCTATCGCGGCAAGATGACCCTTGGGGCGGCGCAGAAGCGTCTAAGCGCCCACTGGCATCCCTATCACAACGCCCTGCGCGAGCTGATGGACACGAACGTGTCGCGTTATGGGCAGGCGATCCTGCTGGATTGCCATTCCATGCCGCACGAGGCCTTGGCTAGCCTGCGCCGCAGCGCCTCGGACATGCCGGAAATTGTATTGGGCGATAGATTCGGGGCCTCGGCCAACGCGGAGATTGTTGATGCGGTTGAGGCCGCATTTCAGGACGCGGGCTTCCGCACGGCGCGCAACATGCCGTTTGCGGGCGCCTTCATGGTGCAGCATTATGGTCGCCCGCAGGCCGGTCGCCATGTGGTCCAGATCGAGATCGACCGCTCGCTTTATATGGACGAGGCGTCGATCACGCCGAACTATCGCTTTACCGAGGTACAAAGCCGTCTGCGCACCGTCATTGCGCAGATCGCTGACATTGGACGGCGTGATGCGACGCTCGCGGCTGAATAGCCCTTAGCGCAGTCCGCGCCCTTTCTTGATCGCATCTTTCCCAAACCGCGCACGAATGGCGTCGGTGGCTTTCTCTGCCTGACGCCGCTGTTCGGCGTTTGGGTCCAAAAGATCTTGCGTCGTGTCGGTCTGGGCGGCCGGGCCGATATGGCTGAGGCCGACCCCGATCAGGCGAAACGGCCCTTTGTCCAGCACTGTGTCCAGCAACGCGCGCGCGGTGCGATAGATGCGATCGGCACTTTGGGTCATGTCGCCCAGATTGCTTTGGCGGCTCAGCGCGCGGAAATCGGCGCGTTTTAGTTTCAGGGTCACGACCTGTCCCGCCATATCCCGTGCCTTGGCCCGGTCCGAGACATTCTCGGCCAGTCGCCACAAGTGGCCGTCCAGCAGCTCGGGATTGGCCGTATCCTCGAAAAACGTGGTTTCGTTCGAGATCGACTTGATCGGCGCATGGGCGGACACGCGGCGTTTGTCCTGTCCGCGCGCCAAATGCCACAGACGTTCGCCCATGCCGCCGAAACGGGCCACGAGGTCCTCTTTGTCCCAGCGCAACAGGTCCTCGAACGTGTGGACGCCTGCCTTGTCCAACTGCGCTTGGCTGACACCGCCCACACCCCAAATCAGGCCTACGGGCTTGTCGCGCAGGAAGTCCATCGTCTCGGCCTTGCCAATCACTGAAAACCCACGCGGCTTGTCCAGATCAGAGGCGACCTTGGCCAGAAACTTGTTGTGACTCAGACCGATGGAGCCGGTCAGGCCCAGCTCGTCCTCCATTCGGTTGACCAGTCGCGCCAGCATGACCGCAGGCGGGGCGCCATGCAGTGCGGCGGTGCCTGTCATGTCCAGAAACGCCTCGTCCAGCGACAGGGGTTCGACGGCCGGGGTCAGCTCGTCCATCATCGCGCGGATTTGTTTGGATACGGCCGCGTAATGGCTGCCGCGCGGGCGGATCACCACCGCGTCGGGGCACAGTTTCAGCGCCTGAAACATCGGCATGGCCGAGCGGACACCGCGAATGCGGGCGACATAGCAGGCCGTCGACACAACGCCACGCTTGCCGCCTCCGATGATCACGGGCTTGTCCGCAAGCTCGGGATTGTCGCGCTTTTCGACCGAGGCATAGAACGCGTCGCAATCCATATGCGCGATCGACAGGTCAAACAGTTCCGGGTGCGACAGCACGCGGGGGCTGTTGCAGGACGGGCAGCGGCGGCCCGTGTCGAACTGGGTCAGGCATTTGCGGCATAAGGACGGCATGGCGCGAAATTAGCGGATGCGGCGGGTGGGGAACAGGCCTAGTCTGACCCCATGAGCACAGACGACTTCATGGGCGCGAAACTGGTCCTGCTGATTGGCGGGCAGCTTGTAACCCTTTTGCGGGATGATCGTTCGGACATCCCGTTTCCCGATATGTGGGACATGCCCGGTGGTGGACCGGAGCCCGGTGAAACGCCCGAGGACTGCGTGCTGCGCGAGACGCTTGAGGAGCTGTCGTTAACCATTTCACCCGCCCAGTTGCTCTGGAAACAGCGCTTTGAAAGCCCGCATGACCCGGGCCGTTTTTCGTGGTGGTTTGGGGCGGTTCTGCCTAAGGGGGCCGAGGCGCAGATCCAGCTTGGAAATGAAGGCCAATGCTGGCGGTTGGTGGCCCCCGAAGACTGGCTTTCCGACCCGCGTTCCATCGCGCATTTCAAGCCGCGCGTGCAGTCCGGTTTGGCCGCGCTTTCGCGCATTAGCGGTTGAAATTCGGGCATTTCATCCCCATTTATCAACCAATCGTGGACAGTGAGAGGCTTTCTTAATGGATGAGATTTTGAACGGTATCGGCGGCGGCAACATTGTATTGCTCCTGCTGGCCGCATTCTTGATTTTGACAGTTTTCCGGGGCGTAAAGATCGTTCCGCAAAGTGAAAAATACGTGGTCGAGCGATTCGGCCGTTTGCAAGCGGTTCTTGGGCCGGGCATCAACTTTATTGTGCCGTTTCTGGATCGTGTGCGCCACAAGGTGTCGATCCTTGAGCGTCAGCTGCCGAATGCCAGCCAAGACGCCATTACCTCGGACAACGTGCTGGTGCAGGTCGAGACCTCGGTCTTCTACCGCATTCTCGAGCCGGAAAAGACGGTCTATCGTATTCGTGACGTGGACGCTGCGATTGCGACGACCGTCGCCGGGATCGTGCGTGCCGGGATTGGTGAGATGGAGCTGGACGAGGTTCAGTCCAACCGCCAGCAACTGATCGCGCAGATCAAGCAGCAGGTGGCGGACGCAGTGGACGACTGGGGCATCGAAGTGACCCGGGCCGAGATCCTGGACGTGAACCTTGATGCAGCCACCCGCGAGGCCATGTTGCAGCAGCTGAACGCCGAACGTGCCCGCCGTGCGCAGGTGACCGAGGCCGAAGGTGAACGCCGCGCGGTCGAGCTTCAGGCCGATGCCGAGCTCTATGCTGCCCAGAAGGCTGCCGAAGCACGCCGTATCACCGCAGATGCCGAAGCCTATGCGACCGAGGTTGTCGCCAAGGCCATCAAGGAAAACGGCATCGAGGCCGCGCAGTATCAGGTTGCCCTGAAACAGGTCGAGGCCTTGACCGCTGTCGGTGCTGGCGAAGGCAAGCAGACCGTCCTGCTGCCCGCCAATGCGCTGGATGCCTTTGGCGATGCGTTTAACATGTTGAAAGGAAAAGCGTGATGCTTTGGTCAGTCTGGTGGGCGTGGATCGGTGGGGCGATCGCGCTTGTGATCCTCGAAATCCTCGCGCCCGGCTATATCTTTCTGGGCTTCGCGATTGGCGCAACGGCGGTTGGTGTGCTGCTGGCCTTGGGTGCCAGCGTCGGCCTGCCGATGCTTCTGGTAATCTTCGGCGCGGTATCGCTTGCGTCTTGGCTGGTCCTTCGCATGGCCTTTGGGGTGCGTAAGGGGCAGACCAAGAAATGGGACACGGACATCAACGAGATGTAAGGCGCACCCATCGTTAAAACGAAAACACCCCGCTCTGATCCGAGCGGGGTGTTTTGTTTTTAGATTGCGGCCAGTTCCGCCAGCACCGCTTGGGCTGCGGCGCGGGGGTCGGGGGCGTTGCGGATCGGGCGGCCCACCACGATGTGATCGGCCCCGTCCTTGATGGCCTGCGCCGGGGTGGCCACGCGTTTCTGGTCGCCCAAGGCAGCACCAGCCGGGCGCACGCCGGGGGTGACGATCAGCTTGCCTTCGGCTTCGGGCAGGGCGCGGATCAGCGCGGCTTCTTGCGGCGAGGCGATGACGCCGTCAGCGCCCGCCTCCATCGCGCGGGCGGCGCGTTCCAGTACCAAATCCTGCACGTTGCCCGGCTTGATCAGGCCCGCATCCAGATCCGAACGATCCAGCGAGGTCAGGATGGTCACGGCCAAGATCTTCATGTCCTTACCACCTTTGCCCTCGGCAGCGGCGCGCACCACATGCGGGTCGCCGTGGACGGTCAGGAAATCCAGATCGAATTGGGCCAGACCACGCACCGCAGCTTCGACCGTGTTGCCGATGTCGAAAAGCTTCATGTCCAGAAAGATCTTTTTGCCAAGCTCGCCCTTCAGCTCGTTCGCCAAAGCCAGCCCGCCGCCGGTCAGCATCCCCAGCCCGATCTTGTAGAAATTCACCGCATCGCCAAGCGTTTCGGCCAGTTTCAACCCTTCCAGCGCGTTGGGCACATCGAGGGCGACTATTAAACGATCATCGGTCATGTCTGGGGTCTCCGTTCCGGTTCGCGATTTCCTACGCCGATGCGGCGAAAAACGCAAATCTGTCGCGGGTGATCGCCTTGAAACTCCCCCTGAAAACCCCAAATTAATCCCGAGGCCCAATAAGATGTGCTGCAAGGGCGGGCATCTGAACGTAAGGGCGCTTGAAAAGGAGAGTGACATGGATTTGTCGAAGTTCACTGAACGGTCGCGCGGCTTCATTCAGGCTGCACAGACCATCGCCATGCGCGAAAACCACCAGAGACTGGTTCCCGAACATTTGCTGAAAGCCCTCATGGATGATGAAGAGGGCATGAGCGCCAACCTGATCACCAAGGCCGGCGGCGCGCCCGATCGCGTGCGCGCAGCTGTGGACGCGGCCGTTGGCAAGCTGTCCAAGGTGACGGGCGATGGTGCTCAGGTTTACATGGATAACAAAACGGCCAGCGTGATTGACGAAGCGCAGAAGTTGGCCAAACAGGCGGGCGACAGTTTTGTCCCCGTTGAGCGGTTGCTGACGGCGTTGGCCGTGGTGAAATCCGGTGCGCGTGATGCGCTGGATGCCGGTGCTGTGGATGCCAAGAAACTGAATGCCGCAATCAATCAAATCCGTCAGGGGCGTACGGCCGACAGCGCCAGCGCCGAGGACAGCTATGAAGCGCTATCGAAATACGCGCGCGATCTGACCGAGGCGGCTGCCGAGGGCAAGATTGACCCGATCATCGGACGTGACGAAGAAATTCGCCGTGCAATGCAGGTTCTGTCGCGCCGCACCAAAAACAACCCGGTTCTGATCGGTGAGCCCGGCGTGGGTAAAACCGCGATTGCGGAAGGCTTGGCTCTGCGCATCATCAATGGCGACGTGCCGGAAAGCCTGCGCAACAAAAAGCTGATGGCGCTGGACATGGGCGCCTTGATCGCCGGTGCGAAATATCGCGGTGAGTTTGAGGAACGCCTGAAGGCTGTTCTGAACGAAGTGACGGCTGCGGCTGGAGAAATCATCCTGTTCATTGACGAGATGCATACGCTTGTTGGTGCGGGCAAGTCGGATGGTGCAATGGACGCGGCCAACCTGATCAAGCCTGCGCTGGCGCGGGGTGAGCTGCACTGTGTGGGCGCCACGACGCTGGATGAATACCGCAAATATGTCAAAAAAGACGCCGCACTTGCCCGTCGCTTCCAGCCGGTGATGGTCGAAGAGCCCACGGTGGAAGACACGATCTCGATCCTGCGGGGCATCAAGGAAAAGTACGAGCTGCACCATGGCGTGCGGATTTCAGACAGCGCTTTGGTAGCCGCGTCGACCCTGTCGCACCGCTATATCACTGACCGCTTCCTGCCGGACAAGGCCATCGACCTTGTGGACGAGGCCGCCAGCCGCCTGCGGATGGAAGTGGACTCGAAGCCGGAAGAACTGGACGCTCTGGACCGCCAGATCCTGCAAATGCAGATCGAGGCAGAAGCGCTGCGTGTCGAGGATGACAAGGCGTCGAAAGACCGGCTTGAGAAGCTTGAGGCGGAGCTGTCGGACCTGAGTGAGAAGTCCGCGTCGCTTACCGCCAAGTGGCAGTCCGAACGTGACAAGCTGGAAGGTGCGCGCGAGCTGAAGGAACAGCTGGACCGCGCCCGCGCGGAACTCGACGCCGCCAAGCGCGAGGGCAATCTGGCGAAGGCCGGTGAGCTGTCCTACGGCGTCATTCCGGGTCTGGAAAAAAAGCTGGAAGAGGCCGAAGGCGCCGAGGCCGAGATGATGGTCGAGGAAGCCGTGCGTCCGGAACAGATCGCATCCGTGGTCGAACGCTGGACGGGCATTCCGACCTCGAAAATGCTGGAAGGCGAACGCGAGAAGCTTCTGCGCATGGAAGAGGAACTTGGCCGTCGCGTGATTGGTCAGGGGTCGGCCGTGACCGCTGTGTCCAACGCCGTGCGCCGTGCGCGTGCCGGTCTGAATGACGAGAACCGCCCGCTGGGCTCGTTCCTGTTCCTCGGGCCGACGGGTGTGGGTAAGACCGAGCTGACCAAAGCCGTGGCAGACTTCCTGTTTGACGACGACAGCGCGATGGTGCGCATTGATATGTCCGAGTTCATGGAGAAGCACGCGGTTGCCCGTTTGATCGGCGCGCCTCCGGGCTATGTCGGCTATGACGAAGGCGGCGTGCTGACCGAAGCCGTACGGCGCCGGCCCTATCAGGTCGTGCTGTTCGACGAGGTCGAGAAAGCGCACCCGGACGTGTTCAACGTGCTTTTGCAGGTTCTGGACGATGGTGTCCTGACCGACGGGCAAGGGCGCACCGTGGACTTCAAGCAGACGCTGATTATCCTGACGTCAAACCTTGGCGCGCAGGCGCTGAGCCAGCTGCCGGACGGGGCCGATGCCTCGGACGCGAAGCGGGATGTCATGGATGCGGTGCGGGCACACTTCCGCCCCGAGTTCCTGAACCGTCTGGACGAGACGATCATCTTCGACCGCCTGACCCGCGAGGACATGGACGGCATCGTCGAGATCCAACTCGGCCGTCTGACCAAACGTCTGGGCCGCCGCAATATCGCGCTGGATCTGGATGAGGCGGCGAAGAAGTGGCTGGCGGACGAGGGCTATGACCCCGTCTTTGGCGCACGCCCCTTGAAGCGCGTCATCCAGCGGGCATTGCAGAACCAACTGGCCGAGATGCTGCTGGCGGGCGACGTGATGGATGGCGACACGATCACCGTTAGCGCCGGGGCCGACGGGCTGTTGGTCGGGGATCGGGTGTCGAGCTCGAACCGGCAACCGCCCGAGGACGCGGTCGTGCATTGACCTAAGAATAGAAGGAGCCCGCTTAACGGCGGGCTCTTTTTTTGGGGGGGCTGCTTCGAGTGCAAAGTGACAGGATGCTGCAGCGCGAACGAATGTCGGCTTTATGGAATTGCTCAGTCTCCCGCTTTGCTGACTGCACGTTCTCAACACTGACTTCAGTCACACCAGAGGTGTCTGCGCTAGGGCATCACAACAGTCGAGGGATTTTTTGCAAGTATTTCATCGAACGTTCTACGAACGATGTCCGGATCGCTGGCGCAAAGACGGTTGCCCGGAGTCGCAACTCTTACAAGTACTAGGTCATCTACAAGAACTTCGATACTTGTTCCACTCTGATTTACACGGCCCTTCAGACGCTCTGTATTACGAGTGATGTATGCGCCGCGTACTGTGCCGTCTGCTGATCTCGGCGATGCCCAACGAAGGCCAGTGTTCTTTGCTTCATGGAGGCCGACAGGCGATGCAGATATCTCGATGCTCAATCTGCAACCGTCAGTTTCGAAGGTAGTACTTGCGCTTGGGCTAGAGCCGAGCACCAAGGGAAGAGTCATCCCCATACGCAAAGCATCGGATGGCCGAACGACCTTCATTTCGGCGTTCGGCGATGTCTCAATCATGTTGGCGAATTTTCGCGATTGATCGTCAAGAAGCGCCAACAGCTCGTTGATTGCCTCCGCGTGTTCACGTGCTTGAACTACAACCTCCTCGGGCTCGGAAGACAAAAGGGCCTGCGCGAATGCATCTATTGAAGCTGGCCCATTTGCAATTGAGGCTTCAGACCGACTTCCATGAGCAGTGAATGCAAGCACCTCAGACGCGCACCCCTGAAGGCTCACCCCTGCGCGCTCTACTTGCCATGCCCCGCCTTCAAAAAATCGGAAAAGATTGGGTTTAATCCTACCCTCTTCGATGCCTTGTTGATTATGGGTAATCGACGTGCAGAAAACGGTGGAAGTCGACGGATCGACGAGCAAATGAGCATCAAGCGACTGCTCTTCATGCTCGCAATGGACATGCACGCTCGGTATGAGTTCGAAAACTTCAGTCGTCGCTGACCTATTGCTTTCCTCACATTTCCATCCAGGAGCGGATGGTATCAGAGCGACGAGATCAGCTTTGATCTCTTGGGCTACCGCCTTCACAGCAGCGCGAGCCTCCTCAACCTTTGGCTGGAGGCTTTCGAGAGGCAACATGTCCTGGGCCAGCGACGCACTTGTCCAAACGAATAGCGGGACGATCAAAAAGAGTATTCTTCGGAACAGGTTCATGTTTCCCTTTCTAAGGCGGCCTCTCAGCACCTGCTAATTTCTCATGTCAAAAGGATGCTTTTTCTAACGACATTCATAGATTGACCTTGCTTGTCGCGTCAATTTTGCTGCCATCTGCAAAGATTGCAGATGGTCCATCAGGAAAGCAGACATTTGTGACTACCTGATGGACGTCGGCTCCGTCCCGCAAACCAGTCATAGACGCAAGATATACCCTCGCCTCACTGTAAATATACCCTTGACGCCGCCAAACTCGCCCCCCCCCAACAAAACACGCCCGCCGATTTCCACCGGCGGGCGCTTTCTTTTGTGAGTGGTGGGGTGGGGTAATTAGGTTTCGTTGGGGATCAGGCCGGCCTCTTGCGCGGCGGCCAGTTCGTCTGCATCCAACACGCCGTCATCATTGGTGTCGGCGGTCGAGAACGCCTCGGGGGTGACGTCCGGATACATGGCAACGGTTTCTTCGATCGTCACCATGCCGTCCTCGTTTGCATCCAAGCCTTCCGCGAAGGCGGCGGTGGCGGCGGTCAGGACGATGGCGCTGGTCAGAGTTGCGAGTTTCATGTGTAGCTCCGTGAGTTTTGAGTAATTCGTTGTGCGTCTGAATGAACGCAGAGGCAGAGAACCACGGCGAAACGGGCAGCACAGCATCCATCGTCAGAATGGGCCGAAACCAGCAGAGCGCCGCGAGTTTCGTGTCTACCCATAGGCGAGGAATGGGTCATGCAAGGGGGGCGGGGCGGGGGCGGCGAAGCTTTACCGATCTGGGGCGCGGATTTCGGCGGGGCTTTGCCCAGAAAACCCAGACAGTGCCCCTCGGCGGATTCTGTCCGTCCCGAATCCCCGCACATAAATGTCAGCGCCCGTGACTTTCCCTTCCGACCATCTGCGCTACACTCGGCCTGAAACGGAGGGAACGGTATGCAGTCGATGTTCTGGGCAATCGAGCTTTTGGCGCAGGTGTTGATCTTTGCGGTGGGGGTCATCCTCGCGGTGATCGCGGTACTTTATATAATAGACCGTCTGCAGACCCATGATGCGGTGCGCCGAAACTATCCGGTGATTGGGCGGTTCCGGGCGCTGTTCTCGAACCTGGGCGAGTTCTTCCGGCAGTATTTTTTCGCGATGGACCGGGAAGAGCTGCCGTTCAACCGCGCACAGCGCCATTGGGTCGAGCATACGGCGGCGGGAAAGGGGAATACGCTGGCTTTCGGGTCGACCCGGAACCTAAGCGTGGTGGGGACACCGATCTTCGTGAATGCGGCGTTTCCTCCGCTGGACACGCAATTTGCCCAGACCGCGCCGATGATTATCGGTCCGCAGGCCCGCACGCCGTTTGAGGCGAAGTCGATCTTCAACCTGTCCGGCATGAGCTATGGCGCGCTGTCCCGCCCCGCGGTTCAGGCGCTGTCGATGGGCACCGCCAAGGCGGGCGTCTGGATGAACACCGGGGAAGGTGGCTTGTCGCCCTATCACCTGACGGGCGGCGGAGACATCGTGTTCCAGATCGGCACGGCGAAATACGGCGTGCGCGATCATGACGGGAACCTGTCTGATGAGAAGTTGCGCGAGGCTGCGGCCCATCCCGAAGTGAAGATGTTCGAACTGAAGCTGGCGCAGGGCGCGAAGCCGGGTAAGGGGGGCATCCTGCCGGCCGAGAAGGTCTCGGACGAGATTGCGAAGATCCGGGGGATCCGCGTGGGCGAGGCCTCGATTTCCCCGAACCGCCATCCCGAGATCGACGACTGGGACGACCTGTTGGATATGCTGACACATATAAGAGAGGTCACCGGAAAACCCGTCGGCTTCAAAACCGTGATTGGTGCGATCGAGCCATTTGAAGAGCTGTTTGACCGGATCGTCGCGCGCGGGGTCGATGCCGCCCCCGATTTCATCACCATTGATGGTGGGGAAGGGGGCACCGGTGCCGCGCCCATGCCGCTGATGGATCTGGTCGGTATGCCCATTCGTGAAGCTCTGCCGCAAATTGTGGACCTGCGCGACGCGCGGGGGCTGCACGAGCGCATCCGGATCATCGCCTCCGGCAAGCTGGTGAACCCCGGCGACGTCGCCTGGGCGATTTGCGCAGGTGCGGATTTCGTGGTCTCGGCGCGGGGCTTCATGTTCTCTCTGGGCTGCATTCAGGCGCTGAAGTGCAACAAGAACACTTGCCCGACGGGCATCACCACCCACGACCCGCGGTTCCAGAAAGGTCTGGTGCCGGAGGACAAATGCGAGAAGGTCGCGCGTTACGCCAAGGGCATCGTGAAAGAGGTCGAGACCATCGCGCATTCTGTTGGCGTGGCCGAACCCCGCCAGATGCGTCGCCGCCACGTGCGGCTGGTGCAGGACAGTGGGCGCTCGGTCCCGATGAACGAGATTTATCCCTCGGTCCAGATGCCCGCCGAATGAATTGTTACAATCCTCTGGCGCGGACGTGAGCCATTGTGCTTTGGCTTTGCGCGTCCGCCGTCTTAGATCAGAATAAGATCAAAAGACGAGGTGCCCGTGATGGCCTATAAGAATGTGCTGAAATACTCGGACGTGACGCCCAAGGCGGACTACATGAACCGCCGCCAGTTGATGGGCGGTGCCGCCGGGTTGTTTGCTGGTATGGCCATGGGCCCGGCGTTGGCGGCCTCGAAATATTCGACGGATGCCACGCCCAACACGTTCGAGGAGATCTCGAGCTACAATAACTTCTACGAGTTTGGCACCGGCAAGGACGATCCCGCCCGCCACGCCCATCAGCTGACCATCGACCCGTGGTCGGTGCAGATCGACGGGATGGTCGATAAGCCGGGCAGCTATGGGCTTGAGGATATTCTGGCGAAGGTCAGCCAAGAGGAACGCATCTATCGCTTCCGCTGTGTTGAAGCGTGGTCGATGGTGATCCCGTGGTACGGGTTCGAGCTGAACCAACTGCTGAACATGGCTGGTGTCCAGTCAGGCGCGAAATACGTGGCGTTCGAGACGCTGGTCCGGAAAGAGGAAATGCCGGGCATCCGCACTGTAAATGTCGACTGGCCCTATCGCGAAGGCCTGCGTCTGGACGAAGCCATGCACCCGCTGACCATCATGGCCACCGGCATTTATGATAAACCAATGCCGAAACAGAACGGCGCGCCGCTGCGTCTGGTGGTGCCGTGGAAATATGGCTTCAAGTCGATCAAGTCGATTGTGCGCGTTACCCTGACGGACAAGCAGCCGCAAACCACGTGGAACATGCTGCAGCCGCGCGAGTATGGCTTCTATTCAAATGTGAACCCTGAAGTCAGCCACCCCCGCTGGTCGCAGGCCACCGAACGCACCATCGGTGGCGGTCTGTTCGCCAAGCGCAAAGAGACGCTGATGTTCAACGGCTATGAAAAAGAGGTCGCCGGAATGTATGCTGGCATGGACCTGGCGAAGAACTACTGATGCAGATCGAGCGCATCTCTGAGCTGACCTGCCCCCATTGCGGACACACTGCTCGCGAAGAGATGCCCGATGACGCCTGCATGTACTTTTACGAATGTAAGGGTTGCCACGAAGTCCTACGTCCGAAACCCGGCGATTGCTGCGTGTTCTGTTCCTATGGCACCGTCGCCTGCCCACCGATCCAAAGCGGAGAAAGCTGTTGTTCGTGAAACTTGCTGACCATCTGAACCAAGGCCTGCGCAAGCTGCCGATCTGGGCGGTTTATGCGGTTGGCCTGATCTGGCCGGTCTGGCTGTTCTATCTAGCGGCCACGGGCGCGATGGGCATCGACCCGGTCAAGGAGCTGGAGCACGAGCTGGGCGAGCTGGGATTGCAGGCGCTGATCGTAGGGCTGGCGGTTACACCCCTGCGGGCGCTGACCGGTGTGAACCTGATCCGTTTCCGTCGGGCCATCGGGGTGCTGACCTTCTATTTCGTGGCAGCGCATCTTCTGGTCTGGCTGGTGCTGGATGTGCAGATCCTGTCCGAGATCTGGAAGGACATCCTGAAGCGTCCCTATATTACGGTCGGCATGGCGGCGTTTGTCCTGATGACGCCCTTGGCGATCACCTCGAACAATTGGTCCGTCCGCAAGCTGGGTCCGCGCTGGCGTAAGCTGCATAAGCTGGTCTATCCGACCGCGGCGCTGGGCGGCATCCACTATATAATGGTGGGCAAGACCTGGGAGGCTGAATCGCTCCTCTATATGGCCGTGATTCTGGCTCTGCTGGGCTGGCGGGTACACGACTCGCGGAAAAAACAGCGGTCACGGGCGATTCATCGGGGGAAATCTGCGAAGCCTGCCTAGAATCTGCCTGAAATTGGAAAGTGACTCGGAAAAATGCCCGGCGATTCATCTGAATCGGCCGGGCATTTTCGTTGAATCGGTCTGTTCGGGTATTCGAGTCTGTGGATAACTGGCGGTGCAGTAGAAAACTTGCATTTTAGACGTAAACATTATTGCGCAAAAACGGGATTTTCCTTGCCATAGATTGCGCAACATACCGTTTTTTAAGGAAAAATCAGGATTTTCGAAAAAAATGCAGATTTCTNCGAGTAAGAACGCACCGCGTTCTTACGGCGACAGGTGAATTGCGAAGCAAATCGCCGAGAGCCTGAGAGATGAAGAAGATTAGAAAGGGGCGCTCGCTAGAGCGCCCTTTTTGCGTGGAGACATCGCTCAATTGAGTGTTGAAACTGCACCATGATCAGAGTCTTACCCCGGCGCGGCATGGATTTGTGTTGAAACCTGCCGCTGTGCAGAATTATTAAACTAAAAGTATATGAAATTGGGCTGCACTATATGCAGGCGAGAAAAAAAGAGGGGTTTATTATGGGTATTAAATCAA
The DNA here is from genome assembly GCF_004360145.1 of Aliiroseovarius marinus. Lineage (GTDB taxonomy): Bacteria > Pseudomonadota > Alphaproteobacteria > Rhodobacterales > Rhodobacteraceae > Aliiroseovarius > Aliiroseovarius marinus. Next base: position 227,881 of record NZ_ML178712.1, on the reverse strand, counting down.
AGGTAATCGCAGCTGCCATCGGTGTGGCATGTGCGACAAGCGCAGCTTAGGCCGAAGGGTATTGGGGTTTTGCGTTGGACGTCGGCAAAGCAAAGTCAGAGGTTCCGTCGTTTGGCGGTTATAACCATGACAAGATTGTACCGGGTTTCGCGGTTGTCTTGGGGAACCGCATCAACAACGGTGATTTCTTCTATGGATACGAAGCCAGCGCCTCGATCACCCTGAACGGTGAGTTCGACGAATGTGCGGGTTTCATCCCGGCGCCGGCTTTGTGTAAGCAGTCCGCCAACGTGCGCGTGGTGGGTGTCGTCGGTCAGCAAATGGGCGACTATGACGTCTATGGCAAGCTGGGCTATGGTGCCGTCTTTGGCGATTTTGCCGTGTCTCCATTCAGCGTCGATAGCGGCAATGTCAAAGGCCTGACCGTTGGCCTTGGTGCCAGCCGCCAGTTGAACGACACGACCAAGCTGTTTGGCGAAGTTCTGTATGACGCCTATCGCAACAGCGGCGGTCAACCTGCCGGGTATCACAGCACCTACAATAGCGTTAATCTGCGCATTGGTGTCATGCGCTCGTTCTGATCCTGCGGGATCGGAGGAATCGAGGGCAATGCCTGAAGACTTGTTTTGCAACCCGCCGAATTGGCGGGTTGTTCTTTTTAAAGGTGGTAGGGGGTCTTGTGACCGACACGAGCCGGGTTGGCTCAGTATCTTTTAGTTTCCGCACAAAACGCCCTATTTCAAAGATACCTATTGCAATTTTCCCTCCAGCCCCCCATCTGGGCAGTGCTCACGTTTTTCTTTTTCGACCAACTGTCTCCTACCCTGGCGCTCAGTCTTTCGATCCAGACCGACCACGCCAGGCCGCTGCACTTTCGCGGGCGGTATTTTTATTAGGAGACTACGGAAATGGCCAATGGCACCGTAAAATGGTTCAACTCAACTAAAGGCTTCGGCTTCATCGCACCTGAAACTGGCGGCAAAGACGTGTTTGTACACATCTCGGCTGTCGAGCGTTCGGGCCTGACCGGTCTGGCTGATGACCAGAAAGTAACATTCGACGTTGAAGCAGGCCGCGACGGTCGCGAGTCGGCTGTTAACATCGAACTGGCATAAGCTTTTCGAATACAGTTTTGAAGCGCGGCTCTCATCCGAGGGCCGCGTTTTGCGTTTCAAGGCGAATGTGTATTCGTTGCCTGAAAGGGGCTCCGCCCGTTCGCGCCTGCAAATGTCCACTGGACATTTCCTTTTTCAGCGCTCACCCCTTGCCACACCCCCAAAACCCCTCTATTACGCGCGAGTTCGCTGGGGAAAGCGGCTGTGGCGGGATTCGGTCCCGCTTTTCGTTTTCCTTGGGTTCGACGAGGGTCGGGGGAATGAGCTCCTGATCGTCCTATCAACTCCAAGCCTGAAAGGGCGAATGCTATGCAAAGCCAAAACATTCGTATCCGTCTGAAGGCGTTTGACTATCGTGTGCTGGATGCCTCCACACAGGAAATCGTCAACACCGCCAAACGCACGGGTGCTCAGGTGCGCGGTCCCATTCCGCTGCCCAACAAGATTGAGAAGTTCACGGTTCTTCGTGGTCCTCACATCGACAAGAAATCCCGCGACCAGTTCGAGATCCGCACGCACAAGCGTCTGCTCGACATCGTTGACCCGACCCCGCAGACCGTAGACGCGCTGATGAAGCTCGACCTGGCTGCTGGCGTTGACGTTCAGATCTCGGTCTAAGGAGGGTATCACAGATGCGCTCTGGTATTATCGCGAAAAAAGTGGGCATGACCCGCTTGTTCATGGAAGACGGCAAGCAGATCCCTGTGACCGTTCTTCAACTGGAAAACCTGCAGGTTGTTGCCAACCGCACCGAAGAGACCGACGGTTACACCGCCGTTCAGCTGGGTGCTGGTGAAGCAAAAGCCAAACGCACCTCGAAGCCGATGCGCGGCTACTTCGCCAAAGCTGGCGTTGCCCCCAAGCGCAAACTGGTCGAGTTCCGCGTTCCTGCTGAGAACCTGATTGCCGTTGGCGAAGAGATCTCGGCCGAGCACTATGTTGCCGGTCAGAAGGTCGACGTTGCTGGTACTTCGATTGGTAAAGGCTTTGCCGGTGCCATGAAGCGTCACAACTTCGGCGGTCTGCGCGCCACGCACGGTGTTTCGATCAGCCACCGTTCGCACGGTTCGACTGGTCAGTGTCAGGACCCCGGCAAGGTGTTCAAAGGCAAGAAAATGGCCGGCCACATGGGTTCGGTTCGTGTGACCACTCAAAACCTGGAAGTCGTGAAGACCGACGCCGATCGTGGCCTGGTGTTCATCAAGGGCGCTGTCCCCGGCTCGAAAGGTGGCTGGGTCACCGTTAAGGACGCCGTGAAAAAGAAGCTGCCCGAGAACGTACCGTTCCCGGCTGCTCTGAAATCGGCTGCAACCGAAGCACCGGCTGAAGAAGCCCCTGCGGAAGGTGGTGAAGCATGAAACTTGATGTAATCAAACTTGACGGCGGCAAAGCCGGTTCGGTTGATCTGGACGAGGCCCTGTTCGGCCTTGAGCCGCGCGCAGACATTCTGCACCGCGTGGTCCGCTGGCAGCGCAACAACGCGCAGGCTGGTACCCACAAGGTAAAGACGCGTTCGGAAACTTCCTACTCGACCAAGAAGATCTATCGCCAGAAGGGCACCGGCGGCGCACGTCACGGTGACCGTAACGCACCGATCTTCCGTAAAGGTGGTATCTACAAAGGTCCGACCCCGCGTTCGCACGGCCACGACCTGACCAAAAAATTCCGCAAGCTGGGTCTGAAGCACGCCCTGTCCGCCAAAGCGAAAGCTGGTGAACTGGTTGTGATCGAGGACGCTGCTGCCGAAGGTAAAACCGCCGCCCTGGCCAAACAGGTCAAAGACCTGGGCTGGAAACGTGCTCTGGTTATCGACGGAGCCGAGGTAAACGAGAACTTTGCACGCGCTGCAAAGAACATCGAAGGCCTGGACATCCTGCCGACCATGGGCGCCAACGTGTATGACATCCTGAAGCGTGACACCCTGGTGATCACCAAAGCAGGTGTCGAAGCTCTGGAGGCTCGCCTGAAATGACCGATAAAGCTGCACTCTACGACGTGATCCGCAAGCCGATCATCACCGAAAAAGCCACCATGGCTTCGGAGAACGGCGCCGTGGTTTTCGAAGTCGCTATCGACTCGAACAAGCCGCAGATCAAAGAAGCTGTTGAAACCCTGTTTGGCGTGAAGGTGAAAGCCGTCAACACGACCATCACCAAGGGTAAAGTCAAGCGCTTCCGCGGTCAGATCGGTAAGCGTAAAGACGTCAAAAAAGCCTATGTGACCCTGGAAGAGGGCAACACGATCGACGTGACCACCGGTCTCTGATCGTCGGCTTGACCCGATAAAGAAAGCCCCTGCCGCAAGGTGGGGGCTTTTTTGTTTTTCCCCTTATGTCGGTATTGGGTAACTGTACACACTAAGGTAGAAACCGGACAAAACACCAAGAGCAGGATTGCCTAGTATGTTCACCGCTGATTTTCGGGATGAGATCGCCAAGGACGACAGTATCGACAGTTTTTCAGTCACGCTTTGCGCGCGCGAAAGCGTGTCGGTTCTGCGTGCCTTCGTCGAGCATTATCAACTTGCCGGAGCCGAGCAGGTCTTTCTGTATATTGACGATACGAAAGAGGTCTCGGACGAGGTGACAGAGGCGCTGGCGCCTTATGGCTTCGTGACGGTCCAAGGGTGCGATGAAGCCTTCTGGAAAGAAGCTTATCCAGACGAAAAGGTGCCTTCGCTGCCGCAAAAGCAAGAGGCACTGCGTGATCGGACGATCGCGATGAACACGTCGGACTGGCTGTTCTTCTGCGACGCAGACGAGTTCATTGTTGGTGACCGGCCAATCGGTGTCGCGCTGGCGCAGCTTCCCGATGACATGAAAGGCGTGAGGCTGAAGAACTCGGAAGCCGTCTGGGGCCCGGACGATGATGTCACACAACCCTATGGCAGCGGATACGAGCGTTTCAGTTTCGGCACGCACCGTCGTCTGAAGGGCCCAAAAAAGAAGAATTGGCGTAACCTCATCGCGATGCTGGTCTATGGACGGGACTGGCGTGAGATGATCAAGGGCACCGCCGGGCACAGCATGGGGAAGCATTTCTTGCGTCGTGGGGCCTATCCGGATGAATCGACCAGTCACGTCTCATTCTTCGACGGCCAGCCTGTGCCTTATCTGCCTATGCGGATCCAGAAACAGCATAACTGGCATGTGGTGCATTTCGATGCGATCAGCTTTGGGCGCTGGAAAGACAAATGGCAGGGTCGCCTTTCGGGAAGCACAAATACGGGTCCGGTTGGCGAGTCGCGGGTTGCCCAGCTCGAAGCGGCGCGACGTGCCTTTCAAAAAGGAAATCCTCAGCGTCAGTTCCGTCGCATCTATGGTGTGAACCGGTGGCAGAAGCGGATTCTGACGCGGCTGAGGCTGCTTGGGCAACTTCCCCGCGAAGCGCGTCCCGAATAGTGTTGCATCTTGCGACCATCAGGGCGTTTCTTACGCTCCGGGGAGCATGAACGCATGCAAGACGCCGCCAGCAGGTAAACCTATCTATGCAGAAGCCTCTTTCTCATATCCCTCGCGCGGGTAGGGCGCGCGACAGCTTCGCCGTCTGCCTCACCGCACGCGAAACCGTTTCGGATCTACGGCGGTTCATTGATCACTGTCGCGATGCGGAAGCCGCTCACATCTATCTGTATTTCGACGGCACGAACGATGAAGCGCAGGATGTGTGTGGCGTTTGGGGGCAGGATCCGTTTGTGACCATAACGGTGTGCGATCCGGCGTTTTGGCAGAGCGCATTGCCTGACGTGACCGCGCCCGCGCTTGAGGAAAAGCAGATCGCGACGTGCATGATGGCAATCGAGAAAAACCAGTCAGATTGGTTGCTGTTCTGCGATGCGGACGAGTTTCTGGCTGCGGACATTCCGATTGGCGAAGTGTTGGCACAGGTTCCAGACAGCCAGCCCGGAGTTCGGGTCCGGAATACCGAAGCTGTCTGGGGTGTCTCGGATGATATCACACAGGAATTTGGGTGCGGATACGAGCGTCGCCCCGCGCGAAATTCAGTGATTGGGAAGTACATTCTTCCCTATCTGGTGTTCGGCCCCGACGGTCGCGTGATGAGCCGATGCACGGCTGGCTATACGGCCGGAAAGCATCTTTTGCGGCGCGGCGTTGTTCCCGAGCAGATGACCTGTCACAAATCCCGTGTGAATGGCCGGCGATTGGAGTTTCTGCACGACCTCCTGCCAGACGATGCGCATACTCGTGTTGTCCATTTCGATGCAATCGGAAGCGACCGCTGGCATCGGAAATGGCAGTCGCGGATCAGTGGCGCGACAGTTGCCGCCAATATGGGGGCGTCCCGCCGTCGCCAAGCAGAGAAAATCGCGCAGGCCTTCCAGCAGGGCAAATCCGAGCACGCTTTCCGTCGCCTTTACGGATTGACCCGCTGGCAACAATTCATCCTGACGCGTCTGGGGCTTTTGACACGGATCTGGAGTTAATCCGACGCACACGCGCTTTTGACTCGTTTTGCCCGAAACCCTAGGTAGTGTGGGACTGTTCGACGAGTGATTCATACTGATACGAGGACTGCTAATGCTAACCCGCCGCCATTTCGTCATCACGACGGCCACGATGTTTTCCGGCCCCATCGCGTCGCCCTTGCTGGCGCAAGAAACCGCGACGGCTGAGGTCACCCCCGAAGCCGCCGCACCTGTCGAGCCGGTTAAGGTCAAGCGCCGTCCGGTGTCCAACTCGGCCATGTGGAACAGCTATGACGCGCGGGTGACGCCTGCCAATTACGATCCCATGACCTCGAACCCGTGGGGTCTGAAGCCGCGCTTGCTGCCGCGGATTGTGCAGGCGAATGACGGGTTGAAGCCCGGTGACATCCACGTGGATGCGGTGGCGCGGTACCTCTATCACATCCGCGATGACGGTACGGCGATGCGCTATGGCGTCGCGATCGGCCGCAGTGGCCTGTACGAGCCCGGCGTCTATACCGTTGGCCGCAAGACCAAATGGCCGACCTGGATCCCGACCAAGGACATGATCGAGCGCGAGCCGCACAAGTACAAGAAATACGAAGATGGCATGGACGGAGGTCCGTCGAACCCGCTGGGATCGCGCGCGTTGTATTTGTACGAAGGCCGCCGCGATACATATCTGCGCATCCACGGCTCGCCGCAGCCGCGCTCGATCGGCTCGCGCGCCAGCTCGGGCTGTGTGCGGATGGTGATGGCGCATATCATTGGGCTGTATGATCAGGTCGAAACCGGCGTGACCGCGCATCTGTACCCGGCCTGATCCGGACCCCTTAAACGAAAACGGGCGGCCCCATCGGGCCGCCCGTTTCTGTTCTGAGGCAGATCTTATGCGTCCTGCTTGATGCAGATCGCGCGACCCTTTTTGTTGCGCAGTGGAATATAGGTCGTCTCGACCGGGCCCGTGTGCCGATACATCAGGCAGCCATCACGGGCATCCACGCGAATGTCGCTGGTGTCTTGTCCCGGCGCTACTGTCTCGGCCACTTCGGGCGGCAGGGTTGCGCGGGTCTTTAGGTTCGGGTCCATATTCGCGACGCCCGAGGGCGCCACACAGCCCGACAGCCCAAACGCGGCAACACCCGCCAAAAGTACTAGGTTCTTCATTACGCTCTTCCAAAAGTTTAGTTGGCGAGAGGATGGGGGATTTTAGAGGCGAAGGGAAGGGGAGAAAGGCCACGTACGTCTCAAGAAGTATTGGCCTTTCGGGGCAATCAGTTCACGCCTATTCCACCGTTACCGCCCGCTGATACAGATGCCACGTCGTGTGGCCAAGGATCGGCAGGGTGAAGATCAGGCCGAAGAACGCCGATGCCAGTGACAGCAGGATGGTGACCGAGATGATGGCCGCCCATGTCAGCATGGTCACCGGGTTTTCGGTGACAACGCGGACCGAGGTCAGCATGGCGGTGACGAAATCGACCTCTCGGTCCAGCAGCATGGGCATGGCGACCACGGTGACCGAGAAGAGGACCGCCGACAGGATCGCGCCTGCGCCTGTGCCGATGGCGAGGAAGGTCCAGCCTTCGGGTGTGAAGAATACGGCGGTCAGGAACCCGTCCATGCTGGAGAACGAGGCATCTTGCAGGATGATCGCGAGCCACAGCCGGATTTGGTACATCCACACCCAGAAGACAAAGAGCGTGACAAAGGCCATCCAGCCCATCTCGCGTTTGCTTTGACGGGCCATGACGGTGAGGATCTCGGACCAGCCGAAGTGTTCGCCCTTCTGACGCCGGCGCGACATTTCGTAAAGCCCGGCGGCGGCGAAGGGGGCGACCAGAGGGAAGCCGACCATCGCGGGGATGATCATCCAGATATAGCCCAGCCAGACCAGGCACCAGACAAACAGAATGCCGAAGACCGCGTAGAACAGGCCGAAGAAGCCGCTCATGACCGGGCGGGCCATAAAGTCCGAGAAGCCAGCCTTCAGCGATGCGCTGATGTCGGTGGCGGTCACGGTGTTCACTTCGATCTCGGCCGGTGAATGCGGGGCTGGTGGTGTGGTGTCTGTGGTCTTGGATGTCATAGCGCAGTCCTCCCTTAAAGGGCTCCGCGCTGACCGCCTGTTGGTAGGTCCGGCTGCGAAACGGAACCCCCTCGTATGGATACATGTTTGCATAGCCCGCGCTTTCGGGGCAAGAGAGGGCAAGGGCCGCGCGAAGGGCAGTGCGCAAAGCCTTACGATAAAGGGCGATCGGTGCGAAATGAATCCGTCTTGGCCCTTGCCACATCCCCCCAACCCTGATAGGTCGCGCAAGTCTTGTGGCCTCGGATTCGTTCCGGGGCCCGTGATATTTTGAACTTGGGGACCTTCGGGGCCCTATAACATCCGGGCAATCCATTTGCCCGCACATGCAAACGGAAGACAGTAAACATGGCACTTAAGTCGTACAAACCGACGACGCCGGGCCAGCGTGGGCTGGTTCTGATCGACCGTTCGGAGCTGTGGAAAGGACGTCCTGTCAAATCCTTGACCGAGGGTTTGACCAAGTCGGGCGGCCGGAACAACACCGGACGGATCACGTCGCGCCGCCGAGGTGGTGGTGCGAAGCGTCTCTATCGTATCGTTGACTTCAAACGTAACAAGTTTGACGTCGCAGCCACGGTTGAACGGATCGAATATGACCCCAACCGCACCGCTTTCATCGCACTGATCAAGTACGAAGATGGCGAACAGGCTTACATCCTGGCACCGCAGCGTCTGGCTGTTGGTGACACCATCGTCGCATCGGCCAAAGCCGACGTGAAGCCGGGCAACGCTATGCCGTTCTCGGGCATGCCGATCGGTACCATCATCCACAACATCGAACTGAAACCGGGCAAGGGCGGCCAGATCGCTCGTGCAGCTGGTACCTATGCTCAGTTCGTTGGTCGTGACGGTGGCTACGCTCAGATCCGCCTGTCGTCGGGCGAACTGCGCATGGTCCGTCAGGAATGCATGGCCACCGTTGGTGCCGTGTCGAACCCCGACAACTCGAACCAGAACTTCGGTAAAGCCGGTCGTATGCGTCACAAAGGCATCCGCCCGTCGGTCCGTGGTGTTGTTATGAACCCGGTCGATCACCCGCACGGTGGTGGTGAGGGTCGTACCTCTGGTGGTCGTCACCCGGTAACCCCGTGGGGCAAGCCGACCAAAGGTGCACGTACCCGCAACAAGAACAAGGCGTCGTCGAAGCTGATCATCCGCTCGCGTCACGCCAAGAAGAAGGGCCGCTAAGATATGGCACGTTCTGTATGGAAAGGCCCTTTTGTTGACGCTTACGTCCTCAAAAAGGCTGAAAAGACCCGCGAGTCGGGCAAAAACGAGGTCATCAAGATCTGGTCGCGTCGTTCGACCATTCTGCCCCAGTTCGTGGGTCTGACCTTTGGCGTCTATAACGGCCAGAAGCACGTTCCCGTGCTGGTGACCGAAGACATGATCGGCCAGAAGTTCGGTGAATACTCGCCGACCCGTACCTACTACGGTCACGCCGCTGACAAAAAAGCGAAGAGGAAATAAGCCATGGGTAAGGATAAGAATCCCCGCCGCGTGGCCGAGAACGAAGCAATGGCGAAAACCCGCATGCTTCGTACGTCCCCGCAGAAACTGAACCTGGTCGCGCAAATGATCCGTGGCAAGAAAGTTGATCGTGCTCTGACCGATCTGACTTTCTCGAACAAGCGGATTGCTCAGGACGTGAAGAAATGCCTTCAGTCCGCGATTGCGAACGCCGAGAACAACCACAACCTGGACGTCGATGAACTGATCGTCGCCGAGGCCTATGTGGGCAAGAACCTGACCATGAAACGCGGTCGTCCGCGCGCCCGTGGTCGTTTCGGCAAAATCATGAAGCCGTTCTCGGAGCTCACCATCAAGGTGCGTCAAATTGAGGAGCAAGCCTAATGGGTCATAAGGTAAATCCGATCGGCATGCGTCTTCAGGTCAACCGCACCTGGGATAGCCGCTGGTACGCAGACACGAAAGATTACGGTGATCTTCTTCTGGAAGACCTGAAAATTCGTGACTTCATCAAGACCGAATGCAAGCAGGCTGGTATCAGCCGTGTGATCATCGAACGTCCGCACAAAAAGTGCCGCGTAACGATCCACACTGCTCGTCCCGGTGTGATCATTGGCAAGAAAGGCGCAGACATCGAAACCCTGCGCAAGAAAATCGCCAACATCACCGACTCGGAACTGCACCTGAACATCGTCGAAGTTCGCAAGCCCGAACTGGACGCTGCCCTGGTTGCAGAATCGATCGCTCAGCAGCTGGAACGTCGTGTGTCCTTCCGTCGTGCTATGAAGCGCGGCGTGCAGAACGCCATGCGTATGGGCGCCCTGGGCATCCGTATCAACGTTGCTGGCCGTCTTGGCGGTGCTGAAATCGCGCGTACCGAATGGTATCGCGAAGGTCGTGTGCCGCTGCACACCCTGCGCGCTGACATCGACTATGCACACGCCGAAGCAATGACGCCCTATGGCATCATCGGCATCAAAACCTGGATCTTCAAAGGCGAAATCATGGAGCACGATCCGTCGGCTCGTGATCGTCGTCAAGCTGAGCTCCAGGAAGGTCCCGCGCCCCGTGGCGCCGGCGGCCGTCGCTAAGGAGATATGAGATATGCTTCAGCCTAAGCGTACAAAATTCCGCAAGATGCACAAAGGCCGGATCAAAGGTCTGGCCAAAGGCGGTTCGGACCTGAACTTCGGTTCCTATGGTCTGAAAGCTCTCGAGCCCGAGCGTGTAACTGCACGTCAGATCGAAGCTGCCCGTCGTGCCATGACGCGTCACATGAAGCGTCAGGGTCGTGTATGGATCCGCATCTTCCCGGACACCCCGGTAACCGCCAAGCCCATCGAAGTTCGTATGGGTAAAGGTAAAGGTTCCGTGGACCGTTGGACCTGCAAAGTAAAGCCGGGCCGCGTAATGTTCGAGATCGACGGCGTCAACGACGACGTTGCTCGCGAAGCTCTGCGCCTTGCTGCCATGAAACTGCCGATCAAATCGCGCGTTGTGGTACGTGAGGACTGGTAAACCTCGAATTTGCTGAAAGCAAAATCGAGGCGTGCGGTGTAGCGAATTTCCAAAGGAAACTCGCGGGCCGCACCCGGTAGAAAAATAAAAACCCCCGTCGAGAAATCGGCGGGGGTTTTGTTTTTGTAAAACAAAATTTGCCCCACTAAACTGATGAAAAGCGGCGGGATTTGACTATCCGACATAATGTACCGCTATTGCAATTTGTGAGGTGAGGTTTGGCATGAGGTACATCTAGGTCATTGTCGCCGTATTCGTCGCTGGTGCGGTGACATACTTCCTAGGGCAGTCACTTGAAGAATTCGCGGCTTTGAAAGAAGCGATACCCTTTGTGTTTATAGCCATTCTCTATTTCCGGTATGAAACCAAGATCGAGAATCTGAGTATGGACTTGCTTTCGGTAGAGGAACGGTTGGAAGAAATGAGTAAAGGTGAGTGGGAGCCATATATGCGTTTCCGAAAAGACCCATACAATCCGAGTTAAGCCGTTAATTTACGCACGGGCCACGCCCGACCCTCCCCCCGGGAGGGCGTATTGCGACGTTTTGAAATTTAGGGAAGTTCGCGGTGGGGTGATGCAGCGTAAAACGCTACCAAAGCGATACGCCCACCCGGATCGGGCGTGGCCCTATACCCCAACCCCCAACACTCCAATGGCCTCTTCCAGCTGGGTCTCTTCATATCCAAAGTGCGAGTGGACCACGGTTTCCAACTGCCGGAACACTGCGCGGGCCTCGTTGAACTTTTCGGCGTCCACCTCGAACATCAGCGCCATCGCGGCGCGTTCCAGGCGGACCAGTAATTCGTGCACGACTTTGTGCTCTTCCATCAGCCGGTCGATGACCGCGCGTAGGGCGTCGTTTCCTTTTCCGGCGAGTTGCGGGAACAGGCTGTATTCCTCGGCGTCGTGGTGAAAGGTCAGCACCTTGCATTCCCGCCCGCAGAGCGATCCGAATTGCCGGACGTTCTGTGCAAACTCGGCCGACATCAACGCGTCGGACAGGTCTTGGCCCGAGGCCTCGCCCGCCTCGATCCGATCCAGCACGATTCCGATCCGGCCCACATCGTGCAGATGCATCCGGTGGATTGCCGCCAGCCGCCGCCCCATGCGCCGATCCGCGTCCGTGGCCTCGGGCATTGCGGGCATGGTGGGGCGGGTGCCGTAGTCGACCGTCAGGTCGGAAAGGGGGGAGTCGTGAAGTGTGTTCATGGTGTCCTCGGGCGCGGCGCAATGCAGAGCAGATAGGTGCCGCGCCGAGGATTGCAACTAGCGCAGCAGCTCGTCCATCAGGCCGATGATTTCGAGGATCTGGAAGGTTGTCGGGTCCGCACGATAGATCATTTCGCCCACGCGGTAATAGCTGTACTGCGGATCCAGCCGATAGCGGTCGAAATCCGTGATGCGGCGATAGTCGTAATCATGAACGTAATCGCCCTCTTTCGGTTTCGCCAATCCGGGCGGGACGCAAGGCGGGTTCTTCTTGGCCAGACCCGGCGGGCAGCCACCGTTTCCGACGCCGTTGCCTTTCCCATTCCCGGCGAAAGAGGCGCCCGTCATCAGGGGCAGAAGCGATAGGATCAGGGCGGCTTTTAGGGGTGCTTTCATGGTCATTCTCATCATGCAGACTGTGTCGCGTGTTGAGCATGACGCTATCCGCACCACCAGTGTTATCCAATATCACCGGGATCCGGCGCGGGGATTTGCCGATCTTGACGCGCCAAAAAGCAAAACCGCGCCGAGTGGGCGCGGTTTGGTGTCGTTCGGTTGGTGAGGCGCGGAGGCTTACTCGCCCCACTTGTAATTAAAGCTCACCGACAGGCGTTCTTCCTCGCCGGTGTTCTGCATCACTTCGTGACGCAGCCAGCTTTCCCACAAGAGCACGTCCCCTTCGGCTGGCCGCTTGGTAATGAAACTCTGCAGCTCTTCACGCGCGTTTTTGCGGCGGGGTGGGGCGGCCATCATGCGGGCGTGGCGCGGGTCTTCGTAGCGCAGAGCGCCCGCGCCTTCGGGCAGCGCCAGATAGGTGGTTCCTGAAATGACTGAATGCGGGTGGATATGTGCCGAGTGATAGCCGCCGGGCGGTAGGATGTTGATCCAGATGTCTTCGAGCACCAATTCGCGATCATCCAGATTGAACTCCAGATCCTCGGCGAAGGCGGCAACGTGCTTGTCCAGACTGTCGACCAGATCCTTGAAGATCGGGAAACGCCAGGGCAGGTCGGTCAGGGAGGCATAAGAGGTGTAGCCGGGATAGCCCTCGGCTTCGCACCATTCCTGCCCCGCCTCGTCATCCTCGGCGATGGAGTAGCAGCTGTCATAAAGCTCGTCTTGGTCGACCTTGGGGTCAAACTCGGACAGTTGAGCATGGTAAAGGCGGGTCACGAAGAGGGAAGAGATATTGGCCATGGGGCAGGGATAGCGGATTCGGAAGAGGAGGGCGAGGGGGACTAGGTCTTTCGTGATTGCGTGTGCTTTGTTGCCGTTGCATCTTTTGGTTGTTTCAAAGGAAGAATAGACATGCCAACCGCGCTCACCCCCGAACAAATAGAACGTTTTCGTTCCGGTAAAGGCTCGCCTTTTCTTGCTCCAAGCGAGGTTCTATCCCTCCTACCGTGGCTGAACCAAAACGGATTGTTCGTTCAATCAATGGAAGCTGTTGAGATAGACGTAGACCAAGGCTCCAAGCCCGGAAGGTTGGATTTCTCGATTCTTGGATTGGATGATGAGGAAAACTGGGAAGCGCATCGTTGCGTTGAAAGAGCCAATCGTCTGGCTGAGGTCAAACTTAAGTTGGCTGTCGAATGCGAAAACCCGATCGAAGTACAGATCTGGATTGACTACGGAATGTGCGCCTAAATACCCAAACTTTCCCTTGCCCCCAAGGCCTAACCACCCTATAGACGCACATCTCGCGGATTCCCGGCAACGGGATTCGTGTGTATTGCATATAACCCACCAGGTTTAGGGTGACCTTCCGCTAAGACGGGAAGAGCTCTCTGGTGCAAGGAAAGGAAAAGGCGAATGAACGCCAAGGAACTGCGTGATCAGTCTCCTGACCAGCTGCGTGAAAAGCTGGCAGAGCTGAAAAAGGAAAGCTTCAACCTGCGTTTTCAGCAGGCCACCGGCGCCCTCGAAAACACTGCTCAGATGCGCAAAGTACGCCGCGACGCCGCGCGCGTAAAAACCATCCTGAGCGAACAAGCCAAAGCTGCGGCTGAGTAAGAGGAGCTGAGAGTATGCCCAAACGTATCCTGAATGGTGTTGTAACCAGCGCCGCAAACGAGCAAACCGTGACTGTTTCGGTTGAACGCCGCTTCAAGCACCCGCTGCTTCAGAAAACCGTTCGTAAGTCGAAGAAATATCGCGCTCACGACGAAAAGAATGCCTACAAGGCAGGCGATAAGGTTCGCATCATCGAATGTGCACCGAAGTCGAAAACCAAGCGTTGGGAAGTTCTGGAAGGCTAAGTTTAACTTACCTTCCCGGACGACTTAACAAGTCGAAACCCTGGGGGTTCCGCCATGCATCGGCGCCCCAAAGGTCGGGAGAAACCACATGATCCAGATGCAAACCAATCTGGATGTAGCTGACAACAGCGGCGCTCGCCGCGTTCAGTGCATCAAGGTTCTGGGTGGTTCCAAGCGTAAATACGCATCCGTTGGCGACATCATTGTTGTCTCGGTTAAGGAAGCCATCCCGCGCGGTCGCGTAAAGAAAGGTGACGTCCGTAAGGCCGTCGTCGTTCGCACCGCCAAAGAGGTCCGTCGTGACGACGGCACCGCAATCCGTTTTGACCGCAACGCTGCTGTCATCCTGAACAACAACAACGAGCCCGTGGGCACCCGTATCTTCGGACCGGTTGTTCGCGAACTGCGCGCGAAGAACTTCATGAAGATCATCTCGCTGGCTCCGGAGGTGCTGTAAGATGGCTGCTAAGTTGAGAAAAGGCGACAAGGTTGTCGTTCTGGCCGGCAAAGACAAGGGCAAGCAGGGTGAGATCACCTCGGTTGACCCGAAAGCTGGCAAAGCCGTTGTTGACGGCGTGAACATCGCAATCCGCCACACCCGTCAGAGCCAGAACAGCCAAGGTGGCCGCATCCCGCAAGCGATGCCGATCCAGCTGTCGAACCTGGCCCTTCTGGACAAGAACGGCAAAGCAACGCGCGTTGGCTTCCGCGAGGAAGACGGCAAGAAAGTGCGTTACGCCAAAACCACCGGGGAGACTGTCTGATGCTGGATACCGCAAACTACACCCCCCGTCTGAAGACCGTATATCAGGACAGCATCCGTGCCGCCCTGAAAGAGGAATTCGGCTATAAGAACGACATGCAGATCCCGCGTCTGGACAAAATCGTTCTGAACATTGGTTGTGGCGCTGAGGCCGTTAAGGACTCGAAAAAAGCCAAGTCGGCAATCGAAGATCTGACCAAAATCGCCGGCCAGCAGGCCGTTGGTACGAAAGCGCGCAAATCGCACGCTCCGTTCCGTCTGCGTGAAGGTATGATCATCGGCGCAAAGGTGACCCTGCGCGGCGACCGGATGTATGAATTCCTGGACCGCCTGATCACCATCGCGATGCCCCGTATCCGCGACTTCCGCGGCGTATCGGGTACCTCGTTCGACGGTCGTGGCAACTACGCCACCGGCCTGAAAGAGCACATCGTGTTCCCGGAAATCGACTTTGATAAAGTTGATGAAACCTGGGGCATGGACATCGTGATTGCCACCACCGCTGAAACCGACGCGGAAGCAAAGAGCCTGTTGAAGCACTTCAACATGCCCTTCAACAGCTGATCCGCGGGAAGGAAAAGACATGGCTAAAAAAGCAATGATCGAACGCGAGAAGAAGCGCAAAAAGCTGGTGGCAAAATATGCTGCTAAGCGTGCTGCGCTGAAAGAGATCGCAAACGACGAAAGCAAGTCGATGGAAGAGCGTTTCAAGGCGCGCCTGAAGCTTGCAAAACTGCCGCGCAACTCGTCGGCCACCCGCTTGCACAACCGCTGCCAGCTGACCGGTCGTCCTCACGCTTACTATCGTAAGCTGAAAGTTTCGCGTATCGCGCTGCGGGAACTTGGCTCTGCTGGCCAGATCCCCGGCATGGTGAAATCGAGCTGGTAAGGGAGAGAAGATATGAACGATCCTATCGGCGATATGCTCACCCGTATCCGCAACGCTCACATGCGTGGCAAGTCGACCGTTTCGACCCCTGCGTCGAAACTGCGCGGCTGGGTTCTGGATGTACTGGCTGACGAAGGCTACATCCGCGGCTACGAAAAAGGCACTGACGAGCGTGGCCACGCCACCTTGGAAATCAGCCTGAAATACTATGACGGTGCGCCCGTTATCCGCGAACTGAAGCGGGTTTCGAAGCCGGGCCGTCGCGTCTACATGGGTTCGAAAGACATCCCGCAGGTCCGTCAGGGTCTGGGTGTGTCGATCGTTTCGACCCCGAAAGGCGTCATGTCCGATGCAAACGCTCGCAACCAGAATGTTGGTGGCGAAGTGCTTTGCACCGTCTTCTAAGGAGGTCTCTATGTCTCGTATTGGTAAACGACCGGTCGAGCTGCCCTCTGGCGTAACTGCCAGCCTGTCGGGCCAGACCATTGAAGTGAAAGGCCCGAAAGGCGCCCGCACCTTCACCGCCACGGATGATGTGACCATCACCGTAGAAGACAACGCTGTGTCGATTGAACCGCGCGGCAAGTCGAAGCGTGCACGTCAGCAGTGGGGCATGAGCCGCACGATGGTTGCCAACATGGTAACCGGCGTAACCGAAGGCTTCAAAAAAGAGCTGGAAATCAACGGTGTTGGTTACCGTGCTCAGATGCAGGGCAACACCCTGAAGCTGAACCTTGGTTATTCGCACGACGTTGACTACGTCGCTCCGGAGGGCGTCACCGTGACCGCTCCGAAGCCGACCGAAATCATCGTTGAAGGCATCGACCAACAACTCGTCGGCCAAGCCGCGGCCAACATCCGCGAATGGCGTAAGCCCGAGCCCTACAAAGGCAAAGGCATCAAATACAAAGACGAGTATATCTTCCGCAAGGAAGGTAAGAAGAAGTAAAGGACCAGACAGATGGCAAACAGCAAACGGACCCTGTTCCTCAAGCGCCGCCTGCGCGTCCGGAACAAACTTCGCAAGCACAACGTCGGCAAGCTGCGCCTTTCGGTGCACCGCTCGTCGAAAAACATCAGCGTTCAGATCATCGACGACGTTCAAGGGACCACCCTTGCTTCGGCTTCGTCGCTGGAAAAATCGCTGGGTGTTGTTGGCAAGAACAACGTGGAGGCCGCTTCGAAAGTGGGCGCCGCGATTGCCGAGCGCGCGAAAAAAGCTGGGATCGAAGAATGCTACTTCGATCGTGGCGGCTTCCTGTTCCACGGCAAAGTCAAGGCTCTGGCCGACGCTGCCCGTGAAGGCGGCCTGAAGTTCTAAGAACTTTGAGAGGGGCAGTGGTTATCCGCTGCCCCTCCGATGATCCGGGGGCGCGTCGCGTTCACTGGGATTGAGTTAAACGGCGCAAGACGCCGCCTATGAAAGGATGTTCTGATGGCAGAACGTGAGAACCGCCGGAACCGCCGCGAACGCGACGAAGCTCCGGAATTTGCAGATCGCCTGGTTGCGATCAACCGCGTGTCGAAAACCACCAAAGGTGGTAAAAACTTCGGCTTCGCAGCTCTGGTAGTCGTCGGCGACCAGAAAGGCCGCGTCGGCTTTGGTAAAGGTAAAGCGAAAGAAGTGCCCGAGGCCATTCGCAAAGCCACCGAGCAAGCCAAGCGCCAGATGATCCGCGTACCTCTGAAAGAGGGCCGCACCCTGCACCACGACGCCGAAGGTCGTCACGGCGCTGGTAAAGTGATCATGCGTACCGCACCTGAAGGTACCGGGATCATCGCCGGTGGTCCGATGCGTGCCGTATTCGAGATGCTGGGCATCAAGGACGTTGTGTCGAAGTCGATCGGCTCGCAGAACCCCTATAACATGATCCGCGCCACCATCGACGGTCTGAAAAAAGAAGCCAGCCCCCGCCAGGTCGCTCAGCGCCGTGGCAAAAAGGTTGCTGACATTCTGGGTGCTAAGTCGGACGCTCCGGCTGAAGCCGCAGACGCGTAAGGAGATCTGACCAATGGCTAAAACCATCGTTGTAAAACAGGTCGGCTCGCCGATCCGTCGCCCCCAAGACCAGCGCGCTACGCTGATCGGCCTGGGCCTGAACAAGATGCACAAAACCCGCGAGCTGGAAGACACCCCGGCCGTGCGCGGCATGATCGCCAAGATCCCGCATATGGTTGAGATCATCGAGGAAAAAGGCTGAGCCTCGGCTTAGACTTTCTCTTGAAGACAAAGAGCACCCCGGTCAGAAATGGCCGGGGTGTTTTTCCTTTGGTCGCTTAAGTGCAAGAAGGTCGTAATATGAAACGCAGAGCTAAGATTGTGGTCACATGGACCTCTGTGACCATCGGTGCACTTCTGGCCTTTCTAATTGTAGCTGAACGAAATCATTGTCCGCTCAATGACTATCTACCGCAGGACGCGGAAGTGGTTTCATGCGCGTATCACGGCTTCATAGATTTCAGTACAATGATCGAAGCCAAAGGCCCGCCGGAGATCAAGGAAGATTTCACAGACGCGATCCTTGCGAGTAGACCAGAGCTGCGATTCATCGCGACTGGCAATGCCGCGTGGTATGATGGAACAACGGTGATTGAAAAAAGCAACGGACCTGCTCCATTTAACTTATATCAGGAACGACCAGATCAGATTCTAGCAATAGGTTATCAAGACGGATTTCTGACGGTGATTTACGACAGTTGGTAGCGGCCTTGGGTTATGGTCATATTTCCTGTCAGTGGACTAGAAGTGATTTTATCTGCATGAAAAATAATAAGAAAAGCTGGAAGATCGAAGGTGATACTTTGCCAGCAGATCTCCGAGAGAAACTTAAGGACGTCTTTAGGCAATCGCAAAACGAACTGGACGCACTCCCGCGCCCACTGACCCCGCCATGGGAAATGTTTCCCGACTATGCGCGCACAAGTATGGGATGGCGTATGGGGTCGGGGGAAACCTTCATGGACTACTTTCGCGAATGGTTTTTGTCGCTGCCGCTGGATGAGCGGCAGGACTATATTAACTCGACGACGATCCCAGATGAGTGGGTGGGATGGTTGGAAGGTATTCATCCCTGACCACCCCAACCCATGCATCCCTTGCAACCCGGGCTTTCCGATTCAGCGGTGGTTGTTTGGCCTGACGCCTCCTATCACGGCGACAACTGATATTCTCCTGTTAAGGACCGCTAAGATGAACGCTCTGATCAACCCCGTGACCCCGCTGGCTTCGGCCATCGCTGACCTTTTCGTTGCTGCACAGA
This sequence comes from Aliiroseovarius marinus, assembly GCF_004360145.1. Lineage (GTDB taxonomy): Bacteria > Pseudomonadota > Alphaproteobacteria > Rhodobacterales > Rhodobacteraceae > Aliiroseovarius > Aliiroseovarius marinus. Next base: position 208,881 of record NZ_ML178712.1, on the reverse strand, counting down.
CCGCAGTTCGCCGGTTCATGAACTCGGAATGCACCCCGACCTGGACCGAGTTCATGAAGGACTGCAACAAAGGCTAAGCGCTTTTAACATTCTCCCGGACAAACCCCCGATGGCATTAGCCTCGGGGGTTTTTCTTTGCGGGTTTGGCGTCGATCACACGGGTCAAAGAATTCCGCCATAATGCCTCAATTTAAACATGAACAATGCGTCCGAAACGCGTAGACTGTTCGCGAGCAATGTTTGAAAAGTTCTTTTGGCACAGTTGAGGCAGTATTCATGGGGGTAGACACAAGCAGCCCCGAGATCGAGATTCCCCTGGCCCCGTCTTCGGCGCGCCAGACCATCACGCTGATCATCCCGGTTTATAACGAGATGGACAGCATCCAGCCGTTTCTTGATTGCTGCTCAACCGCATTGGCAGAGCTGGCGGACACCTGTGAGTTCGAGTTCCTGTTCGTCAATGATGGCAGCGCGGATAAGACCGAGGTGATCATCACGCAGGCCCGGGCCAAGGACGCACGCATTTCGCTTGTGAATCTGTCGCGCAATTTCGGGAAAGAGGCCGCGCTGTCTGCTGGCCTGACCCACGCAACCGGCGACGCGGTGATTCCGATGGACGTGGACCTTCAGGACCCGCCTGAAGTGATCCCCCAGATGATCGCCGCCTGGCGCGATGGTGCGAAAGTTGTAAATGCGCACCGCGCGACGCGGGACGAGGATACTTGGTTGAAGCGCACCAGCGCGGGGATGTTTTATCGGCTGTTCAATCTGATGGCGGAGTATCCAATTCCGACGGGTGTTGGTGATTTCCGTCTGCTGGATCGCGATGTGGTGCAGGCGATCAATGCGCTGGGGGAGCGGTCTCGGTTCAACAAAGCCATCTTCAGCTGGGTCGGGTTTGAAACCGCCGAAGTTAGCTATGAACGCCCGGCGCGATTGGCCGGGGAAACGCAGTGGTCCTATTGGAAGCTGTGGAAGCTGGCGCTTGACGGCATCTTTGCCGCTTCGACCATGCCCTTGCGTGTCTGGACCTATGTCGGTTTGACGATGGCGCTGATGTCTTTCCTGTACTCGGTCTTCCTGTTTGTACGCGTGCTGATCCTTGGCATCGATACGCCGGGTTATGCCTCGACCGCGATTTTGATCCTGACCTTTGGTGGCATGAACATGTTCGCGCTGGGGATCATCGGGGAATATGTCGGCCGCATCTATACCGAAGTCCGCCAGCGCCCACTTTATATCGTGCGCTCGTATCTGCACGGCGACGAACAGGAGACCCGTGATGGATCGTGATGTCTATCAGCGTATGAGCGAGCTTGAGGCGAACCATTGGTGGTTCGTGGCGCGGCGTAAAATCATTGGAACGCTGATCCGCCGAAAGGGCGATTTGCCCGCAGATGCGCGGATTTTGGAAGCTGGCTGCGGCAGTGGCGGCAACCTTGCGATGTTGCAAGAACTCGGCCAGCTTGATGCGTTCGAATATGACGAGGTTGCCCGCGAGATGTCGCGCGATCTGTCTGGGTTGGATGTTCAGTTTGGCGCCTTGCCAGACGAGCTGCCCTTTGCGCCGCGTGACTATCACCTAATCGGCCTGTTTGATGTGCTTGAACATGTGGAACAGGACGAAGCATCCTTGGCAGCATTGGGCGCGCGCTTGGCGCCGGGCGGAAAGCTATTGGTGACGGTCCCGGCGTTTCCGTTCCTGTGGTCGCGTCATGATGAAACGCACCACCATTTCCGCCGCTATACCCGCCAAAGCCTGACCGAGGTGGCCGGGCGTGCTGGATTGCGCGTGAGTTATTGCAGCTATTTCAACATGTATCTGTTCCCCGTCGCCGTTGTGGTGCGGGCGTTGAAAAAGCTGACGGGTCGCGACACGCCCGATGACGACATGCCGCCGGCACCAGTGAACGCTGCGATGAAGATCCTGTTTTCGTCCGAGCGGCATTTCCTTGGCCGCATCTCGCTGCCCTTCGGTCTGTCCTTGGCCGCCGTGATCGAGAAAGCCTAACCATGTTCATGCAGCTCATGCGCTTCGCGGGGGTAGGGGGGCTGGCCACGCTGGTGCATGTCTGTGTTGCGTTGATCGCGAATTCTGTGTTCGGGCTTGAAGGCTTGGCTGCGAATTTTGCCGGGTTCACCGCTGCGGTACTGCTATCCTATTTTGGGCATGCCCGAATTACCTTCCAGACACGCCCGGATCACGCCCAACACATGCCGCGTTTCCTGTTCGTGTCGCTTGTGGGGCTGCTGACCAGTTCGTCTGTCGTGTGGCTGATCACAGAGCGTTTGGGGCAGGGCTTTGGTCTGTCCATGCTTTTGGTCGCGATCGCGGTGCCCTTGGCGTCGTTCCTTGCGATGAAGTTCTGGGTCTTTGCCCAACATCAGCAGCAGAGCCAACTGGATTGGATGTCGATCCTGATTGCTGCGGCGTTCATGGTTGTCTTTCTGTTGGTCTACTGGTCGCGCCCGCATCACCACGATGTGGCGTGGTATCTTGTGGCGACCGAAAAGTTCCTGAACGGGGCCGTCTTTTATGTGGACGTGATCGAGATTAACCCGCCTCTGAATTTCTTCCTGACAATCCCCGCTGTTTTGCTGGCCGAGATCCCCGGCGTTTCGCTTGTGAATGGCCAATACCTATTCGTCGCGCTGTTGACCGCAGGCAGTCTTGTTTGGTCAGGGCATATTCTGCGTGATGCTGACATTCTCGGCCCCAGCCATCGCGCGCTCTTTTTGGCCTTGATGGGATTTGGTGTGACCGTCGCAGCCATCAACAACATCGCGCAGCGCGAACACCTTATGGTGCTGCTGATCCTGCCGTGGCTTGTTGGGCAGCTGTCGTCTGATAAGGGGCCGCGAACCATCCTGCCCGCACTGGTCGCGGCGTTTGGGATCTGCCTGAAGCCGCACTTCCTGATCTTTCCCATCCTGATGCTGGGCCGCGACATCTGGCGCAATAGAAATCTGCGCCCCGTGATCTGGCCTGAATATATGACAATGCTTGCGGTTGGCGTCGGTTATATTGCTTTCGTCGCGCTGATGTATCCGCTTTACCTGTCCGAGATCATTCCCACCGGGCAGGTGGTATATGGTGTCTATGGGACAGAGTTTGCCAATGTGCTTAAGTCGCTCCAGATCGTCGTCGTCATCGCCTTGATCATTCTTATTCCCAACATGATCCGTCCCGGACAGGGCAGTGGCGTTTTTGTACTGGCGATCATTGGTGGCCTGATCAGCTACTTGGCTCAGGCGAAGGGCTTTCTTTACCATCTGGTGCCGCTGTTCAGTTTTGTGATCCTGGCTGGGTTTTGGATTGCCCTGTCCGCGCGCGCCCTGTGGTCGGCGCGCCTGTTGGCTGCAATTGCAACCAGCTTGGCCTGCGCAATCATGTTTAGCTTTCAGTTCTATGGAAACGTCCTGCGCGATGATGTCGTCAACGTGGCACGCGATCTGAAAATAACTGGGCCTCTTTTGACCACGTCATCCGGATTGGACGCCGGCCCCCCGGCGGCGCTTTAGCTGGGGGTCGAGTGGGCCAGCAGTTATCCAGCACAATGGATCTATCCCGGCGCGCTTGAGATGCGGCTGCGAACAGACTGTACCGCGCAGCCTGACCTCTGCGATCGAATTGATGGCCTACTGGATCGTAACCGTCAGCACATGATGGATGACCTTTACGCCTATGAACCCGAACTGATTGCCGTGTCGCGTGTTAAGCTGCCGCAAGAGACGAACTTCACCTCATGGCTGGTCTTCATGCAGCCGCATCCTGAGTTCGAGCTGTTCATGTCCAACTACACGCTTGTACGAACAACAAAAGCCCATAGCTTTTTCCGGCGTATGAGCAGCGAGTCGGGCGCGCAATAGCGCTGATTTGT
>NZ_ML178712.1:0-202500 GCF_004360145.1 Aliiroseovarius marinus | reverse complement strand
TAGAGCGCCTGCTTTGCAAGCAGGATGTCAGGAGTTCGAATCTCCTAGGCTCCACCATTACCTTCCCGTCGATTAGATCGCTAAGAACCAGTTTGGTTTTTAGCCGTCCAATCGGACGTCTTTTACATCGTTTAGAGAGAATACAATAACAACATAGTTGGTCACGCAAGTGAGCGTCTGACCTCAGTTGGTTCCACTTCGGTGGAAGGCTGTTTTAGATCCCTTTCCTCGGATCTTTTACGGTATCCCGGCTGAAACGATTATGTTGTCCAAGTCAAGTACACTAACCCGAGCAGCCGAGAGGTTGCTCATTAAGTTCCTTATCCTCTGCGTGGGGCCGACCGACATCGGCAGCGCAGGTTCCAGGGTAAGGAGCGGGAAAGTATGCTTTTGATCCAGTTTGCCCTTCGGGGTAAGAAGCGGGACACGCAAAAGGCCTGTCTTCTTCTGGATCAAATCAAGCGCGAGAAGGGCGTTTGGTGAATGCCTTGGCAGTAAGAGGCGATGAAGGACGTGATACTCTGCGATAAGCTTTGGGAAGGTGAGAATAGCCGTTATACCCAGAGATCTCCGAATGGGGGAACCCACCTGACAGTTCATTATAATTACTTCGGTAATTTATAGTGTTCTGAAACAGGTACTTTTAACCTGAATACATAGGGTTTTAAGAGCAAACCCGGGGAACTGAAACATCTAAGTACCCGGAGGAAAGGAAATCAATTGATACTCCCCTAGTAGCGGCGAGCGAACGGGGACCAGCCGAGCCATGAGTGTGGATAGAATGCGTTGGGAAGCGCAACCATAGTGGGTGACAGTCCCGTATATGAAGCATGATTGGACGTATTAAGTAGGGCGGAACACGTGAAATTCTGTCTGAAGATCGGAGGACCACCTTCGAAGGCTAAGTACTCCTTACTGACCGATAGCGAACCAGTACCGTGAGGGAAAGGTGAAAAGCACCCCGACGAGGGGAGTGAAACAGTACCTGAAACCGAACGCCTACAATCAGTCGGAGGCTCCTTGAGAGCTGACGGCGTACCTTTTGTATAATGGGTCATCGACTTGGTCTATCTAGCAAGCTTAAGCCGTTAGGTGTAGGCGCAGCGAAAGCGAGTCTTAATAGGGCGAATGAGTTAGATGGATCAGACCCGAAACCGAGTGATCTAGGCATGGCCAGGTTGAAGGTGCGGTAACACGCACTGGAGGACCGAACCCACATCTGTTGAAAAAGATCGGGATGAGCTGTGCCTAGGGGTGAAAGGCCAATCAAACTCGGAGATAGCTGGTTCTCCGCGAAATCTATTTAGGTAGAGCGTCATACGAATACTCCCGGGGGTAGAGCACTGAATGGGTAATGGGGGCCCACAGCCTTACTGATCCTAATCAAACTCCGAATACCGGGAAGTACTATATGGCAGACACACAGCGGATGCTAACGTCCGTTGTGGAGAGGGAAACAACCCTGACCTACAGCTAAGGCCCCTAATTCATGGCTAAGTGGGAAAGCAGGTGAGACGACCAAAACAACCAGGAGGTTGGCTTAGAAGCAGCCATCCTTTAAAGATAGCGTAACAGCTCACTGGTCTAAATAAGTTGTCTTGCGGCGAAGATGTACCGGGGCTCAAGCCATGAGCCGAAGCTTAGGATGTGCGATTTATCGTACGTGGTAGCGGAGCGTAGTGTGACATAGTTCCATTCCTCATTAGCATCTTCGGATGCATTTGAGGATCGGAGCTTTCGATGAAGCCGGCCTGTGAGGGATCCGGTGGAGAGATCACTAGTGAGAATGATGACATGAGTAGCGACAAAGGGGGTGAGAGACCCCCTCGCCGAAAATCCAAGGGTTCCTGCTTAAAGCTAATCTGAGCAGGGTAAGCCGGCCCCTAAGGCGAGGCCGAAAGGCGTAGCCGATGGGAACCAGGTTAATATTCCTGGGCCAGAAGGATGTGACGGATCGTGACTGTAGTTCACCCTTATCGGATTGGGTGGGCTGCTAATCGGTTCCTGGAAATAGCCCTTCATGAGACCGTACCCTAAACCGACACAGGTGGATAGGTAGAGTATACCAAGGCGCTTGAGAGAACGATGTTGAAGGAACTCGGCAAAATACCTCCGTAAGTTCGCGAGAAGGAGGCCCAGTTTCTACGCAAGTATTGACTGGGGGCACAAACCAGGGGGTGGCGACTGTTTACTAAAAACACAGGGCTCTGCGAAGTCGCAAGACGACGTATAGGGTCTGACGCCTGCCCGGTGCCTGAAGGTTAAAAGGAGGAGTGCAAGCTCCGAATTGAAGCCCAGGTAAACGGCGGCCGTAACTATAACGGTCCTAAGGTAGCGAAATTCCTTGTCGGGTAAGTTCCGACCTGCACGAATGGCGTAACGACTTCCCCGCTGTCTCCAACATCGACTCAGCGAAATTGAATTGCCTGTCAAGATGCAGGCTTCCCGCGGTTAGACGGAAAGACCCCGTGCACCTTTACTACAGCTTCACACTGGCATCAGGCACAACATGTGCAGGATAGGTGGTGGGCTTTGAAACCGGAACGCCAGTTCCGGTGGAGCCTCCCTTGAGATACCACCCTTGTTCTGCTTGATGTCTAACCGCGGTCCGTTATCCGGATCCGGGACCCTGTGTGGCGGGTAGTTTGACTGGGGCGGTCGCCTCCTAAAGAGTAACGGAGGCGCGCGAAGGTTGGCTCAGAGCGGTCGGAAATCGCTCGTTGAGTGCAATGGCAGAAGCCAGCCTGACTGCGAGACTGACAAGTCGAGCAGAGTCGAAAGACGGCCATAGTGATCCGGTGGTCCCGAGTGGAAGGGCCATCGCTCAACGGATAAAAGGTACGCCGGGGATAACAGGCTGATACTGCCCAAGAGTCCATATCGACGGCAGTGTTTGGCACCTCGATGTCGGCTCATCTCATCCTGGGGCTGGAGCAGGTCCCAAGGGTACGGCTGTTCGCCGTTTAAAGAGGTACGTGAGCTGGGTTTAGAACGTCGTGAGACAGTTCGGTCCCTATCTGCCGTGGGTGTAGGATACTTGAGAGGAGTTGCCCCTAGTACGAGAGGACCGGGGTGAACGTTCCACTGGTGGACCAGTTATCGTGCCAACGGTAGTGCTGGGTAGCTATGAACGGACAGGATAACCGCTGAAGGCATCTAAGCGGGAAGCCCCCCTCAAAACAAGGTATCCCTGAGGACCGAGGAAGACTACCTCGTCGATAGGCCAGAGGTGTAAGCGTGGTAACACGTTCAGCTGACTGGTACTAATGGTCCGATAGGCTTGATTTGATCCAGTAGAAGACAGTTCTACGGAAAATCAAAAGCATACATCACACAGTGTACAAACTTGGAATTGGTTCTTTATTCGGTTTGGTGGTCACAGCGCCAGTGAAACACCCGATCCCTTCCCGAACTCGGCCGTTAAGCACGGTTGCGCCGATGGTACTGCGTCTTAAGGCGTGGGAGAGTAGGTCACCGCCAAACCTAATAAAGAACCAAAGTAATCTCTCAAAACGATGAAACAAAAACCTAACGCCGGTAGCTGAATAAGCTGCCGGCGTTTGGCGTTCGAGGGGCGCGCATTGACCGCTAGGCTGAAACCGCGCAGGATCACCGCAGAAAGAGCTGAGCCCGCCCCGGCGAGAATCCCATCTTCGTACATCTGGACAGGCTCCCAATCGGATAGTGACTAAGATGACTAGTTGTAGCCTAAAACCTCATCAGATCTATATGTTGCAATTATTTGCTCGTCCGGCGCTCGAACAAGTCAGGGACTATAAATACGATTGCGATGATGTCGCTTCAGGGTTGGCCTACTACTGGGATGTCGTATTCAAGAACTGGGACCAAGGTAGTGATGTTGAACTTCTGGATGGTATAGGGGCCGACATCATAGAAATTGACCGGGCCCTAGATGAAGCACCTGACTTTGTATGGGCGCAAGAAGCACTGATGTCATCGGATTTTTGGAACGAGATACGAAGCTCTGCGACAACGGCTCTGACCCGTAGAGGCATACCGTTAGAAAAACCAAATCCGGATGATTGGTACAAAGTGCTGCCGGAAAGCCTGCACTACCTTAGCTACTAGTCCGATCTATACATCGTAGCGAACGACGACGGACACATAAAGCCGCTGTTACTTCAAGGATAACACCAAGGCTCAAAGCTACTCGAGATCGCCTCGGTCTTCTCGCGAAAACCGGGAAAGGGTGGCGCTCTGCTTTCTTGGCGCGTGTGGCGGGAAAGATAGAAAGCCAACTCGCGTGAGCATTCACTTGGCCCGCCAAGACGTATTACACCAAGTTATGAGATGCATCACAGTGGAAAGCCTGCTAACTGGTATCAATACAATCTCGGGGTCACCAATGCGCCTCTTCCTCCTCACCCTCCTCACCATGACCGCCTTCGCGGCGAACTCTCTGCTTAACCGGGCGGGGTTGGCCGAGGGTGCCATCGGGCCGGCGGGCATTGCCGCAATCCGCGTGATCTCGGGTGCGGTGATGTTGTGGGTGTTGATGGTGTTGGGGCAGAAGGCTGTTCCCAAGCGCCCGGCGCCGGATTGGACCTCGGCCGGGGCGCTCGCCACCTATCTTCTGGGCTTTTCTTTTGCCTATGTCGCGCTGGATGCAGGGCTGGGTGCGCTTGTGCTGTTCGCCATCGTGCAGGTCACGATGTTTGCGGGTGCGGTTCGGGCGGGGGATCGGATTCCGGCGCTGCGGTGGGGCGGCATGGCGGTGTCGATGCTCGGTCTTGCCTATCTGGTTTGGCCGTCTGAGAGCGTTCAGCTCCCCACGCTTCCCTTGATCCTGATGACCGCAGCCGCAATCGGTTGGGGCGTCTATTCCCTGATTGGTCGTCGCGCAGTCGTGCCGCTTCAAGCCACCGGGTGGAATTTCATCTATGCCACGCCCATCGTGCTGCTCGTCACGCTGCCGTTCATCTTGGGCGAAGCGCTGTCCGCTCCCGGCGTCATGCTGGCCGTCACCTCGGGCGCCATCACATCGGGCCTTGGCTATGCGCTCTGGTATCGCGTGCTTCCGCAGCTGGGCGCCAGCACCGGCGCGCTGGTGCAACTTTCGGTCCCGGTCATCGCCATGGGGGCAGGGGTTGTCCTGCTGGGCGAAACCGTTGGTGTGCGTGAAGTCACGGCCTCGGTCCTTGTGCTGGGTGGTATCGCGGTCGGCCTTATTGCGCGCACCAAGGCGTGAAGCCTTGCTTGGTGCCGTGGGCTCGTCTATGCGTGCTCAGGTTGAAACGGGTTGCGTAACAGCACGACAAGAAAATCATTTTCCTTTGGCCAATTACCAGGACATGTGCGCCCGCGCCTTGCCAAGGCGTGCAAGGTGCAATGAGTAGGTCCAACGTCAGTGGCAGACGCGTAACTAGTGTAACGGTTAAGCTGTGAAATGTGGGAGTGATGCCGGTGATCGAGCTTATCAAAAAGATGGGGCAGAAACGAAAGCGGCCCGACGGCAAGGGCTTTGTTTTGGTGGTGACCCATGGGCGCAGCGGATCGACATTGTTGCAAGGCATTCTGAATCGTGCGCCCGGTTGGCACATTCACGGTGAAAACGCCAACATGCTGTATCACCAGTATCAAGAGCTGGCGGCAGCGCGCAAAATCAAGAAGCACCAGAAGCTTGGCCACCACGTTCCGCCCGAGACCTCTCCTTGGTTTGGGTATAAGAATCTGGACGTGCAGAAGATCAACGCGCAGGTCCGTCGCCGGATGCGGTCGTTTTTGACCGAGACCGCGCCAGCGGAGGCCCGTGTTGTCGGGTTCAAAGAGGTGCGCTATCTGGACGTTTTTCTGGAAGATCCCGATGCGTTAACGCGGTATCTGGATTTTTTGTTGAAAGCCTTGAAGCCCTGCAAATTTATCATGCTGACACGCGATCCGGAGGCAACATCGAGTAGCGCGTGGTGGGCTGAGGAAGATAAAACCAAAGTCGTGACAAATCTGCAGGCCTTTAGTCGTTTCTTAGAGGACTACGCCAGCAGTCACTCGGATGACGCAGTGCATGTGTCCTATGCGGATGTCGTCAACCAGACCGACGCATTCTGGAGCATGATGTCATTTGTTGGTGCCAAGACTACACGGGACGAGGTCGCGGCGGCTTTGTCCATGCCGCACAGCTATAAGACCAAAGCGATCCGACCTTTTGCTGTGCCCAAGCTTTCAAGCGCGAAAGGTTATTCACCGGACCTGATCAATGCGAATGCCGAGTGGGCCAAAGGAAACAGCGCTACGGCGCGGACGCATTATCAAGCCTACTATGACGCTATAGACCCGGTTGATGGCCGCAAGATCCTGCCCGCCTATGTGTTTCGCCGCCTTGGTCTGAGAAGCTGGCCTGCGATGACATCAGACTCCGCGAAGATCGCGTATTTCAACATCCCCAAATGCGGGTGTACCTCGGTTGGAAATCTTCTGTTTTTGGCCGAGCGGCCGGATGAGCCACGTCCGAAGGACATTCACCGGCATTTCAGGGCGGCCCAGCACGCGGACACGATCGATCATCTACAGGACTACTACAAGTTTACGGTGGTTCGTGATCCTGTGAAGCGGTTCGTGTCCTGCTTTCGCAATCGCGTTTTGCACCATGGCGATTTGAAGCCCTTGGTCGATACAAACATCATCCATCGCGTGCCGGGCATCAACGAGTTCGCCTTAAGGCTGGAGTTCTTTGCCGATCAGAGCTTGGTGATGGAGCATCATGTGACGCCTCAATCGCGGTTCCTGAACAACGATCTGTCATTCTTGGACCGGGTCTATCCGATAGAAGAGATTGCGCAGGTGGCCAAGGATGTCTCGAAAATGGTCGGGCGTGATTTGGACATGCCGCACGAACAGACCGGAGGTCCGTCGGTTGGGCTTGCGGATCTGTCTGAAGAGGCGTTCGAGCACATCCTGAAATACTATGAAGACGACTATGTGCTTCTACGGGATTACTACTCGGTAGACGCGATACGGGCGGAATACACTGCGGCTAGACAGGCAAGGTTAGCGCTGGAGGGCAGTTGATCTTCGGCGACGTCCTGACGCTAGGGGCATGTAGAGGCCACAAATGCTGCGTTGCTTTTGTCCGAAGGCTTGCGTCGCGCCGAAGGCTCGTCTATACGCCCCCGGTGGCCTTATGGGCTGCAGAATCAAAATCAAGAAAAGCCGTGTTTGGCCCCGTATCGCTTCTGGGGTCAGTTCCGGCAAAGGAGAAGCGATATGAAATTGCATGAACTGCGCGACAATCCTGGCGCAACCAAACCCCGCAAACGTGTTGGTCGTGGTCCCGGTTCGGGCACTGGTAAAACCGGTGGCCGTGGTATCAAAGGTCAGAAGTCGCGTTCGGGTGTAGCCATCAACGGTTACGAAGGCGGCCAAATGCCCCTCTACCAGCGTCTTCCCAAGCGTGGCTTCAACAAGCCGAACCGCAAGAAGTTCGCTGTGATCAACCTGGGTCTGATCCAGAAGTTCATCGACGAGAAGAAACTGGACGCTGGTGACATCACCGAGGACACCCTGGTTGCTTCGGGTCTGGTTCGCCGCAAGCTGGACGGTGTTCGTGTTCTGGCCAAAGGCGAACTGACCGCCAAAGCCAACATCACCGTGACCGGTGCGTCGAAGTCGGCTGTTGAAGCTGTTGAGAAAGCTGGCGGTAAATTGACCGTGGCTGCTCCGGCTGCGGCTGAATAAGACCTTGTGAGGGGCGCGCCAGCCCCTTACATGTCTAATCACGTTTTCAAGCGCCGCCGGAGCCGGGAACGGTCCGGCGGCGTTTTACTTGATCCAAGGGGGCCTTATGGCATCTGCAGCAGAACAAATGGCGTCGAACATGAGCTGGAGCGCCTTCGGCAAGGCGACCGAGCTTCGACAGCGCATCTTCTTCACGATCGGGCTTCTGATCATCTATCGCATTGGCACGTATATTCCCGTTCCGGGGATTGACGCGAACGCCCTGCGCGAGTTCATGGACCAGGCACAATCCGGCATTGCTGGCGTGCTGGGTATGTTCACCGGTGGCGCTCTGAGCCGCATGGGTGTCTTTGCCCTTGGAATCATGCCGTACATCTCGGCTTCGATCATCGTGCAGCTTCTGTCTTCCATGTGGGAGCCGCTGAAGCAGCTGAAGAAAGAGGGCGAGCAAGGCCGCAAGAAGATCAACCAATACACCCGCTATGGCACCGTTCTGCTGGCCACGGGTCAGGCCTTCGCACTGGCAAACTCGCTGCAAGCTGGTGATCTGGTCACCAACCCAGGTTCGTTCTTCATCGCAGCCTGCGTGATTACGCTGGTTGGCGGCACCATGTTCCTGATGTGGCTGGGTGAACAAATCACCGCACGCGGCATCGGCAACGGTATCTCGCTGATCATCTTCGTCGGCATCGTGGCCGAGATCCCCGCCGCTCTGGCGCAATTCCTGGCCTCGGGCCGTTCGGGTGCCATCAGCCCCGCCGTGATCATCGGTGTGATTGTGATGATGGTCGCCGTGATTGCCTTCGTCGTGTTCATGGAGCGTGCGCTGCGCAAAGTGCACATCCAGTACCCACGCCGTCAGGTTGGCATGAAGATGTATGACGGTGGCTCGTCCCACCTGCCGATCAAGGTAAACCCGGCAGGCGTTATCCCGGCGATCTTCGCCTCGGCGCTTCTTTTGCTGCCGACAACGATCTCGACCTTCTCGTCCGGTCAATCCGGTCCGATCATGTCGACCATCCTGGCCTATTTCGGCCCCGGTCAGCCTCTGTACTTGCTGTTCTTCACAGCGATGATCATGTTCTTCACCTTCTTCTACACCAAGGAAGTTGCGTTCAAGACGGACGAGGTTGCCGACAACCTGAAGAACCAGAACGGTTTCGTGCCCGGCATTCGCCCCGGCAAGAAAACTGCCGAGTATCTGGACTATGTTGTGACCCGCCTGCTGACGCTTGGCTCGATCTATCTGGCCGCCGTGTGCTTGATGCCGGAAATCCTGCGCAGCCAGCTGGCCATTCCGTTCTATTTCGGCGGCACCTCGGTTCTGATTGTTGTGTCCGTGACCATGGACACCATCCAGCAAGTGCAGTCGCATCTTCTGGCCCACCAGTATGAGGGCCTGATTGAAAAGTCGCAGCTGCGCGGCAAGAAACGTGGCAAGAAGGGGCCTGCACGTCGATGAACATTATTCTTCTTGGACCGCCGGGCGCCGGCAAAGGAACCCAAGCCGCCAAGCTGGTGGAAGAGCGTGGCATGATCCAGCTGTCGACCGGTGACATGCTGCGGGAAGCCAAAGCTTCGGGCACTGAGATGGGAAAGAAAGTTGCCGCCATCATGGACGCGGGCGAGCTGGTCACGGACGAGATCGTCATCGGCCTGATCGAGGAGAAGCTGGAAGGCGACACCGGAGGCGGCTTCATCTTTGACGGCTTCCCCCGCACGCTGCCGCAGGCCGACGCCTTGGGTGCGCTGCTTGAGAAGCACAATCAGACGCTGGACGCTGTTGTCGAAATGCGCGTGGATGACGAGGTGCTGGTTGGCCGTATCGTCGGCCGCGCCGAGGAAGCCCGCAAAGCAGGTCAGCCTGTGCGTGCCGACGACAACGAAGAAAGCCTGAAGATCCGTCTGATGGAATACTACAAAAAGACCTCGCCGCTGATTGGCTATTACTGGGCCAAGGGCGACCTGAAATCGGTCAACGGTCTGGGCACCATTGACGAAGTACAGGGCGAAATCGCCGAGGTTCTGGGCGCCTGATCCAGACGCCAAGGATGAATTGCCAAGCGCCGCGGTTTGATCGCGGCGCTTTGGTTTTTGGGGGCCGGGCTGGGGTGTGCAAAAGGCTTGGTGCCATGATGGGTTGACGAGGCGCTCAATCCCGAGTAACTCACCCCATCCCTTACGGGAATCGGTGTGTTTGTAGGGGCGCTCCCGAACGCACACTAGACCAGAGAATTCAGCGCGGCCCGCTAGGAATGATCCGGCGGGCTTACGTTGTGAAAAAAGGTTCCGGAGCTACGGAACCGCAACGAAAAGGAAAGACTACGTGGCACGTATTGCTGGCGTAAACATCCCGACCCATAAACGGGTCCCGATCGCCCTGACCTACATTACCGGTATCGGCCATACTTCGGCTGCTGCTATCTGCGAAGCTGTGAACATCGACGTAACCCGTCGCGTGAACGAACTGTCGGACGCTGAAGTTCTGGCAATTCGCGAGCACATCGACGCAACCTACACCGTTGAAGGTGACCTGCGCCGTGAAGTTCAGATGAACATCAAACGTCTGATGGATCTGGGCTGCTACCGTGGTCTGCGCCACCGTCGTAACCTCCCCGTTCGTGGTCAGCGTACCTCGACCAACGCACGTACTCGCAAAGGCCCTGCAAAGGCCATTGCTGGTAAGAAGAAATAAGGGAGGGTTTGACCAATGGCTCGTGATAAGACCCGCATGAAGCGTAAAGAGCGTAAGAACATCGCATCCGGTGTTGCTCACGTTAACTCGTCGTTCAACAACACCAAGATCCTGATCTCGGACGTGCAAGGCAACGCCATCTCGTGGTCGTCGGCTGGCACCATGGGTTTCAAAGGCTCGCGCAAGTCGACCCCGTATGCTGCTCAGATGGCTGCAGAAGACGCTGGCAAGAAAGCCCAGGAACACGGTGTTAAGACGCTGGAAGTTGAAGTTCAGGGCCCCGGTTCGGGTCGTGAATCGGCTCTGCGTGCACTGGCCGCTATCGGTTTCAACATCACCTCGATCCGTGATGTAACCCCGATCGCACACAACGGCTGCCGCCCGCCGAAGCGCCGCCGCGTATAAGCACTATTTTACCGCCGGGCCGCGTGTGAATGCGTGGCCCGGTTTCCGTCATTTTAACCTCGGGCGTCCTGCCCTTTGGACATGGGGACAGGACAAGAATGGAGGGACGCATGATCCACAAGAACTGGGCAGAATTGATCAAGCCGACACAGCTGGACGTAAAGCCGGGCAATGACCCTGCACGTCAGGCAACCGTTGTTGCAGAACCGCTGGAGCGTGGCTTTGGTCTGACCCTGGGCAACGCCCTGCGCCGCGTGCTGATGAGCTCGCTGCAAGGTGCCGCTATCACGTCGGTTCAAATCGACAACGTTCTGCACGAGTTCAGCTCGGTTGCGGGTGTACGCGAAGACGTCACCGACATCGTTCTGAACCTCAAAGGTGTTGCGATCAACATGGAAGTCGAAGGCCCCAAGCGCCTGTCGATTTCGGCCAAAGGCCCGATGGTTGTGACCGCTGGTGCGATCTCGGAATCGGCTGGCATCGAGATCCTGAACAAAGATCACGTGATCTGTCACCTGGATGACGGCGCGGACCTGTTCATGGAACTGACCGTCAACACTGGCAAAGGCTATGTTGCCGCTGACAAGAACAAGCCGGAAGATGCGCCGATCGGCCTGATCCCGGTGGACGCGATCTATTCGCCGGTCAAGAAAGTGTCGTATGACGTGCAGCCGACCCGCGAAGGTCAGGTTCTGGACTATGACAAGCTGACCCTGAAGCTGGAAACCGATGGCTCGGTGACCCCGGAAGATGCTGTGGCTTTCGCTGCGCGCATCCTGCAGGACCAGCTGTCGATCTTCGTAAACTTCGACGAGCCGGAAGCTGCTGGCCGTCAGGACGAAGACGATGGTCTCGAGTTCAACCCGCTTCTGCTGAAGAAAGTGGACGAGCTGGAACTGTCGGTTCGCTCGGCAAACTGCCTGAAGAACGACAACATCGTTTACATTGGCGATCTGATCCAGAAAACCGAAGCCGAGATGCTGCGCACTCCGAACTTCGGCCGCAAGTCGCTGAACGAGATCAAAGAAGTGCTTTCGGGCATGGGTCTGCACCTTGGCATGGATGTCGAGGAATGGCCGCCTGAGAACATCGAAGAGCTGGCGAAGAAATTCGAAGACCAGTTCTGATTTGACAAGTTTCCGGGGGCGGCGTAGAGCGGCCCCCGAAATGCCCACGCTGGTGGGGAACATCTGGGCAATCCTGCCCCAAGGAGAGGGACCGACACGCATCGGTTCACAGACAAAGTATCGCTCAATCAAGAGCACCAAATGAAGGATTAAGAAAATGCGTCACGCTCGTGGTTACCGCCGCCTGAACCGCACCCATGAACACCGTAAAGCCATGTTCGCTAACATGGCTGGCTCGCTGATCGAGCACGAACAGATCAAAACCACCCTGCCGAAGGCCAAAGAACTGCGCCCGATTATCGAAAAGATGATCACGCTGGCCAAACGTGGTGACCTGCACGCCCGTCGTCAGGCTTCGGCCCGTCTGAAGCAGGAAGCTCTGGTTGCAAAACTGTTCGACGTTCTGGGCCCGCGCTATGCTGAACGTCAGGGTGGTTACGTCCGCGTTCTGAAAGCTGGCTTCCGCTATGGTGACATGGCTCCGATGGCGATCATCGAATTCGTTGATCGTGACGTCGACGCCAAAGGCGCTGCTGACCGCGCCCGTCTGGAAGCAGAAGAAGCTGTGGCAGACGCCGAAGAATAAAGCCGGTTTTAGCCGACTTGAAAAACCCCGCCTTGTGCGGGGTTTTTTGTTTTTATCCGAAGGGATAGGTGCATTGGCGCATCGCTTGTACTGGCGCCAAATTGCACGCTTCGGTTGTTTGACTCTTCGCGACTATGTCTAAATAGATAGTTTTGATCAAAGCGTTGATTTCCAAAATAATACCAAGGGCGGCCAAATCAAACATGCAGCGAAAGACCGAGCTCAGCGCAAGTTTGTCACAGTTCGATAAGCTCGCGCCGTCCGGTTATGGATTGGGGCTGCATATTCGGAACGCCACGCCCTATATGCTGCTGCGCACATACGACCCGGAATGGTCGGCGAAATACGTCGACGAAGGCTATATGATGGTCGACCCGTTGGTCTTTTGGGGCGTCCAAAACGAAGGCGCGATTCGCTGGAGTGAGATTGCCTGCCCGGATCCGCATCATGTTCTTGATCAGGCGGCAGAATACGGGGCCAAATACGGCGTTGCGATTTCGATCGGTCCGATCACCTCTCGCAGTATCTGTGGATTTTCCCGATCAGATCGTGAGTACACGGATGATGAAGTCCAGCAACTGCTCGAATTGGTGACTGAGCTTCACAACAACACGCAGCCGCCAGAAAGTTTGACCCAGGCACAGCGCGAGGCGCTGCAGTTGGTGTCCAAGGGGTTCCGCTACGCCGAGGCCGCAGCGCGACTGGGGATCTCCGAAAGCGCGCTTAAGGCCCGGCTACGCAGCGCGCGGGATCGTCTGTCGGCACGTACGACCTCGGAAGCACTTCAGCGTGCGCAGGAAAACCGTCTTCTCTAACGCAGGACGTTTTCTTCTTTTCCCCGCCTGATTGGGCGCATAGTTTCAGCCCATGGCAGACCTGTTCGACAGTTCCACCGACCGCCCGGATCGCGGTCAAGACGCGCCGCGCCCCTTGGCGGATCGGCTGCGTCCACAATCCCTGTCCGAGGTAATCGGACAGGAACAAGTGCTTGGCCCCGAGGCTCCGTTGGGCACGATGCTGGCGGCGGGCAGTCTGGGGTCGCTGATCTTGTGGGGACCGCCCGGCGTGGGCAAAACCACCATTGCCCGCCTTCTGGCGCGTGAGACGGACCTGCATTTCGTCCAGATCAGCGCGATTTTCTCGGGTGTGCCAGAGCTGCGCAAAGTCTTCGAAGCGGCCAAGCATCGCCGCGCAAACGGGCAGGGGACGCTTCTATTCGTGGACGAGATCCACCGCTTCAATAAAGCCCAGCAAGACGGGTTCCTGCCCTATATGGAAGACGGCACGATCCTGCTGGTGGGCGCCACGACCGAGAACCCCTCGTTCGAGCTGAACGCCGCTGTGCTGTCACGCTCTCAGGTGCTGGTGCTGACGCGCCTGTCATTGGCGGATCTGGAACGGTTGGTGCAGCGCGCCGAGCAGGAATTGGGCAAGGCTCTGCCTCTGACCGGTGAGGCTCGCGAAGCCCTGCTCGAGATGGCCGATGGCGACGGGCGTGCGCTGCTGAATTTGGTGGAACAGGTCACGGCATGGAAGGTCGAGGGCAAGTTGGACGTCGACGGGCTGTCCTCGCGCCTGATGAAACGTGCTGCTGTCTATGACAAATCCGGCGACGAGCATTACAATCTGATCTCCGCCCTGCACAAATCTGTGCGCGGCTCGGATCCAGACGCGGCGCTCTATTGGTTCGCCCGGATGCTGAACGGCGGCGAGGATCCCCGTTTTCTGGCCCGCCGCCTGACCCGCATGGCGGTCGAAGACATCGGGCTTGGCGATCCGCAAGCGCAGAGGGTGTGTCTGGATGCGTGGGAGACCTATGAACGTCTCGGCAGCCCAGAAGGCGAGCTTGCCCTGTCGCAGGCGGTGATCTATCTGGCGCTCGCCCCGAAATCCAACGCCAACTACGTGGCCTTCAAGGCAGCGATGCAGGCGGCGAAAAAGACCGGATCTGCCCCGCCGCCTAAGCATATCCTGAACGCCCCCACGCGTTTGATGGAAGAACAAGGCTATGGCGAAGGCTACGCCTATGACCACGACGCGCCAGACGGGTTCTCGGGCCAGAATTACTTCCCCGACGACATGAAACGCGGCGTTTATTACGTGCCGGTCGAACGCGGCTTCGAGCGAGAGCTGAAAAAACGCACAGACTACTTTGCAAAACTGCGCAGAAAGCGGCTGTGACAATTTATTCTCTTGTCGATAGAATCTACAGAAAACTGGGCGTGATCCGTATCACGATCACCCCACTTCGACTGCGCATTCAAAGGAGAAATTTTATGCGTCTCGCCATTTTCGCCGCCGCCCTTGCCATTCCCGCCGCAGCGTTTGCTGCTGACCCGGTTTTGGACACGATCGAGGCACGTCAGGGCTTTTACAAACTTCTTGGGGCCAACATGGGCGTTCTTGCTGGCATGGCCAAAGGCCAGATTGAATATGACGCCGCCGCCGCGCAAACCGCAGCAGACAACATGGGCACGCTGACCATGTACAACGTGGGCCACCTGTATATGCCCGGCACCTCGAGCGCGGATTCGGACAAGACGCGCGCGCTGCCCGCGATTTGGGAAGACTTCCCCGGAGTGCAGGAAAAAGGCGCCGCCTTTGTTGAGGCGGTAAAGGGGATGCAGGCGGTTGCTGGCGCAGGCGAGGACCAAATGGTTGCGGCCCTTGGCCCGCTGGGCGGCACATGCAAAGCTTGCCACGACGACTACCGCGCCAAGTAAGCGAAAGTGACCGACATGGATGATCAGCGTCCCGAAAACGTCGAACGCGTCAAGCTGTGGGATCCGGCCCTGCGCCTGTTCCACTGGACGCTGGTTATCTGTGTCGTGACTGGTTGGATGCTGGGCCGGTTTGGGCCCAACATCATGACCCTGCATTTTTATGTGGGCTATGCGGTGATTGGCCTTCTGGCCTTCCGCATCCTCTGGGGCTTTGTTGGTTCGCGCCCCGCGCGGTTCAGCCATTTCCTGTTCGGCCCGAAAAAGACGCTGGCCTATGTGGCCACCTTGCCCAAACGCCGCCCCAGCTATTGGCCCGGTCATAACCCGGTGGGCGCTCTGTCGGTCTTTGCGTTGCTTGGCGTTCTGATCCTTCAGGTCGGGACAGGTCTGTTCATCGACGCGGATGACTTTATCAACACGGGCCCGCTGGTCGACTGGGTCAGCTATGACACCGCGCGGGCAGCTGCTGGGCTGCACTATCGCCTGTCGCTTCTGCTGCTGGCGCTGGTCATGCTGCATCTGGGCGCAATCCTGTTTTACCGCTTCTGGAAGCGCGAAAACCTTGTGAAACCGATGGTCACCGGGTGGAAAGACGTGCGCAAGGACCATCCCGACGCTTGACAATAAAGGCGCTTGGCCTCAGTCAGACGCCATGATGACACCCCTTTTGCAAGTTGCCTTGGGCGGCGCGCTTGGCGCCTCGGCCCGCTATCTGACCGGCACCACGGTCACCCGCCTGTTGGGCCACGGTTTTCCGGCCGGGACCATGGTGGTAAACGTGGTCGGCTCGTTCCTGATGGGCGCATTGGTTGTCATTCTGGCCAAGAAAGGCGGGCAAGCGGCAGCGCCTTTCTTGATGACCGGAGTGCTGGGCGGGTTCACGACCTTCTCGGCCTTTTCCTTGGATGCAGTGACCCTGTTCGAGCGTGGCCAGAGCGCCGCGGCCATCGGCTATATCCTTGGATCTGTCCTGATTTCGATTGCCGCATTGGTGGCGGGTCTGTGGTTGACCCGAATGGTATTGGCATGAGCGTTCAACGAATTACCCTTGGCCCGGACGAGGCCGAGCAGCGGCTGGATCGCTGGGTGAAACGCACCTTCCCGCATGTCGGACAGGGCCGGATCGAGAAGGGCTGCCGCAAGGGCGAGTTCCGGGTGAACGGTGCGAAAGCCAAAACCTCGACCCGTGTAGGGCCGGGGGACGAAGTGCGCGTGCCGCCTCTGCCCGTGCCGGAAGGGGGGCGCCCTGCGCCCAAGCCCAAGTCGCGCGTGTCGGCTGCTGATGCCAAGATGATCCAATCCTGCGTCATCTACCAAGATGACCACGTGATTGCCCTGAACAAACCGGCGGGTCTGCCGACGCAGGGTGGCTCGAAGCAGCTGAAGCACGTGGACGGTCTGGCCGAGGCGCTGAAATATGACCGCGAGGAAAAACCTCGTCTTGTGCACCGTCTGGACAAGGATACGTCTGGTGTATTGCTGCTGGCACGCACGCAGGCCGTGGCCTCGGCCCTGACCGCCGCGATCCGTCACAAGGAAACCCGCAAGATCTATTGGGCCGTGGTGGCCGGTGTGCCGACACCCTATCTGGGCGAGATCCGTTACGGGCTGTTCAAAGCCCCCGGTGGCGGGCGCGGCGCGGGTGAAAAGATGATCTGTGTGCATCCCCGCGCCATGCATGAATATCCTGATGCCAAGCGGGCGCATACGCTCTATGCCACGCTTTACCGTGTGGCGGGCCGTGCCTCGTGGGTCGCGATGGAGCCGATTACTGGCCGCACCCACCAGCTGCGCGCGCATATGGCCGAGATCGGCCACCCGATTATTGGCGACGGCAAGTATGGCGGCTCGTCTCAGGACAATATGGGCGACGGTTGGGGCGCAATGATTGGCGGAGAGATTTCCCGCAAGCTGCACCTGCACGCCCGCTCGATGACCTTCGAGCATCCGGTGACGAAGAAGCCGATCACCGTAACTGCCGATCTGCCGCCCCACATGGCAGACACGTTTGAGACCTTTGGCTGGACGCCTGATCTGGCTGCCGATGACCCGTTCGAGGCGCTCTGAATGACCACCCTGAAGCTTGCCGTGTTTGATGTCGACGGGACGCTGATCGACAGTCAGGATTTCATTGTCGAGGCGATGAACCGTGCCTTTGGTGAAATGGGTGTGGCGCTGCCGACCCGCGATGAGGTGCTCTCGATTGTTGGGCTGTCCCTGCACGACGCCATTGCGCGGCTGGTGCCTGACATGTCCGAGCGTGACGTCGATATCGCGGCGCAACAGTACAAAGATATGTTCATCAAGCTGCGCGCCGAAAAAGGGGGCGAGGCCGCAGCGCCGATGTATCCTGGTGCCCGCGAAGCGCTTGAGGCGCTGCACCCGCGTGATGAGGTGTTGTTGGGGGTTGCCACCGGCAAGGCGCGGCGCGGATTGGATCACGCCTATGACGCGCATGATCTGCGCAAGTTTTTCGTGACGCACCAGACGGCGGACGATCACCCATCGAAGCCACACCCCTCGATGCTAAAGCGCGCCCTGTCCGAGACCGGGGCCGAGGCCGCGCAGGCGGTGATGATTGGCGATACGAGCTTTGATATGGAAATGGGCAAGGCGGCAGGATTTCGTACCATTGGCGTGACCTGGGGCTATCACCCGCGCGAACGGCTGATCGCGGCCGGTGCGGACATTCTGATTGATGCGTTTGCGGATTTGCCCGCAGCGCTGGACAAACTTTGGGGGACAGCATGAGCGGTTGGGCAGCAAAACGGTTCTGGAAAGAAACCTCGATCGGCGAGGCTGACGGCGGCTTTCAGGTGCTGCTGGATGGGCGCGCGGTGAAGACGCCCGCGAAGTCCCCGCTGGTTGTGCCGTCGCGCGCATTGGCCGAGGCAATGGCCGCTGAATGGGACGCGCAAGAGGACGCCGTCGACCCCAACACCATGCCCGTAACCCGCATGTGTAACTCGGCCATCGACAAAGTCCGTGTGCAACACGCCGCCATCGCCGACATGTTGGCAGCCTATGGCGACAGCGACCTTCTGTGTTACCGCGCCACCTCGCCGCAGGAACTGGTCGAACGGCAGGCCGAGAAATGGGATCCGATTCTTGACTGGGCGGTCGATTCTCTCGATGTGCGGCTAAAACCGGTCGCGGGCGTGATGCATCAGGCGCAGGATGCGCATTCTGTTCAGAAACTGACGGATTTGGTTCACGAATTTTCACCGTTCCAATTGACCGCCTTTCACGATCTCGTGTCGATGAGCGGCTCGCTGATCTTGGCTTTCGCCATAACACAAAGGCGTTTGGATGCAGATGCAGCATGGCAATTGTCGCGCCTTGACGAGCTTTGGCAGGAAGAATTGTGGGGCAAGGACGAAGAAGCTCAGGAAATGGTTGAAAAGAAAGCCAAGGATTTTGCCCTTGCAGCATGGTTTTTTTCAGCAATCGGCGGCGAAACTTAATGCAACCAAAGCGTTAGGTACGCCTAATATTCTTACTTTCCCCTAGGTTAAGCATCGCTATTCGCGATGTTGCCCTTGACGAAATATGATCAATCCTTTCAAAATCTGACGCAGTTGAAGGGGAAACAACCTTCTGCATCACTCACTGCGGGCGCTAACGTTCGCTAATAAAGCCCTAAAATGGGCAAACTCAGGAAGAGGTAAATATGAAGAAATCCGCTTTTCTAGGCGCACTGACTGTTGCCAGCATCGCCGCAAGCGCTGCTGTTGCTCAGGACGCTTCGACAGTTGATCAGATCAAAGAGCGCGGCAAACTGAACTGTGGCGTGACCACGGGTCTGGTTGGCTTTGCTGCTCCGGATGCAAACGGTCAGTGGAATGGCTTTGACGTAGGCGTATGCCGTGCTGTCGCTGCCGCCGTACTGGGCGATGCAAACGCTGTTGAATTCGTACCGACCACCGGCAAGACCCGCTTCACTGCGCTTGCTTCGGGTGAGATCGACATGCTGGCCCGTAACACCACCTGGACCTTCTCGCGCGATGTCGACCTGAAGTTCGAATTCGTTGGTGTAAACTACTATGACGGCCAAGGCTTCATGGTTGCCAAGGATCTTGGCGCGACCTCGGCCAAGGAACTGGACGGCGCAACCGTTTGTATCCAGACCGGCACCACCACCGAGCTGAACCTGGCCGACTTCTTCCGTGCCAACGACATGAGCTATGAGCCGGTTCCGATCGAAACCAACGCTGAAGCTCAGCAGCAGTATCTGGCAGGTGCATGTGACGTGTACACCACCGACGCTTCGGGTCTGGCCGCAACGCGCGCGACCTTTGAAGATCCGTCGGCACACGTTCTGCTGCCCGAGATCATCTCGAAAGAGCCGCTGGGCCCGCTGGTCCGTCACGGCGACAACGAGTGGGGTGACATCGTTCGCTGGACTCTGAACGCATTGATCGCAGCCGAAGAGCTGGGCGTGACCTCGGCCAACATCGGTGAACTGGGCGCATCGGCTGGTGCAAACCCGGAAATCAACCGTCTGCTGGGCACCGAAGGCACCCTGGGCGAGATGCTGGGTCTGGACGCCGAGTGGGCCAAGCGCGCCATCATGGCGGGCGGCAACTATGGCGAACTGTTTGCTAAGAACATCGGTGAAGATACGCCGATCGCTCTGGCACGCGGCCTGAACGCACAGTGGACCGAAGGCGGCCTGCTGTACGCTCCGCCCTTCCGCTAAGACACTTATGAAAAGGGCGTGGATACTCCACGCCCTTTTTTTTCCATCTGAACGCACCTTGGCACCGCGGCCCAAGCCGCCCCTCAAGAATAAACGCCAAGGGCAACGGGGATGTATCACATGACATCTATGACCGACCCTCACCGGGGGCAATTCCGGCTATCCATGCTGTTCAACGATACGAGATATCGTTCGCTGACCTACCAGGCCATCGCTGCCATCGTGCTTGCGCTGGCGATTTGGTACCTCGGCAACAACCTTCTCCAGAACTTGCGGACTGCCGGTCTGAACATTTCTTTCGGCTTCCTAGGCGATCCGGCGGGCTATGACATCAGTCAGCGCCTTGTGGAATACGACAGCCAGTCGTCCCACTCACGCGCCGCTATCGTCGGGATCCTGAACACTCTGCTTGTGTCGTTTCTCGCCTGTGTAACGGCCACCATCTTCGGCGTCGTCGCCGGCGTCTTACGCTTGTCCAACAACTGGTTGGTTTCCAAGCTGATGTCCGTCTATGTCGAGATCTTCCGCAACATCCCGGTGCTGATCTGGATCATCATCATCTTTACGATCATGACGGCCGTGATGCCCGCACCGCGCGCTTTCCGGGGGGACACGCCCGAAGCCACGATGTTGCTGGATATGTTCGCCTTCACGAACCGCGGCGTGTATACGCCCGGCCCGTACTTTACCTCGCCGTTCTTTGCCAACCCGTTCTTGAACTGGGTGCTGGTGCTGGCCGTTTTAGCTGGTAGCCTGTTTGCCACCCGCCGGGTGGCGCATTGGGCGACCGGCGTGCAGGAACAGTCCGGTGTACGCCCGACCACTTGGTATTTCACGCTGGGTCTATGGGTTGTGCCCGTCGGTCTGCTGCTGCTGGTGATGGGCCTGGCCTGGGAGATCCCAGAGCTGAAGGGCTTTAACTTCAAAGGCGGCATCAAAGTCGGTGGTGCCCTGATTGCCCTGTGGTTCGCCCTGTCGATCTACACCGGCGCATTCATCGCAGAGAACGTCCGCGCAGGTATTCAGGCGATCAGCAAAGGCCAGACCGAAGCAGCAGGGGCCCTTGGCCTACGTCCGCGTCGTACGATGAACCTTGTGGTTCTGCCTCAGGCACTGCGGGTGATCATTCCGCCGCTGATTTCGCACTATCTGAACATCACCAAGAACTCGTCCTTGGCGATTGCGGTTGGCTATGCCGATGTGACGGCCACCTTGGGCGGCATCACGCTGAACCAGACCGGTCGCGCGATCGAGTGTGTGCTGCTTCTGATGGCCTTCTACCTGACGATTTCGTTGCTCATCTCAGTCGGGATGAACTTCTACAACAAATCCGTAAAGCTGAAGGAGCGTTAATATGGCTGATCTTTCCTTTGTACGCTCTGAAATGCTGCCCGAGCGGGCCCCGCCCGCGACTGAGGTCGGCATCGTCAAATGGCTGCGGACCAACCTGTTCTCGACTTGGCCAAATGCGCTTCTGACCATAGCCGCTTTCTATGTGATCTATCTGGTGCTGGCGGGCGTCCTGCCGTGGCTCTTTGGCGGTGTCTGGACCACATCCAGCCTGTCGGAATGCCGCGAGGTCCTGCAAGGCGATGTCGGTGGCTGCTTCTCGGTCCTGACCGAGCGCTGGAACCAGCTGATCTATGGGTTCAAATACCCGACCGAGCTGTACTGGCGCCCCAATCTTGCATTGGTCCTGCTGGCCTTCGCGGCAGCTCCGGTGCTGTTCTTTGACCTGCCACGCAAGCTTTTGCTGTTCACCGCGATCTACCCGTTTATTGCCTACTGGCTGGTCTGGGGTGGTCCGATTGGCGTGCCCGTGACGGCATTCGTCGGCATTCTGGGCGCCTATCTGGTGTTTGAACGCTTCAGCGCCTCGAACTTTGCACTGGGTGCGCTGGGCGGCGTGGCTGCGGCCTTCGTCCTGTGGTTCATCGGTGGATATCTGGTCGACATGATGGCCAGCGAAAATCCGTTGCTGACCCCGGTTGCTTCGCGCGATCTGGGTGGGTTCATGCTGAACCTGATGCTGGGCGTGACCTGTGTGTCGCTGTCGATCCCGCTGGGGATCGCATTGGCGCTGGGCCGTCAGTCCTCGATGCCGTTGATCAAAGGTGTCTGCGTGATCTTCATCGAATTTATTCGTGGGGTTCCGCTGATCACGCTGCTGTTCGTGGCATCCGTGATGTTGGCCTACTTCTTCCCGCCAGATGCCACCGTGGACCTGTTCCTGCGCGTGGTCATCATGATCACCCTATTCTCGTCGGCTTATATCGCCGAGGTGATCCGGGGCGGTTTGGCCGCGCTGCCAAAGGGACAGTACGAAGCCGCAGACAGCCTTGGGTTGGACTACCCACAGGCCATGCGCTTCATCATCCTGCCTCAGGCACTGAAGATTTCGATTCCAGGCATCGTGAACGTCGCTGTGGGTCTGTTCAAAGACACCACGCTGGTTTCGGTGATTTCGATGTTCGATCTGGTCGGTATGATCCGCGGCCCGATCCTGGCATCGCAGGAATGGAACGGCGTGTATTGGGAGCTTCTGGGCTTTGCCGCGCTCCTGTTCTTCGTCGTCTGTTATGGCATTTCACAATATTCGCAGTGGCTGGAGCGTCGGCTTCGCACGGACCACCGTTAAAGGAGAGACTAAATGTCTTCGATTACTTTCGATCACCATGCTGATCGCAGCAAGATGGCCGTCTCGGACGAGGTGGCAATTGAAATCCGCAACATGAAC
The DNA here is from genome assembly GCF_004360145.1 of Aliiroseovarius marinus. Taxonomy (GTDB): domain Bacteria; phylum Pseudomonadota; class Alphaproteobacteria; order Rhodobacterales; family Rhodobacteraceae; genus Aliiroseovarius; species Aliiroseovarius marinus. Next base: position 179,836 of record NZ_ML178712.1, on the reverse strand, counting down.
AAGTGGTACGGCTCGTTCCACGTGCTGCGCGACATCGATCTGACCGTCTATCAGGGCGAACGGATCGTTATCGCGGGGCCGTCGGGCTCGGGTAAATCCACGCTCATCCGTTGTATCAACCGTCTGGAAGAGCACCAGGAAGGTCAGATCATCGTTGACGGGACCGAGCTGACCTCGGACCTGAAGAACGTCGACAAAGTGCGCTCGGAAGTGGGGATGGTGTTCCAGCACTTCAACCTCTTCCCACACCTGACCATCTTGGAAAACTGCACGCTGGCGCCCATCTGGGTGCGCAAAGAGCCCAAAAAAGAGGCTGAAGAGCGCGCGATGCACTTCCTTGAGAAGGTGAAGATCCCGGAACAGGCTCACAAGTATCCGGGCATGTTGTCGGGTGGTCAGCAGCAGCGTGTGGCGATTGCCCGCTCGCTGTGCATGATGCCGCGCATTATGCTGTTCGACGAACCTACCTCGGCGCTTGACCCTGAGATGATCAAGGAAGTGCTGGAGACCATGGTGGAACTGGCCGAAGAAGGCATGACCATGCTGTGCGTGACCCACGAGATGGGCTTCGCGAAAGAGGTCGCCAACCGCGTGATCTTCATGGATGCCGGCCAGATTGTGGAACAGAACGAACCGGAAGAGTTCTTCAACAACCCGCAATCGGAACGCACCAAGCTGTTCCTCAGCCAGATCCTCTGATCTTTCTGACACGAAGTTCAAAAGCCCCGCCTTCTGGTGGGGCTTTTTTGTTGCCAGTCTGCTAGAACTGGGCCAGAACCCAGCCAAACTGCGACAGATAGGGAACGCACCCATGACTGCCAACAAACGCATCGTCCTTTCCAGCGACCACGCCGCCATCGAGCTGCGCAAGACCATCGCTGACCACATCGCTGCCAAGGGCTATGAAGCCGTCGATATCGGCCCGATGACCCCGGAAAGCACCCACTATCCCAAGCATGGCGAAGCCGCGGCCCGCAAAGTGGCGTCGGGCGATTGCGCGCTGGGCATTATCCTGTGCGGCACCGGACAGGGCATTATGATGTCCGCCAACCGCGTGGACGGCATCCGTTGCGGCGTCTGCTCGGAAGCGTTTTCGGCCCGGATGATCCGCGAGCACAACAACGCCAACATGCTGTCCATCGGCGCGCGCGTTGTGGGTCAGGATCTGGCCCTGCACATCGTCGACGCCTTCCTTGACGCCGAGTTCGAGGGTGGACGTCACGCCACCCGCGTGGACATGATGGAAGCCATCGAAGGCTAATCAGCAGAGGGCAGGGCGCCCATGACCGCAAAACCGATTTTCGACATCCGCAAATCTGTCTCCAGACGTAATCTGGAACGGATCATTGTCGTGCCGGTGATTGCGGCCCTCTTTCTTGCACTAGGGCTGTGGCTTGTGCCCGATGATGCGGTCTGGGCCCTGTCCTTCGAGGCGCTTGAGACGTGGGGCGTGTGGGGGGGCTTCGGCCTCTTCCTGATCCTCACAGCGCTGTACCATTTAGCGAAGCTGATCTTCTTTGCGCGCCGCGCCGCGGGCACGACCGGGGAATGGCGGTTTCGCCTGACACAGGATGATCTGCTCTGGCAGGTGCCCGATCATGCCCATAGCCCAGAGCAGGGCTTCCACGTGCCGCTTTCTGCCATAAAGCAGCTCGAGCACATTACGTATTATCGCTCAGAGGGCCCCGCCGAAAATGAATACTGGGTGCATTTCCACGATCACCCGTCGATCCAACTGCGCGAATACACCGGCTATTCCATCCGTGCCTTGATGGACAAGATCCATGAGGCGGGCGTCCCGTTCGAGCGGACCTTGAACGGGGACTAAGCCCAGCGGGGCGGATCAGATCAGATCAGCTCGCGCGGGACCACGAAGTCCACCACGTGGCCCGTGCCCCAATTCACATCCGCCCAGTTGTCCGCATCAAATTCGATCACGGACGTTGCCGCAGTGGGATAGTGGTGAAATTTCTCATGCGGATGCGGTTCGGCTGCCAACCGTCGCGCCATATAGGCTGAGCCGGGATTGTGGGCGACCAGCATCACCGTGTCTTCCGATGCGCCGCGCAGTTTGGCCAGCATGGTCTCGGGATCTGCCAAATACAGCTCGGATTGATAGTCGGCCTGCGGCACGCCCACCAAGCGGTCAGCAATCAGTGCCCAAGTTTCACGCGTGCGGGCGGCATCCGAACACAGAACCTCGCCCGGGGCGTGTCCACGATCAGCCAGCCAGCGCCCGATGGCCTTGGCCGAGGCACGCCCCCGCTTGTTCAGCGGACGGGAATGGTCATCAAGGTCCGCGTCGCTCCAGCTGGATTTTGCGTGACGGGTCAGGATCAAGGTCAGGGTCATGTGGGATTAAACGCTTTCATGTGAAATGCTGATTGCTCGGGCAACCTGCCATAGGTTCGGCTTACAGGACAAGTGCGCCGCACCGCGCAACCTTGCGTCATGCAGCTCGCGCGATCCTCGGAGTTAAGATGGGTTTTGCACGCGGGCACGTCGTAACCGCTGGACCCAAGCGCATCCACCGGGCAGGCCGTCAGGCATGGGGCATCGCAGGTCAGGCAGGGATTTGCACCCGTGTCTGGCAGGTCCAACACATAGGGCAGGCGGATCGCACCACGATAGCTGACCCACAGCCCCGCCGTGTCATGTACCAACATCCCCACCGGGCTATCCCACGCCCGGTTCGAGGCCCGCGCCCATGCCAGAAACGGAGGATAGGGCGGACCGTCTGACGGAAACTCCGCCACACCGCCCCAGCGTTGGGCGAGGGCGCCAATGACCCGTTTCGACCAGCGATCAATCGGGTCCGCAGCGCCGTCACAGGCTTCGCTTGTATTGGTGTACGCGGCCCAGAACCCCGGCTCGTGTGGGCCAAGAAGCAGGATGGTCTCGTCCCCTTCGTGCAACATGCCGAAGACATCCAGATGAACCGCGCGGGCCTCGGCCGTGTGGTCTATTTCCGTCGAAACGGCAGCATCAGGCTCCAGCCCAGCTTCATCGGTTTGTCGTCCTGCCATTCCAGTCCAATCACCATGTCGTCATGCCCGTCCTGCGGTTGGGCGGTATAGGTGCCAAACCACCGATCCCAGATCGACAGACAGAATCCATAGTTGCTGTCCGTCTCGTGGCGGTGCACCGAATGATGCACACGATGCATGTCAGGTGTAACAAGAACAAGTCTTATGACGCGATCCAACGCCAACGGTAGGCGCCAATTTGCGTGGTTGAACATGGCGGATCCGTTCAGAACGACCTCGAACAGGATGACCGCAATTGCTGGCGCGCCGATCAGATAGACCAGCCCGATTTTGATCAGCATGGACGCGGCGATTTCAATGGGATGGAAGCGTAGCGCGGTTGAGACGTCAAAGTCCCGGTCTGCATGGTGCACGCGGTGCAAGCGCCACAGCATAGGCACTTTGTGGAAGGCCACATGTTGCGCCCAGATTGCGAAGTCGAGAATCAGGAAAGCGGCCAGCACCTCGAGGCCAACAGGCAGGGTGACGACATTGAACAGCCCCCAGCCCGCGCGTGCCGCGTCGATTGCGGCCCCTACAGCCAGAAGCGGAAGCAGCAGGCTCATCAGGCGCAGCGTCAGGCTGTCGATGGCAACGAGTGTCAGGTTGGTGAACCAGCGGCCCGCGCGCGGCTGCACGCGTGTGCGACGTGGCGCAAGTGCTTCGGCCAGTGCGAAGACAGTAAAGAGCACCAGAAAGCTGCTCAGGCGGATCAGGATTTCACATTCCATAAAGGGAATATAAATTGATCCGCCGGAACTTCAATTCACGAAGAAGCGAGCGTTATGCGCGGATCAGCGACCCGGCACCGTGGTCGGTATATAGCTCGAGCAGGCAGGCATTCGGTGCACGCCCGTCCAGAATGACCACAGCGCGCACGCCGCCCTCGATCGCATCCAGCGCGGTTTCGGTCTTGGGGATCATCCCACCTGCAATCACGCCCGATTCTGTCATCTCGCGAATCTGAGTCGGGGTCAGCTCGGTCAGAACTTCTCCGTCCGCACCTTTCACGCCTTCCACGTCGGTCAGCAGAAGCAGGCGATCCGCCTTCAACGCCGCAGCAATCGCGCCCGCCATCGTGTCGCCGTTGATGTTATAGGTCTCGCCATTGCGACCCGCGCCGAGAGGCGCGATGACCGGAATGGCCTCGGCAGCGGCCAAGTCGCGCAGAACCGAGACGTCCACGTCCGACGGTGTGCCCACAAAGCCCAGATCGGGGTTTGTCTGATCACAGGTCACCAGCCCAGCATCCTTGCCCGACAGGCCCACGGCCTTGCCGCCCTCGGCATTGATCGCCTGCACGATCCGCTTGTTCACACGGCCCGACAGCACCATTTCGACCACCTCAACGGTCGCCTTATCAGTGACGCGCTTGCCGTTCACGAAGTGGCTTTCGATCTGCAACTTATCCAGCATCGCGTTGATCATCGGCCCGCCGCCATGCACGACCACGGGTTTCACGCCCACCTGGCGCATCAGAACGATGTCGCGGGCAAAGCTTGCCATCTCTTCGTCATCGCCCATGGCGTTGCCGCCGAACTTGATGACAACGGTCGCGCCGGTATAGCGCTGAAGATAGGGCAGGGCTTGGGACAGGGTACGGGCGGTGGCGATCCAATCGCGGTTCATATTCTGGGTCTTCATAGCTGGTCCTTCGTTCAGACCGTGTTACGCGCTTGACCGCGTCCTGCCAAGGGGCATTGCAGCCGCCGCCGCGCCTGCTAGGGTGCCCAAGACAAGAGGTGCCCCATGCGTGATGACCGCAAAACCCTGCTTCTGACCGGCGCAAGCCGCGGGATCGGACACGCCACCGTGCGCAAGTTCAACCGTGAAGGCTGGCGCGTGATCACCTGTTCCCGTCAACCGTTCCCCGACGAATGCCCGTGGGGCGGGGGTGCGGAAAACCATGTGCAGTTGGACCTGTCCGACCCCGCCGACACGATCAACGCGGTGGGCGTCATTCAGGAACGGCTGAACGGGCGGTTGGATGCGCTGGTGAACAATGCTGGCATCTCACCTAAAGGCCCGGAGGGGGAGCGTCTGAACACGCTGAACACCGATCTGATGGATTGGGGCAAGGTGTTCCATGTGAACTTCTTTGCCTCGGTTGTGCTGGCTCGTGGCCTGCGCGAGGAACTGGCCGCTGCCAAGGGGGCCGTGGTGAATGTGACCTCAATCGCGGGATCGCGCGTGCATCCGTTTGCAGGCGCGGCCTATGCGACATCAAAGGCGGCTTTGGCCGCGCTGACCCGCGAAATGGCGCATGATTTTGGCCCGATGGGTGTCCGCGTCAATGCCATCGCCCCGGGCGAGGTCGAGACCGCGATTCTGTCCCCCGGCACCGAAAAGATTGTCGAGAAACTGCCGCTGCAGCGCCTAGGCCAGCCCGAGGAAGTTGCGTCGGCGATCTATTTCCTGTGTTCCGAGGAAAGCTCATATATCTCGGGTGCCGAGATCGAGGTGAACGGCGCGCAGCACGTGTGATTTCGCTCTACGGGGGGATGACTACGATCAGTCCAGCCCGGCGATGATGGCCCGCAACGTCTCGATCCCATCGCCTTTTTCAGACGAGGTCAGCACCAGCTCCGGATAGGCCGCCGGGTGTTTGGACAGCGCTTTGCGCACCTGTGCCAGCACCTTCTCGCGGTCCTTTTCCTTCACCTTGTCGGCCTTGGTCATCACCACCTGAAAGGTCACGGCGGATTTGTCCAGAAGGGTCATGATCTCTTCATCGACCTTCTTCACGCCATGGCGCGAGTCGATCAGAACAAAGGCCCGGCGCAGGTTCTGGCGCCCAGACAGATAGTTCTTCAACAGCCGCTGCCATTTCTCGACGATCTTCACCGGTGCATTCGCATAACCGTACCCCGGAAGGTCGACCAGATAGGGGCCTCCGGTGGTGGTGAAGAAGTTGATTTCCTGCGTGCGACCCGGCGTGTTCGACGCGCGGGCCAGCTTGACGCGTCCGGTCAACGCGTTGATCAGGCTTGATTTTCCGACGTTCGATCGTCCGGCAAAGCACACCTCTATCCGATCCGGCGCAGGCAGCCCGTCCATCGCGACGACGCCTTTTAGAAAGTCGGTCGCGCCGGCAAACAGCAGGCGCCCTTTTTCCTTCGACGCCTGATCCGGCTCTTCGGCCATGGGAAAGGGAAGCATGGTCATCCGATTACCTCTACCGGTTCTTCGCGTACGATCACGCCGGGCTTGGTCACCACAGCATAGACGCCGCAATCTTGGTGTCCCCAGTTCTGGTTTAGCACGCCCAGCGTATCCGCGTCGCGTTCGCCCGTGCGCGTGCTGGCGGTCGTCGCCATGCAGCGGGTGATGTGCTCGCGGACCTCAAATTCGGCTTCACCAATGCGCAGGCGTTTGCCAATCCAGCCGCGCTCTTCCCACGGGGCAAAGCCATCCAACAGGACATTCCCCCGCCACCGCTGTGGCGAGATTTCGCGACCCAGCTTCTCTTCCACCGCGCGGTGAGAAGCGAGGTTGATGAAGGAGATGCTCTCGAAATCCGTGTCGGTCATCCCACGCCCAACGCTAACCAGACGCTCCGGCAGCGCGCGGTCGGTTGGCGACAGCGGCTTGATCCAGTCAAGGAACCTCGCGTGATCTTCCGCGCGATCGGGGTTGATTGTGATGCCGGGTTGCGACGGATGGGTCAGCGTAACCGTATTCGTCACCTCGTCGGTGACCGCGGAAATCGCCATCAGTTTGGGCGCCTTGGCCCCGCGCGAAAAATTCGTGCAGGGCACCCAGCTTTTGCCATCTTCCAGCTTGGCCGCTTCATGCGCGACCGCCCATTTGCGATCGAAGGGCAGGCAGCGCCCTTCGGTCACGGGAACGCGCAACAGCTCCTCGCGCCCATGCGACTTGATCGGGTGCCGCCAGATGCCAGCGACAACCCCGGTCATTTCGCGTCTTTCGGGCGCTTCTTGAAGCTTTTCATCACGTTGCCCAACACGTCAGGCTTGTGCCCATGGCTGCGCATGATCGTGTATTGCTGGATGAACGTGATGGTGTTGTTCGCGATCCAGTAGATCACCAGACCCGACGCAAACGTCCCCAGCATGAACATGAAGACCCATGGCATCCAGGCAAAGATCATCGCTTGCGTGGGGTCGGTGGGTGCCGGGTTCAGTTTCTGCTGCAGCCACATTGAGATACCCAAGATGATCGGGAGAACACCCAGCGAGATGATGGCCAGCAGGCTGTCCGGGCTTGGCGTTGCGTAGGGCAGCAGGCCGAACAGGTTCAGGATCGAGCTGGGGTCTGGGGCCGAAAGGTCTTTGATCCAGCCGATCCACGGTGCGTGGCGCAGTTCCAGCGTGACGAAGATCACCTTGTAGAGCGAGAAGAAGATCGGGATCTGCAGAAGGATCGGCAAGCAGCCCGAGGCCGGGTTAACCTTTTCCTTCTTGTACAGCTCCATCATCTCTTGCTGAACCTTCTGGCGGTCGTCGCCAGCGCGTTCCTTGATCTTCTCCATTTCGGGCTGAAGCTCTTTCATCTTCGCCATCGAGACGTAGGATTTATAGGCCAGCGGGAACAGGATTGCCTTGATGATGATGGTCAGGCCGATGATCGCCCAACCCATGTTGCCGATCAGTGCATTCAACCAGTGTAGAACAGCGAAGATCGGCTTGGTCAGGAAGAAGAACCAGCCCCAATCGATCGAGTCGATGAACTTGTCGATGCCCATGTTCTTTTCGTAGGCGCGGATGGTTTCCCATTCCTTGGCGCCCGCAAAGAAATGCGTCGTTGCGCTGGTGGTCGCGCCGGGGGCGACGTCTTGTGCGCGCAGGCGGAACTGGGCCTGATAGATGTCAGCTTTGTCGGCATAGCGCACGACCGAGGTAAACGGCTGCCCGGGTTCCGGGATCAGCGTCGTCATCCAGTAGTGGTCGGTAAAGCCAAGCCAACCGTTTTCTTCGACCTGCTGAACGTCGGCCAGCGATGCTTCGCGTTCGTCGTAGCTCAGGTCGGCAATGTCCGAGTAATCGCTCTCTTCCAGCTCGCCATCCACTTCGCGGATCAGACCTTCGTGCAGAATGAAGAAGCCTTTCTGATCCTGCGGCTCGCCGTGGCGGGCGATTACACCATAGGGGGCCATGCGTTGTGTAGCGTCGCTGGTGTTCTCAACGGCTTGTTCGATCGAGAACATGAAGTTTTCATCCACCGACAGGGTGCGGCGGAAGATCAGACCGTTCGGGCTATCCCAGCGCAGCGTGACGGGGGTCGACGGGGTCAGAGTGCTGCCAGCCTCAACCGACCAAACGGTCGTCGGGCCGGGAACATCTTCCAGCGCGGTGGTGCCGCCAGGGGTCCAGCCATAAAGCGTGTAATAGGCGTCTTGCTCGCCAGCAGGGCGCAGCAGGGTAACGATGTCGCTCTCTTTCGACAGCTCGACATGGTATTCCTTCAGCTTCAGGTCGTCGATGCGCCCCCCCAGAAGCGAGATTGAACCGGCCAGCTCGGGCGTGTCGATGTCGACGCGACCAGCCTCGGCCTGTTGCGCAGCAATATCGGCAGGAGCGGCGGCAGCCGGGGTCGACGCTGCGGGTGCTGCGGCAGTGGTCGTGTCTTGCGACGTTTGCGCGGCCGTGTCGGCAGGCAGAGGGGGCTCGGCTGGTGGAAACATGATCAACCAGCCCGTGATGACAATAAAGCTGAGAACCGTTGCGAAGATCAGGTTCTTATTCTGGTCGTCCATCGTGCCTACCACTCATAGTTTTCGGTCAGAGTGGTTCAACAGGGCAAGGGCCAAAAGGTCAAGCAGTTTATCCCGATGTGCCAAGAAATGCGGGTCTGCGAACGCGCTAGGCGTGCTTTGGGATGTGGTGAATGCGATCCGAGGTGGATCTGTGGTTCTTGATCCACAGACTGGTCGCATCCATTGGCATGGGTTTTGCCACCGCATAGCCTTGGACATCCGTGCATCCCAATTCGCCTAGTTTGGTGTATTCGCCGTGGGTTTCGACGCCTTCCGCCAGCACGCCAATCTCAAGTTGTCTTGCCATCGTCAGAATGGCTGAGACCATATTCTGCTGGTTCTTGTCCGTGTCGACATGGGTGACGAAAGAGCGATCAATCTTGATACGGTTAAGGTTGAAACGGCGGATATGGGCAATCGATGCGTGTCCGGTGCCAAAATCATCCAGATCAATGTTGCAGCCCATACGTGCCAGAGCATTGATGTTGCGCGCGATGACGTCATCGTCTCCTTGCGCAATCACGCTTTCCAGAATTTCCAGCGTCAACCGCTCGGGCGAGACGTCAAATCGATCCAGATCCCAGCGGATCTTCTCGAACAGTTTGGGGTTGGACAGCTCTTCTGCCGTCATGTTCAGCGATACGGAGGGCACCTCAAGCCCCAATTGATCCCATTTACAGATGCTGGTCAGGCATTCGAACAGCATCACCTCGCTCAGACGTTCCAGTAGTCCGGCTTGCGTCAGGGCGGGCAAGAATGCGGCCGGAGCAATCAGGCCCAGTTCAGGATGGTTCCAGCGGACAAGCGCCTCCATCCCGGTCAAGCGCCCGGTGCGCAGGCAGACCTGAGGCTGGAACCAGGGAATCATTTGTCCGGTTTCCAACGCTTCGGACAGCTCGGCTTCGGAATGCTCGGATGGTGCTGCCCTAGGGGCCATGCCATTGGCAAACGCCCGGATCGAGCCCGGCCCGGCGACCTGTGCCGTCTGAAGAGCGCTTTCGGCGGCTTGCAAAAGTGAGTCTCCAGTTGCCTCGGGCGCACGCCGGGGCAGCGAAAAGCCGACACTGGCGGTCAGGTGCAGACGTGTTTCATCCAGATCGATGGGGGTCGCAATGGCCGATTGCAGCCGCGCGGCGATCTGTAAGACAACTTCAAGATCCGCGCGGGTTGTTCGGTCGATCGCAATGCCAAACCGTCCACGTCCCAACGAGCAGATCAGGTCCGTTGCGCGCAGCATCGACCGCAGCGTTTCACCGATCTGAGCTTCGATCTTGTCCTGCGCATCCAATCCATAGTGGTCTGCGAGGTGCGGAAAGGCATCGACCTCGATCACCAGACAGCATTTCTCTTTCATATCAGGGTCGTGAAAGCCCGCATCCAGCATATGTGCAAGCCGCCCGCGCAGGGGCAGGCCAGTGACGGGATCAGAAGGCCATCTGTCTTTGAGCGACGTGCGGGTCAGCGTGCCGCCAAGCGCAAAGAGCCCCGGAAAAAGGATGGCGGATACCAAAAGAGCGCGCTCTCCCCCCGCCCCATAGGCCAGCAGCAACGCCGCAGGCAGAATCGCAGTGAACTGGGGGCTGGTCAGAAAATGCCGAACAGCGTTTTTAACAGGGGAAGGGCCAAAACTGACAGCCATGATGCATTCCTAGACTAACACTCCAAACACGGTCCGGATTCCCGGGGTGTCAGGGACAAAGTAGGAACATGTGGTCAATCAGGCGTTAACGCGCCCGAAAAAAACTGCCAGGAATTGATGAGGTATTTTCATCAACTTATGATTGATCTCGCGTCAGGCCTGCAAAATCAAAGAGTTGGGGGTCCAGAAGGTGGCTGGGGCGCGTGTTCATGAGCGCTTTGAACATGATCTGACGGCGCCCCGGGAAGTTCGATTCCCACTCGTCGATGATCTTTTTCACCTGCTGACGCTGCAATCCATCCTGCGATCCGCAGAGGTCACAGGGGATAATCGGATAGTTCATCTGAGTCGCGAACTTCTCGCAATCTTGCTCGGCCACATGGGCCAGAGGGCGGTAGACGAACAGGTCGCCTTCCTCGTTCACCAGCTTGGGGGGCATCGTGGCCAGTCGCCCGCCGTGAAAGAGGTTCATGAAGAACGTTTCTAGGATATCGTCGCGGTGGTGCCCCAGAACCACGGCCGAGCAGCCCTCTTCGCGGGCAATGCGATACAGGTTGCCGCGACGCAGGCGTGAGCAGAGCGAGCAGAAGGTGCGGCCCTGCGGGATTTTATCCATCACAATCGAGTAGGTGTCTTCGTACTCGATCCGGTGCGGAACCTGCATGTCTTCAAGGAACTTTGGCAGGACGGTGGCTGGGAAGCCCGGCTGGCCCTGATCTAGGTTGCAGGCGAGGATCTCGACCGGCAGTACGCCACGCCATTGCAGCTCATAAAGCGCAGCCAGCATGGTATAACTGTCCTTGCCGCCCGACAGGCAGACCAGCCACTTGGCGCCACGTTCGACCATGCCGTATTGGTCCAAGGCTTCGCGCACATTGCGCATAATGCGCTTGCGCAGCTTCTTGAACTCGGTGGTCGAGGGCGCGCCGTGAAACAGCGGGTGGATATCGTCGAGCTGATCTTTCATGGGCGCGGCATAGGCGAAAACACCTTTCTGGGCAAGGGTTGGTCTGCGCCTCTGCCCCCAAAGCTTACAGCCAATGCTGGCGCTGCGAGGGGAGGGAGAGATCCCGCGGCGGCAGGTCCAGATCCCGTGCAAGGGACGGCGGCAGATCGTCTAGCCGTTCTGGTCGACGACGCTTGGCAAACAGGCTGGCGCGGATCACATGCCAGCGGCCGTACGCTTCGATCAGGTTCAGCAGTTTTGCCTCGAAGCGGCGGTTGCGGACGCGGCGGGGCGGCAGGGTCAATGTATAGGTCATTATCGATCTCCTAATTCGGGGGTGACTGTGTTGTCGGACCTCAAGTCGGCTTTAGGTCAAGCACTTTTTTGGCCCGCCCCGAAATGCAGGGGCGGACCGAGTGGAAGCGCGGATTACAGTCGCGGTTCGCGGAATGTTGGCGGAGGGTGGCCGGGCGGAAGTCCCACATCGCGACGCAGGTGGTCGGACAGGTGGTCCGCCCGCGGTCGCCGCAGGTTTCGCGCAACAAGCCGCATCGCCAGCGCACGCAGCACGCGCATCGCACCGTGATCGGCAATCAAGTCATCCAGCAAATCGTTCAGCCGGACAGGTTCAGAATGAAAATTCGAGTCCATCATGGGTTGGTTACCGGCATGACGCCGGCCCTTCTTGAAGTTGGGTTTGGTTGCAATGAGAGCTGAACGGCCACGAAACGACGGACGCAGTGCGACCGTGGTCTGGTGTTATGTGTCAGCTATCGGAAGGCCCGGTATCCGGGCAGCGGGGGCGGTCAGGCGCGTGACGCGTAGGTCACGAGGCGTGGGTACCCCAATAGGCCGCAACACAGGTTAGGCGGAGAGCGGTGATATTCGTCATGTAACGCCTCCTTCTGCTTGAGCGTTGCGGATGGCGCCTGTTTAGCGCAAACGGGCGCTAACTCAAGTTTCAAGTGAAGGTTGTAGGGGGCTGTGGCCGCGAAGGCACGATTGTATCAATCGTGGGTGCTACAATCGTGTTTGGTATCCGGTACCGGGTCATAGCCGCACGATCCCCACGGGTTGCAGCGGGCAATCCGCTTGGCCGCGATCCAGCCGCCCTTGAAGGCGCCGTGCTTTTGCAGGGCTTCCAGCGCATAGGCGCTGCAGGTGGGCTGATAGCGGCAGTTGAACCCAACCCACGGGCTGAAGATCAGGCGATAGGCCCGGATCGGCAGGGACAGGATGAAGGCAGCGGGGCTCATGATTTCTTTCGCGGGGCGTGGATCTGGTCGATGGCGCGGACAAGGTCCGCTTTCAGATCCATATAGTCACGCGACACAGTTTTTTCAGCGCGACCGATGAGCACATAGTCCCAGCCGGGCTTGCCCAAACCGGGCAGAACCTCGCGCGCGATGGCGCGCAGGCGGCGTTTGGCGCGGTTGCGGACCACGGCATTGCCGACTTTCTTCGAGCAGGTGAACCCGATGCGGGTTTGGTGGGGTGGGGCTTTCTCGCCCTCACGCCGTTTGCGGGCCTGTAACAAAAACGCAGGCGCGGGTGCGCGGCGCGCGCGGGCGGCGGCCAGAAAGTCGCGCCGCTCGGTCAGGGTGATCAGTTTGGGATCATCCACGCAAACGGAAACCGCCGCAGACCCATCGGCCTCGGCGGTTTTCGTTTTGTCAGCTTTGGGCGCAGACATGCCTGCGGCCCCAGCGCTTATGCGCTCAGCGACTTCCGGCCACGTACGCGGCGGGCGTTCAGGATCTTGCGACCGGCTTTGGTAGCCATGCGCGAGCGAAAGCCGTGGCGGCGTTTGCGAACCAGGTTCGAAGGTTGGTAAGTGCGTTTCATCGCCCGTCTCCGTTTAGGCCCCCAATCCCGGTGGATTCGGAGCGTGTGTCATTCGAAGCCCGGTCTATAGGGGGCAATTGGGGGCAAGTCAAATGCCTGATGAAATATTTTCGCCCCTTTTGTTACATCTCTATGCGATTTCTTCACCCCTGTTCAAGCAAGCGTGAGGTGGGTGGGCAAGTCGGGCGATTGCGCTCATGTTGCAGACAACCACCGCGGCACAGCTGCGACCCTGCTGCATTGACCGGAAAGACCGATGATGATGACCGACCCCGACACGAACATGTCGAAGCCTGAACAGAACGCGCTGCTACGCCGTTTGCCCTTGATTGCGATCCTCGCTGTGGCCGTGATCGGTGCCTTTACCCTGCGCGATTACCTCAGCTTCGAGACCTTGGCGCAGAATCGCGAGGCGCTGTTGGCGTTTCGGGATGCCAATTATCTGCTGACAGTCGGCGTTTTCATTGCCGCCTATGTGGTCATCGTCGGCTTTTCGCTGCCCGGTGCGACCATTGCGACCCTGACCGGGGGCTTTTTGTTCGCGACCTTCCCCGGCGTGCTGTTCAACGTGACGGCGGCCACGATCGGCGCCACGATCATCTTTCTGGCCGCCCGCTGGGGGCTGGGCGAAAAGCTCGCCGCTAAGATGGAAGGCAGCGAGGGCGCGGTGAAGAACATCAAGGACGGGATCGACGAAAACCAATGGTCCGTTCTGTTCCTGATCCGCTTGGTGCCCGCTGTGCCCTTTTTCGTGGCCAACCTGATTCCCGCGCTGGTCGGCGTTCCGCTGCACCGCTTTGTCATCTCGACCTTCCTGGGAATCATTCCCGGCGGGCTGGTCTACACCTCGGTCGGTGCAGGTCTGGGCGAGGTTTTTGCCCGCGGCGAAACCCCGGATCTGGGCATCATCTTTGAACCCCACATCCTGTTGCCCATGCTGGGACTGGCCGCGCTGGCCGCCCTGCCGATGGTGCTGAAACTTTTCAAGAAGGACGCCTGACATGGCAGAACGTATCAAGACGGATGTCTGCATCATCGGTGCAGGCTCGGGTGGGCTGTCGGTGGCGGCAGGGGCTGTGCAGATGGGGGCCTCGGTGGTGCTTCTGGAAGGCCACAAGATGGGCGGGGATTGCCTAAACTATGGTTGTGTTCCCTCAAAGGCTTTACTGCATGCAGGCAAGACCGCAATGGGGTGGGACGACGCGCATGACCACGTACGTCAAACCATCGCCACCATCGAACCCCACGATTCGGTCGAGCGGTTTGAGGGGCTGGGCGTGCGTGTCATCACCGAATACGGCCAATTCATCTCGCCCAAGGAAGTGCAGGCGGGGGAATACATCATCGAGGCACGGCGTTTTGTGATTTCAACCGGCTCCTCGCCCTTCGTGCCCCCCATTCCGGGCATCGAGAACGTGCCTTACGAGACAAACGAGACGATTTTCGAACTGAAAGACAAACCCGACCACCTGCTGATCATCGGCGGCGGCCCCATCGGGCTGGAAATGGCGCAGGCGCATCGCCGTCTGGGCTGCGAGGTCACCGTGATCGAAGGTGCCAAGGCGCTGGGCCGGGATGATCCCGAAATGGCCGCGCATGTATTAGAGGCACTCCGCGCGGAAGGCATTGCCATCGAAGAAGAGGCGCTCGCCGCCGAAATTCGTGGCGAAGCTGGCGCGATTGAGGTCGAGGTCAAGGATGGCCGCGTCTTCAAAGGCACCCATTTGCTGATGGCCGTCGGGCGCAAGCCGAACACTGATAAACTGAACCTAGAGGTCGCCGGGATCGAACCCACCCGCGCGGGCATCAAGGTCGATGCCAGCCTGCGCACCACCAACAAAAAGGTCTATGCGATCGGAGACGTAGCGGGCGGGCTGCAATTTACCCATGTTGCGGGCTACCATGCGGGCGTCATCATCCGCTCAATGCTATTTGGCCTACCTTCGAAACAACGCACCGACCACATTCCGTGGGCGACCTATACTGCGCCGGAACTCGCCCAGATCGGTCTGACCGAAGATGAAGCGCGCAAGACCCACGGCGACAAGCTGGAAGTGGCCCGCTTCGACTTTGCCGGAAATGACCGCGCCATCGCGACCCAGCAGGCCAAGGGGCTGATCAAGGTGATGATCGTGAAAGGCCGCCCGGTCGGCGTGTCCATCGTCGGCCCCGGCGCGGGCGAGATGATCACGCTCTGGGCGCTGGCCATCGCCAACCGTTTGAAAATGGGGCAGATCGCAGGCATGGTTGCCCCCTATCCCACCATGGCGGAAATCAGCAAGCGGGCGGCGGGGGCCTATTTCTCGCCTCGACTTTTTGATAATCCTACGGTCAAACGGGTGGTAGGCTTCGTTCAGAAATTCATCCCGTAACCGAACCGACGAGGGCGCGCAGGTGTTCAATACTCTTTCCGGCCGTTTCCTGATCCTGACGACCCTGTTCGTCATGCTGGCCGAGATTTTGATCTTCGTGCCCTCGGTCGCGCGCTTTCGGGCGGATTATCTGCAAGACCGTCTGGAACGCGCGCAGATCGCGTCGCTTGCGCTGCTTGCCGACGACATGATCGCGCCAGAGCTGGAAGCGGAACTTCTGGAGAATGCCGAGGTCTATAATGTCGTTCTGCGCCGTGACGAAATGCGCGAGCTGATGTTGTCCTCGACCCCGCCCGGTGCGGTCACTCACGACTATGATCTGCGCGACGCGTCAGCGATGACCCTGATCCGTGACGCGATGATGCGTCTGTTCAATCCCGAACCCGAGGTGATCCGCGTCATCGGTGACCCGGTGCGCGAGGGCGGTCTGGTGATCGAGGTCACCATGTGGACCGCCAAGCTGCGCGCCGCGATGATCGATTATGGGGTGAACATCCTTCTGCTGTCCGCCGTTATCTCGGTCATCACTGCGCTTTTGTTGTTCCTAGCGGTGCAGCGCGTGATCGTGCGCCCGATCAAGGGCGTCGTGGGCAACATGAAAGCCTATGCCGCTGATCCCGAAGACGCGCGGCGGATTATCTCGCCCGCCACCAGCGTGACCGAGCTGCGTGAAGCGGAAGTCACCCTGCGCAGTCTGCAAACCGATCTGACCGGCGCCCTGAAGCAGAAAGAGCGACTGGCGCAACTGGGTGGTGCCGTTGCCCGGATCAGCCATGACCTGCGCAACGTGTTGACCACCGCGCAGTTGTTTGCAGACCGGATGGAAAGCAGTGAAGACCCGATGGTGAAGCGCGTTGTGCCAAAGCTGGTGAACTCGATCACCCGCGCGGTCAGCCTGTGCGAAAACACGCTGGCCTTCGGCAAGGCGGAAGAGCCCGCGCCGACCATGAACCGTTTCAATCTGGCCGAGCTAACCGCCGACATCATCGAAAGCGAGCGCCTGTCGGCAGGTGATCACGACCTGTCCTTTGCCGAGGATATTCCCGCCGGTTTGACCCTGCGCGCCGATCCCGAGCAGCTCTATCGCGTGCTCTCAAACCTTGTGCGCAACGCGCGTCAGGCGATCGTGGCGTCGGGCAAACCCGGTGAGATTGCGTTGCAGGCTTCTGAGACCGAAACCGACTGGCAGATCCGCGTGGTGGATACCGGGCCGGGGCTGCCGAAATCCTCGCAAGATCATCTGTTCCAGCCGTTTGCGGGCACCAACCGAAAGGGCGGATCGGGGCTTGGCATGGCGATTTCCGCCGAGCTGGTGCGCGGGCATGGCGGGACCTTGGAACTGGAGCGCACCGACGACACCGGCACCGCCTTCCTGATCACCCTGCCGCGCGACATCGCGCAGTAAGCTGCGCGCAAGGAAAAGGGGCCGCATGACGCGACCCCTTACCTGCCGTGGAGTTTGGGGAAGTTAGCTTTAGCTTTCCGGCGGCAGGATCACAGCGTCGATCACATGGATCACACCATTCGAGGCTTCAATGTCGGCGGCGGTGACGTTCGCGCCCTGTACGGTCACGCCCGACATGGTGCCGATTTTGACCTCAGCACCTTGCACCGTGGCGGCCATCATGCCGTCCGACAGGTCGCCGGACATCACTTTGCCGGGGACCACGTGGTAGGTCAGGATCGACACCAGCTTGTCCTTGTTTTCCGGCATCAGCAGCGTTTCGACCGTGCCTTCGGGCAGGGCGGCAAACGCGTCATCGGTAGGGGCGAAGACGGTGAAGGGACCGTCGCCCTTCAGGGTGTCGACCAGACCCGCGACCTGCACGGCTGCGACCAGAGTGGTGAAACTGCCTGCGCCGACGGCGGTGTCGACGATGTCTTTGGAATGATCATCGGCAAAGGCCGGGGCAGCAAAGGCTGCGGCTGCGGTGACGGCGATGAAAGTACGACGAAGCATGTTGATCTCCTTGTTGTCAGATACAAGGAGTACGGGGGGCTTTTGGGTCCGGATCACCGGTTCAGATGACGTTTCTGTGAGGGGCGCGTGAGGTCACAAATCCAGCGCAATCTCTCCGTCCGCGTCTTTCGCCCGGCTTTGGCACAGGATCATCGCGCCCTCGCGCTGGGCGTTCGAGAGGACGAAGTCGCGGTGTTCAACATCGCCCGACAGCACACCACATTTACACACGCCGCAAATCCCGTCCGAGCATTTGACGTCCACATGGAACCCCGCCGCGTTCAACGCATCCGCCGCAGTCTGATCTTCCGAGACCGCGATCCTGCGACCATCTTTCAGGCGCAGGGTGAAGGGGTGGTTTTCATAATCCGGCTGCTCGGGCACGCTGAAATATTCCAGATGCCGCGCGTCCTCGGGGATGCCTTGGCGCTCCGCCGCCTGCATCACCGCATCCATGTAGCGATCCGCACCACAGGCGTAGATATGGGCACCGTCGGGGGCGTCTGCGAACACCGCATCGAAATCCGCGCGCGAGCCTTCGTCCGAGAAATGCAGATGCACCTTATCCGCCCACGGCATCGCCGCCAGATCGTCTAGATACCCCGCATCCTTCCGGCTGCTGGCCGAGTAGTGCAGTGCGAAATCGGCGCCAAGCGCGTGCAGGCGGTGCGCGAAAGCGATCATCGGGGTGATGCCGATCCCACCGCCCATCAGGAAGGTCTTGGGCGCATCCTCGACCAGTTCGAAATGGTTGATGGGTTTCGAGACGAAGACCTTCCGCCCCTCGGTGAAGATCCGATGCAGCAAGGCCGACCCGCCGCGCCCATCCTCTTCGCGCAGCACACCGATCTGATAGCGGCTGCGGTCTGCGGGATCACCAGACAGCGAATACTGCCGCAGAAAATCGGGCGAGACGAGCACATCCAGATGCGCCCCGGCGGTCCAAGCGGGCAGCTCGGACCCGTCCAGCGTGGATAGCTCGTATTTCGTAACGCCGGGCGTCATCTGCTCGACCTTCGACAGGGTCAGCTGCAGGACCGGGCTGTCATCCGGCACCACATAGCGGTGGACCATCGACAGGTCCCCCCGCGCTTTCCGCTCGCGGTACTCCTTGGCCGAGATCATCGCCTCATATGCCGCAATCCCCGCTTCGCGATCCATCGGGAACGGATAGGGATAGGGTGGCGGGGCCAGCGGCGCGGGGTAGGTCGCAAGCGTCTGATCCTCGGGCTTCAGATCAATCTCGCGCTGAAGGTCGCGGCGGTTCGTGGGCTGCTTGGGGGCGTGGTATCCACCATCCTCGCCAAGCTCCAAATCCCACCACCATTTCTTGACCTCGTTCAGACCGCCATTGCCGACGGCATCGTCGAGCTTCGCCAAGACAGGCGCCGCACCCGGCAGGTTCGAGGCCGCCCAGCGGAACGGCGTCTGGGCAAACAGCCCCTCAAGGTTCCACGGGCATGTCTTCATGCAACGTCCACACATCGCGCCGCCCGGCTGGGTCACGCGGTAGGTGGTGCATTTCTGGCTGTCGGATTTCCAAATCTCATAGCCGTTGAACATCTTCTTCGGCCCGGCGGTGATCGCGCCCGAGGGACACTCCCGCGCGCATTTATTGCAGCTTTCGCAGAAGCGCTGCAGGCCGAAATCAATCGGCCTATCATGGGCCAGCGGCATGTCCGTTGTCACCGCGCCGGATTTCAGACGCGGGCCAAGCAGCGGGTGCAGAATAACCTCGCCAATCCGGCTGATCTCGCCCAACCCGGCCAGCAGCAGAAGCGGCGGTTGCAGCACCGTGCCGTCCATCACCGTGTGCGCCTTGGCCGAGTAGCCGAGGTTGCGGATCTGCTGCGCGATCACCCCGCCGATCAAGGAAAACCGCAGATAGGCGCGCATGGATTGGCTGACCGCGATCCAGTCGTCGCCGGACGCGCCCTCCATCGTTTCAAAGCCCTGATCCACAATCATGGAAATCGCGTTGTGATGGGGCGGCACGATCTCGGCCCCCGTCGCGTCGTGGCTGTACCAGACCCAGTCGGGGCAGCGGCTGGTGCCCGCCGCGTCGATCCCAAGGAAATAGCTTGCGGCACGCAGCGCGGCAGCGTTCTTTTCCGCATCCGTCGGGCGCGTGCCCTCGGTCACAGGGCCGTCTTGCAGTGGTGTGAATACCCCAAGCGCGCGACGTTGGGCATAGCTGGGCGCAGCCTTGCGCACATACATCCCGCCAGAGGAGCTTTCGTGCAGATGCTTGCCCATATCGCCAAACTGCGCGCGGGCGAACATGTCGGATCGTTTCGGCACGCGGGCGACGTTTTCTTCGTCGATATAGGAGGTCGGCTGGTCGACACGCTTTAAGCGCTCGAAGGGCAGCGGGCCTTGGGCATAGTCGCGCCGCGCATAGGGATCGCGGTTCAGGCCGGATTTCGCACTGTCCACGCCCAGCGTCCAGCGTAGCCCGGTCAGGCTTGTCTGTTCTGCTTCGGGGGCAAGGGGGCGGTCGGGGGCAACCTCAAGATCGGTAGTGACAACGGCGAGGCCGAACTGGTCACCTAGCCACGGGGCGCGCGGACCCTTGGGCGTTGCCCATGCCAGCCCGGCCTGCACCGCAAGCCGCGACATCCAGACATCGCTGGCCGCCCCGGTATGGGCCTTCGCGCCATACCCCAGAAGCCGCAGATAATTCGCGATGACGATCGCGGTTTCCGAGGACAGAAGGCAGGCGCGGTGGTCCTGCGCGTCCATGATCCACTCCGCCCCCGGCTCGTCCGCACGGGGCGCGCGGTGGTGTTCATAGAGGAAGACAATCGCGTGGGTGTGGCCTGACACGGGGCGGATGCCAGCAGACAGGCTTTCCTTCAGCTCGGCCATCAACGTGTCGATGCCAGCGGCCAGCGTCCGAACCTCGCGCGTTTCTAACGCGGTGACGAGGTCCTGAATGCCGGGGTTCTCGGCGGGCGTGTCGCGCAGCGCGTCCGCGTCCAGCCGCGTGATGCCAACCATCGAGGCATCTGCGAAATAGCCAAAGGCTTTCAGATGTCGTGCGCGTTCATCCAGATCGTCAGGGATAGACGAGCGCGTCCGGTTGACCTCGCCATCCCGGATCGCGTCCAGGGCTGCCTGATAGGGGGCCATCGCGTTGACGATGCTTTCGGGCCGTTCGGGTCGTTCAAAGGACAGATGTGGATCGGGGGCAAGCTGATCTAACCCAGGTGCCGTATCGCAACGGCGTAGGCGTTCAAGCGGGTAAGGGCCCAGATCCACGGGCCGATTGCGGGTCGAAAACAAGCGCATGTCGGTCGTCCATTCTGCCGGGAAAGGCAGATGCTGCCTTCGGTCCGGTCAGGTCTTTCAGGTGTTAGACTACCCAAAGCATGGATGGAAAACAGACGCTAGGGAAAAATTGGATTCAATATCCGTTCCGGGCGCGAAAACGCCGGATCTCGCTGTCGGTCGGGGTTTGGCCGGTGAACAGCTCGACATAGCGGGGGACGCGGTCGATCCGGCCTGTGGGGTCCTCTTTGATCTCCATCGCGATATAGCCGACCTGCGTATAAAGGATGGTCATGGTCCGGACCTCGGCATCCGCGGGTGTAAAGCCGTAGCGTTCAAACATGGACTTGATGGCGGACTTGCGCTGGGCGTCGGCGGCGTCGACCCGTTGCTTCAGGTCCGCATCATGGTCGGCCCAGTTCCGGATGGCGCGGTCAAGCTGTGCGTCGAACAGATCTTTTTGGAACCAGCAATCCTGAAGATTGAACATCGCCTCGCAGATCGTCTCGGCATAAAGCGCGCATTGGGCGACCAGATTGCCGGTGTTCTTGTCCTCCCACCGCTTGATCATGGCGTCCAGCAACGCCTCGCGGTCGCGGAAGTGGTGGTAGAAGCCGGTGCGTGTCAGGCCCAGCCGTTTGGCCAGCGGCAGGATCTTCACGCCGTCCACTCCAGCCGTGACCAGAAGTTCAAGCGCTGCATCAAGCCACATGGTTTCGGAAGCGCGGGGGCGGGGGATGTCGTTTTTAGCCATAATCCCGGATCATAGGCGACTTGACACGTGTGTCAAATCAGTTGCCACTTATGTCAATTATGCGACTCATGACGAAGGAGGATGTGATGGGCGAGCTAAGCACAGGACGGCGGCGCAGCCGTGGCAAGCGGCAGGCACGTGATGGTGCGCCGGGGCAGAACCCGCATCTGGAGCGGCCCTATATCAAGCGCGGCATCCCCACCTATGACATTCTGGGGGAAGAGGCGCTGAGCCAGATCGAGGCGACCGCCGACCGCATCATGGCCGAGATCGGCATCGAGTTTCGCGATGATCCCGAGACCGTCGAGATGTTCCGTAAGGCAGGTGGCGAGGTCACGCAGCTTGACGATACCCGCTGGAACATCAAGTTCGCGCCGGGCATGATCCGTGAGATCCTGAAGACGGCGCCGGGCGTCTTCACACAGCACGCCCGCAACCCGGCCAACAATGTTCAGATCGGCGGCGACAATGTGGTCTTCGCGCCGTCCTATGGTAGCCCCTTCGTGATGGATCTGGACAAGGGTCGCCGCTATGGCACGCTTGAGGACTTCCAGAACTTCGTGAAGCTGGGACAGGCCAGCCCGTGGCTGCACCATTCCGGCGGCACCGTGTGCGAACCCACGGATGTGCCGGTAAACAAGCGCCATCTGGACATGGTCTACGCCCATATGCGCTATTCCGACCGGCCCTTCCTAGGCTCGATCACAGCACCCGAACGTGCCGCTGACAGTGTCGAGATGTGCCGCGTGTTGTTCGGCGCGGAATTCGTCGATCAAAACTGCGTCATCATGGGCAACTTCAACACCACCAGCCCTTTGGTGCTGGATGGGATCACCACGCAGGGCATTCGCGAATACGCCCGCGCGGGGCAGGGATCGATTCACCTACCGTTCCTACTGGGTGGCGCGGTGTCACCCCTGACGATGGCGGGGTCCATCGCGCAATGTCTGGCGGAAAGCATGGTGTCCTGCGCGGTGGCGCAGCTGGAACGTCCGGGCGCGCCGGTGGTGCTGGCGAGCTTCCTCAGCTCGATGTCGCTGCGCTCGGGCTCGCCCACATTCGGCACGGCAGAACCTGCGGTGGGCAGTCTGGTCTATGGCCAGCTGGCACGCCGCCTGAACCTGCCCCTGCGCTGTGCGGGGAACTTCTCGACCTCGAAACTGCCGGATGCGCAGGCAATGCAGCAGGCGATGATGTCGATGATGTCGGCGGTGCAGTGTGGCGCGAACTTCCTTTTGCACTCGGCCGGGTTCCTCGATGGGCTTCTGTCCATGTCCTACGAGAAATTCATGCTGGATCTGGACCTCTGTGGCGCGCTGCATTCTTATTACGATGGGGTTGTGGTGAACGAGGATACGCTGGGCTTTGATGCCTTGGCCGAACAAGGGCCGGGCGAGCACCTGTTTTCGACCGCACACACGATGCGCCACTATAAGACGGCCTATTACGACAGCGCGCTGGACGACAACCAGCCGTGGGAGACATGGGACGAGCAGGGCGAGATCGACATGGCGACCCGCGCTAACCAGCGTTGGAAAGCGCAGTTGGCGGCTTATGAGGCGCCGGCGATTGATGAAGCCACAGACGAGGCTTTGCAGGACTTTATCGCGCGCAAGAAAGCCTCGATGGAAGACGCTTGGTACTAAGAGGAAGATGATGTCAAACGATCCACTTTTGCAGCCGTATCAACTGGGGCATCTGACCCTGAGAAACCGGATCATGACCACCAGTCACGAGCCCGCCTATCCCGAGGATGGGATGCCAAAGGCGCGCTATGCCGCCTATCATGCCGAGCGCGCCAAGGCGGGTGTGGCGATGACCATGACGGCAGGCTCGGCGGCGGTGTCCAAGGACAGCCCGCCTGTGTTCAACAACATCCTCGCCTACAAGGACGAGGTTGTGCCGTGGATCAGGAACCTGACGGACGCGGTGCACGAACATGGTGCGGCCTGCATGATCCAGCTGACCCATCTGGGGCGGCGCACGGGCTGGAACAAGGGCGATTGGTTGCCGCCAGTGTGCTCGACCCCCCACCGCGAACCTGCCCACCGCGCCTTTCCGAAAATGGCCGAGGATTGGGACATCTCGCGGATCATCTCGGACTTCGCGGACGCGGCCGAGCGGATGAAAGAGGGCGGCATGGACGGGGTCGAGGTGATGACCCACGGGCATTTGCTGGACCAGTTCATTTCGCCTCTGACCAACCGGCTGGACGGCCCCTATGGCGGCGACCTTGCTGGGCGGATGAAACTAACGATGGATATCATTGAAGCCGTGCGCGACCGTGTGGGGCGTGAGTTCATCGTGGGCGTTCGCTTTGCGCCGGACGAAGTTGAAACCGGCGGGATTGATCCTGAAATGGGGCTGGAAATTGCCCGGATGCTGCGCGATTGCGGGCATGTGGATTATCTGAACATCAACCGGGGCCGCATTCATACGGATCCTGCGATGACGGATATGATCCCTATTCAGGGTGCGCCTGCGTCTCCGCATTTGGATTTCGCGGGGCGGGTCCGCAAAGAGGTTGGGATGCCCACCTTCCATGCCGCTCGTATTCCAGATGTCGCGACCGCGCGTCATGCGGTGTCCACTGGGCAGTTGGACATGGTTGGCATGACGCGCGCGCATATGGCCGATCCGCATATCGTGAAGAAAATCATCGAAGGGCGGGAAGAAGATATTCGCCCCTGTGTTGGCGCGACCTACTGTCTCGACCGGATTTATCAGGCGGGGGATGCGCTGTGCGTCCATAACGCCGCCACCGGGCGTGAGTTGACCATGCCGCACGAGATTGCCGCTGCAGAGACCCCGCGCAAGGTTGTGGTCGTGGGCGCTGGGCCTGCGGGGCTTGAAGCGGCCCGTGTGGCTGCCGAGCGTGGCCATGACGTGACCGTCTTTGAAGCACAGCCCGATCCCGGTGGACAGGTGCGCCTGACCGCGCAAACTCCGCGGCGGCGCGAGATGATCGGCATCATCGACTGGCGTATGGCGCAATGTGCGGCGCGGGACGTGACGTTCCATTTCAACACATGGGCCGAGGCCGATGACGTGACCGCTTTGAACCCCGACGTGGTGATCGTTGCCACCGGCGGTCTGCCGAACCTTGAACTGTTCGAAACCAAAGGCGAACAGGATCTGGCCGTCAGTGCCTGGGATGTGATTGCGGGGGATGTGAAATGTGCAGGCGATGTGCTGATCTATGACGAAAGCGGCGACCATCCGGCGTTGCAAGCGGCCGAGATCGCTGCCGAAGCTGGCGCGAATGTCGAGGTGATGACCCCCGATCGCATGTTCGCCCCGGACATCATGGCCATGAACCTAGTGCCCTATATGCGCTCGCTGCAGCCCAAGGGCGTGCGGTTCACCGTAACCGAACGCCTGAAGGATATCGCGCGCGACGGCAATCGCCTGACGGTCACGCTGGGGACGGATTATTCCGAGTTCACCCGCGAAGCCACTTACGATCAGGTGGTGGTGAACTATGGCACCATGCCGATGGATGAGCTGTATTTCGACCTGAAAGAGCTCTCATCCAACCGGGGTGAAATGGACCACAACGCGCTGATCGAGGGCCGTCCGCAAACCATCAACACCAATCCAGACGGGCAATTCCAGTTGTTCCGCATTGGCGACGCGGTGTCGGCACGCAATACGCATGCTGCCATCTATGACGCCCTTCGCTTGGTGAAAGACCTGTAAGATTAAGCCTGCTGCGTGCGTTCGATATACGCGCGCAGCTCTTCCGCCTCGTGGCGGGCATCGCGCAAACCGTCCATCGCGGCGCGCAGCTCGGCCTCAGTCTGATAGAGTTGGTTGGCCATCTCGGCCTCGCGCGATTGCAGATAGGTGATCGCCTCGTCGCGGGTTTCTTCCGCGTCGTGCAAGGCTTGCGCCATCTTATCCAGCTCGCTCATCTCGCTGCCAGGCACTTGCACGAAGCGGTGGATCAGCCAATGGGCAAACCATCCCAGTACGAAGGCCACGAAAAGAATAATGGCGGTGACGATGATAAACTCGGTTCTGTTCATCGGGGCTGTCCTTCCGTGTCAATCAGCGTTCCGGGCGCGGGGCCGGACGTGGGTCGTCTGCATCGGGGGCGAAGACTTCGGGGCCACTATAGGGCGGCGCGGCGGCGTCTTCAGGTGTTACTGTTTCGATCGCGTCCGGTGCGTCGGCTTCGGCCGTTTCGGAAACGGCGGGTGCGGTGTCGTCCGCAGCAGTGTCTTCAGCCGGCGCCTCTGCGGTTTCAGGAGCAGCTTCGGCCTCTGCAGGCGTATCTTCCACGTCCGATACACCTTCCAACAGGCGGAACTCGATCCGGCGGTTGGCTTCGCGGCCTTCCTCGGTTCCGTTGTCAGCGATCGGGTTTTCCTCGCCATAACCGACAGCCGACAGGTTCGAGGTCAGGATCCGGCGCGACAGAAGCGCTGACAGGACGGCCTGCGCACGGTTTTGCGACAGGGCAAGGTTCATTTCCTCGCGGCCTTGGCTATCGGTATAGCCAGCGATCTCCATCCGCACGTCCGAGCAGTCGCGCATGATCTCGGCGATCTTGTCGACGGTCTCGGCAGCTGAGGCTTCGATATTGGCCGAACTGGGCGCGAAGGTGATTTTCTTCTCGGCCAGAACGGCATTGATGTTCGCTGCGCATTCTTCCGGAGTGGGCAGGTTTAGGGTCGGGTTTAGGCTTTCTTCATAGGTAACATTGACCTGAAAGTTTTCCGACGCCCCAAGTTTCTCGCCCAACAGGCGCGAGATTTCCGACGCGACTTCCGGGTCCCCGGTGCGCCCACGAATGTCCACGATGTCGGGCTGTACGACGATCACGCCGCTGTGGACCAGCGACAGGGCCTCAAGCCCGGCCAAAACGCGGGTGGGCCAGTTGCTGGGCAGGTCGGGGTCAAGGCGGGTGGCTGGATAAACGGCGGTCGAGCCGAACTTGGCGCGGGCAAAGCTTTCTGCCGCGCTGCGCAAGGCTTCGTCCGACAGGCGGCCGCGCAGTTGCACCTGTCCTTCGGGGCTAAGGGTCGCGACGAACTCGGGCGTCGCCTCGCCTTCGCCGGTGCCGTCGATCTTGACGGGTTCTGGCAGGACCGAGTGCAGCGAATAGAGGTCCGGCAGGTTGCTTTCCAGCTCGCCCACCACGCGGTCGAAGGTGGCTTGCGGCGTGGTGTCCAGCGCGACCAGAGTGACATCGGCATCCGAGAAGGTAACCGAACCGCCGCCAAGGGCCGCGACCGCGTTGATCCCCATTTCGGCCGCATCGGCCCAATCTGGAGACGGTACGCCCAGCCCGATGATGCAGTTGGTCACCCCTTCAAGGCCTGCCTCGGTCGCGGCCGAGATAATCTTGGCGCGTCCTATGGCGTCATGCGCAGAACAGGCGTCAAACCGCGCGCCTTCGTCGTCGATCAGGAAGCGCAGCGTGAATGGCGTGATCACCGGGCGTGGGGCGGAAATATCAAGCGACAGAAGGATCGAGCGTGGCGCCTTGCGCTTCAGAAGGCGGGCCCAGTCTTGCTGCTCTTCTGCGCTGTCGGCCACGGCGGTGATCGACACTTTGTCCGCATCCATCGAGATTTTCGAGCGCGGCAGCTGTTTCAGCGCATAGAGCGCGAAGTCCAGCGTCGTGTCCCAGTTGGCGGGGATGGGATAGTCGGCGACCTCTAAAAGGTCCGTGACCTCGGCCTTGCCGGCAATGTTGCCCACTTCGTCCACCAGAGCTTCGCGGTCCGATTGCGTGGGGATCAGGCCGATCATCGAGATGCCCGAGTTGTTGCGCAGCACCTCGATCGAGAAACGGGGTGGGGCCACGATCTCGGCTTCCGGAATGGTCATGTTGTCGATCACGCGGGCCGCGTCGACCTCGCCCCCGGCGATGGACAGCGCGCGAAACCGCATGGCTTCGCTGGGCGCATTTCCTGACAGAACGACCTGCAGACCATCGGATTGAACCTGCGCCCATTCATGCCCGCGCAGGGTCAGCGCATCCTGCACGGCTTCTTCTGAAAAGCTTTCGATGGCATTGACCGAAAGGATGGCCGCAAACAGGGCCAGAAAAGCGCCAACAACAAGCGAGGCCGAGGCCATAAGAAATTGCGAGGGGCGCATACGTATTCAGGTCCGTGATTTCTTTGGTTTTTAGTTTATTATGGGGTCAGGGGGCAGGGTGCAATCATACGATTTGGCTTGCGGCAAGAAACAGCACAAGAATAAGCCCCGTATCACGGTTGGATCGGAACAGTTTTAGACAGTTTTCCGGGCTGTCCGTGTCCAGCGAGCGCAGTTGCCATGCCAGATGCCACCCCATGAACCACGCGCCACCCAGCGCGATGACCAGAGACAGCACGTTTGCGCTGGGGGGCAGTGCCAGAATGATCGCAAGGGCGGTCAGCGCGACGGTGGCAATCAGGAACAACCGCAGCCATGCGCGGCTGTTTTCGCCAAATAGGCGTGCGGTGGATTTCACGCCGATCAGCGCGTCGTCTTCCGTGTCCTGATAGGCATAGATCGTGTCATAAAACAGCGTCCACGCGATCCCAGCGGCATAAAGCGCGACAGGCGCGAAGCTGAGCGATCCGGTATGCGCAACCCACCCCACAAATGCGCCCCAGTTGAACGCGATGCCAAGGAAGACCTGCGGCCACCATGTGAAGCGCTTGGCAAATGGATAGATTGCCACGGGCAGCAGGGCCGCGACACCCAGCAGAATTGTGGTCCAGTTGAAGGTCAGAAGGATGGCGAAGGAAATCAGCGCCTGAACGCCCATCCACACCAACGCTTGTTTCACCGTGACCTGACCCGAGGGGATCGGGCGGCTTTTCGTGCGCTCGACCTTGCCGTCGAAATCACGGTCGGTGATGTCATTCCACGTACACCCCGCCCCACGCATCAGGAAAGCTCCGATCGCGCAGCCCAGCATGATCCATGCGTCATACCAGCCAAAGCGGCCGGTGCTTGCGGTGGCCAAAAGCAGGCTCCACCAGCAGGGGATCAGCAGAAGCCACGTGCCAATCGGACGATCCGCGCGGCTAAGGCGCAGATAGGGCCGCGACCACGCGGGCGCACGGTGATCCACCCAATTGCCCGTATAGGCATCAGAAACCTGTCCATTCTGGTCTGGCAAATCGGTGTTCGGGGTCATAGATTTCCCTCATGAAACAGGCAAAAGTCAGGCTCTATGTAGATCACCCCTTGGGTCAGGGGCAAACCGTTTCGCTGGATCGCGATCAGGCACATTACCTTTTTGGGGTGATGCGGCTGGGCGAAGGCGATCTTGTGGCGCTGTTCAACGGGCGAGACGGCGAATACCCCGCCCGCGTGATTGAGGCCGGCAAGCGCAAGGGTGTGCTGGAGTGTCTTGAACAATCCCGCCCGTTGCACATGCCTCCTGACCTGTGGCTGTGCTTTGCGCCGATCAAGAAAGCCCGCACCGATTTCATCGTCGAGAAAGCCGCCGAGATGGGCGCCGCCTTGATCCAGCCCATGTCAACCGAGTTCACCAACTCCGAACGCATCCGCCGCGACCGCTTGCAAGCCCACGCTGTCGAGGCGGCCGAGCAATGCGGCGGCACCTATGTGCCCGAGGTCGTGGACCTGATGCGTATGGACAAGCTTCTGGACGCATGGCCCGACGACCGCCAGATCATGTTCTGTGACGAGGCATTGGTCGGCGCTGCCGAGACACTTTCGGCCGCCAGCGGTCACCGCTGGGCCATCTTCATCGGCCCCGAAGGCGGCTTCTCCGACCGCGAACGCGCCCGCCTCCACGCAATGGAAAATGCCCACCCCGTCAGCCTCGGCCCCCGCATCCTGCGCGCCGACACCGCCGCCGTCGCCGCCATGACCATGTGGCAGCAAGTGCTTGGGGATTGGGGGTGACGACGCCCGCTCCTCCACCACGGGTTCACGCGATCCTCGCACGGGAGGCATCGTTGGCTGTTGTGTTTCGTCGCGGACCTTCGAAACAGGTGCAGATGCTGACTTGGGATCTGGAAACGAACAAGATCACGCAAGGGCAGTGGTTAAAGCATCGCGCCTACACAGAAGGTGCCGATCTGACGCCAGAAGGTCGATACCTGATTTACAACGCGGCGACACATGACCCAAATCTCGGGACAGCCCAATCATACGTTGCGATCTCGAAGCCACCATTTTTCACGGCCCTCGCGCTTTATCCCACGCCCGATCTTGACGAGGGCGGGGCGATGTTTCTGGACAATCACCGTTTCTGGGTTGGGGCGACGCGCGCTGTCCCCGGTGGTGAAGATTTGTTGAAAGAGCATGGGTTAAAACGCATACCAGCCTTTCCGCAGGACATGCAGGGCCTGTCGCCAGTAGATACGCCTTGGATGCGACGCGACGGTTGGGCGTTGGTCGATCAAAGAGAAGAGCAAGAGTTTGGCCGACTGGCCGCGCGTGTTTGGGTTTGGGAAAAGCCAGTGTCTGATGGGTGGTTGTTGCAGCGCACGCTGACCCGCGGGCTTTGCCAGCGTCGTTCAGGGCCAAATGGTAACTGGGTGTGGCTGTCACATGAACTGCACCATCCCGAAAGTGCGATCCCGTTAGAAACTGAATGGGCAGATGCATGGCGGGGTGATGTTATATTCTCTCGTGATGGATGCCTTTTACGCAAAACTCCTGATCATCCCGAACGCGTCGTCGCAGATCTGACAGCAAATAGATTTGAGGCGGTAAATGCCCCCTATGAGGGACTGTCACGTATGGACCGCGTGGCTCCCCAAGAACGCAGCGATACCCAATGGCATCCTTTGGACAGTGAGACCTTATGATCCGGCCAGAGTTGAAATCCCAAATCCACCGCTATCGCGAAGCCTTGATTGGTGCCGCCGTCGTCCTTCTCGGTCTCTGGTGGGCATGGGGCTCGCTGGGACTGATCACATGGATGGGGCTGGCCTTGGCGGCGTTCGGCGCGGTGATCCTGTGGTCCGGCCTGCGCCGTGCGCGTATTCGCTCGGCCCATGGGGGTGTTGGCGTGGTGCAGATTGACGAACGCCAAGTGACATATCTGGCGCCGGTCGGGGGCGGCTTTGCTTCGCTTGACGATGTGGTGCGGATCGAGATTGGGCGCGATTTGGCGGGGCTTCCGGTTTGGCGGTTTCAGCAGTTGGGCGCCGTCCTGACGATCCCCGCCCGCGCCGAAGGGGCCGAGGCGATCTTTGACGCGCTGACCGCGCTGTCTGGCGCCAATATCGACGCCGCGATCCGGGCGGTGAACACGCCCCCCACTACGCCCCCCAATGACACTGTCGTGATATGGACGCGCGGCGTCGCAAAGCTGCATTGACACTGGCCGCCGCTTGCCCCACGACTGGAGCCCCCAAAAGGGCGTATTCAACAGGAGCCGAACATGTCCATTCCTCAGTCCGGTGGTGGTCCGATCACCCATCACGATCAGCTGGCCCAGTTCCTGGAAGACGGCTGTAAACCGCGCGAGACTTGGAAGATCGGCACCGAGCACGAGAAGTTCGGCTATTGCAAGGACACGCTAAAGCCGCTGCCCTATGACGGCGATCGCTCGATCCTGAAAATGCTGGAAGGTCTGCGCGACCGCTATAACTGGACCGAGGTGCGCGAGGCAGGCAACCTGATCGGGTTGAAGCGCGAGGGCGCGAACATCTCGTTGGAACCCGGTGGGCAGTTCGAACTGTCCGGCGCGCCGTTGGACAACATCCACCAGACCTGTGACGAGGTGAACGAACACCTGCGTGAAGTGCACGAGATCGCGGACGAAATCGGTGCGCGTTTCATAGGTCTGGGTGCGGCGCCCGAGTGGACGCACGAGCAAATGCCGGTAATGCCCAAGGGGCGGTATAAGCTGATGACCGACTATATGGACAAGGTCGGCACGCACGGCAAACAGATGATGTACCGGACCTGCACCGTGCAGGTGAATCTCGACTTCGCGGACGAAGCTGACATGGTCCAGAAGTTCCGCGTGGCGCTGGCGCTGCAGCCGGTGGCGACGGCGCTCTTTGCGAACTCGCCCTTCTTTGAAGGCAAACCCAACGGGCACAAGTCGTGGCGTTCGCGCATCTGGCGCGATCTGGATGGCGCGCGCACCGGGATGCTGCCGTTTGTGTTTGAAGACGGTATGGGGTTCGAGCGCTACGTGCAATATGCGCTCGATGTGCCGATGTATTTCGTCTATCGCGATGGCGAATATATCGACGCGCTGGGCCAATCTTTCCGCGACTTCATGCAGGGCAAACTGCCTGCACTGCCGGGCGAGACGCCGACGCTGAGCGACTGGGCCGATCACCTGACCACGATCTTCCCCGAGGCACGGATCAAACAATATATGGAAATGCGCGGCGCCGATGGCGGCCCGTGGCGTCGCCTCTGCGCGCTGCCCGCTCTGTGGGTTGGCCTGATGTACGACCAATCCAGCCTTGATGCGGCATGGGATCTGGCCAAAGGCTGGGACGCAGAAACCCGCGAGGCGCTGCGCGTCGCGGCATCCGTCGAGGGTCTGCAAGCCGAGGTGAATGGCATCCGCATGATCGACCTTGCTCGTGACGTGGTGAAAATCGCCGAAACCGGCCTGAAAGCCCGCGCCCGTGTGGGCAGCGGCGGCATGGTACCCGACGAGACCCACTTCCTGAACGCGCTGCAAGAAAGCGTCGAAGAAGGCCGCTCGCCCGCCTGTGAACTTCTGGGCAAGTATCACGGCGAATGGGATGGGGATCTCAGCCGGATTTATGCGGAGTATAGTTACTGATCACCGGGCTGACAAAGCAAGCAATAGCAAGATGAACAGCCCCAGTATGAACAACGCCGAAGCGGTCATCGACCAATAACTCTTCGCCGCTTTGCGATCGGTTTCGGTTACACGCGTAATCAGGTCGATCGGCATAATTCCCAGATACGCGATCGCAACCGAGATTGTGACGGCAAAGAAGTCATACTGCTTGGACATTTCAGGCCTAAATCCGAGCACCAATACCAAAGCGCCTAACCCTAGGATCCATAGGACAAAGATCGTCTGTCGATTGTGTGCATCGATAGAACCATAGTCGCGTGTGTTTGACCTGTGGACGGTCAGTCGGCTTTCTTCAGTACGGATTAAGCGATCGGTGACAAAGGCTGCAATCAAGCCGAAAAGTCCAAGTATTGTTCCTACCAACCCTGTGTCGGGTTTGGTCATGTGGAAAGGCACCACAAGGACAATGAGCGTAGCGACGCAAAACATCAGCATCGCTCCGCGAAATGCCGTACTCATCGGAACCGGGGCCGTCAGGATGAAGTTTGCGGTAAGAACCAGCATCGCACCATAGAACACCATGCTGTGTGTACCCTCGACAAATCCGAAATAATTCAAAAGCAAGACAGCGATGAAGGGTTCGAAGTACAGCATCAAATTCACATTCGAGCTGTTCACCAAGTTGTTGGTTATGGTGCTAAGTGCCCCTCCGAAACCCATCGCGACGCCGCAAAGCACAACGAAAAGCAAGGGTGAGGCAGACTGATCAGGCGAGAAGCTCGCCACTTCTGACGGACCGAGCGTAAGCCAATACATCCCTACGCCGATCGTAGACATCCCACGCACAAGTATGCTTGCCGTTAACGCACTGATGACACGTTCGCTGGTGCGGTGATGAGAACGACTTGGAAGCCCGTATTCACTTCGGACACGATCAGTCAATTGAGTTTTGATATAGTGGCCGTTGCCGGTGTTGAACCAAGTCGACATAGCCATCAAAAGTGGAGAACAAATTGCTGCGACAAAGATCCACGGGCTCAAGTTGGCAGCGACTTCACCGGTTTGCCGAATGGCTTCGATATGACGCGAAGTTCCCAACAGGATCACACCAGCGGCACCAATCGTGAAGAACAAGACAGTGGTTCTGGAGCTTTGCATCTGGTTGAATTTACGAGGGTCGGTTGGATCTGAGGCTGCAATCCGCGCCCCGAAAACCATCGTCGCGATCAAATAGAAAGTCGCGAACAGTTCATACAAAACCGAAGCTTCGACGGCAGCACCACCTTGAATAGCAAAAAATAGGCAACCGAAAGCGCCTGTGTTTCCGACGGCGTTCAGAACGCCTGTCCGAAACATTTTTCCATTCAGGGTGGTCAGAAGAAGCTTGAAGGTAACGCGATTTGACGTGCCTGCAAACAAACCCAACATGATAACGCTGACAAGCAGCATCGAGGGCACAAGCGTCGCAACTCCAAGCGCAATAGTTAAAAACTGAGCTGTAGAGACAGCACCTTGTGGAATAAATGCGATCAGGGTGGGATAGGCTCCATAGAGCATCACGACGATCGCAAGAAGCAGAATTGCCACGGGGTTCATGCGCTAAATTCACCTTGTCATGAAGTTGTCAATGGAACTATGAGCCAAGGGAAGTGCATGAGGCAACACCTTCCCCGGGTTCATTGCCCTTTCAGATTCGATCAGGTGTTCGGTCCGGTGTCTCACTTCTAACGTTGTTGGAATTATGAGCAACTGACCCGCTCGACAAGCCAATGAGGCGTGACACACACGCGCCGGGATGTTAGCGGTATCTTCCAAACCGACCGGGAGGCCAGCATGACACATATTCTTGCCATTGATCAGGGCACCACATCTTCGCGCGCGATCCTGTTTGATGGGGATATGCGACCAACCACCGTGGCGCAGAAAGAGTTCACCCAGCATTTCCCGGCCTCGGGCTGGGTCGAGCATGACCCGGAAGAAATCTGGGAAAGCGTCTGTGCGACCTGTCTTGAGGCCGCCGAAGGGCAACAGATCACGGCCATTGGCATCACCAACCAACGGGAAACGACGTTGGTCTGGGACCGGGTCTCCGGGGCGCCGATCTATAACGCGATTGTCTGGCAGGATCGCCGGACCGCTGAAACCTGCGCCGATCTGAAAGCCGCCGGGCATGAAGCGCTGGTGACGGACCGGACGGGGCTTTTGCTGGACCCGTATTTCTCGGCCACGAAGCTGGCGTGGATCTTGGACAATGTGGACGGCGCGCGGGCGAAGGCGGAAGCCGGAGAGCTGGCCTTTGGCACTGTGGATACCTTTCTGATCTGGCGGCTGACCGACGGCGCGTCACATGTGACTGACGCTACCAATGCTGCGCGCACGATGCTCTACGACATCAAGCGCGGGGCGTGGGATGCGGATATCTGCGCGCTTTTGAACATCCCGATGGGCATGCTGCCCGAGGTGCGCGATTGTGCGTCCCAGTTTGGCGTAACCGACCTTTTAGGCGCGCCGGTGCCCATTCTGGGCGTCGCAGGCGACCAGCAAGCGGCAACCATCGGGCAGGCCTGTTTTCAGCCGGGGATGCTGAAGTCTACCTATGGCACCGGGTGTTTTGCGCTGCTGAACACCGGCGACGCGCCGGTGGCGTCAACGAACCGACTGCTGACTACGATTGCCTACCAGCTGGACGGCAAACCGACCTACGCGCTTGAGGGCTCGATCTTCATCGCAGGGGCTGCGGTGCAGTGGTTGCGCGATGGGATGGGGATCATCGACAACGCGGCCGAGACGACTGCGCTTGCCGATGCTGCCGATCCCGCGCAAGAGGTCATCCTTGTCCCCGCCTTCACCGGCATGGGTGCGCCCTACTGGGATGCAGAGTGTCGCGGTGCGGTGTTCGGTCTGACCCGTGGGTCTGGCCCCAAGGAATTCGCCCGTGCGGCGCTCGAGGCCGTGGGCTTCCAAACCCGCGACCTGCTTGAGG
Organism: Aliiroseovarius marinus; assembly: GCF_004360145.1. Lineage (GTDB taxonomy): Bacteria > Pseudomonadota > Alphaproteobacteria > Rhodobacterales > Rhodobacteraceae > Aliiroseovarius > Aliiroseovarius marinus. The sequence continues at coordinate 144,602 of NZ_ML178712.1, read as the reverse complement.
CGATGCAGGCCGATATGGGCGATGCCGGGGACACGGTGCTGCGCGTTGATGGCGGGATGGCGGCATCGGACTGGGCGATGCAGTTTCTGGCCGACATCAATGAGGCCGCCGTGGATCGCCCGACGGTTCTGGAGACCACCGCGCTGGGCGCGGCGTGGCTTGCGGGCATGAAGGCCGGGATCTATCCCGATCAAGCCGGATTTGCCGAGACTTGGGCGCTGGAGCGCAGCTTTGCGCCGCAGATGGACAACGACACCGCACCCGCCGCTATGCGGGCTGGAAAGATGCGGTGGCACGGACGCTTAGCCGCGCTTGATCTCGGACCGATAAATCCCTTCGGGCAGGTTCAGTGCGGCAGTCAAGTCGCGCAATTGCGCAGGCGACAAGGTGATCTTATGCACCTGATCGGTGCGCGGATCCCATTGCTCTAGCGTCACACATCCAGCAAAGGCATTGATGACCACATCTTCGTTCAAGTGCGGGGCTTCGGTATCCTCGCCCTCATCCACCAGAGTGACGACGGTCGAGTCAAATTCGTGTTCGATGGTAAACATGATCCAAGTCTATCCGCTTGGGCGGCAAAGGCCAGAGTGATCTGGCGAAGCGTTGGCGCCGCGGCTATACATTACCTATGGGCAAGACAGATATGCAGCAATTCAGCGGGTTTCTGACCGACCGAGGATCGAAATACGCGGTCTCGGGCGGGCCGGTGAGCAGCCGCGCGGATGTGAAGGCGTTTTTGAAAACCCTGACCCGCGACAAACGCTATGCCAAGGCCACGCACAACACCTGGGCGGCGATCCTGCCCGACGAGGGTGGTACGAAAGGTGACGATGGCGAGGCGGGCGCGGGCATGGTCATTCTTCGGATGCTGGAGCGCGAGGGCGTCACGGGCCATATCATCGTGGTGACCCGCTGGTTCGGCGGCACCAAGCTGGGCGGAGATCGCTATCGCCGGGTGCAGGACGCGGTGCAACATTATCTAGAGAATGCAACGCTGAAGGGGGACGCATGCTGAAGGCTTTCCTGCGTCGATTCTGGCAAAGATGCATCTGGTCTTGGGCCGGGTGGCGCGCCGCGTGGCGAACCGAGGCGTCGTTGTGGCAGTGGGCTATCGCCTGTGTGATTTCCTGTGCTGCGGCACTGTGGATGGATTTGACCCGCGGGGAAACCGCGCTGCTTCTGGCGCTGAGTGTGCTGGTCGTCGCCTCCGAGCTGATCAACACCGCGATTGAACGCACCGTGGATCTGGTCACCCGCGAACAACACGACCTTGCGCGCGAGGCCAAGGATACGGCCAGCGCCTTTGTCGCGCTGACGGCGATTGCCTGTGGCGTTGCGTGGGCAGTAATCCTGTTCGGATGATCAGGCAGACGTAATTAGGCTTGGCCGTTCCCAGCCTCTTCTTCCAGATGCAGCTTCATGTCGATCAGCACATGCTGAAGCGCCAGCGTCTCGCGCAGAAGGCGCTTGGCTTCGTTGATCGTAATGATGCCGTCTTCGATGGACTGCTGGTATTCAGCCATCAGCATGGCGAACCGCTGTGACAGGGCAATTACGTCGCTATTCACCCCACCTTCGGTCGAGTTCTTGCGCTCGGAATCGTAAGAGATGGTGATCCCCTGAAGCTCGGCCAGTGCGCTGGTGACATGCGGATAACGCGCGGCTTCTTCCAGCGCGGCGACGGCATCGATGGGCATGAAGCGGTCGGCGTGTTCTTCGCTATCGGAATAGTAACGTCCCAAAGTGGCCTTGGATTTACCCGTCGCAGAACAGGCTGCTTCCAGCCCGACGTCCTTCACCAGGGCCTCTGTATGTTTTTTCAGATAGCTTCCAACACCAGCCATACTCATATTCCCTTGTCGTCCCCACATGCGTGTGGGGAATTCCACACCTCTTTTCCCATTATTTTCACTATAATGGAATGGCTTATTTCAAAGGTGTACCGAGTTCTTTTTTGCTGTTTGCGAGTGAGAGAGTTTTCGTGACAAGTGCCCGGCGCGACCTGCGTTGGAAAGAAAGGCCCTGCGGTCAGTGTGCTGTGGGGGTGTGGGCGAGGCCCGCACGAGAAAGCGGGATGCAATTGTTTTCCCAGTGCAACGGTCATTTCCATCCCCGGGCTTTGCCCATCGACCTGATTTGTGTGCGCATCCGCTTTCTCCTTTTCGGCACGCCCGAGACGGGTTGAACCGTCTGTGCAGGCCGCGTAATTCAGGGGTATGGCAAAGCTCTATTTTCACTACTCGACCATGAACGCGGGGAAATCGACCCTGCTTCTACAGGCCAGCTATAACTATCACGAACGCGGGATGCAGACCTATCTGATCACCGCGCAATTCGATAATCGCGCGGGTGAGGCGCGGATCGGCAGCCGGATTGGGATCGGCGCGGACGCGGACACCTTTGGGGTGGGCGAGGATCTGTATGACAAGATCGCGCGGCGTCAGGCAGAGGGTCCGTGTGCATGTGTGTTCATTGACGAAGCGCAGTTCCTCAGCCGCGAGCAAGTCTGGCAACTGGCGCGTGCGGTGGATGATCTGGGCGTACCGGTGATGTGTTATGGGCTGCGGGTGGATTTTCAGGGCAATCTGTTCCCGGGATCTGCGGCACTGTTGGCGTTGGCCGACGAAATGCGAGAGGTGCGCACGATTTGTCACTGCGGAAAGAAGGCCACGATGGTGGTGCGGCAGGATGATCAGGGGCGTGTGTTGACCGACGGCGATCAGGTGCAGATTGGCGGGAACGAGACCTATGTGTCGCTCTGCCGTCGCCACTGGCGCGAGGCGACGGGTGGTTAGGTTTACCAATTGAGCGCCTGCGGCGCGCTTGATGGCCTGTCGCGGCGCGACAGGCGGTGCCTCCGGCGGAGGTATTTTCGGCAAGAGGAAGGGCCCCGTGGATCTTTTTCGCTGAAAACGGGCAGAGCCCCGGGCGAGAGGAAGGTCAGACCGGGGTTGGTAGCGGTGCTCCGTTGGCGAACGCCTCGATATTGTCCATCGCCAGCATGCCCATATCCGTCCGCACCTCGAGCGTGGCAGTACCCAGATGCGGGAGCAGTGTCACATCCTCGCGGTCGGTGAGCGCTTTGGGCACTTTGGGTTCGAACTCGTAGACGTCCAGACCGGCGCCTGCGATCTGGTCTTGTTCCAAGGCGTCGATCAGGGCGGCTTCGCGCACGACTTCTCCGCGCGCGATGTTGATCAGGAGCGCATGGGACGGCATAGCGTCGAACGTGTCTTTGTCGATCAAGTGGTGCGTTTCGGCCCCGCCTGGAACCGCGACGACAAGGATGTCCGCAGCGCGGGCGACGGCGTCGATGCTGGGAAGTTGCTTTGCCGGGAGGTCAGGCGTTTTCGGCGATCGGTTGTAGAACACCACATTCATGCCAAAACCGAAATGGCAGCGTTTGGCGATCGCCTCGCCAATGCGGCCCATGCCGATGATGCCGACCGTTTTGCCCGACACATGCATGCCCAGAAGCTGTGTAGGGTGCCAGCCGTCCCACGCGCCATTGCGCAGCATGCGTTCGCCTTCTCCGGCCCGGCGGGCGGTCATCAGGATCAAGGTCATGGCGGTGTCGGCGGTGGCGTCGGTGACCGCGCCGGGGGTGTTCGTCACCTGAAGGCCGTGCGCCTTGGCCGCAATCACGTCGATATGATTGTACCCCACGCCGAAATTCGCCAGCAGTTTGGCGCGGATGGGGCCTGCGTCTTCGAAAATGTCAGCCGTATAGAGGTCGCCCAGCGTCGGCAGGACGATGTCGTAGTCGCGCAGGCTTGCGATCATCTCGTCCTGCGTCATGGGGGTGGTGATGTCGCGCACGGTGGTGTCAAAGGACGCGTGTGCGCGGGTCAGGACGGCGTCGGGCAGAGGGCGCGAAATGAAAAGGCTTAGCACAAGCGTGCTCCGTCCGGGGTGTCTTTGTCTGGTGTGATCAGGCCGACATTCCCGTCAGCGTCGTAGAGGCCAAGGATCAGCACTTCCGACCGCATTGGCCCAATTTGGCGCGGCGGGAAATTCACCACGCCCAGCACGGATTTGCCCACCAAATCTTCGGGCGCGTAATGCTGCGTGATCTGGGCCGAGCTTTTGCGCTCGCCAATTTCCGGACCGAAATCGACCCACAGTTTGATGGCGGGTTTGCGCGCTTCGGGGAAGGGTTCTGCGCGCAGGACGGTTCCCTTGCGGATGTCGACTTTCATGAAGTCGTCGAAGGTGATTTCCGGGGTCATGTCAGCCATTGGCAAGCTCCTTGGAACGGTCAGCGGCGGCATTTACCGCGCGGGTCAGAAGGTCGGGAAAGCCGGTGTCCTTGTCCATCAGAACGGACAGCGCGGCGGCGGTGGTGCCGCCGGGACTGGTGACGTTCACGCGCAGTTGGGCCGGGTCGTCGTCAGCCTGTTCTGCCAATGCGCCCGCGCCGCCCACGGTGGCTTTGGCCAATTGCATGGCAAGCGCTTCGGACAGGCCCTGTTTGACGCCAGCCGCCGCCAGCGTTTCGATCAAATGGAACACATAGGCGGGGCCAGAGCCGGACACGGCGGTGACGGCGTCCATCTGGTGTTCCCCGTCCAGCCGGACAACCTGTCCGACAGCAGACAAGAGCGCCTGGGCCAGATCCATGTCGCCAGCGCTGGCATGATCATTGCCGCAGATCGCGGTGATCCCGCGCCCGATGGCGGCGGGGGTGTTGGGCATGGCGCGGATGATGGGGGTCTGGTCGCCCAGCATATCCTCATATGTCGAGATTGGCGTGCCCGCAGCGACCGAGAGGAACAGGGTGGTGCCATTGCCCAGCGCTTTCAAAGACGGCAGCGCTTCGGCCATCATTTGCGGCTTCACGGCGATCAGCACAATCGCAGGGTTCTCGGGTAGCGTCGTGTTCAGGTTCAACCCATCCAACGATTGCAGCCACTCCGACGGGTAGGGGTCGTTCACCCAGACCGAGCTGGTCGGAAGCCCATCCGACAGCCAACCTTCCAGCATGGCCGATCCCATCTTGCCGCAGCCCAACAGTACCAGCCCGCGCGATTTTACCTGATCCATCATGATGACGTCCCATCCCGTGTCTATTTGACGTGCGAGATTAGAGCGCAGTGCGAGCGGCGCAAGCTGAAACCGCGCCCGAAGGCGCGGCTGAGATAGTGAGTGGTGGTAAATGGTGGAGTTAAGCGCGCCCGTAGGCCTCGGCGATGGCGACCTGAAGCGCGTCTTCGACGCTGCGGTCGGTCCATGCGACCAGCTGGAACGCGGGGTAGAAACGTTCCGATGCGGACACGGCCGAGGCGATCAAGCGGTCGATCTGCTCGGGGCCAGCGAACTGTCCGCCCGTCAGGGGCAGGCCATAGCGCCAGACCATCAATCGCTGCTCTTCCCAGTAGGTGAAGGCGCCAGTCCAGCACTGGTCGTTGATGCGGTTCAAAGCATCATAGACGCGCGGCAGGCTGTCCTCGGGCGGCTCCATTTCGAAGGTGCAGATCAGGCGCAGGGTTTCGTCATAGGGCGACCAGGCCAAGGTGATCGAGTAGGTGCGCCACTGGCCCTCAACCGCCATGGCAATCTGATCCTCGGCGACGCGGTCGAACTCCCACGCGTGGTGTTCCGCGATGGTTTCGACAATGTCGATTGGGTGAAGATCTTCGCTTTCGATGTACTGCTCGGTTGCGGCCATGATATGCCCCCCATTGGTTTCAACATTTGTGACGGGGTCGTGGCAGCGACCGTTAATGGCCACAAATGCTTGATGCCTGTACAAGGTTCGGCGTTCTTTGCGCCTTGCCTTACTAGATATGGTGTCACTCAGATTTCTCTCTGTAAAGTGAAACTTTGCGCGTTAAGCGAGTTGTCCACAGAAAACTTATGTTTCTCCACAGGTTAACGGATTGTGGGTGGGGCGGCGGTTTCAGGCCGCATTCGGGTCTGGTGCTTGACCTTGCCGCCCAGAACCCCCAGTTTGGCGCAAATATTAATCCGTCAGGAGCCCCAGTTGCCCAAGCGAACAGCCCCGTTTTCCCGTTTCGAATGGCAGATCGCGTGGCGGTATCTGCGCGCGCGTCGTGCCGAGGGTGGCGTCAGCACCATGACGTGGATCAGCCTGATCGGGATCACCTTGGCGGTGGCCGCCCTGATCATCACGCTGGCGGTGCGGACCGGGTTCCGGGATGAATTTGTCGACACAATTCTGGGTGCCAATGCCCATGTCGAGGTTTTCGCCCACAGCCGTGTCACTGCGAATGGCGGCTTGGATCGCACGATCTCGAACTACGAGGAATGGGCAGACCGGATTATGACGGTTCCGGGGGTCGTCCGCGCAGCGCCCTTGGTCAAGGGGCAGGTCATGGCGAACCGGGGGCAATATAATGCGGGGGTCGAGGTCTTTGGGATCGCCTATGAAGACATCCTGACCATCCCGCGCATTGCCAAGCCCGAAAGCTCGGCCGGTGCATTGTCAGATTTCGAGCGCGGCGTGGCCATTGGCTCGGGCGTGGCGGCGGAATTGAATGTCGGGATCGGCGACAAGATCAAGATCATCTCGCCCAATGGCGTGAAGACCGCGTTCGGCACCAGCCCGCGGGTGAATGCCTACGAGGTCACCTATATCTTCACCGCTGGTCGCTGGGACATCGACCGCACCCGCGTTTATCTGCCCATCGCCGAGGCGCAGAGCTTCTTCAACCGCGAAGGGCTGGCGGATGAGATCGAGGTGATGGTCGAGGATCCGGAAGGGATCGACAAGCTGCTGATGCCCATCATGAACGCCGTTGAGGACCCCAGCGGCGTCTGGACATGGCGTGACCGTTCCGGCGCATTCCTGCGGGCCTTGGATATGGAAGACAACGTCATGTTCATCATCCTGTCCGTGCTGGTGCTGATCGCGTCCATGAACATCACCTCCGGCTTGATCATGCTGGTGAAGAACAAAGGGCGCGATATCGGCATTCTGCGCACGATGGGCCTGACCGAAGGGTCTATTTTGCGGGTGTTCTTCCTGTGTGGCTCTTTGACAGGGATCGTCGGCACGATTGCGGGCGTGATCCTCGGCTGTCTCTTCGCGCTCAATATCGACAGCGTGTTTTCGTTGGTGAATTACTTCTCGGGCGGAGGCGTCTGGGATCCGTCGATCCGCGGCATCTATCACCTGCCTGCAAAGTTGGAGTTCTGGGACGTGGCATCTGCGGTCGGCCTGTCTTTAACCCTGTCCTTCGTCGTGACCCTTTTCCCGGCGCGCAAAGCCGCACGGATGAACCCGGTGGAGGCCCTGCGCTATGAGTGACACGGTTCTGAGCCTCTCGGGCATCACCAAGACCTATAACGAGGGCACGCCGGGCGAAATTCGTGTGCTGCGTGGCGCAAACCTGTCGATTGCCAAGGGCGAGGTTGTGGCGCTGGTTGCGCCGTCTGGCTCGGGGAAATCGACGCTGCTGCATATCGCCGGACTGTTGGATGCCGCGGATGCAGGCGAGGTCTCGATCAACGGGCAGAAAATGGGCGCGCAGTCCGACCGTCGCCGCACCGCCACCCGCCGCAACGAGGTGGGCTTTGTCTATCAGTTCCACCACCTGCTTCCGGAATTCACCGCGCTGGAAAACATCGTGCTGCCGCAATTGGCGAACGGCGTGGGCGAGCGTGCCGCGCGCGATCACGCGATGGAGTTGATGGCCCGCGTCGGCGTCGACAGCCGCGCCACGCACCGCCCCGCCGAGCTGTCGGGGGGCGAGCAACAGCGTGTCGCCTTCTGTCGGGCGCTCGCCAACCGTCCCGCGCTTTTGCTGGCGGACGAACCGACGGGGAACTTGGACCCGGATACCTCGGACACCGTATTTGCCGCCCTGATGGAGCTGGTGCGCGACACCGGCCTGTCGGCGCTGATCGCGACGCACAACCTCGACCTTGCTGCGCGCATGGATCGGACCCTGCGGCTTGAGGGTGGCGAGATCCTCTGACCGCTCGCGCCCTCTGACAATCGTGTGAGGCCCGATTGCGCGTCCGCACAGGATCGGCAATCTGGCGGGTGTAACCCTTTGCCGGAGCTTCCGATGCGTATCCTGACCGCGATCCTTGCCCTGACCCTGTCGGCCTCGGTGGCCTTGGCGGGCCCCGTGAACTTCGACGCGTGGCGCACGCATTGGTTCGCCTTCTTCTCGAAAGTCACCTTCGCCCCGTCCGCGGGTGCGATTAGCGTGACGGCGGATGGTTCGGTCTCGATCACCTATGACCGCTTGGCGCCAGAAGATTGGGACGCACGCATGGCCAGTTGGGTCTGGGATGTGGACAGCTCGGTCCCTGCGACGGACCTGCGCCAGAAGGGCGGGGACGACCGCAATCTTGCGCTCTACTTCGCCTTCCTGCCCAAGGCCGAGGCCGAACGTCTGCAAGGCACCCGCAGCCTGCGCAAGCTTTTGAACCACCCGGAGGGGCGCGTGTTGGTCTATGTCTGGGGCGGCGACCACGCGCGCGGGGCGGTGCTGGGATCGCCTTATCTGGGGCCGCGCGGCAAGACCATCGTGCTGCGCCCGTCGGGCACTGGATCACATGCCGAGACCGTCGATCTGGCCGCAGATTACCGCCGCGCGTTCGGATCGACCCCCGAGGCACTGGTCGCGCTGGCCCTGTCGGCAGACAGCGACGATACGGATGTGATCATGCAGGGGCAGGTCAGCAATCTGCGCTTGCAGTGACCTAGGGTTGCATGCAAACACAGGCATGATAGAATCACCCCATAACAAGTCTTTGAAAGACAACAGGGTTTCCAAATGCGCCGCGCAGCACCCCTTCTTTTGATCCTACTGGCCGCCTGTCAGCCGCAGGATATCTTCCGCACTCAGGCCAAACCCAAGGTTCAGGACGTGTCCGACCTGACCGGGGCCGAGATCTATGCGGAAAACTGCGCCGCCTGCCACGGCGATGACGCCAAGGGCGGCGTCTATCCCAGCGCGCCGGGCCTGACCAAATTGACCGCCAAACACGGCGGCACCTTCCCGACCCGCTATGTCATGTCGACCATCGACGGCTATGCCAAAGGCACCCAACGCGGCCCCATGCCCGAGTTCGGCGCGCTTCTGGACAGCGAGATGGAGGTCTGGGTGGACGAAAAAGGTGTGATGACCCCGACGCCTGCTGCGCTGGTGCGTCTGGCGGAGTATTTGGAGTCGGTGCAGGACTGATCTGCGCGCGGCTTAGCCTCAACACGCAACCTTCCGCCCGGTCGATAGACCGGGCAGCGCCCGACCCTCCCCACGGGAGGGCGCTATTGTGACGTTTCAGATGTGCGGATTGGTTTCGGGTGTGGAGAGTGTGTTGCTCCACGAGAACGAAACGAGCGCCCACCCAGGGTCGGGCGCCGCTGCTGCTATTTCTGTTTGGACCTTGCGTGTTGGGTTACAACGCTGAAACTACGAAATGCAATCCTTGCCGTCGTGATCGTAACGCCTTCAGCGCCTTCAAGTACTTCATTGATTTCGCAAGATGTGGCTTGAGACTTTGCACCTATGATTACCTCCCGCAACTTCAGGTGGTCGCTGTAGGGTAGAAAATACTTCCCCTTTTCATCGGGCCCATCAAAGAATCCCAAACTATCCAGCCAACGCACTTCATCTTCGTATTTCCAGTGAGCGAATTTTGTTTTTGGAACCTTCTTTAAGAGTGCGTTGAGTGCGGCTGTTTGATGTTCGGTTGCACTAGGAAGGCTAAGTAACTCCTCAACATAATCTATTTCCATTAGCCGAGTTGGATCGTCACGAATGTCAAAACCCAGTGCGAGTCCGTGATGGTTGTCTGCATAGTGCCCCCAGACTACGGGGTTGTTCCAGTTCTTGCTGAAACTTACAAACCCAGTGGAACTGTCCATAGGTTGGAATATGCCCCGCCAGGTTGCTCGAAGTATTGGGTCAGGAAGGTCAATGCAGTTGAACTCAAATGGATCGTTTACTTCACTAAACCTCGATGCTTTCAACTGCCGTTTTCGTAGGCTTTCCATCGCCCATTTTTTGCTTAGAAATTTATAGACCCGCATTTTCCCTCAAACATCCAACTCCTCCACGAACTTCGCGTTCTCCTGAATATACTGGAAACGAAGTTCGGGTTTTTTGCCCATCAGCTGCTCGACAAGGGACGCGGTTTCGCCGGGTTCGTCCTCGTCAATGGTCACGCGGATGAGCGTCCGGGATGCCGGGTCCATCGTGGTTTCTTTCAGATCCTTTGCGTCCATCTCGCCCAGACCTTTAAAGCGGCTGACGTCGATTTTGCCCTTGCCGCCCAGACCTTTTTCCAGATGCGCGTCGCGCTCGGCCTCGTCCACGCAATAGACGCGGCGGGCGCCTTGGGTCAGGCGGAACAGCGGCGGGCAGGCGAGGTACAGGTGGCCCGCGTCGATCATCGGGCGCATTTGGGTGAAGAAGAACGTCATCAGAAGCGAGGCAATGTGCGCCCCGTCCACGTCCGCATCGGTCATGATGATGATCTTGTCATAGCGCAGATCGTCGACGTTGAACTTGGTGCCAAGGCCTACGCCAAGGGCTTGGGTCAGGTCGTTGATCTCGGCATTCGTGCCGATTTTCGAGCTTGCCGCGCCCAGCACGTTCAGGATCTTGCCGCGCAGGGGCAGAAGGGCTTGCGTCTTGCGGTTGCGGGCCATTTTGGCCGATCCGCCCGCCGAGTCACCCTCGACGATGAACAGCTCGGTGCCTTCGCGGTTGGTGGCGGAGCAATCCACCAGCTTGCCGGGCAGGCGCAGCTTCTTGGTGGCGGTCTTGCGGGCGGTCTCTTTTTCCTGACGACGGCGCAGACGTTCCTCGGCCCGGAGCACAAGGAAATCGAGGATCGCGCCAGCCGATTTCGTATCGGCCGCCAGCCAGTTGTCGAAGTGATCGCGCACCGATTGCTCGACCATCTTGTTGGCGGCTTCCGTCGACAGGCGGTCCTTGGTTTGGCCCACGAAAGCCGGATCCGCGATGAAGCAAGACACCAGCGCACAGCCGCCGGTCAGAAGGTCGTCGCGGGTGATGTTCGTGGCCTTCTTATTGCCGACAAGCTCGCCATAGGCCTTGATGCCTTTCAGGATCGCAGCCCAGAAGCCGGTGACGTGGGTGCCTCCCTCGGGCGTGGGCACGGTGTTACAATAGGACTGGATGTAGCCATCGCGGGACGGGGTCCAGTTGATCGCCCACTCGACATAGCCGGGTTCGCCAAAGCGTTCTTGGAAGGTGACTTTGCCCGCGAAGGGCTGGTCGGCGTAAACGGATGCGCTGCCCAGTGTTTCCTTCAGGTAATCGGCCAGACCGCCGGGGAAGTGGAAGGTGGCTTCGGTCGGGGTTTCGCCGTCCTCAATGTGGGATTTCCAGCGGATTTCCACGCCCGAGAACAGATAGGCTTTCGACCGCACCAGCGTGAACAGCCGCTTGGGCTTGAAGCGGTGCTTGCCAAAGATTTCCTCGTCCGCGTGAAAGGTGACCTCGGTCCCGCGCCGGTTGGGGGCCGCGCCGATTTTCTCGACCGGCCCCAACGGGATGCCGCGCGAGAAACGCTGCTCGAACATCTCTTTATTCTTGGCGACCTTCACCACCATCGAATCCGACAGCGCGTTCACAACCGACGAACCAACCCCATGCAGACCGCCCGAGGTCTGGTATGCCTTGCCCGAGAACTTGCCGCCCGCGTGGAGCGTACACAGGATGACCTCAAGCGCGGATTTGTCGGGGAATTTGGGGTGCGGGTCGATCGGAATGCCACGCCCGTTATCGGTGATCGACACGGAATAGTCTGCGTTCAGCGTGACCTCGATCCGGTTGGCGTGACCGGCAACGGCCTCGTCCATCGAGTTGTCGAGGATTTCCGCCACCATGTGGTGCAGCGCGCGTTCGTCCGTGCCGCCGATATACATGCCGGGACGCTGACGCACGGGCTCCAGCCCTTCCAGCACCTCGATCGAGGAGGCGTCATAATCGTCGGGGCCTTGGCCGGCCAGAAGGTCGTTGCTCATGTATTCGGTCGCCTTGAACGCTGCTCGTTTGTTTTGTTCGGGCATTATGTCAGAGCCGTCGGGAAGGGGGAAGAGCACCTTTCCATTCGGATGGATTTGAGTAGGGTGCGCGCGACGAAAGAAGGACCGCGCCATGACGACACCCCCCTTGGACCCCGGTAATTGGGAAGGTTTGCGAAGCGATCTGCACCGTTTGTTGGATCGCTGCGTGGATCAGATGCGCGATGCAAAGGATCATCCGTGGCAAGCCCCGCCCGCCGATCTGGCAGATCGCTATGCGATTGGGACGGGCGGCGATGTTGTCACGCGCGTGATGGATCAGGTGCTGCCCTATCACGGCGGCAACACGCATCCGAAGTTCTGGGGCTGGGTGCAGGGAAGTGGGCTGCCTTCGGATTTCGTGGCGGGAATTGCGGCGGCAGCCATGAACACCAATGGCGGTGGGCGGAACCACGGCATCAACGAAATGGAGCGTGCGGTCATCGACTGGACCCGTCGCAAGATGGGCTTTGGCGACGGTGCAAGCGGGGTTCTGGTGGCGGGCACGTCTCAGGCGACGGTGATCTCACTGCAGGCGGCGCGGGTGCGGGCGTGTCCGGGTGTACGGGCCGCTGGAGGTGACGTGGGCCTGACGGTCTATGCCGCCGACGGGGTCCATAACGCCACCCGCAAGGCGATCGAGCTGCTCGGGCTGGGGCATGACCAGCTGCGCTTGGTCGAAACGCGAAACGGCGCAATGGATTTGCAGGCGCTTCAGCAGGCGATCACAGCGGACCGGGCGCAGGGGCTGACACCGCTGGCGATTGTCGGCACCGCAGGGTCGGTCGACTTGGGCGGCTATGACGATCTGAACGGGCTGGCCGATCTGGCCGCAGCCGAGGGGATCTGGCTTCATGTCGATGGAGCCTTCGGGGCGTGGACACGGCTAGCAGACAATCCGTGGCACAAATTGACCGACGGGATTGAGCGTGCAGACAGCATCGCCTTGGATTTCCATAAATGGATGTATGTGGGCTATGATTGCGGCCTTGCTCTGATCGCCGATGAAACCGCTCACCGCGCCGCTTTCGCCGCGCGTCCGGCCTATCTGAAAGGTGCCACTGAAGGGGTGGCTGGCGGGGACCCGTGGTTCTGCGACTACGGCATTGATCTGTCCCGCGGCAATCGCGCGCTCAAGGTCTGGTGCGCGCTCGAAATGTTCGGTGAAGAGGCGTTCGCCACCGCGATCACCCGCAACTGCGCACAGGCGGCGTTCATGGCGGATCAGGTGCAGTCCCACGGTATGTCCCTGTCCGCGCCCGTGGTGTCCAACATCTGCGTCTTTACCGCCGCCCCGGACCTGCCCGCCGACCAGCAATCCACTCTGAACGCAAAGATCGCCACGCATCTGCAACTGTACAACGCCACGGTTTTCTCAACCACCGATGTGAACGGCATCACTTGCCTGCGCGCCGCGATCACCAACCACCGCACGCGCGATCATCATATCGCCGATGCCATTGCCGATGTCGCCAAAACGGCTCAGCTGTTGAACGGATCCTTGGGATAGCCGACCCCCGCCAGATACAGCCCCTCGGGCGGACAGACCGGGCCGCAAGCCGATCGGTCGCAGGCCTCCAGCGCGTCGGTCACATCGTCTGGTGTCCATGACCCCGCGCCGACGCGCTCCAACGTGCCCACAAAACTGCGGACCTGATTGTGCAAGAACGACCGCGCACGGACATGGAACCGGTATTCGACCTCATTCTCGCGGCGATGTTCCTCGACCCGCAAATCGTCCAGCGTGCGTACCGGGCTGTCTGCCTGACAAATGGACGACCGGAACGTCGTGAAATCGTGCCGCCCGATCAGCCGGTCCGCCCCCGCCTGCATCGCGTCCACATCCAAATGATGTTTCACATGCCACGCCAAGCCCCGATCATGGGTCAACGGCGCACGGCGGGCGATCAGACGAAACAAATACCGCCGCTCGACCGCCGAAAACCGCGCGTGGAAGTCATCTTCCACCGCCGCGCAATCCACAATCGCCACGCGCTGTTCTTTCAGATGATAGTTCAACGCTTCGGACAGGCGAAACGGATCCCAATCCTTCACCAGATCGCAATGCGCCACCTGCGCCAGCCCATGCACCCCCGCATCGGTGCGCCCGGCGGCGGCAATCGTGTGCTCACCCGGCTCGAGCTTCGCCAACGCAGTCTCGATCGCGCCCTGAACGGACGGGTGTTCTTTCTGGCGCTGCCATCCGGCAAAGCCAGCTCCGTGATAGTCGACTTTCAATGCATATCTGGGCATGCCTCCGCATAGCTTGCCGCGCGCGCGCAGACAAGTTCCCAAAGCCCTCATTTTCTTGTGGCAAATACCTTGGGGTGAGGCCGCAGGCCGAGGGGCAACGCCCCTCTCCACGGGGACAATACCCACAAACCTCCCCTCTGGCGAAACCTGCCCGCCATACATATCTTTACCTCGAGCAGTGAAGGAGACAGCCGTGGGGCTTGGCGATATTGCAGACAGTGTCACCCGCCAGATCGAAGCGATTGGCGACGCCACAAGTGAGGCGCTATTCGAGCCGGTGATCCGGCTGGGCGTGACGGGCCTGTCGCGGGCGGGCAAGACTGTGTTTATTACGTCCCTCGTGGCCAACTTGATGGACCGGGCGCGGATGCCGGGTGTGGTCGCGGCCTCGGAAGGGCGTATTCAAAGCGCGTTCCTACAGCCGCAGCCTGACGACACCGTGCCGCGTTTCGACTATGAAACGCACCTGTCTGCCATGACCGGCCCCGCACCGCACTGGCCCGACAGCACCCGCGCCATTTCTGAACTGCGCTTGTCTTTTCGCGTGCAGCCCTCGGGCTTGCTAGGTGGGTTGCGCTCGGCGCGCACGGTGCATTTGGATATCGTGGACTATCCGGGCGAATGGCTTTTGGATTTGGGGCTGATGGATCTCAGCTATTCCGACTGGGCCGCGCAGGTGCTCGACCGCATCGATGCCCGCGATCAAGCGCAGGATTTCCTGAAGAAAGCCCGCGCCGTGGACCCGACCGAGAAGCTGGACGAGGTGCAGGCCAAAGACCTTGCCGCGTCCTTCGCCGATTATCTGAAAGCCGCGCGCGAGGATGGGTACAGCGACTGCACCCCCGGTCGTTTCCTGCTGCCCGGCGACCTTGAGGGCAGCCCGGCCCTGACCTTCGCGCCCCTTCTCAAGCCCGACACCATCCCCCGCCGCAGCCTGTGGCGCGAGATGGAGCGCCGGTTCGAGGCCTATAAATCCCGCGTGGTGAAACCCTTCTTCCGCGATCACTTCTCGCGTGTCGACCGGCAAGTGGTGCTGGTGGATGTGTTGGGCGCGATCCATTCCGGCCCCGCCGCGCTGGAAGATCTGCGCCGCGCCATGGCCGAGATCCTGAACGCCTTCCGTCCCGGCACGAACGGGTTCCTAAGCTCGCTCTTTCTGGGCCGCCGGATTGAGCGCATCCTGTTCGCCGCAACCAAGGCCGATCACCTGCATCACAGCCAGCATCCTCGCCTGACCGCCATCACCGAAGCGCTTCTGCGCGACGCCCGCGACCGTGCGGACTTTGCCGGGGCGAAGACCGCCGCCATGTCGCTGGCCGCCCTGCGCACCACGACCGAAGAGCGGATGGACCACGATGGCCAAGCCCTCGATTGCGTGCGCGGGCAGCTTCTGGACAGCGGCAAAACAGCGGCCTTCTATCCCGGTGATCTGCCTGAAGATCCTGCGCAGCTGTTGAAGCCCGCGCGGAATGGCGACGAAAAATGGTTGGATGCGGATTATCAAATCATGCGCTTTGCCCCGGCGGCGATTTCGCTGAAACCCGGCGAAGGCCCGCCGCATATCCGGTTGGACAAGGCCGCCGAATTCCTGTTGGGGGACAAGCTGTGACTGATCCCCTCCAGTCCCCCGAACTGAATGGAGGCACGCGTGACACGTGACTACAAGCAAGGCCCTGTCTTGATCGAACTTGACGACAGCCCCGCGACGTCTCCGGCCGAGGCACCGCCTGTGCCGGATGTCACCGGGCCCGAGACCTCTGGCACCGCGATGCAAAGCGTGGTCTCTATCGCCACCCGCAGACCCTCGCGGCTGGCGCGCTGGTTCTGGTCGCTGCTTTTGTCGATCCTTGGCTTCGTTCTGTCCGTTGCGGCCTATGATTTCGTGACCGGGCTGATCACGCGGAATACCTATCTGGGATACGCGGCGCTGGGCCTGACCGGCGCCTTCCTGTTCGTGCTTCTGATCATCGCCCTGCGTGAATGGATCGCCTTTGCGCGGATGCGTCGGGTGGATGCGCTGCATCATGCGGCGGATCAGGCCCTGGCCCATGATGATCTGACCGAGGCGCGGGACGTTATGGCGCGCTTGGCGCGGCTTTATCATGGACGCGATGACATGCGCTGGGCATTGGAGCGCTATCGCGAGCGCGAGGGCGAGGTGTTCGACACCGACACCCTGTTCACCTTGGCCGAGGCCGAGCTTATGGCCCCGCTGGACCAAGCTGCAATCAAAGAGGTCGAGGCCGCCGCCCGCCAAGTCGCCACCGTCACCGCCATCGTCCCCCTTGCGCTGGCCGATGTGGCGACCGCCCTGACCGCCAACATCCGAATGATCCGCCGCGTGGCCGAGATCTATGGCGGACGCTCGGGTGCTTTGGGCAGCTGGCGTTTGACCCGTGCGGTGATGACCCACCTTGTCGCGACCGGCGCGGTGGCCGTGGGCGATGACATGCTGGGATCGCTGGCAGGGGGCGGGATGCTGTCCAAACTCTCGCGCCGTTTTGGTGAAGGCGTTGTGAACGGGGCGCTAACCGCCCGCGTCGGCGTCGCAGCGCTTGAGGTTTGCCGCCCGCTGCCCTTTGGCGAGGGCAAGCGCCCCGGCGTCACAGGGATCGTTAAACGCGCACTGGCGGGGTTGTTCGGAAAATAGGCTTTAGCCCAAGCTGGGCACGGCGCTGGCGGGACGTTGGATATCCTCGACCCCCATGCGCAACCCGCGTCCGATCCGATGCACCAGCGCGATCCACGCGCGGGCGGTGTCGGCGGGTAGGGTGTCGGTCGCGATCTCTTCAAACAGGGCGATCCACGGGTCGAAATGCTCGGGCCGCACGTTGCCGGCCTGCATATGGGCGCGCATCGGATTGCCCTCGTAACCCGGCTCGCGCAGGATCGCGCCGCGCCAGAAGCGGGTGATCAGGGTGATATGTGTGTCCCATTCCGCGTCCGTCGTCCCGACATGCCCGTTGAAGATCGGCCCAAGCTGCGGATGCACCCGGATGCGCGCGTAAAACCGCGCCAGAACCGTGTCGATCTGGTCGGGTGTGATGTCGAAAAGCTGCAGCGGATTGGGGGTGTGGGACATGGGAACCTCTTTCCCGACTGAAATAGTCGGTATCGCGCACGCCGCCAAGCCCCCACGGATGGACAATTCAGCGCAGCCCGCCCGCCCATCATGGCTTTACGCCACGCCCCCACGGGCCTATAACGCGCCCATGATGCACGCCAAAGCGATCATTATTCGAATTATATGCCCGGCGCTCTGATCCAGACGAGCCGCCGGGACAAGGCGCATGGACCTACGCGCCGCCCTTTCTTCGACATTGACGACTTATCCTGAAAAGGACCGGACACATGTGTGCCGACACACCCGAATATAAAGACACGCTGACCCTTCCCGTAACCGATTTCCCGATGCGCGCTGGCCTGCCCAAGCGCGAGCCCGAATGGCTGGCCCGGTGGGAAAAGATCGGCGTCTATGACCGCCTGCGTGAAACCGCTGGCGACCGCGAGCCCTTCATCCTGCACGATGGCCCCCCCTATGCGAACGGCCACCTGCATATCGGCCACGCGCTGAACAAAACCATCAAGGACATGATCGTGCGCTCGCATCAGATGATGGGCCATGATGCACGCTATGTTCCAGGCTGGGACTGCCACGGTCTGCCCATCGAATGGAAGATCGAGGAACAGTACCGCAAGAAGGGCAAGAACAAAGACGACGTGGACGTTGTCGACTTCCGTCAGGAATGCCGCAAGTTCGCCGAGGGCTGGATCGACATCCAGCGCGACGAGTTCAAACGTCTGGGCATCACCGGCAAGTGGGACAACCCCTATCTGACGATGGATTTCCACGCCGAGCGCGTGATCGCCGAGGAGTTTATGAAGTTCCTGATGAACGGCACGCTGTATCAGGGCTCGAAGCCCGTGATGTGGTCGCCGGTCGAAAAGACCGCGCTGGCCGAGGCTGAGATCGAGTACCACGACCACAAGTCGCACACGATTTGGGTGCCGTTCAGTTTTGCGAATGCCGAAGGCGATCTGGCCGAGGCGCGCGTCGTGATCTGGACCACCACCCCGTGGACGATCCCGTCGAACAAGGCCGTCGCGTATAACGACAAGATTTCTTATGGCCTCTACCGTGTTGACGCGACCGAGGAAGAAAGCTGGACCGCAGCGGGTCAGCTTTACATCTTCGCCGATGCGCTGGCCGAGGACGCGCTGGGTAAGTCCCGCGTGACCGAGTTCACGCGCGTACGTGACGTGGCTGCGGATGAGTTGGCCGGGCTGATCTGTAAGCACCCGTTTAATGGTGCCGATGGTGCTGACGGGTTCTGGGACTACGACGTTCCGATGATCGACGGCGATCACGTGACCGACGACGCAGGCACGGGTTTCGTGCACACCGCGCCCAGCCACGGTGCCGACGACTATGAAGCGTTCGTTGCCCGCAACTGGATCGACCGCATGACCCACAATGTGGGCGAGGAATCGGAATTCCTTCCCCACGTGCCGTTCTTCGCGGGCCTTCAGGTCTTTGACCGCAAGGGCAAGGAAGGCAAAGCCAACAACGCCGTGATCGCCAAGCTGGTCGAGGCCGGTGGCATCATTGCGCGTGGTCGCGTGACGCACTCCTATCCTCACTCGTGGCGTTCGAAAGCGCCGATCGTCTTCCGCAACACGCCGCAGTGGTTTGCATCGGTCGATAAAGAAGTTGGCGACGGGCAGGACGAGATGGGCAAGACCATCCGCGAACGTGCGCTCAACTCGATCGACCAACTGGTGCAGTGGTGGCCGCAGACCGGCCGCAACCGCCTGTATTCGATGATCGAGGCTCGCCCGGATTGGGTTCTGTCGCGTCAGCGCGCGTGGGGTGTTCCGCTGACCTGCTTTACCAAGAAAGGTCTGCTGCCGACCGACGAAGGCTTCCTGCTGCGCGATCCCGCCGTCAACGCCCGCATCGCCGAAGCGTTCGAGGCCGAAGGTGCAGATGCATGGTACGCCGACGGCGCGAAAGAGCGGTTCCTTGGCAACGAGCACAACGCTGACGAATGGGAGCAGGTTTTCGACGTGCTCGACGTATGGTTCGACTCTGGCTCGACCCACTCGTTCGTGCTGCGTGACCGTGAAGACGGCACGCCGGACGGCATCGCCGATGTCTACATGGAAGGCACCGACCAGCACCGCGGGTGGTTCCACTCGTCGCTGTTGCAAGCTTGCGGCACCAAGGGCCGTGCGCCTTACAAGAACGTCGTGACCCACGGCTTCACGCTGGACGAAAAGGGCATGAAAATGTCCAAGTCGCTGGGCAACACCATCGTGCCCGAGCAGGTCGTGAAACAGTATGGCGCCGACATTCTGCGCCTTTGGGTGGCCCAGACGGATTACACGGTCGATCAGCGGATCGGGCCGGAAATCCTGAAAGGGGTTGCCGACAGCTATCGCCGTTTGCGCAACACGATGCGCTTCATGCTGGGCAATCTGCATGGGTTTGATGAGGCCGAGCGTGTAGACGTTGCTGACATGCCAGAGCTGGAGCGCTGGGTGCTGCACCGTCTGGCCGAACTGGATCACGTCGTTCGCGACGGCTATCGCAAGTTTGACTTCCAGGGCGTGTTCTCGGCCGTGTTCAACTTCGCGACTGTGGACCTGTCGAGCTTCTATTTCGACATCCGTAAGGACGCGCTGTATTGCGATGGGGCCGACAGCCTGAACCGCCGCGCCGCGCGCACCGTTCTGGACATCCTGTTCCACCGCCTGACCACCTGGCTGGCCCCGGTTCTGGTCTTCACCATGGAAGACGTGTGGTTGGAGCGTTTCCCGGGCGACGACAGCTCGGTCCATTTGGTCGACTTCCCCGACACGCCCGCCGATTGGCTGGACGAGCCGCTGGCGGCGAAATGGGCAGGCATCCGTCAGGTGCGCCGCGTGGTCACCGCCGCGTTGGAAATCCAGCGTCGCGACAAGGTGATTGGGGCGTCTTTGGAAGCCGCGCCGGTTGTGCATGTGCGTGACGAGGACGTGCTGGGATCGCTGAAGTCGGTGAACTTCGCGGATGTGTCGATCACGTCTCAGATTGTTCTGACGAATGACCCGCTGCCCGCCGAAGCCTTCCGCGTGCCGGAAGTTGAAGGCGTGGGCGTGGTGTTCGAGAAAGCCTCGGGCGAGAAATGTCAGCGCTGCTGGAAAATCTTGCCGGATGTGGGCAGCCACGATCACGCGGGTGTTTGCGGCCGCTGCGACGACGCGCTGAGCTAAGGGGGCTCACGGTGTGAGCCTGAGGGGCGCTGCCCCTCGGCCTGCGGCCTCACCCCGAGGTATTTGAAGCAAGAGGAAGAGGGGCGCTTGGGTGCCCCTTTTGTCATGAACCGGATTGCGGGGCGTGTTGGGCGCGGGCAAGATGGCTTTATGAATGTTGCGGTGGTGGATAGCCCGGTTGGGCGTTTGGGGGTTGTGGACGAGGGTGGCAAGATCACGCGTCTCCGCTGGAATGTTGACCCGGAAGGCGAGATGACACCCGTTCTGGCCGAGGCGCAGGCGCAGTTGCGCGCCTATTTCGACGGGACACTGACCGTGTTTGATCTGCCTACCCATGTCGCGGGCAGCGACTTTCAGCGCGCGGTCTGTGATGCCATGTCCGCGATCCCGTTTGGCGAGACGATGACCTATGGCGAGCTTGCCAAGCTGACGGGCAATTCGGCGCAGGCGGTGGGGAATGCTTGCGGCGCGAACCCCATTCCGATCATCATCCCGTGCCATCGTGTGATGGGGGCTGGAAACAAGCTGGTTGGATTTTCCGGCGCGGGCGGGGTTGAGACGAAAGTTCAGCTGTTGCGTCTTGAAGGGGCCGCTGGATTGCTTATCTGAAAAGTTCGTCCCAAAAGGGACGCCAGGACGATGGGCGCGGGGGCCACACAAGGGGACAGCAATGGCGACAGTTTTGAACGTCAAAGGCGTGACCAAGACCTATGAGGGCGGTCACCAGGCGCTGAAAGGCGTGGATCTTGAGATCGAAGAGGGCGAGATTCTGGCGCTGCTTGGGCCGAATGGCGCGGGTAAGACGACTTTGATTTCAATTATTTGCGGGATAGCGACAGCGACCTCGGGCACGATCACCGTGGGCGGCTATGACCATGCGCGTGACTATCGCGCAGCCCGCAACTTGATCGGACTGGTTCCGCAGGAAATTAATCTGGAACCGTTTGAGACCGTGATGAACTCGGTCCGGTTTTCGCGCGGTCTGTTTGGAAAGCCGCGTGACGATGCGCGGATTGAAGAGATCCTGAAGCTGCTCAGCCTGCATGACAAGAAAGACAACCGGATCATGACGCTGTCGGGCGGGATGAAGCGCCGGGTGCTGATTGCCAAGGCGCTGTGCCACGATCCGAAAATCCTGTTCTTGGATGAACCCACAGCGGGCGTCGATGTCGAGCTGCGCAAAGACATGTGGGAGATCGTCGCGCGGCTGAAAGAGACCGGTGTAACCGTGATCCTGACCACTCACTACATTGAAGAAGCCGAGGCGATGGCGGATCGGATCGGGGTGATTTCGAAAGGTGAGATCCTGCTGGTCGAAGAGAAAGATGCGCTGATCAAGCGGCTTGGGCAGAAGGAGCTGTTGATCGAGCTGGACGCACCGATTGACGCGGTGCCCGAGGCGCTGGCGCACTATCCGCTGAGTGTCTCGGACGAGGGCGGGCTGATCTATTCCTATGATGCGCAGGCAGGCCATACCGGGATTACTGGGCTGTTGTCGGATCTGCGCGAGGCGGGGCTGCATCTGGCGGATCTGTCGACGCGCCAAAGCTCTTTGGAAGATATCTTCGTCGATCTGGTGAAGGAGGACGCGGCATGAACTGGAACGCCATCGCGGCCATCTATCGTTTTGAAATGGCACGTACTTTCCGCACGCTGGTGCAGTCGGTCATCTCGCCCGTGCTGTCCACCTCGCTTTATTTCATCGTCTTTGGCGCGGCGATTGGCTCGCGTATCGATCAGGTCGAGGGCGTCAGCTATGGCGCGTTCATCGTGCCCGGTCTGATCATGTTGACGGTACTGACGCAGAGCACGTCGAACGCATCCTTCGGGATCTATTTCCCGAAGTTCATCGGAACGGTGTATGAGCTGCTCTCCGCCCCGATTTCGTTCTACGAAATTGTTATCGGCTATGTCGGTGCGGCGGCAACAAAAGCGTTCATGATCGGCATGATCATTTTCGTGACGGCGCATTTCTTTGTGGATCTGACCATCGCGCATCCGGTCTGGATGGTGTTGTTCCTGCTGCTAACCTGTATCAGTTTCGCCCTTCTGGGTTTCATCATCGGGATCTGGGCGGGCAATTTCGAGCAACTGCAACTGGTGCCCATGCTGGTGATCACGCCGCTGGTGTTCCTTGGCGGCTCGTTCTATTCGATCTCGATGCTGCCACCCGTGTGGCAGACAATTACGCTGTTCAACCCGGTGGTCTATCTGATCTCGGGCTTTCGCTGGGCCTTTTTCGGACAGGCGGATGTGGCGCTTGGTTGGTCGGTCGCAGCGATTGTCGTCTTCATGGCGGCGTGTCTGTTCACCATCGGGTGGATCTTCCGCACCGGATATAAGCTGCGCTCTTGACGTGCGGGTATGCCACATATGGGAAAAAGCGTGATCGGCTCACCCTTGTTAGACGGGGGTGGGCCATCTAAATGTCAGCCATGATCGAACGTCTTCCTTTTGTGAAAAAATCCCCCACGGTGGCCGTTGTGCGCCTGACGGGCATGATTGCCACGGGCACCCGTGGGCAGTTGAATGATGCGGCGATGGCCCCGGCGATTGAGCGCGCCTTTCGCAAAGGGAAGCCCGCGGCGGTGGCCCTTGTGATCAACTCGCCGGGCGGCAGCCCAGTACAATCCAGCCTAATCGCCGCGCGCATTCGCAGGCTGGCGGCTGAAAAAGAGGTCCCCGTTTATGCGTTCGTCGAGGATGTTGCAGCCTCGGGCGGCTATTGGCTGGCGACTGCGGCGGACGAGATCTATGCGGATGAAAGCTCGATCCTTGGGTCGATCGGCGTGATCTCGGCCGGGTTTGGCCTAACCGGGTTGATCGAGAAGATCGGGGTCGAGCGTCGCGTGCATACCGCGGGCAAGTCGAAGTCGATGATGGACCCGTTCCAGCCTGAAAAGCCCGAGGATGTGAAGCGGCTGAAGGCGCTTCAGGAAGACATTCACACCGCGTTCAAGACACAGGTGGAAACCCGACGTGCGGGCAAGCTGGCCGAAGGCGAAGACCTGTTTACCGGAGATATCTGGCTGGGCCGCACCGCCATCGAGAAGGGCTTGGCTGACGGGATTGGCCACCTGGTGCCAACCATGAAAGAGAAATACGGTGATAAGGTGCGCTTTCGCGTCTATGGCCCACGTCGTGGGCTACTCAGCCGTTTCGGGATGCGCATGATCTCGGACACTCTAGTGACCATCGAGGAGCGCGCGGAATACGCCCGTTTTGGTCTGTAAATGGTCATCAAGATTGTTGCCCTCTTTCTGGTTGCGATGGCTGTGCTGGCGATGTTTGGCAAGTTGCGCTATCCCGGCCAACAGCGTATCGAAGCGATGAAATGCCCCCGTTGCGGGCGCTATAAGCTGGGGAAATCCCCCTGTGACTGCAAGGGAAAGGGCTGAGCCTTGGATCTGATTTTTGCCTCGCTTGGCCTAGTGATCCTTTTGCTTGCGGGCGACAGCCTTGTGCGCGGGGCGGTGAATATGTCGCTGCGCCTTGGTGTGCCTGCGATGATCGTGTCTTTGACCATCGTGGCCTTTGGCACCTCTGCGCCTGAACTTTTGATCTCGGTACAGTCGATCGCCGAAGGTGTCCCGGGTCTGGCGATGGGGAACGTGGTCGGATCGAACACCGCCAACATCCTTTTGGTTCTGGGTGTACCGGCACTGATGGCGGGGCTGTCCACCAAGACCTGTGACAGCCGCAAAAGCTATCTGCAGATGATGGGCGCGACGCTGCTGTTCATCGTCTTGGCTTTCGGGGGCGAGTTTGCATGGCCACAGGGCATCGCATTGCTGGCCGCATTGGCCCTGATCCTTGGGTCCGCCTTCAAAGAGGCAATGCGCCATCGCCGTGCTGTCTGCATGGGCGAAGAGGACGAAACCGAAGAAGACGAGGATGTCGAAGGTGCCGATCCCGACATGCCGTGGTGGAAGGTCATCATGTTCCTTCTTCTGGGCCTGATCGGTTTGCCCTTGGGCGCGGACCTTCTGGTGGATTCCTCGACCAACATCGCCCGCCACTATGGCGTCTCGGAAACCGTGATCGGCCTGACGCTGGTCGCGCTGGGCACCTCGCTGCCTGAACTTGCCACCACCGTGATGGCCGCGTTGCGCCGACAAGCCGATGTGGCCTTGGGCAACGTGATCGGTTCAAACATGTTCAACCTCTTGGCCATTATCGGCATCGCGTCGATTGTCGGTCCGATCCCGGTCGAGCCGGGCATCCTTCAGTTTGACCTGTGGGTCATGCTGGGCGCGTCGCTGCTGTTGGCCCCGTTTGTCTTCTGGAGATGGCACATGGGCCGTGTCTGGGGCATTTTGCTGTCGGCGCTCTATATCGTTTATGTGCTGATCGTTCTGGGGAACGCATGATGCAAGTGAAACGCGCATTGGTGACCGGGGCTGGGGCACGGCTTGGACGTGCGATGGCGGTCGAGCTTGCCCGTCATGGCTTTGACGTCGCGGTGCATTACAGCAGCTCGGCGGAGGGTGCGGCAGAGACCGTGGAGGCGGTCGAGGCTTTGGGTCAACGCGCCGTCGCCCTGCAAGCGGATTTCCTGAAGTTGGACGAGGTTCAGGCGTTGGTGCCGCGCGCGGCGGACGCCTTGGGTGGCCCGCTGTCGGTGTTGGTGAACAACGCCTCGATTTTTGAGTATGACCGCATCGGCACCGTCTCGGCGGACAGTTGGGACCGCCACATGGCGTCGAACCTGCGCGCGCCTTTGTTCCTGACACAGGAATTCGCTGCGCAAGCGCCGCAAGCCACGATGGACGACAACGGCGAGCAACTGGCCCAAGCGCTTGTCGTCAATATGCTGGACCAGCGGGTACAGAAGCTGACGCCGGAATTCATGACCTACTCCCTCGCCAAACACGGCCTGTGGACACTGACGCAAACGGCGGCGCAGGCGCTGGCCCCGCAGGTGCGGGTCAATGGGATTGCGCCGGGGTCCACGATGATCGGCGCACGCCAGTCGCAAGACCACTTTGACGCGCAACGGGCTGGATCGATCCTGAAGCGCGGTCCGAACCCGGAAGACATCACGGCGGCGCTGACTTATCTGCTGATGGCCCCCGCGGTGACCGGACAAATGATCGCTGTGGATGGCGGTCAACACCTTGGTTGGCAGACCCCGGACGTCATCGGAAAACCCAGCTAATCCTGACCTTTCGGCGAGGCTTCCTCACCTGCCCTAGCGGAAGTTGTGCACCTGTGAAGTAGTCTCATTTTTTAACGTTTGTTTTTCGCAATGATTTCACGTGTTTACAGAAGGTTCATATTTCTTTCGTTGAAAAACAATGACTTACGGATGCGCCTAAAAATTAGGCACTCCGACGAAAGCGGCTAAAAACAACGGAAAATCCCGCAAGACGACAACATGTCCTCAGACTTATCCACAGAAACTGTGGGAATGTTTTCTCTTGTGTCCGAAACGATAAGATTGCAGCGGGAAAAAGAATCAAGAAAGATGCCCCATGACGCGCGATAAGCAGGACACATCTGAGGTTGAGGCGCCGGTGCAAACCGGCCACGAGGTGATCCAGTCCTACCTGAAAACGCTAGATAACTCGCCCGGTGTGTATCGCATGCTCGATACCAAGGGACGGGTACTGTACGTTGGAAAGGCACGCAGCCTGAAGAAGCGCGTGTCGAACTATGCCAAGCCGACGGGGCATAGCGCACGGATTGCGCGGATGATCAGCCAGACCGCCTCGATGATGTTTCTGACCACGCGCACAGAAACCGAGGCGTTGCTGCTTGAGCAGAACCTGATCAAGCAACTGAAGCCGCATTTCAATGTGCTGCTGCGCGACGACAAAAGCTTTCCGAATATTCTGCTGACGGGGCATGAGTTTCCGCAGATCAAAAAGCATCGCGGCGCGCGGAAAGAGAAGGGCCAGTATTTCGGCCCCTTTGCCAGCGCGGATGCGGTGAACCGGACGTTGAACCAGCTGCAGAAAGTATTCCTGTTGCGCAACTGTACGGATGCCACTTTCGACGCGCGCTCGCGTCCTTGCCTGCAGTATCAGATCAAACGCTGCGCCGGGCCATGTGTGGGCAAGATCGATGCCGAAGGCTATGGCACGCTGGTGCAGGATGCTGTGGACTTTCTGTCGGGGCGCACGACCAAGATGCAGGAAAGCTTGGCGGCCGATATGGAGGCCGCCTCCGCAGCGATGGAGTTCGAAAAGGCCGCCGTGCTGCGTGACCGGATCCGCGCGTTGACGCAGGTGCAGCAGTCGCAGGGGATCAACCCGCGTGGTGTGGCCGAGGCCGATGTGATCGCGCTGCATATGGAGGGTGGTCAGGCCTGTGTGCAGGTCTTCTTCATCCGCGCCAACCAGAACTGGGGCAACCGCGATTTCTATCCGCGCACCGGTGCAGGGGCCGGGCCGGGCGAGGTGCTGCAAGCCTTTGTCGGGCAGTTCTATGACCAGAAGGACCCTCCGCGTTTGATCCTGTTGTCGGACCCGCTGGATGAGCAGGACCTTATGGCCGAAGCCCTAACCGAGAAGCTGGGCCGAAAGGTCGAGCTGTCGGTCCCGCAGCGTGGCGAGAAGTCCGAGCTGGTCGCGGGCGCCCAACGCAACGCCCGCGAAAGCCTTGGCCGTAAGATGGCCGAGACCGCGACACAGGCGAAACTGCTGGATGGTATGGCCGAGGCGTTCGATCTGGACGGCCCGCCCCAACGGATCGAAGTTTACGACAACTCGCATATCCAAGGGGCGCATGCGGTCGGCGCGATGATTGTGGCGGGGCCGGAAGGCTACATGAAAAGCCAGTACCGCAAGTTCAATATCAAGGGCGATGATCTGACGCCGGGCGATGACTTCGGCATGATGAAAGAGGTTCTGACCCGCCGCTTTAAACGTCTGCTCAAGGAAGACCCCGACCGTGAGGGCGAGGGGTGGCCGGGCTTGCTTCTGATCGACGGCGGGGCCGGGCAGGTCAGCGCTGTGCACGAGATCATGGAGGAGTTGGGCGTGACCGACATTCCGATGATCGGCGTGGCCAAGGGTGTGGACCGCGATCACGGCAAGGAAGAATTCCACCGTCGCGGCCAGCGCCCCTTTGCGCTGAAACGCAATGACCCGGTGCTCTACTTCATCCAGCGGCTGCGCGATGAAGCACACCGCTTTGCCATCGGAACCCACCGTGCCAAGCGTGCCAAGGCGCAGGGCGCGACCCCGCTGGACGAGGTGCCGGGCGTTGGCGCCACCCGCAAACGCGCGCTGCTGGCGCATTTCGGATCGGCCAAGGCGGTCAGCCGCGCGGGGCTGGACGACTTGAAGGCGGTGGATGGCATTTCAGAAACACTTGCAGAAACCATCTATGGCTTCTTCCATGACCGGGCCTGACACGGTATTGAAAAGCTTATGAAATGGACCTTGCCTAATATCCTGACATTGTCGCGGCTGATCGCAGCCCCGGCCGTGGCGATCATGTTTTTGTATTTCGCCCGCCCTCTGGCGGATTGGCTGGCGCTGATCTTGTTCCTGTCAGCGGCAGCGACCGACTGGCTGGACGGCTACTTGGCGCGCAAGTGGCAGCAGGAAAGCAAGATGGGCGCGATGCTTGACCCGATTGCCGACAAGGCGATGGTGGTCATCGCGCTGATGGTGATCGTGGGCTATTCTGACGTCTACTGGACCCCGTGGCTGGTGCTGCCCGCCACGGTGATCCTGTTCCGCGAGGTCTTCGTCTCGGGCCTGCGCGAGTTTCTGGGCGATACCGCAGGCACACTGAAAGTGACCAAGCTGGCCAAGTGGAAAACCACCGCACAGATGGTCGCCATCGCGATTCTGTTCTCGCGTGGTATCTTCGAACATCACCTTGTGATGGGCTCGTTCGGTATGGACCAAGCCATGTTCGACCAGATCATGCTGGGCGAGGTCGAGGACGTGAATGGTCTGCGTGGTTACTACAACGGGATGATCTGGTCGGGACGTGTTGGGCTGGTTCTGTTGTGGATTGCAGGTCTGCTGACGGTCATCACCGGCTGGGATTACTTCCGCAAGGCGCTGCCCCATTTGAAAGAGGATGACGCATGATCGACGTGATGTATTTCGCTTGGGTCCGCGAACGGATCGGCGAGCCGCGCGAACGGGTCGAGACCTCGGCCGCGACGGTGGCCGAATTGGTCGACGAATTGCGCGCCCGCGAACCGCGCTATGCGGCTGCTTTTGAAGACCTCTCGGCACTGCGTGTGGCGCTGGATCAGGAACTGTCTGACTTCGATGCCTCGCTTGAGGGCGTGCGTGAGGTGGCGTTCTTCCCCCCGATGACGGGTGGCTAAGATGACGGTTCGCGTTCAAACCGAAAGTTTCGATCAGGGCGCCGAGCTGACCGGCTTTGCCCAAGGGCGCAGCGATCTGGGCGCGGTGGTCAGCTTTACCGGCATCGTTCGCGACGAAGCAGGCACGCTCGACCGGATGGAGATCGAGCACTATCCCGGCATGACCGAGAAGGCGATTTCCTCCATCGTGGACGAAGCCACACGTCGCTGGTCCTTGGCGGATTGTTTGGTGATCCATCGCCACGGCCGGCTTCGGCCCGGGGATCAGATCATGATGGTGGCGACGGCCTCGGCGCATCGCGTGGCGGCCTTTGAAGCAGCAGAGTTCCTGATGGATTATCTGAAGTCCCGCGCGCCGTTCTGGAAGAAAGAGTTTACCAAGGATGGCAGCACCGATTGGGTGGATGCTAAGGTGAATGACGAGGACGCTCTGAAACGATGGAAAGAGTGAAACCTGTTTCGCGCCCGTCAGAGTATTGCTTTGGCGCTTAGGCTTTTTCAGGAATAATCTGTTGCGCGATCCCGGCCCCCAGCAGATAGATCGACGTCACGACCAGCCCCCAATGCGCCCAGCTTTCCGGGTGGAAATCGACCCATGCCGCCCATGCCGCAAATCCGGTCCATGCCAAAGCCATCGGCAGGCTGATCGGGCGCCAGCGCTCGGTGCGGACCGGGTGAATGAACTTCAGGGGCAAGAACATGGCAACCGCGATGGCGGTGACCAGCGCGGTCATGACCCAGAAATTCGGCTCGGTCGCGAAAAGCACCAGAATGACCATGTTCCAGCAGCCGGGGAAGCCGGAAAAGCTGTTATCCTTGGTCTTCATCCGCGTATCCGCGAAGTAGACGACGCTGGTGAAGGTGATCACGATGATCGCAAACCAGCCGGTCCAGCCGGGCATCAGGCCCGATTTGAACAGCGCATAGGCCGGGATGAACACATAAGTCAGATAGTCGATGATCAGGTCCATCAAGACGCCGTCATATTGCGGCGCGTTGACCTTGACCTGATAGCGGCGGGCCAGCGGGCCGTCGATGCCGTCTACGATGAAAGCGACCACCAGCCACAGGAACATCAGCCCCCATTTCTCGTCTACGGCGGCAAGCATCGCCAGCATGGCGAAGACGGCTCCGGTTGCGGTCAGCAGATGGACGAGCAGGGCTTTGGTCTGAATGTTCATCCGCGCTTTGTGCCGGAAAATCGCATTGGTGGAAAGCGAAAACCTGTGGCGCGTCAGGCGCGAGGGTGGGCGGCGTTATAGACCTCGACCAGCTTGGACGTGTCCAGCGCGGTATAGCCCTGCGTGGTGGATAGGCTGGCATGACCCAAAAGCTCTTGAATGGCGCGCAGATCCCCGCCCGAGGCCAGAAGATGCGTAGCAAAGCTGTGGCGCAAAGCGTGCGGCGTGGCCGTGGCGGGCAGGCCCAGTTGCAGGCGTACCTGCTGCATCATTTTCTGCACCTGTCGCGCCCCTAGCGCTCCGCCACGTACACCGCGAAACAGTGGAAGGTCAGTGGCTTCGGGATGGGGGCAGAGGGTGCGATATGCCTCGACCGCGTCGCGGGCGGCGGGCAGGACCGGCACCAACCGTTCCTTGTTGCCTTTGCCGCGAATGCGCAGCACCTCGCCCAGCGGGGCATCGGCGCAGGTCAGGCCAAGGGCTTCCGAGATACGCAGCCCGCAGCCATACAGAAGTGTTACAACCGCCAGATCCCGCGCGCCGACCCAGTCGTGACGCGATTGCAGCGGGGCCATGT
Organism: Aliiroseovarius marinus; assembly: GCF_004360145.1. Classification (GTDB taxonomy): domain Bacteria; phylum Pseudomonadota; class Alphaproteobacteria; order Rhodobacterales; family Rhodobacteraceae; genus Aliiroseovarius; species Aliiroseovarius marinus. The sequence continues at coordinate 114,024 of NZ_ML178712.1, read as the reverse complement.
CCCGCACGGCCTGCGCCGCATCGGGCGACAGTGGACGCGGGAGTTTTTTGGCGAATTTCGGGCTGCGGGTGGACAGGACGGCGGTCGCGTCAAATCCATCTTGCTCGCTCAGCCAACTGTAAAAGCTTTTCACCGCCGACAACGCCCGCGCTAAGCTGCGTGTGCCAATGCCGCGCGCGCGTTCGGACGCCATCCAGGCCCGCATATCGCTGATCGTCACGCGGGCCAGCGCGCCGCGCCCGGCCTCGCCGCCCAGATGAGTGGCCATGAAGCCCAGAAATCCGCTGATGTCGGCCTGATAGGCTTTGATCGTGTTCTCGGACGCCGCATCCAGCGCGCGTTTGTGGTCCAGAAATAACGAGAGCGCGTCCCGCGTTCCGGGTGGGATTGCAAGAGATCCCTCGCGGCTCATGACAGCCAGCGGCGCATCGCGCGTTCAAAAACGCCCCCGAAGAATTCCAGCAGGTCCGTGCCCTGCCCGGGGCGAAATTGGGACAGGTCCTCGGCGCCCAGAACCAGCATGCCGGGCAGCCGCCCTTCGCCAAGGTCCAGAACGATGCAGGCCTCGGACCGGATCCAGTAGCTGCAATCGCCATAAATGTCGGGGTCTTTTTCGTGCATCTGGCGCAGGAAAACAGTGCGTCGATCCGGGCCAGCGGCTTGTCCCAGATACTCGTCGATAAATCCGGCAGGGAGTGTCGAGATCACGGATCCAAGGCGATCAAGCGCCGCCTCTTTGGTGTCCTGTTCGGTTTCCAGCACAAGACGGATGCAGTCAATTTTCAGGGTCTCGGTGACCTCGCCGTCCAGATCCTTCATGAAAGCGGCAAAATCGGTCGGGTCCAGCATGCGCAGAACGGCGCGATGGATCAGCGCCACGCCCGAGACATTCTCATACGCCGCAGCCACAACGGATCTGTGCGTGTCTTCCAGACGACCCAACCGGTCGCTCAGCCGGTCCATCGCAGCGCCACGCAGATCGACGATATTCGTCCCCATCTGACGTTCATGCGCGTTGACCAAGGCGTTCATGATGTCCTGGTCGTTCAAAATAGTTTCGGGCTGCGCGATCAGATGCGCGCGCAGATCGTCATCCAGTGCCGGGATACTGCTCATGGCTGCCTCGATGTTTTTTGTCGTTTTCGAGATGTTACACCACGCAGGCGGGTGATGTCCAAAAAACGGGCATGGGCCTGAAATAGAAAAGGGGGCCGTGGCCCCCTCGTCACATGCTTTTATGCAAGACCGGCTTACAGGATCTTGATGTCAGCGGCTTTGATGTCGGCCAGGAATGCGTCCAGACCTTTATCGGTCAGAACGTGTTTCGCCATCGCCTGAATGACCGAGGGCGGCGCCGTGGCAACGTCGGCACCAACCAGTGCGGCGTCTTTCATGTGGTTCACATTGCGGATCGAGGCGGCCAGGATCTGCGTGTCGAACATGTAGTTGTCATAGATGGTGCGGATGTCTTCGATCAGCTCCATACCATCCAGGTTGATGTCGTCCAGACGCCCGATGAAGGGCGAGATGAAGGTCGCGCCAGCTTTCGCCGCCAGCAGCGCTTGGTTGGCCGAGAAGCACAGGGTCACGTTGACCATGGTGCCTTCGTCCGACAGGGTCTTACAGGCTTTCAGCCCGTCCCATGTCAGCGGCACTTTTACGGCGATGTTGTCAGCGATCTTGGCCAGCTTGCGGCCTTCGGCGATCATGGTGTCGGCGTCGACAGCGGTGACTTCGGCCGAGACGGGGCCGTCCACGATGTCACAGATCTCTTTCGTGACCTCGATGATGTCGCGGCCCGACTTTTTGATGATCGAGGGGTTGGTGGTCACACCGTCCACCATGCCAAGGTCGTTCAGTTCCTTGATGGCGTCGATGTCGGCGGTATCTGCAAAGAATTTCATGTGCGCGTATCCTGCGGAAGTTTGCGTTTGCGCTCTCTTACCCCATGGGCGCGCGGGCAGAAAGCCCCTATGGTGTGCCTGATGACGGGGAATCTGGCCTTATGAGTGATATCGAGCAGTTTCCGGCAGGCGCAAGGGTCGGCGTTCTGACCGCCCAGCCGCTGGACCGAATCCTGACATATCGCGCGCCCGAAGGGGGCTGCGTGCAAGGCGACTATGTCGAGGTGCCGCTTGGGCCGCGCAAAGTGCTGGGTGTGGTTTGGGGTCCGGGCGAGGGGGGCTTTGACGCCTCGAAACTGCGGGCGGTAATCCGGGTGCTCGACGTGGCGCCGATGCGTTCCGAAATGGCCGAGTTTCTGACCCGCGTGGGCGACTATACACTGACCCCGATGGCGCAGATGCTGCGTCTGGCCACCCGCGCGCCGGGGCTCTCCGATCCGCCTTCGATGCGCAAGGTGTTGAAGGCGTCAGGCCACCGCCCCAACCGCCTGACTGATGCGCGCGCCAAAGTGATGGATGTGCTGATGGACCAGCCGGGTGTTGGGTTCACGCAGAAGGAACTAGCCGATCTGGCAGGAGTCAGTGGATCCGTGGTGAAGGGCCTTGTGAAGCTGGGTGCGATCCGGGAGGAAGACACGCCGCGTGACATGCCCTATCCGCGGCTTGATCCAGCGCTGCCCGGTAAGGAACTGACCGAGGATCAGGCTGTCGCCGCCAAGCAACTCACCGACGGTGTACGCTCTGGCCGCTATGGCACCACGCTTCTGCGCGGCGTCACCGGCGCGGGCAAGACCGAGGTTTATCTGGAAGCCGTCGCTGCCTGCCTGCGCAAGGGCCGTCAGGCGCTGGTGCTCTTGCCCGAAATCGCCCTGACCGCTGAGTTCCTGAAACGGGTCGAGGAACGCTTTGGTGCCCGTCCCGCAGAATGGCATTCTGGCGTGACCATGACCGAACGCCGCCGCTGCTGGCGCATGGTCGGGCAGGGCGAGGCGCAGTTGGTCGTCGGCGCCAGATCCGCGCTGTATCTGCCGTTCCGCGATCTGGGGCTGATCATCGTGGACGAGGAACACGACAGTTCCTACAAGCAGGAAGATGGTGTGCTGTATTCCGCGCGGGATATGGCGGTGATGCGGGCGTCTATCTGTGACGCGCAGGTGGTGCTGGCCTCGGCCACGCCGTCCTTGGAAACATGGGCCAATTGCGAGGCGGGCAAGTATAAGCGGATTGAACTGACCAGCCGCTATGGCCCCGCCGTCATGCCGGAAATGCGCGCGATTGATATGCGGCAGGAAGACCTGCCCGCGCAAAGCTGGATCTCGCCCACGCTGAAGGCCGCCGTGCGGTTGCGCATCGCGCGCGGCGAGCAATCGCTTCTGTTCATCAACCGCCGTGGCTATGCGCCCGTCACCATTTGCCGCGCCTGCGGGCACCAAATCGGCTGCGATCATTGCGACGCGCGGATGGTCGAACACCGGTTCCAGAAACGTCTCGTCTGCCACCAATGCGGCGAGACGAAACCCATGCCAGACGCCTGCCCGGAATGCGAGGTCGAGGGCAAGCTGGCCCCGGTCGGCCCCGGTGTCGAACGGCTGGCTGAAGAGGTCACCGCCGCCTTCCCCGACGCCCGTATCGCAGTGCTATCCTCGGACCTATTCGGGTCCGCGCGGGCGCTGAAAGAACAGATCGAACTGATCGCCGAGGGCGGGGCCGACATCATCATCGGTACGCAACTGGTCGCCAAGGGGCATAACTTCCCGAAGCTGACGCTGGTGGGCGTGATCGACGCCGACCTTGGTTTGCAAGGCTCCGACCTGCGCGCCGCCGAGCGCACCTTCCAACTGATCCGACAAGTGGCGGGCCGGGCAGGGCGGGCGGAAACGCCGGGGGTCGCTTTGCTGCAAACCTTCCAGCCCGAACACCCGGTGATCCGCGCCATCTTGGCGGGCAAGGAAGAACAGTTCTGGAAAGCCGAGGCCAGCGAACGGCAAGCCGCTGGCGTGCCGCCTTATGGGCGTCTCGCCGGGATCGTCCTGTCCTCGCCCGATATCCAAGCGGTGTTTGATCTGGGTGCGGAAATGGCCCGACGTTCCGAACCGCTTCACCAAATTGGCGCGCAACTTTTTGGTCCCGCCCCCGCCCCCATCGCCCGCGTCCGAGGCCGCCACCGCGTGCGCCTGCTGGTCAAAGCCGAGAAAACCGCCCCCATCCAAGCCGCCCTAAAACGCTGGCTGGCGCAGTTTCAGATCAAGGGGGACATGCGGGTGTCGGTGGATATTGATCCGCAGAGTTTTTATTGAGGGCTCAAGCGTAAAGCTCGCCGGTAGGCGACAGTGTAATGGCGTGCCGAAGATCGTCGGTATCCAGAAAAACTCTTTCTCTTTTTGTGCCCTCAAATAAGGGGCGTCGACTTGCATCCGGGTGTATCAGTATCGAGGATCCGGTATCCAGTTGGATCGCCATCGAATGCTTCTGGACGTCGAAATCGACAATCGTTGACCCGGCAAGTTTTCCGGATATTTCATCCGCATCGTCCGTAACCCAAGGTTTTCCTCGGTCGTAGTCTTCATAGAAATAGTCTTCGATCATGCGGTTTTCGTACTCGACCCAGTTCCCAGCACCATCGAGGCATATGATCAACCATTGATCGTCCAGTTGAAGGCCAAGTATGCCGACGCCCCCCATGCCATAGCTGCCAAGGTGTGACGAAAACCCGTTGATTCTACTACCGACGAGTTCGGCCTTGCTTGGAAGCTCCATTCGGAGGGGCATTAGTTCGTGGTCGGAACCTAGACCTCCCTGCATCTCAGGCGGTAGAGGGCGGGATAGGTCGGGGATACAAATGTCGAGCCGTAAAGAGGAATGCGGGCCGGTTTCATTTAAGAACTTGTTTGATTGCCAGCGAAGGATCAATTTGCCGAACAGTCCGCCCCTTAGTGCATATAGCGTCAACCACCGATCAAATTTCTTACTTAAGTCCATCTTGAGCTACTTCTTTGAACCAATACTTTCTGCGAAGTTCTGGTCAGGTTTTCATGGGAAATCAAGATGTAGGCGGCGCCCGTTACACCCCCGCCAACCCAACTGCCCAGCGCTGATCTGCCAACGCGTCTGTCACCATCGCGCTGATCCACATGCACAGAAGCGTAAGCCATGCGGTGCCGACGAAGATGGAGCCGCCAGTGATGTCATCACCTATTGCGAAGTCGCCAGCCACCATCGCGCTCGAATCTCGGGAACTTAGGCACTAGGTCCAAACTGCGCGCGTCAGTCTAAACAAAGTGCTCGGCATACGTCATACCAAGCAGCGGGTCCGGGTGCGTTGGGGGAAATCAGCATTGAATAACGCGCTATGATCTGAAAATGATAGCGCTATCGCCTGTGGGCGTGCCTGTGCCACGGGCAAGGAAAAGGTCTGAGTATGAAAGCAGATACATCGCGATGGGCCGTTTTCCTGTGTATGGCCGTTTTCTTTTTACAGCCGGTTCAGCTTGGCATTTGGTTCTCGCGTGTGGCCGAGGTCCAATATGTGCTCGGGCTCAGCAAATCTCAGCTGGCCTTGGCGTTGCTTGGCATGCCGGTAGGGCTGCTGCCAACACTCTACTTCGCGGGAAAGCTGGTGGACGAGATGGGACCGCGTCACGCGCTTATGTGGTGCCTTCCGCCAATGCTGCTGGTCGGCGTGACCCCAGGATTGGCGGTTGGGCCGGTCAGTCTGTTTGTATCGCTTGTTGCCCTTGGGGCAGTGGTCGCCTTTGCCGAGGTTGGAATGAACGTGTATGCGGCGCGGGTCGAGAAGGCCCGCCGCAAAGCGATCATGAACCGCGCGCATGGGTTTTGGAGCCTCGGCGTCATGGTTGGCAGTCTGATCGGCGTACAGCTGGCCACGTTCGAGCTTTCGGCTTTCGCAGCGCTTGCGATCGGGGGCGTCATTTTGCTGCCGCTCTTGATTGCCGTTGCTGCTTTGCTGCCGTTTGTCGAGGCCCCAGAACATCACGAACCCGAGGCTCCCATGGGCCGCTCAATTCCCACCGCGCTTTACTTGATTATTGCGATCGTTTTCGGCGCAACACTTGTCGAGGGGGCGATGATCGACTGGGCTGCCGTTTATATGCGCGAGGTCGCGCAGTTCACGCCCGGACGCGAGGGGTTGGCGGTCACGGTCTTCTCGGGTTTTGTGACCATCGGGCGGTTCGTGGGCGACGCGATCAATACTCGTTTTGGGGCGACGGTTTTGGCGCGCGGATGTCTGGGGGCCGCACTTCTGGGGGTCATCGTGTTGGCGTCGAACCTTGGATCATATGCGTCTTTCGTCGGCTTTGCCTTGGTTGGGTTGGGCGTTTCGACGATCTTCCCACTTGGTGTGACGGCCAGCGCGGCCCTGAGCAAACGGGCCGAAGCGCGCAATGTATCGGTCATGACGTTTGGTGCGCTGAGCGGATTTCTGATCGGCCCACCGGCCATTGGATTTTTGGCGCAGGCGACGTCCTTGGACGTGGCTTTCCTGCTCCTTGTGCCGTGCCTCATGCTCAGTATCGCACTCGCGCATCGACTGTCTGTCAGGTAACGCCGCCGGGTTCGGTTTGGGCTAGGCAGTCACCAGAGACGCGCGCTGATCCACCAGCGCGTCTGTCACCATCGCGCCGATCCACATGCACAGAAGCGCAAGCCATGCGGTGCCGACGAAGATCGAGCCACCCGTGACGCCTGCGCCGATCGCGCAGCCGCCGGCCAGCATCGCGCCGAAGCCCATCAGGACCGCTCCGGTCATCGAGCGGCGCATGTTGGCTTCGCCCTCGAACCCTTGGAACTTGAACTCGCCGGTCAGCCAGCTGGCGACGAAAGCCCCGATGACGACGCCGGGGACAAGGCCCACGTCGAATTCCAGCACCGGGTCCGAGACGAGGAAGAACATCAGCGTGTTGGCGGACGGGCCCGAGAAGGTGGCCGAGGTGACCGACACGGGCTCGAACGCGGCAAGCGACAGTTGATAGGTCAGCACCCAGCCAAGGGCCACAGCAAACCCAACGCCCGAGCCGAAAATCAGGCGACGCGGGCCGAGGCCTGCTTTGCGGGCGATCACAATCGCCAGAACGGCGGTCATCAGTCCCAACGCAAGGCCGGACCAATCGGGCAGGCCTGCTAGGTTCAGAAGATTTACGTTCACGCCGCCCTCGGTCATCCACAGGCGGGCGAGGGTGTCGCGGGTTGGGGCGAGCCAGCCATGTAGGCTCATCTGTGCGACCACGGCGAAGATCAGGCCCGAGACGACAGAGCGCAGGTTGCCCGTCGCGGCCAAGACCAGCAAACGCCCGGAACAACCGCGCGCCAGCACCATGCCGACCCCGAACAACAGCCCGCCGATGATTGCGCCAGACCAACTGCCGGTGACGGCCATCATGCGGGCGTCCTCGGTCCGCATCAGGCCCAGAAGGTTTGCGCCCTGCACCCAGACCAGAGCAGTCGAGAAGGTCAGAAGCCACACCGCAACCGAGGCGTCCATCATGCGGCGGGCGAATTCGACCGCGGCGGCGCGCAGGCAAAAGCGCGAGCGCTGGGCCGACACGCCAAAGACGATGCCAGTGATCAGGCCGAACAGGGCGGCGGTCGGGTTCTCTCCGATACGGTCGATCAGGGGGACGATGTCCATAGGGGGCTCCTTCAAGTTGGCGCAGTTTTAACGTCGTGACCGCGCGCCACCTTGATCTGAGTCAGAAACGCATATGCATGCGTGAATGCGTTTAGCGCTCGCCAAACTGGGAATTCAGGCGTAAGGCAGGCGGATGAGACACCAGATCCTGACCCTTGATGACGCCCGCGCGCTGCCCTTCTGGCGCCGCCCCATCTTCCTGTTGATGCTGATGGCAGCCGGGATGCCGATTGCGTTCTTCACGTGGTCGGCGCTTCTAAATAACTTCGTGATCGAGGCCGCGGACTTCACCGGGGTCGAGATCGGCTGGCTGCACACCGTGCGCGAGATCCCGGGCTTTCTGGCCATTGGCGTCATCGCCCTGTTGATGCTGTTTCGCGAGCAGGTGCTGGGAGTCGTGTCGCTGGCGCTGCTGGGCGCAGCCACGGCGATCACCGCGTGGTTTCCCAGCTTTGGTGGGATCCTGACGGTCACCATGCTCAGCTCGATCGGGTTTCACTATTTTGAAACGGTGAACCAGTCGCTTCAGCTGCAGTGGATCGACAAGAAAAAGGCGCCGCAGATGTTGGGCTGGATCATGTCCATCGGGTCGGCGGCGGCGCTGGTCAGTTATGGCCTTTTGGTGCTGACTTGGAAGACCTTCGATCTGAGCTATAACCTTGTCTACATGATCGCGGGCGGCACCACGCTGGCCATCGCGATTTTTGCCTATTTCGCCTATCCGCAGTTCGAAAGCCCCGAGCCGCAGTTGAAGCAATTCGTGCTGCGCCGCCGGTATTGGCTCTATTATGCGCTGCAGTTCATGGCGGGCGCACGCCGTCAGATTTTCGTCGTGTTCGCGGCCTTCATGATGGTCGAGCGCTTCGGCTTCGAGGTGCACGAGGTCACGGCGCTGTTCCTGATCAACTATATCGCCAACATCTTCTTCGCGCCTTTGATGGGCAAAGCCGTGTCCATTTGGGGCGAACGCCGCGCGCTGGCGTTTGAGTATGTCGGCCTGATCGGCGTGTTCCTAGCCTATGGCGGGATCTACTATTTCGGTTGGGGTGTGGTTCTGGCGGCCGCGCTTTATGTGCTGGACCACCTGTTCTTTGCGCTGGCCTTCGCGCTGAAAACTTATTTCCAGAAGATCGCGGATCCGCAGGATATTGCCCCCACTGCAGCTGTCGCCTTTACCATCAACCACATCGCGGCGGTCTTTCTGCCCGCGCTGCTTGGGTATCTGTGGGTGGTGTCGCCGGGTGCCGTGTTCGGACTGGCAGCGGCCATGGCGGGTGTTTCGCTGGGCTTGGCCCTGCTGATTCCGCGCCATCCTGAGAAGGGCAATGAAACGATCCTGACCCATATGCGGGCGCGCGCCCTCGGATAAGCGGGAAGCTGCGTGACCTGACAGGGTCGGAAATTCCTTACTCGCCGGATCAACTACAATCTGACACACTGAGCGCGTTCGCCTTATGGTGGACGCCTGTTCTGTATTCTGTGTTTATTCAAGAGATCCGATTTGAGCACCAATCTAGAGTTCTATTCGCGCTTTGACGCGATCGACATCGACTATGCCCTGCGTGCTCTTTCCGCTGAACGGCGACGGCGCGCAGAGGGGTGGGGCAGGCAGGTCAGAGCAACCATCCTGATCTCCGCCTTCGTATGTGTTTCGGCCATCGTTGCGTTTGCCAGTGATGCCAGCATGTGGACCTTTCTGTCCTTCATGCTGCTGATGGGGGCAGGGCTGCTGGTTATCCGGCAAAGCCGGAACTCCCATATCAAGACACTCAGTCGGTCGCGGATGCGCGAAGGGGTGGCGCGGATCGTGCTGTCTCCGCTGGGGATGCGGATCACACATCCTGGATATGAGGTGTTGATTTCGTGGAGTCATATGGAGGGCGTGCTTGTGACCGAACACGGGTTGCTGTTGCTGATCGACGCCTACGACTATTGCCCGATCGAGAAATCCGCCTTCAGCAGTGATGCCCACATGAAAGAGGTCGCGGCCCAGATCGCAGCATGGCGTAGCGCCACAGACACCGACGCGCCCCTGCCAGACGCTTGACCCGCCCACAGCAGGGCGCTAGGGCACAGGGGCTTGTTGGAAAGGACACACCATGCCCACCTGGACCGCTTTGACCACCGTAAACGGACAAGATGATGCCGAAGCCCTTGGGGCTGCGATGGAAAACCTTGTGCCGGAACCCACGGGCGTCGGCGTGTTCGAGGTCGAAGATGACAGCGGCATCTGGGAAGTGGGTGGTTATTTCGTCGAAGAACCCGATGCGGCTGGGCTTGCGCTGCTGGCCTCGATGCATGGCGCCAAGGATTTTAGCGTATCGGAATTGCCCGAGGTCGACTGGGTCGCCCATGTGAAGCGCGAGCTCGCTCCGGTCGAAGCAGGCCGTTTCTTCGTCTATGGCAGCCATGATGCGGCCTCTCTTCCCGAGGACAAGATCGGGCTGCTGATCGATGCAGCCATGGCTTTTGGCACCGGGCACCATGGCACCACGCTGGGCTGCCTGCGGGCGCTGGACCATCTGGCTCAGGACGGCTTTGTGGGCGAAAATGTGGCAGATATCGGCTGTGGTACGGCTGTTCTGGCCATGGCCGCCGCCAAGATCTGGCCCAACCCCGTGATTGCCAGCGACATCGACGAGGTCGCGGTGGACGTCGCCCGCGCTAACGTCGCCGCCAATGCGCTTGAAAATCGTGTGCTGTGTGTTGAAGCCGCCGGGTTTGGTGCCGAGGAGATTGCCGCGAAGGCGCCGTTCGACCTTGTTTTTGCCAACATTTTGAAGGGTCCGTTGATTGGGTTGGCCCCGGAAATGGGCCGGAATATCGGCAAAGATGGCTATGCGATTCTATCGGGGATTCTTAACCCTCAAGCTGAAGATGTGTTGGAGAGCTACACCCAAAACGGGTTCAAGTTGACCCAACGTGAAGAGATCGGGGATTGGACCACATTGATTTTGCGTAAAAAATGATGAAATTGTGGCAGGAAACAAAGGGTTTCCTAGTAATTGCCACAAATTTGCTTTATTCTGACATCGTTGCCTAAAATTAATCTGGCTCTTCAGCTTGGGGAAGTTAACCATGGCCGATGCACAAATAAGAGATTTTGAAAAACGCGTACGGCAGATTGATCGCCGTCATAACAAATTGGCTCGGGGCTATGTCCACTTGGTGGAACGTGACGGGCTTTTGGTTCCAGAACAAGCAAGCTTCAGAAGTCGCGGTTTTCCGCTGCGAGCAATCCTGCTCGTCCTGATTGGATTTGTCTTGTTCAAAGGGATCATCGTCAGCCAGGTTGGGCTGTCCAGCTATTCCACACGGCTTGAAAGCCTCGCTGAAGGCGGTGTGATCGAACAAGCTGGCGCGTGGCTGATGCAGATTGATCCGCTCACGCTTGCCGTGGCCGAATTCATCGTGAGTCTGTTCTGAACAGCACCCGTTGTTCCGTCTATTTTGACAGAAAACCCATCCGGTTCGCTCTGGGTGGGTTTTCCTGATGTTCGCATCAATTCGCGTTTGTGAAGTCCATGCGACATTTTTCGCCGCTTTTAGGCTCGAAATAGCGCCTTATCGTTGCTATCTGGTCTGTCGAACGAAATGACCGTAGCCCGTGCGCCCCTCAAACCGCACGTGACACGCCAGAGAACGGAGAGGCCATATGGCGAAGATCACCTATATCGAGCACAACGGAACCGAGCATGTCGTGGACGTTGCCCCCGGCCTGACCGTGATGGAAGGCGCGCGCGACAACAACATCCCCGGCATCGAAGCCGATTGCGGTGGTGCCTGTGCGTGCTCGACCTGCCATGTCTATGTGGACAACGCTTGGATCGAAAAGATCCCCGCGAAGGACGCAATGGAAGAGGACATGCTGGACTTCGCGTTCGAACCCGACGCAGCCCGCTCGCGCCTGACCTGCCAGATCAAAGTGACCGAAGACCTGGACGGTCTGGTCGTACACATGCCCGAAAAACAGATCTGATGCGCGGCCTCACAGCCGCACTTCTATCCCTGTGTCTGGCCGCCCCCGCGGCGGCCGACATTTCCGCAGCGCGCTACGTCGAACCGACGGATCGCTATGGGCATGGCGCTGTCCCCGGCGGAGAATACGGCGCGCTTGAGGTCACGCTGCGCGACGGTAGCCGCCTTCTGGCGCGCGTGACCGGGGGTGTCTTCGAAGACACCGCCCCCCGCCTGCATGATTTCGACGGGGACGGCACGCCCGAGGTCGTCGCTGTCTTCAGCGGTGACACGACTGGCGCAATGATCCGCATCTTTGGGCTGCAGGACGGCACGCTGACTGCTCTGGGCAACAACGCCCCTATTGGCACCCGCCACCGCTGGCTGGCCGTGGCCGGGATTGCCGATTTCAACGGCGACGGGCTGGACGAGATCGCCTATGTCGACCGCCCGCACCTTGCCCGCCGTTTGCGGTTGGTGACAGTGGATGCGTCACAATCGTCTCTGACGTTCAAAGAAATCGCTTCGGTCGGCGGAGTGACCAACCACAAATATGGCAGTCCCGACATCGAAGGCGGCGTGCGTATCTGCAAAGACGAAGCGCCCGTGGTCGTCACAGCGAGCGCCAATTGGTCCCGCGTCATGGAAGCACGCCTGATCGATGGCGAGTTTCAGATCGCCCCGATCGGCAAATACACCGGTCCCAGCAGCCTGACCGCAGCCCTGAACTGCAACTGACCTCATTTTCTTGCCTGAAATATCCTGGGGGAATGCGTCCCCACTAGGGGGCGCATGGGGGCAAAGCCCCCGACAGGCTCACGCAGTGAGCTCCCGATGACGAAACTTATAGCGCGCGCCAGCCAATATCCGAGCGGTTGAAGCCCTCAGGCCAATCAATCCCCTCGATCATCGCATAGGCCCTGTCACGGGCTTCCTGCAGGCTCTCGCCACGCGCGGTGACGTTCAGAACCCGCCCGCCGGATGCGGTGATCTTGCCGTCCACTTCAGTCGTTCCTGCGTGGAACACCATGTTCTTCGAATCTTCCGGCAGCGCGTCCAATCCGTTGATGACCGAACCCTTCTGATACGACCCCGGATAGCCATTCGCCGCCATCACCACAGTGATCGCATGGTCATCCGCCCAATTCACCTGCGCCTCGTGCAGACGTTCCTCGGCGCAGGCCAGCATCAGATCCAGCGCCTGCGCGCCCAGACGCATCATCAGAACCTGACATTCCGGATCGCCAAACCGCACATTGTATTCCACCAGCCGTGCCTGACCGTCCTTGATCATGAAGCCCGCATAAAGCACCCCCTGATAGGGCGTGCCGCGCTTGGCCATCTCGTCCACGGTGGGCTGCACAATCTCGCGCATGGCGCGCGCGGCGATCTCGTCGGTCAGAACCGGGGCGGGCGAATAGGCGCCCATGCCACCCGTGTTCAAACCCGTGTCGCCATCGCCCACACGTTTGTGGTCCTGCGCGGTTCCGATGGGCAGGGCGGTCTTGCCGTCGCAGAGGATGAAATAGGACGCTTCCTCGCCTTCCATGAACTCTTCGATGACAACTTCGGCACCGGCGCCCCCAAAGGCGCCGCCGAACATGTCGTCAATCGCGTCCAACGCGGTCTCAACGTCCATCGCAACGATCACGCCCTTACCGGCGGCCAGACCGTCTGCCTTAACCACGATCGGCGCGCCTTGTTCGCGGATATAGGCCTTGGCGGCCTCGGCATCGGTGAAGTGACCGTAAGCTGCGGTCGGTGCGTTCGCGGCGTCGCAGATTTCCTTGGTAAAGCTTTTCGAGGCTTCCAGCTTCGCCGCCTCGGCCGAGGGGCCAAACACCTTGATTCCCGCCTCGCGCAGACGATCAGCAACACCTGCCGCCAACGGCGCTTCAGGGCCGACAATCACGAAGTCGATGGTGTTGTCTTGGGCAAACGTCGCCACCGCGCCGCCGTCCTCGATATCCAGTTTTGCGCACTCTGCGATCTGCGCCATACCGGCGTTGCCCGGTGCCACGATCAGACGATCGCATTTCGGGTTCTGCATCACTGCCCATGCCAGCGCATGTTCACGCCCGCCGCTGCCCAGAATAAGGATGTTCATGGATGCTCTCCCGCTTGGCCTTCCGTTACGGGCGTTCTAAGGTCGCAACACGCAATGCACAAGAACCGAGACCACATGTCCGACCTGATTGACGACCCAACCCCCGGCCAAAACACCCCTGAATTCACCGTTTCGGAAATTTCCGGCGCGGTTAAGAAAACCATCGAGGGCGCTTTTGGCCGCGTGCGCGTACGCGGAGAAGTCGGGCGCGTGATGTTGGCGCGCTCGGGTCACTTGTATTTCGACGTGAAAGACGACCGGTCCGTGATCGCGGCGGTCAGTTGGAAAGGGCAGGTCAGCCGTCTGTCGATCATGCCGGAAGAGGGGATGGAGGTCATCGTCTCGGGCAAGATCACCACTTTTGGCAGCCAGTCGAAATACCAGATCAACGTGGATGACGTCGTGGTCGCTGGCGAAGGCGCGCTGATGGCGATGTTGGAAAAGCGCAAGAAACAGCTGGCGGCCGAGGGGCTGTTCGCGCCTGAGCGGAAGAAAAAGATCCCTTTCCTGCCCGAGGTAATCGGGGTCGTGACCTCGCCCTCCGGCGCGGTGATCCGCGATATTCTGCACCGTCTGCGTGATCGCTTTCCCCGGAAGGTACTGATCTGGCCCGTCGCCGTGCAGGGGGATGCCTGTGCCCCGCAAGTGGCTGCGGCCATCGAGGGTTTCAATCGTCTGACGCCGGGCGGAGCTCTGCCACGTCCCGATTTGCTGATCGTGGCGCGTGGCGGCGGCTCGATCGAGGATTTGTGGGGCTTTAACGAGGAAATCGTCGCGCGGGCCGCTGCGGCCTCGGACATTCCGCTGATCTCGGCGGTGGGGCACGAGACCGATACCACCCTGATCGATTTCGTGTCTGACCTGCGGGCGCCGACACCCACGGCCGCAGCAGAGCACGCCGTGCCGGTACGGTTGGAACTGATGGCGTGGACCGAGGAGCAAGGCACCCGCCTGACCCGCGCGTTGGAGCAAGGCGTCACCCAACGCACCCAACGTCTACGCGACCTTTCGCGTGCGTTGCCGCGCGCCGATGCGCTACTGGATGGACCGCGTCAACGGTTGGATACGGCGTCTCTGAAACTGCCCGTGGCTCTAACGCAAATGACGCAAGCGCGACGCGTGAAGCTAAGCGAGGCTTCTGCAGGCCTGCGCCCACGCGCCTTGACCGCGCGTTTGGTGCCGCTGCGGGATCGGTTGACGATGGCGACCGCGCGCCTTGGTCCGGGCCTGTCGCGGGGCACAGCAGATCGCCGTCGGGAGTTTGACCGCTTGGCGGCGCGTCTGGATACCGGGCGGATCATGCTAGCTAATCAGCAGCGTGCGCAAGCCCTGCAAGATACGGCAGCCCGGCTGGACAATGCCTATCTATCTGCAGTCTCGCGTCAGAAAGATCGGCTGGCCGCACTGGAACGGATGCGCCAGACGCTTGGCTATACCGAGACGCTGAAACGCGGGTATGCGGTGGTGCGGGGCGATGGTGATGTGGTGACGACGCAGGAAGCTGCCAGCAAAGCCGCTGCGCTTGAGATCGAGTTTGCAGATGGGCGTTTGACGCTGGATGGGTCAGCGTCGGCCTCTGTCACTAAGTCTCCGACACCCAAACCTGCCCGAAAAGCGAAGCCTAAGAAAGACACCCCGGATCAAGGGTCACTTTTCTAAGCTCTCAGTCTTATTTCTTGCGTGATCCCGGTCGGCCTTGTGGTTTTCCACCCGCGTTTCGGTTGCGTGACCCGCTGCCACCAAAGCTTTTGCCTGTCGGACGTTGCCCGGGTTTCCCGCCGGATTTTTCCCCACGTTTCGGCGATGGTTTGGCCATCGTGCCGCGATTGCTTTTGACCGGGCCGGAGCGCTTTCGGGCAGGTGCCTTTGCAGGGGCTTCCATACCCAGCTGTTCACGCACCACGCGCTGGCGGATCTCTTCGACCTCGCCCGCTTTCAACTCGCCCAGTTGAAACGGGCCATAGCTGACGCGCAGCAGGCGGTTCACCGACAGGCCAATCGCCTCCATCGCGCGGCGGATTTCGCGGTTTTTGCCTTCGCGCAGGCTGATGGTCAGCCACGCATTCGCGCCCTGCTGCCGATCAAGTGAGATCGACATGGGCTGGAACCGCTCACCGTCGACGGTGATTCCCTTGCGCACAGGCGACAGCATGTCATCCGTCGGCTTGCCCTTCACGCGCACGCGGTATTTGCGGGTCCACCCGGTCGAGGGCAGTTCCAGCTTGCGCTTTACGCCGCCGTCATTGGTCAGCAGCAGCAACCCCTCCGAGTTCAAATCCAAACGCCCGACGCTCATCACGCGCGGCATGTCCTCGGGCAGCTTGTCGAAGACCGTCTCGCGGCCTTTTTCGTCCTTAGCCGTGGTCACCAGCCCAGTGGGCTTGTGATACAGCCAGATGCGCGGCGGCTCTGGCTCGGCCACGGGTTTGTCATCCACAAGGATCTTGTCCTTGGGGGTCACGTTCAGGGCGGGGCTGTCGATTACCGTGCCGTTGACGCTGACGCGCCCGGCTTCGATCATGCGTTCGGCCTCGCGGCGGCTGGCAATGCCTGCACGCGAGAGAACTTTGGCGATCCGGTCGCCAGCCGGTGTTTTGGCGGGGGTGGGTTTATCCGTCATACCCCCGCATAGCCTGCGCTGCGCGAAAGGGGAAGCCTTGGCAATCGCGGGCAGTGCAGGCATGAAGGGGCATGACCCGTTTCAAAAGCCATATGGACGCCGCCATGGCCGAGGCCCGCGCCGCCGCAGATCGCGGCGAGGTGCCGGTGGGCGCCGTGCTGGTCGCGCCGGATGGTAGCGTGGTGGCACAGGCCGGAAATCGGACCCGCGAGTTAAACGACCCCACCGCGCATGCCGAGATCCTTGTGATCCGCGAGGGCTGTGCGCAAGCGGGGTCCGAACGGCTGCCCGGCTATGACCTCTATGTGACGTTGGAACCGTGCCCAATGTGCGCGACCGCTCTTTCGGCTGCGCGGATTCGGCGCATTTATTACGGCGCTGCTGATCCCAAATCGGGCGGTGTGGCCCACGGCCCGCGCATCTTCACGCATCCCCAATGCCACCATGTCCCTGAGGTCTATGACGGCATTGGCGCGGACGAGGCCGAGGCGATCCTGAAAGAGTTCTTTGCTGCCCGGCGATGAGTTCTAGATCGCGATTGGCGACAGCACTTCCGGTTCGATCACGTTTACCTCGGGCAAGGCGTCGATCAATTCCTGCGCGGATTGGGCCAAGATCGGGAACGTCTTGTAGTGGCAGGGGATCACGGTCTTGAAGTCGAAATACCGCTTCGCCGCATAGGCCGCCCGTGCCATGTCCATTGTGTAATGGCCCCCGGCGCACAGAATGCCGATATCGGGTTTGTGCAGGTCGCCCATCCACTCCATATCCGCCATGATATCGGTGTCGCCGGACAGATAGATCACGTGGCCTTCGCCCGCGATCATGAAGCCGACCTCGGCCCCGGCGCAGAGCGGTCGATCCCCGCCCAGATAGTCGAAGCTGGCGGAATGCGAGGCGTTCACCATCGTGACTTTCGCCCCATTCAGATCGACGGTGCCACCCTTGCCGAAACCCAGCGTTTCAACGCCATCTTCCCCGCCCCAGAACGAAGCAAGCTCGTGTATGGCGGCAATCGGAATGCCCAGTTCTTTCGCGATCTCAAGGGTCGAGGACGCGTGATCCCCGTGCCCATGAGTGATCAGGATATGCGTTGCGCCTTCTAGTGCGTCCGCGCGCCGGTCTTCAGGGAACATCGGGTTTCCGTCCAGCCACGGGTCGATCAGCAGCACGGCGTCCTCGATCTCGATTCGAAAGCCGGCATGGCCAAGCCAGGTGATTTGCATGGGAAGCCTCCTATTTGGTCATTCAGGACCAGAGTAGCAGTGATTTCGCCCAAGTCACCCATGGGACAGCGTCGCACAACGTTCAGACGCCTTGCGGGTCGCGGTTCCGCGCGATAAATGACGAGGCAACGCGCCCACGCGCACACACATCCGGAGACACCTTCATGTCGATTGATATCGAAACCGCGCGCAAGGTTGCGCATCTGGCCCGCATCAAGGTCGAAGACGACCGCCTGCCGGAGCTGGCCGAGAATTTCAATGCGATCCTTGGGTTCATCGAACAGCTGAACGAAGTGGATGTGGACGGCGTCGAGCCGATGACCTCGGTCACGCCGATGCGCCTGAAGCGTCGTGAAGATGTGGTGACGGATGGCGGCATGCCGGAAAAAATCCTGTCCAACGCACCGGATGCGCGCGAAGGCTTCTTCGCCGTTCCGAAAGTTGTCGAATAAGGGGGCAGGGATATGACCGAGCTGAACAAACTGACGATTGCCGATGCCCGTGACGCGCTGCGTAAGGGTGATGTGACATCGGCCGAGATTACCGAAGCCTGCCTGACCGAAATCGAAGGCGCCGGTGCGCTGGGGGCTTTCGTGCACAACACCCCGGAACTGGCCCGCGAGCAGGCGAAAGCCGCCGACGCGCGCATTCAGGCGGGCGATGCGCCCGACATGTGCGGCATCCCGCTGGGCATCAAAGATCTGTTCTGCACCAAGGGTGTGCCCTCGCAGGCAGCATCGAAAATTCTCGACGGTTTCAAACCAGAATACGAATCGACCGTCAGCCAGAATCTGCTGGATGCAGGCACCGTGATGCTGGGCAAGCTGAACATGGACGAGTTCGCCATGGGCTCGTCGAACGAGACCTCGGTCTACGGCAACGCGGTGAACCCGTGGAAAGTGGACGACCGCGACCTGACGCCGGGTGGCTCGTCGGGTGGCTCGGCCTCGGCTGTCGCCGCTGACCTGTGTCTGGCCGCAACCGGCACCGACACTGGCGGTTCGATCCGCCAACCTGCCGCCTTCACCGGCATCACCGGCATCAAGCCCACCTACGGGCGTTGCTCGCGCTGGGGCATTGTGGCTTTCGCATCCTCGCTGGATCAAGCCGGCCCGATGACCAAATCTGTGCGCGATGCGGCGATTATGCTGGAAGCTATGTGCGGCCATGACATGAAGGATTCGACCAGCGCGGACATCCCGGTGCCGAATTTCGAAGCCATGCTGACCGGCGACATCAAAGGCAAGAAAATCGGGATCCCGAAGGAATACCACATGGAGGGTATCCCCGCTGAGATTGAAAAGCTCTGGGCCGATGGCGCCGACATGCTGCGCGACGCAGGGGCCGAGATCGTGGACATCTCGCTGCCGCACACCAAATACGCACTGCCAGCATATTATGTGATTGCCCCCGCCGAGGCCTCGTCGAACCTTGCCCGGTATGACGGCGTGAAATATGGCCACCGCGCCAAGCTGGAAGCTGGCGACGGCATTGACGAGATGTACGCCAAAACCCGCGCCGAAGGCTTCGGGGCCGAGGTGCAGCGCCGCGTGATGGTGGGTACCTATGTGCTGTCGGCTGGTTTCTACGACGCTTACTATAACCGCGCCCGTCGTGTGCGCGCGCTGATCAAGAAAGACTTCGACGATGTCTTTGCTGCCGGTGTCGACGCAATCCTGACCCCGGCCACCCCGTCGGCTGCATTTGGACTGGGCGAAATGAAGGACGCCGATCCCGTGAAGATGTACCTGAACGACGTCTTCACCGTGACCGTGAACCTTGCCGGTCTGCCGGGCATTTCGATCCCTGCCGGTCTGGATGCGCAGGGCCTGCCACTGGGTCTGCAACTGATTGGCCGCCCGTGGGAAGAAGGCGACCTGCTGAATATCGCCCACGAAGTTGAAGCCCGCGCAGGTTTTGTGGCTAAGCCTTCGAAATGGTGGTAAAACGCGCCCAATTGGTGTGACTGTACTGTAAGGAGCCCGCGATGCGCATCACCCTCGGACTAGCCTTTCTTGGCCTGATGGCCGGATGTGTTGCGCCGCTGCCTGACAGCCGGGCTCCTGAAAACCTGTCTGGCCAGCCCCTGTCGGCGCTGGGCGCAGACAGTTCGGTCGATGCAGCTCCCACCGCTGCGTCCGAGGCCGCGACCATTTCCGATGAACAGGACTTCGCTGCCGTGTCGTCGCGTGAAAGCATCGAAAGCGATGCGGCGCGCCTAGAAGGCTATCGCGCGAATTACCAGCAGGTGCAGCCCGAGGCCGTGCCAGATCGCCCCTCGGGCAATACGACGTCGATTGTGCAGTATGCCCTGTCCACGACCAACTCGGTTGGGCAGCCCCTGTATCAGCGGTCCTCGCTCTCGGGTGAGGCGCGCGCGCGTCGCAACTGCGCCCGTTATACCTCGGCCGATTTTGCCCAGATCGCGTTCCTTGAAAGCGGTGGCCCGAAGCGTGATCTCTATGGCATCGACCCGGATGGCGACGGCTTTGCCTGCGCCTGGGATCCGGCCCCGTTCCGCGCTGCACGCGGTGTGGAAGTGCCCGCTGCGACAACCGAAGCCGTAAGCTCGGAAGAACTTGAAGCGATCGGCATCGAAACCGAACCAACTGCGCCCGCCACGCCGGCCCCCGCGCAACCGGTTCCTCTGCCCGGTGAAACGCTGAACATCTCGACCGAGTAATGCAGCCCATTTCGCACCCATCCCCGAATTTCGGCCCGCGCCGGAATAGGTCGGTGCCGTCGCTGATCGTTCTGCACTACACGGCCATGCCAGATCCGGATGAAGCGCTCGAGCGTCTGTGCAGCCCCGAATACGAGGTCTCTGCCCACTATCTGATCCACCGCGATGGACGGCTGTTTCAGTTGGTCGACGAAGAGATGCGCGCGTGGCATGCCGGCGCAGGGTCTTGGGCTGGGATGGACGACATCAATTCCTGCTCAATTGGGATCGAGCTGGACAACGATGGCGCCTCACCCTTTTCCGAGCCTCAGATGGCAACACTCGAAGCCCTAATGCCTGAGATCATGCAGCGTTGGAACATCGAACCCGCAGGCGTGATTGGCCATAGTGATATGGCTCCTGGACGCAAATCCGACCCCGGCCCGCGCTTTGATTGGGCACGATTGGGACGGCAGGGACTTGCCGCGCCTTCAGGAACTCTGGGCGAAACAACAGATATTTCGGTCGATGCCTTCCGAGGCTATGCAAGCAGCCTTGGCTACCCAAGCGATGTTGATGATGCCACCCTTCTGGCCGCCGTGCGCTTGCGCCACCGCCCGTGGGCCGAGGGCCCCCTGTCAGAAGATGATGTCGCGGCCCTTCCCGGTGTTTCTCATTTCTTTGCTGGAAGTATCCCGGGGTGAGCCTCGAAGAGGCGAGGGGCAGTGCCCCTTTCGCCCTCGCCCTTGACGCCATGGCCCAGCCTATCTAAGTCCAGCTTTGCGCGGATGGCTGGATGACCGCGGGTGACTGTTGGGGCGTGCCCCTTCGTGACGCGAGGAAAGTCCGGACTCCACAAGGCAACGGTGCCGGGTAACGCCCGGCCGGGGAAACCCGAGGGAAAGCGCCACAGAGAACAGACAGCCTGCGCATGCGCGGGTTATGGTGAAACGGTGGGGTAAGAGCCCACCGCGCTTCTGGCAACAGCGGCGGCACGGCAAGCCCCACCGGGAGCAATGCCTAATAGGGATCGCGCGGGGGCAACCCCAGGGGTGTCTTGCCCCGAGCAGATCCGGGTTGGCAGCTTGAACCTGTTGGCAACAACAGGTCTAGAAGAATGGTCATCCATGGTGGCAACACCGGGACAGAATCCGGCTTACAGGCCATCCGCGCGTATGATTCCCCAAGGTCTTGAAGATTTTAGGCCTCCGGCGGGGGTATTTGTGACAAGAAAAAGCGGTAGGGCGGGGGAATCCTCTGCTTTGCGGTTGACTCGGGTCGGAATGGCGCTAAAAGGCGGGTTCCAGAGATTTACCCCGGGCGGCATGCGCCCGCCCGATGAGGAGCTGACGATATGGCGAAGCCGACCACGATCAAAATCCGCCTGAACTCGACCGCGGATACCGGCCACTTCTATGTGACCAAGAAGAACGCACGCACCATGACCGAGAAAATGGTTGTCAAAAAGTACGACCCGGTTGTGCGCAAGCACGTTGAATACAAAGAAGGCAAGATCAAGTAAGATCGCCGTTCTTTGGGTAAAGAGCCGTCCCTTTGGGGCGGCTTTTTTCGTTTGGGCCTAGCGGTGGAGGATTTGCGATGCCACCTTGCGTCCCAGCAGGTAATAGGCGTTTGGGCCGGGGTGAAATCCATCCTCGGCCATCATCTCGGGCGTCAGGGGGACGTCGAAGGGCATATAGTCCACGCCCATGGACGCGGCTTGCTCGGCCAGCGCGCGATCAAAGCGGCGGGCCTGGACGCCAAGGAACCAGCGCAGTGGATTGGGCAGCAGTGGAAAGCAATCAATCGGGGGAATGCCGGTGGCGATGACGCGCTTTGCCCCCCATTTCTCGAATAAGAGCGTATAGAGCTCGGCCCGGCAGGCCAGCAGGCGATAGAGCGGCATTTGGCTGGTCACGTCGTTCACCCCCAGCACCACCAGCACGATGTCTGTCTGCTCGGGTGCCTGAGATTTCAGCAGGGGCAGGGTGGTGCGGGTGGTCGATCCAGTTCGAGCCAGAAGCCGCCAGTTGACGTGATAGGACGTGCCAAGCGCGCTGACGAGCTGCCCTGACAAGGCCTCGGTCTGGTGCGGTGCACCCACCCCCGAGGCCGAGCTGTCGCCCACGATCATCAAGGATAGGTTGGGACCGGTGCCTTGTGCGCCGAACCGATGGCCGGGGGGCTCGGGCAGCAGTCTAGCGGTCTTGCGCACCTTTAGCGCCTGCGCCGTCAGAAGCGGGCTGAGGATGAGCTTGGCGATGTTTTCGAACAGCCGATTCATAGGTTTACTCTAGCGCAACAAAAAAGGGCCGGTCACGAGGACCGGCCCTGATCACACGTCAACGTGTCATGATCACTCGCGGTTGCCCAGGAACTGCAGCAGGAACATGAACAGGTTGATGAAGTCCAGATACAGGCTCAGCGCGCCCATGATCGCGGATTTCGCCAGCCATTCGCTGTCCATAGCATGGGCATGTGCGATGTAGTCGGTCTTGATTTTCTGGGTGTCATAGGCGGTCAGGCCAGCAAAGATCAGAACACCGATCACCGAGATGGCGAAGTGGATCATCGACGAGCCGATGAAGATGTTCACGATCGATGCGACGATGATGCCGATCAGACCCATGATCAGGAAAGCACCCATCGGCCCAAGGTCGCGCTTGGTCGTGTAGCCGTAGAGGCTGAGACCCGCGAAGGCGATGGCGGTGATCAGGAAGGTCTGCGCGATGGATACGCCGGTGAAGATCACGAAGATATAGGCCAGCGAGACGCCCATCACAGCCGAGAAGGAGTAGAAGAACAGCTGTGCGCCAGCGGCGGACAGGCGGTTGATGGCGGCACCAAAGGCAAAGACCATGATCAGCGGGGCAAACATCACGATGTAACGGGTGAAGCCGGTGAACAGCGTTTCCATCATCGCGGCGTTGTTGCCCACGGCCCAAGCAGCGGCGAAGGTCAGAAGCAGACCCACCGACATGGTGCCGTATACTTTGTTCATGTGGGCGCGCAGCCCTTCGTCGATCGCGGCGCGCGTGCCGGCACCTGCGCGAATCGTGTCAAACTCAGCCATTGAGACCTCCAAGCAAACTTATTGATGCGGGTTCCCAAAAGAAAACCGCCCTTGACCGGTATATTGGCAAGGGCGGCGCAATTTTCAAGAGCTTAACAGCGTGAATTGGTCACTGTTGCCAGTGCGAGGGCACGTCCCAGATCGGGCGGCTGGCTTCGCGCTGTGCTTCATCAGCGGTCAGGCCCAGATCGGTCAACAGGTGGGCGTCCAGTTGGGACAGGGCCACACGCTCGCGGCGGGTTTGGATCACGGTCGCAACCCAAGCCAGCAGCGAGAAGCTGCGTTTCGCGGCGGGGGCATTGGTGCAGGTTACAGCGGTCATCTCGTCTCTCCTTCGTGTTTGCGATGAATGAAGCGTGTTGCATCAAATTTCGTGATTGTTATGCTTGAATGAGTGAAATAAGTAAAATGAATGATTTTGTATTGAGTCATCACGGAGGTTGATATGCCGCGTAATCTTGATCTGACCGCTTTGCGCAGTTTTGCCACCGTCGCGGATGCGGGTGGGGTGACCCGTGCTGCTGGACTTCTGCATCTCACGCAGTCTGCCGTGTCCATGCAGTTGAAACGGCTTGAGGAAAGCCTGGGCCGCCCGTTGTTGGACCGGTCGGGGCGGGGCGTGTCATTGACCGCAGATGGCGAGCAACTGCTGGGCTATGCGCGTCGTATTCTGCGTTTGAACGACGAGGTGTATTCGCGCCTGACCGATCAGGCGTTCGAGGGCGAGGTGGTGTTGGGTGTGCCTGCAGACGTGGTCTATCCGGCGATTCCCAAGGTGCTGCGCCAGTTCCATGCGGCGTATCCGCGGATGCGGGTTCAGTTGATCTCGTCCTATACCAGCCGGTTGAAAGCGATGTTCGCACGCGGCGAGTGCGACGCCATCCTGACCACGGAAGAGGAGATGGACGCCGGCGGCGAGACCTTGACCGCGTTGCCTCTGGTCTGGGTCGGTGCGCCGGGCGGGCAGGCATGGCGGCAACGCCCCCTGCGCTTGGCGTTCGAGCATAACTGCATCTTCCGCAAAGAGGTGCAGCAAGCGTTGGACGAGGCTGGCATCGCGTGGGAAATGGCCGTCGAAAGCGATTCGACCCGCACCATCGAGGCGTCCTTATCTGCGGATCTTGCCGTTCATGCGGTGATCGAAGGCACAGTGCGCAGCGATCTGGACGTGGTGGATCACGGCGGCGCGCTTCCCGACCTCGCCGTGACGCAAGTGAATATGTACGCCGCCAAAAGCAGCAATCAGGCGATGGATGACCTTCTGGACATGATCCGGCGCGCGTTTGGCGAGCTGTAAGGCCGGGATGGGGTCTAGCCGTTCGGCCCCATCGTGACCACGACCTTGCCGGTGGACTTGCGGCTGCGCAGAAGCTCCAGCGCATCCTCGGCTTGGTCCAGCGGCAGGGTGTGGCTGACATGCGGTTGGATCTTGCCGTCCGCATACCAGCCAAGAAGCTGGCGCAGACTGTCGGTCAGAACCTCGGGTTTGAATTTCAGATAGCCACCCCAGTAGAGCCCAATGGCCGTGATGTTCTTCACCAGCATGTGGTTCGGCTTCAGGTTCGGCATGTCACCCGAGGCAAAGCCGATATACAGGAACCGCCCGTCCGGGTTGGTGGCGCGGAAGGCGGCCTCGCCCTGTTCGCCACCTACGGCGTCATAGACCACATCTGCCCCGCCAAGCGCTTTCACGACCTCGCGGATGTCTTCAGAGGTGCTGTCGATCACATGGTCTGCGCCCGCACGTTTGCAGATCTCGAGCTTATCTGCCCCGCGCGCACAGGCGATGACGCGTGCGCCCATCACCTTGCCGATTTCGACAGCCGTCAGGCCAACGCCGCCTGCCGCGCCAAGTACCAAAAGGGTCTCGCCAGGTTGAAGCTGGGCCTTGTAATCCAGCGCGACATGGCTGGTGCCATAGGCAATCTGGAAGGCGGCCGCGTCTTCAAAGCTCATGCTGTCAGGCAGGGGCAGACAGCGATCGGCGGGAAACACGCCCTCATCGGCCAGTCCGTCCTTGCCGGAAAACACCACCACGCGCGTGCCGACGGCGGGGCCATCCGTGTCGGGTCCAAGCTCGGTCACAATGCCCGCAGGCTCCATCCCAAGCGAAAACGGGACCGCTGGCGTGTCCTGATAGCTACCTTTGGTCATCAGAAGATCGGCAAAATTCAAGCCACAGGCGCGGATATCCACGCGGGCTTGACCCGGTGCGATGGGCAAGGGCTGTTGGTCGGTCAATGCTGGGCGTTTGCCAAGTTCTGTCACGCGAAATGTCTTCATGGGGCCTCCTGCCGGTGATGTAGCGCGGTGATAAGAAAAAATCGAGAGCGACGCAGCCCCCTTCTGCGGCTCAGGTTGATTAACAGGTTAAATTGCAATGTTTTCTTGAATATGTTAGACAGCCATTGCGTGCTGGTTGTGCGGGGTTTATCTCGCCATGGTGGTGAAGGGAATCATCCGTTCGCCGGTCCATCGGGCGATGTGAGCTTGATTGTGTTATGTCATGCGCTGGTACAGCGTCTGATGCGTAAGAAGTAGGTAAGGCTGCCAAGCAGCTTGGTAACGAGGAGTGATTGGATGAAGCATCCTGTGGATATCCATGTAGGCAAACGCGTACGCCATCGGCGTTGGATGGTGGGAATGACCCAGCATCAACTGGCCGAGAAAGTCGGCATCAAGTTCCAGCAAATTCAGAAATACGAGACCGGCATGAACCGCGTGTCTGCGTCTCGGCTTTGGGATATGGCGTCAGCGTTGAACGTCCCTGTCAGCTTTTTCTTTGAAGGATTGGAAAACCACGCAGATGACGTGAATGGCAATGCGATGCCCGGTGATATCCTTGCAGACAAGGAAGCGCTGGAGCTGGTGCGCAGCTATTACGCCATTCCGGAAAACCAACGCCGCCGCTTGTTCGAACTGGCGCGTGTTCTGTCGGACGTCGCCTGACGCTTGACGTGACTTGGGCATCGCTGCTACCGCGCTTGGTAAGCACAAGGGGATCGGCGATGCAGACGTTGGACGCAAACACTCAGACTGACCTTATTCGTGTCGCGAACGCGTTGGCGGACGCGGCGCGCGAAGCTGTGCTTCCGTATTTTCGATCCACGGACCTGACCGCGGACAATAAGCTGTCCGAGGGGTTTGACCCCGTGACGGAAGGAGATCGCGCGGCCGAGAAAGCCATGCGTGCCCTTCTTGCGGAGTTGCGCCCCGAGGACGGGATCTTCGGTGAAGAATTCGGTGCGAAAGACGGCACCAGCGGACTGACATGGGTGCTGGATCCCATCGACGGGACACGCGGGTTCCTGTCTGGCACACCCACTTGGGGTGTGTTGATTGCCGTTGGACCCGAAGCTGGCCCGGTTCTAGGTGTAATCGACCAGCCCTATATCAAAGAACGTTTTCTGGGTGGATTTGGTGAAGCATGGGTCGACGGACCAATGGGGCGACGTGATTTGAAGACGCGGGCGACCCGTGACCTATCAGATGCAATCCTGTTCACCACGTTCCCCGAGGTCGGCACCACTGAAGAAGCCGAGGCGTTTCACGCTGTGGCGCGTCAGGCCAAGCTGACGCGGTATGGCACGGATTGTTACGCCTACGGATTGCTGGCTGCTGGTCAGATCGATCTTGTGATCGAAGCGGGTCTGCAATCCTACGATGTTCAGGCCCCAATCGCGGTGATCGAGGCGGCGGGCGGGATCGTCACGGACTGGCAAGGCAATCCGGTCCATCAGGGTGGCCGTGTTGTGGCCGCCGCGAACGCAGACCTCCACGCACAAGCGCTGGAAATTCTGTCGAAGGTCTGACCTTTACCTAATCTTCCGGCCCCCGGCCCAAACCGCCGAAATTGCCCGATCATCCCCCATCATGATGGTGGGGAAGATGGCTTCCCAAATACTCTCGGCTCGTGCGGCGCGCTGGGCGATGGCGGGGGTTGATGCCAGATCAACTGCGATGATGTCGGCCTCGTACCCCGGGGCCAGACGCCCGATTTTGTCGTCCAGATGGATCGACGCAGCGGAGCCTGCGGTCGCCAGCCACCACAGCTGCGCCGGGTGCAGCGCGGTGCCCGAGAGCTGCCCAACCTCATAGGCCGCCGCCATCGTCCGTAGCATCGAGAAACTGGACCCGCCGCCCGTGTCGGATGCCAACCCGATCCGGTGGCCCTGTTCCATCAAGCCTTTCATGTCGAACAGGCCTGACCCGATGAACATGTTTGACGTCGGGCAGTGAATGACGCTGGCGCCCAGCTCGGCGATCCGGTCGCGTTCGCGTTCGGTCAGGTGGATCGCGTGGCCCAGCAGGGCACCTTTGCCCACCAGCCCGAAGCGCTCGTACACATCCAGATAGTCGCGCGCGTCGGGGAAGAGGTCCGCGACCCATGCGATTTCCTCGTGCTGTTCGCTGATGTGGGTTTGCATCAACAGGTCCGGGTGCTCGGCCCAGAGCGAGCCCAAGGCTTCCAGCTGTTCGGGGGTTGAAGTAGGCGCGAAGCGCGGCGTGATGACATAGGACAGCCGGTCCTGCCCATGCCAGCGTTCAAGCAACATCTTGCTGTCGTCATAAGCCGATTGCGCCGTGTCCTGCAGAGTGTCGGGCGCGTTGCGATCCATACAGGTCTTGCCACCAAGCGCCCGAAGCCCACGCGTTTGCGCCGCCGTGAAATAGGCGTCCACGCTTTCCGGGTGAATGGTGCAATAGCTGACGGTCGTGGTAGTGCCCGCTGCCGTCACGAGGTCAAAATAAGTCTCGGCGATCTCGGTGGCGTGCCCCGCGTCGCCAAACCGGCTTTCCTCGGGGAATGTATAGCTGTTCAGCCAGTCGATCAGCCGTTTGCCCCACGACGCAATGATCGCGGTCTGCGGGTAGTGCACATGGGTGTCGACGAAGCCCGGCGACAGTAGCGCATCGCCCATGTCGGTCACGTTGGCCTCGGGGTGCTGGGCGCGCAGGGCATCTGCCTCGCCCACTTCCGCAATTACGCCACCCTTCACCAGAACCGCGCCGCGCCGGATATGGGTGGCCGCGTCCTCGGGACGCCCCTCGAACGGGTTGGTGTTGAATTGCAGAACCTGTCCCAGAAGCAGTTCCATTGGCCTCTCCTTTTTGCCGTCGTTCACGGTAGGCTGCGAAATTCACCTGTTCAATGTCTTTCTGCCGGTTCACTTGCCCGCCTGTCTGCCCTATGGTCGGGCCAAACAGCGGACGGAGGGCGCGCGATGCTGGATGATCAACATATCGACGATACGCCCGAAGAAGGTGACTACGAGCTAGACCGCGAAACCTTTGGCCCCGTGCGCGATGCGCTGGAAGCCGAGGATGCGCTTGCGCTTCAGGCCCTTCTGGAACCACTGCACGCCGCTGACATCGCCGACCTTGTAGAACAGCTACCTGACGATGATCGCGACACGTTCGTGCGCCTGTACGGGACCGAGTTCGACGGCGAGGTCCTGTCCGAACTGGACGAAGGCCTGCGCGAAGACGTGGTGGGCGCGATGGAGCCCGCCGTTCTGGCCGAGGCCGTGCGCGATCTGGAAACCGACGACGTTGTCGACCTGATCGAAGACCTCGATGATCCGCAGACCGAGGCCGTTCTGGACGCGTTGGACGACGATGACCGGGTCGTGGTCGAGCAGTCGCTGTCCTACCCCGAGGAATCCGCCGGTCGTCTGATGCAGCGCGAGCTTGTCGTGGCACCAGATCACTGGAATGTCGGGCAGACGATTGATTTCCTGCGGTCTCAGGATGATCTGCCCGAGCAGTTCTATCACGTTATTCTGGTTGATCCGCGGATGCGCCCGACCGGCTATGTCACCTTGGGCCGTCTGATGGGCAGTGCGCGCGAGGTGCTTATGACCTCGCTGACTGAAGACAGCTTCCGCACCATTCCAGTGATGCAGGACGAGGGCGAGGTCGCCTATGCGTTCAACCAGTACCACCTGATTTCGGCCCCTGTCGTGGATGCGGATGACCGTTTGGTCGGTGTGATTACCATCGACGACGCGATGGTCATTCTGGATGAAGAACACGAAGAAGACATCCTGCGTCTGGCCGGTGTGGGCGAAGAAAGCTCGCTGTCCGACAAGATCGTGGAAACCACCAAGCGCCGCTTCCCGTGGCTTGCCGTGAACCTTGTGACGTCGATCCTGGCGTCGCTGGTCATCGCGCAGTTCGATGCAGTGATTGCCCAGTTCGTGGCGCTAGCCGTGTTGATGCCCATCGTTGCCTCGATGGGCGGCAACGCAGGTACGCAGTCGCTGACCGTTGCCGTGCGTGCGATTGCCACGAAAGACCTCACCTCGGCCAACTTGTGGCGCGTGATCTGGCGTGAGGCGGCTGTGGGGCTGGTCAACGGGGTCATCTTTGCAGTGGTCATGGGGATCGTTGGCGTCATCTGGTTTGGCACACCGCTTCTGGGTGTCGTGATCGGTGTGGCGATGGTCGTGAACCTTGTGATCGCAGGGCTTGCAGGCGTTATCATCCCGGTGGTGCTGGAGCGAATGGACATCGACCCGGCACTGGCCTCGGGCGCGTTCGTGACCACAGTGACGGACGTCGTGGGCTTCTTCGCCTTCCTTGGCCTTGCCGCTGTAATGCTGATCTGACGACCCTGACTGGACTTCGACATGACTGACCTGACCGCCGTGAAAGCGGCTGCCCGTAAAGCTGCCTTTGCCCGCCGCAAGGACGCGCATTCCGAAGCGCGCTCGGCGCTGGGCGTGGCGCATCTGATTTCGGTTTTGAATGACCACAAGGGCAAGGCGATGGCGGGCTATATGCCGATCCGGACCGAGATCAATCCGCTGCCCGCAATGGCGGCGATGGCCGCATGGTCGACCATTGGCGTGCCCTATATCACCGGCGAAGGTCAGCCCCTGAAGTTCGCAAACTGGCGCCCGGACAGTGACATGGTGGACGGGCCTTTTGGGGCGCAAGTCCCGGCCGAACTTGAGTTCATCACGCCCGAGGTGGTTGTGGTCCCGTTGGTGGCCTTCGACCGCAAAGGCGGACGTCTGGGCTATGGCGGCGGCTTCTATGACCGCACGTTGGAAGGTCTGCGGGCCGAACGCCCGACTTTGGCCATCGGCTATGCCTATAGCGCGCAAGAGGCCGAGGGGTTGCCGCTGGAACCCACGGATCAGCCGCTTGATGCGATTGTGACTGAGGAGGGCATCATCTGGTTCTAGGGCTCACTTCGTGAGCCTTTAGGGGCTTTGCCCCCGTGCGAAAGCCAGGGCTTTCACACTCCCCCAGGATATTTTCAGCAAGAAAATGAGAGGGTGGCGTGTTGTGGGGCGGCGTAGTGCGTGGATTGGCATGCGTGCTCTTGCCCTTGGGATGAAAGCCGCCTAGGGCTTATCTCATGAAAATACTCTTTCTTGGCGACATCATGGGGCGTGCCGGACGGCGCGCGGTAACTGAGCGGCTGAAGACGCTGCGGAACGACTGGAAGCTCGACTTCGTCGTGGCGAATGGCGAAAACGCCACCAGCGGGCATGGGCTGAATGCGGGCCACGCGAAAACGCTGCTGGATGCGGGCGTGGACGTGATCACTCTTGGTGATCACGCGTTTGACCAGCGCGACATGCTGAGCTTTTGCGAACAGGAAAAGCGCATCATCCGCCCGTTGAACTATGCCAAGGAATGCCCCGGTGTGGGCGCGCGGGTTTTCGCGGATGCGCGTGGGCGCAAGATCTTGGTCACGCAGGTGCTGGGTCAGGTCTTTATGAAGCGGGCCTATGATGATCCGTTCTCGGCCGTGGATCTGGTTCTGAAGCGGCACACGCTTTGCGGTGCTGTGCAGGCGTCTTTGGTCGACATCCATTGCGAAGCCACGTCCGAAAAGATGGCCATCGGCCATTGGTGCGACGGGCGCGCCAGTGTGGCGGTGGGGACGCATACACATGTCCCGACCGGTGACGCACAAATCCTGACCAAAGGCACTGCGTTCATGGCAGATGCCGGGATGTGTGGCGACTATAACAGCGTGATCGGTATGCAGAAGGAAGAGCCCATGCGCCGTTTTGTGACGGGCATGGCCAAGGGGCGTTTCACCCCGGCCGAGGGCGAAGCCACGCTGTCGGGTCTTTATATCGAGACCGATGACCGTACCGGCAAGGCCACGAAGGTTCAGATGGTACGGAACGGGGGGCGGCTTGCGCAATCCTCGCCCTTGGATGCGGTCTGACACGCGGCCTAATTCCACCCGACCGCAAAACCGTGCTTGCCCATGACCCATGTGCAGGGCAAAACTGGTCCAAGCGTTTAAACGGGGACATTGCATGGGTTTATTCGAGTTCAGCGCCACCACGCAGGCGGTGATTGCCCTGATGACAGTGGGCGGAATGTTCATTCTGTTCCTGCGCGAAAGCTTCCCGACTGAAGTCGTCGCCATCGGCGGTGTCTCGTTCATGCTATTTATGGGCATTCTGGATTACAACAGCGCGCTCGAGGTGCTGTCGAATCCCGCCCCATGGACCATTGGGGCCATGTTCATCGTGATGGGCGCGCTGGTGCGGACCGGTGCGCTGCAATGGTTCACCCAGATCGCCGAGAAGAAGGCCGAGCGCAGCCCGATGATGGCTTTGGCCGCGCTAATGGGCTTTGTCGTGATCTCGTCCGCGGTGGTGTCGAACACGCCGGTGGTGGTCGTGATGATCCCGGTCTTTATCCAGTTGGCAAAGAAGATTGGGCAATCGGCGTCGAAACTGCTGATCCCGCTGAGCTATGGCGCCATTCTGGGCGGCACGCTGACGCTGATCGGCACCTCGACCAACTTGCTGGTCGATGGTGTGGCGCGCGATGGCGGGCTAGAGCCGTTTACGATTTTCGAAGTCACCCCGCTTGGCATTGTTCTTGTGGCCTGGGGCATGATTTACCTGCGCTTCATCGCACCAAGGATCCTGCCGGATCGTGACAGCATGGCCACGCTGTTGACGGACAGATCCCGCAAGAAATTCTTTTCCGAGGCCGTGATCCCGCCGGAATCCAACCTGATCGGACGCGAGGTGAACGGGGTGCAGCTGTTCAAGCGCCAAGGTGTGCGGCTGGTGGACGTTGTGCGCGGCGATACTTCGTTGCGTCGTGACCTGTCTGGCGTGACGCTTCAGGTCGGTGACCGCGTGGTGCTGCGGACTGCAATGACCGAGCTTCTTAGCCTTCAGCGCGATAAAAGTCTGAAGCGCGTGGATCAGGTCTCGGCGGTGGAAACGACCACGGTTGAAGTGCTGATCTCTCCGGATTGTAAGATGGTGGGCAAACAGCTGGGCAAGATGCGCCTGCGTCGCCGCTATGGTGTCTATCCGCTGGCGGTGCACCGCAAGAACCAAAACATTGGCCGCCAATTGGACGATCTGGTGGTGCGCGTGGGGGATACGCTGCTGTTGGAGGGGGCACCCGAAGACATCCAGCGTCTGGCGCAGGACATGGATCTTGTCGACGTCTCGGCCCCGTCAGATCGCGAGTATCGTCGGGGCCATGCGCCCGTCGCCGTGGCCGCGCTGATCGGGCTTGTGGCTTTGGCGGGCTTCGGCGTTGCGCCGATTTTCCTGTTGGCCGTCTTGGCGGTGGCCGTCGTTCTTCTGACCCGCTGCATCGACGCGGACGAGGCCTTCGGGGCGGTGGATGGCCGCCTTTTGGTACTGATCTTCTCGATGCTGGGCATCGGGGCTGCGTTGGAAAACTCGGGCGCGGTGGCGCTGATTGCGGAAGGCATCGCGCCGCTTTTGGGCAAGCTGCCGCCTTTCCTGATCGTCTGGGCGATTTACCTGCTGACCTCGGTTTTGACCGAGCTTGTGTCGAACAACGCTGTGGCCGTGGTGGTGACCCCGATCGCCATCGGCTTGGCAACCGCGTTGGGCTTGGACCCGCGACCGCTGGTGGTGGCGGTGATGGTCGCAGCCTCGGCCAGCTTTGCGACGCCGATTGGCTATCAGACCAACACGCTGGTCTATGGTCCGGGGGGCTACAAGTTCTCGGACTTCCTGAAGGTGGGGATCCCGCTGAACCTGTCGGTAGGCATTCTGGCTTCGGCACTGATCCCGTTCATTTGGCCGCTGTAAGTGGCGGCTGCCTTTCCAGAACGCGCGACCCTGCTGTTGCTGGGGCGGTGGGCGTTGAATTTCGACGTGGATGGTGCGGCGCAAGACTGGGCCGATCAGGTTTTGTCATGGGCGGCGGGTGTCGAGGCAGATGACCAGCATCACAATGTCGCCGCACGTGCCATCGAAAGCGGTGCGCTTTACACGCTCGCAGACCTGCCCAGCCCGGCCCATTGGGGCGAAGTGTCCGACCTGATCCGGGATGCCGTGCGGGATGTGCACCTGTCCACACCCGACAATCAAGACAACGCCACGCGCTGGCTGGCGCGGGTACATCTGGAGGATATCCTTGCCGCGAAGGGCGATGACTTCGACGCGCTAAAGAAGGTCTCGCGCCTATGGTTTGACCACCAGACGCCGGATCTGCACCAATTCTACCTGTTCAAACACGCGATCCGAGACGTGATGCGGGATGGGCAGCAGCCGCATATTCCGGGCCTGACCCGCGAAAGTTGGCGCGATGATTTGGTTGCGGCGATCCACAAGTGGATGGACGAGGTGCCCGCGCCTAAGCTGCTATAGCGGCCAGAAGACCAGAATGGCCGGGATCGACACGGCGACAACAAGGATTTCTAGCGGCAGGCCCATGCGCCAGTAATCTCCGAACTTATAGCCGCCGGGTCCAAGGATCAGCGTGTTGTTCTTGTGCCCGATGGGCGTCAGAAACGCGCAGGAGGCAGCAATCGCCACGGCCATCAGGAACGGGTCGGGGTTCTTGTCCAACGCATGGGCCATCTGGATGCCTACGGGCGCGGCGACGATGGTGGTGGCGGTATTGTTCAGCACGTCTGACAGCGTCATGGTCACAACCATCAAGACGGTCAGAACCGCCCACGCGGGCAGGCCTTCTGTGATCCCAACCAGCGCGCCCGCGATCAACTCGGTCCCGCCCGAGTTTTCCAGCGCAGCGCCCAAGGGGATCATGGACCCAAGCAGCACCACCACCGGCCACTCGATATGTGTATAGAGCTCGGACAGGGGAATGATCTTGGACAGGACATAGCCTACGACGACCAGCCCAAGCGCGACTGGCAGATAGATCAGGCCAAAACTGGCGGCGGCCACGGCGGCGGCAAACATGCCGATGGCCAGCCAGACTTTCTCGTCCCGCGTCACGGTCAATCCGCGCTCCGCCAGCGGCAGGCAGCCCAACCATTCGGTCACAATTGCTTCCCGCCCTTGCGGCACCAGAAGTAACAGGATGTCGCCCGCGTGGATCTCGGTCTTACGCATCTGCTTGGTGATCTTCTTACCAGCGCGCGAAATCCCCATCAGGACCGAGCTTTGGCGCCAGTTCAAGCCAATCGATTGCGCGGTCCGGCCGGCGATCCGGGCGTTTTCCGGGACAACGACCTCGATCTTCGAGAGGCCCTCGCCCTCGGCTTTCAGCTTCTCTTCGCGGTGATCCTCGGCAAAGGCCAGCCCAAGGGCCGCGCGAAACTCGTCGAGCGCCTCGGGCGTGGCTTCCAGCACCAGCGCGTCATGTGCTTTTAGCTGCGTGCCGCGCTGGGTGCCGTAACGGCGGGTGCCATCGCGCACCAAGCCCAGAATGGCGACGTCGTTCTTCTCGGCGTCTTCCAGCAATTCCTTCAGGCGCTTGCCGATGTGTTTGGAGCCTTCGGGTACGGTCAGCTCGGCCACATATTGGCTGAACTCGTCCATAGGGTTGGAGCCGTTTTCAGCCGCGTCCGGTTGCGGGATCAGCCGCCAGCCGATCAGGGCGACGAAAATCAGGCCCGCGATGGCCGTCACTCCACCTACGGGGGCGAAGTCGAACATCTTGAACGGCTCGCCCAAGGCATCCTCACGGATCGAAGCGATGATGATGTTGGGCGGCGTGCCGATCAGCGTGACCATGCCGCCA
Organism: Aliiroseovarius marinus; assembly: GCF_004360145.1. Taxonomy (GTDB): domain Bacteria; phylum Pseudomonadota; class Alphaproteobacteria; order Rhodobacterales; family Rhodobacteraceae; genus Aliiroseovarius; species Aliiroseovarius marinus. The sequence continues at coordinate 78,858 of NZ_ML178712.1, read as the reverse complement.
AGGATGGTGGCGAAGGACAGGGGCATCAGGCTAAGGCCCACCGGGCGCGCGGCCTTGCGGGCGGTTTGAATGTCGACGGGCATCAGAAGGGCCAACGCAGCGACGTTGTTCATAAAGGCCGACAACACGCCGCCAATCGCGCCCATCAACGCGATATGCGCGCCCAAGGAGCGTGACGCGTCGACCAGCGTGCGGGTGATCAGGAACACCGCGCCGGACCGCACCAGCCCGGCGGACACGACCAGCACCAGCGCAACGACCAGTGTTGCGGGGTGGCCAAAGCCGGAAAATGCCTCTTTTGTGGGGACGACGCCAAGAATGACTCCCAGCATGAGGGCGGAAAACGCTACGATATCATAGCGAAAGCGGCCCCAAAGCAGCAGGCCGAACACGGTGCCAAATAGCGAAAAGAGAATGATCTGATCTGTCGTCATGCCCAAGAAGTAGCGCGTGGGCGGGGCCGCGTCACCCGTAGATTACGGGGAAAAGTGTCGCGACAAGAAGCAGGGCCATGGTGATGTTGAAGGCGCGCAGGCGGGCGGGGTTGGTCAGGATCACGCGGATTTTCTGACCCAGAACGGTCCAGGTGGACACAGACGGCAAGTTCACCGCGCCAAAGATCACAGCCACCAGCAATACGGCCCCCATGTCGCGCGAAGGCGCATAGGCGCTGATCGCGGTCAGGGCCATTGCCCATGCCTTCGGGTTCACCCATTGGAAGGCCGAGGCTTGTAAGAAGGTCATCGGCGTGCCGCCCGCCGTGCCCGTGCCGGGCTCGGATGCGCGGGCGATTTTCCATGCGAGCCACAGCAGGTAGACCACGCTGCCGGCTTTCAGCACCGTGTAGCTGACCGGGTAGAGGTCGAAGAGCTGCATCAGCCCCGCGCCCACCAGCACCACCATCAGCGTGAACCCCAGCGCCACGCCCAGCATATGTGGGATCGTGCGGGCGAAGCCGAAGTTCGCGCCCGAGGCCATCAGCATCAGGTTGTTCGGCCCCGGCGTGATGGACGAGACGAAAGCAAAGGCGACAAGCGCAAAGAGGAGGTCGTAAGTCATGTAGGTGATTATTGTGCACAAGTAGCGCTGTGAGATTGCAAAGTTGTGCAGTAATCCGATAAAACTGCAACTAATGGCGAAGCTAGATCAAATAAACCAACGAATATTGCGTGAGTTGTCGAAAGATGGTCGCTTGCCCAATACGGAACTTGCCGATCGCGTAGGGCTGTCGCCCTCGGCCTGTTTGCGGCGTGTGCAGGAGCTTGAGCGCAGCGGCGTGATCTCCGGCTATCGGGCCGTACTTGATCCGGTCGCGATGGGCGTGGGCTTTGTGGCCTATGTCACAGTTGGGCTGAACGATCACACCAAGGAAGCGCAGGAAGGGTTCGAACGGGCCGTGGCGCTGTATGACGAGGTGCGCGAGTGTCACAACATCACCGGCACTGTCGAATACCTGCTGCGGGTCGAGGCCGAAGATCTGATCGCCTACAAGCGCTTTCACACCGATAAGCTGGGCACGCTGCCGCAGGTGCATCAGTTGGTGACCCATGTGGTGATGGGCTCGCCCAAGGATGAACGGGCGTAGTCCGGCGAACGGCTAGCGCTGTTCGGGGCGATGGGATATATATTCCAAGACGCGAATGCCTGTTGGAGCGACCATGACCCGCCTCTTTGCCCTGACCCTGTCTGCAGTTCTGGCCCTGATGACCGTACCTGCACGTGCCAATGACGCCGCCATCGAGGGCATGCAGGAATACATGATGTTCACGGAATACGAGGCCGGGATCATCCTGCCCGAACAGATCGACGAGGACGTGTTCAACGCGGTCCTGTTCATCGATGTCCGCGACGCAGAGCAATTTGCCGAGGCCCACATCCCCAGCGCGATCAACATCGAATGGCGCGAGGTGCTGGACCGGATCGACGAGATTCCAACCGACCGTAAGGTGATCGTCTATTGCAACACCGGCACCATTTCCTCCCAGGCGATGTTCGCGCTTCGGGTGGCGGGACGCGAAAACGTGTCGGTTCTGCAGACCGGACACCGGGGCTGGCGGGAAAACGCGGCCTTCAAACCCTAGCCCCCCCTTGCCCCTTGTCCGCCCCATAGGCTATTGAACCTCGAACGAAGAATTTAGTCGGAGGTCGCCATGGCTGGCCACTCAAAATGGGCAAACATCCAGCACCGTAAAGGTCGCCAGGACAAGCTGCGCTCGAAGCTGTTTTCGAAACTCGCCAAAGAGATCACTGTGGCCGCCAAAATGGGCGATCCGGACCCGGACAAGAACCCGCGTCTGCGTCTGGCTGTGAAAGAGGCGAAGTCGCAATCGGTTCCGAAGGACGTGATCGAACGCGCGATCAAGAAGTCGCAGGGTGGCGACGCCGAAAACTATGACGAGATCCGCTACGAGGGCTATGGCCCCAACGGTGTCGCTGTCATCGTCGAGACTATGACCGACAACAAGAACCGCACCGCCTCGACCGTGCGTTCGACCTTCACCAAGAACGGTGGCAACCTGGGTGAAACCGGATCGGTGGGCTTTATGTTCGACCGCAAGGGCGAAGTGATCTACCCGGCGGATGCAGGCGACGCAGACACCGTGATGGAAGCCGCCATCGAAGCCGGTGCCGAGGATTGCGAAAGCGACGAGAACGGCCACCGCATCGTCTGTGCCGATACTGACCTGAACGAAGTGTCGACCGCGCTGGAAGCCGCGCTGGGCGAGTCGGAATCGACCAAGCTGATCTGGCAGCCGAACATCACGACCGAGCTGGACCTTGAAAACATGCAAAAGCTGATGAAGCTGGTGGATGCGCTTGAGGATGATGACGACGTGCAGCGTGTCACCACCAATTTCGAAGCCTCGGACGAGGTGATGGCGCAGCTGTAAGCTGACCATCAGAAAGAATTCAGACCCCGGCGCGGTTTCTCTGCGTCGGGGTCTCTTGTTTTTGGATCCAATTCGGTGTCATGTCGCCAGATGAGCGTCACCGACATATCAGAACACCGCCCCGCGCACGGGATTGCATGGATGCTGGCCGCAGGGTTCCTGTTTGTCGGCCTGAACGTGCTGGTGAAATATGTCGGGCAGACGATGCCCTCGTCCCAAGCGGCGTTTCTGCGGTTCCTGTTTGGGCTGCTGTTCGTCCTGCCCGCCCTTGTGAAACTGCCGCAGGCGCGGTTTTCGCCGCTGGTTTGGCGGCTGTTTGTGGTGCGTGGCGTGGTGCATTCCGGGGCCGTCATGTGCTGGTTCTATGCCATGACCCAGATCACCATCGCCGAGGTCACGGCGATGAACTACCTGAACCCAATCTATGTCATGTTGGGGGCAGCCCTGTTTCTGGGCGAGACATTCTCGACCCGTCGCATGATGGCCGTCGGCGTCGCGTTTCTGGGCGTGCTGGTGGTCCTACGCCCCGGCGTGCGCGAGCTGGGCGACGGGCATCTGGCGATGGTGTTCACGGCGATCTTTCTTGGCGCGTCTTATCTGATCGCGAAACGTCTGTCGCAAGATGTCTCGGCGGCGCAGATCGTGGCAATGATGTCGGTGACCGTCACCATCGGGCTGTTGCCCGTGGCGTGGTATGTGTGGGAGCCGGTCACTCTGGTGCAGGCTGGCTGGCTGGTGGTGGTGGCGTTCTTCGCGACGGCTGGCCACTACTCGATGACCCGAGCCTTTGCCGAGGCGCCTGTGTCCGTCACCCAACCCGTGACCTTCCTTCAGATTATCTGGGCGTCGATGGTCGGCGTCTTCCTGTTCAACGAACCCATCGACATGTGGGTCGTCGTGGGAGCAGGGATGATCATGGCCGCCGTGACCTATATCACCTGGCGAGAGGCCGTTCTGAAACGCCGCGTGACGCCCAATCCGAATGCGACGAAAACATAAAGGGCGCCCGCTGGGGACGCCCTTTGATGTGGTGTTTGGGATGATCAGTCCGACCAGCTGACCCCCGTCAGGTCATTGGCCTGTGTGGGAGCGTTTTCCCACAGCCCGTTGATCTTGGCATTCGCCACGCCGGTTTTCGCCAGCTGGAACAGATAGCCGTTCACATAGTCATCCGCGATGATCTGTTGGGCTTCCTTGTTCAGCTCGGCACGCATGGCCGGGTCCGAGGTGACCGACAGTTTCTCGATCAGCGCTTGGAAGCCCGCGTTGTCATACTGGAAATAGTATTCCGGGCGGGCGTAGATGTTGATGTCTGCGGGCTCGGTATGGCTGACGATGGTCAGGTCATAATCCTTGCCTTTGAACACCTGTTCGATCCACTGGGCCCATTCCAGATTGCTGATCTCGGTGTTGATGCCGACATTGCGCAGCTGGGCGGCGATGATCTCGCCCCCGCGGCGGGCGTAGGCGGGGGGTGGAAGCATCAGGCGCAGGGTGAGGTTTTCGGCACCAGCCTCTGCCAGCAGCGATTTCGACATCTCAGGGTCAAACGCGGATTGGCCGGTCAGGTCCACATAGTCCGGGTTGTGCGGGGCAAAATGGGTGCCGATGGGCGTGCCAAAGCCATGCATCGCGCCGTCGATGATGTCCTGCCGGTTGATCGCGTGGGCGATGGCCTTGCGGACGCGCACATCGGCCAGCGGGCCGGACTTGTTGTTGGTGGACAGAATGGTCTCACCCTCGGTCGAGCCGACGATTACGGTGAACCGTGGATCAGCCTCGAACTGGGCCAGCGTTTCGGGTGCGGGGAAGTTCGGGAAGGCGTCGACGTCGCCAGCCATCATCGCCGCAAAGGCCGCGTTCGGGTCCGAGATGAACTTGAACGTGGCTTTGGCCAGCGCGGGCGCGTCACCCCAATAAGCGTCATTGCGTGCGATGGTCACATGGTCGCCTTTAGCCCACTCGACAAAGGTGAACGGACCGGTGCCCACGGGGGCGGTCGCTGCATCACCGACGCTTTCGGGCGCAACGATCACAGCGTCGCCCCAGGCCATGTTGAAGGCGAAGTTGCCATTGGGGGCAGACAGCTTCACCGCGACCGAGGTCGGGCTGACCGCCGTCACGCTTTCGATGTCTTTGAACAGCGCTTTCTGTGCGTTGGTCGACTCCTCGGCCCGTGCACGATCCAGCGAGAACACGACGTCATCGGCGTCCATCGTGGTGCCATCATGGAAACTCACGCCCTCGCGAAGGGTGAAGGTATAGGTCATGCCGTCCTCGCTGACCTCCCACGCGCTGGCCAGTCCGGGCAGCACGGCACCATCGGGGCCGAAACGGGTCAAACCCTCGTAAATGTTGGCATAGACAACCTCGTCAATCGCGGCAGCGGCGCCTGCGGTAGGGTCCAGATTTGGCGGCTCAAGCACCATGCCCAATGTGATCGCATCAGTGCCCGCCAAAGCGGTCGTTGCCATCAGCGCCCATGCGCCTGCTGTCAGTTTCAGGTTGGTCATCTTGATCCTCCTTACCCGTTCTGCGGGATATACCCTATGAAACGCGGGATTTTGGACCAAGGCAAGGGAAAGACGCCCCGTCATTCCCCTTTGAATTTCTGCGCCGCAGCATTATAGTCCCTGCCACCGAAGAGGATCAGGGAGGAGAACCATGAGCGCCTCGGCCAAGATTAAAGCACCGACCCCGTCGGACATCCGTGCCCGTAAAGGGGACACGCCGCTGGTCGTGCTGACCGCCTATGCGACACCAACGGCCCAGATGATGGACGCGCATTGCGACATGGTTCTGGTGGGCGACAGCGTTGGCATGGTGATCCACGGACTTCCCGATACGCTGGGCGTCACGATGGAGATGATGTGCATGCACGGTGCCGCCGTGAAACGCGGTCTGTCGCAGGCGATGATGGTCGTCGACATGCCATTCGGCTCCTACGAGGAAAGCCCGCAGCAAGCCTTCCGCAATGCCGCCCGCCTGATGCGTGAAACTGGTGCTGCGGCGGTCAAACTGGAAGGTGGTGTCTCGATGGAGGAAACCATCCGCTTCCTGACCAGCCGCTCGATCCCCGTGATGGCCCATGTTGGCCTGACTCCGCAGGCGATCAACACGCTGGGCGGTTACGCCGTACAAGGCCGGGGCGAGGACCGCGACCGAGTCATGGCTGACGCCAAGGCTGTGGAAGCGGCGGGGGCGTTCTCGGTCGTGTTGGAGAAAGTGCCGGAAAGTCTGGCCAATGAAATCACCGAAGTCGTATCGATCCCGACCATCGGCATCGGCGCCTCGGCGCAATGCGACGGGCAGGTTCTGGTTGTCGACGACATGCTGGGCCTATTCACAGCTTTCAAACCGAAATTCGCCAAACGCTATGCGACTTTGGGTGAGGACGGCGAGAAAGCCATTGCCAAATATGCCCAAGAGGTGCGAGACCGCAGTTTCCCGGCGCCCGAGCACGTCTTTGCAGATGAGGTCAAAAAGAAATGAAGATCATCCGGTCCAAGGACGAGCTGCGCACCCTGCGTCGTAGCTGGATTTTCAAAGGTGAACGTGTGGCCGTTGTGCCTACGATGGGGGCGCTGCATGCAGGTCACCTGTCCTTGGTGGACGAGGCAAAGAAACACGCAGACCGCGTGATCGTCACGATCTTTGTGAATCCCAAACAGTTCAACAATCCGGACGATCTGGACAAGTATCCCCGCACGGAAGAGGACGACGCCGCAAAGCTGGCGCCCTATGGGATCGATGCGCTGTATGTGCCGACGCCAGATCAGATCTATCCCGACGGCTTTGCCACCAATGTGCATGTGTCGGGCCTGACCGAGGACCTTGAGGGCGCGCATCGTCCCGGCCATTTCGATGGTGTGGCAACCGTAGTGGCAAAGCTGTTCCTGCAATCACGCGCAGATGTGGCCTGTTTTGGGCAGAAAGACTATCAGCAGATGCTTCTGGTGCGTCGCCTGTCCGAAGATCTGGACATTGAAACCGAAGTGATCGGCTGCCCCACGGTGCGCGAAGAGGATGGCCTTGCGATGTCCTCGCGCAACGTCCGTCTGACGCCCGAAGAGCGCGCCATCGCGCCCGCCCTGAAAGCCGAGATGGACCGCGCTGCCGAAGCGATCCGTCGTGGTGCCGATGTGCGTGTGGTTCTGGACAGCGCCAAAGCTCAAATCGAACGCGCAGGCTATCGCACGGTCGAGTATCTGGAACTGCGCGACGCCGAGACTTTGCAGCCGGTCAAAGACCTGTCCCGCCCCACGCGCCTGCTGGCGGCGGCGATGCTGGGCGATGTGCGGCTGATCGACAATATCGCGGTCTAAAAAGCCTCGGCCACAGTTCTACTGTCACGCCTTGTGCATGCGCGCTTGCCAGCAATTGTTGGTTGCGGATCTTAGGTCGACAAACGCGATATCCGAGCGATCCAATAACCTATCCGCATAGCTGGCGATCTGATCTTTGGGGACGACCCGGCCAGTTCCGTACAAAAGGCGCTCGTCCGCTGAATAGCCCTTCAATAAATAGTTGGGCGAGACAACGACCGGTGGAATGTCTGGTGACGCAGCCACGGCATCGCAGTGATCTGCGCATAGAAACACGGGCCCCGTCTCGGCGTAAGGTTGCGGCGCGATGAACGGGCGGTGGGCAAATACAAGCATATCCCGTCCCTCGTCAATAAGTGCCAGACAACACCGGCACGGGGCGGTTCCGTCGCTTGTCTGACGGTCTGGTGTGTTGCCATAGGCATCTGATGCCCCGGCGCGTAACGCGTCGGCGTGATCTTGGGTGATTCCTGAAAAAAGAGGCATGATGATCTCCTGTGTTTCAGAGACCATTACAGAGCGGACGCATCCGGGCGATCCGGACCCTGCTGATTGGCGTACGGCAGTGGGCTATCCATGCGCTGCGCGGTGTTCCTTGCGGATGACCAGTTTTAAGCCCGACCAAATCTCGTCCACGGCGCACACTTTCACGTCCACGAGCGTCGTTCTAAGGGCTGCGTTACGAATGACATCCTCGGTCATATCGGTCGGAACTTTTGACGCCTTCTTCGGCCAAGACACCCAGATCATGCCATCGCGATGCAGTGCGGCAAGAAGTTGGGGCAGGGCAGTTTCGAACGTGGCGCGGTCATCCGTGAATAGGTGGATCACGTCATACGGGCCAGAGAGCTGATCCGCCGAGCAATCCTCGACCGAAATGAAGGCCCGGCTTGTCGCCAGATGGTCCTGCGCGGCGGGACGCCCGATCCACGCCACGCGTTGCCCATCCTTCAGGCCAAGCTTCTTTTCCAAAGGTGTTCCAGAATAACCCGACATCTAACCCTCAAACGAAAATGGGCGACCAATTGGCCGCCCATTTTGCATGTATTTTGAAAAGATCAAAGCTGGCGCTCGACCATCATTTTCTTGATCGACGCGATTGCCTTGGCCGGGTTCAGGCCCTTGGGGCAAGTCTTCGAGCAGTTCATGATCGTGTGGCAGCGATACAGCTTGAAGGGGTCTTCCAGCTGGTCCAGACGCTCGCCTGTGGCTTCATCGCGCGAGTCGATGATCCAGCGATACGCATGCAGCAGCGCGGCCGGCCCAAGATAGCGGTCACCGTTCCACCAATAGCTCGGGCACGAGGTCGAGCAGCTGGCGCACATGACGCATTCATACAGACCATCCAGCTTCTTGCGGTCCTCAATGGACTGCTTCCACTCTTTCGCAGGGCGGTTGGTCTTGGTTTCCAGCCACGGCATGATCGACGCGTGCTGCGCATAGAAATGCGTCAGGTCCGGGATCAGGTCTTTCACCACCGGCATATGCGGCAGCGGATAGATCTTCACGTCGCCCTTGATCTCGTCCATCCCGTAAATACAGGCCAGCGTGTTGATCCCGTCGATGTTCATCGCGCAGGACCCACAGATGCCTTCACGGCACGAGCGGCGGAAGGTCAGGGTCGGATCAATCTCGTTCTTGATCTTGATCAGCGCGTCCAGAACCATCGGACCACATTTGTCCATGTCCAGGAAATAGGTGTCCACACGGGGGTTCTCGCCATCATCCGGGTTCCAGCGATAGATCTGGAACTTGCGGACATTGCTGGCACCCTCGGGCTTGGGCCATGTCTTACCGACGCGAACGGTCGAGTTCTTGGGGAGCTTGAATTGTACCATCTGGCGTCCTCCTTAGAACGTACGCGCTTTGGGCGCGATTTTCTTCAGTTCGATGCCGCCTTCGGCTTCGGTGGTCAGCGGATCAACGACGACCGGACGATAGGACAGGTCAACCTTGTTGCCATCCACGCGGCTAACAGTGTGGACGCGCCACTTCTTGTCGTCGCGTTCCGGGAAGTCCTCGTGCGCGTGGGCGCCGCGGCTTTCTTCGCGGGCTTCTGCGCCGTGGATCGTCGCCAGAGCGTTCGGCATCAGGTTCGCCAGTTCCAGCGTTTCCATCAGGTCCGAGTTCCAGATCAGCGAGCGATCGGTCACGGCCAGGTCGTCCATCTTGGCGGCCACGGCGGTCATCTTCTCGACGCCTTCTTTCATGGTCTTGGCGGTACGGAACACGGCTGCGTCAGCTTGCATCGTCTTCTGCATTTCCAGACGCAGATCGGCGGTCGGGATCGCGCCGCTTGCATTGCGCAGACCGTCGAAGCGGTCGAATGCCGCGTCAACCGAAGCTTGGTTCAGAACCGGGTTCGGTGCCTCGGCATCGACAACCTTGCCAGCGCGGATCGCGGCGGCGCGGCCGAAGACCACAAGGTCGATCAGCGAGTTCGAACCCAGACGGTTTGCACCGTGGACCGACGCACAACCTGCTTCACCCACGGCCATCAGGCCGGGAACGACAGCGGTCGGATCGTCTTTGGTCGGGTTCAGAACCTCACCCCAATAGTTGGTCGGGATGCCGCCCATGTTGTAGTGAACCGTCGGCAGAACCGGGATCGGTTCTTTGGTTACGTCAACACCGGCAAAGATCTTGGCGCTTTCCGAGATGCCGGGCAGGCGTTCGGCGAGCGCGTCGGCGGGCAGGTGATCCAGATGCAGGAAGATGTGGTCGCCTTCGGCACCCACACCGCGGCCTTCGCGGATCTCCATCGTCATCGAGCGGGATACATAGTCGCGCGGGGCAAGGTCTTTATACTGGGGCGCATAACGCTCCATGAAACGCTCGCCTTCCGAGTTGACCAGATAGCCACCCTCGCCACGTGCACCTTCGGTGATCAAGCAGCCCGAGCCGTAGATGCCGGTCGGGTGGAACTGAACGAATTCCATATCCTGCAGGGCCAGACCCGCACGGGCCACCATGCCGCCACCGTCGCCGGTGCAGGTGTGGGCCGAGGTGGCCGAGAAATAGGCGCGGCCATAGCCGCCCGTCGCCAGCACAACCATCTTCGCGTTGAAGACGTGGAACGTACCGTCATCCAGCTTCCAGCAGACAACACCCTGACACTGACCGTCTTCCGACATGATCAGGTCTACTGCGAAGTACTCGATGTAGAACTCAGCGTTGTTCTTGACCGATTGGCCGTAAAGCGTGTGCAGGATCGCGTGGCCGGTCCGGTCAGCGGCGGCACAGGTACGCTGTACTGCGGGGCCTTCACCGAATTCGGTGGTGTGGCCGCCGAAGGGGCGCTGATAGATCTTGCCTTCTTCGGTGCGCGAGAAGGGAACGCCATAGTGCTCCAGCTCGTACACCGCTTTGGGTGCCTCGCGGGCCAGGTATTCCATCGCGTCCGTGTCGCCCAGCCAGTCCGAGCCCTTCACGGTGTCGTACATGTGCCACTGCCAGTTGTCCGGGCCCATGTTGGACAGGGACGCGGCGATGCCGCCCTGTGCCGCAACGGTGTGCGAGCGGGTCGGGAAAACTTTGGTCACACAAGCGGTGCGCAAGCCCTGTTCGGCCATGCCAAGCGTGGCCCGCAGACCAGCGCCACCGGCGCCGACCACGACCACGTCATATTCGTGTGTTTCGTATTCGTAAGCTGCCATTTTGGGTGCTCTCCGGTCTTAAAAGGCGATGCGGCCAAGGCCATAAAGGCCAATTGCCAGAACGGTGTAGGCCACTGCGGTGCAAGCAACGACCAAGACTTTCTTGGTCACGCCGCGCGAATAATCCTCGATCACGACCTGAATGCCGTGACGGAAGTGAACCATCGACACAACAAGCGTCATTGCGGCGACAATTGCGGGGAAGGGGCGCTGATAATAAGCGATTGCTTCTTCATAGGGCAGGCCAAGGGCACAACCGAATGTCAGAGCGAACAGCGGCATCAGGATCAGAAGGCCAACAGCCGAGATAGCCTGTCCCCAGAAATGTTCCGTACCCGAACCCGAAGAGCCTTTGCCCACGGCGCGTTTGCGGTCAGTCATATATTGCATAACGGGCTCCTTACACGATCAGGGCGACGATGATCGCCAGAACGACGGACCCGACGATGACGCCGATGCCCATTTTCTCGGCGGTTTCGACCTCAAGGCCGATGCCGATGTCCCAGATCAGGTGACGCAGGCCGGACAGTGCGTGGTAGCACAGCGCCCAGAGCGCCAGGAACATGATCACGTCCCCAACGAACGAGGTCATCAGACCGTTCACAACATCATAATATCCTGCACCCAGCGACGCGGCGAAGAACCACCATGCGACCAAGATCGCAGCGCCCAGCAGGGCGACCCCGGTGATCCGGGCGAAGATCGAGGTGATGGAGGTCAGCTGCGGGCGGTATACTTGCAGATGCGGAGAAAGAGGACGGTTGCCTCTGTTCACGTCGGCCATGGCGGCCTCCTTCTGTCTGTTTCGACTTTGCGACAGGAATAGCGCCTTTTGCGGCACTGAGTCACGCAAGAAGCGACCCGAAAGTCGGGAATTTTGCGCTAACGGGGGTGTTTTTGGGGGCTTGTGATCACAGTTTTTGGATATGTGATCACAGATTTGTATGCCATTGTATCCCGACGTTTATAGTCGGGAAAGGGGCGGCGCGCGCAAGATTCCTGCTGATATTTGACCCTAGGGCATGTGTTTGGGAAGTAGCGGGGCGTCTCAAAGACGTCCCGCCGCCAGACATCTTACTTCGGCATAAGCGCCCAATAGTCGAGATCCAGCATGACCTCGGGCAGGTATTTGCCGTCGTCGCCTTTCAGGGCAAATTCGGGCGCGCCGTGTTTGACGGCAACCAGACGCAGGCGCACAGCACCCACGCCCGGGGCGTCGGTGTCGGCCTTGTCCAGCACCTCGGACCATGCACGGATCGTGTCGCCCGAGAAACAGGGGTTGGCATGTGCGCCACCATTGAGACCCACGATCATCTGCGCGTTGGCCAAGCCGTTGAACGACAGCGCGCGTGCCATCGAAATCACGTGGCCGCCATAGATCAGGCGCTGACCATCGGGACGGAAGGTGGCGTCAAAATGCACCTTCGCGGTGTTCTGCCACAGGCGGGTCGCCATCATGTGCTCGGCTTCTTCGACCGTCACGCCGTCCACGTGGTCGATCTTTTCGCCGACCTCGTAATCGCCCCAGCGATGGGGCTCGCCGGCCAGCGTGAAGTCGTAGTCCTCGAAGGACAGACCTTCGGGGATCGACAGGTCGGACGCGTCCAGTACGCCCTTCAGTTCGGGGATCACGGTGCCCGGCGCGGGGGCGTCCAGATCGCCTTTGCGCACCATCACCCAGCGCACATATTCCATCACCGGCTCGCCCATCTGGTTGAACCCGCGGGTGCGAACCCACACAACGCCCGACTTCCCGTTCGAGTTCTGCTTCAGTCCGATCACCTCGGATTGCGAGCGCAGCGTGTCGCCGGGATAAACGGGTTTCAGCCAGCGGCCTTCGGCATAGCCAAGGTTCGCGACGGCATTCAGCGAGATATCCGGCACGGTCTTGCCGAACACCACATGGAAGGCGATCAGGTCGTCGATAGGCGAGCCTTCCAATCCGCAGGCACCTGCGAATTCGTCCGAGGAATAGAGCGCGTGGCGGGCGGGATAGAGCGCGTGATACAGCGCGCGTTCGCCTTCGGCCACGGTGCGCGGCACGGCATGGTCGATCACGTCGCCCAGCTTGTAGTCTTCAAAGAAACGTCCGGGATTGGTCTTGGCCATCAAAGCTCTCCAAATGTCGGGGCGGGCGCAGGTGATGGCCCACCGGTGTTAGTGTGCGCGCAGGTCAGGCTACGCGCCGAACGGGGTCGGGCCGATCAGCCCGTGAATATATCCGATGATCGCCAGCAGGATGATCGAGGCGACAAAGAACATGGCGTCCTTGGCGATGGTGCCTTTCGGGTTGGGTTGCCAGTCGGGTTCCGCGCGGTTGATCACGATGATTTCTAGAACCGCCCAGACCGTCAGCGCGCCGAACAGCACCATCGAGGCCAGATCCGGGTTCACGATGATATGCGCCACGGCCCACAGAATGAACCCGGTCAGCATCGGGTGCCGCATCTTGTAAAAAAGCGCGCCTTTCGACGGGCCGGGGCTGGTGAAATAGAGCGCGAACAGCACCATCAGGTTGTTCACATGCCGCAACGCGGGCGGATAGGTGTGCACGTCGAAACTTTCCGTCGCACGGTACCCGATCACCATGAAGACCACGCCGATCAGGATCACAAGTGCGGATATTCCCTTGGCCCGCGGTCCCATGTTGTCATGGGCGCGGGGCAGGGCGCGTTTCCAGAAATGTCCGACATACCACAGGGCAAGTCCGGCGATCAGCAATGTCATGGCGAGGTTCCTTTAGAGGGGCCTTAGCCCTCCATCGCGGCGATGGCGTCGGCTTTGGCCAGAATGGATTTTGCCGTCACAACATGCAGGTTTTCGACGATCTTGCCATCCACAACCGCAACACCTTGGCCGGAGGCTTCGGCTTCCTCGAAGGCTGCGATCTGACGTTGGGCCAGGTCGATCTCGGCCTCGGACGGGGCGAAGGCGGCGTTTGCGATCTCGAGCTGGGCCGGGTGGATCAGCGTTTTGCCGTCCATGCCCATGTCGCGGCCCTGATCACATTCGGCTTTCAAACCTTCTTCGTCTTTGAACGCGTTATAGACGCCATCGACGATCACAACGTCATGGGCCTTGGCTGCGATTAGGCACATATGCAGCCCGCCCATCATCGGCAGGCGATCAGCGCGGAAGCGGGTATTCAGCTCTTTCGCCAGATCGTTGGTGCCCATGACAAAGCCTTTTAAGCGTGGATGGGCCGCAATTTCAGCAGCATTCAGCATGCCGATTGGGGTCTCCATCATCGCCCAGAGGTCAACGTTGGGGATCAGCGCGGCCAATTCATCCAGCTGTGCGGCCGAGCCGACCTTCGGCATCAAGATCGCGTCGATGTCTGCACCCACAAAGGCCGCCACATCGTCTTTGCCCCATTCGGTGTCGAACCCGTTGATGCGGACGATCTTGGCGCGGTTGCCATAACCGCCCTTGTCCAGCTCGGCTTTCAGGATGGCGCGGGCCTCGACCTTGGCGTCGGGGGCAACGGCATCTTCAAGGTCGAAAATGATCGCATCAGCGGCAAGGCCGCGGGCTTTCTCTAGCGCACGCTCTTTCGAGCCGGGGATGTAGAGGACGGAACGATAGGGGCGTGTGGTCATGATTCTGTGTCTCCGCAATATTGTTGCGCAAGGGACCACATTTGCGCACCAATTCGCAAGGCAAACTTTGCCGCAATGCAGAAATTTTACGTTGGGTTCATGGTTGCGCCGACCTATGCGCGGCGCGTTAACCAGTTCTTTGGCCCATGGGCGCAGGCTTTTCACAGAGATGCCGAATGACGGGAGGGCCCACGGTTGGCCACTGATGCAATGGGATGCAGATCGGCACCAGAGTGAACACGGCCCTGATGCCGCCGGTGCGCCGGTTGGCCAGGCAGAGCGGCCCAACTGAAAGGACAGATCCATGAAACAGGACATTCTGGCCCTTGGACTTGGTGTCGGCGCAATCCTTCTGTCAGCCGGACAATTGCAGGCGCAGGGCGCCGCCAAATGCGCCGAGCGCGCACAAGTGATGCAACGCTTGGCCGAAAGTTATGGCGAAACGCGGCAATCCATCGGACTTGCTGGCGACCGGCAGGTGGTCGAGGTCTTCGCCTCGGATGAAACCGGCACATGGACGATCACTGTGACGATGCCCAATGGCATGACCTGTCTGGTTGCTGCGGGGCAGGGATACGAGCAGCTGGATGAGGAACTGACGCCGGCACGGCTGGGTGACCCGGTTTAGGTCAGACCTTCCCAGATCAGTTTCGTTCCGGTCAGGATCAGGAACAGATAGGTGAAGCCGAAGAACAGGCGTTCGGACATCTTGTGGTGCAGATGCACCCCGATCCAGACGCCCAATACGGCAAAGGGGATCAGCATGAGATCGGCCTTTGCCGTTTGCCATGTGAAGATCCCCAAGACGAAATAGGGGACGAACTTCAGAAGGTTGATGGCCCAGAAGACGATGACGGTCGTGGCTTGGAACGTGGTTTTGTCTAGCTTGCGGGACAATAGGTAGACCGCAGCAGGCGGGCCGCCCGCATGGCTAATGAAGCTGGTAAAGCCGGCGATTGTCCCCCAAAACGCGCCCAGTTTGCCCGACATCGGGCGCGGAGCAGGCGGGATCAACCCGTTCGCACGCGCCAGTTGGAAGGCCACGAACCCAACCGCGATCAAACCGATCAGCAGCCGAAACACGTCTGGATTTGCGACCGAGTAAAGCGCCGCCCCCAGCGCCACGCCCGGCACCGCCCCCAACACCAAGGCCCAGGCCGACGGCGTATCCCATTTGCGCCAATAGGGTTTCAGCGCCGTCACATCCATCAGCATCAAAAGCGGCAGCATCAGGCCAATCGCGGCGCCCGGGTCCAGAATCAGCGCAAGCAAAGGGGTCGCCGCAAACGCCGCCCCTGACCCGAAGCCACCCTTGGAAATCCCTGCAAAAATCACTGCTGGGATGGCAAAGGTAAAGAAAGTGAGGTCCAGAACCTCGGGCATGTGACATCCTTCAAAAGTCTGGAAAATGGGCGCTTTAGCGCTATCGCGTGTCGCATTCGGTTGCAAGTCATCCCTGACGCCGCGGTGCAGCGCTCTTGCGCGAAAGGCACTTTCCGACTACGCATGCGCCCGAAAACAACTGATCGGAGATCATACTCATGGCCAGACCCAAGATTGCGCTTATCGGTAGCGGCATGATCGGTGGCACCCTTGCTCACCTCGCTGCACTGAAAGAAATGGGCGACGTTGTCCTCTTTGATATTGCGGACGGTATCCCCCAGGGTAAAGCACTCGACATCGCAGAAAGCGGCCCCGTTGAAGGGTTCGACGCAGCACTGTCGGGCACCACGTCCTACGAAGATATTGCTGGCGCCGACGTCTGCATCGTCACCGCCGGTGTACCGCGCAAGCCGGGCATGAGCCGCGATGACCTGCTGGGCATCAACCTGAAAGTCATGAAATCGGTCGGCGAAGGCATCAAAGAGCACGCCCCGAACGCATTCGTGATCTGCATCACCAACCCGCTGGACGCCATGGTTTGGGCTCTGCGCGAGTTCTCGGGCCTGCCGCACAACAAAGTTGTTGGCATGGCTGGCGTTCTGGACTCGGCTCGCTTCCGTCACTTCCTGTCGGTCGAATTCGACGTGTCCATGCGCGACGTCACCGCCTTCGTTCTGGGCGGCCACGGCGACACCATGGTCCCGCTGACCCGTTACTCGACAGTTGGCGGCATCCCGCTGCCGGATCTGGTGAAAATGGGCTGGACCAGCCAAGAGAAACTGGACGCCATCGTTCAGCGCACCCGTGACGGTGGCGCCGAGATCGTTGGCCTGCTGAAAACCGGTTCGGCTTACTATGCCCCGGCTGCTTCGGCGATCGAAATGGCTCAGGCTTACCTGAACGACCAGAAGCGTCTGCTGCCTTGTGCCGCTTACGTTGATGGCGCTTATGGTCTGGACGGTTTCTATGTTGGCGTTCCGACCATCATCGGTGCCAACGGCATCGAAAAAGTCATCGACATCGAGCTGAACAAAGAAGAGCAAGCCATGTTCGACAAATCGGTCGACGCGGTGAAGGGTCTGGTTGAAGCCTGTAAGGGCATTGACAGCTCGCTGGCATAAGTTCAAAAACTTATCCGTTCGTTTACAAGTTGCGCCGCTCAGTTTGAGCGGCGCAATTTTTTTTGAAAGAGGCGCATTATGTCAGATCCCAGCGGAAACGGTTTTATCTTCGCCGCGACCGGCGAGAAATATGTCAACCTTGCCCGGCGTGCCGTCCGCAGCTTGCGGCAGGTCATGCCAGATGCCCAAGTGGATCTGTTCACCGATGCCGATCTGAAGGATCCGGCCTTTGATCGCATTCACAAGCTGTCCGATAGCTATTTCCGCCCGAAAATGGAGGCACTACGCCGCACGCGCTTTGCGCGGACGGTGTATCTGGATTGCGACATCATCGTCCTGATGGACGTATCCGAGCTGTTTCATTTGCTGGATCGCTTCGACGTAGCGTCGTCCTACGCCTTCTCGCGCGATGGTCAGAGGCTCGTACAGGACGGGACAATGCCGCGCAGCTATGGCCTGTTGAACGCGGGTGTGATTGCCATTCGAAAGACCGAAACGACGACGGGTTTTGTTTCAGATTGGGATCGTCTCGTCCGAGAGCGCGACGCGGATATGGACCAACCCACCTATCGTGAGCTGCTTTGGAAATCAGACCTGTCGGTTTTCGTGTTGCCCCCAGAGTATAATCTGATCGCGACTTGGACGCTGGACAGTTGGAAGCCCAAACAAGGTGCGCCGCGCATTCTGCACAGTCAGAGACTTCACAGGATCGCGCCCGGGGACGCGGAAACACCCTTCACATTGGATGAGGCCTTCAGATTTGAACGGCATCGCAAGCATCTTGAGCTTTTGTTGGACTGCGATAGTGGCGTCGGAACCCGCGAAGTGGGCCGCTTGCCAACCCCGGCCGAGGCAATGGCCGACGAAATCCAAGAGTTGAAAGCCAAGCTGCGCAAGGCCCAGTGGATGTCGAGAGGATTGCGCAAGCTGACCTCCCCACTGCGTGGGCTGTTCACTGGGCGCTGAAACTAGCCAGTCTTGGCCGTTGAGCCGCGGATGTCGTGAACGAGCGCATCAAGTGCGTCGGTCAGGTCTGCATCAAATTCACCCGCCGAGAACTCAACGGCCACATCCGGCGCATATGTGGCTACGCTGTGATCGAGGTTCAGCGGGCAGGTCAGAAGCGCACCCTCTGCCTGCAGCATCTCTTGCTGTTCGTCGGAAAGGTGAAAGATCTCGTGGTGCAGCGACAGTCCTTCGGCCAGCGGATCATCCGCGCGCATCACGCGTTCGATCCCGGCCCTGCGTCGGCTGTGCAGCGATTGCAGCAGCGCTTTGCCTTGCACCGCATAGCGCAGTGACTTCAGCAGCCAGTGGCGTGCCGTCATTCCATCAAAGTGCAGGATACACGCATTTGCTGTCGTTCGGCCGGGCGATACCTCGCCTCTGAATTTATCTTTGACGGCGTGGATGGCGATGAATTTGCGATCCGCAAGTCGCGCCATCGCCTTGCCCGAGGTATGGCCCGACAATCCGTTTTGCAGATAGGTGCGCGCTGGGCCATAAATCTGTTCGACTGACGGGTTCGACAAACCCGGCGCGCGAAATTGTCCGTCGAATATCCCCGCCTCGGGCGCGATCCAGACACGTTCCAGATTTGGGATGTGCAGCCAACCGTCAGCACGGGCGAGATCACTTTCGATCCCCTCGGGCGCCCACAGAAATTCGTCTGCATCAGCGTGCAATAGCCAATCTGCGCGCTGGTCTTGCGCCACGAGATTGGCGTTCAGCGTCTGCCGACGTGTCTGCCACGCGGGGCGCGTTTCGCGACCCAGAGCCTGCCAATGGGCGGCATCACACAGGGTCACGTCGACACCGGGGATCTTGGCCATGACCGCGGCTGCCGGGTCGTTGGGGTCGTCAAAAAATAGGTGAACCGTCTTGGCGCCCAGACTCAGGTGATGACAGGCAAATGCCAGAACAAGCGAAAGCGGTTCGCGTACGGTTGAAACAACGGACCAGCTGTGTTCGGGCATTCGACCTCGCTTGGGGCAATGGGTAATCCTGTCCTATCATTGCGGCCAAGACGCCAGCAATGGGAAAGCGTTGGGGGACAGTGATTGCCGCGGACATGTGATTGGACTAAAGCGATGGCAATGCAGTCAAAGCTTTCATCAGGAGCCTTCCGCGACCCTACTTTTCCCAATGACCACCGATGACGGATTTGTCTTTGCTGCGACCGGTGCACAGTATCGCGGGTTGGCGCAGCGGGCGGCGCGGTCATTGCGGGCCGTGATGGGGGATGACATCCAGATTGATCTGTTTGCTGATGCTCCCGTGGATGATCCGGTGTTCAATCAGGTTCATATCCTGAATTATGTCGGCACCCGCCCCAAGATGGAGGCGTTGCGCGAAAGCCGATTTACGCAAACGGTTTATCTGGATTGCGACGTGGTTGCGGTGGCGGATTGCTCGGACATGTTCGCGTTGCTTCGGCAGTTCGATTGCATCGGAGCGCATGACCAATACGGCAACGGCACTGTGCCGATGCACCAGCCGACGCAGGATTTGCCCACCGGGTTTCGCCAGATCAACAGTGGCGTCATGGGGATCCGCAAGTCCGACAAGACGCAGGATTTTCTGCGCAGCTGGGAACAGCGCATGACCAGCGAAGGCGAGCGTTGGGATCAGCCCGTCCTGCGGGAACTTCTGTGGGACAGCGATCTGCGTGTCTGGATTTTGCCGCCGGAATACAACCTGATGCACACGGGATATTTGCCTGCGATGGGCAAGCGTATGGCTGCTCCGCGCCTTCTGCATATCACCACTCTGCACGAGATTATTGGCATTGATGAGAAGACAGATCAGCCCTTTGACCTGACGGAATTGCTAGGGGAGCGCGCACTGACGGCGCTGCACGATCTGTTGGGGCGAGATCGCACTTTGGGGGCTGCACCATCCGCCCGCGATCGGATCGGAGACTTGTTGCGGCGCTATCCAAAGGTCGAGAAACGCGCGCGCTCGATCTGGCGTCGCTTGCGATGAAATAAGATTCGCAATCGGACTGATTTGCAGAAATTTAATGATTTGTGATCACACATTTTAAGGTGTGATCACAAAAAACACGACTTCGCCGGAAATTCGCCCGAAATTGCAAAAAACGTTTCGGCCTTCTGCTTCACCTGTGCATCTTGTCCAAGACCCAATGGACCAACTGGATAGGATGATTTCATGAACATTCATGAATACCAGGCGAAGGCCCTTCTGAAATCCTACGGCGCACCCGTTTCGGACGGCCGCGTTGTACTGAAAGCAGAAGATGCCAAAACCGCCGCAGGTGAACTCGACGGACCGCTTTGGGTGGTCAAAGCACAAATCCACGCAGGTGGCCGCGGCAAAGGTTCCTTCAAGGAAGCTGACGCTGGCGAAAAGGGCGGTGTCCGCCTGACCAAGTCGGTGGAAGAAGCCGCTGAAGAAGCCAAGAAGATGCTGGGCCGCACCCTTGTGACCCACCAGACCGGCCCGGCCGGCAAGCAGGTAAACCGCATCTACATCGAAGCCGGCTCCGGCATCGAGCGTGAGCTGTACCTGGCGCTGCTGGTTGACCGCCAGACCTCGCGTATTTCGTTCGTATGCTCGACCGAAGGCGGCATGGACATCGAGGAAGTGGCAGCCGCCACCCCCGAAAAGATCCTGAGCTTCTCGGTTGATCCGGCGACGGGCTACCAAGCCTACCACGGCCGCCGCATTGCATTCTCGCTGGGCCTTGAAGGCGCTCAGGTCAAGCAGTGTGTGGCACTGATGGGCAAGCTCTACCAAGCTTTCGTCGAGAAAGACATGGAGATGCTGGAAATCAACCCGCTGATCATCACCGATGGCGGCGATCTTAAAGTTCTGGACGCCAAGGTTGGCTTCGACGGCAACGCTGTTTACCGCCACCAGGACATCGCCGAGCTGCGCGACGTTACCGAAGAAGATCCGAAAGAGCTGGAAGCGTCGAAATACGACCTGAACTACATCGCTCTGGACGGTGAAATTGGCTGCATGGTGAACGGTGCTGGTCTGGCAATGGCCACCATGGACATCATCAAGCTGTACGGTGCTGAGCCGGCCAACTTCTTGGACGTAGGCGGCGGCGCCACCAAAGAGAAAGTGACCGAAGCCTTCAAGATCATCACCTCGGACCCGAACGTAAAGGGCATCCTTGTGAACATCTTCGGCGGCATCATGCGCTGTGACGTCATCGCCGAGGGCGTGGTTGCAGCCGTGAAAGAAGTGGGCCTGCAGGTTCCGCTGGTCGTGCGCCTGGAAGGCACCAACGTGGAAGCCGGCAAAGACATCATCAACAACTCGGACGTTGATGTGATCGCTGCTGACAACCTGTCGGATGGTGCTGAGAAGATCGTGAAAGCGGTGAAGGGCTAAGCAAGATGCGCAAGGCTTTGATCACTCTTACGGCTTTCGTGGGGCTGGCTGCATGTCAGTCGACACCCGAGCAGTCGCGCTCTGCACTGCAAATGGTCCCGGTATCCGAGGCGATTGCATTGCTGGATGCGACCTGCGGGGCAACCCGCCCTGACTTTTCCGGA
The DNA here is from genome assembly GCF_004360145.1 of Aliiroseovarius marinus. Classification (GTDB taxonomy): domain Bacteria; phylum Pseudomonadota; class Alphaproteobacteria; order Rhodobacterales; family Rhodobacteraceae; genus Aliiroseovarius; species Aliiroseovarius marinus. Next base: position 57,354 of record NZ_ML178712.1, on the reverse strand, counting down.
GTAGAAGCGCGCTTTCAAGCACGTGGTCTGACCCGGGATATGGGGGTGGCGTGGCAGTCCGAAACCAAAGCTCTCGTCGGTCGTGTGACCGAGATGGCAGATGGTACGCCGATCTGTTGGGTTGGCGGCACGTATGAGGGTGATCTGATCGCTTTGCAAAACGAACTTGCTTCGCGCTATGGCGGCGCGCGTCACTCGGATGTTGCCTATTTCGGCGCTGTTCGGGTGCCGGAATATAACCGGGGGGCGAAGGGTAAGATGCTCATCAACCTCGGCAACAGCCGCGCAGGTGCCGCCACGGCCGAATATCTTCTGGGGATTGTGGGCGGGTAGCGCCCTCCCCCGAAACGCAAAACATGTGGGCATGTCCCACGAGAAAGGGAGAAAGCCAAATGGCAGTCCTTATCGATGAAAATACAAAGGTGATCTGTCAGGGCCTCACCGGCTCGCAGGGTACCTTTCACTCGGAACAGGCCATTGCATATGGCACCAAAATGGTCGGCGGTGTGACGCCGGGCAAAGGTGGCCAGACGCATCTGGACCTGCCGATCTTCAACTCGGTTCACGAAGCCAAGCACGTCACCGAAGCCAACGCTTCCGTAATCTACGTGCCGCCGCCCTTCGCGGCTGACTCGATCCTTGAAGCGATCGACGCAGAGATGGAACTGATCGTCTGCATCACCGAAGGCATTCCGGTGCTGGACATGATGAAGGTGCAGCGCGCTCTGGAAGGTTCGGCTTCGCGCCTGATCGGCCCGAACTGCCCCGGTGTCATCACGCCGGACGCTTGTAAGATCGGCATCATGCCCGGCCACATCCACAAGCGTGGTTCGGTTGGCGTTGTGTCGCGCTCGGGTACGCTGACCTATGAAGCTGTGAAGCAGACGTCGGACATCGGTCTGGGCCAGTCGACCGCTGTTGGTATCGGTGGTGACCCCATCAAAGGTACCGAGCACATCGACGTACTGGACATGTTCCTGGACGACGACGAGACCCAGTCGATCATCATGATCGGTGAAATCGGTGGTTCGGCAGAAGAAGAAGCTGCTGAATTCCTGGCCGAGCAGAAGAAGAAGGGTCGCTGGAAGCCGGTCGCTGGCTTCATCGCTGGCCGTACGGCACCTCCGGGCCGCCGCATGGGCCACGCTGGCGCGATTGTTGCCGGTGGTAAAGGCGGTGCAGAAGACAAGATCGAAGCCATGCGTTCGGCTGGCATCGTTGTTGCTGACAGCCCCGCCACGCTGGGCGAAGCCGTTCTGGAAGCAATCGGCAAATAATGATCTTGGACGAGGCCGATCTTGGTCGGCCTCGTTCACGTCGCCGAAGAAATGACTCTGAGGTGAACTGGGACAAAGAGATGACGCTGGTCAGCTACAAGCACAATTTTGTCTACTTGAAGACACGCAAGACGGCAGGCACCTCGACCGAGATGTTTCTGCAGGCGTATTGCGTGCCTCCGGGCAAGAAAGTGACCGAGTACCAACCGCATCCCATTGTCAGTGAATACGGTATCGCCGGACGTCGCCGCGTAAGCGAGACGCTTAAGTGGTATCAAAAGCCGCGCCATCTTTGGCAGGTGAGAAACGGGACCCACAACTGGTACCCTCACATGGCGGCTAGCAAGGTCAAAGCTGGGTTGGATCCCGAGTTTTGGGGGCAATCGCTGAAGATCTCGTCAGTGCGCAATCCCTTTAAACGGATGATCTCGGCTTATTATTGGTCATTGAAACAACGGAATGGCGCTCAGACCAATCGGGATGACGTTATCGACGGGTTTCGCAGAAAAATCCTAAGCAGGAAGATTCAGAATGACCATGCGATTGTCTTTCTTGACGGAGAGTTCGTTCCTGACGTGCTGATCCGGCAAGAACATCTGGCAGACGACCTGAACGCGCTTGTGGACCGCCTTGGCCTTGACCCGTCATTGGCCCATTTGCCCGTAACCAAGAAGACGAACTCCTCGAGCGCAGACCAACGGCCGTCAACAGCCGAGTTTTATGATGAAGAGACCGCGGACATTGTTCGGGATCGCTTCTCATGGGTCTTTGAACACGCGAATTACTCGCTTGAAGTCCCGCACTGAGAAAACAGAAGGTGTGACCTATGAACGACCAATCCCCTAATGACATCTTCCACGCATCAAGCTTCATGCAAGGCCACAACGCCGAGTATCTGGAGCAACTGTACGCCCAGTATGTGAAAGATCCCAATGCGGTCGACGCCGCATGGCACGCATTTTTCGCTGAGCTTGGGGATGATGCTCGTGATGTGACCGCCGAAGCCGCTGGCCCCAGCTGGGCGCGTGGCGACTGGCCCCCGATGCCGGATGGCGACCGCGTGCATGCGCTGGACGGTCAATGGCCCGAAGCCCCTGAAGCGGAAGGCAAGGCGGCTGCCAAGAAAATCGAAGCGAAAGCCGCTGAAAAGGGCGTATCGCTGTCGGACGGTCAGGTAAAACGCGCTGTTCTGGACTCGATCCGCGCCCTGATGCTGATCCGCGCCTATCGTATTCGAGGTCACCTTGTTGCGGATCTGGACCCGCTGGGCATGCAGAAGGTCACCCCGCATCCCGAACTGGATCCCGCGTCCTATGGCTTCACCGATGCCGACATGGATCGCCCGATCTTCATCGACAACGTACTGGGGCTGGAAGTTGCCTCGATCCGTCAGATCCTGGACATCGTGAAGCGCACCTATTGCGGCACCTTTGCGCTGCAATACATGCACATCTCGAACCCGGAAGAAGCTGGCTGGCTGAAAGAACGCATCGAAGGGTTCGACAAGGAAATTCGCTTTACGCAGGAAGGCCGTAAGGCAATCCTGAACAAGCTGGTCGAGGCCGAGGGCTTCGAGAAATTCCTTCACGTGAAATACATGGGCACCAAGCGTTTCGGCCTTGATGGTGGTGAAGCGCTGATCCCGGCGATGGAGCAGATCATCAAGCGCGGCGGTCAGCTGGGCCTGAAAGAAATCGTCATCGGCATGCCCCACCGTGGCCGCCTCTCGGTTCTGGCCAACGTAATGCAGAAGCCGTACCGCGCGATCTTCAACGAATTCCAAGGCGGCAGCTTCAAGCCGGAGGAAGTCGACGGCTCGGGCGACGTGAAATACCACCTTGGCGCCTCGTCGGACCGCGAGTTCGACGACAACAAGGTCCACCTGTCGCTGACCGCGAACCCCTCGCACCTTGAGGCGGTGAACCCAGTTGTTCTGGGCAAGGTCCGCGCCAAGCAAGAACAGATGAACGACGTGGATCGCGATCAGGTTCTGCCGATCCTGCTGCACGGTGATGCGGCCTTTGCGGGTCAGGGCGTCGTGGCCGAAGGCTTCGGTCTGTCCGGTCTGGTCGGTCACAAGACCGGCGGCACGATGCATATCGTGGTGAACAACCAGATTGGTTTCACCACCGCGCCGCACTTCTCGCGCTCGTCGCCATATCCGACGGACATCGCCCTGATGGTGGAAGCCCCGATCTTCCACGTGAATGGCGACGACCCGGAAGCCGTGGTGCACGCTGCTCGCGTCGCGACCGAGTTCCGTCAGAAGTTCCACAAAGACGTGGTTCTGGACATCTTCTGCTATCGCCGGTTTGGTCACAACGAAGGCGACGAGCCGATGTTCACCAACCCGATGATGTACAAGAACATCAAGAAACATAAGACCACGCTGCAGCTGTATACCGAGCGTCTGGTCAAGGATGGCCTGATCCCGGAAGGCGAAATCGAGGACATGAAAGCGGCCTTCCAGGCCCACATGAACGAAGAGTTCGAAGCTGGGAAAGACTACAAGCCCAACAAGGCCGACTGGCTGGACGGGCGCTGGTCGCACCTTGATCGCAACAGCGACGAATATCAGCGTGGCAAGACGGATATCTCGACCGAGACCTTCCAAGAAGTTGGCAAAGCGCTGTCGACCGCACCGGACGGCTTCCCGATGCACAAGACGGTTGGTCGTCTTCTGGACACCAAAGCCAAGATGTTTGAAAGCGGCACTGGCTTTGACTGGGCAACCGCAGAAGCACTGGCCTTTGGCTCGCTGCTGACCGAAGGCTTCCCGGTCCGTCTGGCCGGTCAGGACTGTACGCGCGGCACGTTCTCGCAGCGCCACTCGGGTCTGATCAACCAGGAAAACGAAGAGCGTTACTATCCGCTGAACAACATCCGCGAGGGTCAGGCCCATTACGAGGTCATCGACTCGATGCTGTCGGAATACGCGGTGCTGGGCTTTGAATATGGCTATTCGCTGGCCGAACCCAACGCGCTGGTGATGTGGGAAGCCCAGTTTGGCGACTTCGCCAACGGCGCGCAGATCATGTTCGACCAGTTCATCTCGTCCGGTGAATCGAAATGGCTGCGGATGTCTGGTCTGACCGTCCTTCTGCCGCACGGCTTCGAAGGGCAGGGCCCCGAGCACAGCTCGGCCCGTCTGGAGCGCTTCCTGCAGATGTGTGGTGGCGACAACTGGATCGTTGCGAACTGCTCGACCCCGGCGAACTATTTCCACATCCTGCGCCGTCAGCTGCACCGCGGATACCGCAAGCCGCTGATCCTGATGACGCCGAAATCGCTTCTGCGCCACAAGCTCTGCGTATCGGATGCCAAGGATTTCACCGAAGGGTCCAGCTTCCACCGCGTGCTGTGGGATGACGGCGATCGTGAAAACGGCACAGGCCGCTCCGAGGCCAAGCTGGTCAAGGACGACAAGATCAAGCGCGTCGTCATGTGTTCGGGCAAGGTCTACTACGACCTGCTGGAAGAGCGTGACAAGCGTGGCATCGACGACATCTACATCCTGCGCCTTGAACAGTTCTATCCGTTCCCGGCCATGTCCTGCGTCAAGGAACTGGAGCGCTTCAAGCAGGCGGAAATCGTCTGGTGTCAGGAAGAACCGAAAAACCAAGGTTCGTGGACATTCGTCGAACCGAATATCGAATGGGTGCTGACCCGCATCGGCGCGAAACACACGCGTCCGGTCTATGCCGGTCGTCCGGCTGCGGCATCGCCTGCAACGGGTCTGGCATCGACCCACAAAGCACAACAAGAGGCGCTGGTGGATGCCGCGCTGACCATGGAAGGGAAATAAACCATGAGCATTGAAGTACGTGTCCCGACGCTGGGCGAAAGCGTGACCGAAGCCACGGTCGCAACATGGTTCAAGAAACCCGGCGACGCCGTTGCCGTAGACGAGATGCTCTGCGAGCTGGAAACCGACAAAGTGACCGTCGAAGTGCCGTCGCCTGCCGCTGGTACGCTGGGTGAAATCGCCGCCGCCGAAGGTGAAACCGTTGGTGTTGACGCGCTGCTGGCCATGATCGGCGAAGGCGAAGGCGCCGCCTCGGCACCTGCCGCTGCCGAGGCTGCCCCGGCCGCAGCCCCTGCGGGTGACGCTGGCCAAGCTGTAGACGTCATGGTCCCCGCGCTGGGCGAAAGCGTGTCGGAAGCCACCGTATCGACTTGGTTCAAGCAGGTTGGCGACGCGGTCGCACAGGACGAAATGCTGTGCGAGCTGGAAACCGACAAGGTATCTGTTGAAGTCCCGGCCCCCGCCGCTGGCGTTCTGGCCGAAATCCTGGCTCCCGAAGGCACCACCGTTGATGCGTCGGCCAAACTGGCCGTCTTGTCCTCGGGTGGTGCGGTCGCCGCCGCTCCGGATGCTGCGCCCGCCGCGGCTGCTGCACCTGCGGCGGCTGGTAAGGACGTCGAAGACGCGCCCTCGGCCAAGAAAGCCATGGCCGAAGCTGGCCTGAACCCCGCCGACGTGCAGGGCACCGGTCGTGACGGTCGCGTGATGAAGCACGACGTTGCTGCCGCCTTGGCCGCGCCGAAAACCGCTGCACCCGCACCGGCCCCGGCTGCCCCGCGCGCCGCTGGCGATGCATCGCGCGAAGAGCGTGTGAAGATGACGCGCCTGCGTCAGACCATCGCGCGCCGTCTGAAAGACAGCCAGAACACCGCCGCCATGCTGACCACCTATAACGAGGTGGACATGACGGAAACGATGGCTCTGCGCAAAGAGTACAAAGACCTGTTCGAGAAGAAGCACGGCGTCCGTCTGGGCTTTATGTCGTTCTTCACCAAGGCCTGCTGCCACGCGCTGAAAGAAGTGCCGGAAGTGAACGCCGAGATCGACGGCACCGACATCGTGTACAAGAACTACGTGAACATGGGCATCGCCGCGGGTACGCCCACCGGTCTGGTTGTTCCGGTCATCAACGATGCCGACAGCATGTCCTTCGCTGAGATCGAAAAAGCCATCGCCGAGAAAGGCCGCCGCGCCCGTGACGGTAAGCTTAGCATGGAAGAAATGCAGGGCGGCACCTTCACCATCTCGAACGGTGGTGTTTATGGCTCGCTGATGTCGTCGCCGATCCTGAACCCGCCGCAGTCGGGTATCCTTGGCATGCACAAGATCCAGGACCGCCCGATGGCGATCAACGGTCAGGTTGTCATCCGCCCGATGATGTATCTGGCGCTGAGCTATGACCACCGCATCGTTGACGGCAAAGGCGCCGTGACCTTCCTGGTGCGCGTGAAAGAAGCTCTGGAAGATCCGCGCCGCCTGCTGATGGATCTGTAATGAACCTTGGCGCGCTCGGCACTGGTCGGGCGCGCCAGCATCCTGTTTCCGGCGCACGACTTAGGTCAAAGACCGGCATGCTATCGCGTGCTAGCGTCGCCACACACACAGAGGGAGTTTCTGACCATGGCAACCCATGTACTCTGGCAAGCTGACGTGGCGGATTTCGACGCGTGGTACACCGTCTTCAAACAGGACCGTTTCAACCGCAAAGCTGTTGGCCTCAAAACATTGCACGTCTGGAAAGATCCGGATCAGGACAACCACGCAGTGGCCCTGTTCCAGGTTCTGGACCTCGACCGGGCACGCGCCTTCTTCGAGTCTGAAGAACTGGCCATGCATATGGAGCGTGACGGCGTCATCAACGTGAATGTGAAGCTGCTGACCCCGGTCTAAGGGCCGAGCGGTTTACAACAGCAAACGAATAGGCAAGTGCGCAGAAACAGCTAAGGCCGCGCGCATGGCGAACAATGAAGGATAGTGAGATATGGCAGACTATGACGTAATCGTAATCGGCGGTGGCCCGGGCGGCTATGTATGCGCGATCCGTTGCGCTCAGCTGGGCCTGAAAACCGCATGTGTCGAGGGTCGCGAGACCTTGGGCGGCACCTGCCTGAACGTGGGCTGTATCCCCTCGAAGGCGCTGCTGCACGCGTCGCACAGCCTGCACGAAGCCGAGCATAACTTCGCCAAGATGGGCTTGAAGGGCAAAAGCCCCTCGGTCGATTGGAAAGAGATGCTGGCCTATAAGGACGACGTCATTGGTCAGAACACCAAGGGCATCGAGTTCCTCTTCAAGAAGAACAAAGTGGACTGGCTGAAGGGCTGGGGATCGATCCCCGCGGCTGGTCAGGTCAAGGTTGGTGACGAAGTGCACACCGCCAAGCACATCGTGATCGCGTCCGGTTCCGAGCCGTCGAGCTTGCCGGGCGTTGAGGTCGACGAGAAAGTCGTCGTGACCTCGACCGGCGCGCTTGAGCTGCCGAAAATCCCGAAGAAGATGGTTGTCATCGGTGCGGGCGTGATTGGTCTGGAAATGGGCTCGGTCTATGCGCGTCTTGGGTCGGAAGTGACCGTGGTTGAATTCCTCGACGACATCACCCCGGGCATGGACAAAGACATCCAGAAGACCTTCCAGCGCACGCTGAAAAAGCAGGGCCTGAACTTCATCATGGGCGCTGCCGTTCAGAACGTGGACGCCAAGAAGACCAAGGCGACCGTGAACTACAAGCTGCGCAAGGATGACAGCGAACACTCGATCGACGCCGATGTGGTGCTGGTTGCCACGGGTCGCCGTCCGTTTGTCGACGGTCTGGGTCTGGAAGCCGCTGGCGTGAAGATGACCGAACGCGGTCAGATTGCCACCGACCACTGGAAAACCTCGGTTCCCGGCATCTGGGCGATTGGCGACGTGACCGAAGGTCCGATGCTGGCCCACAAGGCGGAAGACGAAGGTATGGCCGCTGCTGAAAGCATCGCCGGTCAGGCGGGCCACGTGAACTATGACGTGATCCCCGGCGTGATCTACACCTCGCCCGAGGTCGCATCGGTCGGCAAGACCGAACAAGAGCTGAAAGAGGCTGGCGTCGACTACAAGGTTGGCAAGTTCAGCTTCATGGGCAATGGTCGTGCGAAGGCCGTGTTCATGGGCGACGGCTTCGTGAAGATCCTGGCCGATAAAGCCACCGACCGTGTGCTGGGCGTCCACATCATGGGTCCCGCCGCTGGCGAGCTGATCCACGAAGCCTGTGTGCTGATGGAATACGGTGGATCGGCCGAAGATCTGGCCCGCACCTGCCACGCCCACCCGACCTTCTCGGAAGCGGTGCGTGAAGCCGCCTTGGCCTGTGGCGACGGCGCGATCCACGCCTGATCTTTAGATCTCGGAAAGAACAAAAGCACGCCTTCGGGCGTGCTTTTTCGTTTGGGGGCCGCTCAGCCCACCAGCATCTTCAAGCCCTGCGTTACATCCGTCCGCACAGCGAGCCTCAACGCCGGTTCATCGCCGGCGGCGAGGGCGGACAGGATCATGCGGTGGTGGCGCTGTAGGTCCGTGCGCTGGCCGCTGGCATAGAGCGCACGCATGGTGGGACCAAGCTGCAGCCAGACGGTCTCGGCCATCGCAAGGATAGCTGGGGCCTGCGCGCGCAGATAGATGGTGCGGTGGAACTCCAGATTGGTGCGCAGATAGCCGATGGCGTCCTGATTGGCGACGCATTCCGACACGCGGGCGTTGATGGCGCGCAGGCGGTCGATCAGGGTCATATGGGCACGGGGCAGGGCGCGTGCGGCCAGCTCGGGCTCCAGCAGGGCGCGCAGGGCCGTCAGCTCTTCAATCCGCTCGGCAGTCAGGTCCGGTGCCGTCACCCGGCCTGAACTGGACAGCGTCAGCGCGCCTTCAGCTGCCAGCCTGCGTACCGCCTCGCGTGCGGGGGTCATCGAGACGTCATACTCCGCGCCAATCCCCCGGATGGTCAGGCTCTCGCCCGGATCCAACTCGCCATGCATGATGCGGGTGCGCAGGTGGCGGTAAACCCGCTCGTGCGCGCTGGTATTGTCCGAGGTTGGGCGAATTTGGCTTTGCATGCGGGTAATTGTGATCACAAATCCCGGAGGCGTCAATCGCGAAAGCGATAGCGGTGTAAATCTGCCCCGTGATCCTTCAGCCACTTTCGTGGCGCTTGGTAGCTGGGAAAGATCGCCTCGACCTGCGCCCAGAAGGCGCGAGAATGGTCCATGTGGACCAGATGCGCGACCTCATGGGCGGCGACATAGTCCAGAACCTCGGGCGGTGCCATGATCAGCCGCCACGAATAGCTGAGATTGCCACGCGAGCTGCACGATCCCCAGCGCGAGCGTGTGTCACGCAAGGTGATCCGCCCGTAGTCACGCCCAACCTTTTCCGCATAGGTATCGCTGGCAGCCACCAGCGCCGCGCGGGCGGCTTCTTTCAGAAAGGCCTCGGCCCGGATCGCGTCGCGGTCGGGGGATTGTGGGGGCAGTAACATGTGATCGCCCACAACTTTGACCACCCGCGCCTGACCACGCGCCAGCGTCACGCTCTGCCCGCGAAAGGGCAGGGTCGAGCCGATGCCCGGAACCTCGCTGGGGGCCGTTTGGGCCAGATGGCCCCGGATCCAGTCCAGACGCTCTTTCGCAAACTGGATGGCCTCGTCCTTGTTCGCCCCATGCGGCGCGGTCAGTGTTACGCGCCCATCCAGACGGGACACCCGTAACGACAGCCTGCGCGCCCGTTTCGACGCCCGTAGTTCAATCACAACCGGATCCGCCGCCCCCAATGTCAGGGTGGTGTTCTCGGTCAGCCGATTGCGTGAATTTCGAAACAACATGCCCTTCAATGCGGCTTGAATCCGTCCAACGTCAACCCTTCCCTGCAAAAGCCTTTGACACCTATGCTGCATTGTGGCAGTTGCCTGAAATCTCAGACGAGTCAGTACGAACGGAAAGGGTTTCCTATGCCCAAAGCTGAATGGGGCGTCAAACGTGTATGCCCGACAACCGGTAAACGCTTTTACGACCTGAACGCCGATCCGGTGGTCAGCCCCTATACGGGTGAGGTCGTGAACCTGGACACCGGTAAAGGGTCGCGCACGATGGTTGCCGACAAAGAAGACAAAGCAGTCATGAAGGACGATCTGGTCGACGACGCAGATGCGGTTCTGGAAGATGACGACGCATCCGATGTTGATCTGGGCGATGATGTTCTGGACGACGACGATGACGATGATGTGTCGCTGGACGACATTGCGGACATGCCCGCGAACGACGACGAGTAAGCATCAAAGATTTTTTGCAAAGGCGCATTTTTTGGGTTGAACCCCTCCGCGCCTTTGCATAAATACCGCGCACAGGCAGCGACATAGCTGTCACGGATGGGGCCTTAGCTCAGTTGGTAGAGCGCTTGCATGGCATGCAAGAGGTCAGCGGTTCGACCCCGCTAGGCTCCACCAAATTGATCTCTCAGATTTGATAATGGTTTGAACCGGTTAGACGGTATCCGTCTACCGTTCGCGCATTGTGTCACCAGTTTGCATGCAGTCCTGTGTCACCCCTGTGTCACTCGATTGGGTGGGAAACGTGACGAACAGATCGAAGCAGGCAATGTAAAACTGGGACTGAAACAAGTTGGAAGATTTCAAACTGAGTTAATTGATCTTCAGTTCAATCGGGTATTGCGAAATTTTTGTTCGGTTCTACATCGCTTAAAACTGGGGACAACAAATGATGAAATGTGGTCGCCTACATCGTGAAGCGCTTGGGTTGATGAAGCCCTATGTCCAGCACAAGCTTTTGCTGATTGGCTAAAGAGCTTCCTTAACTGTATTGGCATGGGCCAAATAGGCAGATCGTTTGTCTTCGTCCATCCTGTCCCAATTCCGAAAGACATGCCCCAGACGCGGGTTGGACCGCAACTTGGCTTGGTTTCGGATCAGGAAATCCCAATATAGAGCATTGAACGGGCAGGCGGACTCGCCGATTTTCTGCTTCACATCATATCGACACTGGCCACAGTAGTCAGACATCTTATCTATATAATTCCCGCTCGCCGCATACGGCTTGGATCCAAGCAAACCTCCATCGGCAAACTGGCTCATCCCGATCACGTTTGGCGCCTCGACCCATTCGTAGGCGTCCAAATAGACGGAAAGGTACCATTCATGAACTTGTCTTGGATCCACGCCGGCGAGCATGGCAAAGTTCCCGGTCACCATTAACCGGTGGATGTGATGTGCGTAGGCGTAGTCACGGGTCTGGCCGATTGCTGCCGCCAAACAGGCCATATCGGTATCACCGGTCCAGAAAAACGCGGGCAAATCGCGCTCTGCAGAGAAGAAGTTCTCGTTGGTATAACCGGGCATCTTCAACCAATAGATACCGCGAACGAATTCGCGCCAGCCGATGATTTGCCGGATGAACCCTTCGGCGGCATTGAGTGGTGCGTCGCCATCAAGATACGCCTTTTCGGCGCGGCGGCAGACTTCTATCGGGTCTAGCAGGCCTACATTGATATAAAGCGATAGAACCGCGTGATACAGAAATGGTTCTCCGTCCAACATCGCATCCTGATAGTCCCCGAAGTGGGGCAGAGAGTGTTCTATGAAATGGCTGAGAGCATCAATCGCGTCGTCCCGTGTGACGGCGTACCAGAACGGGCGAAGCGTTCCGAAATTGCCGGCAAAGTCGGCCTCGACTAAGTCAAGGACCTCGTTTGTAATGGCGTCCGGACTGATCTGAAACGGCTGGGGCATGAACAGGTCGCGCTTGGCGGGTTTGCGGTTCTCTGCGTCGTAGTTCCACCTGCCGCCCTCGGGCTGATCGTCCTGCATTAGCAAGCCGGTCTTCCGACGCATCTCGCGATAGAAAAACTCCATTCGAAGTTGATTGCGCCCCTTAGCCCAGAGTTGAAATTCTGCATGGCTGGCCAGGAATCGAGTGTCTTCCAAATACTGAAGGCCCACGCCCAGTTCATCAGGCCAGGCCTGCATGTCGGCCTTCAACCGATACTCGCCCGGTTCGGTCACGACTACAGCCTCGGCGCGGTGCTGGGTGACTGCACGCTGAACCTCGCCACGCAGCGATCCGGTGTTTTCAGGATCGGTCAGGCGCGTATAACTGACTTGCCACCCGGCTGTCCTTAGTTCCCGGGCAAAGTGGCGCATAGCCGAGAATATGAACGCAATTTTCTTTTTGTGGTGCGGGACATAGGTGGCTTCATCGAGAACCTCTGCCATCAGAACGATGTCTTTATCCGGGTTTGCGTTCCGTAATGCGTGCATGTCGGGTGAAAGCTGATCCCCTAGGATCAGAACGATACGTGGACGGTCGCTGGTGGTACTCGGTTCAGAAGGCGCGCTCACCATGGAACCCTTTTCCCGGCCCAGTCGAAAAACTGTCCGCTGTCGTCAGGCGAAAGGTTGTCGATGACATTCAGCAGGTTGCACGCCGCTTCTTGTGGGGGAACCGTCTTGTGCTGAGGGTAGTTCCGTGTGAACTCCGTCGCAACAGTGCCGGGGTGCAAGGCGGCGCAAATCAGGTGCTTATGCGTGCGCTTCAATTCAATGGAAGCCGTTCTGATCACTTGGTTGAGGGCAGCTTTTGAGGCGCGGTAGGAATACCAACCGCCAAGGCCGTTGTCCCCGATCGAACCAACACGCGCCGAGAGTGCCGCAAAAACAGTTCTCTTATCTTTGGGCAACAAGCGCTTGGCATGTTTCAGAACCAAAGCAGGACCAATCGTGTTCACCGCGAACAGATTTTCCATCTCAACTGCGGACAACGCCAGCAGCGATTTTTCCGGTCCTTTTTCGCTGGACAAGATGCCGGTTGCTACGATGATCCTGTCGAACTGTGGCTGAAGGCCCCCGAGGGCCGTAGACACAGCATCTTCGTTGGTAATGTCCAGACCATCCCGCGAGCGAGAGAGGCATGTCACTTGCGTTCCCTTCGCCTTCAGCGCATCTGCCAAGGCCTGTCCGATGCCGCCCGAGGCGCCTATGACCAGTGCGTGTCGTTCCAAGGCCAGCCTCCTTTTCAGTTCAGATAGACGATCGCGGCATTCAAGGCCGACGCAAATCCTACCCAAGCGAGGTAGGGGATAAAAAGCAGAGCCGACAGACGGTCAGGATGCCATGTGGCTCGAATGAAGCCCGCAACGGTCACTAGCAGACAAAGAAGAATGACGAGCGCCAGCGCGGGCATCTGAGCGGCAAAAAACACCGGCGACCACGAGAAGTTCAAGACCAACTGCTTGATCCATAGGCGCTGCAAAGCAGACTGATGTTCATGCTGCCATACGCGCCAGCCAACGTAGGCGATTGCCAGATATAACACCGTCCAAACTGGACCAAAAACCCAGTTCGGTGGATTGAAGAAGGGTTTTTGCAAGTTCTGATACCATTCGCCCGGCGCGGTGAGCGTGCCAATAACGATGCCACCTCCCATGACCAAAAGCAGGAAAAGAAGAAACGAAACGAAGTTTTTCATGAGGTCCTGCCCGTTACTTTTTGTAATTTGCTAAAGCCCCATACGATTATGGGGCGAGCTTTTAAGAACAGACGGTATAGCACTTCCAGAACGCGCACAGCGCCCGGAAAACTTGCCAGCTTTGCCAGCCAGCGCCAGCTTGGAATAAGTCGCCAAACCTCAACGAACGCCCGCGCGCCTGACACTTGCCGACCGTCTGCCAAACGAACATGGAACCGTGCCATTGCGTCGGTTCGATTAATCCTGTCATCCCCTGAAAATTGATCTGATGAAACGTCGATGAAATCCAAGGCCTGATCGCGATCGGCCCGTTTGTAGTATCCGATTTCCGACGCACATAGTGGACAGGATCCGTCGTAGTAAAGGATCAACTTCGAGGGTGTTACGTTGCACGTAGATCTCAAATCAGAAGACCTCCGATGGGCTCCGGGGACGCGCGCAATGCAAGTCGTTGCTCGCCAAATGCAGCCAAAGCGAATGCGAACAACAGTGCTAATCTGATCATTTCGGCGCCTCCTATTTCCTTAATACGGCTCAAAGGTGCCTTTGGACCACTTGAGGTTCGAACAACTAGAATTTGCGGAAGACCTTTTCCAAAGTGGTTTAGAAGCAGTCGAGCGCTGTCGTGGAAAGATCCTTGAAACATTGACCGCCCAAACACAGGTCTATTGTAGCGCAATTGATACAGGATGAAGGCAAATGAAGACACTTGCAGCGGCTTTGGGCCTTTGCCTTTCATTATGTTGTTTCGCCACAACTGCCTTCGGAGAACAAGAAATGCTGGAAACTTTCGACAATGACCCCCAAAGCCGTTGGGAGTTCTTGGCCGACACTGTTATGGGTGGCGTCTCAACAGGCCAGGTCCGCTTCGAGAAGGAAAACGGCGCTGGGTATGCGCGTCTGACAGGAAATGTCAGTACTGAAAATCGTGGTGGCTTTATTCAGTTCCGAACAGAACTCGACGCGAAGCTTTCAGACGATACAAAGGGTGTAAGGCTTGTCACGCGCGGGAACGACCAAACATATTTCATACACCTTCGCACTGGCGGAACGGTGCTGCCGTGGCAGTTTTACCAAGCAAGCTTCGAAGTCACGTCACAGTGGACGGAAGTGCGCATACCATTCTCTGCCTTCAAGGCATCCGGCCGGATGCTCAGATCGGAACCGCGCGCAGGTTCGATCAAGTCACTAGGAGTCGTGGCCTACGGTCGGGACCACCAAGCCCAAGTCGACGTTCAGGAAATAGGCTTCTATTGATCGTCAATTCCGCTTTTCCAGTTTCGCCTGATCACACCCAAATTGAATACTGGCCGTAGTTGTTCTTACCCGGCCTTGATGCGCCCGCTATGATTTTCCTTACTTGAGGTTCGATTCATACCCAAACCTCGCTTTCTACTTACACCGACGAAGTGGCGCAGTTTTTGAGCAGAAGAGTTTGGGACAGGCACCCCAACCAAATCAGTTTTGTGAATCAGCCTTACGGAATACCATGAGCGTGATGAAAACACCCGCGATCAAAAGTACATGCCCTATGGCTGTAACACCAAACACGAAATAGCTGCCAACCGAAATAGAAAACACCGCACTCCACATCCAAGCCAGCACTTGCATTAGCATGTGAGCAGTAGGCAACGAGTAGTTTCTTAAGGGGTTCTGTGACTCGTCCATTACGGCATCCCACGAACCTTTGATGAAAGCAGTTATAGTCATTGTTTCTCTCCTCCTATAACTAAAATACGCGAGACTCAGTGCTTTGGATCATTTGGACAACCCTTTCTACATTTGAACTTAAAAGGTTTAACTCGTTTGAGTTGGTGCACTAGAGTTTGAATCACGCATACCGGTCCCAAGATTATTACATTGTCTAAGGTGTCTGTCTGGGCCCGACACAGACAACTCAAGTGTCACCGCTTCAACTATGTTCTGCATTCCAGAGACGTTTGTTACTGCGTCAAAAAACGTCTTTGTTTTGAATGGGAGGCGCGGTATTTTAGCGACCTCTCGCTACAGCTAGCGTCGCTTTGGGAGGCTAGCCAGAAATGCTCGTGCGTGGTCTGCGGAAATTATTCTTTTTTTTCCCTCTATGGCGAGCGCTCGGTTTCTGAATTACCCGGCGGAATGGTGAGCTGACGGCGACAGAAAATGCTAGAAATTGCCACTGATCCTGCAAACACGAAAGGCAGATTTTTTCGCATAGCAGACTCAAGTGTAAAGCGCAGCGAAGGTCCGGTTCCCGCTCGATTGCTCGTGCATGCCAGAGCAAAATATGGGCCACACTGGATCCTATCTCCCACCCACGGGAGTGGCCACGGAGCGCCCTGTGACATGAGCCAGCTATCCACCCACCCGGGCGGCTCCCAAGGGCCTCCCCGACCACCCTCCGTCAGGACCCGCTTTCGACCTGATAGGCGCGGTCTAGGACGGCCAGCGCCTCCGCTCCACCGCGCACCGCTTGGGTGTAGTGTCCCAATGTAACCGTTGGGTTCGCGTGGCCTGCGAGCTTGGCCACCAGTCCCACCTCAACCCCTTGCGCCTGCAGGGTGCTGACAAAGCTGTGACGCGCCGAATGGTGGGTCACATAGCGCAACCCTGCGGCTTTGAAGGCGGGGCGCCAGTAGCGCTTGAGGAAGTTGGAATAGAGCACTGGCCCTCCGCCAGCCTGGCGGGGCAGGGGCCATTGCTGAGCGACACCGGGTCCTGGGAACACGCGATGGAGCTTGCCCTCCAGACGCGGGCAGGTGACGCGCCATTCCAAGAGCATGGTCCGCAGCATTGGCGAGATCGGGATCTCGCGCTCACCCGCCTCCGTCTTGGTCTGGTCGGTAGTGGAGCCATCGCGCTCCTGCACCCGCCGGATGGTGATTGTGTTGCGGTCGAGATCGATGTCCTCCCACAGGAGCCCCAGTTGCTCGGAGACACGCACGCCGGTGAGGAAGGGGAAGGCATAGAAGATGCCACGGTCCTTGTCCGCCTGTGCGTGGGCCAGGAGCTTTGCCACCTCCTCGGGCGACAGGATCTCTTTCTTGGGCTTGGCCTTCCGTTTGGCCAGGTTGGTAGGCATCGAACAGACGCGCACCCCGAAGTCTTCCTCGGCCAAGGCCAAGATGCCCTTGAGCATCGACATGACCCGGTTGGCGGTATGAGCGCCCACTTCCGCGCGCACAAGGCTGTGCCAGCGGCGCAGTTGCGCGGTGGTGAGCGCGCTGACCTTGTAGGGGCCCAGCATCTCCAAGAGCTTGGTGTCGTGCTTTGGCTTCTCGCCGGTCAGCGCATAGTGCACCCGTTCTTGCGGGCTGCCCTGCAGCAGCGGTCCCACGATGATCTTGAGCAGGGGCCGGTAGCCCGCGATAGTCTGCGGCTTTACCGTGCCGCGCTTGGTTTCAGCCCAATGCTCAACAACCTCGGCAACGCTCGGGTTGGTATTGGGATTGAAGTAGCGTTCACCCGAGACTTCGGCGACCAGCGCATCTCGATAGGCTTCGGCCTTGGCCTTGGTGGGGAACGAGATGCGCCGTTTGCGCCCGGTCTCGGGGCAGCGATAATTGACGACCCATTTTTTGTCGGTGACCCGCTTGCCTGCGGCATTGCAACGGCGCCGGGTCCACCGGCCAATTGTTGGATTGAACTTAGTCATGGGCTCCCTCCTTGAAAGAAAAAAGCCCAAGAAAAACACAGGGTGAACTCACGCACAATTTTGCGCGGTGACACAGAATAGGAGGGCCCCAGACCACCTCCGAGGTGGTCCAGAGGGTGGAGGTGGTCACGGAGGTGGTCTTGCAGACCGAGGTGTGGCGGGGCCCGACGGGGCGGGGGTGAGAGCGTGTGGGGATTGGACGCCGCACAGGGCGCTGACCACCTGACCACCTGTCTCGCTGGGTGGGGGCGTAAGAGGCTGGGGAGGGGCCAAGTGTAGGCCCTGTAGGCGGTGTAGGCGTCGTCCTACCCTGGATGTGTGGTGCCCCGCGTGCAGCCGCCAGCGGGGGCACCGAGGTGATGTGCGGGAGGGCGCCGTCTCCCTCCCTCTCCAATTTAAAGGTTTGGGAACGCCTACACTGCCTACACTGCCTACACTTGCAGCGGGTCTCAGAACTGGCCATGACCATTGCCGTCACCATTGTCCTGAGCCGCGACCTCCCGGGCCAAGGCGACGCCTTCATCGGTCAACCGCAAGATCACCGTCTGGCCGCTGCTGGACCGCATACCTTCTTCGACCTCAAGGCCAATCTGGCGGTAACCAGGCTGCATGCGCTTGAGTTTGCTAGAGAGGGCGGAGGGCGAGGCTGGCAGGCCCCTCCCAAACCGGCGACTGTTAGCCACGAGCTCTTCATGAAGTTGGCCATACCGCCCCTCATACGCATACCCCGCTTCATTCAGCAGGAGCTCCATGAGCGCCACCGTAAGGGTGTCATCCATAGCGCTCTGCGCAAGGATCTCGCGTTGGATCATCTCCAGCGCGTCCAAAATAGAGCCCTCGGGGAAGCCAGTTGCCGGTTCCGCCGCAACCAACCAGTGGGCCGCATCCGCCATGCGAATAGAGCGGGGCGGTTCGACCTCATCGAGGTTGGCCAAAGCGCAGGTCACACAGTCAAGAAGGTACCCCAGGAACTTGGGCATCAGCTTGTCCAGTTCGGCGTAGAGTTCGCGCTCGGTCTTGCGTTTCCCTTTCTGGATTGCGGTGAGATTTAGAAAGATCGACCGTTCCAGCAGATCCGGTCGGGTGGCGAAATTGCCAATCCCATTCATCATGACCGGCCGTTTAAAAGCCAAGATGATCATCTCATTATCGGTGTAGAGTTTGCGCGTCGCGAAGGCGCCACCTGTTGCCATCGTGCAAAGCGAGTCGGACATGTCGTTTGAGACATAGGAGGCATTTTCGTAGTTGAGCAGCCATTGCCCTTGGGCTTGCAAAACCAAATCCTGTTCAGATTTCGGCATGCGGAGCTTATCGGCGACATTGCGATCAATCAGGTCCTTGATGATCTTTGCAATGATGGTTTTTCCGGCACCTTGCTCCCCATGGATTTGCAGTACGAAGAATGGCCCGTCGGGGTTCAGCGCGTTAATGCAAAAGGCAATCAAGAGGATGAAGTTTGGCATGCTCATGCCAAGCAGTTTCCGGAGCTCGTCGGGGTCGAAACCACGTTCAGGAAAGGGCAAGGGTTTTACTGCCCCGTGCGGCCGAACAAAGTTCACCGGGGACTCGTCGACCTCCTTCCAGCCGTGGCGTGTGATCTGGATGGCCCGATTGGTCTCGTCACCGAGGTCAATGATGACCCCACCATGGTAGTTGGCGATCCTGATATGCACCTCTTCAACGGGCGCGTTGTACCGTGCGTTGGCCTCCAACTGGTCCTGAGCCTCGCGCACGGCCATATTCCCCGGGGGTTTGCCGGTTTTCTCATAGTACAAACGACGCATCAGTTCTTTCGTGTAGGTGCTACGAACAGGATGGACTTCCTTCCCGCCGTGTTTGCCCGGCATACGGATATGTGGAATGAACTGCGGGGAGTTAAAAAACTCCCCGCCGCATTCTGCTACCGCCTCGAGAATGACCTCAGATTGTTTGCGATCGTCGTTCCCGTCAACGCCTTTTGGGTGGTGAAGACCTTTCCGGATCCCGCTCTGAACCATCTCCGGCACTTCTTTCAGCAGATTGCCTCGGTAATCCTTGGGAAGAAGGCTCTTGATCAGGTCACGGATTCGATCCTCATCTTGGGTAATAGGCAGGATCTCGTTAATGAGCCCCAAACCGGAATCGTGTGTGGGGGAACCTTCGGTCAGACTAAGGGCATGATGGCTTTCGAACACTACCTTGAGCAGTTTCAATGGAGATACATGCGCCATATCAAACCTCCACAATCGGCAGGTCGTGCGGATTCACCTCAAGGAGCGGCTTGCCGATCCAGCGATAGGGGCACTGGATATCAGGATGGATCGTGGGAGGAATCACAATCAGAGAGCCCGTGCAGAGAAGCTCGCCGATGTGGGTTGTATCCCCTCCGACTTCGCGGACATTGAACACCCATTTCGAGGTATTTCCAGCTCCACGAACGCGCACAAAATATGCGGCGCCCTTGCTCCCATACCGACCACAGATCGGACCGTCGAGCATGCTCCGCGCCACCTCGTCAAAGCGGTCTACATCAATATCGAGAGTCCCAAGGACAGTGTTGTCCGGCATCGGCGTGCCAAGGCGGAGACCAATCCCATGGTCGCCATTGGTGTCGATCCAACGGGTGTAGATGTCATTGGGCAATGCCGTGTCAGGCTTGTTCCAACCTGTCAGTTTGCAGGCCTTGGTTCCGGGCTTGATAGGGCGAGGTTCAAAACCCGCAGCTTGATATTTGGGTGCCCATTGGGAGAAGATTCCGTGTTCCATTTTACTTCTCCCCCTTTGCTTCGATTGCCGCGACGACCTCGGTAAGGCGCACGCGGATACGTTGGCTAAAGGGGCGGTGGAAAGGGACGAGCCCTTTGTTTACCGCGCGCCGAAGGGTAGAGGTGGGAATGCCCAAGCGGTCTGCTGCTTTGGGGATGGTGAGGTAGCCTTCTGCTACCGGTTCATGTGAATGTGCCATACTGGCCTCCTATTCAGACTAAAGTTCTGAACGGAGACTTGCAGCTTGCAGAGTGTATGACTTCTTACCCCCTAGAGGTGGTAAGAGGTCCGGTCAGTTGGCGGCAAGGTGTTGTCATCAGTGACTGCCAGATCGCGAATTTTTACTTCTGAGAGTTTGTTTTGCCGAAACGATGCCCTCATTTGGATCTCGTCTTCTGACAGGAGTTCTCGAAACCAGTCACGCTGATGATGCTTGGAAGGAAAAAACCCATTCCTCAAGATTTCTAGTATGAAGTCGATAACTTTGCTGTCAGTGTCCGCCCGCCTATCACCTGGATTTTTAAGAGCGACAAATACTTTCGCGTACCAACGTTTATGTTGCTCGCGGCTCTGTGCCTCGGCCCCTTTGAGGTACTGAAACTTAGGTGAGTTGCGCAGGAATTCATGCTCAATCACACCGGCGTGGTCGGAAAACGCACCCCATTCCGCGAGAAATGAAACGCTCAGTTCGCGTGCTTTTATCTTCGGTTTCAACTTGGTGGCCAAGTGGAGGGCCGTTTTCCATTTGAAGAAGAGGAGCTCTTCGTCTCGATCTGGGTCATATGGGATTTGAAGCCATGAACGAACCTTGGTTCCCACTTCAGGATCTTCCCAATATACCCTCAGATCTTTGCTAGAGTTCCCTAGACGTGGGGAAATGGCCTGCACCTTGGTCTCAAGTTTGGCTTGATTGAGTGTGTCGAGAAGATCGTAGAAGCGCCTCTCAATTTGCGCCCAAGTTTCATCATCGGTTTGCGGAGGAATGGCTTTCAACCAATCTGGCATTTCTTCTTCTGCGTCCGACATCGGCACCTCCATGTCTGCATCTTTGCATCGAAGCTGCGATCCGCCCAAGCCAAATAGCCGAAACGGCAGTGTAGGCGATGTAGGCAGTGTAGGCGATTTCGCCACTTCGGTAGCCCAGTTCGATTTTTCCGCCCGTCTTAAGTGCTTTCGAGAAATGACATCGAAATGACCAAAGATTTCATGTTCGAGGGGTGACAATGCCCTCAAGAGGTAGCTGGTTACCTCGAAAATGGCCCCAGAAATCTCTATGAGTATTTCTGTGCGGTCGCTGAGTTCTTGAGAAGTGGCCGGAGCTTCATAGACGCCAAGCAAAAGGTCAGTATTGTGTGATCTTGATCCGGGCTGAAAAGTCGGAGAAACAGAATTCTGGTCGCTTTCTGAACAACCGAATTAAGAACTCACATCTTCCATTCCGGCGACGAGAAATAGCGATGTCACGCTTTCGACGAATGCGAAGTTTGCAGAAATTTGTCTCCGTCCACTCCTCCGTCTTCAACCACTTTAACCATGATTGCAGTCTTTCGAAACGGAACCATATCAAGCTTGACCGCGCCGCTGATCTTTCCAAGTGGCGCGGGCTCTGCGCGATATAAAGGGCAGTCATGCTGGCCTGGGTGAGACTGGCTCGAATTGGTCTGATAGCGCACTCCAGCAAATGAAATGACAGCTTTATGTATTCTGTTGACTTATTGCAAGTTATCTTGCAGCTTTGCGCAACAGTTTCATCAACCACCGCAAAGATTGCCGAATTGTCCACACCAGTCCGCTCCACACTCACTAAAGCCCTCCAGAATGGCTCCAAGGCTGACAAGGCGATTGCGAATTATATGCTGAGTGCACTGGAGGAGGTTCCGTTCGAGACCGCTGCCAGTCTCGCAGACAAGGTTGGTGTGAGCGAAGCCACGGTCGGACGGTTTTGCCGTTCCAACGGATTTACAAGCTTCAAGGATCTCAAGGAAAACCTGAAAGGCGATCTTGGTGGACATCCCTGGCTGGTCAGTGACCGGTTGAACGAGCTACAAAAAAATGCACGTGATGATGAGACACACCTGACCCGCGGCATGGAGTTGGAAATCGCGGCGGTGGTTCGGATCTATGAATATGCCCGGACGCCTGAATGGCAAGAAGTCGTGAAACGTCTGGCCATGAAACAACATGTCTGCGTGGCGGGGTTTCAGACCGAACGCGGAATCGCCCAATATTTTGCCAACCAAATGCAGTATCTGCGCGACCGGGTCACTTTGGTTGATCTTGCGGGTGGGAATTTTGCCGAGGCTCTGGCTTCGGATCAGGATGCCTGTCTGGTGATCTTCGAAGCGCGTCGATACTCGCGAATGGCAAAGGTGCTGGCCCGAGAGGCTCAGGAGGCAGGCATTCCGGTGACCTTGATCACCGATGTTTTCTGTGACTGGGGACGCGATGTTGCCGATGAGGTCTTTGCCGTTCCTACCCAGTTCAACCAGTTCTGGGATTCTACAGCGCAGATGGCCAGCCTGTGCAATTTGATCATCAACGGCGTGTTCATGGAATTGGGTCAACCCGTCGAAGACCGCCTGAGCCGGATCGCCAAGCTATACGGACGTTTCACAGGTCATGTGGGCGATCCGATTAGTCAAATCGAAAAGTGATGAAACATTGGGAGAAACAGGAGGATACCCCATGACATTGAAGAGCAAGCTTGCCTTCATCGCAACCGCAACCGCGCTGGTTGCCTCGACCGCAACCGCAGGCAGTCTGCGCCTTGGCACCGAAGGTGCGTACCCACCGTTCAACTATATCGAAGCAGACGGCAAGATTGCCGGTTTCGACGTTGAGATCGGCCTGGAGCTGTGCAAGCGCATCGGAGAGGAATGTGACCTTGTCGCTCAGGACTGGGATGGGATCATTCCCGGTCTTCTGGCCAACAAATATGACTTCATCATCGCTTCGATGTTTATCACCGAAGAGCGCAAGAAACGGGTGGATTTCACCGATCCCTACTATCTGGCCGCCATGACCCATGTCGTGCCGAAAGGTTCGGACATCACCGAGTTCACCAATGAGGCACTGTCCGGCATGGTGATCGGTGCACAATCCGGCACCACCCAGGCCGATTTCATCGAGGCAACCTATCCGGATGCCGACATCCGCCTCTATCCGACACAAGATGAAGTGAACCTCGACATGGCCTCGGGTCGTATCGACCTGCAGGTGGGCGACATGCTGCCGATGCTCGACTGGACCACCAAATCCGACGACGGAAGCTGCTGTGAGTTGGCAGGTGAGCCGATCACCGATCCGGCCTTTGTTGGCGAAGGTGTGGGCATTGCCGTGCGTCAGGAGGATGACGAACTGCGCGAAAAGCTGAACGCTGCGCTGGCTGAGATCCGCGCCGACGGCACCTATAAAGCCATCAACGACAAGTATTTCGAGATCGACGTCTATACGATGAAGTAACAAAAACGTCCCTCCGGCCTGAAAAGGAAATCTATGTTTGAACTGCTTTCATATGGCGATGCCGGCTGGGGGGACGAAATCCTGCGCGGGCTGGCGATCACGGTGCAACTGGCGATCGTCACCCTGCCCGTCGGGTTGCTCCTCGGCTTTCTGGCGACTTTCGCCTCCATGTCGAAATTTCTGCCGCTGCGCTCATTGGGGTTTGGCTATACCACGATCATGCGAGGCCTACCCGAGATCCTGACCCTCTTTGTGGTCTATAACGGCGTTGGCCTTCTCATGAATGCGGTGCTGCGCTGGTGGGCACCAGACGCCCCACCCACCGATTTCAGCCCCTTTGCAGCGGGGGTCGTGGCCCTTGGCATGGTGTTCGGCGCATTTGCGGGCGAAGTGCTGCGTGGCGCGTTCCAGTCGCTCGACAATGGTCAGGTCGAGTCCGGACGGGCCATCGGCATGACGGATCGCCAGATCTTCCTGCGTATTCAGTTGCCGCAGCTCTGGCGCTTTGCCTTGCCGGGATTGGGCAATCTCTGGATCAATATGCTCAAAGACACGGCATTGGTGTCGGTCATTGCGCTGGATGACCTTATGCGCATGACCAAGGTCGCCGTGGGCGTTACCAAACAACCCTTCACCTTCTATCTGCTGGCCTGCCTGATCTACTGGGCGATGTGCGTTCTGTCGGAATTGGTACTGGCGAAGATGGAACACCGCGCCAACCGCGGCATCCTGAGGGCTTGAAAATGAATCCCGTAGAAATCCTCATCCAATACTGGCCGCGCTTGTTCGACGGCCTGCTGATGACCCTTCAGCTCACCGTTCTGGGCGCGCTGATCGCTGCGCTGGTGTCACCAGGTTTTGCGCTGATCCGGGTGCATGCCTCACCCATGGCGCAGGCTCCTCTCCGCCTTTATGTCTCGTTCATGCGGGGTACACCGATCCTCGCCCAGCTCTTTCTGATCTTCTACGGATCGGGGCAGTTCCGGCCCTTCCTTCAGGATTGGGGGCTATGGAGTTTTTTCCGCGATCCGTTCAACTGCGCCCTTCTGGCCTTCGCCCTCAACTCCACCGCCTATCAGACCGAGATCCTTCGCGGGGGTATCATGGGGGTCCCGCGGGGTGAGATCGAAGCCGCAAAGGCAATCGGCATGAGCCGGATCAAATCCCTCTACCGGGTTGTGTTCCCACATGCCTACCGCATCGCATGGCCCGCACTCGGCAACGAGGTGATCCTTTTGATGAAGGCCAGCGCATTGGCCAGCGTGGTCACCGTCTTTGACGTGATGGGTCGAACGCGGCAGGTCTTTTCCAAGACTTTCGACTTCTCCGTCTATCTTTGGGCGGCGCTGATCTATCTCTGCATCACCGCGATCTTTGTCCTGCTCTGGCGGCAAGCCGAACGCCGCCTCAGCCGCCATATCTACGCCCCGTACAAGGCCCAAAGCACCGCCCAATCCCTAAAGGAGACCCGTGCATGACACAGCCGGACATCATTCTGAAAGCCGAAGACATCCACAAATCCTTCGGCCATGTCGAAGTGTTGAAAGGCATTTCGCTCGAAGCGAAAAACCATGACGTGATTTCGATCCTGGGATCGTCCGGCTCGGGTAAATCGACCTTTCTACGCTGCCTGAACTTTCTCGAAACCCCTACCTCGGGCAAGGTGACCGTTCACGGCGAAGAGATCCTGGTGAAAAACGGCAAGCCGCAGAATGTACGGCATATCGAAGAGATCCGTGCCCGGCTGGGTATGGTGTTCCAGCAGTTCAACCTCTGGACCCACCGCACCGCTCTGGAAAACGTGATGGAAGGCCCGATCCAGGTCAAACGCGAAAGCAAGGCAGAAGCGCGCGACCGCGCCGAGGCTCTGCTCAATCGCGTCGGGCTTGCGGAGCGGATGCAGATGTATCCCTCACAGCTTTCCGGTGGCCAGCAGCAGCGCGTGGCCATTGCCCGGGCGCTGGCGATGGAGCCGGACGCGATCCTCTTTGACGAACCCACATCGGCACTTGACCCCGAACTGGTGGGAGAGGTGTTGAAGGTGATGCAGGATCTTGCCGCCGAGGGTCGCACGATGATTGTCGTCACCCACGAGATGGGTTTTGCCCGCGAGGTCTCGTCCGAAGTTGTTTTCCTGCATGAAGGCCGTGTTGCCGAACAGGGACCGCCGGACGAGATGTTCACCAATCCGAAAACAGACGAATTCCGCCGCTTCATTGCCAAGGTGATGTGAGCTTTGCCCTCAATCAGGTTCTCTGAAATGCCCAATGACTTGAATATGACCACCGGGTTTCTGCACCCCGGCATCCGCATCGAAAGCGCCGAGTTGCGCATAGTCAGCCTTCCGCTGCTGACCCCTTTCGTGATTTCAACCGGCACCATGACCGCAAAAACCTTTCCGCTGCTTGTGCTCAAGGGCGAAGGGATAGAAGGCGTGGCCGAGGCGGTGATGGATCCCACCCCTGACTATCTGGAGGAAACTATTCCCGGTGCCATGGCGTTTTTACGCGACGTGCTCCTGCCCCAGATCGTAGGAAAGCGCTTTGACTCACCCTACGAGCTCCAACCCCTCCTGTCGCCCTGGCGCGGCAACCGCATGGCTAAAGCGGTGGTCGAGATGGCGTTCTGGGATCTCTGGTCCAAGAGCCTCGGCATTCCGCTGAAAGCCGCGCTCGGTGGCGCCGGGAACCATGTGGATGTGGGGGTGAGCCTTGGCATCGCTCCGATCGACACTACGCTGGAACGGGTCGCCGATGCGCTGGCACAGGGCTACAAGCGCACCAAGCTGAAAATCGCACAGGGCCATGACGTCAAGATCGTCGAGGCTGTTCGCTCTCAGTTCCCCGACATCAAGCTGACGGTGGACGCCAACACAGATTACGGATTGGCTGATCTCCCAGTGTTGCAGGCGCTGGATGAGTTTGATCTCGACTATATCGAGCAGCCTCTGGCCTTTGATGACATTCACGATCATGCCAAGGTGCAGGCGGCGCTGAAAACCGCAATCTGCCTTGACGAGAGCATCCGCAGTGCCATTGACGCACGCAAGGCGCTGGAGATCGGCGCGGCCCGGGTCATCAACATCAAGGTCGGCCGTGTCGGCGGCTTTGCAGCGGCCCGCGCCATCCACGACACCAGCGCCGCCTTTGATGCACCGGTCTGGTGTGGCGGCATGCTGGAAAGCGGCATCGGGAGAGCACACAACATCCACTTGGCAACGCTCGCCAACTTCACCAAACCCGGCGACACATCCAGCGCCAGCCGCTATTTCGAAAGGGACATCATCAATGAAGCACTCGAAGCATCAAATGGCGAAATGCCCGTCCCCGCAAACGGGCCGGGCATCGGGGTAACGCTGGATCATGATTACCTCGCCTCTGTCATCGATCATCATGAGGAAATCAGAGCATGAACATTCGGAACACGGGGCTGGTGCTACGCGAACTGAACGGTGTGGCGGAACTCAAGAATGCAGAGTTGTTCCAGAAAGAGATCTGGGGCAAGGATGATCCCCCCGACAATTCTGACATCTTGTTGGCAATCCAGCATGAAGGCGGCCTTGTGGCGGGAGCGTTCATTGATGACCGGATGCTTGGTTTCCTGTTCGGTTTCCCCACCAGCCAATGCCATGTCCAGCATTCGCACCGGCTGGCCGTCCATCCAGACAGCCGTGGCATGGGCTTGGGAGTGAAACTGAAATGGTATCAGAGAAACTGGTGTCTGGATCGCGGTATTACCCATGTACGCTGGACTTACGACCCATTGCGCCGAATCAATGCGGGGCTGAACGTCTCCCGTCTTGGCGGAACCGCAAACACCTATCACATGGATTATTATGGTCAGATGGTGGGTATCAATGCCGGAGTCCCATCAGATCGTCTGGTCATTGACTGGGATCTAAACTCTCCGCATGTGGAAGCTCTGGCAACGAGAATGGATTTGCCTCAATCCCTTCTGAGGGACGAGTCCCTTACAGTTGAAATTCCTCGGGATCTGGATGAGCTTCTTGCCTCTAATCTGGACTTGGCCATCTCCGAACGGCTCCGTGTGCGGGAAGAACTGACCTCGGCATTTGCCGAGGGCTACCGGATTTCCGGCTTCGATGCCGAGACCTGCTGTTACCTCTTGTCCAAATCCTGAGGAGCAGCGCATTTCGCCCCAAGATAAGAATTCAGGTGCTACATTCGATGCTACACATTCTGCCTACCTCTTGAAACGGTAGTGTCATGTGTGGACGGCTCCGTGTGCGCAAGGGTTAATTCAAGCTGATGGCGATCGTTTCGGGGAGCGGTCATGTTTCCGGCCTTTGAGCGCGACACAAGTGGCCTGAGGCGATCTGGGCTGAGTGGTAGGTTGAAAAAGGGGGGCGTGATCGCCTGATTGGCCGAACGAAGGGCGGCATGAACTCGAAGTTGCATGCCGTCACGGATGCCCTGGATCGCCCTTTGCGGATGGTCCTGACGGCAAGTCAGCACAGTGACTATATCGGCGCACGGGCGGCGTTGAATGAAATGCCGCAATCCTCAAAGGTGACACATATTCCCCACAGCCTCCCTCGCTCGGTTTTTATTTTCTGCTTAACCCTGTAAGGGATGAGAAAAAGGAGAGCACCATGTCCAAAGTCAGCATAATCGGGACCGATCCCGTCCTTCTGACCCAACGCCTGATCCAATGCCCGTCCGTGACGCCGGAAGAAGGGGGGGCGCTGGTGCTGCTGGAAAAGATGTTATCGGAAGCCGGGTTTGCCTGCACGCGCATCAATCGCGGTGACACGTCAAACCTGTTTGCCCGCTGGGGATCAAAAAGTGCCCGCACGCTAGGCTTCAACGGGCACACCGATGTGGTGCCGGTTGGCGATGAAAAAGCGTGGACGGTGGATCCCTTTGGCGGCGAGATCAAGGATGGGTTACTCTGGGGGCGGGGCGCAACGGACATGAAATCTGGCGTGGCCGCCTGGGTCGCAGCAGCGATTGATTACGTAGCTGAGGCCCCCGAAGATGCGTCACTGGTGATCACGATTACAGGCGACGAAGAAGGGGACGCCACTGACGGCACCGTGGCAATCCTCGACTGGATGGATGCGCAGGGGGAAACCATGACGGATTGCATCGTCGGTGAACCCACCTGCCCAAACGAGATGGGCGAGATGATAAAAATTGGGCGGCGTGGTTCGATGACTGCCTATTTCACCGCCAGTGGTATTCAGGGCCATTCGGCCTATCCGCATCGCGCCAAAAACCCGGTGCCCGCGCTGGCGCGGCTGGTGGCGGATCTGGATGCGTATGTGCTGGATGAGGGTACCGATCATTTTGATGCATCGACACTGGCAGTGACCACAATGGATGTGGGCAATCCGGCGACCAATGTCATTCCGGCGGAAGCGCGTGCGACAGTGAACATCCGCTTCAATGATGCACATACATCAGAAGACCTGACCCGCTGGCTGCGCTCGGAGGTGGATCGAGTGGCGGCGGCAACGGGGATCGAAGTTGATATACGAGTGGAGGCATCAGGCGAGAGCTTTGTCACCCCTCCCGGCGCGCTATCCGATCTGGTGGCGACATCGGTCGCAGCTGAAACCGGCCGCACCCCTGAACTGTCAACATCTGGTGGGACGTCGGATGCTCGGTTTGTTAAAAGCCATTGCCCGGTGGTGGAATTTGGGCTTGTCGGCAAAACGATGCATCAGGTTGATGAGCGCATAAATGTCGATCAGATTTGCCAGCTCAAGGCGATTTATACGCGGGTGATGCGGGATTATTTTGCCAGTTAACGGGCACCCGCGCGGGTCCTGTCAGATTTAAATGCGCGTCTACTATACCAGAGCGGAATTGGGCAGTGTCAGAAGAAACCAACTTGAGGCGGGCAGGGCGCTGAACTAGCGTCCGGCCATGTCCAAATGCTCCCCATTTCGCTATTTCAAAACCAGTCCTGAGATCATCCGCCTAGCGGTGATGTTGTACGTCAGATTCCGCCCTCAAATGGTCCTTTGTGACTGTCCGGTCACCACTGCGAAACACAACGAGTTCCCACGAAACTGGACCAAATCGAACCTTTCACCCAGATCAGCGCACATTCTCAAAATATCGAATTAGGCTCATTCCCCTTCACTATCCTCCATTCACCTCAACTGGCCCAACAAACCAATCTCGCCCATGGCATGCAAGAGGTCAGCGGTTCGACCCCGCTAGGCTCCACCATCAACCTCTTAACATGTTGATCTTGTGGAAATCCCTTGTCATTAAGGGCTTTCAGAACGTGGATGTTACAGGGAGGTGTTACAGTGGCGGCTTTGGAAAAGATGCCCGGACACCCCAGATTGTACCGTCGTAATGCCACGTACTACCACCGTGCTGCCATCCCAAGAGACATCGCAGCAACCTATCCTAAGAGCGAAGAGACGTTCTCGCTTAAGACAAAGGACTACCAAGAAGCCCTGAGGTTGGTGCGTGTTGCCGCCGTAGAAGTGGACAGGCGTTTTGCTGCACATCGCAGAAGGCAAGCTAGTGTAGCGCAACCAGAGCTAACTCCAGAGCAGCTGCAGAAAATCCACGACGAGTATTATCGCCACTTGTTGGAAGAGGATGAGGAAAACCGCCTCGCTGGCTTTGCAGGTTACACAGCGGCGAAGTCCTTCGATGATGCTCAGGCGTTAAACGAGGACTTGGCAGCTGAAACGCGGCGACAATATGCGCGAGGGGAGGCGGACGAGTTCTTCTATGGGGAAGCAGAAGATGTGCTGGCGTGGGATGGTATCGACATCAATCTGACACCCGACTCTCCCTCTTGGGTTCGTCTGGTCCGTACATTGCACGAAGCAAGCCTAAGAGCCGCTGAGGCAATCAGTGAGCGTTTTCAGGGGCAAATAGTAGAAACACCACCTGACGCAACGGGGAGCGCAACTGCAGACCACTCAGGGCCGCGATTGTCTGTGTTGTTTGCGGAACGGGAAGAGGAAGCCCAGCGCACCGGAAAATGGTCTCCCAAGCTCCTAGACGACTACCGACAATGGACTGAGCTGTTCATTGAGCTTGCGGGCGACCGCCCAATACTAAGTTACAAAAAGCCTGACGCGCGGGAGTTCAAGAATGTGTTGATGAGCTTGCCTAGCAACAGGAACAAGCGTCGGCAGACAAAAGGGCTGTCTGCGATGGAAGCCGTTGAGGCGGGAAAAGCGTACGACCTGCCGACGCTTTCTGTCAGTACAATCAACAAGGCGCTGGGGAGATTGCAGGCAACATGGGAATGGGCATCTAAGCAGTTGGACGAGGAGGTCTTAGACATCTTCGGGCCGATGAAGTTGGACACAAACGGCAATGCAAGAGGTGAGGCGGACCCGTTCAGCACGGCACAGCTGCAGGCAATCTTCAGCAGTCCCATTTACTCAGGGTGCAGATCAACGAGGCTCAGGGCAGAACCCGGCGATACAGACATGAGTGGGACGAGTTGGTATTGGTTGCCTCTGTTGGGCCTCTGGACCGGGGCAAGGTTGAACGAACTTTGCCAGCTTGGGATTGATGATGTCGCAGAAGAGAATGGCATATGGTTCCTACGCCTGCGTGAAGGCGACGATACGCAACGCATCAAGGGCGGTAAGAAGCGTAATGTGCCGCTTCACCCTGAGCTAATCCGTCTTGGTTTCATCGACTACGTGGAAGAGAAGCGGAGGGCGCGGAAGGACCGGGTTTTCCCACGCCTCAAGCTCGATGCGAAGGGATACTACTCAGGACAGCCGTCCAAGGACTTCAGTGCATATATTGCCAAACTAGGAACTAAAACCGACAAGACATCGTTCCATTCCTTCCGGCACAACTTCAAAGACGCTTGTCGGCATGCGGGGATCAACCCAGACATCAACGACATCCTGCTCGGACACGCACTGCCGGGAATGGCTGGCAGATACGGAGACGGCAACATCCCTCTGCACCGCCTTTACGAAGCCATGTGTAAGGTTGAATACTCTGGCTTATCGCTACAGCATATCAAGGGCTATCAACGGGTCAGATCAGCCTAAGAAAGCACTATAGAACACCTGAAGCCCTAACTGAGAGCGCCCCTGCTACCATTAGGAACCACCATCCAACATTGGGGTCCACCATTGCAGAAGAGCAGCATGGAAACTGAGGTGACGGCCTCGGAGCAACGCCGTGCTGATCTCTTCGGCTGGTCCGTAGCTTTTGCCTTGGGTTTCCGTGGACGAGGTGATCTCGCTTCTGGAGGCCTGAGGTGGAGCTGATGCCGTAGCTAGGGTGTGCAGCCTCAGGGTGTGCAAATTGCACAGGCAAGGACCAGCAGTCTGGACACAGCCGAAGAACGGAAACCAATCAATGACAGCAAGAAATCACGGGGGGCCATCCCCCAAACGAAAGCGCCTGCCCATCGCTGCGCTACAAACAGACCCAATGACATTCCAGTTTCGCGAACAGGAACTGACACCCCACCATGTGGACGATCTCGTAGACGCGCTCAAGGCTGGCAAAGAACTCGATCCAATGACGGCATGGGTAGATCAGGAGGGGCGCTACATCGTAACCGACGGCCACCATCGTCTCGCCGCGTATCAAGCTGTTGATTGGCAGGGGAAGGTTCTGGTCGAGGTCTACACATGCGACCGCGCAGAGGCTCGCCTTCTTGCCCTCGCAGAGAATGCTAAGGCCCGCTTGCCAATGACACACACGGCTAAAGCGAATGCTGCATGGGCGTTGGTGTGCGATGAGTTCGCCTACAGCAAACGGCAGATCGTCGATGCAACCGGCATTAGCAACGGCACAGTGGCGACAATGCGGCGAGTGAAGAAGCTCTTGGATGCGGAGGACGAAGGTCTCCCTGAAGACTGGAAGCAGGCCCTACGAGCAAGCCAAGGCAAGGAGCCAAGGGAGATGACCGACGACATGGCGGAGGCGATGATCCAACACCGTACCAAGCAACTAGACGACTTGGTCGGAAAACACATCGGTCACATGGCTGAATTGCAGTGGGAAGCCATTGCTCGGATGCTGGAGCGGCGCATGGGGCAGAAGATACGCTATCTTGTCGAGGAGTGGCGGGACGACGAAGAAGAGGACGATCTTCCATTCTAACTGGAGCTGGTTTGGGCCACAAATTTCTGAGCGGTCTATCTATAATGTTATGATGCGTTTTCTCCCCCTGTAGGCGGGCGCAGGAGCGTGTAGGGAGGCTTTCATGGGGTGGAGGGGCCAGCCGATGAGACAGCCCCTCAGCGCCCGTCCTAGCCCCTCTCAGCGGCCAGCACCGGGGAGGGTGTAAGGTAGACCCTCAGGCTACCACAGCACAGTAGTAGTTCCTTCCCGCAGGGGGACGACAGCACCTCGACAGCGAGCCGGGGCTTGGTGACTGTGTTGCGCTGGGCGTAGATGCGACCGATGAACGGGAGGGTGAGTTGGATGAAGTTGGTCATATGTGCGTGTCCATAGCTGTAAGAACGACGCAAGGCTCTGATAACCAATGCCAATCTGCATGGATCGCCTTGCTCTCACTGATGCCATGGAAGGGCGGAGAAGACTCTGCGACATTCTGACTCATGGAGGGGATGGGAGGCCTTTGTCCGTAGGGGTATGGTTTTACGTACACATCAGTGGCTCTTACTGGCTTCAATGAAAATAGGTGTCCGTAGAGTTGACTAATCTCAACGTACGCAATAACAACGTACAGTACCCAAACGGACACATGAGGACGCCATGAGCAAGACCATACTGTACGCACGAGTCTCAACTACAGACCAAACCCTTGACCACCAGAAAGACCAAGCAGAGGCCGCAGGCTTTGTGATCGACGAGGTGGTGGCTGACCATGGGGTCTCAGGCGTCAGCACGACGCTACAGGAGCGACCAGAGGGGAAGCGGCTGTACGACAAGCTCCGCCACGGTGACACGCTTGTGGTCCGCTGGGTGGACCGTCTGGGCCGTAACTATCAAGATGTCACTGACACGATACGTCACTTCATGCGACAGGGTGTGGTGGTGAAGACAGTGATCAACGGTCTGACCTTCGACGGGGCAACGCAAGACCCAATGCAGGAGGCTGTACGCGACGCTCTTATCGCCTTTATGGCCGCGACGGCGCAGGCACAGGCGGAAGCCACGAAGGAGGCCCAGAAGGCAGGCATAGTGGCTGCGAAGCAGGATGGCACCAAGTACCGTGGGAAGAAGCCAAGCTATGACAGGAAGGCGCTGGGCGAGGTCATGGACATGCTAGGAAATGGGGCAGGAGCTTCAGAGATTGCTAACACGGTCGAAGTGCGTGTGGAGGAAGGCGGGGAGTGGAAAGCGCGGAAGCTGACGCGGCAGACCGTCCTACGGATCAAGAAAGACCCGGCAGCAGCTGAAGAAGTCTTGAGCAAGTGGGGGATGTAGGGAGGCGTAAGGGTGCAGAGCGCAATGGCCCTTGCAATCATCTACCTTTTCCATTTCTCTCGCATTTGTAATTCGCGTCATAGCTGAAAGGACTGGAAAAACAATGGCTAGAGCAGTGATAATCTTTGGGTGGATCGTTCTCGGACTAGGCGTTGCATTGGTGTTGCTCGGCCTAGCAGGTATCGCAATGAATGATGGTATTTGGGCAGCAATCCAGATGCTCAGCCCGTTCAATGTGATGAACTTCATCGCAACAGTTATCACCCTTGCCCCCGGTATTGCTTTGATCACTTGGGGGCAGAAGCTCAAGGAAAAGCAACGCAGACAAGGCAACTAGGGGCGGCAACATGTGGAAGCTGATAGGCAGAACTTTGATCGTGGCCGTAGGCGTATAAAGATGTTACAGAGACGTGTACCATTTGCCACTATGGCGAACTGGTAAGCGCTTGAAATATAAGGACTGCGTCAATTGTAACTCGCTCCCGCTAGGCTCCACCAAATCTCTTTCCAATATTCGATAATGGTTTGAACCTGTTACACGGTATCTGCTTACCATTCGCGAACTGTGTCACCATTTTGCATGCAGTCCTGTGTCACCTCTGTGTCACTCGGTTTGGGTGACAAATGCGAGGACAGCTCTAAAGCAGGTATTTGAATTGATCGCAGCGAATGGTTGGCTTGAGCCCATAGTGCCGACTGCTGCGATCGGCGCGAACGTTCGGTTTAGGAACAAAACTGACCTAAAAAGAATCTGATCTCGCGGACGCGGATCAATACCCTACTTTGCAAGGGATATTTCTAAAACATCCTCAAGCAAGTGCCGTTTTTGAGGGAGATGCCGTGGAATCGCGGGGGATTACTCGGAGTTCGTAGTTTGTCGACGTTGTGTCCGCGTGATCTCCATCGACGGCGTCTGCGATTTGCTTTGCGGCCAAAGCGCCAATTCGCTTGGCTGGAATGCGAATGGTGGAAAGTGACGGTTCGATTTCAGCCGAGCCTTTGAAATCGCCGATCCCCATAATTGACAGTTCGGTTGGCACAGTGATGTTATTGTGTTTGGCCGCGTAAAGCACGCCCTGAGCAATAATGTCATTGCCGCACAGAATGGCCGTAGGGTACGGGGATTGTGCCAGTAGGGGCAGGCAGGCTCGTTTTGCATCCGCAATGCTATAGGGTGCTTCCAATTGCCAATCGTCTGGTATCGTGATCTGTTCACGCCCTATCTCGGAAAGAGCACCGTGCAGCCGGTCGCGGGCACGGTCATTCCCCGTCGGATTTGGAAAGATCAGACCAATGTCACGATGGCCAAGATCCAGTAGGTGACGTGCAGCCAATCGCCCGGCCTCTGAGTTCTGAGCGCCGACGCAGGACAATCGTGCATCGTCGCTATAGTTCCAGATTGCTACGGTCGGGACGCACTGTTGTGCGATTAGTTGATAGGTGGCCTCGGAATGATCCAAACCGATCAGCGCCAGCCCATCGACACGGTGCTCCATTAGCTTACGCAGCATGTTGTATTCGCGATCCAGATCGAAACTATGCGATGCAATAAGCATCGTGAAACCGCGCTGATCCAGCCCATCGGAGAAAGACTGGATCAATTCGGCGAAGATTGCGTTGTCTATGGTCGGCACCACAAGCCCGATTGTGCCGCTTCGCCGCCCATGCATAACCTGGGCCGCGCGATTGCGAATGTAGCCCAGTTTCTTTACTGCCTTTTCGATCTTTTTCCGAGTCGCCGGCTTCAGCAACTCCGGGTGGTTAAAGCTTCTGGAAACCGTTGAGATGGAAACGCCAGCCACCTTTGCGACATCGACAATATCCGGCTTACCCTTTTGTTTATAAGACATAAAACTGGCCTTCGCTGGGTCAAAAATGAAAACATTTGCAAAACTATTTTCATCTCTTAGCCTACAATGTCAACACGCGATCAAACACAGGATTACACCGTGGAATTTCTGTACTACTTCGGAGATGTCTTCACCCCGATCTCGTTCGGGTTGCTGCTTCTGGGAACGATCGGCGGGCTTATTCTGGGTGCGACGCCCGGCTTGTCGCCAACAATGGCCGTCGCCCTTCTGATCCCGTTTACGTTCCACTTGGCCCCCGTTCAGGGCCTGATCCTACTGGGTGCGGCCTATACCTCCACGGTGGCGGGCGGCGCGGTTAGTGCGATCCTTTTGAAGATCCCAGGCGCACCTGCAAACATCGCAACGACGTTGGATGGCCACACCATGGCAAAGCAGGGCAAGGGCGCGCAAGCGCTTCAGCTAAGCTTCCTTGCCTCGGCTGTTGGTGGTGTGATTGGCGTGCTGCTGTTGATCTTCCTGACACCTGTTTTGGCGCAATGGGCGCTGGCCTTTGGCCCCAGCCATCTGTTCTGGTTGGCGATCCTTGGTGTTACGGTCATCGGGTCGCTGGACAGCGCGTCGGTGGTGAAAGGGCTGCTGTCTGGTTGCATCGGCCTGTGGCTTGCGACCATTGGGTTTGACGACATCATGGGCGCACAGCGGTTCATCTTCCACCCGGCGCTGGGCGGCGGCATCAACATCATCGCCGCGTTGATCGGGCTTTTTGCCATTCCCCAAGTTCTGACCATGTTTGCCAAAGGGCGCAACGCGGCGAATGCCGAGGTGATTGACGTCGAGAAGCATTCGATCATGGATGCCGTGCGCGAGCTTTTGCGTCGCCCGAAAGCGCTGAGCATCGGAACCATCACCGGGTCGGTCATTGGCCTTATTCCTGGTGTCGGTGGCCAGATTGCGGGTCTTGTCGCTTATGACCAGACCAAGAAATTCAGCTCGGAACGTGAGAAATTTGGGAAGGGTCACAGCGAAGGGGTGATCGCGGCGGAAAGCGCGAACAACGCGATGGTGGGGCCCAGCCTTGTGCCGCTTCTGACGCTGTCGATCCCCGGTTCGCCCACGGCGGCGGTACTGTTGGGCGGCCTTCTGATCCACGGGATTTTCCCGGGCACCGACCTGTTTGACAACCACCCGGACGTGGCATGGACCTTCATCAACTCGATGCTGATCGGACAGGTTCTGATGTGCCTCTTCGGCCTTTACGTTGCTGGCCTTGCTGCCCGCGTTGCACAGGTGCCGCAAAGCGTCATGGCCGCCGTCGTGCTTGGGCTGGCGGTTTTCGGCAGCTACTCGGTCCAATCCAGTATGGGTGATGTGTACGTCATGGCCACGCTCGGCGTCATGATGTACTTCCTCGAACGTTTCGGCTTCTCGGCCGCGCCTTTGGTGCTTGGCCTGATCCTTGGCCCGATCGCCGAAGCGAACTTCATCCAAGGATCGATGATTGCAGGGGCCACCGATGGGATGGCCAGCTACTTCCTGACTGGTGCGCTTAACATCGTCCTGATCGCCATCGTGATCGCCTCGATCGCCTATTCGGTTTGGATGGAACTTCGCAGCCGCCGCTACACATCAAAAGAGGAGATCATGGCATGAGCTACGTCAGTCTTCCACGCGTTCAGCACATCGTGGCATCCGGCTTTATCGCCGCCGTCGGGATGTGGGTGGCGTGGGTCAGCTATACCCAACAACCCGCCGAGGCATTCCTGTTTCCCCGCTTGATCTCGACTGTCTTTGTCGTTCTGGCCGTGTGGACGTTTGTCAAAGCGATCCTTGGCTGGACCAAGGTCGGGCACGGCGTTTCGCGCAGGGATTTTGTCTGGCTGCTGCCGGGTCTGATCATTGCGCTGATCTATATCTTCTGGGCCGCAAAGGCGGTGGGTTTCTACACCGCCGGCACAATCGCCTTCTTCATGCTGCTCAGTTTCTACGACCCTGCACCACATGGCGAAGCCAAAACCTGGATCAAGCGCGTGACCATAACCGCCGGGTTTCTGGCCGTGATGTACGGGCTCTTCGCCATGTTGCTCAAGGTTTACACACCACGAGAGATCTTTTTCTGAATGAGACCGCGCAAAGCGGCAAATGCACATCCAAGGGAGGATATGAAATGAAACATCTATTGGCAGGCGCCGCGCTGGCGCTGATGTCCCTGACCGGAGGCGCAGCCACCGCCGAGGACTATCCTGAACGACCCATCATGATGATGGTAAGTTACGGTGCGGGCGGCGCCACCGATTTCCAGGCGCGCATCGTTACCATGACGGCGGGCAATGAAGATGCGCTGGGGATGCCCATTGCAATCATCAACAAACCAGGTGCGGGTGGTCGCGTCGGCTGGAACTGGTTTGCAACTCAAGCCGAGGCCGATGGCTACACGCTCGCCGCCTACAACATTCCGCACTTCATCGCGCAGTCGATCAAAGGTGGTGTCGAGTATTCCGCAGACAGCTTTGAACCGATTGCGAATTGGGGCGCGGACCCTGCGGTCTTCGTCGTGGCTAAAGACAGCCCGATGAACTCGATGGAAGACGTTGTGAACTACGCCAAAGAAAACCCGGGAAAATTGACCTTCTCGGGTGCTGGCTTGTTTGTGGGACACCACATCGCGGCGCTACAGCTCGAGAAAGCTTCAGGCGTGAAAATGGCCTACATCCCGACCAAAGGCGGCGGTGCGGCAGCCATGAAAGCTGTGATTGCGGGTGACGTCATGGGCGGTGTGAACAACCTGTCCGATGCGTTCCGCGCGCAGGAAGCTGGCAACGTCAAAATCCTTGGCGTGTTCGATCTGGAACGCAACGCGTTCCTGCCGGACGTCCCGACGCTGAAAGAACAGGGCTATGACATCGACAACGCCAGCGTGAACTTCCGCGGTGTGATGGTGCCCAAAGGCACCCCGCAAGAGGTGATCGATAAACTGGCCGCATCCGTGCCTGAGATGTTCAAGAACGCGCGCGTGGCCAGCAAAATGAAGGCCGGTGGCTCACCCATGCACATCATGACCCGTGAAGAGGTTCAGGCCATGTGGGCGGCCCGTCAGGAAACTCTGCAAGAGCTTCTGGCAGGTCTTTAACAAGTAGAGCAGTACCAACGGATAGGGCGGATGGCGCCCTATCCACTTCAGTAGGATTTTCGTGATGAATGCACATGATGATGTAGCCCAAGTAAGCGCGATTGTGGCCCGTGCGCGTGCCGCCCAAAAAGCTTACGAGACTGGCGCCAACCAAGCACGATATGACCGTGCAGCCGAAGCTGCGGCTTGGGCGATCATGGAGCCTTCACGTAATAAGGCCTTGGCCGAGCTTGCGGTCGAAACGACCGGGCTTGGCAATGTGCCCGACAAGATCATCAAGAACCATCGCAAAACCCTTGGCCTGATGCGCGACATCAAGGGCGTGAAAACGCATGGGATCATCAGCGATGACAGATCCACCGGCATCACCGAGATCGCTCGCCCTATCGGGGTGATTGGCGCTGTGGTCCCATCAACAAATCCGGCGGCGACGCCCGCCAACAACATCATTAACGCATTGAAGTGTGGCAACGCAGTGGTTGTCGCCCCGTCACCAAAAGGTGTGGCGAGCTGCGAGCTGCTTCTGTCCTACATTCACGCCGAATTTGATAAGCTGGGGCTGGATCATGATCTGGTCCAAATGATCCCAGCGCCGGGCTCCAAAGCCAAGACGCAGGCGATGATGGAACTAAGCGACCGTGTGATCTGCACTGGCAGCCAGAACAACGTCCATCGCGCGCAAACTTGCGGCACGCCCGCCGTGGCCGTTGGCGCAGGCAACGTGACCGTGATCGTTGACGAGACTGCCGATCTGACCGCAGCGGCGCAGAAGATCACTGCATCCAAGACGTTCGACAATGCGACCTCCTGTTCATCCGAGAACTCGATGATCGTTGTGGATGCGATCTATGATGACTTCATCGCTGCATTGGCCAAAGAAGGTGGCGCACTGGTGAAGGACGAAGCACAAATCGTCGCGAAGCTCTGGCCTGATGGGCATCTGAACCGAGAAGTCATTGCGCAGGATGCCAACAAGATGATCCAGGCGCTGGGCTTGTCTGGTCAGGTGCCGGACGACACCAAGTTCCTTGCCGTCGAAACACAAGGCATCGGCGCGGACCATCCGCTATCAGGTGAAAAACTCAGCCGTGTCGCGGCCTTGTATCGTGCGACGGATTATGACGATGCGCAGGCCATAGCGACCCGTATTCTTGACTATCAAGGGGCGGGGCATTCCATCGGCATTCACACCGCTGACGACGCACGCGCCGTGGCGCTGGGCGCGTCGATGCCGACCTGCCGGGTCATCGTCAATCAAGCGCACACGTTCGCGACAGGAGGCTCGTTCAACAACGGTATGCCCTTCTCGCTTTCGATGGGGTGTGGCAGTTGGGGAGGCAATGCGATTGATGAAAACCTGCATTGGAAGCACTTCATCCAAAGCACCAAGATCGTTCGCCAGATCCCACCTGTTGAACCCGAAGTTGAAGACATCTTCGCGGACTACTGGGATGACGCAGGCAAATGAGGGTAGATGATCATACGCCCCCCAGCGGCACCGTTCGCGACTGGCTGGACAACCGGGCATGTATCGTTGGTGATCGCAACGCCTATCTGTTTTTCGACGGGGAACCCGCGCTTACGTGGTCTGGCTTGCAAGGCAAGGCGCGGCAGTTGGCCGGACAATTGACGGCACTAGGGCTGGAAAAAGGGGCCAGCCTCGCGATTCTCCAACCAAACGGGCGCGAGGCGCTCGAATGCCTTTATGGCGCGCTTTACGGCGGATTTCGCGCGACGGTGATCAACCTTGTCGCTGGAGACGAGGCCATTGGATATGCGCTGGACCATTGCGAGGCGCGCATCGCGCTTGTTGGTGACGGTCAGCTGGAGTTGTTCGAACGTGTTCGTCCCAAGGGGATGTCTCGGTTCGCTCCCACTCGCATCGACGAGGCTCAGGACATGCACCCGCTAGGCCCCGAAGATGACGCGCTGCTCATGTATACGTCGGGCACGACCGGCCGTCCCAAGGGCGTTGTGCATAGCCACTCAAGCTTGCTGGCTGGCGGCTGGACGCCCACTGTGGCCCACAAGTTGACGCCAGAGGATCGTGGCCTTTGCGTGCTTCCGATTTATCATATCAACGGGCTATGCGTGACCGTCTTGAGCGCGCTGGTTTCGGGCGGATCATTGGCTGTGTCCGAGAAGTTTTCGGCAAGCAAATTCTGGGACCAATGCGAAACGGCGAAGGTGACGTGGTTCTCGGTTGTGCCGACGATCATCTCTCATCTACTGCATTCGGACATCACCCCCTCATCAGAAACCCGTGCACGTCTGCGTTTTGGACGTTCTGCCTCGTCCCCTTTGTCGCCAGATGTTCAAACCGCGTTTGAAGCCCGGTTCGAGGTTCCAATCGTCGAGACGATGGGGCTGACGGAAACCGCCGCGCAAATCCTGTCTAACCCTTTGCCACCGGGCGTCCGCAAGATCGGGTCGCCGGGAAAGGCCTATGGGAACGAGGCCTGCATTCTGTCAGCCGACCTAAAGCCCCTGCCGCCTAACACCAAAGGCGAGATTGCAGTACGCGGTCCCAATGTGATGCGCGAATACCTGAAGAACCCCGAGGCCACACATGACACGTTCACGCCCGACGGATGGCTGCGCACAGGTGACCTCGGGCACGTGGATGAAGACGGTTATTTCTTCGTAACGGGCCGCCTGAAAGAGCTGATTATCAAGGGTGGTGAAAACATTGCCCCGCGCGAAATCGACGAAGCGCTCTATTCGCACCCGGATGTGATCGAAGCCGCCGCCTTCGCACGACCATGCAAAGTGTATGGCGAACGCGTGGAAGCCGCAGTCAAGTTGAGCCCAGGATCAAGCGCATCCACCGATCAACTCTTGGAGCTTTGCGTAGAGAGGTTGGGCGCGTTCAAATCACCTGACAAGATATATTTACTGAATGATCTTCCAAAGGGGCCATCGGGCAAGATCCAAAGGATCAAGCTGCCTGCGCTGACTGGCTGAAGGTTCGCCTGTCGTCTGTGTACGAAGTCGACAGGCATGAGCTTTGAATTTCCACTCATGTAGTAAAGTCAAATGGTCCCCCTGAAATAACTTGTAAAACATTCTAAGGGCCTTAGCTGACATTGGAGCAAGAGTAGCCAACGACGGCTACGTCCCGCGAACTGGTCGTTGGTTCCGAACGCAGATAGTGACCGCTTTCTTCCCTTTTGATTAAAACGCATGGAGAAAGGTAGGCCTCCAGCCCCATCTCCCCGCCCCCGGGGAGGGGCCACGGAGCCCCCTGAGACATGCCCCAGCTATCTACCCACCCGGGCGGTCTCTGCGTGCCTCCCCGGGCTCTCCCGGTCAGGACCCGCTTTCGACCTGATAGGCGCGATCCAACACCGCCAGCGCCTCCGCCCCACCGCGCACCGCTTGGGTGTAATGCCCCAATGTGACCGCCGGGTTGGCGTGCCCCGCAAGCTTGGCCACCAACCCCACTTCGACACCTTGGGCTTGTAGGGTGGACACAAAGCTGTGCCGCGCCGAATGATGGGTCACATAGCGCACGCCTGCGGCTTTGAAGGCGGGACGCCAGTAGCGCTTGAGGAAGTTGGAGTAGAGCACCGGCCCACCGCCGCCTTGGCGGGGCAGGGGCCATTGCTGGGGGACACCGGGCCCCGGGAACACGCGGTAGAGCGCGCCCTCGAGACGCGGGCAGGTGAGGCGCCATTCCAAGAGCATCGTCCGCAGCATCGGTGAGATCGGGATCTCGCGTTCGCCTGCCTCTGTCTTGGTCTGGTCGGTGGTGCTGCCATCGCGCTCCTGCACGCGCCGAATGGTAATGATGTTGCGGTCGAGATCGATGTCCTCCCACAGCAATCCCAGCTGCTCGGAAACACGCACCCCGGTCAGGAACGGGAAAGCGTAGAAGATGCCACGTTCCTTGTCACCACGCGCATGGTCCAGGAGCTTTGCCACCTCCTCTGGCGACAGGATTTCCTTCTTGGGCTTAACCTTCCGTTTGGCCAGATTGGTGGGCATCGAGCACACCCGCACACCGAAGTCCTCTTCAGCCAAGGCAAGGATACCTTTCAGCATCGACATGACGCGGTTGGCGGTATGGGCGCCGACTTCTTCGCGCACAAGGCTGTGCCAGCGGCGCAGTTGCGCGGTGGTGAGTGCGCTGACCTTGTAGGGACCCAGCATCTCCAAGAGTTTGGTGTCATGCCGTGGCTTCTCACCGGTCAGCGCATAGTGCACCCGTTCCTGGGGCGTGCCTTGAAGCAGTGGGCCTACGATGATCTTGAGCAGGGGCCGGTATCCCGAGATGGTCTGCGGTTTCACAGTGCCGCACTTGGTCTCAATCCAATGCTCCACCACCTCGGCGACACTCGGGTTGGTGTTGGGATTGAAGTAGCGTTCACCCGAGACCTCCGCGACCAGCGCATCCCGATACGCTTCAGCCTTGGCCTTGGTAGGGAACGAGATGCGCCGTTTGCGCCCGGTCTCGGGGCAACGGTAATTGACGACCCATTTCTTGTCGGTGACCCGTTTGCCAGCGGCATTGCGACGACGGCGGGTCCACCTGCCAATGGTCGGATTGAACTTAGTCATGGGCTCCCTCCTTGAAAGAAAAAAGCCCAAGAAAAACACAGGGCGGACACACGCACAATTTTGCGCGGTGACACAATGCAAAGGGGCCCCTGACCACCTCTGAGGTGGTCCAGAGGGTGGAGGTGGTCACAGAGGTGGTCTTGGAGGCCGAGAGCCGCCAGAGCCCGACGGGACGGGGGGGCGAGCGTGTGGGAATTGGACGCCGCATGGGGCGCTGACCACCTGACCACCTGCCTCGCTGGGTGGGGGCGTAAGAGGCTATGTTTACGGCCCCATTGTCCCACAGGACGCGCTCGGGCGGCGTGACGGTGGTGCGCAGGCTGGCCGCGTGTTGCGTCACCCAAATGAGATACCCCATATAGCTGGGAACGGTACGGAACGGTTCATGGTGGGGATATATATACCCATATGGTGAGGGGAGGGGGGATCCCCCCTCCCCCCGCGCCGCAGGGGGTATACCGGTGCCCCGCGCACCGTACCGTACCCAGGCGTTGCAATCAGAACGATACATCGCCATCCCCATCATCTTCGTCATCAAGTTCGGGGAGGTAGTGGAGCGGGATTCCCAAGCAACGATGCTTGCCGGGAATGTTCGGAAACCGTTCCGGGTGTTCGAGCCTAAAGGCGCCTGACAGTTGCCCCAACGCCCGGTTCCAAGCCCCGTTGGCCCAACGGGTGCCCGCATAGATCCGGTCCATTGCCTCGGAGCCATTCCGGATCAGGAGGCCGTCTTGGCCTTTGCCGATATGGAACTTGGCTTGCAGAT
This sequence comes from Aliiroseovarius marinus, assembly GCF_004360145.1. Lineage (GTDB taxonomy): Bacteria > Pseudomonadota > Alphaproteobacteria > Rhodobacterales > Rhodobacteraceae > Aliiroseovarius > Aliiroseovarius marinus. Next base: position 13,295 of record NZ_ML178712.1, on the reverse strand, counting down.
TGTCCGCGATCCGTTTCGACTCCGTGATCGTATTGGGCCGTGCCCCGCTGCGGATCCGCTGCAACTCCCGGGCAAGCCAGTAGCCAACCGTGTTTTCGCCTGCGTCATGCGCGCGTTCGATGTGGGACAGTAGGTGCGTGAGGCATTCCTGCGCGTTGTCGCGCTCCTGATCACGCTGGTGCCCTTCGATGGTCTGACGATACTCGTCCACCATCTGCTCGGCTTCCGAGGAGGTGGGAACACGGCGGTGCAACGTTACAAACGTACCCGACATCAAGGTTGCGAAGGTTTTACGCAACCGGCTGTCATAGCCAGGCATGGCGGCAGAGAACACCGGGATTGCCTGCAAGATGGTTTCGACCAATCCGACGACATACCCGCACCAGCGCGGGCCCAAGGTCCGGAAATGGGCAAGCGCCTCTTCGATTTTGGCGCCAATCTCGGGATCGCTGTTATGGGGGCACAGTTCCATCGTAAGGATGCGCGTCTGGTCTGCGGGTGTCATGCCGGTCACATTCACCGCGGAGAACATGAAGCTGGCCCTAATGCTAAATTGCATAGCTTTGCCTTCTGGAGTTCCCCTAAGCAAAGGGGATTCTGCGGATGAGGCGCTGCGGGCCAAACGCAGGACGCTTTGCAAGCGACGGGCTTCTGTATCGGTCTCGAACTCATCAACGACGACCGGCAAGGCATCAGGGCCCTGAAGTTGGCGAATGCCAGCTTCGGTACTTTGGCCATCTGCGGCCACCACCATGGGCGTAAGAAGCGCGGCAACCAGATTGTGAAGCGTGGTCTTGCCGGTGTTCGGCGGTCACACATGCGGACGCCAATCGAGTGCCCCTCCAATTAAAGCGATGGAGAGCCAGCCAAACAGCATCGTAGCATTTCCTTGGTCGCGGAAATTGAACTGTTGGATCACTTCCTGAAGACGTGCCGCTTCGAATTCCTCACAGAGTTCGACAGGAACAGGAGAAAAGCACAGGTAATGGCATTGGAGATCATCAGGCAGGTCATCTCCAAGGTTGGCGATAATGCGATCATCTTCCTTCCACAGACCGCGACCGCGGACAGTGGCCGGATCAAAAGGCCCCTTGCTACGACACCCTTCGATTAGCGCGCTCCCGGCGAGAATAGAGGAATATCCCTTTTCGGTGCGGAATTGTTCGGCCCAAAAATCCATGGGCGCCAGTCCCAGCTGCCATTGAAGGCTTAAGAGTTGCGACGACGTTGCGGACAGGATGAGATCCCGCTCTTGGTCCCGCACGACGAAGTTTCCATTCTTGTCAAAGCCAAGCGGAATGGGCCCGGTGTCGCCGGGATCATAGGGTGCGTTGAAAGCCCCATTTTCGAAACCCTTCGCGCGGGCCGAGGTAATCATTCCTGATAGCTCTTTGTGTGTGTCGCCTGCATATCCAACCGGCAACAAACCCAAGACAAACGCTTCGATCTCGCCGTCGGTCGCGCCAGCCGCCACCAATTGGGCGGTGAAGGCCAAGGCCGCAGCGTGGGTTTCCTTGCCAGAAACAAGGCAAGGGACGTGTTCAGATTTGATCGCGATTGCCAGCACACCCAGAAAACGCTTGTCCACCTGCGGCAGGTCCTCGAACTTCGTCTTGTACAAAGGCTGCCCCAGCCACTTGTAAGGCTGGCCAGTGTTAGGGTGGATTGAAGGCGGCAGGACCGTTTGCTTGCCCCCGGAGAGAATGTCGATGCCGCCAAAACCCTCAACGGCTTTAAGGGCCGTGGACTTCACTTTTTCCGATTTGGGCACGCGGACGAAGAAGGTGGCCCCCTTCTTTCCACGCTTGGCACAGGCCTCGTTGCCGAACAGTCCGTATAAGGGGCGAACCCAGATATCGTCGTCCGCATCAATGGCAGCAATTTGCTCTCCGTCGGCCACTTGGGTGCCAAGATTGATGCCGATCCCGCAGTTCGAGTACCTGCTCAACCATTCCGCCCGACGATCCTCGCTGGGGAGATTGGCCTGATAGGACGTCCAATTCGAAATTGCCGGTTTCTTTTCTCCAGGTTTTTCGGGCAAGGCCGACAAGCCGATGGCCCAGTATTTTTGCGCTTCAGTTGCGAAAACTCCCTTACCCATCGCGCTGTCCTCCCACTTTCTGGGCCTCAATGACGGCAATGATTTCGGAAAGGCGCACGCGGACACGCTGACCCAACGGGCGATAGCTCGGCACGATGCCGCATTTCACAGCGCGCCGTAAGGTGGTGGTGGGAATACCCAACAGACCGGCTGCTTGGGGGATTGTGAGAAACTCTTCGGGAGTATCAGTCTTTGAGGTATAGCTCATCACTATTTTCCTTGAGTTCTGGAAAACGGGCTTATGCACACGCTCCCCAGCCCCTTTCGGGGAGGTTTGCGTGATGCCAGCCAGCGAGGATGAGCCTCGGGGTCTTATGCAGCGGCTAGAACGCTGCCCGGTATTGGGAGGAATTCCTTAGAGCACCTCTATGGGGTGCTCGACACGGTATAGGCCCTGTCTAACGCAAGCCACCGTGCCTCCTCTCCGTGAGATCACAGATGCTATTTATGATGGCCATTCTGATTTGCGTGTCAATTGGCATTTCTGGAAGTTGTGAACTCTAAGGCGTTCTCGAAAGTGACATCGAAATGACCAAGGATTTCATGTTCGTGTGGTGACAATGCCCTCAAGAGGTAGTCGGCTACCTCGAAAACGGCTCAGAAATCCTTCGAGAATGTTGGAAGTCGGTCGCTGATTTCATGAGAGCTAATCGGAGCTTCATAGACGCCAAGTAAGAGGTCAGGATTGGGAGGGCAAAACTGCTTTACCTAGTTGGTTGAGATGAGCGGGTTAGTGTGCTCGACCACCCCCACCTTGGTGGGGCAGGCATTCCTGCGCAACTTAGTGAGTTTTCGGCTAGGACACATATGATTGTAGGCGAAATCAAATTTGTAACGCATTTTGCACAACTCCTGGACCAATTTAACACACAACCAAACAACGATTGAGATGTTCCTGTGGCAAGAATGAGTTGAAAAAATTCCCCGATGCTGGAGCGTCTAATGCTTGGTCTGCAAGATGAACCTATACTGCAAGAATCGAGAATCCCTGGGCTTGAAGGTGCTGAAAAGGCTGCTCCCAAGTGTGTTGAGGAGTTGCGATTTCAATCACTAGGCCTTCGGAGCCGGGCGGTTCTTTTGGTCACTAATGATTGCTGTAATAATAAGATCATTCCTTTCGCTGGTGCGGCGTCTGAGCTCGAATTGGAAGTGGGCTCTACAGATAGTATCGAAAATGCGTTCAAGATCGTCTCTCCGTACCCAGAAGAATGGGGGATGGTCGCGATCTGCCTTGATGCGAGCTATAGGAAATCCTCCCTAGCAAAGTGGGTGCGTCTTATGCGCCTAACGGACCACAGACTTCCAATATCTCTTTATTGGTCGTCTGGAGCATTTTCCAGTGAAGAGCAGGAGCCGACGGCTCTTGGGGATAGTTTTGCACGGATGCCCAAGACTGCACACGAGCTTGCGATAGCTATCGGCGTAGCAGTGCGTTCAAATCGTAGTTTGGGACATCGCTTTGCTCACTTCAGCAACAACTCACTTCCTCAGACACTGCACCCCGGCAAACTTACACCCCGACGACTGGGGGCGTAGAGATTGGAAATGCGATTGAGCATGCGACATGCTTGCACACCCACCCCACTCCCGCATTTCCTTTTTGGGCCGTCTTTCGATTTCGGAAGACGGCCTCTTTTCCCGATATCTGAGCGAAATGGAGTGGCAAGCGCTTAGCCCTGGTCGAAGAGCTGGAGAAATCTATGGCTATCTATACATACACTGACGTCGAACTTCATCATCTGGGCCATGCGGGAGGCGGTTTACATGGGACCGCTGCTGGAGATACGTTCAACCTGACGGCAACAAACACTCGTGCGCAGTTCCATCCGTGGGGTGGGTGGGGCAACGATACGATCAACATGATCTTTAGTGATATTGATGGATTCGCACATGGCCATCACACATACGCCGACCTCTCTGGGAACGTGAACTTCTCTGATACGTATGACTTTATAGATATTCACGAAGTCCACAGTGGTGGAGTCGTCGTGGGTCGGCTGAATGACTACGATAGCACGCGCGACATACTTAAGATCGAAGGTCAGGTTGTTGATTTGTATGACCTTGAATCGTTTGAGCATCCGAGTGTGAGCAGCATCCGCATAGTAGAGTATAACGGAGCCCACACCGATCCTGATGCGCACGCTCAACAGTGGTTGCTTATCGAAACGTCAACAGGTGGTACAATCTTCTATGCGATTGAAGGTGCGCGAGTTGCCATGGATGGTAACGGCGGTTCCCAGACGCAAGAAACCCATTTTCTGTTGCCTGAAGACTTGCCCGTCAACTTCAGCGATCTGGAAACCGTAGAATTTGTCGCTAAGCACAACTATGTCCCATTGGGCTATACTGCCGAGGCCGGAGGCGTGGTTTACAATGATCGAGATAGGGATATCGCCGATGTTGAAGACGCTATTGGTGATGAAGCAAATGAAGCTTCACAGTTCGGAGATTTAATCGCCGCTGGGCTTAATGATGATTTGGTAACCGCTCTTGGGGGCGACGATTTCGTCTGGGGTGGGAGTGGCCACGATAAAATACTTGGTGGATGGGGTGACGACTACATAGAGGGCAATTCTGGCTCGGACATCCTCAAGGGAGGAAACGGAGCGGATCACCTGATCGGAGGAACCGGTGATGATAGATTAGTAGGCGGTAATGGAGGCGACACGCTTATTGGAGGAAGTGGTGCGGACATAATGAGCGGAGGACTGGGATATGACACGGCGGACTATTCAGCTTCGGTGTCAGGTGTTCAGATTAATCTATCCAAGTGCTCGTTGAAGGGATGGTCCATTGGGAAGGGCGGTCAGGCCGAAGGAGACAAGTTGAAGGGTGTTGAAGCCATCATAGGCTCTGGTACTTCTGATGACCGCATCAAAGGGTCAGCCAAAGATAACAAATTCTACGGCTTGGGTGGAGACGACAAGCTATTTGGGTATAGTGGAGACGACCATCTCGAAGGAGGTGAAGGTCGCGATCGCCTTCACGGTGGAGCCGGAAATGACTCCCTGTATGGCGGGTCAGGTGATGACATCTTGATCGGTGGCAGGGGCTCAGGATCCGATGTCTTGAGTGGCGGACTTGGTGATGACGTCTTCATATTTCACCGCGGCTTTGGAACTGACACCATTTCTGATTTCGACGTGTTCGACTCGACAGACATCATTGACGTTTCACGGATTTCTGACTTCGACGGTTTTGAAGACCTGATGGAAAACCATGTGACGCAGGTTGGGGCAGATACGTTAATAGAAGATGGAAATGGAAACAGCATCCTGCTTGAAAACGTCAACTCGGCCGACCTTAGCGCCGATGACTTTCTATTTTCGTGAAGCAATTAGCCAGAAGTGGCGTGAGGGGGCTCCGAGAGGAGTAGACATGGATTTTTTGCTTTTGTTTGCGGCTGGAATAGGGCTCTCGTCGTTCATAATTTGTGATGGGAGCGATGACTCAACGAGCTACCGAGCAACCCACCTGCCGATGTAAGCGAAGACGAAGCCAGTACGTGGCCTTACATGAACCGTGTGGCCTTACATGAACCGTAAGGAACTGCTCGCCCTGATGTGGGAACATCTGGGGCGGGGGAGGGGGGGCAGGCTCCTCAATGCCAAGTGCGAACACATCGCTATTGAGAACCCGGTGATGCACTTGCATGCGAAGGAGAGGATCAGGGGATACCGCGCCTCCGCCTCCTCAACGCAGCCGCTTCTTTTCCGGTATGGCTAAAGCTATGGCCGAGGAATGGATCGCATACGTGGTCAAAACTTTGATGGAGGAAGCAGCATGAAACTCAAGGCATGGGCCAGTGTGATGGCGCTGGTGGTGCTACCTCACGTGGCCAGTGGGGACATCGACAGCACGGTGCTGATGAAGCACAAGGATTGGGAGGTGACGCATGATTACCTCTCGTCCACGGACTCGTCAGCGTGCTCAGCCGACACGACGAACGGATCGGGGGACTTGTTCAGCCTGATCACGTGGGAGCGTGGCGGGGCATCCCTGATGATTATGATGGCCTCTGACTTCGAAGGGTGGGATGGCACGTTTTCAGCGGATGCTATCCTACACATCGACTACGAGCGATGGACCTTGAACGATGCGTCGTTCGGGGTGCATCGGACGGGTCAGCGCACGATCTGGTTCGACTTCCCCGACAATACCGACAAGGTTGGGGATTTTTTGGAAGACCTTTGGCGCGGCAGCAAGGTCGCTCTCAAGACACCGAAAGAGAAAACAAGTATTTCCCTATGGTCCCTCAAGGGATCGGCTGCTGCCTTGGGAAAGCTGAGCGAATGCACAACACGCATTCGTGGCAACTCTTCAACGACACGATACTGAAAGCGAGGGTATTATCATGGCACATCCAGTAGACGTTCATGTTGGCAGTAAGGTTCGAGAGCGCCGTCTGGTCAAGGGACTGACGCAAGCGCAGGTGGCCACGGAGCTGGGGATTAGTTTCCAGCAGATGCAGAAGTACGAGACCGGGTCCAATCGGATCAGCTCCAGCAAGCTGTTCGAGATTGCCAAGTTCATGGACTGCCCCATCACGTACTTCTTCGAGGGATTGGATGGCGTCGAGGCGGATGGCGAAGCACCTCGCACCCAGACAGAGGTTCGCATGCTGCATGCCACGCGCGCCATGCCTGAGACGCTGCGCTCCAAGCTGTTGGAGATGGCAGAGATGATGGTCGATAAGGCCAGCTAGGAGGGGCGCATGAGACGTTACGAGCTGAGGGGGTGCGAGGTTACCCCCTTCATCGGGGGACGAGTGGGGCCATGACCGTTCACCCATTGAAAATCGAATTTCCACCAAACAGACACTGATTTTGCAAAGAAGCGAACGGCGAATTCGACGATAGATCGCTAACTTGGACCTAATAGATGGTTTAAGGGGGCGAGTTGATGGCAATTCCCAACAAACTTCCGCGTGAGGAAGAAGCAATAAGCGTTAGCGCAATTACACCTTTCGTTGTTGTGAGTGCAGAGATTGATGGCAATTTAACTTTCGAAAATGATGCGAGCAATTTCAGGGCGAAATGCGTTGCTTTTGTTGCTCAGGATGAAACGAAAATTACTCAGTCCATTCAAGCTTTCAAAGATCTTGGCTTTGAAGCTGCATGTACAACCAGTCTAGAGGCTGCTTTTGAAGTGGTTTCTGAAGACCCAGAAGAATGGGCAATGATTGCGATCGTTCTGGACCGCCAATACTCTAAGACCGAACTTGCCGGCTGGGTCCACCAACTTCGAATGGTAGATTTCAGAATCCCGATAATGTTGCTCTCGGATCAGGGACCAAAACCGCATTGGGAGCAAGAACCCACGAGGCTGGGTGATTGCTGTCTTGCCTGTCCCTCCACCCCTAGCGAGCTTGACGCCGCGCTTGGAATTGCTTTGCGCGCCAACCGAAAACTAGGTTCAGATTTCAGACATTTTAAAAACGGCAGTGTTCCCCGGCCCTTGAACTTTCGCCACCACTCGCGGGTATAAAAAAACGCGAAAGCAAAAGGGTGGAAGAGATGAAGCATTGTTCCATGCCGCTTCATCTCTTCGTAAGAAGCTGCCTCTTGGTGTGGTCTTTTAGTCAGGAGGCAGCTTCAACTATTTTGGCGAACTCAGCGGTCTTGAGGGAGTGTCCTAAACTCTGTGTATCTGCGCCGGTCCATGCGGTTTCAGATACTCAAGCGTCGAAGCGCTCGCCGAACATTATGGCGAACTGATTGCGCGCTGCAAACCATTCCCGGACATTTCGGCCATCTTTTTCAAAGTTCCGTATCGCCAGATAGATCAGCTTTGTTGCGGCCTCATCGGTTGGGAACGAGCCTCGCGTCTTGATCGACTTGCGGATCACGCGGTTCAGGCTTTCTATGGCATTCGTGGTGTAAATGATCTTGCGGATCGCCGGATCGAAGGCGAAGAACGGGACCACCTCAGCCCATGCCCTGCGCCAAGCCGGGGCGATTGAGGCGTATTTCCCGGCCCATTTTTCCTCAAAAGCATCCAGCTCAGCCTCTGCCGCCTCGGCGGTCGGGGCACTGTAAATCCGGCGCAGATCGGCGGCCACGGCCTTGCGATCCTTCCATGAGCAGAAGTTCAGGGAATGGCGCACCAAGTGTACGATGCAGGTTTGAACCATAGCATCCGGGAAGGCGGCGGTGATCGCGTCGGGGAAGCCTTTGAGCCCATCAACAACGGCAATCAAAATGTCCTGCATGCCGCGGTTCTTGAGCTCGTTCATCACAGACAGCCAGAACTTCGCGCCCTCGTTCTCGGCAATCCACAGGCCCAGAACCTCGCGGCTGCCGTCACGGGTGACGCCCAGGGCCACGTAAACGGCCTTGTTTTTAACCGTCCGGCTGTCGGCATCGCGGATCTTCACCCGTAACGCATCGAAGATCACGATGGGATACATCCGGTCCAGCGCACGGCTTTGCCATTCACGGACTTCGTCCAGCACCGCATCAGTAACGCGGCTGATCAGATCGGGGGAGACTTTCAGGCCATAGACCTCTTCAAGATGGGCGCGGATGTCACGGACGCTCAACCCGGCGGCATAGAGCCCAACGATCTTGTCATCCATGCCGTCGACCCGGGTCTGGCCTTTCTTCACCAGTTCCGGCTCGAAGCTGCCCTCACGGTCTCGTGGGATCGCCAGTGGCATTTCCCCGTCCTGACCCTTCAGAACCTTGCTTGAGGTGCCATTGCGGCGGCTGGTCTGGCCCGAAGGCGCGTCCTTGCCTTCCTCGTAGCCTAGATGTGCGGTCAGTTCTGCGCCTAGCATCCGCTCCATGAGCTTGATCTTCAGCTCTTTCATCAGCCCGGCTTCGCCAAGCAGGTCTTCCGGGCGCTCAACGCCTTGCAGAAGTTCGTCCAGCAGTTCTTTCGAAATAGTCATTCATGCTTCCTTTCGGTGAAGCATGAACCGGATCACTCATACACAAAAGACAGGACACTCTCGGTCTTGATCGGCTTGGACATGACCCGATCTAAATTCGGTAAGATCCGTCTGATGCTTTCCCTTGTCTCCATTCTTCCAGAGACCAGAATATATTTAATTGAGCCTCCAAAGCTAGCGAGGCAAAGCTGTATCAGCTCTGCGCCATTAAGCTTTGGCATCGTGAGGTCTGCGATCAGTACATCAACTTTACCATCACATTTCTCGAGAAACTCCCAGCAATCATGGGAGTCGTCAAAGACATGGGCGTTGCAGGGTAGATAGCTCAGTGCGTCCCTGACTTCATCACAGATGACCGTTTCATCATCTACATAAACTACGGTTACCATTACTATGGCTCCTAACTTTCAACTGGTTACTATTTCAGCGGAAGGCAAATCATTATCTCTGCCCCCGTTTCTGTATTTTTCGCCCGAATGCTTCCCTGCATAGCTTCAACAGCTGTTTTGGCCATGTAGAGTCCAATTCCGGTGCCTTCCTCTTCGGGTTTGGAGGTCACGAACGGTTCAAATACCTCATGAAGGATGCGCTCGGGAATGCCAGGTCCATTGTCGGCAAACTTGATCATGATTGCTTTGCGCGCGCTGAGAGAATCCTCCTCCTCGAAGCGGCTGTGACACTGTCGTTCACAGGTGGCGCATACATTGTAACTGCACTCGATATTGATCTCACGGTTATCTGATGCATTGCCGCAGACAGCCTGTTGCGCGTTGATCAATATTGCCAAGATTGATTGCTCAAGCATGAGTGCATTCCCTTCGACTGTCGCGTTTTGACAGGGTTGTGAAATGTTGAGTTTGACGGAGTTGACCCGCATTGATTCCTTCGTCGATTCGAGCGCGTTATCTAAGATTTCAAGTATGTCGAACGTCGTGGTTTTGAGTTGATCGCGATGCAATACAAACTGACGAATGGTTTGAATTACCTCGCCAGCCCTGATCGCTTGATCTTCAATGCGTTCAAATTTTTTGTTGATGGAAGCGAGGTTGGGTTTAGCCTGATGTAATTCCGCCATTCCGTTCCCAGAAGCTAATGCAATTGCGTTTAGAGGCTGGTTCAGCTCATGAGCAAATGTCGCGGCCATCTCGCCCAGTGCGGTAAGGCGAGCAGCATTTAGGATATTAGCCTGCGCAACCTTCGCTTCTGTAATATCTTGAGCCACAAAGTAGTTTCTGTTCTGGGCTAAACCGGAGCGAGAAGTAACACCTCTTTGAACCGCAGTGGAAACGTCGTGCAAAAACGTCCTACCTGTCTGAAGGTATAGCTGCCTTCCATCTTTGGTGATCAAAGAAAACGAAAATCTGTGTGAGGCGCTATTGGGGGCGATTTCACCAAACAAAACGGCTAAGTCTTCTGGTGAGCTATCGCTTGCATCAATGAGACCTAGAATTTTTTTGCCTTTCACTTCCCGTAAGCTGAAACCGGTCAATTCTTGCATCATTGAGTTCCAAACGCAGATGTTGCCGGATTGATCAGTTGCAAAAATTGGAACTTTGGAGTTTTGGATCACAGCATTGAAATTACGGATGGCAAGCAGTTCCGACCTTTCCTTCTCCTTTATGAGGGTATCCAGCCTTTTCACCCACTGCACCGTACGGCGATCTTCTTGGAAACGCGCAGATAGCGCGCGTTGGCTGATTTCGCCGGTTCTGACGAAGTTCTCAGTCTCTCGGGCAAAGCGGTCGAGCCAGAGATTCAATCTAATTCCAAGAAAGTAAACGAGGCAAATCAAGGCCATTGCGATTATGGAAAGCCGGAGAATAACTTGTGCGTATTCGGCGTGAAATTCCACTACGGAATTGCGAATTCCCATCGATACTGTCAGAGCGATTTTTGGTGTTTCACTGATCGCAAATGAAGTTTGGGCTGTTCCCGCAAGCCAGGATCGAAGCGCGGGTATATCGGCGCTGGTGTCTCTAGTCGTCCAGATTTTAAATTCCCCGTCTGATGGCGCGCTGCTTGCACCACACGATAGCATGATATCTTCATCTTCGGCCCCCGCAGTTAGAACGCTCAATACTTCTAACGGCCACAACGAAAAATAGTCTTGGCTAGGCGACGAGCCACGAATGGCGACAAGCATTGTGCCTTTGGAGCAATCGAGTATCTGGGTTGTGTCATTTCCATCCTTGGGGCGGGTTAAAACAAGCTCTCTAGCCCTTTGGTTCAAAGCGTCCAGAGGCGCGCCTGCGATGCGTACTAATTTGTTTGTGTCTGAAAGCTTGTACAATCCGATCGGTGCATAGGTTTCGATGACCCCCTTACGACTAGCCTTGGTGCTCGGTTGGACTGCGTAGGGGTGATCATGATGCATTGCCCAATACCGTGTTTCCTTGGCCAGAAAAGGCAGCCCATTCGCTCTGAGGGCTGATGCTGCCCTTGTCACCTCGGCGTGGGTCGCGGCAATGCGAAGATCAAATGACTTACGAATGGCAAATAGCTCTGCGAGGCCAGTGGATACTAAAATCAACAGGATAATAGAGGACTGAATCAGCGCTGAATAAGAAGGGGATTGAACGTGAATACCCACTTCGCGAGTCCTTTTGGAAATCCTGCATTGAGGTTTCTTGGCAAACGCATTGAATAGAAAAATCGCGGCGCATACATTCAGCAGGCTATTCAGAACTTGTTTGGACACGACAATCATCCACGTGCTCTGAGGTAGATCTAAGCCATGACTATAAGCTGCGTATGATAATGGTGCTCCCAATAGCAGCCAGTAAGCAACTAACCCGAGCGCTATCTTGGATGTATCTCTTTCACGCCGAAGCAGCGTGGCTATGAAGAGAAACTCAAGAATAAAAATTCCAAATGCGTAGTAGTGCCCCCAAAGAAGCACAGTGTAGTACGCGGCAGTTATCGCTGTGAAAAGTGCAGAAATTGGCCCTAGGAATATCCAGCAGAGCCAAACGAATATCGTTCCAAATAAAAAATTGACTCCAAAGAACAGGTCAATGTTCACGATGTTCCCGAGCACGGCCAACGAGGTATAGAAAAGCGTTAGAGCTATTTGCCAGCCAATTCTTTCCCACTTTTCTCCTAACGGAGACGTTTCAGAACCGGTCCCAGCGAAAGACTGCTGATTAGATAGAGATGACAAACGATCTGCTCCTAGGATGTGGATTTGCGTTCTGAAGTGGGCGATCCAATCCTTTTGGGACTTGCACCGAACCATCAGTATAGGTGTATTTTACGTGAAGAATTGTGCGAGTTGTGTGCAAACTTTGCGGATAGCGTGGAGTTTGTTGAAGCCGTTTGTTAGGCAATTTTCATTCGGCAGTTGTCGTTGCGAACGGCATACACGCACTTGAGGATGGAGTATTAAATGCAAAGCATTCTTCTGGTAGAAGACGATGTTCCGGTAGCAGAAGAGTTGGCAGAAGTTCTCGAGCGATATGGCTTTCGGGTGAAAGCTGTCAGGACGATTAATCAGTTCCGATCTCTTCAGGACATTCGTTCGTATGACCTGATGGTCGTGGATCTCAGTTTGCCCGATGGACATGGCAATGAGGTGATCCGAATTGCTCGCGCTGGGACCAATGCAGGCATAATGGTGCTTTCCGGTCACCACAGTGAAGTCGACAAAGTTCTGGCTCTGGAAATTGGCGCTGATGACTATGTTGAAAAACCGTACAGGATCTCTGAATTTATTGCTCGCATCCAGAGTTTGCTCAGGCGTTTGGAAAGGTCGGTTGCCCCTTTAGAGGCTCAAAAGAAAGATACTTTTTTTGAGTTTGATGGCTGGAAAGTCGATACACAGAAGAGGCGATTTTTGAATCCAGACGAAGAAGAGGTTGTTCTAACAAAGACAGAGTTTGATGTCTTGGAGATCTTTCTGAACCATCAGGACAAAATCCTTTCGAGAGAACAGATTGTCATTAAGTTAAGAGGGGGTGAATGGGCTGGATACGATCGTGCGATAGATGGCATCGTCAGTCGCCTCCGTGCGAAGTTTGCGGCACATAAATGTGACGTTGACTACTTCCGAACCGTTCGCGGGGTGGGATATCTGTTCTCAGCCACTCAATAAGGTGAAATTTACACTTGGGGTGACCTTTTGCATGTAAAAACTGCCCTAGTTCGTGACGCGCTTGAAGTGCAGTGATCACCTATGATTTCTACATTGCTTTCCGATTGGAAATGCTCGCTTTGGCTTAAATATGATCTGTCTGGTCATATCGAAGGTGATCAGCTGCACTTTATAAAGGGCGGCGCAATATTGGACCACGGTAGCGCCGC